>NZ_JBRFWR010000001.1:75000-4069864 GCF_052941655.1 Halobacillus sp. 12SKB
TCGCGTTTGCTTTCTCTTCCTCCGGGTACTTAGATGTTTCAGTTCCCCGGGTGTGCCTGCCTATACCTATGTATTCAGTATAGGATACTGTTCCATTACGAACAGTGGGTTTCCCCATTCGGAAATCTCCGGGTCAAAGCCTACTTACGGCTCGCCGGAGCATATCGGTGTTAGTCCCGTCCTTCATCGGCTCCTAGTACCAAGGCATCCACCGTGCGCCCTTATTCACTTAACTATCTTCGTGAAAAGACGTTTACAATTTCAATTAGATGTCTTGTCATCAAATGTCTCATCGTTAGATGAAACAATGATTCCTTATCCAGTTTTCAAGGTTCACAAGTTGAAAGATCGTTTGATCTCTCAAAACTGAACAACCAACACAGTACGTTTCCGTAATATCCTTAGAAAGGAGGTGATCCAGCCGCACCTTCCGATACGGCTACCTTGTTACGACTTCACCCCAATCATTGGCCCCACCTTCGGCGGCTGGCTCCAAAAAGGTTACCTCACCGACTTCGGGTGTTGCCAACTCTCGTGGTGTGACGGGCGGTGTGTACAAGGCCCGGGAACGTATTCACCGCGGCATGCTGATCCGCGATTACTAGCGATTCCGGCTTCATGCAGGCGAGTTGCAGCCTGCAATCCGAACTGAGAATGGTTTTATGGGATTTGCTACACCTCGCGGCTTCGCTGCCCTTTGTACCATCCATTGTAGCACGTGTGTAGCCCAGGTCATAAGGGGCATGATGATTTGACGTCATCCCCGCCTTCCTCCGGTTTGTCACCGGCAGTCACCTTAGAGTGCCCAACTGAATGCTGGCAACTAAGATTAGGGGTTGCGCTCGTTGCGGGACTTAACCCAACATCTCACGACACGAGCTGACGACAACCATGCACCACCTGTCACTTGATCCCCGAAGGGAAAGTCCTATCTCTAGGATTGTCCAAGGATGTCAAGACCTGGTAAGGTTCTTCGCGTTGCTTCGAATTAAACCACATGCTCCACCGCTTGTGCGGGCCCCCGTCAATTCCTTTGAGTTTCAGCCTTGCGGCCGTACTCCCCAGGCGGAGTGCTTAATGCGTTAACTTCAGCACTAAGGGGTGGAAGCCCCCTAACACCTAGCACTCATCGTTTACGGCGTGGACTACCAGGGTATCTAATCCTGTTTGCTACCCACGCTTTCGCACCTCAGCGTCAGAAACAGACCAGAGAGTCGCCTTCGCCACTAGTGTTCCTCCACATATCTACGCATTTCACCGCTACACGTGGAATTCCACTCTCCTCTTCTGTCCTCAAGTTCCCCAGTTTCCAATGACCCTCCACGGTTGAGCCGTGGGCTTTCACATCAGACTTAAGGAACCGCCTGCGCGCGCTTTACGCCCAATAATTCCGGACAACGCTTGCCCCCTACGTATTACCGCGGCTGCTGGCACGTAGTTAGCCGGGGCTTCCTCGTTAGGTACCGTCAAGGTACCGCCCTGTTCGAACGGTACTTGTTCTTCCCTAACAACAGAACTTTACGATCCGAAGACCTTCATCGTTCACGCGGCGTTGCTCCGTCAGACTTTCGTCCATTGCGGAAGATTCCCTACTGCTGCCTCCCGTAGGAGTCTGGGCCGTGTCTCAGTCCCAGTGTGGCCGATCACCCTCTCAGGTCGGCTACGCATCGTCGCCTTGGTGAGCCGTTACCTCACCAACTAGCTAATGCGCCGCGGGCCCATCTGTAAGTGATAGCGAGAAGCCATCTTTCAACTTTCCTTCATGCGAAAGAAAGTATTACCCGGCATTAGCCCCGGTTTCCCGGGGTTATTCCGATCTTACAGGCAGGTTGCCCACGTGTTACTCACCCGTCCGCCGCTCGTTCCACGAGCTTCACCCCGAAGGGATCCACTCGCTTCCCGCGCTCGACTTGCATGTATTAGGCACGCCGCCAGCGTTCGTCCTGAGCCAGGATCAAACTCTCCATAAAAGTTAAGTTTGACTTGCTCATTTGCACACCGAATGTGCTTTGTTTCAAATCTCTTCTATAAAGAAGAAATGTTTTGACGTACTGGTTGGTTCGTTCAGTTTTCAAAGATCAAATGTTTTGTTCGCCGCTTAAAAACAGCGACTCAATCATTATATCGCGTTCGGTTGTTTGTGTCAACAACTTTTTGCAATTTATTTTTCTGTGAGCCGTTCGCGGCTTGCCACTCTCTTAATGCGACAAGTAATAATTTATCATGTCTGTTGTTTTGTGTCAACAACTTTTTTCATGATTTTGTTTAGCTCGTTGCCGCTCTCTTAATGCGACGCTTATTAATATAGCATGGTGTGAATTATCCCGTCAATAACTTTTTATAAAAAAGATCCCCTCTCCTGTTTCGAACTCAGAAGAGGGTTTCTTTTACTGATCTACATATTTTTCGACAGGCTTGTATCGTCTATGGAATATTTGCGGTCCCTTTGTATCTTGAGGTACAACTTCAATGACATCATGATCTACAAGATATTCAATCATTGAGGATAAGTCCAAAATGTATTCTTGTATTTCAGGATGCACTTTCAGCTCTCCAAATGACCAAGGCTCTTCTCTTTCACTCATAAGCTGCAGTAAATGCTGCGCACTCGCTCTGGATCTTTTACTAATTGAGTGTTCAACAGCCAGGATCATGAGCTGTATTCTTTTTTCTGTCGGTTCACCACTTTCAATAAGTTCCTGGTAAAGTTTATAGATTTCTGGTTCAATCCGCTTCACCTGGTTCCATACTGTCACTTCTGGATGGAACCCTTTTTCAATTATGGATAACCGTGCTAGATAATGGAGAGAGTTAACCATGCGACTATAAGAATCCAGATACTGCTTGGAATCATACAAATCTTTTGATTCGCTGTAACTACGAATCAACTTAGCAAATTCAATCGCCTTCTTTAAGTTGCGGGTTTGTTGTGGGAACTCCCGCAAATGTTCCTTCAGGATCGTTAGATACTCATTTCTCTCAAAAATGATGTTGCCGTTAATGACCCATTCTACAGCTCGACGATATGAACTTGTATCGATCCAATGCTGAAGAAGCTTTTCATCCACTATATGCATCGCTGCTGATTTATTTTCAAATTCATAATGTTTTACATACCATAATTCCTCCGCGTCCCTAACAATAATGAATAGAATAACATCAAAATTATCTGTTACAGGACTAATCGGTTTCTTCTTTTCTAATATAAGAATACCCAGTGTGTTACTTTGACTGGCTTTTTCTTGATAAATCGGGCGCAATAGATCTTCCATATTCTTTCCCCCACATTCAATTTCCCTTTCTTTGTGTTTATTCGCTATGTTTAGGCAAAATCCTTTTTTCCTATTATATTTGCCTGAAGAAAATATGCTATACTACGTGGTAGATAGTAAGGAGGGACCCTGAGTGGCGTTAAAATACAGCAGCAAAATCAATAAGATTCGTTCCTTTGCTTTCTGGCTGATCTTCCTTGGTATAGGAGTCATGTACATCGGATTGTTATTCAAGGATACGATGTGGGCAATGGCTACATTCATGATATTAGGCGTGGGTTTTGTCGGCCTCAGTACAGTTGTGTACTTCTGGATCGGGATGCTGTCCACGAAAACTGTACAGATTGTTTGTCCATCCTGTAAAAAACCGACCAAGATGCTCGGGCGTGTGGATGCGTGCATGCATTGTGATCAGCCACTGACGATGGACAAGTCTTTAGAAGGAAAAGATTTTGATGAGAAATACAATAAAAAACGGTATCAGAAGGAAACGCAAGGCCAGCAATAAATGACTGGTTAAAAGCGACTTCAATCAAAAAGCTCCACTGCAGATGCAGTGGAGCTTTTCTTTTATAGTTCAGCAATAAAAAACTGAAAGCCTAGCGCTTCCAGTTTTAGTGAGCGTTATTCGATTGGCATTCTGTGCACGTTCCATAGACTTCCATGCGATGATGACTTACATTAAATCCAGTCACCTGTTCAGCTAATGATTCCACTTCGTTCAAACTTGGATAGTGGAAGTCAACGATTTTACCGCATGATTCGCAAATCGCATGATAGTGATCACTTGTATTACAATCAAAGCGGCTTGAAGAATCACCGTAAGTAAGCTCCCGTACGAGTCCGATTTCTCTGAATACACGGAGATTGTTATAAACCGTAGCTACACTCATATTAGGAAATTTACTTTCTAAAGCTTTATAAATTTCATCAGCTGTTGGGTGAGTCATAGAATTCAGCAGGTATTCAAGCACCGCATGACGCTGTGGAGTAATTCGTACACCAGAGCCTTTCAGTGTATCAATGGCATCTTGGAGTCGATGGTCTGACACAGTCATGCACCTCGCTTTCATAAACTGATTCTTGATTTATAATATTATTAAATTAGAATCCTTACAATTAGTGTAACCTCTCCATTAAGGAATTGTCAATATAAAGCACTGCTCAAAAAGTTGGTTTATCATACATCCGGATCTAGAGGTGTCTCAGTTCCTCCAAGTTGATGATTCACATAACGAGCCGCTACGAAGAGAAAATCTGACAGTCGATTCAAATAAGACACCACTAACTGGTTATCTAATTCGTCTTCTAAAGCCACTGTTATCCTCTCTGCCCGGCGAACCACCGTACGAGCAAGGTGAAGAGCAGCAGATGCCTGATG
The DNA here is from genome assembly GCF_052941655.1 of Halobacillus sp. 12SKB. Classification (NCBI taxonomy): domain Bacteria; kingdom Bacillati; phylum Bacillota; class Bacilli; order Caryophanales; family Bacillaceae; genus Halobacillus; species Halobacillus sp. 12SKB. Next base: position 79,654 of record NZ_JBRFWR010000001.1, read on the forward strand.
CCCGGAAGGTAAGATGAAATTCTTCAAAGGCTCAAGTGACTGATCCCATTCATCAATTTGTTTTTCCAACTCATCAATATGCTCTTTTTTCAGTTTCCACATGACATCTTTCCCTTTAGGCGTAGCCAGTTCTGCTCCGACATGAAACAAGATCGTCTGGATTTTCTGGAAGGTTTGCAAAAAGGCTTCCTTTTCCGTCCACTCTTCATGATTCAAGTGGCTGAGAGCAAGACCGATCATTGAGTTCGCCTCATCACATGTGCCATACGCCTCTACTCGAATATCATTTTTAGCTACTCGTTGACCATATATTAAAGAAGTTTCCCCTTTATCCCCTGAACGTGTGTAAATTCTCATCCTTAATACCCCCGTTTTGGATCAATAATATTTCTTAATTCCCCTTCTCCACTTATAAAAACAGACAGGTTCTTTTCAAAGAGATCGAACCCTCTCGGAACATACTGAGGAGAGATTCCTGATAAGTGCGGTGTTACCGTTACATTTTCTTCCCGCCACAGCGGGTGGTCTTCAGGTAAGGGTTCCTCCTCAAAGACATCAAGCACAGCATGTGTAATTTCTTTTTGACGCACCGCATTCAGAATCACTTCTGTTGAAACTAAGTCCCCTCTTCCCATATTTAGAAAAATAGAGCGTTTAGGCATTTCTTTAAAGTGTTTCTCCTCAAGTAGATATCTAGTGCCCGGCGTACTCGGGAGCGCAGCTACAACGAAATCAGCTAGAGGAAGGACAAGTTCCAATTGTTGCACCGGGAAAGTCTGGTCGAAATTCGGCTTCTTTTTCCCTGACTTTGATACACCAATCGTTTTCATTTGAAAGGCTTTTGCTAAACGGGCGACTTCCTGCTGAATGGCTCCTGTTCCGAGGAGAATCATTGTCCGTCCGCTTATTTCATTCATTACGGGGCGTCGGCTCCATTCTGCTTTCACTTCTTGTTGCATGAGGGTCTTCGCTTTACGAGAGACTTGCAGCAACATGGAAATCGCGTACTCTGCCATAGGTTGTGCATGAATGCCCCTTACATTCGTCACGAGAATGTCTCTTTTGGCAATTTCTTCAAATGGCATTCTGTCCATTCCTGCAGATAACACCATAATCCATTTCAGTTTCTTGGCTGACTGAATCTTTTCTCTGTCCAAGTCTTCTCCATATGTAATGAAGACGTCCGCTTCCTCAAGATAGTATTTCGCTTCCCCCATTCCATGACAAAAAATGAAAGAAGCCTCGGGAAAACGCGTTTGAAGCCTCAGTTGGATTTCATCCGGGACTCTTTTTATGGCAGAAACAATCTTCATGAAATCAACTCCTTCCCCTTTTCTTCTATATTAGACGATAAAGAAACCATAGTCACTTGTAGACTATGGTTCGGTTGATTTTACGATAAGTTTTCTCTGATATACTCTAGAGCGGATTCGACGTGTCCTTGAACCTTAACTTTTCGGTACTCTTCTGCAAGTTTACCTTCTTTGTCGATGATAAAGGTGGAACGTTCGATGCCATAATATTCTTTTCCGAAGTTCTTCTTCAGTTTCCAAACACCAAACTGTTCAGCCACTTGATGATCCTCATCTGCAAGCAGAAGGAATGGCAGATCATGCTTGTTGATGAATTTTTCATGGGATTCGACTGGATCAGGGCTGACACCTAAGATGACGGCATCGAGATCTTCAAAGCTTTCGTGATGATCACGGAAATCACAAGCCTCCGTCGTGCAACCAGGAGTCATGTCTTTAGGGTAAAAATAAAGGACTACATTCTTCCCTTTATAATCAGAAAGGGACACGGATTCGCCGCTGTTTGCTGGTAGTGTGAAGTCTTGTACTTGTTTTCCTTTTTCAACTGTCATGGTAAGACCCTCCTAAATGGTTTCTACCACTTAGGTTACCTTAAAACTAGACAAACTTCCAACTTCAGCGTTCCTCTTTATGCTTCAACCAAACTTTAGCAACCAGAGCAGCCGGTAATGTATACCCCACCATCGCCTCGGTAATTGCAATCCATTTTCCAATCCCTACAGGTGTCAAATCACCATAGCCGACAGTAAATAAAGTCACACCGCTGAAATACACACTCCTTATCATCTCCTGGGTCCAGTTCTCCTGTAGGAATGGAGTGTCTGCCTTGTACACTTCTACCCCTTGAAGGATCAGCGCAGCATAGATTATCCCAAAGCCAACCATGACAATCGTATATAACATCATCACGGACACAAAGAGTTGAACAGAAAATATTTTGTGTTCGAATTCAAGGGAGTGAAAAATCTGTCTTAGGCTCACTCCAATTAGTGCGAGGGAAAGAGTAGAAATAATGATCGTAATCATAGATATGCCCCTTTTAAAACGAGTAAACAAGCCCTACTTGTTCATATGAATGCAAGGGGTCTTTTATGCCCTGCCTTTCAGCCGAACTGGTTGAAGGTCCATTTTTCAGACAAAACCGGGCGAACGCACAGCCCGCGGATGAAAGTCTGCATAAGATACAGTAAACAATGGAAAGGGGGAATTGTGAATGGGTTACGGATATGGCGGAGGCTTTGCGCTAATCGTTGTTCTTTTCATCCTTCTAATCATCGTTGGTGCAGCATTCCTATACTAAGAACAGCTCGCACTGAGCCCCATGTGCGCTCAGTGTAACTTTCCTCGTAATCGATCGGACTACTGTTTCAACGCTCTAGAGTGAAGGAACCTTTCAAAGAATGCTTTCCGGGTCCATGATCCGGGAAGCACCTTTGTAATATATGATGGACAAGCATGCTACAATAATCTGTGAAAAGGATTGTTTAGGAGGCAAATGATGAATTTCAATAAGTCGGAACACTTATATAATGAAGCAAAAGAACATATCGTCGGGGGCGTCAACTCTCCTTCCCGCGCGTATAAAGGCGTAGGCGGCGGAACTCCTGTTTATATGGACAGGGCTGAAGGGTCCCGTTTCTATGATGTCGACGGAAATGAATATATCGATTACTTAGGTGCATATGGCCCTATTATTACGGGACATGCTCACCCGCATATCACAGAAGCCATAACCACAGCTGCGCAGAATGGTGTACTATACGGAACCCCGACCGTTCTCGAAAACCGCTTTGCTAAAATGCTTAAAGATGCCATTCCTTCACTGGATAAAGTAAGGTTCGTCAATTCCGGTACAGAAGCAGTCATGACAACCATACGAGTTGCCCGCGCCTATACCGGAAGAAACAAAATCATTAAATTCGCCGGATGTTATCACGGTCACTCTGATTTAGTCCTCGTAGCTGCAGGTTCTGGTCCATCAACTTTAGGTACACCGGATTCCGCAGGTGTACCTGCATCGATTGCTCAGGATGTCATTACAGTTCCTTTTAATGATATCGAACCTTTCAAACAAGCGATTGAAAAATTCGGCGACGAAATTGCAGGTGTCCTTGTCGAACCAATAGTAGGAAACTTCGGAATCGTAGAACCTAAACCCGGTTTCCTGCAAGAAGTGAATAAACTGACTCACGATGCCGGAGCTCTTGTTATTTATGATGAAGTCATCACCGCTTTTCGTTTTACATACGGAAGTGCTCAGCAACTGTTAGATATAGAACCTGACATGACAGCGATGGGCAAAATCATCGGTGGCGGACTTCCGATTGGCGCATACGGTGGCCGTGCAGACATTATGGAACAAGTCGCTCCACTGGGACCAGCCTATCAGGCAGGGACGATGGCAGGGAATCCTGCTTCCATGTCTGCTGGAATTGCTTGTCTTGAGGTACTCCAGGAAGAAGGGGTATATGAGGAAATGGACAGGCTTGGCGAACGTTTAGAAGAAGGCATTCTAGCACATGCCGAAGATAACGGCGTACAAATTCAGATCAATCGCTTGAAAGGTGCTTTAACCGTATATTTCACGGATGAAAAAGTCGAAAATTATGAGCAGGCAGAGAATACGGATGGTGATCGATTCGCCCGCTTCTTCAAACTTATGCTCGCTGAAGGAATCAATCTCGCTCCATCGAAATACGAGGCATGGTTCCTGACCACCGCTCATACAGATGAAGATATCGATCAAACATTAAAAGCCGTCGAGAAAACCTTCCGAACCATGGCCAATGATTAGCCTGCCCCTCCCCTGTCCACCAGGGGAGATTTTTTCCGCTGTTTTTTCTGAATATTTTGTTGATTATATAAAATCTTCATGCTATTATATATACATAATTCTGAATATTCCCACGAATTATGATCTTTGTTTCATTTCTTTCCCTTTTCATAGGTTCCAGCTTAGGCTGGTTCCCCTTTGGCTTATGCGGATCGCGCATAAGCTTTTTCTTTTGTTTTCCTCCTTATGAAATGATGTATAATGGGAGCATCCGACTTTTCATTATGAGAGTCTCTTATGGGCGATTTTTGTTCATAAGATATTTTTACGTTTAAAGGATGATGTCTTCCATGAAATTAGGCGCACGTATGATGAAGACAGGGTTAGCTGTAGGGATTGCCCTTTATATTGGGCATTTGATCGGTTTCGTATCCCCTCTACTCGCTGCGATCGCTGTCGTCTTTTCCATTCAACCTTCCATTTATCGTTCCTATCAATCCATCATCGAGCAAGTACAAGGAAACACAATCGGTGCGTTGATTGCTATTGTTGCCGTCTTTACTCTCGGCAACGACCCATTCATCGTAGGGTTTGCAATCATCCTTGTCATTGGATTAACAACGACATTGAAAATGAACGAAAACACGATCGCTCTAGCGGTTGTTGCTGTCATTGCCCTAATGGACTCGACGGACCAAACCTTTTTATACTTCGCAGGTTCCAGGTTCACTTCCATGCTGCTCGGGATCCTTGCGGCATTTATCGTCAACCTTGTCTTTCTTCCACCACGATACGAAACAAGGCTGTTCACGAAAATTGACCGTGCGACCAATGATATTTTGCAATGGCTGAGAGTGACGACAAGGAATTTATCTGATGAACCAGCTCTTAAATATGAAATCACCAGAATTCAGGATGATATGCGTTGGGTTGACCATACCTATCTTCTCTACTCAGAAGAAAGAACGTATTTCAAAGGGAGTCATTTCTCTAAAGGGAGAAAAATGGTGCTTTTCCGTCAATTGATTACAACGACCAAAAAATCTTTCGATGTCCTGAAAGCTTTTTACAGGTTGGAACACAAAATTGAACAAATTCCAGAACAGTTTCAAGATGCTGTTGTACAAGAACTGGATAAACTGATCAACGCACATGAAAAATTAATTCTGAGTCTTAAAGGCCGCATTAAGAACACGCATAAACAATCATTAAGACGGATTGAAGAACCCGACATTCCTATGCTCGTTGAACGACTGATGAGCGTTTACGAAGAAAGCAACAATCCTGATAAACTGGTCTTCCTTCCCCTTGCCTCGCAATTGATGGAGTACCACTATCAGTTGGAGCGGCTCAAGAAGTTACTCAAAAGTTACCAGGCACACCATCAGGATGACTTTATCCAGACATCAGAAAAATAAAAAACACAAGCCGAGTATGTCAGACATACTCGGCTTCTTTTGTCTCCCATAAAAAATAGCTCAAGGTTTAAACCTTGAGCTATTGATTACGTCCCCATATATTCCTGTTTATGATCATCCAGTTCCTGCACTTGATACAGGTCATAATAATGACCTTGTTTCTTCATTAACTCCTGGTGAGAACCGACCTCTACGATTTCCCCGTTCTCAATGTGAACAATTCGGTCCGCATGAGTAATGGTAGAAAGTCTGTGAGCCACGATAAAGGTTGTCCGCTCAGAAGCCAAGCGTTCAAGAGCATTTTGAATAAGGTGCTCACTTTCCAAATCAAGAGCAGAAGTCGCTTCATCCAAAACGAGCAGCGGTGGGTTTTTCAAGAATACCCGCGCTATTGCGACCCTTTGCTTTTGCCCTCCAGATAATTTAACTCCTCTTTCACCGACTAACGTATCATAGCCGTTTGGAAGTTCCATGATGAAGTCATGGGCATTAGCTGCTTTAGCAGCCTCGATCATCTGTTCATCGGTAGCATCCGGGTTTCCCATTCTAATATTCATCGCAATGGATTCACTGAAGAGGATATTATCCTGAAGCACCATTCCGATGTTATCTCTGAGAGATCTGGCTTCAAAGTCTCTAATATCTGTTCCATCAATAGAGATGCTCCCTGCAGTGACATCATAGAAACGAGGGATTAAACTAATCAGCGTCGACTTTCCTCCTCCACTCATCCCGACAAAAGCGATGGTTTCGCCTTGTTTAATGTCCAGGTTGACATTTTTAAGGACAAGTGGGTCCTCTTCATCATATCTAAAGGAAACATCCTCTACTTTGACATCGCCTCTCACATGTTCCATTTTCTTTGCACCCGGTTTATCGACGATGTCATATTTTTCATCCACGAATTCAAAAACCCGATCCATGGAGGCGATGGATTGAGTAAGCACGGTCGCTGAATTGACGAGGCGGCGAAGCGGATTATACACCCGATCCATATAACCGACAAAAGCAACCATTGTACCGACGGTCAGGGAACCTGTAATGACTTGATACCCAGCGAAGGCAATGACTAATAATGGAGCTAGATCTGTAATTGTATTGGTCACAGAATAGGTGTAGGCATTCCAGTTGGTATGGGTGATCGCTTTATCAAGGAAGTTCTTATTCTTCACGTCAAACTGTTCCTGTTCATGATCCTCCAAAGCGAAACTCCTAGTTACAGGAACTCCCTGTACCCGCTCATGCAAATGCCCCTGTACTTCTGCAAGCGCCTGCGAACGATCGCGGGTAAGCTTTCGTAACCTCGCGTAAAAATATTTGACTGCAAATCCGTAAAAAGGAAACAAAGCAATAGATACCAACGTCAACCATGGGTCCATCGTCAACATGATAATGATCGCAATAACAATGGTGATCATATCAAGCCAAATGTTCATAAGGCCTGTAATGACGAAAGTTTTCGTCTGCTCCACATCATGAATAACGCGGGAGATGATTTCGCCCGTTTTCGTTCTAGAATAAAAGCGTAAACTTAAACGTTGGATATGGTCGAAAAGCTTCTCTCTAATATCATATAAAATGTTACTCCCAATCCATTGCGCCAAGTACTGCCTAATATATTCAATCGGCGGTCGCAAAATGAGGAAAATGAGAAACGCTCCTCCTAAAATGAGAAGCAATTGATCCAGTCGTTCCGCCTGAGTCATATCTTCCGCATTGATAATATCATCAATGACATATTTAATAATGAGCGGCATTAACAAAGGGATAGAGAATTTAACAATTCCAATAAGTACAGTGAAAATAATTTTCCCTTTGTAAGGCTGCACAAATCGTAAATACCTTTTTATACTGTCCAAAACAACACCTTCTTTCTAAACCTATCTAACAACAACGAAGCGCACTTTTTATAAGTGCGCAATCGGTCATTATCTATACGTTAAGTACCTTTCATACCACTGATCGATGAATTCCGGAGAAAACGGTCCTTTTCGCTGACGAATCCACCTGATTAAAATATCGATGTTGTTATAGAGGATACGATCCAACACATGAGGATAGTTCATCCGCATTTTATGAAGTTCATATTCGTCTTCATCAAGTATTTTATAGGTCATATCAGGGAAAATTTTCACGTCCAGGTCATAATCAATATATTTGATGGTTTCATCTTCATAAACGAAGGGAGAACTAATGTTGCAGTAGTAATATACTCCATCATTCCTTAACATACCGATAATGTTGAACCAATATTTAGAGTGGAAATAGCAGATGGCCGGTTCTCTGGTGATCCATCTTCTGCCATCACTTTCTGTTACTTCCGTACGGTCATTAGCTCCGATGATCACATGTCTTGTCCCTTTTAATATCGTGGTACTGTCCCAAACTCGGTGTAACTGCCCATTGTGCTTATAGCTCTGGATTTCTATCCGTTTACCTGCTTCTGGGCCGGGCATACAATCCCCCCTTCCCTTTCTATTCCATTTCACCTTCTACCTATTATAACGACAAATGAAGTGGATTGAAAACAATTGGACCAGAGACAGGAGTATCCACCATAACCACCCCCTTTTTCCAGAAAAGCTCCCTATAGTGGAAGACTCAGTATAGAGATGTTTCGGGGTTCGTTGCCAAGTTTGAGCTTCAGGGGTCGCTGGGAAGCTACTCGCTTTCCTGTGGGGGAGTGGCGAGCTTCCTCGGGCTAACGCCCTGCGGGATCTCGCCTATCTCCTTTCTCCCACGGGAGTCTCGCAGCTTCCCAACCACCCCATTCGATATGTACGTGAAACGAACCCCTTACCGAGTATAAGAATCTTTAACAAATCACGATCTATAGTCATAAAGCGCTCTATATTATGCTTTTTAATTTATATTTGGGGTGAATATGCATATTGCATCTCTTTCCTTGCAAGATAAAAGCTCCTTTTTCCGCAAGTGGTTTCGAGACACTTATAAAGGTAAGGGGCGGAGGGAAGGGGCGGAGGGAAACGGTGAGACTCCTACCTTAAGTGTGGAAGCGCCTCGATCAGCGGCGTATGGACTGGACTGAGCTGGCGGAGATAAAGGAAACACGGAGAGCGTAGCGATTCGATGTTGACTTATCCTACAGAAGCGAGGGAAGTCTCACTAGCCGCTAGGCGCCGGAACCGGATAACCAAAAGGACGTGTGGGACAGGTGAGACCCCAAAGGACGAAGTCCGAGGAGGCTCACCGCCCGCCCCATGGAAAGCGAGCTGTTTCCCGGATCCCCTAAATCCACACAAACACCTCGAAATCGAGTCTTCCACAATCCTGCCGTATAGTTGAATAACATGAAAAAAAGTATGTAAATAAAAGAAGCCGCCCGCTAAAGGGGCGACTTCTTCAATCGGGGGATTGATACAGGCTAAAAGGCAGCCTGGCCAACCTACCAACCACTCAGGTTATTTTTTCTTAGCCTGAGATTTTTGGTTCTGCTGCTGTACGTGCTGCGCGTCAGTTTGTTGAGCGAATTCAGCACCGTATTGGGATTTCCCTTGTGCAGCTTGTTGGTTTTGTTGTTTCACGTGGTTAACGTCTGTACCAGCTGCTGTTTTGTTTTGTTTCGGTTGCTTAGCCATGTTTATCACCTCCGCAAAAATTATTGTGTACAGGAGGTGGTCGTTTCATTCCAAAAAACAAAAATTTTTATATAAAAAAACCGCTCCTCGTATTGGGAACGGTTTTAAAATTAATGGGATAATCTCTTCGTACCGATATAACGTTGACTCCAGTAGTTGCTGGACAATGAACTAATTTCAACACCATTTGTAGACCCAGTGTGGATGAAACTGTTATTACCTACATAAATCCCGGCATGGGAAGCACCTGGCTTATAGGTTTCAAAAAACACAAGATCTCCTACCTGACGATTTGAACCACTTACAGCATCCATTCTGCTATCCGCATAGATCGATGCTACCGTACGCGGTATACTTATCCCTTCTTGAGCAAATACGTATTGAAGGAAACCACTGCAATCGAAACCTGCCGGGCTTGTACCTCCCCAGTGATAGGGTGTTCCTATATGCTTTTTCGCCTCGGCTATTAAACCTGTGCTCGAATTCGTATCATTTTTTGTAGAAGTATGTGTTGGAGAAGAAGTGACTTCACCCGAAATCTTTAATTGTTGACCAGAATAAATCACATTGCTGGATAGGTCATTCAGACTCTTAAGATGAGAGACAGACATTCCATATTTTGTAGCAATTAACCATAGGGAATCTCCACTCTTCACAGTATATGTATCTTTGGCTTCTTGTTTAGATTCGGACTTCTGTTCATCAGCTGTTTCTTTTTGATCAGGAGCGGATGGTTTTGTATGACCCGCTTCTCCTGTCACCGTTAATTTTTGCCCGGAATAAATGACGTCACTTGTCAATCCGTTCAATTCTTTCAACTTTGACACAGACACACCATAACGAGTAGCAATGGCCCATAGAGAATCTCCGCTCTTCACTTTATAAGTAGTAGTTGAAACGGTTTCTGTCTTTTCTGAATGTGATTTAGGTGCATCATCAGATCCTTTTTCGACGACCAGGGTTTGTCCTACACGAATAAGGTTTGAGTCAAGTTTGTTCCATGTTTTAATCTCGGATACGGAGGCATCATACTTCGTGCTGATCCTCCACAACGTTTCCCCGGATTTCACCTTATGTAATTCATCAGCAAAAACGGAACTTCCCCACAATGACGCTCCAATCAAAGACCCACAGACAGCGGTGACCACTTTTGTTTTATTCATCTATAAAACCCTCTCATATGTATGGCATTAGTCAAAATGGATAATCGTTATGTTCTATTACTTATTATTCATAAACGACACTGAATTGTAAATAGTCTAAAACTTCAGCAAACGAAGGCGTTTTTTGTCTAATCCTTGTCACATAAAGGGCGGGATAGTTACGTTACATTTACATTACAAGTTTGTTACGTTTCATCAGGTGACTATTTACATGTATGAGGAGGTCAGATGTACATAAAGTATCTAGGAAGGAGGATGGAATGCAATGTATGTGGGACGAGATTTATCCGCTTTATCTATGGAACCAAAACAAGAGTGGCAGGAAAAAGAGCTTGGTTACTTTCACTATGCTCTTTCACAGTCTTCTCCGTATTTGAACTCAGAAGGAATTACCCTGTTACGTGAAATCAATGAGGAGATTAAGCGCCGCGGTGGCTTGGAGCAGCAAGAAGCTACTTGGACCACCGGCACTCATCCTGTCATCGATTAATATGAGGGTGGGCTTTTTGATGGGATACCGGAAATGGAAAGTCATCCATGTCTTCAGGTGCAATGAATTTTGCGCGCTCATGGTCAAGCGTTCCTTCTTTTACAGTAACCTTGATGACTTCCATTTCCCATATCAAATGGGAAAATACATGCTTGATGTGATCTACGGATTCTCCAACTTCTACTTTCAAACCATATTCACCATAAAACCAATGCTCAACCGCGTCATGACCCACGTCTTCAAGAGGGACCATTGGGTACTGCCATAAGGAAGCGAGCAGACCCATGTCCGGTCTTTGCTCGATCAGGACCTCCCCCTTTTCATTTTCCACGAGAAGCAGCAAATATGGAGATTTTTTCTGTTTCTTTTTAGAAGCTTTAACTGGGAGCTCTGTTTCTACTCCTTCATCGAAAGCTCTGCAGTGTTCCTGAACTGGACACAGCATGCAGGAAGGGGTTTTAGGTGTACATACCAGGGCTCCAAGTTCCATCAATCCCTGATTAAAAGAAGAGGGATCCTCTTCTGATATCAATTCACTCACAAGCTCTTCAAAAAGCTTCCTCGTACTTTGTTTGCTAATGTCATCTTCAACATAAAGAATTCTTGATAAGACTCTCATCACATTCCCGTCGACCGCTGGTTCTGGTATATCGTAGGCAATACTTAAGATAGCCCCTCGCGTATAGGGGCCTACGCCTTTGAGGCTGCCTAATTCTTCAGCATCAGCTGGAACAACTCCCCCGTATTCTGAAACAACCTCTTTCACAGCGTTTTGCAAATTTCGCGCACGGGAATAGTATCCTAAGCCTTCCCACGCTTTCAAGACCTCCTGTTCATCTGCCTGAGCTAAAGCGTCAGGTGTAGGAAACTTATCCATAAAATGATTAAAATAGGGAATGACCGTATCAACACGTGTTTGTTGGAGCATAATTTCTGATACCCACACCCGGTAAGGATCTTGATTTTCCCGCCAAGGGAGAATCCGCTGCTCTTCTTTAAACCAATGAATGAGGTCCTTTCTGTAGGATTCCTTGTCGAAGTTATTTAAAATATGTTTAACTCTTTCAGCTCTTTTCATCTTTCTTCACCCTTCGTGATAAACTACTGTTGAAACGTCCGACCTGCCAAAGGAGGTATGAAACTTGGATACAGGCACACATGTCGTCATGGGCGTCGCATTAGGGGGCCTGGCCACGCTTGATCCCGTTGTCAATGCAGACCCTGAGCTTTTTAATGCGGTTCTTATCGGAACAATGATTGGCTCACAGGCGCCCGATTCAGACACGGTACTGAAATTGAGAAATAATGCAGTCTACATCCGGCACCACCGGGGCATCACACATTCTATTCCTGCTGTGATTCTTTGGGGGATCAGCATCCCCAGCATCATTTATCTGTTCACTCCTGAGGTAAACTTTGTGCACCTTTGGCTTTGGACTTTTCTTGCTGTCATACTACATGTGTTCGTTGATATATTTAATGCTTATGGTACCCAAGCGTATCGTCCTATTACAAAAAGATGGGTAGCTTATGGGTTTATCAATACATTCGACCCCTATATTTTCACCCTGCATATTGCAGGCATTGTCGCATGGAATTTAGGGGCAAACCCTGGAACTTTATGGCTGATCTTATATTTTGTCATCGCTCTCTATTACCTGAAAAGGTACTTTGACAAAAGAGAACTTGTTCGTCTGATTCATGAAAACATCAAGGACGTCAAACAGATTGCGACCTCTCCTACCATGAAGCAGAATGTTTGGAGAATTGCGATCACTACTCCTACTCATTATTACGTAGGAAGGGCAGAGAATGGTCATTTAACTATCCTTGATACATTCACCAATAAACCGATCGATTATGATGATCCGGTCATTCAAAAAGCTTTAACCGATCATAACATCAAAGCCTTTTTATCCTTTTCCCCTGTGTATAGGTACGAAATGAGCTACTATGATGAGTACACAGAAGTGAGGTTCATTGATCTCCGCTATCGCTCACGGGGACGTTACCCGTTTGTTGCACTGGCTCAAATTGACGATGAGCATGGAGACAATTTAAAAATTCTTAATTCCTATACAGGATGGGTGTTTACAGAAGAGAAGCTGCAAAACAAAGTAAGCCCGATGTGAAAGGGATCGTTAGTGTAAGGAGAACATAAAGAAGGAGTCTCTCAAGATGAGAGGCTCCTTTTTAAACCATGCGCTTTTTTAATGAAGATACCCTTTTTTCTCAAGCATTTCTTTGTATTTGGGATTTGTTGCTACAAACTCATGAAGCTTCGGGCCGTAATGTTGAATCCACTGCAAAACGATCTGTTCTGTGACTTGTTTCCCTTGATAATCATGACCGGCCTTTGCTCGCGTTGATTCAAAATCCTCCCATAAAAGTTCCACCCATGTGCGCGCCTCATCTATTGTCAGCTCCGGATTCTTCTCGTATAATCTTTCAGCTAACCGCTGGTATATTTCATTCATGTGACCACTCCATATTTGGCAATGTTTACACTGCCATTGTAACACATACGGACTCTAAGAAGGTACATACTAATACTGTCTCTCCATAGAGACTCATGAGGAGGATGACTGATGCGTAATAAGGCAAAGAATTTCCCTAATGTAAAAATGACGCACTCACCAGATGACCAAAGCGAATATCTCGCGAAGCGTCCAAACGGTACGATCAATAGTAAACCTCAAGAAAGAGCGGCTAGATCGAGACACCGTGACGTCAACGATGTAGGGAGGAATTACCATGGGTAAACGTAATTTCAAATCAAAAGCCTCTACCAACTATTCACACCGCAGCATCAAACATTTGAGCAGTCGTGTGAATGGGGAAACAGAACAAACGCAAGCAGACCAAATCACTGAAATCCAAATGCGTAAACGCAACTAAAAATACCGGGCACGTTTAAACGTGCCCGGCTCCTTTATTCTTAAACCACTTTTTGCCCTAACATAGAAATCGGCAGAGCTTCTTCTTCATCGCTGGCTTTCACACCTTTTCTAGTTTTCCTGTATCCCCAGGCAAACACACCGTTCATATATTCAATATAAAACAAATGCTCGGGATCACTTTCTACTTCGTATGTTTCCCCCGCCTTAAAATCACCTGGATTCATCATGTAGGATCTAGCCATAATGATTTTTCGTTCATGAACAGCAAATTCATTTACCATCCCTAATTGTTCCGCCTTTTGCGCTTTTTCCGTCAACTCCGCAATCTCAGAACGTAACTCTTCTTGTGTATATTCACTATATCTTTTTTCCATGTTGTAACCTCCTCTATTCGAGCTCTCTTTACATTCTAGCAGGGTTTGTTCACAATGAATATAAAGCAACACAGATAAGGAGAGATGAGGATGAAGAATGTTTGGATTACTGGAGCCGGAACAGGCTTAGGACGTGCTCTTGCTCGGATTTACGCAAAAAACGATTATAAGGTCTTCCTCTCTGGAAGAACAGCAGAGCACTTACAGGTCACTCAAAACGAGATCCTAAACGAAGGTGGAAAAGCAGAGGTTATTATATGCGATGTAACGGAGCAATCATCCATTCGAGAGGCTGTTAAACAAATCGATTCCTTACATGTATTGATCAACAACGCTGGGATCGGGCATTTCGGAGAGCTTTCCTCCTATACCGAAGAAAATATAGATCAACTGCTCAACACTAACGTCAAAGGGACGGTTCTGACCACACAGCTTGCTGTTCCAATGTTAGAAACTACAGGAGGCCGTGTATTGAACATCATCTCAACCGCTGGTCTACGTGGGAAGAAGAACGAAAGTATATACTGTGCAAGTAAGTTTGCTGTACGCGGATTTACTGAGAGCCTGCATAAAGAATGGGAGGGCTCCCCATTGACCGCGACCGCCGTGTATATGGGTGGTATGAACACCCCATTCTGGAGCGAAACAGACCATGTGGGAAATCCAGAAAGACTAAAAGGGCCAGAAGTTGTAGCTGAGCAAATCTTTGCAGAAGATGACGGTAGAAACGAGATCTTCATCGATCGCTAATTGTAAAGAGGATAAACTCGAATTCATATAAGTATCGTGCGGCTGTTTCGCGCGATACTTTTTTTGGTGCAAATTCTCATGCTCTTTAGTGCGACTCGCTTAACATTTAGCGCGGTTCGTTTATCCTTTGGCGCGATTCGTTTATCCGCACAAAAAAAGGCTTGCCTTATAGGCAAGCCCTTTTTTTCTTGAAGAAATTACTCTCCAAGACCTTCTTCTTTTGCTTTAGCTACTACAGCTTCTACAGCTTCCGCTTCGTCAGAACCTTCCGCTTTGAACGTTACTTCTGCCCCGTTTGGAATCCCAAGGGACATTACGCCCATGATGGACTTCATGTTAACAGATTTACCTTTGTACTCGATGTTTACATCGGATTGGTATTTTCCTGCTACTTGTACAAGTGCTGTTGCTGGACGTGCGTGCACACCGTCAGCTGCTGTAATTTTCATTGTTTGTTCTGCCATGTTAAACTCTCCTCTTTATTCAGTAATTTCAATGATGTCTGGATCATTGTGATTGACTTGACCTGATGCCTTAATATTTACAGACTGACCTTCTTGAAGGTTCGTAAAGACAATTGGCGTTACGATTGATGGAGCATTTTCTTTTACGAAATCCAGATCCACTTCCATCAATGCCTGACCTTGCTTAACTTCGTCTCCTTCAGAAATCTTCGCTGTAAATCCTTCCCCTTTCAATCCGACCGTATCAATTCCGATGTGGATCAGGATTTCCATGCCGTTCTCAGCTTCGAGGCCAATGGCATGTTTTGTAGGGAATACATTTAAGACTTTACCATTAATCGGTGAAACAATATTACCATCTTCCGGCTCAATTGCAAAGCCATCACCCATCATCTTACCAGAGAATACTTGATCCGGAACTTCAGTGATTGGCATGATCTTTCCTTTGATCGGACTTACAAATTTCAGTTCACCTTCAGTGACCGGTGCTTCTGCAGCTTTTTCAGCGTTCTTCATTTCAGAAGCATCTTCTCTTGATCTAGGTGTTTTACCATCCATGATATCTTGCATTTGGCCACGCAAGGTATCAGAAACTGGTCCGAAGATAGCCTGAATGTTGTTCCCGACTTCCATTACACCGGAAGCGCCAAGTTTTTTCAAGCGGTTTTTGTTTACATCGTTTTTATCATTCACAGAGACACGTAGACGTGTGATACATGCATCCAGGTGGGCGATGTTCTTTTGTCCACCCATCGCTTCAAGAATTTCAAATGGAAGATCTCCGACTTCGCCGTCTTCTTCTGCATCTTCTGCTTCATCTTCACGTCCAGGTGTCGCCAGGTTGAACTTGAGGATCGCCCAGCGGAATCCGAAGTAGTAAACCACAGAGAATACGAGACCAACGATGATGACCCACCACCAGTCGGTACGGTTTGGAAGAACACCGAACAGAATAAAGTCAATCAGACCACCAGAGAATGTCTGTCCGATTTTAACTCCAAGAATCTCCATAATCATAAAGGAGAAACCAGCAAATACAGCATGAATCGCGAACAATAGTGGTGCTACGAATAGGAATGAGAATTCAATTGGTTCTGTAATACCTGTCAAGAAAGAAGTCAAGGCTGCAGAAGCCATGATTCCTCCGACCACTTTTTTACGTTCAGGTTTTGCTGTGTGATAAATCGCAAGTGCAGCAGCTGGAAGACCGAACATCATGAATGGGAATTTACCTACCATGAATGTTCCGGCAGTGAATTCAACACCGTCTCTCAACTGTTCGAAGAAAATCGTCTGGTCACCACGGATCACTTCACCGGCAGCATTAGTGTAAGAACCAAATTCAAACCAGAATGGTGAATAGAAAATGTGGTGCAGGCCAAACGGAATCAAGGAACGCTCAATCAAACCAAAGAAGAAAGCGGAAATGGTTTGGTTCCCTTCCAACATCAAGTGGGAAAGAGCATTCAATCCTGTTTGAGCAAATGGCCAGACCCAAAGCATGATAATCCCTAAGAAAAGGGATGTAAAAGCAGTGATAATTGGCACGAAACGCTTCCCGGCAAAGAACCCGAGAAATTGCGGCAATTCGATATTGAAGAACCGGTTATAGAGAGAAGCGGCCAAAATACCGACAATAATACCACCAAACACTCCCGTTTGAAGCGTCGGTATACCGAGGACTTCGGCATAGGCAGGATCTGAGGTCATGTCGGCGTCAACATTTCCTAGTACCCCCATAACCACGTTCATGATCAAATAACCAATGATGGCAGCAAGACCCGCTACCCCGTCTCCTTTCGCTAATCCGATGGCAACACCGACAGCGAAGAGCAACGGTAAATTCGCAAAGACAATTCCCCCGGCTTCAGCCATTACTTGCAGCAATGTTTGAACCCAAGGTGTTCCGAAGAATGGCACTTTATCAACAAAGTTGTCTTGAGCAAAGCTTGTACCAAAAGCTAGAAGAATACCAGCCGCAGGCAAAAGTGCGACAGGAGTCATCAAAGCTTTACCGACTTTTTGCAATGTGCCGAAAGCATTCTTGAACATTATGTTTTCCTCCTTTTTATTTGTGACGCAAGCCTCTGGCCCCATAAAATCCATTTGTCAGAAAAATAAAACGTTTTCAACAAAAAGGGAACGATAAGCGTCCAATTAAGGACGCCGATTATGGATAATAGCTCGACCTGCTATTCAGCAGGACAATAAAAAAGCATGAGCACAAGAGGTGAGTGGGCTCCATAAGGATAGTCCTATCCCTATGATAACCACTTCACCTTCATGTACTCATGCCTGATCGTGTCAGTAACACGTACGTTTTAGGTTTTATGGGTTAAACGCTGCAAATGGATCGTCAAATAAATCGCTTCCGACTCATCTACAGGTTTATTCAGTTGCCGTTGCATCACTTTTATCAGTTTCCATGCTAGATTATAGCACACAGGATATTCTTCTTTCAACATGTTAGCTAAACGAATTTCATCTCCCACGTTTTCATCCTGGTAAACCCGATCAATAGCCCTGTGCAAATGCTGAACAAGCCTATGGTAGTCCACACTCTTTTTATCTATTTGAACGTCCATCGTATCCTCAACCAGCTTAACAAGATGTGTGATGAGCTGGTTATGACGGTTGAGTTCCCTTAATGTCTTGTCTGTTACCGCACTATGAATATGGAGAGCGATGAACCCTACCTCTCCTTCCGGAAATTGAATACCCATTTTATCGTAGATCATCGTCACGACTTCCATCGCGATTTGATATTCCTTCGGATAAAGGGATTCAATTTCAAGTAAGAATGGGTTTGAGAACTGAAGGTCCTTTTTTGCTCGATTGATAGCAAAAGCAAGGTGATCCGTCAGCGCAACGTGAATGTGCTGGTTGAGCTCTTGTCCCATCCGCGATTCAACGTGATGGAGGATATCACTCATGAAGTCAATCAAATTTTCGTCGATGTATGGCAATAAACTCACATATTGCTCTTTTTCCTGTTCATTACTCAGCAAAAATGTCTTGTCGGCTTTTTCGGAAGAAATTTCGTCTCCCTTTTTCCGGTTATAACCGATTCCTTTCCCAATTAATACCACTTCTTCATAAGTTGGGTGGGAAGCAATGACTACATTATTATTGAGCACTTTTTTTATCTTTATCTGCTTTTCCATAATGGTCCCCCACTTAAATAACACTAAAAGCGTTTTCAATCATCTCATAACTTCTATCCTATATTTGATTTGTTTTTTTTACAAGTGGCAGGCTAAGGAATAAGCTTTCCTCTTTGTGTGAAAGCGATTACGTCGTGTACAATCATTTAGGTGCTGGGAAACGACCTGCACGGAGAGGAGATGAATCAATGATTAAACTATTTGTCACAGACCTTGATGGTACCCTTCTTGGAGAAGATCATTATATTAAAAACGAAGATATTGATGCATTGAAGCGATTGGTGGAAGAGGGCCCGCCTCTTGCTGTCGCCTCCGGCCGTATGGACCATGAGATTATCGAGGTTCTAAAGCGCGTAGGTGTAAATGGTCATCGCGTCAGTCAAAATGGAGCGTTTGTGTTCAACGATGAAGATACACAGATCCACGCCAAAACATTTGAATCCGAACTAGCTCAACGAATTATTCAGACGATCGACCAAGAACCGATGATAAAAACAGTCTCTACAGCAGATGAAACGTTCACGAAAGAATCGAACGCCTTCGTGGATATGATTTCTGAGCAGATGTTTCACGAAATCATCGTCAAACCTGAATTGAATGAACAGGTCGGCCAAACGATTATCCCTTCAAAAATCGCGTTGCACGGGAAGGAAGCCGATGTCATGAAAGCTGCTGAAAGAATTAAAGAGACGTTCGGAGAGGAAATTGACAGCTTCATCTCTCATGAAACATGTGTCGATATGATGCCTAAATCGATCAACAAACAAAGCGGTCTCAGGCAGTTAATTGAAGGTCTCGGCATTCAACCTGATGAAATCGCATGTGTCGGAGATTCTTTTAATGACTTGAGCATGTTTGAAATGACTCCATACAGCTATGCCATGTCTACGGCTCATGATCAGGTGAAGGAAAAAGCAAGTGCAGTTGTCGATCATGTGCATGAGGCAATTGAGAACTTGGATAAAAAAGGACTGTTGAGCAAAAAAGAACAAGCGGCTGACGTTTAAGTCAGACGGCTTGTTCTTTTTTTATTCCTTTATATTTTCGTCAATAAAACGGTCAATGAGATCAAATGTGAAACCTTTTCTGTAAAGACCAGACTTAACTTTCTGCTTCAACTCATACCCTTCAGCTTTGGACTGAAATTTGCGAAGCAGTTTTTCCCCCTGATAGACGACCGCTTCCCATTCTGCGTCCTTATCCTCATCTTCCGGTAAATTAGCAATCACTTCCTGGATAACGTCTCCCTGGAACCCTTTTTGCATCAGCGTCTGCTGTACATTTTGAACTTGCTGACGGAAAGATTTCCGACCATCATTCCTCAGTTTCTTTTCAGCAAATTTCATAGCTTTTTCAAATTGCTTATCAAAAGAATAATGCGTGATAGCTTCATCCGCTTTCACTGCAGCTACCCCTTTATCCAATAATTCTTTTTTCAATAGGAGCGGTCCTTTGCTCGAAGTCATGATGCGTGTCCTCACAAGGGAATTCGCGAACTCCTGATCATCCAATAACCGTTCCTTGTTTAACCGTGAAATGATCTCTTCAATATGCTCAGGATCGGTCTCTTTGTCTTTTAAATAATCCCGGATCTCTTTTTCTGAGCGCATACGATAGCTTAAATAATTGATTGCAAGGGTATAGGATTTGTGAAGAGTATCGGTCTGAATCAGCGCGTTAATCAGTGACTCATCAAGTTCCATGTTTTTTTGGAGACGATATTTCACAAGTACGTCTTCATCGACACTGAATCCGTACTCTTCCCCCTTCCCTTTATCCAGGAAGATATTGTATCGACTTTTATGTTTTTTCTGTGTGGTAATTTTCGTAAGTTTAGCCATCCGCTTCACCTCTTTGACCATATTTTATCATGAATTCGGCTGGCGTATCGTCAAACCGAACCAAATGGAGTAAACTATTGACAACCTCACGCAGACAGGAGGAATAAACATGAACATCGCCATTTCAGGAGGTACTGGTTTTGTTGGTACCCAATTAAAAGAAAAGCTCGTACAAGAAGGGCATGACGTGTACATATTGACACGGAGTCCAAAGAAGTACAAAGACACGGATCAAGTGACTTATGTCGGTTGGTTGAAAGAGGAATTCCATCCAGAACAAGAACTCCCTGTTCTTGATGCCATTGTAAACTTAGCAGGAGAATCATTGAATAGTGGACGTTGGACAGAGGAAAGAAAGCAGTCCATATTGGAAAGTAGAATCAAATCGACAGAAGGCGTATTGGATTTAATCGATGCACTTCCGGAAAAACCAGAGGTGCTCGTTAACGCTTCTGCTGTAGGGTATTACGGCCAATCAAAAACCAAAACATTCACAGAAGAAACCACTGAACCCGGAAATGATTTTCTAGCAAATGTCGTGGAGGAATGGGAGGCACGCGCGTCACAAGCAGCCGATAAAGGAGTTCGCACGGTTTATGTCCGCTTCGGCATTATATTAGGGGAAGAAGGCGCGCTCCCGAAAATGATTCTTCCCTATAAAATGATGATTGGCGGCAATTTAGGGTCAGGAGAACAATGGATGTCCTGGATCCATATCGCTGATGTGGTCGGAATTGTTCATTTTGCAATCGAAAATAACAATATTCACGGCCCTTTAAACGGGACAGCGCCCAACCCGAAAAGAAATAAAGATTTTGGGCAGACACTTGGAGAGGTGCTGAATCGCCCCCATTGGATTACAGCTCCTTCCTTTGCTCTTAAAGCGGCACTAGGTGATATGAGTACTCTTCTTTTAGATGGACAATGTGTCATCCCTAAAAAAACGATGGCCTCTGGGTACACCTTTCATTATCCGGAACTTCAACCGGCCCTATCCTCCATCTTAAATAAATAGACGATGTTAAACCTGGGTGGTGATTATTCATATATGTAATGCTTATCAGTCGTCTGGTGAATCATTACGTATGAACATTTTATAGCGGTATGAGAATAATAAGATCCCCTGAACAAGCGAACTAAATCCAAGGAGGACTTTTAATGTTGTACACTGTGATTACGGGAGCAAGTTCTGGAATCGGTTATGAGGCAGCTTTGGCTTTTGCAACACGGGGAAAGAACCTTATCCTGACAGCCAGGCGAGAGAAAAACCTTGAAGAGTTAAAATCGAAAGTCACTGAAATGAATACAGAAATTGACGTGGTCATCATGACAGCAGACCTAGCTGAAAATGAGGAAGTGTATGATTTTTATGAACGAACAAAAGAGTATGAAGTTGAAACCTGGATCAACAATGCCGGTTTCGGAAACTTCGACTCGATTTCACATCAAGAACTTCCTAAAATTGAAAAAATGCTTCGTTTGAATAATGAAGCATTGACGATCCTGACCTCCTTGTATGTGAGAGATTACGCAGAACAACAAGGAACACAATTGATAAATGTTTCTTCAGGTGGAGGATACACCATTGTCGGTGGTGCCGTTACCTATTGCGCAACGAAGTTTTTTGTGAGCGCTTTTACTGAAGGACTTGCTCAGGAGCTTCAAGCTCAAGGAAGCCCTATGCAGGCGAAAGTGCTGGCACCAGCGGCAACAGAAACGGAATTTGTAAAAAGGTCTATGGATGTCAATCAATTCAGCTATGAAGAAAACGTTCCCCAATACCACACAGCTGAAGAGATGGCTCAGTTCATGCTTGATCTTTATGATAGCGATAAGGTGGTAGGTATTGTTGATGGAGAAACCTATGAATTTCACTTGAAAGACCCCCTCTATCCTTACGTAAATAGAAACAGAAAATAAAAAAAAGTCGAGGTCTTGGCTATACAATCCGTCCTGATCAGTTTTAACCATAGGTCTTGTTAAACATTTCTTTTATTCACGCTCACTACACAACATGAAGTCGAGTCTTCACCTATTCATCCATCTTAGACAAGTAAACGGTCAATGAGCAAAGCTTAGCTTTGCTCTTTTTGTTATCCAAAAGGGTTTTTTAAAGTATAATAATTGTATATCGAAGGGAAAGGCTGTATGTCTATGAACACTGTAATAAAGAATGTCAATATCCACCCCATCACATCTCCTTCTATAAAAAATGGATGTGTGCATGTGGTCGATGGAAAAATACACGATTACGGAAAAAGCATGGAGATGCCGAAACAAGCAGAATTTATTGATGGCAAAGGGTTGGATCTTTACCCTGGATTCGTTGATGTTCACACTCACCTTGGCCTTTACGATGAAGGGACCGGCTGGGCCGGCAGTGATGCAAATGAAACGATCGAGGCCGTTACCCCGCACCTGAGAGCCATTGACGGGGCCCACCCTCTCGACCCTGCATTTTTCAACGCGAGGAAAGCTGGCGTTACCACAGCTCATATAATGCCAGGGAGCGCAAATATGATCGGGGGTACAACCTCTGTTATTAAGACGGTGGGCCATACGATCAACGATATGATTCTAAGAGAGACGGCGGGCCTTAAACTCGCTTTAGGGGAAAACCCTAAAAGGATCCACTCCCAGTCTAAAAATGCTTCCATAACCAGACTTGGAATTATGGGGACACTAAGGGAGACCTTCTATGCAGCTATGAAAGACCCAGAACCCGGCCTCCGTGTAAAACCCATTCTTCAAGCATTGAATAAAGAGATACCCGTAAGGATCCATGCCCATAGAGCGGACGACATCATAACAGCCTTACGCCTGGCAGACGAATTTGACCTTGATCTGCGAATTGAACATTGTACAGAAGGACATTTAATAGCGGATCAACTTGCAGGCAGAGAATTACAAGTCTCCGTGGGACCAACATTCACAAGGGCCTCCAAAATCGAGCTTAGAAATAAAACGTGGCAGACATATAAAATCCTGCATGATCACGGAATCCGCGTTTCCATTACGACGGACCACCCTTATACACCGATACAATACTTGAACATATGTGCAGCACTCGCAGCCAGAGAAGGTCTTGAAATCGAGGACGCTCTTCGGGGGATCACCATCACACCAGCTAAGAATCTTGGTGTCGATGACAGGGTCGGTTCAATTGAAAAAGGGAAGGATGCTGACCTTGTATTATGGAGCGGACATCCATTCGAGTACCTCTCTAAACCCATATGGACAATGATTGACGGAAAAATGGTATATTTCCAAGAATAGTGAAGCACTCTAACACCGGAAGGAATTTCCGGTGTTTTTCTATGTTCTCAAAAAACATATTGAGCATAGCAAAAGGTTTGAAAGTTGTACAAAGGGTGTATATGCTTAATATACAAAACTTGTACAAGAGTTTTACAACGCGTTGTAAGAACCCCTATTGTAGAAATTGCCGTTCCAGCGTTCGGCAATGGATATAAAAAAATTAAGGAGTGGGAACATGAAAAAATTATTTTCTTCATTAGCTGCTGTTGTTTTGATTTTGGGAATCTTCGCACCTTCTGTACTGGCTGACAGCCATGATCAGAATGCTATGGTCCGCGTCCTGCACGCATCGCCTGATGCCCCTGCCGTTGATGTTTATTTGAATGATGAAGCTGTTGTGGAAGGTGCAGAATTTAAAGCAGCTACCGATTATTTGGAAGTGCCGGCCGGTGAACATACGGTAGAGATTTATGCAGCTGGAACAAAAGGTGAACAAGATCCTGTCATTTCTACCACGATAAATGTAGAAGCAGGCATGGCTTATACGGCTGCAGCGATTGATAACTTAGAAAACATTCAATTGAAGGCCATCCAAGACTCTATGGAAGCAACGGAAGGTATGGCCAAAGTCCGTGTCGGTCACTTCATTCCTGGTGCACCAGCCGTTGATGTAGGTCCTATTGGTGGAGATGCTTTATTCTCTGGTGCTGAATTCCCAATGGTCACTGATTATATGGAAGTTGATCCAGGTTCCTACGACCTTGAAGTTCGTACGACAGATGGAACACAGTTGATCGACCTTTCAGGTACGAACCTTGAAGCAGGAAAAGTGTACAGTGCTTTCGCTGTTGGCACAGCAGATAACCCAGAAGTATTGCTCCTTCAAGATTCTGCTGCAATGCCGACAATGATGCCTGCGACTGGTTTAGGCGGAACAGCAGATTCCACTTCGAACGCTTGGATGTATGCAGCTCTTCTAGGTGTACTAGCCATGGGTGCTGGCTTTATGCTTACTCGTAAACGTTCAGAAGCGTAAGAATGGTAAGAAGACTTTTCCCTTTAGCCCTGGGTCTCCTCGTATTTTTCATCAGTTTCCATTGGCTGAATGAAGAACCTGCAGAGGAATCCAGGGTTCTTTCTACATCAGAAACCATACGCACCCAGGATGTAGAAGTTAAAAAGGAACCTTTTGTCAACGATCAATCAGAGAAAGCCCCGGTTAAACAAAATTACACGCCGGCTGTTATAGCTTCTTCTGAACAAACTGGCATCACACCTGATCGTATTCATATCCCTTCAATTAATGTGGAAGCTTCAATCATGGCTCTTGGGTACACACCGGAGGGCGGTATGGCGGTTCCAAAATCCTTGATCGATGTCGGGTGGTTTGAACCAGGAACGATGCCCGGAGATCAAGGGAATGCTGTCATTGCAGGACACGTGGATGGCAATAGCGGGCCAGCTGTTTTTTATGACCTTAAAGATTTAAAGCCAGGAGATGAAATTCATGTTTATGGTGATCACATGAAGCTTACCTTTGAAGTAAGCAGAATGGAATCCTATCCTTACGAAGATGCCCCAATCAGGGAAATCTTTGGTCCCACAAATTCACGCGGTTTAAATCTCATCACTTGCACCGGAGCGTATGATAAAGAGGCCTCCACTTATTCAGAGAGATTAGCTGTATTTACTGTTTTAACAGATCGGCAGAAACTATAAAAATTTGTAAAAAAATCCACGTCCATTTTACAAAGTTTTTATTCACTTTTTCCTCGGAGTGGATTATTATAAGTTTAGATGATATTTTATAAGCTTTTGGTGTAGGGAAGGCAAATGGTGCGCCACCAGTATTGACGCTGGTTCTAGTGGGTTCGATTCCCACCCCGAATTTTTGTGAGCAATTGATAAAAATTCGAGGGTGGTCCGAACCGGCCAGTGAACGCCTATTTCCTATGCGTTTGGATCACCCTCCTCATTCAAGGAGGGATTTTTTATGCTAAAAAAGCGTGATTTACATGACGCCCCGGTTTTATTTGAGTTGATGAGCCACCCTGAAGTGTTTCCTTACGTCCGACACAAAGCAGCTTCCAGTGACGAGTTCTACTTTTTAACCAAACAAACTATAGAAGCTGAAGATCGGGGGGAATTGGTATCACGTACCATCCTTGATGAGTGGGGGCAGCCTATTGGCACCATCAATCTTTTTGATGTACAAAACGGAAAAGGTTTTTTAGCAACATGGATCGGCCAGCCTTATTTTGGGAAAGGGTATAATAAAATAGCGAAGGAAGCGTTTTTCGAGGAATTGTTTTTCCAGCTGAATATAGAAGCTGTATTCATGAAAATCAGACGCACTAATGTCCGTTCCATGAAAGCGGCTTTAAAAATCCCTTATGTATCCTGCGGAAATGAGGCTTACCCGGAAGTACTTTCGTGGATCAACCGTACAGACGATGTCTATGACTTGTATGTCATTACAAAAGATCAATATTTGTTTCATTACTACGGAGAACAGAATGAAGAAGAAATGTTGGAAGCATAAGCAACGCTTATGCTTCTTTTCTTTATATGTTATTAACATTATCCACAGGGTTGTGCACAGTGTTAGTAAATGAACCAAACTACTGCTGTGAAGATATTCTTGACTGGAAACATATGTGGGTAAAACACCCCCGACCAATTGTTGATTATGTGGATATCCTATAAATAAACCCACGAATACTACATTCCAGGTGTGGATAATGTATAGGAAGGTAAAGGAGGCACTTTCTTCTCTAATTCTTCTTTAAGAACCCCTTTTAAAGGCACTGAAATCTCAGGAGTTCCATGGACACCAGCAGCGACCTCAAATTTATTAAATACGAGTACGAGGCGTTCATCCTTCACATAAAAAGCGGTATTATCCCTTACACCAGCAAAGGGCTCCTGCAAATACGTATCCGGGTCAGCTTCCAACGCTTTCTTCACTTCCTTATTTAATCGATCGATATATACAAGGTCTTTCAATTTCTTTATCTCCCCTCCTCTGTCATCTTGAAAATTGATGGAGGTGACGGTTGAATTATAGCGATTTCCTCTGGATATATGGGAGGTCATCACTACAGAATAAAAGGTCTTTTCTTTAAATACTGCTGTTTCTTCATAATAAAGGTAAGGGACTCCCATCATTTCCCCTGCCCCTCTCTTTACGTCTCTCAATGTATCTTCAAGCTTCTGTACGATTTGAAAATTAACGGTATCTTGCAGACCTTTACTTTCCAAATGCTCAAACCTCGGATAATCGACATGGACTTCCCAATCTTCCGTAACCTTATCTTTATGGACGATTTTATATTCACTTTCAGCCGTAACCGACTGCCCTGACACCAAAAGTGTTCCAAAAATAAACAAAACGATTGAAAAGCGCTTCAATGAGCATCCCTCCTGTACCTTTTAGTTTGACCTAAATCATAAAAACTAAAGGGATGTTTTCAACATTATTGCCTTTTTCCATGCGTAGTGTTCTTCGAGAATTAAACGTAAACAAAAAAAGAGACGGGTGCAAATACCCGCCTCTTCCTCAATTATTCAAGGAAACTTGTGTCAACCAAACCAGTCAAGTCCGGCTTTTCTTTCAAAAATTCAAGATCATAAGAAGAATCAGCGAACTTCTGAAGATGTTCTTCATTCACATCATACGTGAAATCGATACGCTCCCAGGCACGGTCGATGACTTCTTTGGATAGTTCTTGATCGGTGATGTCTTTAATTTTATCAATAGCGATCTGTTTCGCTTCCTCTGGGTTTTCATTTATGAAGTCTGTCGCTTTTTTGTGAGCTTCTACAATGCTTTCCACCATATCAGGATTCTCATCCACAAGTTTTTGAGAAGTAACGAACACGGCTGCTGGCAAGGTTTCCCCAAAAGCAACATCCGGAGTGTCGACAAGGACTTTACCGCTTCCTTGTTCCTCTATAGAAGATGCCCAAGGTTCAGGGACAGTCGCCACATCAACATTTTTCGTCTCAAACAAACTTGCATAAGTCGCTGGTTTTCCTGTGACATGTTTCATTTCTCCATCAATGCGGTCGGAAGTCAATCCGAATTCCTCTTTCATCATCGTTTCAAATTGTACATCGTGTGTACAACCTACCCTCGGAGAAACAAATGTCTTCCCTGCCAGGTCTTCCGGAGACTCAATATCTGCTCCTTCTCTAGCCATAATCACTGTACCGCCTGTTGATCCTGCAGCCACAACATTAATTTCGGCTCCACTTGTAAAGTGATTCATCGCTGGACCGGGTCCTACAAGCCCTCCTTGGATGTCACCTGTTTCGATCGCTGTCATAAACGAGGATCCATCCGGGAAGTATTGGTAATTCACTTTTGTTCCGTCCGGCAATGTTTCAGAATACAAATCCTTCGTTTCAGCTACCATACCCGCTACGTGGTTGATATTCGGGAAGTAACCAATGGTAATTTCTTCGGTCGTGCCACCATCATCAGAATTCGCTCCTGCATCACTACCGCATGCAGCAAGCACCAGACTCATGACAGCAAGAGCAACAATGGATAACCATTTTTTCATATTCTCCTCATCTCCTATCTATGATTTCAATAATCCCCAGCGTTTCCTTACATTTCTTTCTAATTTAGAAAAGACAATTTGATCGACGACTGCACCAATGACACCAATGATAATGATAATAGCAATCACTTGATCCATGCGTGCATAATCCTGAGCGTACCTTAAAGAGTACCCCAATCCAGGACCATTGCTTAACAACTCACCAGCCATAAGGGCTCTCCAACTGAAGGCCCAGGCTAGCCTGAGACCTGTCATAAAATACGGGATGCTCGATGGAACTTCCACTCTGAAAAAAAGAGGAATGCCATTGGTACCCATCGTCCGCGCAGCACGGACCAAATGTGGTGGAACACTATAAATAGCGGTCCGTACATTTAAAGCCATGACGAACGTACCTCCAAGTACCACGACAAATACAACGGCAAATTCAGAAAAACCGAAAAGCATAATGGCAAGTGGCACCCATACAATGCTAGGAATACTCTGTAAGGCAATCAGGTACATCCCTGCCGTTTCATCTGCCTGTTTCGATTTCCCAAGCAGAACCCCAATAACGGTCCCGAACAATATAGCAAGGGACAAACCCATGAATAAATGACGAAAACTCGCGCCCAATGCTTTAATAAAATCACCATCAGCAAATCCTTCATACAAAGCGATGCCCACTTTGATTGGTGATGGGAAGACGATATCTTCAAAGACACCGATAGAATACACCAACTGCCATAAACCTAAAACGACAACTAAAAAACCAATTCTCTTAATAGCTAGCTTCATGATGAAGTTCTTCCTTCAAAACTTTATTGATTTCACCTTCCAAGAGATCCATGACCTTCCGCTCAAGTTCGATAACCCTTTCATCATCCCTCTTCCTGGGCCGAGGAAGGTCGACGGTAAAGTCAGCGATGATCCGCCCTGGTCGTGTTCCCATGACGACCACCCGATCAGATAATTTGATTGCTTCCTGAATGCTGTGAGTAACGAACAGAATCGTCTTTTGCGTCTCCTGCCAGATTTTCATCAGTTCTTCATGAAGAATATGTCTCGTTTGTTCATCAAGCGCGCCAAACGGCTCATCCATGAGTAACACTTTAGGATCCATGGCAAGCGCTCTTGCAATCGCTACCCGCTGCTGCATTCCACCAGAAAGCTCATGGGTGTAATTTTCTTTAAACCTGCTGAGGTGAACCATCTGTAAGAAACGGTCCACCCTCTCCTCCGCCTCTTTCTTTGACCCGTGCCCTTTTAACGGAAAAAGGACATTTTCCTTTACATTCAGCCATGGAAAAAGCGACGGTTGTTGAAAGACCATCCCCCGGTCGGGTCCAGCTTTCTTAATTTCTTCTCCCTCCAACCGGATAGCGCCGGATGTGACACCTTCCAGGCCTGCAACCATTGAAAGGAGCGTTGATTTCCCACATCCGGACGGTCCTAGAAGTGAGACAAATTGATTTTCTTCAATATTCAAATCGATTCCAGAAAAGACTTCAAAACCATCTTTCCCTTTACCATTAAAGGTCTTCCCAACTTGATCTATGGATAAAAACAATGCGTCACACCCTTATGATTATAATTCCTATAGAAATAGTATGTTTTAATTATATGTTTTAGATTATACAGATGTTCGGAATTGTGTGTCAACGATTAGATAGCAATCTTTTCTAATCGCTCCGCCCTATGTGTTAGGATGAAAAGGAAAGGTGGGATTTCCATGGATCAACTAATGTTTATTCAGACCGGAATGGGGACAGATGTCCACGGTCAAAATGTCACAAAAGCCGCTGTACGTGCAATCAAAAATGCTATCCATACAAACTCCATGCCAGGGATCCGCTCGGTTTTACCAGAACAATCCCTGGATAATATGAAGATTAATGTCAAGCTTGCTCTTCCATGCGACTTCGATCAACTCGACCATGAAGAAGTGAAAAAAGCCATCCCTTACGGTGAGGTGAACATTGAAGTGATGGAAGGCGGAATGTTGACAACAAGCGGAATTGTACTAGAAGAAAAAGAAGATAAGAATGACTTGATGTATATCGTGAACGCAGCCATCGAAGTAGGATATTAATAAAAAAGCCTGAGAGTATCGCCATACCCTCAGGCTTTTTCCATCAGTACGTATCTTCCGCTTCGTCCTGACTATCCATATACTTATCGTAATGTTCATTACGTTGAAAACTAACATCATCTGCACCTGTGTAACCATTCATATCTGTAGAAACAAATGGTTCGAACTCCTCTACATAACCTACGCCATCCTCGTTGTCCATCAAAGATGAATCATCATACGTCATACTGCTCTGGTTGAAGGATGCCACTTGTTCATACGCATTCTGTTCATTGTATTCCGGATCATCATGGTTCCGTCCATAATTCGCTTCTAAATCTGAAAGTACATCTTCTTCTACTGGACGATCCATGGAAATATCCTGGTTGGAGGACGCCGACGCAATCGTTCTTGCTGTTGGAATAGCTTCCAATCGTTCTTTAGGAATCTGCTCCCCCGTTTCCTCACAAATTCCATATGTTCCTTTGTCCATTTGCTTAAGGGAATATTGGATATCGGACAATTCTTCTTTTAAATGTCCCAGCAAAGCAATATCCTTTTCTCTTTCGTACAACTCGGTTCCAGAATCCGCCGGGTGGTTATCATATTGTGACAATTCCCCTGAGGCCATATCACTTGCAAAACCACGTTCCAACCCGTACTGGTCATTGTCCATTAAGCGCTGCTCAATTTCCCTTTTTCGCTCTTCCAGTTGTTTTTTATAATGTGTATAATCCATATGCTTTTCCACTCCTGATTGAATTTCCTTTTTAGTGTGGCTCAGGCGCGAATGACCTATGCAAGAGGAGAGATATTAAACTAAATGGCAGGATTGTGGAAGACTTGATTTCGAGATGTTTGTGTGGATTTAGGGGCTCCGGGAAAAGGTTCGCTTTCCGTGGGCGAGTGATGAGCCTCCTTAAGCTAACGCTCTGCGGGGTCTCATCTACCACGCACTTCCCACAGGAGTCTCACCGTTTCCCTCCGCCCCTTTACCAAATGAGGTTCTCGAAATTCCTCTTATAGTAACCTGCATAATAGTGTTGTGAAATCCTGCTTAATCTGCATCGGTATAGGATTCTTAACTACAAAAGCTCTTATTACTGGAAGGTAGTTTCGAGAATGTCTTACGAAAAGTGGGCGGAGGGGAATGGCGAGACTCCTAATATAAGTGTGCAGGCGTCTCGATCAGCGGCGTATGGACTGGACTGAGCTGGCGGAGATAAAGGAAACACGGAGAACGAAGTGATTCGATGTTGACTTATCGTACAGAAGCGAGGGAAGTCTCACTAGCCGCTAGGCGCCGGAACCGGATACCTAGGGGGAAAAAAGTGCAGGGTGAGACCCCACAGGACGAAGTCCGAGGAGGCTCAAAGAATAGTTGAAGTTCGATTAAGTTCGGCACGTCCTGTGCCAACATCGAACGACCCCACCTCGTGTGGGGCCCCGCGGAAAGCGAGCTATTCCCCGCAGTCCCATCCACTCAACAAAAGTCTCGAAACTGAGTCTACAACAAACGGGAGCTTTTGTGAAAGAAAAAGGAGCACTGGTGGAGTGCTCCTTTTTGGGGATTATTTTCTTAAGGCTTGGAGAAAATCTTCTTTAAGGTCTTCAATATCTTCAAGCCCGATGGATACACGGACGAGGCCATCTGTGATACCAAGTTCAGCTCGCCGCTCTTTTGGAATAGAAGCGTGAGTCATCATCGCAGGAACTGAGATAAGGCTTTCGACGGCTCCAAGGCTTTCTGCCAAAGTGAAATATTTTACATTGCGGAGAACTTGATCCGCTTTCTCTCCACTGCCGACATCAAAGCTGATCATACCACCGTTACCACGCGCTTGTTTTTGATGAACCTCGCTTCCTCTATGATCGTCCAGGCCTGGATAATAAATGTCTGTCACTTCCGGAAGATCTTGGAGAAACTCTACGAACTGCCTTGTATTCTCCTCAATTTCTTCCATGCGGATCCCGAGTGTTTTGATTCCTCTCATAAGAAGCCATGAATCCTGGGGTCCCAAAACACCACCCGTAGAGTTCAGCACAAAGTGGACATCCTCTGCCAGCTGCTCACTGTTCACAACAACGAGACCAGCTACGACGTCACTATGTCCTCCTAAATATTTGGTTGCACTGTGCAAGACGATATCGGCGCCAAATTCAATCGGATTCTGCCAATATGGCGTGCTGAAAGTATTATCAACAATAAACGTCAAATCTTTTTCCTTCGCTAAAGCAGACACCTTTTCTAAATCTGTCACTTTAAGCAAAGGGTTTGTAGGGGTTTCGACGTAAATTGCTCTTGTGCGATCTGTAATCGCTGACTGGATATTATCCAAATCGCTGGTATCAACAAAACTTGCTTCTAGTCCAAAGCGGTTGATGATCTTAGATACAAGACGGTACGTCCCCCCGTACACATCATCGGTGAAAATCACATGATCTCCATGATTAAAAGTCATTAATACGGCTGTAATGGCTGCCATACCTGATCCGAAAGCGAAACCTTTATGGCCACCTTCCAAGTCCTTGATCAATTCCTCCAATGCAAAACGTGTCGGGTTTCCCGTTCTTGAATATTCATACCCGCGGTGCTGACCGACTCCATCTTGTTTGTAGGTACTTACCTGATAAATGGGTACACTGACAGCTCCAGTCTTTTCATCACCCGTGATTCCCCCATGGATCAGCTGTGTTTTTTTTCTCATGTCATCACTCCTCATATATGCCTTGACTTAAATATCGCTCACTACTGTCAGGAAAGATGGTTACAATTTTTGCTCCTGGCTGTGCCCTTTCAGCTTCTCTCCACGCAGCTTCAAAGGCTGCTCCCGATGAACTGGCTACGAGCAAACCTTCATTTAAAGCCAGCTCTTTTACACGGCGGAAAGCAATCTCATCTGATATGGTATGAATCGCATCAAAATAATCAGGATTCATGTAAAAAGGGAGAAACTCCATCCCTATCCCTTCTGTACGATGCGGGCCAGGGTCTCCCCCGTTTAATATGGAGCCCTCCGGTTCAACAATCACGGTTTTGACATTCTCCATTCGCTCTTTTAAATAACGGGAAGTTCCCATAAATGTCCCACCTGTACCTGCACCAGCGACGAAAATATCCACTTCTCCATTCATATCGTGAAAGATCTCCGGACCAAGAGTTTCGTAATAAGCGTCTGGGTTCGCTTGATTATGAAACTGCTGCGGACTGAAGGAATCAGGAATTTCCTCAGCCAGTAAATTCGCTTTCTCTATGGCTCCCTTCATTCCTTTTTCAGTAGGAGTGTTTACGACTTGAGCTCCTAAAGCTCTCATCAAGGTTTGTTTTTCCTGACTGAACTTCTCTGGTGTCACAAAAATGACGGTGATTCCTTTTCCGATCGCAGCAAGGGCGAGGCCAATGCCTGTATTTCCTGCCGTGGGTTCAATAATGGTTCCCCCCGGTTTTAACAATCCACGTTCTACCGCATCCTCAATCAGTTTTAAACCCAGACGGTCTTTGATGCTACCGCCTGGGTTCATGAATTCAAGCTTAGCGAAGATTCTAGCTTGATTCGGGATTTCGGAATGAGTGAGTTCGATCATCGGTGTCTGACCAATCAATGATTGTATGTTCTTCACGTAACCCATCGCATTCTCAACTCCCGTTATTTATTGAAAAACTTCCGTCCATTCCTCACGTTTTTCAAGTAATTCTTTTGCCAGTTTCTGAGCTCCTTCCAGGCTGTGGCTCGCAGCAAATCCGCACTGAACTTCGTTGCATGCAGGAACTTCGTCTGCTTCCAAAACATCCTGAAGAGTCTTCTCGATTACATTAAGCACGTTATCATAGCTGTCGTCGTTGAGGATGGCAATATAGAAACCTGTTTGGCAGCCCATCGGTCCAATGTCGACAATGCGGTCATGGTGATTCCGGCTGTTTTCCGCCATCAAGTGCTCAAGAGAATGAAGGGCTGGCATTTCCATATGTTCCTGGTTCGGCTGCTTGATACGAAGGTCGTATTTGTAAATTTTATCTCCCTTTTCTCCTTCAGTTACTCCTACTAGTCGTACATACGGGGCGCTCACTTTCGTGTGGTCAAGATTAAAACTTTCAACGTTCATTTTTGGCATGTGATCATTCTCCTTTTTTTGCCTGAATGAGCCAGGCGTATTTGTTCAGCTGTTCAAAAGTTACATCGAATCCGTTAAGGACAAACATCTCTCTTAGTTCTTCTAGAAATGGGTAGTATTCTTCCTGCAAATCCTGCGCTAAATTTAAAAATCCTTGTCTCTCCGCAGTTTTGATCAACTGTTGCTTATGTTCCTTGTCTTTAAAGATCGTGTCTATAAAAACTACCTTCCCATCATCTTCGAGACGATCTCGGAAGCTCTGGATGGCTTCAACTTTCTCGCTACTCGTCAGGTGATGAAAAGCAAATGAACTAATGATGGATCGGATCGGTGTAAGAAGTTTCGGATACTCGAGAAAGTTCCCATCATAGATAGCAGCTTCGGGACATTTCACTTTAGCAATCCTCCGCATTTCAGAGGAAGGTTCAATGCCAAGAACGACCTTATTTTGGTCGATGACCTTTCTCGTTAGATTCGCTGTACCTACTCCGAATTCCATAACCGGGGAAACGGAAAGCTTGGCTAAGCGCCCCAACATTTCATCGTACCCTTCAAACACTTCGCGATATTCCGGATCCTTACCAGCTACTGTATCGTCATATGAACTCGCCCATTGATTGAATAGGTCGACAAATTCCATCCCCATAAAGTTCATCTCTCCTCATTATTTATAATTCCAATGAGTTAACTCGGAATTATGTTTATAATGTATCATATTTCACAACTCTCCTCAATGTTATTGTTTTTTTGCAGTAATTTTCTAAATTAACTCACAAAAAACCAGAGTCTAGAGAGGACTCTGGTTTTTGGCTTACCTTCTTCGTTTTTTGTAGCGTGATGGTTTCTCTTCTTCTTTTTCTCTTTTTCCCGGAGAAAGCTTCTCCAAAGATCGTCTTTCTAACTTTTGTTTGATATGCTGTTCAATTTGTTTAAGAGCGGGCTTATCTTTAGGCGCGGCAAAAGTAATCGCCAACCCCTTACCTCCCGCTCTCCCTGTTCTGCCGATTCGGTGGATATAGCTTTCAGGGTCTTGTGGGATATCATAGTTGAACACGTGGGTGATTCCTTCCACATCAAGCCCCCTCGCCGCCACGTCCGTAGCTACAAGGTACTGAATTTTCGCATCACGAAAACGCTGCATGACCTTTTCTCTTTTGGCTTGAGATAGGTCTCCGTGGAGCTCATCAGATTCATAACCTTTGGCCATCAGTGCGTCATTCAGTTTTTTCGCTCGGCGCTTTGTCCTACAGAAAATGACCGCAAGAAATGGTCTGTGTTCACTCATAATCTGAATTAGAGCGTCTTGTTTTGCTCGATCGGTCGTTTCATATAACAGTTGTTTAATGTTAGAGACCGTCACTTTTTCCTCTTTTACTTCAATCCGCTTTGGATTATCTGTAATTTTTTTTGCTAAAGAATGGACTTGTGATGTGATGGTTGCTGAAAACAACATCGTTTGCCTTTCTGTCCCACACTGGCTAATTATATCCTGTACATCAGGCAGAAACCCTGCTTCCAACATTTGATCGGCTTCATCAATGACCAGTTGATGAATGTGGTTCAAATCAACCGTTTCTCGTCTTAAATGATCCAATAAACGTCCTGGTGTAGCAATAACTACATGGGCCTTCCCGTTCAATTTGTTCGCTTGTTTAGCTACGTCCTGACCACCGTACACAGCTAAAACATGGGTGTCCTCATTTTTAAGCTTGTTCACTTCATGCGTAATCTGTAAAGCCAATTCCCTCGTCGGGGTGACAATCACTGCTTGAACAGCCTCCGAGGACGGATCTACTTTTTCTAAAATAGGCAAAACGAAGGCGAACGTCTTCCCTGTTCCCGTCTGAGCTTGGGCTATCATATCTTTTCCATCCATAAGGGGTGGAATAGCCTGCTCCTGTACAGGTGTCGGTGACGTAATCCCCTGCCGCTTCAGTTTTTCAGTCAACTCTCTTGATATTCCTAATTTTTCAAATGGCTTCATATATTTTTCACTACTTTCTATAAAATTAAAACCCGTCATTCATTCCACATAAGCTCCCTTTATTTTAAAACTCAGTTTCGAGACGATTGTGTGGTTCTGGGGGCTCCCGGAAAATATACTTGTCAAGCAAGCATTCTGATCCTGAAAGTTCGATATAGAGATTTTTTTAAACAAAGAGCCGCGGTTTGGAAGTTGTTCTACCCTGTATGTGGGTTCCACTTCTCACAACCATACAAGTTGATTTTCCAGAAGTGGTTTCGAGACACTGATATAGCTAAGGGGCGGAGGGGAATGGCGAGACTCCTGCGGGAAAAAAGTGCAGGGTGAGACCCCACAGGACGCAGTCCGAGGAGGCTCACCGCGCTCCCGCGGAAAGCGAGTTATTCCCCGTAGCCCCCATCCACTCAACAAACGTCTCGAAATCAAGTCTTCCACAAACCTGCCAGTTAGTTGAATAAGGCCATTCCTTTATTGTACCTGAAAAAAAGTGACTATGTTGGGATTCATTAAAATTGGTCGAGAGATGATTGTTCATCAAACCAACCATTTTCCATATAGTTATAAAAAGGACTGTAAAAAAAGGGGGCCTCTTATGGACGTTAAAGTAAGAAGTGGTGACACGTTATGGTACTACTCCAACCTTTTCAACGTACCGTTAGATTTAATCATAGATTCGAATCCACAAGCGGGACCATCTTCCCTTCAAATTGGACAAACGATTCGCATACCAGGATATGAAACAAGCCAATACCGGGTACAATCCGGAGATACCTTTTGGAAAATTGCCAGCGAGCGTCGAATCTCCCTGGATGCAATCGCATTATTAAATCCTTCCGTCAATCCTAGAATGCTTCAAATCGAGGAGGTTTTATCCCTTCCCGTCCAAGTGACCTTTCGAGTCGTCGATGGAAACCGCCCTTATAACTTCAATGTACTAACTACTGATTTGAATGAACTTTACGAACTATATCCTTTTGTCAGAAGAGAGACGATCGGGAATAGTGTGATGGGAAAAGAACTTGTTGAACTTCAAATCGGGCGCGGACCGAAAGTGGTGCATTGGAACGGTTCTTTCCATGCGAATGAATGGATTACGACAGCAGTGATCATGCAATTTTTGAATGACTACTTGCTGGCACTAACAAATAAAGAGACCATCCGCGGCTTAGAAATCAATCCTTTTTATAATGAAGTGACACTCTCTATTGTTCCCATGGTCGATCCTGATGGTGTTGATCTCGTTTTGAACGGACCACCTGACGGGGAGTTTGGGGAGATGGCATTAAGTATCAATGATGGCAATACTGATTTCTCCGAGTGGAAAGCCAATATCCGGGGCGTAGATTTGAACAACCAATACCCTGCCAAATGGGAAGTGGATGCTGCAAGGAAGCCGACATCTCCTGCTCCAAGAGATTTTCCAGGCTATCAACCACTAACGGAGCCTGAAACGGTTGCGATGGCTGAGCTTGCGGGGGCGCGTAACTTTGAAAAAATGCTTGCTTTCCACACGCAGGGAGAAGTGATCTATTGGGGATACGAAGGGCTTGAACCTCCTCGGTCCATGACGATCGTCAATGAGTTTGAACGAGTGAGCGGCTACAAACCCATCCGTTTTGTAGATAGTTTTTCCGGCTATAAGGACTGGTTTATCCAGGAGTTTCGACAACCAGGATTCACGGTAGAATTAGGATTGGGGGTAAACCCTCTCCCCCTTGAACAGTTCGATGAAATCTATCAGGAAACGATGGGAATCTTTTTGGCAAGCTTGTATATGTAATGGAGCATTCATTGAAAAACCCCTGCGACCTTATACATTTCCGCAGGGGTACCTTGTTTTTAGAAGTCTTTTTTGTCCATATGACCATTGTGCTCTTTAATCACTTGTATCGCTCGATCGTACTCCTCTTCCTTAATTGAAAAATGAAGCACATGTGTTAAATGCTTTTTGTCAGATAGCGCGCTGTCCCGATCATGTTTAGGCGAGACGACCTCTGTGAAATTGAAGGTCCCTCCGCCTGAATTTGTCGATCCTGCTACAGGGACAACAGGAGTCATATCTACATCCTCAGGGATCGCTTCTACTGTATCCTGATCGACCGATAAAGATTGCAACGATGCCTTTGCACTTTCCGCATCATTTTCTGTGGAAAAGTAAGCTTGAACTGTTTTTGCCATACGATCATCCCTCTCTATAAAAGGTGGTATGGATATAGTATCCTTCCCTGCTCCTTTTCAAACCTTAGATGACCCTCTTGAGGACATAACAAAAGAACACCCTTCATCAAGAAAGATGTTCTTTTGCCAGTTGTATTTGCTTGTGCACTTGATCGAACCCTGTTCCACCTTCACTGTTTCGTGCAGCTACGACTTGATTGGGGTTCAACTTTTCATATATATCCGCTTCAAAGAGTGGAGAAAAGTCCTGGTATTCTTCCAATGTCAAATCCAACAAGTATTTTTCCTGTTGAATAGAGTACAGTACAATTTTCCCAATCACTTCATGGGCTTCTCTGAAAGGCATACCTTTGACAGCCAGATAATCCGCGATATCTGTGGCATTCGAATAGTCTTCATTTACAGCATTCTTCATCTGATCCCCTTTCACCTGCATCGATGCAAGCATAGGCGCCAACAACGACAATGCCCCTTCTAATGTCTCAACCGTATCGAACATTCCCTCTTTGTCTTCCTGCATATCTTTGTTGTAAGCGAGAGGCAGTCCTTTCAGCAATGTCAGCAATCCCATCAAATGACCGTAAATTCTTCCTGTCTTTCCTCGAAGGAGTTCAGGTACATCAGGGTTTTTCTTCTGAGGCATGATGCTTGAACCTGTGCAAAAGGCATCATCTAATTCTACAAATTGGAACTCCTGACTCCCCCACAAAATCAGCTCTTCAGACAAACGTGAAATGTGTGTAATCATAATAGAAGAAACAGATAAAAACTCAAGAATGAAATCACGATCACTGACAGCATCCAATGAATTCGGATAAGGCTGATCGAACCCTAAAGCATCGGATGTCATTTGTCTGTCAATCGGATAAGGCGTCCCCGCAAGAGCCGCTGCCCCAAGCGGGGACCAGTTGATCCGCTTCAAACTATCCTGCAAACGCTCCTTATCTCTTTCAAACATCCAAAAGTAAGCCATTAAATGGTGACCAAACGAGACGGGCTGAGCACGCTGCAAGTGGGTGTACCCTGGTAGAATCGTCTCCACATGATTTTCCGCCTGTTCCACGAGAGAAGATTGAACGGCTTCTACAAGCTCCATCAATCCTTTCGTTTTTTCACGTAAATAAAGGTGCATATCGGTGGCCACTTGATCGTTCCTGCTTCTCCCGGTATGCAGCTTTCCACCAACAGGTCCAATCTCATCAATGAGCAATTTTTCTATATTCATGTGAATATCTTCATGCTCCACAGAAAAGATGACGTCCCCATTCTTCACTTTCTCTTGAATCGTAAGTAGCCCTTCCTTGATTTGCATCACTTCGTTCATTTGAATAATGTCACAGGCACCAAGCATTTCCACATGAGCGATACTACCTTCGATATCCTGAAGCGCAAGTTTTTGATCAAAGTTGATGGAAGAGGTGTACTCTTCCACCAATTTATTTGTAGGCTTTGTAAACCGACCGCCCCACAGTTTAGTCATGCTGGCTCACCACCGCTTGATCCAGTAACTTCTCTCCTTTATGAACGTCCGCATGGACTTTCGTCGGCAATCCCCACAACTTAATGAATCCGACAGCGGCATTGTGATCAAATGCATCTTCTTTGGAATAAGTGGAAAGCTCTTCGTTATACAGACTGACCGGTGATTTCTTACCAATCACTGTATGATGTCCCTTGAACAACTTCACTTTAACGGTTCCAGTGACCACTTGCTGCGTAGAATCAATGAATGCGGATAAAGCCGGTTGTAGTGGTGAATACCATAGACCGTCGTATATAATTTTGGAAAGCTGCTGATCAACATTGGCTTTGTATTGAGATACTTCTCTTGTTTGGGTCAAAAATTCCAATTCTTTGTGGGCATTGATCAAAATCATAGCTGCTGGGTTTTCATACACTTCTCTCGATTTAATACCTACAAGGCGATTTTCTGTATGATCAATTCTGCCAACCCCGTGCTTGCCTCCAAGTTCGTTCAAGTACTCAATTAAAGGAACAAGCTCCATTTTTTCTCCGTTCAGTGCGACAGGCTTTCCTTCTATGAAATCAATTTCAATGGTCTCTGGTTGATCAGGCGTCTTTTCAATCGGATTGGTCCAGGCATACGCCGCTTCCGGAGCTTCTTTCCAAGGATCCTCAAGTACACCCGCTTCACAGGCACGCCCCCAGATGTTTGCATCGATGGAGAATGGATTTTCAAGATTGACTGGAACCGGAATTCCTTTTTCTTCAGCGTAAATGATTTGCTCATCACGTGTCATTCCCCATTCACGAACTGGAGCGATGACTTCAAGGTCAGGATTCAATGCTTGTATAGAAACTTCAAAGCGAACCTGGTCATTCCCCTTTCCAGTACAGCCGTGAGCGACAGCAACTGCTCCCTCCTGTTCTGCAACTTCAACGAGCAGTTTAGAGATGAGCGGACGTGAAAGAGCAGAAGATAATGGATACTTTCCTTCATAAAGAGCATTTGCTTTAAGAGCCGGCATCAAATATTCTTCAGCTAAAATTTCCTTGGCATCCACCATAATTGCCTTGATTGCTCCTACATCCAGTGCCTTTTTACGAATGGTTTCCAAGTCTTTTCCTTCACCGACGTCCAATCCTAAAGCGATGACATCATACCCATACTTTTCTTGGATCCACTTAATAGAAATCGATGTATCCAATCCACCGGAATAAGCTAATACTACTTTTGGTTTTGTCATATGAATAACCTCCTCAATTATTGTCCATAAAAAAATCCGTCTCCTACCTGGGGTAAGAGACGGATTTTGAATCATCCGCGGTGCCACTCTCATTGTCTGTATGTCAGACCAACTCGAAGCTGATAACGGGTGCTCCCGGTTCTGGCTACTCTTTTCACCGAACATCTCAGAAGTGCGTTTCCGTATCAACTGTCACCAGGCTTCCACCGCCCCCGGCTCGCTGTCGATCAGCTTCATACGTACTCTCTTCGTCCACGAATGTATTTTTATAATGAATTGTTTATAATTATACAAAATCATATGCAGAAGTCAACACAATAAACACATTCTTCGTAAAAGTTTTTTAGATTCCCATTTTCATAACCCCTTCTTCCACTATTGCTCCCTATTCTTGAAGACTCAGTTTCGAGATGTTTGTGTGGTTCTGGGGGCTCCGGGAAAAGGTTCGCTTTCCATGGGGCGGGCGGTGAGCCTCCTCAGGCTACGCCTTCCGGGGTCTCACCTGTCCCACACGTCCCATAGGAGTCTCACCGTTTCCCTCCGCCCCTTTACTTTATAAGTGTCTCGAAACCACTTCTAAAAGGGACAGCTAGTATGGTTGAAGGAAGTGGATGATTAGAACACATGTATTCATAAGTAAGGTTCCTATTCTTCTCCCCCGGGCGGGCATATAGTGTGTTGTATCAAGCATTCGCGTATCCTAAACGTCAATGGGATAGAGTTTATATCATTCACTACTCATAACCATACAAGTGATTTTTTAAGTAGTGGTTTCGAGAACCTTACTTGGTTAAGGGGCGGAGGGGAATGGCGAGACTCCTAACTTAAGTGTGCAGGCGCCTTGATCAGCGGCGTATGGACTGGACTGAGCTGGCGGAGATAAAGGAAAC
The DNA here is from genome assembly GCF_052941655.1 of Halobacillus sp. 12SKB. Lineage (NCBI taxonomy): Bacteria > Bacillati > Bacillota > Bacilli > Caryophanales > Bacillaceae > Halobacillus > Halobacillus sp. 12SKB. The sequence continues at coordinate 121,652 of NZ_JBRFWR010000001.1, forward strand.
ACGAAGAACGGAGGGATTCGATGTTGACTTATCGTACAGAAGCGAGGGAAGTCTCACTAGCCGCTAGGCGCCGGAACCGGATATCGAAGAGGAAAAAAGTGCTTGGTGAGACCCCACAGGACGCAGTCCGAGGAGGCTCACCGCGCTCCCGCGGAAAGCGAGCTATTCCCCGCAGCCCCCATACTCTCAACAAAAGTCTAGAAACTGAGTCTTCAAGAAACCTGCCAAATTGTTTAACAGAGCTGATGTGGTAAATTGTATAGGCGAGGGTTTCCAGAGGCATATTGTCGTGTTAAGATGAGTAGGGTAAATTAAATAAAGTCTGCTTCAGGGCAGGAGAGGTTCTAGCGACACCCTCTATAAAAAACTAAGGATGGAACTGTACCTTGCCTTAGGTGCGGTTTTTTTAATGGTTTTGGGTGTGTAGAATTCTCTTTTTCGATGATGAAAGGAGAATTTTTTTATGGAAAAAAATAATAAAGCTGTGGTTGTATTCAGCGGCGGCCAGGACAGTACGACCTGTTTGTTCTGGGCACTGAAAAAGTTCGAATCTGTTGACGTCGTTACTTTTGATTACAACCAACGTCATAAAGAAGAAATCGAAGTGGCGAAAGAAATTGCTGAAGATCAGAAGGTGCGTCATCATATCCTTGATATGTCTTTACTCAACCAACTCGCCCCTAATGCTTTAACTAGAGATGATATTGAAGTGAAAGATGGCGAAGATGGTGAACTTCCTTCTACCTTTGTCCCGGGAAGGAATCTATTATTCTTGTCTTTTGCCACTATTCTCGCTCGTCAAATCGGCGCAAAACATATTGTTACAGGCGTTTGCGAAACAGACTTCAGTGGATATCCAGACTGTCGTGATGTTTTTGTTAAATCCTTGAATGTCACACTGAATTTATCGATGGATGATGAATTTGTCATTCACACTCCACTCATGTGGCTCGATAAAGCAGAAACATGGGAAATGGCTGATGATTTGGATGCCTTTGAATACGTGCGTGAGAAAACGTTGACTTGCTATAACGGGATACGCGGTGATGGCTGTGGGGAATGTCCCGCTTGTGAACTTCGAAGCAATGGCCTTCATACTTATGTCGCTAAAAAAGAGGTGAACGAATAATGTTTGGGTTTACCATTGTAGAAAACTTGCAGAAAATCGATCAGGACATCAAGCGTCACGAGTTAAAGTACCACCAAAAGCGTGTACTCGTCAGTAAAGAATTCACCTTTGATGCGGCCCACCACTTGCATTGTTATGAAGGGAAATGTAAAAACCTTCATGGACATACGTATAAAGTGATCTTTGGTGTCAGCGGATTTGTTGATGATATTGGGCTTGTCATCGACTTCGGTGACATTAAGAAAATCTGGAAAGAACAGATCGAAGTCCACCTCGATCACAGGTATTTGAACGATACACTTCCAAAAATGAATACCACAGCTGAGAATATGGTCGTTTGGATTTATGAAAAAATGGAAGAAGCTTTGAAAAACGATCCGAATCAGTGTCGAGTTGAATTTGTAAAACTTTACGAAACACCGACAAGTTTTGCGGAAGCAAGACGGGAGTGGATGACAAATGAATAAATTCCCTGTCCTCGAAATCTTTGGCCCTACCATCCAAGGTGAAGGAATGGTTGTCGGGAGAAAAACGATGTTTGTCCGTACGGCCGGATGTGATTACAGTTGCGCTTGGTGCGATTCCGCATTTACATGGGATGGAAGCGCTAAGCATGACATTGAGAGGTTGACGTCTGAAGAAATTTTAGACCGCCTTTTGGACATTGGTGGAGAACAATTCGACCATGTCACGATATCAGGTGGCAACCCTGCTCTTTTAAAAAATCTGCATGAGCTCATCGTTCCTCTCCATGAAAGAGGCATCGAGGTAGCACTTGAAACACAGGGAAGCCGTTGGCAGGAATGGTTCACTCAAATTGATGATCTGACCATATCCCCAAAACCACCCAGCTCCGGAATGAAGACGGATTGGAACGTTCTCGATGATATCTTAAACCGCCTGGAAGCCGCTGACCGACTTCAGAACACAAGTTTAAAAGTGGTTATTTTTAATGAAGAGGACTTGACTTATGCCGAAAAAGTCCATGAGCGTTACCCTAATGTCCCCTTCTTTTTACAGGTGGGAAATGATGATTTGGAAGAAAATGAAGCAGGAACATTGGCCAGTCACCTTCTCGACCAATACGAATGGCTCATCGACCAAGTTGTTGCCTCATCCAAGCTGAATAAAGTTCGCGTCCTCCCACAAGTTCACGCACTTGTCTGGGGTAATAAGCGAGGGGTATAAAAGAAAAAAAGCCTGACAGCATATCACATGCTTTCAGGCTTTTTTTCATCCACGTTTCTTACTGTCATAATGACCCTTCACTACTACAGCCGCATGGACCGCTCCTGGAACATAAAAAATTAGAGTTAGAATCAAATTCAATAGGGCTTTTAGTGGTTTCCCTGTAAACAAAACAGCTAAAGGTGGTAGAAATATGACTAAAATATACAACATGACTCAATCACCCTTTCTCTTGCTTCCTTTCAGTTTTCCCTTTTGCAAGAGTTTGAACACTCCCTGATTGTCTTCTTCTCTGATTCCATATCGTGATTTCCAGTGCCGCTATGCAGATAAGAAGCCATGCGAGGCCAAATAACATACCTCCAACGACATCCGTGAAAAAGTGCACCCCGAGGTAAACACGGGAAAGGCCGACAAGTGCAATTAACAATCCCAGCGCTATATTTATTGCCCATTTCCTAGGCTTCTTCAACGGGCTGATGACGATTAAGTAAATGAGAAATCCGTAAAATACAAAAGAACCTGTCGTATGTCCACTCGGAAAGCTGAAACCAGTTCCATCATATTCTGCCAGCACTTCTGGACGTTGGCGCTCGAAAGTAACTTTCAGCAGTTTAGTTAAGGAGCTAATCCCGATCATGACAATGGCAAAATAAATTCCTACCCACCGGCTGAATGGAGAAAAAAACAATAAAAAGATAAGCAGTGCCACAGATGCTATCGATATGAATAAAACGGATCCCAAATCCGTAATCCATCCCCAAAACGTATCCATCCACGGGGTAGTGATCGACCTCACTACATCTGTCGCTGCCTGATCCACAACGAATTTTTCCTGTTCTAGGACTTCTGCCGCAAGTTCAGTAAAGAAATAAACGGCTCCACCTACCAATACGAAGCCCGCCAAGATGAGAATAATAGACGCTTTTGAAAGGTCTGAAAGCTTCGTTCCTGAAAACAACATCACAATTCCTCCTGACTGCCAATCACTCTTAATTCAACCCTTCCCCTAATCTCTATAGGTTAACCTTGAAATACTAGCTTCAATACTCTATAACCCCAAATCATGTGCCTCTAAAGTAAGGACCGCTCACATTGCTTCTACAAGTATTCCATTCATGTAACCACTGTTTTTTAGCAGTTTTCATATATCTTCTTCCATCCATCGACATTTCATCCTTTTCATAGAGGTTTTTCAAAAATAAAACTCGGATGCTACCCTCCGCATCCGAGTTTTATTTTTTTATGCTGTTTTCTCTTTCTTCATTAATTCTTTTCGCTTTTTCCGTTCATCCACCTTCGTCAGAATGGATACCACCAGAGCGATAACGAATAAACCAGAAAAGAAAATGAGGCTGTTCTCATAGCTTCCTGTCGTATCTTTCATCCATGCCGCAAAGATGGGACCGGCAAGTCCAGCAGCCGCCCATGCTGTTAAAATATATCCATGAATGGCACCAAGTTCTTTTGTACCAAATAAGTCTCCGATAAAAGCAGGAATTGTAGCAAAGCCGCCACCATAACAAGTGTAAATAATAGAAAAAGCAATAACGAAAATCCAAGTCGCCGTTGTCCAAGGCAGAACGAGGAATAATCCGATTTGAAGAACAAAGAAAGTAATATACGTATTTGCACGACCTATATAGTCGGATGCACTTGCCCAACCGATCCTTCCGAGTCCATTAAAAATGCCCATCACACCAACGAGAGTGGCGGCAGTAGCTGTCGATACCCCGACACTTTCCTCCAACAACGGTTTAGCGGCGGAAATAACAGCTATTCCACACGTAACATTAATGAATAACATCGTCCAAAGGTAATAAAAACGCTTTGTCTTTAACGCTTCTTTTGCACGCAGGTTTGCTAAATCTTGATTCTCCGTATCCGTCTCTTTATTCGGATCATAACCTTTAGGTGTCCAACCTTCAGGAGGGCGGGACATGTAAAGGGATGAGCCGATCATAACGACAAAATAACTGATCCCTAAAATATAAAAGGTGGCTGCAATGCCAACTGAATTAATAAGAACGTCCATCAATGGACTTGCTATAGCGGCTGCAAAACCAAACCCCATAATCGCCATCCCTGTTGCTAGACCTCTACGGTCAGGGAACCATTTGACTAATGTAGAAACAGGTGCAATATAACCTACACCTAAACCTATCCCTCCAAGAACCCCGTAAAATATGTACAGCATCCATAAAGACCCTGCGCTTACAGCGATCCCTGATCCAGCCACACCAATTCCGAAAAAGATGGCAGCTGTGATCCCGGCCACCCTCGGCCCATATTTTTCCACGAACCACCCTAAAAAGGCTGCAGATAATCCTAAGAATAAAATTGCAATACTGAAGGTCAATTGTACTTGACTTGCTGACCAGCCAAACTCTTCACTAAGTGGGCCTGTAAAGTTACTCCAGGCATAAACAGAGCCGATAGAAATATGAATCCCCACCGCTCCTAAAGCGATCAACCACCTGTTCTTCACTTTTCGTTCTGACATTTTTTCACCTCTTCTCCTTTAATTACCATTCTTTTTCCTTTAACCTCAATTTCTAAACAAAATTCCATTTATTATGACACATTCTGTCCATATTCTGTCTCGCTTGAAATATTTCCTGGACAATAAAAAAACACCCCCTATTCAGGAAGTGTCCATTAAGTATAAGCTCCCGTATGTGGAAGACTCAGTTTCAAGATGTTTTCTGGATTCGTTGCCCATGTTGAGCGCCAGGGGTGGCTGGGAGATACGACCCCCTTTAACAAGTTGGATTGTTATCCGCTATTCCGATGGTTAAAAGGTTAAAACACTCAGTATATCATTCTTTCAGGGTTCAAATACCTGGCCGTGGAATTTTCAACCTTATACTCCCATCAAACTGAATAGCTGATTATTCGGGAAGTGGCTTCGAGAAACTAATATAGAAAGGGGCGGAGGGGAATGACGAGACTCTTAACTCAAGTGTGCAGGCGCCTTGACCAGCGGGGTATGGACTGGACTGAGCTGGCGGAGATAAAGGATACACGAAGAACAGAGTGGATTCGATGTTGACTTATCTTAAAGAAGCGAGGGAAGTCTCACTAGCTGCTAGGCGCCGGAACCGGATAGGGAAGAGGAAAAGAGTGCTAGGTGAGACCCCGCAAGGCGTAGCCTGAGGAGGCTCAAAAGAATAGAGGAAGTTCGATTAAGTTCGGCACGTCCTGTGCCAACATCGAACGACTCCACTTCGTGTGGGGCCCCGCGGAAAGCGAGTTATTCCCCGCAGCCCCATCCACTCAATAAAAGTCTCGAAATCAAGTCGTTGAAGATTATCTTCCCAGAAAGTTCTCTTTCTAAATCCAGCGTTGTTTTTTCCGATAGGATTTTACGTCTCTGTAATTTTTACGTCCTTCTTCATTCATACCTAAATAATGTTCCTGTACTTCCTGGTTCGAAAGCAGCTCTGATACACGAGCTTCCAAAACAGAGCGTCCATCTTCAATGATATATCCATAATCAGCGATGGAGAGCGCTACATTGGCATTTTGCTCAACGACAAGAATGGACACCCCTTCCTCTTCATTGATCTGTTTAATGTTTTGAAAGATTTCCTTGACGAGAAGCGGTGCAATTCCAAGAGATGGCTCGTCCAACAACAATAACTTTGGTTTCGCCATTATTCCTCTGCCAATTGCGAGCATTTGTTGTTCGCCTCCTGAGAGCAACCCAGCATGACGGGAACGTAACGTTTTCAACTTTGGAAAATAATGATAGACACGCTCCATATCTTTCTTTATATTCCTTCGATCTTTCCTTGTGTGTGCCCCTGCTGTTAAGTTTTCCTCGACCGTGAGATGAGTGAAAACTCTCCGTCCCTCCATACTTTGAAAAATGCCTTTTTGAACAATTTTATCCGGACTCATTGAGGTGATGTCTTCCTCTTGATACGTAATTTTCCCTTTCGTCACTTGACCGTTATCTCCCCCAAGCAAACCCGAGATCGCCTTCAGTGTCGTAGATTTCCCCGCCCCATTACTTCCTAACAGAGCAACAATATCTCCATCCGGCACCTCGATCGACATTCCTTTTAAGACTAGAATCATCTTCGAATACACGACTTCTATATTATCGACTCTTAACAAGCTGATTCACCTTCCTTTTGAAAAATGGGGCCTCTTTACGAGACCCCACCCTCTTTTAGTCTTCATAACTGAAATAATCCGTGATGACTTCAAATTTCCCATCCTTAACCTCTGCTAGACGAACTTGGTTCGTTCCGGCATGGTTGTCTTCTGAGAAAGTGACAGGAGCGGCCAGACCACCGAGATCCATGTCTTTAATTTGTTCGATTCCTTTCCTGATCCCTTCTCCATTCAACTCTTCAGCATTCCCTATACCCTCAGCCATAATCTTAGCGGTTACCCAACCTTGTACGAATTTTTGACTGACATCTTCAAGACTTTCTCCTTCAGACTCCAGGTACTCTTTCATTTCAGCCAGTCCTTCCAAGTCTTCATATGGAAAAGCGTGGGTAACAACGCCTAACATTCCTTCTGCCGCGTCCCCTGCAATTTCTACCACCCCTTCTCCAGTCGCCCAGTTCAAACCGATGAATTGTGTATCAATGCCAAGGGTCTGAGCTTCACGTAAAATCGTGGCTGTTGCTCCCCACGTTTGCTGAATAATTGCATAATCCGGAGCTGCTTCCTGCATATTCAACATTTGTGACTGCGCTTCTGTAGCCGTCACAGGAATGACTTGTTCATCCACCACTTCGACGCCAACTTCGGCCGCGTAGGCTTTAATGTCTTCAATTGGGGAACGTCCGAACGCTGTATCGTTATAAAGAAGGGCAAGCGTTGGATTTTCTCCCTCGTGATTCTCCTTGATCCATTTCACAACAGCTCGTCCCTGGTCAGAGTATGTAGCTGCTGTTAAAAAGTTGTATGGACTTTCCTCTAAATTTTTCAGATTTTCTGAGTAAGAAGCAGAGAAGTAAGGAAGTTGATCATTGGCGACTTGCTGGCGGAGTGCTTCTGTATCCGCCGTCCCCCATCCAAGGATCGCCGATACATTGTCTTTATCACGTAACTCTTGATACAATCGCTGACCTTTTGCCATGTCATAGGCGTAATCGTCACCAATCAGTTCAACTTGAACGCCATCAATGCCACCCTGACTATTCAAGTACTCATAGTAAGCTTTCTCACCTTCGGAATACGGAGTCCCGACATCCCCCGTTCCGCCTGTAATATCAAAAAGCGCTCCAATTTTTACGGTATTGCCATCAGAAGCTTCTGCATCTCCACCAGCCGCTCCTTCATCTCCACTACAAGCAGCCATTATCCCCACCAAAAATATGAAACACAACAAAAGCATCGTCGACTTTACGTACGTTTTAATCAAATTCTCGACTCCCTTTCTATTTGTTTTATAGTTTTGAGTAAAGAGTGCAGAACCCTCCCTCGACTTACTAATAAGAAAATGGCCAAACTTTGAAGTAATTTTTGATATTACTCCATATATGTGCCAGCCCGCCTGGTTCAAAGATAAGAAACAGGATGATCGCTGCACCAAAGGCAAGTTCCTGGAAAGCCGCTAACGTGTTTTGCATATCCGGCATATAGACAGCGATATAATCCATGACAAAACCAAGGCCCACAGGCAAAAGCGTTATGAATATGGCTCCAAGGATGGACCCAAGGATACTCCCGAGACCACCAACAAGAATCATGGCCAAGTATTGAATTGATACTGTGATGCTGTATAGTTCCGGGCTGACAATCATCGTATAATGAGCAAGTAATGCGCCAGCGATCCCAACAAAAAAGGAGCTGATGGCGAAGGAAAGCACTTTGTAAGTGAACAAGTTAACACCCATAATTTCCGCCGCTACGTCACGATCACGGACAGCTAAAAAGGCTCTACCCGTCCGGCTGCGGAATAAGTTCAGAGCATAAACAATCGTAAAAAGCAGAATGATGAGGCACAAATAGTAGTAACTGCTTGCAGACATAAAGGAAAACGATCCAATGGATGGTCGTTGAAGGACCATACCAGAAGTCCCACCTGTTAAACCTGTCCACCTGCTAATGATAAACAAAATGATGAACTGTGCCGCTAAAGTCGCAATCGCCAGATAAAGCCCTTTCAATCTTAGGGACGGAATCCCGAACAGGGCCCCCACTGAAGCTGTAATAAGACCTGCAACAGGCAAAGCCACCCAAAAGCTCAAGCCTAACGTACTTGTTAGAATAGCAGATGTATAACCACCTACACCTAAGAAGGCTCCAACCCCGATGGATATTTGTCCAGTGAAGCCTGTCAAAATGTTCAATCCAATGGCTCCTATGGAAGCAATTGCACATAAAGTTGCAAGACCGATCACGTAATTATCAGCCAGCAAAGGGAACAGGAAGGCTAGAATGGCAAGTCCAAGCATCCTGATTTTCACCCGTTTGATTGAAAAAATAGCCATATCCTTTTCGTACTTGGTTTTGTAATTGCCACATTCCATGACAAATGGATTTTTCAAATCCTCACACCCTTTCCATTCCACCTCTTCCAAAGAGGCCATAAGGCTTAATCATTAATATTAAGATAACGACAATGAACGGGAACACTTCCTTCAATCCTCCTCCTACAAGGGGATCGATGTATCCACCCGCCATACTTTGCAATATGCCGATAATAAACCCACCAACAATGGCTCCAGGGATACTATCCAGCCCTCCCAGTATCACCACGGGCAGAACCGTAAGGCCAATCACGCTCATCGTTGCATTCACTCCGTTAATATTCCCAAGCAGTACTCCTCCAACAGCTGCGACGATACAAGCAATCGCCCAGGTGATAGCAAATACTCGTTTCACATTGATCCCCATACTGGCGGCTGCCTGAAGGTCATCGGCAACAGCACGCATCGCTACTCCCATTTTTGAAAATTTAAAGAAGATAGTAAAAGCAAGGAGCAGAGCCATAACAATAATGAACGACCATAAATAAACGGGTGTAATAAGGACTTCACCAAAAGTCACAGGGGTGTTCGGGAAGAGGTTTGGATACACGCGCGTCTGGTGTCCCCATACCATATGGACCAACCCTGCGAGCAAGTTACCGAGACCAATTGTCGCCATAATGACAGAAATGGTCGGCGCATTCAGTAACGGTCTTAGTACGACTCTCTCAACCAATAATCCAAGTACACCACATACGCCCAGGGTAACCGCAAGGGCCACTAGAAAAGGCAGCTTCAAGGCAGTGACGAGTGTTAAACAAATATACGAACCGATAAGTACGAATTCTCCATTTGCCAGATTCAGAGCATCGCTAGCTTTATAGATCAGGACGAACCCTAATGCTACGAGCGCATAAATACTTCCTACTACGATTCCACTGACCAGCATTTGCATAAAGAAAGTCAACTCAAGCCACCCCCTGTGATCGATCCAATAAGATGACGGGCACGATTTCCCCCTCGTTCGTTTCTTCAGATGTTAGATTTGATAGGGTATCAAACTGTCCGGCATCGTTATATAACGCAGCTAAATAACGTTTATAATTTTTTTCCACATTTCTTCTTACCGTTTTCTGTGTAGACGTCATCTCACCTTCACTAAGTCGCAACTCTTCAGGAAGGATGACGAACCGTTTGATGCGACTTTCTTCAGGTAAGGATGCCATCATTTCAACAACTTCATCCTTTATGAGGTCAATGACCTCTGGATGCATCGTCAAATCCCGATAGCTTGTATAGGAGATTTGATTTTTCTCTGCCCAACGCCCTACGCTTGCCCGATGGATGGTGAGCATGGCCGTCAGATAAGAGCGACCTTCACCGAAGACTACAGCTTCTTGTAAATAATGACTCTTACGAAGCTCAGTTTCTATCTCACTGGAGGATTGTCCAACCGTCGAATCCAAAGCCAATCGCTCTTCCATTCTTCCGCGGATTTCCATTTCCCCAGTATCAAGGATTTGGCCGTAATCTCCTGTGGAAAATTCCGTAACCGGATGGCCTCCTAAATAACCAGCAAAAACCTGAAGACCTTCGACTTGCACTTCTCCCCTGGAAGCTATATTCATAGATAGGCCCGGCAATGGTTTCCCCGCACCTGCCGGCGACCATTCATAATCCCTCTGAATAGAAGCGTACCCTGTAGTTTCAGTCATTCCATACGTTTGTTTCACGTTTACCCCCAACCCTTGGAAAAACTCAAAAGCATCCCTATTTAACCTGCCGCCGGTCACATAAGCTCTTTTCAAACGCGAAAGTCCTAAATGGTCGCGTATAGCACTGTACATGAAAAAGTCATTCAAAGAGTAACTCACCTTCGATAAAAAAGAGACCGAACGGTTGCTCAATTTTGCTCGTGCGTATTTTTCTATACCAGATTCAGTAAGTTCATATATTTTTTTCTTCAAACGTGTGGAATCATTTATTCGAATTTGGAAGCGGGTCAACATGTTTTCATATGTCCGTGGAGGTGCTTGAATTAAGTGAGGTCCAATTTCTCTTAGATCATTTAAAATGGTGGAAGGTTCTTCAGGAAAATTAATGGTCATTCCTCTCGTCAGGGAGAGTCCGACCGCCATCACTTGTTCACAAATCCAAGCGAGAGACAAGAAGGATAAGTAGTCGTCATCGGCTTTTACAGCATCTACTTCATGAATAGATAAAGCCGTTTGAATCAGGTTGGTATGTGTGAAGGTCGCAGCTTTTGGAAGACGTGTCACTCCGGAAGTAAACCCAATGAAAGCAATATCCATCGATTTCACTTTTTTTATTTGATGCTCAAAAATAGAAGGATCTTCACTGGCACGTGTTCTACCAACATCTTGTACACTTTTCAAATCCATAAGTTTGTCATGAGAATAAGATCGGAGACCTTTGTCATTATAGAAAAGGATGGCCTCAATGGTTGAAAAAGAATCGATGATTTCAAGAAGCTTGTCCACCTGTTCCTGATCCTCAACTACTAAAATTCTAGGTTCACATTCGTGTAAGTAATGGGCAAGGGCGTTAGACGAAGCATCCTGATATATTCCCACAGGGATGGCTCCAATCGACTGGGCTGCAAGTTCAGTAACAATCCAGTGTGGTCGATTGTCTCCGATAATTCCGATACGGTCGCCTGCTTGAATCGAAAGCTCTTCTTGAAATCCTAGAGCAAGTGATTCTACCTCTCTGCAATATTTACGCCAGGTCCATTCTTTCCAAATGCCCAAATTCTTCTGACGGAAGGCCACTTTCCTCCCTTCCTTCTCCGCTTTTTCAAATAAAAGCTGAGGCAGCGTTCGGTGAGTCATTTCACAATTCCCTCCTTATGTGATCACTTCTTGTTCACCCAAATATGCCTTGATAACATCCGGGTTCTTCTGTATTTCCTCTGGGGTTCCGAACCCGATTCTTTTTCCAAAGTCCAGGACAGCGATTTTGTCAGAAAGGTCCATGATGACCCCCATATCGTGTTCAATGAGGAAAACCGTAATTCCATTCAGTTCATGCATATCCAAAATGAATCGGGCCATGTCTTCTTTTTCCGCACTATTCATTCCGGCCATTGGCTCATCAAGCAAAATCAATTCAGGTTCCAGGGCAAGCGCCCGACCTACCTCCACTCTTTTTTTCAATCCATAAGGAAGTGTACCAACGGGCGTATGACGGATGTCCTGCATTTCGAGGAATTCAATCACTTCCTCGACCGAATGCCGATGCGCGACCTCTTCCTTCTCCGCACCACCCCAATAAAGTCCACCCGTGAAAATTCCCGCTTTCATTTTGACATGACGTCCCAGCTTCAAATTGTCCAGGACAGACATATGTTCAAATAGAGCGATATTTTGAAACGCACGGGCAATACCTAGCGAAGTTCTTTTGTACGGTTTCATCCCAAGAATTTCTTTTCCGTTAAAACGGATGGAGCCTGCTGTCGGTTTGTACAGTCCGCTTATACAGTTCAACATACTCGTCTTCCCTGCTCCATTCGGTCCGATTAAAGAAAAGATCTCACCCTTTTCAAGGTGATAAGACACGTCGTCCAAAGCTTTTACACCACCAAACTGCAACGATACATTTTCGATTTCTAAGATAGGCAAAAGTGAGGGTCCCCCTTTATGTAAGCGTTACCATCGTTATAAAAGTATTATATAACCTTAATAAGAGAAGTCAATATAGTTTTTGCAATTTTATGAATATTAAGTATTTTGTTAGAATATGTAAAAATTCTATACTTTTGATTTGCCAAGTGTGGAATCGGTTCCTCATTCACCTCCCCCCTCACTCAAATTATTTCAACTGATTCTACACCCCTGCTCCGTTTTATTCGATACTTCCCTCGTTTTACGAACTACCAATGGAAGAAGAATACAAAAAACTCTTGATTTTTCCCATTTGTCTATATAAAATAATAATTGTCGAAAAAATATATGGGGCATTAGCTCAGCTGGGAGAGCGCTTCGCTGGCAGCGAAGAGGTCAGCGGTTCGAGCCCGCTATGCTCCACTACTTTGAGCCACCATTTCTACTGTTGGAAATGGTGGCTTTTTCTATCTTCACTTTTCATAAACAAGAGAATGCTTCTCTTATAAAATATGTCACTGTCTATTGAAATTCACATTTACCGTCCGATAAATGTATAGGAACGATGCTGTTAAGGAACAGCATCGATTTTACATAAGAATCGGAGGTACACCATGCTAAGAAAAAGAAAAAAGAGTAAACAAGGTTCCTTTTGGAATCGAACCTTGCAGAGGCAGATTTTGATTCCATTCCTCGCTATAATTACCGCCGCTGGCATCATCATTGGTTATGCGAGCTATACATTCGGCGTTTCCATTACGACCGATGAACTGACCGACAATGTGGAGAAACAAATGAACTCCTTAAATGATTCGTTCGAATTGTTTTTCCAATCTCAAGAAGATATCGTCAATCATTACTCTCAGGAACAAGCATTCATCAATTATACTGCTGAAGAAGACCGCGTCATTCGACGTATGGATGACATCCGATCTTCCAACGAAATCATTAAAAATGCCTATATGGGCGTCGAAGAATCTGGAGAGACAATTACTGATTCTACATTGACTTTACCATCTGAGTTCGATCCTAGAGAGCGCCCTTGGTATAAAGATGCCGTCGAAAACGGAGACCTTATTTGGACAGCTCCCTATATGGATACCAATACCAACGAAACAATTATGAGTGTAGCCCGGGCTGTGGTGGATGACAATGAAGTGATGGGAGTTTTCTCCATAGACCTTAATATGAACTCACTTCTTAATCTTGTGGAAGGTGTGAAAATCGCCGATTCCGGTTACGCAGCGATTTTTGATGATAAGGGAACATTCCTTTCCCATCCAGATCCAGAACTTGTAGGTACAGATGTATCTGAGGAAAGTTATTATGTGAAGATTATGGAACAAGATCAACCTTCAGGTGTCATCACGTACGAATACGATGGAAAAGAAAAAGCCTTAGGTTACTCGATTAATGAAACGACTGGCTGGATCATCGTCGGAACAGTAGATAAAGCAGAACTCGAAGAAAAAGGAGCCGCAGTTCTATTACCGATTACCATCACCGTTTTAGTCATTTTGATCTTATCTGTAATCGTTTCAGTGATGATAGCGCGTCGGATTCGTCAGCCAATTACTGACTTACAAAAAAATATGAAACGTGTCGAAGAAGGGGACTTGACAGTTGACCTCATCCAACACAGAGACGATGAAATCGGACAATTGTCAGCTTCCACGCATGAAATGAAAGAAAGCATCAAAAGAATTATCGAACAATTGCAAGAAGCAACAGCAGCTGTATCTGAACAAAGCAGGGGATTGAAACAATCTGCTGATGAAGTTCGCGAAGGAAGTGAACAAATTGCTTCCACAATGGAAGAACTTTCGGCTGGTTCTGAATCACAAGCGCATAGTTCCTCTCGTTTGTCTGAAATGATGGATTCGTTCGCAAATGAAATCAAGCTGGCACGACATAATGGAGAGAACGTTGCGGACTCTTCTCAACAAGTTTTATCCATGACAAATGATGGAAGTGAGATGATGTTGCACTCGTTAAATCAGATGCAGAACATCGACCAGATTGTCAAAGATGCTGTTGAAAAAGTACTTGGTCTAGATCAACAATCCCAAGAAATCTCTAAACTTGTACAAGTGATCCAAGATATCGCAGAGCAAACCAATCTATTATCTTTGAACGCTGCTATTGAAGCTGCTCGCGCTGGAGAACACGGAAAAGGCTTTGCTGTTGTCGCGGATGAAGTACGTAAATTAGCCGAGCAGGTAACCAATTCGGTAGAAGATATCACTGGAATTGTCACAGGCATTCAAAATGAGTCTACGAATGTCGTCACAACCTTGCAACATGGATATGAAAAAGTCGAACAAGGCACAAAACAAATGAAGATAACTGGAGAAACATTTGATAGGATTGAAGAATCTGTGACAGATATGGTAGCCAAGAATCGGGAAATTTCCGACAAGCTTAAGAAGATTTCTGATGACAGCTATGAAATGAGCGCTTCTATTGAAGAGGTGGCCTCTGTTTCACAAGAATCTGCAGCAGGTGTTGAGCAAGTGACAGCAGCTGCCCAACAATCAAACAGCTCCGTGGAAGAGGTTTCTCATAGTGCAGACGAATTGTCTTCTCTTTCTAAACAATTAAATGAACAAATTCGCCAGTTTAAAGTAAAAGAGTAAACAAAAAATCCTCCCGTATAACGGGAGGATTTCTTAAATTATGAAGCTTTTGCAGCCTTTCCGGCCTGAGATCCAGATGTAGTCATTAGCGTTGCGACAATCAAGACGATAACCGCAACAGGCACAGCTACTACTACACTGTTCACTTCAAATGGCTGACCTAGCACAATTTCCCATGTTAATGTTGCCAGCACACCAGCAATCATGGAAGATACACCACCGATTGCATTGACGCGTTTCCAGAAGAATACGGCAAGTACAGCCGGAGTCAATCCTGCTCCATAAACCGTGTAAGCATACATTTGGACACTTAATACGGTTGGGAAATAACTGATGATTACAAAGGCGAAGACACCAAGGGCCACGATGAAGATTCTTGTCATAGCCAGAAGCTTCTTGTCAGAAGCATCTTTATTTACATATTTACCATAAAGGTCATACGTCAAGTTCGTAGCTGCAGACAGCAAGTATGAGTTTCCTGTCGTAATGATAAAGGAAGCCGCTGCAGCAAGCAAAATACCACCGATAGCAACAGGCATTGCTACTGTAGTAGCCATCAATGCCATTCCTGGGTCGATATCCGGGAATAAGGAACGGGAAGCGAAGGCGATCAATGAAATGGATGGTGAAATGACGATCATCGCAATCAGCCAACCCATTTGCGCACGCTTTGCAGATTTATCTCCTTTGGAAGATGCAAGACGCTGATACATGTTTTGGTCACCAAGTAATAAGAACAAAGAAGGCAGCAAATAACCAATCATTTGAATCGTTGTTAAACCACCCGTAGCACTCATGTGGGACTCGGGAACATTAGCCACAATTTCACTCCATCCACCTGCAACCATAATGATTGTAGGGACAGTAATGATCAAACCTCCGACCATCAAAAATCCACTGATGGCATCCGTTTGAGAGACAGAACGAAGTCCCCCGATCATTGCAAGGAAAATAATCATGGCAGCACCAATTATTGTACCTGTCTGCACAGTCATACCTGTAGTCAAGTTAAGAATGAATCCGAAACCTTTCATCTGATAAGAAACGATACCGACATAAGCAAGAATGATAATAACACTCGCAAGGTTACGGGATGTACGCCCATATTTTGACTCTAAAATCCCGGCAACGGTGAATTTCCCGTGTTCTCGGATTTTAGGTGCGACGACATAAAGAATGATAATACCGACTAACGTTGGGAGCATCATCATCAAAGAAGGAAGAATACCATAAGAGAAGGCCATTGACGTTTCTCCACCTGAAATACTTCCGCTTCCTGTCCATGTAGCCAGAAGCGTTCCCATCAATACAAAAGGTCCTAGACTTTTACCGGCTAATACGAAGTCCTCACTGCCGGCTACTTTTTTCGACATGAATACACCGATGCCGACCATTAATATTCCATAGATTGCTATAAACCATAACAAAGTTGGATCTTGTTGCAGTTCCATAACTACTGAATCATCTCCTGATGTTTTTAGTTGGCTGGTTCTAGTTGAGCTGTTCTATTAAAAACATCGGCCGATGTGATATCGCTCTTTGAACACAACGATAATAAAACTAACATAGATTTTAATTTTGTGAAAATGGCAAATACACAAGTGAAAAAGGGCTATTCTCCGCGTTTTTTTGTGATTCCATTTTTTCACATACTCTTATGAAAGCGATAACCACAACCTTTCCAAGAATTGCTTTATTCTTACGAAATTTCTGTTAAATTAGCAAATAACCGCCAGAATTTTGTAGTAAAATTAGTTCTAAATACCCATTAATATTAAGGATTTAAAGTTGCAAAAAAAGAAAAACCATCCCCTCTCCCCTCTTATTTAACTATATGGCAGGATTGTGGAGACTCAGTTTCGAGACTTTTATTAAGTGGGTGGGGCTGCGGGGAATAGCTCGCTTTCCGCGGAGCCCCACACGAAGTGGGGTCGTTCGATGTTGGCACAGGACGTGCCGAACTTAATCGAACTTCCTCTATTCTTTTTAGCCTCCTCGGACTGCGTCCTGTGGGGTCTCACCAAGGATGATTCTCGAAACCACTATTGGAAAAATAAACTTGTATGGTTGAGGAAAGTGAATGATATCAACTCTTCTCAGTAGGCATTTAGAACGTAAATGCTTGATACAGAGGCTTTATGCCTGCTTAGGCTGGACGAGTGGGAGCTCTGCTTCTGGGTACGGGGATTCGTTTTCCTTACATGAGATGGGGTGGTTGGGAAGCTGCGAGACTCCCGTGGGAGAAGGAGATAGGCGAGATCCCGCAGGAAGCAGTCCGAGGAAGCTCGGCGCTCCCTCCCAGGAAAGTGTTCAAATGCTCCATCGCCCTGGTAGACACGACTGGCATAAGCAGGACGGCAACGGAATGTGTTTTTCAATCCTTTGCTGTTCTGCTTATGACGCGAGTGTCTACCAGGGCGATGGAGCTAGACAAGTAGCTTCCCAGCCACCCCTGACTCCCATTATGGTATACGAAAACCGAAAGCATCTCGAAACTGATTCTTCAAGTAAAGGGAGCTTTATTGTTGGAGAGTATAAAAAAGCTGGCACCTTTTTTAGGGATACCAGCTTTATAATGTATTATATAGATACTAGACTCGAGGTATAAAGGCTTTCACACGGTTTTGAATGACATTTTTCAATAATTGCTTCCCTTCACCTGTACCAATAGATTCCGGGTGGAATTGAACCCCCTCAATAGGAAATGTGAGGTGACGTATCCCCATCAATTCCCCTTCGACGGTTGAAGCCGTTACTTCAAAACACTCCGGCAAATCAGAAAGCTCTACAATCAATGAATGATAGCGCATTGCCTCCATCGGGTTGCTTAATCCTTCATAAATCCCTTTTCCATCATGGAAAATACGAGAGCTTTTGCCGTGCATCAATTTCTCGGAGCGCACGACACTTCCTCCGAACACTTGAGCTATTGCCTGATGACCAAGACAAACACCAAAGATAGGAATGTCTCCTTTGAATCGGTCGATGACATCCAGGGTCATCGGAGTTTCACCAGGGGAACACGGACCTGGTGAAAGAAAAATTAAATCCGGGCTCAGCTCTTCTATTTCCTCTATTACTACCTCATCATTTCTCTTCACAATGACTTCTTCCCCAAGCTCTCCAAGATACTGGACGAGATTGTAGGTGAAAGAGTCATAGTGGTCGATCATATAGATCACTCTGCTCCACTCCTCTCAGCTCTATCAAAACTTACTGAACGAGTGCTCTGATTTCATTGGTGAAATGTTTGAGAGCTTCGTCCATTTTACCTTTTTCAATATTTTCAAGCTCTGCTTCGATCAATCGAATGATTTTACTTCCAATGATGACGCCATCTGCATGATCTCTCACAAGTCGAACATGATCATTCGTTGATATCCCGAATCCGACAGCTACTGGAACTTGGCTGTGCTGTCTTACTTTTTCAATGAAGGCCAAAGCTTCGGCAGACATTTCTTTTCTCTCTCCTGTTACTCCCAGAGAAGAAACACAATATAGAAACCCTTTCGCATGTTCCGCAATCTGCTTGATCCTTTGATCAGAGTTAGGGGCAACAAGGGAGATAAATTCAATGCCTTTTTCTTCTGACTGGTTACGAATTTCCTCACTTTCTTCAAATGGGAGATCAGGTATAAGAAGCCCTTCGACTCCATTATGTTCTAAAAGCTTAAAGAATTCCTCATGCCCGATTTGAAGGACAGGGTTGTAATAAGTGAAAATCACAACTGGAATTTCGAGTCCATGTTCTCGTAACTTCGGAACAAGCTCAATGGCTTTACGTAAAGACATTCCTGACTTCAATGCACGTTGAGCTGCTCTTTGTATCGTTGGTCCGTCTGCAAGTGGATCTGAATAAGGGACACCCAACTCTAAAACATCCGCCCCTTCTTCCTGCAAACGCAAAGCGTATTGAATCGTCAATTCCGGACTAGGATCCCCGGCTACAATAAACGGGATGAACAAATTTTCCGTTTTCGTTAGTTTACCCTGAAATGATGTCTTCGTCAGCATGTCAAACCTCCTCCTGGAAATGTTCCATCAATGTGGCCATATCTTTATCTCCACGGCCGGAAAGGTTGATCAAAATCGTTTCATTGTGACTCATTTGAGGTGCTTCTTTAAATGCCTGAGCAAGGGCGTGGGCACTCTCAATCGCAGGGATAATTCCCTCTGTTTGTGTCAGAAGCTTCAATGCTTCCAGCGCTTCTTTATCTGTTATCGCTTCATAACGTACTTGTTTGGTCTGGAATAAATGAGCATGCTCCGGACCAATTCCAGGGTAGTCGAGACCTGCAGAAATGGAATAAGGCTCGGTAATTTGTCCATTCTCATCTTGCATGAGATAGGTCATCGATCCGTGAATGACACCGGGGGTTCCTTTTGAAAGCGTCGCTGCATGTTCAGGTGTATCCGTTCCTTTCCCAGCAGCCTCTACCCCTATCAATTCACTTGTGTCTTCAAGGAATGGGTAAAACATTCCCATAGCGTTGCTTCCACCACCAACACAGGCAAAAATACGATCTGGAAGCTCTTTCTCTACCTCTAAAAACTGACGTTTAGATTCGTCTCCAATAATCCTCTGGAAATCCCGAACCATCCGAGGATAGGGGTGGGGGCCGACGACAGAGCCGATTAAATAGAAGTGGTCTTCACAGTTGGCAACCCAATAGCGAATGGCTTCATTAGTCGCATCCTTGAGGGTACCGTTCCCACTGGAAACCGAAACGACCTCCGCTCCGAGCAGCTTCATTCGGAAAACGTTCAGCTCCTGTCTACGGATATCTTCTTCTCCCATAAACACAATACACTGAAGTCCAAATTTAGCGGCGACCGTAGCTGATGCGACCCCATGCTGTCCTGCTCCTGTTTCTGCAATGATTTTCTCTTTCCCCATTCTTTTAGCCAGTAAAGCTTGACCAATGGCATTGTTAAGCTTGTGTGCGCCTGTATGGTTCAAGTCTTCACGTTTCAAGTATATTTTTGCTCCTCCAAGGTGGCCGGTCAACTTGTCTGCGTAAGACAAAGAAGTGGGGCGTCCTGCATACTCTTTTAACACATGATGGTACTCTTCTAAAAAGGCCGGATCCGCCATCGCTTGATCAAGTGCTTCTTCTAGCTCTTGCAACGGACCCATTAGGGTTTCCGGTACATATTTTCCGCCAAAATCACCGTAGCGTCCTTTTATATCAGGAAATACTTGCAACATTTTGCTCCACCTCTTTCATGATTGCTTGAATTTTACCTATGTCTTTGCCATCCCCAATTTCAATTCCACTGGAAAGGTCGATACCGTCCGGACGATAGTGCAACAGCTCTGTGACGTTCTCTGGTTTGATTCCTCCTGCAATCAAACATGCAACTCCCTGGTCATACGCTTCTTTCTGATAGGTGGGCACAGCATCCCAGTCAAAGCGTACTCCTGTCCCACCTGAAGCACCGTCGACTTTACTGTCCACAATGTATCCATCAGCAACACCACGGAAGACCTCCATTTGTTTAATCCCATTGGATTGATGATGAACCACTTTCCAAACCGGCAGCCCGAAGGCTTCTTTGATTCTCAACAACTGAGATACCGTCTCATTCCCATGCAGTTGAATGACATCTAATGGTACAAAATGAAGAATCTCTTCAATTTCCTCAATCGTAGGCTCGATGAAAACCCCGACGATTTTTTGTCTTGGTCGGATTTTTTTCACCCAGCGCCCGACATATTCAGGTCGGACATATCGTTTTGTTCTCCTGACAAAGATGAAACCCAGGTGAGATGCTTGGGAAGAAGAAGTTTTGGCTACGTCTGATAAGGATCTGTTCCCACATAATTTTACAATCGGTTCTTTCATCGAACATTCACTCCTTCCAACAACTGACGGACCGCTTCCTTGATGTCTTTCTTTCGCATGAGAGATTCTCCGACCAGCACACCTTCAGCCCCATATCCCGCTACTTTCTGTAAATCATCATGGGAGGTGATACCACTTTCTGAAACCAACAAACACTCCTTCGGTGCAAGCTTTGCCATACGCTCAGTTTGAGAAAGTTTCGTTTCAAACGTATGAAGGTTTCGATTGTTGATCCCGAGGATTTTCGGTGTAAACTCATTCAGTACTTTAGTTAATGTTTCTTCACTGTGGACTTCCACAAGCACTTCCAATCCAAGCTCGTAGGCTTGAAGATACAGTTCATGCAACTTATCGGCTTCCAATGCTTCCCCAATCAACAGAATTGCATCAGCTCCGATATACGCACTCTCAGCTACTTGCAGAGAATCAATAATAAAGTCTTTACGTAATACAGGAACATCCACTACTTTCTTTATGTTCGTCAAGTAATCCCGGTGGCCTTGGAAAAAATGTTGATCAGTAAGAACCGAAATAGCCTGCACACCTGCCGCAGCATAGTCATGGGCGATACGGACAGGATTGAAGTCCTCCCGTATAATCCCCTTTGATGGAGAAGCTTTTTTCACCTCTGCAATTAATCCTGCTGCAAATGGTGCGCTCTTCAGAGATTCATAGAGAGAATGATGAGCGAATGATTGCTCTTCTGGTAAATATAGTCTTTCGATTTCCTGTTGTTTTACGGCTAGGATGGTTTCAAGCATATTGACGATTCTCCTTTTCATTCACAATCATTTCATAGTACTTACTTGTAATGCCTTCACTGAGCGCTTTTTGAACAAGATGAACACCTTCTTGAAGATCTGCTGCTTTCCCTGCCACATAAAGCCCCGCCGCTGCGTTCAATGTCACAATGGAAGTTGCACTTTCATTTGAACGGCCATACAAGACATCTTTAATGATCTGAGCACTTTCTTCCGTTTCAGAAATACGAATGTCTTTCAAATTACCTAATGGAAGACCAAAATCTTCAGGTGAAACCGTGAAGCGAGTGATTTCCCCATTCTTCAGTTCAACGAGATCACTTTTCCCTGTGACTGTGATTTCATCCAAACCATCTCTGCCTGTTGCTAAGAGCACATGAGTTGAGCCCAGGTTTTTTAGTGTCTTCGCCATTTTCTCTGCATAATTCGTATCATAAATGCCAATCAGCTGTCTTTTAGCATTTGCAGGGTTGGACATGGGCCCGAGCAAGTTGAAAATGGTACGAAAACCCAACTCTTTCCGTGCGGGTCCTGCATGCTTCATTGCTTTATGGTAAAGAGGTGCGTACATGAACGTCATCCCTTTTTGAGAAAGCGCCTTTGCCCCCTGCTCTGGACTCGTATCAATTGGAACGCCCAACTTTTCCAAAACATCGGCACTTCCACTTTTGGAAGAAACTTTCCGATTCCCGTGCTTAGCAACTTTCACGCCCATGCTCGCAAGGACAATGGAAACAGCTGTGGAAATATTAAATGTCGAAGCGCCATCGCCGCCGGTTCCACATGTATCTACTATGGCAGGATCATTGGTACCCATCTTTGTCATGTTCTCACGCATGGCCCGGACGAAACCGGTCATTTCTTCAACTGTTTCCCCCCGGTAACGCATTACGCTTAGCATACTCATCAACTGTCCGGTCGTAGCTTCTCCATTCATGATGCGATCCATCGTCTCAAAGGCTTCCTGTTCTGTCATTACCTCACCTGCGACAACTTTACTCAATGTATCTCTCATCTCGTCTCCACTCCTTCTCCACTCTTCTCAAATACCTTCTCTGCTAGTTGAATCGTCTTCTTCAATGCACTCGCTTTGCTCAAGGTTTCCTGATACTCTGCTTCAGGGTCAGAATCAGCAACAATTCCAGCCCCTGCCTGTATATAGAGGTCTTTTCCTGTTCTTGTCATCGTTCGGATAGTGATGCAGGAATCAATGTTTCCATCAAAGCCTAAATAAAGAATGCCACCCCCGTAAAGGTTACGAGGCGTAGGTTCAAGCTCTCTCAAAATCTGCATAGCCCGTACTTTTGGTGCTCCTGATAATGTTCCAGCCGGAAAGGAGGAAATCAGGGCGTCGATTGGAGAAACACTCTCCTTCAATCGACCGGTCACTTTACTGATGATATGCATGACTTTCGAAAAGCGTCCGATTGTCATATATTCACTTACCTGTACCGTTCCATATTCAGCTACGCGGCCGATATCGTTCCGTGCTAAATCTACGAGCATCCGATGTTCCGCTAACTCTTTCTCGTCCTGAAGAAGTTCTTCGGCAAGTGCGTCATCTTCTTCTTTGGTTCGTCCCCTTTTTCTCGTTCCAGCTATGGGATGGATTTCAAGGTTTCGATCACGGACCTCAAGGAGTCGTTCAGGTGAACTTCCGATGACTTCCACCTCATCCATTTTCAAATAAAACATATACGGGGAAGGGTTCACTCTCCGTAACACCCGGTAAAGTTCAAATCCACTTCGGTCCGTTACTGTATGAAAACGTTGAGATAAAACCGCTTGAAAGATATCTCCCGCGCGGATATACTCTTTGATTTTTTCCACATCAGCTTTGAATTTTTCTGGTTGATAATTGCTGTCTAACTGGAAGGATTCGTCATCTGTTTCATTTCCAATAAGCATTAAATCAGGAAGTGTGTCTGCCTTCTGCAGCTTATTAATAATGGATTCAATACGCTTTTTCGTTTCAGAATAAACTTCTTCTAATGGTCGATCCATTTCCTTTCTGGCGAAGGATAAGATCGTCGTTTCTTTTGTCTTATGATCGTAAGCAATTAATGTTTTGCAAAAAAGCAGATGATAATTAGCCAGATTCAACTCATCCACCATGGCTCTCTCTACAGGTTCATAATCCGAAATTGCATCATAGCTTATATAACCGACTCCTCCCCCTTTAAAGGGAAGATCGATTGGTGGCTGTTTCACATCAAGCTTTGCCAGTACTTTCTCATAAGCAGACTTGAAGTCTTCAGAATGCGTGACATCGTTCTGGTCAAAGTCTTTGATTTGGAACTGCTGCTTCTCCTCTTTGATTTGCACCATTGGGTCAAGGCCAAGGAAGGAATAATTCGACCATGGCGATTCAGGATCCTGGCTCTCAAGCATATACACGGCTTCATGATTCAGTGCATGAAACATATGAATCGGTGTTAACGTATCCGTATAAAACGATTGTGTAATCGGGATGGTCTGATGCTCTTCAGCATCGCTTTGAAATGTGTTAAAAGTGGTCATAAAGGCTCACCTCTCCATTAAAATCATGGAGAATGAGACGTTGAGGGATGAAAACGAGTGGATAGAAAAGGGGTGAAAATCGGCCAGGCAATCCGTCGGCTCCTTACGTCCGAAGATTCCTCGCTCACTCAGCTCAGCTCATCCTATACCTCAACTCAACTCATTCTCTACTCAACTTGCTTATTTCGACTTTGTAACAAAGCCACTTTTTAAAAATATCTTTCCAATAGTCTATAAAATTCAGATAATAAAGTCAACCAGTCTGTTCCAATAATTCTTAAGCATAAACATCAATGGTCATTCCATATAAGCTCTCGTTTGTTGAAGACTCTCGAGATTTTTTCGTGTTTCGTTTGCCATAATGGGAGTCAGGGGTGGCTGGGAAGCTGCTCGTCTAGCTCCGTCGCCCAACCACCCCATTCGATGTATGTAAAAAACGAACCCCTTAACCGAGTTGGATTGTCTTCCGCTAACCGGATTGTTAAAAGCATAAAACGCTCTGTATCAAGCTTTCAGAATTAAAATACCTGGGTATGGGAGTATTATCCTTATAACCCCATCAAACTGAATAGATGGTTATTCGGGAAGTGGTTTCGAGACACTGTTGCAGCCCCCATCCACTCAACAAAAGTATTGAAAACAAGTCTTCCACAATCCTGCCAGGTTGTCCAATAATTTTTTTCTGCTCATTTTCAGGGACTTTTATTAACAATTATGATGGGAGAAAGGAAAATAGAAATTTTTTATCTTGCGTTTGAACGAATCAACAAAAGCTAACGTCTTATAGTCAGGGAACGAAATGAGGGATGTTTTATGGATTCTGATCTCATCAGGAGAGCACAGGATGGAGATGAACAAGCGCTTGCTGAACTATTGAAAAAATACTATAGCTTCATCGTTAAATATGTATGGAAAATGAGCGGGGATGAGCAGTTAGCTTATGATGTGACACAGGACACTTTAATCAAGACCATCCAGAAGATCAACCAGTTTAATCATCGCTCCAAGTTCTCTACATGGCTGATCCAGATTGCTACACACACATATTTGGATTACAAACGAAAGCAAAAAAGAAAATATGAACTGGATGAGAAGCTGAGAAAAGAATTCACTTCCTCCCCTGTTTCTCTTCCGAGTGACTGGCATGAAGTTCAGGAGGCTTTATGGAAACTCGAGGACGACCATCGGATCCCGCTCGTTCTAAGGCATTATTACGGATATGATTATAAAGATATTGCGAAAATGACCAAGGCAAAAGTAGGGACAGTGAAATCCAGGGTTCATTATGGACTTGAGTATTTGCGAAAGGAGCTGAAAACGGATGACAGATAAAAAGACATTGAAAAGTTTAGAAGAACGGCTGATGGAATCGGCTCGTCAAACGGATGAACAAATGGAAGTAACAGAACCCTCCCTCTCCTACTTTGAGAATCTCGTCAAAGAACAGACTGCCCGTTGGTACCAACGGCTATGGTTTGAATTGACATGTTTATGGGGAATGGCGTTCGTTTTCATTTCTTTCCTCATTTTCAGCTTATTCTATGTCCCTCTTTTGTTTGTGTTCGCACAAATCATTTCCATTATTGTTTTAATCCGATACTTTTATAAAGAACGCTATGAAATGGTGGAGATGCGGCAATGAAACATTACGGTCCTGAAGAAATGCCTTTATGGGGATGGATTCTCGTCGCCCTCATCCTGATGACACAAAGTTCAATTCTTTTTATTAAAGCTAGAAGAATTGGAAAAGCTCCCTGGTTGTGGGGAATCGTAGGGCTCATTCAATTCCCTGTCCCAAGCATCATCTTTTTCATCTTATGGAAGACGGTTTGGCAAAGGAAAGATACAAAAATAAAACCATAATATTTTAAAGGGATGAACTAAAAAACGTATAAGGAGGTGATCACATGTTATTCACTCAAAACGTCATTGAATTCATGAACGAAAATCTAGCGATCATTGCTCCCCTGATTATCATCCAGATGGTCTTGATGATTACAGCTCTTGTAAGCTTAATACGGGCGGAGTCTACCAAAGGACCGAAATGGATGTGGGCGCTCATTATATTTTTCATCAACACAATCGGTCCCATCGCTTACTTTATCTTTGGAAGGAGTCATGAGTCGTGATCCACTTAAAAAACCTGACAAAAAAATTTGATAAAGAATATGCTGTAAAAAACATCACATTCGATTTGTCACAAGGGAAATGTGTCGCTTTGCTTGGCCCAAATGGTGCAGGAAAGACGACAACCTTAAAAATGATTGCAGGGCTCATGCACCCCACCTCAGGTCAAGTGGAGCTTTCAAACGGAGTAAGAGGTGATATTCGCAATTACATCGGCTATTTACCCCAACATCCGCAGTTTCACAATTGGATGACAGGTAAGGAATTTCTTCAATTCGTCGCCCGTCTCTCCCATATCCCTAAGCAGGAATCTCAAAAACGAGCGGAACAGTTGCTGGACCGTGTTGGTATTGCTGATGCCAAAAATCGAAGAATATCCAATTACTCAGGTGGTATGAAACAAAGACTCGGAATTGCCCAAGCCATGATCCACAAGCCAAACGTTCTCCTGCTTGATGAACCGGTATCCGCTTTGGACCCAATCGGGCGGCGTGATGTATTAAATTTGATGGAAGAGTTAAAACAAGAAGCTACGCTGCTCTACTCCACACATATCCTGAATGATGCGGAGGAGGCAAGTGATGAAATACTTCTCATGCATAAAGGATCTATTGTAGAATCCGGCTCTCTCCAAGATGTCAAAGAACGACATCAGGTAGATAAGATCACGCTTCGTTTTGAAGGAAACACGGAATTATACAAAGAAAAAGTGGAGGCGTTCCCGTTCGTCACCCATACAGATATTCAAAAGCAAAAGATGCATGTATATGTACAAAATGTCGCTGAGGCTCGTGATGTTCTCTTAGACCTTGTAAACAAGGAACAATGGCCGCTTCTTTTCTTTGAAGTAGGACAGACGACACTTGAGGACCTATTCATGAAGGTGGTGAATGAGCATGCAATGGCTGATCATTTATAATAAGGAATGCCTGGAGTCCGCCAGAAATTACAGGTGGATTTGGGTTCCTCTTGTCTTCATTCTTTTCTGTATCATTGATCCTTTAACAACTTATTACCTCCCTCAAATCCTGGAATCTACTGGAGGACTTCCTGAAGGTGCGACCTTTGATATTCCGACTCCACCGCCAGCGAATGTATTCATGATGAGTATCTCACAAATAAATACGCTTGGAGTGCTCGTCATCACTTTGATTACAATGGGAACGATTGCTGGAGAACGGAAATCAGGGGTCGCGGAGTTGATTCTTGTAAAGCCGGTGTCCTATACCGCCTATGTGACTGCTAAATGGGCAGCCCATGTTACAATCATTCTTCTTTCTATTTTTATCGGCTTGCTTGCAAGCTGGTATTATGTGCAACTTCTCTTCGGTGATATCTCTTTCATTCACGTAATGAGCACCGCTGCCTTTTATGCCCTGTATATAATCTTTGTCATCAGCCTAAGCCTCTTCATGAACACATGGACGAAAATTCCCGGCCTTGTCTTGTTTTTAACGATTAGTATGATCATTGTCTTAAATTTGATTACCAGTGTTTTTTCTCACCTTTTGGAATGGAGTCCAACACAAATAACCGCCCACCTCCCTTTCTTACTAAGAAGCGGGGAAGTTGAGCAAGACCTCTGGATGGCTGGTTTGATCACAATATTGTTGATCATTTTCCTGCTTTTCGGAGCGATACAGACACTGAAGCGAAGAGAGATTGTATAACCAAAGTGTACTAGACCAGGTCATCCAACTACCAGATGACCTGGTCTAGTTTTTCATGGTGAACAGACAGTGTGATTTGTTCTTATTGGTAATTGGGTATAGACTATTATCATCAAACGCATACGAAGTTGTTAAAAGGAGAGATTTTTCATGAAGCCAACTGCATTGATTACAGGAGCCTCGAGTGGTATTGGATACGAGCTTGCCCGTCTATTCGCAAAGTCAGGATATAACTTGATTGTCGTTGCACGATCTGAAGACAAGCTTCATCAGTTGAAAGAGGAACTTGATGGTCACCCAATCACTATCATTCCCCAGGATTTATCAGAACCGGGCGCAGCTGAAGTTGTGTATAGCAAGGTAAAAGAACTTGGCTTAAATGTTACTGTTCTTGTGAATAATGCTGGTTTTGGTTTAAATGGGCTTTTCGAAGACCTTCCTCTGCTGGACCAACAGAAAATGCTGCAGGTGAACATCAATGCACTTACTGAACTGACCCACCTGTTCTTACCTGAAATCAAAGCGGCCCGCTTTCGCTCCATTCCTAAAGGGGTGTTGAATGTAGCGAGCACCGCTGCCTTCCAGCCTGGTCCAAAAATGGCCGTATATTATGCTTCTAAAGCCTACGTCCTTTCCCTTTCAGAAGCTCTTGTAGAGGAACTGAAAGATACGAGTGTGACGGTTACCACCTTATGCCCGGGCGCAACAGATACCAACTTCTTCAAAACGGCAAAAGCCGAACATACGAAACTTGTAAACAGTACGATGTCCCCTGAATCGGTAGCCAAATCCGGGTTTCTCGGCTTTGTGAAAGGCAAACGTGTGGTTGTTCCCGGTGTAATGAACCAAGGAATGGCCTTTGCATCCAAGTTCATCCCACGCTCATTTGCAGCAAAATTAGCTCATTATGTCGATAGCTAAGGAGAGGTCATACAAGTTTATTTGTATCCATTCTCTTTTTCTCCCCCTCCCCTTCCTATATAATAGAAATTACTGGTAAACACTTTTAAGGGGGCTGCACATGAAGAGATTAATCCTATGGTTTTCGTTCTGTCTATGTATCGGTGCCGTCACAGGAGCCTATGTGTATGTACAAACCGAGGGGTCATCCATCGCTCATGGTGTCACAGGAACAGTCAATGCGGAAGAACTGAGAGCCTATGAGAGAGATGGGAAAAATCCTTTTGGAGGAGAAATTTCAGGACCGGAATTGACAGACAGGGAATACCAGGAATACATTCATGGCATGGCACATCAGAAAGTGAAAGCAGATGAAAAATGGACGTTTTTCGAAATCCACCCCCTTCGCATTTCTTGGCTGCTCGAACACTTGGAAACGAATGATTTGACTCATAAACATGTCTATAAACAAATTTTAATGAGATGGGCCGATGAGGATTTTTCAAATGCTGTAGCTGACCATAATACGATTTGGGAAATGCAGCGTGGTACAATCGGGAAGGCTAAGCGCCTCCTTAGTCCTGAGGAAGAAGCCGAATATATAAAAGAAAACAACTGACCCGATGTCATAGGGTCAGTTGTTTTTTACATCTCTTCAGCTGATTTCCTGAATCCATAAAAGGATCGATATCCTTGATTTGCATAGTACCCCTCAGACTTTGTTGAAGCCAACATTTCCACACGTGTACTTGGATAGCATTCATGAGCGGTTTGAATCAATTTCTCCGCAATCCCCTGATTTCTAAAACTTTCTTTCACAAGCAAATCACACACGTACAATGTGATGGACCCATCTGTGAGCCCTCGGAGGAAGCCGGC
Organism: Halobacillus sp. 12SKB; assembly: GCF_052941655.1. NCBI lineage: Bacteria > Bacillati > Bacillota > Bacilli > Caryophanales > Bacillaceae > Halobacillus > Halobacillus sp. 12SKB. The sequence continues at coordinate 151,368 of NZ_JBRFWR010000001.1, forward strand.
GAGTTCACCATTTACAATGGCAACTAGAGCTGGTTCTGAATTCAACCAGGAGCATAACGTTTCCTCTCCACGTTCTACAAGGCCGCTCCATCCTTCTTTTTCATTTAATTGCTGGACAGCGTCAAAATCTTTTTCAAGAAACGTACGAATTTGAATAGATTCCATGTCATCCTACCTTTCGCTGTGATTAAGATTTTCCCCTTTGAGCCGTCACCCAGTCTGTTCATTCTATTTATCTACTCTTTATTACGTTTGATTCCCTTAAACGTTTCAAGTTATATAAGAAAATCCTACTATTTTTATATAACTTTAAAATTATTATACACCCGTTCTGATGTTTCCTACACTAGAAAAAGCGATCGACTGGGAACAGATCAGAATTCTTAAGAATCCGATAGAGGAAAGTATGATAAAATGTGAACGGAAGTTTTTCTTTTACTGTTCAAGGAGTGGAAAACATGTGGAAAAGAATACTACTGTTCGCGACATTGATTTTTCTCGCCGCCTGTTCTTCTCAAAATTTATCACTGGAGGATTTGAAAACGGCTTATCCTGAGACGTTCGCTCAGCCTGTAGAGGATCTATCAGATGAGAAAAAGGAAAAGCTCGGTCTTCCTGAAGAAGTGCCATTCGAAGTCACCCAGGTTGAGTCAAAGATGGAAGACAAGAAAGTCGAGATTCTTTACCAATCGGATGGTTCAGAGAAAGTCAGGGTGAGCACCTTGTATGAGCCAGGAAATATTCTCCAAGAATCAGAACTACAGGTCCCTTTGAACTCTGGCGCTGTAGCTGGTGTCCAGGAAAAGGAGGATCATATCTTTGTAGAATGGTATGATGGAGATCTCGATGTCATCTATCAGCTGGAATACTATGGTCCTGAAGAGGAACGGGCAGAAAAAGCAATGAATATTGCGAACGCTATATAAAATGCTCTGTCCCTATATGATGGGATTCCTAAAGAAGACCCGTCACATATGAATGTGACGGGTCTTCTGATTTCTTTATAGTTTTTCTAGTTTTTTAAAGTTCCGACTGATTGGCCTAGGAGCTTTAAGCCGGTCAAAAAAGACCATGTAATTATTCTTCTTCTCATCAACTTCTTCGATGGAACCTTCACCGAAAACAGGATGCTTGACCCGGGTCCCTTTTTCAAAGAAATCACCAGAAGACTCTCTCTCAAGACGATGGGAGGCCCGAATATATTCTTTCGCTTCTTCCATGAGTGATTCATCCAACTCTCCGATACGGTCATAAAAACGATCTTCGACTTCAAATATAAAACGGGAAGGGTATTTTTTTTGCCCTCCATTTTGAAAACCTTCAGATTCGGTCAAATAGAGTTCCTTTTCCGCTCTCGTCACGGCTACATAGGCAAGCCTGCGCTCCTCTTCCAATCCCCTCTCTTTCCGCTGCCTGATGGCCCGGACATTGGGGAGAACACTTTCCGACATACCAATAACGAATACATAAGGATACTCCAACCCTTTGGCTGTATGAATGGTCATGAGTTTAATGGAATCGATCTGGTCTGCCCTTTCGTTATCTGTATAGAGAGAAACCATTTGCAAGTATTCATCCAAATCAATATCTTCACCAAGGGTCTGCTCATACTGGACAATCGAATGAAGGAGCTCAGTCATATTATCCAGTCTTTCTTGATCCCCGTCCTCCCTCCGGTAAGCTTCGTACCCCGTCACTTGCATCGCTTCTTGAAGCAGTTCCGAAACTTTTCTTTTGCTTCTGATTTGCTTTAAATATTCGATGGCGTCAATAAAAGATTGAGCACCTGTTCTCCTCAGCCGATCATGGTCCGCATATTTTTTCAGGGTTTCATAGAGAGACCGCCCCTCCTCTTCTGCTTTTTCCCTGAGGAAACTCATCCGCTTCTTCCCAATTTGGCGCTTCGGTACATTAATGATTCGACTGAAAGACAAATCATCCTGAAAAGCAATCATCCTTAAGTGGGCCAGGGCATCCTTAATTTCCAGGCGGTCAAAAAATTTAAATCCACCGAAAATCGTATATTCGATATTTTCAGCTATAAGTTCCTGTTCTACGAAACGAGATAAATAATTCGCTCGATACAAAATGGCGATCTCACTCAAATTCGCTTTCTTTTTTTCCACGAGTTGTTTAATCCTATTCACGATCCATTTCGCTTCCTGTATCTCGTCTTTCCCATGATAATGAACCACTTTCACTCCTGAAGGATTGACAGGAAGCATGTCCTTATCCACCCTGAAATAGTTATTGCGGATCAAGGCATTTCCCAAAGAGAGAATTTCCGGTGTGGAACGGTAATTCTCCTTTAAAAAGATGGTCTGAGCATCAGGAAAGTACTTTTCAAAGTCAACCATGTATTTAGGGTCAGCTCCCCGCCATTCATAAATGGTTTGATCGGGATCACCGACGACAAATAGATTCCCCTGTTTCTCAGCAAGCATTTTCACAAGTTCGAATTGTTTTAAGCTGCTGTCCTGAAATTCATCGACTTGTATGTAGAAAAGTCGATCCTGCCACTTTTCCAGCACTTCTTGATTCTGCTCGAAAAGAGTAAAGACAAAATTAAGCAAATCATCAAAATCCAGCCCGTACACACGCTTTTGCTTCTTCAGATACTGTTGAATAATCTGACTGTCCAAATCGCCAGAGTTCTCTACGGAGGGCATGGCTCCACGTAGAATCATTTGTTGTACATAATGTGTGTTTCCTTTCAGAATTCCAATCTTATCGAGAATTCTTTTGAATGTCTTATCATTCAGTTTTAACCCCATATCTTCAAAGATTTCTCTTAGTAAAATTTTCTGATCTTCCACGTCCAGGATGACAAAATTCTTCGGGTAAAAGAGCCGGTGGATATCTTCCCTTAGGACACGGACACAAAATCCATGATACGTGGTTATAAAACCTGTGTCCTGCTCTCCCCCGATTAATTTTTTCACCCGTCGTCTCATTTCATGGGCCGCTTTATTTGTAAAAGTTACAGATAGCATATTAGCAGGGTCGATCCCGAGCTCATTAACGATAAAGGCATACCGATGAGTGAGGGCCCGTGTCTTTCCAGATCCAGCACCTGCAATGACGCGGACATATCCTTCTGTAGATACAACCGCTTCTTGTTGTGATGGGTTAAGTCCGTCCAGTAGTTCTTCCATATTGATCACCTTTCAAGAACATTTGTTTGTATTATAGCACATTAGACAGCATAGAGTCTGTGTTCTTATGTTGAAATGGAAGGACTTACTGAAACAATTTAAGAGTAGATAGATATAGAGGCAGCAATAAAAACGTCATGGTTTTATGCAGAAGTTATGAAGGAGTAAGAAAAGGAGTTGAGAAAGATCATCTTCTCTAAATTCAAATTCCTCAAGGATCAGCAACAAGTGGGAATGATGGCTGGGTGTATAAAGATCAGGTGCATGACCATCTTTAGAAAAACCAGGTTGCTCCCTTAATCTATTCGTGTCATAAATGCAGACAGACCACGTGCTTGATTTGAGAAGACTCTTTTAAAATTTCCTACTTCATCTCCTTCATGCTTATGATTGTTCCATGAAACCTTGTCGCCCTCATGGTAGGTGATACTATTTTCAATGCTATTCGAATCTCGGCTTTAACCCCGTCTCCAGAAAATACTTGGTTGCTTGCTGCACGTTCATAAATGTCCGTACTCCATCCAATTGGATATGATTCTCTGTAAACTGCATCACTACCTGGGGCCGCATGCCGGCAAGAACAACTTCAATGCCCAACATCTTAAGACTCATCATAAGATTTTTCAAAAGGATTGCCCATTCTTCATCAATCGAAGTAATACCCGAGAACTGAATCGCCAGTCGACTCACATTCTGTTCCTGACATAAAACAGGTACTCTTTCCAATAAGATATGGCGTTGTTCCTCTCTTAAAATTGGCTGTAATGGTAAAAGGGCATAACCTTTAGCTATCGTTACAATGTTAGCAGTCATTTCTCCAATCATATGAATTAACTCTTTCTCTCTTTTTGATTGTTCCGTCCTATTGAAGATACGGATGAGAATAAAATTCTCTCCTTCATGGGTAAAGCGTTTAGTGTAAATGTGCAGCACCATGTCCACACCCTGCCATTGAAACTCCAATCCTTCAAAATCTATGTCTTTTTTTTCTTCAATGGACTTGGATAAGACTCTTTTTTCTGGTGCTAAGTCCGGATACAAATGATTGAGATTTTCTCCAACAATGCGCTCTTCCTCTAATTGGAACATCCTTACATAGGCAGGGTTGACGTATGTGATGGTGTATTCTTCATCACTAATCAATACACCCTCATCCAAAAGGTCCATCGCATTACGTAATAGCATGAGTATCCCCCCAGTACAAATCTCTTACTTTTATTATGATGATATACAATAGAAATGCAAGGTAATTCGACATTGTTGTCAAAATATTTTGAATAAATAACAATACCCTTCCATATCTTCAACTTAATGGAAGGATTCTTTAAGAATCCGTTTTGAGATGTTTTTTTAGTGGATGGGGCTAAGGGCAACCGTTCGCTTTCCGGGGTCTGACACTTAAAATAATCAATAAACCCCTGGAAACATCTTGAAACTGAGTTCTCCACAACCGGGAGCTTTTGCGGCATAAAAAAAAGAAGTGCGTCAACGGGTCAAGAACTGAGCCGCTGACGCACTTCTTCTTAAGCTTTTTCCATTTTGTCGCATTTAGACAAAATCGCTACATGTTTTAAATTACCAATGGAATCGAATTCTATTTCAACATAATCTCCTGGTTTTACAAAGCTAAGCCTCTCTCTGAGTACAGAAAGTTCATTCTTAAATTCGGATTCTTCGACCAAAATCGCATATGCCCCTTCGTATCGATCCAGTTTATATTGGTTCACCGATTCAATCCCCTTCTGTTTTAGTATCAGGCACTTGCCATTATTATGTGCCTCATTCTTCCTATTTCCTTTTATGATATAAGTCCTCTTATTACAAAGCATTCCCTACATTATTCGTGACTAAACATGTCGAAAATAGAGATCTGGACAACATACAACTGTCGTGATAAAATGAAACTAACAAACGTTAGTTAGCTGAAAGGAGAGAGCTGAATGACAAAAGAAACGATTATTGAAGAGAGTCTTAAGCTCTTTGCCAATCATGGATACGAAAATACGACTCTTGCCAATATTGCCAAAGCAGTTGGAATAAAAAAACCTTCTCTTTATAACCATTTCGATAATAAGGAAGATATTTTTCTTCATGTTCTTTATGACGTTGGAGAAAGAGAGAAGAGTCATCTGATGAATCAAGCAGGATCCATTCACCGGGACTCCGTAGCTGATCATCTTCATGAGATCTATCGCGTTTACCTGGAACATATGGCTCATTCAACAGAAGGCATGTTTTTCAAACGTGTAACCTTTTTTCCACCCGAAGAATTCGCAGATGAAATTAAGAAAGTTTTCTTGATGGTGGAAGACTGTATGACAGAGATTATCCGTCCAGTATTTGAGCGTGGGATAGAGAAGGAAATCATCCGCCCTCTTTCTACAAATACGCTAACTTCTGCTTTTTATACGTTGATTGACGGTTTGTTTCTGGAAGAAAACTTTTATGACCGGGATGTTTTTGAAGAAAGACAGGAAGCAAGTTGGCAAATTTTCTGGCTTGGCATTAAAAACCCGGAACATTAGGGAGGTATGAAACGATGGCATGGATTTATTTATTTTTTGGTGCTTTTTTTGAGATCGGTTGGGCTGTTGGGTTGAAATTGTCAGAGGGATTCACGGACCCCCTCATTTCAACTGTAACCGTCATATGTATCATTATCAGCTTCACTTTTTTCACAAAAGCATTAAAAGTTATTGATATCGGCACAGGTTATGCGATATTTACAGGGATTGGCGCAGCAGGCACAGCTTTAATCGGGATGATCTTTCTTGGCGACGGAGGCGGAGCTGGGAAAGTCTTTTTTATTGCACTTTTAATTACAGGGATTATTGGCTTAAAAATGTCTGAGACAAACGCAGAACAAGTACAACAGGAGGGATAAGCATGGCGTGGGTATTTCTAATGATGGCAGGAGTAGGAGAGATGACAGCCATGTTCTTCTTGAAGCTGTCTGATGGGTTCCAAAAACGGAAACCGGCATTCATGGCTATATTTGCAGGTGCAGCAAGTTTCTATTTTCTATCTTTATCTTTGAAAGATCTTCCAATCGGAACAGCCTATGGAATATGGACGGGAATCGGGTCGGCAGGTACTGTATTGCTTGGAATCTTTTTCTTTAAAGAAAAAGCGAACCGAAAACGTCTGTTGTTCATTACTTGTATCGTTGCCGGAGTCATCGGTTTAAAAATGGTTTCTTAGACGAATGATAGGCTTGTAATCTTATTTCTGAACACTTACAATAGAATAAGCAACAATCTACAATATTCGACAAAGTCTGCTTTTTTCTGTCGTATTGTAGTGATGGAGGAAACATAATGAGAAGAATTTTGCTGGCCATTCTTATGATCATTGTCATCGGTTTTAGTTATGTAGGCTATACAAGTATGGATACGGATGCGAATCCTTCCATTCCTAAAGAAACAGAAAGTTATTGAATTCCATTGATTTAAACCCCTTCGCTTCCGCGAAGGGGTTTTTTTGTTTTATTATAAAAGATGGCGTTCAGTCAAAAAGGTTATTTCTTAGGAAGATCCACTTCTAAGTCCTCGCCCCACTTTTCTTCCAAATATTGATCACGACCTGAATTGCCACGGTAAAAATCGTATCTCACCTTATTTTTCTTGTAGTAATCCTGATGGTATTCCTCCGCTTTGTAAAACTCTTCCGCTTTTCGAATCGGAGTGACTATTTCATTCTTAAAGCGACTGGAGTTTTGGAGACTTTGTTTGGATCGCTCAGCCGTTTTCCGCTGTTCGGGGGTATGATAGAAAATGGCGGTCGTATATTGGTATCCTCGATCCACAAACTGACCTTCGTCATCGGTGGGATTGACTTGGCGCCAGAAGACATCGAGAATCTGCTCATAGGAAATGACGTCTGGATCATAATAGACTTGAACAGACTCAATATGGCCCGTTCCTCCGGAAGATACTTCATCATAAGAAGGATTTTCTGTTTTCCCTCCCGTATAACCGGATATGACACTATGGACGCCCTTCAATTCCTCAAAGGGAGGCTCCATACACCAAAAGCATCCCCCCGCCAGAGTAGCCACCTCATATCCTTCAGGTATTTCATTGGCTGTCACAGCTTCACTATCATAATTCCGCTTCGTTAAATAAGCATAAGCTTCCGGGATGGCAAGAACAGCTACTAATGAAAGTACGGCTATAATCATGATCCATTTCGTCCGCTTCTTCACATGCTTCACCCCTCTTGGCTGTTTACTTCAGAATAACACGTGGATCAATGCCAATTGAAATTTCAGCACTCTCCCAATGTGTACATTTAGTCTTCGTCATCCAAAGTTAATCCATCGACATGTTTCCGATCCATCACTTTTTTTATCTTCCTATATTCTTTCGATTTGAAAATAATATCAAAATCATAATCCTCAGGATATAGTTCATCAGCTGAGATATGGAGTTTCAAGCGCTTGTGATTGTATTCTTTCTTTTCCCCTTTAACTTGGACCACATAATTCCCTAAAGCATTCGGGCCTTTATAAACAATGCCCATTTCTTCTTCTGCAGGAATCCAAACATTATCCCCCATTTGAAAACCTGGCTCCTCTTTCTTTTGAGCTTTTCGTTTTTGCCTGTACCTATTGATCGCCACTTGCTTGGCATAGGATGGATTCTTCAAGAGTTCATCTTCTTTCGTGAAACCCCCTTCCTTCTTATATGTGATGGTATAAGCATGATTGAGAATTTCCGGATGCAGCCCTAATTTATAAGCGATATCAAACGCCTGACTTTTCCCGGTTGTCCCTATTTGCAACTGGTACGTAGGCTTGAGGGTTTCCAAGTCGAAAGCCATCGCACCATTAATGAACCCTTCTTTCTCCAGGGCATAGGTTTTCATTTCACTATAGTGAGTGGTCGCTAAAATCGTCGAACCTTTCTGAGCAAGTTGATCCAGAATCGCAGTGGCTAATCCCATCCCTTCACCTGGGTCTGTACCAGAACCGATTTCATCCAGTAGTAGCAAAGAATGATCATTGGCTTGCTGCAAAACATGAATCAAGTTGGTCAGCCTTGAACTGAAGGTGCTTAGATTCTCTTCAATGCTTTGACCGTCACCAATATCTACAAATACATGCTGAAAAAGAGGTAACTTACTCCCGGGTTGTGCGGAAATCGGCAGTCCACATTGCGCCATTAAACAAAACAATCCGACCGTTTTTAACGTGACCGTCTTCCCTCCTGTATTTGGACCAGTAATAAGCAGAGCTTGATCATCTTCACCCATATGGAGATTCAGCGGAACGGCTTTTTCCCCTAATAGTGGATGACGACCTTCTTTGATCTCCATTTCCCCTTGTGAAAAGACCGGGGCATTCCCATCAATCAATTTACTGTATTTCGCTTTTGCAAAAAGAACATCATACTGGTGCATCGTTTCCATAGCGATATTCAATTCATATTCCTTTTCCAGAACAGAGGCAGTCAACGCATAGAGAATCCGTTCCATCTCCTGCTCTTCCTGCATTTTCAAAAGTCCGTATTCCTCTTGAAGGGACGTCACTTCTTTAGGTTCTATGAATAACGTCGCACCAGAAGAAGATTGGTCAAGGATGACACCTTTCACTTTGGACCGGTTCTCTCGTTTGACAGGAAGGGTCAATCGGCCTCCTTTATCCACCGGCCTATTCTCTTGAAGGAAAGAGCTATATTTTTTAGCTGAACTTTCCATCCTCGTTTTCATATCGCTGAGAGTTTTATCCATTTTTCTTCGCAGCTTCCCTAACTCTTTCGATGCAGACTCATCGATTTGTCCATGGCGTATTTTCCCGTAAATCTCCTCTTCCAATTGGGTTAGATCCGCAATGGAATCAACATAAAGAGAGATGGTCGGGGCCAGGATGTGCTTATCTTTCATAAAACGTTTCAATTTTGTACAATGCTCCAGAAAAGAGACGAGGGAACCAAATTGCTGTGGACGGATATAGAGACCTTTGTTCCCTTGATCAATCATGACCTGAATGTCACCCAGGGTATGAATGGGTACATGACTGTGACTATCAATAATGGCTCTTGCCTCTTTAACTTCCTCGTGCATCCTCTCCAATCTCTTTTGATCATTGGATGGTTGCAGTTGTAGTATCGTTTCTTTGCCACGATCGGTATGAGCGAAACCACTGACTCTTGTCAATATATTGTTCAAACCTAAACTTTCAAATGTTTGTTGATTCAATGTTCTTCCTCCTCATTTTCACAGGTGATCATGAAAATAAAAAAGTCCGCAACAAGCTGAAGATAGCTCGCTGCGGACTCCGTAGGACACATATAGAATGTAGGCTCCACGAATGTACGAAAAAAGCTATGACTGAATAAGCCAGTCATAGCTTCTAGGATCGTTTTATCCGGCTATGCTTATGCTTGTTCTTAACTGTTCCTGAAAAAGGGTATAACAAACCAAGCATGCTTCCGCACACTTTTTTTCAGGACATATCCAGTTCATGGATTAGTTAAGAACAACCACACTCATAAATCATTTCTCCTTCACGGGTTAAAAGTTACATTCGTGAAACCATCACCTGTGTTCCCTTATAATATATGACAGGTACTCCATACTGTCAACTACTGAAAATGTTCTCCAGAAGAGAGCTATCCAAAGAATCAGTCCGTGCAGCCAACGATCGTTTAATGATTCTCAAGGCATTTTCATTATCTTCTTTATACTCAGAAGCTGTGCCGTCTTCCGGCACCCATAGATTGTACTCCCTCATATAAGCGTCGTTCGCTGTAAAAATAACGCAGATATCACCTGCTACTCCGGTCAAAATAAGGTTTTCCACCTCTAAATGGTCCAAGAGGATACTTAACTGTGTACCAAAAAAGCCAGAATGCTTCGGTTTAATAATAAAATAATCATCCTCATCAGGCTCCATTTGTTCAACTACAGGTTCTCCAGTCCCCTTTTTGCATTCTTCCAACAACTCAGATGCGTTGTCCTGCCAAAGCCCAAAGTTGTCATTCACATAAATGACCGGGACCCCTTGCTGTTTGACCTCTTTTTTGAAATCTTTTAAACGTTTGGCAACAGGAAGACTGTTTTCAAGCAGGTTTTCTCCACCATCGAAGTCCATTTTATTAATCATATCAATGATGATGAGTGCGGTATTCTGCTTCATAAAACATACTCACGCTCCTTCGAACCGGTCGGGCCCAGCCGGAATCTGACGCTTATGTTCGGTTTTCATGTGACGCTCCTTCAAATCCTTTTCGTGGTCAGGATCAATTTTCTCCCCTCTTAGAAAAGCATCGATTGTATCATAAGACATTCCGAGTTCTTCTTCATCTGTCTGTCCTTCCCACAGCTCAGCACTCGGTTTTTTATGAATGATGGAATCCGGCACATTCAGTGCTTTAGCCATTTCCTTCACTTCTTCTTTTCTGAGGTTGATCAGAGGAACAGATCCACGCCACCATCTCCGTATTTCGTAAAATAGCCGGTATAATCTTCTGCTGCATTATCTGTACCCACAACAAGGTAATTGTAGTTGTTCCCTACAGCATAAAGCGTACTCATGCGGAGTCTTGCCTGGAGATTCGCTCCTCCAAGCTGTGATTTATCATCATTCCAGTCGCCTTTTTCATTCAACTGTGTTTTTACGGTGTCGTAAGTCGTTTGATATGCATCCGTCAATTCAATGCCCACATAATCAAGGTCCGCCCCTTCCACGACAGCCAGAGCATCGCTTTGGTCTTCCACGCCTTGATTAATCGGCAGAATTACCCCTAAAGAATTTTCAGGGAAGGCACGTTTGATCAAATATGATACTACAGCAGAATCAATCCCTCCGCTGATTCCGACTAAAAGCCCGTCAGCTCCTGCTTCTTCTGTCTTCGTGCGCAGCCAATTAGTCAAATACTCAATTCTCTCTTCCATGATTAGAAACTCCCTTCATTTTACAATCTAGAGATTGCTTTCCTTTAAAAGGGAGAACATAAACCTAAAGCTCACGTATAGAATAATTCTTCTACAAAGGAGTTATTAAAGCATATGGCAGGTTTCTTGAAGACTCGATTTTTCGAGATGTTTTCGGGGTTCGTTGCCCTGGTTGAGCGTCAGGGGTGGCTGGGAAGCTACTCGCTTTTCTGTGGGGGAGTGCCGAGCTTCCTCAGGCTACCGTCCTGCGGGATCTCGCCTACCTCCTTTCTCCCACGGGAGTCTCGCAGCTTCCCAACCACCCCATTCGATGTAGGAGAGAAACGAACCCCTTTACTTTGAGATTGCGCCTTCCCACTATCCTGGTTTTATAAGCATAGAGCGCTCTACAACAAGCTTTCCAATGCAAATTATTCCGAAAGTGGTTTCGAGAAACTTATATGGCAAAGGGGCGGAGGGGAATGGCGAGACTCCTATCTTAAGTGTGCAGGCGCCTTGATCAGCGGCGTATGGACTGGACTAAGCTGGAGGAGATAAAGGAAACACGAAGAACGGAGTGATTCGATGTTGACTTATCGTACAGAAGCCAGGGAAGTCTCACTAGCCGCTAGGCGCCGGAACCGGATATCGAAGAGGAAAAAAGGGCATGGTGAGACCCCACAGGACGCAGTCCGAGGAGGCTAAAAAGAATAGAGGAAGTTCGATTAAGTTCGGCACGTCCTGTGCCAACATCGAACGACCCCACTTCGTGTGGTGCCCCACGGAAAGCGAGCTATTCCCCTCCGCCCCATCCACTCAACAAAAGTCTCGAAACTGAGTCTTCAAGTATAGGAAGCGATAGTGAAATATTAAGTGATGGATAGAGGTAAGCTTATAAACAAATGACTTTTCATTTTTTCTGATTTAAGCAATAATGTAGGATAGTGATCCTCTTGAAGGAGTGAAAGAAAATGATCGAACAAGAAAAACATGTACTTGTTATTTTCCCGCATCCCGATGACGAAGCTTTTGGAGTTTCCGGGACAATTACATCTTATATAAAACAAGGAACCCCTCTTACCTATGCATGCCTTACGCTAGGAGAAATGGGTCGTAATCTCGGTAAGCCAACCTTTGCAACGAGAGAGTCCCTGCCTGAAATCAGAAGAAAAGAATTGATGAAAGCGGCGGAAGCCATGGGCATTGAAGACCTTCGCATGATGGGTTTGAGAGATAAGACGCTTGAATTTGAAGATGATCGTGAAATGAAGGATATGGTCCACCAATTGGTTGATGAACTCCAACCATCTTTGGTAATCAGTTTCTATCCTGGCTTTGCCGTCCACCCCGATCATGAAGCGACTGCACGCGCGGTCGTGCGGGCTTTGAGAGAAATAGATGAAAAAGATCGACCAAAGTTTCACGCGGTGGCTTTTGCGAATGATACCGAAGAGAAGTTGGGACAGCCTGATATCATCAATGACATCCGATCTGTTCAAAAAGAAAAATTATCAGCGATGCGCGCCCATATCTCACAAACCGCTCGAATGCTCGAAATGCTCGAAGAAGGCATCAAGGTCAATGACCCAGAAGCATTGAAATGGGTGACAGACGAACGCTTTTACACCTATGATTGGAATAACGACAACGTCGAGTAGAGGGCAGCTTTAAAAAGCTCCCCTCTTTTTTTTTGAAATTATCAAGGATTGTCACAAGATAGTCTAAAATCATTCAAGAATGTCAAAGCTTTAGATGATATCCTGATTGTAGGTGTTATCTACCTACGACTCCAATACACAGATAAAGGAGATGCCTCATGAAAAAAGTATTCTTATTTATTATTTTATTACTTGTGGTGAGTGCTTGTTCTGCAAACAATAACGAGCAGGATTCCTCATCAGAGGAGGAAAGTAACGATGCTGCTGAAGTTCCTGAAGTACAAGTGGAATTTGAGCATGAACCTCTGCCTGTAAACAAAAAAACGACCATTCAAGCATCTGTCACCCAAGGTGGAGAACCTGTGCCGGATGCAGAATATGTGAAATTTGAAATTTGGCAAAGTGAAGATGGACAGGATTCATCTGAAACGATTAAAGCAAAGCATAAAGAAGGCGGCATTTATACCATCACCTATAGCTTTGCAAAAGAAGGTACGTATCAGGTGATTGCGCATACCCAGGTCGATGACCTTCATACGATGCCTCAAAACGAGGTGGCCGTTGGGCAGCAAGCAGAGGCCAGTGGACACGAGCATGGTGATAGCAGTGGAAAGTTCATGGTCCACTTGATGACAGAACAAACCTTTCAAGCTGGAGAAGCATCGACACTGACTACCCATATCAACCACATGGAAGAACCTTTTTCTGAAGCACTTGTGCGCTACGAAATCAGTTCGGATCAAATGGAGAAACACATGTATATCGATGCTGAAGAAAAGGAACCTGGGGAGTACACAGCGAATTATACATTCCCACAATCTGGTTCGTACACCATCAACGTTCATTATGAGAAACCAGCAGAGGAAATTCACGGACACCAAAAAGAAAACATCAAAGTTGTCCAATAAAACAAAAAGCCCGGAGCATAGCGATATGCCCCGGGCTTTATTATTGTGTCATTATACTTCTGTGTTTTGAAGTTTTTTCTTCTTCGCCATTTTCTCACGTTCGTTCTTGTTCAAGTATTTCTTACGAAGACGAACATTTTCAGGTGTTACCTCGCAATATTCATCATCATCAAGATACTCGATCGCTTCTTCAAGCGTCATTTGGCGAGTTTTCTTAATTGTATTTGTCGTATCTTTGTTCGCCGAACGGATGTTGGTCAAGTGTTTCTCTTTCGTAATGTTGACGGTAAGATCGTTTTCACGGTTGTGCTCACCTACGATCATCCCTTCATACACTTCTGTACCAGGTTCAACGAAGATAGTTCCACGATCTTCAAGGTTCATGATTCCATAAGTGGATGCTTTCCCTTTATCAAGAGAAACCAGAACACCTTCTCGACGGCCGCCGACTTGACCTTTTACAAGTGGAGCATAGCCATCAAAGGTATGGTTAAGAATTCCATATCCGCGAGTTTGTGTCATGAACTCTGTAGAATAGCCAATCAGACCACGAGATGGCACTAGGAACTCAAGACGTACTTGACCATTTCCATCGTTGACCATGTCCTGCATTTCACCTTTACGGTAACCAATGGATTCCATAACCGCACCTTGGTATTCTGCAGGTGTATCAATTTGAACACGTTCTACCGGTTCACACGTTTGTCCATCGATTTCTTTCAGAATTACCTTCGGCTTGGAAAGTTGAAGCTCATACCCTTCACGACGCATATTTTCTACTAGGATAGAAAGGTGTAGTTCACCACGTCCTGAAACCGTAAAGGCATCCGGAGAATCTGTTGGGTCGACACGCAGGCTGACATCAGTCTCAAGCTGTGTCATCAAACGTTCTTCAATCTGACGGGACGTTACATATTTTCCTTCTCGACCAGCAAACGGACTGTTATTGACAAGGAACGTCATTTGTAGTGTCGGTTCGTCAATACGAGGGATTTCCATCGCATTCTGGTGTTCAGGCAGACAGACCGTTTCTCCGACGTTAATATCTTCCAAGCCAGCCAGGGCGATAATATCTCCAGCTTTTGCTTCTTCAATTTCAACACGTTTCAAACCGATGAAACCGAACAATTTGGAAACACGGAAGTTCTTCACTGATCCATCTTTCTTCATCAAGGATACCTGCTGACCTACTTTGATCGAGCCATTGAAGACACGTCCAACTCCAATACGTCCAAGATAGTCATTGTAATCAAGCAACGTGACTTGGAATTGTAGTGGTTCTTCTTTTGTATCCACAGGAGCTGGAATGTTGTTCATGATCAACTTAAAAATTGGATCCATCGTTTCCTGCTGGTCTTCTGGTTCATCTCCAGAAGTTCCGTTTAGTGCAGAAGCATAGACGACAGGGAATTCCAACTGCTCATCATCAGCACCAAGTTCGATGAACAGATCCAGAACTTCATCGACTACCTCATCCGGGCGAGCATTCGGGCGGTCGATTTTGTTCAATACGACAACCGGTGTCAATTTTTGTTCCAATGCTTTTTTCAACACAAAACGTGTTTGGGGCATACAGCCTTCGTAAGCATCGACAACAAGAAGTACACCGTCAACCATTTTAAGGATACGTTCTACTTCCCCACCGAAGTCAGCGTGACCAGGGGTATCTAAAATATTTATACGCGCATCATTATAATTGATGGCGGTATTTTTGGCTAAAATCGTGATGCCGCGTTCTTTCTCCAAATCATTAGAGTCCATAGCGCGCTCATCGACATGCTCGTTATCACGGAAAGTTCCGGAATAGTGAAGCATTTGGTCGACCAATGTTGTTTTTCCGTGGTCAACGTGTGCGATGATCGCGATATTACGAATATCATCTCTGTGTTGCATGAAGCACACACCTCTTTCGTATCACAAATTATTCAACCCTTCTATTATAACATAGTTCTATTACCATAGATACCAGCTTTACATATCGTTAATATCAGGATCCACAGATCACCTTTTTCTGTTTCACTCCTTGACTCCGTACTCACCCATCATTTATTCCCAGGTGTACCTGGTACACAACATAGAGAGGATTGCGTAAATGGTACAGGAAAGAGTACAATATAGGGCAGTTCGTACCTGGTACCAATATGTACGATTAACGCACCGGGTATTCAGTAATTTAGGAAATTAGGTGTAGAAATGAAAACGAAACGTATGGGGGATTGGCTTGAGGTCATCATCCCTGATCAATGGGACGGGTTGACAATCGAAAAAATTCTGAAGAAAAAATGGAATGTACCACGAAAATTGATGCATAGTTTTCGTTCCAACAAAGAAGTGACTTTAAACAATGAGAATCCTCATTGGAAGACAGCGACAGTCAAAAGTGGCGATATTTTACGTGTTCGGCTTTTCCGTCCGCAACCACTTGAAGTGACGCCGACTTATATGGGTATTGACGTCATTTACGAGGATGATCATATACTGGTTGTCAATAAGCCGGCCGGCGTGTTCACACATCCGAATACCCCGCACGAGCATGACACCCTGGTCAATGGAGTCGCTTTTTATTTTCAAATGAATGGCATTGAGGCCACCCCGAAATACGTACATCGCCTCGACCGCGATACTTCAGGGGCCATCCTTTTTGCCAAGCATGATCTTGCTATTGCCATGTTGGGAAAAGAACTGCAGGAGCGGAAAATCAAAAGGACGTATTTGGCCTGGGCTCATGGGAAGCTGAAGCCACGTCGTGGAAAGATTGAAAAACCGATCGGAAAAGACCGCCATCACCCTGTGAGAAGACGAGTCTCACAAGGTGGCCAGCATGCAGAAACACATTACGAAGTTCTTTCGTACGATACATCCCATGATGCCTCTCTTGTGAAATTACAGTTACAAACCGGCAGGACCCATCAAATTCGCGTACACCTCAGTCATATCGGTCACCCGCTCCTCGGGGACGAAATGTACGGTGGAAAAGGAAGCATCGATTATAAACAGGCGCTCCATGCTGCAAGGCTTACATTGATCCACCCGTTCACAGAAAAGGAAATTCAGTGTCTGGCCATGCCCGCCAGTGATTCGCCATTATTTACAAATGAACAGGTGAAATCTTTAGACCCATCATCCTCAACATAAAAGAAACCGCTCCCCTTAGGAGCGGTTTCTTTTCATTTGATAGAATCATAAAGTTCGTCATATTTCACAGCACAGGAAAGGTCAAGTTCTGTAAGTCCCTTCGCATTCCAAGAAGTCAGTTTCAAGGTAACCATTTTATAGTCGATGCTGATGAACGGATGGTGTTGGATATCCTCTGAATACTCAGCGATATGATTAACGAACTGGACGCCTGTCAGGAATTCACCAAACCGGTACCGCTTAACAATGAATTTATCATCCGTCAGCTTCCAACCGTCTAACTGGGAAACTCGCGCTTCCTTTTCTTCTTGTGGGATTAACTTTTCCTCCATCTTTCACTCCTCCTCCTTCTTCTGATTAAACCAATTCCATGAATGACTCAAGGTCAGAAAGGCACAAATCTAATGCATGCACCCAGAAATCCTGCTTTTCTAGATCTACATCCAGATGTTTCTTCGCAAGGTCCTCCACGGTCATTCTCCCTGTATCCTGAAGCAGAGCAATATATCGCTCTTCAAATGCCGGCCCTACTTCAATGGCTTTCGCGTATATTCCCATGCTGAACAGATAACCAAAAGTGTAAGGGAAGTTATAAAAAGGTACATCCGTGATATGGAAATGTAACTTGGAAGCCCAGAATGTCGGATCGTACTCGTCTAACGTTTGAACGTAAGCTTCCTGCTGAGCCTCTGTCATCAACTCGTTCAATCTCTCCGTTGAAACGACCCCTTGCTTGCGTTCGTCATAAAAACGCGTTTCAAACAAGAACCTTGCATGGATATTCATAAAAAAGGCGACACTACGCTGAACTTTATCTTCCAAAAGCACAAGTTTTTCAGCTTCCGTAGCTGCCTCTTTAACGGCCGCATCCGCAACAATCATCTCTGCAAATGTCGATGCCGTTTCAGCAACGTTCATCGCATACCCTTGATTCAACTCAGGTAATTCATCCATTACGTGCTGGTGATAAGCATGGCCAAGTTCATGAGCAAGGGTCGCTACACTGGACGGACTACCTGAATAAGTCATGAAAATTCTCGTTTCACCGCTGTCAGGGAAGCTCGTACAAAATCCACCCGGTTGTTTTCCAGGGCGGTCCTCTGCTTCAATCCACCTTTTTTCAAAAGCCATTTCAGCAAAATCCGCCATTTTGGGGCTGAACTTCCTAAACTGCTGGATAATGAACGCTGCCCCTTCTTGAAAACTCATTTTCTGATTGGCTTCTCCGAGCGGTGCTTCTACGTCATAAAAACTTAACCTTTCAATCCCTAATTTTTCAGCTTTCTTTTTCATATAGGGGACGTAATGTTTTTTATATTTCGTAATCGTCTCCCACATGGCATCTAACGTCCTTTGGCTCATCCGATTGTATTCGAGCGGCTCTTTCAGGACATTTTCCCAACGGCGGTGTTTATAGGTCTGGAGCCTGAAACCTGACAAATGATTCAGCGTTTCTGTAAACAGATCGGAAGCCTCCCCCCATGTCTCCTGAAGTTTATCAAAAGCTTCTTTCCTAACCGAACGATCGGGGTCATCCAATTGATTAGATGCTTGACCTACAGATAACTTTTCCCCATTCATCTCAATGGATAACTTCGCAACAAGAGCATCGTACATTTGCCCCCACGCATGATATCCATCAACCCCCAAATCATTGATGAGAGATTCTTTGCCTACTTCTAATTTGTCCTTAGCAAGAGAACGTCTCTCATTCAATACAAAGGATATGGCTTGAAAAGGGGCCTGGTTCAATAAGGATTTCCATACATCATCATCGACCTGAACAAATACCTGGTCCATTTCAGTTAATGCATTCCCTAAACGGGCACCCAGTTCACTTCTTTTCGATTGCCACATACTCGCTTTTCTATCATGAACATTTTGTGCACTTAGACAACTTACAAAAGCGCCAAATTCACTTAATTGCTTTGACACCACTTGCATAATCTCTACAATTTGGTTGAGTTCCCCTGTTTGGTCTGTATTTTTTGGAGGTGTAAACGTACGAATGGATGCTTCCAGATCATCCATCAGGCGTTCAGTCTTCCTCACATACTCTTTCAACTCATTGGAATCACTACCTCCATTAAAAATGGAGTCTAAATCCCATGTCATCTCATAAGTTCCCATTACAACTTCCCCTCTCTTTATGTAGATTCTTCCATCAAGAAAACCTCTTTCATTATATCAGAATCTTCTAACGATCTCTTAGATCCTCCTTCTTCTACTTCCCTCGCATTTTGTCACATTTGGTTGAAATGTTTTTGATATGTTATTGTAATATAAATGAAACCTTTCTGACTATTCAATCGTATTATTAAGTAGAATGTTTTAAGCTAGTCCGCTCCGATTTTTAATACCAGTCATTCGAAAGGGGATATCAAAATATGAAAAAAAGAATTCAATACGATGCCACTGAAATCGCAAGTGTTGCAGGAGGTTCGGCTATTCTCACCACCCTTCTCTATCTAACCATCTATATATTATAATGACCCAAAAAGCTCCCATTCCTATGGGAGCTTTTTTCATGTACACTTTTTTCATATAAGCTCCAGAGTGTTGAAGGCTTAGTTTCGAGATATTTTCAGGGTTCGTTGCCCAGGTTGAGCGTCAGGGGTGGCTGAGAAGCTACTCGCTTTCCTGTGGGGGGGGGGTGGCGAGCTTCCTCGGGCTAAAGCCCTGCGGGATCTCGCCTATCTCCTTTCTCCCACGGGAGTCTCGCAGCTTCCCAACCACCCCATCTCATGTAAGAAAAAACGAACCCCTTTACCAAATTGGATTGTCTTCCACTATCTCGATTGAAGCATAAAACGCTCTGTATCAAGCTTTCAGGATTTTAATACCTGAGCATAGGAGTTTTATCCTTATACTCGCACCAAACTAAATAGCAGATTATACGAGAAGTGGTTTCGAGACACTGATATAGAAAAGGGGCGGAGGGGAATGGCGAGACTCCTGCGGGAAAAAAGTGCAGGGTGAGACCCCACAGGACGTAGTCCGAGGAGGCTCAAAGAATAGTTGCAGTTCGATTAAGTTCGGCACGTCCTGTGCCAACATCGAACGACCCCACCTCGTGTGGGGCCCCGCGGAAAGCGAGCTATTCCCTGCAGCACCCATCCACTCAACAAAAGTCTCGAAACTGAGTCTTCAACAATCCTGCCATATAGTTGAATAACTATGCTTCTGCTTAATGTGCAACCTTTATGGTTAGTTTTCTGGGGTGTTTCTCATTATAATAGAAAATAGTTGATTAAAATGAAGGAGGATTCCTTTTGTTTCAGGACCATGGCGGTTATCAGAAAATGCTGCAACCAGACCAAATCACATTCGGCTTGACTATCCCAATTGAGAACTATGACCAGTCCCCTCCAGTGATGAACAACCAAATACAAATGGCACAACTAGCTGAAGAATTAAACTTTCATTCTCTTTGGTTTCAGGACGTTCTATTAGAAGACCCTACTTTTGAAGACCCAGCGACAGGACAGATTTTTGATAGTTTGATTTATTTAACCTACATGGCGGCCCATACGAAGAGAATCAATCTAGGAACAGCTGCCCTTGTCATGCCGCTCCGCCATCCTTTAAGAACGGCAAAAGAAGTGGCGAGTATTGAGAAACTTTTCCCAGAGCGGCTGATGTTCGGGATTTCATCTGGAGATCGAAGAAAGGACTTTGAAGGATTAAATATTCCCATTATGGAGCGGAGTGAATGGTTCAGGGAAGCGTTCCATTTATTCAACCAAGCCATCTACAATGAATTTCCTGAGGTTCAATCTTCTTTTGGAACGATGAATCGGTCAAACATCGTACCAAAGCCAGAAAAACGCATCCCAACCTTTATGACAGGCTATTGCCAACAGACACTGGATTGGGTTGCTGAACATGGAGACGGATGGATGTTTTATCCACAACGACCAGCTCAGCAGAAAGAAACCATCTCTCAGTACAGAGAGAAAGTGAAGCAATTCCATGGCGAATCCGCATTCCGTCCTTTCTTCATGCCACTTCCTTTACAGCTTGAAGAAAACCCAGATGCTCCTATTGAAAAAATACCTGCTGGATATAAAGTTGGGAGAAAGGGGCTGATGGATCTTATTGAGCAGTATCGTTCCATCGGCGTTAACCATTTAATGTTCGGTCTTTCCAAAAACCAAAGACCAGTAAAGGAAGTGGTGCAGGAACTTGGAGAAGAAGTCCTCCCTCCATTCGAAATAAAGGAGTAACAAAAGGAAGGAGAGATTGATTTTGACTAAACCGGAAATTTTGCTCGTAGGAACGTTTCACATGTCTTTGAACCCTGAAATGGTCAATGATCAACAAGAGGAAATTCGCGAAATCGTTGATTCACTAAAAAAATTCAAGCCGACGAAAATCACTGTTGAAAAACCTTTCTTAATAGAGGAAGAAATGGAGCGTAAATATTCAGCCTTTAAAAATAACACCCTCACGCCCACTTACGATGAAGTGGAACAATTTGCTTTCCGTATTGCCAATGAAATGAACTTGCCATCTGTTCATCCGGTAGACGAAATAGTAGATATGTCCACACCGTCACTCAACCAGGTCTTTGAGTGGGCCAAAGAACATCAACCTTCCTTGTTCAAAGAAATCATGGATGTTCAAAATAGGCTTAAGTCGATGGAAAAAAATGAAACGATCAAAAGCATTTTACATTACGTCAATGATCCAGACTATAGCAAAGAACTTCAAAGGATTTATATGAAGTTGGCACGAGTCGGAGACAGACAACATCAAGTCGGGGTCCAGTGGCTGAAGCAGTGGCATCACCGTGATCTTGCGATAGCTGCAAATATCTCAAGACTCGCGGAGAAGGGGGACCGCATCCTCGTTCTCATTGGCGGGGACCACCTGCACCTGCTGCAGCAATTCTTAACCGATAGCGGTGACTTTAAGCTTCTCACTGCCAAACCTTACCTTCCTCAATAAGGTTCATCGCTGAGTCTAATTCCAAATAAAAAAGAGGTTTTCCTAAGTTTAGGAAAACCTCTTTTTGTATTAATCCTGATCGTGTTTATCTTCCAGGGCTTCAAGAGCCGAACGTTTTTTCTTCTTCTTGCGGTTTTTCCAACGTCTAATATGAATCGTACTTGGTTCATAATCATCAGATTCACGTATATCTGTATTGGATGCTTTCATAAATGACCACGCAAGTAAGAACATAATTATAATCAGCGGGAAACCACCGACGATACTTGCTGTCTGCAAGGTATCCAGTCCACCGAGGAACATAAGCGCAAGCGGCATCAAGCACAATGCGAATGCCCAGAAGAGACGGTTCCAACGTAAAGGTTCCCCTTCAACATTTTTCTGAACGACTGAAGCAAGAATGTAAGATGATGAATCGAAAGTCGTTGCAAGGAAAATGATCGCTAGAATGGTAAAGATTAATACCATGAATTTCGCTAACGGAAGTTGGTTGATGATTTCAACAATGGTCGCAGGCGCACCATTCGCATCCATAAATGCGATAGCATCGAACTGTCCTGTCAACTGCATGTACAAACCGAAGTTCCCCATGATTCCGAAGAAAAGGACACAACCAAGCGTTCCGTACACCATTGTTCCAAGTACCATCTGACGTATCGTACGTCCTCTGGAAATACGTGCAACAAACAACCCGACAAACGGAGCGTATACAAGCCACCAAGCCCAATAGAAAATGGTCCAATACTCAGGGAAGCTTGTACTTTCAAACTGACCTAAATTTCCGAAAGGCTCCATCCAAGTCGCCATCTTGAAGAAATTGTCCGCCAATATTCCCAGCGCGTTGAACGTTGTCTCACTGATGAATCGCGTCGGTCCAAAGATGAAGATAAAGGCCAGCAGGAAGATTGACAGCCACAAGTTCACATCACTGAGGACTTTAATTCCTCGTTTAAGGCCTGAATATGAACTGATCGCAAAGATCAATGTACACAATAACATAATGACTGTTTTAAGACCTAAGTTGGCTGGTATACCAGTCAAACTATTGATTCCCTGTGCAATCATTGGTGTACCGAGGGCAAGGGTCGTCCCAGCTCCTCCCAATAGTCCGAACATGAATAACACATCGATGACGTTTCCAAGTGGGCCGTCAACAGAATCACCTAACACCGGGCGGACAGCCTCACTAACTTTAAGTACAGGTTTTTTTCGAACGTAGTAAAAATAAGCAATCGGCAGAGCCGGCAATGTATAGATCGCCCAAGCGATTGGTCCCCAGTGGAACATTCCATAGGCCGATGCCCATTGAATCGCCTCTTTGGATCCCGGTTCTACACCAAACGGGGGTCCCTGGTAATAATACGCCCATTCAATAACTGCCCAGTATAGGATACTTGAGCCGATTCCGGCAGCAAATAGCATAGCCGCCCAGGAGAATGTATTGAACTCAGGCTTCTCTCCTTCGTCCCCTAGTTTAATCGAACCATTTTTACTAAAAGCAACATATACCAGAAAAGCGAAAATAACAAAGCCCATAATCATATAAAGGACACCAAAGTTTTCCGTCATGAACGTATTTGCTTGTGATACAACCTCTTTACCGGCTTCCGGGAAGATGATCAGTGGTAGCGTAACACCGAGCAACAACACAAGAGCGCCGATAAACGTTGGCCAATCAATTAATTTTGTTTTCAAATGACATACATCCTTTCTACATCTTCTTTCATTAGTTTGTTCTGCATGAGGTAAAACATTCAACTTTGCGGGGGTATGTACGGAGAAAAACACGAGCTTCATTCTAACAAGTGTAAAGACAGAAGGCAAATGAGTATGTATGTTTTATACCCTATCTAGGAAAAAAGTAACGTAATCTTTGTCGTAAATTGACAAAAAGAAAATAAAAGTGGAAAGTTAAAAGAAAGAAATCGTGGAGATGAGGTGGGAAAATGGTGTCCGAACAGAAGAAAAAGTGGGATGATCGTCTTAATCCTTTATATTTCCCACTCTTTACAGCCATTCCAGTGGAAAGTTGGCTTACCCTCAAGCCCTCTCCCTTTTCCGGCGTTGAAGTAACCTTATATATCATTGGTGTGCTTTTTTTAATTTTTGCAGGAGCCGTTGAAACTAACAGCGAGGAAGGAAAACACAGAGCCATTGGTTACATTTACTTGTTATCCGCGTTGTTATTCGGAAGTATTGGGCTGTTCAAATGGCTCACCTAATTATTAAATAAAAAACAACCAGGGAAGAATCATAGGGATCAAAATGATAATGGTGACAATTAGCCAAGCACTTGAATTTTCGCTTGTCAGTTGTTTACGATAAGACATCCCCCAAGCTAAAAATAACAGAACCGTCATCATAATGCTTCGCAAATGGAATTCCCCATCTTTATTGTTCATGAAAATATATACAGCACCTTCGGCTAAAATCAGGATTCCGACGATGATATTAAAAATATGCGTAAACCATTTATTCATGGATCACAGACCTCCTTACATCCTCTTTTATCTTTATCCTTTCCAAGTATATTACAACCTCATCCATAAGGAAAAGAACAAAACCATCATGTAGAATGGCCCTCCAATCTCTTCTAGCTAACTTTATTCAACAATAGGGCAGGATTCTAGAATACCCAGTTTCGAGACTTTTGTTGAGTGGATGGGGGCTACAGGGAATAGCTCGCTTTCCGCGGGGCCCCACACGAGGTGGGATCGTTCGATGTTGGCACAGGACGTCCCGAACTTAATCGAACTTCAACTATTCTTTGAGCCTCCTCGGACTGCGTCCTGTCGGGTCTCACCCTGCACTTTTTTCCCTCTTAAATATCCGGTTCCGGCGCCTAGCGGCTAGCGAGACTTCCCTCGCTTCTGTACGATAAGTCAACATCGAATCACTCCGTTCTTCGTGTTTCCTTTATCTCCGCCAGCTCCGTCCAGTCCATACGCCGCATCAATGCGCCTGCACACTTAAGATAGGAGTCTCGCCATTCCCCTTCGCCCTTTACCAAGGAAGATTCTCGAAACCACTACTGGAAAAATCAGCTTGTATGAGTGTTGGAAGTGGATGATAATAACTCTCCCCAGCGGGCATTTAGAACGTAAATGCTTGATTCAGAGCGCTTATGACGCGAGTGTTTGGGCGATGGAGCTAGACGAGTAGCTTCCCAGCCATCCCTCACGCTCAATCCAGGTAACGAACCCAGAAACATCTCGAAACTGAGTCTTAAAGTATAGGGAGCTATTTTGGAGGATGGTGAAATGAAAGAACCGGTTGGAATGGGGTTCCAACCGGCTAGAGTGTTTCGATTAATCCTTTAAGATCCTGCGTCATTTCATACATGGTGCCACTTTCGCGAAGAATCTTCCAATAACCTTCGTAGAAATACACTTCCAATAAGGTATTTCCCTCGCACGAAAGCTTAAGCGCCCCTTCCACTTCTGATAGTGGAGACGATCCCTGCCTAGGCGGGCTGTTCTTCATTGCTTCCAGAAACCTGCGCACTTCCTTTTCCTTCTCTAGTTTGTATGCTCTTCTTTCAGTTTCTAAGTCGTAGTATGTGATTGTGACAGGCCTTTCATATTCAGTCCAATGATAGGGAGTAATATCATCCTGGTTGAACGCTACAGGATTGAAAAAATACCTTTGATCGATGTATATGTAGGCACTAAACGCGACAATGATAAGCCCACCAAAAATGAATAATTTTTTTCCCATTCTTCCACCTCTTCACAAAATCCATCCTCATGCCTCTACATTTTATACGAATAAAAAGAGGTGGCGGTTTCATTTTTTTCAAAATACTTCCTGTTTTTTAAAAAAGAAAAAGACGGAGTCAGTTCTCCGCCTTTTGCTATCTTATAATTTAGGATAACCCAAAACTGTTTTCACTTCTAAATATTCCTCAATACCATAATCGCCCCATTCTCTTCCTATGCCAGACTGTTTATATCCACCAAATGGTGCGGCGAAATCTGCTTCTGCATCATTGATTTTCACACGCCCCGCTCGGATACTGGAGGCAACCTTCGCGAGTGTCTGTTCATCTTCCCCGAACACATACCCTGCAAGACCATATTTAACATCATTGGAAATTTCGATGGCTTCTTCTATCGTGTCATAGGTAATCAAACATGTGACCGGGCCGAAAATTTCCTCTTGGGCGATGACCATATCATTATTCACATTTGTGAACACTGTAGGTTTAGCATAATAGCCTTTGTCTAATCCTTCAGGCTTCCCTGTTCCTCCTACAAGAAGTGTAGCCCCTTCTTCTTGTCCTTTTTCAATATATGATTGAACGGTGTCCCACTGTTTTTTTGAAACCAATGGACCGATATGGTTATCTCCTTGAGGATCGCCGACAGGGAATTCTGGTAGCACTTTTTTAATAGCCTCTTCAAATGAGTCTTTCATAGAGGCAGGCACTAGTACTCTTGTGGCAGCTGAACAAACCTGACCACTATTTGTAGCGATGTGACTGACAGCAGCACGAGCCGCTTTTTCAACATCCGCATCTTCAAGCACGACTAATGGAGATTTCCCTCCCAGTTCAAGTGCGACGTTAGCGATGCGTTCAGATGCGTTCTCCATGATTTTTTGACCTACAGCACCAGAGCCCGTAAATGATACAAAATCAATATCTGGATGTGAGCTGATGCCATCACCAATAACTGAACCCGATCCATTCACTAAGTTGAAAGCTCCTTTAGGTACACCGACCTTGTCAAAGATTTCAGTCAATATGATGGCCGCAAAAGGTGTCAACTCTGCCGGCTTCGCAACCACGGGACTTCCCGCAGCAAACGCACTGGCGATTTTAGTTGAAATTTGGTTTGTTGGGAAATTCCATGGGGTGATCAAGCCGCTGACGCCCACCGAATCCTTCATGACCGTATGGCCTCCGCGATCTTCAATAAATGAAAAATTTCTTAACGATTCTGCCGCTTGTGAAAAATGATTATATCCCATCATGTAATGGACGTTTTCAGAAATGGATTTTGGTGAACCCAATTCTTCCGTAATGGTCTCAATAATTTCTTCTTTACGGTTCTCGTATTCAGCAGCTATGTTTTCGAGCATTTTAATTCTTTCTTCCTTAGAGGTTTGGGAGAAGGATGGAAAAGCATCCCGTGCCGCCTGCACTGCCTTATCCAAATCCTCTTTCGTACCAAGACTAATGGTACCGATGACTTCTTCTGTTGCAGGGTTGATGACATCCTCTGTTTCGTTTCCTGTAGATTCTACCCATTCACCGTTTATATAATGCTTTAAATAGTTACGCATTTTCATTTCTCCTTTATTGAAAGAAAATTTTATTTACCATTTACTTGCTACATGGAGAATGTATCCGAATTTTCCCATTTCGAAACATTCCCCTGCTTTCCAAACGGCTTTCACTCGACTATAATGGGGAGAACAAAAAGGAAGGATGAGTGTTGATGACTTCGACCAACCAACAAATTCAACATTACTTAACCAAGAATGAGGATAAAGCGCGCTTGCTCGTCAGTTGTCCAGACAAACCAGGAATCGTTTCCAGTATCTCAACATTCCTCTATGAACATGGAGCAAACATTGTGGAATCGAATCAATTTACGACAGATCATGAAGAAGGAACTTTCTTCCTGCGTATCGTATTCGCTTCAGAAGATATGAAGTCGAAGGAAGAAACAATAAGAGCAGACTTCCATGCCCTTGCCGACCAATTTGAGATGACCTGGCGAATGACTTTCCTGCATGAACTGAAACGCACAGCTATTTTTGTATCCAAGGAACTTCATTGCTTGCGTGAACTTTTATATGAATGGGAAAGCGGTGACCTCGTGACGGACATTCCACTCGTGATCAGTAACCATGAATCAGCGAGGGAAATTGTCGAGTCGTTTGGTATCCCTTTTTATTACATTCCTGCAAATAAAGAGATCCGTGAAGAGGTAGAAGAGCAGCAGTTGGATTTGCTGGAAGAGTACAATATCGATTTAATTATCTTAGCCAGATACATGCAAATCCTCACCCCTAAGTTTGTAGACAGTCATCCATCTAAGATTATTAACATTCACCACTCCTTCTTACCCGCATTCATCGGTGCTAACCCTCACAAACGCGCTTACAAACGTGGGGTCAAGTTGATTGGAGCCACTTCCCATTATGTTACAGACGATCTCGATGAAGGACCGATCATTGAACAAGACGTAATCAGAGTCGACCATAGGAACAGTGTAAATGATCTTAAGAAAAAAGGACGCCTAATCGAACGCAGTGTACTGAACAAAGCCGTTAAATGGGCCCTGGAGGATCGGGTGATCGTTCATAAAAATAAAACCATTGTCTTATAAAGGCTTACCCAAAAAGAAGGACCTGACTGGTTACGTCAGGTCCTTCTTTTTAGCAAGTCATCTCTTTTCCCACATAAAATACTATAAGCATTTTATGTGGGGGGATAGGAATGAATCACATCGTAAAAGCAGGTGAAACCTTAGCACAAATTTCAAAAGATTATCGTACACCCTTGAGAGATATCCTGGCGGCAAACCAAATAGCAAACCCGAATATGATTTTCCCTGGTCAAAAGATCAATATCCCAGGTTTTCCAAACCCAGCTACCATTCCATATCGGATTGATGTATCTACATCCAAACGTCGATTGCGTTTATACAAAAATGGTACATTGCAGAAAGAATACCCGATTGCTGTAGGACGCATGCTATCAGCAACTCCTGTAGGAAACTTCTTTATTATTAACAAAGCTCCAAATCCAGGAGGACCTTATGGAACGATGTGGATGAGCTTATCCAAACAGCATTATGGCATTCATGGAACTAACAATCCTTCCTCTATCGGAAAAGCCGTATCTAAAGGATGTATCCGGATGTTTAATAAAGATGTAGAAGAGTTAGCAAGAACCATCCCTCTGGGAACTCCTGTTACCATCTCACCTTAAGTGGATCAAAAAAGTCGATGGACATCCATCGACTTTTCACATTCATTCCAACTCTGAACGACTCGTTACCTCTACTCCCTTCAGAGCTTGTGTAGCAAGTCTGTCCGCTTCTCCATTATCTTTCCTTGAAATAACCTCAAAGGAAGGCACAATTCCCATCTGCTTTAGTTTTTCATCAATACGGTCCGCCCAATCATTCAAAGCCTCTTCCATCGTCGGCCACTCATCATTCAGTTGTTTAATCACAACTTGAGAGTCGCCTAAAAACCGGACAGGTATATGATGTACTCCCATAAAGTCCAATTCTTGAATGGCTAAATGTAAGGCTGCGTACTCCGCCTCGTTATTTGTATCTAACTCATCAACAAGAGCATTCATTCGAAAACGCCTGGCTTTCCCACTTTGAGTATAATAGATGACACAACCCAAACCTGCCTTACGCTCCTTTATTTCGTATCCACCATCAAAATAGACGGTAATATCATGAGGTTCCGTTTCAAGATCTTCCAAATATTTTTGTAAATCCTTCCGCTTCCATGTCGTATCATAATCGTCAATAAAGGTAATCGATTTGGCCCGGCCCGTCTTTTCCAGATCCTCTGTTATTAACAACGCCTGCCCAATCGTCATCTCTTCAGATTTAAAGAAAGCCTCTGTTTTCTTTGGAGTTTTATATGTAACTTCCAGTCTGATTTTCATCCATACCCCACCCGCCTAAAAGTTTTCTATGTACTTATTATGGTCTAATCATTTAAGAATATTTTTTATAATCGTTTATAAAAGCCGGTGGCTCTTCCCTCAAATCCAATGGAGTGATAAATCTCATGCGCCTTCTTTCTTTCCGATCTGTTTCCACTATTCAACATAATGGTTTTAGCACCATTGGTGACCGCCCATTCCCCGGCTTTTTCCATGAGCAACCTCCCTATTCCTTTTCCCTGTTCCGTTTCAAGCACAACAAAAGCAATGACCCGCACGTGAGATTCATCTGTATGGTACGCTTCACTGAATATCATCCCGATCATGCCAAGCAGTTCGCCATTCTCTTCATAAACGTAGGTTTGGTATTGTTTTTGTGATATTATCCTTTGCAGCCTGTTTTTCATCTGCTTTTCACTTGATGGATAGCCAAGGGCATCCATCAAAGGAACCATCCCGTATGCATCTTCAAGCTTAGCACTCCGAATCATATGCCCCTCCTTCTTTCCTTACTGAAATTTCCTTTTCAGCATAACAAACCTGAAGGCCTTCCTCGACCTTCAGGTTTGTTATCTTTCACTTATTTCATAACATTCTCTTTTTGACGAAGCTCAACTCTTCGTATTTTTCCAGATGTGGTCTTAGGCAATTCTCGAATGAATTCCACTTTTCTAGGGTATTTGTAAGGCGCTGTCAATTCTTTCACGTGATTTTGAAGATCGGAAACCAACTCTTCGTTTCCTTCAAACCCTTTTTGCAGGACAATATAAGCCTTTACAACGTTTCCACGAACCTCATCCGGGCTTGCAACGACGGCACATTCTTGGACCGCCTCATGTTTGACAAGAGCATCTTCCACCTCAAACGGTCCGATGGTATAACCGGAACTAATGATGATATCATCACTCCTGCCTTCGAACCAAAAATAACCTTCTTCATCCTTTTTAGCCTGATCACCTGTCACGTAATAATTACCTCGGCGAGACATCTTTGTACGCTCAGGATCTTTATAATACTCTTTAAACAAGGCGGGGGTATCAAGATGGACGGCAATGTCTCCTACCTCACCAGCTTCTACAGGAGTTCCCATTTCATCAATGATTTCGACCTGATTTCCTGGCGTCGGACGTCCCATAGACCCAGGGCGCACTTCCATATCTTTCATAATTCCAACAAGAAGCGTATTTTCTGTCTGGCCGTAACCATCCCGTACCGTTACATCATAATGTTTTTGGAATGTGTCGATGACTTCGCGATTTAATGGCTCTCCTGCAGATACGGCACTGTGCAGACCCTCCAATTTATATTCAGATAAATTGTCTACCTTAGCCATCAAACGATATTCAGTCGGGGTACAACAAAGAACATTCACCTCATGCTCATCCATCAAGCTTAAATATTTTTTAGGATCGAATTTACCTTGATAGATCAGACCTTGTGCACCTGTCCCGAGCACAGAGAGGAAAGGACTCCATATCCACTTCTGCCATCCCGGTCCTGCTGTCGCCCAAACCGTGTCTCCATCTTGAATCGCCAACCATTGATCAGCCGCCGTCTTCAAATGGGCATATCCCCACCCATGTGTATGGACCACACCTTTCGGATTTCCCGTCGTACCAGAGGTATAGGAAAGGAATGCCATGTCGTCTCTTGAAGTGTCCGCAAGCGACAACTCCTCACTATGGTCATCCATAAGAGAATCAAGGTCACGCCATCTTTCTTTCGCCCCACCTACAGAAAAAGTAATCAAATCATCAAATTCATTAACTCCATGGAATTGGTCTGTATAGGGGAAATAGCTGATGACACCACTCACTTCTCCGTGTGAAATTCTATACTGTAAATCCTTTGTTCTCAGCATTTCCGAACTTGGAATAACGACAAGTCCTACTTTAAGAGCCGCGATATACACCTGATAAGCTTCAATTAAGCGAGGAATCATCACGAGGACTTTGTCCCCTTGCTTCAATCCTTGTTCAAGGAAAGCGTTTCCAATTTTGTTCGCATTTTTCATTAACTCTTCATATGTAACTTCTTTTTGATCACCTTGCTCATTCAACCATAGCAGAGCTTTTCTTCCCGTTTCTTTTGCGTACTTCTCCATCTCAGAAACGACATTGTACCTTTCAGGAGCAATCAGTTCTTCTCTTTTCATATAGCGGCCTCCTTTATAATGAGCGACTGTTCAGTTTGTCCATATCTATTATAGCAATTTTTCTTAATATTTCAAATAATGAATTATAAATTAATCCTACCACTATCGCGGCCTATTCTTGAAGACTCAGTTTCGAGACTTTTGTTGAGTGGGTGGAGGCTGCGGGGAATAGCTCGCTTTCCGCGGGAGCGAGGTGAGCCTCCTCGGACTGAGTCCTGCGGGCTCTCACCATGCACTTTTTTCCCGCAGGAGTCTCGCCATTCCCCTCCGCCCCTTTACCATATAATTTTCTCGAAACCACTTCTGGAATAAGCAGCAATTTAGCTTGATGAGAGTATATGTATAAAATTCTCATACACAGGTGTTTGAACCATGAAAGCTTGATACAGAGCAATTTATTCTTCTGATAATGGGATAATGAAAGACAATCCAACTTAATAAAGGAAAGCGTTTCTCACATACATCGAATGGGGTGGTTGGGAAGCTGCGAGACTCCCGTGGGAGAAGGAGATAGGCGAGATCCCGCAGGGCTTTAGCCCGAGGACGCTCGGCGCTCCCCCACAGGAAAGCGAGTAGCTTCTCGACCACCCTAACGACAAACAAGGCAACGAACCCGATAACACCTTGAAGCTGAGTCTTACACCATACTGCCAATTTGTTGAATAAAGAGGAGTATTTGAGGGTATGGTACATATACTTGAATTGACAAATTATTTTAACTTTTCATATAATACGTGTAAGCATAAACAGGGAGTGATCATCAGTGGAAGCTCGCCCCGTTCGCAAACAGCTGGGACTGACCAAGTATCAATTATTTCTCATATCTGCCATCATGGTCGCCGCATTCTTATCTGTATCCATGATTACGAAGAATTTCAATTATACGCTGGCTTCTTTGATCACAGTCGTTGTTATTAACCTCAGCATCTTACTTAAAACTGTTCGCCTTCAAAGAAAAAGAGCCTTTAAATCCGGACTGTAACCGTCTGATTTAAAGGCTCTTTTTCTTTTCTTCTATTCTGCTTTTACTTTGGCTTATAGACATGTAGTTCAAGCTTTCTTCCATATGCTGATCAATAAGCACGAGCAAGCGTGGCAAATCTTTATTTCTTAATGCCTCGAGCAAGCGTTCATGTTCTTTGAATCGCTGCTTTTCGTACAGGTCTTCATCGACGAACACATCATACAACATAAGATATACATTGATTTGATTAAGGATTCTCTCTGTAAAATTAACCAAAAACGTATTTTTTGTTTTTAACGCAAGGGTCATATGAAATTGCTTGTTCACATCGAGGTACTCCAGAATATTGCGGTTTTTATAGGCTCTTCTTTCCTGTTCAATCCATTCTTCCAGATGAACGAAATCTTCTTCATTCATCTGGTCATAGATTTGTTCAAGGGTCATTTTCTCTAAATGACGCCTCATGTCAAAGGCTTGCTTCATTTCATCAAGCGTAGGTTCAACAACAAAGGCACCACGATTTGAGTAGATTTTGACTAACCCTTCATCTTCCAGCTTTTTCATTGCATTCCGGATGGGGGTTCGTGAAACCTGTAATTCTTTACCGATCATGTTTTCAACAAGCTGGGTACCTGGAGACAAATGACGAAACAAGATATGGTTCTTCAAATATTCATATACGTCATCCGTTCTGGATTGACGCTCATTGAGCGTACCTGTAAACGTGCGGTTCTGGATGTTATCCCACCTTTTAAGCCAAGCGTTTAAAGTTTTCACCGAGAATTTCATTCATTGAGTGAACTGTAATGAAAGCTTGTTCGTCTATCGCTGTCATATATTTTTTCAAACGCGTGTAGTCTTTGCGGCTTAGTATCGTTGTAATGACTTCTTTGTTTTCTTGATTAAATGCTCCTTTTGCCTGGTGGATGGTAGCCCCTCGTCCAAGCTGATTAACGATAAAATATCGGACTTGTTCACTTTCACGACTAATAATAACGATTTCTTTATTGTCTTCAAACTGTTGCAGCATATAGTCAATAACCAGGCCATTCAGAATGACCCCGAAAAACGCATACATTCCTACAGTTGGCCCGAATAGGAAAATGGATGATGTTGCAATCGCAATATCAGAGAACAAGACACCTTTTCCGACTTCAATAGAAAAGAATTTATTCAAAATCATAGCAAGGATATCTGTACCGCCGGTAGAGGCTCCCTGATGAAATACAAGCGCCATTCCTGATGCGGCGATAATTTGGCCGATGATCAATTGAATGAGAAGGTCATTACTTAAAGGTTCCTGCATCGGAAAAAATGCTTCCAGTCCCCATACCATAAAGGACAGAGCAAAACTTGCATAAATGGTCTTCAAACCAAATTGAAAGCCCAAGAATATAAAACCGACAATAAAGAGTATGATGTTTAAGAAGATCATGATCATTCCTAATGAAAGATCAGGAATGACTTTATTCAGTACGATTGATGCACCACTAACTCCTCCTGTGGCAAGATCGTTTGGTGATAGGAAAAAATGGACGTTTATGGCTACCCCGAGCGCACCTAAGTTCATCAATAGAAAAGACCATACTTTTTTCAGCATCAGAAAGCCTCCTTTTTTATGTGGAAATAAGGTAGAATTTGTCGAACAAAATTGTAGTACAATCGGGATTATAGAGCCCATAAATACGTTTGTAAACAGCTTTGTCTGTAAAAATATATTTTATTTTTTGTAAGCGATTGAACGTAGAATTTTCTAATAACTACAGGGTTTAAAAAGCTGAAATTTCAAAATTTGATGATCTCTTACACCAAAAAAGTTAAGGGATCATTCACAGGTAAAGTTTCCGTTAGGTCTATTTTGTCGAAAACTTTATCTAATTCTTCTCACTTATTAATAAAGCAAATAAAAAAATCATCATCCATTTTGGATGATGATTTTTAATGAGTTCTATTTTGGTAACGTAACGGTAACCTTTGTACCGCTGCCTTTCTGACTTTCGTATGATATTTCTCCATTCAGGTCTGAGACGATCTTCTTGGTGACCATCACTCCTAAACCAGTTCCTTTTTCTTTGGTTGTAAAGAAAGGTTCACCAATTTTGGCAAGCTCTTGTGGTGTTAATCCAGGTCCATTGTCTCTAACGGAAAGCGTTAGGTTAGAACTGGACATTTGTATGCTTACACGAACCTCTCCTCCTAGATCTACAGCATCGATGGCATTTTTGACAAGGTTGATAAGAATTTGATTCAACCGCTTCGGTTCTGTTTCGAACTTGTCTTGTATAGGAGCACAATCAAAGAGAAGATAGATTTGCTTTTCGTTCGCTTCTGGTTCCAACAGCCTTAACACATAGGAAACCAGTTGTTCAGGGTCGATCTGCTCAAGTTGGATGGATGATTTCGGCTTGGATAACATCATGAAGTCCTGGACAATGGCTTCGATACGATTAACTTCGTCAAGAATGATTTCCTGATAGTTATCCCTTAACTCAGGATTAGCTGCTCCAATTTGTAGAAACCCTTTGATCGCTGTCAACGGGTTTTTAATTTCATGTGCAATACCCGCAGACATTTGTGTGATCGTTGACAGCTGCTGCGATTTCTCTTTAAGTTCTAACATCTCTCTGTATTCCGTGACATCCTCATGAATACCAAGAACATAAGAATTCCCGTAATATTCAACTGGAAACCCTTTTGTCCGAATCCATTTCGTTTCTCCTTTAGAACCTAAAAGACGGTATTCAATTTCACTTTCTTTCTTTGCCATTTCGTCTAGAGCTGTTCTTAAAGAAGCACGATCTGCTTCATGAACATGCTCCATCAGCAAATTCGGATCGAGGAAAGCTTCCCGACGAGAGATTCCGAACATTTCCTGAAAAGCTGGACTGACATAATGCAGTTCCTTAAAGTCCGGCTGACTGATCCAAAAGACGTCCTTAATATTATTTGCAAGTAATGCAAATCTTTCTTCTGACGCTCTCAATGCTTTTAATTGATTTTTATATTCTGTTATGTCCTGAAGGAAGACAGTAATCCCCATCTCAGTAGGATGAACTGTGACCTGGACATCTGTATTCGTTCGATTAAGGTAACCTTCAAACTCCACAGTCTCCTGCGTTTCCATCGCTCTTAAATACTGTTGAAAGAAATAATAGTGTTCACGAATCGGAAAGATATCCCATAACTTCTTGAAGTAGTTTTGTAAGAACGGAACCTCTGTCATTTCTTCCATTTTTGGATTGGCATAAGTGACTTCCCAATTGTGATTGATTAATGCCAGGCCGTGTGGGAATTTATCGACCAGATGCATCATTCTTTTTTTCATAGGGGAAGACTCCGCCCCAAACATTTGTATCATATTCCGGTGGTTTTGATATCCAACAGATTGATTCAATGATAAAGTGGCTTCTTTCTGCTTATTCGAAGAGAGAGTCATAGAAGCAGGACCATCGACCGGATCCTTTATACTTTTCAAGGAAAAAGCAATTTGACCATTCGTCAGGTGAACCATTTTGCATTGATATTTATGTTTGTTCGTATCTGTCAACTGGACAGACGATTCTCTGAGACCATCCGTGAGGAGATTATGCAAAACCTTTTGAAGGCGCTGCTGTCCAGTATGACCAAAACTGTGGATCCATTGAGAGAACGACATGTCCGGCTCTTGCAGTTGAAGTGTTCCTTGCATTTGCTGATTTAGCGTAACTGTTTGTAAACGCAAATCCAGTAAACATGCAGGTGTACCATTCAAACTTAAAACATCCAAAATTTCGCCGCTATGCACTTGGTCAGAATACCTCTCTCTAATTACCAATATTAAGACCTCTTTCCTTTTAGCCGTTCAATATTTTCCAGTACGGTTATCATTATAACGTAAGCCTTGACAATTTTGAATATTTTCAAAAAAATTAACCTATTATTTTTCTATTTACTACAAATTATGAGATAGAAGACAAGTTTATGACCATTTTCTTTCTTGATTTCATCCTTCGATACTTCTCCAAAGCGTTAAGGAAGCATAACTTAAATAAGGCTCCCATTCCTTACTCCAGTGATCCATTTGCTCGTATGTCGGTTTAGTTTCCAAGTCGAAATAAAACTTTAACGCATTTTGAATACCAATATCGGCTTTTGGGAAAAGGTTCGGTCGACCAACACCGAACATCATCCAGTTTTCTGCTGTCCAAGGCCCAATCCCTCTAACCTTAACCAGTTGTTTCATAATCTCCTCATCTGATTCATTCGCTAATGTTTCCAAATTCAGCTTCCCGTCCACAATTAAACGCGATGTATCAATAACATATTCTGCTTTTCGCTGACTGAATTGCAATTCTCTTAACGTTTCATAAGGCGTTTCGGCTACAGTTTCAGGGTCGGGATAAAACCATACCCCTTCCTTTTTTGTTCCCAGCGTTTCCACAAACCGGGTACTCAACGTATAAGCGAATTTCATATTCAACTGCTGGTGGATGATGACTTTCATCAAACAGTCATAGAGGTGAAAGTCTTTCACAATGGGTGTCCCCGGGTGTGCTTGAAACATGGTTTTCAAACTTGTATCCAAGAAGTGGTGATGCACTTTTTCTATATCTATATCCCATTGAAATAAATCAGATATGTGAGAGAGCAGCGCTTCTTTATCTTCCTCACTGTCACTCGACACTTCAAATGAAGGATCAGCGGTTGTGCCGAGTCCCTGGACACGGACAATGTGGTGGTTTCCACCTAGCTTCACTGGAACATCAACCCAGCGCTCTTCCCGGTTTAGATTGGTTAAAGGGTCAAACGCCCATCGAAGCAATGTGTAATCAAAATCATAAAAAGTGTTTGCTTTAAACTTTTCTTTCCACAAACTGTTTTTCCTCCCTTTTGTCGGACGATTTGTTTATAAATTGTTAAGAATGGGAACTATGCCCTAATATCCTCTTTTACTCATTTCCATCTTCAATCCATTTCAAACATTCTTCTACATCCTCTTACATATGTCCACCTACGAAAGTTGTTATTTCAGGGCTGCTCTTTCGATTTTAACATGTCCTTTTTCTTGAAAATCCCCGTTTCGGGACTGTTGTGTGAGTGGGTTGAAAAAATGTCTCGCTTATCGGGGTCGAGGCTCCAAAGAATAGAGGCGGTTTGATTACGTTGGACACGTTTTTCAATGATCATGCGTACCTCCTGTAAAATAGAAAAACCACTACACGGAATGTGCAGTGGTCTGGACTCAGAGTCCCCAAACAGGAGCAGGAACCATTTGTTTGATCATAAGGTCATTCAAACTTCCAAAACTATACCCTCTTTTTCGTAGTTCATCAATAAGTTGAGACAAGGCTTCAGCATTATCTTGAGAAACGGTGTGTAGAAGGATAACAGCACCTGGATGAATTTGGTCGATGACACTTCTATACGCATACTCCCAGCCGCGTTGTTTATCTGTCTCCCAGTCCACAAAAGCAAGAGACCAAAAGGCATGGGTATATCCGAATTCTTTTGCCCACTCTAACGTTTTCTCATTAAAAGTTCCGCGTGGCGGACGGACGAAAGTCATTACTTCCTGATCGGTCAACTCTTTAACAGCCTGATCCACTCTTTCTAACTCCTGCTTCATTTTCTCTTTTGATACTTTTGTAAAGTCAGGATGGCTCCAGGAATGATTCCCGATCAAGTGCCCTTCTTTCGCCATTCGCTTTAGAAGTTCCGGTGCGCTTTCAATATAATGACCGGTAACAAAAAAAGTGGCGGGCACATCTTTTTCCTTCAATACGTCCAGTACTTGACCGGTGTACCCCTGTTCATAGCCATTATCAAAGGTCAAATACACAATCGGGTCACCGGAAGGGTCAGCATAAAAACCATCATACTTCTCAATCATCGGACCGTACCGACCAACGTCAGGGACGGAACCATCCTTTTTCTTACTGAAACCCCAGCCCTCAGCCAATGTCTGGTTTGGCAAAATCAAGAGAATTAACGCCAGAAACAAGGCGAATGTTCTTTTCCACATAACGTACCACTCACTTTTTTCTTAGTATGTGTGGACATCCCGTGAATATAAAAAAAGGCAAGTGGGAAAATTACCCACAAGCCTTTTATAAAAATAAGGAAGCTGCCCAACCGAAGATGAACAGTGGAATATTGAAGTGTAAGAATGTCGGAACACATGTATCCCAAATGTGATTGTGCTTTCCATCTGCGTTCAGTCCGGATGTTGGCCCAAGTGTACTATCAGACGCAGGAGAACCAGCATCACCCAATGCTCCAGCCGTTCCAATTAGTGCAGCTGTAGCCATTGGTGAGAATCCGGCTGACAAACAAATGGGTACGAAAAGTGCCGCCAAAATCGGAATGGTGGCAAAAGAAGAACCTATTCCCATCGTGACAATCAACCCGACGAGTAATAGTAAGAATGCTATGAAGGCTTTGTTGTTGCCGAGATAATCAGAACTGACTTCGACAAGAGCTGATACAGACTCTGTTTCTGTCAGTACGTTCGCATAACCTGCTGCTACTAACATAACAAAAGCGATGAAGCCCATCATACCGATTCCTTCATTTACAACTTTGTCTCCTTTGTTATAAGGAACAACGCGGAAGATGAACATAAGGATAATTCCTGCGAGTGCAGCTAGAATAAGGTTCTGCCATACCGCTTGGATCACCAGGGTAACTACGATTGCTACGAGAGTCCAGAAATGATTAAGGTTAAATTTAGACGATTGTACTTTCTCGACATCAACCCCGTCTCCTTCTGTATTCACATCCGGCAAATCACGTTTTTTCCGATACGTAATAAAAATGGCAATCAAAAGACCGACAATCATACCCGAACCTGGAATGATCAAAGATTGAGCGATCGAACCAATGCCAAGATCAATTCCACTGCTGCTCATGGATGATTGGATCGTTTCATGGAAGATGTATCCAAAACCGATCGGCAGCATAACATAAGGAGCTTTCAAACCAAATGTCAACGCTGCAGCAACAGCCCGTCGATCCAATTTCATTTCATCAAATAACTTTAGTAATGGTGGTATTAAAATAGGAATAAAAGCAATGTGTACAGGGATCACATTTTGGGACAAGCTCGCTACAAATGCGATAACAAGTACCATCATCGTACGTTTATCCTTCAAAACTCGAAGCAGATAACCAATCAGAAGTGAAGTGATCCCAGAATAGCTGATCGCTACCGCAAATGCTCCCAACAATATATAACTAAGCGCCACGCTTGCCTGTTCGCCCATACCGCCGACAAGCAGTTCCAATGAACTCACTAATGTCTCCCCGTTCATGAGTCCTGCGGTCAAACCTGCGGCAAGAATAGCGATAATGACATTCACTCGTAATAAGCTTAAGATTGTCATTACCAGGACAGAGACAACAACTGCCCATGCCATAAAACATTCTCCTCTCATTCTTTTCATGCATTAACGATTTATCATGATAAAGCACGAACGTAAAAAAATCAACCCTCAAAAAAATTGAGAGTCAATTTTGACAATCCTCTTATTCCATGTTCTTTTCAAGATCTTCCAACATGGAAATGAGTCGATCAATATCTTCAACAGACGTTTCTTCCGGGTCTAACTTTTCAATACGTCCCATAAATTCCGCCAGGCGCACCTTCAGATCTTCAATCCGTTCTTGTTGTGACATTCCTCTGCACCTCTTTTCTTCACACTTTCACGTTTTAGCCACGTCTATCATAGTACATGTCAACCAGCCTGTCCACATAGAAGAAATCCATCCCCCACTAATGCTATAATGCTTGATAGAACATATAGGAGGACGAATCCATGTCATTAAATGAGTTTAATGCTTACCTGGAAGAAAACCCCATAATAAGACTTTTATTAATTGCAGCGATCCTTTTTGTAGTTGTCCTCATTCTCCGTAAAGTCATTCATACGTTTTTCAAAAAAACGGACTTCATTGAGGAAAGAAAAGAAAACACCCTGGAATCTATGCTCAATTCCATAATCAGTTACACAGCACTCATCGGCTTCATTCTTGTGGTGCTTGATGAATTCACTTCTATCGAAAGATTACTTGCAGGTGCTGGAGTCATCGGTATTATTGTAGGTTTTGGCGCTCAAAGCCTGATCAAAGACTTTTTTGCCGGCCTGTTCCTTTTATATGAAAAGCAGCTTCACAAGGGGGACTTCATTTCAGTCAACAACACCTTCCACGGGACAGTTGAGGACATCGGCCTCCGCTTCTTAAAGGTACGACAGTGGAGTGGGAAGTTACTGACCATCAGCAATGGTCAAATCAACACCATTGAAAACTACAACTTTGAATATATGCGCGTCATCGAAAAAGTGACCACAAGTTTTCATCAAAACCCTAAACAAGCGTTTCAAGTCTTAGAAAAAGCCTGTGAGCGTTTAAATGAGGAATTGCATGAGTACCTGAAGAAAGATTTGACGGATAAGCCTTATGAACCTTTCCAAGTGTATGGCATGTCTTCTTTGAACCATGAACACCGTGGATATGAATATACAGTCGTCGCTGTGGTCAATGACTTAGTCTACTGGACGGCAGCAAAAAAAACGCGCCTGATCCTTGCTGAAGAATTGTTTGATAACAATATCTTCATGGCAGAACAGCGCGTTGAATTGAACTCATCTCGTCCCGAGGACCATCACTTCACTTCAAATGAAAAGCTCACGTGATCCTGGATCGGGATCCATGCCCCGATTCCCTGCCTCGTGACGTTTTTGACGTTCAACGTTTTTTTCGAACCTTTGAGCTGAATGTACACATCACCAAATGTCACTTCCCCTTTTTCATTGACAGCCGGTGCATAAGCATGCAGAATCCCTACTTTGTTCGTGGGTACACCATAGGTATTGTTTTGCTTCGTCCCTTTACCAATAACAGTGTTGAAGGAAAGTGGAAGCTTGGTATTCTTTTGTGCTTCTAGCAGAATAAGCTTCATCATTTGGTCGCTGTGACTGATTCTTGAAGTCAAACCACCCTTGATTTGCTTTTCTTCTTTCTGGACATAGCTCAGCTTTTCTGTCTGCTTACCACCATGGTTGCTGTATTCATTCGTATTGATCTCCTGGTATTCCCAATTGATATTCGTTTCTTTGGATTCGTAAGCAAGCGGCCATCGGCCTAAAAAAATCTCGCCTCTGTAACCAATGGCGAACGGCGATGGTTTCAATGACGTTTCATTCAACATCTCAATCAATTGCGGGTTCGTCACTCGAATATCCGTATCTTCCATCAATTCTTTCG
Organism: Halobacillus sp. 12SKB; assembly: GCF_052941655.1. NCBI lineage: Bacteria > Bacillati > Bacillota > Bacilli > Caryophanales > Bacillaceae > Halobacillus > Halobacillus sp. 12SKB. Next base: position 193,053 of record NZ_JBRFWR010000001.1, read on the forward strand.
TAATCTCTTCCGCTTCTAACAACTCTTGATCATCTGTCGAATTCGGATACGTGTTGTCTTTAGATATGTTCAGCACATGATTCGGAATCGCACTTTCTTTTTCTGCTTTCTTATTTTCAGCTGATATCGATCCAGCACTGATGAACATGAAGATCCCAATAAATATGATCAGTCCTAACCATTTTCTTTTCACATCATGGGCCACCTTTCTTTTTTTATATTTTGTGAAAAATGGCCCGGACTATACACAAGGAATCACGAAAGCATCTTGTTCATGGCGTGGTTCGCCTTGCCATCGAAAAACTGAATGAAAGGTCCAATCAAGACAATAATAATGACGGTACCGATTCCAATCGGCCCCCCCAGCGCTACCGCAAGGACAAGCGCAAAAACTTCTGTCAACGTTTTTGCTGTTCGCAAACTAAAACCGAATCTTTTCTGCAAAGCAACCATGAATCCATCGATGGGGTTCAAAGAAAACTTCGGCTGTAAGTATAATGAAACGCCAAAGGCAATAATGGCAATTCCACCGACCAGCACCATCAATTGAACCCAGAAAGACACGAGCCTGAACGTATCAAATACAGACAGCATCCAAAAATCAATGAATTGCCCAATGACGAAGATTGTAACCACAGCCAATAAGTCCGGTTTTTCTTTTGCAATAATAGCGTTTGTAAAAATCAGCAGAGCACCGATCATAATGACCCAGCTCCCCACAGTAAAACCGATGGTCTCTGTCAGGCCGACATTCACAGCATCCCAAGCACCAGCTCCGAGATCTGATTTGATCGTTAATGTAATCCCAAGGGAAATGATGATTAGCCCTATCAAATAAAAGAAAGCTTTAACAAAAATATTCCTCATTTCATCTCTCTCCTCTTTCTTGTATGTATCGCCACACAAAGCTGTTGGCATTTCAACATTTATTTCACTATATGGCAGGATTGTGGAAGACTTGATTTCGAGATGTTTGTGTGGATTTAGGCGCTCCGGGAAAAGGTTCGCTTTCCGTGGGCGAGTGATGAGCCTCCTCGAGCTAACGCTCTGCGGGGTCTCATCTACCACGCACTTCCCACAGGACGCAGTCCGAGGAGGCTCACCGCGCTCCCGCGGAAAGCGAGTTATTCCCAGAAGCCCCCATCCACTCAACAAACGTCTCGAAACTGAGTCTTCAAGTATAGGGAGCTTATACGCAATGGAATAAAGCACAAAAAAAGAGCGCTTATCCAAATTTAGGATAAGGCTCTTTCATTTTACTTGCTTAATTGAATGCACTCAAGCGTTTCTTCCACTTCTATACTATTTTGAACCGATTGAACCATAGAACAATTTTTCTGAGAAATATCCAGGTTCTTCAACAACTTATCCTGGTTCAAGTGATACCCTTTTATAACATAGTGAAGATAAATTTTCTCAATACGATTGGCCTCATCAGGATTCCTCTCAACCTCAGCCGTCACTTTAATATCCTCATAGTCCGTCCGTTGTTTATCCAGGATTTTTCGGAAAACCCCGATGCTGCAACCTGCGATAGATGCAACCATAAGCTGATAAGGGCGGAAACCGAACGTCTCATCACCTGAAATGTTCAATTGCCCGTAATCAAATGACGTGCGAACACCGTTTTCTTTTAAGTAAAAGTCCATCATTCATTCACTCCTTTGACAATATGCTGCGCCTTTAGTTTTATAATAACCGTTTTCAGTGAGGAAATAACCTTCTTATGAGAAAGAAAAACTTGTCCCCTGCTATCGCTTTCTTATACGATAAGGAAGTATGAAAAAAAGGGGGCAGTAAACTTATGGTATCCAAACAAACAAGATTCTGGATCTTGATCGGTCTCGTAACCATCTCCGGTTTTTCCCAAGGTATGCTTCTTCCATTGATTGCTGTCATCCTTGAACAGAACGGCATTTCTTCTTCCATCAATGGACTGCATGCGACTGGCCTTTACATAGGGATTTTACTTTCCTCCCCTTTCATGGAAAGACCACTGCAGCGAGTTGGTTACAAACCAATGATTATGGTCGGAGGGGCCCTGGTTATTGTATCTCTTGCCTTATTTCCGTTCTGGCAGGCGCTATGGTTCTGGTTCATTTTAAGAGTCACCGTTGGAATCGGTGACCAAATTCTTCACTTTGGAACACAAACATGGATTACAGCCACAGCTGAAAAACACAACCGTGGCCGAAGTATCGCTTATTACGGCTTATTTTTCAGTGTAGGCTTTACGCTTGGACCGTTAATGACTAACCTGTTGGCTTTCGGTATCTATGTACCTTTCATCATTTCTTCATCCTTAAGTTTAATTGTTTGGTTATTCATGATTTGGGTTAAAAATGAAACACCTGAAAAAGACCATACCACAGCCTATGGAACAAGTTCAATCAAAAGGTTTGCCAAAGCCATCCGACTAGCCTGGGTTGCTTTTTTACCACCTCTGGCCTATGGATTTCTTGAAGCGACCCTGCATGGAATCTTCCCTGTTTATGGGATGAGGATTGGACATGATGTTAACTTAATATCCTTGATTATTCCATGTTTTGCTGCAGCAAGTTTATTTTCTCAAATTCCATTAGGTGCGTTAAGTGATCGGATCGGAAGAAAAAAAGTCATTTTGACTGTTGTAGCAGGGGGAATCATTGCCTTCCTTGCTGCAGCTCTGTTCGAAAGCTCTGTGATCGCTCTTTTCGCCACTTTCGCGCTAGGAGGTTTATTTGTCGGTTCCTTATTCTCATTAGGCATTTCATTCATGACAGACTTGCTCCCGAAAGACCTCCTTCCTGCTGGGAACATTTTATGCGGCATGGCATTTAGTGTCGGGAGTATTCTAGGACCCTTCTTGTCCGGTTTTTTCTTGGACCTTTGGCCGAACCTATCGTTTTTCTACGTCATCGTCACGCTATTGATTATCGTTTTTGCAGCTACTCTTTACAAAAAAGATCCGGGATCACCATCACTCCAGCAGGCTTAATCCTATCCTTGCAGTGGGGTTATTAAACGAAAGATCCCATTTGGAACTCAGTTTAGTGACATTCGTGCGAGTTTTGCAGCTGCGGGTACATGTTCGTTGTGCTCCAACGTCCAGCCTCTTGATCCATATACAGAGCAACAAAGGAGTGGCTATTCTCGAAGTTTGCGTATAAAAAAGCTGCGGACGTTTTGTCCGCAGCTTTTGTTTATTTCGATAGGGCTTGTGTCAGTACATCAAGGTTTTGTTCCATTAAGCTAAAGTAATCTTCATCGTTTTTAACATTATCTTCAGTTAGAACAGACAGATTGTGGAAACGAAGCGCTTCTGCTCCGATTTCATTTTGAATCACTTCTGAAACTTTTGGGGTAATGTTCTGCTCGAAGACGACATACTCAAGATTGTTTGACTCAGCGACTTGAACGATATTTTCAAGGTCTTTCTGAGAAGGCTCATTTGTCGGACTTAGTCCTGATACAGCAATCTGCTCAATGCCATAAGCCTCTTCCCAATAACCATAGGCTGCATGGGAAACAATAATTTTGCTTTTAGCTTTAGCTTCTACACCTTCATGAAACTCATGGTCTAAATCCATCAGTTTAGCTTGTAGTTCTTTGTAGTTTTCTTCATATAGCTCTTTCTGATCTGGATTCATTTCAATCAACTGACTTTTGATTCCTTCTGCCATTTGTGCCGCTCTTACGGGGTCCAACCATACGTGTGGATCCATTTCTCCATGGTCGTGACCTTCATGACTATCTTCTGCATGGGCATGTTCATCTTCTTCATCTGCATGCTCATCTTCACCGTGACTATCTTCTTCATGCGCATGCTCATCTTCTCCATGGCTGTCTTCTTCATGCGCATGCTCATCTTCTCCATGATTATGAACATGTTCTTTCAGGTCAATATCTGCTGCTGCTTCCAGGATTTCAACACCTTCTGGCTGAATAGATTCGGAAATTTTCTTTGCATAGCCTTCTAATCCAGCTCCATTATAAACAAAAAGGTCTGCTTCTGCCATTTTCACCATTTCCTTGGTTGTTGGCTCATAAGTGTGCGCGTCTGAACCCGGAGGCAGAATGGATTGTACGTTTACCGTCTCTCCACCTATTTGTTCAGTAAAAAACTGTAAAGGATAAACCGTTGTATAAACGCTTAGTTCTCCGTTATCATCACTTGCTGTTTCGTTATTCTGCTCGGTTGTCGTCTCTTCATTTCCACAAGCAGTAACCACTAGAATGGTAAGTATAAAAGATAGTAAGATTGCTAGTTTTTTCATTCGTCGACCTCCTCGTCCTTCCAAAAAGATTATATCGTAACCGTTACACTTTGTAAACAGTAACCATTACTTTTTATAACGAATAAAAAAAGATACCCGCGTTCTACACGCAGGTGTCTTTTCAAACTCGTGCACAGATCAATGACATTGCGGACATTTACCATATATTTCGAACTTGTGGTTTTCCACATCATATCCGTTCAAGTTCTCATTTATACTATCCATCGGGCAGAATTCAATCGACTTTGTTTTTCCGCACGTGGTACAAATGAAATGATGATGATGTCCATGCGTATCACAACCTAAACGAAAATGCTTTTCTCCCCCAAGCTCTGTAGCTTCTAAAATATCAACGTCTGTCAGCATATAAAGATTTCGATAGATCGTATCATAACTTACACCAGGAAAATCATTTTGAATTTCCTTTAAAATTTCTTTTGCTGCAATATATTGATCTTGTTTTACAAAGATCTCCAGGATACGCTCCCGTTGCTTCGTTCTCTTATATCCTTTTTCCTTCAGCCTCTGCAAAGCTGTCTCTACGTTCATTATGCTTCACCCTTTATCCATTGTTGAGATCGAACTCGTTTGTAAAGAATCGACATAATTAAAATTAAAATAGCTGTTACTACAATCGTTCCTCCTGGAGGAACACTGAGATGATAGGATGAAATGAGGCCTATCAAGACAGAGGTTTCTCCAAAAGCGATGGATAGACCAATCGTCTGCTTGAAGCTTTTTGCAATACGAATCGCTGAAGCCACTGGTAGGGTCATTAAGGCCGAAACAAGTAAAATTCCAACCACCTGCATAGAGGATGCGATTACTAGTGCGACCATGACGATAAACAACAAATGAATCCACCTTCCATTTACACCAGACACTGACGCATGCTCCTCGTCGAAGGATAGGACGAAAAGTTCCTTATAAAACAAAATAACAATAAGAATAACAATGGAAGTAATCACAAGCACCGTCCACATACTATCACGACTGACGGCTGTTACACTTCCAAATAAATAACTGAATAAATCCGTATTAAATCCGTCTGCAAGAGAAATAAGGATAACACCAACACCGATTCCGCCGGAAAGAATGATAGGAATGGCAAGTTCTTCATAGTGTTTATACACTTTTCGAAGCCGCTCGATCAATATCGCTCCGAACACGGAAAAGGCCATTCCCATATAAATCGGATTCCAGTCATTGACAGAGGTCACTCTCTTTTCAAGCAAAAGACTTGCAGCAATTCCTGTTAGCGTGATGTGGGATAAGGCGTCTGCAATTAAGGACAAGCGCCTAACCACAATGAACACTCCCAATAATGGAGCAACAATCCCGATTAAGATCCCTGTTATAGCGGCGTTTTGTAAAAATTCATACTGAAGAAAGCTATTAATCATTGTGGTTCACCTCATGATGCGTGTGGTTATGGGTCAGCTGCTGAACAGAATGACCATAGAGCTGATTCAGGTCCTCTTCACTGAACTCCTTATATTCCTCTGAAGCTCCATGGAAATGAACCGTTTTATTCATACAAATGACGTGTGAGGCATGGTCTGTAATCGTACCGATATCGTGAGTGACCATCAGGAGGGTAATTCCCTGCTCTTTATTCAGTTTGCCGAGCAAATCGTAGAACTCCGTTACGTGCTTCGCATCTACCCCGACCGTCGGCTCATCAAGGATTAACAAAGAAGGATCACTCACTAAGGCCCTTGCGATAAACACACGCTGCTGCTGTCCTCCGGATAATTCTCCAATGTTGGAATACGCAAATTCCTCCATCTCTACGACTCTCAAAGCTTCTAAGGCTTTCTCTTTATGTTTTTTATTGAAAAACTTAAATGCGCCGATACGGGAGACCAGCCCGGTCTTCACAACTTCGATTACAGTCGCAGGGAAACCAGAATTGAAACTATTCGCTTTCTGTGAAACGAATCCAATTTCCTGCCAATCCTGATAATGCTTTAAGGTTTGACCGAATAAACGAATGGAACCATGATCCGGCTTAACGAGACCCAGCATCAATTTAATCAATGTGGACTTCCCTGAACCATTGGGGCCGACAAGACCGAGGAACTGGCCGGATTGAATGTCCAAGTTTACATCTTTGACGACCCATTCTCTATCATATTTAAAAGATACATTTTCTAACTTTACTATTGTTCGATTTTCCATGGTCAATCCCTCTCGAAATAATAATCATTACGGATTAAATTATAGTTGAAACGTATGTTCAAGTAAAAAAGCCTGCTCGAAACCTATTGACAGATCTTCTAAAATCCGTGTTAATAGAATAGGACAATTCATAACCATTACGATTTAAATACAATTTTCATCATAAAGGAGGATTATACATGAATCAAGACCATTCTTCCACCCATTTTAAATTCGGATACTTTTTACTCATCATCTTTTTCTTTTTGTTTCTCTTCGGAGACACCATTCCTTTTGATACAGCATGGGATGTTCCCTCTGTTTTGCTGGATATGAATACAGTTTTTATTAGCATTGTGCTTGAAGCCATTCCGTTTGTTCTTCTCGGTGTATTCATATCCTCTGTCATTCAAACGTTTTTAAAGGAAGAAACATTAAATCGTTTCATTCCTAAAAACCCTGCTCTTGCCTTGCTTCCTGCTGTTACGATTGGTGCTATATTTCCTGTGTGTGAATGTGCGATTGTACCGATTGTACGTCGACTGATCCAAAAAGGAATGCCTCTACATGTCGGAATCGTTATTCTTGTGTCGGCTCCTGTTTTAAACCCGATTGTTTTCCTTTCTACTTTTTACGCTTTTCAGACGGACTTGACGATGGCTTGGTCAAGAATGGGATTGGCCTTTATTGTTTCCATACTCATCGGTGCTGTGATTTACGCTTATTACGGAAACAGCTGGCAATTAAATAAAAAGATTGCTTCTGTACATAATCATCACCATAACCATCAGGAGCGAAATCGTTTAGCTGAAACATTCCAACATGCGAGTGATGAGTTTTTTGACATGGGAAAGTTTCTCATTCTAGGTGCTCTCTTTGCCAGTATTGTCCAAACCTTCCTTGCAAGAGATTTTCTCATTGAACTTGGTAATGGCATGCTTGCAGGTCCTTTAGTGATGATGACTCTAGCTTATGTACTGTCCCTATGTTCAGAAGCAGACGCTTTTGTCGCTTCCTCTTTCAAAGGACTTTTCTCTACCAGCTCTATTCTTGCTTTTCTCGTTTACGGACCAATGACTGACTTAAAGAATACGATTCTCATGTTCGCTTATTTTAAAAAGAGGTTCGTTCTCGCTTTCATAGGGATTGTAAGTATGACTGTTTACACCATCACGATCTTATTTGATGTCTTCATCTTGTAATGAAAATCTAGATTGGAGGAACGCTTTATGAAACCTGAATCGCACCAATTTCTACGTGCTGTAATCCTCTTTGGATTTGCGCTTTTTATCTTAAAACTATTGTTTAGCGGTGATATACAAAAGTTCATAGCTCCCCGCATGATGCCTTATATCTACTTCACACTCATAGTCATAGGTGTCCTCGGAGCTATCCAGTACTTTAAAACAGGGGATGAAGAAGAGCATGAAAATTGCGGATGCTCCCACGGTCACGATTATCCCAAATCAAAAATGAAATCCCTTTTGATTTACGCCTTATTCATTGCACCTGTTTTGACTGGAATGATGTTTTCCGACCATGTCATGGGCAGTTCTGCTGCTGCGAACAAAGAATTCAAATACGAAATGCGCAGCACGGATTCTGGAATCAGTACCGAAGCTTCACCTGAGGTTGAAGACATTGATCCTATTGAGTCGAACCCAGGAGTCCTTACTCCAAAAAAACGATTTCCAGACATCTATCAAACGATGACTGAATCGGATTTCATCCAATTAACAGAAGACAATTACATCGGAAGCATCTCCTTGATGGAAGACCATATGGCAGAATATACAGGAAAAGAAATAGTCATGAATGGTTTTGTTTTCCGCGAAGACAGCTACCCGGAAGATCGTATTGTAGTTGGACGCTTTGGAATCAGCTGTTGTGTTGCTGATGGAGGTATCTATGGAGTCATGGTGCAAGGAGAAGAACTGAGCACCTACAAAAACGATACATGGGTTGAAGTTAGAGGAGTTCTCAGTATGGTGGAGTATAACGGTTGGGAACTTCCTCTAATCGAACCGAAAGAAATCACCAAAATTGAAACACCTAAAGAACCCTACGTTTATGAAGAATTCGAATTTTCGGGATAAGTGTCAGCCATATCTCTCTTGAGATGTGGTTTTTTTCATACCAGTGTCGCTGGAAACTGTAACAGGTACCTGAGCACATTGCGCGTGGCAGGTTTAAAAATATACGTAAAGATAAAAAACCAGAGCTGTATGAACAGCTCTGGTTTCATCGTTATAGATATCGGTTGTGACGCTTCTCCAAATAATCTTGAAGCGCCGAAAAAATCATAGTAAGCGGCCAATACACAAGGGCTGCTGTGATATACATTGTCATCGAATCGACCGTTCGCCCTGCTGCGATTTGTGCTTTATTCAAGATCTCAGGTACAGAGATCATGGCAGCAAGTGATGTGGCTTTCAGCAAATCGAGAAAGACATTTCCAAGCGGTGGAATGGCGATTCTCGTTGCCTGGGGCATGATGATTCTTCTTATTGTCTGCCAATACGTAAAACCGAGCGCACGGGATGATTCCCATTGACCGTTCGGAACACTGTTCAGAGAAGCTCGATTGATTTCTGCAATATACGCTGCACTGTTTGTTCCGAAACCGATGATCGCCGCTACGGTTGCCGGCATTTTTATTCCTACAACAGGAAGTCCGAAATACAAAACGAATAAATACACGAGGATTGGGGTACCTCGCATAAAAGAAATATAAAATCGGGCCGGCCATCTGAGCCAGAATAAATCCGATCCTCTGGCAAGTGCTAAAAAGAACCCAAGAACGAGCCCGAACAGCATACCACTCAAAGCGACCAGCAGGGTCAGGGGCACACCTTCAAGAATAAAAGGGAGATTCGCCCAGGCCCGCTCTGCGTTAAAAAGCTTTTCGATTTGAATTTCGTTTATTTCGATACCTAACATAAGGATCTCCTTACAGTTCTAGACCTTCGATTTCACGGATATCTGCTTCTGGCTTTTTCGAAGCATCCTTGCCACCGAAGAACTCTTCAGAAAGCTTCGTAAGGGTTCCATCTTCCCGCATCTCTTGTAAAACAGCATCGATTTCCTCTTTCATTTGGGATGCATCATTCGTCATCACGATGGCTGAGTTGGTCGGATGGAATTTCAAGTCCGGATGTAATTGAACTTCAATATTAGGCAGTGCTTTTAATGCAAGGGACTGCAAGTAATAATCATTGATAATGAAATCTGTTCTCCCACTTTCAACATCGCGTAAATAAACATCGTTTGTTACATTCCCGTATGTTTTCGTCTCTGCCCCAAAGTGTTCAGCAATTTGGGAGAACACCGTAGTCGCTCCACCACCATGTTTTTTTCCTTCGAGATCTTCCAATTTCTCAATTCCAGATAAGTCAGACTCACGGACAATCATTGTGGAATAAGAATATTTATATGGTTCACTAAACGTAAACTGTTCCTGCCGAGCTTTCGTTACTTCCATGTCATTGATCACTGCATCAATACGACCACTGTTGATGGCAGAAAGCAGTCCGTCGACTCCATATTCTTCAAATTTCAGTTCAAGCCCGAGGCGGTCCGCCACCTCTCTCATGATTTCCACATCATAACCAGTCATCTCATCAGAGTCTTCTGGATAATAAGAAGCCGGGAAAAGCGTACCGGAAGTACCGACAACAATCTCCCCCTTTTCTTGGATTTCGCTCCATTTACTATCAGAGGCTTCTTCGCTTCCATTGCTATCTGAACTGCTTTCTCCTTCATCACTTGAACCACAAGCAGCGAGGAATCCGGCAAGCATAAGCATAAGTATAAATAAAAGACCTTTGCGCATTCGTTTTTCCACCTTCCATATGTTTTTTGCACCTGTCTAATATAGCAACTTGATACCTGTAATATCAACTGCCTGGATTCTTTTTTACACATTCCATTATTTCTACTTGTATTCTCACCCTTTCGTGATATCATAATAATATATATTAAATTAAAATCATTTTAAATAAATACCTAAATACCCCGTTTTAATTGACTTTCATTCTCAATTAACAAAAGGAGTTGAAAATTGTATGAATCAATCACGAACCTTATCTTCTATGAAGTGGTGGAAATTACCATCGATTTCCACCCTTAAGGAACACGCTGAATTAATCGCTGCCATAAGCAGCGGATTGCTTATCTTACTAGCGTGGTATGGCGAGCACCATTGGGCACCATCGGTCTATATCAGTTTATATTTGACGGCCTTCCTTATAGGTGGTTTCGCTAAAGCAAAAGAAGGTTTAGAAGAAACCGTAAAAGAAAAATCACTCAATGTAGAATTGCTCATGATTCTAGCCGCTATCGGCTCTGCTTCCATTGGATACTGGACAGAAGGAGCCATCCTCATCTTCATCTTCGCTCTAAGCGGAGCTTTGGAAACATATACGATGAACAAAAGCCATAAAGAAATCTCTTCCTTGATGAGTTTGCAACCGGAGGAAGCCTTTCTTATTACAAATTCCGGATATGAATGGGTACCTGTAAAAACGCTCCAGATCGGCGATCAAATATTAATCAAACCGGGGGAGCGTGTCCCTGCAGATGGAAGGATTGTGAAAGGAAGTTCCACATTAAATGAAAGTGCCATTACCGGTGAATCTCTACCAGTTAGCAAAAGTGAAACAGGAGAAGTTTTTGCTGGAACAATGAACGTTGACGGCAGTCTGGTGGTCTCGGTCACCAAACCGTCGAATGAAACGCTTTTTCAAAAAATCATTACCATGGTGCAAAATGCTCAAAGTGAAAAATCCCCTTCACAATTGTTTATTGAAAGGTTCGAAAGTACGTATGTGAAAATCGTATTGGCCGTCGTAGGTCTTATGTTATTCCTCCCCCACTTTCTATTCGGGTGGTCATGGATGGAAACGATTTACCGGGCCATGATTCTACTTGTCGTCGCTTCTCCATGTGCCCTTGTCGCTTCCATCATGCCTGCAACGTTATCGGCTATATCAAAAGGGGCCCGTCATGGGATTTTGTTCAAGGGGGGCGTACACCTTGAACACCTCTCTCACCTAAAAGCGATCGCTTTTGATAAAACGGGGACGCTCACGAAAGGAGAGCCGGAGGTCACTGACTTTCTTCCAATAGAAATGGACATGGAAGCTTCCATTCTTTCTGTCGTTTCTTCCATTGAGAATGAATCCAACCATCCCCTGGCCCAAGCCATCGTAAAGTATGCTCAAAAAAATGACTGCTCCTTTTCTTCGGTCGAAAATGTCAAAGATCATAGTGGTATGGGCGTGAGTGGACAGTATGAAAACGAAGAGTGGAAAGTCGGAAAAGCCGATTTCGTTGGAAAAGAAACAGCAATGGCTTACAAAGATAACTCCGCAGAGCTCCTTGCCTCCGAAGGAAAGACTGTGATTTTTGTGACAAAGAGTGAACAGATCGTCGCCCTCTTCGCCCTGAAAGATACGGTTCGAAAAGAAGCGAAAGAGGCGATTTCAACATTAAGGGCCCATGATATTTACACCATCATGTTGACAGGTGACAATGATCGAACAGCAAAAGCCATTGCTGAAGAAGTGGGAATGGATAACTATATTGCTGAATGTATGCCTGACCAGAAACTCCAGGAAATCAAAACTTTAAAAGAACACTTCTCTCATGTCGCAATGGTCGGTGACGGAATCAATGATGCCCCAGCTCTTGCTGAAGCTGATGTCGGTGTCGCGATGGGAGAAGGTACAGATGTCGCGCTGGAAACGGCTGATGTGGTCTTAATGAAAAATGACCTCCCGAAAATTGGTGAAGCTATTGATGTTTCACGAAAAATGAACAAAATCATCAAACAAAACATTATTTTCTCTATAACCGTAATCATGCTCTTAATTGTAAGCAATTTCCTACAGGTCCTTGACCTTCCTTTAGGTGTCATCGGACATGAAGGGAGTACGATTCTCGTGATATTAAATGGACTCAGACTATTAAAATAAAGAAAATAGGCGGAACCTTGGAAGGTTCCGCCTTTTGATATGTGTGCTATCCCCATGTCTCTTTCGTCCTACGATGATGGCTCATGGCATTGATCTCCCCTCCCAGAATAATGACCACTCCTGAAAGGTATAACCAAATCATAAGCACAATCACTGTACCTAAACTCCCATATGTCGCAGAGAAATTCCCGAGACTACTCACATAAAAAGAAAACAACAGGGAAACTAACTGCCAACCAAATGTCGCAAACACCGCCCCTGGAACGGTATCACGGTATTTTAACCGCTTATTTGGTGCCATGACATACAAAAAAGACAAGACGATGTAAAAGATGATGGATGAAATAACCCACCTCATCCCGTTCCATAACGTCAAAAAGTTCTCAGAAAGTCCGAACACGGAAAACAGTTGGATGCCGATCGTATGACCAAGCACAGGCAGCAGAAAAGCAATCCCGATGACGAAAACCATGGCCACTGTCAGGACAATCGCTATGATGCGCGATACAAAAAACGACCGGTTCTCCCTTACGTTATGAGCACGGTTGAATGCGCGCATAATGGCATTGACCCCATTAGACGCGGCCCAGAGAGTCCCAACTAAACCGATGGATAGTAAACTTCCATTTTCGCTGCTTAGTAAGGACGAAACGTTTTCGGTAATCAAATCGAATGTCTCAGGCGGTGCATAGGTACTGACGAATGCAAGCACTCTTTCCTCGTCAATATGTAAATACCCGAGTAATGTAAGCAGGAATATCATAAAAGGAAACAAAGATAGTAGAAAAAAATACGACAGTTGAGCTGCCATCCCTCCGACATCATCTTCACCGAAGCGAGTAAACAGCTCTTTGCCAAAATTCTTGATGGTCTTCACAATATTCCCTCACCTCTTGTGATCAAGAAGCTTCTTTTGAATCGTCAACAGCTCTCAGCTGCTCTTTCACTTCTTGATTGATTTCCCCTACTTTATTCAGCATACTCTCCGCCTTGTCCAATAATTCCAGAAGATCTTCGACTCCTTTATTCACCTGGGCAGAAAAAGCCTCATAATTCACTCTCACTTTGTGGATCGCTTCTGAAGGCTGCTTCACGAAACTTTGACACTTCGAGCCTGTAGCCCGCGATTTTTCTCCTACATACTGGCGCGTATCTCTGTCCAAAAGAGCAGCGATTCCTCCCACCAAAGCTCCGACAAGTACACCTTTCCAAAGTTTACTCTGTCCCATAAACATCCTCCTCAAAGATTATGATCGTTTTTTATTGTTTCTAAAAGTTTATAACACCCATCATGGACGAGATCATACACATATTCAAAATTACCTGTGAAATACGGGTCAGGCACTTCACTTTCCTTCGAATGAGGAACAAAGTCCAGCAGTTTAGCGACCACTACATCATTTTTCTCTCGAATTCCTTTCAGGTCCTGGATGTTTTTATCATCCATCGCAATTAAGTAATCAAAGTCATCCCAGTCGGATTCCTTCACTTGTCTTGCACTCATGCCCTCATAAGAGATGCTTTTCTCATCAAGGAGGGCACGTGTCCCTTCATGAGGTTCAGCTCCGATATGCCAATGACCGATCCCTGCAGAATCGACGGTTATTTTTTCATCCAATCCTTCTTTTGTCACAAGATCTTTAAAAATAGCTTCTGCCATAGGTGAACGACAAATGTTGCCGAGGCAGACAAATAATACACGAATCATAACTATGTTCCTCCAATGTAGTATTTCTCATCTGTTTATTTTCTATGAAATCGTCGAAAATCCTGCCAAACTAAAACAGTTCACCCAAATATCTTCCCTTTTTATGTCGAAATCAACCTTTATTTTTTAATTTTTGTACGGAAATGACCTTGACATTTGTTTCTAATTTTCGGAATATTTAATATATGGACAAATACTAAATATATGGATAGGGGGAAGATGATGGGTGAAGGTAGTGCACTACACAGTTTTTTAAGTGAATTAAGTGGAATCGTCTGGGGACCGTTCCTCTTGATTTTATTAGTCGGAACAGGGGTTTATTTAACACTTCGTCTCGGGTTTCTTCAATTTAAAACGCTCCCGTACGCTCTAAAACTTGCTTTTAAACCAAGCAAAGAGAAGAAAAAGAATGAAAAGGGGGATATTTCGCATTACCAGGCTCTCACAACAGCTCTTGCGGCAACCATCGGAACAGGAAACATTGCTGGTGTAGCAACGGCTGTTGTCCTAGGGGGGCCAGGCGCCGTTTTCTGGATGTGGGTGACAGCTGTTTTTGGTATGGCGACGAAATATGCCGAAGCTGTACTAGCCGTTAAATACAGAATTGAAGGGAAAAACGGTGAAATGTCCGGCGGACCGATGTATTATTTGTCCCGCGGTTTGAAAACAAAGTGGCTTGGACGCCCTCTTGGTTTCTTATTCGCAATCTTCGGTGCTGTCGCTGCATTCGGAATCGGGAACATGGTACAGTCCAACTCCGTTTCTGATGTAATGGAAGGCACATTCAATGTTTCTCCATGGGTGACGGGTGTTCTGTTGACCCTCTTAGCTGGTTTAGTATTGCTCGGAGGAATTAAAAGTATCGGGAAAGTCACGGCTTTCTTTGTTCCAATCATGGCTATCTTCTATGTCATTGGTGCATTAATCATACTTATCCTCAATTACAATATGGTTATCCCTGCATTTGGCACGATCTTTAATGATGCATTTACAGCGAGCGCTCTTGGTGGCGGTCTACTCGGAACAGTCATTCGTTATGGTGTCGCACGTGGTGTGTTCTCCAATGAAGCAGGTCTCGGCTCTGCGCCGATCGCTGCTGCTGCCGCACGTACGGACTATGCAGGTCGTCAAGCACTCGTTTCGATGACTCAAGTTTTCATTGATACCATTATTGTTTGTACAATGACAGGTCTAACGATCGTCATGGCTGGTCAATATCAAGGCGGCCTGGATGGCGCCGACTTGACTTCTACCTCCTTCCAAATTTTCCTTGGTGATGTAGGAGCATATATTGTAACGATAGGCTTAGTATTCTTTGCCTTCTCTACCATTGTTGGTTGGTCCTACTATGGGGAAAAGTGCTTTGGCTATTTGACGAAACAACGATTCATTGGTGTTTACAAGATTGTATTCGTAGCGTTTGTCCTTGTAGGAGCCGTATCTCAACTTAGCACAGTGTGGGTTTTCGCTGACGTGATGAATGGGTTAATGGCCTTCCCGAACTTGATCGGACTATTACTCCTATCCGGTGTCGTAGCTGCCGAAACGAACAAGTTCCTGAAAGTCGCCAAGAAAGAAAAACAACAAGAACGCGAACAACGACAAGCAGGTTAACCTTTAAAACAACATTCAAAAAGAGCTTACAGCACAAATCCCGCTGTAAGCTCTTTTTTTATGAAAGAAACGCTCCCTTTTCTTGAAGACTCAGTTACGAGATGTTTCCGGGGTTCGTTGCCTGGTTGAGCGTCAGGGGTGACTGGGAAGCAACTCGCTTTCCTGTGGGGGAACGCCGAGCTTCCTCGGACTGCGTCCTGCGGGATCTCGCCTATTTCCTTCTCCCACGGGAGTCTCGCAGCTTCCCAACCACCCCATTCCATGTAAGGGAGAAACGAACCCCTGTACCAAGTTGAATTGTCTCCTACTACCCAACTGTTAGAAGTATAAAGCGCTCTGTATCAGGCTTTCATGTAATCTGGATCGTTTAATATGATCCGCTTCTTTCTATCATACATACTGATTATTGAGGAAGTGGTTTCGAGAATCTTCCATGGCAAGGGGCGGAGGGGAATGGCGAGACTCCTGCGGGAAAAGAGTGCTTGGTGAGACCCCGCAAGGCGTTAGCCTGAGGAGGCTCACCGCGCTCCCGCGGAAAGCGAGTCATTCCCCGCAGCCCCACCCACTCAACAAAAGTCTCGAAATCGAGTCTTCAACAATCCTGCCAGATTCTTTAATAAAGGTGTGGTCACGCTATGGGGGTGATGCAGTCAGGGCCTTCGTTTTTAGCTGAGTTGACGTAGTCGCTGACTTCATAGGCGCGGAGGTCGTCCATTGTCATTTGTTCAACAAAACCTTTGGCATCCGAAGGTGACCATTTCACTGGTTCAATCCACTGATCCTCTTTTCCTTTTGGCAGGATCACAGGCATCCGGTTGTGAATCGGAGCCATGAACTCATTCGCATCCTGAGTGAGAATCGTACAGGTGTAAAGGGACTCTTCTTCCCCTTCCCATTGGTCCCACAAACCGGCAAAAGCAAAAAGTGAACGTTTTCCAGGTTGAATCCTCACAGGTTGTTTTCCTGATTCAGTCTTTTGCCATTCATAAAAGCTATCCGCTACAATTAAGCAGCGTTTTTGGCTCATCAGCCTTTTGTAGCTGGGCTTTTCATGAGCAGTTTCACTTCTTGCGTTTATCATTTTATAGCCGATTTTAGGATCTTTGGACCACGAAGGGACAAGCCCCCACTTCATATAACCTGCCCGTTTTTGTTTTCCATCATGGATGACCGCCAGCACCTTTTGACCTGGTGCGATGTTATATCGTGGTTGATAACCATCGATCGGCCTTTCGATTCCATACTCTTTCAATATTTCCGCTTCTTCAGCTAACAACGTGTACCTTCCGCACATATCATCGCCTCCCAATCGTTTTCTCATGACCACCTCAACCATTGATAAATATAAAAATTCCGGCGTCATTCAAAATCCGAAACGCCGGTCAATTTTGCTTTGATACTGTTTGAATGCCCCTGATTGGTTCATTTTCCTCTTTTCCATCATCATATCAAAGCGAAGCTTTTTCTCTTTCCATTCCTTTTTATAATGAGCGGATAACTTCGGGTCTTTAATCTCAGCTATGAGATCTTCAATTTCTACCATTTCTTTTTTCAGGATCATTTCTTCAGGCAGCATGTTGGCATTCTTTAAAATCCGGTAACTGTTTCTAAGTTCTGGAGGCAGATGAGCGAATTCGTCTTTGGGAAGTGGTTTTCCTTTCCCAGGTAAATTGTCAAAATCACCTTTTTTCATGGATTGTTTAATCTTCTCCTCAACCAAATGTCCATAATCCATCTTTCTGCCTCCTATCTTTTTTTCGTCAAATAGGCTTTCATTGCATCTAATTCACTATTTCCAATTGGTTCGTGGATCATCGTGATATCCCGTTGGTTCTTTGGTTTTTCAAGGTCCTGATAAACTTTTTCTGAAAGGGTGAGTCCAACACGACTGGCTTCTTCAACGGATTGGGAGTAGATGACTTTTTTTAAATTGGAGAAGTACATGGCGGTGAGACACATCGCACAAGGCTCTCCACTCGCATACATCGTACAATCACTTAAATCAATAGTCCCCCGTGCTTGTTGAGCTTTCTTAATGGCTACCATTTCAGCATGAGCACTGACATCGAGGTGGAGATGAAGTTCATTTACACCTTCAGCAATAATTTCTCCGTCACAAACAAGAACAGCTCCGAATGGGTGTCCTCCATCGTTTACATTTTCTAAAGCTAACTGCAAAGCCCTCTCTGAAAAAGGATTCATGATTTCTTCCTCCTCTCATTTTTGTAGACGTTTGTTCAGGGATTGCCTCAAACTACCGGCCAGTGGTTCAACTGCCACAATCCGTCTGATTTCAGTGGCGTTATCTCGATCATGATAGCGCACCTCATTGACATCATTCACTGTCACTTCACCAGGATGAGGCTCAATTAAGGTCATGTAGTCCCCAGGAGTCACGTTCCCCTCCTGTAACACTCTCAAATAGAAACCCGAAAATCCTTTCTCCATGACTCGTGCAGGAAAATCATCAATTCCATGAGTTCGAGCTATAATATAGCATGGCTTTCTGGGCTCAGACACTTGCAGGATGGCTTCTCCTAACTGAAAAATATCCCCGATGCGGATATCACGTTCGTCAATCCCTTCTACCGTCAAGTTTTCACCGAAAGAAGGAAAAGAAAATTCTTGACCGTAATGATTTTCCCAGTGCCTGTAGTGCTGGGCGGGGTAGAGACATACGGCTTTATCGCGGCCGCCATGATTCTTTTTATCTGCTTGTTCATCCCCTTCAAAGTTCAAATAAGTCAAATGGACAGGACCTTTAACGGGGGTTTTCCGGTAGGCACTGTTCAATTCCCCTTTATCCGTTTCATAGGTTTCCGGACGACCGACATTCAAAGATAAGAGTTTATACTTCACTTAAGGTCCCCTCTTTCCATTGCTTGATCCAAGCTGGGAGATAATCATAGCTCCAAGCATCCATCGGATAATCAACAAAAACATCTTCTCCATTTTCATAGAGCGCTTGTATTAACTCATTCATACTGCCGAAATAAAATTGATAGAGAAATTCATAGCTGAACGGTTCTTTTGGCATGTGCTGATCTGCACAAACCTGCGGATCACTATAGTTCAAATAGGTACGACAAGGAATCGGGCGCACTTCATAAGCCATACATAATTGAGTTTCTGGATCCAGCATCGGGCAAGGCAGATTCAACTTTTTATATTCCAGTTTTGTCTCTGGCGCTTCATAATCCATAGCCATGGCTTTCTGTAATTTGTCCTGCTGATCTTCATAATAACTTTCCCAATGGGCATAAATCGCTTTTTTTCGATCTTCAGAAAAGTTCTCAATGGAACGAAACAGCATCTTCGCTTCCATTTTCGTAATGACAATCGGGAAATAGCAGCAAAAAGCACACCCCATAAAACAATTCGGCTTCATGGAGGTATATTCCTCCATACGCTCAATTTCGTGATCGACCTCGGTTAGCAAACGCTGAAAACTACTTAATATCACGGTTTCTGTATCTTGTTCACTATCCAATAATTCATCTACAATCCCGTCAAAAAATGAAGGGTCGATTTCATACGATTGGTTTATTTTTTCACACCGCTTTATGATTTCTTCATGTTTCAAAAAACTCATAGTAAAACTCCTCTGTCTATCGTTAGTCCCATTATACATGGGGGATGACTTATGACACCACTTTCACCCCGACCACGAATTTCCTGTTGTTCAACCCCCAAAAAAATCCTATGATATGAGAAGACATATAAATAGAATCTTTCACCTTTGGAGGTACGTCTACATGTTATCAAATGCAGAAATCGGTATCGATCTTGGTACTGCAAATATACTGATTTATTCAAAATCAAAAGGAATTTTACTTAATGAACCGTCTGTTGTCGCCTACAACACAGAAACGAAAAATGTGGTGGCTGTAGGAAAAGAAGCCAAAGAAATGGTCGGAAAGACACCGAGGAACATCATCCCTGTCCGCCCGTTAAGAGATGGTGTCATCGCTGATTATGATATGACCGCACAAATGTTGAAGGAGCTTTTGAAAAAAGTATCCAAAAAATCCGGCATCTCTATGCGTAAACCGACCGTCGTGATTTGTACGCCTTCAGGCTCAACTTCTGTTGAACGCCGGGCCATTCACAATGCAGTGAAAAGCTATGGGGCCAAAAATGTGCACCTGATTGAAGAACCAATCGCAGCCGCAATCGGTGCTGACCTTCCAGTCGATGAACCCATTGCAAACGTAGTCGTAGATATCGGTGGTGGAACGAGTGAAGTAGCGATCATCTCCTTCGGTGGTGTCGTATCCTGCAAATCCATCCGTACAGGTGGAGACGTCATGGATGAGGAGATCATCCAGCACGTGCGAAAAGCATACAACGTACTAATTGGAGAACGCACAGCCGAGCAAATCAAAATGGAAATCGGCTACGCACTGATTGATCACCCGGAAGTAACGATGGAAGTAAGAGGTCGTGACATGGTCACAGGTCTCCCAAAAACCATTGAACTAAAATCCACGGAAATTCAAGGAGCCCTGAAAGAGTCTCTTGAACAGCTGCTGGAAACGATTCGCGCAACCCTTGAAGACTGCCCACCGGAGCTAAGTGGTGACATCGTAGACCACGGTGTAATCCTTACCGGAGGCGGCTCCTTGCTCAACGGTATGCAGGATTGGCTGTCCAACGAAATTTCCGTACCCGTACACATGGCCCCAAGCCCGCTGGAATCCGTAGCCATCGGAACCGGCCGCAGCCTGAAAATGATTCAGAAACTGCAAAAAGCAAGTAAGTAAGTTAGAAATGCGGAAACGCCTTGGGAGCCCCGACAAGCATAAGACGAGGAGCGCAGTGAGTGGATCCTCCCTCACGGAGGTCATCGACTTATGTCTCGAGGGGCTAGGCGTTGGAGCTGGACAATTTGAAGTGTGGAACCACCCCGGGAGACTCGAAAAGCACAAGACAAGCGGTGCAGTGGAGCGATCTTCCTCCACGGAAGCGATTGTCTTATGTCTCGAGAGTCTGGGTGATGGAACCGTACAATCAGAAGTGTGGAAACGCCTTGGGAGCCCCGACAAGCATAAGACGAGGGGCGCAGTGAGGTGCTCTTCACTCACGGAGGCCATCGACTTATGTCTCGAGAATATACCTTGGTTAAACCTATTCAATAAGAAGACAAAACCTCCGGGGTTCCCGGAGGTTTTGTTATATCATTTCTTACTCTTCCCTCATTAAGAAGATAAATAAAATTAAAATCTCTTTCAAAAGAGAGGATATAGTAGGAACCGTGTCGAAATAACGCATAAAAGTGAAGATTGATTTCAATTTTGAACGAATGTTTCAAAACAACCCACGGAGTGGAAAAAGAAGAAATAGAGGTCTATTTCCCCACTCTTATACTTAAACTAGCAGATCAAATAGTAAGGAGCATATTCTAATGAAACTATCTACTTTACTCAAGTGGTTGACAGGTGGGTGTGAAGCATTCCTGGCAATCCCTATAGCAGGAGGAGCATTCATATTCAGCAATGCCTGGCTGCCACTTTTGTTCATGTTTGTTTTCCACTTGATTACTCTGGTTGTCTCAGCTAAAGACAAGCGCCCCTATGTAGGGAGTGTTCTCGGTATGATCACAAGCGCTATAGGAGCGATTCCTTTTATCGGTTGGGTCATGCACACAGTGACTGCCATCGTTCTTTTGATAAATGCCGGTCGGTCCACAAGCCTGGATAATAAATCCTGATCACCTATTTCACTGAGGGGGAATGGCGATGTTTACAGTCATATGTCTTTTTCGAGTTAAACAAAAAAATTTGGATGAATTCATAGAACTGAGTAGAAAATCCGGTAATCTCTTAAAATCCCATGGCGCTCTCGACCATAATATTTATTTTTCAAATAAGTTGACTGGCAGCCAAGGATCCATGGGACTGTTGAATGTGATAGATGTTGAGGAAGATGAAGAACTCATTCTCGGTCAATCCATTTTCAAAAGTGAAGAGCATTACCATGAAATCATGAAAACAGCAGGGTTTGACGATATCATCCAGTATTTAGACGACCATATTAAAGATGTTGTAGAGGCGACTAGAATTATTACCTCAAGTTTCACAACAGAACGTAGCAAGGAGTTAGAAGCATAATTTCTTCGGAGGTGTTGTAAAAATGAAAATCGTTGTTTTAGGCGCAGGAGCTCTAGGAGCCTATTTTGGAGCACGCTGGCAGGAGGCTGGACACGAGGTCATTAACCTTGTCCGCGAAGGAAGAGCCGAGCAGATTGAAAGGAACGGTTTGAAGCTACATAGCGAAATGGGAGATTACGAAGTTCCAGATCCCGTCATTGCTAGGAGTCCAGAGGAGATTGAAAACCCTGACCTTGTTTTTCTTGCCGTTAAAGGCTACCACCTTCATGGCACATTGGAGTGGCTTAAAGCATTGGTAAATAAAGGGGCAAAAGTTTATCCCGTATTAAATGGCATGGAACACATCAGTATTCTCCAAAAAGAATTAGGAGAAGAAGCTGTTATCGGTGGACTTTCTTACATCATCGCTACCCTTGATGAAGGTGGTCATGTTGTCCATACGAGCCCATTCCATGACCTCGTATTCGGACCGCTCCATACTTCTCAGCAGGCCATCTGTGAAGAACTTGCCCTCGCTTGTAACCAGGCGAATTTGAACGGTACGTTAAGTACGAATATTCTAGAGGACATGTGGAAAAAATACATGTTCATTACCGCATTTTCCGGGATTACAACAGCTGTTAATCAACCCATTGGCGTTGTACGAAGTTATCCTCAAACGTTCCGAATCGCAGAACGAATTCTCACGGAAATGAAGGAACTTGCAAACGCTCACCACATTGACCTGACAGATGAACAAGTGCAGCAGGCATTTGAACGCTTACGCGGATTCGATCATGAAATGACATCATCCATGCATCAAGATCGACGTAAAGGGCTGCCTTTGGAAGTTGAACACCTTCATGGCGGAGCTTTACGCCTGGGCAGCGAAGTGGGATTGAGCATGCCTTATATCGAAACGATCCATGCAATGATCAAACCTTACGAAGAATATCAACAATGACAAAAAAAGGTGTCCCTGAACTCGGGCACCTTTTCTCTATCTATTCTTCATCTGCGTACTCGTCTACTTTCGGCCGCTTCCCTCTTTTCAATTCCCTGATTGATAATCCGAAGTCCATTTGCAAATGAGGATAATCCTTAAAATTCTCCCAGTCGCCTCCCCATTCAAACCCAAGCCCTTTAGCTGCTTCTGCAATTTCAAGCCAATCTGATTTTCCGTTTCCATTTCCATCGTACTCTGTATCCCAAATGATACGGCCATCTTCGTGCTCAAGCGCAAAATCGATAGCAAGACCATAGTTATGATAGGACTCCCCACCCCTCGCATGAGTGACGACTTGCCCATCTGAAGAACGACCTTGTTCATATAGCTTATCCTGCCTCTCCACGGACCGATGACCTTCCGTAATCACGATGTTAATCCCTGCTCTCTTTACCTCTTCGACTAACTGATCTTTGCGCTTTTCTACTGTCGGATGAAGGTTGGTGGGCAACGGGACATCTTTTTTATAAAATACACCTTGAGGAAGTTCCTTTTCTACTTGTGGGACCAACAAGAAAATTAGCAGAGCAACCACGCCAGCAAAAAAGAAAAAGTTCATCAGGTTCTTTAATATGCGCACTTTTGCTTCCCTTCCATTCATTTATTGATTAATTTGAGAATACCACACGAAGCTGATTAGAGAAATAAATTACTTCCTTTTCATAGTTTCCTATAGTATATTGACAGAAACATCCAATTGGGAGGGAACCCTATGAAATCCGTCTACTTATTACTATCAAATACAGGTACGATCACAAACCAAGCCATCAAAGCATTCACCGCAGCTCCCTACAACCACGCCTCTCTCTCCCTGGATAAAAATATGAAACGCCTTTATAGTTTCGGAAGACGTCGACCAACAAACCCTTTCTGGGGCGGATTCGTTCAGGAAGACCTTGTCCAAGGAACATTCAGTTGGTACCCCTATGCAACATGCGCCGTTTACGAATTAAAAATGACAAGAAGAAAATACCAAAAGCTCGAGCGCCTTCTTAAAGCATTCGCTAAAAACTACAAAACTTACTTTTACAATTATTTAGGTCTTTTAGGGGTACCTGCAAACCAGCCTATTCATGTGAAAGCCAGCTATTTTTGCTCCCAATTCGTAGCTGAAGTACTTAAGCGAGCAGGATCCAACCTTTTTCACAAAACAAGCGCCCTTGTCACTCCAGATGATTTCCGGAGCCACCACGAACTTCAACTGATTTATGAGGGTCCTCTTTACGAGTACCCACATCTCTATTCCAAACCCTATTACCATCCAAAGAGATACAGATCTTTCCCATTCCGCAAGTACATGAAGCAGCAGGTAAAGTCGGAGGTGCTCGGTATTCAAGAAGAGAACGGCGAGCTTTACCAGTTCAGGGATGGCTTCATCAAACCTAAGAAAATCCTAATCTCGAAAAAATGGTACAGAATCAGAAAGATCCTGAACCTATAAAAAATCCCCCATCTACAACAATAGCTCCCTATTCTGGAAGACTCAGTTTCGAGACGTTTGTTGAGTGGATGGGGCTGCGGGGAATAGCTCGCTTTCCGCGGGAGCGCGGTGAGCCTCCTCGGACTGCGTCCTGTGGGGTCTCACCCTGCACTTTTTTCCCGCAGGAGTCTCGCCATTCCCCTCCGCCCACTTACCGGAAGAAATTCTCGAAGCTACCTTCCAGCAATAGGAGCTTTTATGGTTGAGAAGCCTATGTCAACGCGGTTTATGCAGGATTCAAAAGAGTTTTAGGCAGGGTCCTATAAGAGGGATTTCGAGAACCTCATTTGGTAAAGGGGCGGAGGGAAACGGTGAGACTCCTGTGGGAAGTGCGTGGTAGATGAGACCCCGCAGAGCGTTAGCTCGAGGAGGCTCATCACTCGCCCACGGAAAGCGAACCTTTTCCCGGAGCCCCTAAATCCACACAAACATCTCGAAATCAAGTCTTCCACAATCCTGCCAGTTAGTTGAAGAATGGTAAGTATAAATAAACCACCCCTTTCCGGAGGAAAAGGGTGGTTATTTATATCGCTTATTCTATTCGAAGGTCCCTTTTATTAAAGGTTCTCCATTTCTGACCATCTCCTTACCTAAAGCGAGGACACGGGAAATCTTGAGTGTTTCTGGGTCCATTATGACGAAGTCGGCATCTTTCCCTTTTTCAAGCTTACCTTTTGTAGGAAGACCCAAAATAGTAGCCGGGTTCAGAGTGATGACCTTCAATGCATCTTCTACGCTCACCTTCTGCTCTAGAACAGACTCTCGAAAAGCTTCATACAAAGAGGCGACCTTTCCTACTTTCAAACCAATCAAGTTGCCTTTATCGTCAAAATCCGGGAGGCTCCCCTGGGCGTCGGAAGTAAAGGTGATTTGTTCAACCGGCACTCCCTGATCTAGCATGCGTTTCAGGGCTTCACTACTTTTTACTTCTCCATCTTCTAAAAATTTCGGGATTGTACTCGTTGTAAAATCAACGAAACCTCCCTTTTTAGCGTATTGGATGCCCGCTTCAAAAAGATCAGAATTACGGTTGATATGTGTCGGGTAAAATTGCGTAATGGGTAAATCAGTCGTCTCAATGACTCTCTCTATAAGTTTTAATTTATCTGGACTATCCCCGACATGCACATTTACAATCCCTTTTTTCCCTGAAAGCATCCCTCCGATCCGCGCTTCGGAAGCGATCTTAGCCATTTCTTCAACGGTAGGCTGAGAAGATCGGTGGTCTGATATGGCGATTTCTCCCGCTCCGATGATCAAGTCAATCAACAGAATGTCGTCCTCTATGTTGCCTGTCAATGTTTTTACAGGGACTTGATAAGAACCAGTATGGCAATAGCAGGTAATCCCCTCCTCCCTCAAAGCGCGTGCTTTCGCTACAAGGTTCGTCATGGTCCGTGTTGTCCCATCCGTGCCAATGACACCGACAAGAGTGGTTACTCCGTTTAAGGTGGCATCCGTCAGAGTCAACTCAGGTGTGCGGGACCGGAAACTTCCTTCCCCGCCGCCACCTGTAATGTGAACATGACCATCGATAAATCCAGGAGCCAGCACCTCCCCCTTGGCTTCTATGACGTTCACCTGATCACCGGACAAGTCTATGTGATCCTGGATATCAGCAATTCTTCCATCAGCAATAAGGACATCTTTTTCTCCCAAAAACTCAGGAGCATATACGGTGGCCTGTTTAATTAGAGTGATCAATTCTTATACCTCCTGTGTTCTCTCATTTAATTGAAATTGACAAGTACAGCGACAACAACAAAGACTGACGCAAGTCCGAAGAGGATCAACTGGAATTTGAAGATGAAACGGAACCAGTTGGACCAGTCCAGCCGTGCTGCACCTAATGTTCCCATAAGCGCCGCTGAAGTAGGTACGATAATGTTTGTCAAACCGTCCCCTAATTGGAAAGCAAGTACAGCTACCTGTCTCGTTACACCTGCGATGTCAGCTAATGGTGCCATCAATGGCATCGTTAGAGCCGCCTGTCCTGACCCTGATACCACAAAGAAGTTGAAGACCGATTGGAATAAAAACATCAGCCATGCAGAGATTACCTCAGGTACACCTTCAAACACTTGGCCTGCTGAATGAAGAACCGTATTCAGCACAGAAGCTGTCGCTGGATCATCTCCTCCTAAAATGATAATGATCCCTTTAGCCATCCCTACGACCAGAGCAGCTGGCAGCAGATCCTTTGCCCCTTGGGCAAACCCTTCTGCGATGTCGTTGACCCTCATACTATTCAATTTAAAAATCACACCAATGATCCCTGCAACCAGACCAATAGTAAAAAACTGACTCGCAATTTCCGGAATATAATAGGCATGTTGAATAACACCCCAGATGATCCAAGCTACCCCTAAGACAACGGTCAATATGACAAGGGCGTGACCAAATTTAAAATTGACTTTCAAATCTTTTTGCTCGAAGTCATCTCTGAAGTATTGATCGGATTTATAGGCCAATGACCGAGTCGGATCCTTTTTCACAGAACTTGCATATCTCCACGTATAGAAAGTACCAATAGCCGTAAAGATCAGCCACATAGTAAATCGGAATGGAGTTCCTGATAGGACCGGCACATCTGATACCCCTTGAGCAATCGCTACTCCAAATGGATTCATCCAGGATGTCGCAAATCCGATTTGTGTGGCTACATAAGTAATCATGATTCCTGTAATGGCATCATATCCAAGCGCAACCACGAGTGGGACAAGAATCATAGCGAATGCGATGGCTTCTTCTCCCATCCCGAAGACAGCGCCCCCCAGTGAAAACAGGAAGAACATAATCGGAATGATGAGCACTTCTTTTCCCTTCGTCCGGTCGATGACGGACAGAATCCCTTCCTCGACGGCCCGGGTTTTCATAATGATTCCAAAGGCTCCACCGATGATTAGTATAAAAGCGACGACACCGACAGCCGAACCCCACTTATCTCCTGAAACTAACCCCT
Organism: Halobacillus sp. 12SKB; assembly: GCF_052941655.1. Lineage (NCBI taxonomy): Bacteria > Bacillati > Bacillota > Bacilli > Caryophanales > Bacillaceae > Halobacillus > Halobacillus sp. 12SKB. The sequence continues at coordinate 220,303 of NZ_JBRFWR010000001.1, forward strand.
CAAATACATAATTTAACAGACCAGCTCCCCCAAAGGGCTCAAACAAACTTGTCCCCTGCTGAGCACCTTCTTCAGCTACCGAAAAACTATCCGGTATGAGGACAGTTCGCGTTTCTTCTGAACCTGATTTGTCATACGTTACCTCTTTTGTTTCAAATGTCCCCGCAGGTATTAAATAAGTTAATAGAGCTGCGAATAGAACAACGAAAAAGATGATGACATACGTATGAGGCATCTCAAACTTCTTTTTCCGCTTCTTATCCATATGTTTTCCCCCTTTATGATCCTTCCACTAATCTACATGCAAGTTTCATGCCAAAAACATTTTCTGAATATTCCGCCTCAAAAAAGGCTGTTCATCTAAAATAGGTTTTAATTGGGTGTTATAATATAAACCATTAAGAACTAAAAAGAAGGGTGATCGGATGAAAAACCAATTAACCTTGTTAACAGGAACAAAAGAGACGCAAGCGACCCTGCATGAACAATTGGAAGACATTTTAGGAGAATTCATTCATATCGAGAGCTATGCCGTCGATGAATATGTCCCAAAACAAATCAGCGATGATTTAATCATATTTTCCTCTTATTTAATTGAAAAAGAAGCCGCTCCCTTCATCGCCCCCGGATCGCCACGCAAAACGGCTATCCGCACGATTAATTACCAACACATTGAGCGTTTGTTGGAACTCGAAGAAGGAACCACCGTTCTCTGTGTCAATGACACTTTCGAAATGGCAGAAGAAACGATTGATACATTAGAAAAGATGGGTTTAGACCACCTTTCCTTCACCGCTTATTACCCAGGTCAAAAGAAGACGCATGACATCCTTACTGCCATCACTCCGGGCGAGGTAACCCTTGTCCCTCCTTCAGTAGAAAAGATCATTGACATCGGCGTCCGCCTTATCGACATTACAACATTAATTGAAATTCTCGATCACTTCCATTTAAAAGAAGAGCTCGGGGGAATGATTTCGAACCGGTATACAGGAAAGATCATCGAGCTCAGCAAAAAGCTATCGGAAATGAACAAACAAACCGAGCTCTTAAACCAACACCTTCAGCAGGTGGTTGATGGAGTGAATGATGGTGTCATGGCCATTGACTCCGAACAAAAGGTTACCGTATTTAACCCTTTTATTGAAGAATACAGCGGATTATCCCACACGCACGCCATGGGAAAGCCTGTTCATCAATTATTCAAGGATTCTAAGCTTCTCGAATTCATGACCACCCCTCAAGAAGAAGGATTATATTTTTCTTTAAACGGCTACAACCTTATGATCTACCGTGTCCAATGGGAAGAGAGCGACAATGTCATCTTCATTTTCAAAAACACGGATGAAACCATTACGATGGAAAAAGCTGCCCGAAAGCAGTTATTGAAAACGGGCTATATTGCAAAATACTCGTTTAAAGATATCATCGGAAACAGCCCGGCGATTCAAAAAGCGAAAACCATTGGGTATAAACTTGCGAAAACTCCTCTCCCTGTTTTAATACACGGGGAAAGCGGCACCGGAAAAGAACTTTTCGCTCACGCCATCCACCATGAATCCGACCGCCTTTATGAACCTTTTCTTGCGGTGAACTTCAGTGCACTACCAGAAGACTTATTAGAAAGTGAACTGTTCGGGTATGAAGAAGGAGCTTTTACCGGAGCCAAAAAAGGCGGCAAAAAAGGGTTGTTTGAACAAGCGGATGGTGGAACCATTTTCCTTGATGAAATTGGAGATATCAGTTTAAAGCTTCAAGCGCGCTTATTGCGTGTGATTCAGGAGATGGAAATCCGGAAGATCGGAGGAACGAAAACCATCCCGATCAACGTGAGAATCATCGCCGCTACGAACAAAGATTTACTTGAACTGATTGAGCAAGGGAAATTCAGAGAAGACCTTTACCACAGACTTAAAGTGCTGTACGTGTCCGTCCCTCCACTCAGAGAACGAAAAACAGATATCCCTGCACTTGTGGAACAATTTTTACTAGAAAACCACACCCCGAATAAAGCGCTCGGCAGTGGACTAATGGGAGAATTGATGAGCTATGATTGGTTTGGAAACATTCGCGAGTTAAAAAATACAATATCTTATCTCCTTACTGTTTCAGAAGGGGATACCATCTCGATTCATGATCTTCCTGGTGAAGATTTTTTCCAAAGACCAAAGAAGAACACAAAACAGAAATCGACCAGTTTCGTGGATGATCAAATATATAAAGAAGTTTTAAAAATTGTCTTGTCATTGAACGAAGCGCTGATCAATGCAAGCCGCAAAAAAATCTATGAAAAACTCGCTCTGGAACAATCCATTCCTCTATCCGAACAGCAGATTCGCAGAGTATTGACAGAATTAAAGGAACGAGGATTCGTTACCATCAAACGCGGCCGGGCAGGCACACAAATCACAGAATCCGGGGCTAATTACATCCGTCAAAGTTAATGTGTACCGATGAAGAGAATGATATAATGATGTCGAAGCGACAAAATCAGGGAGAGAGACAAGACGATGGAACTACAAAACAGAAAATCTAGTAAAACGATCTACGAATTATTCATGGTCGGTCTTGCAGCCCTATCCGTCGCCACGATTTGGCAGCAAACAGGATATAATAGCGTGATCGTTTGGACAACATGGTCCATCTTCTTCCTTGACTTCCTTTACCGTTTGTATAAAGCCGACAGCAAATGGGGGTTCATAAAAAAACACCCTTTTATCGTCATCGCTGCCATCCCCCTTGATGCGATTTTCCAGTTTGCGAGATTTGCAAGAATTCTTCACCTTTTAAGGTTGAAGTCCATCACAAAGTATTACACGATGCCTTTCATACGTTTTTTAAAAAGGCAGCACCTTTTAACAGTGACTGGCGTTACTTTCGTTCTTGTTTTCCTTTTGATCATTCCCTTACATTTAATGGAGAATGAATTAGACAGCTATGGGGATGCGTGGGTAAGTGCGATCCTTTCCCTTACCTTTTTCGGGAGATCTGGTTTTGAACCAGAAACGATGGGGGGACATATCATCATCGTGATCTTCACCATCCTAGGTGTCATCATTCACGGGCTGGTGATCAGCACGACGTTTGACTACTTAATGCAAACCCCGCTGTTCCAATCCATTAAAAATAAATTCACTGATAAATAAAGCCGCCATCTAATGGACGGCTTTTTTTCATGCCTCTCCCTAGATCAACGTTTAACTCCTTATGGAAAAAGGAATCATAACCGGGACACCCATTTTCTGGAGGTGAAAGAGATGGCTGATCAAAAAAGAAACAAAATATCTGAAAACGACCAAAGCTTTCAAGAAAAACTAAAAAAAGAACAGTTGATTGACGGCATTCCAGATGAAGAAGTAAGAAAAGAAGAACGAGAACAGGATAAAGGAAGAAAATCCAAGCAGGACTCAGTTACCGAGGAAGATTACGACGAGGATCTTCGTCCTTAATAGCGGAAATGAGGTGACACGTTGACACAATTCAAGGCGTATAAAGTCGACCAGACTGATGAAGGTGTACAGGGTTCCGTGCAAAAGCTATCTTTCTCGGACCTCCCTTCCAGTGATGTTTTAATTAAAGTTCATTATTCCAGCATCAACTATAAAGACGGAATGGTTACCCAGCCGGATAACCCCCTCGTCAAAAATTACCCAATCATACCCGGGATTGATTTGGCCGGAGAAGTGGTCCGTTCCTCTGCCGAAAAATTTAAAGAGGGCGATGCTGTGATCGCTACCAGTTATGAAATTGGCGTCAACCATCACGGTGGATTCAGTGAATATGCAAGCATCCCTTGCGAATGGGTCGTCCCTCTTCCCGAAGGGTTGTCGACAGAAGAAGCGATGATTTACGGCACAGCCGGTTTCACCGCGGCTCTTTCCATTCATCGCTTAGAAGAAAACGGGCTGACTTCTGAAGAGGGCCCTGTCCTTGTGACCGGGGCTTCCGGCGGCGTGGGGAGCATAGCGGTGTCTATGCTTGCTAAAAGAGGCTATACCGTTGAAGCAAGTACAGGGAGTCCAGAACATGAAGAATACTTAAAAGACTTAGGCGCTTCTAAAATTCTTTCCCGTGAAGAGGTTTATGACGGAAAGCTACGCGCCATAGCAAGCGGGCGATGGGCTGGAGCCGTCGACCCTGTCGGAGGTGAACAGCTCGCCTCGCTTCTTAGTCAATTAAAATATGGAGGCGCCGCAGCCGTAAGTGGGCTGACCGGGGGTACAAAAGTTCCCACACAGGTTTATCCTTTCATTTTACGGGGTATATCTCTTATTGGAGTTGATTCCGTCAATTGCCCAATGAATGTAAGAAAAAAAGTGTGGCATCGAATGGCTAATGATTTAAAAATTAAAGAAGTGTTCGACCGGATCAAATCTGTTCACACTCTCAAAGAAGTTCCTGAAACACTCGAAGATATTCTACAAGGAAAAACACGCGGTCGGTCGATCGTCAAACTTATGGACTGATGGTAGTTTCCCAAAACGTACACTATTGACATGTATGAATACAGAGTTTATAATGTTTTGATAGTACCTTCTAGAGAAGGTAACTCGGAAAAGAAAAGAGTGATTTGTATGAGACTGGCATTCTGCTACGTTTTGATACAACTTAATCACACTGGATCAGCTTCGGAGCTGTAAGGATGCAATAGAGGTAGGGATTGCGTCGTTTAAGTTGCCAAAAACTACCATGTAGAATTTTGAACCGCGGCACTAACATGGACAAAGTTCCACAAGCCTTGCGATAAAAGCAAGTGGAAAACTTGATATTTTCCGAAAGTATACAAAGCGAGAAGGGCGGCCGCCCTTCTCGCTTTTCCAATTTACATAGGTTTTAAGAGAGGCTTTCATGGTAATATAAGCCTTAGACGCATAAAAGGAGGCTTATGAAATGTCCCGGTACTTAGACCGTATCGAACCCGAAGATGTCCGCTTTCTTATGGACTTATCAGAATTCAAAACCATCGTACTTGATATGCTCGACGATGCTCGTGATTTGGTAAACATACAGATTAACTATGACCTCCTCGATGAGCCCGAAGGAGAGACACTTGTCCGGCCCATGGTCCTTCTCAATGAAATCAGTAACTTCACAGAAGAAGACCGTCATACATTGTTGCAAACGGGGTTTTCCATTGATGGTGAGCCTTTTGATAACGGGGACTATGCCATGGAACAAATCTTCGGTTCAGAATATACCATCCTCGCAGTTACAGAAGATGAAGACGGTGCTTTTTTTACAATTGAAATGCCCTATAGAAACTTTGAAAAACAAAAGAGTCGTATATAATCTTATGTTTTAGATGTATATATAATTAAAGAGCCCATGTTCTGCATGGGCTCTTTCGTCATTGCAAGGAAGCTATTCTTAGGAATGAATGTTTTTCACTCGACCGACTTGACCGTCTTCCAGGCGTACTTTTATTCCATGAGGGTGATTCGGGGACTTAGTGAGGATGTCTTTCACTTTTCCACTGGTCAGTGCCCCTGTTCGTTGGTCTTTCTTCAGGACGATTTCAACTTCTGCCCCTATTTTAATGTCACTTCTTTTTTGTCCATTCATTTTTGGAACCTCCACATTCAGTCTCTTCCGTATTCTATCACAATTCCCTTCGTCGTCACTTATTCAACTAAAGCTCCCTTTTCTTGAAGACTCAGTTTCGAGACGATTATGTGGTTCTAGGGGCTCCGGGAAAAGATTCGCTTTCCATGGGGCGGGCGGTGAGCCTCCTCAGGCTACGCCTTCCGGGGTCTCACCTGTCCCACACGTCCCATAGGAGTCTCACCGTTTCCCTCCGCCCCTTGGCCATGGAAAGGATTCTCGAAACCAACACTAAAAGGTCAGCTCTTATGATTATGGAAGGTGGATTATAGAACTCCTAAACTTATAAGTGAAGTTCCAATTCCCCCCACATAGGCAGGCATAAAGTGCTTTGTATCAAGCATTTACGTTTTCTAAATGTCCATTGAGTAGAGTTTATATGATTCACTTCCCATAACCATACAAGGTGATCTTCCAAGTAGTGGTTTCGAGAATCTACCATGGTAAAGGGGCGGAGGGGAATGGCGAGACTCCTGCGGGAAAAAAGTGCTTGGTGAGACCCCACAGGACGCAGTCCGAGGAGGCTCACCGCGCTCCCGCGGAAAGCGAGCTATTCCCCGCAGCCCCCATACTCTCAACAAAAGTCTCGAAACTGAGTCTTCAAGAAACCTGCCAGTTAGTTTAATAATCCCTTCTCTTTATTAAATTAAACATAAAAAAAGCACTCGCTCTGAGTGCTTTTTTTATGTTTGATTAGCTGCTATAGTCATATTGATTTTGAATTTTACCTTCTTTGGTATGGATAACCGCTGAAGTTCCTTTGTTTTGGGCGATTTCTTTTGCGCGATCAATCGCATCCTGTTTGTTTTCGTACACCTTCGTCGGTTGTTCCGCACCTTCTGCTTTTACTGCCCAACCTTCTTCATGAGAAACTACATGTTCTGCTTGATTTCTACTGTCAGCCACTTTGAATTCCTCCTTGAATAATTATTATATAAGCTATATATCCTGTTACGAAAAGTCGTAAACCTAAGATTCTCCATCCATTGACATTTTTTCCTGAATAGTTCCATCTTTTTTATGAATGATTACTTGTGTTCCTTTGTTTTCAGCAATCTCTTTCGCTCGGTCAATCGCTGCTTGCTTTTGATCAAAAACATCAGACGGTTGTTTCGCATCTTCTGTTTTCACAGCCCATCCATCTTCATGAGCAACGACATGTTGACCTTTTTCCAGGAGCTCAGGGCGGCTCTCTCCCTGCCTTCCTTCTCGGTCCCTTTTCTTCAGGTTTTTATCGCTCATTTGCTTCACACGATTGATTTCTTTTTCACCTGCATTTTCATACCATTCTTTTGCCTGTTCTGTAGCTATAGGAATGGCCTGCCCCTCTTTATACCCTTCGTCAATCATGGCGTTGGCTATATCAATGGCTTTTTTTCTAATTGTTGTTTCCAAGTTTTTGAAAGAGCTTGGGTAATCTTCTGTATCCCACGGCATTTCACACACCCTCCTCATTCATTAATTATCTTTTTTATTCCCTTCTACTAAGCGAAATTAAACCAATCGGGGACCTTGGTCGAATTGAAACAGCATGAAAAATAAGATACGATATTAACGTCGTTAAGTTAGAAAAAATGACATACTTTGATATTTTTCTGCCAAATTTAAACGGTTCGTTCATACATAGCCCATGGACATCCACCCGCTAAAGTGGTTTGGCATCACTACATTATAAGTGCATAGGAGGTATTTTATTGGATATAAGCATTCATCCCCTTGGAGACCAGGCTCTCCTTATTGATTTTGGAGAATCTATAAATGAGGAGACCAATCAACAAGTACGTCAAGCCGCCGCACAACTTGATGAACAAAAGCCCGACTGGATGATTGAATACATTCCGGCTTTTTCTACTCTAACCATTCTATACAACCCCTACTACATCGCTAAACAAATACGTTCACAAGACCTCCTTCCCTATGAATGGGCACGAACGAAGGTTTTAAATCTTATATCTCAATCTTCGTCCTATCGTTCTGAGAAGAGAACTATAGAAATACCTGTGTGTTACGGAGGAGAATGGGGACCAGACCTCTCCTTTGTCGCTTCACACAATAACATGAGCGAAGAGGAAGTCATAGTCACTCATATGAAGGGAAATTACCTTGTGTATATGATAGGGTTTGCGCCTGGTTTTCCTTATATAGGAGGAATGGATAAAAAAATCGCCGCACCTCGTCGTGACGATCCAAGGCTCTCGATCCCCTCAGGCTCTGTTGGCATTGCAGGAGAGCAAACAGGGGTATATCCCATTGAAACGCCAGGGGGATGGCAATTGATTGGCCGAACCCCGCTTAAACTTTTCGAAGCTGACAGAGATCAACCTTCCCTCCTTCAGGCTGGAGACCGCATTCGTTTCACACGTATTGATGAAGCAGAATATAAACAGATTAAGGAGGGGGAACAATGATTTCGGTATTAAAATCAGGATTGATGACAACCATTCAAGATACAGGCCGGTACGGCTATCAAAAAGATGGAGTCATTGTAAGTGGAGCCATGGATCAACAGGCCCACCGAATAGCAAACCTCCTTGTCGGAAATCCTTCCGATGCAGCGACCATGGAAATAACATTGATGGGACCGGTTCTTGAATTTCAAGAAGATGCTTTCATCGCTATCTGTGGAGGAAACCTTACTCCCATGATTGACGGTGAGAGTGTTTCCATGTGGAAACCTTTGTACATTAAAAAAGGAAGCGAGCTCCGCTTTGGACAACCCAAAAAAGGCTTCAGGTGCTATCTATCCATAGCTGGCGGATTTCAGGTACGGAAGGTTATGGGGAGTTCTTCTACATATCTCCGCGCAAACATGGGCGGTTTTAACGGACGAACATTAGAAAAAGGAGACCAACTTCGATTTGGTCTCCCTGATTCTCCTCTTGAACATTCGCAGGAACAACTCAAAACTGTAAAAGAAACTACATCTTTTAACGAAGCTTCCTGGTTCGTCGGTCCTGAATTCACCAATTATACAAAGAGCGACCAGCCGATTCGAGTTATGCCCGGCCGTGAATTTGACTTATTTACAACCCAGAGTAAAGAACAATTTTTCAACGAGCCTTTTCAAATTGATTCGAAGTCAGACCGAATGGGCTATCGTTTAAACGGATCGACCCTGAGTCTTGAGGATAAAAAAGATATCGTTTCAGAAGCCGTTACATTCGGGACCATTCAAGTACCTCCAGACGGAAATCCGATCTTATTATTAGCGGACCACCAGACCACAGGTGGTTATCCAAAAATCGGACAAGTAGCTTCGGTTGATTTACCGAGAATCGCACAAATGCGGCCGGGAGAAAGTATAAGTTTTTCACCTATTACCCATGAAGAAGCTCAACGTATGCTTTTAGAAAAAGAGAAAAACTTGAAACAGCTGCAAAGAGGGATTGAAACGAAACTTCGCTAAGGGGGAGATTCCATGCATATCGTCGACTTGAATTGCGATATGGGAGAAAGTTTTGGCCGCTATACCATCGGCCGCGATGAAGAAATATTGAAATATGTAACATCCGCGAATATCGCATGCGGTTACCACGCCGGGGATCCAACTATAATGAGAAAAACGGTACAGAAGGCGTTAGAGCATAACGTTGGAATCGGTGCCCATCCAGGTCTGCCAGATCTAGCCGGGTTCGGACGACGACCAATGGAGGTTTCTGAAGAGGAAGCATATGACATGGTTGTCTATCAAATAGGAGCCCTCAAAGGGTTTGTGGATACAGAAGGGGGACGTTTACAACACGTCAAGCCCCACGGCGCTCTGTTTAACATGGCTGCGAAAGATCCAAAGTTGTCAACTGCCATTGCCAAGGCTGTTTACGATGTGGATCCAGAACTGGTTCTCTTCGGACTTGCAGGAAGTGAACTTGTGAAAGCGGGTCGCGAACATGGGCTTAAAACAGCTAGTGAAGTATTCTCAGATCGCACCTATCAATCAGATGGATCTCTTACTTCACGAAGAGAACCAAACGCGCTCATCAGTGACCACGAACAAGCGGTCGAACAAGTGATTCGCATGATTAAAGAAAACAAAGTCCGTACCGTGCAGAAGACGGATATCCATATTGATGTTCACACCATTTGTATTCATGGGGATGGGGCAAGCGCTATCGATTTCGCCAACTATATTACAAAAGCATTGAAAGAATCAGAAATCACGCTTCAATCCATCGGTGAATTCATCGAAAAATAAGTAAACAATAGAAATCTCCCATCACAATAAACCTAGCAAAGGAGCTACTCCATGAAAGAACAATCGACAAGAAGTCTCCTGTTAGGAGCCGCGTTCCTGATGGCGACGTCCGCCATCGGTCCTGGTTTTCTAACACAAACGACTCACTTCACTCAGCAACTTGCAGCAAGTTTCGGATTTGTCATCTTAATCTCCATTATTATAGACATCGGCGCCCAGCTAAATATATGGCGAATCATCGCTGTATCTGAGAAACCAGCTCAGGACATCGCCAACAGCCTACTCCCAGGCCTTGGAGTATTTTTATCTGTACTCATCGTTGCCGGTGGATTAGCCTTTAATATTGGAAATATCGCAGGGGCCGGTCTTGGTACCAATGTACTTTTTGGGATCTCTCCTGAGATGGGGGCATTGTTCAGCGGGATTGTAGCTGTCGCCGTCTTTCTCGTCCGAGAAGCGGGTAAAGTCATGGATCGTTTCGCACAAATTGCAGGATTCATCATGATCGCATTGACTATTTTCGTCATGTTCTCCGCCCAACCACCTGTCGGAGAAGCTGTCGCGAAAACATTCGTACCTGATACGATTGATTTTCTCGCCATCATCACACTCGTCGGCGGAACCGTCGGGGGATATATCACCTTCGCCGGCGGCCACCGCCTTTTAGACGCAGGCGTGAAAGGAAAAGAAGCACTCCCACAAGTCACAAAGAGTTCCGTGTCTGCGATTGGAATTGCTTCCGTCATGAGAATCTTCCTTTTCCTTGCTTCCTTAGGTGTTGTAGCCTCAGGTTTCACACTGAACCCTGAAAACCCACCAGCTTCTGTCTTCCAGGCAGCAGCAGGAAATGTCGGATACAAAATCTTCGGTGTCATCATGTGGGCCGCTGCTGTAACGTCTGTAGTCGGAGCCGCCTATACATCCGTTTCATTCATTCGTACATTCAATAAAACGATTAACAAGCACCACAAATGGTTCATTGTCGCGTTTATCGTCATTTCAACGACTGTCTTCGTTTCGGTCGGTGAGCCCGTCAAGGTGTTGATCCTTGTTGGCTCGTTAAATGGTTTGATTCTACCTATTGCGTTGGGTGTCATGTTGATAGCCGCGTATAAACAAAAAATCGTCGGGGATTACAAACACCCGTTATGGTTGACCATCTTCGGAGTCCTTATCGTCATCGCCATGTCCTACATGGGCGGCATGTCACTTATCCAAGGCATTCCAAGACTATTCGGTTAACCCCCAAAGAGCTCAGGCAACCTGAGCTCTTTTTTCATGCACTAAAGCTCCCTATACTTGAAGACTCAGTTTCGAGATGTTTGCGTGTGTTTCGGGGCTCCGGGAAAAGGTTCGTCTTGCTCCATCGTCCAGACACTCGCGTCATAAGCAAAACAGCAAAGGAATGAAAAACACATTCCGTTGCTGTTTTGCTTATGCCAGTCGTGTCTACCAGGTCGATTCCGCATTTGAACACTTTCCATGGGGCGGGCGGTGACCCTCCTCAGGCTACGCCTTCCGGGGTCTCACCTGCCACACGTCCCATAGGAGTCTCACCGTTTCCCTCCGCCCCTTTACTATTAAGTGTCTCGAAACCACTTCTGGATTAAGAAGCTTTCAAGCTTGATGGAAGTGTGGGCGTTAAACTTTTACCCTATGGGTATTTGGATACTGAAAGCTTGTTAGAGGAGACTTTATGCTTATAAAAGCGGGAAAGTGAAAGGCAGTCCCTTTGAGCCAAGGGATTCGTTATACGCATACATCGAAAGGGGTGGTCGGGAAGCTGCGAGACTCCACAGGACGAAGTCCGAGGAGGCTTGCCGTCATCCCCACAGGAAAGCGAGTAGCTTTCCGACCACCCCTGACGCCAAACAAAGCAACGAACCCCGAAAAACATCTCGAAATCAAGTCTTCTACAATCCTGCCATATCCTTTAATTAGGATATGGTGATCTGAAGCACCTTTTTGCTCGAGTTTTTATTGAAGGAAGATTACACTAGAAGAAACTTATACATAAGGAGTGGTTTGATTGAGCAATCTGGAGACTTGGAAGCATGTGGATCAATACTTTATTGACCAGTTAATTCCCGCAGATCCTGTCATGGAGAATGTACTAAAAGCAAACGAAGAAGCAGGACTACCTTCCATTGACGTGTCTGCCACCCAGGGAAAGATGCTTCAGCTTTTTGTGAAAATGAAAGCCGCGAAAAATGTATTGGAAATTGGCACTCTCGGAGGATACAGCACTATCTGGATGGCAAAATCTCTGCCTGAAGATGGTCACGTCACTACACTAGAATTCAACCCGAAGCATGCGGAAGTTGCCTCAAGGAATATGGAAATGGCCGGAGTGCAGGACAAGATAGAAGTGATTGTCGGTCCCGCCCTTGATTCTCTGCCTACTTTAGCAGGACGTGAACCCTTTGATTTTATTTTTATCGATGCAGATAAAAATAATAACCCCCACTATGTCAAAGAAGCTCTTAAGTTATCTAAGTCCGGAACGACGATCTTAGTAGATAATGTCGTTCGGGATGGAAGACTGCTTGACTCAGAAAGCAAAGACAAGAGTATTATAGGTACACGTGAGATGTTTGACTTATTAAACAACCACCCAACCCTTGAATCCACAGCCTTTCAAACGGTGGGAAGCAAAGGGTATGACGGTTTCGTCCTGGCCGTTGTAACATAAAAAACCAAAACTAAGTGTACCTTTTTTTATGATCAGGTGCACTTAGTTTAATTTCATCCACACCGCTGTTCTGTCATCAATATGGAGAGTATGTTTATTCAGGTATTCCGTTAATTCATGAACATAACCTTCCAACCCTACTTCCCGAATTCTCTGGTAAGTTGCTTCAAGGGTAAGTTCAGGATGAAATAAACCATCAGAAATAAGCAGGAGGCTCCGAATCCCTTTTCTATCGATTACTCCTTGATCCAGGTATTCCATCACTTCAGGCATTCCGTTGGCAACCGTATAACCACCTTCCACATTCGCAAGCCGGCGGTTGTACCGAAGCCTATTCATGTGTATATCATAGTAACTTTCAGGTGGAATGTTCTCTCCACCCTTTCTTCCTTCGACACGTTTTTGCTCCGCTCTTTCGCTGATCCCTTTGACAGAGTCAGTTGTGACAACTATAAACTTTCCATCCTCATCCTCTACAAGAATCATAGAATCCCCAAGCTGCACATAATGAATCTGGTCATCCATGACTTTAACAACAGCTACGCATGTAGACCAGCGTTCTTCTCCAAGTTCTGTCTGGACGGCGTACCTTTCCATCTCTTCTTTTAAATGTAGGTTGGCTTCTTCTACGGCTTGCACCAGGCTTTCCCCACTCTTTAACCGCTCCATTTTAGATTTGAAAATTTGCGCGGCAAGATATGCTCCATTATGTCCTGCTTTATCTTCAAAGCAGACGAGGGGAGTTGCCCCATCTAAAACGCCGTAAACACCGGCATGTTCGTTTAGTACCAGCGCATCTTCACATTCCTTTTTTACCGGGCTCTTTTTTTGGATATGTTCCACAACCGTGACGTTCAAGAGATATCCTCCCTTCTCTCCCAATCCTCTTTCAGCATTCCATAAACCACATGATCTGTGTATTCATCATAAAGCCGAGCTGCTTGACGGATGACCCCTTCCTGCTTGAAACCCAACCGTTCCGGTACTGCCCGGCTCTTTTCATTCTCAGATGCAGCTCGAATTTCAATCCGGTTCATACCTAGGGTCTCAAAAGCATAGGCGAACAGAACGCGACAGGAACGTGTCAGCAGTCCCTTCCCTTTGTAATCAGCTCCCATCCAGTAGCCAATGCTTGTAGCTTTGTTTTTCTCATCAATCTCATGAAAATCGACGACACCTGCAATGTTTCCTTGATATAGAATACAAACGGTCAGCCCATTGTTTTCTGCATAACGGCGCAAACTCATCTTTATGTAGTTTCTTGTATCTTCCACTTCTTTTGTAAAATGGATCCACGGCAGCCATGTTTTTATATGATCCCTGGAACGATCTGATAAGCGGTATAGCTCCTCCGCATCACGATGATCGATCATTTTCAGTGATAATTCTTCATCGATTCTTTGTTCAAACAATAGTCTTCTCCCCCTTTTTTTCTGTGGTCATTTGTATTCGACAGAATCCCCTCTTCTTCCTGCAAAAAAAGTACGACAGAACAAGTCTGCCGTACTTTTTGTATATTATGGCTTTAATACCAGCTTTCCTTTTGTCTTTCTAGCCTGCATAACCTCATGTACGTGGGCCGCTTCCTCTAAATCAAACACCCCACCAACGGTCAACTTCAATTCCCCGGACTTTATCATTTTCAATAAGTGATTCAAGCTTTTTTCAAAAAGGACGGGTTTTTTCATGATCTGCGGTAAAAAGAATCCGATCACCGATAAATTGCGATTCATTAGTCCAGAGGGATACATTTGAGCTGGCTCTCCACTGGCCACCCCATAAACAACCACTCTGCCGAATGCTCTCATGCATTTAACGGTCTCGTGGAAAATATCGCCTCCAGCCATTTCCAGAGCCACATCGACGCCCCTTCCATCCGTCGCCTCTAATACTTCTTCACGCCAATTCGGATGCGTGTAATTGATCGCATGATCTGCCCCTAAATCGCGGGCCAGCTTCAACTTTTCTTCCGAGCTTGCTGTAGCAATCACATTTCCTGCACCGAAATGTTTAGCGAGTTGGACGGCGAGGGAACCAACTCCACCAGCCGCTGCATGGACTAGTACGGTTTCCCCTTTTTCCAACCTCCCCATGGTTGTGAGAATATGGTAGGCGGTTAAGCCTTGTAAGGGTAATGCAACAGCCGTTTCATCTGTGACTTCGTTTGGGATGGGAATCAAGGTACTCTCATTCGTCTTCACGTATTCGGCATAGCCCCCTGAACCAATGAGGGTCACGACACGATCTCCCTTAGAGACACGGTTCACCCCTTCGCCAACTTCTTCCACGACACCAGCGACTTCTGCTCCAGGAATAAAAGGAAGTGGTGTAGGTACGACATACGACCCTTCACGCCTTGCTGTGTCCGCATAGTTCACCCCAATAGCATGAACCTTGAGAAGAACTTCCCCTTCGCCAAGTTCTGGACGATCGACATCCACTTTTTCCAATACGGAAGGTCCACCATATTCTTTAAATTGAATTGCTTTCATCGTTTTCCTCCTCATTTCCCAACAAAGTTAGGTTTGCGCTTCTCCTTGAATGCCTGCACACCTTCTTTATGATCTTCCGTTGAAACCATCATGGTCTGCGTGATTCTTTCCTGCTCAAGAATCGTAGCTAAGTCTGAGCGAGCGGCCTGATCCACGATCTTTTTCATCATCCCCATGGCTCTGCCCGGACCTTTGGAAAGAGCAAGAGCATAGTTCATCGCCTCTTCTTCTAAATCAGCGAGCGGAATGACACGATTGACAAGGCCCCATTCGGCAGCTGTCTCAACAGGAATTGGTTCTGCACGGAACAGCAACTCTTTCGTACGATATGGACCCAACAATCTTGATAAAAAGTAATGGCCTCCACCGTCAGCCACAAGGCCGACTTGTGCGAAGCTAAGCACAAATTTGCTTTCTTCCCCTGCCAATATCTGATCACAGGCAAGCGCAAGGTTGAATCCAGCACCTGCCGCGTATCCATGCACCACAGCCACTACTGGCTTGGCTAAATCTTTGATTTTAAGAATCAGTTGATTCAGTTCCCCTACATGATCATACAGGTGTTGCGCATCAGCTGTCCCCATGGATTTCACATCTCCACCCGCTGAAAAAGAGCGTCCAGCCCCTGAAAGAACCACAACTTTCACATCATCATTACGGTCAGCTTCAACTAAGGCCTCCTGTAGACCTATGATCATTTGATCAGAAAAAGCATTCAATGAATCCGGCCTGTTCAGCACACAGGATAGTACCGGGCCCTTCATATCGACAGTTAAGTGATCATTACCTAGTTTCATATTCGTCATCTCCTTTTTTATGATACATAGTGACCTGCAGCAATCAATCGATCGGCAAGCTGACGGTTTCTTTCCACCGACCCTTCCCGTTGGTATTCGTTCAACAGCACAGGAATACGACGTAACGTTTGAACACGTTCCTCCCCTTGTAACAGGGTGGATAAGAGCTGAGTGATCGACCGTTGTACGTTCAATGATGACTGCTCAATTAACGTGTAGGTCATCATTTCTTTTAATGGAAGACTCGGGTCTTTGGCATGTTCCGCTTTTCTTGTCCTTAAGACTGCGGACTCGAGGCGATAAATTTCAATAGCAAGATCGGCAAGCTTCATTAATAGTTCCTGTTCTTCCTGTATGGCTTTTCCATACATCCGATAAGCTGCTCCTGCACAAACAAGGTACAGGTCCTTCATGAGAGCAATGACTTCCTTACGTGGATCCGAATGTTTATATCCACCATTTTTCAGTGAATACTCCGCTTTTTCCATCAGTGATGACGCGTCAAATTCTTCTTTGGCTGCTTTTTGGAAAAAGGCACCTGGGATTAACAGACGATTGATTTCATTAGTTCCTTCAAAGATCCGATTAATTCTTGAGTCACGATACGCTTGTTCAATCGGATATTCTTTGATGAATCCCGCTCCTCCATGCAGCTGCAGCGCTTCATCTACCACTTCGTCCAGCGTTTCTGATCCAGTGACCTTGCAAATAGCAGATTCGAGCTTATGCTCATTCATCGCTTTAGCGGTGGCTAGCCGATCTTCTGAATCATAATGACCATGAAGCGATGCCTCAATATGACCAGCTGTTCGATAAAGCAGAGATTCCGTGCCATAAATTCGCGAGGCCATTGAAGCGAGTTTTTCCTTCGTTGCCGGAAATTCTGCGATGCTTCTTTTAAACTGTCTCCGTTCTTTCACATGGGTAATGGCTAACTGAAAACTGTATTTCGCTGCTCCCAAGGTGGCAAATCCTAAATTAAATCGCCCCAAATTCAGAACGTTGAGAGCGATCAGATGACCTTTACCAATATCCCCGAGCAAGTTCTCAACTGGCACTTCACAATCTTCCATCACTACTGAACAAGTCGAAGAACCTTTAATCCCCATCTTTTGTTCTTCTGGTCCGATTGAAAGTCCAGGGAAATCCCTTTCCACAATAAAAGCGGTAAAATGCTCTCCGTCTACTTTCGCATAGACAATAAACGTATCGGAAAAAGCAGCATTGGTGATATAAATTTTGGTCCCGTTTAATAGATAATGGGTGCCTTTATCATTAAGCACAGCCGTCGTTCTTGCGGATAGAGCATCTGAACCTGCTTCAGGTTCTGTCAGACAATAAGCCCCTATGTAATCTCCTGATGCGAGTTTGGGCAAATACTTTTCTTTTTGCTCCTTTGTACCGAAATAGGTGATCGGCAACGTAGCGATACACGTGTGATTCGAATGGGCAACGCTATAGCCACTCGCATTTCCTAATGCTTCACCGACGATCCCTTTACTGATCTTATCTAAGCCCAGTCCACCGTAGCTTTCAGGAATGCTGTGACCAAGCAGCCCTAAATCTCCGGCATGACGCATTTTTTCAGCTACAAAATCAAAATCCCCACTTTCGATCCGGTGCCGATTCGGGTGAATTTCCCGGGTAATAAATTGTCGAGCCGTGGCAGCCATCATCTTATGCTCATCGGTCCGGTCTTCCGGCGTAAACACTGAGTCCTCTGAAATAGCAGAAATCAAAAACTCTCCACCTCGAATGTTATGCTGAACTGGTTGCATTTTTACCCTCCTTGATTTGTCCGCTTTCACGGTCATATATGAGTATAGAATCAAATAAACCTTCCTCAGCAACAACGTCAATTTCTTGAGGATCAAGCCCGGCGTTGACAAGTAATTTTCCAATCCTGCAGGTTCTTAATAATTCCTTTGCAGCCCCACTCCCTTCGTAAAAACCGAGAGCCGCAACCGCTGCATCGGAGAGTCCCCATTTGCTTTTCTTCTGCATGTAGTAGACTAAACTACCGACACCATAAAAATCTTCGACGGTAAATTCCCCGCTCGATCCTGCACAGACAAGGACGACATCTTCCCCTTTATGGTGTTCTTCCAAATGAGCCGCCATCGCTGGATTGTTGAGGAGTGAAGAAGCATATAGACAAGAGGCCTGCCTTGATTGATGTAAGGCGACCGTTCCGTTTGTCGTCGTCAAAATCAAATGTTTATTCTGGATGATTGACTTCAAGTGAGTTCTTAGTGGTGGTTCAAACCCATCAATCCTTCTCCCTTTATCTTCTCCGGCGATAACGAAAGGATCTTTGAATTGTTCCGCTTTTTTTCGAGCTTCGTCGACACTGAATACAGGGATGACACTGGACGCACCATCTGCGATCGCTGCTGTAATCGTCGATGTGGCAAATAAGACATCAAAGACGACAACCACTTTCCCTTTTAGCTCTTCCGGGCGTATGTCTTCCTTCTTAAAGATAACTTGGACATCCCCCATCCTAGAGACCTGCAGTTTCTTCCGCATGACGGATCAGATGATTGACGAAAACGTGCATCCCTGCGAACCTTGGGTCCTTGGTTTGCCCATTTTTGTACCGATAATAGATCTGCTGTACGATTCCTGCCAGCTTGAAATAGGCGAAGGTCAAATAAAAGTCGATGTCCTCCACATCACGCCCACTCTTTTCAGCGTAGCGGTGAATGAATTCATCTCTTGTATAGAACCCCTCCTGAACAGTGAGAGACGGCTTTCCTAATCCCGTTTTCAGAAGTTCGGGATCATCTTTCTGAATCCAATAGCTCATGGCTGCACCAACATCAGCCATCGGATCACCGACGGTCGTCATTTCCCAATCAAACAAACCTACCATCTGCGAAGGATTATCCTTACTGAACATGGCATTATTCAACTTGTAGTCATAATGAATAATGGCAGCTTCTCTGGATGCAGGAATATGGTCGATCAACCATTTTTTCAAACGCTCCCCGGAAACCACATCATCGGTTCTCGCCCTTTCATAGCGTTTAATCCAACCATTTACTTGTCTTTCCATAAAACCTTCAGGCTTGACCATATCTTTCAAAGAAGTTTCCTGGTAGTCCAGGGAATGAAGTTCTGCCAGCCGGTCGACCATCGTCTCAGACAGTTTCCTCCCTAGATCTTCGGTCGCGTCCACGCCGTCGGGGTAAGTGTAATCAAAAACGAGCCCCTCTCTCCGTTCCATAAGAAAAAAAGGACGGCCAATCAGATTTCCAGATTCATAGAGATAGGGTTTCGGTGCCAAAGGATAGACCGGATGTAAGGATTGAAGAACTCTGAATTCACGTTCCATGTCGTGTGCCTTTGGAGCGACCGGCCCCATGGGAGGACGACGTAAGACAACTTTCCACTCTTCACCCACTGACAGTTCATAGGTCAAGTTGGAATGACCCGCCCCGAACTGCCTGATTTGCATGTCACCCGGAGGAATCTCTAACTTCTCCCTCAAATAACGCTCAAGCTTGTTTACATCGAGCTCCTCCCCTTGGCGGACAGGTCTTGTATCTTCTGCGTAAACCATGAAAAACCTCCTTTACTTTGCTACCATTTGATAGGATGACAAGGATTCTTTCATCTCAGATGTCAATGCAACACTTTGCTGTTGTTCAAAGTCGAATTGCACAATGACCGACAAGCCCTTGGCCACCAGTTCACCCGATTCTTTCTCATACATGTCCTGCTCTAAATGAAAGCTTGAACGTCCAATTTTCACGACATGGCTGCGAATCATCAGCGTCTGATTAAAATACACCTGTTTGATGAAATCACATTTCGTCGAAGCAAGGATGAAGTTCCAATCATCTCCTACAAGCGCCAGATCATTAAAAAACCGGATGCGAGCATCCTCCATATAGACAAAGAAGTTATTGTTGTTCACATGCCCTAATAAATCCGTTTCACAAAACCTTACATTCACTTCCATTTCATGCATCTGTTTTCCTCCTCAACTTTTCACAGGACGATCGTAAGTATAAAAACCTTTCCCTGTTTTGCGGCCGAGCTCTCCTGCTTTCATTTTCTCTTCCAAAGTTTTAGATGGGCGATCTTTTGGATCCCCTGTTTCTTCATACTGTTGCTGCATGACGTAATAGCCGACGTCTATCCCTGATAAATCCATCAGTTCAAAAGGTCCGATGGGATGATTCAGCGCTTTTCTCACTATTTTATCGATATCTTCGAAACCAGCGTATCCACCCTCATACAAGCTCATCGCTTCCTTTTGGATCGCAAATAAAATTCGATTGGCGATAAATCCTGAGATTTCTTTTTGCAAAAGGACCGCTGTACGATTCATCTCTTCACATACCTTCATGGCCACAGAGGCCGTCTCTTCTGACGTATGTTCCCCTTTGACGACTTCCACGCAGTCCATAACAAGTGGTGGAAAGAAAAAGTGCATATTGCACACCTTCTCAGCCCTCGACGTTGCATCAGCAATCAATGAACTGACAATGGTCGAAGAATTGGTGGCAAAAATAGTATGGGATGGAGCACACTCATCCAGTTTTGCAAACACTTCTCTTTTCACATCCAGCTTTTCAATGACAGCTTCAATAACAAGATCTGCATCTGAGACTGCTTCTTCGAGTTCTGTTGTGAAATGAAGGCGGGAAAAGGCTTCTTCACACGTGGCCTGAGAAATTTTTTCTTTTTTCACCCACTTATCCATAATCCCTGCAAGCTTCGCCTCTGCCTTTTCCAATGATTCCTGACTGATGTCCTGGAGCTTTGTTTCATATCCAGCTAATGCACCGAGCATGGCAATCTGATGACCCATGCTGCCTGCTCCGACAACCGCTAGTTTTTCAATAGTCATTGATTTCCTCCTCAATCCCTTTAAAAATCAACCGCATATACAAATCCGTCAAAGTCTTTTCATCCACTTCTCCATCAGGTTCGTACCAAAAATAGCTCCAGTTCGCCATGCCAAGGACAGCATAAGACAACATATCTGCACGCACGTCTTTTTTGAACTCCCCAGCTTCCATCCCTTTTTCCAACACTTTCTGGATGTTTACTTGGAATTGTTGGCGTTTTGGCAGTATGATGGCTGTCTTCTCTTCACTCAGGTGTCTCATCTCTTGAAAAAACACGAGTGCACTGTGACCGTTTGTCCGAATATTACCGATCAACAACTCTACAATTCTATACAGTTTCTCACCGTTGGAAAGACTTCTATTTGTAATGATTTTCTCTTGTCCCTCCAGAAGGTGGTCTATAAAAGATTGGTGAATGTGAACGAGCACATCTTCTTTATTTTTGAAATAGTAATAGAATGTCCCTTTCGTCACACCATTCGCTTCGACGATGTCCTGGATCGAAGTGGCCTGGAATCCTTTTTTACCGAATAATTCTATGATTGTGTCCATCATTTTTTCTTTCATGTCCACCCGTCCTAACTCAGCAAAATCCATTAACAGGAAGCGTGCATACCACCATCGACAACAAGAACGTCCCCGGTGACATAATCCGATGCTCGGCATGCTAAAAATAGAGCGGCTCCTTTCAAGTCCTCCTCAGAACCGAATCTTCCGAGAGGCGTTCGATCAAGTATGAAATCCCCACCGTGCTCAAGAACCCCTTTCGACATTTTTGTCGGGAAGAACCCGGGAGCAAGGGCATTCACCTGAATGTTATGCATGCCCCACTTCACGGCAAGATCCTTTGTAAAAGTGATGACCGCACCTTTACTAGCATTGTAGCCGACCGTCTCCATGAACCTTGGATCCGCTCCACCAAGTCCAGCAACAGAAGCGATATTGATGATTTTTCCTGACTTCTGCTTGACCATATGCTCGCCGACCTTCTGGGACATAAGAAAGGTTCCGGTCACATTAACGTTCATCACCTTTTGGAAAGCTTCCAGTGGCATTTCAAGTGTCGGAGCGCCCCACGTGGCTCCACTATTATTGACCAGAATATCAATCGCACCGAATTTGGCTACTGCTTCATCCACTACACGATCAATATCTTCAGGGTTCGTGACATCACACCCAAGCGCAAGTGTCTCCACACCACATTCATTCTCCAGTCTGATCGCCGCTTGTTCACAAGCCTCTTTTTTACGGGAACAAACGATAATATTCGCCCCTGCTTCCGCAAGACCTTCAGCAATTTGTTCACCAAGCCCACGTCCGCCTCCCGTAACGAGAGCGGTTTTCCCTTTCAAATCAAAAAGATCTCTGACATGCATGGTCTCACTCCTCATATTTGGATAGTTCGAGTTTAGCGATCTGTCTCCGGTGGACCTCATCCGGCCCATCTGCCAGCCTGAGTGTTCTAGAGTTGGCCCATTGAGCAGCCAGCGTGAAATCATCACTGACTCCGGCTCCCCCATGAGCCTGAATCGCCCGGTCAATAACTTTTAATGCCATATTCGGGGCGACCACCTTGATCATGGCGATTTCGGTTTTCGCTTCTTTATTTCCGACAGTGTCCATCATGTACGCAGCTTTCAAAGTAAGCAGGCGCGCCTGTTCAAGTTCAATCCGGGAATCGGCGATCCATTCCCTCACCACTCCCTGCTCTGATAAAGGACGATGGAAAGCCACTCTGTTTTGAACGCGCTTACATAAATCTTCAAGAGCTCGTTCCGCTGCTCCAATCAACCGCATGCAATGATGAATTCTTCCAGGTCCAAGACGACCCTGAGCGATGGCGAACCCTTTACCTTCTCCCCAAATCATGTTTTCCTTCGGGACACGGACATTATGAAAATCAATTTCTGCATGTCCATGAGGGGCATGGTCGTACCCAAACACTGGTAACATCCGTTTAATATGAACCCCCTCTGTATCCAAAGGAACAAGAATCATAGACTGTTGCTCATGACGTTTGGCATCAGGATTCGTTTTCCCCATAAAAATGGCGATTTTACACCTAGGATCTCCTGCTCCTGAAGACCACCATTTCCGACCATTGATTACATAATCATCTCCGTCCCGCAAAATGCTGGACTCAATGTTTGTAGCATCCGAAGAAGCCACATCCGGCTCGGTCATAGAAAAACAGGATCTGATCTCTCCCTTAAGAAGAGGCTCCAACCATTCGTCCTTTTGAGCTTGGCTTCCATATCGTGCAAGTACCTCCATATTTCCTGTATCTGGGGCATTACAATTAAAAACTTCGGGACCAATAAGCGAGCGGCCCATCATCTCACATAGCGGAGCATATTCAAGGTTTGTGAGTCCCGCTCCATATGTATCATCAGGTAAAAATAAATTCCAAAGTCCTTCCCCTTTCGCTTTCGATTTCAGCTCTTCCATGATAGGAGGAACTTCCGAAAAGCGATCTTTTTGTGCATTTAATTGATCTTCATACAACGATTCATTTGGATAAACATGTTCATCCATAAACCGCTGCACCTGTTCAAGGTAGCCTTTAACCTTGTCGGAATAATCAAAGTTCACCCTTTTTCCTCCCTTTTCATAAAACATACCAATCGGTTAGTATGCATCCATTTTATACCTACTATTCTGAAAATTCAACAAAAGTGAATGATTATTCACATTTTAAGTCAAAGCCCTTTTCCTCCAAAAAAGCTCCCTTTTCTTGAAGGCTCAGTTTCGAGATGTTTCAGTGTTCGTTACGGGGGTTGAGCGTCAGGGGTGGTTGGGAAGCCACTCGCTTTCCTGCGGGGATGACGGCAAGCCTCCTCGAGCTCCGCTCTGTGGGGTCTCGCCAGCCAATCCATTCCCGCGGGAGTCTCGCAGCTTCCCAACCACCCCATTCGATGTATGTGAGAAACGACCCCCTTTACCAATTTGGATTGTCTTCCACTAACCTACTGTTATAAGCATAAAGCGCCCTGTTTCAAGCTTCCGGGATTCAAATACCTAGGCATGGGAGTTTTATCCTTATACTCCCATCAAGCTGAATATCTGCATCTTCTAGAAATGGTTTCGAGACACTCATACGGCCAAGGGGCGGAGGGAAACGGTGAGACTCCTGTGGGAAGTGCGTGGTAGATGAGACCCCGCAGAGCGTTAGCTCGAGGAGGCTCATCACTCGCCCACGGAAAGCGAACCTTTTCCCGGAGCCCCTAAATCCACACAAACATCTCGAAATCAAGTCTTCCACAATCCTGCCATTATGCGTAATAAAAAGAAATAAAAAAAGATGCCAGTGTACGCTGGCATCAGACCGTAGGGAAATTTTCCATGGCGTGGTAACCATGAACCTTGAGCTTTTTGAACTCTCAGTACTATAAGGTATGCCCCGCCCCTCTGGTTGCCTTGGCCATCACCTAGTATTTTTACAAACTATGAAGATTCTTAGAATAATAGGCAGCTATACAAGCACTCTCTATGAAAAACCATAGAATGTAGAGAAAAAATAAAGGAGGAAATGTTTTATGAGTTGTAAAGGAAGAGATAACAACTGCGTACGCGATGTTATTAAAGAAATCATCAAAGCTCAAGATGAAGTGGCTGCCTTGATGGATAATGGCTGTTGTGATGTCAGCTGCGAGCGTTCCATCCGTGATCTGCTCTCACCTGCTGAAGAAACACCACGTAACACAACCGTTCCGTTCATTTTGTACTGCAAAGACTGCAAACCTTTCATCGGTAGTGGAGTCATTCGTAAGCAATTAATGTCTAATAGCTCCACTTACCTTGCCTGCTTGAGCTCTCCAGTTTTCAGAGCGAAGAAATTCACGAACGATGGAAAATGCGTCAAGCTAGAGCTTTTGATCCCAGAATCAAATGGAGGAGCACGAACAGCATCATCCTGCAAAAAGAAAGATGTCTGTGACTATTTCCCAGGAAACTCTATTCGTAATCTTCGCGCAACAGGCGTCTGCATTACTGTAGACCTTGACTGCTTCTGCAGTATTACGTGTCTTGAGCCGACGACTCCATTGATGGCGACACGCCAGGAAATGGACGATGCGATGTCTCAATTCGAAGACTAAATAAAAAAACGTGCATGGAACCTTGTTCCTGCACATTTTACATAATAGATACACGGATAGGATAATAAGCGCGTGTGACTTCTCCATCACTATACTCCCACTGGACCCCAATACGGTAAACCTTTTCAGATCCGTCCAATCCATAGACTTCAAAACTCGTCCCTTCCAGAGATTTGGTCGTCACAGAGTTAGTATCCATTTCATCGTAGAAGATCCTGTCTGGGTCTCTTGTAGAAAAACTAAACGCGATTTCTGTACCGCGTTCCAACTTAAACTCTTTTATGTTCCATTCTTCCTCTAATTGAGAAATAGAACGCTCTTCATCGGTGACAGAGCAATTTTTCTTTTGTATGCATACAACTTTTCCCTCTAAAGAATGAGATTCTCCTTTTATTTCTAAAGTGATCTCACGGATATTTTCTCTGTTGAGTGCTTCCTGCTTATTGTTTTCATTTCCAATAAAGAGACTAACGCTCACAATGATCCCTAATAGTGTGATGATTATACTATATCTTTTCATAAAATTAACCTTTCACTACTGGATTTATCCCCCACCATCCGTTTCGTTTTCGGATGGTTACGATCTGTCCGATATGGTAAGCGTTATGCATGAATAGATTCGCCAGCGTCTCCGCCCACATATCAAGCTTTTCTTGACTGCATGATAGGATCTCTTGTCTAAACATCGTCAGGACCATTTGGTAGTCAGCCACTCTGGAATGCCATTGCATATGGCCGTGATTTTGAAACGTATCGTAGTGACGAGGACGTTCCATGACCTCCTCCCCACGGAATCGGCTTAAATACCGTTCGTTGTAAAAATAAAGATGATGCACAATTTCCGCTATGGAATGGGTTTGATCATCCAGTTTTTCAACCGCTTGTGGTTCTTCCAGTTCTCTTACGGCATAATTGAAGCAGACGAACCAGCTGTTTTCATCATGAACGGATTTTAACTGCTCTAATAACACTCCTCTTAGCACCATGTTACCACCTCCTCACTTGGATATTCCCTTTTTTATGAACCTTCAGTCAATCCTGTTGGAAAAGAGTAGTTCTACCATTTATAATAGGATTAACTGATGATTCTCTCAACCCACTTAAATAGAGGCTCATTTGATAGAGAGGGGCTTGCGAATGGAAACGAACCAAGCTTTACATGACTTTCTTTTGCAAAAAGCTGAAGCTTTAACAGAAGAATGGTACAATTCGTTGAATCAACATGACGTGTCAGGGGTGTATGCAGCTACCGATTCTGCAGTCATTAATCATTTAAAAGCTCAGAACTATGAATTTCACAAATATATGCGCCAGCTCTTCATTTTGGATCGTGATGAATTCTTTCAACAGATCAACGGTTGGATTATTAATGTCGGAAGAGATCCGCAGCATTTAAACACACCTACCCATGAAATCATCCGGGAATTCATGCGTGTTCGTGAGCAGTATTTGGATTTCCTGGAAGAGTTTATCCTCCAACAGGAAATGCCCGTGTCCCGAGACTTGGAAAATGAATGGAAACGTTTGTTGATTGAAGTCTTTGATGAAATCATGTTTAAAGTGACAGAAGAAAAATCCAATCAATTGAATAAAAAGATTGATCACCAACGTACGGTGATCAATGAGTTAAGTTCACCACTTATACAGTTATCCAATGAGCGTGCCCTCCTTCCGCTTGTCGGTAATATTGATACCGAGAGGGCCACAGCTATTCTTGAAAACACCTTGAAAAATTGTACAGAAGAGAATGTCGATGTCCTCTATATCGACCTATCTGGTGTATATCTTGTGGATACAATGGTGGCTCAACAAATCTTTCAATTGATTGATAGCTTACAACTGATCGGTGTTTCATCGACCGTTGTCGGAATCCGACCGGAAATTGCCCAGACAGCCGTGCAGCTCGGTGTCGATTTCAGAAATGTCACGACAACTGCGACACTTTCCCAAGCGATGGCCGGCCAATCATTCTAATCAATAGAACCCCCGCATAAGGGGGTTCTATTTTTTATTACTTCAATCATTCTCTTTAAAAAAGGAATGGTATAAGTTTCATCCCCCCAACATTCTTCAAGCCACTGCAAATGTTTTTCCATCATAACAGCCATTTGGCCCACCGCCTGATCATGATGCTCCAAAGAGATCCAGCGATACACGTTCTCCATCTCCTGAACATGAGCAGATGGAAGTGCATGTGGGACAGCTTTCAAACCAAGCTGTGCTCGATCCGGTGCGTATTTTTGTAACAGAACTTTCGCCACATTCACACCTATATCATTAGCGACCTTTACAGCCCAAAGGTCATTCCCACGATCAGCCGCTTTCTTGTATTGCAGGAAAAAGAAAGCAATGTCATCGACTGCATATAAAAAATCCTTTTCAGATAAATAGAGGTTCTGATGAGATTCATGCTTTTCCATACGTTGTTCCGGATCATAGAGAACACGGAAAAAATCTTTATGTACGAGCGTTTCCTCAGTCACTGTAAAAAGGTCGACGTGCAGCAGGTTTTCATAAACAGCAATAATTTGAGGAGCGATAATAAAAATATCATCATAAAATATGATAGACTGGTAGCTCTCGAGATGCTTTTTTCTATTCTTCAAAAAAGCTTCCTTTTCCGCCTCGTCAACCAACACATATAAATCCACATCCGAGTGCTCGTCTTCCTCCCCACGTCCCATCGAACCCTTTAGAAAAACAGCCTTCACGAGGTCATCTTCTTTCAAGCTTTCCGTTATCTTTTCTACTGCTTCTCTCTGTCTCATCCAACCCCTCCTAAAAATAAAGATTACACCATCATATAATAGAATGATTTTTTTGTAAAAGGAGTCAGAACATGTATCGAGAAAAATCACTGGAACTTTTAAAGCTTGAATCTCTTCTTAATAGGATTCCCCCCCATCATCCCCTCAGTGAGGAAATAGCAAATCGTCTCGGCCGCTTGTCTGCCGGGCATTTTGGTGAGTCAACCGCTGATCACTACATGAAGTACTTACCAGGGAGAAGCATGGAGAATGTCAGGCTTCACGATGGGATCCAACCTTTTCAGATAGACACTCTGCTTATTTCCAAGAAATGCTTGGTTATTTTGGAAGTGAAAAACTACAAAGGGGAACTCCATTTCGATCTTGACCAACAGAAACTCATAAGAACAATAGAAGGAAAAAGTGAAATGTTTCAAGATCCCTTTGTGCAGATAGAACTACAGAAATTTCAGTTACAACGCTGGATCAAGAGATCCGGCTTCCCCTCCATCCCCATACACTCTTTCATAGTCATCGCTAACTCCAATGCCTCCCTTACATTTCAAGGAGAAGATCTTAGTAAAAGGAAAAGAGTCATCTTCGTGAAACAACTACCGACTCACCTAACAGCATTCATAAAAAGTTTTAAAGGAGAAAATGTGTGGGCGGATGATCACTTGAATGAATTCTCACCACGGACTAAAGCAGAATATATCCCTTATGATTCGGATGTCATGAAACATTATGGCATTTCAAAAGATGAGCTCAAGTGGGGAGCTCCGTGCCCCTCTTGCCGCTTACTTGGTATGATCCGCCGACGCGATCATTGGCTTTGTGGACGGTGTGGAGCGATATCAAAAGATGCACACTTACAATTGTTAAGAGATCACCAATTGCTGATCGGAGACACGATTACAAATGCAGAATTCAGGAAAATTGCTGGAGTCAAAACAGAATATATTGCAAGAAAGCTTTTGAACGAATGCTGTAGTCCTAATTTTGGACGTAGTAGGAATAGAAAATATATCATTAAGCTGTTATTTTAGAATTCGACTTTGTTATTTGATCATTCGACAAAGAAAATCAAGTATTCGACAGCGCTATTTAAGTATTCGACAACGTTAATTAAGTATTCGACACCACCACCTCTTCAAACACAAAAAAGAAGGGAAACTCCTGAGAGTTTCCCTTCCGCAAAAGCCGCAAAAGAATCTTATCTAATTTGGCCGGTACCCTTCATCAAGAACTTCACTGTCGTCAGTGCAGGAAGTCCCATTGGG
Source organism: Halobacillus sp. 12SKB (assembly GCF_052941655.1). Classification (NCBI taxonomy): domain Bacteria; kingdom Bacillati; phylum Bacillota; class Bacilli; order Caryophanales; family Bacillaceae; genus Halobacillus; species Halobacillus sp. 12SKB. The sequence continues at coordinate 249,063 of NZ_JBRFWR010000001.1, forward strand.
CCACGGGCATGCAATTTTTGTGTGGAAATACCGATTTCGGCTCCGAATCCTAGCGCGCCACCGTCTGTGAAACGTGTGGAAGCATTGTGGTAAAGAGCAGCAGCGTCAACAAGTGCGAAGAATGTTTCTGCTGATTCTGCATCTTCGGTCACAATCGCTTCTGAGTGTTTCGTGCCGTACGTTTCGATGTGTGCGATCGCATCGGTTAGATCATCCACAGCTTTGACGGCGATGTCTGTGCTCAAGTATTCGTTTGCCCAGTCTTCTTCGCCGGCAAGGACAGAGCCTGGGATGATATCCAGGATATACTCATCACCGTGTACAGCAATATTGTTTTCTTTCAATGCAGCGATAAGCGCATCTTTATTGTCATTCAACCACTCTTTGTGGACGACAAGTGTTTCTGCAGCGTTACATACCGCCGGGCGGTCTGTTTTCGCGTTAACAAGGATATTGATCGCTTTTTCAACGTCTGCATGCTTATCGACATAGATGTGGCAGTTTCCAACACCTGTTTCAAGTACAGGGACCGTTGCGTTCTCAACAACGGCTTGGATCAACTTGCCGCCACCACGTGGGATGAGTACGTCGATGTGTTCTTTCATTTTGAAAAGTTCATTCGTTGCTGCGCGGTCAGTGGATGCGATGAATTGTACCGCTTCTTTCGGGATCTTCGTTTCTTCTAGACCACGGTGCATCACTTCAACAATCGCCTGGTTGGAGTTAATCGCAGAAGATCCGCCTTTCAGAACAATCGCATTACCGGATTTCAGCGCAAGACCCGTTGCATCAACGGTAACATTCGGGCGTGCTTCATAAATCATACCGATGACACCTAAAGGTACCGTTACTTTTTCAACTTGCAGGCCATTTTCAAGCGTCCAATCTGTCACCACTTGACCTGTAGGATCTTCCAGTTTAGAAACATCGCGTAATCCTTGGGCAAACTCAGCTACACGCTCTTTTGATAGGGAAAGACGGTCCATAAATGCCTCGGTGAAGCCTTTCTCACGACCATTCGCCAAATCTTTCTCATTGGCAGATAGAATCGTCTCATATTCGCGTTCTAGTACATCAGCTAAGTGATTAAGCGCCTGGTTCTTTTCCTCTTCAGAAAGAATCATCAATTTTTTGGAAGCTTTCTTCGCTTCAATTGCTTGTGCTTCAACGTTCACATTAGTTGTTAGTGTCATCAAAGACCTCCTTGATTATTTTAAACACCTACGGGCAGGGCAACGTCTAAATGGCAGACAAAATCTTTACGTTCGATTGCTGCTTGTTCATAAGACTCAAGTTCAGGTTCAGTCAGGCTGATCATTTCTTCCATTTCGTCTGAAGAATAATTGACAACGCCTAGACCGATCTCATCTCCATCAAGATCGTGAATGCGCACAACGGCACCTTTTTCAAAACGTCCTTTCACATGATGAACGTTCATCGGCAGAAGACTCTTCTTCATCTCAACGATCGATTCTTTTGCGCGATGATCGATAATGACTTCACCTTCTGGTCCAGAATTGAAAGCAATCCACTGCTTCTTCTGATCAAGGTTTTCAGAGTCTGTCGTTGTCTCGAAATACGTTCCTGTTGCATCTCCGTACACAGCATCATAAACGATGTTCGGTGTGTTGGCTTTTCCTAAGAAGGAAGAGATACCGGATGCCATGGAAATCTTGAATGCGTCAATCTTGGACTTCATACCGCCTGTGCCGACTGCACTACCTGGATCACCAGCTGCTGCTTCGATTTCCGGGGTGATTTCGTGGACTTTATCAAGTAGTTTCGCGTCGTCATTTTTTCTTGGGTCTGCATCGTAAAGTCCGTCAATATCGGATAGGATGATTAACTGATCAGCATCCACAAGTCCTGCTACTTTTGCAGAAAGTGTATCGTTATCACCGAATTTCAGTCGATCGATTGTAATCGTGTCATTTTCGTTGACGATTGGAATAATGCCACGTTCAAGCAGCACATTGATCGTATTACGTGCATTGTTGTAGCGGTCTTCATCAGAGAAGTCGCTGCGAGTAATGAGAATTTGAGAACCCATATAACCGTGGGATAGGAAAAGATCGGAATAAGATTCCATCAACAATCCTTGGCCAATGGATGCGGCTGCCTGTTTTTCAGGTAAAGAGCTTGGGCGCTCGAGGCAACCTAGTTTGCGATAACCTGCGGCTACCGCTCCTGAGGATACGAGTAAAACTTCGTGGCCGTCGTCTTTCAATTGGACGACTTCATCTACTAATTTTTCTAATTTACGGCGGCTGACTTCTCCGTGCATGCTGGTTAGGGAACTGCTCCCTATTTTAATTACTACCCTTTTTTTATCTTGACTCAACATATCACTCCTGTTTAACATTTTCGCGTCGATGGGTTTCGTTTATTTACTGCCTACAAGTAGTCCTTCAAGTTCTTTGCTTAATTCTTTCGAACGACTGGCTGCTCCTTTAATCGCTTCAGAAATGGCGTAACCTCCACCAGCTTCATTAAGAGCGTTAAGGCCTGCTGCTGTCGTACCGTTCGGAGATGTCACATTTTCACGTAGTTCTGTCGGGCTTTCATCGCGTTCCAGCATCATTTTTGCTGCTCCAAGCAATGTTTGAGCTCCAATTTCGCGAAGAGTTTCACGATCCATGCCTTCTGCACGACCCGTTTCTTCAATGTGTTCCATCAAATAATAGAAGTAAGCTGGTCCGCTTCCCGCTATTCCTGTAAAGACGTCCATTTTATCTTCTTCAATGACGAAAACTTCGCCAATGGATTTCAGTAGTTCCTTTGCGACAAGTACATTGTCCATGTCTGCAAAACGGCCTGGCGTAATCGCTGTCGCAGATTCGCGAAGCATACTTGAGGTATTCGGCATCACACGGATGACTTGCTGACCTTCATTCAATCGTTCTTCCATATAAGATGTTGAGATTCCCGCAAGTACAGAAACAAGTACTTGGTTAGCTGTCAATTTATCTTTTAAATCGGCAAGTACAGCATCAATATCTTTTGGCTTCATTGCCAAAATGAACTGATCGACTTCTGCAAAGTTCAATTCATCTTTTAATACCGTGCGTACGCCGTATTTATAATTGATTTCATTTAAACGTTCTTGATTACTTCTATTGGTCACGATGATGTTCTCAGCTGGAATATTACCGGATTCCACCATGCCTGAAATCATCGCTTCAGCCATAGAGCCTGCACCTAGAAAAGCAATCGTTTGTTTAATCATTTGGGTTAATCTCTCCCGTTCGCATTTTTTGTTCGCTTTATTTAAGACGTTTTTCATCATAACATTGGGCAAATCTTATTCAAGGGGTTTTAGGCAAGTCGGGTCTATATACGCCAATTAGTTAGTGTAAACGGTTTCATGGAGAGGTATTTCCAATTCATCGCTTCTCATCGCAAATAATCTCGTCTCAGACATGTATTTGCGGGTTGAATTTTCAAGAAAAGCCGGAGAAAGCAAAATTGAGGGAATTATCAGACTTTATTTTTACCGTAAGAACATATAAAAAAACCATCTGTTGAGGATTTCAACAGATGGTCATTTTTCATTAATGAAATGATTCAGTTTTGCCAGTTGCTGGTTTAACTCCCCGATCGGAACAAAGCGGGCTTTTCGGAATAGTTCTTTCCCTTCAGAATAGATCAAAACGGCAGGTACCGTCATGACTGAAAACTCTCCCGCCACTTGTGGAATTTTATCAGCGTCCACATGTCTGGACACAATTTCAGGATAGTCGTTCAACAAGTTTTCCACTTGCGGAAGCAAACCATGACAAACCGAACATCCGGGCCTGGATACATAAACAATCGAAAGCGGATGTTCATGAACAAATCCCTGTAGTTCTTCAATGGTGTTTACGGATTCCACTTTTCTCACCTCTGTTCCATTATATCAAGGAATAGATCAAAATGCCTGCACGGAGACTTAATTCAAACGATCAGGGTGAACGTGTTGGTGTTGCTTCGTTTCTACTTCCTTAAATAAATCTTCAGCAGGAGGTTTCGCTGTCGGGATTTGTGCAGCCTGATTTGGATTTAACATCTGTTTTAACGATAGAATTTGTTGGTATATGTCATCCATGTCCTGCTTTGTCGCTGGTCTTTTGTGTTCTTTATACTCGAATCCGACCTGCCCGTTTGGTTCAAGGGTCGCCGACTTAAGATCAGCAATGGACGTAATGTTGCCCTGCCTTAACTTCATCTCTAACTGGTCGACAGTAAAACGTAGTTTCTTCATATTCTTTTCATTTAACTGTCCATTTTCAATTATGGAAACAGACCTGCCTGTGAGGAAACGTTCCATAAAATCGAATTTCACCTGGCTGAATTCCATAACCATCAATGTAAGGACAAGCACTCCCCCTACACCGAACGTCACCCATATATTCTTCCCCGCCACAGGTTGGATCAGTAAAGAACCGATCGCAATCATGATGACCGTTTGTGATAACGTCATCTGTGATATGGATTTCCGACCGGCAATACGAAGAATGATTGTCCCCACAATGATAATGAGAACCGCTTTCCAAATCCAATCCATCATCAATCACCTCTATATCGTATGTTCACCTAAATAAACCAAGATATTCGCAAGGAAAGGATTGCAAAAGGAAATGCTTTCCGCTATAATTTTTTCAAATATAAAATTCCAGGAAAAAGAGAGTAGCTACCAGAAACAGATCAGCGACTCAGGGGTGGTGGAAGCCTGGGCAGGATTTCAGTAGTGAAACGGACTTTTGAGAAGCTTTCCTGAATCATGGAGTAGGGAAAAAGCCGGGGACGCCCCCGTTAACAACGTCGAGTGGCTGTACGACAGCTATAAGAGTGGTACCGCGAGCACAAACCTCGTCTCTTTTTTAGAGGCGGGGTTTTTTATTTTTATGGAGGTGTGGTTTATGGAAAAACAAATCCTTGCCCTGCAAATCGCTCATATCCTGGGGGAGGAGTATCCACGGGATTGGGTGCAGCAACAGATTGAAACACCTAAACAGTCCAGCCACGGCGACCTGGCTTTTCCTTGTTTCCCGCTGGCAAAGACGTTGAAAAAAAGCCCGCATCTGATTGCCGAAGAAGTTTCCAATCAATTGAAACATCCGGTATTCAATGAAGTGCAGACAGTAGGCGGCTACATTAACATTTTTCTTGATCAGGGGTTTGTAGCTGAACACACGTTGAACCAATTTTACCAGGACCCAGCAGCCTATGGGGGGCACGAATTTGGAAAAGGAAAGACTGTCGTCCTTGATATGTCAGCTCCGAATATTGCCAAACCTTTCTCCATGGGCCATTTAAGATCAACGGTCATTGGTAATGCCCTATCCAACCTTGCTCAAAAATGTGGGTATGAAACGGTGAAGATCAATTACATCGGAGACTACGGGACACAGTTCGGAAAACTATTAGCCGCTTATCTCAAATGGGGAAAAGAAGAAAATCTCAAACACAACCCAATTCAAGAATTGACCCGAGTGTATGTAAAGTTCCACCATGCTTCAAAAGAAGACTCCTCCTTTATTGACGAAGGAAGAGAATGGTTCAAGAAATTGGAGAATTACGATGAAGAGGCGGTTGCCTTGTGGAAATGGTTCAAAGCCGTTTCACTGAAAGAGTTTGAGAAAATTTATAATCTTTTAGGCATCACTTTCGACTTGACCCGAGGCGAAGCTTACTACAATGACAAAATGGATACGACCATCGACATGTTGCAGGAAAAAGGGATGTTGGAAGAATCGGAAGGTGCTCAAGTCGTCCGCCTTGATGAGGAAGGATTACCTCCCTGCCTTATTCGAAAAAGTAATGGAACGACCATCTATGCCACGAGAGATTTGACAGCTGCGATTGATCGGAAGCAAACGTATGATTTTGATGAAGCACTTTATGTGGTCGGCCACGAACAAACCCTTCATTTTCAACAGATCAAGCATGTGTTGAAAAAAGCAGATTTTGCCTGGGCGGATCAATTAAAACATATCTCTTTTGGAATGATGCTTCAAGACGGAAAGAAAATGTCTACACGTCAGGGGAAGACCGTTTTACTGGAACAAGCGCTGCAGGAGGCCATTTCCCAAGCTGCGAATAATATTAAAGAAAAGAACCCTGAATTGAAGGACGCGGAAAAGGTCGCGGAACAAGTCGGGGTAGGTGCTGTCATCTTTCACGACCTTAAACACGATCGTCGCAATGATGTGGAATTTTCTTTGGAGGATATGCTTACCTTCGAAGGTCATACAGCTCCATATCTGCAATACACGTATGCGCGTACTGTCTCTTTACTAGAAAAAGGGAACTTTGATCCTAATCATCCTGTAACAGACGTCCACACAGATTCCGCTTGGCCATTAATTAAAACCATTCGCCTTTTCCCGGAGGTGATTGAGAAAGCATACAAAGAATATGACCCATCCAAGCTTGCTAGACACCTCTTAGATGTCGCAGGTCACTTCAACAGTTTTTACGCCCATACAAAAGTGATTGGAAGTGAAGAGGAACAAGGGCTCCTCTCATTGATTTATGCCGTTAACTACCAATTAAGAAATGGTTTGTCCCTTCTCGGGATTCAGGCACCTGAAAATATGTAGCATAGAGAACTTTAGCACTTCCACCTTTCTTCTATTATAATAATAGTAACAAAAGGGAGAGGAGCGCATCCTATGTACCCGATTTATTACGGACTTGCGATCATTGCCTCGGTAGCTGCCTTGATAGGCACGATCGTTATAGCTAAACATGTAAACAAACCTGAGAACACATCGTCACCCGAAGACGACGCCAAGCAGTTGAAAAACGCCGGGAGTGATACAGGAAGCATTCCGTTACTGACGACCATTTACGCCATCACATTTGTCATAACCGCCATTCTCATGTGGATCTTTATTTTTTAACACATGTAAGGAGAAAAGGTGCACCTTTTCTCCTTTTTTGTTTTCACGATGAAGACTTCACAATAATATCCGCCTGTCTTTCAGGCTCGACCATTGCTATGTAGTAATCTTCCGCTTTCCAGTACCGTTCTTTGAATTTATCGATATTCTTTCTCGTTCCCTCACTTTCTCTTAATAACCTTTCTTCTCTTGGACACTGGACATAAACCACAAAATCAAAAAAGCTTCGCCACTCTTCCCTTTGTAAAAATACACCTTCTACAATAACCAACCTACTCTCTTTTACCAGTGCTTTAAAATAAGTCTTCCTTTAACGCTTTGACATCCCATTGCAGAAAATAATATTCGTACCATTGTTCATACCCGGTATTGTATCTCTTCTCTCTTCCCACAACGTAATCATCGATATGATACGTAACGACTGGAAAAGACGATTTCTGGAGTTCCTTTTCTATTTTCTCTGTGAGTGTCGTTTTTCCTGAACGACTCAAACCATCGATTCCTAATACAAATCTTTTCCCTGCATCTAATGAAGGGATTCTTCGAAGGATCTCTCCCACCATCCTCTCCCCCTCCTTTCGTTAGTGTTTATTAACGTATATGGCACGTTTCTTGAAGACTCAGTTTCGAGACTTTTATTGAGTGGGTGGGGCTGCGGGGAATAGCTCGCTTTCCGCGGGAGCGCGGTGAGCCTCCTCGGACTTCGTCCTGTGGGGTCTCACCCTGCACTTTTTTCCCGCAGGAGTCTCGCCATTCCCCTCCGCCCCTTTACCATGGTAGATTCTCGAAACCACTACTTGGAAGATCACCTTGTATGGTTATGGGAAGTGAATCATATAAACTCTACTCAATGGACATTTAGAAAACGTAAATGCTTGATACAAAGCACTTTATGCCTGCCTATGTGGGGGAAATTGGAACTTCACTTATAAGTTTAGGGGTTCTATAATCCACCTTCCATAATCATAAGAGCTGATCTTTTAGTGTTGGTTTCGAGAATCCTTTCCATGGCAAAGGGGCGGAGGGAAACGGTGAGACTCCTATGGGACGTGTGGGACAGGTGAGACCCCGGAAGGCGTAGCCTGAGGAGGCTCACCGCCCGCCCCATGGAAAGCGAATCTTTTCCCGGAGCCCCTAGAACCACATAATCGTCACGAAACTGAGTCTTCAAGAAAAGGGAGCTTTTCTTGAAGTCTTCGTTTCGGAACTTCTATGTAATATTCCTTCTCGTTTCACCATGCAGATTCCCTTTTTCAATGAAAATGCACATAAATTTTTCAACACTGACACATACTCTCGATAAATTCATGTTATCTTTCGAGTAGGTCTATGAATATCTTAATAACAGAATGGTCACTAGCTCATTTGACGTACAATCCCTTTCTTTTGAAAAATTTAAGGAGTTGGCTACTGTGAACCAATCCCATATGTTTCAGAACCTCACCCATAAAAAGATGAAGTTTGAAGAAGTGTTTTCCCATATACTAACGTTCATGAAAAGTGATCCGATCGGGGATTACAAACTCATGATGGGAACCGATTCCCAAGTTCATCCCTCCCACACTCTGTTCATTACCGGCATCGTCATCCAACGAGTTGGTAAAGGGGCCTGGGCCTGTTTCCGCAAAGAAGTGGTCCACAGAGAAATGACTACCCTGCATGAACGTATTTCCTACGAAACTTCGTTAACAGAACAAGTGGCTTCCTTATTTACGGAAGAAAAAAAGAATGATCTCATCGAAGTTGTTCTCCCCTATATCTATAAAGGGGCAACATTTACGATTGAAGGACACATTGATATCGGGAGTGGAGACCGAAACAGGACAAGAGTCTATGTAAATGAAATGATGGCCAGAATCGAGTCTCTCGGGATGGAAGCGAAGATTAAACCGGATTCCATTGTCGCAAGCAGTTACGCCAATCGATATACAAAGTAGCGGGCGGTGATTGTTGATGTATCAAAAGGCCATAACATCTTGTGTGTTAGGAATGATGTCCATCTTTCTTCCTTTTATCGGCATTATCCTTGGATGGATCGGTCTCTCTTTTGCGAATAAAGCTCTCGTTGAACTCTCCACAGACGCCCCAGGATACCGGTTCGCCTTAGGTGGGAAGATATGCAGCGTTGTTGGTCTTTGCCTGCAATCCTGCATCCTTATATTTATCCTTGCCGCCTATTTCTTTTTCATGAACCTGAATCTTTTTATGTAAAATAAAAAAGCGTCCTCTAACAACTAAAGAGGACGCTTTATTCTTACGCATTTATTTTTTTCAATTCTCCTAGTACGTCAGATGGTTCGGCTCGATCTTTGTAGTCCGCCTTCGTATAGTCATACACAATCGTACCATCTGTATCAATAATATAAGTTGCGGAGACAGGCAGGGTCCATGTCTCATCGCCATTATGTTTATCCACGTGCAGCCCTTTATCTTTGTACACATCTACAAGATAATCTGGTAATTGGTACACCAAATTGTATTGATTGGCCACTTCATTTCCAACGTCGCTCAGTACGTGATAGTTGAGTTCATTTTTCTCCTGGGTGGTCAATGACTGATCGGGAGTTTGAGGGCTGACTGCAATTAATTCAGCTCCTTGTCCATGAATCTCATCTAAAATCTGCTGATAGGCTCTCAGTTCCATGTTGCAGTAAGGGCACCAGCCTCCGCGGTAAAAAGTAAGGACGACCGGACCACTTTTCAATTGTTCATACAGTTCGACCGTTTTCCCCTTCGCATCAGGCAAATTAAAGTTTGGCGCTTTCTCTCCTGTAGACAAACCGTCTCCTTCATCCGAAGATTCAAGTTCATCAATCGCCTTCTTCATTTTCCCCTGGATTTCATCAGGAGTTGCTTTCTTGAATTTTTCAATGTAATCATTATAATGCTTTCTCATTTCTGTCTTCATGAAAAAACTCCTTTTTCAGTGGATTCACTTTTCATTATATAGAGTTTCGACACTCGAAGAAACTGATTTGCTTTCTCTCGTCATCCATAAAGCAAGCCCGACAGCTAAGAGTCCTGCTGTTAATTTCCCCAGCAATACTGGAAAAATCATATCCTTTTCCACACTTGCTACGAAGGCGAAATGACTGCCGATGACGAATGCTCCACTCACGGCAAACGCAGCGTTGACCGTTTTTCCTCGTTCATCCATATCTTTCATCGTCGCTAACATAGGTAGGTGATGCGCCGTGGAAGCAATCAATCCTGTTAAAGATGTAGAATTCATGCCTAATCTATCACTCAGTCGTCCGATCCATCTCTCCCCCCGCTGATTAATGAAAGCAACAAGGGGGTAAGCGCCTGCTAATGTAACGGTAATCTTTCCAACGATGACCATCCCTTCAGATAAAGGTGCCATCCCCGGAAGGACAACAAACCCTGTCAATGATTCAATAATTATAAGGGCGAGACCAGTGATAATTATGATTTCAATGGTTTTTCCGAAATAAGAAAATAGCCGGATGGTTACGTTCGTGAACAACCATAAACCTGCCCCAATACAGGCGGAAAGCAAAATAGCTGGTGTTAAATTCCGTAACATCCATACCGCTTCATATCCTGCCACAGCACCACCAACAAAACATCCGATCGGAACCGTAACTAAACCAGCTAAAATTCCTCTTGAAAAGAAAGGGCGATCCTCTTTTTTCACAATCGAAAGCGCAACAGGAATTGTGAAAACAAGCGTTGGTCCCATCATCGTACCGAGGAGGGCCCAGGAAAAGGTAGCGGCCTCCTCTTCTAAGGCTAAGGATTCCGCCAGAGGATAGGCTCCCATGTCAATAGCAAGCATCATGGATGCAAACATCGACGGATCCGCTCCAAACCATAAAAACACGGGGCGGATGGCAGGCGCCAACCACTGGGACAATACAGGTGCAAGGGAGATGATCCCTACCATCGAAAGAGCCAGTGGGCCCATCATCATAAACGCTTCGTAAAACCGCCATCCAAGAGACAGGCGGTGATTAAGGACATAGTAATCAAGTGCTCCCAATACCATGAAGATACACATGACAATCAAGATAGCGTCATTAACCCACAAAAGCCCACCTCCTTCCTTTTTTGAGTCTATGTTTACGGGCACTTCAACATAGGGTAGAAGTTTTTCTATAATGGTTTGCTCACCATTTCCTAATGGATGCTGCCAAAACCTCTCATTATTTTAAAAAAGGAGAATAAGAATGGTACAAGCTCTGTTCATCGTTGCGATTATATTCATTGCAGCAAATCTCGTTTATTTTTTCACAAATAAAACATACAGAAAAAGCTACTTCAGCACAGCCCTTTTCTTTCAATTATTTTTTGTTCTCACAGGTGTATTAATGGGATTTACGATCCTTTACTATCTTCTATCTTTAGATGGAGTCATTCTAGTTACTAGTCTATCATCCCGGGAACCTGTTGACCCAACCTTTTTGGACTTGCTTTACTTCAGTGGGGAAACATTGTTGAGCGTGGGTTATGGGGATATGCTGCCTGTGGGGATGGCCCGATTTTTTGCTTTGCTTGAATCAGGAATCGGCATCCTTCTCCCTACGGCCTATTTCTTAAAAGCGATGGATGCGTCCAGACAAAGAGAAGGTTAAGAAGGTTGACCTATATGAAAAGGACCCTTGTGAAAGGGTCCTTTTCGTTATCCAATGGAGCATGCGGCAGAGCCATGCTTTTGTAAATATTTCTGATGGTGCTCTTCAGCTTCATAAAAAGTTGTTGCTTCTTCAACTTCTGTAACGATCGGGCGTTTGAAAACTCCTTTGCCTTCCCACTCTTTGATTTTTTCTTCAGCAATGTATTTCTGGCTTGCATCCGAATGGAAAATGACAGAACGATATTGGTGACCTACGTCGATTCCCTGTTTGTTGCGGGAAGTCGGGTCGTGAGCTTCAAAGAAGATATTTACAAGTTCTGCATAGGTGATAACCGTTGGATCGTAGTTCACTTTGACAGATTCCGCGTGTCCACTCTTGCCTGCTTTTACTTGTTCGTATGTCGGGTTCTCCAGGTGGCCGCCAATATAACCGACCTTTGTTTCTGTAACCCCTTCGAATTTTTCAAAAAACGCTTCTACTCCCCAAAAACATCCTGCACCAAAAATAGCTGTTGCCATATAACATCTTTCCTTTCCCTTAACGCAACTTCTATCGAGAGCCTTGACGGTTATGGTGCTTACACGAAAAGACCCCTTTTCTTATCCAGTAAGAAAAGGGGTCGCTAATATCCGCACGATCCTCTCATCTCTTAGAATGTTGGTACATTCTACAGGAATTGGCACCGTTCTCGTCAATCCGTAGATTGATTCGATGGTTGCCGGGCATCAAAGGGCCAGTCCCTCCGCCTCTCTGGATAAGAAGTTTCCGTTATTTATTTTTTGTTAGTACCCATAGTACTACGTATTAGTAACGAAGTAAAGGATAATAAATGAAAAAATTCTAGTGAATGCACATTGAGTTCTTCTTTGATTTCATTATATTCAAACCTTAACATGCGCATGCCTGTCTGTAAAAAAATCCGCTCCAGCTCAGCTCTGCCCCGTCGTGTAAACTTCCTCGAACGGCTGGACAATGACAAATCCATCACCTTCAAACTCCATTTGAATGGATTCACCGCTTCCCCTGCCTATAAGTGTCTTGAAGCTGATGTCTGTTTTGAAATTCGGCTCCAAGTGCCCGGACCATGCCACCGTAGCATGCGGGTCTGTAATGACAGGTTCACCAGGACGTACGAGCAGCGTCAACGGTTCATAGTGCGATGTAATAGCCACACGGCCACTCCCGCTGAGGGTTACGTTGAACAAACCACCAGAAACCATACCCGCTACTTTTTTCATTAGTTTTATATCCCAGTCAATGCTTGGTTCAAAGGCAAGAAGATCATTACCATTCACCGTGATTGTTTCATTATCCAGATCAAAAATAGTAATCTTCTTGCCCTGATCAGCAAGGTAAAGCCGCCCGCGACCCGTAGCCTTCATTAAAGAGCTTCCTTCTCCGGTCATCGCTTTTTTAAATAAACGACCGACGCCATGCTCGAGGATCCCTTCTCTTTCAAATTTAATGTTCCCATTATAAGAAATCATCGCTCCTGCTTTAGCCCACACTTGATCGAGGAGGTTTACCTCAAGAATTCTCGGGGTCTCCAGCTCAAAATAATCATTCTCTGATTCATCCTGTTTCGTTTTTCTAATAAATTCATCAATAGAGTAGTCGCTCATTGTATTCCTCCTAATCCTATTCTATGGTTATTTATGCTTCCTCACTGCTTCTATACCACGATGGATCAAAATCGAGTCCTAAAGTTTACGTATCTGTAACTCTATGGAAAGGATAAAAACAGCCTTCGTAATTTTCTATTCAATAAACATAGATAAATCCCTACTATATACTATACACTTTACTTTTCCTCTAGATGCTTTTCAAACCAATCCAGCACCTCAGGAGCATACTCTTTGAAATGCAGCCTCAGGCCATGATCTCCATTTTCATATTCGACATACCGATGGAGGTCATGATTACCTTCCATCAACTTTGCGAACATTCGCGCCTGTTCAACCGGAACTGTCTGATCCCTCTCTCCGTGAAGCATTAAGGTTGGTACATCAATGTCCTTCACCCAGTTAATTGGAGCAAGCTCCCGATACCAGCTCTGGTCTCCCCCTGGTTCTCCCAATAAATGTTCAATTTGTTTTTGAACAGGTTCTGGTTGCGTTACATACAGCTGCTTCAAGTCGGTAATGCCTCCAATTACAGCGACTGCATCAACCTCTATGTCTTGTTGAACGGCTAGGAAACTCATCCATCCGCCACGGGAATATCCGAGCATAACGGTTCGCTCTTCATCCACATGGTCAAGCTCGGTACCCACCTTTTTTAAATCGAGAACATCCCGGACAAAATCTTTCCTTTTAGTTGGCTCAAACTTTTCTTCTGCATTTTCCCTGTAGTGAGTCGCTAGTACAACATACCCCCGCTTTGCCCAATAAGATAGGTTTTTAAGTTCTTGCGCATCTGTCAACGAACTTTCTCCCACTCCTCCACGATTATGAATGAGCAGCGGGAGAGCGCCATCGATATCATCCGGTTCAACCCAAAGCCCCGGAATTTCAGTACCACCGCTGTCATATGAAATGGAATATCCTGTAACACCTGGTACACCAATTTCTACCTCTTCCTTACTCAGGAGAATGTTATCCTCTTTAGCATCAACAAAGAATACAACAGCTCCTATAAAACCAAGAAAAACCAAGAAAGCCCAAAGCAGTTTCTTCACCTAATTTCCCTCCTGAAAAATTGGAATAATATGTATGACCTAGTCATGTAATTTTTTCCTTTTCTTACTTTTACATACGGAAGAGTATGTGAAAGGTTTCATTTCTTGAGGTACTAGGGAAAGAACCTTCTATAGGAGTTGTGATAGACTCGAGATAACTTCACTTGAAAGGGAGAATCTGTATGTATGGCTTAGATGAAAAAAGAAAAGAACTGCTCGAATTTGTAGAAGAAGTTCCAGAGCAAGAAGCATCGGTTAAGCCTGAAGAAGATCGTTGGTCCATCCTTGAAGTTTTAGAACACTTATACTTAATGGAACAATTAATCGTTTATCAGATCAACCAAGCTCTCAAACAGGGAGACACACAACAAGCGACAGAAAAACCGATCCATAAGACCACCAACCGTGATTATAAAGTCGATGCCCCAGAGGCCGTTCGTCCAAAAGGGGAATTCAAGACCTTGCAGGAAGCAAAAGAAGGTTTGAAGAAGACGCGTGAGGCGACTTTATTCCTTATTCACAATAAGGAGGAAGAAACATTACAAAACCGTGCATTCCCTCACCCCGCGTTCGGAGATATGAACTTGGAACAATGGGTAGAGTTTATCGGCTGGCACGAACTTCGCCACCTGGATCAAATGAAAGAAGTAAAAGCCCATCTTCATACGTAACACAAAACACCCCCTGAGTTCATAACTCAGGGGGTTACTTTTACCACTTACTTTTTAAAATCCTCTGGTTTCACTTCCTCACCATTTTTACCGGTGTAGCGAAGTCCCCAGCCTGTCCATGCTGCAATAAACATAACAATCAACAGCAACCAGCCCTGAAAGACGAACGGAAAGACTTCTCCAGGTCCGACAACAGGTAAGAAGTCGTATTGATCGGCTGCCCCCTGAACGGTAGCCCATGCGAGCAGCACCCCACCACTCCAAGGGAAAATGTACCCTAGTGAAGAGGTGACTGTATCAAGGAAGTTGGCTCTTCGATACGGATGAATATTCATTTCTGTTCCTAATTTACGAACAAACGGTGCTGCAGCAATCTCAGCGGCTGTATTGATCGTAATAAACACATTCAAGAAAGCGACAATTCCGAAAATTGAAAGTTCAGCCCTTCGCACCACATTGTTAATTAACTTCAAGAAAAAGTTCTTGATGACATCCATGGTGCCTGCGACATCCAACAGGTAAGCAGCGGCAAGGATGAATAAAATTAAGATCGCCATATTGAAATAGCCACTAATTCCATCAATTAATGCCCCTTCAATCACTGCTTCACCGGCATCGTTCTTATGGATGTACAAGACATCTTTCAAGGAATGACCGGTAAGGAAAATGAACACGGCAGCGGCAAGGATTCCGTAGGATAGCGAGGTCAATAGATGATGACCACTTAAGGCTAAGTATAAAACTAATGCAAATGGAGCTAACATGAGAAGCCCTTCAGGTGAAACTTCACTTTGAAGCTCACTGACCACTTGCTGACTGCCCATTTCTCCACCACCGCCGAAAATTACAAATAAAATAAGAGCTGGTATGGCTGCTGTGATGGAATATTTAAAGCGTGAACGTACAACTCCTGGTACGTCAGCATCCTGAGTTGTTGCAGATACAATCGTCGTGTCTGATACAGGGGCCAGATTATCTCCAAAAACAGCTCCACTTAAAATCGCAGCAAGGAGAATAACAGGATCCGCTCCTAGAATGACTCCAGCCGGATACATCAGAACACCAAAAGTCGCTACTGTGCCATAACCGGTACCGACAGCTGTTGAGAACAATCCTGCTAGAAGAAATGTTATGCCAACAAAGGCTCCCCCTTCCAGTCCCGATTGGAAACCGAACCAAATAAGGCCGTCGACTAATCCACCAGCGGATAACATGTTTGCAAACATCCCTGCCCAAAACCAGGCGATGATGGCAACAACTCCTACAGGTTGGGCCATGCCGGATATTAAGCTTTGTGCATAATCCGACCATTTGGACTTACATAGGAATAAACCGATGGCAATGCCAAGGACCATCCCCAGTACTAACGCTTGTTCGGTCACAAGCCCTGTTACACTTAATACAATTGCCCATATGATGAAAAACACCAAAGGAATGGTAGCAGTAAAGACTCCTCCACGAAACTCCAACCTTCGTATGTCTTTTTCTCCTAAGGCTTCATCAATGACTTGATCTTTTTCATTATCTGCCACAAGATTCCCTCCTCTATCAACGTTAACTTTACAATAGTCTATCATCCCATGTGTATAGATGTAATGTCACGATTTTTTTCATAATTTTTCAAAAGTAGTGTATTATCGAAAAAAAGGAATGTTAGGAGAAAAACCATGCTTGAATTGATCCCTTTTCAAGAAAAAGATTTTCACACACTTTTCGATTGGATTGAATCACCGCGATTCCTAATGCAATGGGGCGGGCCGATGTTCAATTTTCCATTAACCCAGCAGCAGCTAATGGATTACAAAGATGCAGGAGATCGACGTGCTTTCCAGGTGTATGATCCCTCACTGGATGAAATCGTCGGACACCTCTCTATAGGACGGATAGATCTTGATAAAAAACAAGGGCGAATCGGAAAAGTCATCGTTTCTCCCAAATATAGAGGGAAAGGATATGGACGACATATGATACAGCTAATATCCATGTATGCTTTTCAGCACCTTAAGCTGGAAAGAGTGACATTAGGTGTCTTCGACTTCAATAGAGGAGCCATCCGCTGTTATGAGAATGCTGGTTTCACCATAGACTACTACTACAAAAACCATCGTCCATTCGAAGACGAATTATGGAGCCTTTATGAAATGAGTCTCAATAAATATACATAACACCTAAGAGGGGAGAACGCGTGACGTTCTCCCCTCTTACTTTTTCATACTCCCCCCGTTCCTATACACCACAACCAAGAGGAAAGCTCCACCATCCTTTTCATGGAAATAATTCGGTGACCAGGTCATACATTTTCTTCCAAATAACGCACCTAAGATTTTCATTTTGTGTTTTGTGGGGAAAGAATTTAAAATAGTAGAAGTATGTTTATGCATGATTATAAGTTAACGCTTACATGCGTTGTCATTCTTATACTTGCCATATTTTTCTGACGATTAAAACAGGGCAACAGTTGATGGTATCACGGTTCGAAGTGTTTGACTATGCAAATTATTCTGATAACATTATGAAACACATAGGCAATTTTATCTTACTTAAATCGATCTGACAGGAAGGTGAAAGTATGACTACTGTAAAAAACACAAACGATCATACAACTCCCTTACGCCGGGACATCCATGCATTAGGGAAAATGCTAGGGGATATTCTCGTCCACCACGGCGGAGAGGAACTACTAAACAAGGTAGAAACGATCCGACAATTAACGAAAGACTTGAGGAAGAGTCCAGACTCCTCCACATATAATCAACTGAAAAATGAAATACAAAACCTCGAACCACCGATGCGCTCCCAAGTCATCCGCGCATTCTCAATATATTTCCACCTCGTTAATATCGCTGAACAAAATCATCGGATTCGCCGTCGCCGCGAATACCAATTACGCGAAGACCATGGCGCTCAACCATTCTCCCTCGAAAGCGCTGTACAGAACTTGAAAAAAAATGACTTTTCTAAAGGTGCAATTCAAGAGGTCTTGAATAAGCTCTCTCTCGAATTAATTATTACCGCCCACCCTACAGAAGCTACAAAGCGGACTGTACTTGAGATTCAGAAGCGTATTGCAACGATCCTTAAAAAGCTCGACCATCCTCAATTGACAAAGAGCGAACGTGAAAGCTTACAGGACAGTCTGCAAAATGAAGTCACGGTTCTTTGGCAGACAGATGAATTACGTGAACGCAAGCCAACCGTTATGGATGAAGTGCGCAACGGCCTTTATTATTTTGACGAAACCTTATTTGACGTGCTTCCAGATATCCACCAGGAGCTCGAAGCACGTTTGGAAGATCACTATCCAAATGAAGATTGGAACGTCCCGAACTTCCTTCGTTTTGGTTCCTGGATCGGCGGCGACCGAGACGGAAATCCAAACGTAACACCTGAAATCACATGGCAGACGCTCCAAAAACAACGAAAACTTGTTTTGAAAAAATATGATGCAGTACTCGTCGAACTAATGAAACGATTTAGCCATTCGTCCACACAAGTAACCGTCACCGATGAGTTGAAAAACGCAATCGAAAATGAAGAACCAATGCTTCCAAAAGGTAAGAAATGGCGAGTGGACCGCGAAATTTATCGTCGTAAATTTGCCATTATTCTGGAACGCCTTCGCCAGGTAGGTAAGTCTGATATCGGCTACGATTATGCGGATGAGCTTCTCAAGGACTTGCGTCAAATTCGTGACAGTGCCCAAACGCACCAGCCGAACAAACGCGAACTGAAAAAGCTGCGCAAACTGATTCGTCAAGTGGAACTATTCGGCTTCCACCTCGCAACACTCGATATTCGAAATCATAGTGGCGAACATGAATCAGCTGTCTCAGAACTTTTACAAAAAGTTGGAATTGTCGAGGACTACGCTTCCCTCGAAGAGCAGGACAAGCTTGAAATTCTCCAAGATGTATTGAAGGATCCACGTCCGATTTCATTATTGAACGAAGACTATTCTGAAGAGACACAAAAAATGCTGAATGTCTTTCAAATGATCCGTAGAGCTCATAAGGAATTCGGTGAGCGTTCGATTGAAGTCTACTTGATTAGTATGACAGAATCTGCAAGTGATCTTCTTGAAGTCCTAGTATTAGCAAAGGAAGCTGGCATCTACCGTCTGCATGCGGATGGCACAGTGGAAAGCAAATTGAACGTAGCACCACTACTTGAAACCGTCGACGACCTTGTAGCAGGCCCTGACATTTTGAAGACTCTATTCGAAATGGATGTCTACAGCAAACACTTGGACAAGCATGGAAACCATCAGGAAATTATGCTTGGCTACTCTGATGGAAGTAAAGATGGCGGCACACTTACAGCCAACTGGAGACTTTACAAAGCCCAACAGGAAATTCACGATATGGCTCACGAATACAATGTTGGATTGAAGTTCTTCCATGGCCGCGGAGGTTCCCTTGGCCGTGGAGGCGGACCGTTGAACCGAAGCCTGCTTTCCCAGCCAGTAGAGACTCTTGGTGAGGGCGTGAAAATTACCGAACAAGGAGAGGTCCTCTCTTCCCGTTACTTGCTGAGAGATATCGCATACCGAAGCCTTGAGCAAGGAGCCTCTACCCTTCTAGAGGGTGCCATGAATATTTCCAAAGAATCCGAACAAGGCCACCATAGGGAAGAACTATGGGAGCAAGCCCTTGAGGACATTTCTGATGTATCCTTGAAAAAATACCAGTCGCTCGTATTCGGTGATTCCGATTTCCTGACTTACTTCAACGAAGCGACACCGTTACAGGAAATCAGTGAACTTAATATTGGTTCGCGTCCTATGAAGCGTAAAGACAGTTCCAAATTTGAGAACTTAAGAGCCATTCCATGGGTTTTCGCCTGGACACAAAACCGACAGCTCATTCCTGCATGGTACGCAGCAGGTACAGGTCTTACAAGTTATGTTGAAAAGAACGAAGATCACCTAGCCGTTCTCAAGCAAATGTATGAGAACTGGCCGTTCTTCCGCTCTACCATCAACAATTTGCAAATGGCTCTGACAAAAGCCGATATTCAAACAGCGAAAGAATATAAAGCGCTTGTTAATGATCAAGAACTTGGGGAACGTATTTTCCAAAACATTGTGGAAGAATACGACCGCACAAAAGACATCTTGCTGCAAATTACAGGAGATGCCGAACTTCTCGATCACCAGCCAACAATTAAAGAATCCGTACGACTACGTAACCCTTACGTTGATCCATTGAACTTCCTTCAAGTGGAGCTCATCAAGGAATTGCGTCAAGTCGATGATCATGAGGACATCTTGACAGAAGTTCTTCTCACCATCAGCGGAATCGCAGCAGGACTTCGTAACACAGGCTGATCAATATTCATACCAAAACCGAGTATAACCCTTCGAGGTTATACTCGGTTTTTTTATTCAACAATATGGCAGGATTGTGAAAGACTCAGTTTCGAGACTTTTGTTGAGTGGATGGGGGCTGCGGGTAATAACTCCCTTTCCGCGGGAGCACGATGAGCCTCCTCAGGCTGACGCCTTGCGGGGTCTCACCTAGCACTCTTTTCCCGCAGGAGTCTCGCCATTCCCCTCCGCCCCTTTACCATGGAAGATTCTCGAAACCACTTCTGGAAAATCAACTTGTATGGTTGTGAGAATTGGAACCCACATACAGTGTAGAACAACTTCCAAAACCGCGGATCTTTAGTTGAAAAAATCTCTATATCGAACTTTCAGGTTCAGAATGTTGGCTTGACAAGTATATATTCCTGCGCTCCCTTAAGTAGGATAAACAGAAGTCGTTTCGAGATACTTAATTGATAGAGGGGCGGAGGGAAACGGTGAGACTCCTATGGGACGTGTGGGACAGGTGAGACCCCGGAAGGCGTAGCCTGAGGAGGCTCACCGCCCGCCCCATGGAAAGCGAACCTTTTCCCGGAGCCCCCAGAACCACACAATCGTCTCGAAACTGAGTCTTCAACAAACAGGAGCTTTAGCGGAGGAACGCACGCTTGATTTCTTTTAACCATTTGAATCCATATGAATTCCTCATTTATTTTTCAGTTTTGGACAAAGTAAAACAGATATTAAACAAAGTGAGGGATTCATCATGATCAGTATCCTAATTGGACTCGTATTACTTATGCTTTTGGCTTATCTTGGATGGTCCATCATCTGGATTGCGCCACTGGTATCAGGTATTGTGGCAATTTTAAGCGGCATGGATATCCTGCCCGCATACACAGATACCTACATGCAGGGGTTTGTCGACTTTGCGAAAGACTACTTTCCGATTTTCCTTTTCGGTGCGATTTTCGGAAAATTGATGGAAGATACGGGAGCCGCTCAGTCGGTTGCTCATAAGATTTCAAGCGTAATTGGTAAAAAACGTGCCATTCTCGGTATGCTTTTATCGGCAGCTATTCTTACGTATGGCGGAGTTAGTTTGTTTGTTGTGGTCTTTGCAGTGTATCCATTGGCTGTAGCCATGTTCCGTGAGGCGAATGTTTCTAGAAAGTTGATTCCTTCGACGTTCGTACTTGGGGCTTTCACATTTACAATGACGGCACTTCCTGGAACACCTCAAATTCAGAACATCATTCCCATCAACACCTTCAAGACAGACACGATGGCCGCTCCAATTCTAGGGATTGTTGCCGCATTGATCATGGCTGTCGGGGGATATTTTTACTTGAAATTCCGTGAAAAACAGCTGAACAACAAAGATGAAAAATTTACAGAGCCTGAAGGTGACAACCAAGTTAAAAGTGTGAACGAAGAAGAACTTCCAAACTGGATTCTTTCCACCATTCCACTAATAGCTGTGGTCTTGACATTGAACGCCTTCGACATCAGCATTTTAGCTGCATTGCTCATCGGGATCATTTTAATCATGATCTTTAACTGGAAAGATTATAAAGATTTCATCAAAGCAATCAATGGCGGGGCTTCCGGTTCGGTTATGGCTACCATTAACACGAGTGCTGCCGTCGGATTTGGTACTGTTGTTACGGCTTCACCTGGGTTTGATTCTGTTAAGGAATTGATTTTCAGTATCCCACTAAGCCCGTTTTTCTCTGAAGCTTTTGCCGTTAGTCTGCTTGCGATGATTACCGGCTCGGCATCTGGCGGAATGGGCATCGCTCTCGAAGCTCTCGGACAGGAATATTACAATATTGCTGTTGATCAGGGGTTGAGCCTTGAAGCTTTTCACCGTATTACTTCGGTAGCGTCAGGAGCCTCCATACTCCCTCATAACGGTGCTCTATTAACATTGTTCACCGTTACAGGTTTGACCCACAAAGATTCCTACAAGGATGTATTTGTTGTCGGTCTGCTTATTCCGATGATTGCCACCATTGCGATTATCTTCCTCGCTATGATGGGTATTAACTAAGAAAAGCTTCTCTCCTTATGGAGGGAAGCTTTTTTGTGCACCATCAAATGAAAAACACGTCCATAAAAAAGGACGTGTTTTACTTTTTTATTGTACGGTGTACCCTCCATCAATAACCGCTGCTTGTCCTGTGATGCTTTTCGCTTTTTCACTGACAAGAAAAATCGCATAGTCTGCAATTTCCTGCACTTGAAGCAAACGATTTTGTGGTACGAGTGGATAAATAACTTCTTCTAACGCTTTTTCCTTATCGATGTTTCTCGATTTTGCAAGGTCTTCTAACTGGTTTTGTACAAGCGGTGTATCTACATATCCCGGGCAGATGGCGTTTACCGTAACACCGTGGTCCGCACCCTCTAGAGCAGCTACCTTCGTTAACCCGATGACCCCATGCTTCGCACTGTTGTAACCAGCTTTACCAGCGAATCCGATAAGTCCATTGATTGAAGCCATATTTAAGATACGACCATAGCCTTGTTCCTTCATGTGCGGAAACGCGTACTTGATTCCGTAAAACGGACCTTTCAGCATGATATCTAAAATCAATGAATATTTTTCACTAGGGAATTCTTCAATTGGAGCAACATGCTGGATACCTGCATTATTGACTAAAATATCAATTTTGCCGAACTTACTGACGGTTTCTTCAATCGCATTTTTTACATCTTCTTCTTTCGCTACATTGGCAACGACCCCTTCTACTGTATGTCCTTGGGATCGCAGCTGTTCTACTGATTTGTTCAGGGTATCTTCATTGATATCATTAAGCATGACCTTTGCGCCTGCTTTCGCAAATTCTGTGGCGATCTCAAGTCCAATCCCCTGTCCGGAACCAGTAATTAAAGCTGATCTACCTTCAAGCATTCCAACTCCTCCTTTTAATAAGCACTCTTCCTTTAATTTTCCCTTTTCTAAGAAAATAATGTACAAAAAAACTCAGCCTCGTTAGGCTGAGTTTTTAAACCTTAATAAAGTTTTCCTTGACGGTACATAATTGTGGATAATTTTGTTACGGAGTGGATGTAACAATTTTGCCTTAACGGGAACGGATCTCCGAAGAATTGTGGGAGAATCGTATCCATGGTACCTTTCAGCTTATCGAAAAGTCTTTCGAAAACCTGATCCTCCGTCATGAACTGTGCCTCTCTCCCCTGAACCCATTCGTAGTAAGAAACGATGACACCACCTGCATTAGCTAAGATATCAGGGACAATCAATACACCTTTATCGGCAAGATACCGATCCGCTTCTTCCGTAATCGGTCCATTCGCACCTTCTACGATAATCTTCGCTTGAATGTCCTTCATATTATCTTTGTGGATTTGATCTTCCAACGCTGCTAAAATCAGAACATCAACATCCATTTCCAGCAAGGCATCCCGCTCTTTAATCTCTGCCACAAGTTCCTGCTCGTTTAATTCTTCTTCCGTTGAAGGCAGATCTCCATCATTCTCTTTTGCAAATTTAACCAGACCTGGAATGTCCAGACCATCTGAGTTATATAACATCACATTAGCATCGCTCACCGCAACCACACGGTTTTGAAGGTGGTTGCATTGATAGGCTTCAAGCGCAGCTACAGAACCAAGATTACCAAAACCCTGGACTGCCATTTTCAACTTTTCATCAGCATGGTCAAGAGCCGTATGGGCAAAAATATTCTCTGTATCGCCTAACCATTTTCTATGTTCATTGACGAAATCATGCATCATATACCGAAACGTATAGTAGACCCCTTTTCCGGTAGCCTCTCTTCTTCCAAGCGATCCGCCGTTTACAATGCTTTTCCCGGTAAAACTGTTTCGATACGGCTCTCCAGGGTGTATATTTTTAAATTCCCCCATCATCCAATCCATTTCCCGCTCTCCTGTGCCGACATCCGGTGCTGGGATGTCCTTGTCAGGTCCGAGGATATCATTGAAATATTGAACATATTTTTTACAGATCAAGTTGAGTTCTTTTATGC
This sequence comes from Halobacillus sp. 12SKB, assembly GCF_052941655.1. Lineage (NCBI taxonomy): Bacteria > Bacillati > Bacillota > Bacilli > Caryophanales > Bacillaceae > Halobacillus > Halobacillus sp. 12SKB. Next base: position 273,217 of record NZ_JBRFWR010000001.1, read on the forward strand.
TGTATTCCTTCGGGTTGATGACTACTCCCCCTTTACCTCCCCCAAAAGGAAGTTCATGCAGGGCATTTTTTAAAGTCATCAGTTTCGCTAAATTAGAGACTTCGTCTTCATCAACCGATTCATGAAAACGAATCCCGCCTTTGTACGGACCTACCGTATCACTATGTTGTACACGGAATGACGGAATCCTTACAATCGTTCCATTTTCAGTAGTGATGCGTAGAAAGGATTTGTGGATATGATTCGGAGTCGAAAGCAAGGCGACTAATGAATTGTATGCTTGCTCCCGCGTTTGTGCTTTCAAATCCGGAAGAAAATCTTCATCCTCCATAATGGCTTTTAATGACTCTTCGATAATGGTTTGTTGTCTTTGCATAATCCGATAGCCTCCGTTCTAATGAATTGGTCCTGTGTGGATTTCCTTATCTAAGAGTCCATTCCCCAAACAGAAGCTATAAAACGTTTTCAGCAAAGAAAAAAGCCCCCTGCTCGTGGGGACTTAATCATTAACCTAAGATATTGTAACCCGAATCAACATAAACAATTTCTCCTGTCACTCCGCGTGACAAGTGGCTCATCATGGCCAGCGTCATATCTCCGACTTCTTCCTGCGTCACATTCTTTTTCAGTGGAGCAGTTTCTTCAATTTTGTGTAAAATTTCATTGAAACTTGGGACCCCTTTAGCAGCAAGTGTGCGAACCGCACCAGCCGAAATGGCATTGACTCTGATTTGCTTTTTCCCTAAATCAGAGGCTAAGTAACGGACCGTAGCTTCAAGGGATGCCTTGGCTACCCCCATGACGTTGTAGCCCTCGACCACACGTTCAGCTCCAAGATAGCTCATAGCAATCATCGATCCACCTTCTGTCATATAGGGTTGACTTGCTTTTGCTACCGCAATAAGTGAGTAAGCACTTGTATCCTGCGCAAAAGCGAACCCATCGCGGGAAGTTTCGACGAAATCACCTTTTAAATCCTCCGCATGTGCAAAAGCGATGGAATGACAGACCCCATGAATGACTCCGACTTTCTCACCGATTTCGGCAAAAGCTTGCTGAATACTTTCATCACTGTTCACATCGCATTGAACGATCGCCTTCGCATCCAATCCACCATCAGCAAGCAGCTTCTCGAGTTTTTTATAACTTCTTTCTTTACGATATGTAAAAATAACGTTGGCTCCAGCCTGATAAAGGGATTTAGCTACTCCCCAAGCAAGGCTTCTCTGGTTCGCCACGCCCATGACGACGATGTTTTTATCTTTCATTTGTAAAATATCTTCCATAGTAACCTCCAACATGTGTTTTCTTAGTTATACCTTATTCCAAAGATGCTTGTCTACTCTTCATCAATTTCCACATGAGAAAACCTTCCACCCAGTGTTTCAAATCGCCTTCCTTGCTGAAGCCCTAAAGGTGTATGAAATATGGGACCACCATATACAAATGTGTGAAATTCTCCGTTTTCTCCGCAAGGGTCGATGTCAGGGGACAAGGAATGCAGAAACTTCTGATCATAGAGAGCTCCAGGAATGGTATCATCCATCTTTTTCGTATCAACAGTAGTGACCACAGCCTGAAACCCCTTCTCAATGACCTCATCCGCCACCTTATCTGAACCTATGCCCCATAAAGGATAGACGCCAGCCATTCCATTCTTCCACAGTAATTCGTCACGAAACGCCCGTATATCTTCAAGGAAGAGATCAGCGTAAACCACTTTGCTGATTTTTCTTTCCCTGAAGCCTTGGAACATCTTTTTCATTACCTTGTTATACACCTGATTTGAAGCACTTTCCTGAATAGGGACAATCTCAAGAGGCAGGCCGATTGCCTCCGCCTGTTTCATCAGCAGGTTCTTCCTGACTTCATGGACAGGTAGACGAAAAGACTGCTCAGAGATGGTTGAAAACAGACCTTCGACTTCATAGTTTTCATCATCTATCACCCTTTGCAAAGCTAGGGCTGAATCCTTGCCACCACTCCAAGAGACGATCACTTTTTCAGCCATCTTCCCATCACTTCCTTTTAAGAATGTAAATGCAGGGCCATGTGGATCAGGTTATCACTTCTGCCGTTCTTTCGAATGTAATCTTCAAAACAGCCTTCCTTTTGAAAGCCTAGGGACTTATATAGGTGGATGGCTCGTGCATTGGATTCCAATACATTCAGCCGGATGATATCAATTCCATCCGTTTGCCTGCATCGTGCTGTCAAAGCCGTCACGAGTTTCCGTCCGATCCCCATGTTCCTTACGTCCCTTTTCACACTAACACCAAAAGTGCCCTGATGTCTTGTGGAAGAAAGAGCTCCCACATCAAAGTTTAAAAACCCGACAACATCACCGCCCATTTCGGCGACCAGAAAAAACTCAGGGTCTTCGTATCGGGTGATCCATGCTTTTTCTTTTTCGAGAGAATCATGGAACTCAGAAAGGTGTTTTAATCCATAACCTTCAGATAATATTTCCTTAGCAATCGCCATGGTATGAGCCGCGTCTTCTGGTTTCCCCTGACGGATGAGACATCGTGTCGCGGTCATTTCTTCCCACTCCAATAGGCGCCATCCTCCATGTGAGCAAAAGGAATATCAGTATCTACTTCTCCAACCACATTTTCTTCTTCAAGATCCTCTCCATTTAACCATCGGGAGAAATCAAATTCCACCGGTTTCTGGTCCCCACCTAAAGCAAACCAGGCTTTGTTTTCTTTTGGTAAGTATCCAGACGTATGAATGGTTCCAGCCCAATTGCTGTACAACTTAGAAAACACGCCACGATCGGTATCATTCATTAACCGGAAGGCATCATATGCACTTTTGATACTTTCACGATTCGATTGAATGGCATCTAAACGCTTCATAGAATCTACAAGGTGATTTCGATTTTCCTTTTTCATAATTTCAAAATGGTTCGTACAAACGTCCGCCTCTCTTACCTCTACGCCCCGTGGAGAAGCCTCCACTACATAAGTCACGTTGCTTTTATCGAACACTGTGTAACTGAATGAATGGCGATGAGGGATCTCGCGCAGCATTTGGACAGCTTCCGTTATGTTTGCGCAAGATTCAAGCACAAGACGCCCAATCATACAGCAGATAAATCCATCCCCAGGACGTTTGCGGTGCATAAAGTTATACCCCATCACAAGACCTTTTTCGTTCATTCCATCCATCCGTCCAGTGATACGCTGCGTTGGTCCTATCATGCTGTATCCCTGGTCGGTGGGTTGAAAAAGACTATACCTTCCCTCATATGTCTTCGGCATGTAATCATAATTCCTAATGAAATAGCCGTCTCCGGTCATAATCGAACATCCACTTCGTTTATAGTCGATGCGATATCCACCGAACTCCATCATTACTTTTTCCATCGGCCATTCCAGCGCATCCCTCAATCCCAGAAGCTCATCCCAGACACCCGGGGCAAAACGCGAGATCGCTTCCTTCACTTCCTGTTCTTCTACAACAAAACGAGGCTTCCTCACCCGCCATTGTTTTTCTCTATTCTTTACTGTCCACGAATCTTTCAGCAGTTTCCCTTGATAAAATCCAAAATCATAATGCGTGCCTCTAAATTGCAAAAGATCGCTATGTATTTTTTTCATCATCGTTTCCTTTCTAACCATTTCTGCCTTCAATGTACCAGATTCCACCTCAAAATTGAACTATCCTTTACTGTTATTACACATAATGGCGGCACTGTGTAAGACTTGATTTCGAGATTTTTGTAGGTGTTTAGGGGCTCCAGGAAAAGGTTCGCTCCGCCCCTTTCCCTAATTAGTGTCTCGAAACCCCTTTTTCGAATAAGCAGCCATTTAGCGATGGGAGTATAAGATAAAAACTGCCATGACTAGGTGTTTGATTTCTGAGATTTCGATACAGTACGCTCTATGCTCCTAACAGTGGAATATTGGAAGACAATCCAACTTGGTAAAAGGGTTCGTTTCTCACATAAATCGATTGGGGTGGTTGGAAAGATGCGAGACTCCCGTGGGAGAAGGAGATAGGCGATATCCTGCAGGACGCAGTCCGAGGAAGCTCGGCGCTCCCCTACAGGAAAGTGTTCAAATACGGTATCGCCCTGGTAGACGAGTGGCTTCCCAGTCAACCCTGACTCACAACTTTAGCAACGAACCCCGAAAGAATCTCGAAAGCAAGTATTCCACAATCGGGAGCTTATATGAAAGATTTTGTTAGGAATGTTTACATTTAGACTTTTAAATATTTACGGAGAGGGAATCGAATAATAAGGAAAGATGAGAGAATTTGCTCAATCATTCTAGTTTTTCAGCAGTAATTTTGGTACTCTAAAGGTTGTAACAATCAGAAAGCGTTTTCGAAAAGGGGATTAAGGAAAAGGTGGTGGAACGAAGATGAAAGAAGTCGTTATTTTAGGGGGCGGCTATGGCGGTATGAACACTTTGCACGGGTTGCTCGATCAAATCCCGGAGGATGTACATATCACTGTCGTCGACAGGAATCCTTACCATTCATTAAAAACTGAATTTTACACCATAGCAGCAGGAACGGAGTCTGACCGTCATGCGCGCGTTGATTTTCCGGAACACGAGCAAGTCACTTATGTCTTCGATGAGGTGGAGAAAATTGACACAGAAAATGAAACCATCATCATCAAAGGCGGGGAAAAAAGCCTTCCCTACAATTATTTATTAATTGGTCTTGGCTGTGAAGATAACTACCACGGAATTGAAGGAGCACGAGAATTCACCGAAAGTGTGCAGACATTCTCAAAAGCAAGGAGTGCAGGCTTTGCCATCAACAACCTCGGTGCTTACGGAAAGGTAACCGTAGTCGGAGCTGGCCTAAGCGGGATCGAAGTCGCTTCAGAAGTCCGCGAAAGCAGACCGGATTTGAACATTCGCTTGTTGGACCGAGGGGACACGGTATTGAAGGCCTTCGATTCCAAAATTCAAGATTATGTGGAGAAGTGGTTTAAAGATAATGAGGTGGAAGTGATTCACGGAGCAAATGTAGAGTACGTCGAGAAAGATGGCGTCTGCAACAATGGCGTCTGTTATTTAAACGACGTGACTGTATGGACCGCTGGTGTCCGACCGAACTTCCTTGTGAGAGAGCTTCCTTTTGAAAAGGATGACCAGGAAAAAGTTATAATCAATGATTTTTATCAAGTGCCAACACATCAAAATGTCTACGTTGTAGGTGATTGTGCATCCTCCGAACACTCCCCTAGTGCACAGCTTGCCGGACAGCAAGGAGAAAAGGTAGCCGATGTACTTAATGCCGTGCTAAGAAACCGTGTACCTGAGCGTCCCTCTGAGGTTAAATTAAAAGGTGCCCTCGGCTCTCTTGGAAAAAATGACGGATTTGGCAACATGCTTCAAAAACCGATGACAGGTGTTCTTCCTCGTCTCGCTAAATCAGGGGTTCTCTGGTTAAGCAAACGCCACTAAAAAAGATCGATCACATGAATGTGATCGATCTTTTTGTTAAACGAGTGACTTTTGTAAAAGACCCCCAAGATACTTTGCCAATTCAAGCATCCCATAAGTTCCAGCTTTAGCTTCAGCATCAGAATTGTAGTTTGTATTCGTGTTGACATCATATGTGTAGAAACGACCTTCTTTATCCTGAATAGCTTCAATTCCAGCTACGTCGATATTGTTTTCTGCTAAGAACTTTTCATAATCATCAACGATGGAAGGACGATAATTTTCAAGAACTTCAAACTTCGCTTTTGGTGTTTGGGGTTCTGCGTCCGTCGGGCAATACAATTCTTCAATTGAGCACGCATCTGCAGGGCACAGTTCAAAACCTTCAGAAGTATCGACCTTCACCCCATATACAAATTTTCCGCCTACAAATTCGTGACGAACAATATAAGGCTCTGGTGCTTCAATATATTGTTGAATCAATGTAATCCCGTCAACCGGTTCCTCAAAAGACTCACTGTCCAAGTATTCACGCAACGCTTCCGTAGAATGGAAAAGCTGAACTCCCTGCCCTTTTCCAGCACGATTGTGTTTCGTTATGAACGATTCCATGTCCAATTGCCGCGCAGCATCGAGAATATTCTCTTTCCCTACAGCAGTAATCGTTTTCGGTGTACGAATGTCCGCCTGGTTTAATGCCATATATTGATTAACCTTACTAACTTCAAGCCTTAAAGCGCGGCTGCCATTTACAATGGTGCGGTCATGGCGTTCGAGCCAGGCAAGGACAGCTTCAGTAAACTCTGGTGCATAACGATGATTCCTTGTGTGAGAAGAAGCACTGATACGGTTGTAAAAAATCCCTTCCGGTGGCTCGCTTGTCAAATCAAGCGTCCCTTGATCTAAATGCCAGAGCTCATATGGAAGATTGAGCTCTTCTAAACGCTCCGTTAAATGATCGGTCCATTCATCGTTCTCATGGAGGATATAAATTTTGCTCATCGAACCGACTCCTTTCCATTTCTTCATGTTACATATCATATCATAAAAAACCGATAAGGTTACTAGGAATAAGCTCATTACAAAGAAATACCAACTACCACTAACGGTCCCTTTTCTTGAAGACTCAGTTTCGAGACTTTTATTGAGCGGGTGGGGCTGCGGGGAATAGCTCGCTTTCCGCGGGAGCGCGGTGAGCCTTCTCGGACTGCGTCCTGTGGGTTCTCACCCTGCACTTTTTTCCTCTACGATATCCGGTTCCGGCGCCTAGCGGCTAGTGAGACTTCCCTCGCTTCTGTACGATAAGTCAACATCGAATCACTTCGTTCTCCGTGTTTCCTTTATCTCCGCCAGCTCAGTCCAGTCCATACGCCGCTGATCGAGGCGCCTGCACACTTATATTAGGAGTCTCGCCATTCCCCTCCGCCCACTTGCCGGAAGAAATTCTCGAAGCTACCTTCCAGCAATAGGAGCTTTTATGGTTGAGAAGTCTATGTCAACGCGGTTTATGCAGGATTCAAAAGAGTTTTAGGCAGGGTCCTATAAGAGGGATTTCGAGAACCTCATATGGTAAAGGGGCGGAGGGAAACGGTGAGACTCCTGTGGGAAGTGCGTGGTAGATGAGACCCCGCAGAGCGTTAGCTCGAGGAGGCTCATCACTCGCCCACGGAAAGCGAACCTTTTCCCGGAGCCCCTAAACCCACACAAACATCTCGAAATCAAGTCTTCCACAATCCTGCCATTATCTTTAATAAGATGGAAAAGAATAAAAGCCGCTTGGCCTGGGGCTAAGCGACTTTTAGATTATCCTGCTTTTGAAGTAATGATGGTATCTTCTTTTCTCACTTTCTGCTTAATTACCTGCCATACAAACCATGTGGCAACAACAAGCCAGATGACCGATCCTAAGATCATAGAAGTGGAATACTCCATACCAAATCCTTCAGGGGCGTAGAAGATATAGGAGCTTACTATAGCCGTCATGAACAGGGCGGGAACACTGCAGATCCAGTGGAACTTGTGATTTTTCAACAAATACATAGCTCCTGTCCAAAGCATCACTGTAGCAACGACCTGGTTGGACCAACCCACATATCTCCAAAGAAAACTGTAATCCATTTGTGTTAATAAGAACGTTGGAATCGCAACCGGAACCGCGAATAGCAACGGTGTCCATTTTCCTTCGAAGTTCTTTTTACTGACCTGACGAGCAAAATCCACAAGCATCATACGTGAAGAGCGTAACGCGGTATCTCCCGTAGTGATTGGCAGGATAATGACACCAAGAACGGCAAGAATCCCACCCAGCGTACCAAGTGTGGTACTGCTGATTTCATTAACGACTCCAGCTGGTCCTCCCTCTGCTAGTGCCGTTTGCAGACCTCCTGTATTACCGAAGAAAGTCATACCGGCAGCTGCCCAGATTAAGGCAATAATTCCTTCAGCAATCATGGCACCATAGAACACTTTTCTTCCTTCACTCTCTTTTTTCAACGTTCGAGCGAGAATTGGACTTTGCGTACTGTGGAACCCTGATATAGCTCCGCATGAAATTGTCACCATCAGCATCGGCCAGATAGGCAGTTCATCCGGATGAAGATTGCTAACCGTCAAATTAGGAATCGGGTGATCAAAGAAGAACATCCCTACCCCTATAGAGACCGCCATAAAAATTAAGATGGCCCCGAAAATCGGGTACACTTTTCCAATAATTTTGTTGATCGGTAGAAGAGTAGCAATAAGAAAATATGAAAAAATGATTAAGACAGATGTGAAAAAACCTAGCGGCGTGATCTCAGCCATTAATTGAGCAGGCCCCGCAGTAAAGGCTGCGGCTACTAAAATCATAAGACCAATAGATAAAAGATTAATCACCGACCTGGCAGGACGGCCTAAGTATTTCCCTACGAGTGTCGGGTATTGGGCTCCGTCATGACGAAGAGAAAGCATCCCTGAAAAGTAATCATGAACAGCTCCAGCAAAAATGGAGCCAATTACGATCCAGATAAATGCCACGGGACCGTATAACGCTCCCATCACAGCTCCGAATATCGGTCCGAGCCCAGCGATATTTAATAGCTGGATAAGACTCGCTTTCCACCAGCTCATCGGCACATAGTCAAAACCATCGTTCTTTTCATATGCAGGTGTATTTTTTTGATCATTGATCCCGAAAATTCGTTCAACCACCTTTGCATAAAAAAGATATCCGACGACAAGTAAAACAATAGATGCGATAAATGTGATCATCGCTGAGCCTCCTTTCAAATTTGAATGTAAGAAGTATTCTAGCGATGATTTTGTCGAATCACAACCCATTTTCTGAATATTTATATTTTTATCTTTTTTTTCTTAAAAATAAAGCGTTCCCAAGAATATGCCCTTTGGTATTCACCCTCCACCCCATTCAGAAGAAGAGAGAATGTAAAAAAATTGAACATAAAAAACCTCCTGCAAAATTCGCAGAAGGTTCATGTTTGTTATGTAACCTGCCACCCTATAGAAATGGTTAAGTTTCCCGCAGTCGTTGCGATTGCTAGGGTAGCATTAATTTTACAATATCATAGCGGCTGTAAGGATTCAATCACTTATCGCCCTATGTACTTTTTCATCTCATTTAATTAGAACATTGGTATTGTCTTTGTTCACTAAAACGATTCAATAGATCGTCTAATTCTTGTGAAATCCTTAATAATTCTTCATCTTTCGGATTATTGTTGTAAATTTCATACATGCGCGCTCTCAATTCTTCTATTTGTTGTTCTAACCGTACTTTATAAGGCATAATTTCATCTCCTTCACTCGTACCATACCCTAAATAAACTACTCTAAACTATTATTTTAAAATAATTTATAGAAATAACATTCCACTCTGTTTCTTAACTACTCTACACGTATTATATCGGACAAAAATATCTCAAAATAAGTCTTTTTCTCCGTTTCCTAGTAGTTTTACAGGGATTTTTTAGATGTGTTGGCGATATTTCCCGGGTAATGAATCTATTTCTCTATGATTAAAATCGTGATAGGATGTATAAAAACCTACATAAAGGAGTGTCAGTCATGTTTGAAGCTGTTTCGACAAACCAAGCACCAAGTGCTATCGGTCCATATTCTCAGGCCACAGACCTCGGACACATCGTTTTTATTTCAGGGCAGATCCCTCTAGATCCCGAGACGATGGAATTTGTCTCTAACGAAATTGAAGAACAAACACACCGAGTGATGAAAAACATTCGTGCGATACTTGAGGAAGTGGGCCTCTCTTTCAGAAATGTTGTTAAAATGAATATCTACTTAGATTCCATGGATGATTTTTCCTTAGTTAATGAAGTGTATGCCAGCTATTTGACTGAGCCGTATCCTGCTCGCGCAGCTGTAGAAGTTAGTAAACTGCCTAAAGGAGCAAAAGTGGAAATAGAAGCCATCGCTGCGCGAAGTTAAACCTTCATTAATAATATTCGAAAATCACAATGTTTTTCTGTCCACTTTTTTCCAAAAGAAGCAGAGCTGAAAAAGCTCTGCTTTTTTTGTTCCTTCTCATTAATCCTCGTCTTTAATATCCGGATCCTCTGGGAGAGGTTCACTCAAATATTCTTGAATCATTTTTCGGTAGTTTTCCATCTGTTCCAAATGATTGTGGAATTGATTTTTATTGATCAAATACTGTCGTCCATCATAAATGGCCTTAATTTTACGATTCAAGATCAAATGCCGGAGGTAGTCTTCAGATAGCTCAAGATATTCTGCGGTTTCTTCAACTGTTAAGTACATGATCTGTCACCTTTCTTTCCCTTGCATTATATCATTTCTTTTTTTACGGAAAGTTTCTTTTTTTATCAATGTGGGAAATACATTAAAAACTATACTAACGAAATGTGAGGGATAACTGTGGCTTCTACGATGACAGCAAACAAAAACAAACGTTCAGAAGCAAGTGAAGAAATCAAACCATGGGTGCGGAGGTTCGGAAGACTGGGTTTCATGGCCAAGGGGATTGTTTATGCTCTTATTGGTGTGTTGACTTTGATGGCTGCTCTTGGAGTCGGTGGGAAAACAACCGGTACGTCAGGGATGTTCCGCTCTCTTGCCGGTGTCGCTTTTGGAGAAATATTACTCTGGGTCATTGGGATCGGCTTGATCGGATATATATCCTGGCTTGCAATTAAAGCCATCATGGACCCTAACAATGAAGGAACGGATGCAAAAGGATTAATTACTCGAATCGGTTACATTGTAGGTGCAGTTATTTATGGTTCCCTGGCTTTCAATGCTATTAAAATCGCCCTCCATGCTGGTTCCAGCAGTGGGAATTCAGAACAGACGCTTTCAGCTAAACTTTTGTCACAGCCTTTCGGTCAATGGCTTGTCGGGATTGTCGGAGCTGTTACGATCGGGTACGGTATTTATGAAATATATCAAGGAAGCACAGGCCGCTTCATGAAGAAGATGAATACGGCAGAGATGGACCGCCATAAAAGGAATGTAGCTGAAAAATCCGGTAAATTTGGACTATCAGCAAGAGGCATAGTACTCGGACTTATCGGTTTCTTTTTCATTCAAACCGCCTTGACCGCAAATCCTGATGAGGCCAAAGGTTTGGATGGAGCACTCTCTGAAATCGCCCAGCAGCCTTATGGACAAATATTACTGGCTATTGCGGCCATTGGTTTGATCTTATATGGTGTTTACCAGATGGTACGCGGACGTTACGCGCGTATGAATTTCGGAAAAAAATAAACCCCATTGAAAAAAGCCTTTCCTCAGTGAGGAAAGGCTTTCGATTTTTGTCGCGAATATACCGACGACCACATTCGTCGTTTAGCTTTATAAAAAGCATGTACTTCGTCTTACACAAACAGCTCATCGCTCAATTAATATACCATGGTTCTTCTTCAAATGCAACAAAGCGTTTGATTGTCTCCTTGTGCTATACTAGGGCTACAATAAACACCTCAGGAGGAGCTTATGCTTACATTTGAAGAAAAACTGAACATCATTGAAGAATTTCCTGAACTTGAAAAGAAAGAGATTTCTCTTGGTAGAGTGAATTTTCACTATGAAGAAAGCGTGTATGATAAAAAAATTGTCGTGTACCGACTCCACCCGAATGGCAACGGATTTGTTTATGCAGGTGAAATGGATGATTATGCTGTGGACGATAAAGGGATGGTCAATATTAAAGAGATCAGCGCTGATGAACTCCGCACGTTAATCCGGAAAGCGATCGAATCTTTGTCCCTTTCCCCTGCCGAAAAAAATCCAGTTATGGAGGAATGGCTGAACGACAACGATCAAGCCCTTGTTCTTATGCGAGAAGAAGATGGATTTCATGTGTATGCAGAAGAACAACTGGAAGGTACGTTCAATTCCTACGAAGAAGCCGTCAACTTCCTTGAGCAAGAAGGATTCAGCCGCCTGTAATGAACTCAGAGCCGTACCATACGGCTCTTTTTTGTATGGCGCATTACTGTCACGCCCCTCCTATTCTGCATAAAGTATTGAAAAAAGGTGGCGTTTTTCATGTACACGTATCCCTATTCATACAGGCAGCAACAGCCCTCAACTACTTCGAATATCCTCTCCTATGCCAAAGGGGATGTAAATGGTGACTTCATTCAAGACCAAGTTTTTCTCGTCGGCGAGAAAGCACCGGATAGTCCGTATATCACGAACATTACTCTGGTCATTCAGGATGGACAAACGAATCTTTTTTACAGTATTCCTTTAAAAACGAACATGGGATATCAACCGCGCCTTTTCCTTGGAGACTTCACAGGAGACGGCGTTGATGACATCTTGATCAGCATGGATTCTGGCGGAAGTGGCGGATACGGATACTACTATTTGTATTCATTTTCAAACAACCAGGCACGGGTCCTCTTCGACTATGAAACGTTCGATGAAGCATATGAATATGAAGTTCATTATCACAACCAATATAAAGTTGAAGTCCTAAACAAAACGCTCGGACTTTCTTTTATCATCGACCTCAGTAACAGGGGATCAGAATACCTATCTGATATTTACAATGAAGACGGAACATTAAAAACACCTCTGCAGGGTTCCGTTTCTGGTTTGAACACTCTTTATCCTATCGATTTTGACGGAGATGGTATTTATGAATTGTTCGCCTTTCAACGGATCATCGGTCAGTATAATGCGGATGGATTAGGACTAGTTCAAACCCCTTTGACATGGAAGGGCAATGGTTTTTTCCCTTTCTTTGATAATCAATATGTGGCTGTCCTCGGGATGGATACAGAAGCTTAAACCGATAGATATTTAAACCTGGCCTACTCATAAGGGTACCAGGCACTTTGATCCTTCCCCCTGTACCTGGTACTACATTCAATCGTTTTGGTACCGGGTACATAATGATGTTCCTTGGTACCCCTGTAACTACAGTAAATTAAGATGAAAACTTCCCATAAATCGTTATACTAGGATAAAATGGGGTATAAGAAAAACTAACATAAATGGAAGGAGAACGATATGGAACGATTAAATGAACGTTTAGCCCAATATTTTAATGAAAACCAAACTGCTTTAGTAAACGAATTACTCCCAAAAACCTTGGACAAGCTTCAAATCAACTATACAGATCAGGATCTGAATTATCATTTTGAAATGCTTCGTCTACTTCTTGACCGTGTAGCTAAAAGCCTATTACAGCACCCTGATGAAACGAATGCAGCTGCCATCGGCTATGACACCGAAAATTACCTCTATTCTAAAGGAGTCCTTCTAAAACAGACCGTGGATGTGTTGAGTGTCTTCCGTCTTTCTCTCATGAAGCATATGCGGAATTCAAACTTGATTCAGGAGGCCGAAATCGAAGAAGGTTTCGTTGTGGCGGAAGAAGTGGTCACTGCTTTTGACGCAGCGATTCGAGCGACGACAGACAGTTATAACAAAACAAAAGAAAGAGAACATGAAGAAATGGAAAAGCATTTGAACGCTGTTTCCACCCCTGTCGTTCTCATCGACGAATTTCAAGCCGTCCTTCCATTGGTTGGGGAATTTTCAACGGAACGCTTCGATGTAGTCAAAGATCACACGCTACATAAAGTCAAAGAGCACGGTTTGCGGTTATTATTCATCGACTTTTCAGGAATCGCTACATTCAATGAAGTCTTCATCAATGACCTGTTCAATTTAACAAAAACCATTAAGTTGCTGGGTACAAGAACAGTGCTTACCGGCATTCGTACAGAGATGGCCATTGCAGCGATCCAGTCTGAAATGAATTTTGAGGAACTGGAAACCTTCAACGATCTCAAACAGGCCCTGATCACAATTAATGATAACGAGTAAGGAGTTGAACCGATGATTCGTGTAGCTTTATTAAGCAAGTGGCACGTGCATGCCGTTGATTATGCACGTGAAGCTTCTGAACATCCCGCTATTCACATTTCAAAAGTCTGGGATGAAGATATAGAGCGAGGTAATATGTGGGCGGAGGAACTTGGTGTACCTTTCGATGACGACCTCGAGCGCGTGCTTTCAGACCCGGAAATCGATGGAGTCATCGTCACCAGCCCAACAAGCATCCATAAAGAAATCATCCTGGCCGCTGCCCATCATGGAAAACATATTTACACAGAGAAAGTTCTCTCTTTTAGTAAAGAGGACGATGAAGAAATTTTCTCTAGCATAAAGAAGGCTGGCGTGAATTTTATGATCTCTTTACCTAGATTGACTTCTGACTATTACCTGTATGCCCAAAGGGTTATCGATGACGGGTCGCTTGGAACTGTAAATATGATTCGCTGCCGTGTGGCGCATAATGGAGCTGTTCCCAATGAAAGTCACCCGAATGGTTGGCTCCCTGACCGTTTTTTTAATAGGGACCAATGTGGTGGTGGGACATTAATTGATCTCGGCGCCCATCCGATTTATTTAGCCAATCGCCTTGCCGGAAGACCGACGGCCGTATCCGCTCGTCTTCAATCACTCATGGGCCGGGGTGTAGATGACCACTCTGTTGCCACCGTAGAGTATGAAGCTGGTGTTCTTGCGGTATTGGAATCGAGTTTTGTATCATCCGGAAGCCCCTTTCAGCTTGAGATTTACGGGACAGAGGGGACACTTATGGTTGAAGGAAGCGAAGTGAGGATCAAAAGCAGCACCCTTGGGATGAATGAATGGACGTATCCGGACCTCCCAGCACCCATCCACTCCCCTATGCAGCAATGGGTCGAAGAAATCCTCAATCAAGAGGAACCGACCATTAAGAAAGATGATGCCCTTCAATTAACTGCCGTCAACGAAGCAGCCACTCTTTCACACAAATATAACAAAAGAATCACCATTGAATAAAAAACGCCTGTCCATCATTTTCGTAATGGACAGGCGTCATTTAAGCTCTTTTTTCAATGTTACTAATCGTCTTGACTTACCTCGAAACCATTCTTCTGTAATTTCTCCTGTTGGTACAAATCCGTTCTTTTCAAAAAATCGCAAGCTTCCCTGGTTATCCTCATACACTTCCGCAAAAACTTTCTCCATGCCAAAAAGACCGAGGATCTCTGCAAGAAATAAATGAAGAGCCTCTGTTCCAACACCACAGTTCCTCTTTTCAGCGATCACCATACCGATAAAATTTTTGTTTGGTGTTCGGAATAATTCCACTTTACCAATTAGACGGCCATCTAAAACCACAGCTTTCATATATAAATTCGGTTTTTCACCGTTGAAGTAGGATTCATAAGCTTTAAAAAATTGGTCATATGTACGCGGAACATCCACACCTGTTTGCACCTGTAATTTTTCATCCATTTCCCACTTATGCAACACTTCAATGTGACTCCGGTTGATGTCTTTAATGGAAACTTCCATAAATCAATCTCCTCTTTAGAATAAGCCTGTTTCATAAATTCAGTACCAGACGGAACGCCTGGTACTGTGAATATTCCCTATTCTTTTATTTTAAATCCATTAATTTCTAATCGTAAATTTGGGAAAGCGAAATGCGATAGCCAGAACTCCTGAGAGAGCCAGCAGGAGCGGATAAAAACAGAAAGGGACAATACTGACAGGCGAAATGCTTGCCACCCCTGCCACTGACAGAATTTGTGCACCATACGGAAGCAAGCCCTGTACAGAACTGGAGAAGATATCCAATAAGCTTGCTGACCTTTTGGAATCGATCTCAAACCGTTCTGAAATTTGTTTAGCCAAAGGACCAGCTGTCATGATGGAGATCGTATTATTGGCCGTAGATACGTTCACGGCGCTTACCAATCCTGCGATACTGAATTCTCCACCTCGGTTCGATTGAGCACCTCGACTTATTTTGCGAAGAAGAAAATCAATGCCACCATTTTGACGAATCAATTCAACAAGTCCCCCCAGCAGAATGACCAGCAAGGCCAATTCCTGCATGCCTGCAAATCCATCTCCTAAGAGAGTCACAAATTCCATGCCAGAAAAATCCCCCATAACGAGGCCGATGATCCCCGCAAAGGCGATACCTCCCATAAGAACGTAGATGACATTGATCCCCATGATTGCAAAAATTAGAACACCAAGATACGGCAACACTTTTAAAATGTTAAATGGATGGTCATCCTGAAGCGTGGAGGCTGCATCCGTAGTCAATACACCAAAAATAACAGCCGTCACAATCGCAGCCGGAAGAACGATAAAGAAGTTCGCTTTGAACTTGTCCTTCATTTCTGTTCCTTGTGTACGGACGGCGGCAATCGTCGTATCAGATATAATGGAAAGGTTGTCGCCAAACATCGCTCCACTGACAATTGCTCCCATCGTCAGTGCGACTGCAATATCGGTCTGCTCTGCAATGCCCATTCCCACGGGAGCTAAAGCAACAATTGTTCCTACAGATGTACCCATAGAGATGGAAATGAAACAAGCAATGATAAACAACCCAACGATGAGCAAGTTGCCCGGCAATATACTCAAACCTAAGTTGACGGTTGAATCAACAGCTCCCATCCCTTCTGCGACAGTAGAAAAGGCACCGGCCAATAAGAAGATGATTACCATCAAAATAATATTGGAATGACCTCCGCCTTCTGTCAGCTGTTGTAATTTCGTTTGAAAAGCTGTTTTTCTATTCATGAAAAGGGCAACGAGAATAGCGGCAAACACAGCCACCAATACAGGCATTTTATAAAAATCACCGGTCAGTATTCCAGAGCCGATGAACAACAGAATGAATACCCCGAACGGAATCAATGCCCATCCGTTCCCTTTGTTCAAATCTTTCGTTTCCATATTAATCCTCCTTAGTCAGGATGCGCTTATAAGCTCTAAATAAAGCAAAATGACCTTGATTAGCTCTTACATACTCTACAACACTCGAAGATGAGATATCAAGTTCTAAGAAGTTTTCTCAGCCTATAAAATGAATGACGTTCAACCGGACCATGGAAACTTTTTCATCATTCGCTTCCGATCATCCACCTCGTTATCTGTTCCTGCGTTCTCCATTCTAAAAAAAGACAACACCCTATCTAAAAGAACCGGCGATGTAAAACCCCCACAAAAATTAAAGGAGGGGCGAAACCTATGCATGTAATGACCTCCCCTATTGTAAATAAATGAGGCGTAGCTGAATAATCAGCTACGCCTTTTTTTCTTCCTTATATAGGAGAAATTCCGATTTCACTTTCATATGAAACCAAAGCCTCTTCAAACATCTTCAATCCCTCATTAATTTGTTCTTCTGTAACGGTTAATGGCGGGATCATCCGTATGATTTCAGTTTTATTGCCACCAAAATAAAACAAGACTCCACGTTCAAGTGCTTGATCCAAGATTTTAAAAAGGGCTTCACTATCGGGTTTTTTCGTTACAGGATCAACGACTTCAATACCTATCATCAAACCAATTGAACGAACATTCCCTATTACAGGGTGTTCTTCCTGCAACTTTCTTAACTTATGATTCGCATAAGCGCCCTGTTTTTTAGCATTCTCAAGCAGGCTCTCCTCTTCCATTACATCCAGAACGGCATTAGCCGCTGAACAAGCGATCGGATTCCCACCGAAAGTCGTAGCATGACTTCCAAGTGGCCATTGCTGCATCAACTCTTTGGAAGCTACCGTAGCACTCAAAGGCATGCCATTCGCAATTCCTTTAGCAATGGCCATGATATCCGGAACCACGTCGAACGTATGAGCAGCAAACCATTCGCCTGTTCTCCCAAACCCGGTCTGGACTTCGTCAAAAATTAGTAAAACACCATACTCATCACATAGTTCCCTAAGCTTTTTCAACCATGCTTTGGGAGGCACAACATAGCCCCCTTCCCCGAGGACAGGTTCTACAATAACCGCAGCGACCTCATCAGGAGTTACTTGATGGTCAAACAGCCGCTGAAAGTCTTTCTCTAATTGACGGACCGTGTACTCTTCCGGATCTTCCCCATTCGGGCAATCTTCTGTTCTTGCAAAAGGAATGTGATAAGAGCCTTGGGGATGCAGATACTGACGATATTTACTCTTTGAACTTGTTACACTTAAAGCTCCCATTGATCTTCCGTGGAAGCCCCCAATGAAAGAAACAATGTACGGTCTCTTCGTTACATGTTTCGCTAACTTAATCGCTCCTTCTACCGCTTCTGTTCCGCTATTTCCAAAAAAGAAACAGTCCAGGTTTCCAGGCATAATTTCAGCAAGGCGATCCGCCAGCTTTAAAATAGATTCATAGATAATGACGCCTGACGGTCCATGAGCAAGACTGTCGGCTCCCTCCTTGATTGCTTCCACTACCTTCGGATGACGGTGACCGACATTTGTCGTGGCGATTCCAGACGTAAAATCTAAATACTTCCTCCCGTCTACGCCATAATAGTAACAACCTTCTTCTTTCACTACTGGCAAATTCGGATGATCTTTAGCCATACTTGGAGCGAGTCTCTCTGACATCCGTTCTAATCGATGCGTCCATTGCTGTGTCATAATGTTCCTCCTGATGTTAAATGCAAATTACATGGTGTTTTTTAATTCCTTAATAGGAATGTTTTTTTAAAACTTTGTTTTACGGTTTAGACATTTTCTTCATTCCTGAGAAAATTGTTAAAAGAATAATAGATGAGCAAGCAGTGCTGCGATTGGTAGTGTAATGACCGTACGCTGCAGGAAAATCACAAAAAGCTCGAAGAAGTTGATTGGAATTTTTGATTTAATCAATAGAATGCCGATTTCTGACATGTAAATGAGCTGAGTTAATGACATGACTCCAATAATGAAACGAGTCAATTCTGATTCAATTCCGCTTCCAACCACAGCGGGTAGGAACATATCTGCAAATCCTACAATCATCGCCGGTGCGGCCTCTGCTGCTTCTGGGATCTGCAACAGATTCAAAAACGGAATGAACGGGTAGGAAAGCCATGTGAATACTGGTGTGAATTCTGCAATCACAAGGGCAATGGTTCCAAGAGCCATCACGAGTGGAATTAAACCGAACCAAATGTCCGCTACATTAAAGATCCCTTTTCTCACTATTGATCCAGCACTTTTCACTTGATCGGCTTTGGCCACCGCCTGGTCCAGACCGAATTTGAGTGTGGATGTACCTTCTGGGACAATTTCATCAATCTGTTTTCCGACAGGCTCGTGGTAGGTTTCTTTTTTCAAGGAAAGCGGCGGAATTCTTGGACAAACGACTGCAGCTACGATTCCACAAATCACAACGGTGAAATAAAAGGGAACAAACATATGATCAATGGATAAAAACTTAGCAATTACAAGACTGAACGCAATCGATGCAATAGAAAAGTTACTCGCCACGACTGCCGCTTCACGTTTGGAATAGTAACCATTTTCATACTGCTGGGTGGTCAACAGCACACCTACCGTCCCACTCCCCATCCATGAAGCCATTGCATCCACAGATGAACGACCGGGCAGCTTGAACAATGGATGCATCACTTTTCTTACAACCGTTCCAATCAAGTCCATCAATCCGAACTCCAGCAACAGCGGCATAAATAAACTTGCAAATAGAAACCAAACCATAAGAACAGGAATTAAATCATAGAGGACAACGCCCCCTGTTAGTTCAGAACCGATATAAGAGGGTCCTGCTTCGAGAAGCGTCAGAATAGCAAACGCTGCTCCAAGAAAACGCAATACAATCCAAAACGGACCAACATCAAAAACATTCGCTATGAATGGATGATTCCTTATTTTACTGCTCACACCTTTGACCCCGACACTCCCTACAGCTGAGAGCGAGATAACGATGGTCATGAACAAAGGTATCCAGGGACCAATGGCCGCTTGAAGCCCATCTGCCATCAAACCAAGTCCGATCGTCACCCGTCCATCAACAGAGATAGGAACGAGGAATAATAAGACCCCGACCAAAGATGGTAGAAGAAATTTCATCCATTGCTTCATTGTATAGGATGTGGATGTTTGAATACTGCTTACTTTTGATTGTTGAATAGCCATGATTCGTCCTCCTCCGTCATTTTTATGCATAATTAAGTATAAATACACAATTCATGATAGTTAGTAACTATACATTTTCATGCATGAAAATTCAATAGGTTTTAGGAAGTTTTTTAAGACGGTTTATTCAGGTGAAGAGAAAGGAATAAAGAAGATAATGAGATTGCTAGTATAGGAGGCGTTACATAATGACGGTAAAAGTGCCAAAAGACAAGACAATCGACAATACACTCGCTATTTTTAAAGACGGGTACAACTTCATACCTAAACGGGTTCAAAATCACCATTTGGATGTTTATGAAACGAGGGTTTTAGGGGAGAAGGTGGCTCTCCTCAGCGGCATCGAAGGAGCAGAACTGTTTTACGACACCAGTCGTATGAACCGGAAAAATGCTCTCCCCAAGAGAGTCTTGAAAACTTTATTCGGTGAAGATGCCATTCAGACGATGGATGGGGATGCACACACTCATCGCAAATTGCTGTTCATGTCCCTGATGACTCCAGAGGCTCTGCAGGAACTGTATGAAATCACGACGAAAAACTGGGCACGTTTCGCAAAAAAATGGAGCAGCATGAAACAAGTGACACTGTACGACGAGTCCCGTGAACTATTGTGCCGGACGGCGTGCGAATGGGCCGGCATTCCATTAGAAGAAAAAGAGGTCAAGAAAAGAACCAGAGATTTAAGTAATATGATCGATGGATTCAGTGCGGTCGGTCCGAAACACATCGAAAGCCGGAGAGCACGCAAACGGTCAGAAGAGTGGATAGAAGGTCTCATCTTGCAAGTCCGACAAGGTAACCTTCATGCAGAAAAAGGAAAAGCCATATACGAAATGGCTATGCATGAAGATTTGGAAGGTCAACCGTTAGACGCACGAATGGCAGCCATTGAAGTTCTGAATGTCATCCGTCCACTAGTAGCCATTTCTAAGTTCATCGCATTCGGCGGCGTTGCCCTTCATGAACATCCAGAAACTCAGACACGCGTCGCTTTGGATGATGAATATTTATTCCAGTTTGCACAGGAAGTACGTCGTTACTTCCCTTTCGTTCCTTTTCTAGGAGCAAGAGTCGACCATGATTTCACCTGGCAGCAATACCCCTTCAAAAAAGATCAGCTTGTCCTGATCGACATTTACGGAATCAACCATGACCCTAAAGTGTGGGAGAACCCAGATCAATTCAACCCTGAGAGATTCATAGATTGGGACGGCGGATTGTTCGATTTAGTACCTCAAGGCGGAGGTGGATATTATAAAGGACACCGTTGTCCAGGAGAATGGCCGACCATTGAAGTTTTGCAAGCCAGTTTCCGTTACATGACTAAACACTTGGGGTATGATGTACCGAAACAAGATTACAGCTACAGTTTAAAAAAGATCCCAGCGCTTCCGAAAAGCGGCTTTATTATAAGCAACGTCCACTTCAAAAATTGACGATTCTATACTGAAAAACGTCCAGGAAAAATCCTGGACGTTTTTTCTATTCAAGGATGATAGAGCCGGTAAAAATCATACCCATGCTTCAGCAACACTTTGATTACGGAATACGTAGGAACAGCGATGATCATCCCTACCACTCCATACAACGGAGCTGCCACCACAAGTAACAGAATAACTGTTAACGGATGGATATCCAGGCGTTCCCCAAAGATCAAGGGGGCAATCAAATTACCCTCTAATTGTTGGACAACAATAAATATGATGATCACATAAATAGCCATCGAAGGCTCCTGCATGAGAGCAACCACAATTGCCGGAATCGCACCAATAACCGGCCCGACAAAAGGAATCACACAGGTCAACATGACGAATATCCCCAGTATTAGAGCGTAATCAAGCCCGATGATAATATAACCGATATATGTCAAAACACCATCCACAGCAGCGATTGTCGCTTGTCCGATAATATAAGAAGAAACCGTATAATCTAAATCTTTGAGCACCTTTTCCCCGCGTGGTTTATGCTTATCAGGCAAAGCCCTTTTTAAGAAAGGAATCAGTTTGTGGCCATCTTTCAAGAAGAAGAACAAAACAAACGGAACGATGATTAAGACAGTAGTCGCTCCCGCAATGGTAGAAAAAACACTCATCATATGTTCCCCGATCTGCTGAGTCAAACCACCGAAATATTCGGTGACTCGCTGCTTAATGGAAACAACGGACACCATCCCCATGTCATTTTGCTCGAGCTTTTGCCCCGCCTCTTCTGCTGTCTGTTTTATTTTTTCAGGTAACTCCGATATATCCGTAATCTGTTTTTTTATGGTACCTGCTAAAAAACGGATACCTCCATAAATGAGAGCACCGATCACTGCAAAAACAGCCAGGATGGCAACAGGCAGAGGGAAGAATTTTGACCTTGCCATAAAGTGCACGACAGGGCGCAAGATATAAAAAAGAAACCCAGCAATTAGCATCGGATAAAATAAGGTTCCGAAGATTGTCTTCACTGGATTCAACAGCTCTAGTTTTTCTAAGAAATAATAAAGAATAAGTATAAGTATAGCTGCCGTGGTGTACTTAAAGAATGAGTGTTTCATCCACATGTTCCTTCACCGTCCTTTTACCCCAATAATTCACTAAATGGACGGATTGTAAACTAAAGATCAAACGCCAGCACTAAATTTCCCTATCTTTATTTCAGCCCCTATATGATGAAGACTGAAATTCGAGATCTTTGAGGAGTGGTTCTCCTCCTGTCAAGAGTCACCCCCCTACGTTTTCACTTCCTATGTAAAAGAGACCTGAATAGCGTCAAGTCTCCTTAAGAATCATGTTGTATGATGTATCGTAATCCTGCATACGTATTTTTAAATGTTTTCAAACCTTTACCAAAGTATTGGAATGAAAGAGCCAGCTTTGGTGTAATTCCTACCACAAGGCATTCAGTCCCTACTAATTGGAGTGACTGATTCAGTTGCTTCAAGTGTCTGCTGAACTGGTCATTGAATTTATGGATTCCACTCAAGTCAATCAAGGCATATAGAATGTCACCTTCTGTACATTTTTTCAGTAGAGAAGAGATCAGGTGATCCACTCTTTTTTCATCCAAATCACCAATAAGCGGAACAGCCACTGCATGGTCCCACACTTTTAAGATAGGGATGGAAAGCGATTCAATAAGGTGATCCTTTCGTTCCTCTTCTTCGGCCTTTGTCGTTACATCCATTAACATGATGGTATAGTAACTTGTCTCTCCCTCTGTATTTTTCATCGGGGTAATCACGGTATCTGCGACGAACCTATTCTTTACGTTGATCCTCACTTGATACTTCTTATCCAATCTTCCCTTAAGATCTCGACGTTCTAACGGATTAGCATGAAGCTTGTCCATATTCTCTCCGATTAATTCATCCGCGCTTTTGTATCCGAGTAACGGAGCAATTTCTGTGAAAAGATTTTTGGCCTCATCATTCATCCACACCAGATCATAATTGAGGTCTGCAAGCAAGATGCTTTCTCCTATGCTATTAAGCGCATCTGTCATTGTTAGATCTGAAGTCATTAAAGCCATCCATGCTCCCACCTTATCCATTTTTTTCTTTTATTATAATATTTTTCCCTGCCTATAGGTAGAGGTGAAAAAAGTCGAATGTGTTCATGTTATGAAACTTAACAATAATATTATTTAATGTTAGATTTTCTAACATATTAAGTGACATATCGGAATTTTTCCGCTATTCTATATTCATCAGATAAGAATTGGAGGAGATCATGATCCTTTTTCCATCCCGACGATGCATGGTACCTAAGAAGCAAAAATTTCACACTTACGGGAGTGAACCTTAATGAAAAACCATCTGAGGACCGCCGTTGAAAGTATGAAAGAACATTACATTCAAAAACTTATTGATGCAGGGATGTATCAAGCCTCTGATGAAATGCTCCGGTCGTTGACATTAACGGAGCTCGAAGCTCTCGCTTCAAGGGTCGATCGACCATAAGGAGGCGCAACATCGAGGAGGAGAAGTGATGTCATCTTACAAGCACAAAAAAGTCATTTCAATTGGTACGGTCAATGAACTCACAGGACTTTCCCTCAGACAAATACGTTATTATGAGGAGCGTGAATTGATTTATCCAGAACGTACCAAGAGAGGAACACGCAAGTATTCTTTTTCTGATGTTGAAACCCTCTTGCAAATCGCTGACAAACGAGAGGAAGGTGTACAAACCTACGAAATCCGTAAAGATTTACAGTCTTCCAACAAAGGGAAGGTGATGGAACGAATGCTTCGCGGGCAACTGAATGCCCACTTTCGAATGAACAAATGAATAGACTTACAGGCAGCCCGGACACCCCTAGGTCCAGGGCTTTTTTTTTTGCACACTTTGAATATCTCGACATAAAATATCTTGACTTCAAAATAAATAGAGCGTATAGTTTTATTTAGAATTCAAACTATTTTATTTCAAAGGAGAATATAAAATGACTCATTTAACGTTGGATCAGGTTCACAGCAGCTTGAACTTCCAAATCAAACATATGATGGTTTCAAAAGCGAAAGGTGAATTCGAAACTTTCGACGTAGCATTTTCCGGTGATCTGAATAATCTACCTTCTGCACAAGTGACTGTTACCATTCCGGTAACTTCTATTAATACAGGCAACGAACAGCGCGACGGTCACCTCCGTTCCGGGGACTTTTTCGAAGCCGATCAATACCCGAATCTTGTATTCCGCAG
The DNA here is from genome assembly GCF_052941655.1 of Halobacillus sp. 12SKB. Taxonomy (NCBI): domain Bacteria; kingdom Bacillati; phylum Bacillota; class Bacilli; order Caryophanales; family Bacillaceae; genus Halobacillus; species Halobacillus sp. 12SKB. Next base: position 297,748 of record NZ_JBRFWR010000001.1, read on the forward strand.
TACTTCCATCAAGAAGATAACGGATGATGAATTTGAAGTAACCGGTGACTTCACCATTAAAGAAGTGACTCATCAGGAAACCTTCACGGTTGAATATAACGGGACTTCCAAGAGCCCAATGGATGGCAGCACGATTGCAGGTTTCGATGTGAGCGGAAAAATCGATCGTGAAGCTTATGGCTTAACCTATAATGCGGCTCTTGAAACTGGCGGTGTGCTGCTGGGGAAAGAAGTTAAGTTTGAAGGGAACTTTGAGTTTGTTGTAGGAGAATAAATCTTCACGATTAAAAAATGCCGAGTTTATTTTTATAGACTCGGCTTTTTTAATAGATTTTCATTCTCTATTTCCAGCCTTGGTAGGCGTTAAGTCACTTTCACTTTGGGTTAGGGCACTTTCACAAACCTCTCACCCCCCCTCCTTCAAACATAAAAAAACCGCCCATGAAGCTGGACGGTTACATCTCAAAATATAAAGAATAATGGAGGCGGCAGCCTTCATTAAATCCATGCTGACACTCAGGACATCGGGGGGAATTCATATACTCATGAATGGTCAGCTCATGGCTGCAGCTTCCACATAGGATCGCACGCTCCCCCCATTTGCGCTTCGGCCATCGACTCGGTTCATGGTCTGCTTGTTCCTGATGGCAGGAATAACACGCATAATATTCCCCGCAGCAGTGAAAACGGATGGCAATGACATCGACCTCACTGTGATAGTGTCGACAGCGCGTCTGGTTATCTACCTGATTTCCTTTTACTAGAGGTCTCTTCCCCATTTCACTCTCCCCTTCATATCTAGCTTTCTACCCCTCATATATACCGATCTTTATGATAGAAAGCATGACCTATATCCCTAGATTATAACACGAGCAATTACCAAAAAAAGGTGTACCAGGTCATCCAGAATATGGATGAAAATCACTCATCCTTATAAAAAGGATGGAAGATGAATAGGAGGAGCAGCAGGATGGTTACACTCATTACGCCTGTCCATTGGTAGTTTTCCCACAGGGTGCCGATGGCTGTGCTTCCGATGGCTACGCCTAAGTAATAGCTGATCAAGTAGAACCCTGATGCTCCACTTTTATGGTGAGTGGCGGATTTGCTGACAAGGGCAGCGGCCATGGAGTGAGCGACAAAGAATCCCATGCAGATGAGAGACAATCCCACGAGTACAAACGTACCAGATGGAAGTGCAGTTAGGGCCGCGCCGACGATAAGGATGGTCACACCATTAAACATCACTTTTTTCAAACCAATCACATCAGAAACTCGGCCGGCAAGTGGAGGCGCGAGGACTCCGAAGACATAAGCAAAATATGTGAAGGCGATCCATTTTAGGGACCAGTTGAATGGGTCCCCTTGTAAATGAAATGGGATATAAGTCCAAATCGCCGTGAAGACGATTTGAAGCAGAACCCCCATCATGAACAAGACGAGCATCGAACGGCTCTTCAAGTGGACAAGCATCCCCTTCAGATCATCACTGATGGCCTGATCTGTTTTTTCGAAGAAGCGCTCTTTTGGAAAAAGGACTAAAAATAGAAAAGCTGAAAGCAATCCGAATGCAGCAAATATATATAACGTCGACTGCCAGTCAAACAAATCCGTCACGTACCCACCAACGACCCTTCCTCCCATTCCTCCGAGAGCATTGCTGGATATGTATAAGGTCATAGCCAGACCCAAGTGTTTATGAGCTACCTCTGCCCCTAAATATCCCATCGCCGCCGCAGGGATCCCAGCTAAAAAGAACCCCTGGATAAATCTCACCACAACCATCCACCCAAATGTAGGAGTGAACGGCAAAAGGATAAGGGTTCCTGCTGTGATAAACAAGGAGACTTTCATGACAGTCGCGCGGCCATATCGATCAGCAGAAAAACCGAGAATGAATAGACCAACGACCATGGCGATGACACAAGCGGACATGAGTAAACTGGATTCCGTTGCCGACACTTGGAATTGGTCTGTAAACACAGGGAGCAATGGCTGAAAAACATATAATGTTGAGAATATGGATAAGGAAGCCAACATTAAGGCAATGGTGACGCGCCAAAATTCACTTTGTCCTGGTGTATAGGGTTGTCTGTTTTTTTGTACGGCTTCCATATCGATCATCCTCTGTTATGAGTTAAAACGGTCCGGAAATGTTGTTAAATCGATCCCCCAAACAAATGGCAGGTAGAAATAAATCGCGATGGTGATCAAAATGACGGCTGCAATATTCAGCCACAGTCCGGCTTTAGCCATGTCTGGAATTCTCAAATAGCCACTACCGAAAACGACGGCGTTCGGAGGTGTGGCCACGGGCAACATAAACGCACAGCTTGCCGCTACACCCGCTGCAATCATCAAGCTGTATGGGTGAACCGAGATAGCGCTGGCCAGTGAGGCCATAATCGGAAACATCATCGTAGCTGTAGCTGTGTTTGATGTAATTTCCGTTAAGAAGATGACGAGTGCTGCAACGATAACAACAATCAAAATCAGACTGACGCCCTCTAAAATCGTTAGCTGTGTACCAATCCATTCCGCAAGCCCCGTTTCCTGAAATCCTGCGGCAATAGCCAGGCCTGCCCCAAATAGAAGCAGGATTCCCCACGGCAGCCCTTTCGCTGTGTCCCAATCCAGGAGGTAATCCCCTTTCTTGTTCTTGGAAGGAATAAGAAAAAGGAGGACAGCTGCGCTCATCGCGATCATCGTATCGTTGATATTTTCATTGATGTTTACGAGTAAAAATGACCTGGAAATCCACGCCACTGCTGTCACAGCGAACACGGTCATGACGATTTTTTCTTCTACACTCATGACCCCGAGCGCACGCCTCTCTTCCCCGATGACTTTTCTACCACCAGGCAGTTCTTTAATTTTCATTGGGAAGGCAATTTTCACTAAATAGAACCATGCGAGTGCTAAAAATAGAATCGTCAACGGAACACCGAACGCCATCCAGCCAGCAAAGCTGATCTCTATTCCATAGGTTTGTTCAACAACAGCTTTAAAAATCGTGTTGGGAGGCGTTCCAATCAGAGTCGCCAATCCACCAATAGAAGCACTATAGGCGACCCCGAGCATGACAGCTTTTCCGAAATTGAAATTGTCGTGATCGACCGTTTCCCCCTTTTTCTTCAACTGCTCAGAAGCCTGGTAGATGACCGCCATACCGATCGGAACCATCATCATGGCCGTGGCCGTATTGGAAATCCACATTGACAATGTCCCCGTCGCAACCATAAAACCAAGTACGATTTGTTCTGTGCTTGTCCCTACGGATGCGATGATGAACAAGGCCATCCGCTTATGCAGGTTCCACTTTTGCATCGCAAGGGCAATGAGGAAACCACCCATAAACAGGAATATCGTATTATCGCCATAGGAAGAAGCCGTCGTCCCGCCGTCCAGTCCTCCGGTGAGAGGAAAAAGAATCAACGGCAGAAGGGATGTCGCAGGAATCGGAATTGCCTCTGTGATCCACCATGTGGCAATCCAGATGGTACTGGCTAAAACTGCGACAGCACTTTGGGATAATCCATCCGCTTCTAAAAACAAAAGTGTAAGCGCAAACAAAATTGGCCCTAGAAAAAGTCCTACTTTTTGACGCGTATCAAAAGATGGGCCAGGGTCGCGCCCTTCCTCCTTTTGGTTCGTCTGGGTCACCGTCGAAGATCCACCGCCATTTCCTGTTACTGTAAACCTCAATAAATCCTTCGCCTCGTAGTGCATCGTCCAAAGGCGACTCCACACGCCACTTAACATTGATTGTGCACCCATGCTTATTCCCTCACTTTCCATTAGTCAAATATGTATGAATATTTCCAAATTTTATCATAAAATGACCACTCTTGTAATAATTCTGCCTCCACTTAAGACAGAGGACTCAACAACTGACGATAACTGGAAAAAATATACACACCAGGTCATCCATAATATGGATGACCTGGTGTGTAAAATTATTCCAAACGATTTACTACTTCTTATAAAGCAGATAGTGTTTTCTTACTTTGTTGAAGTCTTTGAGCTCATCTTCCCAACGATCTTTCATGTCTTCAACGGATTCGCCGTTTTCGATCGCATCGCGGATCCATCCATTCCCGACTAAAAGATCGAAGAAGGAAACGCCTGCTGAGTTTTCTGCACGGAACTCGAAGTCTTCCGGATACATGTCATGAATCGTCTTCACGAGATAGACACCGGTTTCTACAGCATTGAACTCTTCACGATCGATGACATGGACCTGCACACCATGGGTCAATTCCCCTGCATGTTTCGAGAAGGATGGTGTAAAGGATGCCGCTCTGAACCTTACCCCCGGTAAGTTGTAGGCGTTCATTTCTGCAGCTAGATCCGTACTATTAATGAAAGGGGCACCAATCAATTCGAAAGGTCGTGTCGTGCCGCGACCTTCAGAAACATTCGTCCCTTCGATCAAGGCCGCTCCCGGATAAACGAAAGCTGTATCCACAGTCGGCATATTCGGTGAAGGAGCGACAAATTCAAGGCCTGTCTCATCATAGTCCATGCTCCGCTTCCACCCCTGCATTTCTACAACCGTCAAATCTGCACCAATCTCAAACTCGTTATTGAAAAGCTTCGCAAGCTCCCCAACTGTCATGCCATGACGAAGCGGGATCGGGTAGTTTCCGACGAAGGACTTGTATTCTTCATTCAATACAGGCCCTTCCACTTGTTCTCCACCCAGCGGATTCGGACGATCAAGCACGATGAATGGAATGTCATTTTCCTGAGCTGCTTCCATCGCGTAAGCCATTGTGTAGATGTACGTGTAAAAACGTGTGCCTACGTCCTGGATATCAAACAATAGCACATCAATGTCTTCCAACATTTCCGGAGTTGGTTTGCGTGTCTTACCATATAGACTGTAGACAGGAACTCCTGTCTTTTCATCAATATAAAAATCCACATACTCTCCAGCCTGAGCGCTTCCTCTGACCCCATGTTCAGGGCCATATAATGCCGTAAGGTTGACATCCTCATCGTTGTGTAACAGATCAACGATGCTGTTTAAGTTTTGATCAACACCGGTCGGATTTGTAATCAGTCCCACATTCTTGCCTTCAATCAGCTCTTTTTCTTCATCCAAAAGGACTTCCACCCCCAGCTTGAAAGGTTCCCCTTTTTTATGATGTCCTTTGTGTTTCCCAGGGTTGCCATTATGATCCGCGAAAACGACTGAGAACGTCGACCAGGTCATGATTAAAACGAGCCCAAGCATCAACCACTTTTTCAAAATAACCCTCTCCCTTTTGTTTATGATGAAGAAGGGCCCGAAGCCCCTCTTCTTAAAAAAGTTGTATCCTAGTAACTCAGTCCCGTACCATATTCAAACAATACGCCACCTTCGGCTCCTGGAATCGTCACAGGCAGTTGGCCGGTCGGATTGTTTGTACCGAAAATGGTAGCGGCCGTTGCTTCGAAGCTTGCGTCTCTGAATCCGTACTGTGCGATATAAGCATCCACTTCTGGATAAGCCATAATATCATAAGGGTTTCGAATGCCAACACCAATCACTTCTGCATCGGTATTCGCCATTACATCCTGCATCAATTGCATTTGTGGATGGGCTGCCGAACGCGTGTACACATTGTACGTGTATGTTCCGAAGATGACTTTGTCCGCTTCAGCTACCATCTGTTCTTGCTCGGCCGTTAATTCACGTTCACCCGTTCTGATCATGGTCGTAGTTGAATGGTGGTCAGATACAGCATCTGCAAGGTCACCAATAAACGAGTTACCTATAACCACAACCTCTTCATCACCTGAGGCTTCTAAAGGAAGGACCCCCTCATTTTTCACAAGTGTAATGGAACGTTCAGCCGCTTCTTTTTCCACAGCTTTATGTGCTTCTGATCCGACGACTTCTTCCGCTTCTGTGATTTTCTCATCAAGCGGTTGTGGTGTTTCTTCTTTAATGATGCCGCGGTTCAATTTCAATGTAAGGATCCGTTCGACAGAGTCTTCAACCGTAGCCATTGGAATTTCCCCAGATTCTACAGCTTCATAGACACCTGTAGCAACTTCTTCGAGACCTACAGGCATGAGCGCAATGTCTGTTCCAGCATTGATTGCACGAATAACGGCATCGACAGGTCCAAAGTGGTCGGCGATGGCTTTCATATTCAAAGCGTCCGTAACGACGACTCCTTCATAACTCATCTCATCACGCATCAATCCTGTCAGTACTTTTTCAGAAAGAGTGGCTGGAAGGGCAATTTCAGACCCATCCTTCTGAGAAATCACTTTCGTATCATCGATTTTCGGAAACGTAATATGGGCGGTCATAACCGCATCAATACCTGCATCCATCGCCTTCTGGAAAGGATACAGTTCAACTTCCTTCAGACGCTCCAGCTCATATGGGACTTCAGGTAGTCCAAGGTGGGAGTCTGTCGCCGTATCCCCATGCCCCGGGAAGTGTTTTGCCGTTGCCGCAACCCCATGTTGCTGCAGCCCTTTCGTATACGCCACACCCATGTTTCCGACAAGTTCCGGATCTTCTCCGAAAGAACGAACGCCGATGACAGGGTTGTCAGGATTATTGTTCACATCCATGACAGGGGCAAAGTTCATGTTGATCCCAAGAGAGGATAGTTCAGCCCCGATCACAGATCCTACGTCTTCAGCGATTTCTTCCGAACGCGTGGCACCTAAGGCCATGTTTCCAGGCATGTCCGTCCCCGATTGAAGACGTGTCACAATCCCGCCTTCCTGGTCAATGGTCATAAGAAGGCCGTATTTTTCGGAGGCTGCTTGATACTCAGAAACAAGCTTCGCTGTTTGTTCTGTTGTTACAACGTTTTCCCGGAATAAAATGACTCCGCCAAGATGATATTTCTGTACCATCTCTTCAATTTCAGGAAGCATTTCCGTCACATTTTCGCCTTCCCATTTCCTAAAATCAGGCATGAGCATCTGACCGATTTTTTCCTCCATTGTCATATTGGAAAGAGCATGTTGGACGAGGTCGTAACGATCACCATCCTGCTTTTTGATGGTCGGTTTAAATTCCGGCTTTCCTTTTTTGAAGTGGTCCGGTTTAAAATCAAGGGCAATCCGATCTTTAAAATCACCGTTCGATACCGTCACCCATGCTCGTCCAGGTTTTCCTGTAAATGTGACCGTACCGTCATCTTCGACAGTAGCAACGTTTGAATTCTTCGATTTCCAAACGAGTCCTTCACTCACTTTAGTGAAATGTCCATCTTCATACACATTCAGTGCGGAAAGAGTAAACTCATTCCCTTCCATCGCTACATCTGCCTGTGGTACATTCTCAAAGATAATTAAATCCGATAATCCGTTACCTTCATCCGCCTCCACCTTTGTACCCATTAACCATGATGGCAGCATCATGCCAATGGTCAGTGTGAAGATCAACATCCATTTGCCCGCCAATCTCATTCGCCATTCCTCCTTGATTTATCTATTTGTAAAAGGTTCCTTCCTATCCAAAAAGACCCTTTTGCAAAACATTTTCGAAAAACAAAGCCCTTCATAATGTCGGTCCAGGAGAAATATTTTTGCAAACGTTTACATTTTGTAATAAAAGCGTAACGGATATAGATATAGTCGTCTATACCACTTAAGGCCCTAATCATTCTATTCACCTCCATTTCCCAAAGCTTTCCTACTATTTCAATAGACTCATTTTAAAATAATATATCAGTTTTTAAAAATTTTAGTGTAAAAAAAATACACATGAAAAGGCACCTGAATCAGGTGCCTTCCCCTCTTAAGAAGCGCTCTTAAACACCGCTTTTCTTTTTTCAACTGTGAACTTCGGATAACGGAAAGCGATCGCTAAAAGACCGGCTCCAGCTGTGAGTATGGGATAAATGCAAAACGGAACAATCGCGACAGGAGATATACTCGCCACACCCGCAACAGCAAGAATCTGCCCGCCATAAGGAATGATTCCCTGCACGGAACTGGCAAAGATGTCGAGAATACTCGCAGAACGTCGTCCTTCAATCCCATATTGATCAGAAATTTGTTTGGCCAGTGGGCCTGCTGTAATGATGGAGATTGTATTGTTCGCTGTAGAAAAGTTGATGGCGGTCACAATCCCTGCAATGCCGAGCTCCCCACCACGATTGGAGTTCACTTTTCTGCTCACGGCCTGCAACAAAAATTCGATGCCTCCATTCGCCCGGATCAATTCCACAAGACCCCCCAGCAAGATCGCGATCATCGCAAGCGTCTGCATGTTCGAAAAGCCATCACCAACGAAGGTGATGAATTCCATGCCGGAAAACTTACCAAGCAGAAGTCCGACTCCGCCGGCAAAAATAATGCCTCCGATCAATACATAGATGACGTTTACTCCAGCAATAGCAAATCCTAGTACACCTAAGTAAGGTGAAATTTCCAAAGTGTTGTACGTGTAGTTCTCATTCAGGCTGGCCGATGCATCCGCCGTCATCACACCAAAAATAACGGCCGTGATGATGGCTGCAGGTAGAACAATAAAGAAATTTGCTTTGAATTTCTCTTTCATTTCCGTACCCTGAGTACGTACAGCGGCAATGGTTGTATCCGATATGACAGAAAGGTTGTCCCCGAACATCGCACCACTGACAATCGCTCCCATGACTAAGGCAAGACCGATGTCTGTCTGCTCGGCTACGCCTACTCCAATCGGTGCAAGGGCAACAACCGTACCTGTGGACGTCCCCATGGATATCGAGATAAAGCAGCCGATGACAAACAATCCGACGACCATCCAGCCGCCAGGCAGGTAGGTTAAGCCGAGATTGACCGTCGATTCAACAGCGCCCATTCCAGACGCTACAGCAGCGAAAGCACCCGCAAGCAGGAAAATAATAACCATTAAGATGATATTGGGGTGCCCTCCCCCTTTCGTCAATTGGGATATTTTCGTTTGAAAATCTGTTTTGCGGTTCATGGCTAAGGCGAAGAGAATCGCAGCGAACAGGGCGACAAGAACTGGCATTTTATAAAAATCACCTATCACAATACCCGATCCGATAAATAGTAAAATAAAGATCGCAAATGGAATGAGTGCGAAAGCGTTGCTCAATGGTTTTGTCATGATTTGACCTCCTTTATTATATAACTCATCAGAATAGTTGGTTTTATCCTGAGAAAAGTCCCTGATCCAAAAGAAGGCGACCATTAAAAAAGAGCCTTCTCACATAAGAAGGCTCTTGAATCGTATCCGTTCATTCCTTCTTATCTCTCAAGCGATCATCACTTGCTGGAATTAGCACCGGCCAACCGATGTTGGTGGTTGCTGAAGCTTCACAGGACCAGTTCCTCTGCTTCTCTTGATAAGAAATATTCAATTGAGTTAATGGTAACTTTACAATAAAAACCATACGAAGACAAGCTTTTTTCAGAAAAAATGTTATCGATCGTAACGCCCGATCACTTCCATCGCTTCTTCCGAAAGAGAGGTGTCGATTGCATCATTGAAGTCAATATCTCCACGGATGGCGCCGTTTGCGTCATACATCTCGAACTGTTTCTTAATATCGTCAATAAACATTTCCCCGTTCGGATCAAGCCCCGTCACACCGACTTTCTTCCAAACTTCTGCGTCCTTCAGCGCTGTGTGTTTCGTCATGATATCAATCACTTCATCCAGACCTTCATCGTGAAGGAATGCATCATTGTAATCACGCACACCCTTCAAATAGGCAGCCATAAAGCGCACAGACACGTCGGTTTCTTTTTCGATGAAATCAGGCGATCCAAGCACCATGGCAATCTGTGCATCCGGAGCGAAATCTGTGGCGTCACCGAAACGAACGTGCAGGTTCTGTGCTTCCCCTTGAGTGATCAATGGCTCGATTTGAAGAGCGGCATCAATCGACTTGTTGCCCATAGCTGCAAGCATGTTTCCAAAGTCAGACATGAGGACGAATTCTACGTCGGATTCGGTTAGACCCGCGTGCTCGAGCATCCGCTGGAAGATATAATCATCCACGGCATTCCTTGATGAAACCGCAATCCGCTTTCCTTTCAAGTCGCTGTACTCTTTGATTTCATCCTGCAGATCTTCACGGATTACAAAGCTGAAATACGAGCTGCCATCAAAATAGTGCCCTTTATCAGCGATGATCTTTACGTCTATGCCCTGGGCGATGGCATTGAAAAAGGAAGCTGTGGAAACGCCCCCGGCAATATCCACTTCACCCGCTGCCAGCGCTGGAAGCATGTCGTCACTATTCGCAAACGTCGTGAACTTTATATCGATATTGTAATCATCAAAATATCCCTTTTCCTCGGCGATATAAAAGCCGGCTCCCGATGCAGCCCCGTCTTCGGCTATGACCACCGTCGCCTCCTTATCCAATGGAGCAAAATCACCGTCGATGATTTCACCGTTGCCCGTACCCTCCCCACTATCCCCGGAGCCACAGCCGAACAATATGAAAATGATAAACAAAAAAGAAAATAGATGACATACTTTTCTCATCATGGGATTCCAATCCCCTTTCTTCCACTATTTGCGCGAACGCTGCACTTCATCCTGAAGATGATTCCAAATCTCGACAAAATGTTCCGCCATCAAAGGATCTGCCCGTACCTGCTCCATATTCCTCGGCCGCGGCAGGTCAATACGCTTTTCATCAATGATAGTGCCGGGCTGCGAGCTCATTAACAGGATTCGATCGCTAAGTAGGAGCGCTTCATCTATGCTATGGGTAATAAATAAGACTGTTTTCTTCGTCTCTGACCAAATATTCAATAATTCTTCCTGCAAAATGAATTTGTTCTGCTCATCCAGTGCAGCAAATGGTTCATCCATGAGAAGGATTTCTGGATCGTTTGCAAACGCTCTGGCAATACTGACGCGCTGCTTCATCCCGCCTGACAACTCTTTTGGATAGAGTTTAGCGAATTTTTCAAGGCCCACTTTGTTCAAATAATAAGCCGTCCGCTCCTTGATCACATCTGAAGGCATATGCCTCATTTTCAATCCGAAACTGACATTGCCTTCAACCGTCAACCACGGAATGACCCCGCGTTCCTGAAAAACCATCGACTGCAGCGGACGTTCTTTTTTACTTTTCGCAATTGAAAACGATCCCCCGCTCGGCTTTTCTAAATCAGCTAAAATCCGGAGCAGCGTCGTTTTCCCACACCCACTCGGTCCGACGAGACAGACAAACTCCCCGTCTGCAATATCAAGCGAAATCCCTTCTAATGCCGTCACGCGGCTCTCTTTTTTATAAAACACTTTCGTTAAATCCTTAATCGATATTTTAGCCTCCATCCCCTGTCGCTCCTCTCATTAGTTAGCGCCATGGCAGCAGTTTGGTCTGCAGTCCCCGGAGAATGATTGAAAACAAGTAGCCGAAGAACGAAATGAGCACAAGCCCGACAAACATTTCCTTCAACAAAAAGGCCTTATACGACGTCCAGATCAAATACCCAATCCCTGAGTTGGCTCCCATCATTTCCGCTGCGACAATTGTCAGCAGTGCAATCGCCTGCCCCATCTGAATACCTTCAAGCATGACCGGAAGGGAACCCGGTAGAGCAATTTTGAAGAAGAACTGTTTCGAATCCGCTCCATAATTTTTCGCAACATCCAAATAAATGCGGTCAATGTTCACAACACCCGCCACCGTATTAATGACAACAGGAAAAAAAACACTCCCGGCGATCGTCACCACTTTAGATACTTCACCGACTCCGAATAAAATGATGATAATTGGCAGAAGCGCAAGCGTCGGAATCGGCATCAGTGCCATGATGAGTGGCGACAGGAAATGCCGGATCGGTCCGTAAAGCCCCATTAAGAGACCAATCACAATGGCCGGTATGACTCCGAGCAAAAAGCCTGCAAAAATACGAAACAAAGAAATCCCGACATGATGGAACAGCTCTCCGCTCATCCCCATCGCCCAGAACGTTCCGACAATCTCTGTCGGAGGCGGGAAGAACCGGGCATCGATCAGTCCCGTCCGTGATAAGAACTCCCACAGCAAAACAATGAAAATCGGCGAGGATATGGTTAGTATCTGCTTCAGCCGATGCTGCATCTGTCGCTTTTTCCACTCTTGTTTTTCCATTTGTAAAGGGTCCGTCATAGATTCCCTTATGGCATCTTTCATTCTCACCACCTCTACCGCTAATTTATGTGCGAACGCCCAATTGTGTGAAAAAGGGTCTGTCCTTGCTTTACAGATGGTTCCAACAGAAAAGAATTCATACCCATGTATCTGAAAAAGAAGAAGACTCCCCAAAAGTAACAGGGATTCTTCTTCTTACATCTTCAATATAATGAAAAAACAGCCTCTCTTAGAGAAGCTGTTTCTTTTATGATGGATTCACTTCGGTATAAGCACTTTGATCAGCAAATACATCTAGTCCTTCAGGTACACGGATATAAAGAGCAGAACCGTTCCAGTGGGAAACCATTGTATCCATCCACATCGATCCTTTCTCTCTATTAAACAAACGAAAAGGAAATTCTGAACCAAAGAGTTTGTAGTTTACGTCCATTGGCTCTCCTGGATAAATCGAGAGGGTTGTCATATCCATGTGAACTGCCGGTGTGTACTTTTCTTCCACTTCATATCCGTTGATCATCAGTGGCGTCTGGTAGTAAAAAACTTCTACGTTCTCTGTCAATTCATCCGTACGCTCTACAAAAATATTGACTCCGTTCACATCATTTTCTATGGCTTGAAGAATCAATTGTTCTTCATTAAAAGGAAAGGACCATTCATGGATGAGCCACTCTTCCATTTCGTCCATCTTCCCTTGATGAACGGCTTCATAAAACTGCTGGGACTTTTGTTCTTCCTCCTCATTCTCCTGTCCCTGCAACTCAATGCTTCCAATGGGAAGAGCAAGGAAAATAATAGCTGAGACCATTAACAGGAACGAATAACCGATCAGCATCCATAGTCCTGCTCTGCCCCTACCAAAACGGAATCGGGAACTTTTATTTATGAGAAGGATCAAACCGATGATGATAGCCAACAATAGAAAAATTGGCAAGAACGCTGCAACAATCATCGTTTCACCTCCAAACGATTGGAAACGAGGACAGCCAATGCATAGAAAATGGTAGTCACAGCAATCGTTTTCAGTGTAAAAAGCCATGCGTTGTTTTCTTCAAAAATGAATTGAAAAAAATACTCCTGCACTTGAAAGCCGCCTCTGGATAACAAAATCATCAAGCCCACCACCACGACAGGAAGAACAATGGTGAGCATTTTGTTTAACTGTATGATCATGCCAGCCAAGTAGCCTAAACTGCTGAACATAAAAACGATGAGAATGGTGGCAAGTATTCCCTGCAACCATGTACCCACATCCCCTACCTCTTGGGTGAGAAGCATTTCTTCTCCTGGCAGGATGACATACGCAAGCAGTTTCAGGGCAAAACTGGAGAGCAAAGCGGTCAACGCACCGATGACACAAATCGCAAACAAGAAAGCAATCGTAGACAGTGTACTCGTTTTCCTATTCGTCACAAATGCAAAATCATCTTCTCGATAAGCTTTCGTCGTTAATAAAAAGGCTGTTAGAAACCCCCAAAAAATCGTGAAGCCAACGACGATATCTGCGGTGAAATAGGTGATTTTAACATCGTATCCTGTTCTCCCGCTGCCCATCTGCCCTGTCCCGTTCAGGGAAAACAACAGGCCGAGAAGCTGGATAACGACAAGAGAAGTGAAGACGCCTGTATAAGCTCTCCACTTATATCCGATTTGCCGCTTGACGATTTCAGACGTCTGCACTTCGATCAAAGACATCATCCACACTCCCCTTCCCATTTTGGGATTCAGTCAGGTAGATACATAGATCATTCGCTTTAACGGTGGAGACTTGAATCCCAGATTCCTTCAGGCGCTGATAGTCATCACCCGTAAGATCATTTTTTATCACGGCATAACATGTATCAAACGCCTGCTCCTTTTTCCACAGAATCTCTCTTTCTTTCAGGAATGATTCAACCTCACCCTTCTTCCCATTGAGACCCACTCCATATTCCTTCAACTCATCCATCGATATGTGCAGCTTCAAAGCTCCCTCATGAATCACGAGTACCTCTTCAAGAAGATCTTCCATTTCTTCTAAGTGATGCGTCGATAATAGAATCGTTCTAGGGTGTTCCAAGTAATCCTTCAACAACGCACGGTAAAAGTCTTTTCGAACCGCCGCATCCATCCCTGTCGTTGGTTCATCAAAGATTGTAAGCGGTGACCTTGAAGCAAGACCTATAATCATGTTGAACGTGCTTTCTTTTCCTTTCGATAGTTCATTATGGCGCTGCTTCGAATGAAACCCGAAGTAATCAAACAAACGTAGTGCTAAATTATGATCCCAATGGTGATAAAAACGCTTCCCCTCCTCAAGAATCTCTTTCAAGTTGAGAGCCGTAGGGAAATTTATAGCATCATCGATATAAATCGTATTCGCAGAAACAAACAAATTGTTAAACGGTCTTTTCCCGTAAACTTCGATGACCCCCGATTTCTCCTTTAATAATCCCGAGAGGATTTTCAGCAGTGTCGTTTTTCCTGCCCCATTTCTGCCGATCACACCGACAATTTTATTCTCATCAACAGAAAAAGAAAGGTCGTTCAGCGCGGTTTTCCGATAAAAACGCTTATTTAAATCCTTACATTTAATGGCCTTCATCCCTTTTCCCCTTTCCAAGCATCCTGAACAAGCTTAATAGTGTCTTCCTCTGTAAGCTCCAGTCTTCCGGCTTCTGTGACCAGATCCTCGACTAAATTTTTCAGTGTCTGATTTTTGCGCTTTTCGACAATAATTCGTTTAGCGTTGGTCGAGACAAACTTACCGAGGCCTCGTTTGTCATATAGAATCCCTTCTTCAGCGAGCTTCGTCAGACCTTTGGCGGCTGTTGCCGGGTTGATGTTATACAAGTCGGCGAGTTTATATTGTGAATACACTTTCTCATCTGCCTGGAAATTCCCATGCAGGATTTCGCTTTCCAGCCACTCGGCAATTTGAATATAAATCGGCTTTAAACCGTCGGTATCGAGAATCAATGGATCACCTTCTCTCTGAATGGGTGCATTAGTGTTGTAATGTAGTATATGACTATTTCTAACTTTTTACAAGGAAAAAATTACACTTGGGTCTTGAAATTTCCTTCTCACTCAAGGACACTTAATAAGAAGGTTGAAAGCGATTACATAATTAGGAGGTTGTTTAGAATGCTTCGAGGAATTACAAACTTTTTCGACCGGATGGTGCAGCGTTTCTTACCCGATGCGTTTTTGTTTGCCATCATTCTGACACTCGTCGTTTTTGGATTAGGGCTTTTCTTCACAGGCAGCTCACCAGGGCAGATGGTGCAATTTTGGGGAGATGGCTTCTGGAACCTGCTCGCATTTGCCATGCAGATGTCTTTGATTGTTGTGACGGGATACATACTTGCCAATACTCCTTTGGTTAAAGCCGCTCTATCTAAAATTAGTACGCTTGCTAAAACTCCGGGACAGGCTATTTTATTAGTGACTTTCGTAGCTGGAATTGCCTGTGTAATCAACTATGGTTTCGGACTTGTAGCTGGTGCGCTCCTGGCCGTCCATGTAGCGAGACGAGTGCCAAACGTGGATTATCGTTTATTGATGGCCAGTGCTTATAGTGGATTCATTCTTTGGCACGGAGGGTTTTCAGGATCCATTCCATTGACTATTGCGACAGAAGACCATTTTCTAGCCGATTCGATTGGCTCCATCGCTATTACGGACACCTTATTCAGCAGCATGAATATTTTTATCATCGTGACTTTACTTCTATCTCTTCCTCTACTTAACTTGTGGTTACTGAAATCCAGTGGTGACCTGAGTAAAAACAATCTCGATTTCTTAGAAAACGAAGATAAGCCCGAGCAGCAAATGGCCGCCACAACGGCGGACCTGACCCCTGCAGAACGGATGGAAAACAGCAAGATCATCTCTTACTTGATTGGGGCTCTTGGCCTGGCATTCATCATCTATCACTTTATTAGGAATGGGTTTGACCTCAATATTAATATTGTGAACTTTATCTTCTTATTCCTCGGCATCCTGTTTCACCAGACACCAAGAAGATTTTTGAACAGCGTAAATGACGGAGTGAAAAATGCTGGCGGAATCATCATTCAATTTCCTTTCTATGCAGGGATCATGGGCATGATGGTTGCTTCCGGTTTATCTGAACAGATGTCGAACTGGTTTGTCAGCATTTCCACCGAATTCACGTTTCCTGTGCTCGCCTTCATCAGTGCCGGGATCGTTAACTTTTTCGTTCCCTCAGGGGGCGGACAGTGGGCCGTTCAAGCCCCGATTATGATTCCAGCTGCGATGGACCTTGGCGTAAGCACCGCCAAAACGGCAATGGCTGTCGCCTGGGGGGATGCGTGGACAAACATGATCCAGCCATTTTGGGCATTGCCTCTTTTAGCGATTGCCGGATTAAAGGTTAAAGACATTATGGGATTTTGTGTCATCATTCTGTTTTGGAGCTTCATCCCAATCTCCATCGCCCTTCTATTCTTCAACTAAGCCCACAATTTCAGTATAGGTGCTGCGGGAAAAGATAGGGGAATTAAAAAAGATCGCTGTCCAATGGCTGGACAGCGATCTTTTTGGGTTAACCTGTTTTATTATTCTTATGATCTTGCTCACGTATCATTTGCTTCAGCTCATCAAGGTCATTCATAATCTTCGCCATATCTTTACTTTCTTCCTCCGCATGTTCAGAAAGCTGCTGGGCATTGTTGACGATTTCACCAATAATCAGATTCAAAATGATGAAGGCAGAAATCACAATAAAGGAAACGAAATAGACCCATGACCATGTGATTTCAGCAAAAATGGGACGGAAGACTCCGCTTGCCCAACTCTCCAATGTAAACACTTGGAATAATGTCAACGTACTGAGGCCAACATTTCCAAAATATTCAGGAGCGATGTCTCCAAAGAAGGTGACCCCGATAATCGCATACACATAAAAGATGATGCCCATCAGAATCATGACAGACCCGATAGCAGGAATGGCAAGGAACAAGGCGCTCGTTAATCTCCTTAAAGAAGGGACAACTGAAATCGTCCTCAATACACGGAGCACCCGTAAAATCCTTAACACGCCGACGAAGTGAGTGTTATAAAGGACGAGACTTCCAAATACGATGACAAAGTCGAAAATGTTCCAACCATCTTTAAAGAAATGCCTTCGGTAAACGACAAGCTTTAAAATGATTTCAACCGTAAAGATGGATAAAACTAAAATGTCTAAGAATATGAATAACGACTGATTGCTTTGATAAATTCTGTCATCCGTAGAGATTCCGATAATGACAGCATTGATCAAGATAACCGTTAAAATAAAGCGTGAAAAACTTTTATGTTCAATGAAATGACGTAACTTGATTCTCTTCTCCCCACTTTCTCCCCAATAGAACTCTCTCGTCTTTTATATAGGATTTAAGCCCAGACGTCAATCACCTTTATGCCCACTTTTGGACATCGACACACAATTGCTGATAAGCTTTTGATTCATCCATCATTTGTTTATCTGCATACACTTTCGAAAGCCACCTGAGCGGCTCGGGTGTACTCGGTTTCAGCTCCATTTCCATTTGAAAGCATTCGATGGATTTCTCAAGCTGATGGAATCCGTAGTACAGTTCTCCGAGCTCCTGCATACAATCCAGGTCTTCCCGAATTTCGTTCATCCGTTCCACTTTCCTTATAAGCGAGCTCTTTTTTGGAAACGCCTGCAGGGCGACGTGGACCTGTTCAATCTCCATCGTTTCAAGCAATCTTATAACGAATGCATCCAACAACTCCCTCGTATGTCCCGGGTGCTGAGCTGTGATCCGTATCATAAAAGGGAGAGATCCTCAGGGTTCTCACGAAAACGATCTTGTTCGAGTAAGACCATCACCTGTTTGAATTGTTTATCATTCAGCATGAGCTCCCGTTCTGTGTATAGACGTGCCACTGCACTTATATTTTCATTTACTAGATAGTGTTGGAAAAGATCTTCTGTTACTAATGGAAAGGATGGAATTGTTTGAGACACTTGCTCAAGTAAGAAGGTTCGGCTATCGCAATCGAAATGCCTGGACAGAGCGGATTGATACAATTGGTAGTTTTCCGGGGTCGGTTGGTTGTAAAAATGAGATAAGAGATGAGAAGACGCTTCAATCCATCGATTTTCTTCTTTTAAAAGACGTTGATGGTCTTCAAATGATGCACACGTTTCCTTAAACAGAAGGTCGCGCTCCATTAGCGTGTGCGATTGTTCTAAGTATAGGTCCGCAAAATCCCGATAAGCGAGGTCGTTGGCCATTTCTTTCACGAATCGATTATTCGGTGCAAAGTCACGCATCACCCGGATTACACGATAAGCTCCGGACATGTTTCCTTCACGACGGTGTTGATAAAAGAGAGATTTCATATCTTGGAATAATTGTTTCTTAGGAATGAATGATTCAAAAAAAGTGAGGATTTTCGCCTGTTCCTGCCTGGAATATAGACGTACGATTTTCTTTTTCAGCTGAGGATAGCTGATTTTATGAAGAGGAGAATTCATTTCAATCAAAGCTTGTAAAAATGGATGCGGGGAGTCATAAACCTTACCTTCCTTGAATGCACGGGCCACATAAGATTTGAGCTTTAGCCGTGTTGTCCGGACGGTCGTAAGATATTTTTGTTTATAGAAGAAAAGCATGTAACATTCGGATTGATCATTGAACGTTTCAACCAGCTGCATCTGCTCGTAAAAAACAACACGGGATGGATCGAGCGCTAAATCTTTCTTTTGTTGCTTGACATGAATGGTCATAGAATTCATCACATCCGCCTCCCTCTTTTCTTCACTATATCACAACGGACGTTCTATGGTAAAAATAAGTCTTTATGTAGAATATTTTAAATAATACGATTATAATAGTTCTAAAGATCTATAAAAAGGAGTGAGAATACATGGGAGCCCAACTACTGTTTCTCATCGTAGGTACCCTCAGCTGTATCACACTGATGAAATTGATCATGTTTGTGACACGAGGGCAATGGAAACAAAAATTCAATGAAGTAAGCCTTTCTTTCATCCTTGCCTTCCTGTGTGGATTTATTCTGACATGGATTCCCACCCTTGCGATGGCGTTTCAACAATCTATTCCTTTCACCACATACTCTTTCTTACTCTTTGGAAAAACCATCCTTATTTTTACTGCTTTCTTTTTCCTTACCTTCCTCGCTATGAGTTTTATCGGAAACAAGAAATTAAAAGCGGATCCCCTTCAGCAAAAAAACGTACAGATGCACCTATTCTTAAGCTTGGCCATCAGTTTATTTCTACTATTCTATACATATATCCTGACGAACTTTTATACCCATACCCTTATGCTCAACAAAGAGAATATTGTTTCTTCGTTACTTTTGATGGTCGGCACCATCTATACGGCGACAAGAATTTTTGAACATATTCATATTGAAGAAGTATTCATTAGAAGGACGAAATCCTCGCTAAGCACTCATGCCCTTTTTGGCTTGATAGGCATCGCTCTCTGCTCGGTGCTCTATTCATTCATAGAACGCCTTTTCACTGAAAGCAGTTTTTTGATGACCACCGTAGAATGGACGAGTGTGCTCACCTTGTTCACGATCACCATCACTTATATCGAACATCAATTCACCCATCAGCAAGACCAATTACAAAGGAAACACGTAGAGCTTCAGGAACAAGAACAGAAATACCGGTCCCTGCACGATTACAATCCTGATGCCATTTTTCACTTGGACATGGAGGGGCGCTTTACAGCGTTTAACCATTATGCCTATGAACTTACCGGATTCCCTCATAAAGAATTGATCCAGCTCAGTATTCCGGATTTGATCGTTCCTGAGGAAGCAAAGCGTGTGGTTCACTTTTACGAGCGAGTGAAAACTGGTGAGACAGCCAACTTCGAGTCTACTTTATTGACGAAAAAAGGAGAACGGCGCTATATCCTTGTCACTGGAATTCCTATAAAAGTTCAACGTCGCGTGACCGGAGTATATGGAATTGTGAAAGATGTCACCGAAGAAAGAATGGCACAGGAGAAAATCAATTTTCTCGCTTATCATGATGAACTGACTTCTTTACTCAACCGAAGGGGAATGAAAAAGGAAATTGAAAAGCTGACCATGGATGAAAAACGCCCTTTGGCCACCATCCTGATCGACATCGACCTTTTCAAACACATCAATGATCATCTCGGCCACATGGCAGGCGACGAACTTCTTCAGCTGGTTGCCGAAAGACTAAAGACCATTGTCCGGGACGAAGATTTGATTGCCCGCATCGGCGGAGATGAATTTTTATTGTGTTTCCCCGAAATTGAGGATCGGTACATGGTCCGACAAACGATTGAAAATATCCACGAAACCATGAAGGAAATCTTTACGATCGGTGATTATTATAAGGATGTCACGTTAAGCGTCGGTGTTTCCTACTTTCCTGAAGATGGTAGAGATTTTGACACGCTCATCAAGCATGCGGATATGGCCATGTACGAAGTAAAACGCAACGGCCGGAACAACTATATGGAGTATGCCGCCGCTTTTGAAGAAAAAAACGTCTCTGAGATCGTCCTTCTTGAAGAGTTGAAAGCGGCCATCGACAAAGAAGCCTTCCACCTTCACTATCAGCCTAAGATTCATTTGAATTCTGGTAAAATCCAAGGTATGGAAGCACTGATCCGATGGGACCACCCGGAAAAAGGAATGATCAGCCCCGGATCCTTCATTCCACTAGCCGAACGAAGTGACCTGATTATCCCTCTTGGTTTGTGGGTTTTACAGGAAGCCTGCCGGCAATATGTCGAATGGGAAAAGAATCACGCCCTCGACTTCCATCTGTCGGTCAACATTTCAACAAAACAATTCTTACATCCAGACTTCACTCAAATGGTTCTTCATATCTTGAAGGAAACAGGCATCTCCCCACATAATCTTGATTTGGAAATTACCGAAACGCTGGCCATTGAAAACACCGAAGAAACGATAAAAAAAATAAAAATCCTGCGTGACATTGGCGTGCAAATTACGATGGATGACTTCGGGACCGGATACACGTCCTTAAGCTACCTCTCTATGTTTGCGCTCGACCGAATCAAAATCGACCGCTCCTTCATCAGCAGTTTATCCAGCAATCGTAATCACGCGGTTATCGTCCAATCGATCATCTTCGTTGCGAAGAACCTTGGAATTACGGTAATCGCAGAAGGAGTGGAAGACGAAGACCAGGTGAGGATCCTAAGAGATTGGAATTGTGAAGAAGCGCAAGGGTTTTACTACAGTAAACCATTGCCTGCAGAAGTCTTAGCAGGTGTCTTGCAAAAGGAGTCTATCCTCTCATAAAGGCTTTAATCCTACACTAATCTTTGTAAAACTGCTGTCACACTCGTAAAAAACAGACCTTTCTCAAAAGTCTGTCAACCCAGGTAAACTAGTAAAATATCTACACTAAGGAATTTTATTCCAAAAGAGCATTTTCCATGGATTTTAAAAAAACCCTGAGATAAAAGGAAGGAAAGGTCAACTTCAAATCTAACAATCTTCTCTTATTATCTTATGGAAATATCATCCTCCTATGTTACAAAAGTTCAGTGGTACGATAGAGTCGTTCCAAAAAACAAAGGTTTCAAGGAGGAATTTTCAACATGATGAAAAAATCATTGATTGTAACAGGAGCGCTTGCTCTATCCTTACTAGCATCACCAGCTACTTCCCTGGCATCCACAGGTGAATTTCAGCAAAACGTACAAGTAGAAACAAAGACCATTCAAATAGATTCTGGCCAATTGAACAATTGGATCACTGAAAATGAAGATGCTTTGAAGAATAACAACCTTCAACAAGTAGATTTCCAGTCTTTCTTTGATCAGTTCGCACAAAAATATCAACAAGAGTCACCAGAACAACCGAAACAGGAAGAACCAAAAGCAGAAGCACCTGTAATGGAAGAACCTAAGCAAGAAGAGCCTAAACAGGAAGCACCTGCTCCCCAACCTGAAGCTGAAAAAGCACCAGAGCAGCCTGCTGAAGAAGAAGTTCAAAAAGAAGAAAACACAAAAGAAGAAGCAACATCTGAAGTTTCTGCATTCGAAAAGCAAGTCGTTGAGTTGACGAACCAGGAACGTGAAAAACAAGGACTCGCTCCACTGAAACTAGACACGGAGCTAAGTACCGTAGCTAAAGACAAGTCTCTTGATATGCAGCAAAACAACTATTTCTCTCACAACAGCCCGAATTACGGTTCTCCATTTGACATGATGAAGTCTTATGGCATTGACTACCGTACAGCTGGTGAGAACATTGCCATGGGACAAACAACTCCAGAAGAAGTTGTCCAAGGCTGGATGAACAGCCAAGGTCACCGTGAAAACATCATGAACCCTGACTTCACTCACATTGGTGTAGGTCATGCAGAAGACGGAAACTACTGGACACAAATGTTCATCGGTAAATAATAGAATGATAGGCAGTCGCCACCGGGATTTCCCGGTGGCTTTTTTTGTGCGTTGATTCGAGGGCTCTTTGGCGCGATTCGAGGACTCTTTGGCGCGATTCGAGGACTCTTTGGCGCGATTCGAGGACTCTTTGGCGCGATTCGAGGACTCTTTGGCGCGATTCGAGGACTCTTTGGCGCGATTCGAGGACTCTTTGGCGCGATTCGAGGACTCTTTGGCGCGATTCGAGGACTCTTTGGCGCGATTCGAGGACTCTTTGGCGCGATTCGAGGACTCTTTGGCGCGATTCGAGGACTCTTTGGCGCGATTCGAGGACTCTTTGGCGCGAAATCATCCTCAAATCGGATGACCTTTCGCTTACAGAAATTCTTCTCCCACTAGACTAGCAGTAGGCATTTTTCACAAATCTGTGAACGAATGACTTTTTTTCTTTTTTATTTGTCCAAAACCTATTGCAATTAGTCTGAATATTCCATAAAATCAATCATAATTTAACTATATCAAATCAAAAGGATGTGTTCTTTTTGAATACAAAAACGGTGAGTCATCTTTACAACGTCTGTCCCCTTTGCCATGGAACCGGAACTTATAAGGAATATGATGACAGTAAAGCGAATATGATCATGGATCACTACAGCCGCGTGAATCATGCGAGTGAAAAGACAGCGTGGAAAATGGCGGTGGAAGAAACGAGTTACAGCACGGAATGTGGACGTTGCCATGGAAATGGCCATGTATTGAATGATGAAGGTGAGGAAATGTACCGCGCTTTGAAGCAATTTGCTTAAACAAAAATCCTGTGTGAGAAACTCACACAGGATTTTTTATTTAAAGCAATCCCCCTGTCTTCTCAACCTCCACTTCTACATTCATATTGATTTCCATCTCTTTATACTCTTTGTCCCAATTGAGTCCTTTCCATTCCTTCGGGTACTTCGCCGCTATTTCCATACCGATTCCTATCGCCTTCTAAAAATAAGACACAGCTTCCGCTTAGGAGTTCACAAACGAGTACGTGAACCGTTGCTGTCTGCTTGTCCTTAGAAACATGGAGTGCTTCCAAAGCATTTTTGACTTTGCTTGATTTTAGAGGTCGAATATTATCCATTACTTTATCTTTCGCGACAAGTGAATGGATATAAAGGATCTGTCCCTTTTTTATGTCCAAAAATAACGGATTCCACGACTAAATCTTCGGTGTGAAAAAAAGCTTGTTGAATAAGCTCGACGTTCTGATCCAAATTATTTGTAAGTACCCGGTGTTTGTTCTCCTCCTAAAGCAAATTTATACGGTAAGCAGTCGGCTGGAAGCTCGCTGAAAGTTCACATGTCTTAAGACCCGAATATGTTCAACATGAGCATTTACTTTGAAGTCGAAATAAAGATCAGCTAAGCTTTAAAACAATGATTTGAAGAAAGGTGGATGTTCCATGTTATTTGATTCCTATAAACTAGACAGCAAAAAATTAGACAACCGTTATGTCGTAGCACCAATGACTAGAATTAGTGCCGAAGCGGACGGCCGGGCGAACGAGCGCATGAAGAAATATTATCAGCGTTTTGCCCAAGGTGGTTTCGGTGCCATCATTACAGAAGGCATCTATACAGACCAAAGCTTCAGTCAAGGCTATAACAACCAGCCAGGCCTCGCGACTGATATTCAAGCAGACGCTTGGAAACCTGTAGTGAAAACCGTGCAGAACGAAGGTTCAATCATCATCGCACAGTTGATGCATGCCGGCGGACAAAGCCAGGGCAATGCGTACACGAATGAAACCATCGCTCCTTCTGCAATTGCTCCAAAAGGGGAGCAGCTAGGATTCTATGGAGGTTCTGGTCCTTTCCAAACACCTAGAGCGATGGATGACCAGGATTTTGATGAGGTGAAAATGAGTTTTGTCGATAGTGCTCGTCGGGCTAAAGAAGCTGGTTTTGATGGAGTGGAAATACACGGAGCCAACGGCTATCTTCTGGATCAATATTTAACCGATTACTTGAATAAGCGTGAGGATGAGTACGGGGGATCTGTTGAGAACCGTCTGCGTTTTGTATTGGAAGTCGTTGATGAAATCCTGGCAGAAGTTGGAGAAGACTTCATCATCGGAATCCGTATCTCTCAAGGTAAAGTCGCTGATCAATCTCACAAATGGGCCGGTGGTGAAAAAGAAGCCGAACAGATCTTTGGAGCATTAGGAAAGACGGGACTGGATTACATCCACGTCACAGATGGCGATGCGACAGCCCCTTCCTTTGGTGAAGGATCAAAGACGCTTGCCGGTGCAGCTAAGACTTTTGGCGGCATCACAGTCATTGCTAATGGGCAGCTCCAAGAGAAAGAACGTGCCGAAAGCCTTCTCGACTCAGGCCAAGCCGATTTAGTATCCATAGGTACTGGAGCACTTGCTAATCCAGATTTACCGAACAAAGTGAGGGACAATGTTGAACTGAATGCTTTCGATTTTGAAAAGATTCTGCTGCCACAGGCCGAAGTGAAAGACCACGAACTCGATGCACCTATAAGAGAATAAACGTCAAAAAGACCCGGTCCTATGCGATATCGACCGGGTCTTTCCTTTTTTTCATTCTAAAATCACTTAATGATTTGTACTTTCCGTACCATACGTCCTTCAATTTCCAACACTTTGAAGGTTAGATTATCTTGTTCCAATACATCCCCTTCGTCAGGAAAATCATTGAATTCCTTGATAAGATAACCCGCAAGGACATCTTCCTCTTCCGGAATTTCCGTGTCAAAGATAGAGTTCAGGCGGCGTAAAGTAATCTTCCCATCACAGATCAACTCTGTTTCTGAAATCTTTTCAATGATGGAGTCACTCTCTACGTCCATTTCATCTTCTATTTCCAAACCAATCATCGCTTCAATGACATCTTCATGGGTTAGAACTCCCTCGGTTCCCCCATACTCATCCAAAACAATAGCCATGTGCTTCTTCTCTTTCGTCATTTTCCTGAACACCCATTCGATCTTATGGAACTCATAAACGACCAGGGGATCTTTATACGTATAGTCCATAAACGGTTTTTCAGGTTCCATCGCCCACGAAATTAAATACTTCGAGTGGAAAACGCCGATGATATCATCAATGTCCTCCCCATAGACCGGGTACCGGGTGAATGGGTGTTGCACGACCATGTCCCGGACCTCCTCGAAGGAAGCTTCCTGGTCAATGGCAATCATGTCGACACGCGGTGTTTTCAGCACATCTTTTACGTTCAAATTATAAAAATCAAGCACACCTTTAATGCGGTGGGACTCCGCTTCATTGAACGTCCCCTCAGAGTCCGCAATGTCCACCATCGTGCGAAGCTCTTCTTTTGAAATGGAAGATTCATTCGCCTGTCCTTTTGATAAAGCATTAGTTATAAATCCTGTTAAACGATTCAGGACTATAGTAATGGGTTTGAAAAGGATCACAAAAAAACGAATGACTGGGTAAACAGTCAAAGCGATGCGATCTGGAAAAGCAGCGGCCACCGACTTTGGAATGACCTCTGAGAAAATAATAATGGTCACTGTCAGGATGGCAGACGCCAGCCCCACGCTGAACCCATATTGGATAGCTAGTGTTGTCACAAGTGTCGGAAGCAGGATATTTGCAATATTATTCCCGATTAAAATCGTAGTGATGAACTCACTGGGGTGTGAGAGTAAATCTAGTAACTTACCTGCTTTTTTATCGTCTTTCTTAGCTCTCGATTGGAGCTTCATTTTGTTAGCTGCCGTAAGAGCCGTTTCACTTCCTGAGAAGAAAAGCGACACAAACAACAAAAAGATGATCGCAATGATCACGAGACTATTCCTCCTTGAAAAATGGACATAGATTTTAAGTAAGAGGAATCGAAGTTAGCGCCCCTCTTCTTATTCACGTTTAGATTTCTAAAAGTCAAAAAAGACACAAACGAAACGTCAGTAGCACCTATTGTACACTACATTCTCTTCCCTTAGAATAAATATGATAACCAGCCTTCCGATTACTGGAGAGCTCAAGTTTTGGAGAGTCTCCCCTCATATAGGAGTTTTTCTATGAAACCTTTTATTGAAATGAAACGTAGAGAATAAGGAAAGCAGGTGACGGTTATGAAAAAATTATTGTGGAGCGTGTTTCTGTTTACCCTTCTCTTATTCATCCCCACACAAGTATTTGCGGTTGAATTTACGATCGAAGAATCAAACATCCATGCGACTCTAAAATCAGATGGGTCCGTGGAAGTGAAAGAGACACACACGTATGATTTCAGTGACGAGTTTAACGGCATCACCCGTACGCTCATTCCGAAAAAGACCTCCTCCATCACAGGTGTAAAGGCTACGGAAAATGGGTCAAAGCTTACGGTTGAACAAGAGGATAACCTGTATAAAATTCACAGGAAAGGCTCAGACGAAACCATCACGATTGATCTTTATTACACCATCAATGATGGCATAGAAGTTTTTACAGATGTTGCTCAGTTCTATTGGGCGTTTTTTGATAAAAGTAATGAATCGACTTACGAGGACTTGACGATCACCGTTGAACCCCCGGTACCTACGGAAGCTTTGTCCGCATACGGATTTGATGCTGCTTACGATACAGCCTCCCCTTCATCTGACGGGAAAGTCGTTTTTCATTTAGGTGAAGTCAGTGATGGATCAAATGGAGATATACGCGTGGCTTATGAAACTGCCCTCTTCTCTGATGCTCCTGTCACGAGTTTCGAAGCCATGTTAGAAGAAATACAAGCAGATCAAGCACAATTGGACGAGAAAGTAGCGGCAAGAGCAGAATCGAAGGAATGGTGGGGAAATTTCGCTGTTTATTTCAGTAGCGCTCTCGCTCTCGTTGCATTGGGACTTTTCATCTACGCCCTCCGGAAAAGAAACGAAGCGGGTAGAGAAGTAGAAAGGCAAAAAAGCAGTACGGGTAGCTTTCCTAAAGAAAAAATGAGTCTGCCTGCGTTGATGCTTTTTACCAATCATGGACAATTGCCCATATCTGCATTGACAGCTGCTCTGTTGGACCTCGTGCGTAAGGGGAATATCCAAAAGATATCGGATCAAGAGTTTAAACTGAGTCATCGGCATACCGAATATCCACACGAACAACGATTGATAAAATGGCTTTTTGATGACATCGCGAATTCAGATCACCTTCACCTGGAAGACGTTGAAGCCTATGCGGAAGAAAAGGCGAACCATGAGAAGTATCAAATGAGTATTCAAGCATGGCAGGAAAATGTGAAACAGGAATTCCGGCAATATGAGCTTAAGCAACAAGCACCCGTCCCACGCTGGATTGCAGGCATCGCATCCTTTGTGACGCTTCCATTCATAGGATTGTTTCCTTTATATGACCACTTCCTATGGATGTTTGTTTCTATCATGTTTTTCACCTTTTTCCTCAGCTTCAGCATCGCTTACCGACCTCTGAACGTGGAAGGACGCAAACTGAAAGAAGAATTAAAACCATTAAAGATCAGTGATCAGTGGAAAGAGTGGGAAAAAGAAGACCAAACCCTCGCCCTCCTTTACCAGGTCGGAATGGGAAAACGCAATCTGCCCCATCACTCCTCTGCTCCCCTATCGAACTCCAGCGATGACTGGATCATGTTCCTGGCACTTAGTGCAGCGGTGCAAACAAGCTTTGAAAGAGCTAGTGGGCACGCTTCCGTTTCCGCCTCTACAGGCGGGATCAGCGCCGGCGGTGGCGGCGCAGGAGTCGGTGGCGGTGGTGGTGGTTCCGGTGGTTTTTAAACTAGAAATGTCTCTACTTTTTCAAGTAGGGACGTTTTTTTTATGTAGACCAATCAATGTTGTAACCTTTTCAGTTATACCGGCATTTATATTCATTTAGAATATTCCGCATTTTACAACATTACACGATTGTCTTGTCACACTCTGCTTCGTCTGCTAGAATTTCAAACTATCAACTTCATACGGATTCCTTATATAAATGTGGAAATATGGTCCACAAGTCTCTACCCGGCTACCGTAAATGACCGGACTATAAGGAAAGATACACTCAGGCTGTTTATTTATAACCTGTTCTACCTCTTTCCTTTTTTCTATGGAAAGAGGTTTTTTATTTATCATAGGTTGTCAGACATCCTACCTCCAATGAAAGGAATCCGTAAACTATTCCAAGGAGGAACACATCATGAACATTCTTACAGGACTACTCTCTTTACTCGTCATCGTTGCTTTAGCTTGGCTGCTCAGCAGCAACCGGAAAATGGTGAAATGGCATACCATTCTTGTCGGTTTAGCTTTGGAAGGGATCTTTGTGTACACCATGCTCAATGTTTCTATCGGACAAAAGCTGTTAAAGAAAGCTGCCCTCTTTATCCAAAGCGTGATTGATTACAGCTCTGCGGGAATTGAATTTGTATTTGGTCCGTTATTTGCTCAAACAGATATCGACTTTTTGTTTGCGATCAACGTGTTAGGCGCACTAATTTTTATATCCGCCCTGATTTCTGCTCTTTATCACATCCGCCTGCTCCCTTTGATTGTGAAATTCTTAGGAACCGTAATTGGAAAGTTGCTGAAAACATCCAAGGTTGAGTCCTTCAGTGCTGTCGGAAATACGTTTCTCGGTGTGGCAGAGGCACCTTTACTCGTTAAGCCATATTTGGCACGAATGACCCGCTCTGAAACCTTTGCGATTATGGTAGGAGGAACTGCTTCAGCAAGTGGAGCCATCCTGGTCGGTTATGTAGGAATGGGTATAGATTTGAAGTATCTATTAATCTCTATTTTCAGCGTGCCATTCGTGTCACTGGTGGTAGCCAAGCTGCTTGAGCCTGAAGTGGAAACATCTGAACTGAATGAGGAAATACAGATGGCTGAATCTGGTCACGCCAATGTATTTGAAGCTATTTCCGATGGTGCCGTAAGCGGGGTGAAGCTTGCGTTAAATATCGGTGGACTATTGATTGCTTTCATCAGTATGATCGCCCTTGTCAACGGACTGTTAGGTTTCGTCAACACTGATCTATCGACTATTTTCGGATTCTTATTCTACCCTTTCGCCATTCTCATCGGAATTCCTATAGCAGATGCCTTCCAGGCCGCTTCCATAATTGGAACGAAACTTGCCGCGAATGAATTCATAGCTTATGGGAATTTAACAGAGATGGTTGATCAATTATCACCGAAGACCGTTGCCATCATGTCGGTCGCTCTATGTAACTTTGCTAACCTATCATCCATCGGTCAATTAATTGTCGGTCTTAGGATCTCTAGCCCCCAATAAACAATCACAAGTCGCCAAACTGGGACTAAAAGCTATCGTCGGAGGAACACTAGCCAGTTTCATCACAGCCATCTTCGTATCCATGTTTATATAACGAATTGGATATGTAAGAATATGTAAGACCTGATCACCCATAAAATGGGTGACCAGGTCTTACAATTTCATCCAGCATCCAAATGAAATTCATCAAAAAAACCAGACCCTGCTGGGTCTGGTTTTTGTATTTGGTTTTACAGATTAACTGTAACGTCTGCTTCTTCGCGAAGATTATCGACAAGTTTTTGAGTAGCTTGTCCTTCTTTTTGACGAGTCAACTGCTGCTCAATTGTTGGTTTTGCTTCTTCAAAAGATGGCACTTCTTGTTCGGTTTCCATGCTTTCTTGCTGTTCTTTCATTTTGTCATAAGCTTCCTTGATTTCTTTCTCGGAAGGTTTCACATCTCCAGCTTCTTCAGCAATCAACTTGTCAATTTTAACTTGAGTCTGAACCTGAGATCTTACTTCTTTCTCACTCATACCCTGTTCTTTAAGCGCAGCAAGAAATTCATCAGCAGAACCGACTTGCTGTTGTTTTGCATAATCTTCAAGCATCTGGTTTACCTCTTTTTCAGACGCCGTAAATTCACGATTGTTTGCTTCCTGTACCAACAGCTCTTGTCCTACCAGGCTTTCTGCTACTTGCTTCTTCAATTGATCCTGATCAAGTTCCTGCCCTGTCATTTGAGACTGCATCGCGGCTTGTTGGAACTGTCCTTTATAATTCGTTTCAAATTCTTCTTTTTTAATTTCGGTACCATTTACACTAGCAACAACTTCCGGTACACCTTCAAGATCTGGCTCAGGTGCTTCAGGCTGTTCACCGGATTCGGCTTGTTCGGTTTTCTCTTCTTTTTCTTTCTCGTTTTCCTTATCATCAGAAGCGCCTTCATCGTTACCGCAGGCAGCAAGTAAAGAAACGAACGCTACAAATAGTAAACTTAATAACCACTTTTTATTCAATGTCATTACTCCTTTATTCATCGTTGTGTTAGCCATTGTAACACGGAACCACCCTCTGTAAACACACCCATAACGGTGGTCACACCTTCCTGCCTGCACCAAACATCCATAGAACACTGTTATGACAAGGCTTTTTCAAGGAATATTTTGTCTTTCTTACAAATGTGGAAAATTTGTGGAAAGTAAGAAAAGGATTTCATTAGCGAATGACAGGTGGATGTATCCCTTTCATCCAATCACGTATAAACGGCGCCTGATGAGGGTTCAGGAGATTCTCATGTATCTCTTCAGCACGAAAGAAATCTTGCTTTTTACTCTCGTGATTGTTCGTCAGGGTACCTTCATAAGAGCTGGTGCGAAAGACGATCTGCACACCAAATACTCTGTCGCCATTCTCATAAGTAGCAAAGCCTTCTTCCCCTGAGTAAATGCCGAATAAATCCACCGACTTTATGTCCAGCCCGGTTTCTTCTTTCACTTCCCGTTTAACAGCCGAATCGAAAGACTCTCCAATTTCAAGAAGCCCGCCCGGAATCCCCCACACTCCATGATCAGAACGTTTTTGCAGGAGAATACGGCCATAAGCATCTTCAATGATTGCGCCACAACCGACTGTCAGCAATGTTTCGTTGCCGATCATTTGGCGCATCGTCTGAATATAGTCATTCATGAGGTGCCTCCTTTCCATGCTTTTGAGCATATAAAAGGTGGAGAATTGAATTGAACTGATGGGCTTTCACCTCATATCCCCGTTTTTCCCACCATCTGATTAAACGTGAACGATCGGCATAATACTCATCTTCAATCGCCTCCACCGCTTCTTCATTCCCTGATTCTTGATAGCTTTTGAGTACGTTTTTTCTTTGCGAATCATCTCGGAACATTAAATCCGCAATGACTACACGGCCCTTATCTGCCAAAATCCGGTCCATTTCTGCAAGGGCAAGCTCCTTATCCTCATCTGTTAAATGATGGAGTGCATAGCTTGAGACAACGAAATCCGTCTCTTTATCATTTAGAGGAAGAGAAAGGAAATGACCGAGACGTGTGTCCGTTTGAGGATGCTTCTTAGCACATACTTTCAACATCTCTTTAGACTGATCAACGGCTATCATAGAATTTTCCTGCCTTAGAAAAAGCCCGGTCAGGTTTCCAGTCCCTGCCCCAATATCTACACCCCGTTCCCCTGGAGAAGCACCCACCCATGCATGTACCTTGGCAAGTGCCTCCTCATAATGTTCATGAACATTAAAGCGGTAACCCGTCGTTTTTATGTTGTCATCATAATCTTCCGCTTGGTCGTCAAAATTCCAACGATCGCGCCAGTTGGTTCGCTTTTCTTTCAATCCCTTTAACTCACGTGCCATATCCATCATATGTTCCTCCTCATCTGTTTTCCCACTTTTCTCGATCATACGGTCTACCGTTGCCACCATGTCTCTGATCTGGAGCATTTCCTCATAAAGGAGTGAGCGCTGTGTATGTAAATATTCCGTGAAGTCATCATTTTCCGCCAATGCTTTTTTTATCGCGGCTGTCGAAAGACCGACCTCCCTCAAGGCCAAAATGGTATGCAATCCTCTTACATCTTCGTTTGTGTATATACGATATCCATTGCTTGCTTTTTCAGGTGAAATCAAACCTTTTTCTTCATAAAAGCGAATCGTTCTTGGCGTTGTTTCTAATTTCTTCGCTACTTCCGTAATCTTCATGAAGCATTCCCCCTTTTCAAACCCAACTATAAAGGGTAACGTTACGTAAAGGTAAAGTGTATTTTCAAAACTTCCCTTAAAAATAATACTCACTCAAAAACGACTAATAATCTAGTTCATATTCTCATAAGCTTTTAGAGGTTAAGGAGAGAGTCATATTTTTAGGATAGTAGTTGAAAATCACTGTGAGCTTTTATAGTATAATGGTAACAAACAGTTTCATAGCTTTGATTTCCTTAGAGGAGTGAGCAAATGTTAAAAGAATCTGACTTTCCAACAGAAGAACTAAGAGACCAATGGATCAAGGTACGGAATAAGAAACTGGAGGAAATGGCCCAGTTCATCCAAAGATACTTCCATCTCACAAAAGTCAGAGAAAACCCGGGCAGTTACGAGGTTCAGGGATATTTCTATCAACCTGGATTTGGTGAAGTCCGTATGGCGTTCGAATTCAGTTACGAGAACGTCGCCAAGTTTACAGATTTATTTGATGAGCCTATTGAGAAATAAGAAATAGAAAAAGACCCATGCGTTGGGTCTTTTTTTCTATCCTAAAACTTCAAGAAACGCCGCTCCCGTTTGTTGAAGACTCAGTTTCGAGACTTTTTTTGATTGGATGGGGGCTGCGGGGAATAGCTCGCTTTCCGCGGGAGCGCCATTCCCCTACGCCCCTTTGCCAAGGAGGATTCTCGAAACAGTTACCAAAAGGTCAGCTCATATAATTATGGGAAATGGATTATAGAACACCTCCATAACACTTAAAAGCTTAATCCGCAGCGCTTGGCACCTCTAACAGTTGGATAATGGGAGCCTCTAACTTCGTACAGGGGTTCGTTTCTCACTTACATCGAAAGGGGTGGTTGGGAAGCTGCGAGACTCCCGCGGGAATGGATGGACTGGCGAGACCCCGCAGTGCGTAGCACGAGGAGGCTTGCCGTCATCCCCGCAGGAAAGCGAGTAGCTTCCCAGCCACCCCTGACGCTCCACAAGGCAACGAACCCCAGACACACCTCGGAACTGAGTCTTCCACAATCCTGCCATATTCTTTAATAACATACCCATGCGTTTACTATATAGCCATCGAACGAGTTAAAAGAGCACTCGCTTCTGTTTTGTTTAACGGCTTGCTGAATACATAGCCTTGATACTCTGCACACCCACGGCTGCGGAGGTAATCCAGCTGGACTTCTGTTTCGACCCCTTCAGCGATGACACTTAAACCGAGGCGCTCTGCTAATTGAATGACAGTGTCCACAACCGCCCGGTCCTTTTCATTTTCATGAATGGTCTGAATAAATGAACGGTCCACTTTCAACGTATCTAACGGGAAGTCTTTCAAATAACTGAGTGATGAAAACCCTGTTCCGAAATCATCCAAGGCGAGTTGAATCCCCATGTTTTTCATCCGGTTCATAACGGGCAGTGCCTGTACGGAATCCTGTACAATACTTTCAGTAAGTTCAATCTCCAAATGTTCAGGTCGGATCTCCGTTTCTTTAACTACACGTTCAACCGTAGATACAATCGTTGGATCCATAAACTGGATCGCTGATAAATTGACGCTGATTCTTTCCAGTTCATGCCCTTCATCCATCCATTGGCGATATTGGTGACAAGCTTCGAACAAGATCCGCTCTCCAAGAGGAACGATTAATTTCGTCTCTTCTGCCAGAGGGATGAATTCATCCGGGCCTATGAAACCAAGCTCGGGGTGGTTCCAGCGAGCAAGGGCTTCGAAGCCAATGATTTTTCCGGAGGAAACGTCCACTTGCGGTTGGTAATACACATCAATACCTTCTTGTTCGACGGCTTTCCTCAGCCCGTTTTCCAGCTGGAGTTTCCGAGTGATGTGCTGATCCATTTCTTCCGTATAAAAACAATACTGTCCTCCACCATTCTGTTTTGCCTGATACATCGATGTATCTGCGTGCTTGATGAGCAGATCGGGAGTGGTGCCATCCTCTGGATAGAGACTGATTCCTATCGAACCTGAAATATAAAGATCTCTATCTTCTATTGTAAAGGGAGTGGCAATGGTCTCTATGATCAACTCCGCCACTTTTTCTGTCTCTTCCGCACCTGTGTCGGGGAGAACAATGATAAACTCGTCCCCACTCTGCCTGGCCAGGAGATCTCTTTTTGACAGGAGGGATTTTACCCGTAACGCCCCTTCATTCAGCAATAAGTCCCCCATCCTGTGGCCATACACGTCATTGACCTGCTTGAAGCGGTCAAAATCCAAAAACATGACAGCCAGGTTTTCTTGGACGTCCTGGATATACCGGGCCAATTGTTCATAAAGAGCTCGGCGGTTAGGTAAATGTGTCAGGTCATCTCTGTACACCAACTCACGGATTCGTTTCTCATTTTCGAAACGCTCCGTAATATCCCGGATCATACCTGTGAAGTACGTGCTTTTTTCATCTTCCACTGTTGATAAGGAGAGCTCCATTGGAAACGTCGATCCATCTTTATGTAAACCCTCAAGTTCAACGGTCTTTCCGATCACATGAGCATTTTTGGTTTGAGTATATCTCTCAATGGCTTGTTGATGCGCCTCCCTAAAATGGGCGGGCATCACTTTCGTTAAAAGATCACCGATCATTTCATCAGCCTTATATCCAAATGTTTGCTCAGCTGATTTGTTCCAGGCAAGCACAATCCCATTTTCATCAGAAGTTACAACAGCATCGTTGGCGGATTCCAAAATAGAACGATACATCTCGTTCGCCACTTCAAGCCGTGTGTTTGTCGTTTCCATCTCTGTATCAAATTTGATCAACGCAATGAGGAATCCGATGGTTAAGAGCACTCCCCCAGCGATCAACCAGGCGAGCATTGTTGGGTCAACAACAGGACCACTTATTGGCGATCGGCTTGATTCCATATAAAAGGTTGCCGATTCCATCCCCGTATAATGCATGCCACAGATAGCCATTCCCATGAAAGAAGAACTTCCCCACCCTTTTAGGTGGTCCTTTTTGCTATCACCCTTCTCTTTGTGCGCATACAAGGAAAAGAGTCGTAACCCTACGAAGGAAACAGCTAACGCAATGGCTCCGGATGCCGCCACCAGCCATGGATTATACTCGATCCAAGCATTCATCTTCATGGCATCCATCCCAATGTAATGCATGGACACGATGCTCAAAGCAATCAACAGCGCACCCGTAAAACGCCACACCTTCATATCCAATCCTTTACTTATAATAAAAAAGGCGATGAAACTGGAAGCAACAGCAGCTACTATGCTTAATACAACCAATGCAACGTCATATACAACGGGCATTCCCATGTCATATGCAAGCATGGCTATAAAATGCATCGACCAAATGCCACCACCGAAAGTCAGACTTCCTAGGATCAGCCATTTATACCTCGTACGCTGAACGGAGGCCATGCGGTTCACGATTTGTAAAGCTGTATAAGAAGACAAGATCGACACGACTACTGACAAAAGCACCAACCATCCGTTGTATTCACCAACCACTTCCATTGCTTCCACCTCCATCCTTTTTTCGACATTATTATTCTCCTATTATACAACAACCCGTATGAACGGAATAGAAAAAAGCCTGTACCAATCGTCCCATTGGCCAGACTTCTTTCCTAGTCCTGGATCGTCTTATTCGCGTACACAGTTGGAGTTGTCTCTGCCTGAGCAACGAGGACCGGCCACCAGAATGGAGCCCCACGCCAACCATGTTCTTTTTTCCCTTCCTGACGAAGCATGATCAAAGCCGGATATTGTTGAGCGACTTTTCTTGCCACTGTCAGTTCTCCTGTTCCTTTACCTGGGGTATCAGGGGAATTTTCGAACTTTCCATCCTGTTTGAAGCGACGAATCTGCCTGTTTGTTTTTGTAAGCAGCCAGACAAAGGCATCTCCCTGCGCTTCCGAACTCAAGTATTCGAGAACCCCTTCATATTCATCGAGATGAAAATCATGGCCTGTTTCCATTTCCAGCGTGTCATGAACGAGACGGAGTATTTCCTTAGCACTTGTTACTGGAATAAGATAGGCACCATCTTCGGTTGCACGGGCATGATTCACAGCTTTTTTAATTAGCTGATCTATCCTGCGTATCGTTTTTTCGATATGCGTTTTATACCCCGTTTGGAAACCAACTGGCAGCATCCGCTTGTGTGGTTTAATCATCGTAAGGCTTGATAATAATATCTTGTTCGGATTGCAGGGCATAATGGTATCGTTTAGATCTCTTTGTATAAAAACAACACCTTTATGATGCCCGCCACGTTCAAAAGCGTTCCTCAGTTCCCTGTCGAACTCATGAATTCGTTTCATAACAGCGTAGATCTTTTGTGTCGTGTAAAAACGAGTGACGGCAAGATCCGCGACTGGTCTTGCTCCATACATTCGGGAGTGCTGCAAAACCGTATCCTGCTGAAATGATTTCGGGTTCCTTCCATAGAAAAAGCCGATCAGATTGTGAATCGTCACTCCACGGTCCAGGATTTGTCCGCCGATAAAAATGTTCATCGGCGCTCTTAGCTTCAGCTCCCCCTTATGATCGAGCAGCTCCGTCACATCTTTTTCAGAGTTGACGACACTGCTCACTAAATATTCTTCATCTAAAGAATAACGGACCTCTTCATAAACATCGTCAAAAGTAGGAGCCGGTGTCTTTTTCAGTGTGTTCACTGATCGGATAAGGTCGTCATACGACTCACGGACGAGCCTTCGAAACTCTTCTGACTCCGATCGGGCAGCCTCAATAAGTAACGTTTCGAATCCTTGGATCAGTTCGGCCTGCCAGGCGTGTGCATTTTTCCCGCGTTCGGTGTGGATGATAAAGGAATACTTTTGCTCTCTCCGGCCTTTCATCCGCTGCTGAAAACGACGGATGCTCGTTCCTACGATGAAGTTCACAACCGCCCTCCGAATGTTTGCAATATTTTTCTGACTTAACAAACGATCCATCTTCACACGACGGCCATCCATCTTTTTCATAACCTCAAGCTCTTTTTCCTCGACTTCATGATAAAGGTAGGAGGCAAGGTGGCCGCCTTTCTCACTTTTGTCAAAATAGACATTCCCACCGATATAACGGTCATGGACAGGAACAAGTTCTGTAAACGCCGGTCGGATCGGTTCGAACACTTTCCCTTCATGGACCTTCATTTCTTCCGGCTGCAAATAAAGGGAATATGGGGTCGCGGTTACTTGTAAAAACGCGGGGCGATCGAGCGCATTTCTAAGCGTATTGATTTTTGATGCGATCACACGCATTTGTTTCACATTTTGCTCCCGTTTGTATTCGTAGGCGACACTTGCGAAGTCGGCTTCATCATCTATGAAAAGCACGCGTTTCTCTTGTAAGGATGGATATTTTTCCATCACCGCCTGTTGCAGGCGATCGAGATTATGAGTCTCCTTTTTCACGATAAGGGCCAGTTTTTGAGACAATTCGTATTTTCGTAGATTATCAGGCATGTTCATAATATCAAAAACCTGTAAAGCATCCTGTTCGATGGCCCCTTCGAATTCTTCGTGAAGACGGGCATACGTCTGTTTGACGAGCGCATTCGTCCCTTTTGTAAGAAGAATCACTAGATCAAAGCCATGATCATAAGCGAGGCCCATCACACCAATGAATGTACGTGTCTTCCCGGATTGGATCTTTCCGAGCAGCATCCCTGGGCGGTGCTCCGTCGTGTTTGTATCTTGGAGCTTCGCCATTGTCCGCAGCATACACTCCCGGACAGGCTGTTTATATTGATTCTTTTTATTTAAATACTTGAAAAAGGCTCCATCCGTTTTCAAGTGCTGGAATGTAGTTGTCATTCTATCTTCTCCCTTTTACAAAACACGCTTATTATACATGATTGTGGAACATGAAAAAAGCAAGGCAACCTGGAAATGGTCTCCTTGCTTACTCTTCTTTCTGTACGGGATCTTCTAGATCTTCGACATCCACTTGTCCGTTAAAGATTTTTAATAGCCTGGCTTTCGCCTGCTCTTTCACCTGTTCATCAATATGAGAGATGACTTGATAGACAGCATATATGATAACTGCACTATCATCTGTAAAACCAACCACCGGAATGAAGTCTGGGATGACATCGACAGGTAAGATCAAATACCCTAATGCGCCTGCTATCGTCAGCTTGGCTTTTTTCGGTGTATCTGGACTTTTGAAGGCATAATACAAAAGCAGGCTGTAATAGACGATTTTAGTCCCGATTCTACTGCTGTACGTACGAAGCTTTTCTCCATACTCTTTCTCAGAGAAATAGGCCCGCCCACGCTCCACTGCTTTACGAGGGTCCAGGTTCTTCAAACGATCCTGATAGGTCTTTTGTTTATTCATAGGCACCTTCCTTTTTTCAGTATTATACTTTTTACTTAAACCCCTTCTTCTAAACTTCCTGAACGATCATTCGGCTTATTTCCCGGGAAATCGACTCTCCGTAGAGGCAGATTTATAAACCAGTACATTGTAGAAGGAACACTAGTTTTGTCGAATGGGCGGTTAAAGCTTACAGTTTTTGGCCTATTCTGATACTTTAAGAGTAACAGTGTCAAAGTTTCCTATACTTATATTTTCACTGACAAAGGAGAGGTTCGTAATGGATTTAGATCAACTTGAACTGAATGCGACTGTAGATGAGACGGTTCAAACAAAACCGTATTACACGGCTTTAGTCGGCTGGAGTGTGCAGGCCATCGAGGCTGCAGCTCGCATGAATCGTCCATTCGTGGTTGTCGGACCTGCAGAATTCGAGGGATATGCAGAAAAGCACGAGATTCCGTTTGTAGGATGGGACTTTAACAAGCTCAATGAAAGCTCTGATCACTTGTATAAACAATTGAAGGACATGGGTGTTGAGCTTGCTGTTCCTTTATATGAAGAATGTGTGGAATGGGCGGGTGCTCTCAACGCTCGTTTCCGAGAAGATCCTCGTGTATTCAACCGTTCTTTATTGCTTCGTGACAAAGGAATGATGAAACGGAAAGCACAAATATCCGGCATCAAAGTCGGCGTATTTGAAGAAGCCCGTGACAAAGATGATGTCCAGCGTTTCCTGAAACGCGTCAACGAAGCTTTGTTGAAACTAGAAGGCGATCACCTCGATCCGATACACGTCAAACCATTGGACAAGGCAGGTTCTGTCGGCCACTTAGCGATTTATAACAATGAGGATATTGAACGTATTCAAGATGTTGATTTCCCATTATTGATGGAAAGTCACCTTGACGGACAGGAATTCTCCTGTGAAGCGTTCATCCATAAAGGCAAGGTGCGCTTCCTCAATATTACGGAGTATGTGAAGCTTGGCTATTCCAACTTCGTCCCGGCCTCCCCGAGCTTAGAGGAAAAAAGGCCGCTGATTGAGCGCGCAGTCCAACAACTGGTCGATGCTTTTGAGATCGAGTACGGAGTCATCCATCCGGAATATTTCATTACCCAGGACGGAACGCTTCACTTTGGAGAAGTAGCCGCCCGCGTACCTGGAGGTCATATTTTCGAGTTGATTGAGCGCGCTTATGGATTCAGCGCATACGAAGCTCAAATCCTTTGCAGTGATCCGAATACAACAGAAGAAGAAATCCGCGAATTTTTCCCGGATCCTTACGATTATCAAAACTATGCCGGGTGCCTAATGGTACATCCGAATGTGGATTATGTCGAAGACTTGAAGATTCCTGAAGAGCTTGAGGACCACCCTTACTTTGAGAAGCATGATATGTTCACACCACCTCAAGGAAAAGTCGCCGAACGCGTCGGCTTCGGAAACCATTATGGAACGATCTTTTTCTATGGCCGTGACAGTGAAGAAATGACCGATTTGCTGAAGACGTACGAGCAATACAATTTCTACGTATAAGCGCAAGCGATAGAGAAAGGAGAGGTTTTATGCCTCAAACGACGAGTGCCCTTGTCGAACGTTTCATCTATGCTTTAGATCAATTAGATAAAGCTCCATCCTTCGCCAAATCCAAGTATCAGACAGATGTCTACCAGGAAGCGAACCGCCTGATTGAAGCAGAGGAAGGTTTTGAAAGTTTATATCAACATGCAGGACGGCTGGAAGAAGCCGGAGTGTTTCAAGATGGTCCATGGGAATCAGCAGAGAAACTGCAGCCCCCACTTGTCGCAGGTTCTTTGAAAGCGAAAGGGCTGCCTATGATCATCGAAGTCCTCAGCGAACTTCGTATGCTTGCCCTTGCCAAAGGACAAGCGACAAACCCGAATGTTTCGCCTGAAATGGCGGAGGAATTTTTGAATGAAGTGATGGTCCTGAACCTGAACCTGCTCTTCCCGGATGCCAGTGAAAGTTCCAGAATCGAAAAACATGAAAATGATGAAAAAGCAGGGAAATTGTTTCAATTCCTATCTAATCACCTTTCATCAAGCGCTCTGATCCAAACCCTTATCAATGAAATCAAGCGTCTGACTGCCCAACGTCCGATTATGGTGAAGCGAATTGTATCCATGATTAAGATGGCCAAGGAAATGCTCGATCACGATTCGGATGATCAAGGGAAGAACGAACTGAAACAATTCATCGCAGCCATTGAGGGTCCTTCTAAATTGAGTGCTCAATTTAATGATGTCCATGCGTATCGGTCCCAGTTGAAAACCCTTACGCGTACGGATCTTATTTCTGAAAGTGTCGCACTCGCTCAATCCATGCGGGAAACGGGACTGGTAGCTCCGCATCACGCGACGCTGATTCGCTTTTTGAGTAAAAGAAACCCTGCACTTCTCGCCTACGCACTCAACTTGAACAGCAAAGGCAGTGCGAACCTTGAAGAGCATCGTGAACTCGTTATCCAGTTGATTCGGGCTTCCATTTTCCCTGGTACTCGTCAAGCCGTTTATGGCCTTTCGATGTTACTTGAGCGTGGGGTTCTGTCACACTCCCCTGTCGCACCAGGTCTAAGACGATTGGTCGAGCTTGATATCCGCCCGGATGTACGAAACGCTCTATATTCGACGACCAATACGGGCGAAGGTGTCACAGCGAACAGCATTCTCGTCGCTGGCACCATCCAGGTACTCGGTCAACCGCTCGGCGTCGGGCAGGGATTCAATCCGACCTGTCAGGCCGCCCGCGGCATCAGCTTATGGGCACAGCATGCGCCAGGATTTTTACTCGAAATTATCCCGCGTGCAGCACGTGATGGCGACCTTGATTTCACGTTTGAAGGAACGCCTATTCATTCCAAAGAGCTAAAAGGTGGACTTGCTCCGGACCTTGATAAAGAGCTTGATCCTGTCTCCCTTGTCCTCGTGCCACATTTGGACAAGATCTACAGTGAAATGATGACAAGGGTAGCTTTGCGAGGAGAAGACGGTCATCGCTGGGTCAACCCGGCTTTTTATGGAAACTGGGTACAGAAAGGATTCAGCTCCGTGTTCGATCCAATTACCGGATATGTGCTGGATTACCCTGGATTCGTTAAACTTTTCTATGCCACACATCACCCGGAATACAATGATGACTATGAGTTGATCTATCCAAACCCTGTGGGCATTTTCATTACCAATGTTCACGGCAAACTGCTTGGTCTCCACGCTGTTTCGATTACGAGAATTGCGAAAGACCCAAGTGGTGAGGAAAGGATCTACTTCTATAACCCAAATAATGACGGCTCCCAAAACTGGGGTCAGAACATTGAACCAAGCGTCATCGGGAATGGCGAAATGGAAGGCGAAAGCTCCCTTCCTTTCCACGAATTTGTTTCCCGATTATACGCCTTCCACTACAACCCTTACGAACAAGGGGATGCGTATGCAGTGGAAATTTCCATTGTTGATGGCATCCGCCAACTTGCTCAGGAAAGCTGGGGAAAAGATTATACGTGGGTGTAAACAGAATGAAGCCAGACTCTTAATGGAGTCTGGCTTTTTTGTTGGAGCAATAGGGGTGTAGGGTTTATTAGCAGGTTTGCGCCATATATTAGTAGCTTTAGCCCTTTTATTAGCAACTTCAGGCCAAATATTAGCAGGTTTCGCACTTTTATTAGCGACTTCCGACCTTATAGTAGCAACTTCTGATTCTATCAGTGACTTTTGTCCGTTTATCGGTAGGTTTCCGCCATTTATCCGTTGGTTCGGCGTATTTATCGGTGGGTTTTGCGCTTTTATCAGTGGCTTCCACAAATATATCAGTATTTTGCCAAAAAAAAAGACTTCCGAACGAGTCGGAAGTCTTTTTCACTTACTTATTTTTGAACGTTAGCCGCTTGTGGGCCACGGTCGCCTTCAACGATTTCGAAAGAAACTTGTTCGTTCTCTTCTAGAGTTTTGAACCCTTCGCCTTGAATAGCAGAGAAGTGTACGAATACGTCGTCTTGAC
This sequence comes from Halobacillus sp. 12SKB, assembly GCF_052941655.1. NCBI lineage: Bacteria > Bacillati > Bacillota > Bacilli > Caryophanales > Bacillaceae > Halobacillus > Halobacillus sp. 12SKB. Next base: position 340,525 of record NZ_JBRFWR010000001.1, read on the forward strand.
CTTCTACTTCAATAAATCCGAAACCTTTTTCTGCGTTGAACCATTTAACTGTACCTTGTAACATGTTGTTACCTCCTGCGTGGATGAAAATCCACATTGTATTACTATAATTGCTCTGCCTATTCATTCAAGACGAAAGTCACTTTCAAGTTCCTTTAGCTTTCATTCCTAACCGAACAAGAATAATTAACTTTATTATATACCCATATCCACCCCTCGTCAACCTTTGGGCAATGTTATTTATCATCCGAGAGTGGAACGGTTTCCTTGCCAAAATACACGCTCAGCAACTGTTGAAGCTTTACACCGGGGTATTTTGTCTGCAATTTTTCTTCAAAATTCTTTATAGAAAGTTTCCTTTGTAAATCCAAAGCGTACACACTCACATCCATAAATTCGGCCAGTGCAGCAAGCTCTTCATATGAAAGCGGGGTCGTGTAAATGGTTCCTGCTGCCTCCCCTATGCTTTCATACCGTATACGGATAGCCTCGAGCACTTTTTCAAAAGGGCCCTTTTCCAAATACTCCACAGCTCCTACTACATTTTTCTTTCTCATCGATCCCTCTCCTCATACCTTTCACATGTTATATAGGTATGGTTTCAGTTAGAAAAATGTCCAGCTTTTCGGCTGTTCCGGATGTTGAAAAAGGGAAACGGTACGTCCATCACTGACAGCCGCCCCACTTCTCTCCAGACTTGCAAGCGAGACGCAGCCCATCATTAGAGAAGAAAAATGGCCGATATCCATCTCGATCGTCACCTCAGCCTCTCCATCAGCAGCCTCCGGTTTTCCGTTCGTAAACTGCCAGACCGCATCATACGTTTCATTTAGAAAAGAATCCTTCACTTTCCAGCCTACTTTGACTGTATCCGTTCCGAAGCTGACCTCACCTATTTTTTCAAGAAAAGCAGGAATATCCAAGATTCGATACATCAACCCCCGTCCTTCTTCACTGACTTTATGGTAGATGGAAAAGATGAGCTGTTCATCCATATGAACAGGGTCATTCAATGAATAAGCAAATTCCTGATCAAATGTCGGGAAATAAATGGTGCGCACCTGGTCTTTTTGATTATGTAGATAGTGAATAAGCGCTCGATAGGATTTTGTCGACGTGTAAAAAAAGTTTTTGACGAGGACATCGTTTTGTAAGAAGTGATCGCCTTCCTTAAATTCAAGCGTCACATACCCTGTCAGCCTGCCTTCTTCTCTCACTCCGAATGTGTGAAACTCTTCTTTCTCGAGGAAAGCAAATCCGTACGGAGGAATGGCTGTTGCCCCATGATTTTCTTTTGCCCATGTGTGATAACATACCTGTACTTCATCCTGATGATCCATATTCAATACTTCGACCTTCTCTACTTCACTGTAGGATGGAAGCTGTGAGGGATGAAAATGATAGGTCGACAACCGTGGCCCCAATCCAAAGCCCATTCGCTTATAAAAAGACGGCTGAAACGGGTATAGGTGGGCGATGATTTGCCCTTTATCTCTAGCTTCTGAGATGAAATGCTGAATGATCCGCTTCGCATGCCCTTGTTTTTTGCAAGGAAGATCGACCGCTACGGTCCCGATGCCACCAGCTTGTACTTGTTGATTATATACATTCATGACGTGATCATAAGCGATGTATCCACCTATGAGCTGTTCTTTTTCATAAAGACCGATCGTGTGAATGTCACTCTTCTGAGACATTTTCCTCCGGTGTTCTGCGTATCTTTCCTGTTCTTCTCGAGTATTCAATTTCATTCCAGGGTAACAGCGTCGCGATAAGTTTGTGAATGCGGTGAAATCTTCTACTTTTGAAAACCCCATCCCATTTCCTCCTTTGTGAACAATTCTGTACATCAAACCTAGCATTTTCCAAATATTTCATCTATTCTATTATAAAGAACATTATATAGAACTTGTGCTCAAGTCTGAAGACCTTAGAAATAAAATCCCTTTCAGGCAGGTGAAAAAAATGGAAAGTTCCATCGCATGGGACATGTTAAGCCACACTTACGCTCATGCTTTACACGCAAACATACCGGAGGCTGTTGAAGATCATCTACTGGATATGAGACATATCCATGAATTTATGGCTTATGTGGAACATTATCCAGAGTACTCCAGTCACTTGACTCAGACCTTACATAGATCCTGCGATGCCTTATTCCTACCAGAAAAAGAGTATGAGATGTATATAGAGAGAGATTATGAAGAAGGCGTCAGCGTAGGGATTGCTTTCGCTGAACGGAATTATTTTACGATTGATTTGATGTTCCACCTGACACACAGCACCCGAATGTCCAGCATCCAAAACGTATTGAAAGCTATCAAAGAGGCGGACTCGGAAATCGATCCCTCTCCATTAATTGAGCGTTTTTTTGATATTACGAATAAGAGGCAGAATTCTTTTTTCCAAGGGTACATAGGAGAGCAGAGCAAAAAGCTGAAGCAGCAAAGCATGAAAGATCCGCTAACCTCGCTGTATAACCGCAGGTATTTTTATCCCTACGTAAAAGAAGAACTGGTACGAGCTCAGAAAGAAGACTTCCCTGTCACCCTGGTCCTTGTTGACTTTAATAACTTTAAAGAGATCAATGACCGCCGCGGTCATCAGGAGGGGGACCGTGTGTTGAAGAAATTTGCCCGATGCCTTTCAAATATTCACGAAGGTTTTGAGGGCGCTTTCCGGTTCGGGGGCGATGAATTTGTCCTGGTCCTGTCCGGGAGCAAAGAAAGTGGGGCAGAAAAATTTGCCCAGGACCTTAATGAAACGATTAAACAGATGGAAGAAGGTGCCTCCATTTCCTATGGATTGATTCAACTTCCCACGGACACTTTTATTGAAGAGGTAAATTTGGATCTGTATCTCAATCTGGCTGATAAGCGAATGTATGAAAATAAACAATACGTCAAAAAAATAAAGACTCCTGAATAAACAGGAGTCTTTATTTATCATACAGCAGGAGGTCCGAACTTCCCTCTGCGGAAGTCATCATACGCTTGTTTTATTTCTTCCATTGAATTCATGACAAACGGTCCGTGCGGGACAATTTCTTCCCGAATCGGTGCGCCGGAATAGACAAGCACTTTCGTCCGTCGTTTTTTTGAGACGAGCTTTAGATTGCTCGTTCCATCTCCTTCTTCATTGAAAGAAAGGGTACCGACGCCGTGCTTTTTCAAGCCCACTTCATTTTCCCCTGCCACGACATCACCTGCAAGGACGTACATAAAAGCATTGTGGTTCTCAGGTAGGTCAAGAGTGAATGCTGCGCCTTCAGATAGGGTGATTTCGCTGAGCGTAATGGGAACAATGGAGTTCAGTGGACCTCTTGCACCGGCAACATTCCCAGAGAACACTTTCACGGACCCTCCATCAAAAGGAACGACAGGAGCATCTTCACCATAAACATTTTGATAGATGGTTTCGGAATTCTTCTTATCCTTCGGAAGGTTCAACCATAATTGCAGCGTATGAGCGACATCATCTTCCACGCCGTCTTCTGCGTGTCTTGCCGCCCAGCCGGCATTCATGTATTGCACGTCACCGGGCTCAAGAATGTCCCGGCCTCCTGCATTATCAATATGTTCCAAACGTCCATCGACGACATAGGTGACAGTCTGAAATCCACGGTGTGGGTGATCGGGGAATGTTCCTTTTTTGAACCAATCCTCAGCCATCAGAATGAATGGGTCGAAGTCGCGCCACCTGTCCACGGGCAGGACCCATCCTTTTTGAATCGCTGGAAATCCCATCTCTTGATACTTGACGTACCAATGATCCTTCACTTCTCTTTGAAAGTGTGCCATTTCAACCATCCTTTCAATTAGTTGCTACATCTACTATTAGGTTAAAAAAAGGGCTCCTCACCCTTCAATGTTGTTTTGCATTTTCGTAAGGAGCCGGTCCAATTCTTGCAGTTCTTCTTTTGAAATCCCTTCAGTCACAGCGTCATTGAAGGCTTCAGCGACAGGTAAGACCTGTTCTTTCAACTCCCGTCCTTCTTTCGTCAAATAAAGTTCCAAAGAACGCCTATCCTCTGTGCAGAAATTCCGTTTGATGAACCCCTTTTTTTCAAGGTTCGAAGCCATCCGGGCAATGTTCGTCTTATCCTTTTTCAAATGATAAGCCAGCTGATTTTGCGTCATCCCGTCTTTTTCCCAAAGCAGCATCATGATCAAGTTCTGCTCGGGTGCAAGATTGTAAGGCTGCAACTGTGCTTTCACATAGCTCGTAAGCTTCAAATCCGTCTGATGCAGCTTGATGCTGATATAATCTTGAAAACTTAAATTCATATGCGATCTCCCTAAATAGTTGCTATACATACTATTATAATCAGACCAAAGTCCTCTGTCAAAAGCGCTGACCATAGATTACCAAAACATAAATCCTATAGCTATGCTAAACTTCTAACGAATAGCCGAAAGGAAGTCATAGTTATGGAAATCATCCCTTATCTGTCTGCAGGACCACTAGTACTTAACATGAGAAAAGAAGACGTAAGAAAAGTCATGGATGAACCACCTCAAGAATTCGTTCGTAATACAGATGAGCCCGCTGCTGACCATTTCGTGAAATCAGGGGTTTTCGCGTATTACAAAGAAGATGAAGAAACAAACAACGCCTATGAATTGACAGCTCCAGCTGAGGTTACCTACAAAGGAATTCCCTTTCTCAATATGAGGGAAAGAAAAGCGAAGAAACTCTTCAGGAAGCTCGATCCAGGTTTTGTCGACTTTGAGGAAACTGTCATTTCCCTTGAACACGGAATTAGCCTGTTCTTCATGAATAATAAGGTCGAAACCGTCCTCGTCTTTGAACGAAACTATTATGATGAACTGTTTGAAGAACTGAAAAAGTTAGATGAGATATAATCGGCCAGGACTTAATCCTGGCCGATTTGTTTTTCAATCGTCGTTCATTCGATTGAGTTAAGGCACTTTGATCTCGAGTTAAGTCACTTTCGCCTTGAGTTAGGGCACTTTCATCTTGTGTTAGGACACTTTCACCTCGAGTTAGGGCGCTTTCATCTTGTGTTAGGACACTTTCACCTTTTCCGCTATGACGTAATTCGCTCAAGTTCCGCAAAATGTCCGATAAGGTTGATCGCTTGGCTCAGGTAATTCCGCATAAGCTTCCTGATCTTCCGAATAAGCGTAAGGGTCTGCTAAGACAGAAAGCAGTTGTTTCACACCACTGAAGTCCCCCTCTTCCACCGCAGCTTCAAGCGCTTCTTCCACTCGGTGGTTACGGGGAATAACGGAAGGATTCGATTTTTTCATCAAGGCGTGGACATCCGCTTCCCTGCTTTCCTGACGCTCCAAACGCGCCTTCCACTGCTTGTACCAGTTGGTGAACGCCGGCTTTCCATACAGCTCTGTTTCATTTGGCCGCCCGAGCGTCAGTGCCCGGAAGGTGTTTGTATAATCTGCTTCGTTCTTTTCCATCATCTCTAATAAATCTTCAATTAAAGGCTGGTCCTGAGCTTCCTCTGTCATCATTCCCAATTTTGCACGCATCCCGTTCAGCCAGTATGTGTGATAGAGCTTTTCATAGTTGGCATGCGCTTCCTGCGCCAGCTCCACAGCCGTCTCCTGATTTTCATGGAAAAGCGGTAAGAGAGTTTCTGCGAAACGAGCCAGATTCCAAGCTCCAATCGGGGGTTGGTTCATATAGGCGTAGCGACCCTGGCGATCAATGGAACTGAAGACGGTTTTTGGATTGTAGGTGTCCATAAACGCGCACGGACCGTAGTCGATCGTCTCTCCACTGATGGTCATATTATCTGTATTCATCACACCGTGAATGAATCCGACGAGCTGCCACTGAGCGATCAGGGACGCCTGACGCTCGATCACTCTTTTGAAAAATATCAAATAAGGATTTTCAACATGAAGGAGATCAGGGTCATGACGTTGGATTGCATAATCGGCAAGGGCCTTCAGTTGGGCGTGGTCCTGAAGACCAGCTGCATATTGGAATGTCCCGATACGCAAATGACTGGAAGCGACTCGAGTCAATACAGCACCAGGAAGCAAATCTTCCCTCTGGACGTATTCCCCTGTGGTCACAACAGCGAGGCTTCGATTTGTCGGGATTCCTAATTCGTGCATCGCTTCACTGATAATATATTCCCTGAGCATCGGACCGAGCGTCGCTCTTCCATCACCCCGGCGGGAAAAAGGCGTACGTCCGGAACCTTTCAATTGGATATCGAAGCGCTCATCCCCGGGGGTGACTTGTTCGCCAAGCAATACAGCTCTGCCGTCGCCAAGCATCGTAAATTGACCAAACTGGTGGCCGGCGTAAGCTTGTGCAATGGGCTCTGCCCCCTTCGGAATTCCATTGCCTCCGAAAATAGCAGGGTCAGGTTCAGTATTTAAGCCCAGCTTCTCTGCCAGCGCCTCATTATAAAGCACGAGTTCAGGCCTCTCGACTTCTGAAGGTGTCGTTTTGGTATAAAAAGAATCCGGCAGCTCCGTATAACTCTGCTGCAAATTCCATCCTTTGTGTGTATCCATAAAAATCTCCTTTATCGCTTCATTCGTTGCCTCTACCATATCATAAGTGTTCCCTCGTTTTCTTTCTCTTAGGCACGGCAGTTGTCTAGTTCATGAAGATGCTGCTCCGAGACCAAAACGCTTCAAAACCAAAGAAAGCCCGCCCCTGCTCAGGGACGGGTCTTCTTATATCAGCTTTTCAATTTTAGGAAAAACGCGGCAGGCATTGTTATAAAAAACATCTTCCACATGCTTCGAAGGAATAAAAGCAGCGATAAAATCTGCGTAATCTTTGATTGGAACAAGCGGCCAATCAGACCCGAAGAGCAGCTTGTCGTAATGATCACAATAGGTCAACGCGTGGCGGACATGATCGAAATGATTGTCCACCAGGCGAGCATCCAATTCTTTTTTCGTACCGACGAGCCAGCCGGATAGATCGGCAAACATGTTTCTGTTTTTATAAACGACTTCAGCTCCAGTCAGCACCCAGGGATCTCCAAGGTGAGCCATGACAAAGTTGACGTCTCGCCTCGCGACTGCGACTTCATCTAATGTGAGCGGATGAGAATATTTTAATAACCCTCGTTCCGAATACGTATCTCCGGTATGAAAAACAACAGGCAGCTCGTAAGCAGCCGCAAGATCATAGACAGGCTGATAGATGTCGTCATAGGCGTAAAAAGGATAGTATCCGAGATAGATTTTCACACCAACGGTCTCAGGCTTTTGAAGCTCGGCTTCTAGTCGATCCAGTGCATCCTGCCCCAGGCAGAAAGGGTTGATTCCTGGACACACACCCAATCCAGGCGGAAAAACTTCATCCAAATCAAGTCCCATCGGCGTCGTGACACGGCGGTCCGGAAAGCCTTCTCTACCTTCGGTCACACCCATCCCGATGGCAAAAGCAATGTCCCCACGTTCCATCTCTTCGCGAAGACCTTGTTTTGTATAGTCGACACGGGATAAGTTCTGTCCCGTGTCTTTAAAGCTTTGGATGCTGGAGAAGTGAATATGGGCATCAATGATTTTCATTTTATTTCCCCTTAAAAGAAATCCGGTGGAATGGATGCTGCTTCCACGGCTCCTCATGCTCGCCAATGATGAAGAATGTAGGCTCAACAGCCGCTGCCTTTTGTGAGGAAGCGGACCATTCGTGAACAGATGCAGCGAGGAAAACGTCCTGATTCATATACATTTCTGAAAGCTTCCGCGTCTCGGGGTGAACCATCATCAGGTGATCACGTTTCCCATCTGAACCAATGACAACAGAAGGACCGGATTCCAGCTCATACTCTTCCACTCCAGCATAATACGTATGGAAAACCCCTTCTGTCGGGACTCGAGCAAAGCATGAAGATAAGTTTTCATCCGGTTTCAAAAAGGCTTCCAGCGTTATGTTCTCAGCTGCAAAGGTACGAGGAGCCCCCTGCTCCATTTCTGCATAGACCGCTACGATCGGCACTTCAGGCAATGTCAGGGCGTATTGTTTCAAGGTCAATCCTTTCATCTTTTCATGCTCATGGAAGGTTGTAGAAAGACAAATCCCCGTCCAGTGATTGCCGTCCTGATCTTCCTTCGTGATGGATTCCACTTCCGTTTCTTCTTTCATCATTGAAAAAGGACTCACACCATCCAGGACATAACGCAGCCCTCCGCCCCATGGATTCCACCAGCTTCTCGGACCTGCTTCTGGATATTGGTGATGAAGGAATTCGCGCCCTTGATGATTTAGAGAATAGAACCCAGGAAAATAAGAAGTCGAGGCTGTAAACGTCAGTATTCCGTTATCGACCGTCCATCGATCTTCTTTTTGGCTGACATTCACCTTTTGATCGCCCTGGACAAGCTGATAAGTTAAAAAATCAGCGCTTCTTCCCTCAGAGCGGAAGGTGCCGGACAAAGCAGTGAACCCCGGCCGTTCATGGATGACCGGTACATCGATCGCGGTCACACCGTCCTCCCGTTTCGCTTCTTTCCTATAGGAATTACCGGCACTTTCAACTGTCAACGCCCCATACAAATAAGGAGTCAGTAAAGAGCGGAACGAATGTGTCACTTCTTGTCCTGCTTTTGAAACAAAGCCTTCTTTCGGTACCATCTCAAACACAGGCTTTTCCGGAAGTGGCTCCGCTTCTCCTATCACCATGTCACGCCACTCGGACCAATGAGCAGCAGCATTCACACCGATTTGAATGGGGCCATGACAGCTTTTTTGTCCCGAACAAAGTCTGTCGAGTTGGTATTCAAAAGCGAATCGCCAATCATCTTTTCTCCCCGTCGCTTCTTCCGGCCAAGCCATCCCGAACGTATCTCCAGCGCGGTTCGTCGTGTAAAGCCATCGTTCTGAAAGATCCTTGTCACGTAGGTATTCGGTATAAGGGATCAACGCTTCCGTACCAATGACCACGCCGTCTTTCTCCGGAAGTGCCAGAGCTTTATATTTCGGAAAAACAGGCTGCAGCAAATGAAGGTTTTCGTAATCCTTCTCCCCGTTATTGATCAGCTCGTGATGAACTTCTACAAGTCCATCCCCATAAATCTTGTAATAACTGTTCAATAATACGCCCGCAAAAGCCTCAGACTCAAGGGAGGTTTTCACTACAAAAGCTTCGGCCAGCTCAATATATTCGACCGCCGTCGCCATTTTTTTCGAAAACTCTTCACTGAACGGATGACCAAGCTTTGGAGTCAGGAGGAGCAGCGGCTCTTCTTTCGACCTGATCGATCCTACAGACACCATATGATTCCTTTTTTCGATTTTCACAAAATAGGGACCGTTATATCCGTACCAATCCGTATCGGTATCTCCACCAAATTTCCCGCCGAACCCTGGAAAAGCAAGCGCGACCTTTGTACGGAAAGAAAGAGTCTGCCCACCCTCTGTACGTCCCTCCACTTCTATTTCCTCATTCAAAAAGCCATTTTTCAACAATTCCACAGACACAGGAATGGTTGTGCGTCCCTTGCCTTCCACCTCAAATTCCACCGATGGCTCGGACCACTCGACAACTTTTTGGTGAGGCCACTTGACCGACAAAACAGCCTTTTCTTCCATACGGCTTTCCACATCCAAATACAGCGTGCCCTTTTGCCGTGGACGCCAATATTTCTGCACCGTACGGATATCCAGCTTCCCGGCTTGGAGTGGAAAAACACCCATTCTCAATGGAATGCATTCGCCATTGATTGTGAAGTCAGCTCCGATGACGGGGTGGGTCTTCCATGGGCTTGGTTCTTGATCAGGTACTTGCACCCGGACACTGGACGAAGTATCCCATTGAGACTTCACACTTGCTTCTTCGGCCAAATTTTCTCTTACAAGGGTGGAAGACTTCCCGGACAAAGATATGTCCAGTGGTTCACTCGTAAAATTCTCCACCCGATAGGTCACAGGGTAATCTTTATTTTCCAATAGTTTAAAATCAGGCACTTCCATTTCTATCCGCCAGTCATTCGTTTCGATGAGAGTGACACCACGACCCGTGCGTTCGAACTGGACCCGCACAAACTCGTCACCTGCTTCCCACCGATATTCATAAAAGGTAAACCCTCTATCTTTCGTTCCATCAGGCTTGATTTCCATAGGTCTTACGCTCGTCGAGTACCAGTCATGCTTCTCGAAAAATGGTTTCAATGCTTCGATTCGAAGGACTTGCGGCATGAAGTTCATCAGATGAGTCGCATCATCCCGGTCCTCCCAGAAGAAGCCGCACTTTTTATAAAGAGGTACCGCTTTCGTATTTCCCGGCCATGTAAAAAGATCAAGCCGCGGCCACCCGTATTCGACCGTTTTATCTATGGCTTGAAGGAGCAATTTCTTGCCGATCTTCAATCCTTGATACCCTGGATGAACATTCAAGAGCGGGATGTAAAGGGCTCCTGTATCTTCCTTATATTCCGAAAGCCCGCAGTACCCCACGACTTCGTCTTCTACTACAGCAAGAAACAAATGAAGATTCGTAGATTTCGATTCTTTTTCCACGACGTCCTCTGCCGTTGTGACCACTGCATCCCCACCCCAGTTATCACGGCTCTCATTCCACATTTTCGCAACGGCTGCTGCATACTTGTTTTCATATTCTACAATGTTTACGCGCTCTAGTGTCTTCATAGCATTTCCTCCAACGTATGTAATGGAAAATACTTGCTCACTCACAGTTTATGAGTTTATGACCAGGAAGTAAAGAATATTCAAACAAATCCATACCCTGTAACAGTTTAAAAGGAATAACGTCCTGAACTCTAGGGAATAGCGACTTAACGACCAAGCACCTCTCCCTGGATCAGCCCATGAGATTCAACCACAAAAAAAGCCAGGCATTAGCGCCTGACTTTACTTTCGTATCCGGTTCAAAAACTGCTGGGTACGCGGTTCTTTCGTTTGTTGGAAAATCTGCTCCGGCGTCCCCTGCTCGACAACTTTCCCCTGATCCATGAAAATGACCCGGTCAGCCACTTCTTCTGCAAAGCTCATTTCATGGGTGACCACGACCATCGTCATCCCTTCTTCCGCAAGCTCCTTCATAACATCAAGAACATCGCCGACAAGCTCAGGATCGAGAGCCGAGGTAGGCTCATCAAACAAGATGACTTCCACTCCAGTAGCTAAGGCACGAGCAATGCCGACGCGTTGCTGCTGGCCACCGGAGAGTTGATGCGGATAGACATCCAGCTTCTCACCAAGACCGACCTTCGTTAAGATATCCGTCGCTCGTTCGCGTGCTTTCGCTTTGGATACCTTTTGAACAGTCACAGGTCCTTCCATCACATTTTCCAGTGCGGTGAAATGTGGGAAAAGGTTATGGTTCTGGAACACCATGCCGGTCTGTTTTCTGAATTCGACGATTTGTTTTTTCCTAGATGGTTTGGAAAAATCCATCGACTGGTTTCCTATCGTGATTTCTCCCTCTTCCGGCGTCTCCAGAATGTTCAAAGACCGGAGCAGCGTCGTTTTCCCCGAACCAGAGGGACCGATGACAACAACCACTTCCCCGCGGTCGACATCCATATTGATATTCTTCAGTACGTGTAAATCACCAAAAGATTTGTTGAGGTCTTTGACGGTAATCATGGCAGCCTCCTATTTTGCGACATATTGATCCAACCTGTTCTCTACACGATCCTGTACGAAGGAAAGTCCAATACAAATGATCCAGTAAATCACGGCTGCTTCGGTATAGACGAGCAGAAAGTGATAGTTTGTTGCTGCGATTTCCTGAGCTTTTCGGAACATTTCTGTGTACGTAATCGTTGATGCTAACGATGTATCCTTGATCAAGCCGATGAACGAGTTGGACAATGGCGGGATCGAAACTCTCGTAGCCTGAGGAAGTACAACCCGGCGCAGAGCCTGGAAATTTGTCATTCCGATGGAGTGAGAGGCTTCCCACTGCCCTTTTGGTATGGACAAAATGGCCGCACGAATAATTTCAGAATTGTAAGCTCCCATATTCAAGGAAAAACCGATGATGGCAGAATACAATGGGTTAATCGTCACTCCCACAGAAGGGAGCCCGAAAAAGATGATGAACAACTGCACAAGCAAAGGTGTTCCGCGGATGATCGACACATAGGCACGTGCGATCCACTGGAGCACTTTCATATTTGAAAGCCTCATAAGAGCAGTAAGCACAGCCAATACCAAACCAATAGCAAATGTGATCAACGTCAACGGAATCGTATAATAGAAAGCCCCTTTCACCAAAGGGAGAAAAGAGCTCACAATAATATCGATATATTTTTCCATCTCAGGGTCTGTAAAGATATTACTTAGATACATCTTCACCAAACCACTTCTCAGAAATCTCAAGGTATGTGCCATCGTCTTTCATTTCCTGAAGTGCTTCATTGACCGCTTTTACAAGGTCTTCATTGCCTTGACGGAAAAGCAGGCCACTTTGAGAAGCATCATCCTGACGGGCAGCGATCTTCACAGGTGCATCCTCTCGGTTGTTTAAATAATCAAGGACGGACAAACGATCATTGACAGTCGCTTCCACTCGTTTCGTCGCAAGCAGCTGCATAGACTCGTTGAATCCTTCCACACTTGTAATTTCTGCTCCATTTTCACGGGCAATGTCCGCATAATTACTTGTCATCGATTGGGCAGAGTTGACACCTTCCAAATCCTCAAAGCTCTGAATGGATTCGTTGTCTTTATGAGTAACAACCACGGCAGAAGATTGAATATATGGATCAGAAAAAGAATACTCCGCCTGACGTTCTTCTGTAATACCGACTTGGTTTGCAACCATATCGAAACGTTCCGCGTTCAGACCCGCGAACATAGAGTCCCATTTCGTTTCGTTGAATACAGGTTTGACGCCAAGACGATCCGCTACTTCGCGCGCAATCTCTACGTCAAAACCAGTCAATTTATCATTTTCATCGTGGAACGTATATGGACGATATGTGCCTTCTGTACCAATCACCAATTCTCCACTTTCTTTAATCTGTTCAAGCAAGGTCTGCTCAGAAGCATCGGAATCATTTTCTCCCTCGGAAGAAGAAGCCTGATCGTTTTCTTCACTGCTTCCACAAGCAACGAGAACCATCGCTAAAAAACCTATAGATAAAAGCAAAACAAACTTTTTCACTTTAAAATCCCCCTTAATTCCAAGTAAGTTGATATGTTTTAATGACTTTTATGATGTTAAAGGATAGTGGAGAGGATGTCAATATATAAATCTTGACATAAGAAAACCTGACGAACGAGATCGCCAGGTTTACATTTCATTCAATGTTTAATGGTTTGAGGTGGTTCCTCCATCCAACCATGTTCAATCATGATTTTGGCACCTTTATGAGCATACTCAAAGATATCCTTCATAAATACAGTTAACTTTGCCGGCAGGTCATTACGCAGACTGAACGCCGTTCCTAAAGAATTTCCCCCTAATGAAAAACTGCAGAATAAGCTCACACAGTACATCATGATTTTATCCGAAAACGGAGGAATTTTAGATGTCGTCACATTCCCGCCAGCTGTTGCTGGGGTTTGAATATCGTTCTGCAATAAAATCTCACTCATTTCTTTAACCAGGCCTTTCGCCAATTCTCCACCTCTGTAAAAATAATCGCTGGCATCTTTATGGGTAGCAGATTGAGCGAATCCCAAAATCATATGCATCCCTGTAACATTCGATTCGATGGAGTGGTGGATATGAGCGATTTCGACCGTGTTCAACGCCCGCTTCCCTTTTACAGGATTGATCATCCCTAAGTAATTCGGCCCTTTTGCATGCTCGACCTGCTTTTGTACGGCCACATAAGGAGCTTTTGGCAGATAACCTTTAGTCAGTAAAAATTGCGTACAATCGTCATAACACTTTTGAGTGATCCGGGTCAGTTCCTGATACAGCAATGTGACGTCTGGACGATAAGACATCGTTAAATTCAATGTGTGCATGCCCATGCTTATTTCTTTCACCAAACGCAGAAACATAATATCAAAACCGTTATCATAAAGCTTCGGTACCCCTTTATTTACATCGTCATGTGTAAATCCGATGGGAACAGGGACGTCTTCCGCCCGGAACATAGATTCAATTTTTCCAACATACGGCTGAATGCTTGATCTCAAATTCGTCATGATCTGTTTGGCTTCTGCATCATCCGCTTGTTCTATAAAATACTCAAGCATTGTAAGAATCATCGTCTTCTGCTGATAAGTCATCCATAAAGTTCCGATTTCCGATGAGGATAAACGAGGGCTTTCTGGCATTTTGAACTCCTCCAATTTGGATTGCATTCAGTCATTCACTGCAATAACCGTGCTTTTTCCTTAGTCTTTTCAAACTGGTCTAAATCATTCATGAATAAGGATGAAAAGTGAGACATAGGGAAAGGATTCTTGGAGAAATTAATAAAGAACCATCAGGAGGAGGATGATTATGAGTAAAAATAGTGAAAGCAGAAAGAAAAACAACCCAAAAGGCAGAGACCGCGGATCAGCCAATCAGAAGCTGCAAGCAGCTCTCGAGGGTCGGAACAAAGAAAACGATCATTTATCCGCTGCCTATATGAATAACAATACAGCAGCAGTAGATGTGAACGAAGATCAATAAGAGCTGGACGTAAGAAAAGGCCTGTCCCTATTTCGGGCAGGCCTTTGTTTATCATCATTTATTATCTTGCTTACGAGCAAGCATTTCTCTCACCTGATTGTAGGAAAGTCCTGATTGCTCATTTCGCCTTTTCACTTCACTCACATTCGTTCCAGAACGTGCAAATACATCTTTCCCAGGATTGTTCGGTCGGTTCATTCGAATCACCTCCTGGTCTTACTTTTCGCTCAACCGGTTTTTCTTATCCTTCCAGCTTTGCAGAAAAATACCCAAGAGCCGCTCCCAGAATGGCTCCGCCCAGTACTTCAATCGGTTGATGTCCGAGCAGCTCCTTCAGTTCCTTATCACGCTCTACGAAATCAGAGCTCGGAAAATCAACAGAAATCGCGGCAAAGTTATCTTCGAGATCGTTGACCAGTTGAGCAATTTCACCTGTATGACGCCTGATCCCTTGAGCATCATACATAACGATGACACCAAAAATCGTAGCGAGGGCTGTCTCCGTATGGCGTGATCCCTTGTTCGCGGCGATATAAGTCGCAAGCGCTGATACGCCAGCCGAGTGGGAACTTGGCTGGCCGCCTGTCGTGGCTATCTGCTTCACATCCCATTCGCCGGTCACCTTTTTATGGGTGACAATTTTTAAGGCTTGTGCAATTCCAATCGCCGATAAAGCTGTAATAATTCCTCGATTCATCTTCTCCATTCTTGACCCTCCACTTCATGAACATCTATATATGTTCATACCCTCTGTATATGGTTTTATTCAGGAGGATGTAAGAATCATAAAAGCTTCTATTCCCTTATCAGGATTTTCAATGGTTACATAAAAAAGCTGACAGGCTCCACTTACGCCTATCAGCCTTACTCATAATTAGAATGTATTATAAATCTCATCACATTCGCCCGCGACAGGTTCATAAAAACAGTGAGATTTATATCGTCCGACCTGACTTTGACCATACCATGTCGGCGGACAGTTCCCATCCGGTCTGAAGTACCACAAACTGTACTTCGCCGGCCAGCTCCTATATCCCTTCACGTTTCTCCTTGCCAGACGCCTTTCACTTTCCCGGGCTCTTTGGTAGTACATGCCGTGCTGCAAGGCTTCAAATGCTTTCGGTTGATTGATCACCTCCGGCAGGGTACTGACACCTTTGAAATCAGAACAGTTCACTCTTGCGCGATTTACGGTCACAGCCCCTACATGCAGCATGCCCTGCTTCCCTTCCCCCACAGCCTCCGCGCGGAGTAACCGTGCCAACATGTCGATATGTTTACTTGGAGCTTTAATTACACCCATGTGATCGCCCCCTTTTTGCTCGCTTCTTTATATCTATTCAAAAAAAGAGGAAGCATGAAAAAAGAAGGGATTATGACAATCGTTGTCTCCTTCGCTGATGCCATAACGTCACTTCAAGAGCAGTAAGACAAATGAGCAGCCAGGCTAAACCAAACAAATAACCTGCCACAACATCTGTAAAGAAATGAACCCCTAAATATACACGGGTTACGCCGATCAAGATTGCGATGAGGGCCAAGACTACATTGATGGTCCACTTCCACTTAGGTTCAAGCTTACTGATTGCGAAAAGATAAATAATGAAACCATAAAAAACGAGAGCACCTGAAGCATGGCCACTCGGAAAACTGGAAGTCGCGCCGTGATAATCGCCTTTGAACGTTGGTCGGTCGCGGCTGGAGAATGATTTCAACCCTGCCGTAAGCCCACTGACTCCCCCCATGGCGAGAATGAAATACACACCTACCCAGCGACTGAATGGCGAAAAGAACAACAAATACACAGCAATAATAAGTGAAACAATCACCATAAAAATAACGGAACCAGCTTTAGATATCCCTTTTGCAAGCGGTTCTGCCCCTCCAAAGGAAGACGCACGCACTAAATCAAAAGCCTGCTGGTCAACAGCGAATTTTTCTTTCTGTAAAATGCTGGTTGTTAAATCAATGAAGAAATAAATGCTCACCCCGAGTGAAATAAACCCGATTAGAATAAGTAGTACAGATGTGATAGATAAATCCGATAGTTTCGTTCCAGAAAATAGCATACCTTCGTCACCTTCTTTTTCTTTCGTGATAAACCATTTCCCTTACCGGTTGAAAATAAACAGCTCATCGCTGAATTTCTCTGATTTTCTCCATATTTTAAAGATATATGAAGAAGGTAAGTATTCAGATGGGCTGCATTGTATCGACAGGGAACCCGGAACATACCCTGGGAGAATGAGGCGCGAGTTGGATCAACGAAACGCGCGCTGGATCGACGAGACGCGCGCTGGATCGTCGGAACGCGCGCTGGATCGTCGAAACGCGCGCTGGATCGTCGGAACGCGCGCTGGATCAACGAAACGCGCGCTGGATCGTCGGAACGCGCGCTGGATCGTCGGAACGCGCGCTGGATCAACGAAACGCGCGCTGGATCGTCGGAACGCGCGCTGGATCGTCGGAACGCGCGCTGGATCGTCGGAACGCGCACTGGATCAACGGAACGCGCGCTGGATCGACGAAACGCGCGCTGGATCAACGGAACGCGCGCTGGATCGACGAAACGCGCGCTGGATCGACGAAACGCGCGCTGGATCAACGGAACGCGCGCTGGATCAACGGAACGCGCGCTGGATCAACGAAAAGCTGGTGGAAACAAAAAAGGAACTCCCTGCTAAGGAAGTTCCCCTTTTATCTTCACGGTAATGATCGGCCATGCCACGCATTTCGAACAGCAGGGTTGAGATGCCATATTCGACAGCCAGGCCATTATGGCTGATCGTTTGTGCCGTTCCACCAGGATTCTTGGAAAGAAGACCATACCCTTTGGACTCTACGGCTTTATAGACAATCACTCCCAATCAATAGGTTATTTACCAAATCCTTTATTCTTTCAGCAAAAAAACTGCTAAATGAACAAAAGTGACTAACTGTTTTTACGACAAAGTCCTATATGTACACATTCCGAACTAGGATCTCCCACCTTTTTTTACAAAATAAAAAGGATCAGACTCTCTTCGGGAATCCTGATCCTTCCTTCACCTATTCTTCATAAGGAATGTCATTATCTTCGCACCATTCCCTTGCGATTTCCACGTAACGACCTGTCTTATACTTGTACCAATCATCCAACAAACCGTGATATTCTACATGCTCCCGGAAGCGGCGGAAAGCCCCGCGTCCACGGATGGCATTGAGAACCTGTTTCCTGACTTGTTCATCTTCTATTGAATAAGAGAAATCCTCCATGATTTCGTAATCATTAATGTCCCATTTGCTGGGAAGTTTCACAAACCTCCCTTCATTATGGACCACCATCTCCGCACTTTTCCAGTCCTCTTCTATCCAATCGATGCGTGTCTCGTATGGCTCACCCATTTCGACTTCGTCATACATCCCCGGAGGAAAATGAACGACAGCAAACGTTTCGCGATCAAAAAAAGTCATATATTCTTCCATAAGAATTTCCAACTCACCAGCAATGTTGTTCAACTTTACCGGCATAAGCACTCCTCCTCCCCCCATGCTATTTTGGTGATCCACAGCATTTTTTATATTTCTTTCCACTTCCACACGGACAAGGTTCGTTTCTACCGATTTTCCTGTCCTGTTTAAAAGGGACGACCTTCTCACGAGTTTCTTCTTTAAAAGCAGCTTGCTTCTGCCGCGACAGTTCTACAGGCTTATGCCCTTTCAACATCCACAACCGGGTATGATTATTGGCGTAAACAAGTGTGTCTGCTACTTGCTGCATGACCCGTTGATCAGGGATTTCAAATACTTCTTGAAAAACCTCAAGCAGCTCATTGATATCCATTCCTTCTTTCAGAAGCCCTTCCAACAAACTGGCATGATCCAAAATCTCTTCTTGATCCACGTCATACGAGGTTTTGACCATTTCTATCAACGGCTTCATCGACTCCGACGGTTCGATCCCTCCACCTGACGCTGCTTTCATTAACTGTTTCTTCGAAAATGGATAATACGGGATTTCAGGGCGAGTTTCATGATGGGTAATCAGTTCTTCTTTTTCTTCAAAATCCAGACCAGCGCTCACAAATCCTCCCGTAACCATATTTAATTCATAATAAGAACAAAGCCGCATCACTTCAAAATAACGCTGGATATCTACTTCTGCCCCGCTAACTCGTTCCAATGTTGAAATAGCGGCACCGTGTTCGATATACCCATAATTATGGAGCATCCCTTTAGTCAAAAGAATCCACTCCGTATTTTCACGGACCTGCTGTTGAAGCTTTTGTCCATCTGCTTCATGGAAAGCTGCTCTTAGTTCTTTCGGAAGGATCCATATCCTTCTCCTATCCTGAATTGCCGGAAACGCCCAGGCTCGACTTACAATTTTACTAGCATAAAAAAAAGAGTGGTCTTCCCCACTTACTCCCTTCTTCCCATCAGCCAACTTTTTTACAAGCTCATAGGCATCTTCATTCAAATAAGATAGAGTCCGATGCAAATGTACGGGAAGAAGTTCTTTCAAATGATCAATTAGCTCCCTCTTATTCATCGAACTCATTCCTTGGAACCCGAAGTTCTTTCTCATCTCATCCAGTTCCATTTTCGTCCGTTGTTGCAATACACCCTCGAGATCATCGAAATCAGGGGAATGATTCCAAAATTTTTGTTCCTGCTTTCTTTGCCTTATCTCTTCACGCTCTTGATCTTCCCTCAAATTCTGAATCATCTGTTCATAATTCATAGATGGCACCTCCGTGGATGAGCTCTTTATGTGTTCATTCTAACATGTTAGATCCCTCATATTCAGGAACGATACAAGGAATAACGACCAATGGACTGTTTCCAATGTTTTCTCATACTTTTTTCACAACATTCCGTTTGCTATATGTTATCCTTGTATGCACTACGAATAATAGTAAGAGCGGTCCATTGTTATAGATTTGGAAATCTAATTCTATTATGAACACCAAGGTTTTATATAGACTGATGAATAAGACATCGGAGGAACTGACATGAACATTTTAATCACAGGAGCGACAGGTTTTTTGGGAAAACAACTAGCACTGAAACTGCTGAAAGAGGGACATAGCGTCTATGCCTTAGTAAGAAGTCTGCGGAAAGCGGAAAACCTTAAGGATGAAGTTCCCTCACACGCCATGGGAAACCTTCACATCATCGAAGGCGATCTATCTCTTAAACATGCGGGAGTCAAGGAAGAACAACTCCAGGATTTGAGAGAGAAGATTGACACGGTTTATCATAGCGCAGCCTTCCTATCCTTTGATGAAAATGAACGGGAGAAGACTTTCAAAGTCAACGTGGACGGAACAAAGAATGTTCTTCATCTGGCGAAGGAAATAGGGGCTGCAAACTTTTATTATGTAAGCACTGCGTACACGCTTGGAATGAAACGCCATGCCTCTGAGCAGTTACACGAAAAAGAGCAGACGTTTGTGAATGCTTATGAAGAAAGTAAGTGTCACGCCGAACATCTTGTACTGAGCTATAATCATACGTTAAATATAAAAATCTTCCGCCCATCCATCATTATTGGAGATTCGAATACCGGGGAAGCGGACACAAGTTTTGCCTTGTATGGAGTCATTCGCGGCCTGGAAATTCTTAAGAAACGCACGGAACGGAAAAAGGAACTTCAAAACCAAACGTTTAAGTTTCTATGTACAGGAGATACGAGTCAAAACTTCGTCCCTGTCGACTATGTGGTCGATGTACTCACGGCGGCTCTGAAAACAAATCATCCAAAAGCCATCTATCACATTACCAATCCTCATCCGCCGACCAATCGTGTGTTATTTGAGATGATCAAGGAGAAACTTGATTTTCACAATATCGAGATGGTTCCGTCTGATTACGATGGTGAACTGAGTAAAGAAGAACAGGTATTCAATGCTCCGATGAGCGTATTCCGTCCTTATTGGAATAAAAACATCAGTTTTGACGATACGAACACCCAGGACCTTCTTATCAAAAATGGAATCTCCCATCTGAATATGGACAAAGCGATGATTGAACGAATTCTATACGGGGAAAGAACTTCAGTCAAAGCATAAAGGCGGGACAATAAAAACGCAGAGGAGTTACTGACTCCTCTGCGTTTTATTATGGTAAAGACTCTTATTTAAAAATGCTGAATCTGTACAAAAATGTTTATAAAATAACACTAGTGTTTTCTTAACCTGACTATGTTTTCACGTTCAAAAAATGGGTGGATACACGCTCTGCAAACTGTGAACATGCCTTCATATCTTCCTCTGTATCCGGATTCATCTCAATCTTCAGCCCTTCCGCTATAATCATCGCATCAGAAGCTTTCAATTGATCTTCCAACAGGTGGACAGCTTCACAAAAACGCGGATAAACGGGATCACCGGAACCAAACACCGCTGCAGCGATTCCTGTTAAATCCACATCAGCCAAATCATCGTAAAAGTCCTCTACCTCATAAGGTAGATCTCCATCATTCCATGTATAAGAACCAATAAGTATTCCGTCATATTCTAATAGCGAAGAGGCTTCTATGTCTTCCAGCTCCTGCATATCTACATCGAAATCTGAATCTAAGTGGGATTTTAAATGATCAGCCATATCCTCTGTATTCCCGGACATACTGGCAAAGCCAATCAGTATTTTCGTCATGATTGACTCCCTTGTGCCACAGCCTCATGATCATATAAATTTTTAAGTTTTTTATACTCCTCTGTATAAAATTGAAATGACTGCTCATTCCGATCATGCAGCGCCTTATCAATTTGGTGCTTTTGGTAATTCATATGCAGCTCTAAGTCCATCCAAGTCATAACGGCCTGCTTTTGATAGAGTTCATCAATAAAATGTGCAGACATGTTGAACGGCTTTTCTCCATTGATTTGGACGATGACATACCAGCCGTTGTTCTCTATATAAAAAGGGTCATTCAATACATATAAACGCTGACCTTTACCAAAGCGAATGGTTTTATGACAGCCACAATGTTTATTCATTCTTTCATATCGAAAAGGTTTGATGACATATAGGCAATTCCCCATGCTTGTGATCACTCCCTTTTGTAAGTATAAGAACATATTAATTGAAAACGATTATCATTGTCAATTATATTTATGTTTCTACTTAAAATCTTCATAAACTTTACGGGAATGGGGAAGACCGTGAACGGATTACAAAAAAAGGGAAAAAGCTAAGTTATGTCGAAAAAGTGTCATATGAGACGAAAATACTCGATTGGAGTTGTGTGCATTGTTAGAATTCCCAAAACCTGATGTAGAACAATTTTTTCAAACGTATGGAATAGAGACGTTTGCTGTAAGCCCGGATGAATCCCAACTTGTCTTCAGTACGAATTTGAATGGCAAGTACAATTTATGGGCGATGGACTTACCCAATGCTTTCCCCTACCCATTAACGTTCCACAACCAAAGCTGTCAGTACATAACCTACGATCCCACAGGCAAATTCGTAATCGCCGTCGTTGATGAAGATGGTGATGAAAATGGACAAATTTACGCGATCCCGCCAGAGGGCGGCCCTTTTCAAACGGTCAGAGAAAAAGAAGGCGCCCAGCACATACACCCTTTCCTATCAGAAGACGGAAAGCAACTGTACTATACGTCCACGAAAGATGATGAAACGTTCATGAAAGGGTATCGTTACAACTTGGAAACCGAAGAGGAAGAAGTGATTGTCCATGGGGAAGACGCCATGACAATTCTCATCGACAAAAGCCCAAAGGAAAAGAGCTTCCTTTATATGAAAGCTTTTTCGAATACATACCGATTGTTTTATGTAAGAATCGGAGACAAACACCTTCTTCTGACTCCTTCTGCCGAGCCACAGCACACGGTATCCGAAGCTGTCTTCGTTTCCGAAAAGGAGATTTACCTGCTTACCAATTATGAAAGCGACTTTTCCTACCTCGCCCGCTTCGACCTTCACACGAAAACTTTTGAAAAAGTCGCGCAGGTGGAGGCGGAAGAATTTATGCAGATGAAATATGATCAAACGACGAATTCGTTGTATATTGTCAGTGAAAAAGGTGTGCGCGACCATCTCTATCGATATAAGCTAGAAGAGAAACAACTGGAAGAATTAACATCTCCCGTCGGTGTCATCGATCAATTAGTCATTGCTGAATCTGGAAATGTGTATCTTCGCGGTGACTCAGCGACTGTACCTGCCAATATATATAAACAAACGGAAAAAGACTGGGAACCATTGACTAAGTACGGCGTTCCAGGCGTGAATGATAAGCATTTGATTACACCTGACTATGTCACCTATGAATCTTTTGATGGGTTAGAAATTGAAGCCTTACTATTTCGCCCGAAACCAGATAGAGATAACGGTCATATGATCCTTTGGCCTCACGGGGGCCCCCAAGTAGCAGAGCGTGACTCGTTCCGTTCTCTTTTCCTGTTTCTCGTTCATGAAGGATACAGCCTTTTCGCTCCGAACTTCAGAGGATCGACGGGCTACGGTCAGACGTTTGCAAAAATGATCGAAGGCGATTGGGGACATGCTCCAAGGCTCGATAATGTCGCTGGTCTCGACTGGTTGATTGATGAGGGATATGCAACGAAAGATCAAATTCTCCTGATGGGCGGAAGTTACGGAGGTTACATGGCACTCCTTCTTCACGGAAGGCATCCGGAATATTTCAAAGCGGTCGTTGATATCTTCGGCCCGTGCAACCTGTTCAGCTTCATAGATTCCGTTCCTGAACACTGGAAGCAGGCCATCGCCCAATTTGTCGGTGACCCTGAAAAGGATAAGGAAAAGCTACAAGAAGACTCACCGATCAACTACCTTGATTCGATGACAAAGCCGATGCTCGTCATCCAGGGCGCAAAGGACCCACGCGTAGTCAAAGCAGAATCCGACCAAGTCGTTGAAGCTTTGAAAGAGAAAAGTAGAAATGTGGAATATATTGTCCTTGAGGATGAAGGACATGGGTTTTCCAAGAAAGAAAACGAAATTTTTGTGTACAGGAAAGTCCTCGACTTCCTGCAACGGCACACTAAATAGAAACAAGAAAAGAAGGGCTGACTTTAGCGTCACCCTTCTTTTTCATCTTTATTTCCACTTCAACGCCAACCCACGAATATGCTCAGGAGTCGTCCGGCAGCATCCACCAATGATCGATGCCCCTCTTTCAATCCAACGCTCAGATGCGTCATCAAAGCTCACCGCGGAACCCTCTCCATGCCACGTATTCGAATCTGGATCATACGTTTCGCCGGAGTTCGGATATATAAGTACGGGCTTGCCTGTATGTTCTTTCAGGACAGCCACTGCATCTGCAGCTCTCTCCATTGGGGCACAGTTCACTCCGACTGCAGCGATTTGCTTGTTGTCATCCAGCTCTTCAGCAAAAGTTCGCAGAGCCGTCCCATCGCTGATTTTCTTTCCATCTTTTAATGTAGAAGACATCCAGGCATACGACTCAGGAAATTCCTTTAATAATGCAGCCAAAACTCTCACCTCCTGGTAAGAGGGGATCGTTTCCATCGCTAAAAGATCTGCTCCTGCTTCAACCACTGCTTTCATTCTCGGACGGTGGAAATCGATCAACTGTTGATCCGTCACCCCGTAACTTCCGATGTATTCCGACCCGTCTGCAAGATACGCTCCATAAGGCCCAATGGAAGCGGCCACAAGCGGCTTCACTTTCTTCATAGAAGACGCTTCTTCCCAATATTCGTCTCTTGCGCTTCTGGCAAGCTCCACCGTTTTCTTAATCAACGATATCGATTGCTTTTCGGAAAAGCCCCGCTCGGAAAAACCAGGAAGCGTCGCCTGATAACTGGCGGTAATCGCACAATCCGCTCCCGCTTTGAAATATTCTTTATGTACGGCCTCGATAGCTTCTGGATTATCCAGCAGAACCTTCGCTGACCACAAAGGATCATCCAAGTCACATCCATATGCTTCAAGTTCTGTCGCTAAAGCCCCATCCAGGACCATAATAGAATCCTGCTCTAGTATTTGTTTGATCGGATCCATATTCATCCGTGATTCCCCCTTCTCCATTATCTTTAATGCTTTTAGGACCTTTCGACAGTGCAGCGTTGCATTCCTGCAAGAGCAATAGACCACCTTCTTCTTAAAAATAGAAGGCAGCCCTCATTGTCATGATTAGGTCCTCACTATTTTTGAATTTCTCCTATGGAACTTTTCCCCTTGTTTTGAACAAAGAGTGGGACCAGGATGGCGCTAAAACTTTGAGTGTTTTCCATGCTTACATTTATTCTAAAGATCGGCCCCTTAGTTCTTCATGTAATGAAAAGCAAATGAAACGCCCCCTCCTTTCATCACAAAAGGAGGGGGGGCAGTCTTTATTGTATTTCCTGCTGTTTCACTAAATCTGCTTCTACGATAAAACGCTCAGGGGCAGCACCTGTAAAGTCGAACGGATAACAGGTGGTGAACGTCAAAGTTGGAGATGATGTGGGAACAAGGAATGAGGTATCCTCCGAGTCCGCCACCCATATTTTATTAATTTGGTATTCATACTCGATGTTGTTTTCCGTCAGATAGATAAAATCCCCTTCCACTAAACCACCAAGACCGGCAAACGTCGTCTCTCTGTGACCAGCAAGAACCGTGTGCTCCCCTTCAGAAGGGGATGATGCAAACGATGGATCAAACATCCCGATTCCTTTCTTTAAGTTATCTGGATCAGCATCGTAATACACAGGATACTTTTTTCCAAGCTTAGGAACTGTCAGCTCTCCGCCCCCTTCATACGTTTCAGCATACACATAGTCCATTGGATAGGAAGAGTCACTCAACTCGTCAGAAACCGTAGAATTTCCGGGCGCCTCCGTCTGCAATCCAGCATCATAGGAAACGAGCTGACTTTGTTTCCACAAAACCACCAAGAGTCCCATTGTTATGAAGATGACGCTAAGTTTTCGGATCATCAGACTTCATCTCCTTTGCGATCAAGTAAACTTCCCTTCTAGGACCTATGTTAAATACTTTTTATTAAGTAAACGATAAGAAGAGATAAAAGGGTTGTAAAAGAATGTAAATGCTTACTGAATGAAATAAAAAAGATGCCAAGATCTCAAAGACCCGGCACCTTCCTGGTGGTTTTAACGTTTCATTTCAACCCTTACTCAATAACCCATTGTCCAAACAAACCTCTAACAAGAGTTCCTTGTAACCGGCTTCTTCAAATTGGATGCCGATCTGGTCGCTATCAAATTCCTTAATCATACCAGGACCGAACTTCCGATGATTGATGTGCCTGCCAATCTCCACATCATCCATTCGAAGCAGGTTTTCGTCTGATAAATCAGGAGCCTGCCGCTTCCGTTTTTTCAGCGTCTTCTTCTCTCCTTCCGGCTGAAGGATCCTTCTCACGTTCATCAGGAAGATCGATTCTGTCACACGTTCACTGCCTTTGTAGTTGTACGTCAGCAACTCAAGGTTTGTTCGTGCGCGCGTCATGCCGACATAAAAAAGACGGACAGCTTCTTCCATCGGTCCTGCTTCTTTATTCCGGTACGTTTCCATATCATCCTTTGATGGAATGACGCCATTGACGAGGTCGATCATGTACACTTTGTCATATTCGAGACCTTTGGCACTGTGGAACGTCGTCAGCGTCAGGGTGCTTTGATTTTTATTGTACTTCGAAGTTTGAAGGAGCTTCTCCAACTCCTTCAAGCGGTCAGCAAATCCTTTCAGTGACCCTAACCCCTCAGCGATCTTTTCCAGAGTGTTCAAGATATTCATCAAGTGTTCCGCATTGAAGCCAAACTTTTCGGACATCTTCTGCAGGGCATGATCGTAACCGAGCTTTTCCCTGATCGTGCGGATGGCCTGGGCGGGCTCCATTTCGTTGATTTCTTTAAAAAGCTTTTTCGCCTTCTTGATGTTCTTGGATTGATAGTCAGGAATGTCCCTCTCCAAAAGCCGATCAAAAACGGACGCCTGGCTGTTTCTCTTTTTCAAAAAGAAGATCTGCTTTTTCGAAATGTAAGCATTGAATTTTGTATGAATACGTTCGAGAATATCGACACGACGGTCATTATAGGAAAAACGCATAAAGTTCAGGATATCCTCTACGACCCAGTGTTTAAAGAACTTCGGATCGATGTCTTTCATGTAAAAATCGATGCCGGCCTTATCAAGCTGATCAGCAATCGGTACAGCCGAAGCGTTGTTGCGGTAAAGGACAGCCACCTCTTCTCCATGTCCTCTCTTTTTCAGCTGCTCAGTGAGATACTTCAATTGCTTTTCATAATTACTTAAGTTTTTGATCTCGATGGGAGTGTGCGCCTCATTTTCCGTGAACATTTCTTTCGCATAACGCTTCTTATTGCGTTTGATGAATTGATTGGATACTTTCACAATATCCTCGGATGAGCGGTAGTTCTGGGACATCGTCAGCACCGTTCCATTCGGATACGTCTCTTCAAAATCCAGAAGTTTATCGACATCGGAGCCGCGCCACATAAAGATCGACTGATCATCATCCGCTACAACACAAAGGTTGTTCTGGGGTTTTGCCAGCAATTCAACGATTTCGTGCTGGACCAACGAGTTATCCTGACTTTCATCCGTCAACATGTACTCAAACTGCTGCTGATATTTGGATAGGATTTCTGCATCGTCCAATAAAATGTGATGACAATACGTAAGCATGTCATCAAAATCAAGCAGCAGCTTAAACGGATCTTTCTTTTTGAACGCTTCATACGATTGATAAATGGCTGAGGCCTGTTTCACCTGACAAGAGACACGTTCAAGCTCTTTCCCTTCAATCATCCGGTTCTTCACAAAACTGATATACCTCATCAGCTCGTCCATCTCATCATCTGTCATCTGCACACCATTGGTATCTTCATACAACTTCTTCAAAATGAACTTCTTATGAAGGGGAACTTCCGGGCCGTCCCAGCCTTTTTTCAATTCTTCATCACTGATGTTTCCTTCAATCAGCTGAAAATCCTGACCATTCTTTCGCAACGACTCTCGGACCACCTTGTATGCGAAACTGTGGATAGTGGAAAAGTGGACCTTTTCATTCGTCAGACCGGAAAAGAAACGATCGAAACGTTCCGACATATCCCGGGCTGACGCTTTACTGAATGTGACCGCCATAATCCGGTCCGGGTCCACTTTTTTCTCAAGAATCAAATAACCGATCTTCATATTCAGTGTTGTCGTTTTCCCTGACCCGGGCGACGCAAGCAAAAGCAGCGGCCCATCCGTGTGCACCACCGCCTGTTGCTGGACCTCATTTAAAAGGACTCCCGTCTCCTGTTCCATTCGCTCAAAAAAATTCATACCTGCTCCTCCTTCCCCATTGCCGTACAACGAAAAAATAGATGGAAGAAGGCACACACGCTTCTTCCATCTATTTTTTCAACTTCACTTATTATACATTGGATTTCGTATCGTTTCTAGATGAATTTCTTCCCTGACTTACATGAGAAATTCATTTCCGATTCATAATAAGAAGGAGACGGAGGTGAACAATCATGGCGAAAAGAACTAAGAAACACGACGCTGAGCAAAAGAACAAAAAGGGATTTGACCCTAAACAAGCCGACACTGAATTTTCTCAGGAATTCGGCAGCGAAGCAGCTAACGAAGCTCACAAACAAGAAGCTAAAAAAGCACGCAAGTCCAAAAAAGCAAAACAAGACAACTAATAAGACGAGGGTTCCTTCATTTAGGAGGAACCCTTATTGTTTAACCATACAAAAGAATAAGGGGTGGAAATCAGTTCGCTCCAATCTGCCTTAGATGACCCGAAATTCTCCATCGGTTCTATCTCTCTGTGTTAAAATGAGATCATCATGGAACGAATTTAGGAGTGAACGATAGATGGACAAAAAAGACATTGCCGGCATCCGCAGGCAGCTTAAAGTCGACAACGACCTACTCAAGATCAAGAACATCTTCAACGTCTATATCATGAAGGAAACGACAGAAATTTTTCATCACCAAAGCCAACCATTTGAAATGCTGGATAAAGACCAGCAAGAGCTGTATATGAACAATTTTAAAAAGCTTCTCACCGGACAGCTTGACGAAAAGTTATTCGAACTGAAATTTCAGCGTGAAGCCGAAGACAGCAGCCAGCTGATTTTACATAAAGGCCTTCTCAGTAACCATGTGGACGACTGGAAGGAACAAATGCTTCAGATGACGGAAAAAATCATCCGTGACAACCCTTATGAGAAGGATGTCGTCATTTCCTTCATCCGTGCAGAATATATGAAACCTACGAGACGCCGCAGTGAAGAGTCAGAGGAAAGCAGCCGCGACGCTGTGTATTCAAACCCATTCATCCTCTGCAGCATCAATAAAACCGAAGACCCGAAAAAAGAAATCCAGTTCGACTATATCGAGAAAGAGTTCAAATATAAAATTGAAGTCGATCCTGTCATCGATCTGAAAAACCCGATGACCGGATTCCTTTTCCCAGGTATTACGGACGGTGCTTCCGATGTGAACCATATCCTCTACTCTGCCGGAAAAGCGAACGAACCGGACTATCGTTTCATTGAAGACGTCTTGAACGGAGAAGAAATCATGACGGCGAAAGAGGATAAAGCCATTTTCGAAGAAGTCATCCGTGATGTCGTCGGGGACCAGTTGAGCCCTTCCACCCTTGCCAATGTGTATGGTGAGATCAACCGTACCGTGGAAGAAAACGAAGACGATGCTCCGCCAAAGCTCGACTACAGAGATGTCGAGCGCGTATTGAAATCGAGTGGTGAAGAAGTGGATTCTGAAAAAGTGAAGCACGCGTTCGCACAGATCACCGACAATGAAGGCTATGAGTTGAAAGCAAGCAGTATCGTACCGAAATACAACTCCAAGTCAATTAAAATCAATACGAAGATCGCCAATATTTCAATCAGCCCCCAGGACCTGCAGTTTGTAAGACAGGTCAATTACAAAGGGAAACGCTGCATCATGATTGAAGTGGAAGAAGATGCAGAAGTGGATGGATTTAAAATGCTGCCGGAGGCTTTCTGAGAGTAAGGATGGCCGTGTCTCGGTTGATATATTTCATTTTTGATTGATATATTTGGATTTAAAGTGATATATTCGAAATTCAATGGATATCTCATAACTTCAATTGATATCCGTAATTTATCCTCAGTGATGAAGGCCTGTGCATTCTTTGTACGGGCTTTTTCTCATACGCAAATCAACCCTGAATCACATGACCGACACCTGTGTGCCTTTCCCCTTCGGTCCGGTCGGCTTCACCTTAGTATCCAGCCATGTAGAATGAGGTTTAATTATTTTTCCCAAAGGATAATGGCAAACCATACATAGAAGAAGGAGGCTCGACCATGTCCATCATTCAAGGAATCCTGCTCTTATTCATAGGCTTTTTCATTTTCACCCTCGATAAAAAGCAAGAAAACATACCTGTACCTACAGTTCTTGTTTTTATTGGAATCGGTTTATCCTTCGTTCCTTACTTTTCTTCCATCGAAGTAACGGAACATATGATTTACCATGCATTTCTGCCCGCTCTCTTATTTGTTTCCGCCTACCGGTTTCCGGCGGAGCAGTTTAAGAAACATATGGGTTTCATCCTTTTTCTAGCTACTGCCGGACTCTTGTTGACGCTCGGAATCTTAGGGGGGCTTGTTTATGCTGTCAGCGGACCTTTCTTCTCTCTCTCTTTGATCGGTGCTTTACTACTCGCTTCCATCCTAACGCCCACCGACCCTGTATCCGTAGTATCCATCCTGAAGAACTCTACCGGAAATGAAAAAATAGCGGATGTCGTAGAAGGAGAATCACTGCTTAATGATGGGACAAGTATCGTAATGTTTTCTGTGCTTCTCGGCATCTATACAAACCGGGAGGAGTTCTCACTCTTGTCATTTACGGGCGAGTTTCTAGTCGTTTCCTTAGGAGGCGCAGGACTGGGCATCTTATTCGGATGGTTGATGAGTAAGGGCATCCATTACACCCACAACAAAGAATATCAGGTGATGCTGAGTATCGTTCTGGCCTATGGCATATTCAATTTGGCCGAAGCCCTTGGAGTATCAGGTGTGATTGCCACCGTATCCGCTGGTCTTATGCTCTCTTTTGAATACGGTCGAACCATAAAAGAAGAACACTTTAAGGATACCTTGGATGGATTTTGGGGAATCGTTGAAATTTCGCTGCTTTCTCTATTATTCCTACTGATCGGTATCAAGTCCGCTCCCTATCTAAGCTCGCCTGTCTGGGGGTTCGCTTTCCTGATCTTTATCCTGTCGATGATCGTACGTTTCCTCATCATCACAGGGAGTACAACCCTTTTCCCCCATTGGCGCAAGGAACTTTCCTGGCGGGAATCTGCTGTCATTTCATGGTCCGGCCTTAAAGGAACGATGTCCGTGTTTCTCATTTTAAGTTTTCAAGTTCAACACACGGGTGATCATGAACCGTTTCTTTCCCTAGCTTTTGCTACAGTGCTGATCTCCCTCGTCATTCAAAGCCTGGGGGTATATCCGTTGTCCAAAAAATTGTTACAAAAAAGCTGATCGGTGGCTTCCGATCAGCTTTTTGCACGATTCTATTTTGATTTAATACACAAGCAGTGTAAGCAATGACACCCCTATGCCCAAGAACCCCAACAAAATACTGTATGGCAGATTTCTCAGCACGATCTGATATGGATTCATCCGTAAAGCTACAGAAGTAATCGTAACAATCAGACCATAAGGGGCGGATGGTACGGTCGCGATCGCACAGGCAGACAGTAGAATCGTCAGCGTGACCTCCGGGAACGTACCGATTAACAGTTCACTGACACCACCAAAGATCCCCATCGTCGCAAGTGGATGAACGCCTAACAGCGTCATCACAAGGAAAGCGGCCTGGATGAAAAGCATAATGAGAAGCGGACTTCCCTCAAGCGCAATCAGAGGATCCTGCAAATACTTCAAGTATGGTGAAGCATTCAACGTTTCCGTCAAAAAGGAAAGCGACAACAGGAGAACGATGAAGTTACTCAAGTGGTTCGTCTTCCATTTCCAAGTCGGCCAGCCGATCTGCAGGAAGCTCCGTTTCCGCTTCACAAGCACCGCCCATGTGAAAGCGAATGGGAAGATCGATACGGTCACAGCAAAAAGAAAGTCCAGCTGGATGACGTTACCTAAAAATACGACCACGGATAAAAACAGGACGAGCGCAACAATGAACTGGACCAGTTTCTTCCCGCTTTTCCCTGTCCCTTTTTCTATGGAAGATGCAGCTTCAATCTCGTATTTACGAAACATCATTTTTCCAATGAATGAATCCATCGAGATACCAAGAACGGCAATCAGCAGCATCCATGGCAGCACCTCTAAATAATTCGCTCCTGTAATGAAAATCGAAGTCGCCAGCAGAATTTCAAGTGGGCTCCACAACAAAGCAAGTGAATACCCACGAAGTGTCGCCATTAAAATGAAGCTGTTCTTCACCTTCGTTTTCACATCTTTCAACTGTTCCTTCAACAAGTCCTGGGAAATGGTGGCGGAAGACAAGTTCAGGAAAGCGGCGAGAGAAACCATGGTGACTTCACTCCGGACATATAAAGAACCAAGTCCTTTGGCGTTACTTCCTAATAAGGATTGCAGGAGTTTGTTATACCTTCCCGCTTTCACGACACTGTTCATCCACGGAAGCATGGATAATAAGAAGAGAAGTCCAATATTCCCCGCAAAAAACGAGGGAATCTCTTGAAAGGTCGTCTCACTCGAGAAAAAGAAAAACGCTCCAGCAAATAAAAGCACCATCCCTAAAATCTGGAACACGCGGTCCGAACGAGGAAAACTGATGGCCAGCATGACGATCCCAAGGATCCCTATGATGGTGTACAAAGTCGAATTGTTCCAAAACACGTGAACGACATTCAAGGCGAACACGAAAGAGTAGAATATGTATAAGTAGTTTGATAGATGACGCACTTTCATTCCCCTATCTCATCGACTGGATTTCTATGTTTGTTTGGGTGCCTCGTTTACTAGAATCAATGCTTTCATGCTATACACAATGGGAATATTTTTCAATGAATTTGTATTTGAAATTCGAAGACATTTCCTTAAATCTACGCGAATCACCCATACAGGCCACTCACTAATAGCCCCCGCTCCTCACTGATTCATCAACAACACAAATCTATTAAAATATGATTCACTTACATACCACTATTAATGAAATAAAATTTTTCCAGCAAATCAGAGGGTTCTTCCTTTCAAAATTCACCCTTTTTTATTATAATTATAATCTGAGAGCGATTATAATTTTTTCACAAATATAGGAGGGTATGATTCATGGACAAGAATGAAATGCATGACAGCCAAGCTGGAAAGTGTCCCGTCACCCACGAAAAAACGAAAGAAGAAAGCGCCGTAACGACAACGAAAGTCGGCACAACGAACAAAGACTGGTGGCCCAACCAGCTGAATCTGCATATTTTACGTCAGCATGATAAAAAGTCGAACCCGATGGGAGAAGACTTTGATTATGAAGAGGAATTCAACAAACTCGATTATTACGCTCTGAAGCAGGACTTGCATGAGCTGATGACTGACAGCCAGGACTGGTGGCCGGCAGACTATGGCCATTATGGACCCCTTTTCATTCGTATGTCCTGGCACGCAGCCGGTACGTATCGTACAGGAGATGGACGCGGTGGTGGTGCCACAGGAAACCAGCGTTTCGCTCCCCTGAACAGCTGGCCGGATAATGCGAACCTCGATAAAGCCCGCCGCCTGCTGTGGCCGATCAAACAGAAATATGGCAATAAAATTTCATGGGCAGACCTGCTCGTACTTACTGGAAACGTCGCGCTTGAATCCATGGGCTTGAAGACCTTTGGCTTTGGCGCAGGACGCGAGGACATCTGGCATCCAGAAGAAGATGTCTATTGGGGAAATGAAAAAGAGTGGCTCGGCGACAATCGTTATTCCGGCGACCGCGAACTTGAAAGCCCACTCGCTGCTGTGCAGATGGGACTCATCTATGTAAACCCGGAAGGTCCAAACGGCAACCCGGACCCACTTGCAAGTGCACGCGATATCCGCGAAACGTTCGCTCGTATGGGAATGAATGACGAAGAAACTGTCGCTCTTGTCGCTGGTGGTCACACCTTCGGTAAAGCTCACGGTGCCGGGGATCCTGATCAAGTCGGCGCTTCACCAGAAGCGGCTGACATCGAGGATCAAGGCTTAGGCTGGATGAGCTCTCACGGAAGCGGGAAAGGCCGCGACACGATCACAAGTGGTGTCGATGGTGCATGGACAGCGAACCCGACCGTTTGGGACAACGGCTATTATGATCTATTGTTCGGCTACGAATGGGAATTGACGAAGAGTGCAGCAGGTGCGAACCAATGGGCACCGGTCAATCCTAAAAAAGAGGACATGGCTCCAGATGCGGAGGATCCATCGGTAAAAGTCCCTACCTTTATGACGACAGCCGATATGGCTCTTCGTATGGACCCTGATTACGAAAAGATCTCCCGTCGTTTCCATCAAAACCCGGATGAATTTGCCGATGCCTTTGCTCGTGCATGGTTCAAGCTGCTTCACCGTGACATGGGACCAAAAACAAGATACCTCGGACCAGAAGTGCCGGATGAAGACTTGATCTGGCAGGACCCGATTCCTACAGTGAAATATGAATTGACGGACGCAGAAGTGGCAGAGTTGAAAGAAAAAATCCTCGACTCCAACCTTTCTGTCAGTGAACTTGTGAAAACGTCATGGGCTGCAGCAAGCACGTACCGTGGATCGGACATGCGTGGGGGCGCGAACGGTGCCCGCATCCGACTCGCTCCACAAAAAGACTGGGAAGTGAATGAACCTCAGCAGCTTTCCAAAGTGCTTGCGGTCTATGAAAGCATTCAAAAACAGTTCGACAAAGAAGTCAGCCTTGCTGATTTAATTGTCCTTGGAGGAAGCGCAGCCGTAGAAAAAGCGGCCAAAGATGCAGGTGTCGAAGTTACGGTTCCATTTGTATCCGGACGCGGCGATGCCACCCAAGAACAAACGGACGAAGAAAGCTTTGAAGTTCTTGAGCCGATGGCGGATGGCTTCCGTAACTATGAGAAAAAGCGATACACGTTGAGCCCTGAGGAACTGCTTGTCGATAAAGCACAGCTCCTTGGTCTTTCCGCTCCGGAAATGACTGTACTCGTCGGTGGTATGCGCGTACTTGGTGCCAACTACAAAGACACTGACTACGGCGTATTTACAGACAAAGTCGGCACACTGACGAACGATTTTTTCGTGAACCTTCTTGATATGGGCATCGAGTGGAAGCCGAGTGATTACAACGAATATGAAGGTCGCGATCGTCAAACAGGCGATCTTGTCAGAAAAGCAACACGCGTCGACCT
The DNA here is from genome assembly GCF_052941655.1 of Halobacillus sp. 12SKB. Taxonomy (NCBI): domain Bacteria; kingdom Bacillati; phylum Bacillota; class Bacilli; order Caryophanales; family Bacillaceae; genus Halobacillus; species Halobacillus sp. 12SKB. The sequence goes on from NZ_JBRFWR010000001.1 coordinate 375,447, forward strand.
CGTCTTCGGTTCCAATTCTGTCCTGCGTTCGCTCGGTGAAGTGTATGCACAGGAAGATAACAAAGAGAAGTTTGTCCACGACTTTGTGGCTGCCTGGGTGAAAGTAATGAACGCGGATCGTTTTGATTTGAAGAAAAAGAAAGATTTAGCTTACCATAACGCGTAAGTAAAAAGCAGGAGGCTTCCCGCCTCCTGCTTTTCTTCGTTCATATCTACTCCTCTCCCTCTTTCGCCTCCGTTAACGCTTTACCATAGTTAGGGGACAGGCCCGATCTACATGTATGTTGTAGTGGTTTAAATCACCTCAAAAAACCCCTCTCTTTTACTTGACACCAACCATTTCCACTTTTTTCAATTTTATGTGAACCATCCCGCTGTCTCATTGGTATAGTTAGTAAAAGAACCTTTGGAGGTGTTCGCAATGGATGCAGGCTGGATCGTCTCATTAATTGTTGTTGGAATTTGGATGGTTATTATTTTAGGGATTATGATTCCTTTGGAAAGAAAACACATCATAAGGAAGAACGGAAAAATTGATTATCATAAAACGACGATTTTCCTAAGGTGGAATGTGTTCGATACGCTGACGCTCGCTTTGGTCATTTATACCATCATTTGCGTACAGGCGCTTAACTTGCTGATTTCATCAGGGCAGACGGTAGACAATGTTTATGTCCAATTCTTCACGAATCAATCGCAAGCTTGGACGATCGTAGCTTTCATCTATCTGCTTTTGCGACTATCGAACACCCTGAAATCCATCCGCGCCCGCTATGGAGGAACCCTTGAATAAAACGGCTGAAGACTGGATGAGGGATTACCAGCATGGAAACAAAGATGCTCTTAAATCACTATATCAGTTGTACAAAGAGCCTCTGTACTCGTTTATTTACCGCTATACCCGAGACGAACCGTTCAGTGTGGACGTTGTTCAAGATACCTTTGTGAAACTGCAACTTAACAAAATGCAATACAATTCAGAGCGAGGCACACTTAAAGCGTACCTCTTTCAAATCGCTTACCGCATCATGATTACCAAATTGAATCGCCGTAAGAAATGGAAATCCCTTCTACCATTTTTAACACCACAGCCGGCCGACACCTTTTCCCAAGAAGACAAAATGACGGTACAGGAAGCGGTTTCCAAGCTACCTGCCATTCATCGGGCAGTTATTCTCTTATCCTACTACCACGACCTTCCACAAGCAGAAATCTCTAGTATTCTGGATCTTCCCATTGGTACGGTCAAGTCACGATTGTATACAGCTATTCAACTACTAAAAAAGGATCTCGAGGTGAAAAGTAATGAAGAAAAATCCATTTGAACGAGAAGAACAATTGAAGCATCAGTTAAACCAATACAAGGTGGACGTTCCAAATTTCGAATGGGAAAGCAGCCGCAAGAGCCGCTGGATTCATTACTTAGCTTCCCCGACGAACAATCCATTAGACCCTCTTATGGAAACGATGCGGGGCTGGACGTTGACGAAGGTTATTCCGGCTGTTCTTTCCATGTGTCTGGCCGTTTTGCAGGTCATTCTCCTGTAGCCCGCAGAAGAATAGCCTGCCCCCCTCCCCTCCGTTAATCCAGGGATACAATAGGAACAGTCACCGATTTACTATTTGTCATGTGGATATCGATTCCACTTCAAGACAAACCAATAAATGCGGCTTTAGACAATGGACCACGATTTAATAGATATCTGCTATCATGGGAGGTATGAGGTAGATGAAAATAGTCTACTGCTGAGAGTGGACGAAATAAAAAGTCACCCGCTTACAAAGGAGGCATGCCATGTGGATCGGAACAATGAACAAGAAGTGATTCGTAATTATCAAAAAGGCGAAAAAATGATGATTCTGCTTTTTGCCCAGTGGTGCATCAACCATGACCTGGATCCTGTAGCCATTTATCAAGAGGCCTATCCCTATCAAGATAAAAATAAAGAACTGATCGATGCCCTGGAGCTGACCGTACCGAAGCAGGAGTCCGATCACGTTGATCCTGAGACTCTGCTTGAAGTATTGTCCCTCTATGGAAATGACGACCTAGCTTTTGTCGTATCTGAATACATCACCCGTAAAAAAATACAGTAAGCGTTGGTTCCCCAGGGATAAGAAATGAGAAGGACCAGTGCTGGTTCCATCAGCGTATCCAGCACCAAAATATTGAAATGAAAAAGCCCTGGCACTGTAGAGTGCCAGGGTGAAACTAAACAACTTAGGTGACCCAACCATGTAAGAATCATCCTTGATTCTACACATTTTTTGAAATTCAGACTAACTTGAAGGACAATTCTTCTGAGAATCCGTTTCCTTTTCCGGTTAAGCCGAATTTGCCTTCCTTCCACCTCTCGTGATTTGCAAAGGAAAGGTGAACACCAGCTAATAGAATTCTCTTTGTTTCCTTACGCAACGCTCAATCTCATTTCATTGGGGGGATTGTCTTACACTGACCTCTCCACGACCTGCCATCCGCAGGTCTGTTTTTTCACCTGCCCCTTCTTTCAAGACTTTCTCATCCTTATTAAATGGATGAATGTCCTTCCATTGACGGGGCCTTTCGTTCGTTTGGAAACGAACTCGCGATGGTTGAGCCACCTAAGTTGTTTATGCTTGTTTGTTATCTTCTTTACACTCTTATTATACCACCGTATACGGGTTTTAACGCTGAAAGTTGTGTCCGTTTTGTAAACGTTTACTTATTTGGAATTGTAATTAAAAGGTTTCAGGTTATTCCTGATGAATAGGGAGAGAAAGGGATTTTAAAACCAAATACTTCAAAGGAGAGAACGGTATGCTGGAATCTGTAGATCTATCCTTGAACATAGACAAAAAGCAATATAAAGAGGGAATGAAACAGTCACAGTTGAAGTTACTCCAGTTGCAGCGATCCATCTACGATAACCAGTTAGGCGTTATTGTTGTTTTTGAAGGCTGGGATGCATCAGGAAAAGGAGGCGCAATCAAAAGGCTGACCAGCGGACTCGACCCACGCGGTTTTGAGGTCCATGCCATTGGCGCTCCTTCCACGAATGAAAAGAGACACCATTACCTCAAACGCTTCTGGAACAAGGTTCCACCGTACGGGAAAATAGCGATCTTTGATCGTTCCTGGTATGGCCGCGTTCTTGTGGAAAGAGTCGAGAAGTTCGCTTCTGTATCCGAATGGAATCGAGCCTACAACGAAATCGTTCAATTTGAACATCTCCTTGCTCAAGATCGATATGTCGTCATCAAAGTATGGCTGCACATTTCTAAAGAAGAACAACTGAAACGATTCCAAGAAAGAGAACAAGACCCTTTAAAGAGATGGAAAATCACAGATGAGGACTGGAGAAACCGTGCAAAGTGGGATATTTATGAAGAAGCTGTAGAGGATATGTTTCAGCACACGTCTCCCCCAGAAAGTAAGTGGCACATTGTAGAAGGGGAAAATAAACATTATGCAAGAGTAAAAACCAATCACATTGTAATACAGGAGATTGAAAACAAGTTAAGGCAGCTAAGCTCCTCTAATTAACCGTGATGTCTAACATCTCAGGAAATCCAGGTACATAAAAAAAAGCCCTGGCACTTAAGGAAGTGCCGGGGCTTAATTAAACAACTTAGGTGACCCAACCATGTAAGAATCATCCTTGATTCTACACTTTTTTTAGATTCCAGACTTTCTCGAAGGACAATTCTACGAAGAATTCGTTTCCTTATCCGGTTAAGTCAGATTTTCTTCCTCTTCTTCCTTAACTTCAACAGAAGAGAGAATGCACCAGCTAAGGAAATGCTCTTTGTTTCCTTACTCAACCCTCGATCCAACTTCAAATGGGAATCGTCTTACAAAGCCTCTCCCCCACTACCTACCATCTGTAGATAGCTGTAACACCTGCCTCAATCAAGAATGGACTTTCATCCCATACATCGGATGAATCTTCTTTCATTGGCTGTGATTTTCGTTCGCTTGGAAACGAACTCGCGATGGTTGAGCCACCTAAGTTGTTTATTTGTTTTTGTTATCTTCTTTACACTCTTAGTATATCACCATTTCCTGATTTGAACGAAGTCAGTTGTGTCAACTTTGCAAACGTTTACAAATAACCAGCAATGAATTGCTTAGTGGTGCTGATCCAGTCCGTATAGGATTTACTGCAGGACCGTCAACTTCATTGGGCAGAAAGAAGCCCGGCACTTAAAAAAGTGCCGGGGCAAAGTAAACAACTTAGGTGACCCAACCATGTAAGAATCATCCTTGATCCTACACATTTTTTTTGGATTCCAGACTTTCTCGAAGGACAATTCTTCAAAGAATCCGTCTCCTTCTCCTGTTAAGTCCCATTCTCTTTCCCCTTCTTCTTCCATTATTTCAAAAGAAGAGAGAAAGCACCAGCTAAGGAAGTCTCTTCAATTCCTTACTCCTCCCTCGGTTCAAACTCTAAAGGGAATCATCGTATCAAGACCTCCCCGTCACCTATCCTCTGTAGGCAACTGGATCACCTGCCCCTTTCAAGACTGCTTTTCACCCTCATTGTACGGATGAACATTCTTTCATCGGCGGTAATCTTCGTTCGCTTGGAAACGAACTCGCGATGGTTGAGCCACCTAAGTTGTTTATTTGTTTTTGTTATCTTCTTTACACTCTTAGTATATCACCATTTCCTGATTTGAACGAAGTCAGTTGTGTCAACTTTGCAAACGTTTTCCATAATGTTGAAATGATCGGAACTCTCCGATTGGCCGTCATCGAAACTCTGATTGTCACCCACTTAAAACACCCGCTTAAAAAGCTAACCGTTTCTTATTGATTCTAACCTTACCGTTCATCCCCCCGCCTTTTCATCATCAATTACCTTTCTAAAACATCCCTTATTCTCCACGGATTACATCAATAAACCACAATAAACAACATAAAAACACAACAAAACACACATTTAACACATCATTAATACTGGTTTTACAAACAGGCTTTATAGTGAAGATGCAGTAAGAGATAGGAGGGATTAGCGAAGAATCAATCACATCTTCAAACGTTGTCGTTATTTTTATAGATTGTGGAAAATTAAGGAGGATTTCAAAATGATGAAGAAATTAATGTTGACTGTTATGACACTTTTGTTGATTTTTGTGGCAGCCTGCTCAGGTGGAAACGCAGAAGAGAAAGAAGAAATTACGGTGTACACCGCGCTCGAAGATGACATGATCGAAACATACTTAACCTCTTTCCGTGAACAAAATCCAGACATTAAAGTCAATATCGTCCGCGACTCCACAGGTGTCATTACCTCAAAGCTTTTGGCTGAAAAAGATGCACCTGTCGCTGACGTTGTTTGGGGAACAGCCGCAACGAGCCTGCTTGTCGCTGATCAGCAAGGGATGCTTGAAGGATATGCACCGGAAGGAATCGACCGTGTAGCTCCTCAATACAAAGATTCAAAGGAAACACCGCACTGGGTCGGTATCAACGCCTGGATGACCGGATTCGCTGTCAACACAGTGGAAATGGAAGAAATGGGACTGGATATCCCTCAAAGCTATGAAGACTTGCTTGATCCACAATACAAAGATTTGATTGTTATGCCTAACCCGGCTTCCTCAGGTACAGGATTCTTAACCGTATCTGCCTTCATGCAGCAAATGGGCGAAGAAGAAGCGTGGAATTACATGGACAAACTTCATCAGAACATCGGCATGTACACACACTCAGGTTCTAAGCCGGCAAAACTTGCTGGACAAGGGGAATATCCAATCGGAATTTCTTTCGGTTACCGTGGGATCACACAGGCGGAAAAAGGAGAGCCGATCAAGACCATTTTCCCTGAAGAAGGTTCTGGCTGGGATTTAGAAGCAAACGCTCTTGTGAAGAAAGAGGAAATCAAACCAGCGGCTAAGACGTTCCTGGACTGGGCCATTTCTGATGAAGCGATGAAAGAATACAGCGAGAACTTCGCGATCACTTCCGTACCAACGGACAAGCCGGTTCCTGAAGGTTTCCCTGAGAACCCTGAAGAGCAGTTGATTGAAAACGACTTTAACTGGGCAGCTGAGAACCGCGACGTCATTCTTGAACAATGGACAAAAAAATATGACGGAAAGAGCGCCCCTAAAGAGTAAGGTACAACGGAAGTCGGCAAACTTTTTGTACCAAAAGGGGCGGGTCTTCCCGCCTTCGGTCTCTTATTATCTCATGAAAAAGGAGCGAGTCCAATCATGAATCATCTCGCTGTCGAACAGATCACCAAAACGTTCCAAAACTTTACCGCTTTGAAAGATATATCGTTCTCGATTGAAAAAGGAGAATTCATCTGCTTGCTCGGACCAAGCGGTTGCGGAAAAACGACGCTCCTTCGCATCCTGGCAGGACTGGAAATGCCAAACGCGGGAGGCGTCCTGATGAATGGCCGGGATATGACACACCTTCCTCCGGCTGAGCGGAATTTCGGCATCGTCTTTCAGTCGTATGCTTTATTCCCGAATTTAACAGCAGCTCAAAACGTCGCCTATGGATTGAACCCTAAACAATTTTCCAAGAAGCAGCGCAAAGCAACGGCACTGGAAAACCTCAAGCTCGTCAATTTAGAAAAGATGGCTGACCGTTACCCTGCCCAATTATCCGGTGGACAACAACAGCGTGTCGCTTTAGCGCGTGCCCTGGCGATGAACCCGGAATTCCTTTTGCTGGACGAGCCGCTGTCCGCCCTGGATGCTCAAGTCCGCTTGCAGTTAAGAAACGAAATCAAACGTCTGCAGAAACAGTTAGGCATTACGACGGTGATGGTTACGCACGATCAGGAAGAAGCCCTATCCATGGCGGATCGGATGATCGTCATGAACAATGCCTTAATCGAACAGGCCGGAACACCGCAGGAAATCTATGACCGCCCCAATTCCCCCTTTGTTGCAGACTTCATCGGGGCGGTCAATTTCGTCGGCGATCAGCTCATCCCGAACGGGGAAAAACAAGATGTAGCGGTCCGCCCGGAGCATGTGACGATTCACATCCAGCCGTCCGCCTCTTCCCTCCCCACCCGGGTTGAGAATTTAGAGTACCGGGGCAGCTCCTATCGTGTCGTGCTGAGACAGACGACGAAGGACAACGTTCTCTATGCTGATATCGATACCGATACGTTCAAACAACAGCCGCTTGCTGTGGGCGAAGTGGTCTATGCCGAACTGCAGGAAGATAAGGTCATCTTCTTTCACGGCCAGCCCGAGCCCATAACAACGATGCAGCCTGTGCTCACCTAGGAGGTCCATCATGATTACAGCACTACAATCTTTATTCAGCCGGGAACCTGTCGTGAGGCAGTCCTTAAGTAAAGATGCGCACATCCAACGCATACTGCTCCTGCTCATGTTCGTTGGACTCGGAACGACCATCATCCTCCCCGTCATCGAGCTGTTGAAACGTGCGATGCAGAACACCCAGGGAGAATACATCGGAGCGGAGAACTTCATCACTTACTTTTCCTCTCCCAGCTTGTTTCAATCGGCCGTTCATACATTGTCGGTCGCATCGATCACGATGATTCTCTCGGTCAGTCTTGCCTTTCTTTTCGCCTATGCGATTGAACGGACGAAGATGAAAGGAAAAACGTTCTTTACGTATATGGCCCTGCTGCCTTTATTCGCACCGACCATGATGTACGGCATCGCTCTCGTCTATTTACTCGGAAACAACGGCGTATTCACCACCGGGTTCTTTGGACTATTCGAGCAGTGGTTCGGCTGGCAGGAGTCCGACTTTGATATCTATGGATTCAAAGGCATTGTGATATCCGAGGTGATTTTCACCTTTCCGCAAGCCTTCCTGATATTAAAAGTTTCGCTATCCACCGCCGATCAACGTTTATATGAAGCGGCGGATACGATGGGCGCAGGAACATTGAAAAAGCTATTTACAGTCACCATCCCAAGCATCAAATATGGACTGGTAAGCGCCTTTTTCGTCAGTTTCACACTCAGCTTCACCGATTTCGGTGCTCCGAAAGTCGTCGGTGGGCAGTACAATGTGCTCGCAACTGATGTGTACAAGCAGGTGATCGGCCAGCAAAACTTCTCCATGGGAGCAACCGTCGGCATCATCTTAACCATTCCAGCCGTGATCGCCTTTATCGTCGATCAGCGGATCCAACGGAAGCAGTCGAGCATCAGTTCGAAGGCAACTCCGTACAAAACACCAGTAAACCCTGTGCGCGACCGTCTGTTCACGGCGTACTGTACAACTATTACGATCGGCATCATCACTTTGTTCCTTGCGATTATCGCTGCCGCTTTCGTAAAAGTCTGGCCTTACGACTTCTCGCTGACGCTCCGTCACTTCGGGTTCGGATCAGTGGCGGGAGACGGGCTGCAGCCTTTCTACAATAGCCTGATCGTTTCCGCGGTCACGGCTGTCATCGGAACGGTGATCATCTTTATCGGCGCGTACTTAATTGAAAAATCGCGTCACCTGGCATGGGTTAGAAAAGTATCATACTTTCTATCAATTCTGCCGATTGCCCTGCCTGGACTGGTCATTGGTCTTGCCTTCATCTTCTTCTTTAACCAGTCGGCAATCAGCATCCCGTTTACGTCGATGGAAATCACCAACCCTTTTCAGTGGTTGTACGGAACGATGATCATTCTCGTCCTCGCGAATATCATCCACTTCTACTCGGTGTCGTTCATCACAGCGACGACATCTCTTAAGAAACAAGATGCGGAATACGAAGCCATCTCTGAGACGATGAAGGTTCCTTTTTACAAAACGTTCGCCAAAGTGACGGTGCCTCTGTCCTGGCCGGCGATTCTCGAAATGATGATGTACTTGTTCGTCAACTCGATGACGACGATCAGCGCGGTCGTCTTTCTGTACTCCTCGGAGTGGAAGCTTGCCTCTATCGCCATCGTCAACATGAACGATGCTGGGGACATTGCACCGGCAGCAGCGATGTCTTTACTGATTATCGTTACCAACATCATCGTCCGTGTTGCGTATGAAACAATTGTCAAATCTATTAAAAAAAGAAAAGTAGGGATCTAATATGAAAAACATTCAAGCCATCATTTTTGACTGGGCCGGAACAACGGTCGACTACGGCTGCTTCGCCCCCGTCCAAGTATTTATCGAGGTTTTCAACAAGCGTGATGTTCAGATCACATACGATGAAGCGCGTAAGCCGATGGGATTATTGAAAATCGATCACATCCGCGCCATTACTGAAATGGAGCGCGTGCGCACCGAATGGACGAACACCAATGGAAGTGAGCCGACAGAGGAAGATATCAAAGCGATGTACAAAGATTTCGAAGACCTGTTATTCCGCGGCCTCTACCAATTTGCCACACCGCTTCCACACGTGACCGAAGTGATGGAACAATTGAGAGAGCGCGGCATTAAAATTGGATCCACCACAGGGTACACAGAAGAAATGATTGAAATCGTCGCCCGTGAAGCGAAGAAACAAGGATACGAGCCGGACACGATCGTCGCTTCCACCGAGGTACCTGCCGGACGCCCTTATCCATGGATGATCTATGAAAATGCGAAACAACTGAACGTCTTCCCGACAAGTCAGATGATCAAAGTCGGCGACACGGAAACGGATATGCAGGAAGGTCGTAACGCAGGGACGTGGACCATTGGGGTCGTCAAAGGAAGCAGCACGCTTGGCCTCTCCCAACAGGAAGTCGAAGAAATGGATCCCGTCCTCCTTCAGACGAAAATCGAAGCTTCCAAGCGAACGTTGCTTGAAGCCGGTGCCGATTATGTCATAACCGACATGAGTGATCTTCCTGAACGTATCGATGAAATTGAAAAGCAGATGAATGAAGAAGTGAGTGCGTATGCCTAAGCTGTACCGCGGCGAAGGGGACGTCAACCAGTCCCCTCTCCGCCAGGCTTGGAACGAACATCTTTCAGACAAAACCACTCAAATCCTTCAAGAGGATGAGCACTACTTTTTACATCAATCGCTATCAACACCCTGCCTGGATGTCATTGAGCGTGCAGAGGGTTCTGCCTTTTACAATATCGAAGGAAAACGATACTTGGACTTTCACGGCAATGCCGTCCATCAAATCGGCTTCCAACACCCGAGGGTCATTGAAGCGATGAAACAGCAGCTCGATACTCTCAGTTTCTCAACACGACGTTACACGAACCGTAACGCCATCGCACTCGCGAAACGATTGACCGAACTTGCGCCGGATCCTTTGAACAAATCGTTGTTCGCACCTGGAGCTACCTCTGCCATCGGTATGGCGCTGAAGCTTGCGCGGATCGCGACAGGGAAACACAAAACCGTCTCGATGTGGGAATCGTTTCACGGAGCTTCGATGGATGCCTTGTCTGTTGGAGGTGAAGCTCATTTCCGTCGCCAAATAGGTCCGCTCCTTCCCGGCGCGATCCATGTTCCCCCTATTCAGAACTACCGGCCGAACTGGGAGGGGGCGGGCCTTGATGATCGACAGCTCGCTTCACATATCGAATACCTGTTCCAACAAGACCCAGACATCGGCGCATTCGTGATGGAAACCGTACGGAATACAGACGTACAACTTCCTTCCCATGCGTTTATGAAAAAAATAAGAGCCCTGTGTACGGAATATGATGTGAAACTCATTTTCGATGAGACCGCCATCGGTATGGGAAGGACCGGCCGCTGGTTCGCATTCGAGCACTACGACATCGTCCCTGACATGGTCGTACTCGGAAAAGGATTAGGCGGAGCCGTCTATCCAATGGCAGCCTTACTCGTCGATGATTCCTTAGATGTCGCAAAAGATACATCGCTTGGTCATTACACCCACGAAAAAAGCCCACTCGGGGCTACAGCAGCTTTAACGATGATCGACGTTATTCAAGAAGAACAGCTACTGGAGCATCTTCCCCTCCTGGAACAAAAAATGAAAGCGCGTTTGGAAGAATGGAAACAACGCTATTCTCTTATAGGAGATATCCGGCACATCGGTTTTCTTTTTGCCGTAGAACTTGTTACCGACCGTACAACGAAAGAAAAAGCAACAGCTGCAGCAGAAGCGGTCATGTACCACTGCTTAGATCACGGACTCAGTTTCAAAGTTTCAAAAGGAAACGTCCTGCAGCTCTGTCCGCCATTAAACCTATCACACGAAGATTTAGACGAAGCGCTGAACATTCTGGAATCAGCGATTGAAGACGTGCAGCTAAGAGAGGAGAATACGTATGCAAAATCATGATCACTATCTACTGCTCACTCCAGGTCCTTTAACAACGACCGCTTCAGTGAGAGAATCCATGTTGAAAGACTGGTGCACGTGGGATGAGGACTATAAGTCCCTCGTCCAGTCGATCCGCTCCGACCTTTTATCCCTCGCCGGAGTATCAGAACAAGACTACACCAGTGTGCTCATGCAGGGAAGCGGCACGTTCAGTGTTGAATCCGTCATCTCCACCGCCGTCCCTGACGATGGAAAACTGTGTGTCCTCGTCAACGGCGCGTACGGAAAACGCATCGCTGAGATTGCCGAACGGCTCAAGCTGAACGTATGTACGATTGAATACGGAGAGACAGAAAAGCCTGACTTAGAAAAAATAGAAACCGCTCTGAAGGAAGATGAAGCGATCACTCATGTAGCCGTCGTCCATTGCGAAACGACGACCGGTCTCCTGAATCCGATCCACGACATCGCAGATATTGTCAAACGCTACAATAAGGTGTTCATCGTCGATGCCATGAGCAGCTTTGGCGGGATCCAGATGTCGATCACGGACATGGACGCCGACTATGTCATCAGCAGTGCCAACAAATGCATCCAGGGCGTTCCTGGTTTCGGTTTTGTCATCGCTAAACGACAGGCCATCCAGCAGTGCGAAGGTCAGGCCCGCTCGCTGTCGCTCGACTTGTTTGAACAATGGAAAACAATGGAGGACCAGGAAGGGAAGTGGCGCTACACGTCCCCGACTCATACTGTTAGGGCGTTCAAACAGGCACTCGAAGAATTAAAGGTGGAAGGCGGTATTCCGGCGAGACAGAACCGCTACGAGCAGAACCAACGGACACTCGTCGATGGGATGCGTGCGCTCGGCTTCACGCCCCTTCTCCCCGATGAGTGGCAGTCGCCGATCATCACACCGTTTTATTATCCGGAAAATGAGTCGTTCCAATTTGACCGCTTCTATGAAGAGTTAAAATCCCGCGGTTTTGTCATCTATCCGGGAAAAGTAACCGACCTGAAGACATTCAGAATCGGTAATATCGGGGACATTCACCCCTCAGATATAGAAGCATTGCTTGAAGCTACAAGAGAGAGTATATACTGGCTCGAACCCGTTACCAAATAAAGAACCCTTCGACTTTTCATGCATGAAAGAGGAAACCTAGCGTACCCCTCTTTCATGTATAATGGAAAGAAAGGAAGGTTTTTGTCACGTTAGGAGGGACGACGTTGTCACTCGTCGCAGAAGAACGGAAACAAAAAATACTACAAATGCTCGAACATCAAGGCAAAGTCCGAGTGAGCGAACTTGCCGAACAACTGGACGTGTCGACCGAAACCATTCGACGACACCTGGATGACCTGGAAAACCAACAGAAACTGAAAAAAGTGTATGGCGGAGCTGTAAGAAACGAAACGTCCAACGAACTGCCGCACTATGAACGAGAATCGATACACATCGAAGAAAAAAGAACCATCGGCCAAGCAGCCGCTGATCAAGTCGAAGATCACGACACCATCGTCATCGACGAAGGAAGCACGCCGCTGCAGATGATTCCTTTTTTAAGAGGAAAGAAAAACTTAACCATCATGACCAGCTCCATCCCGGCCCTGAACCGGCTGATGGAATACACGAAACGCAGAGAACTCGAAGCCCGCGTCATCTTCATCGGCGGTGAAGTAAGCGTCGACCACCTGCGTACATCCGGTCCAATCGCTGAAAAAATGATGGAAGACTTCTACGTCAATAAAGCATTCATTGCCACAGATGGTGTCGACATCGATCATGGGATCACAAGCTTCGACCCGAACAAGGCGCTTTTCACTAGGAAGCTGATTGAACAGTCGGGGAGATCTTACATTCTGGCGGATTCTTCTAAGATCGGTATGAGGACGTATGTGAAGATGTCTAATTTGGAAGATGTTTATGCTGTTGTTAGTGATGTGCCGCCGCCTGAGGATTGGGGATCTAACTTGCAGCGTGTAGGTACGGAATGGATTTCTATGTGATAACGCAGGTCGGTCCTAGTGCTTCGTTACCTTTAGAAACACTAGGACCGACCCTATTATCATTCAAACTTCTTTTATACATTTTCTTTATTGATATTATTTACTATTTCAGATAAAACAACATCTTTCCAATCGTTTCTCCATTCTGAGTAAAAATCTATATCATAAGATTTAGGAGTAGGACAATCATCTTTTATATTTACCATACAAGGGGTAGGGACTGCATCACCTACCAAAAGTGCCTCCCTTTTTTCTAGTGATGATAAAGCGTCACCATAACTTACTACGGCTTCAGGTAAAAAGTCTTTTAACGTAACTTTGATCCTCAGGGTTATACAAAAGTTGAATAGTAAAAGACCCGTACTTCTCCCCAATGCACTAGTATGTCAACTACAGATTATTCCTATGGTAATTTATGTATCTTGAGTATATAATTAACTGAGTATGACGATATGGGGGAGTATATATGTGGAAGAATTTAAAATGGTCAAGCTTGGTTGTTGTAATCCTAATCGCATTAGTTGGATGTGGGAGTACGGAGGATACAGCAGCCAATAACGAAGATAAAGAAGAACCGAAACAGGCAGAGCAAGAACCTTTGAAGAAGGAAGAGGAACCTTCGGAACCAAAGAAAGACGAAGATGGAAACATTGAATTGTTAGAAGTGGGTCAGACTGCTGAATCAGAAGCAGGGAAGGCAGAGCTGACTAAAATAAAGCAGGTTAATGAAACTGTTGACATCGCACCTTTAACCATCACTGTCCAGGATATTAAAGTTATTGAATTTAGTGAAGTGAATGATGATTTTGCAGAGGATTTGTCATTTATGGCAGATGTGGAAGCCTCAAAACTAAAAGAAGGTTTTTCCTATGTCCAAGTTCAATATACGGCTGAAAATACATCAGAAGATAACGTGGAATGGTATGATCTAATGAATGTTGTGACCGATAAAGGTGAGCAAATCGATGGACAGTTAAAAGATTTCTTAATTGATGATGCTGACATGGATTCTATGTTTATTGGTAAAGTAAACAAAGAATACCAGGATGCCTTCTTATTAAAGCATACGGATATAAACAAGGTGAAATTAGTTTTTGGGGAGTCTATGAATGGTGATTCTTACGAAACGATAACCGAAGAACAAACCGTCGAATATACTTTGAATTAATACAAGAAAGGGAGCTGACCAGCTCCCTTTCTTTTTTTGGAAATGTGTTTTTTGCTCGTTTAGTTATAGAAGAATAGCTATGATTTATATATTACTATTGTTGACCTTACACGTCGCGACGTTTTTTAATGCTGTAGTTTGTATGAGCAACTACGGTTTTTTCGAAATCTAAATTGCGTTCGTGGAAATCATCCATAATGGTCATATCGCAAACAACCGAGTTTTGTAAATTAGCAGAAGTTACGACAGCTTCAAACTGTTGGCCGTCTTTTTGGAAAGTTATAATATCGCCTACGGTCGCTTTTTCCTCTTCTTTTACTTCCTCTTGTTCTTCTGATTCTTTCTTTTTAAACGCAGCATCTACTAAACCTTTGCTTATATTTTCATCAGCCATGAGAAATTCCCCTTCCTAGTGAGTGAATGTAATGTAGTTTTTGTAGTTTCGCTTTCGTTGGTGTCAAGATTCTGGCCAAGGGTTTCCTTATCTATACCCTTAATTAAGTGCCCTCATTCACCTAAGCGTATTACTCTATCACGATTCTTTTTTATAAGAATGGGACTACACTTCCTATATAAAGTTACCCTGCACTTCAAAGAATATAACATGTAAAAAAAAGACGGTTGTTGTGTGGTTACCTCCCAACACAACAACCGGTCACTTATCGGCTTAAGAATTCACTTTCACTTCATTCATCCATCTCCACTACTCTCGCTACTTTACTGCCACAGTTTTCGCATTTGCCATCCAACATAACACCCATAGGATGATCAACGATGATGAAGTCAGTGATTGTGACCATATCACTACAGTTTGTACAGTAGACATTGGCTATCAGTTCTTTTCTAAAATCCTTTGGTAACGACAACCACATTTTGTTCGCTTCCACTTCAAAAACTCCCTTAAGAAATACTACTGAGATTTACTTTTCTTTCTTCTCTAACCATGTCACACACTCTACGTGACTTGTCTGTGGGAACATGTCAACAGGCTGGACTTCCTTCGTCTCATACCCACCATCTTCTAAAATACGAAGATCACGAGCAAGCGTCGACGGATTACAGGAAACATAGACAATACGCTCCGGTTCCATATCCAGCATCGCCTTCAACAGCTCTTCGTCACAACCTTTACGTGGAGGATCGACGACAATCACATCCGGACGCAGCCCTTGGTTACGCCACCAAGGCATAAGCTCTTCTGCTTGTCCGACATAGAATTCTGCGTTTTCCATCTTGTTCAGACGCGCATTCTTTTTCGCATCAGTAACCGCTTCAGGAACGATTTCTACGCCGTACACTTTCTTCGCTTTTTGAGCGAGGAACAAGGAAATGGTTCCAATACCGCAGTAAGCGTCAATGACGGTCTCCCCACCTCTTAAATCCGCATAGTCCAGCGCCTGGTCATAAAGTTTCTTCGTCTGGGTCGGATTGACCTGGTAGAACGACTTCGGTGAGATCATGAATCGGATATCGCCGATCGTGTCATAAATGTACTCATCGCCCCAGATAATGTTCGTTTCTTTTCCAAGGATGACATTTGTTTTCGCACTGTTCACGTTATGGACGATTGATTTCACGTTTGGAAAAGCATCACGGATCTCATCGATCATTTTATCTTTGTGCGGAAGCTTTTTCGTCTTCGTGACAAGAACGATCATGATGTCCTTCGTATTCTGACCGGTACGGACCATGATGTGTCTCAGCACGCCGCGATGAGTCTGTTCATCATAGGCATCTATACCATGTTTAGATGCGATGCGGCGGACGGTTTCGACCATGCGATCGTTCATTTCGTCCTGGATCAGGCATGTGTCCATGTCGATGATGTTGTGGCTTCGCTTCTGATAGAAGCCAGTCATCAATTCGCCGTCTTCTTTCTGCCCGACAGGAATTTGTACTTTGTTCCGGTAACGCCATGGATCCTCCATGCCGATAGTCGGGTGGACAGGGACATGTTCGAGATGACCGATTTTCTTCATGTTGTCTTTCACTTGCTTCTGTTTCATATCGAGCTGCATTTGATAACTCATGTGCTGAAGCTGACAGCCGCCGCACTGGTAGAAAACATCACATGGCGGCTCAACGCGGTCTTCACTTGCTTCTGTCACTTTCACCAGCTTGCCAAAGCCGAAGTTCTTTTTCACTTTGACGACTTTCACTTCGGCCTTTTCACCCGGAAGGCCATACGGTACGAAAAGTGGATAGCCATCGACTTTCCCTACCCCATTGCCTTCGTGAGTCAAATCTTCAAAGCTCAGTTCAATCGTCTCGTTCTTCTGTACCGGCGGTTTCGGTTTCGCCATTGTTCATCCGTCCTTTATCTATATACTCTAACCGTAGTTTATCATATCTCTAAGTTCGGAGTCGCCCCGGGTAGCTGCTCGAGGTCATAAATGTGAAGTCGACCCGGTAGGCTATGTACTCCCCTTAAACAAAACAAAAGAACGCCACTGTCTCACACAGCAGCGCTCCCCATTATTCTTCTTCGTCAGCTTCTTCTTCTTTAAATTTATCTTCTGGAACATAAAAGTCCAGATGTCTGTATAAATTGACAAATTCCCCGGGCAATAATCCACCGAATTCCCCGTCAATATTCAACTGCATCTTTTCATCTGTCTTCACTTTCACACGGCTTGCGGTCGTGTGGATGAATTTCGGATGATTCAAGTGGTTGCCCTGGATGGCAAGTGTCGCTAAACGGACGAATTCTGCGATGTTCATTTTTTCAATGATCATCAGGTCGAAAAGTCCGTCATCCATACGGGCAGAAGGTGCCAGTTTTTCAAGGCCGCCGACAGAGTTGGTGTTACTGACGAGGAAAAGCATGATCTCGCCTTCATACCATTTGCCGTCATACTCCATCTCGACATAAGTCGGACGAATGGATGGCAGCATCTCAATACCTTTTAAGTAATAGGCGAGTTGCCCAATCATTGTTTTCAGCTTACTTGGTACTTCGTAAGAGATTTCGGTTATTTTACCGCCACCGGCGATGTTCATGAAATATTGGTCGTTGACACGGCCGATATCGAGCGGATGGCTGTAGCCTTCCAGAATGATATCCACCGCTTTATGAATGTTTCTAGGCACGTGTAAGGCACGGGCGAAATCGTTCGTTGTCCCGACTGGAATGATGCCGACTTTCGGTTTGTGTGGTTTTTCGGCAAGTCCGTTGATCACTTCATTGATGGTTCCGTCTCCCCCTGCAGCGACAACGAGATCGAATTCACGATCGACGGCGTATTCTGCTGCTTTGACGGCGTCACCCGCACATGTTGTGGCGTGAGTGGAGGTTTCATAACCGGACTGTTCGAACCGTTGCAAAATGTCCGGGAGAACCTTGCGTATGACTTCTCTTCCAGAGGTCGGGTTATATATAATTCGGGCACTTTTCATCGTGTATGACCCCCTTTTCTATCCAAGCATGTTCCATTCTACATCATAGCGCTTTTTCCTGGATTTGCAAACCATTTCTATAGTATATGATGGCAAGTCCTAAACCATACGAAAGCACGCACCAGCAAGTGCGTGCTTTCCTTATTATTCAAGCGTTTAGCGCTTTTCCATTTCTGCAAGGATGATCTTGTTGACCATCGGCGGGTTCGCTTGTCCTTTGGTTTCTTTCATCACCTGACCGACAAGGAATCCAAGGGCTTTGTCTTTTCCGTTCTTGAAGTCTTCGATGGACTGCGGGTTGTTGTCCATGATGCCGACGACGATTTCGGTCAGCTGTCCTTCGTCGGAAATCTGAACAAGTCCTTTATCCTTAACGATTTTCTCAGGATCGCCGCCTTTTTCTACCAGCTCTGTGAAGACTTTCTTCGCGATCTTGGAACTAATCGTTCCGTCTTCGATCAACTGGATCATCTTCGCAAGAGAAGCAGGTGTCAGCTCAAGCTCATGAAGTTCTTTATAGTGCTTGTTCATGTAAGCAGAAACCTCACCCATCAACCAGTTGGATACCTGCTTGATGTCCGCTCCTTCGGCAATGGTTTCTTCGAAGAAATCAGAAAGCTCTTTGTTGTTTGTAAGAACCATCGCATCGTATTCTGGGAGCTTCAGTTCTTCGATGTAGCGCTTCTTACGGGCATCTGGAAGCTCAGGAATTTCGGCACGGATACGTTCTTTCCAAGCTTCATCGATGTGTAGAGGCACAAGATCCGGTTCTGGGAAGTAACGATAGTCGTCAGAACCTTCTTTGACACGCATCAGAATTGTTTCTTTCGTCTGCTCGTCGTAACGACGAGTTTCCTGAAGGATTTCTCCTCCGGAAAGCAATTCTTTCTGCTGACGCTTCTCTTCGAATTCCAGTCCTTTTTGTACAAAGGAGAAGGAGTTCAAGTTCTTAAGCTCTGTCTTCGTACCGAACTCTTCCTGACCGATCGGACGTATGGAAAGGTTGGCGTCACAACGTAGGGAACCTTCTTCCATCTTACAGTCAGAAACGCCTGTGTACTGGATGATGTTTTTCAAGGCTTCCAAGTACGCGTATGCTTCTTTCGGTGAACGGATGTCCGGCTCAGATACGATCTCAACAAGCGGCGTTCCTTGACGGTTATAGTCGACAAGGGAATATCCGTCATCGCTGTGTGTCAGCTTACCTGCATCTTCTTCCATGTGAAGACGGGTAATTCCGATACGCTTCTTCTTGCCATCGACTTCGATATCGATGTAGCCATTTTCACCGATCGGCTTATCAAACTGGGAAATCTGATATGCTTTCGGGTTGTCCGGATAGAAATAGTTTTTACGGTCGAACTTCGTGTCTGTTGCGATGTCACAGTTCAATGCCATCGATGCTTTCATCGCAAAGTTTACGGCTTCTTCGTTCAACACCGGCAGCACACCTGGGTACCCAAGGTCGATCGGGTTTACGTTCGTATTCGGATCATCTCCGAACATGTTCGGAGACGGGCTGAAAATTTTCGAGTCTGTTTTTAATTCTACGTGGACTTCAAGTCCGATAATCGTTTCAAAGTTCATTAGCGCGCACCTCCAAGGGACGGGCGTTGTTTATGATAATCAGTCGCCTGTTCGAAGGCATGAGCGGCACGGTAAACAGTACCTTCCTCAAAGTGTTTTCCAATGATCTGAAGGCCGATCGGCAGACCGTCTCCAGAGAAACCGCAAGGGATGGAGATTCCTGGTACGCCTGCAAGGTTAACCGGAATCGTCAAAATATCGTTCGCATACATCGTCATTGGATCGTCGACTTTGTCCCCTACTTTGAAGGCAGGTGTCGGTGTTGTCGGCCCGATGATGACATCGTAGTCTTCGAACACTTTTTCAAAGTCGTTCTTGATCAATGTACGAACCTGCTGGGCTTTCTTGTAGTATGCATCGTAGTAACCAGAGCTCAGCGCGAAGGTTCCAAGCATGATGCGGCGCTTCACTTCGTCACCGAAACCTTCGGCGCGGGAACGCATGAACATATCGAGCATGTTTTTCGCATCTTCGGCACGCTTACCATAACGGACACCGTCAAAACGGGCCAGGTTCGCAGATGCTTCTGAAGACGAAATCAGGTAGTACGTGGATAGCGCGTACTTGGAGTGAGGAAGAGAAACTTCTTCCCACGTCGCTCCCATTTTTTCATATTCTTTAAGAGCAGCTTTGACCGCTTCTTTTACTTCTTCAGAAACCCCTTCAGAAAGGTATTCTTTCGGTACACCGATCTTCATGCCTTTCACATCACCAGTTAGAGACTCTGTGTACTTCGGCACTTCAACGTTGGCAGAAGTAGAGTCCATCTTGTCATGACCAGCAATCGTCTCAAGTAAGAACGCGTTGTCTTCGACACTGCGAGTAATCGGTCCGATCTGGTCAAGAGAAGAGGCGAACGCGATGAGTCCGAAACGGGACACACGACCGTATGTCGGCTTCAATCCGACCACACCACAATAAGCGGCTGGCTGACGGATCGAACCACCTGTATCAGAACCGAGGGAGTAAGGAACTTCTCCTGCGGCTACAGCTGCTGCAGAACCACCACTGGATCCGCCTGGAACGTAATCGGTATTCCAAGGGTTACGAGCCGCTGCGTAGCTGGAGTTTTCGTTGGAAGAACCCATCGCGAATTCATCCATGTTCAATTTTCCGATGGTAACGGACTTGGCGTCATTCAGTTTGTTGACAACGGTCGCGTCATACAAAGGATCATCCAGGTTAGAGAGAATCTGGCTTCCTGCAGTTGTACGCAGTCCTTTTGTTACGATGTTGTCTTTCACACCGATCGGCAGACCGAAAAGCTTCGCATCGTCGTTGCCTCGCTCCTGATCAAGCTCTGCTGCCTGCTTCGTGGCTGCTTCTTTGTTCAGCGTGATGAAAGCCTGGACTTCTTCATCCACTTCTTCGATACGCTTGTAAGACTCCTCCACTAAGTCCGTGACGGAAATCTCTTTGTTATGTAGCTTCTCTTGAAGCTCACGTAATGTATAGTCAAATAAAGACATCGTCAAACCTCCTTATTCCAATACGGATGGCACTTTAAACTGTCCATCCTGCTTGTCCGGTGCATTTTTCAGTGCATCATGCTGAGAAATCCATTTCTTCGGCTCGTCCTTACGCATGACGTTCTTCAAGTCGAGAACGTGGGTCGTAGGCTCGACGCCTGTTGTATCTAATTCATTCAACTGTTCGGCATACGTGATGATGTCATCAAGCTGCTTCGTGAATGTCGTTGCTTCTTCTTCCGTGATCGCAAGGCGCGCGAGATTCGCGACGTGCTTCACTTCCTCTTTGCTAATTCTGGACATAATGCGACCTCCATTTCGATCTCACATAATATATGATCATACCAAATATCAGAATCCATTTTCAACGTACGGATACACCTTTTTTAGTTTAACACATCAGAAGGGCGCTGTCTTATCGTGAAAGCTCCCTTATTTGGAAGGGTTAGTTCCGAGACTTTGTAAGTGGATGTGGTGGCTGGGAAAAAGGCTCCCTTTCCGTGGGCGAGTGATGAGCCTCCTCGAGCTGAAGCTCTCCGGGGTCTCATCTACTACGCACTTCCCACAGGAGTCTCCCCCTTTTCCCAACCACCACATGAAAGAGTAATTCTCGAAACTACGGTAAGATAAGGCGGCATTCTAACTGGAGGTGTTGTGAATACAGTAATCCAATACACGCTGATTTCATTTAACAAATTAAAGGAACCGATCTGGGAAAGGAACTAAGGAAATCAAGCCATCAGCAAGGAATTTTCTGACCTTCCATTCGAAATCTGATATAAATCATCCTCTTTCTTATAAAAACAAAAAAATTCCCGGCCAAGAGACCGGGAATTTTGTAATGAAGAACTTCTTACATTTTCGTAACTTTATCGAATTCTTCAGCAATATCTTTCGGTGGTGTACCAGAAAGACTGACAAGAATAGCGACAAGTCCACCTAGGATGAAACCAGGTACGATTTCATAAAGGTCGAAGAATCCGCCACTCAGGAAGTCTCCCCAAATGACAACGGTAACGGCACCGACGATGATTCCGGCAAGCGCACCATTACGTGTGATGCCTTTCCAGAATAGGGACAGAATGATAACGGGACCGAATGCGGCACCGAAACCTGCCCATGCGTAGGATACAAGACCAAGAACGGTACTGTCCGGGTTAC
The DNA here is from genome assembly GCF_052941655.1 of Halobacillus sp. 12SKB. Taxonomy (NCBI): domain Bacteria; kingdom Bacillati; phylum Bacillota; class Bacilli; order Caryophanales; family Bacillaceae; genus Halobacillus; species Halobacillus sp. 12SKB. The sequence goes on from NZ_JBRFWR010000001.1 coordinate 397,407, forward strand.
CTGCTAGAAGCACGGCGATCAAGGCGATACCGGCTACGGCAGCACGACCAACCCATACCAATTCTTTTTCAGTCGCGTTCTGACGGAACAGTGCTTTATAGAAGTCCTCTGCCAGTGCAGAAGAAGATACAAGCAACTGAGAGTCAATGGTACTCATGATAGCAGAAAGGATCGCTGCTAGTAGGATACCGGCAATGACAGGGTGGAACAGGATTTGAGAGAACGTAATGAAAATTTTCTCAGAGTCGACAAGCATCTGGATGCCGCCTTCTGTCATCACTTCTGCATTAAAGGTAGAAAGATCAGCTACATCTGCTGTGTTGATGTAAGCAAGTCCGAATAGACCTGTGAAGATGGCACCGTAAAGACCTAGAACCATCCAGCCAATACCAATCAAACGTGCTTTTGGAACGTCCTTAGGAGAACGTAGAGCCATGAAACGCACAAGGATGTGCGGCTGACCGAAGTAACCAAGTCCCCATGCAAGAGAAGATAGAATCGCAAGGGCACCGACACCTTGAACCATGTTCAAGTGAGATGGGTCGATTTGGGCAACTGCGTCTGTCGCAGCATTCCAACCACCAAGTTCAGTAATCGCAACAATCGGCACAGCGATTAAGGCGAAGAACATCAGGATACCTTGAACAAAGTCTGTCCAACTTACGGCTAGGAATCCACCTAAGAAAGTGTAAGAAATAGTAACAATTGCACCTAACCATAGAGCTTGTGTATAGCTCAAAGCAAAGGAAGCTTCAAACAGCTTCGCACCGGCAACCATACCGGAAGATGTATAGAAGGTGAAGAATAAAAGAATGACAGCTGCAGAAATGACACGTAACACGTGGGAATGGTCACGGAAGCGGTTCTCAAGATAGTCTGGAACAGTAATCGAGTCATTTGCAATCTCCGTAAATACACGAAGTCGGCGTGCGACGAACTGCCAGTTTAAGTATGCACCAATAGCTAGACCGACACCGATCCAAGCTGCGGATAGTCCTCCAGCGTAAATCGCACCAGGTAAACCAAGCAGCAACCAACCACTCATGTCGGATGCACCGGCAGATAGTGCGGCAACTCCTGGACCTAAACGACGACCACCTAAGACATAGTCAGATAAATCACTTGTAAGACGATATGCAGCAAAACCGATTCCCAGCATACCGATTAAATAGACAATAAACGTTATTAACGTAGCAGTACTCATGTTTTGTTATTCGCTCCTCTCAGTGAATAGTGTAATGATAGATAGAATGATTAAAATTGGCATTGGTACAAATAACCAGAACCATGTTGCTCCAGCGATGGATGCTGATGTTGCAGTAGCGAGTTCAAACACATTTCCACCTCCCAAATGTTGGTTTATACAATCCTATGCAAGTCGTACCGACGCATGGTTCTTAAGTCATATTGACTTAAAAAAACCAAACACAGGTACAACTATATCATATAACTTTTATACGAACATTGCAAAAATTGTGTGAATAGGTCATAATTGAATACTTATTCGTTCATATAGTATAAAAATACATATATGTGACATTTTTATGATATTCATTCACAAAATTTATTTTAAAAACTTTTCGAGCTCATAGAAAAATGGGGAAATGTTCCCTTTTCCCGACAGCGTTAGTATGTTCCATTTTTCATGAAAAAATCCCTTTCCACATACATGTGGATGAGGGATTTTTTGGTCGTTCTATTACAGCATTTCAGACGTTGTTTTTCCTTGCATATGATGAATAAGGTAATCAGGACCACCGGCTTTTGAATCCGTTCCTGACATGATGAAGCCACCGAATGGATGATAACCTACGATTGCTGCCGTGCACCCGCGGTTGAAGTACAAATTACCGACATGGAAGTCTTCGCGTGCTTTTTCAATATGCTCGCGATTGTTGGAAATCACAGCCCCAGTTAAACCGTATTCCGTATTGTTTGCGAATTTGATCGCCTCATCAAAAGATTTCGCCTTCGTAAAGCCTACGACAGGACCGAAGATTTCCTCCTGCATGAGACGTGCATCCGGAGCAAGGTCAGCAAAAACAGTCGGTGCGACGAACCAGCCTTTGCTGTCGTCTCCTTTTCCACCTGTCATCAACCTTCCTTCTTCCTTACCAATTCCGATATAACTCATGATCTTATCATAAGCGCCTTGGTCGATCACCGGTCCCATGTAGTTGCTGTTATCGGTTGGATCACCATAGTTGACCTGTTCCTTTGTCTTCTGAACGACTCGATCCAGCAGCTCATCATACACATCTTCATGAGCAATGACACGCGAACATGCGGAGCACTTCTGTCCGGAAAAACCGAAAGCCGAGTACGTAATCGCATCAGCCGCAAGCTCGAGATCAGAATCGTTGTCGACGACAATCGTATCTTTCCCGCCCATTTCAATGATGGTACGCTTCAACCATTTTTGACCTTCGTGAACTTTTGCCGCACGCTCGAATAAACGGGTACCGACTTCACGTGAACCTGTAAAGCTGATAAAACGCGTACGAGGATGATCGACAAGATAGTCGCCGACTTCCTTTCCGCTTCCAGGGATATAGTTGATAACCCCTTTCGGCAAGCCCGCTTCTTCCAGCACTTCCATCATCTTATAGGCGATGATCGGAGTCGCACTCGCCGGTTTCAGAAGAACCGTGTTCCCGGATACCATAGCAGCAACCGTCGTTCCACACATGATGGCAAAAAGGAAGTTCCATGGGGAAATAACAACCCCTACTCCAAGAGGAATATAATGGAAACGGTTGTTTTCAATCGGACGGGAATTGATTTCCACGCCTTTGTCAATTTCAAGCATTTGTCGCCCATAATACTCCATGAAGTCGATCGCTTCCGCTGTATCCGCATCCGCCTCTTTCCATGGCTTCCCGCCTTCTTTGACGAGGTGTGCCGTAAACTCATGCTTACGACGACGAACGATCGCTGCAGCACGGAAAAGGATGTCCGCACGGAACTTCGCTTTCGTTTTTCTCCACCAGTCAAACGTTTCATCTGCCACCTGGTGAGCTTTCTCAGCCAGATCCTGGTTCGCCTTCGATACATAGCCGATGACTTCTTTCTTGTTAGCCGGATTGACGACCTTGATCTTGTCATCCGTCACAATTCTCTCCCCGCCGATGATGAGAGGGTACTCTTTTCCAAGGTCCGCTTCTACCTGCTTGATCGCCGCCTGCAGAGCTTTCCGATTTTCTTCCACTGTGAAATCAGTAAATGGTTCGTGTTTGTAAGGGACTACCATGAAAAACCGCCTCCTTGAAAAGTAAAATGGGTGACGCTATGTAATATTTTGAAAATTACCACATTAAGCGTTTCCAAAACTATTCTATCGTAACTACGCAACTAGTTCAAACGATTGAGGCTTATTTTTTCGCAAATATTCTACTGTGTAGAACTTAGTCCAAACATTTGCGTATTTCATCAAAATCCCTCAACATTTTTCTACTTTTGTCGAAATTACACTTCCCTTCACCACGCCTCATTAAGAAAGCTCTCGTTTGTTGAAGACTCAGTTTGGAGATAACCGGGCTCCGTTTACCATATTGGGTGTCAGGGGTGGTTGGGAAGCAGCTCGCTTTCCTGTGGGGGAGTGGCGAGCTTCCTCGGGCTAAGGCCCTGTGGGATCTCGCCTATCTCCTTTCTCCCACGGAAGTCTCGCGGCTTCCCCACCACCCCATTCGATACTGGTGAGAAACGAACTCCTATACCAAGTTGGATTGTTTTCCGCTATTCCGATTGAGGCATAAAACGCTCTTTATCAAGCTTTCAGGATTTTAATACCTGAGCATAGAAGTTTTATCCTTATACTCCCATCAAACTAAGTAGCAGATTATTCGGGAAGTGGTTTCGAGGCACTGATATAGAAAAGGGGCGGAGGGGAATGGCGAGACTCCTAACTTAAGTGTGCAGGCGCCTCGATCAGCGGCGTATGGACTGGACTGAGCTGGAGGAGATAAAGGAAACACGAAGAGCGGAGCGATTCGATGTTGACTTATCGTACAGAAGCGAGGGAAGTCTCACTAGCCGCTAGGTGCCGGAACCGGATATCGAAGAGGAAAAAAGTGCAGGGTAAGACCCCACAGGACGCAGTCCGAGGAGGCTCACCGCGCTCCCGCGGAAAGCGAGTCATTCCCCGCAGCCCCTATCCAATCACCAAAAATCTCGAAATCAAGTCTTCCATAATCCTGCCATTATGTTTAATAACAAAGACCGCATAGGTTAGAGGCCCTGCGGTCTTTTTGTTATTCGTAAACATGAACGAAAGGTTCCTGCTCGCCGGCTTTTTTGACAATCAGACTCTCCGGTTCATCCATGCTGTGGATATTCACTTGGACATTATAATGATCTGCAAACATTTCGTTTACAAGACTGTACACATATTGCGTGAAGCCGACAACTTCCGATTCGGATTGGAACTGGATCGGTATTTCAATCGATACTTCGCGAAGTTCATTATTCACATAAAACCCATTCGCGATCATCCCCACAAAGTTCGGGAAGTAGTCGGATACTTCTTTTCTAAAGTCGTTAAAGATCTGCGCATCATCGAAGTGGTCCTCCTCTGCTTCCTTGGAAGGAAACAGGACGTGTTTTTCTTCGATACGATCCCAACCATTGACGGTCATGTCAGACCCTTTGACGTACGCTTTACTTAAAAACTTACCTGGAACTTTCGAGCTCGCTTCCTCTTCTTCATATAAGGCAAAGACGACAGGAACATCATTGAGCTCTTCTCTTTTACGAATTCTTTCTAATATTTCATCCGCATATTCTTTTCCTTTTTTGAGGAGCTCCTCCGTCGAATGATCTTCGGATAAGCTTTTTCCTTCTACCGTGAAATTATATACCGTTCGTAAGGAAATTCCGATGGTTAACCCACTCAGTTCCACCTTATTTTCATTTTTTCGAACTAAGTAATTCTGTTCTATGATGTTGGAAATATAGCGGGGGCTCTCACGGAAATCTTCCTCTGTTGCTTCGTCCTCATTCAATTCAGGATTCAATCCATCTTCTACTTCTTCCGGATCCTGATCTTCATCTACCTGCACATTTCCATCACGCCCCAACCATGTAAGGAGCGTATCTCCATCTAAGTATTGGCCGGGCTGGAAGAAGTATTTGTCCGGATCGAAGTATTCTTTAGAATGACGGCGCAGGCCGCTTTCAAATTCATCGATGTCCATCCGGTTCCCCATCTGGTTCGTCGTCACAGCACGGGCGGTTGAAACCTTCGGGCTGCTCTCTGTCAGGATCATCCGGTAGTCCTGGTCCGACATGTTGTAGTTCGGAATGATGGCGGATTGGTTATTTTTTTCGTCTTTCGTTTCTTGTATGACTTCTTCTCTGTTGTCAAAAACGGGCGTACACGCGCTTACAACGAGCAGTGAACTAAGCAACAGTGCGTGCATCTTCCTCATGCTTTCCACTCCCTTAATGAGACCAGCCGGAGCGTGTATGTTCTCTCACGCTCCGGCTCCTCTTGTATAACCATAAAACGTTCGACATATCAGGATAGAGCGTTTTTGAACTGCTCTTCATCCCAGATTTCAATCCCCAAGTCTGATGCTTTCGTGTACTTGGAACCGGCGTCTTCGCCAGCGATGAGAAGGTCGGTTTTCTTACTGACACTTCCTGTCACTTTCCCGCCAAGTTCCTCGATCATTTTCTTCATTTCCGAACGGCTGTATTCTTCCATTTTCCCTGTAAGGACTACAGTCTTATCACTGAAAGGAGAATCGACCGGCTGATCGCTCTTCTTCGCACCCTTATATTCCATGTTCAGTCCGAGCTGCTTCAACTCTTCCAATAACTGGATGACCTGGTCTTCATCAAAGTAGCTGGCGATCGATTCGGCCATCTTGCTGCCGATTTCAGGAATGGCTTCAAGCGCAGCGGCATCTGCTTCGACGAGCGCGTCCATATGTTCAAAATGCTGCGCAAGCGTGCTCGCCGCTTTCGAACCGACGTAACGCACCCCAAGACCGAACAGCAGCCGTTCGAGGGAATTCTCCTTTGAAGCTTCAATCGCATTCAAAAGGTTCTCCACTGATTTTTCACCCATACGGTCAAGCTGCAGCAGCTCTTCACGGTCGAGCTTATACAAGTCTGCGATCGTGTGAATCAAGTTTTCCTGGAACAGTTGGGCGATCACTTTTTCCCCAAGACCTTCAATATCCATCGCATTCCTTGAAACGAAATGGATCAAGCCTTCCCGTAGTTGAGCCGGGCAGTTCGGGTTCACACAGCGTAAAGCGACTTCTTCATCAAGACGGACGAGCTGGCTGCCACATTCCGGACATTCTTCCGGCATGCGGTACGGCTCTTCCTCGCCAGTCCGCTGATCTTCAACAACACGGACAACTTCAGGGATGATGTCTCCGGCTTTCTTGATGACGACCGTGTCTCCGATACGGATATCTTTTTCGATGATCAAATCTTCATTATGCAAGGACGCACGCTGGACCGTCGTTCCTGCCACTTTGACAGGATCAAGAATTGCTGTCGGTGTCACGGCACCTGTACGGCCGACACTGAGTTCAATGTCCTTCAGCTTCGTGATCGCTTCTTCTGCCGGGAACTTGTAGGCCGTTGCCCAGCGCGGACTTTTCGCAGTAAAGCCTAAGTCTTCCTGTTGATCAAGGCTGTCCACTTTGATGACAATCCCGTCAATCTCATAATCAAGATCGGCACGGTGTTCGACCCAGCTATTCACATAGTCGATGACCTCTTCGATATCGTTACACTTTTTCCATTCCGGATTGGTTTTCAATCCGAGCTCTTTCATTTTTTCCAGGCGTTCACTGTGGGCTTCTGTCGGATCGTTCTCCCACACACCGATGCCGTAAAGGAAAATATCCAGGTTACGCTTGGCTGCGATTTTCGGATCCAGCTGCCTTAAGGAACCAGCAGCAGCGTTACGTGGGTTGGCAAAAGGCTCCTCCCCATTTGATTCTTTCGCTTCATTCAATGCCATGAACGACTTCTTCGGCATATATGCTTCACCGCGGACTTCGACGGTCACCGGCTCTTTCAAGCGAAGAGGGATGTTTCGGATGGTCCGCAGGTTTTTCGTAATGTCTTCCCCTGTCGTCCCATCTCCACGCGTCGCTCCCCGCACGAAGATCCCATCTTCATATTTCAAAGAAACCGCAAGGCCGTCGATTTTCAGTTCACATACGTAATTGACCTCTGCATCGGTGCCATTTTTGACACGACGGTCGAAGTCGCGCAGTTCCTCATCATTAAAAGCATTGCCGAGGCTGAGCATCGGGATGTCGTGCTGCACTTTAACAAAAGCGTCCAGAGGCTTGCCGCCGACCCGCTGGGATGGCGAGTCCGGCGTCTGCAAGTCCGGGTATTCTTCTTCAAGCTTGATCAATTCCTGCATTTTTTTATCATATTCATAGTCCGAAACACTCGGATCATCGAGCGTGTGGTATTCATAGCTGTACTGCTCAAGGTCCTGTCTGAGTGTTTCGATCTTTTGCTTAGCTTCCGTTGCGTTCATATCCATCCACTTCCTTACGCTTTCGTAATCGGAGCAAAACGGGCAAGCAGGCGTTTGATGCCTGTCGGTGCCGGGAAGGCGATATCGAGTTCCATCGCATCTCCTTCGCCCTGCACTTTGACGACCGTACCTTCGCCCCACTTCTTGTGCTGCGCTTTGTCCCCGGGCTGCCAGCCGATTTTCTCGCCGCCTGAAGATTTTTTCTCAGGCTTCTTCGCGGCCCGTTTTTTCGGAGCGGCTTGAGGCTTCGTGCCGAACGGCGTGCTTTCCCGTTTTTTATTAAAGAATGGCAGCTCTTCTTTCTGTTCTTTGCCTTGTATGAGCTCTTCCGGAATTTCATGGATAAAGCGGCTAATCGGATTCATGTTCGTACGGCCGTAGAGGGTACGCATTTTCGCGTGGGAAATAAACAGCTCTTTCTCTGCACGGGTGATCCCGACATAAGCAAGACGGCGTTCTTCTTCCATTTCCTCTTCATCCATAAGCGCACGACTATGCGGGAAGACGTTCTCTTCCATACCAATAAGGAAAACAACCGGGAACTCAAGCCCCTTCGCTGAGTGCAGTGTCATCAACGTAACCGTGTCGTCACTACTAGGGTCTTCATTCATAGAATCAATATCCGCAATCAAAGCAAGGTCGGTCAAGAAAGCGACCAGTGTCTTATCTTCCGCATTTTCTTCAAAGTTCTTCGTAACGGATTTGAATTCTTCAATGTTTTCCAGACGGCTTTGCGCTTCGATGCTCTTCTCGTTCATCAGCATCTCTTCATAGCCTGTTTTATCAATGACTTCCTGTACCATATCCGTCGCAGAAAGGAATTCCTGCTGTTCGGCCCAAGTCTGAATCATTTTACGGAAGCTCATAATCGCTTTCGCTGCTTTTGCGCTGACGCCGACGAAATCGACTTCAGCAGCGGCTTCGTATAAGGAAATGTCATGATCTGCGGCATACGCAAGCATCTTATCCATACTCGTTTTTCCGACCCCGCGCTTCGGTTCGTTGACGACACGCTGGAAGCTTAAGTCGTCGTTCGGGTTTGCGATGAGACGCAGGTAAGCAAGCATGTCCTTAATCTCTTTACGATCATAGAACTTCGTCCCACCGATCATCTGGTACGGGACCCCTGCTTTGACGAACGTTTCCTCAATCGTACGGGACTGCGCGTTCGTACGGTACAAGATCGCAACATCCTGGTAGCGGAACTTTCCTTGGCGAACGAGGTCTTCAATTTTATCTGTAACAAAAAGACCTTCTTCACGTTCCGTGCCTGCCTGGTGGTAATGAATCTTCTCTCCACCTTTGTTGTCTGTCCAAAGACGCTTCGGCTTACGGCCGCTGTTTTTATCAATGACGTTATTGGCAGCGTCCAGGATTAATTCCGTTGAGCGGTAGTTCTGCTCAAGCAGAATCGTACGTGCTTTCGGGTAGTCACTTTCAAAGTTCAGGATGTTTTGAATGTCCGCTCCCCGCCATGCATAAATCGACTGGTCGGAATCACCAACGACGCATAGGTTCTGGTAACGGCTCGCCAAATGTTTGACGAGTTGATACTGGGCATGGTTCGTATCCTGATACTCATCGACGTGAATATACTGGAAACGGCGCTGGTAGGATTCCAGCACTTCCGGCACTTCATCGAAAAGTCTCAGTGTCTGCATAATCAAGTCATCGAAATCGAGCGACTGATTTTTGCGAAGTTTCTTTTGATAGCCTTTATAGATTTGGGCGATTTGTTCTTCGTGCATGTTGTTCGCCTGTTTTTCATAATCCTCTGCCGTCATCAATTCGTTCTTCGAATTACTGATGGCACCGAGCATCGCACGAGGGTCCCATTTTTTCGGATCAAGATTGATCTCTTTCAACACTTGTTTAATGACAGAAAGCTGATCGCTCGAATCGAGGATCGAAAAGTTGCGGTCATAACCGATCCGGTCAATGTCACGTCTCAGAATTCGTACACACATCGAGTGGAACGTGGACATCCAGATTTTTTCTCCGTCTTTGCCGACCAGAGATTCGACACGCTCCTTCATTTCGCGTGCCGCTTTATTTGTAAACGTAATCGCTAATATATTCCGTGGCGCAACATCTTTTTCACTAAGGAGATAGGCGATGCGGTGTGTCAGTACACGTGTTTTACCACTTCCGGCACCTGCCATGATGAGCAGCGGGCCTTCTGTGTGGGTCACCGCTTCTCGTTGTTCTGTATTCAAGCCTTGAATCAATGCGTTCAATGCCTGTGTCATGAGGGTCCACCATCCTTCATCTTCATTGATTTAACGGCTTCGACCGTTTTAAGAGCAACCTCTAGGTTATCATAAATCACATTGCCGACAACGATGACATCTGCATAGGCCGCCATTTCTGCCGCCTGTTCTTCCGAACGGATGCCTCCGCCGTAGACGAGAGATGTATTTTTCAATTCACGGGCCACGTCTCTAACCAAGCCGGGGTTCCCGTATGTACCACTGTATTCCATGTAAAAGACAGGGAGTCGGAAGATATGTTCCGCCATCCGGGCATAGGCAAGGACATCGGCATGATCCGGAAATGAGCAATCGGTTCGTTTGAACACCTTCGCTTCAGGGTTCAGTACACAATATCCTTCCGTCAGCATATCCTGCCACTCGATCACATCTGCATACTCTTTAATCGCCTGGTGCTGCACATCAATCAACCATTTTTTATGTCCACTGTTCAGGACCAGAGGGATGAAATAAGCATCAAAGCCGGGCGCAATCGCTTCAATATCCGACACTTCCAGCACAAAGCTGGTATCGTATGCTTCGATGCGTTCCTGTAAATCCGTCACGTTTTCGAACGTGACGCCGTCTGTGCCGCCGACGATGATCGCATCTGTCCCTGATGTGCATATCTTCTCTAAGTCTGCGTCTGTGATCGTCTTATTCGGATCAAGCTTGAACACATGATCCCACTCGCTTATATTGTACATTTCCGTCCTCCAAAACAACAGTTATCCATCTACCCATTATAGCAAATTTTCATCCCCGGGTTGAGGGGCACACCCAAACAAATCTACGACCATGATAAGAAGAGGTTGTGGAGGGTTGTGGAAATATATGTATGACCTGGTACACCATAAATTGTAAACACACAAAAGCCCGTCCTCTCTCGCTCATAAGAGAGGCGGGCTTTTAGTTCTAGTGCTGTAAAATTATAGATGACCAGGTCATACATATATTCCCAGGTCACGATGGCTGTTCGGGGAGGAGGCGGGTGGATGTGAAGGTCATGGTGACGAGCCCGACACTTAGGATGGTGATAGCGGAGAGCATGAGGGTTTCTAGTGAGAACAGGTAGCCACTGGCACCGATGACAAGAGCGTCGATCGCGAGGATGACGAAGCCGACATTTACTTTGCACCAATCGGCGATCATTTGGGCGAGGAGGTCGGTTCCGCCCGTGCTTGTATGGACCCGCAGCATCAATCCAATCCCTCCACCTACAAGCGCCCCTCCAATAATAGAGCTGATCGCTGGATCGAGCGGCAGGTGATGGACCCGTAACCCTTGAAGAACATCAATGAAAAAAGAAGAGATCAACAATCCGTGCAGACTGTTGTAGAAATAGGAACGGTAAAAGAACCAGGCAAGCGTAAAGATCGGAATGCTGAAACAGATGATCGTCAGTCCTACTTCAAGTCCCCATATGTAATTGGCGATCATCCCGATCCCGATAATGCCTCCATCTAACACATGATCCGGAATCAGGAAAAAGTTGATGCCGAGTGAAAGTATCATACTGCCGAGAATGATCATAGCGCCTTTTTTCAACATCGTTTTCATCGGACAGCTCCCCTTCCATAGTACTAGCCTATGCCTGTCCGTATTCTCTTAGAATCATGGAAGTCTTCCACCTTCGCCAACAAAAAAAGACTGCCCACAGTGGCAGCCTCTCATCACTTATTCAGTTTGCTTCGCTTGGACACGGTCAAGCGCTTGTGTATAAGCGTCATTGCCATAATTCAAGCAGCGTTTCACACGGGAAATCGTCGCTGTCGAAGCACCTGTTTCCGTTTCAATTTTATGATAAGTGAAGCCTTCGCGCAGCATGCGCGCTACTTCCAGTCGCTGAGCGAGTGATTGGACTTCATTCATCGTCGCGAGATCATCAAAGAATTCATAGCATTCTTCTACACTTTGCAAAGATAAAACCGCTTCAAACAGTTGATCGAGCGTCTTTCCTCTCAATTTATCGATCTGCATGCCTTTTCCCTCCTTACTCCGTTTCTACTGCGGCGTTTCCTGGAATGATGTTCACCCAGGTCTTCCCGGGCGTAAATGCCAGAGGGCTGCCGTCTTTATAGGGAAGCAAACGTCCATCGACGTTCTTCCACTCCACTTCTTTCATTTGTCCGTTTTGTAAAAGATACCCGTTCCCGCCTGATGTGAGATCAATGTCACGACGGCCGGCGTTATCGATAATCCGGTGGTCTGTTTCTATGATCCAGACATTCTCTACGGCTACACGTTCTTCATTCAGACGGTCGATGGTCGGCTCTCCATCACTGGAACGCAAAAACTGACTGTTCTCAGAATCATACGTAAAGCTCACATTCGTTCGACTGCCGTAAGTGATCTGGACGTCATCCACCGGGGTTCCAGCGAAGGAGTCTTTCTTAGTAAAAGGCAGCGCTTCAGGTGCCCCTTCAGCATCATAGCCTTTAGTTGCAGCCTCCTGCTCGATTCCTTTTGTTAGAAGATAAGAATTGTGAGGAGCTGCACGATCAGAGGACCGTTCAAATAACCAGCCGTTGTTATCATACATCGCTCCATCCAAATAATCGACACCGCTGCTGGCTACTTTTTGATTAATGGCTGTCGACGCACCGTGGTACGTATAAAACGCATCAAATCCATCAGCGATTTCGAAATAGTATGGACGTGCACTTCTTACCGGACCTATTGTATCAGGAATCTCACTATGGAACAAAGCGAGGAAGCGTGTGATCTGCCCCTCTGCCAAAACTTCATAGACGATGTCGGCCTGACTCAACCCTGATTGAGGTCTCGCTCTCGGGTGGTTGTTCACCATGACAGACAAGGCACGATGGTCTGGTTTATCAGCCGTCGGTTCGCCCGTCAGTGGAAACGTTTCTGTATAGGCTTGTTCGGTTTCTTCCTTTTCATCAACGGTCATGTTCTCTTCTATCTCTATTTGTTCTTCGACCGCTGTTTCTTTCTCTTTCGTTTCTTCAGGTTGTGCGGCCCCTGCTTTCTCATTACAAGCAGTGAGTGAAAGGACGATAAGCAAGCTGAAGAATGTAAGCTTTCTCAATAACAGCACTTCCCTTAATCTGTATTCCCTCTTTTATTTTAACGCATTATTGAAGGAAAGAGTACCTCTTTCTTCTTCACGTCCATAATTCCAAGCGGAGTAATCCGGATGAATGGCAGATGCATGGACGATAAGAAAAGAAGCGTATAGACGGGGTCATTGAACGTAAACCCATGCTGTAGCAGGCATTCTTTTAGTTTCGCTTCTTCCTCCATGAGCTCTTTCATCGGCAGATCGGCCATCACACCACCAAGGGACAATGGCAGTTCATAAAGGACTTGCCCTTCATTGACCAGCACAATCCCACCACCGATTTCCTTCATGCGCTGAAAAGCCTTCTCCATATCTTTACGTGATTTTCCTGTCAATATGATATCCCCTGTATTGCTGTAAGAGCTGACGAGGCCGCCTAAGGTCTGTGTAAATCCTTTCAGCATCGTATTGACCATCCATTCTCCTTCCCGGTCTATCAGCATGAGGTAGGATTCTTTATTGTCCTCACTCAGCCGGTCGGTGGAAACGTCCGTGTCGATGGCATATGGTTTCATGATGACATCATTCACCATCTCAAGACCGATCGGCATGGAGAACTGCATATCCGCTTCCGTCACTTCCCAATCGAGATCAAGCGGCTTCACACCATTTTTTTCCCATTGGATCGGTGTTACTTTTTTCAAAACTTCACCATCACGCTTTGTCCACTCCCCTTTAGCGATGACGGAGTGCGGCATCGGATCTTTCGGGTCGGATAAAAAGTTCAGATGAGCGACGCGCCCGGCATTCAAGCTTCCTACACGATTCTCGATTCCAAAATGACGAGCCGCGTGGTACGTAGCCATCATGTACGCATCAATGTCCGGGACGCCCGCATCCAATGCGATTTGAATACATGGATTGATCAGTCCTTCACGATAAAAGCCAGGCGTCGACCCATCTGTTGTGTACATCATGTGGTCGAAGTGGGTGTGCCCTTTTTCAACAAGCCCCTGTAAAATATCCGGAAGATCCGGGCGGATGGATGAATAGCGCAACCCCGTATGATAACCGATTTCCAAACGTTTCAGTACATCATCAGCCGTCATCGATTCATGCTCTGAATCCATGCCGAGCAGGCGCATTTTCACAAGCGTCTGTTCGGAAGCACCCGGAAGGTGAGCTTCCAAAGGCTTTCTAGAGCGTTTGGTCTCCTGCATAAAATGTAGAATTTGCTCGTCTCCATGATGAAGGACATCCGGCCATGCGGTCAGCTCCCCGCCCTGAATCACCGCATCATGACTGATCCAGTCCGGAATCTGTGAATCGAATGCATGACGATCTTCATCCCGAAGCACGGACTGCGGGTCAAAACGGGCCCACCAGTACATCGTTGCCGGCAGATCCATGAATTCTTCCAATAAAGAAAACGCTTTCTCTTTTTCCGTTAAAAAAAGCCACATCAAGTTATCGTTGACGAGCGTTGTCGTCCCTGTCTCTGCCGCATATTCTGCAAAGCTCTGGGGATTATATAACTGAAATGGGTGGGCATGCGGTTCAACGTAGCCAGGCACAATATAACTGTCTGAGCCATCAATGATATCCGTGCCTTCTGTATGGGAAGGAAGCTCTTGGCCGGTGTATATGATGCGATCATCATACAACCAAATGTGGCCATGCATCCATTTCTTCAAGTAAACATTCAAGTAAGTTGTATTTTTGATTAATTTCGTCGGCGCCGTTTTACCATCAATGATGGCTGCATGTTCACGCAGCTGACGGTTCCGCCAACGGAAACGTGTTTCGTTCATGGAGCGTACCTCCCTGAGATCATTATGTTCTATGGTAACACAGGATATTCCATTCTGGTAAGGAGGAAGCACAATGAAACCGAATATCGGAATCATCAACAGTATGGTCCGCATCACCGCAGGTCTTAGTATGCTGACCTATTTGACGATCCGCGGTGCACGCAGAGAGTGCGATTCTTCCCACCCGCTTCTGATCATGTTATCTGCATTGAAGGTTGCGGAAGGAATTGTACGCTTCTGTCCTTTGACAGCCGTCTATGAAGAGATGTCTACAGAAAAAGACGGCATCGAGCAAAGCTGGCAGCAGAATATTCCGCAGGACCAATAAACGCGGAGGTGTACGGCATGTTTCTGCCGATGATTTTCTTGTTCCGTCGGTATATGAAAAGTTGGGCCGATAAAAATAAAGTGTAACCGATCACCGATCTATCTAGATTTTGATTGATAAATTTCAATAACCAAAAAGAGCGGGATGCCCCGCTCTTTCTTCAAAAGGATGAATCATATGGATTTTATGGAGTACTTCACAGACGTCGGTTTCGTCATCGTCACCATCATCGGTTCAATTGCCGCTTTATTCTATGTCGGCATGCGAAGCCGCCGAAGAGACTGATGAGCGTCCGATATCTCTTCGATAGAAAAAGTCGCCATGATTCTCAAATGGGCGGAGCGATTGATACGTACGGTCCAGCGCTTGCGGCAAGTCTTTTCCTTTATTTCCAATTAAGAGGACGCGTCCGCCGCTGGATACATACTTCCCGTCTTCCCAGGCTGTCCCCGCATGGACGACAAAACCGTCTTCATCCATTTCCACTTCAGGTAACGGACGCCCTTTTTCATAGGCTCCCGGATAGCCCTCGGAAGCAACGACAACTCCCGCACAAACTTCCTCCGACCATGTCAGGTCAGGATTCTTCCCATTCAGCACATCCATCATTACTTGTACAAGGTCATTTTTCAGTAGAGGTAAAACCACTTGCGTTTCAGGGTCTCCAAATCGCGCGTTGAACTCGATCACCTTCGGACCATCCGATGTTTCGATCAGTCCCGCATACAAGATCCCTGTAAACGGACGCCCTTCCTCCACCATTGCTTCGGCTACCGGTTTGACGATCGATTCGACAGCGAACACGTATGACCAATTATTCAATGCCTGCACAGGAGCGAAGGCACCCATACCGCCTGTATTCGGACCTTGATCTCCATCATAGGCCCGCTTATGGTCTTTCGCAGGGATCATCGGATAGACATTCGTACCATTCACAAATGCCATTAACGAAAACTCCTCCCCTGCCAAAAACTCTTCTACGACGATCTCCCGGCTCGCATCGCCGAACTGCCCATTTTCAAGCATATCTTCTGCTGCTGCTAACGCCTCGTCTACGGTTTCAGCTACGACGACACCTTTTCCTGCCGCCAGACCGTCTGCCTTCACGACAATCGGTGCGCCTTTTTCTCGAATATACGCTTGAGCGGCTCCCACATCTGAGAAGGCTTGATATCCAGCCGTCGCAACCCCATATTTGTGCATGAGCTGCTTAGCAAAATGCTTGCTTCCTTCGATAAGAGCAGCCGCTTTGGACGGACCAAACACCGGCAGCTCCGCTTCCTGGAAAGCATCCACTAAACCATCAAGCAAAGGGTTTTCCGGTCCTACCACGGTCAGTCCCACATTGTTTTCCCGGGCAAAAGCAACCAGCCCGCCAAAATCCTGCTCGCTCGTATCGATGCATTCAGCCATCTGACTCATCCCTGCGTTTCCAGGGGCAGCGAAAATGCGTTCCACCTGATCACTTTCTGCGAATTTTTGCACAAGGCTGTGTTCCCGGCCACCTCGGCCGACGACCAATACGTTCATAAGACTCCACCCTTTCGATTAGTGTTTGAAGTGACGCATTTTTGTAAAGACCATCGCGATGCCATGTTTGTTGCAGGCATCAATGGAATCTTGATCACGCTTGGAACCACCAGGCTGGATGATCGCGGTCACGCCTGCTTCCGCTGCAGCTTCAACGGTATCCGGCATTGGGAAAAAGGCATCGGAAGCCATGATGCTGCCTTCTGCTTTCTCACCTGCCTGCTCAAAAGCGATTTTCGCTGCGCCGACGCGGTTCATCTGTCCCGCACCAACACCGAGCGTACGGTCACCTTTCGCAACAACGATTGCGTTTGACTTCACATGTTTTACGACTTTCCAACCTAGTTTCAAATCTTCAAGCTCCTGTTCAGATGGCTTACGCTCTGTCGCCACTTCAAGCTCCACATCCTCAAGCGAACCTTCATCGGCATCCTGGACAAGTAGTCCGCCATTGACGGTCACAAGCTTATGAGCCGGACGATCCGCTTTCTTCATATCCACTTTCAACAGGCGCAAGTTTTTCTTCGTTGTCAGGATATCAAGCGCTTCTTGACTGAAGGACGGCGCAATGATGATCTCAAGGAAAATCTCTTTCAACTTCGCCGCCGTATCGGCATCGACTTCCCTGTTCATGGCAACGATTCCACCGAAAATCGACACAGGATCGCCTTCGTACGCTTTTACATACGCGTCATGCAAGTTCTCACCGACTCCGACGCCACATGGGTTCATGTGTTTGACTGCGACGGCTGCCGGCTGGTTGAACTCAAGTACAACTTCAAGAGCCGCGTTGGCATCCTGGATGTTGTTGTAGGAAAGTTCTTTTCCGTTCAGCTGTTCCGCTTCCGCGAGAGACGTGCCTCCGAAGTTCGCTTTCTTATAAAAAGCAGCGTTCTGGTGCGGGTTTTCTCCGTAACGTAAGGATTGAACTTTTTCATAAGTGACGGAATACGTCTCTGGAAATGGCTCTTCTGTCAAACCGGAAAAGTATTCCGCGATCATTGCATCGTAATTGGCGGTGTGACGGAACACTTTGGCTGCAAGCTTACGGCGGGACTCATAAGAAAGGGCATCGTTCTCAAGACCTTCCACGACCTCATCGTAATCGGCCGGGTCCACCACGACTGCGACGTCTTCAAAACTCTTCGCAGCAGAGCGAAGCATCGTCGGGCCGCCGATATCGATGTTCTCAATCGCATCCGCTTCTGTGACGCCTTCCTTCGCGATTGTTTCTTTGAACGGATACAAATTGACGGCCACAAGATCGATGGTCTCAATCTTTAGTTCCTCGAGCTGCTTCCTATGTTCTTCATTGGAGCGCTTAGCAAGCAGTCCACCATGGACCGAAGGATGAAGCGTCTTCACACGTCCGTCCATGATTTCCGGGAATTCAGTTACATCGGAAATGGATTGCACCGGGACTCCTGCTTCCTCAATGGCTCGTTTCGTGCCACCTGTAGAAATAAGTTCAAAGTCGAGTTCATGTAGTTTTTTTGCAAAATCAGCCAATCCTTGTTTGTTGGATACGCTCAGTAGGGCACGTTTCTTCATTGAGATTCCTCCTTGATGAATAATGATTGAATCACTTGTGGGTAGAGACGGTGTTCGACCGCCTGGATTTTGTCTTTCACATCGTCCGCTGTGTCGTTCTCTTTGATATCGATGGCTTCCTGAGCGATGATTGGTCCTGTATCCATGCCGGCATCGACATAATGGACCGTCACGCCGGTCACTTTCACCTTTTTCTCGAGAGCCTGACCGATGGCATCTTTTCCAGGGAATGCAGGAAGCAGAGACGGGTGGATGTTAACGATGCGACGCTCATAAGGCTTCAATAACGTCGGTCCGATGAGTCTCATATATCCGGCGAGTACGATGAATTCAATTCCCCGCTGCTGGCAGTCATCGAGCACGGCCTGCTCATAGGCGGCTTTATCAGCAAAACTTTTCGCCCGGTAAACGACGGTATCGATTTCATACTTCTGTGCCTTTTCGATGACAGGGGCACCGATGCGGTCACAGACGAGCAGGGCGATGTTCGCTTCAAGCTCCCCGGATTCTACTTTACTGACGATCGCATCGAAATTCGAACCCGTACCGGAGGCGAAGACAGCGATGTTGGTCATATCCCCTGCACTCCTTCCTCGTTGGTCACTTTCCCGATGACAACCGCATCGTCACACGCACCGAAAGCGGCGTTCACATCAGAAGGATCAAGCACGACGACCATGCCGATACCCATGTTGAACACACCGAACATTTCCTCATCGCTGATTGTCCCTTTTTCCTGTAAAAAGCGGAACACCTCAGGCACCTGCCAGCTGTCGGTGTCGATTTCACACCCAAGTCCTTCGGGCAGTGTTCGTGGAAGGTTTTCGTAAAAACCACCTCCGGTAATGTGCGCGATACCTTTGATGGTGGTGTTTTTCTTCAGCGATTGAATCTCAGGAACATAAATACGCGTCGGTGTCAGCAGGACATCTCCAAGCGTCCGGGCCCAGCCTGCAGGTACCGTAGCGAGATCAAGGTCTGCGATGAGTTTCCTGACAAGAGAGAAGCCGTTCGAATGAACACCGGTGGAAGGAAGACCGACTAAAACGTCTCCTTCTTTGATCTCATCCCCTGTGATAATCTGCTCCTTATCAGCCATTCCGACGACAAAGCCGGCGAGGTCATATTCATCCGCCTCATACATGCCGGGCATTTCCGCTGTTTCGCCACCGACTAAAGCAGCACCGGACTGTTCACAGCCATCCGAAATCCCTTTGACGATCTGTTCAATTCGGGCAGGGTCATTTTTTCCACAGGCAATGTAATCCAAAAATAAAAGCGGATCTGCGCCCTGGGCGACGATATCGTTGACACACATCGCGACGACATCTACGCCGATTGTATCATGCTGATCCATCTCAAACGCGAGCTTCAGCTTCGTTCCGACTCCGTCTGTACCTGTCACAAGGACGGGCTGTTCATAGCTCATGCCACTGAGGTCAAACAATCCAGCGAAAGAGCCGAGCCCTCCCATCACTTCCGGACGCATGGTGCGGGCGACATGCTTTTTCATCCGTTCGACCGCTTCGTAACCAGCTTCAACATCGACTCCCGCCTGTTTATACGATTGACTCATCTCGCTTCCCTCCTATGCTTTTTCATATGGATGCATCGTGTTCGGATAAATTTCTGTCGGGTAATTACCTGTAAAACACGCCATGCAACCGCCGTGTTTCAACGACTCTTCTCCTTGATAAATGCTGTCGTTCAAGCCCTGGACCGATAAAAAAGCAAGGCTGTCCGCGCCGATCTGCTCTTCAATTTCCTCGACGGAATTGTTCGCAGCAATCAGCTCACCGCTGTTTGAGGTATCAATGCCGTAGTAGCAAGGATTTTGAATAGGAGGAGACGCTATTCGCACATGGACTTCCTTCGCTCCCGCTTCCTTCAGCATCTTCACAATTCGGCGGCTCGTCGTTCCCCTCACGATCGAATCATCGACCATGACGACCTTCTTCCCCTCGACGATCCCTCGAACGGCAGAGAGCTTCATTTTTACTCCTTGTTCGCGGAGCTCCTGGGACGGTTGAATGAAGGTACGGCCGACATAGCGGTTTTTGATCAATCCAAGCTCATATGGAATGCCGGATGCTTCCGCATATCCGATGGCTGCAGAAATGCTTGAGTCAGGCACACCTGTTACGACGTCCGCATCAATCGGAGCTTCTTCTGCCAGCGATTTGCCCATCCGTTTGCGGGAGGCGTGAACATTCTTTCCATCAAGGTTGCTGTCAGGTCTTGAAAAGTAGACATATTCCATGGAACAGAGCGTGCGTTGAATGGGAGCAGAGAACCGTTTGGATTCTATGCCCTCATCCGATATGATCAAGAGTTCACCAGGGTCGATTTCCCTGTCATACTCAGCCCCTACTACATCAAAAGCACACGTTTCTGAAGAGACGACCCATGATTCACCAAGATGGCCAAGACTGAGCGGACGCAATCCACGCGGGTCATTGGCAACAAACATGCGGTCCTCCGTCATGACAAGAAACGCATACGCGCCTTTGATCATCGATAGAGCTTCCATGATCGCCTGCTCAAGAGGCAGATGGCGCGCTCGTTTGATCAAGTGGGCGACAACTTCGGTATCCGACGTCGTCTGCAAAATGCTTCCCTGTGCCTCCAGCTGGTTTTTCAGTGCCTGGGCATTCACGAGGTTTCCATTATGAGCAAGGGCCAATCCGCCCGTCTGGGAGCGGAAAAGCAGCGGCTGAATATTTTCATAGCCGCCATCCCCAGCCGTAGCGTAGCGCACGTGACCGATCGAAGCATGGCCACTCAAGTCCTCGAGTTGATTTTCAGAGAAAACTTCATTGATCAGACCGTGTCCTTTAGCAAGTTTCAACTGTTCCCCGTCCGTTGTGACAATTCCAGCTCCCTCCTGACCGCGGTGTTGGAGGGCATGTAAACCGTAATACGTCAGCTGGGCCGAATCCTGATGACCCCAGACGCCAAAAATGCCGCATTCTTCATTTAAACCTTTGATTTCAGCAAGCATCCGATCGCTCCTTTCCACGCTTCTTTCAGCACTGATGTCTTTTCTTCCAGGACGACGCCTTCCTGCTTGATTCTGTACACCCCGTTTTCCGTGACGGTTCCGATCAGACGAGCGTCTGTGACACTCTGTTCGAACGCTCCCTTTTGTTCCGGCGCGACGGTGACGATAAAGCGTGACTGCGATTCTGCAAATAACACTGTGACCGGTTCACCATCGAGAGTCACTTCACAACCGAACTCGTTTTCAAACAGCTTTTCTGCAAGGGCGACCGCTAAGCCGCCTTCGGATACGTCATGAGCAGAGACGACATGTCCTGCGCGGATCGCTGTCAGCAGCTGCTTTTGACGGTTATACTCTGTCTTTAAATCGATGGAAGGAGCTTTTCCGAAATGCTTTCCTTCAAGCAAGCCCTGCAGTTCACTCCCACCGAATTCTGCATGCGTCTCTCCGATCACATAAATCAAATCCCCGGCGTTCTGAGCATGAGAACGCGTAATGTGGGCGACATCATCAATCAAGCCGACCATACCGACGATTGGAGTCGGGTAAATCGCCTGACCTCCGAATGATTCGTTATACAAGCTGACATTCCCACCGATGACAGGCGTTTCAAGATCACGGCATGCCTCACTCATGCCATCGACGCTTTTTTCCATCTGCCAAAAGATTTCCGGATTTTCCGGTGACCCGAAGTTGAGACCGTCTGTAATACCCAATGGGCGGCCACCGGAGCAGACGATGTTTCTCGCCGCTTCAGCGACTGCAATTTTCCCACCGACTTCAGGATCCACATAGAGATAGCGGGAGTTGCAGTCGGTCGTCATCGCAAGTGCCTTGTTCGTTCCGCGTACGCGAAGCACAGCCGCATCGGACCCTGGTGTAACGACGGTATTCGTCTGGACCATAGAATCATACTGATCGTACACCCATTCTTTGCTGGCGATTGTCGGCTGTTTCAATAGATTCACCAATGTCTCCCGGTAGTCTGTGATTTCCGGAATGTAACCTTCCATCCTTTGAAACTCCTCATAATAAGCAGGCACGCTGGACGGTTGATGATAGACCGGCGCATCCTCAGCAAGAGAATCAACAGGAACATCAGCGACCATTTCCCCGTGATGCTCGAGACGGAAGCGTTTCGTATCCGTCACTTCACCGACCGCTACCGCTTCAAGGTTATACTTACGGAATACTTTCGCAATCTCTTCTTCGCGTCCTTTTTCTACGACAAGAAGCATGCGTTCCTGAGATTCCGAGAGCATCATTTCATAGGCTGTCATATTTTCTTCACGCTGCGGGATGTGATCGAGATTCATCGTCATCCCCGTCCCTGCTTTACTTGCCATTTCACTGGCTGATGATGTGAGACCTGCTGCCCCCATATCTTGAATACCGACAAGAGCATCGTGCTGGATGACATCAAGACAAGCTTCGATGAGCAGTTTTTCCATGAACGGATCCCCTACTTGTACATTTGGGCGCTTTTCTTCGGACTCTTCCGACAACTCTTCCGATGCGAAGGTAGCACCGTGGATGCCGTCACGCCCGGTTTTGGCTCCGACATACATGACCGTGTTACCAATGCCTGCAGCGATTCCTTTTTGAATATCCTTATGATCGATCAATCCGACACACATCGCATTGACGAGTGGATTTCCGTTGTATGCATCATCAAACTGGACTTCACCGCCGACGGTCGGCACGCCGACACAGTTGCCGTAACCGGCGATGCCACGGACGACTTCTTCAAAAAGATACTTCACACGCGGCTGTTGCAATGAACCGAACCTGAGTGAATTCAAAAGCGCAATCGGACGGGCCCCCATCGAGAAGACGTCACGCAGGATGCCGCCGACGCCTGTAGCTGCGCCTTGATAGGGTTCAACGGCAGACGGGTGGTTGTGGCTTTCAATTTTGAAAACGACGGCCTGATCATCACCGATATCAATGATTCCTGCACCTTCTCCGGGACCTTGGAGCACGTGTGCACCTTCGGTCGGAAACTTTTTCAAAAGCGGTTTGGAGTTCTTGTAGCTGCAATGTTCCGACCACATGACGGAAAACAAACCGGTTTCCGTGTAATTCGGACGGCGGCCTAGAATCGAGCGGATGGAAGCATACTCGTCATCCTTCAGCCCCATCTCTCTATAGATGTGCTGTTCTTCGATTTGTTCTGGACTGATCTCAAGCATTGATGGCATGGTGTTCCCTCCAGTGTGTCAAAATCGATTCAAATAGACGAAGACCGTCATCATGACCAAGAAGCGCTTCGACCGCCCGCTCCGGGTGTGGCATCATGCCGAGCACATTTCCTTGTTCATTCGTAATACCGGCAATATCTCCGACGGACCCGTTCGGGTTCTGGTCATACGTAAAGACAATCTGCTTGTTGTTTTGAAGCTTCTGAAGCGTTTCTTCGTCACAAAAATAATTGCCGTCTCCGTGAGCGATCGGAATTTGGATTTTTTCCTTTTCCTTGTATTGACGAGTGAACATCGTGTCGGCATTTTCAACCGTCAAGGTTTCAAAGTGGCACATGAATTTAAGCTTTTCATTCGGAAGCATCGCACCTGGCAGAAGACCCATTTCGAGAAGGATTTGGAATCCGTTGCAAACCCCAAGGACTGGTTTTCCTGCCTCAGCCGCTTCCCGGATTTGTGTGATGACATCAGACGTCGAGGCAATGGCACCTGAACGCAGGTAGTCACCATAAGAGAAGCCGCCCGGCAGTAGAATCCCGTCATAGTTTGCTAGATTCGCTTCCTTATACCAGACAAGATCCGCTTCTGCTCCAAGCTGATCCTTCACAGCAAAGTACATATCACGGTCACAATTCGATCCTGGAAAAACGATGACAGCGAATTTCACGTTAACCCGCCTCCTCAATCGTGTAGCTGTAATTTTCGATGACAGGGTTGGCAAGAAGCTGGTCACACATGCGGTCGATTTCCGCTTCGAGGTTGTCACTGTCTTCAACCATCACTTCCATGTATTTTCCAACGCGTACGTCCTGGACATTGTTGTATTCCAACGATTGCAGAGAATTGTGGACGGCTTTCCCCTGCGGATCAAGGACACCTTCTTTTAATGTGATATGGATCTTTACTTTGCGCATATGCTCTCCTCCAGTCGATGTAGTATGTTTTTGTACGTATCGATCAAGTCACCGGTACTTTCCCGGAAGACGTCTTTATCCATTTTCTCGCCTGTTTCCTGATCCCAGAGCCTGCACGTATCCGGGGAAATTTCATCAGAAAGGACGATCGTGCCGTCATTGAGGCGGCCGAATTCCAATTTGAAGTCGACAAGCGTCAATCCTGCTGAGTGGAAAAGCTTTTGAAGTTCTATATTGATGTCTAACGCCTGCTGTTTAATAAACGTGAGTTCTTCTTCCGTGATGTTCGTCAGGTGATAGGCATGGACATCGTTGATGAGCGGGTCATTCAATTCGTCTTTCTTGTAAAACAATTCAATGATCGGTGGAGTGAAGCTCGTTTTTTCCTCGATCCCGAGCCGGCGTGTAATGCTGCCAGCCGCCTGGTTGCGGACGACGACTTCAAGGGGAATGATGTTCGTTCGTCTGACCAGTTGTTCGGTATCGTTCAGAGCTTTAATAAAGTGGGTCGTAATGTTGTGCTGGTGTAAGTATTGAAATACTTTCGAGGTAATCAAGTTATTGAGGCGTCCTTTGCCTGCGAACTCATCTTTTTTCTTGCCATTAAATGCTGTAGCGTCATCTTTATAAGATAAAACGAGCTGATCCGACTCATCCGTCGTATGATACACCCGTTTCGCCTTCCCTTCGTACAATAAAGAACCCTTCATACAAAAACACCTCGCTAAGGAATTGGGATTTTTTGTATGACCTGGTACACCAGTTTCTGGCGTACCAGGTCATACAGTATTTTCCATAATCTCACCGTTATCTTTCGGCTGCTTTTTACAGGCCGATGCGGTCGAAGATGCGGTCGACTTGTTTCAGGTGGTGCTTGTAGTCAAAGCATGCATCCAACTGTTCTTTGGACAGGGTGGATGTGATCTTATCATCTGCTTCAATCAGCTCACGGAACGGAATGCCGCGCTCCCAGGCTTCCATAGCTTTCGGCTGGACGAGGTCATACGCTTCTTCGCGCACGAGACCTTCATCGATGAGCGTCAGCAATACACGCTGGGAGAAGATGAGTCCGTATGTTTTCTCCATATTTTCCTGCATCCGTTCAGGGAAGACCGTCAAGTTCTTCACGATGTTGCCAAAACGGTTCAACATATAATTCAAAGCGATCGTTGCATCAGGCAGGATAATGCGCTCTGCGGAAGAGTGAGAGATGTCACGTTCATGCCAAAGCGGTACATTTTCAAAGGCCGTCAGCATATTACCGCGCAGCACGCGTGCCATTCCGGTCATATTTTCAGAACCGATCGGATTGCGTTTGTGTGGCATCGCTGAGGATCCTTTTTGCCCTTTAGCGAAAAATTCCTCAACTTCACGCGTTTCCGTTTTTTGCAGCCCACGGATTTCCACCGCAATTTTTTCAATGGAAGTAGCAACCAAAGCAAGTGTGGAAACATAATGAGCATGACGATCACGCTGCAAAGTCTGTGTTGAAACTGGGGCCGGCTTCAGGCCAAGCTTTTCACACACATATTCTTCAACAAAAGGATCGATGTTCGCATATGTTCCGACCGCTCCAGAAAGCTTACCGAACTGAATGTGGTCCATCGCAAGGTCCAAACGCTCTAAATTACGTTTCATTTCTTCATAGTATAGAGCAAGCTTCAGTCCAAACGTCGTCGGCTCAGCATGAACGCCATGGGTGCGCCCCATCATGACCGTGTGTTTGTGTTCCTTTGCCTTTTCACCAAGGATTTCGATGAAGTTGACGAGGTCTTTGCGGATGATTTCATTCGCCTGCTTCAATTGATAGGAGAGGGCCGTGTCCACAACGTCTGTCGAAGTCAGCCCGTAGTGCACCCACTTGCGTTCTTCTCCGACCGTTTCAGAAACGGCACGAGTGAAGGCTACCACGTCGTGACGGGTTTCTGCTTCAATTTCGTGAATACGGTCGATGGAGAAGGAAGCACCCTCGCGCAGCTTCTTCACGTCTTCTTTCGGGATGACCCCAAGTTCACTCCAGGCTTCACACGCTAAAAGTTCGACCTCAAGCCAGGCCTGGTATCTATTTTCTTCTGTCCAAATTGCACCCATTTCCGGGCGTGTATAACGTTCGATCATTGTCTTCCTCCTACCATAAATGGATCTGATTTTCTGTGATGCGTTTGTCGATTTCTTCTAAGTTGTCACCAACAAAGGTGATGTGCCCCATTTTTCGGGTCTGACGGGCTTCTTTCTTTCCATAGTCATGAAAATGAAAGCCGTGGTAATATTCCAGACGATCCAGCAAAATGCCCCGGTGTTTGCCGAGCACGTTCACCATCACCGCTGCGCCGAACGAATGAACAGGTAACAGTGGGAGACCGCAGATCGCACGGATGTGCTGTTCGAATTGCGATACGCTGCACGCTTCAATCGTATAGTGGCCGGAGTTGTGAGGTCGTGGAGCCATTTCGTTGATGAAAATATCATCACCTTTCACGAACATCTCCACAGCGAATGTACCGACCACTCCGATTCGTTCAGCTAAAACTTCAACCGCTTCACGCGCGCGCTCTTCCACATGACCAGGAACAGTTGCTGGAACTCTTGATTCATGCAAAATGTGGTTCTTATGGATATTTTCCGCAATCGGGAACGGGATGATACGTCCATCCATTCCTCTTGTGAACACTTGAGAAATTTCAAGGTCGAATTCAAGCCACTGCTCTACGATATAGGTGCCGCCTTCTTTCATAAAAGAGCGGACCTCTTCGAGATGCGTTTCATCTTCGATTTTCTGCTGTCCCTTGCCATCATAGCCGCCGCTGACCGTCTTGATGACAGCAGGGTAGCCTGTGACCTCCAGCGCGGGTCCCACCTCTTCAAAAGTGTTTACGATGCGATACTCAGGAACCGACAGTCCAGCATCGACCGCGACTTCCTTTTCTTTCGCTCTGTTCTGGGTCACCTCAAGCGCGAATGCTCCTTGCGGCAGCTTCCCTTTTTCTTCAAAAAGCCGGGCGACATCAAGGTCGACGTTTTCAAATTCATAGGTGATCACGTCACTGACCGTACTCAATCGCTCCGCTGCTTCCAAGTCATCGTATGCAGCGACGATGTGTTCCTCGGCAATCGAGGCACAAGGACAGTTTTCTGCAGGATCAAGCACGGCGATTCGATAGCCCATATGTCTCGCTGCGACAGCCATCATCCGGCCGAGCTGTCCGCCTCCTAGAATTCCAATCGTTCTTCCTGGTCGAATCACGTCAGCTTTCACGAGATCCCTCCTCATTCCGTCCACTTTATCTACCATCTGACGGCGATAGTCTGATAGTTTTGCTGCTACTTTCTGATCGAAAGCTCCAATCATTTCAGCTGCCAGAAGTCCAGCATTCTTCGCTCCTGCTTTCCCGATTGCAACGGTTGCAACGGGAACGCCCCCAGGCATCTGAACAATGGATAAGAGTGAATCCAGTCCTTGCAAAGCTTTCGATTCTACCGGAACTCCGATAACCGGCAGTGTCGTTTTGGATGCGACCATTCCTGGTAAGTGAGCCGCACCCCCTGCTCCTGCAATAATCACTTTCAACCCTTTTTCCCGGGCTGTATCTGCGTATGTGAACATATCTTCCGGTGTACGATGTGCCGAGATGATTTCTTTTTCATAATCGATCGAAAGCTCATCCAAAACGCTGCACGCTTCTTTCATCGTTTCCCAATCTGAAATGCTGCCCATGATGATGCCTACACTTGCCATCGAATCCCTCTTTTCTTTCGTAGCATTAAAAATGCCTGCTCGACGCCCCTCAAAAAATGAGAGGAGTCGAACAGGCACACGTGTGTCCGGTCTGAGAAAGCGTTAAAGCTTAAGCTCCCCTCATAGTCCGGAAATTTACGGTTCCCAGGTAGAGACGTACGGGCCATATCCCCGTCATATATGAGGTCGTCTATGCAATTCTGCCTTCATCATATCAATTCCTGTTTGCAGATGTCAACGCAAATATCGAACATTAACAAAAACCTAACAAATGATCGTTCGGTTTTATCCCTTTACAGCATGAAATACAATCGTTTTACCTACAGGTTCCATCACTTTTTCGCCATTACGAGTTTCTTCACGGAAAACAGGTTCTTCCGCGCGACGGATCGGAGTGTAACCTTCTTTCTTCATGCGGTCGAGACATTGACCGATCGTTTCATTTTCCCCGACTTCAAAGCGCTTCTTGTTGTTCTTTTTGGGCATCGCGAATTTTTCCTCTCTTTACGGATTTCACCCAGAATCCACCATGGATCTGCTTCGGTTCATACGCCACGATAAAAGCTTTTGGATCAATATCCCGGATCGTTTCGTACAACGACAGCTCATACTTCCGAGGCGTCAGAATCTGCATCGCTAAACGGTCACCTTCCATGCCATACGCGTACCAGCTTGTAACCCCGTATCCTTTTTCACGAAGTCTGCGGGTGAATTCGATGTCTGGGTCTGAAGATATCACATTAACTGTAATATACCCGAGAGCGAGCTTCTCTTCAATCTTCATCCCAACGATGACACCAAGACCATACCCGACGGCATAAGCAATGACGTTTTCAATTTGATCCAGGCGGTCGAGGACGAGCCCCAGCCCGAAAATGTACGTCACGATTTCGAACATGCTGATGAACGCAGCAAAATAACGCTGTCCCTTCAGTGTAAAAATCATCCGGAGGGTAAAAAACGAAACATAGACAATGTTGACAGCTAAAATGATTCCGATCAGCAATAATGGGTTTTCAAGCATATTAGAGAGCCTCCTACACTAGTGTTTGGCAAAAAACGTGACATTCACCTAGTCGATGTTCTTTGCATACACTATAAACCATGAGAAGAGACGTGCACAACAGATTTATAACGCAATCTATGACATTTTTTGGAGGCCGATGATATGAATCAATTCAAAGATTGGAAAACCAACCTCGACCGCTTCTTCGGGCAGGATTTCTGGGGAGACTTCGACGGCATGATGAAACCCGCCGTTCCGGCCATCAACCTGTATCAATACGACAATGAACTGCTTTGTTTCGTTAACATTCCCGGGATGAACCACCCGAAAAATGTTGACGTCCTTGTCGATCATTCAACATTGACTCTGAGTGGAAAGATTGAAATCAACAACCGCGGGGGACATCAGATCAAATCAGAGATCGCCGACGGCTCGTTTGAAAGAAGCATTGATCTTCCTTTTCCGGTAAGGCATGACAAAGTGGAAGCGACGTATAAGCATGGACTGCTTGTGATTCAGCTTCACCGCTATATATCCGATTCCACAAAACAGCGACCGATTACGATCCGCCATTTAGAGGATGAATAAAACCGGCAGCCGATTGCGGCATGCCGGTTTCTTTTTGCCGATCGTGGCGGGTCGCTCTAGCTTCCGCTGATATATTAGCAGCTTTGGTGCTGTTAATAGCAGGTTCATCGAATATATTAGCAACTTTCAGCATATATTAGCGAGTTTTCCTATTATATTAGCAACTCCACCTTATCGGTGGCTTTAGACACTTTATCGGTCAGTTACACCAGTTTATCAGCGACTTCAGCCCATTTATCAGTCAGTTTCGCTATTTTATCCGTATCTTTACGCCAGGAAGATAAAGTACAGCACAAAAATAACAAACAGGAAGTACATAATCGGGTGAATCTCTTTTCCGCGCCCCTTCAACAGCATCGTAATCGGATAGAAAATGAATCCGATGGCAATACCCGTCGCAATGCTGTAGGTCATCGGCATTGCAGCAATCGTAAAGAAGGCAGGAACAGCGATCTCAAACTGATCCCAATCGATATTTTTCAACGTAGAAGCCATGAGCACACCAACGATAATCAATGCTGGCGCCGTCACTTCCGCGGTAACCACAGATAGTAGTGGTGAGAAGAAAAGCGCCAAAATGAAGAATCCAGCGGTGACCACAGAGGTGAACCCTGTACGTCCTCCAGCTCCAACACCAGCGGTGGACTCAATGTAAGAGGTCGTCGTTGAAGTACCGACGGCCGCACCAACGACTGTCGCTGCTGAATCGGCAAATAATGCACGGTTGGCACGCGGCAATTTATTATCCTTCATAAAACCAGCTTGCGTCGCTACAGCTACAAGCGTCCCAGCTGTATCGAAAAAGTCGACGAATAAGAAAGTTAAAATGACGACAAGCATCTCAATCGTAAAAATTTCACCGAAATGTGTGAAGGCGGCACCGAAAGTCGGCGCAACACTTGGAGCAGTACTCACAATATCTCCAAAGCCAGACGGTGGAGCAATCAATCCTGTCACCATTCCTGCGATGGATGTCAGGACCATTCCGTAAAAAATACCGCCTTTCAAGCCCATCGCCATCAGCATGATACTGACAATGATTCCAAAGATCGAAAGCAACGTCGGCCCTGCCGTCAAGTCTCCGAGCTGTACGAGTGTCGCATCACTGTTCTGCACAATCCCGGAGTTCTGAAAACCGATGAAGGCGATAAACAAGCCGATTCCGGCACCGACCGCTAGCTTTAGGTTTGCAGGAATCGCATCGATGATCATCGTCCGCAGGCCTGTTACAGTTAATACAATAAAAATAAGTCCTGAAGCCAAAACGCCTGCGAGCGCTGTTTCCCAAGGAATTCCGAAACCTAAAACGACCGTGTAGGCGAAAAATGCGTTCAAACCCATGCCCGGAGCAAGAGCGATCGGATATTTCGCGAACAAACCCATAATCAGTGTACCGACAGCCGCTGCAACCGCCGTTGCTGTGAATACGGCTCCTTTATCAATCCTTGTTACACCTTCCGGAAGCTGCTCAATTCCATCAAGTGCAAGAGTAGATGGGTTGACGAACAAAATGTACGCCATCGCGAGGAAGGTCGTTAAACCTGCCATAAACTCTCTGCGATACGTCGTCCCAAACTTTTCAAACTTAAAAAACTTACTCATAACCATTTCCTCCCCTTTTCCCTCTATTTATCTCACGCCGCCACTCTATACGTGCCCAGTACGAAATAATAATTTCCTATACACGACACTTGGGTCGCCACCTGGTCCGCTTTCTCTTTTTATCGAACCAGGTACCAAAAAAAAGACACTCCTGGAAGCTCCAAGAGTGTCTACATCTATACGAAGGAAACGGACGAAAGGTGCAACCTATAGAGGTCTCCCTTATCATCTATTCACCAACGTAGTCAGACCGATTTACGGTAGTCTGGTAGAAACTCATGGGCCTTATCCCCAAAATTATACGACGGCGTTGCTTTATTCATTTGTCTCTATCTTACAAGCTTCGACATCGTTCGTCAACCCTAAACCCGAACATTATTATAAAAAATGAACCTAACGTTCGATTATTCCCACTCGATTGTTGCAGGTGGCTTACTCGTTACATCGTACACGACGCGGTTGATGTGGTCGACTTCGTTGACGATTCGAGTAGAGATTTTCTCAAGGACGTCCCATGGGATACGCGCCCAGTCTGATGTCATTCCATCAATGGATGTAACGGCACGGATCCCGATGGTGTAATCATACGTACGCTCATCGCCCATGACTCCAACGGAACGGATGTCCGGAAGCACGGTGAAGTACTGCCAAATGTCACGGTCAAGACCTGCTTTTTTAATTTCATCACGAAGGACATAGTCTGATTCGCGGACGATTTCAAGTTTCTCTTCGGTCACTTCACCAAGCACACGGATGGCAAGTCCCGGTCCCGGGAATGGCTGGCGCCAGACGATGTGCTCAGGCACACCCAGCTCTGTTCCAAGCGCACGGACTTCATCTTTGAACAAAGTGTTAAGAGGCTCAATCAATTCGAATTGCATGTCCTCAGGAAGGCCACCAACATTGTGGTGAGACTTGATCGTCTGTGCTGTCTCTGTACCACTTTCGATAATATCGGTGTACAACGTTCCTTGTGCCAGGAAGTCGATTTCCTTCAGTTTTTCTGCTTCATCATCAAAGACATAAATGAATTCATTGCCGATGATCTTACGCTTCTTCTCAGGATCGGATACACCCGCAAGCTTGCTCATGAAACGGTCTTTGGCGTCAATTTTAAGAATGTTCATATTAAAGCCGTCTCCAAGGGTGCGCATAACATCATCCGCTTCATTTTTACGAAGCAATCCATGATCGACAAAAATACATGTGAGCTGATCACCAATGGCACGGTGGATCAAAGCAGCGACGACAGAAGAATCCACGCCACCACTCAAGGCACACAATACTTTGCGGTCGCCGACTTGTTCACGGATTTTCTCCACTTCCATCTCGACGACATGTTCCATCGTCCAATCATCGGTCGCCTCACAAACATCGAAAACGAAACTGCGGAGGATGTCGTTTCCATATTCAGAATGACGGACTTCCGGGTGGAACTGAACCCCATACATGCGCGCTTCATCGTTACTGATAGCGGCTACCGGGCAGGACGGGCTTGTCGCATCCACCTGGAAACCTTCCGGAGCTTCGATGACTTTATCACTGTGACTCATCCAAACCGTTTGTTCTCTCGGTGTTTTAGCAAAAATAACCGGCTCTTTTGCC
Source organism: Halobacillus sp. 12SKB (assembly GCF_052941655.1). Taxonomy (NCBI): domain Bacteria; kingdom Bacillati; phylum Bacillota; class Bacilli; order Caryophanales; family Bacillaceae; genus Halobacillus; species Halobacillus sp. 12SKB. The sequence continues at coordinate 430,070 of NZ_JBRFWR010000001.1, forward strand.
ACGTTAATATCTGCTTTTCCATATTCACGCTCTTTGGCACGTTCGACTTTTCCACCGAAATGATGGGTCATCAATTGCATGCCATAGCAAATTCCAAGGACTGGAATACCAAGTTCAAAAATCTGCTCGTCACAACGGAAGCTGTCCTCTCCATAGACACTGTTCGGTCCACCGGATAGGATGATTCCACTCGGGTTCATTTCCTTAATCTCTTCGATGCTCATTTTGTGAGAGTGAAGCTCACTATACACACCGAATTCACGGATTCTTCGTGTGATCAATTGGTTATACTGGCTCCCGAAGTCCAGCACGAGAATCATGCCTTGTACTTGTTCCATTTGTTCCACTCCTTGATCTATAGACTTTGATTTTCATAAAAAAATGGATGGATCCCCTGCCTCAAATCAACGACGACGAAGGCAGAAATCCATCCATGTACATACATGTCACGTGATTCCCACCTTCATAGTCAGGGCGTTTACGGTGCCCCGGTAGAGACTCTCGGGCCATATTCCCGAGGATATACGAAGGAAGAATGCATCTGATAATTTTCATTCATTCTATCAACCGCATGAAAAGGAATCAAGACAATGTCTTTTTAATTAAATTTTCCCATAATTCAGTGACTTTAGGCCACTGTGTACTTTGAGCCTCATTCCTGTAGATGACACGTTCATAATGGTTGGTCAACCGCCGCATGTCATTCGACTGGTAATGCTGATCGACCGAGATCGCAAACTCCCGCAGCGTTTGTTCAGGCTTACGCTTGAATCCTTTATGATCAAGCACTTTCAATAAGTAATGATAGGCTTTTTCGTACGTTTCTTCATCTTTGTTCTTCCGGTACTTACGAATGAGCAGCGCTGTCATCCAACGGTACCTGGTAAAGTAAAGAATGATCGCTGCCACAAGAATTGCGCTTAACAGCACCCATAACCATGTGTAACTTTGATTGGATGAGCCTGCCGCTCCTGCAGCATCAGAACTTTCCTCTTCTTCCATTTGCTGCGGATTCCCCATTTGATCTTCCGGTGTTCCACTGTCCGGGGCCGCTGCTGGATCTTCCCCTTCTTCTGTATCCACGTCTGTATAAAAATCTGTGTTGTTTGTGAATCCTTTCGTCGGCTCGAAAGGCACCCAGCCGATCTCAGGGAAATAAACCTCAACCCAGGAGTGGGCGTTCCCGCTTGTGACTTGATATACATTCTGCAAATCATCACTAAGCTCAGTATCCCGTGTGTCTATACGCTCTCCTCCGGTGAACCCTTTTACCCAGCGGGCTGGAATTCCTTCAGAACGGAGCATGACGACCATGGATGTAGAAAAGTTATCACAATAACCGAGCTGGGACTCGAATAAGAACTGATCGACATAGTCTTCATTTTCGTCCGGCACCGGAACGTCAGTCGTCGAGTATTCAAAGCCATTGGAAGAAAAGTAAGACTCGATCGCTTTGGCACGATCATATCGATTGTCTTCGGCCTCTACAATTTGACCAGCCAGGTTTCGCACACGGTTCGGCAAACCATCCGGAAGTTGAAGGTACTGATCACGGATTTCTTGAGGGTCGTTATCTCCCGCTTCACGTAATTGGTTGTATGCAAAGGAAGGATACTCATAATTGGCGATGAACTCATTCACCTTCGCTGGCGAATCTCCTTTCACGGTATCCATCTCCCCTGTGTTCTCGTGGACACGAAGTTCATAGTCATTCGGGAACCTGACGAGGGAAGAGAGACCATAGGGATAGACCAACTTTTGGAAAGAAGCCTGTCGTGACATTTCAATCATGACCGTCTGCTCTTCCACTTCTACATTGTCCGTAAACAAGTCATAGGTGATATTTTGCGGGTCCATAGTGGTCACTGGCTCTTCCAGCGTATCTTCCCACCCTTTTCCGGTGTACGTATCTTTCGACTCGATCCGCCAATAACGCTCTCCATCAGCGGTCGCACGGAACACAGGGGTATCATCTTGAATGAAAGAGCCGCCCAGCCGGCTGTCGTCTTCTCCATACCCGACTTTTTGAACGGTGCCGCTGCCACTTCCTCCCGGTCCAGCTCCGCCTGCTGCACTTTCGATATAAGGGACAGGGTCCGGCCACTGCGGATCAAGTTTCGGTGAAGCGTAAGCAGCTGCAGAGGAAAACAGAATGATGGCAAGAAGTGGGAGAGCCCATACTTGCGCTTTCTGCAACCCTTTAAAGGAAATCGATTCTTGATCCATGACTTTTGCAAAACTCGATAAGCCGAGGGCAACCATACCCAGGATAAACGTTCTAACAATCGCCCATTTGCCATCAAAAATCGTAAATGTATCAACGACTGTGACGTAAATGAGTGTCAATACGACAAAAAAGAACATCCGGCGGGCTACGACGAACCAATAATAAAGCAGATAGCTCATCAGCCATAGAAGAATCAAAAACAATAAACTTCGGAAGAGCGGCGTCATCTGCCACCATTCCTGCGACTGGATCATCTGGATGTTGAATAGAACCTGCTCATATAAAACCGAAAACCAGTCACGTGAAAAAATCCGTTCTGCGATATAGAGTCCATCCATGATGAACGCAAGTCCAAGCCCTTTCAAAGGGATGGATAGATACCACGGCACTTGTAAGAAGGAGACAAAAAAGCAGAACGTCGCGTAGATGAAGAATACTCGCACATCATTTGTTTCAGAGATCTGCTCCATTGGCCGCATCCATTCACAGAATAATAGAAAACCAGTAATGTAGAGTATCAGTTTATAGATGAACGATTGTCGCTCTTCCATCATGTGTTCACCTCAAATTGTTGTTGCGTCAGCTGTTCCTCATTCAATACGTTGACAACGACGCCCTGAGTTTTCATCTGCTTCACTGCTTGATGATCCCGGAACGACATTTGTCCATGAGGACGCACATAGAAAAAGACGACACGTTTGCTTCTTTTTGCCAGTTTACTAATGGCCACCTGGATATCCTTATCCAAATGATGACTCACGATCATGAGCATCACACCACTTGGAATCAACGACTTTTCACGTTCCAGCTGTTGTGCAAATGGAATGCGCCCGACAGGACGGATTCTTGCTAAATGTCCCTGCATTTGCTGCTGGTGAGCGTGGTCCTGATGAAAAGGAAAGTATTGACGTCCGTCACCGAGGGACATAAAGGATAGCGGAGAAGATGTTTTATGGAACTCCTTCATCAAAGAAGCCGTAAACTCCACCGCTCCTTCAAAACTCAATTCACTCATCTCCGGATGATAGACGCCATTCAGGATGAGCATCATGTCGACACTTTTTTCCTGTTCAAATTCTTTCGTCATCATCTCATTCTTCTTCGCGGTCGTTTTCCAGTCCACCCAGGCAAAGCGGTCGCCAGGCATGTATTCACGGACACCTGTTACCATATTCGTGTTCTTTTCATTCAGCTTGAAGGATGGACTCGCCCCCTGTTCAAAGCTGTACACCCGGTCTTTCATTTTCACAGGTCTGATATAAGGAAAAACCAACAATTTACTTTCGTGATGATAGATGTGCTCTTTTTTTACAAAACCGAAGAAATCACCAGTCTTGATTCGGAGTGCTTTCAATTTATGGTCACCTCGGGGGACTTTATCAAGTTGGTACCGGTAAGTAATCGTCTTACTGAACCATGGAAAAACAACCTTTTTCACTTTACGAGATTCATAAAATTGATCTGTTTTAGCCATATCCTTGTATTTGTCCAGGTGCTCGTCCACTTTCTTCAGAGATTCCGGTAAGTGTTCTTCGATAATACAATAATAGATGGGAAAAGGAACTTTCCTCTTCAAATTCACTTCGACACCGATGGTTTCACTTCCCATCGCCATCCGTTTAGAAAGATTCCGTTCGATTTTCCAATTATGGACCGGATAAATGAGGACGGCCGCCATATATAGAAGAAACGGAAGAAATGCATAAAAAAGAAACCAGCTGACAAAACCACCCTGGAACATGGCATAGGAAAAGAGGATGACGAAGAGGATCGCTACGACAAGACTTCTAGCGATGATTCCAAGTTTCCGCCTCATTCACTAATGTTCCTCTTCACTGGAATGGACGTGGAGGAGAGCAGGCTGTCAATGATCGACTCAGCCGTCTGTCCTTCAAACCTTGCTTCCGATGTAAGAATCATCCGGTGGGAAAGGACATAAGGAGCCATGAATTGCACATCATCAGGAACGACATAGTCACGGTCGTGAATGAACGCATAGGCCTTAGCCGCTTTCATCAATGCCATCGATCCACGCGGGCTCACCCCAAGGTAAACGCCATCATGAGTCCGCGTTCCTGTTACAAGGTCGATGATATAACGGTTGACCGTTCGATCGACATAAACCTCCAACACTTCTTTTTGTAAACCAACGAGCTCTTCCCTTGTCAGCACAGCGGAAATCTCATCGATCGGGTGGCCATGCGAAGTTCTTGAAAGCATCTCCATTTCCTGCTTGGCTGTCGGATACCCCATCTTCATTTTTATAAGAAAACGGTCGAGCTGCGCTTCAGGCAATGGGTAAGTCCCTTCATACTCAATCGGGTTTTGCGTCGCCATGACGAAGAACGGATCACTGAGGGGCACTGTATTCCCATCCACCGTTATACTTGTCTCTTCCATCCCTTCCAAAAGAGCGGACTGCGTCTTCGGTGATGTCCGGTTGATCTCATCTGCTAGAACAATATTGCCGAGAATCGGGCCAGGTCTGAATTCGAATTCCATACTTTTCGGATTATATATGGATACACCCGTCACATCAGAAGGAAGCAAGTCTGGCGTGAATTGGATGCGTTTAAAGTCACAATCCAGAGATTTAGCGAGCGTCTTCACAAGCATCGTCTTTCCGACACCCGGAACATCCTCTAAAAGGACGTGCCCTTTCGCAAGTAATGCGACAAGGCTCAACATCGCTGCTTCTTCCTTCCCGATCATGACCTTCCTCATATTTTTAAGTACTTCCGATATTTTCGGTTGATACAAAAATGTCTGCTGAGTCATTTGGTGTACCCCTTTCTCCCTAAAATACTATTTTTTCTGAAAAATCAAGCTCATTTTAACTATACTATAACGCACGGGCATGAACAAAGGTTGTGAACCATTGGATATTATAGGAAATCGCGTCATTACAGGGTTTATACTTCATAAAAAAATTTGTCGATAGAAGAGGAATAAGATCCTGCTTGGACTTTTTTCTTTTTTCAAAAAAATGGTTAACTTCCATGACTATTTATGGTATCTTGAATTTGAGCCATCTTAATTAAAGATATATAAAGATGATAAGAGACGAAAGTTTGTATAGGTATAGGTGGCGGGGCCTCAGCGTTGAGCTGAGGCTTTATATATATTTAGGTTGTGAATGTATGAGCAGCAAGCCTGGCACCGTTGAGATTACTTGTAGTGGCACGCATTAGAGGCATATCCCCCAGCTCCACGCAGCAAAAAAGCGCAAACCTTTCGTCTACGCTTGCATTGGCAATGTTATAGAGAAACAGTGCTTCCGGCCGTCTGTTTCCAATTGAATCTGCCCTTCATGCCGTTCAACGATCTGTTTACTGATCGAAAGCCCAAGACCCGAACGACCGTCTGAACGGGAGGGATCGACACGATAAAAGCGATCAAAAACTCGATCCTTTTCATGCACAGGAATCGTTTTCCCTTCTCCTTTTACCTGAATGACGTAGGCTTCTCCTTCTGTCCTACCTACGATCTCTACTCCATCGGCACCCTCATGGTAATCCAGAGCATTTCTCAATAGATTCGTGAGAACCTGTTGGATGCCTTGTCTATTTATGGGAACTTTCGCAGCTTCAACCTCACTCTTCAATCCAATCCCTTTTTTCTCAAATTCCAAATTGAACATCTGGCTTACCTGTGAAATGACCTGTGTCATTTCCTCCAGGCTGACCTCCAGTGGCTTGGCGGGGGGCACCGTTCGCCATGATTCCATGTCATCCAGCCGGGATAACAGTTGAGAGACACGATCCGTTTCTTCTGCCAGGGAACGGTAGATCGCCTGGTCCCCTTCAATCACCCCTTTTTCAAGGGCCTCTAAATACCCCTGCAAGTTGGATAACGGTGTCCGGATTTCATGCGATAAATCACGAAGCATTTGGTGCCGGGAACGCTCCTGCTGCTGCAAACGTCGGTTCATGCGATTGAAGTGATCGACAAGCTCCCCTATTTCATCGTTGGTTTGGACGTCCAAATCTCCAGGGTAAGTCCCTGATTTCATTGTTTCCATGGCATTTGTCAGCTCTTTGACAGGTACAAGCACTTTCCTTGTTACCGTTGAATATAAAAAAGCGCCCATCACGATGACGACTCCCCCGATCACCCAGGCATAAATGAGCAAGGAGTTGTTGAAGGTCAGCTGGGCTTCACGCTCGACACCTGTAATATCAGCGGCGAGAAAACATGCCGTCTGATAGAGGGTCACGCCTGTAACGATGACGACTCCAATGAGAAGTGCAATGTTTACGATGGTCATTTTCACCCAAAGTTTTGGTGGCAGGAGACGTTCAATGAGACGCATATTTATACCCCATCCCTCTCACCGTCACAATCCTCTTCGGGACAGATGCATCCGCTTCTATTTTCCGACGAAGCTTTTTGATGTGCGCATCAATGGTACGGGCCATAATATCTGCTTCGCCGTACGGATGAATTTGTTCGAGGAGCTGCTCTCTCGTAAACACTTGATCTTTGTGGTCCATCATAAAATAAAGCAGGTTGAACTCATAGTGCGTTAACTCCAGACGTTCACCATCCAACCACACTTCCCCTTTACGCGGCTTCACTTCAAGCCCGTCATGAGAAAGCTTTTGACACACATGACCTGTCCTCCGCAAAACGGCTTCCGCATGCGCCATCAATTCTTCCGGGCTGAACGGTTTCGTCATATAATCATCCGCACCAAGGCGCAGTCCTGAAATCCGGTCTTCCGTCGTTCCCTTCGCAGACAGCATAATCACTCCCGGGGAATCTTTGCTTTCTTCTTTTACAAAGCGGCATAATTCTTCCCCACTCCATTTAGGCAGCATCAAATCAAGGATCAGCAGGCAGGGGCGGTGCAGAAGAAAGAGCTCTTTCCCTTCTTCCCCGTCATAAGCCTGTTTCACGCTGTACCCTTCATTCGTTAAGTAAATGCTTATCAAATTTGATATCTTCCGGTCATCTTCAACGATCAGTATTTCCGGTTTCATGTAATCACCCTTACATTTCTTCCATCCTTTGTACCATCATATCGTAATTCATCGCCCCGAGCATAACAGAACTGATCTTCCCTTCTTCATCGACAAAAACGGAAGTAGGGACGGGGTTGACCTCATATTGATTGGCAACGGACACATCTTTATCAAGCAAAACTGGAAACGTCAAGCCGAATTCATCTACGAAGTCCTGGACACCTTGTACACTCGCTTCCGTCTCTGTTAAATTGACAGCCAATACTTGGATGTCTTCATTTGCAGAAAACTCCTGCATGTCCGGCATTTCGGCCCGGCAAGGTGGGCACCAGGTGGCCCAGAAATTGATCATGACTTTTTCCCCACGATAATCGGATAAAGAAACCTCTTCGCCATTAAGCGTCTCCAGGGTGAAATCCGGCGCTTGCTGCCCTTTTTCCAATCCAATATCGACTTCCTCCGTGGCCGCACCTTCAGCGACCATCTTCTCGCCTTCCTCAACTGAATCCTGAGTTTCACCTTCATATACAAAGTCATAAACAGCCCACACAAATAAGGCGGTTACAATGACAATGAGGCCCCATTTTTTCATTCAATCCCCTTCCTTTCTATTAAAAAATCATCCCTAGATTGGCAAGCCACGTATCCTGGACTAAATTCAACAGCAACGTGGAAATTCTCGTCATATACCCGGTATAGAGAAACGCACCAGCTATAACCATTGCAACTCCGCCGATTTTCATAATCTGCTCACTATATTTCAAGATGACTCGTGTGGACCCTATGAAAAAGGAGAAGAGGAGAAACGGCAGGGCGAACCCGATGACATAAACGACGGTGTACAAGATCCCCTGTGTCGGGTTGCTTGCTGACAGCAGAAGAATGGATGCAAATATCGGGCCGATGCAAGGCGTCCACCCTGCTGCAAACCCCATACCTGCAAAAAAAGTTCCCGCCAGACTCAGTGACGTTTTCGGTTTCGTCTGCACCCTTTTCGTTTTCATAAACCAGCCGATTTTCAACCAGCCGGCGACGAACAGTCCCATTAAAATGATGAAAACTCCTGCGAGCCGCTGCAGCAGCAGCCCTGAGCTTCCGGTTAAAATATTCTGCACAGCACTCCCTACATAAGAAGCGCCAATCCCTAAACTAATAAAGATTGAAGATACGCCTAGAAGGAAGAGGATAGAATGCGTGAGTAACCTCTTTTTCACGTGAAGACTACGATTCTCCTTCATCTCTTTCACACTCATCCCGGTAATGTAAGATAAATAGGCCGGGAACAAGGGCAGGGTACACGGTGATAGAAAAGAAATGATCCCTGCGCCGAGTGCCAGCCAAAGCGTTACATCAGACCCCATTTTTCAAACCTCCCTATAATGTATTTCTCAGAACATCGACTTCCTTATGTTCTCCTAATCTATGTAGACATGTTTTCATGCCCGTTTTCTTCTGCTTAAAATATAGCCCCATACCATCAGACTGAGGATGACATAAAACCATACGTTGATCCTGTATCCCATGAGCTCCGGTGCTTGATACAGCCATCCGCAGACCACTCCAATTGTGGATGCAGCGGCGATTTTCACAGCAGGTTTGATCAAAAATAACACCAGAAGAAAAAAGACAAAAGCAAAGGCCACATCAACCAGATTCCCCTGAGCAAGCACAAGCTGACGTAAAAGCGCAAATGCCAGCAGACTAGTCGCAAGAACCAAAATGGAAGAGCCGGCAAAACGCCGGTGTACCATCCTTTTGCGCCATTCAAAAACAATAGTCAAAAATGTGGCAATGTACAATTCCATCGCCCCGCCAGGGTATGAGAGGACTGATAAAGGATAGTCAAACACGAGATCCCACCTCGTCACAAACTTCGCTCCTATAAAAACGAAAATCCATGTGGTCAACAAGGATAAAAAACTTTCAATGCTTTCCTTCTTCTCCTTCTCTTGCAAAATCCATAGAATTAGCACCCCGGCGGCAATGGATACTGCCCGAATTACCAGTATAGGCTGTATAATCATAGATTTCCTCCGCTCGAACCTGTTAAATTTACCGTTCCAAAATCCAGTATAAAACAAGTTTATGAAAATATGATGAAAGACAAAACCCTTTCACCTGGAATGGACCCGGCAAAAGGGGAAGCACGTTTTCCTTTTTGATTTTTAAAATACATGAGGGAACACTTTCCGATCTCTGATGATTGTGACATATGAACTTTCATACATTTCTGTAAAACCGGCTTAAGGTTCTCCTTTCTGTTTGACTTGACGATTGATCTCCACCCAATGGGGATTCCTCTCTAAAACATCCAAAAGATCCTGAAAGGTAAACGCCGGGTTGGTTGGATACAGATGCTCGAGAACGGTAGAGACAAATTGGAAATCTTCCAATGTATCAACGGTCCAGCGGTGATGACTTTCATCCGTGTCATGAGTAACCTGCGCGATCCCCTGGTCTCCGACTCTCTTGACAATGAATGGCGTCACATGTTCAAGGTCATGGGGGGAGTTTGCATTCATATAGGCATCTTTTAGAACTTCATAAGTGAAAACTTCTGTATCCAGGCCTCTTGGATAGGAACGGGTCCTTGTGTTCGACACATACAGGTAATTTGGAAAGTGATCTTGAAAATACGTGATGACTTTATCGATGACACCCGGATCAATGAATGGACAATCGGCAGTCAGCCTGACTACGGCATCTGCTTTATAATGTTCACATGTCTCATAAAACCTTCCAAGTACATCTTTTTCAGATCCTCTAAAAGTATCCACATTCAAATCTTTGCACAAATCAATAATCGGATCATCCAGGTCTTTCTTTGTTGTGCTGATCACCAGATGATCGATTTTTTTTGAACGCTTCATTCTTTCCACTTGATACTCAAGCAAAGATTTCCCATTGACATTTTTCAGCACTTTTCCAGGGAGCCTTGTCGACCCCATCCGAGCCTGAACAATAGCTATGATTTTCATGATTCCACCTCTTTTGTTACCCGATAAGGTTCCACGACATCGGTGTCCCCCTTGGCACATTTTTATTTACTTTTTTACCAAGAAGCAATTCATAATATTTAGGAGGCAGACCGAAACCAGGCCGGATGGATCGCAGGTTATCTTCCGTCAAAATGTCTCCTGCCTTGAGGTTTTCTGTAATGTATAAGGAACGCCGGTATTGACCTGACGCTTTTTCACTGTGGGTCGGACCGTAATTCACCGTCCCCAGAGCCAGCCAGGCTCGTTCTGTTTCTTCAACTAACCGAGCCATTTCATCGGGTTCCAATGAAAATTGTGCATCCACTCCACCGTCTTTGCGTGCGAGGGTAAAGTGTTTCTCGACAACGGTTGCACCGAGTGCTACGCTGGCAACTGCCACACCGGTGCCCAGCGTATGGTCGGACAAACCGACCTGGCACTGAAAAAGATCCCGCATATGGGGGATGGTGGCAATATGAGAATTTTCAGGTGTGGAAGGATAACTGCTTGTGCACTTCAACAGGATCAGATCTTTCCCTCCCGCTTCTCTGAAGGCTTGAGTCATTTCAGCCATCTCCCCTGCCGTAGCCATTCCTGTCGAGATAATGAGAGGTTTCCCTGTTCTCGCTACTCTCCGAATTAAAGGGAGGTCGGTATTTTCAAAGGATGCGATTTTGTAGAGAGGGACATGCAGGCTTTCTAAAAAATCCACCGAGGATGCATCGAATGGCGTGCTGAAACCGATGATCCCAAGCTCCCGGCATCGATCGAATATCTTTTCATGCCACTCCCACGGGGTGTAGGCTTCCTTATAAAGATCATAGAGGCTCTTTCCTTTCCAAAGACTCTCCGGATCTTCAATTTGAAATTCGTCACCCTTATGCTTAAGCGTCATTGTATCTGCGGTATAGGTCTGGATTTTCAAGGCATGCGCCCCCGTCTCTGCTGCCTTATCTACGATTTCCATGGCTCGAGCGAGTGACTGATTATGATTTCCCGACATTTCTGCAATGATGAATGGAGGATGATCAGGACCGACCTTTCTTCCTATGATTTCGATTTCCATCATCCTGCCCCCTTTTTAAGATTACACGCCTTTTGAGCCACCCATCTTTAAATAAACCCATAGGAATAACATCTATGAATTTCCCTTCACGCACTATTTGTTCGATCAGCCGCCCTTCAGGAACGAATCCAAGTTTTTCATGAAACCGAAGACTGGCAACATTAATATCCAGGACTTCTGCACAAACTTTCCGGATGCCGACCGTTTCGAACATAAAATCCAGCCCCAGGATACCCATAGCCGTCCCGGCGCCTTTTGGTGCCTCAGGATCACCAATATAAAAACCCCATTCACACGTTCCCTGTTTTTGATCGATATTGGTGAACCTGACAACCCCGAGCGGGCGCTCTTTGTAAATGAATAACTTGGTGTAAGAAGAAGGGTTCTGCTGATCCCTTTCAAACCATGAAACATGGTCCTCCCAGGGAATCCACTGGTCATGATACATATGAATCCGAATATGCTCGGCGTTCCGCCACTTCCAAATCATCGGCAGATCCGCACGCTCGACGTCACGTAAACGAAACTCATCCATCGTTTCCAACCCCCATCATCAACCGGGAAACGCCGTAAGGCTTATGGTCTTTCATCAAATGCTTTCCTGTTTCAAGAGCCTTCTTTATCAGGTCTGGTTCAGCTATGAATCTTTGTAAATGTTGAGAAAGAAGATTCACATCCACTTCTTCACTTTTCCCCAAGTAAAAGACCACACCTTTTTCCTGGAGGGTGGAAATGACTTCCCTTTGATTTGCCGCTGTTTCAATGATTAACGATGGTAGATCCATGTAACAACGTTCCCAAACAGAACTGCCCCCAGCTCCAACCGCAAGATCCGCATGTTCCATAAGCCGGGCCATTTCCTTCGTTTGTACGTGCAGCTGCATACCTTCCTTCCTCTCACAAATACGAGCAATGTCTTGCCTGCACGAGTGAGAGCTCCCAATTACGATATCAACCATAAGCGGAACGTTTAACTTCTCAATGGCCTTGAGTGTTTTCAACGTTTCATCGGTAGGATCACTACCGCCAAATGACACGAGGATGCGTCTTACGTTTCCATCCCATTTTCGGTTACACGTAGATTGTAAGAATTCTTCTCTTAAAAGGGTGAAGGCCGGACCAAGAAGAAGTTTCGTCCGATCAGGAACGAGTCCTTTGTACCTTTGTTCCATATTTTTATACAGATTCTGGTCAAGAAGCAGGTCACAATCATGAGGGCGGTCCGCAAGATCATCAATGACCATTAATTTTTGAATATGAGGTCCTACCGCTTTCTCCCAACGGGCGTCCAGCCCATAATGATCCACCACAAGCCATTCAGCAGTCCCAATGTTCTCTAAAATCTGGATCGTTCTTACTGCGTCTTCTTTCCAGGAGACATTGTAAGCCCCCGTCATTTCATAAACGCGGTAACCACTCTCCTGTATAAAGTCAACTAAATCTCCCGGCCGTCTTCTGCACATAAAAAAAACCTCTGCTCCAAGTGTTCGAAGCTCACCTGCGAGCGTAAGGCACCGCATCACATGTCCTGTGCCTCCTTTTGTAGAGGCATCTACTCTAAATCCTACTCTCATTGACCGGCACCTTCGGCCGTTTCATAATGACAGATCACTTTTTTTACTGCACACACAACATCTGCCACATCACTCTCTGTCATACCAGGAAATAACGGCAGGCTTACAATCCCTTCGTAAACCTCTTCAGCCACCGGACACATCCCTTTCGTATAACCACGGTCTTTGTAGTAGGGTTGGGTATGAACCGGCATGTAGTGCACATTCACCCCGATATTTTCTGCACGGAGCGCCTCAAAAATCTCTTTTCGGAGGCCTTTTAGAGTCCCTGTCATGCGTAGAATATAAAGGTGATGAGAAGAGTTGGCTTCCAGTAGTTGCTCGGGAGTGATGACATTTTCCATTTGGCAGAATTCCTTGTTATAGACGTTGACGAGAGCCCTTCGCTTCGCTACGAAAGCATCCAATTTAGTCAGCTGACTGCTACCTAGGGCTGCCTGCAGATCTGTCATGCGGTAATTGTATCCAAGAAACTGCATTTCATATTCCCATGGATGCCGCTTCTCGAGCATATGCCCGGCGTCTTTCGTTATCCCGTGCGTGCGGAACATCATCAACTTCTCATAATACACTCGGTTATTCGTAGTAATAATGCCCCCTTCGCCTGTGGTAATATGCTTCACTGGGTGGAAGCTGAACATGGTCATATCACTGTATGATCCCACTTTTTCTCCTTTGTACTCCGCCCCTAAAGCATGAGCGGCATCTTCAATGACGACCAGTCCATGCTGATCGGCCAGGGCTTGAATCTTTTCATAATCAGCCGGCTGACCTGTAAAATCCACAGGAATGATCGCTTTGGTTTTGGATGTCACTAAGGATGCAGCCGAATATGGATCAATATTATACGTCTTCGGATCAACATCAGCGAACACCGGCTTTCCTCCGGTGTACAACACACAATTAGCACTCGCAACAAACGTCAAAGGAGTCGTGATCACTTCATCTCCTTTGCCGATTCCCGCAGCAAAACAAGCGGCGTGCAACGCTGCTGTACCATTGGAAAAAGCTACAGCATACACCGCCCCTACGTAATCAGCCACCCCTTTTTCAAATGCTTCGATGGCAGGCCCGGTTGTAATATAGTCACTTTTCAAGGCATCGACAACGGCTCTGACATCCTGATCGTCGATGGACTGCTTCCCGTATGGAAGCAGCGAATCACGGACGGGTTCTCCTCCGAAAATCGCTAACTTTTCTTCCACATTCTTGAACTCCTTTAAATTAAATTCGTGCTGTCAATCCATTCCTCTGTTCTCCGAATTCCTTCCTTTAAAGAAATCGAAGGCTCCCATCCCAAGAGACGTTTAGCTTTATCATAGTCACAAAGCAGTTTAGGAATCTCGCTTTGGGGATGGATGTGTTCGACATGAAGGATATGATCAGGGCTCTTTGCAATCAACTCGGCAAGGTCATTAATCGCAATATCCTCCCCTAACCCCGCATTGACAATTTCTCCGTTCACTTCATCCCTGTAGCCTGCCTGCACTACAAACCGTGCACAGTCTTCCACGTAAAGCAGATCACGGGTCTGCTTTCCATCTCCATAGATTTGCAAAGGAAGTCCGTTCAACTTATTTTTAATAAAGATGGCCACGACACCACCTTCTCCTCCTGTTTTTTGATAGGGACCATACGTATTGAATGGCCGGATTACCGTTACTGGCAGCCCATACGCATAATAATAGGACAGAACCATATTTTCAGCGGCGATCTTCGCCCCTGCATAAGGGGATGCCGGTTTGATTGGATCTGTTTCTGATATCCCATCTTCATCTTCTGCCCGGTCATAGACCATACATGTGCTCATGAACACCATTTTGACCTTATGCTTCCGGCACTGCTCCAGTAAATAAAACGTCCCGATTGTATCATTGTTGAACGTTGTTTCTGGATCATCAATGCTATCCTGGACATTGATGCTTGCAGCCAGGTGATAACACAAATCAATGCCTGGATAAAAAAGACTCTCGACCGTTTTCCTGTCTTTGATATCCCCATGAATGAATGCCTTGAAATTTTTATGCACGAGTAGTTCCTCAATGTTTTCTATTCTTCCGTTCGACAGGTCATCGAGCACCCATACCTTGTGCTGTTCATCCAATAATCTTTTCACGACCCACCGTCCGATAAAGCCGGCTCCGCCTGTTACTAAAATATTCACGGACACACCCCTCCCTTATATTCCCATTCATATTTTTCTATGCTTGCCCTTATGTTAGCTTTCGTTCAAGCCCATCTCTTTAATAGATTCATCAAACGTTCCCTTAATGACTGTTCCCGTGTACCTCATCTTACTTGCACGGATGTAATCGGAGAATATTCTTGCTAATTCTCATCAGTCCTTCAGTTCGCAAGGCCCTAATTCGAGAAATAACTTGAATAACCTAATGGAACAATTCAAATTAAAGACCTTTTTGCAACCCAGATAAGGCCAACTGTTGGAAAATAGAGTACAACGACTTCATCTGATGGTAGAGGGTTAATCTTCACTGAGTTTATCTGCAAAATAAGATTCATCTGTAGAAGTTCAAAACACTTAGAACTAAGTATAAATCCCTATGATTTCCATCATTCGCACCCTTCCTATATCTCCTAAAACTTTTTGATTTAAATTAACCCTTGGCTTTTCAAGACCTCATACAATTGACCAGAACTGATAGGGCCATGGCCTGATGAACTGTACATTCCCGGTTTTGCTTTTTTTGCGTTTTTATAGGGTACGTCTTTTTTAAAGGAATAAGGAATCACATACATGTCAGGCAATTCCCAGGCAGTCAATGACTCTTCATGTGTCATTAACTCTTCGTACATCTTCTCCCCCGGTCGGAGTCCTATTTCTTCAACTATGATTTGCTCAGGGTCTTTACATAGTTGTATACACGTATCTTTGATTATCAATGAGGCAAGATCATCAAGAGAAACAACAGGCATCTTCAGAACAAAAATCTCTCCCCCTTGAGCTTCTTCCAACGCTTTTATCGTTAGGGAAGTTGCCTGTTCCAAGGTCATCATAAACCTTGTCATTGAACGGTCTGTTACAGTTATTTTCCCCTGATTGAGGATTTGTTTCTTGAAAAGGGGGATGACTGACCCGCGTGAGCCCATGACATTACCAAAACGAACACTCGCAAAGACCGTCTGTCCCTGCCCTTTGCTGTATTCGGCAGCTGTAATTAGACGCTCAGCCGTTAGTTTCGTCGCCCCATAAGCATTTGTCGGGGAAATGGCTTTATCCGTACTAGTGAAAACCACTTTTTTCACTCCTTGCGCCAGTGCTGCCCGGACCACATTGTTCGTTCCATGAACATTTGTCAGTACCGCTTCATAAGGATTGTATTCACACGATGGCACATGCTTCATAGCAGCCAAGTGAAAAACATAATCGATGCCCTGCATTGCTGTATGGACACGATCGTAATCCCTGACATCTCCTATTAAATAACGGAGGTCTTCTCTCTTCCCCCATTCAATCTGCAATTCATGCTGCTTATGTTCGTCTCTGCTGAAAACACGGATGACATCCGGTGATTGCCCAAGAAGCGTCTTTACGATCCCGCGGCCGATGGTTCCTGTACCTCCTATGACTAATACCTTTTTACCTTTAAAGAACAATTGCTTCCTTCTCCCTCTTCACGTAATCTAGTACCTTCACCCAGGGAAGGCAGTCTATTTCATCGTTGCTGATTACTATATATATTCAAAAACTAGAATTCGGTGAATATAATAGGTTTCAACCTAAGGAGCGTCATTAAAAGGTGGATTTCTCGGCTTTAAAAGTCTTAGTGTACAAAAAAAAGCGTTGATCGCTTCTTTTCGTACTTAGGTACGTAAAGAAGCGATCAACGCTTTCAAGAGAAATGTGGACTTTTGATGCGAAGGAATATAAAAATGCTCCCAAACCTGATCTGTATGCACACTGGATCTATCATTCCCTATATCTATAAAAGCAAGCACCTCATCTACAAGGGGTTCAGCGGATGGGAAGGTCGAAACAGGGAGCTTTGAAAAGTAGTCCGTCAGCCCAGCCTGATTCAACTTCCACACAAAGGTCTTCTTTCCATACAGCATAGACTCCAACACGAGGGTAGACTCGTAGCTGATAACCCCGTCCACATTGGCAAGCAAGTCATAGAGATGCATCCGTCTGACCAGGTGGACTCTTTTATACTTTGTATACTCATCAAAGGCGCGGACCCCTTTCTTAACCTTGACGATCAATTCTAGATCCGGGGCTTTATCCGATAGAAGATCCAAAATCCGATAGGTTATTCTTTTATCTGTATGATGATCAATGAGAAGGATTCTTTTCCGGGATGGGTGGATTCCCAATGTTTTATTGAATAACGAAGCTCTAAGAATATTCCTAGTTACCATTTCATCAAACCGTGGATGCCCGATGGCCGGCACAAATTCTTTATCCACGCCACGACTTTCGTAAAGCGTTTGCTCATACCTTCCGTAAACCCCTTGATAATCAGCTACTTTCGGAAAGTATCCAAAGGGGGAAATGATGGCTCCGTGCTGGAGGCTGATCGTAGGGATGCCTCTCTTTCTTGCTGCTAAAGCAAGTGCTCGCGTGTCGGTGCTGTTAGTTTCACCCAAAACAATAAGCGAGACATTCTCTACCATTAGAAATCGCTCGCATCCTTCTATAAAATGCAGGATTCTTTCTATCTGCTTTCTCATAGACAAAATGAAAGAACGTTTACCGAACAACGGATGATTTTTAAGCTTTCCTGCAATCGAAGTAAAACGCTTGATTTCCTTCTTGGCCTGCGCACTTATATCAACAGCATATTGATTTAGACCTCTTATGACAGCCCCCTCAACCTGCTTCTTTTTCACATTTGTGATGTCGGGTTTAAGGATAAGCGATTCAACCGGCGAAGTTAACTGTTTGTAGAAGGACGAAGGAATACCTAGTAACGGATCATAATAAACGACTTTCCCATGCTGCATTGTTTCCGCTTCTTTCATAGGAAAAAAAGCTTCAAATCGACTTTGCAAGACCTTTCCATTAGACCATGATTTTGCATAAGCCGGATCTATAAGAGACTTTCCGAGCCCTGCTACCCCCTTCACTAAAGTGGGAAAATGTACACATAAGGAAAGAGAGAGACCTCGATACGTCCAATCGTGGAAAGCGGTCAAGAAATCAAAGTAAAGTCCCCAATAGTTTTTCTCATACGTATTCATCATGAATGCCCCGGTGTCATTAACATTAAGCGATCAGCTAGGTGATTGATTTTAACCCGCATATTCTTGTGTTCCACTTCATTCACCTTATGGAAGAACGTTTGAATTTCTTCCTTTGATAAAGATGGAAAAAGATAGCGTATTTTTCTTCTCTTGTCTTTTTGATAGCGGTGCGAAATGGTTGGAACTACTGTATGGGAAGAGGAATCGATCCTTTTCATTTGGTCCAAGATCCTCTCATAGGCATACTCTCCTGTTTCTAGGTTTCCATACGAGTCTCTCAACAAAGATGAAGGACTTCTTTTTGTAGTGGTTTGATTTTTTAAATGAAGAATTAGCGCATCTGAATCATGGATGGTTACGCTAACATCCCTGGGAAGATCGACATCATAAATGGGTGAAGTCACAGGTTCATAGGAGTAAACGTTCTGATCAAGAAGGTAGGCTTCAATACCTGTAGTACACCCATTATGAATGAGCGCCTCTGCACCCATGACCCAGGGGATGACCGCCCCTTCATCTTTCACAATTACATTCCCACACCCCTTCAAATCTTCTTTATAGCTGTCTTTATTCTCCGAAGGATGGGGTCGTAAGATGATCGTCATGTCGGGCAGTTCTCTATTAATCTGTTTAATCATGAGAACAAAGTGCTGGTATAGCTCACGGATGTATCGTGCTTGAGGAGTTAGTCCGGATTCTTTCTTTCCTTTGATCGTGTTGTACAAAGTGAACCTGGTATTCACCAAGAGATAAGGACCATACGTTTTCTTCAGCTGGGCGGATCCCTTTCGGTACATGCTTCGATACTTAGGTGTAAGTAGATCAAAACGCGGGTTCCCTGTAATCAGGCAGCGTCCCTTCAATTCAGGATACTCTCCTTCAATCATCCTCTTCTGTCTCGCCCCCCAGCAGTATACATGATCATGGTAGGGGACCCATATCCTGTTCATCCTCGTTTTTAAATAAGTGGATTCATCAGTATAGATCAATCCTTCCTCATCCAGATTCGCTATGAAATGACCGGCCTGTTTTGCCCCGACAACTACGCGCTTCATGTAACCACTAGGATACCCCTTGCAAAAAAATACACCAGCGGGGTATATTCGGGACGCTTCTTCCACTTTGCTGTGCTCCCCAATAATCACACTCTTCCCCCTTAACAGGGCATGATAAGCGAGCAAGAGCTTGCCGTGCAGCTCTCTCGCCTTTATTTCAACCGGTAAATACAGCACCGAATCCCCCTCTCATTATAACCTCCTACGCTCTTCCAAAGACAAATTCAATTTCATATACTATAACCTTCTTCATTGTGACCGTTTATCATTTTTTGAGAGAACGGGAGACGTGATAAAGAGATTCACCACGCCTATCCGTGTCCCTGAAATCAGTTACATCAATTTTAGGATGATGTTTTCCCTTGCGGATAAGTATAGGCAAGGAACAACTTCCGTTTAGAGGACTTTATTTCACGAAACTTCTCACTAACAAATTAACGATTAACTAGATTTGAGAGACCAGTCCTTTGAAGTACATTGATAATTTTTCCACTTTGACAAAAGGTTGTCATTTATATATCAATCATGTCTTTGAATCGTTAATAAGAAGAGCAATACGTTCCACTTGGGTTTTAAACGCTTCTTTTAATGTCTAAAGTCAATTAAGAATGCATGTGTTTCTGGATCAACCAAAACTTGCTTTAAAATCGTTACCACATGAAGGTGGATGGATTGACCATAACAAACCAAATATCCCTCATAAATGTATTCATCATATTCACACTCTTATTTTGTGATCGAGTTAACCAAAGCTTTTAATTTCCCGCTGCTGGTTCCTGATTTATGCGGATAATAAATAGAAAGGAACTGCTCTCTCTCTTCCAACCAGCTGTTATTCCGAGGGGCGTCCATATCAGTAATCATCTGGTTGACGAGCTTCTGCGCGTTATCATAGATATACGTTCTGAGATCGTCATAATAATTAGTCGAACTAGCTTGAAGGCTTTTCAGTCTCCATATATAAACAGGCTTATTTGCAAGTATGGCTTCAAGCACGATTGTAGACTCATAGCTCACCACAGCATCCACATTATTCAATAAATCATACAGGTGCATATCATCGGCAAATTTGACTTGGGGGAATTTCTTTTGCAAAGCCAGTGTCTGAGATGTCTTCCTCTGTTTCCCATTTCTTTGTTTAATGATTACGTTGACCACTTCTTTTTGTTCCAGTTCTTCTATCAAGGTTTGCGGAAAGGTGGTTTCAATATGATGGATTACCAACAATACGGTTTTCTTATTCTCATCCAAATTGAAGTGACGGGCAAAGGCTACCTGGTTTAGCGTCTTCCTAGTAACTAATTCATCAAACCTCGGGTGTCCAATGGATTTCAACGAATTATTAGGTACACCTTTACTGGTGTACCACTGAACATCCTTAGGTCCATACACAGCTTGATAGGAGGAAACCCTCGGGAGGTACCCGAATTCTAGCATTACGACGCCATGCTGAAGACAAACACTCGGGATCCCTTTTGAAGCAGCAATTAAGGTTAGTATTCTTGTGTCACTGCTGTTCGTTGTACCTGTCACAAGGCAAGATACTTCATTCACCTCAAAAAATCCCTTCGCTGCCCCAATTAGTTTCATCATGTTGGGAATCTGTTTGACAAACTCCTTCTGAAATTCCTTATTCTTGTAAATGGGATGATTTTTGGCTTTATTAAAATAGGTCCACGCTCGCCGTTGATACGCCTGAATCGTTTTAGACTGAATGGTTTGGTACCGTTCAAGGCTATCGACAGGAATTGCATTTTCAGATTTCGCCCCATAAGCGTTCGATTTTCTCTTGAGGATGAGGGACTCTGTTGGAGTGAAATTTGCTCTCATAAGTGGATCAGGGAAGCGCAGGACATTATCATAGAAAACGACTTTTCCTTCCCTTTTGCTCTCTTTTCTCTTAAATGTCGAGAAGTGAGCATCGAATAAAGATTGAATTTGTTTGGAGCTGGTTAATTTTGTATTCAACTTTGTGGACTTACTTTCCAATTTATTCAGAAGAGCTTTCTTCCCGTTTACAAGAACATAATAAGGACAAACGAGGGAAAGTGGTATCCCTAGGTAAGCAAAATGTTTAAAATCCTGAATGAAATCCAGACAGGAGGACCAATAATTACGTTCGAAATGGTTCATCTTTTCCTATCCCCTCCTCCCATCCCATGTATAAGAATGGTTATTAGCTAACATCTATACTGAATCATCTTATGTAGAAGTTTTCGGAAAAATTAACCAAAGTAAAAAGCCAGGGTGCAACCCTGCACCCTGGCTTCCGTTATTCCTATTCTTTTTCTATTTCTTTCGTACTCCTCACTGTGTCGATCGGACGTACATAATTCTCAATTTCTGTTCTTTTCGGTTCAAGTTTAGGAGGAAGGGACAATTTCTCTCCAAGAGTTTCATACGGCTCATCCCCCATGAATCCCGGTCCATCCGTCGCCCATTCAAAGAGGATTTGTGGAGCAACTTTAGCGTATAAAGAACCAAAGTAATGACGATTGACGAATCCTGAGTTCCTCAAACCAAACTTCGATAAACGTTCGATCCAGGACTCCAGTGCTTCTTTGTCTTCCACACGGAAAGCAGCATGGTGGACGGTTCCATATCCTTGGCGCGCCGGAGGGAGAATGGAGTTATATTCCACAATCACAGAAGCACCATTTCCACCTTCCCCCACTTCGAACAAGGTGAACGCTCCTTCTTCATCCACTTCCCTGAAATTCATGACTTTCACAAGCATTTCCTTGAAGTATTCCTTATTATCGACTCGCACGAACAAGGGACCGAGGCCGGTAATGGCGTACTCCAATGGAACAGGCCCGTTCTGCCATGGTGTACCTGGTGCTACTCCATCATCGGATTCATCGGATACAAGTTCATAAGCTTGGTCATCGAAATCGACGAACGGAAGCACTTTTCTGCCGAACCGTTCCTGGATTCCTTTGTGTTTCACTTCCAAACGGTTGAATCGTTTCACCCAGTAGTCCAAAGCCTCGTCACTCGGTACACGGAAAGATGTTTTCGCAATCTCATTCGTTCCATGGGATCCTTTCGGAATGCCAGGAAAATCAAAAAAGGTCATATCCGTACCTGGATTCCCTTCATCGTCCGCGAAAAATAAATGGTATGTTTCAATATCATCCTGGTTGACCGTCTTTTTCACAAGACGCATGCCAAGGACATAGGTGAAAAATTCATAATTTTTCTCTGCACTGCTTGTTATGGCGGTGACATGGTGAATCCCTTTCAATTCATTCATTCGATCGCCTCCCATTTATATATAGCTACTTGGTAATTATCTCAGTTTCAAGATAAATATAATACATCTCCTTTTCCTTGTCAATTTATTGAGTTCATACATTAAACCTCCTGCTCATACCTTCTGTATATGGAGGCTCCATTTATTTTTCTTATTGACAGATGTTAAATACTGGTGTAAATTTAAAGCCGACCATTTCAATCGGTTTAATATACTAATGTTTAAAAGGAGGTAGTAAGAACATGGAAACATTTCTCGTTATCGTCAACATCGCTCTTATTTTAGCGCTTATATTTGTACTCATCCGTATGCAGCAAAAACACGTCTCTTTCAGCAAACGCGTCTTTGCGGGGCTTGGACTCGGGGTGCTCTTAGGTGTGTACTTACAGTTCGCTTTTGGAACTGATTCCAGCATCACCGCACAGACAACAGATTGGTACAACATTGCCGGACGTGGGTATGTACGCTTACTTATGATGATTGTCATCCCGTTAATTATGGTGTCCATCATCCAATCCATTATCAACCTTGAAAAAACGTCACAGTTAGGGAAAATCTCCCTATGGATCATCGGTGTCCTTGTTGGAACCACGGCAATTGCAGCACTTGTGGGAATCGGAAGCTCCTTTTTGTTCGATTTGAATGCAAGTGAAATTGAAGCCGGTCAAGCGGAAGAAAGCCGGGGGTTATATTTAGAAGAACGCCTGACCGATGTTCAGGATATGTCCACACCACAAAAGATACTCGAATTTATTCCAGCGAACCCTTTTCTTGACATGACTGGAGATCGCGCGACGTCTACCATCGCCGTCGTCATCTTCTCTGCCATCATCGGAATCGCTGTCCTCGGGGTGCGTCGTAAACAGCCGGAACAAGCAGAAATGTTCGTAAAAATTGTTAACTCTTTTTACGCAGTTGTCATGCGGATTGTCACGCTTGTCCTACGCCTCACACCAATCGGAATTTTAGGACTGATGGCAACCACTGTAGCGAACACGGATATAGCCGGAATCCTTGAATTAGGAAAGTTCGTCCTCGCTTCCTATGCCGCCTTAGGTGTGATGTTCATCATCCACCTTGTGTTGATCGGGATCTTCGGGTTAAATCCTTTCACATATTTACGGAAAGTATTGCCTGTGCTAAGCTTTGCCTTCACATCAAGGTCCAGTGCAGGAACAATCCCACTGAATATTTCTGCACAGAAAAACAGCCTCGGAGTTGATGAAGGGGTTGCAAACATGTCAGCTTCCTTCGGTGCGACCATCGGGCAAAATGGCTGTGCCGGCATTTATCCAGCCATGCTCGCTGTTATGATTGCCCCTTCTGTCGGAATCGATCCATTGAGCCCTGGATTCCTTATCCAGCTCGTGTTGATTGTGGCCATCAGTTCATTTGGTGTGGCTGGTGTCGGTGGCGGAGCAACATTTGCGGCATTAATCGTGCTCTCTTCCATGAACCTCCCTGTCGCCCTTGCCGGATTACTTATTTCGGTTGAACCTTTAATTGACATGGGACGTACAGCATTGAATGTTAATGGTGCAATGACATCGGGAACATTGACCTCACGTGTCATGAAGACCTTGAATCTCGAGCGATTCAACGATAAAAAAGCCGTTGAAAAAGATATTGCGGTTTAACCCAAAAAAGGCCCCTCCATTTAAGGAGAGGCCTTTTTCATCTATTGTGCTGTACTCACATCATCCATACCATCCTGGTTCCCAATCTGCCATGTTCCTAAACGTCTAGGATCTCCGCCTCCGTACATTTGGAGGACATCCCCATTCGTGCGTATCCCAAGTCCCTGGATACCGCCATAGAAAACAGGAGAATCATGCTCAATGACAGAGTAGCCTTTCAGATCCCTTAAGCGGGCGATCGGCTGCTGCTCAATCAAATTCTCAACATGGACGACGTTATCTTCTGTATAAAAACGACTGCGGCTGATTGCCTGCTGCAACGTCAGCTGTTCACCAGTGTCTTCATTCCGCCCATATTCGTATTGGATCAAGGTTTGGATCAGCATGGCCGGGATTCTTTTCCCACCAGGAGAACCGATGCCGAGGACTGCTTTTCCGTCTCTTGCGAAGATCATCGGTGAGACGAACGAACGAGGGCGTTTGCCTGGTTCATAAGCGTTCATCGAATCTTCGGCAGTATCAAAGTTGTTCATTTGATGATTTAAGAAGAACCCATCCACGTACAGTCCTGAACCGAAGAATTTACCGAGTGAGTTCGTCGCGGAAACCATCATCCCGTCCTTATCAACAACCACAAAATGTGTTGTATTACGGTGATCCGCTTTTTCACCTGGTGCGGTATACAAGTCCGCAGAGCTTGTCAGTGCCTCACCACCGACAGAGAATTCCTCTTCAAACAACTGGTTTGTATATTCCGTTGAGGTCAATTTCTCCTGCTCGACTTCTTCAAACTCAGGGTCGCCCAGGGTGTAGACCCTGTCGGTGTAGACTTTGTCGACGATCTTATTCACAAGGTGGATATAGATATCTTCATATTGTTGGTCATTGACAATCTGTTCCATATTCTCAGGAAGGTTGCCATCAAGGAACGCTGGCCATCCGCCACCAGGCAGGGCATATTCCTCTTCCAGCACTTCATCCAGGTTCACTTCCAACTGTTCCAGCATCTTCAATGCCTGGATCACAATGATCCCAGATGTCGGAGAGGATCCGGCATACAAAGTCTGTCCCTTGAACTCCCCTTTAGGTGCAGGGCGCTTACCGACTTCATAAGCTCCAAGGTCGCCCGGTTGGAAACCGAGCTGGCTTGTTAATGAGTCAGCAATCTCCCCTTCATAAAAAGATTCTGCCCCTTGCTGCTGCAGTGTTTTTAATGTTTCCGCAAGTTCTGCCTGCACAAGAGTATCATTGATCTGTAACGGCCGGTCTTCAGGGTAAAACATGTTGTAAATGGCCGGATCTTCATTCCCTGATTGAATGAAACGCCTGGAGTTCTGAAGCTGCTCATTGAAGATCCGCCCGACTTTAATGCCTTCTTCACTGTGAGTAACGGCATCTTCCAGCAGCTCATTCCACTCCATTTTGTCTCCGTAATCTTCGTAAACCTCGCCCATCCCTTTCACAAAGCCAGGCACAGCAATCCCACGTTGTGGGCGCGCCCCGCTGACAGGAGCCGCTTCGCGGTAATCATACGTGATGGCTCCTTCATCCGGTTCGTGGACAATCATTTGTCCACCCCCGCCAATCCCGGAGCCATAAGGTTCAACGACATTCAGTACAAAGGAAACAGCAATGGCTGCTTCGGCAGCATTCCCTCCATCGTTTAACACCTTCATCCCTGCTTCTACAGCAAGGGGATGTACAGCACTGACGCCATACACAAAAGCTTCTTCCCCTGAAGAAGTATCCACTTCAACCGTCTCCTCACGACCTTGGACTTCGTAAGGTTCACGGAACTGGTCAAACTCTTCTTCAAAATAAACATTCCATCCAACTAAGCCGACAAAGATGATGCCGGCTAGTATATAGGTCACTTTCAAATCATTCAAACCTGTGGACCTCCTATCCTTCAATGACGCCAGCTTTTTTCAAATCGATCACAAGTCTGCCGTCTTCCATCCGCCATAGTTCATCGTCCAGTTCTTTCCTGAGCGTGCGGAAAATACGGTAATCACGGAATGGCTTCAAAATTCCATCTGTTTCTCTCGGTCTCGTATCGGATATTTGCATTGGGACGAAGGAAAGTTCCGCCCCCCCGTTTTGTAAAAAGTCGAGTTGAGCAAGTGTGGAGTCTTTCGTACGCGACCATCCCTGGTCAAAGACGAAATTCCCGAGACTGTTCATGACGATCGACGTCTTATCTTCACTCTGTGGGTCATCCGGATCTCTCTCGATATGTACACGAGTGATGGGCTCAAGCACGTGAGAGTGGTGGCCGATGATGACATCCGCACCCATATCGGTCATCAAATACGCTAGCGTTTCCTGCGTATCATTTGAACCGACCTGGTATTCATCTCCCCAGTGCGTATGGACCATAACGATGTCTGCCTGTTCTTTCGCTTCACGAATACGACTTTGCAAAACACCGAGACCAGCATTCGTCAAAACCCCGCCGACGTATTCACTGGCACTGTAACCTTGTACGAATACATCCGTGAATCCTAGAATCGCGACATTTCTTCCGTCCGCATCGAAATAATGAATTTCACCTGCATCCGTCAATGTTTCCTCTTCCTCAAACATTCCTTCTGCAGGGTCCAGGGCCCGGCCGATTCCCAGCAGATCAAGATCGAGACCTTCCATATGTTTCAGGGTTTCTTCTAATGAAAGATTCCCATAGTCCATCATATGGTTGTTTGCTAGATTGACAGAATCGAAGCCAGCATCCACCAGCGCCTCTTCAGCACCTTTGTCTGCATACAGGTGGATGTCTTTATTACGTAGTTCAAAATCTTCCATGACGGCCTCAACTTCAGGATTATCTGCATCAATGACCGGGTTTTCAAAATTCCCTGTGACATAATCAGACTCTTCAAAGTATGGAGTCACATAATCAAACACACGGCCAATCGGTTCTCCACTTCTCACCGCGGCATCACGGACGTGACGCCCAAGCATCATATCCCCGACCATCGAAATTCTGAACTCTACATCATCCGGGCGTGTATCTTGCGGCATCTCCGGCTTATCGATCCATTGATGACCGAAAAAAGGCACAGCCAATAGGGCTGCGAGAACCATGGAGTGGAAAGGCGCCTTTTTCTTATGCTTCTTGGTCCATACTTTCATCTTATATTTAAGATCTTTTTCTTCCATTGAAAAATCTCCTCTAAATCAAATGGTACGCCGAAATCAATACAAAAGTTGCGAACGCAATAAGGAAAGTGGCACTAAATGTAGGCAGCACTCCCTGCTTTTGTATCGAGTTTGCGATCAATCCAGGGACAATGACTCCGATTCCCCTTAATTCCATGACAGGAAATGGGGTGAGGGGATATAAATAATCCATCGACATCTTCATCAAAACCCCGACGGTCAACATCGCAGCAAATTTACGACGACCGTAAAGAACCGTAAACCTTGAGAGAACTTGAGAAACGAGTAAGTATGTAACCAAGCTGATCAATCCAACAGCTAATACGTACATCACTTGATCGAATATCAAAGCTATGTAGCCCGGGACAACCAGACCCGCGGGCACAATTCCTGTTTTCTCTGCATACAACAAACTTAATAAAACACCAATGACAATCGCGATATATAAATCAGTACCGAACACGTGGACTCCAACTCCCTACCATTATTTGTTCGTCTGCAGAACCTTTCGAGAAAAAGATCGGCTCGTTTCCGACTCTTCTATGACATCCCAGCCTGTTTCTTCTCGGGAAGAAGGACGGAATTCAAGCTCCTCGACAGCCGCCGCCACTTTCTCACCAGCTCCGACGATGTTTCCAATTCCGTAAATGACACTATCATCCGGAAGCTCTTTCAGATGATCGACAATAACCTCCGTCGATGCTTTTTCCAAGTTTATAAGATTGAGAGGCCTGATTTCCCCTTCCTCATAGGCTTTGGTAATCGGCCACACACTTTCTCCCATGACAATTAACCGCTCCATTTCGATATGGGGCAGGACATTTTCTGCAAAGTCGATCGTCCGCTCTACCCGGTCGCTTCGGCAGCTCATAACGACCGTACGCTCCTGATCCGGGTAATCCAACTGTTGAATTCTTTCCCAAATGTTCAACGTTGATGTCGTATCATTCGCAGCGAAACCGTTAAAGAAGTACTTAGGCGCTTCCTCCTTACCGAAACGGTGGACACGCATCGCTCCTGGATCGACAGGTGCCTGCAGCATGCCTTCGAGCGCAACTTCACGATCGATATCCAAAATTTCTGCAACCGCCATCGCAAGAGCCGCATTTTGAGGGAAAATCATGAACGGGAACTTTTGTAAGTACGCTTCATCAATCCAGCTTTCATCCGCAACGACGACTTTCGAATTCTTCCGGCGCGCGACTTTCTCAAAATACTTCTGATATGGCGTTTCCGGTATGATGACATAGCCGTTTTCCGGAATGGTCGAACTGAAAGCTTCCGCAATATCATCAAGGGTCGGACCCATCACATCCATATGGTCTTCAATGACATTGGCGATAATGGTAATATTCGCCTTCACCAGGCGCTCCTGGAAGACCTTCTGATATTCAGGGTTTACAGCCATACATTCACTGACAAAAGCATCCGCTCGCCGCTTCACCACTTGTTCCGTAATTTTCATTTGTTCATTAATATTCGGACCTTGCAGACCACGGACAATCGGTTCTTCCTCATCCTTATCCCAATAAAACATCCGTGCTGACGTCCCTGTCGTTTTTCCAACCACTTTCCGCCCGTCCTGTTTCAGAATTCCCATAACAAGACGAGTGACCGTCGACTTACCCCGGATTCCATTTACAAGAATCCTTGTAGGAATTTTTTTCAATCGGCGATCAAGCTTATATTTTTCCCAAAGACCTACAACAAGCACAAAAACAAAGAAGATCATCAGGTACGCTAACTCATCCACTAACTTTCACATCCTTATCTAGTTCCAAAGATACCATGAACTCACTCTCTCTAAAACTAACAGATTATTACAACATACGCCACCGCTCGGCATAAGTCCTAGTATTCTACCATACCCTATTGAGAGATTTTTAATTAGAATTTTCGAAATACTTACGCAGAAATAACCTTCGCTTAGAAGAATTGTCCACACCTATTTACCGGAGAATAATTGGTGCTTTTTCAACTGTTCTTGAACACCCATTAATACCCAATAAATCACATACTCCTTATGCTCAGCGCCTCCTCTTTTTGGCATGATAATTGCTTATTAATTATTGAAATGAAAAATTAGAAAGGAGCATGCACGATGTACAATCGAAAATGGCTATTCATAGTGTTCGTGACGATTATGACTTTTTCGTCTTTCGTTCCTTCTGTCTCAGCGGTAAAAAGTGAAAAAGAGGGGATTAAAGGGAGCCTGGTCATTGTAGGAGGAGCTCTTGGCTCAAGCAACCGTGAAGTGTATAAGAAGTTCATCAATCTTGCCGGGGGAGCAGAAAAAGCCCGGATTGGTATCGTCCCCGCCGCTTCAGGTTCCTTGAGGTCCTCGGAACAATTCAAAGAAGACATGATCACCTTTGGACTGGATCCATCAGATGTGGAAATTCTCGAATTATCAAATCATGACTTTAAAGAAACGGAAGCGAATGAACGAAAATGGAAAAGCAACGCACAAAAAAATAAAGTGACCAATCAAATTAAGGAGCTTACAGGCATTTGGTTTGTTGGGGGAGATCAATTAAAGATCACAGACACCCTTCTCAAACCGAACGGAAAGAACACAAAAGCCCTTGACGCTATATGGGAAATCTACAAAGACGGAGCCGTTCTTGGCGGGACAAGCGCAGGAGCAGCGATCATGAGTGACGTCATGATCACAGGGGGAGATAGTCTTGGTGGATTCAATCAATCATTCATTTATGAAGATATTTCAAACCCTGATGAAGAATCTTCGCCTGTTTTCATTGAACAAGGTCTCGGTTTCTTTCAATGGGGGATTGTTGACCAACATTTTAACGAACGATCAAGGCTTGGCAGGTTAGCTGCCACTGCACTGAAGTATGAAGACCAAGGGAACTTTGCTTATGGAATTGACGAAGACACGGCAATGGTTGTATCCAATGAACAACAAACCATTGAAGTGATTGGCAGAAGTACCGTTACAGTCCTTGATGTTTCCCATGCTTCTGTTGACGGAGGGTCCATAAACGGATTGGGTTTAAGCTACCTGGCAGCAGGAGATCAAGTGAACGTACAAGATAAAAGTTTTCATATAGATGAAGCACGCAGCCTCGAAACAACAGGCTATGAGTATTTCAACTTTGAACCTCTCCCTGCTACGGGTGTGCTGACTTCCTATGGTACATTACCAAATTATCTTTCCTACTCTCTTGTAGATAACGCTGCAGCTGAAAAAGTAAAGAGTTACCTTTATGACAGTACAGGGGAAGGGTATGAACTGACTTTTAAACAGACGACTGATACGAAAGGATATTGGGGATATGAGGACGGGCAAAAAGATTCCTACTCTATTACACATGTCACAATGAATGTAACCCCTGTTAACGTACAGTTCAAAGACAATACAGACCTTTTTAACGATTACCAGTCGTCCTCTTTCATTATGCCTGACTATTCCTTTAACCCCGATACCCAAGGATCGCTTATCATGGCAGGTGGTGCCCTGGGAAGCTCAAACGAAGATGTGTACGAAGCGTTCATCGCAAGAGCTGGAGAGGATGGAAAGTATGGAATCATCCCTGCTGCAAGTTCAAGTCTGAAAAGTTCCAACCAATTCAAGGAAGATTTAATATCCTATGGAGTTGATTCAGAAAAGGTAGACATCCTCCCTCTATCGAATCATGATTTTAAGAATACGAAAGAGGATGAGAGTCAGTGGTTAAAGAACAGAAATGATGAAGGTTTAGCAGAACAAGTAGAAAGCTATGACGCCATATGGTTTGTTGGTGGCGATCAGACGGATATTACAGATTCCCTGCTGAATAAGGATGGATCACAGTCTAAAGTTCTGGATAGTCTATGGACGATTTACGAGGAAGGCGCTGTATTAGGAGGAACCAGTGCAGGCGCTGCGATTATGAGCGATGTGATGATTGCTGGCGGTGGAAGCTTTGATACATTAAGCAAAGGATTCACAAAAACCTATGACAGCATGTCTCAGCAGGAAGGCGGCCCTGCGTATCTTGAAAAAGGTCTGGGCTTCTTCCCCTACGGGATCATCGACCAGCATTTTGATAATAAAGCACGAATAGGTCGATTGATTGCGACAGACGCTGCTCATGGGGCCAACGATGAATTTTCCTATGGCATTGACGAAGATACCGCTCTAATTCTGGACAACAAAGAAAAAAATTTAAGCGTGGTCGGTCGTGCAGGGGTTTCTGTCATCGATATGGATGAACAAAAAGAAGACGATGATTGGAAAGGTTACGAGGGGATCGGTCTATCATGGCTTACTTCCGGCGATCAACTGAACCTCGATACGAAAGAATTCTTGATCAGTGACCATAAAGTGTCGACCAAAGACTATGAGTATTTCGATTATGAAGCCGCTCCAAACTCAGGTGTGTTAACTCCACATGCAGATTTAAACAAATATTTATCTTATGCTTTATTGGATAACGTTCGCGAAACAGAGGTTAAAAGCTACAGCTTTAATAAAGGAAAAGGTTTCGAACTGACCTTCAGAGAAGGAGATGACACTGAAGGATTCTGGGGCTACAAAGATGGTAACAAGGATGACTACTCTTTCTTGAATGTCTACTTAGATATTCACCCCGTTGAAGTGAACATCCAACACCGTTAAGAACAGATCAAAAAGGTATAGACAAATGACAAAAGGTTCTTCCCGAAAAGGGAAGAACCTTTTGTTTTATTGCAACTCTTCGAAAATATTCTTCACTTTCGGCACAACATAGTGACTTCCACCCTCAGCATCTTCAATCATCATCGAAACCATAAGATCCTGACTTTCCGTATCCCACGCAATGAACCATCCATTCTCCTGTCCATCCTCCTCCTGGGATTGTTTTAATTCGGCCGTTCCTGTTTTCCCAGCAAGAGTCATCCCTTGCATGACAGCCTCATGAGCTGTCCCTGCCGGATCCTCCACAACAGCTTTCAAATCTTCCCTTATGATCGAAGCTGTTTCTTCACTCATCACGTTCTCATGCCAGATCTTCCCCTCTTCTTCAGAAGCGACCAACCTTGGTTTCATAACGTCCCCACCGGTCACGAAAGGCGTGTAAGTAAGCGCTAAGTGAAGACTGCTCATTTGGACTTCCCCTTGACCAAAACCGGTGTCACCGAGTAATGCGTCCCTGTCGAATTGCTCTCCATTCAACAGCTGAGAATTTTCAATTGGAAAACTCAATGGAAGCTCTTCACCAAAGCCGAATTCACGTGCCTCCTGAAGGAAGGTTTCCCCACCGATTTCGAGGATCTTGCGGGCAAAATAAATGTTATCTGAACGCACAAGCGCGTCTCTTAAATTCACTTGTTCATCTTCGGCTGCCCCTGGCACCCTTGTTACTGTGTATCCGTTCTGCTCAAACGTCGTTCCTTTAATGGAGAGTTCTTCTTCTGGTGTAATGATCCCTTGTTCCAGACCTACGGATGCGGTGATCGGCTTGAATGTCGATCCGGGTGAATAGGTGCGGTTGAATTTGTTCAAGGTCGACTTTTCGTCGCGACCTAGTAAAATCGCATTTGGATCATATGCAGGAGCACTGACAAGAGCAAGGACATCACCTGTCATCGGATTTACTGCAGAAGCTGCCCCTGATTCTCCTGACAATTGTTTGTGAAGGGATTCCTGCACTTCCGATGATATCGTCAGGTTAAAATCTTTTCCGTCCTTCGCCGCTGTTTCAGCTAAGACCTCTTTCGTTTCTTCCGCGTCTGTCTGTATAACGACCTTTCCACCTTCCTCCCCCCTCAATTGATCTTCAAGAACACTTTCAAGCCCCGTTTTCCCTAGTTGATCTGCAGCTGTATAGCCTTCACCTTCCAGCTCTTCAAGTTCATCTGCTTGAATCGGCCCTACATATCCAATTAAGTGAGCAGCCGCTTCTCCTAAAGGATAGCTCCTCGCTTCTTGATCAGCTTGGAATGTAACTCCACTGGGCAGGTCATCATCCTTAAGTGCCTCGATCGTCTCTTGATCATTTTCAGCTACAGCTCCCACAGGTACGAATGTATCTGCCGTAACCCAGGATTGATTCAACTGCTGATCGATGTCCTCTACAGTTGTATCCAAAATCTCAGCGACCGCTTTTTTCAGCGTCTCTGTTTCCTCTTCCGTGTGTTCTTCCATCCAATCCGGTACGAGACCAACCTCAAGAACACCTCCATTTACAGCCAGCGGACTTCCATTTGCATCAAAAATTTCACCACGTTCCGGATCCAATGTCCATGCTCTTACCTCGTCTCCCTCTTCCATTTGAGGAAAGATCATCGAAGAGTTCCACTGCACAGCCCATTGGTCACTCTCCTCTCCTTCTTCATAGACGAGCGTGGCCGCGTGAGAAAATTTAATCGATCCTCCCAATGAATCCAACGCCCCTTCAAATTCAAAGGAAGGTGTATCTTCTGTTTCATACTCCTGTTCTTCATCTGGAAGTTCGTATGTAAGCGAGAGGTTTGCCATGTCAATTCCTTCATAAATCGTTGTATATCGATCGACAAACTCCTCTTTACTCAAGAGTTGCTTGGAATTCTCACTGAGAGCCTCATACATTTTCCCATATTCTCCATTCTCCCAGTGATCCATATAGGAATGGAAAGCATCTCCCGGCTTCGGCTGTTCCGAGCAGGATACTAGTAAAATCAACCCAATTCCAACAAACATGAACCGCCACCACTTCATATTTACCTCTCCCCTTTACATATATAGACAAAAATAACCTATTTTCATCATAGTACATTCCTGACTAAATGAACAGAAAGCCACACCACATATAAAACCCCCTCCTCATAACATTATGAAGAGGGGTACGGTTTACCTTATATTATGGCTCCATGCACGATCTTCATCGATCATGCGCTTCGCAGCGTAAATGAGGATGAATTGAATGATGATGACTGGTAGACCCATTAATCCAGAAATGACCTCCAGCGGTGCCAACCCACCGATCCTCATCAGAACAAGAGCAAACCCAGTAATAATTGCGGCAATGATAATCCTTAATATCTTCGGTGGTTCAAATTTACTCATGTCCCTTGTACTTGTGTAGGCGGCGACGGTGTAGGTGGTCGAATCCAGTGTTGTCGTCAGGAAAATGAGAGCGACAATCATGAAAATAATGATAGCCACTTCACCGAATGGAAGAGTAGAAAGAATATCAGGAATCGCAGCCATTCGATCATTTTCTTTAACCAGATTCAAAACGGAAAGATCTCCAGAGAGATAGCGGTGGACACCCAGTCCACCGAGTACCCCTGTCGCTATCCAGGAAATCAGTGTAGGTGCGAGCAAATATGTCAAAATCATTTCCTTGATTGTCCGCCCCCTTGAGATCTTTGCAGCAAACACACTGTGCAGCATCGCCCAAGTCGCACTGTAGGCGTACCAGAAAACGGTATTACTCTGAACATGCGAAGCTTCTCCCTGATGAACGGAGTCTGTATTCAGTGACATATTCAAATAATTGGATAATAAGAACGATACGCTGTCCGAGAAGTAATTGAGGATGAACACACCAGGTCCGCCAATTAAAATAAACACAGCAAAGAAACCTGCAATACACATGTTCCACGTACTCAATCTCTTGATTCCCCGCTCGATGCCGAGATAGGCACTTAACGAGAATAAAAGCACCCAAATGATTGTAACGGTAATCGTCAGGGTGAAGTTCACTTCAATTCCAAACAAGTGAGATAAATTCTGCGTTATTATCGGTGCTCCAAGACCTAACGTTACAGATGCACCTGCAAGAATACTGATTAAGAACAGAACATCCAGCATTCGGCCTCCGATGCCGTCTGTAAACTTATCACCGAACAGCACCCGGCACGCTTCTGAAATTCTCATCAACGGTCGCTTGCGGACATGAAGAATGTACCCCATGGCAGGAGCTATCATGACGAAAATGGCGAATACTTGGAACCCCCATAAAAACATACTGTAAGCATTCCCCCACAGCAATGCTTCAGCGGATCCTGCTTCCACCCCGGCAGGTGGATCGTTAGCTACAGAAGTCCATTGCAGCATCCCTGTCCGCATGATGGTCGAACCGACGCCCATCGCAATTAAGATGGAGGCATATTCAAATAATGTAAAACGTGGCTTTTCTTTGGGATCACCAAGAACCACCTGTCCATATTTAGAAAAAGATAAATACAACCCGGCTGCCACTAAAATGACACCATACCAAAGATAACCCCAACTGAAGTTATTCACGATGGAATCAAAAATGGCATTCAGCAGTTCCAGTGATTCTGCCTCATACAAGGCGAATGGAATGCTGATGCCAATCATTATGATCAATGATGGAACAAAAATTTTATAGTCGATCAACTTCTTTCTCATCCAATCCTCCTAAGTTATGTAAGATTCTCCTCCCTTTCTACCCGCTGGAGCCTTATCCATAACTTAAATGAAACAATTTTCATATAACGATTTGGATGATGGGATTCTTCTAATTCACTCTCTTCAATTCTTGAGCGTTTTCCACACCTTCACCATCTTCTTGTTCCTCATCTTCCTCCTTCTTTATCTGCTCATAACGCTGGCGCTGGCGGTAGCCATAAGTGGAAGAAAGAACCACCTCTTCTTTTTCAAGTGCAGAACCGAGTGCTCCAATAATCGTAGAAACACTCGTTGCGGTCCAGGCGATATAAAAATAATTGATATACCCTACCTCACCCGTTAACTGTGACTTCAACATACCCATTGGAATGAAGGCAACCACCGCAAGAGAGAAAATAAAGAACAGAAGCATATAATACAAACTGACAGAAACCAAAAGGGTCAATACTGTAGCCCCGTTATACAGCTTTCGTAAATACGGTGCTCTCTTGTCGTTCGGTTTTTCCCATAGTTTATGAGCAAGGATGATCCACCCGACCATCGCTGCTATGGATACAACTGAAAGCATGAACATGCGCCATATGCCGTAATTGTTGCTCAGATTCCATAATGTCGGGAACACCAGGGCATAAGCACCTGTCGTAAAAGCAAACACGATGACTTTCAGGAAAGCCGGAAACATGGCCCATGGACGATTGGCACGAACCATACCAGTCAACAGCCGCAAAGCGCCACTGATCCGGGACTTCACCGTGAACCGGACATCGATGTTTGAATCCTCTTCATGAGGGGTTTCTCTCTGGATCGGTGAAAGCCATTCAACCCCCCTTTTCCCCATCAGTCTTGTTGAGCTTTTATTTCTCAATTCTTCATGCTGGTCATCATCTTTCGACCGAATTCTATGTTCTGCCTGCTCGCGTTCTTTGTCAGAACTGCCATAATAAATTTCATTCACAAGTTGTAGAATAGACTCTCTGACTCTCTTAATCATAGGAGTTGATCCAAGGCCCGGCAGACTAATCAAAGCAACATGTCCATCTTCATACGCTTCCGCTACAACCGGAAATTTCCCTTTGAATAATGGCAGGTCTGTCAGACATACAGCAAAATCCCAGTTTTTCTTTTCACTTCTGTCCATCGTCGCTTTCAGAACATCCTCTGAATTTTCCGTAACTCCTGTAAGCGCATCGACGGTATATTCCACTTCCCAGTTGTAATTGTCTTCTACATAATAGCTGAGGAGCTCAGGAAGTTCTTTTACCAAAGCCTCTCCCAATTTTTTAGGATATCCTGGTGCTGTAATTAAACCCAGCCTTTTTTCTTCTCGTCCCATAGCCTTCCCTCCAAATCCCTACAAAACTATTTTTTAAGAATATATATCCGTAATAAAAGATTTTAAACGGAAAAAAATGACACGATTCATGAAATTGCAGGGTGGAGAGGATCTCAAATTCAATCATGTTGGAGGTAGATAGGTGCCCACGGATTAGATCGCACGCGCAAAGGTGAAAAAAAGTCCCGAAATATAAAAAAACTACAGCCCTTGTCCATTTGGGCTGCAGGTTCTGTATGTTCAGATATAATAAGGAAAGGTCTCTATCATTCGCCGAATTGTTGTATTTGGTCAAGAAGGCTTGTAAGCTCGTTGAGTGTCTGGAAGACTTCTGTATTTTCAAGCACTGACGGATCAAGCTGTCCATCTTCCATATTGGCGAGGTAAATATCAATTCCCTCAAGGGCTCGGTTATTTTGATCGACCACTTGTTGGTGCAAATCATAAGCAACCTCCGGGGCATCAAGTTCGTTGAATTCCTCGATATCTTCTTTCATACCTTCAAGTTTTGTTTCCAGTTCCCGGGCTGCTTGCGGATCTGTTATGGCACGCTCAGCTAGTGTCGGGGCTTCTTCTGCAAACGTGTTGGCTTCATTGGCATATTCTGTTGCTTCGTTGACGTACGAGAGAGTGTCATTCACTCCATCGATCAGTCCACATCCTCCAAGAAGGGATACACTTAACAAAACCGTAAGAGCCGTTTTTTTCATAGTCTTCTCCCCTTTCCCCTCACATTCATCTACTATTGATAGAATGCACGCTCCTATTTGTTAAACTCAATAATATTTCCATCCGGATCACTGATGTAAACCTGATGCCATTCGGTTTTGTTCTCAGGCTTGTTCAGCATTTCCACACCATGTTCAT
The DNA here is from genome assembly GCF_052941655.1 of Halobacillus sp. 12SKB. Lineage (NCBI taxonomy): Bacteria > Bacillati > Bacillota > Bacilli > Caryophanales > Bacillaceae > Halobacillus > Halobacillus sp. 12SKB. Next base: position 467,732 of record NZ_JBRFWR010000001.1, read on the forward strand.
CCAAGCGGCGAATGAAAGCCTCCATATCCTTCACCCTTACTGCAAAATGTCCATCCCGGGAATCAATTTCGGTTGTCCCACGGAAAGTTCGTCCTTCCTTATGTACAATAAGATGAATCTGCGTGGAACCAACCTGATACCAGGCACCAGGAAAACCAAAGTCAGGGCGATCCCGACTTTCTTCAAATCCTAATACATTTCCATAAAAGTGCTTCGCTCTTTCAATATCCATTACTAATAAGGACACGTGGTGTATACCTTCGTACATCTCTTCCACTCCTTTTTCCTTTTCTAACAGTGTAATGGAAAAGATGACGAGTAGCTACCGGAACCACTCCACCACTCCAATCATACTAAGAAGCCCGAGGAGAAAAGAAAATGTAGCAAGCCTCTCATATCCATGACCATGCGTTTCCGGAATCAATTCTTTATAGACGATGAATAACATCGCTCCAGCAGCAAACGCAAGACCATACGGAACGAGAAACAAGGCGATATGAACCATAAAGAAGCCAAACACACTAGCTAAGCATTCGATGGCTCCTGTTAAAAAGGCCATTGCCACCCCTAACGATTTACGCACGCCCTGATTCAATAAAAACAAGGCGACAAGAAAGCCTTCCGGAGCATTCTGCAAGCCCATCGATAAGGCGACAACCAGTCCAAGGTTTTCAATTTCACTCGCCAGGCTTGCTCCAACAGACAGACCTTCCGGGATATTATGCAACGTCATAGCCGCAACAAACATAAGTCCCTGCTGAGGAAGTTGTACATCACTTCGTTCATGGTCAAGATCGATGTGTGGGATCAAGTATTCCATTACGTTCAATAACAAGGCACCCACAAGAACTCCAAAACACAGTACATATAAATTGGTTAATTTAAGCGAAGCAGGGATTAACCCATACGTCGAAGCGGCCACCATAATCCCAGCTGTATAAGCTAGAATACTATCCATCCGTCTGTGGGAAATGGAACGTATGAATAATACAGGAAGAGCCCCAACACTTGTTGCAAACGCGGACATAATCATCACCCACAGACTCCACTCCATAGCATCCCCCCTGTTATGGACAAAGCTTTTCTTTTTTACCCTATGACCAAGCCTCCCAAATTAGACTCCCCCAAGCGTGCCAGACCGAAATTTCCATACCGTCCATCTCATAGTTTCAGAGGGAAAGCACCTATTTTTAAAGCCTATCGTCACTCGTCCATTCACCTTCCTTCATAGAGACATATAGTATTAATGAGTCAAAAGGAACTTGTCTGAAAGAAAGATAGACTTTTGACAAAAATATAGAAGGAGTGAACAATATGAAGAAAAACACAGGATGTGGAAATGGATATGGACACGGTAAAAAATGTCCACCACTATCTAGCGATGTAGCCAAATCCAGGAGTCTCTTCACTGAATCGACAGAGTTTTCTTCTGATGATACAGAACAAACGGTCATTCTTGGTGACGTGTTGATCCAGTCTCTTACCGAGGCGGACTTCAAACTACCATCGTATGCCAGAGCCATTAAAAACATCGAGAAGAACGTTTCCTTGACGCAGTGTAAAGCGATTCCTGTCGTAGGAAACCCAGGGTATGTAAAATTGTTTGTTGAGGGAGTTGTACACAAAAACATTCAGTACGTAGAAGACGGTTATGGATATGTCAAAGACTACAGCATCGACATCCCATTCAAAGCGTACGACCAAGTACAGCTTGCAAACCCAGTGGACTACCCATTTGGTTTCGAATACAGCATTAAAGAAAATGTTCTTCAGCGCCGTGAGCTTGCTAAAGGCGGCATGGGTGCCAACCGTTGCGAATTTGGTTCTTTGACGTTCGAAATTAACAACGAACCTATCAAATGTAAGCTTCTTGCTTCTGCTGTGAACCAGTGGGACATCGTGCATCATTTTGATAACTGGGGACGTTTCAACAAAGTAACGGAAAAAATGGACATCAATCTTGTCGTCAAATTGACCCAAAAACAGCAACCTGAATTCACCCCTCCAACGCTTCCGCCAACGGATAATGGCGATAACGGCGGAGAAGAAGATGCTCAAGCTTCAACAACTCAACAACAAGAAACGGTTTACAGCCGCTTCAGAAAAATCATCGGTCAATAAAAAAACAAGAGATGCTCCTTAATGGGGCATCTCTTATTTAATAGAATTATATGTGTACATATTGTTTCTGAAAAAAATCATAGAGAATTTGAGCGGAACCGTCAATATGGAGTTTCCCATCCGTTACAGAGGCATCGCTATAACTGATAAAATCCACACTCTGCGCTTCTACTTCTACCGGATCAGCAAAGGTTTGAACAAACTCATAGTGGACGTTTCCTGTCCCGTCACGATCAAACGTATATTCCTTTCGATCTGCAAATGGGATCTGCGGCTTGCTCTTCCAATTTACACATACTGTCTTCTCCCATGGCATGGTCTGTTTGAGTTGCTGCAATGATTCTCCATTGTCATAAATGACCTCCACCATGAGTACACCGCTGAGAAAAACATAAGAAGACGGCAGAACAACCGTTTCATTCTGAGAGTGAATAGATAAATGTATTTCTATGATTTCACAAAGATCATCAGGAATATTCAACGCTTCCATAAGGTTCACGTCAACTATCTTAGTAGACAATAAGACGGGCACTTTTACGGTCATGTTCCACGAGGGACTCGACGATTCTTCCACTTCTTCACATAGGAATTCCAAAGAAGAGGAACTCTCCATCACTTCCTGCTCGTGCTCACAAAGAGGTTCTTCTTCTTCCAACATACAAGATGGACTTTCATCCAGAGAAGGGAAGATTGCGGAAGATTCTTCCTCCTCGTAAGACCATTCAATTTTTTCTGACCAGGAACTGGATTCATCCAGCATGGAGCAAACCTCATGAAAAAGGTTGTCGGATGTGCTTTCTTTCATTGCCTTTTCGTCTAACTTTTCTTCCTCTAAGAACATGGAAGATTCGCTATCCAAGATGATGTTTTTTTGAGCCTGGTAGTGGTCTTTAAATCCTTGACGATCGTCCGAAGACTCTCCCATGGAAGAAACGATATCCGTTAATATCGAGTAGTCTTTAAAATCAATGTCTTCCTTTTCTTGAGGATCATTCATTGAACTCCAGTCTGGACTAGGATCCTCTTTTAATAAGGCTAGTATTTCTGGCAAGAACGGGTTGTTGTTCTTCCATCCCCTTTCAGATTCCACATGAGGAGGATCCAATGATTCATCAAAGAAATCTTCCTTCATATCTGAACTTTCGATGATGGACCTGGAGTCTTTCCGGAACGAAGACATCCGTTTCCGGTTCTCTGCTAATACATGTTCTTCCGTATCATGATCCAAAATTTTTGAAGGTGGGGAAATGACGGGGCGAGGCATTTCTCCACCTGAGTCGTAAGGAGAATAGATGTCATGGTGATCTTCTGAAACTGAGAGATCTTCCTCGAATTGAAAATTATAGGAAGGATTTTCTTTTCTACGCTCTCGCTTTGTTATTTTTGGCGGTGTATCATACGATCGTTTCGTCCAACGCGTTTGATTGAACTTGATTTCATCTCTCTTCATATTACTCAGAAAGGTGCTTGCCCTTCAGCATCCTTTCTCCCCTCCTTTCTGTCCTATACTTGTCACTCAGCAATCATCATTGGAAGCTGAAGCTACGCGGATTTGCTGGTCTTGAAGAACTTTCAAGCAAATGTCGAGCACCATTTTTTCTTCAACTTGAGTAAAGTACCCTTCATTGAATGGTGAAGAACCAGGAAGAGGTTGACGATCGATGGCCTCATCCCATTCGATAATCTTACTGGAAAGAAGTTCACAATAAGGAAGCTCATTATAATATTGGCTGCTCTCCTGGTGGTATTGAGAAAGATCACTGCTCAACAGTTCATCCTTTTCAGGGAATCCAGAAGGTAAAGGTTGAGATACGGCAAAGTCAAATTCTTCACGCTTATTATTTTTCGGCATGACCGGCATGGATAAGAAGTCTTTGACTTCAATGACCGTATCGAATGGAATATCAACGGTGAATGAATGTAGATCTGAAGCGACCGTCGTATCCGTGCTCATTTCAATTTCGTTCGATGGACTTGCATATTGGATATTTTTACGGACGAATCCTTTAATGAATATTTTTTTTGTCGGGAGGAGTAAACGACATTGAGTCAAAGCGACTCTTTTCTTAATATCTTTGATTTCAAGAACAGGTTCTGGAAAAGTGATGGTTTCATTTATGTTCAGCTGGACATTAAGTTCGGCGAGAACGACCGGCACCTTTGTGACGATTTTGCCAATACTCACATGAGGCTTGCATGGCTTACAATACCCTTTTTCACACTCATAAGAATCGTTATGTTTATCAGACATTCGATGGCCTCCTAAACGAAAGATATCCCCATGGTATGTAGAAGAACTGACAATGTCTGGGCTCTTATCTCGAGTTTGAGATACGTTCAAGCCAACAAGCTTATGAAGGATGAACCATCAGACGCCTATGGAATAAAATATGAAAAACACGGCCCCTTTCATGGGGCCGTGTTTTCTTTGTTTCAATACTTACCCGTTTCCATTAAAGTTCTACTTGTTGCTTTTGCAAAACTTTAATACGGAACCTGAGCATCATCTTCTCAACCATGTGGTGGAAGTAGCCTTCATCAACCGGACCGTAAGAATGGCGGTCTGTTGCTTCATCCCACTCGATGATGTCACTTGCGACAAGCTCACAGTACGGGAGCTCGTTGTACGCTTGTGTGCTCTCCTGGTGGTACTGAGAAAGATCGCTTGATAGAAGTTGATCTTTTTCAGGGAAACCTTCACCCAAGTCCTGAGCACGGAAGAAGTCAAATTCCCTTCTTGTATTGGCTACAGGAAGTTGGACGGATCCCTCAAGATCTACAGTAGTCATGCACTCAAAGTGAATTTTAGTCGTCAATGACTTCATATCCGATGATACACAATCACCTGATGCACCGTAAACCGGGCTTGCATATTGGATATTTTTGCGAACGTACCCTTTGATGAACAACGGAAATTCTCCGTCGCTGAACAGATCATCGCTGCCTGTTGAAGTACGAGTCATCAAACGACATTGAGTGATTACCACTCTTTTCTTAATGTCTTTGATTTCCAGTACAGGGTGCTCGAACTTGATGTTTGCTACAAGGTGAGTCGTAACATCATAGGCTCCGAGTTCTACAGGAACTTTGATTGTAGGATTCATATCCGGGTTTACTGGAGTATCCGCTTCCGTGTTTGTGCAATTGTCAACTGAGGCTGACGCATTAAGGTTTACACATTGATCGTGACAATTATCTTTTTTCATCACTATTTTCCTCCTTTATATTAACCTCACTGTATTCTATGCAATCTACTCTATTAAGCATGGTCAGATGATGGAGTATAAACGTGGAACTTTGAACAAGTCTTCCATTTAATAGATAACCTGCAGTCTTTATCTACTTTCCTTAAAAGTTTCTTATACTGTAAGTTCTATCTTCTCTCATTGGCTCATGGTTTCCACCCTTTTTGGCGCAATTCTCACCTCCTTTCGGTCGGTTCGCACTCCATCTCGATCTGAATTTTGCAGATTTCGAGACAGTAAATTGGGTATTCGCACAGGGACGGCCACTTCTACATAGGTTGTAGAATGAGGAGGTTGAAAATGAACAGAAACAATTTTCTTGCCGTAGATGTCGGAAACAGCTGGTACAAAGCGTTGGTATCCGATCAAGGAGAAACATTTGATTATCAGATGCCGAATGCAATTGCCTTGTTTGATGAGGAGTTTTACGAGAAACCTTATGATGAAGAGGATGTGGATCTTGAGGAAAGTTTGATCGTTGAAATCAAAAGCCCTTCCATACAGGATCGGCGAGAGATCTTTTATATTGGTAAGTCAGCGATGCAGCAGAAAAATGTCAGTTTAACGTCATTCAATAATCAAAAAGTTGACGAAGAACGCACCTACCTTCTGCTTTTTGCAACCGCTGCGTATCATGCTTTACTGACAAACCCAGCTGAAGGGGATCTGCAATTTACAATCGACCAGCTGGCGGTATCGTTACCAACGACCCAGTACAAGGAAAAGAAAGATATCTTTAAACAGCGTTTAATTGGAAATCATACGGTCATTTTTCATAAAGTGCCGGGCATACGAGAACCGAAGGAAGTCGCTGTCAAAATACAAATTGAAGATGTCATTGTAGGTGCGGAAGGCGCGCTTGCCTACTTAGCTTTGACGCGAGATCAGGAGACGCTGATGATTTCTGACGATTCACTCGTAAAGGATTCTTCCAAAGGCATCCTCATCGGTGACCTCGGTGGAGATTCTGTGGACTTTGTAGGGATCAAAAAAAATAAACCGGTGGCATCTGTCGAAGGTGAGCCGTTCGGCATCAACCAATTCCTCGACCATATCATACAAAAAGTAAGTAAAAATGAAATGTACAGCTTCAATTCTCGTTCGGAGCTTGAAGAAAAACTTGTGGCCGGACAGTCCGAATGGTATGTTGAACCATTCGCAGGAGTACGAAAAGATATTAGCAAATACATCACCCCACAGCTGCGTTTAATGGCCATCAAGTATCTTGAACATTTCGACCGAGTGAGAAGCCGTTCCAATGAAATCAAGGGTGCCTCACGTTATATTGCGGTCGGCGGAGCCGCTGAAATCGCTGAAAAACAAATAAAAGAAGCAGCCGTGAAATGGAATGAGCGCGGCCGTCCGATCGATTTGTTGTTCCCTGAAAACATGTCGCAATTGAATGTCCAGGGATTGATGATTCTTGCTAAGATGCAGTGGATCAGCAAAAACAAAGAATACGCGGACGATTACGCCTATACCAATAGTTAGAGGGTGAAGGAATGTCAAACGTATATCACGATTACTTTAAAGAAACCGTGCTTACGATCCCTGATTCCTTCATTGACATAAAAACAGGAGACCACCACGCAGTCTCCGATGAAATTAAAAAGGAAATTTCCTATCATTCAGAAAATAACACCTTGAATCATTTGATATTCTCTGCCTTGAACCACTACTTTCATAAAGCGGCTGCTTCTCAGCCAGAGGGTACAAATGGGGTCTTATCTGAATTGCTGGAAATAAAAAGATTGCTGGCGGGAGGCTCTTACCAGAAGGGAAATGTACCACTTTCCAACAAAAAAACAACGGGTTCACAGGAGATGGACATTCAGGAAATCGAGGAGCTGTTAGAAGCTTTCGGAGGGTAAGCACATATGTACAGAAGGTAGGCTGCTGAAGCTACCTTCTTTTTTTGCCGGTTCATGCATAGGAAAGGTCATTCGTTATTTCGACACTTTGAAACAGGACGTTCTTTTATAAGTGAACGGCTGGCAGACAGGTAATTGCACAGAAACAAGACAAATCCACAGTGATGCAGATCCCAGTTCCGACGAGGTCATTCAGGCTCTTATGGTCTAGCTGATGACAGGCGGACCCATGCTTGCTGTGACAATGCTTCGGATGCTTTTCTTTCAAGTCTGATTTAAAGTCAAGAAGCTCAAGAACCGCACAGTCTTTATTCAATTCTTTAATTTTAAAAATGTGGGTATGGATACACTTGATTTTATCTTTTGAATGACAGGAATAAGTAGCTACTCCTGTGCCTTTGAAAGGTTCACAACCGCAATATAAAAGGAAAGGAATGGTGTTTTTCTTCACACGCTTCTCCCCCAGCAGCTCATTGATGGATTGCTGGCAGGACGTGTGGCAATCATCTTTTTTCACTTTCTTTTGCGCATAAAGGATCGCCTCTAAAACTTCTTCTACACAGTTTTTATAATGTTTCATTTTATGTTGTTTATCTTTTTTTCCACAGCACCCACTTTTAGGGTGGTGATCGTAGTCATAGTCATACGCTCGATAACTCATATTTTCACTCCTTAATGATTCAGTTACCGTATTATACGTGTGGAGATGATTTTCGTTTGATATGTGCGCCCACAACAAGGGAATTTTCTTCTCCTTCAGAAGAAAAGGATGAATCCTGGACACACCCACCACCAAAGTCCTATTATAGGACTTTTTCATTATGAGCGTATCGTACCTTGGTTCACTTCTTTCCTTCACTTATACTAAGAATAATAGAAAGGAAAGGTCAGTGATTTTCATGCTTTACATACGGCAGGTTGAAGATATTATTAAGGAGACACTGCTTGAACATCAACTGGATATCAATTATGAAATCAATAATAAACTTCCAGCACCTATGAGTTATAATGTATCCACAAATACAGTGAATTTTAACTATCTACAAATCAATGGATATATGAGTAAAATAAAAGTAAATGAACCTGAAGAAAACATTGTGAGAATCATCCTTTATCATGAAATCGGCTACTACCTGACATTTAAGAAACATAGACATGACCTGCGCACACTTATGTACGGTGAAGATAAGGAGATTGAAGAGCTGAAGTCTGTTATTGAAACGAATGCATGGAACTATGGCCGTGCATTGGTTCCCGATTATTTGGTTGAAACTTACGACCTTGTGCGGGAGAAGGACGAGAGCCTTCTGCAAGGGTTGAAATAAAAAATTCCTTTATTCTACAAATTATCCTTGAAAATGGAAGGTCATCGTATAGATCTTGTAGAAATAGTTATACAGTCACTACATGATTAGGCTTAATAAAAAAGGAAGGTGAATGGCATGTTCAAGAATCGTTTATTCAAGAATGTTCTATTCCGATGGATGCCACATAAAGAGCAAAGCATTTGCGAAAAAAGATTAATCAAAGTGGTCAAACGCCTGAAGGTTGAGAATTTCAATTTTAATTGGGACCGTAACAGTTGTTTTGTGGAGTTTACATATCAAGGGGAGAGCTATCGTCTCGAGCATTCCGTTGATAAAGCCAAAGAAAAAGGCATTATTTTAAGGAATGGTTTGGACTGCTTGAATGAATTGACACAGTCACTCGAAGATTTGGGGTTGATTATTGACCGTGGCATGTATGACTTCGACACTTGGATTGCCGGCATGAGACAGTCACCTTCCGTTGAGGAACCGCATGAAGTGCAGGATGAGTTCCAACTCAAATATAAGTCTCTCGGAAAACAAGCGGGAGAAGAAACGATTGCACTTAAACCAGAAACTTCTTTTAAAAAGTATGACGACAGCCATTCATCATCAAAACCACGAACGCAAATCAAATAAAGAAATGACCTGCCTCTTCATCAATAAGGGGCAGGTCATTTTTTATTGATTTTTTTCTTCCCAATGTAGGTCCACATGGCTACATAAGTGGTAAAAAGCAGGATCAAAAACATAGGCACAGATAACACATCACGTATAATCACGGTTTCATGACATCCTTTCTATTTTAAACTGTCCAAGGGAAACGGAAAGAATACGTAGAAAAGGACAACAATGGGCACGGATACCAGAAGACCCCGGACTGGGTTTCTGTAATGAAGATAAAGGACGACGAATAGCACGGTGTTCAACGGAATGTTAAGCCAGTTGTTCCACCCATGATCATAGACGTACATCCCCTTTAGTGAAAACAACCATTCCAATACCGTGTAAAATACGACCCAGACTGTGATATAGATGAACTGGTTGCTTCGCGTTTGGGGAAATCGCTGCAAATAGATTATTAAGCCGACAGGGCAGATGAAAAAAGTGAACGCCATGTTGATGATGGAATGGTTCAGCCACTCCATCGTCACTCCACGGAATGCCCACAGTGTGTGATTGTAATAAAGGAAATTATAGGTCATGTTAACAGCAATGAAAAATAGAATCGTCGGATATTGCTTCCCTACCTGCTTCCAGTCAACAAATCGATAAGCAAAAAGGATCCACACCACGATGACTAATAATAGGTACATATACCACCACTCCAAGGAATTAATTATCTCCATTTTCACCCTTTCTTAATGGTTACATACCTTTCTCACCTCATCTTTCAATCATCTGTTACAAAACTCTTCCTATCTTTCTTATTAATAGTCTTCTATCTATACAATATCTTCTAAAAAACATACACTATCTCAAGTTGTCTATTACATGAAAAGAGGTGATGATATGTCAAATATTAAATTATTGGACTGTACATTGAGAGATGGTGGATATTATAATGCTTGGGATTTTGATTTAAGTTTAATTGAAGATTACCTTCGTTCCATGGATGCCATATCCATCGATTATGTAGAAATAGGTTTCCGGAGTCTTATCGCTGACGGTTTTAAGGGGGCGTGTGCTTTTTCTACTGATCATTTCATCCGCAGTATCCATGTTCCAAAGGGCATGAAAATTGGAGTGATGGTAAACGCAAAAGAGTTACTAGCGCACACGGATAATATGGAAAACATCCTTGAATGTATGTTTACACACGCAAATCAATCTCCAGTTTCTCTAATACGAGTAGCATGCCATTTCAATGAATTTAAAAAAGCTTTGCCAGCAGTTCACTGGCTAAAAAAGCACGGATATGAAGTGGGATTCAACCTTATGCAAATTGCTGATAGGTCACCAGAGGAAATTAAAATTATAGCCGCAGAAGCAAGTCATTATCCCCTAGATGTGTTGTATTTCGCCGATAGTATGGGTAGCCTTAACCCTGAAAAAACAGCAAATGTCATTAGAGCACTCAGAGAAGGTTGGAAAGGACCTTTAGGAATTCACACTCACGACAATATGAACTTTGCATTGGCTAATACGATGACAGCAATAGAAGAAGGAGTCACATGGGTAGACGGAACGGTAACTGGTATGGGCAGAGGACCAGGAAATGCCAAAACAGAATATCTAGTAAACGAAATAGAACCTTACAGAAAGAAAACACCAAACAACCTCCCACTATTAACCCTTATTAAAGAACACTTCACTCCTCTTCTCAAAAAATATGGATGGGGAACTAATTTGTATTACTATTTATCAGGGCAATATAGCATCCACCCAACCTATATCCAAGAAATGATCAGTGACTCAAGATATGAAGAAGAAGATTTTCTAACCGTTATTGATTATTTAAGATCTCAAGGAGGAAGGAAATTCAACATCCATACTTTGGAGGCGGCACGACATTTCTACAATAAAAAACCGAAAGGGAAGTGGAAGCCTGTGGATTCGTTACTTCAAAAAGAAATACTAATTATAGGTTCCGGTCCTACATCAACCAGACACAAAAAAGCCATTGAGGAATATATACAAAAAAAGAAACCTTATACGATCGTTCTTAATACAAGAACAAATATAGCTTCACACTTAGTTGATGCAAGAGCAGTCTGTCATCCAATTCGCGTTCTGTCAGAAACTAAGGAAGATAAATTTTCCCAACCTCTAATCATGCCTCTGTCCATGCTTGAAAATCAAGTCAGTTTATCCTTTCAAAGTGATTACTTCTATGATTTCGGACTTTGTGTGAATGAGAATTGTTTCGCTTTCTACGATACCTATGCTGTCCTGCCAAACTCGCTAGCCCTTTCCTATGCGCTTGCTGTAGCTGCCAGTGGTAAAGCAAAACAAATATCCTTAGTTGGATTTGATGGTTACGGGGCTGGAGATCCACGTACCGATGAGGTAAACAAGACATTAAAAAAATTCTTAGAAGCAGAAGGAGCACCTACTGTCAGAGCATTAACTCCGACAGAATATTCGATTCCTCAAACCTCAATATATGCTTATTAAAAAGGAGTGATTGAATGGATTTTTGCATTATTATCCCTGCCCGTTACCAATCCAGTCGTCTACCTGGTAAACCACTAGTGGATTTGGGTGGTCTTCCTATGATTGTCAGGACGTATAACCAATGTATCCAAGCTTGTTCCCCTGATAAAGTTTTTGTAGCAACGGATGATGAACGTATTCAAAAGGTTTGCGAATCCTATAACATACAAACCCTGTTGACTTCTGAAGAATGTCTGACAGGTACGGACCGGGTAGCAGAGGCTGCCACGCTTGTTAAAGCTGATGTTTATATCAACGTCCAAGGGGACGAACCGTTAATTAATCCTCAAGACATTAAAACTATAATAAAAGAAGTAAAAAAACGCCCTGGGGACATCTTGAATGGATATTGCCCAATTACAACAGAGAATGAATTTCGTAATTACTCCATTCCAAAAGTTGTTTTCAGAGAGGATCAAAGACTTCTTTACATGTCACGCGCCCCTATACCCGCAACAAAAAAAGCAAGTTTCAAACGTTCATGGAGACAGGTTTGTATTTATTCCTTTCCTAGAGAATCTCTTCTTGCATTTAAAAAATCCCAGCAAAAAAGTGCCTTAGAAGAAATTGAGGATATAGAAATTCTGCGCTTTCTCGAAATGGGATGGGATGTAAAAATGGTTAAGTTATCTGACCAATCTATTGCAGTTGATAACCCTGAAGACATAAAGCGAGTGGAAGATGTTTTAGATATATCTGAAAAGAAATTTGATGCCAAAAAGAATGATAAGAAGGATGAATAGGGTTAACTTAAATAAATATGACGTGATCATCTTTGACTGTGATGGAGTACTCATAGATGTTAATGATAAGAAGGCTGAAGCTTTCGGGAAGGCCGTAAACGGGTACCCACAACCGGTCATTGATAGTTTCGTAGATTATTGTAAAAATTCTTTTGGAGAATCAAGATACGTAAAGTTCAACAAATTCTTCGAGGAATTTCTGAAAGAAGAATTTGACGAAGAAAAATACAATATTTTTTTAACACGCTATGCCACTGAATGCAAAAATATCTATATGAACGCCCCTCTAACTCCCGGGTGTTGGGATACTCTCAAGGCATTAAAAGCACGTGGAAAGCATTTATATGTAGCTTCTGGTAGTGATGAACGTGAGCTTAACGAAGTATTAAACAAAAAAGGAATAAAAAAGTATTTCAATCGCATTTTTGGCTCTCCAAGAACAAAAAAAGAAGCAGTCAGTAGCATCTTTCAAAACCATGCAGCTAAGCGTATAGTTTTAATCGGCGATGCTCTATCAGATATGGAGACTTCAAAGTCGTGCGATACTAACTTTATCTATATGAAAAAATATAGCATTCATTCTAGAGAAAATCATATCTTATGCCAGAAGGAAGCCACATATGAAATACAGGACCTAAGAGGGCTAACTATTTAGACCTTTTTAGGACAAAATAAAGAAAGGTAGTTAAATAATGAACATCCACGAGGAGAATTTCTGGTCTTTGTACTATGAGTTCTTGGAAACTTACAAAGACTTAACTTATAAGGGATATTCGATCCCTTATTTGTGTCATTTCAAAAGTTTAATTAAGCTTTGTACTAAAGTTAAAACAGGTTTAGACTCAAAGTCATTCAGTAAAAAGCTAAAGTATAAAATCCACAAGGAGAAAGATTTCCAGAAAATATTTACTGATTACAAAAATTCTTATAAAAACAAGAAAAGATTACATGATCCAAAAGGAAAAATTATTCTTTACAATGCAGCTAATCTATTGAGATTCCCTAATAATATTGTTGAAGAAAACTTCCCCACTAAAAACACAGCATTCATTCACGATCGAAGGCCCTCGAAAGAAAAACAGAAGAAATTAGAAAAGAGACAAAAACAAAATGGAAAGCAGAATCAACAGTTCTCACATTATTATTTAAATGAATATAACTCAGGTGTAAATCATGAAATTGAGCGAGTACGATTAGAGGCTAATAAAATAAGTAAAACATTCACTAATCATCCTATGTTCAACGACGAGCACTTCAGAAATAGTTTCGATAAACAAATAAAAGGGATCGTAAACAGGATTGAAGAAGCAGAAAAATTCCTTGCTCAAGTCCCGGTATCCTGTCTTGTCTTTTCTTCTACACATTACTACCAAAGCAGGACAATCGCTATTGTTGCTGCCAAAAAAGGAATTCCTACCGTGTGTATGCAGCATAGTATTTTAGCTAGCACATCTGTTTATATGCCTAAAATTGCTGACATTGATGCTGTTTACGGGCCTTTTGATGTGGAATGGTATAAATCTATAGGCGTATCTGAAGATTCATTAGCCATTATCGGTCATCCTAGATTTGATAATGTGAAGACTCCACCTTCTTTCACAAAGAAACAAATAGAAGATTCGCTCGGTTTAAGAAAAGGGAAAACAAACATTTTAATCACTGTGAGAAAACAAGCTCATGTAAAAAAATGGACTGAATTAATCAATGAATTAATAACGGACGACAATTTAAACATGATCGTCAAAGACTTTCCAAGTACGGCACCCCATAAACTGACCAAACTACACCCTAACGTATTCTCTGCCAAGAACATTCCTTTATACGATTTGATACAGCACTGTGATAGCGTAGTATCCTATACTTCTACCATAGGGTTAGAAACGATCTTAAAAAATAAACCAGCCTATATCCTAGCAACGCCTTCTAAATTTGATACCGGATTCTATGATTCCTTAGGAGAATCTTCACAATTGGATCCTAAAGCCCTTGCTGTAGTAATTAAAAAATCCTTGAAGAACAAAGCTTACCAAAAGGAAATTCTAAAGAAACAACGCTCCTTCTTATCATCCAATTACCCTACTGCAGAACCATCCGGCAAGAGACTTTTACAAATCATAAAGGAGCTAACGAAGTGATTCTCTCAATGTTTTTTCTAACTCCAAGTAAAGGATTGAACAACGTTGAATATTGTTGAGAAAAGATACTGGGAGACATATTGTGATTTCATTGAAGACTTCTCAAAGATTAAGTACTTTGGTGTCCCTCTTGCTCTTGTCCTTCCTTATTACACGCTAATCGCCGATCCAGCACTCCATATATTAAACTCAGATTCAGTGGATAAAGTATTGAGAAATCGTATAAGTTCCCCCTTTGAAATCCAGTCCAAAATAAACCAGTACATCTCACCCTTTATTAAGAAAAATAGAAAGAGGAAAGGGAAAGTCGTATTCCATGAGAATGTATTAAGAATCCCTGACAAGATATTACGTTCACAGTTCAAGGATTATGAAATAATACTACTAAAATTAAGGATAGCTCCTTGGGAAAATTCAGAAGATCGTCCATTGATATCTTCCATAGATGAATTTGAAAATGTAAAACAAGAAGCTATTTTCAGATTAAAGTCACAGACAAATGAAATATTATTATCAAAAGAAGGTCACCCTGTTTATAGTAATGAAATATTCAAAAAGAACCTGTTCCGATTGATCCCGATCGTCATCAAACAAATTAACGGTGCTTACAACTTCTTGAAATCAAACAATATCTCCTGTTTAGTTTTAGGTACTACGAACAGCAGTGATACAAGGATCTTGTCATTACTTTCTTCTAAGATGAAAATCCCAAGTATTTGTTTGCAACACGGCATCGCTGTGAATGATTTCGGATACCTTCCTCGGATCGCTACGTATCAGGCTGTTTATGGGAACTTTGAAGTAGACTGGTATATTAAAAAAGGTGTACATCCCTCAGCAATAAAAATACTAGGACATCCTAGGTTCGATGAAATATGGAAAAGAAAACCTATGAAAAAAGAAACATTCTTCACAAAATTAAATCTAAACCCTAATAAAAAAACAATTCTCTTCATTCTCCACCACATTGAGACTAAGGTACCCGAAGCGATTATTGAAACTTTGTTAAAAAGTGATGAATGGAATATTTTAATTAAAAGGAGAAACGGGAAACAACGCTATTCAGAACAGACAATTTCTTTTCATAAGAAATTCCCAAAATTGAATTATGTAGATGATATTCATCTATATGATGTATTGCATAATATTGATGCAGTAATCAGCTATGAATCGACGATTGTGCTTGAAGCGCTTCTTGCCAAAAAAAATGTATTTATGTGGCACCTCCAGTCATTAGATGTCAGCTCCACTAACTATTACAAAGAAATGAACAACCATATATATGAAACCCCCCATGATTTAGTGGACCAATTGCTTCAATCCTTAAAAGATGAAAAACATTATTCAGACCGTATAATTTCCTTGGAGAAGTTTATCGATTATTATTACCCTATAAAGTATAAATCTTCCACGGAAGAACTAAAAAAACTAATACAAACCGTAACAAAATAACATTAAAAAACGTCTGCTTCTCCGTTACTTAAACGGTAGAAACAGACGTTTTCAGCTTAGTAAGCGAGAGCAAATAGTCCCTTGATATGGGAAAGATAGCGCACGTTACTTGCTTCTTTCATGACAGAAGCCGGAAGACCTTTCAATGGTGTCTGGTTGGCACCGATGAAAGCGACCGCGTCTTTACGGCCAAGGCTTGCAAGTGTACCTGAGTTGACAGGTTCGAACTCTTCAAAGCTCTTGTCTTCAAGGAAGGCATATAGGTTATAACCGACGGTCTCACCCATCTGCCAAGCGATTTGTGCAGTTGGTGGCTGCGGGCGTTCATCACCTGGTTTGAAGTAAACGGCACTGTCACCAACAACAAAGACGTCTTTGTGGGATACGGACTGAAGATAGTTGTTCACAGACGCACGTCCGCGATTCACTTCAATGCCGGATTCGCCGACAAGTGGGTTTCCTGCAACTCCACCCGTCCAAACGAACGTATTCGCCGTCAGCTTACGGCCGTCTTTCAACTCGATGACGTTTCCTTCAACATTTGTGACAGGAAGTTCTGTCAGGAATTCTACGCCGCGTTTTTCAAGGCTCTTCGTTGCTCTTTCGATCAAGTGATCAGGAAGCATCGGCAAAATTTTCGGCATGGCTTCTACAAGTGTCAGCTTGATTTCATCAGGGTTGACACCATATTTTTTAGCCATTGCTGGTGTTTCATCAGCCAATTCACCAACAAGCTCAACACCAGTCAAGCCGCCGCCACCGATAACGATGTGGGCATCTGCTTCGTTATTCGTCGCTGCATAATCACGAATACGAGCTTCCACATGTTCGCGGATTTTATTTGCATCTTCTGCGGATTTAAGGACCATGCTGTGTTCCTGTAGTCCCGGGATGCCGAAGTAGTTCGTTACACTACCCAGTGCCACGACCAAAGCATCATAGAACAGTTCAGAACCATCTTCCAGTGAAATCTTTTTGTCATTGACAGAAAAGGACTCGATGGTCGCAACCTTAAGGTTGATGTCTTTTCCTTTCAATAACTTTTCAAGAGGAAGCGCTGCCGCCTGCTCAGAAATGTTACCTGCTGCCAAACGGTGCAATTCTGTAATGATTTGGTGTGTCGGGGTTTTGTTAATGATTGTGACGTTCGCTTCAGAAGCGTCCATGTATTGGCGCACAGACAAAGCGGCAAGAAGCCCGCCATAACCGCCGCCTAGAATGACGATTTCTTTTGACATGTTGATTCCTCCAATTCCTACTCTTTGTGATTGCGTTCAGCGGATACTTTTAAGTATGCGTTAACGAAACGGAACATTTTTTGAGCTTGAGGGTCTTTCAACATCTTCATCAAGCCGAATAGTCCGATGACTTCTGAGCTGCTTTCCGCATGATCTTTCGCTTCGATTGCGTTCTGAGCTACTTCCTTCACGGAATGTTTGAGAGGCTCAGCCACTTCTGACATGAACTCAACCGTGTCTTTTTTCAGAACTTCATCCGTCGCAAGCGCTTGAACGGTGTCGTAGGAGCTTGAAAGAATCTTCACCAATTCGGTAAGCTTCGGAAGCTCTTTCACAAGAACAGTCAAAGATTCCTGTACTTCAGGTTCCAGTAGTTGGTCGAGCAGTTCACGCTCGTCACGAGCAACGTTTGTCTGCCCGTCTTTTTCTGTTGTGAATGAATCTGCCATATCCACTTCTCCTTTTTTGAGCCCGAGGCTCATTTTTTTATAAGTAAATAACTAGTACAAGCAACGAAAGCTCTACCTGTTATAAAACAGTAAGAGTGCCATTTTATAGCTAACGTTACTAGAGTAAAATATAATCTTGTGAAGCACAACACATTCTTACAAAATAAACGCTTACAATCGTGATTTTTTTCATAATCCCCGTTCTTTTTACAGCATTTTCAATCAAAAAGACGGATTTATCGCTCTTCTTATCATTCGCTAAAGATATTTTCTCATTCTAATTTCTCCCTGTTTTATATGAAGAAAGGTTCTCCATATGAGAAAGAGGCTAACCATGACCCGATTAGCCTCCTCCAACAGATGTTAAGGTAAGTCATTACCAGCAGCTCGATAAAGCTCGTACCATTCTTCTCTGGAAAGGACAATATGAGAAGCTTTAGCAATGTCCTGCATTCGCTGCGTATTCATTGACCCCACGACTGGTTGAATGTTTGCAGGGTGACGAAGAATCCAGGCAATCGCGATGGCAGAATCCGTCACGTCATACTTTTCAGCCAGTTCCTGAAGTTTGGCGTTCACTTCCGGGAAAGCGTCATTGCCTACAAAAGGACCCTCAATCATTCCGTGCTGGAATGGCGACCATGCTTGAATGGTAATATCATTCAGTCGGCAGTACTCCAAGACGTTGCTGTCCCTGACGACGGCCGGATCGTTTTGCATGTTCACGTTGAATCCTGCATCAAGCATCGGCGTATGGACGATACTGAGTTGCAGCTGGTTGACGATCAGGCTTTCTCCCATATATTTCTTTAGTAGTTCCATTTGCATCGGGTTTTGGTTGCTGACACCGAAGTAACGTACCTTTCCGCTTTCTTTCAGTGTGGTAAATGCTTCAGCTACTTCTTCCGGCTCCATTAATGCATCTGGACGGTGGAGCAGAAAACTGTCCAGGTAATCTGTATTCAACCGCTTCAGACTTCCGTCTACAGACTCTAAAATGTGTTCTTTAGAAAAATCGAAGAAACCATTGCGAATGCCACACTTCGATTGGAGCATGATGTCCTCACGTGACACATCCGTCGTTTTGAGGGCGTCAGCAAATACGGACTCCGATTCGCCTTTTCCATAAATATCGGCGTGATCAAATAAGTCGACCCCATTCTCGACTGCATTTGTAATCACTTCCGCTGCATCCTTCGTGCTCAATTCACTCATTCTCATACAGCCGAGCGCAATCTCCCCGACCTGTAAATCACTTTTCCCTAATTGAATTTTCTTCACTATGCTTCCACCTTTCATTCCAAACCTATCTTTATCTTATCACTTTCCCTCAAAACCTTAAGAAATAACGCTTACCAGTAAAAGGAGTACCAGGTCATCCAGATTATGGATGACCTGGTACTCCTTTTATTTCCAATTATCCTCATTCCCTTATATAATCCAAGGTAGACAGATCATTTCAGAGGAGGAACTTTGAATGGGGAACATGGAAACACTTAACCAGTCGAACTTCAAAAAAGGGGCCTATCCGTTTTACGAAGAACTTCGTAGAGATCAACCAATTTTTCCGATGAACAGTGACGCGATGAATCATTCCTGGATGATTACAAAATACGATCACGTAAAAGAGCTGTTGAAATTACCCAGTTTCATTAAGGATCAAAGCAAAATATTTTCTTCTTCACCTCAAGACACGGACCCAAACGACTTCAATATCTTCCAAAACATGATGCTCGACGTGGATCCACCCGACCATACACGTCTGCGCAAACTTGTCCAACCTTACTTCAACCCTAAGACCATTAAACAGCTGGAACCAAGGATCCGTGAAATTGCGGATGAACTATTAAACAAAATGAATCAAAAACACACAACGGTCGATTTAATTGATGATTATGCTTTTCCACTGCCCATCATCGTCATTAGTGAGATGCTCGGTGTCCCCGCAGAGGACCGGGACAAATTCAGAAAATGGTCCAACACCATAGTCTCTGCCTCCAACGAAATGGACCCTGACTTCATGGGTGATGTAGAAGCGTTCACTACATACCTGACAGAACTTTTTGAACAACGAAAAGCAGAGCCTCAGGATGATCTCGTTTCCCACCTCATCAAAACGGAAGAGGACGGGGAGCAGCTGACACGTAACGAACTCTATTCTATGATCGTCCTTTTGATCATCGCCGGCCACGAAACAACGGTCAATTTGATCGGGAATACCATGTACGCCCTGTTTGAGCATCCCGAACAGTTGGAAAAAGTAAAAGCTGACCTGTCTCTCATTCCTGGTGCTATTGAAGAAGGCCTCCGCTTTTACAGCCCTGTGGATTTCTCGACGGCACGCTGGGCAGATGAGGACATCGATTTTCACGGCCAGCCCATCCGACGTGGCGATTTCATTGTTGCATCGATCAGTTCAGCCAACCGTGATGAAGAGAAATTTGAAGGTGCTTCACATTTTGATGTGACGAGAGAAAGAAATGCGCATGTCGCATTCGGCTTCGGCATCCACTTTTGTCTCGGCGCCCCTCTCGCCCGACTCGAAGGGAAAATTGCACTGGAAAAATTACTAACCACTTTCCCTGATATTGATCTGAAACGCGATGGAAAACAGCCCGAATGGCGGTCTGTTTTCCTATTAAGAGGACTAGATTCCCTCCCCGTTTCTTTATAAAAAAAGGCCACTTGATGAACTCATCAAGTGGTTTTTCTTCTAAATGCATAGATAAGCGTGAGCACAAAGAGAAGGCCTGCAAGAATAAAAGCGGAGTTCACAACAAGAGGGACGTCATTCCCCTGATTTTTAACCCCGATGCCGATAAACGCCCAGACAAAAACGAGCGGGTACACCCAGTCATCCTGGCTCTTCATAAAGAAAACCGCAAGCAGTGTGCCCACAATCATCAACAGGATCGTCCATACAGAGGCCGAAATGCCGAATCCATCCCAACCGATGTAGGTTAAGTAATAGCTGATATTCGCGATGGTCGCGACACTGATCCAGCCAAGGTAAACAGAGAACGGAAGCCGGTCGAAAAAAGAAGCATCATTTTTCTGTAAGGTTCGATACAAGCGGATCAATGTTAACAGCAACGCAATCATGACCACTACCGAGATTCCAAAAAACTCATAGTGCCACATAAAGATCCAGAGAGCATTCAGTAAGCTGCTTAAGACGAAGAGGCCGCTTGTCTCTTGATAGATAGGCAGGTCGCGTCTACTCTTCGGAAACTGTCGAATTACCCAGATTCCTAGTAAAATGTAAATAAGTCCCCATATACTGAAAACATACCCTGCAGGAGTGAATAACACGTTTAAACGGTTGGAGATTTCACCTGTCGTCTGACCATTCAAGGGCAACGCATTGGCAAGTCCATTCACAGTGACTACAAGAATGAATGCCAGGACATTCATGACCCACTTCCCCATAAAAACTCCTCCTCTATACTCCGATTGATACATAGTATTCCTTTTCATGTCCTAATAAAACACGATCACCCACATCCATAGGAAAAACTCTTCTTTCATTTCAGGTTATGCATGTCCAATTTAAGGGAACAGTAAAAAGGGAAATTTTTCACACTAATAAAAAGGAGTGGAAAACATGAATAATAAGCAATTTGAAAAAATGAAGAATGGTAATGGATTTATCGCAGCGCTTGACCAAAGTGGTGGAAGTACACCTAAGGCGCTGGCAGCTTATGGCGTCCCCGAAGATTCTTATTCAGGCGAGGATGAGATGTTCGACCTTGTCCACCAGATGCGGACAAGAATCATCACCTCTCCTTCTTTTGATGCCGACCATATTCTTGGTGCCATTCTCTTTGAGCAAACGATGGATCGTGAAATTGAAGGACAGTTCACGGCGGATTACTTGGCGAGCAAAGGCGTTGTTCCTTTCCTTAAAGTTGACAAAGGACTGGCAGAAAAAGAAAACGGTGTCCAACTCATGAAACCGATCGATGACCTGGACGAAACACTCCGTCGTGCCAATGAACGCAACATTTTCGGCACAAAGATGCGTTCTGTCATCCATGAACCGAACCCTAGCGGAATCAAAGAAGTGGTTCAGCAGCAGTTCGACATCGGAAAAAGAATCATCGCTTCCGATCTTGTACCCATCATCGAACCAGAAGTCGATATTCACAGCAGTGACAAGGAAAAATGCGAAGAACTTCTCCGAGATGAGATCTTGAAACACTTGAATGAGTTATCTGAAGAGGAGAACGTAATGCTGAAGCTCACGATCCCTACGCAGCCGAACGCATACAAAGAACTCGTCGACCATCCTCGAGTCGTCCGTGTCGTTGCACTTTCCGGTGGTTATTCCCGTGAAGAAGCAAACGAAAAGCTGAAAGAGAACCATGGCGTCATCGCAAGTTTCTCCCGTGCCCTGGCCGCAGACTTGAATGCCAATCAGTCTGATGAGGAATTTGATGCAGAGCTTAAGAAAGCCGTAGATTCTATCTATGATGCTTCAGTCAATAAAAAATAGCAGCAAAAAAGGTGCGATCTATAGATCGCACCTTTCTTTTATCATTTACTTCTTAATAACCTCATACTGTTGAGAATGACAAGTAGAGCTGCCCCTGTATCACTCAACACAGCCATCCATAAAGTCAGGACACCCGGGAAAATAAGCAGCAGTGCCGCGAGCTTTGTAACTAAGGAAAACCACACATTCTGTTTGATGATTTTCAACGCTTTCCTACTCAAGCGAATCGTGTGAGGAAGCTTCTCCAGGTTATCGGCCATCAGAACAATATCCGCCGTTTCCATAGCGGTATCTGTCCCCGCTCCCCCCATAGCGATACCAAGATCAGAGGTCGCTAGAGCCGGGGCATCATTGATTCCATCCCCAACCATGGCTACACTCTTTCCTTCTGCTTGAAGCTTCTTTACAGCTGAAACTTTATCCTCAGGTAAGAGCTCCGCGAAATAACGATCGACGCCTGTTTCCCTGGCAATCTTATCCGCTGTTCCATTGTTGTCCCCTGTGAGCATCACCATTTCCTGCATTCCAACCTGCTTCAACTTTTGGATTGATTGAACGGTGATATCCCGAATGGTATCGGCAACAGCGATGAGGCCTAGAACTTTCTCAGAAGTTCCAACAACGACAATGGTGTTGCCCTCTTTTTGCAACTGATCAATCCGTTCTTTTATATCAGAAAGAGGCACCTGCATGTCTTCATACCACTTCGGACTTCCAGCAAAATATTCTACGCCATCCAACTTCGCTTTTGCACCTTTTCCTGCAATGGCTTGAAAGTCTTCCCCTTCTATCGATGCGATGTTTCGCTCAGTGGCATACGTCGTAATCGCCTGAGCAATCGGATGAGTGGAGTGTTCTTCAATGGTTCTTGTCACACGAATCAGTTCATCTTCTCTTATGCCTAGTGCGTAAACTTGAGATACCTTTGGACGACCTTCTGTAAGGGTCCCGGTCTTATCGAAAGCGATGGCTTTAATGGTGCCGGCTTTCTCAAGAAAAGTACCACCCTTGATGAGGACACCATTTTTAGCCGCATTTCCAATGGCCGAAACAATCGCGACCGGTGTGGAAATGACAAGCGCACAAGGACAGGCAACCACGAGTAAAGCGAGTCCCTTATAGAGCCACTCTCCCCACGTGCCAAAACCGAAGAGTGGCGGAAGGACCATCACCAACAGAGCTAGAGTGAAAACAACCGGGGTATAGACGCGCGCAAATCGGTCAACGAAAGCCTGAGTGGGAGCCCTTTTTTCTTGAGCCTCTTCCACAAGGTGGATGATTTTTGCTATCGTTGTATCTTCCACGAGCTTCGTGACTTCGATCTCTAACGATCCACTTTCATTCACCGTACCTGCATAAACGATATCCCCTGTTTGTTTGTCTACAGGCAGGGATTCACCAGTGATCGGAGCTTGGTTGACACTGGATGTTCCGGTCATGACATCACCATCTAACGGTATCTTCTCTCCTGGTTTAACGATAATGACTTCACCAATCCCAACCTCTTCTACCGCTTTACGGACGAGCTGGTTCCCCAATTTGACCGTAGCTTCTTTAGGCGTGAGATTGATCAAACTCCTGATCGATTCCCTCGTGCGTTCAATCGACCGGTTTTGAAGGGTATTACCTAATGCAAAAAGCCACACGACCATGGCCCCCTCAAACCACTCGCCGATAAGGGCTGCACCAATGGCGGCCGATGCCATGAGCACGTTCATATCCAATGAACCACTCTTTATTGCATAAAAAGCACTTCTCGCAGGCTTGAACCCGCCAATCAGAATGGCTGCCGCATAAAAAGCAGTGATAAATTCTACTGGTACATTTGTGAAGGAACCGATAAAACCTAGGCCAAGAAACACCCCGGATAAAGTGGTCGTGGATATACCTTCAGGTTTAGAAGATTTCTGTTCGTGATTGTCTTCTTTTCCTTCCAAGGAAGCTTGAAAGCCAGCCCTGCCTACTTCTTTAATGATTTCCTTCGGTTCTGTCGTATGTTCAATTTGCATCTTCCCTGTTGAAAATTGGACTTGAACGTCTTGAACCGCAGGATTTTTGCTCAAATGCTTTTCAATCGTCTTGGCACAAGAGCTACAATCCATCCCGTCTATTTTATAAGTTTGTTGATTCTTATGACGGTCCACCCGTTCCGCTTCAAAGCCCAAGCGTCGTATATGTTTCGGAATCTGGTCATAGAGAGATTCATTCTCGGCACCTACTGTCATCTTCCCCGTCCCGTACTGAACACTAATCGATTGGACACCGCTGATTTTCTGCAAACCTTTTTCAATCGTGGCTGCACAAGAAGGACAGTCCATACCCTTCACATCGAATTTCACTACGTTTGAACCTTCCGGTCTGTCTGAGGTACAGCATGAAACCTCTTCTTGTTCCGTTCCACAACCATCGGCCTGGGATTCTTCACCACCCTTGGTATCACTAGAACAACACGTGGTGGCTGCCTCCGCTTCTTCCGTAGAAGAGGAGCAGGATGTTTCCATTTTATCTTCATCCTTAGAGCTGGAACTGGAACAACAAGTGACTTCCGGCTCCTGTTCTTCTTTCGTACTCGAGCAACAGGACACCGCTTCATCTTTCAAAACCTTTTCCGAACTTGAACAACAGCTCGATTTCTTCTCCTCATTCATTCCTCTCACCTCTGTTTCTCTCTAAACTTCTTTCGAATGTTGAATCGCAATAGAGACCAACTGGTGTACATGTTCGTCAGCTAAAGAATAAAAAACGAGCTTCCCTTCCTTACGGTATTTAGCTAATTTCATATTACGCAGTAATCGGAGGTGATGCGAAGCGGTAGCTGTTGTTGAACCAATAATGTTCGCTACATCACATACACAGAGCTCGTTTTCGAGAGTCAAGGCATAGGCAATTTTCAAGCGCGTGGCATCAGACAGGGCTTTGAAAATCAACTCTACACCAAGAACTTCCTCCACCTTCGGCTGGACTCTTTGCACAAGTTCTTCGTCATAACAAAAAGTGTCGCACGTATCTTTAGGCGTTTTCTTCATAACTTTTTCACTCAATATATTCACCTTCATTCAAATAATCATTTTAATGTTTAATTATAGTGTATGCCCTTTCTTTCAATCTCGTCAATGATAATAATCAAATATTCATTTGAATATAAAAATGACCCGATGTACCATGAGGCACTGATCAGGATTCTATCCTTTTTTTCATCAGCACGATATTTTGTTGCGATTTGCATCTCCCTTTCGCTCGATCCGCATCCCCTTTGGCGCGACCAACATAAAAAAAGCCTTCCCTCAACTAAAATTGAGAGAAGACTTTTCTTCATCTGAACAAATCCAACAAGCGATCCCAGAAACTCTTTTCCTCTTCTTTTTTGGGGGCCTCTTCTTGTTCTTCATCCTTTTTGATGCTTTCTGTTTTGATGACGAACTGTACTGATCCAACCTTTTCATTCTTCTCTGAAACGAAGGAAGTGGGTTCGAAATCGGATTTATCGTATTCCTCAACCATTTTTTCAATTTCAGAGTCCATCTCACCAGGTAAATTGCTCGTGTTGGACGCTAATTCGGATGTACCTTCGTGGAGTTCTGCTGCTCCATTTTCGAGCTCGGAGGTTCCGTTTGTCAGACTTCCCATGCCACTGTGGATGTCTGCATAAGACCCTGCCAACTGATCAACTCCACCTGTATAGTCCTTGAGTCCCTCGTGGAATTCACCATATTTTGATGAAAGTGACTGTAATCCTTGCTGCAATTGTTGGACAGACTCACCGATATCCATACTTTCCATACCGGTACCGATTTGGTCAGCCATCGTGTTCAGGTTTGTAGTCATTTCATTCAATGAACCTGCACTCTGTTCCAAGGCTGGGCCGACGGCTTGATACGCTTCTTTTACATTAGCGTACGTTCCTTTCGCGGTTTGTGCAGCCTGGTATGTTTCTACCAGCTTATTGACGACTTCCTGGTCCGCCCCACTTTCACGCAAGGCCTGGATTTCCTGTTCTGAAATCTGATATCCCGGAATGGCTTCAATGGACTGACTCATTGCCTGATGGGCTTGGCTGTACTGATCCTTCAGATTCGTCAATCCTTTTTCAGCTTCATTCAAACCTGCTGAAAGCTGACGCAACCCATCTTCCATTTTTGCAAAATCACTCACGTTCACTTCACCAGATCCGGAAGCCACAGCCTCATTCATCTGTTGCAGCGCGGTTTTGATAGAAGCTGAGCCTTCCACAAGCTCTGCTGAACCACTGCTTACCCCCTGGATGCCGCTGTTAAATCGTTCTGATCCGTCATAGAGACTCGCTGCGCCATCATTCAGTTCAGCAATCCCATTTTTGAGTTCTCCGACACCCTGGTTGATTTCCGCCGTGGCATTCGATAATGAGCCCATGTCGTTTTTCATCCCGCCAATGTCCGGAGCGTCAATAGACATCGAGGAGGGAATCGCTGCAAACTCAATGCTTTCCATTTCCAAGTCGGTAACGTCCGCGCTCAGAGTGAAGCTTCCTTCTTTTTCAGGCATGACGGTGAAGGTCACTTGCCGGTCTTTCCCGGCGTTCGCAACCGTTCCTTCAGGAGCTTGAATGTTCTCATAAACCATGGAATCAAGCTTCATCGTGATCTGCATCAAGTAGTTGTTGAAAAAGCTATCATCTGCCTTTTCATTTTGCGTTGTATCAATACTCACTTTGAGCTTGCCGTCTTTTCCGACCAGCTCTTCAGGATTCAAGGCTTCTCCATCTAATTGATAGGATACATCGATATCCCATGGCAGTGGTTTGCCTTCCAAATTGCCTTGATAGTAATACTCTTCTTCTTTCGCGTGCAATTCAACTTTTTCATTCTGCTGCTCAATTTCTGTGACATCCGTCAGGTTCTGAACACTTGTGTAAGGGCCATAATCTACGATTTCCCCAGGTTCTTCGATGGTAAAATTGTTGACGACGTACATTTCTTCTTGATCGCCGGAAGCATCAAGCGTGGTGTACACAACTTCATGCTTTTTTGAGTAGGAGCCTTTCCCTTCCGGCTCTGTTTTTTCGTTGTCCTCTGCCGACACAGGAACGGCCGGCAAGACGAGAAGAAATGCTGTGAACATCGCTGTCGCACGTTTGAATCTCATTCTCCCTTCTCCTCCTTATAAAAGTCAGCTTTCCAAGTTGTTCTTTTAATCACACCGTCAAAAATGACGAGCAGGGCTGGAAGTACGAACACAACCATTAGGAAAGCAAGCAAAGCTCCCCGCCCTAACAGCAACCCAATCGAAGATACAATCGGATTGGAGGATGTGATCCATAAAATGAATCCGACACTCGACAATATGGCCGCTGATACGAAAATCGCGAAAATCTTATCATCGATGGTTTTCTTAATTGCTTTTAGTGCAGGCATTTCTTTTCTCAAATGATTATAGTTTTCCGTAAATAAAATCGCGTAGTCCACCGTAGCTGCGAGCTGGATGGTACTGATTAAGAGATAACCTACGTAAACAAGAGACGTATCCATAAAGTACGGAAACGATAAGTTGATCCATACGGAAGCCTGGATCGTCACAAGCAGAACGACAGGGATTGAAATCGAACGGAACGTGAGCAGCAGCACGAGCGCTACGGTCACGACCGTCAGAATATTGACCAGCCGGTTATCGTCCTGGACGATATTCTTCATATCATACAAGGTGACACTCTCACCGAGCATATGCGTTTCATCATAATATTTCCCGGTGGTCTCCTTAATTTCATCTATAAGAGAAAAAGCTTTTTCTCCTTCGGCATCCGTTTCGGTGTATAGAGTGATCCGTGCATAGTTCTCTGAATAAAACGATTCGGTAATCGACTCCTCCAAATAAGCGGGCGGTATGGCAGGGCTGACCCTGTTGACGTAGGAGATGACATTTGAAACAAGCGGAAGGCTTTCCAACTCCCGTACAAGCTCTTCCTCCTTGGCCCGATCCCCTTCAGGTACGAGCAGAACCATTGGCATATTCTTGCCGAACTCCTCCTGAATCGCTCTTGCATCCTGGCCTGCTCGTGTATTTTCAGGGTGTTCTCCTGTTCCATAAATGAAAGAAGTTTCGTTTTGTGCCAGGAAGGCAGGACCGATGATCAAAATGACAAAGATCAAACTCGGAATACGGAATTTCATGACACGTTTGCCAATTCCTTTGAAATCTGGAACAAACGGACGGTGCTGGGTACGATCAATCCAGTGATAGAACATCAGCGTAAGCGCCGGAAGGAAAATCATCACACTGAGGAAACTCAGCAAAATTCCCTTCAGCAAGTTGAGACCTAAGTCTGCACCGATGCCGAAGTCCATAAACGTGAGAGCCGTAAATCCGAAGAAGGTCGTGGAGGCGCTGGCGATAATTGCCGGGAACGACCGTTTCATCGCAAGCAACATCGCTTCTTTGGGATCGGACACTTCTTTTCGATAATCAGAAAAGCTGTGCAGCAGGAAGATCGCATAGTCGAGCGACACCGCGAGCTGTAAAATGGGTGCGACCGATTGAGTGACAAACGACACTTCTCCAATGAAGATATTCGTCCCCAGGTTGATCAGGACAGAAACTCCGATCGCTGTTAAAAAGAAGACCGGTTCCATCCAGGATGTCGTAGACACAATCAATATGAGGATAATGATCGGAACAAGCAGTGCAGCTGCATACATCGACTCACTGCCCGCCATCTTCTGAGAAACCGCCGTGTTGACCGCTTCACCTGCGACTGCATTTTCTTCACCGATCAAATCATAAATGGCATCGGTCGCTTCCACTTCGTAGCCTTCTTCAATCGTCACGGAAAAAAGGGCCGACCGTTTCTGGTAATATGTTTCGACTGTATCCGGGTCTGCCATTTCCAGCGGGACTTTCAAGTCGATGACATCATCGAGCCACATCACATTTGTGACACCTTCGATTGAATCGAGGTCTTCTTTATAACTCAAGGCTTCGGTGACGGAGATGTCCTGGATCATGACCCGGGTATTTTCCACCGGCTCATCAAACTCTTCCTCCATCAACTCCATCGCTTCCATGGACGGAGAGTTTCCAGGCAGATAATCGACCATGTTGTAATTGACCGATACCCCGAACTGAGCCACCGTACTGAGAATGGTTAGGATCATAAAAATGATGACAATGCTTTTCTTATGTTTAATTATTCTTGATGCCCAGCCAATAAGGCCTCACCTCTCTTGCAAATGACATTCATACATTCTATCATTTTATTAACACCGTGTTGGATATTCAACAAACAGTTCCTTAACTATCGTTAGTTTCCCAACACAACTTTATTTTGTGTTGGATTGTCACAGAAATGTAACAAAAAGGGGCCAGAACAATGAGCGAGAAACTCGACCGAAGAAAGAAATATACCCGAAAAGTACTGAAAGAAAGTCTGATCAGCCTGCTTGCAAAGAAGCCCATATCAGATATTACCGTAAAAGAATTGTGTGCACTTGCTGATATTAACCGCTCGACCTTCTACACCCATTACTCTGACCATTACGACCTGCTCAGCAAGATTGAAGAAGAAATCACAGAAGATATGAATCGCTACCTCCACAGCTATAACTACGAGCATGAAGAAGAATCCATACAGATGACTGAAAAAATACTGGAATACGTCATCGAGAACAAACTCATGTTCCAGACTCTACTAAATAAAGAAGCGGCTCCGACTTTCGAAAAACGAATGATGGAGCTGACGCGGGGATTCATGAGGAAGAATTGGATGGACGAGCATGTGGCAAATAAGCATGAATCAGAGTATTTAAGTTCCTTCGTCATCAGCGGCGCGATTCATGTCATCAAAGATTGGATTGAAAAAGATATGGATCAGTCGCCGAGAGAGATGGCGGTCATGATCAATCATTTTATTAATTATGGGTTTTCTTATTTAGAATGATACATAAGAGGGAGGTTTGCTCCTTCCCTCTTGAAATATTCCGTCTTCCAGCCTCTTTCCTCGAGTTATTTTGTACCGTGACTTATTAAAGAAACATCGGTATATGCTCACCGCCCCCTTCAGAAGGCCACCTTCTCCAACCACCTTAAACCCCACAAACGTCTCAATCTTCAATCCGAGGAGGATTTTTCCTGACCCTTCAACAACTTCGTAAACATCAATACCAACGTTTAACAATACCTTAAGAGAAAACTACTCTCCCACCCCATCATAGGTCATTAGAACTACAATAAAATCGGCACTTTTGTCAACCAATCTTATCCTTTGTCGAATCTCCTCCCTTCTTGTCCTTGCATGGCAACCATTTATAGGAAGAAGTTCACTTGTAATAATATTCCATTTTATCTACCATTAATCTTACAAGTACTTTTTTAATAATTTTTTGTAAAGGAGTCTGCCATGCTCACGAAAGTCAAACAAATCATCTTTATGAAACGATTAGAAAAGATGTTAGCCGCCTATCGTATAAAAATCATGCACTTCATCCCAGGAAGAGTACGTATATCCTCCCCCTATTGGGAAGGTAATTCTAAAATCGTCTCCCGGCTGGTTCCTTTACTTGAATTAGAACCAAAAATCATTTCAGTAAAACACACGCCTGAAACAGGAACCGTCTTAGTTGAATACGACTCAAGTCCGGATGTGGATGAAAAACAAATCGAACAATGGTTTGAAATTGTCCAAAGGGTTCATAATGATGTGATCACAAGAGAAGTGTCTGGCTCATGATGCAGTCACTGATCGGTTTAGGCGCATCTTTTGCTATCCCAGGTATTATGAAACGATTGAAGGATCAAAAAGTACAAGTACTGCATGCCATGCCAGGTCGCGTCCGCTTGCAGAGCGATCATTGGAAGGAAGAGAAAATTGCTCAAGCGTTAGAATTACAAATGGGACAAGTTCCGTTAGTGAGCCGAGTGAAAGCTTCCGGAATCACAGGAAGCTTACTTTTAGAATTCACGACCGATCACCTCACATCAGAACAATTCGACGCCCTTGTACAAATGGCTGTGGACACTTCTATTTCGACGTATCCTTACATAGAATCCAAGGTGAAAAATTCCTTAAGGAAAGGCGTCGACTCCTTTGACGACCTTATCAAAAAGCAAACAGGCGGAAAGACGGATGCAGAATCTTTACTCATCCTCTGGCTGCTTTTCAAAGGAGCGACAGGATTCGGCACCAATCCTGCATTCGCCAGCAGTCTTTTGTATTGGGCATACACATTAATTAAGAAGGATGGTGATGGATGATCGTGAACGGAGGAGCCATTGTTCATGCAATACCCGGCAGAACCAGGCTGAAGATTCCCACAGGCTTGACACAGGGTCAAGTGGAAGCCTCTTACCGGCTCATCCCTGGGGTTCACTCTGCTATCTATACTCGAGAATCGGGTTCAGTGGTTCTTCATCATGACCGAGAGCTGAACGCAAAGACGATTCTATATGGTCGGACTTCCGCACCATCTCAAATGAAAAGCCACCCATACAAAAAAGAATTAACTGCAAGCGGCCTTGCCTTTCTCCTTGATTTCCTGCTTCCAACGGCAAGGTTTACAGGAATGATGAAATTGATTTCCCCCGCCTCCCTTGCCAGTCTTTTTGCTTGCAAGTCCATGATCGTCAATGGTTTGAGACCGTTAACGGAAGGGAGACGTCCAAATGCTGACACACTCAGTACGACAGCCATTATCGCCTCCATTTTGAAAGGCAATCCAAAATCAGCGATCGTCATCCTCTTCATGTCCACCTTGAGCGAAATCATCACAGACTTCACCGCTCACAGGACGAAGAATTACGTGAGGGAAATGATGAATGTGGATACCCCTTATGTTTGGAAAGTGGATGCCCAGGGGGACGAGAGAAAAGTATCCATTGATGAAATAAGCATCGGGGATCAAATTGCCGTATTTGAAGGAGAGAAGATCTCCGCTGATGGTAAGGTAATCAGCGGCTGGGCAAGTGTCGATCAATCAGCCATCACCGGAGAATACATGCCTCAGGAAATTTCAAGTGGTCAAACCGTTTATGCCGGCACCATCGTCCAATCAGGCAACATACGGCTAGAGGTCTCTCAAGTCGGAGATGAAACAGCCGTGGCACGGATTTTACAGATGATTGAAGAAGCACAGGATTCAAAAGCACCGATTCAATCCTATGCAGATGACATGTCTGAACGACTGGTACCGGTATCCTTTTTACTGGCCTTGCTTACGTTTGGAGTCACAAGAAGTTGGGATCGTGTCTTGAATATGCTTGTCATTGACTATGTCTGTGGCATTAAACTGGCGACGGCGACCGCTATATCTGCTTCCATCGGAAAAGCAGCTCGCAGCGGAGCTCTCATCAAGGGCGGTGAATACTTACAGAAGCTTTCCTCCATCGATACAGCCATTCTTGATAAGACAGGGACCATTACAGAAGGAAAGCCTGAAATCGTTAAAATTGCTCCATATAATGGATTCACAGAACATGAAATTTTAAGATATGCCGCTTCAGCCGAAGAACATTCTTCTCACCCGCTTGCTGAAGCCATTCTCACAAAAGCGAAAGATTTAAACTTAACAGCTTACGACCATGACCATGACAGCATCGAAAACATTGTCGGACACGGAGTGAAAGCCACGGTCAACGACAAAGAAGTGTTGATTGGAAATCAATCCTTACTTGTGAAACATGAGGTTGACACGAATAGTCTCACCTTCCTGAACAAGTCCATCAAGGAAAAAAATACGATTTTCGTGGCAATTGATAAAAAAATGGCCGGTGCCATTGTTATTGAAGATTCGTTACGCGAAGGTATGAAAAGAACGATCAATCAGTTGAGAAGAAACGGTGTCGATGAAATCGTTATGATTACTGGCGACAAACGCGAAGTTGCTGAAGAAGTCTACCATGAACTCCGGTTAGACCAATTTCATTCCGAAGTTCTCCCTCACGAAAAAGCGGCCTTTGTAAAACAATATAAATCACAGGGAAGTCACGTATTAATGGTAGGTGACGGAATTAACGATGCCCCAGCCCTCGCGTTAGCTGATGTAGGCGTAAGTATGGGAGGCAAGCGTACCGATATCGCCGTGGAAGCAAGCGATCTTGTCATTACATCGGATGATCCTATCATTCTCTCAGATGTTATTCAGCTCTCAAAGTCTACCATGTCTATGATTCGTCAAAACTTTGTCATCACGATTGCCGTCAATAGTGCAGCGATTCTTTTCGGTCTTTTTGGATGGATTACTCCAACGATCGGCGCGGCTATACACAATTCAGCAACCATCGCTGTCGTTTTGAACAGTACCCGATTATTAGTGAATAAGGAGCGAGTAACATGCAGGCAACCTTCTCCATCGTCCATGACATACCTGGTCGACTCCGCTTAATAATCCCTGCATTGTACGATAAGCGGGATTACGACCAGATCCAGGATATGTTCACTTCCATCAAAGGAATCGAATCGGTGAGAATTGAACCAACGATTCAATCGATGACGATTTCGTATGTCAAAGAGCTGATCAATCGAAAAGTCATCTTGCGGTTTATCAGTCTGTTTTTCAAACAAACCCGTTTTGATCCATTAGACAATATTATGGTCAACATTGCACCTGCCCAGCGTAAAGACTTTTTACGCAGTCTGGTTACAGGCTTTCTCATATTGATCGCCTACTTGAACAATAAACCAGGAAAAGTCCCAGGGATGCTTGATTACGCGGTCGTCATATCAACCGCCTACACCGTGCTTTCCCACGGAGAGAACAAATTCCGACATCCTGATGTCATTACAGGAATCGTCAGCATGCTTTCCATCGGTGCAGGCAACATCCTGCAGGTGGCTATGGTGACTTGGGCAGTCAATGTCATCGAGCTATTGAATGATGCGAGTAAGAGCAAATTGCTTTTATAAATAAAAAATTTCCAGGAGGTTTTATACGATGGTATTAAACAAAGATTTCATGATGGGATTCGTTTCAGGAACAGTGGTAGGAGCTGTAGGGTATCGTCTATATGAACAAAATCAAGGACAGCTGTCGCAACTGATCCAAAATCCAGCGGCACAAAATTTAAATCCTTTAGCACAAGCACCATCCCCTAATCATAATGAATTGAGTGTTGAAGATTTGATTGCACAAAAAGAGCGTTTGGAAGATTATATCGCTGAAAAGAAAGTGAGCAGCGGGCAATAAATATGCCTGGATGATTAGACTCCAAACAAAGGTACATTCCATCCGGAGTGTACCTTTGTTTGTAAATTTTTATACTTTTCACGAAATAAGGTTGACTTATTTTGTATTCATCTATATATTTTGCACTAAGGAAACTTTTTAGATGCACATCAATTCTTAGCAACTTTTTCTAAGATCGCCCATATAGTAAAAGGATCCAATTTTTTTACCCAAAAAGTTGCGCAAAGGAAAATTAAATGAACCACATAAATTTTTGTGAGAATACGACAAAACCATGAACATATCTAAACCTTTTCAGAGGAGGATGACGATATTCATGTCAAAGGAGGAGAAAAGATGGCGGATGCTGCCCTATCCATCAAAGATCTGCATGTTTCTTACTATGGGAATGAAGCGGTGAAAGAAGTCAGCTTAACCGTGAACCCAGGAAACCTCGTCGGCATTATCGGCCCAAACGGTGCCGGTAAATCTACTTTTTTAAAAGCCATGTTGAACTTGATTCCACGGGATAAAGGGGAAATTAGAATTCTTGGAAAAACGGTGAAAGAAGTGAGGAAAAAAATCGCTTACGTCCCTCAGCGCAATGATATTGACTGGGATTTCCCGATTACTGTTCTTGATGCTGTTCTGATCGGCACGTACCCCAACTTGAAATTATTCAGACGACCGAAAAAGAAAGACAAAGAGTGGGCGATGGAATGTCTTCGCAGGGTCGGTATGGAAGATTTCAGCAAAAGACAAATTGGTGAATTATCCGGTGGTCAGCAGCAACGCGTATTTTTAGCCAGGGCACTCGCGCAAGAAGCTGAGATGTTCTTCCTTGATGAACCGTTCGTCGGCGTGGATGTGTCGAGTGAAGAAACGATTGTACGGATCTTGAAAGAATTGTGCTGGCAGGGAAAAACGGTCATTGTCGTCCATCACGACTTGAGCAAAGCCAATGATTACTTCAATCAACTGATTCTACTAAACAAAGAACTGATTGGTTTCGGCTCTGTGCAGGAAGTCTTTCAAACAGAAATCATCGAAAAAGCCTATCAAGGACAGTTTGCTTTCATGAAAGAGATAGGAGTGTAAGTCATGGCTTTTATTGAAGCAATTATGCAATACGGATTTTTGCAAAAGGCATTACTAACTTCCATTATGGTTGGAATCATTTGTGGAGTTATTGGTTGTTTCATCATTCTCAGAGGGATGGCCCTTATGGGAGATGCCATCTCTCATGCGGTCTTACCTGGAGTTGCCATTTCCTACATGTTCGGAATCAACTTTTTCTTTGGAGCGGTCTTCAGTGGTGTCCTCACGGCAATTGCTATCGGATTCGTCACTCAGAACAGCCGGATCAAACACGATACATCAATCGGCATTATGTTCACCGCGGCCTTTGCTGCAGGGATCATCATCATTACCATGTTAAAAAGCAGCACGGACCTCTATCACATACTATTCGGGAATGTTCTCGCAGTCAGAGCCTCTGATATGTGGATCACGCTCGGAATCGGTGTTGTCATCCTGGCAGCGGTATACCTCTTTTATAAGGAGTTGCTGGTCACCTCCTTCGATGAAACGATGGGCGCAGCTTACGGGTTGCCAGTAAGGCTGATTCACTATTTTCTGATGACTCTGCTGACAATGGGAACCGTAGCATCTTTACAAACCGTAGGTATCGTTCTCGTTGTTGCGATGTTGATCACCCCGGCAGCGGCTGCCTACCTTTTGACCGATCGTTTGTGGATCATGGTTTTTCTTGCTTCTGGGATCGGTATTCTATCGTCGGTCATCGGTCTTTACTTCAGCTTCACCTATAACCTGGCTTCAGGAGCGACCATTGTTATGGCAGCAACAGCGATCTTTGTCCTTGTCTTCCTGTTCTCACCTAAACATGGGTGGCTGTGGAAAATGTTGAAAGTCAAAAAGAAAAAGGCATCTCTTGTATAGTTTGAAAATTTTCATAGATAAATGAGGAGGAACATTCATGTTTAAGAAAAAGTTTATTCTGTTAGCAGCAACACTATTTACCCTGCTACTTCTAGCCGCCTGTGGTGGTGAGGAAGCCAATGGAAACACAGATGAAGGTGATGGTAAAGTTCAAGTCGTGACCACGTACTCAATTGTGTATGACATCGTGAAAAACGTCGGTGGTGATCAGGTTGAAATTCACAGCTTAGCACCTATCGGGTCCAACCCCCACGAATATGATCCGCTTCCGGAAGATGTAAAACAAGCCACTGATGCGGATGCAGTCTTCTACAATGGTTTAAACCTTGAAGCAGGAAACTCCTGGTTTAACAAATTAATGGAAACGGCAGGAAAAGACGGCGAAGATGCGCCCGTTTTCCTAATGAGTGAAGGTGTTGAAGCGATGTACCTAACATCAGAAGGCAACGAAGGCGAAGAAGATCCTCACGCATGGCTGGATGTCCGCAATGGAATTAAATACGCCGAAAATGCAAGAGATGGCCTCATTAAAGTTGATCCGGATAACAAGGAAGTTTACGAAGAAAATGCTGAGGAATACATTGCTGAGCTGCAAGCTTTACACGACAAAGCCGTAGAGCAATTCAATGATATCCCGGAAGAAGAACGTGTACTTGTAACAAGTGAAGGGGCGTTCAAGTACTTCAGTGACGCCTACGGGTTCCAAGCAGAATACATTTGGGAGATCAACCAGGAAAATCAAGGTACCCCGGAACAAATCACAAGAATTGTAGATATCATCAATGAAAAACAAATCACAGGATTGTTCTTGGAGACGAGTATCGATGCGCGTAGCATGGAAGCTGTCTCAGAAGAAACCGGTGTTCCAATCATGGGCGATGTTTTCACCGACTCTTTAGCTGAACCAGGTGAAGAAGGCGATACGTACATTTCCATGATGGAGTCCAATATCAATACGATCAAAGAAGGATTAAGCAAGTAACTCGAAAGCTGCCAACACCCGGTTCATGTTGGCAGCTTTTTTCATAAAAAATTTTTCGCATACATGGATGGAAGCTAATGGAATAACATGGTATAGTTATACTACCTTGCATTGCAAGTTATTTTAAACCCCACTACCTTGTTATGCAATATAGTTATGAAAGTGGTGAAACTTTGTCTTCCAGTCAAATATTAAAAGGCATTCTAGAAGGTTGTCTCCTTTCCATCATCGCTAAAGGAGAAACTTATGGATACGAAATGATTGAAAAACTCGACCATTATGGATTTACCATGGTCAAAGAAGGCAGTATTTATCCCCTCCTCTTACGAATGAAAAAACAAGGGCTTGTCGAGACAAGTCAAAAACAGCTCCCTTCCGGTGGTCCGATGCGGAAGTATTACACGATTACAGAAAACGGAAAGAGAGAACTGGAAACATTTAAAGGGAACTGGGAGGCTATTTCCACCAGTGTTACAAAAGTGATGAGGGAGGAATTCCATAGTGCACTTATCAAAGAAGAGTGAAAAATTCTTAGAAAGTTTACACCTCTACCTGATTTCAAGTGGGAAAAAGGAAACGGATACCCGTGAAATTGTCGAAGAACTACGTGATCATTTAACAGAGGCTGAAAAGGAAGGAAAGAATGTTGATGACATGATCGGACGATCACCAAAAGAATTTATGGAACAAGTTTCTAAGGAGATGCCTTTTGACTTCCGTATGCTCATCAGCGCCTTTACTGTCTTTGTTTTCGGCACTCTTTCCTATCTTCTATTAGGGGATATCATCAATGGGGGAGCGGAATTATCGATGATTCAAATGATTGGCTACCCTATCCTAATGATTGTGTACCTTCTCTCTCTTACGACCCTCTTGCGTTATACGTCTCTATATCAATTTGATAAAAAGAAAGAGTATATGCTGATCGGTATTTTTGGCTTTCTGAAAATTTCACTTTTCATCGCCGTCCTTACTTTGGATCAAACGATCAACTCTCCGGTTATTGTTCTTTCACCTGTGGGCAACGTAATCGCTGCTTTATTGACGATCAGCTTCTTTATCGGGGCTTCCCTTTGGGCAAGGACATGGATTATGATTGTCACTGTTCTTATCATGATCATCCCCGAAGTTCTCGTCCAAATCCTTTCGTTCAGCGAAGAAGCCAGCCTCATAACGAAAAGTGTATTAATCTTCGGGGGACTGTTTCTTTACTTTTGGATTCTTAACCGTAGAGAAAAGTCCAAAGAATCGTATGCCACACCCTGAAATAAAAGTTCCACACCTAGGTGTGGAACTTTTTAAATCTATTTACTTTTCCCCGGCAATCTCTGAAGGAGAAGATTCCTGTCCATCTTGATTTACTGTCGTCACATAATACTGATGAGCAGAAGCTTCTGCATCCACAAAGGTTTTTCGTTCATGTTTGGATATGCTTGCCACCTTTTGAAAATCCTCTCCGTCATTACTTTTATACACCCTGTATCCCGCTACATAATCCTCCCGGACAGCATGCCAGGTTATGAAAGTACCTTGCACCTGGACTTTGGCCGGAGGAGTGATATCTTTTTGGTTCATTTCCGGTTCCTTCAATTTAGAATAGACAACCAGTCGATCTTGGTGCCCGCCGCGTTCACGAACAAATTCCCCCGTGCAAGTAATAAGATTCAACCGTTTCTCATTCGTGCTCCCGAAAATCTTTTGAATCGGTGACTCTTCCATCGGATAACTTTCCAGCTTTTCCACGATGTAGACTTTTTCATCGCCCTCTTCATTCCGGATTTTGATTTCATCCCCTTTTTGAAGTTTCTTCAAATCATAAAAAACAGCAGGTCCTGTGCGACTATCGACGTGCCCTGCGATGACAGCGTTCCCCCGGTTTCCTGGCTGTGTGCCCGGTTCAAACCAGCCGGATGCCTGCGGATCTTCAGGTACTCCCATTTGTCCATTGTCCAGGATCCCTACATCCTCAATGGAGGCATCAACCCCAATGGAAGGGATATGAATGTGAGAAGGTATAATTCCAGGGTCAGATTGTTCTTGGTTTTTAACTACCTTTTCATCATTGAGGTCCTTTTCTTTGTTCAATACCGTAAATTCGCCATCTAATATTTCTTTTTTATCATCCGAAGAAGCTCCTTGTACCTGTAAACTTTGAGAGGCATTCTCCACCCTTACAAGATCAGGGTTCGTCTCTGTTTCAGATCCCAATGTCCACATATCCATTTCATATGAAATCATCACCATAGCGACCAAACCTACAACTGTGAAATACAGCCTCCATCCGATTTTCATAATAAGCTCACCTCTATATGATTAAAAGGAAGGGAAGAGGTGCCTTCCCCTCCCTGCCTAATTATTGTTGGTTCACTCTTCTCACATAAATGAAGCTTGCTGAAACAGCAGCCAATAGACCAAACGCTACCCATACCCAAGTAGAAATACCTTGATCACTTGTTCCACCAAATCCAGTATCAGGCATCTCTTCCGGCATCATGTCCTGATTAAACTGTTCCGGCATCTGTTTTACAATGGCATCTCCAAGCGTCTCACCAATTCCGAACATGAATCCGTACCCTTCACGGAAAGAAGTGTAAGCTGTCTCATAATCTCCATCTACATAGGCGTCAAAAGTTTTCAACACTTGCTCTTCGTGCATCCATACCGCTTCAGTAGCCGCTTCTTCTGGTAGGTTGCCTTCAGTCGCAGCACCTAGGAATGCACCAAAATCTTCAGCGAACATCTGCAAGCTTTCTTCTGCCATTTTTCGAGCTTCTTCATCTTCTTCAAGTGCAGCGGTTACAAGATCAGATTGAGCGTTGATATGGTCCTGCTGCCATACTTGTTCAAACTGCTCTGCACCTTCTTGTCCATAAATAGACGCCATCGCTGCTTTGAAATCCTGTGTATGCTGATTTTCTGCCCATGTCACAAAATCGTAGTCCGCAGATTGATTATATCCTTTCTGCATTTCCAGTACAGCTAAAGCAAAATGTTCTGAAGCAAGAGCATTCAAATTGGAACGAAGATCAGCGGTTGGTGCATCCGCTTTCGTATTTTCAAATTGATCAGGCATTTGTGTGACAATCGCCGAGGAAAGAGCCTTACTAATATCAAACATACGCTGGAACCCTTCGCGATAAGTAGCATAGGCTTGCTCATATTCTTCATTCACATAGTGATCGAAGACTTTCACTACATCTTGTTCGTGAGCGGTAAGCACTTCTTTAGCTGCTTCTTCTGAAAGGTTACCTTCCGTTGCCGTTGCAAGAAAGCTGCCGAATTCATTCACGAACTCATCCACTTCCGCCTCTGCCATCTCACGTGCTTCTTGATCATCGTTTTTTGCAGCTTCTACAAAGCCGTCCGAATAATCATTATGTCCACGAAAAATCTCTTCAAATTTATTCGCTGCTTCTTCTCCATATACAGAAGCAATTGCAGGCGTCATGTCTTTCGCGTTTTGATCGAGCTTTTCCCAAACTTGATCTGCGTCAGGAGCATCTTCATAAGATTTCATCATGTATGTTGTGGCCAAAACAAAGTGTTCAGAGAGCAGCTGATCCAAATCAGCCCTTAAATCTGCTGCCGGAGTTTTCACTGTGGCACTACCATTTGCCATACTGAGTGAAGGAACAAGCAGAACAAACGCCATCATTAATACCAATACTTTTTTCAAGTGTTTCATTTTGTCCTCTCCTTTTAACTTTTTATTTGTTATCAACAAGCTAACGAGAGGAAAATGAAATTGGATCACTATTTTCTACATTTTTTTATTATTTTTTCTATAGATCAATAGAAGCTAAAAAACACCACTCGAAAATGAGTGGTGTTTCCTTAGTCTTGCTTTCTGGCTTCCCGTTCTTCCGAAACTTGAATCACTGGCTCGTCCCAAGGGTGATAAGGATAAATCCCTTCTTCAATCACCCTTCTTAATAAGACGTCATCCCTTGGAATAGAAAATTCAATCCGAAGCGAAGTGAGGGTCGTTTTTTCTCCAGCCTCCCCCTCTGTAGGAACGGATGCTTCCCCTGGCACAAACTGCTCCATTCCATCCTTCGACTGCCACATCACGTTTTTATAATTTCCTACTCTCAAATCATCAACGCTCAGTATTCCCTGTACCACAGCATCCACATGTTCTGGCACAACAAATGTTTTTACTCGGTATATATCCACCAATTTCATTAGACCCTGCCTCCTTCATACTTTTCTAAGGATAGTATCTTCCAGCAAGAAGAACTTACCCACTTGCGTTAATGAATGGAACTTTTCCTTATTCTTAACCGTATTGAAAAGTACCACTTAAAAAGGAGAAAATCAAATGACGACTTTACGCCGGATGTCAGAAGAAGAATTTGTGCAATACATGGATTTTTCAATCGCTGCCTATGCAAAAGAAAAGGTGGCTGCGGGAAATTGGACGGAGGATGAAGCGCTTGAAAAAGCCAGAACCAGTCATGCAGAACTGCTCCCTGATGGAAGGGATACCGAACATCATTTTCTTTATTCGATCCTCAGTGAAAAGGGAGAAAATGCAGGTTCCCTGTGGATTTGTAAGCAGTCCTCTGATAAGGCATTCATTTATGATATTCGGGTTTCAGATGAGCATCAAGGACAGGGACACGGAAAAAATGCCATGAGGCTGGCAGAAGAAGAAGCCAGAAAAATCGGGGTTAAGAAAATCGGCCTGCACGTATTCGGTCATAACACAGTAGCAAGGAAATTGTACGAGAACCTATCTTACAAAACGACCAATGTTGTGATGGAGAAATCCATCTACCCCAGCCATGATGAAGAATAAACCAAAAAGAACCCTTTAATCAAGGGTTCTTTTTGGTTTATTTTGCATTTTCATCAGGTTGGTGAACACCGAAGATATTCCCTTCCGTATCCACGTAATATCCCTGCCACGCCATACCGGGAAGGGCGTATTTAGGCAAAGCGACCTTGCCTCCGTGTTCCAGGATTTTAGCTTCACTCACATCGTAGTCTTCTACTCCGATTGTACAGGCAAAGCCATTCACTGCCTGATTCAATTCCGGCGGTGCACTTTGGCGCTGCATTAAAGCTCCGTTGATCCCCAGCTGATCCTCTGCCCCTGTCACCACTCCGAAATAAGGCATTCCTGCGTACTCACTCCAGTCTTCGAATTTCCACTCAAAGACCTCTCCATAAAATTTCTTTGCTCGTTCCATATCATCGACATGAACTTCAAAATGCACAACTCTTCCCATCATCTCCACCCACTTTTTCAAAGAATTTAATCAAACGTAAAATGATCTTCACATACATATTCGCCTAACAATCATCTACTCCTGCCTGTTTATATTATTAAACTATATGGCAGGTTTCTTGAAGACTCAGTTTCGAGACTTTCCGGGGTTCGTTGCCAGGGTTGAGCGTCAGGGGTGGTTGGGAAGCTACTCGCTTTCCTGTGGGGGAGTGCCGAGCTTCCTCGGACTACGCCCTGCGGGATCTCGCCTATCTCCTTTCTCCCACGGGAGTCTCGCAGCTTCCCAACCACCCCTTTTGATGTAAGAGAGAAACGAACGAACCCCTTCACTGTTGGAGAGGCTGGCTTTCACTATCCTGGTGTTTGTAAGCATAAAACGCTCTATCATAAGCTTTCCGCATACATAATAGCTTCATTAAGAGTTAATTCCCTTTTAATTGCCATATGAATGAAAGCAGCTTGTTCCAGAAGGGGTTTCGAGATACTTATAGACAAAGGGGCGGAGGGGAATGGCGAGACTCCTAACTTAAGTGTGCAGGCGCCTTGATCAGCGGCGTATGGACTGGACTGAGCTGGCGGAGATAAAGGAAACACGAAGAACGGAGTGATTCGATGTTGACTTATCGTACAGAAGCGAAGGAAGTCTCACTAGCCGCTAGGCGCCGGAACCGGATATCGAAGAGGAAAAAAGTGCAGGGTGAGACCCCGGAAGGCGTAGCCTGAGGAGGCTCACCGCCCGCCCCATGGAAAGCGAATCTTTTCCCGGAGCCCCTAGAACCACATAATCGTCTCGAAACTGAGTCTTCCAGAATAGGGAGCTTATATGTAAGTGGAAAGTGTGGTTTAAAATGAAAAAGCTTGCAGGGAAAATCGATTCCCTGCAAGCTCATGGTTTATTTCTTATCTTTTGAAGAATCCTTTTCTTCAATCATTTCAATTTCATCAAGGTAACGAAGTAAATCTCCGTAAACCACAGAATCAGATAAGGCTAGTTCTTCTTCTGCCTGCTTGAATCCAGATGCACAAGACTCACCTTCTACGGGTTCACCTGATTCTCTGTCATAACAGTTTCCATTCACACCAACATACTTTTCATTGGCGAAGTTTCCATCTCGTGTGACCATCATTTCGCGACGATCTTCACTGAAGAGATCCTGACCAAATTGAACAGGGTTTTCATCTTCGACACCTAGAAGATTCATAAGCGTCGGACGTAGGTCAATTTGTCCACCGACGGTGTCGTTTTCCTGCGGTTCAATGCCTTCTCCCAGAACTAGAAGCGGCACGCGCTGCAATTGGAACTGTTCGTAATCGTTGATGTCTTTATCAAGATACTCTCCCATTGCCTGCTTATGGTTTTCGGAAATACCGAAGTGGTCCCCATAAATGACAAGGATCGTATCATCATAAAGATCGGATTTCTTAAATTTCTCAACAAACTGCTTCAGTGCTTCGTCCTGATAACGGATCGTCTGGAAATAACGGTTCAAGGTTTCGCTGGACGTATTACCTTCTTCAATGAATTTCTTATCTTCAGGCAATGTGAACGGATGGTGGTTCGTCAGCGTGATCATTTTATTGTAGAACGGCTGCTCCATCTGTTCCATTTTATCTATAGAATCACTAAAGAAATACTCATCCAGGTAGCCCCAACCATATGACTTCTCTTCGGTTACGTTGAAATCTTTTTTAGAGTAGTACTCATCATACCCGAGAGAGTCATACATGACGTTACGGTTCCAGAACGTTTCATCATTGGCATGCATCGTTGAGGTGAAGTATCCTTGTTCACCCAGCACTTCAGGAGTCGCTTGATATTCGTTTCCTGAGTGAGTGAAGAACGCGGCTCCACGGTTCAGGCCATACAATGAATTATCAAGCAGAAACTCAGAATCAGACGTACGGCCTTGTTTGACCTGGTGGTAGAAGTTACTGAAGTAAGCCCCTTCTTCTTTCAGATCGTTGAAATAAGGTGTCAATTCTTTTCCGTTCACCGAATTATCAACAACAAAGGTCTGCGTACTCTCAAGGGACAATGCGATGACGTTTTTCCCTTCAGCTACGCCTGTCATCTCACTGTTCGGCTCTGTTTTCTGCTCATTAATATAGTTCAGAACAGGTGAAAGTTCATTACTATCCGCAAACGTCTTCTTCGCTTCTGTCTGACCTTGCAGGACAATATCGTACGCGTGGAAGTTCAGCACACCGATATACTTCACGAGCATGTTGCGGTCAAA
The DNA here is from genome assembly GCF_052941655.1 of Halobacillus sp. 12SKB. Taxonomy (NCBI): domain Bacteria; kingdom Bacillati; phylum Bacillota; class Bacilli; order Caryophanales; family Bacillaceae; genus Halobacillus; species Halobacillus sp. 12SKB. The sequence continues at coordinate 512,480 of NZ_JBRFWR010000001.1, forward strand.
GGCACGCTCCAATAGTTCCGTACGCTCCGTCGTCGCCCAGCCTAAGTTCACAAGGAACAGAGGAATCGCGAGGACAGCCAAAATCAAACCTTCTTTTCTTTTAGGCATAAAGCTTTGGAAGCGTTCCGGCTTCAAATAGAATAGTAGGAACGCAGCAATCAGTACATCGACGAATAAGAAAATGTCTGTCACAGATAGAATTTTAGTGATACTTCCACCCATACCAGCCAGGTTCGCGGCTTGCCCTAACATCGGGATCGTGAGGAAGTCACTGTATTCCCTGTAGAACAGGACGTTTACATATAATAAGAGGGAACCAAAGATATACGTAACCAGCATCCCTTTACGACCTGCCAGCATAATCCCCACTCCAAATAAGAGGAAAATACTGCTCAATGGGTTAAAAGCTAAAATAGCCGCTTCATTGGCGTTTTCAATATCAAGGGTGAAAATACCTCCCTGGATGAAGTACATCTTCGCCCAGAAAATCGCCATCACTGCAGCATATATCATACTTTTCTTTTTAAATGCGGGGTCTTTCATTTTCGTTTTTAATTTTGAAAACATGATCAAACCTCCGTTGATTTAACCTTTATCTATTTTCATCAGTCTTTCCATCATTAAGTCTCGTATACTCGCATTTTTTCATGACGATGTAAATGACGACGAAACTCATCATAACACATGTTCGATAGAAATATACCATTATCATAAAACTGTTAAACTCATTTAAAGAGATGACATAACCGTTACAAAGAAGATAAAAAACAGACAAAAAATCCCACCAACCTTGATAAAGGTTAATAGAATTTCCTAGTAAGTTCTTATAAACTATTCTTTTACGCATTTCTCTTTAATAATTCAAACCACTTCTCGTCACTCGGATCTGCTTGCTTAGATTCCCTACTCTAGACGAGGAAAAGAAGTGCCCCATACTCCACGTCATGATCATGTCATAGTACATACCTATAAATGAAGAAAACCGCCTGTTCAGACGGTTTCCTTCATTTATCGAAAGAAATTATTTACTTTTTCCAGTGTCTGTTCAATGTCTGAAGATGATTCATGAAAAGCCACATGGCCATCCGGTCGTATAAGTAGCGTATGGCCTTTCTTCATACCAAGCTTATTGCCCAGATGCCGATGCACGTCGTAAATGATTGAAAGCTCACCACCATCTGTTCTTACCGTCCCTCCTTTAGCCACGAGAAAAACCTTGATGAGTCCACCATACGTTCTGTCGACCTTTTTTGAAAAAGTGTACGCTTTATCAATAAGTGACTGTTCCTGTGCGTCTATATATATGAAGCAGACGTATCCATACCTCCGTATCAACGGGTACACACTTTTATCATTCGAACCATCAAAGAATAAAAGGTGGTCTGGTACCCGTTCGCCTGCTCGTATCGCTTCTTTAGAAAGAGACGAGTCTTGCAACGACTTGTTTTTGAAGGTCTCGTCATATTCGTTATATATATTGGAAAGGTGGTTAGCGATCTTCTTTTGAACCCAGTCCTGCGTTAGAGCCGCTTTCCCCGTCCAGTTCCGTATTTTCCCTTTCGTGCCTTGAAGGTCGATAATTTTAAGCATGCGCGATGTTTCTTTCAATACATCCAATCCAATCGGGGCACGTTCGTGATGATAGCTGTCGAGGAAAGGATCATCCGCGTAGCCGTTAAGAACGGCATCCAGCTTCCAGACGATATTCGCTGCATCCTGCAAACCAAGGTTCATCCCCTGCCCACCAATCGGGTTATGAATATGCGCTGCGTCCCCAACGAAAAACACTTTCCCCTCCCTGTAGTTGGGCACCTGCCGATGAGCGGTCCCAAAGTAAGAAAGCCATTTAGGGTTCTCTACTTGGTAAGACTCCGACAATACCGTATTCAAACTTTCCTGCAAATCCTCCAAAGTCAACTCATCCTGGTGAGGAAGCCCTTGTCTGGATCGGTTCATTCCAACCACCCGGTAACTGCCGTCCTTATATGGAAAGAAGGCGACAGCCCCCCGATCATTCAAGTGCATGTTAATATAAATTTCGTTCAGGGCAGGAACATCAACGTCCCCGAGGAAAAACGTGTACCCTTCATCCTCGCCATCAAAAGGCACATTCAAATCCTGGCGAACTTTACTATGAGCACCATCACAAGCGAGCAGGTACTTAGCGACATATCTCTTGATTTCTCCGTTATGCTTCGCAGTGACATACACACTCTCGTCAGATTCTATCACTTCCACCACTTCGTGTTCTCTGTTGATCCTCCCCCCTAATGATGAAAGGTGATCTTCTAATATACTCTCGGTTTCACTCTGAGGAATAATAAGGAGATATGGATATTGACTCTCGATATGATAGAGTTCCACCACAGAAGGGTTTTCTCCTCCTAGATGGAGCTTGGATCCAGGCCCCGGATAGCCTTTCTTCAAGAATTCCTGATGAACGCCCAAGAGTTCAAACATTTCAAGTGTCCGCGCCTGAATACCGAGAGCTTTGGAGAGTTCTGAAGGACTCGATCTCTGTTCTAAACAGATAAAATCCATGTCCCGCTTTTGCAATTCATTAGCCGCCATAAGACCGGCTGGTCCTGCTCCAATAATAACCACATCGGTTTCTATTATAGAAGTCATCATTTAAACCCCTTTCAACCTGGCTGTGCGGAAATAAAAGGATTAACCTGAAAAATAGATTCCCATTTACTTTACCCCTCTCCCTTTTACTCAACCATGTATAGACACATTAAGAGGCTTATTTGTATGCAGATCCAGGGTTTGTTCCTCAGAACACTTTTTAAGAAGCACGAGCTCGAACATGTATATTACCCAGCAACAAAAAGGCAGCTTGAATGATATCAAGCTGCCACTTTTTCAATTCATCTATTCGTTTTACAAGGAGTGAAGCGCGTCTTTCACCGCTTGTTCTCCGCCTACGACCTGAAACTCTTTGCCAATCGTTGAATCATCCTCCAACGTAGCCAGGATCACCCGAGCCACATCTTCGCGAGGGATTTCGCCTCTTTCGACGGTTTCAGCCGCCTTGACGTTCCCGCTTCCCTCGTCATTGGTAAGCATACCAGGATGGATGATTGTATAATCCAAATCCGTTCTTCTCAGCCAATCATCTGCATAGTGTTTCGCTACGACATAGGGAGCGAATGACGAAGGAGCGCCCTGAATCGCTTCACGCGTTGTATCAAACGAACTGATCATCACGTAGCGATCCACGCCTTTTTGTTTCGCTGCTTCTATTGTTTTCACTGCGCCGTCCAGGTCAATCATAACCGTCTTATCAGGTCCCGTGTTTGGTCCCGATCCAGCCGTGAATACGACGGCATCCACACCCTTATAAGCTTCGGCAATCGTGTTTGTATCATCTTCAAGGTCGACTAAAACCGTTTCTGCGCCGAGTTCCTTAAAATAAGATGCTTGTTCTTCTTTGCGGATCATTGCTACTGCTTCCATATCATCCGTTTCCTGAATAAACTTGACGAGATGTTTGCCTACTTGACCATTTGCACCTACAACAAGTACCTTCATTCTCTTCATCCTTTCTGTGCCTCTCCATTAAATCTTATTCCTACCTTAAATGTTACCCAAATCAAAAGAAAGAAAACCGATTTACGCTTCATAGAACGTCACAAGGGATCCTTTTTTAGAAGCACAACTAAGAGACTATTTTATCCAAAGAAAGGTTACAGGTGGATAGAACGGGTATCAACCTATTAACGAAACCTTAAAGGAGGAAACCCATTATGGATAAAAGAATCATAGGCGGTGTTTTTTCAAAAGTCGGCCACGCTGAGAAAGCGATTACAGATTTACAGCATCACGGATATGGATCGAACGACATCTCTGTTTTTGCAAGAGACAAAAACAAAGTCAATGTGTTGGAGGAAGAAATGGATACTTCGGTCACCTCTAACCATAGCAGTCGTGGCAGGAAAGCAGGAAAAGGTGCAGGGATCGGGGCCCTTTCTGGAGGTGCCTTAGGTGGTATTGGTGGACTCATTGCAGGATTAGGTCTCCTCGCCATCCCTGGAATCGGACAAATTGCTGCCGCAGGGCCCATTGCTGCCGCTCTTACAGGAGCAGGCGTAGGCGCTGGTGGCGGTGGAATTGTCGGGGCTCTTGTCGGAGCAGGTATGTCAGAGAAGGATGCCCATCAGTACGAGAACCATTTGAAGGATGGAAAGATCATTGTCATCGTGGAAGCGACGGAAAAATTACAGGACAAAGTCTACCGCACGTTCCTTTCGAATAAAACGGAAAACTCATCCATGTACCCGAACGATTACCAAAACCATGACCACTCCACTCGTCATGATTCTGATGTGAGAGACCCTGATCATTCTACTCATCATGATTCCGTTTCAAGAGAGCATGATCATCAAAATAAAACAGATGTAGTGAAGGAAAAATCGTATGCCGGCCATTCATCTAAGGATTCAACACCTATGTCAAATACTTCAAAAGAAACACGTTCTCGAACGGCCGAAAGACATCGTTCCACCAAACACACCTGATCGGCTTTTGAAGCGTCGAAAAAAAGATTTCTTATGAAAATTTTTGAACCTTTTCCTTCTAACCGTTCGTATAATCAAGTGAAGGAGGAGATCCGCATGTTCAAAAAATTATTAGCAAGTGTTGGCGTAGGCGCTGCAAAAGTGGATACACAACTAGAAAAAGACCAATTCATCCCAGGTGAAACCGTCCACGGTAAGGTGGTCATCCAGGGAGGAGACGTTGAGCAATCCATCGACTCCATCCATATCTTCCTCATGACCGAGGCCATTCGTGAAGTGGATGATAAAAAAGTGAAAGAAAAAGTGGCTTTGCAAAAGTACCCGGTTGCCGGTCAGGAAATGATCAAGGAAGGGGAAACGAAAGAGATCCCATTCTCCATTCAACTTCCTTATCATGTCCCTGCTTCGCACGGAAGACTTCCGATCTGGTTCGAAACCGGACTCGACATTCCGATGGCTCTGGACCCGGAGGACCGCGATCCGATTAAAATCGCCCCACACCCTTACATCGACCAAGTATTGCAGGCTTTAGAAAGCCATTTAGGTTTCCATTTAAGAAAAGTCGAAATGGAATATTCGAAGCGCTACGGATATGTACAGGAATTCGAATTCGCCCCTGGTGGAGAATACCGTTCCTATTTAGATGAACTGGAAGCCATCTTCTTCCTGCACGAAGACCGTATCGATGTCATGCTTGAAGTCGACCGTCGGGCGCGGGGACTCGGAGGACTATTTGCCGAAGCTTTGGAAATGGACGAAAGCCGCGCGGGAGTGACGTTCACAGACCGCGAGCTGAACGGTTCGTTAGAGACAGTTGCCCGTAAGTTGAAGCAGACAATCGATCAATATAAAAAATAAAGAAAGCGGACCCTCTCCAATCTTTGGCGAGGATCCGCTTTTTATCTTTCATCCATTAAAAGGCACATACAATTAGGACTGTTCCCTTTCAGGGTGGTATGTTTTTGTCCAAAGAATGAGGACTGTAAAGAAGACGCCACCAAAGATGAAACCAGCCCTCAACAACGGATGAGATGTGATATAAAAAGCTGAAAATAAAAAAGAAAACCAAATCATGATGAGCAGCGATATCTTTGCACGAACAGGAATTCCACGGCCAGCTTTATAATTTTTAATATAAGACCCGAACCATTTATTCGACATCAGCCAGTTATACAGACGATCTGAACTACGCACATAACAAGCTCCCGTCAACAGTAAAAAAGGGGTCGTTGGAACAAGGGGAAGCACAATCCCCAAGACGCCCAAAACCAGAGATATACTTCCAATCACAATGAATAATACTCTAACCATTTGTTTCATAGACGATCTCCTCAACACATCGTTACACCTTTGCTTTTCCTTGTACATTTAATAGTTTCAGACAACAAAAGCTCTCTCTTCTTCCAAGCTTACTCCACATTCTGTTCATTGTTCAACCAATGGCATTTCATTGAAACTAATTAAGAATGTTTTATAGCAAATTTTGAGGGGTAAACACCCTTTGTTTGTTCACTTTCTACGTAAAAGTAATCCACTAAAATGGTAAATACATAAGGAGAATGTACACATGGTCGTATCTGGAAGAGTCCATTACAAGCATCATCAGATTGATTTTGAAGTCAGAATGAACCATGAAGACATAAAAGAAGGCGGAATTGCCTCTGAAGAAGCAAAGCACGAATTGATCCATGCCATAAACCGTAAATTCCGAGTAAAATATCCTCTCTCAAGTACCATCGATCCCGTTCATGTCCGGGAATTCTAAACATACCCTTCTATTCTTACTGAAAAAGAGGTCGAACCAACGAATGGTTTGACCTCTTTTTTTAACCTCTATATTTGATCGTTAATCCTTTTAAGAAATTCCTGGCATATTGATCACCGAACTGCCTATAATTCTTATGCCCTTCTTTCCTTAGTAAACCGCTTAGTTCCCCTTTAGTGATTTTCACGTCTGCTGCATCCATAATATCAATGACATCCTCGTTCGTCAGTTTCAAGGCGATTTTCACTTTTTTCAGCATGACATTATTTACACTTGAGTAATTCTTAATCGAACGATCAGGTTTATTCGATTGTCCAGGCTTAGAAGGTTGTGGTCCACGCTTGAATGTAATGAATCCATTCAAAAAGGACTCCAGCATGCTGTTGGTGCATTTGATGTGATCATCATCTTCATAAACTTCATCATCTTCCTCATCATAACTATCCTCTGACTTTGTGAGGACCTTTTGAACTTCTTCTTTCGTAAGATCTACTCCGCCAAGCTTGAATATTTCAATCATATCTTGATCTTTAATGTCGAGGGCGTATCGTAGTCGAATCAGTATATCATTATTATCCATATATAAACCTCCAAGATTTCGGCATTTATAGGCTAGTGATTAAAAGACAATCATAACATGTTCAGATACATATTAGTCTAACCGAAGTGAAAAAGTTCTAAGCGCACAACCACTTCCCCATAAAAATTAGTCCAAACAATCCCTACTTTTTTACATATATTGTTGAATAGAAAGCATGTTTGTTTAACTTGTGACCTCTTTTATTAACAAGCTTATTCCATGATCAATAAAAGAGTCCATAGATTGGAAAGGAGGCAAAAGCTAGTTTATGGATCAAACCCATCGCCCCATTATTGCGATTACCGGAAGCGCAGGTAAGACGACTACGAAAGAGATGATTGCCAGTATATTGAATACGCGGTTCAACACCTTTAAAAGCATAAGAAACCGCAATCTCACCCATACGGAGCGCTATTCGAGGTCGATTAAACCTCACCATCAAGCTGTCATACTAGAGTATGGCCTGCTTAAAACAGGGGATATTAAAAAACATTGTGACATTATACAGCCAAACATAAGCGTTATCACCAATATCGGGTCTGCTCATGTAGGGAATTTCAATAGTAGTTTAGAAAAGTTGGCGAAAGAAAAGTCTGAGATCATTGCAGGTATGGACTCTAAAGGTTCTTTATATTTGAATGCAGATGACTCTAACTCCAAATTACTGACCATCGAACCGTTTAGCGGGAACATCAAAACGATTGGTATTAAGACCAAAGCAGATTATAAAGCTACCCACATCCGTTTTCACAAAAATGGAATGAAATTTAAAGTCAGACTAAATAAAAAGCGACGGAAGTTTACTATTCCTGTTTACGGCATCCACCATATTTACAATGCACTTTTCTCAATTGCTGTCACAGATTCGCTTGGCTTCACTCCTGAAGAAATGCAAAAAGGATTTAATGACTCTTTTAAGTCTCTTAAGAACAATAGAAGATTAAGTTTATACAACCTCATGGACAATATACAAATTTTAGATGATACATGGAGTGCAAACCCGCAAGCGATGAAAGCAGCTATCGATGTGTTATCGAAAATAGGTAAAGGCCGCAATGTGGCTGTTCTAGGGAGTATGTTGGAGCTTGGAAAGCATACGGTAGACAGTCATTTGGATGTTGGGAAACATTTAGCAGCGAAGAAGGTAGATGTTCTAATCACTTATGGAAAAGATGCCAAGCATATCGGTCTTGGTGCTATAGCTGCTGGTTTCCCCGCAGATCATGTCTTCCATTTTAATAAAGTCAAAGATTTGCAACATTCCTTGCTGGACGCTATTTCCCCAATGACAACTGTTCTGGTTAAAGGATCTCACTCCATGCGAATGCACCGAACGGTTCATTTTCTGCGTTCTACCTTTAAAGAGTTGGAGTAGAAAGTCATCAAATTCTAAAAAATGCGTGGGAGAGGTGATATAAAATGCGTAAATCCAGAAGCAAATGGAAAAAGTATAAACTCATAAGACAACGAAATGACCTCTCCGCACACTTACCCGAAACACGTCTACTGACTGAAGAATCTTTTTGGGAAATGATTGAGAAATACGATGTGGTGATGATGAAACCTACCAGAGGGTACCAAGGAAAAGGTGTCATCCAAGTATCCTGTATAGGTGGAGAACGGTATGAGTTCCACAGCTTATACACTAAGTATGTGGTGGAAGGGAAAAAAGACGTATTCGAACACATAAATACCCACTATTCTTCAAACAAACATTATATTGTTCAACAAAAAATCCCTTTATCACAAATCAATGGATGCCCATATGATATACGCGTCATGATCCAACGTAAGAAAAACAGCGATACGTGGGAAGTAACCGGAACATTAGCCAAAGTTGCTGCCCCTAACTTTGTTATTACGAACTATCCGCAACAAATACTTCCCTTACAAGAAGCCTTTGCAATTTCAATAAATGGTCGTCCAGAAAAACTCCAATCGAAAGTTGAAAGGGTATGTATATTAACAGCCGAACAGCTTGGGACCTATTATGAAAACACCCGCATTTTCGGTTTTGATATTGGGGTGGACGATGAAGGAAAAGTCTGGATTATTGAGGCGAACTTGAAACCCAGCATTTCCATGTTTAAAAGCCTTGAAGATTTGTCTATGTACAAAAAAATCAAAAAGTATAAAAGAAGAAGTTTTCAATAAAAAAAACCCTTGCACAAAGTGAACAGAATCACGTCTGTCACTATGAACAAGGGTTTTCACTTATTCTATATTCTACTACATCCCTCTTAACAAAACGGACAAGTTAGATTGTTGAATGTCTTAAAACGAACGAATTGGTCATCAATATGGTTTCCACCTAGGTCATAAGACGTTTGGAGTTCACTTATCACTTCTTCTACAGTTAGGGGGTAATTAACATCGGGGTGTCCTGCATTTAAAAGAGCTGCTATAGACTCTCTCACTAGCCCATTGATTCCTTCTAATGATCTATCAAAGTTTATAGCAGTGGTGAAATTTAATGTTGTACCGAATACATTTCTGTCAAATTGTTCAATATACACAGTACTTGGCACATAATCTACCCACAAAGCATAATTATTACGCCAGAAATCCACACTGCATCCTTGTAATGCTCCCATAATTTCTCACCTCCTCTACATGGTTATTGTATTTTATGGAAATGAAAAAAAGTGGACACGGCACGTTTAGGATTTTTCATGCGTTGAAAAGCCCGAAAGGAATTTGGCATATTCCAAAGGAGATTTATAGATTCTCTCTTTTAACGGTGTATTCTTAAGTTTAAGTAAACTTGTATGACCATAATTACCGTTCACTTCCAGAAAATAAACCTTTCCTTGAGAATCCAAGATGAAATCAAGCGCCAGATCTCCGAAATGTCCTAAATACTGATCTAAACTCATCCCAGCTTGAATACAAGCCTCTTCAATATTCCTTCCCACATGTTCAATTTGACCTTCATCAAAACCGTAAAACTCTCGCAGCGCCTCCCTGCCTGGTAATATTTTTTCTGTATATCGGAGGTTTGTAATTACACTTTCCCGTTTGGCGCGTCTCCCTATATATTCACGAAGCTGCCAAGCTCCTTCTCTCCCTTTCTGGAGATACCCTCTGAAGTCTACTTGTTTTCCATCCGCTTCAAATGGGACACCTTGCTGGATAATATAGCGATCCTTTTTCACCAGTGATGAGAAGAACCGCTTCACCTCATCCTCTGAGGTAAGTGTCTTTTTGCTTTGCTCTCCTTTGACGACCCTCGTCACTTCGATGGCTTGTTCTTTTTTTCTGACTTGAATGATGCCATACCCTCTCGCTCCGAACCTTCTTTTAAGATAAAGCACGTGATACTCATTTAGAAGCTTCGTCAGTTGACCTATCTCTCTGTAGATCTCTGTATAGGGTAAAAGCGACCTTGTTTCCGTACGTTTGGAAAGAGCCGAATAAAACTCCCATTTCCCTGTACCTCTACTGTTGAAAAATCTCCCTTCTGTTATCCGATCTAATAAGCGATACTTACGCCCTCCGCCTGCCACGGGACGATTAAAGACCGCTGTTGGAAAAGGGAAAACTCCTTCCTGCCACTTCCTCCCTTCAGCATTCGGAAGAAACGCATACCCTTTTACAGAATCTACCCTTTCCTGAACTTCAGACAAAGGGAATACTACGACTAAACCTTTAATGTTTGCATAGTCTGTTACCCAACGAAGTAAAATTTTCAGACTGTAATTCGTGATTTTGTTAAAAGATGAGCCTCTGATGATACCGATGACAGGGCCGACGAAGAGATTTCCACCATCCACATACCATTCAAATGCCAGTTCCTCCGGGATGGTGTATGGCCGCATCAAATCAGGAGACACCCCTAATTCATCCTCCGCAATAAGTTCTGTATAGTGCACTCGTACTTCTTTTTTCCAGGATCCAAAATGAAAAACAATGGAATCACCTTCACTTACATGAAGGAGCTTGATAAAGGATGAGTTCAGGCAAATAGAAAAAGCATCCTTCGTTTCTATCTTTTTTATATACAATGCTCCACCTTCTTCATAGGAAAATAAATACACGGTCTTTTCATAAATGAAAAGCGTGTTCCTCTCTGTATTTATATATGTATCTTTGATTTTGATGTCCATAGAACTTGCCCGCTAGTCACACGGAAGAGCTACCGCTGAATAACATAATGCTGTACTTATTATTTATTAGTGGAGGCGTTGAATGATCGGCACAATAAAACTAAAAGTAAACGATATGAAAAACGTACTGGAAATTCCCTCCTCCCTCCTTCAACGGACAGGAATGACACATGGCAAGAAAACTATTTTACATTTCGGATCAAGATCGTGCCCTGTAACTGTCATGATTTCGAGAGGGAGTCACGGAAGTCTTTCCAACAGCTGTATAAATGAGCTGCTTTTTCCTATACACGCCATAGCTGACATTAAAGCTATGGGAGATGAACTTGTCATTGGTCCTTATATGGGGATACTTGCTTCATCAAAAGAGAAATACCTTCCTGCCAGATTGAAAATGTGGAAGAACATCTTAAAGAATTCACCCCAGGACCATGGCATCATTCTGGTTTTTTCAGCAGAGGGGATCAATCAGGAACAATTATGTTTGAAAGGTCATATTTATGATTCAGAACAACAGGATTGGAAAGAAGGAGTCTTCCCTTATCCCGATGCCATTTACAAACGGATGGGGTTAAACAAGAAACTGCTCAACCATCTCACAGGTCAGATCGGAAACAAAATCTTTAATGAAACCAGCTTATCTAAATGGAAAGTGTACCAATACCTCTCCGAAGAGGAAGGTTTAAAGCCATATCTCCCCGTAACACATAAATATGAATCTCCACAGGAGGTAATCAAACTTACCGATACTTTCAAATCGATATTCTTGAAACCTATCCACGGCTCTTACGGAAAAAACACGTACCAAATCAGTGTTAAACAGCCATCCTCATTCATCGTCAAACACAGGTCAGGTGGAAAAAACCATGAATCCGTTCTTTATGTTGATGAACTGAAGGATTATTTGGCCTCTCATCTAGGCAGGAAAAAATATATCGTCCAGCAGGGATTGAACATCACATTTCGGGATAACAAAGTCATTGATTATCGCTTGTATATGTCTAAAAACACTTCTGGAGAATGGCAGTGTACAGGATGGATTGCCAAAGCTGGCGTTCCGAACAGCATCGTAAGTAATCACAGCAATGGTGGTTCTGTGGAGAACGCAGATGAACTCCTTCAGGAATCTTTAGGAGGCGACCTGAAACGCGCGGAGACGACTAAACAAAAAGCCCATGCCATTGCGTGTATGGCAGCCGCTTGCCTTGAAAAGAATTCAGGTAAACAATTTGGATATTTTGGAGTGGATCTGGCGGTTGATGCTGATGGCCGGATATGGATCATCGAGTTGAATCACCGCTATGTGGATGACAAATTACCTTTAGCTATTGGAGATCGAGAACTTTATGGAAAAATCCAAACTTCCCACTTATCTTGTCTCAAGTTTTTATCCGGATTTTAGCTGGACAGATAAGAAAAATGATCAAATCGTAAGTAAGGAGGTTGCACACTTGCTATGCAGACTATTGTATTTCTTGGCACCAATAAATCCGGATCCAGTCGCGAAGCTATACAATCAGCAAAGAAAATGGGCTATTTCACAGTTTTACTTACAGACAGTCAAAAGAGACTTAAGCAAAGAGAAGAATATCCGGATGTCCATCAAATGATTTTTGTGCAGGACTTAACAGAAAAACAACGGATTAAAAAACAAATAACCCTTATTAAAAAGCAAGGCAAAGAAATTAGAGCGGTTGTAAGCTTTGTGGATCCATTAGTCAGTATGGCTGCACAAATTTCCATGGAATTAGGCCTTTCCTCATTATCAGTAAAAGCTCTGTATAATATGGAAGATAAAACAAGATTCAGGAAAGTACTAAAAGGAAATCCTTATAATCCTGTCTACTCCATTGCCTCTTTAGAAATGGGAGCAAAGGAAATTTTTAATCGCTATGTTAAAAGTCTACCTGCCATCGTAAAGTCACCTGTTTCAAACGGATCGAAAGACGTATTGCTTGTTACAACGCTACAAGAGTTTGAAAAAGCCTATCATTATATGAAAAAGCGTTTCCCAGATACTCCTATTCTCATTGAAGAGTATTTAGATGGTCCCCAGTACTTAATTGAAGTGGTGGTTCATCAGGGCAACATCCATATTGTAGCTATTATTGAACAGGAAATCTCTAAAGAAAACCGTTTTATCATTATGGGATATCACATGCCGGCTGACCTTCCAGAAAAATCAGGGAAGGATCTCCAGACTGCCATCCAAAGCATTGCAAGTGACCTAAGCTTCACAAACGGAACCTGCCATTTGGAAATGAGAATCGTCAAAGGAAAGTGGAAACTCATTGAAATTAATCCGAGGATTTCAGGTGGAGCTGTAAATCGTCTCATCCAAGTAGCAACAGGAATTTGTCTAGTAGAGGAAACGCTAAAATTGAACCTGGGCCTTGAGCCCGACCTTATTCCAAAGAAGAACGCTTCGTCATTCGTCCAATTTATAACGGTACGGTCTCCAGGCAAATTAGTGAAAGTCACCGGAAAGCGTAAGGCGAAAAAAATGAACGGCGTAAAAAAGGTGTATGTCAAACCGAGGAGAGGCAGTATTCTCACTCCCCCTTTATCCATGGGACATCGATATGCTTATGTGTTAGCAAGCTCGCAAGATCCGTTAAAAGCGAAGGAAATCGCAAAAAAGGCAGCAAAAGAAATAAAATTCTATTTAGAACCATTATAGGGTGTTGCTCATGACCTTAATTGGTATGCTCCATTATCGAAAAAAACCTTACCATGTAAAAAAAGCCTACGCCTGCGCGGCTGAAGCGAAGATGCAGAACATAGGTTTTTTCTATTTCTCTTACAGTGCGATAGACTTCAGCCGAAAGAAAATCAACGGCTGGTTTTTTGAAAATGGTGACTGGCTCCAAAAAGAAACCGACTTCCCAGACACGATCATCAATATCAGTGCACCAAAAACAAAACAGCAGTCCATCATCAGGAAAAGCTTAAAGAAAAACATTCCTTTTGTCAGTCATTCCATCGGGAGTAAGATGAACGTCTTTAAGAAGATTGAAAAAGGGAAGCAATTTGCTAAACACCTGATTCCAACCTTGAATTTTTCAACCCCTGACGAAGTCATCCCTTTTTTAGAAGAACACCAGCGCATTGTAATTAAGCCCCACTCAGGAAGAAAAGGGCTTTTCGTTCATTTCGTAAATGTAACAATGGATGGACACATTCAATGCATAGTTGGGGACCAGACACATATTTATACCATGGAGGAATTCAAACATTACATGCGAGCCCTCCTTTCTGAGCAAAAATATTTAGTCCAGTCGTTCATTGAATGCAAGACAAGAGCTGGGTTAACTTATGACTTTCGATTACATGTACAGAAGAACGAAAACAGGAGATGGGAGATCACCTTGATTTACCCGAGGATCAGTGGAGGAGAAAAGCTGACTAGCAACATTAGCACTGGCGGTTATCGAGGCGAACTGGTCCCCTTTTTAAAAAATGAATTCGGAAATGAATATTTTGATATCAAGCAATTGTTGGAATATTTCGCTGTCACGTTTGCTACCCACTTTGAAAGCCTTTATGAAAATAAATCCTTTGATGAATTAGGGATCGACGTTGCCATTGATCAAAACCGGTGTTTATGGATTTTCGAGGTAAATTGGCGTCCTGGAAGCAAAAATCGAGAATTTTCCGTAGCTCAAAAGCTGATTCCATATGCTAAAGCCATAGCTGAGCAAACAAAAGAATAAAAGGGGGGGAGAAAGTTGGAAACAAACAAAAAAATTTTCAAAGGCTTACAATGGTTGAAAAATCAACAAAACCTCCTTAGAGGAGACCCCTCGGATGTGTACAGCAGTTTGTTAGTGAAAATGGCAAGAGTGGATACACTCCCTTTCATTCTTTACGAAACAGGGTCTTCCTCACCTTTCCGAACAACAGCGGATACAGAAGGAGGGCCATTCCAAACCTTTTGTTTCCGTATAGAAAACCTCGATGAACAAGCCAATAGTGCCCTTGTCTCCTTACTGCACCCCCTCAATGTATATGGAGAGACAGCACTGGATTTAGATGAACTGTACCTTTTGAAACGGACCTCCCTATTTTCTTCCTTGCCTATAAATAGATTCACAGCCGTCCGCTGTCTCAATATCGACTTGATGAAACGAGAAGTCATTATAGAACCGAAATGGTAAACCCTTGTTTTCTAAAAGGAGGATACTGTGAAAAAGTTAAAGCTTGAAGAGATACTCCCCCACATCAACGGTGTGATTGTAAAAGAAGGAGCTTCCACGAATTTCAATAAAGTGATTACTCGTAAGAAACAGTTAAATGACGAGATGTTGTTTTTTTGCGTCGACCGTAACCTTAAAAAAAGAAACACGGAAGGACCTCTCCCCCCTTGTGTCGTGATCACCGACCGTGTAAAAGATGTGAAAGCTTTACCAGGAGAAGCCACAATCGTAGAAGTGAAGAATATTAAAGAGGCTTATCAACAGTTTTTATGCTTTTACAGAAGTCTATTTTCGGTACCTGTAATAGCCATCACAGGTACCTACGGAAAAACAACAACGAAAGAAATGATCAAGCATATTTTGTCCGAAGGCTACGACGTCAAAGCCACAAAAGGAAACTACAATCTATTTCGTTCCAATTCAAGCGTGCTGGCTAATTTTGAGGAGAGAACAGATGCTGGCATTTTTGAGTTCGGGGTCGGAAAACCAGGTCACTTAGAGAAATGCTGCCGTTGCTTCGGTCCCTTTTCCGCTCTTATTACAGGAATAGGTGCGGACCACATTGAACGATTTGGTGATCAGAAAAAATATATAGAAGAAAAGGCGAAGATCCTTAACGGGGTCGGAAATAATCAAGTAGCCATCCTGAATTCAGACTGTATGTCCAGCCGCAGAGTCAGTCGTACCTCCAACAAAAAAATTCTCTGGTTTGGTATTAGGGAAGAAGCTGATTACAAGGCAGACCATGTGAGATATGCAAAAGGCGGAATGGAATTCCTTCTCACCCATGATCACCATTCCATTCCTGTTTATGTGCCAGGTTATGGCAGCCATAATGTTTCCAACGCGCTTGCCGCGCTTGCCGCCACTCATGCCCATGGCTTTAACCTTAATGAGGCTGTGAAGCGGCTAAAAACGTTCAAACCCCTTAGAAGGCACCTGGAAATGACAGAAGGAATCAAAGGTGCGACACTCATTGATGATTCTTGGAATACAAATTCCGGCTCTATAAAAGCTGCTCTTGCCGTCCTGAACCAAATCTCGATTGGAAAGAAAACCATTGCTGTACTTGGAAGGATCAGCGAACTTGGAGAAGAAGAGGAAAATGAACATCAAAAAATCGGTCGAATCATTTACAACAATCAACCGAGTCATTTGATTACCATCGGAAGTACGGCATCCATCATTGCCAGAGAAGCTTTGAAACAAGGGATGAACCCTAAGTACATCAGCACCTTTAATGAACCTGAAGAAGCCTTACCTCTTCTGCATGAGATGGCCGATCCGGAGACAATCATTTTAGTGAAAGCTTCGATGCGTGATTCATTCAGAAGTTTTGTTAAACAATTGAAAGCAGATAAATAAGTGAAAAGAACGACCTTTCCTGTATAAGAAAGGTCGTTCTTTATATTTTCAGGTTTTCTTTTTTTATAAGTCCTGAAGTGAAACGGTCCTCTCTTTTAACCGAACCCCGCTAACTTCTTTGCATACATCATATTGGCGAAACGGATCACATTCACTAGATTCTTATCTCCTGAAAAGGAAGCAACAAAATCATTTGGGTTCCTGTGATTAATCTCAATCAGCCAAACATGACCATCCGAATCAATTCCGATATCAATGCCCAGCTTCCCGAAATGGAAACCGCAATTCTCTATGGTCAAAGCCGCTAAAAGAGCAACCTTCTCCATTTGTTGTTTGTATTCCTGTATCCTTTGTTTGCCCCTGAACATGCGGTCAAGGGGGATATCAGCATGTTCGACCTTTCCACCTCTGTGGCGGTTACTTACTATCTGACCTTTGACTCCATTTCTCCCCATGATCCCATAATTTTTCCATCTTCCTGTATGGTCTTTCACCATGATTACCCGGAAATCTATAATCGAGTCATCAAATCGAAGATTGAGAGGCTGTTGGAGAATGAACTTTTCTCCTCCAAAGTTTGTTTCAATAAAACCTTTAGCCTCATACAAACTACCAAAGATATAATCTTCTTTCGAATCCTGTTGAATATACTGAATCGTCACTTCTCTTCCTTGCTGCTGGACTTTCGCTACCCTCTTCCCCTGCATTCCTTTGATTGGTTTGATATAGACAGCCCCGAACTTTTCTAGCATTTGCTGAACATCCACCAGATTCCGAAAAATACTTGTCTGTGGTAGATAGGGGGTCAACTCCGAAGAGTTTTTAAACCATGTGTACATTTCCCACTTATTAAAAGTAGAAGAATTAAAGATCCGCTTCCCTATCACCGACTCAAAGTGCCGGTGTAAGTCTTTCTTTAAGGAGGACTTCTTAAAAATGGCCATTGGGTATGGGTAGATTCCTTTCTGCCATTTCTTGTTCACAGGATTATATAAATACCCGAACACCATATTTTTATCGCGGTCCACCCCATCATTGGTGAAAGCAAGGATAGCACCGCCGATCTTTTCGTAACTTTTCACATACCTTCCAAGCCTCAAGCCTTTTTCAAAAAGCTTCTTTAATGACTTAGCTGCCACAATGCCAATCAGAGGACCGATATGAACGTCTCCCTGCTTGTGAATGATTTCATAAATAGGTTCTTCTGGAAGCATCAACGTACGAAGAACACCTTCCGACATAAGGACCTCATCTTCCCTAATTTGATCAGAAACCCTGACTTCCGCTTCACAACTCTGAAGACCGAATTTCCATGTAACTTTGTTCTTTTCGGGAATTTTCCAACGTTCGGCGTTTGAGGGGTGTACGACGACCTCCGCACCCGTGTCTCCTCCACTTTTTATTCGGTACATCTTCCGCAATGTCACCTCTTTTATAAATTCCATGCCTTTTTCACACATTTACATACTATGAATCCCGCTTTTTGTTTGCGAATGGTTTTTAACACATCAGGCCCGCTTGAAATATATATACAAAGGACGATTAAAAGGGGGAGATGAAGCATATGGAAAAGGAATATATCGGTGTAATCCTGCCTGATGGCATATACCAAAGACTGTCAGAGGGGAAAAGTCAGATCAATGTCCGCGCCTATCAGGAAGCCGGAGAACACTATCAATTTACGCCTGTATTCATGAGGTTGAAAAGTTTAAATCCTGGGAACGATTATGTGGAAGGATTTATAAAAAAAGAGAAGACCTTTGAACTTGAAAAGGTTGATATCCCTAAAGTCATTTACACAAGAAGCTTTTTATCCAAGAAACAAAAGCGTTTCTTAGAAAAGAAAAAAGTACAGTTCTACAACAAAAAAGGCATAGGACATGACAAATACAAGATGCATCAAATAATTAGTGAAGACCCGGATTTAATCCCTTTCCTTCCTGAAACTGTGGAAGCATCTATACCTAATTTGAAAAAGATGATGAATCAATACGATCAACTCATTCTTAAACCCTCAAAAGGAAGCTTAGGCGGTGGAATTATGAAATTATCGAGAAAGGGACCCGAGCGTTGGCATTTGAGTTACCCTGTCGCAAGGCGGGAATGGTCGGAACTTACCTTTACAACCTACATGGATGGAGTTCCTGAGGTGATAAGAGAAGCTTTTGAAAAGAAGTCCTACATCATTCAGAGACAGATCGAACTCGCCACATACAAAGACAAACCTTTTGACCTTCGTATCGTTGCCCAGCGCAACCATACAGGGAACTGGGTCGTGTCTGGAATGTTATGTAAGGTTTCTCCATCTAAAGACCAGTTTGTCACGAATATCAGCCAGGGAGGAAGCTCACTTGGTTTTGACAAAGTTTTAAAAGGGCACCCTTACCTTCCTTATAAGAAAACGACAGAAAACTTGTCGAACCTTACTTTAAAATTAGCCAAACACCTTGAGAAGTACACCGACCACATCGCGGATGTCGCTTTTGATTTTGCCTTAGATCGATCCGGACACCCTTACTTCATTGAAAGTAACTTTCGAGGACGGTATGGAAATGTTAAGTATAAAGGAAAAAGATATGAAGAATGGAAAGCGAAGCATTTTAACCCAATTGGTTATGGGAGATACTTGTATGATCAAATAAAAGATGAATCTTAAGCACCACATTTAAATCCCCTCTCCTCACTTGAGAAAAGGGGATTTTTCAGAGATCCGGCATGTGTGATTCCACGTACGTATATTTCCTCAGCCTCCCCCTCTTCATAAAGCCATTCTTCAAATAAACAGGGAGACTGTTTTTGTTGCAGTAAGCATACACCTTGTCAGCCCGGAGTTCGGTGATCCTCTTCAGTCTTTCTTGAAATAAACGGTGGTAGATGCCCCTCTTGCGGTATGGTTCCAAAACTAGATCACTCTTACATTTCACCCCGTACCTGGTACGGCGATAAGCACATACCCCAACCAGTTCTCTGCCATGTCTGGCACCTATCCAGACCGTTCTTTTTAAATTCTTTAACTTAAGCCCCGCTTCCGTGAAGGCTGATTCCAGCTTTAATACTTCAGAAAAGGTGACTTCCTCAATGTCTATGTGCACACATTTCACCTCAAATAACGTCTTCCTTTCTACTCTATTCTTACTTGGAGGTGTTTGTATGGACCTACGCACAGTGCATGCGATTCTATCGGTAAACCAGCCATTCCTGTCGATTTCTAGAAGGTCGTACAAAAAAGGCCACCTGCTGGGTTGCAGATGGCCTTACATTGATTCATTTTTTGAGGTTACATAAGGTTTTGGACTCGATCCGCAAAAACTTGCCCGTCCATCAGCCTCTTTCCTCCCCCTTGAACAAAGTTAGGTTTACCTCCGCCTTTTCCTTCGATCAGGGCCATCGCTTGTTTGGCTACGTCATTCATATTACGATCGATGTGATCTCCGCGAGCAAGAACGAACTGCAGTTGTTCTTCCTGTTCACTGATTAAAATCACATACGCTTCAGGAGCTTCGTCGATGATGGCTTTCCCTAAAGTCTGAAGCGTCTTGATTGGGCGATTGTTGAAAACGCACTGGATCACTGATTGTTCCTTGGACGCTGAAAGGATCTCCTTCGCTTCATAGGAAAGGAGCTGTTCCTCCTGCTCAGCAATTCTTTTGTCTTTCTCCTTGCTTGCCTTGATCAGTTCTCCAACCTCCCCGACAAGCTGTTGTTCCGGCTTCGGAACGATCCGCTTCATTTCGGTCAGTACCTGATGCTTCTGACCGAGCTTTTGCAAGACACGATTACCACAAACAAACTCTAAGCGCACCTGCTTCTTGTTTTTGGTCCACCCTAAAAACTTGGCAGCCATGACTTCCCCCGTTGAGCGAGGATGCGTGCCACCACAGCCGTTGTAATCAACCTCTGGTATGATGACTAGGCGCACATCTCCTTGAACAGCGAGTGGTTTGCGAAGCGGATACTTTCCTGCGTCCTCTATCGACATCCACTTCGTTTCAACCAGATAATTGGAACGGATGATTCGATTCACCTGCTCTTCTACTTTCTCCAACGTTTCGCCAGACAGCGTTTCCGTATCCAAATCAATGGTCACCGTATCTTTTCCTAAATGAAAGCTCGTGGTCTGGATATCGAATTGATCGTCGAACACAGCTGAAATGATATGCTGACCGCAGTGCTGCTGCATGTGGTCCATCCGTCGATCATGATCCACGCATCCATGCACTATTTCTGTACCGGCGGGAAGGCTGCCTGCTATGTAATGGCGCACCTCGCCATCGACTTCTTCAACATCGAACACCACAACTCCATTCAATGTGCCTTCGTCGTGAGGCTGCCCGCCCCCTGTTGGATAAAAGGCCGTTTCCTCAAGCACAACAAACAAGCCATGTTTATCTTCATCTATTTTAATTACATTTGAATTAAATTCCATCTTGTAAGCATCTTCATAGTACAGCTTCCTTGTCATTGTTCGTTCCTCCTCTAAATTCCTAAGGATATCGTAACATGATTGGGAATGACCGTGCTCCTTTGCAATTGTATAAAGAATCCAACCAATAATTGGGTGACTAGGTCTTACATATTATACCAGCATCACCCATTCCCCCTCATCAGTGGAATAAATCTCTTCAAAGAAAGAAGGAAGGATCAACGTCTATCACGCTGTCCTTCCTTCTCCGTTTATATAGACATTCTCCCTAATAACTCATACATCCCTTCATCAATTTGAGACGTTTGTGAAAAGACATCGTCGAATGCATAGCTCTCGAGAGTATTGTTTTTCAGTCCGACGACCTTGCCGGATTCCTTTGAGAGCAGCAGATCAATAGCATGTGCCCCTAATCGGCTGGCCAACACTCGATCTCTCGCTGTTGGAGCTCCCCCGCGTTGTGTGTGGCCCAACACAGTGACGCGGGATTCGATCCCTGCTTCTTCTTTCAACTTGGCATTGAGATCGATTCCACTCACACCACTACCTTCAGCTACAATGATGATACTGTATCTTTTGTCCCTGGAAGGGCCACTTTTTATCTCTGCTATAATGCTGTTCATGTCCTCTTTCTTCTCAGGGATCAAAATATTCTCGGCTCCACCAGCAAGCCCTGACCATAACGCCAGATTCCCTGTATCTCTTCCCATCACTTCAATAATTGAGGATTTTTCATGAGAAGACGCCGTATCACGAAGGCGATCAATATAATCAATGATTGTATTTAACCCTGTATCAAAGCCGATGGCCTCAGCCACACCCGGGATATCGTTATCAATCGTAGCCGGGATGCCGACACATGGAAAGTTCTTTTTTTGTAAGGAAGCAGCTACCGCTAAGTCTTTTCTTCCACCAATCACAATTAAGGAATCGATTCCTTGTTTGTGCAGGTTCTCAATGGCTTTCTCCTGACCTGCATCCGTGTGAAGCTCATCACATGTGTAGGATTGCAGGATCGTCCCTCCACGTTGAATAATAGCACCTACAGATGATGCATCCATTTTTTCCAACGTGTCATTCAACAGACCTTGAAAACCATACTTGATTCCAACCATTTCCACGCCGTAATAGATGCCTGACCTTACGACTGATCGTATGGCTGCGTTCATTCCGGGAGCATCTGCTCCACTCGTCAACACACCGATTCTATCCATCGTCATCACTCACTTTCCTACGAATCAACACTATATATTCTATACCCTTCCAATGCTTGCCACAAGTCGACCCTGCCATGGCAAAAGATTTGCGGTAAGGACCAGCGCGTTCATCCATAGAATAACCTTTTCCCAAACCGTTCATAATGAAACTAATGACAGGCAAAGGAGGGATTAGGAATGAAATCGAAAGCCCAAATTTCCAAAGAAAAAAGAAGTACATTAACCAAAGCACAAGAAGTAAAGTTCCAGCAGGCATTTAAAAGAGCGAATAAAATCGCAGAAAACACAAGAATGAAGTAATGGTTCTTACAGCGGCTTATCCTTTCTGTCATAAGAAAAACACCCAGCATTGCCACACTTAGGGCACTACTGGGTGTTTCATTATGTTTTAAATCGCCATTCCTCTACGGCGCTGTCTTTACTTATATTGTTTTCTCCTCACCCACATCGTGGCTGCCCATTTTTCTCCGATTGTTACCGGCGATCCTCCATGCAGAGTACGCTCATTGATCTCAGGATCGGAATAAAAATATTCGAAATAGACGCCCATGCCTTTTTGAGGGGAGACAGATAAATTCATCTGTGGAAAGTACGTTTCTCCACCCTCTTCCACATCATTCAAATAAAGAACAAGCGTACTGATTCTCGGATTGTTCTTTGCCTGGACCTTCGATTTGAAGTAATCATAATGTGCTTTATATTCCTGGCCTTGCTTATAATTCAAGATGTGAAGTCCTTCTCCATGTTCAACAGGTACATTCATGATGTGCGCCAACCGCTTTTCAATGCGTGTGGTGATATCATCCTCAGGTAAAAATGTGCTGCTGCTTGTCCGAATGTCACTCACTTCATGACGTGACCCGATTTTTGAACGGTTCATCCTGTTCTGAGAAAGACGGATAAGCTCATTGCATTCTGCATCACTGACGACATTTCCCAATATAGCAATCTTAGGATCTTCCATTTTGGCAATGATGGAAATCTCACGGTCTTCGGTCATAATCCTGTTGCCCTTGTGGTCAAAAATGGAAGCTTCTTTCACTGTTAATGTCAACTTTTCATCAACCTCTTCTTGTTTTAATAGAACGCTTTCAAAAAAACGTATATCCTTGAGGAAGATCGGATATGAGAAATATCTTACCACCTTTTTATGATTTATTCCTGAGTTTTTATAAAAATTACAAAATTGTTCACAAATGGTAAAGAGATTACTATTTTTATTCGTCTGACCCCCAAAGAATGATTGATTCTATTAAAAAAACACTACCTATTCCACATTGTAAAAAGATAGTGTTTCCTCTCTGGGAAAGCCAAGAGTGTCCTTGATGTGTAGTTTTGCAGGGAGGGCGGGGGAAACTAAATGTTCTGAACGAAAAATGCCTGCCTCCTTGCGCGAATGGGTTCACACATAGAGAGGCAGGCACCGAGTAACACATCTAACTTTTTTCTTCCGCTTTCTTTTTAAAATCGAATTTGATCTTGAAATCTTCATCCAGGGTTAGAGCCGTACTGAACGTCTTCTTTCCCTTAAAACCTTTTAGAACCTTCGTACGTTTTTTCTCGCAAAGCGTTTTAATCATATTGGCACTCAGCGACTTCCCTGCCAACCTTTTGGGAAAGCTTACCTTGCACCCATTTTTGTATTCGGAACACGCGTAAAACTTATATCGGTCCATAATGGAACCCGTCTGGCAGGCCGGGCATTTGGCAATGGGTGTATTCCACTTTTTCTTTTCACCAGTATTCCGGACTTGAACCTGTTGAATGGAATCAGGGGTCTCCTGGATCAGTTTTTCAATAAACTGGCTCGTCTGCTTGATGAACATTTGTTTCGAGCCTTCGCCGCTTCCGATCTTCTTCAAATACGATTCCCATTTGGCTGTCATAGAAGGGCTCGATAACAGCGTACCTTCAATAGCTTCACAAAGTGTAATTCCCTTAGCCGTGACGTAGACGTTATTCTTCTTCACTTCAATGTATTTTTGTGCCTTGATCGTTTCAATGATGCTTGAGCGGGTCGCTTCAGTGCCGAGGCCTTCGACTTCTTTCAAAATCTCTACATCTTCCTCGTCATCCATAAGCTTTCCACATGTTTTCATCATGTTGATCAGCTGGCCTTCCGTGTACGGTTTAGGCGGCTGCGTCATACTTTCTTTGATATGAAGGCGAGCGCCCACCTCTTCCCCTTTTTGAACATTCGGAAGAAGTGCCTCTTTTTCCCGGTTTGCTTTCGATGGCTTAGGAAAAAGCTCTTTCCATCCTTGATGCACGTCGCGACGTCCTGTCGATTTAAAAGGCAGGTCGTGGACATGTGTGAAAATTACCGTCTCTTCATAAACGTAGTCGCTATGGAACATCGCAAGCGTCGTCGCCATGACCTCGGTATAGATATTGCGTTCTTCCCGACTCAGTCCATTCAGCTTTTTCTCCGACGGGACCGTCTTCGTCGGGATGATGGCATAGTGCTCCTGAACTTTCTTGCTGTCTACATACCGCTTCCTCGGTTTCAAGGAAAGCGGCTTGAAAGAAACGTTCAAAGTATCCTGATAAGACTTCAAGTTGTTCACTAAATAAGAGAACTCGCTTTCCGTGATGTAATTACAGTCGGTTCGCGGATAGGAGACTAGTTTTTTCTCATAAAGTTTCTGCATCGTCTTCAGCACCTGTGACGGTGTGTATTTCCAGCGTCTGTTCGCAACACTTTGCAATGTGGACAACGAATGCAGCTTCGGTGATTTTTGGTGTTTGGTCTTCTTATCTACACGCTCGACCGTTCCCTGGTGGTCTACCTTTTCTTTCAGCCCATGCTTGTCCATCAGCGCCTGCACCTTGGCTTTATCCTTTTCCTTAATTTCAGCCAGTCCCTTGTAGGAACCTTCCTCTGATTGAAAAAGCCCCTCGATTTGGTAGAAAGGCTCGGATACAAAGTTCTCAATTTCCTTGTGCCTCTGGTAAATCAAGTACACCGTCGGCGATTGCACACGGCCGATCGTTAAGTAGCTTCCGAAGCCTTTCTTCTGCAGATGCAGTGTGAACAGACGACTCGCATTGATCCCTACCATCCAATCGCTGATCTGACGAGCTTTCGCTTCATCAAACATACGTAAATCTTTTTCATTGTTTCTTAGATTGTTAAACCCTTTACGCACTTCCTCCTTCTCAAGGGAATTGATCCACAGCCGGCGAACCGGTTTCCCCTTCACGCCTGTTAAACGGAGAATGCTGTAAAAAATGTTCGATCCTTCCCGGTCGACATCAGCCGCATTCACGAGCACGTCCGCTTGTTGAAACAAACGCTTGACCTCTTTAAACTGCTCCCACTTCCCTTTCGACACTTTTTCAAGAAATCGATCCGGGACAATCGGCAGCTGATCCAGCTTCCAGCGCTTCCATTCCGGTTTATAGTCATGCGGTTCTTTCAATTCCACCAGATGGCCGACGCCCCACGTGATCGTCGCCCCGTTCGGGAAGGTATCATCCGGTTTGAGTATTATATACGTTTTCGTTTTTTCCTGTATTGTAAAAGCCTCTGCATATGCTTTTGCCTGAGAGGGTTTTTCAGCTAAAATGACCACTCTTGTCATGGTCTCCCACTCCCTTCATTGAACCCCAAGAGTACTATGGGATGAAACGTAAAGCAAGGGATTGCCGCAGTTCATTTGTACTTTGGTTTGGGGTGCGGGACATTTAGGGGCGGGGGCCCTCCCTTTGGAGCGACTCGTTACACCTTTGGCGCGACTCGATCCACCTTTGGCGCGGCTCGATCCACCTTTGGCGCGGCTCGACCCCTTTGGCGCGACTCGATCCACCTTTGGCGCGACTCGATCCACCTTTGGCGCGACTCGATCCACCTTTGGCGCGACTCGACCCCCTTTGGCGCGACTCGTTACCCCTTTGGCGCGGCTCGTTACCCCTTTGGCGCGGCTCGATACACCTTTGGCGCGACTTGCTCCACCTTTGGCGCGACTCGACCCCTCTTTGGCGCGACTCGACCCCTCTTTGGCGCGACTCGATCCACCTTTGGCGCGGCTCGACCCCTTTGGCGCGACTCGACCCCCTTTGGCGCGACTCGTTACCCCTTTGGCGCGGCTCGATACACCTTTGGCGCGACTTGCTCCACCTTTGGCGCGACTCGACCCCTCTTTGGCGCGACTCGACCCCTCTTTGGCGCGACTCGATCCCTCTTTGGCGCGGCTTACTTGTTTTAAGATTTTCACTCCAATAGGAACCTTGCTTTTTTAGTAGAACCACTCCGTCCCTTACAATAAGCGCTTAATATTCGATACACCACATGTCTTGAACCTACCTTTAAAAAATCTCTAGCTTCTTTATTGCTAATCGTTTTGGCCACGAGCACAGCGTATTCTCTTAAGGCTTGTTCATGAGCAAGTAAAGAGTGATGAGAACAACCTGGACATACCCATTTCATTTTTGTTCTGCTCATTGAATACTTTCCACATGCCGGGCACCTGACTCCTTTTTGTAAATCCGAATAACTCAAGTTGAAGCGTTTCATGTAATCCGGCACATGATCCTGGTGGGATTCAACCAGCGCTTGGCCAATTCGTAAAAGCTCCTCCTTCTTGAACGCCTTTCCTTGATAATTATCCTTTTTCTTTTTCATGGCATCCACGAGAGAGGAAGCGCGTATTACTTTTTCATAAATACGGGAGTCTGAGGAGTCAAATTCGAGGGTACACCGGCGATTCGTAAATACAACCAGGAAGTCGATGGGTATGCGAATTTTCAGCTGCCGCCACAGCCATTCATCTAATAAACGCTTCTGCCGTTCCGCCTGCTCTACAGGATCCTGGAACCCTTCCGTGTCACGGCGCAATTCCTTTTTCTCACGGTGGATAGAGATCTGGCCTATCATATTTTTTGCTTCAAGAATCAGGATGAAGGAAGGGAATAAGATAACTGTGTCGATTTGATAATAGTGGTGCCCATCATGCAGGCGCAGGTTATGAAGGATGTAATGAGGGCCTTTCAAATAATCAAGGTGAAAATCAAGGGATTGTTCACCGTGCCAACCGGATTCTTTTGTAGAGAGGGATTCTTCTACTTCAGGGGCAGCGGGGTGGTGAGGCTTAAGGCGGTGCTTTAGTATATCCAAATGGGCAATATCAGGAGGGATGGTGCGGGGTTTTATGATCATAAGCGAACTCCTTTCCCCTCTATTAAAGTCGATCGCTCCTTTTTTGTCCAGAAAAAAGAGACCAGTCCAGTGGTGGACTGATCTCTACAAATCTTCTATTTAAAAATCAACATCCTGCCCATAATAAGCGGCGACAAAGAGTTTCTTCATTTCTTCTACGGATGTTTCACGAGGGTTCGTTCCTGTACACGGATCTTCTACCGCATTTTCAGCCATCGTATCGACATGTTCTTTGAATAATTCTTCGGACACACCAAATTCTTGCAGTGTATTCGGTACGTCCATTTCACGGTTTAACTCACGGACCCATTCGATAAGAGCATCGACGAGTTCCTGATCATTCTGCCCATCCAGACCGATTCTCTTCGCTAAAGCGGCAAAACGATCTTCTACAACACTTCTGTTGAACTGGATGACGTAAGGGAGGTAAATCGCATTGGCACATCCGTGTGGTACTCCGAAAGTCGGTCCACTTTTATGGGCTAAGCTGTGTACGTTCCCTAACACCGCATTGGAGAAGGCCATACCAGCCATAGCCTGGGCATAGTGGACTTTTTCACGACTCTCTTTATCTCCTTTATAGGAAGAAAGAAGGTGTTCTTTTAATATTTCAGCCGCTTCTTTTGCAAGAGCATCTGTAAATGTCGTGCGTGGTTTCGCTACATACGCTTCAATGCTGTGGGTGACCGCATCCATACCACTGTATGCTGTCACACGTTTCGGCATGGATTCGACCATGACAGGATCGATGATGGCGAAATCGGGAGTCAGTTCAAAGCTGGCTAACGGATATTTCACCCCTGTTTGTGAATCAGTGATGACAGACAAGTTGGAGATTTCGGATGCTGTTCCACTTGTCGTAGGAATACCGATGAATCTTGCCTTAGAACGAAGTTCAGGCAGCTCAAACGGTTTAGTCGCGTCTTCAAAACTGAGGTTCGGATGTTCATAGAACAACCAGAAGGCTTTCGCCGCATCCATCGGTGAGCCGCCACCGATTCCAATGATCCAATCAGGTTCAAAACTCATCACCGTGTCCAGATGTTCTTGCACAAGCTTCGTGGAAGGCTCTTCTTTTATGCCTTCAATAAGCTTGGTTTCTATATTCGCTTCTGCCAGATTTTTTTCAATCGTTTCCAGGTTCCCGTTTTCTTTTACGGAACCTCCACCAATCACAAGTAAGGCTTTCTTTCCTTCTACAGATTTCAATATATCAAGAGCATTTTCACTAAAGTAAATATCGCGTGGAATTGTAAAACGGTTCATGAAATCTCCTCCTACTTTTTGGTTACATTCGGGAATATTGCCGGTTTCCTTTTTCACCAAACCATTCAGTAGGTTTCATCCTTGAATTCAGTCCATTTGTAACCCCTTATTTAGTGAGAAAGCACTAGTGAACTATATGTTTATCCTCCAGGGACCATATGCTGAATTCCCATTCGAACCAGGGATCCTCCTGGGCATGATTTAAGCTAATGAATATGGATTATGATAATATATGTAAGGTTAACACTTTGATTTAAGAATGGAGCATCCATCATGGTACAAATCGCAAAACGAGGATACACCATATTTATCAGCTTGTATGTCCTCATGCATTTTGTCGTTTATTTTATAGGTGGAGACATGCTTTCCACTACTCTTTCCTTATTCGGTTTGGCGGCTTTTGTACTGGGTTACTTTTTCCTTCCGGTGAAACAGGCAGCGATTTCCCTGTTGCTGCTCATCATTGCATTGATTGTTCACCTTTCTGCAGGGACCTCACTTATTGAAGGGACCGTATCTGGATTTACGGTGATGAGCGGACTGATCGCGCTCTTACTGATCGTCCCTACCATCAGCTGGGTACTGGAGGAAAAGTCGTACATCGAATCGGTCATTAACTTCGCTCAAAACCTGCTGAATACAAGTCGTAAGTTCTATTTCGGGATGATGGTCATCACACAGATCATTTCCTACTTTTTATTATTCGGATCGATTCCGATGGTCTACAGCATGATCAACGATTTTTTGAGCAAACAAAAGGGCGAGGCGTGGGAGAATTATAAAGGAACGGCCCTCCTGCGTGCGTTTTCCTTAACGACGATGTGGGTCGTCAGTATTCCAAGCTTTATTTTTGCCGTCGATGCACTTGGAGCATCCTTAGGCTTATCCATCTTACAAGGTTTCTTCATCTCATTCGCCGGGATCTTATTATCTGTCTTATTCTCTTATTATCAAGAACGGCATTACGGCGTGGACCTCACGGCAGGCATCCAGGAACAGCTTAAGAAGATTGCCGAACAAAAGAAACAGGATACGAAAGGGAACCGTGATGCTCTGGAATTCGGCTTTCTTTTCATAACGTTATTCGGGTCAATTTTTCTTCTTAACGCCCTTTGGGACGTTCAGCTTCTGCTCATTATCCCTATCGTAATCGTGACCTGGGTCATCCTCTACTTCATCATTCGTAAAAGAAGCAGCGCGATTACCGAGAACGGAAAAACCTATGTAGCCAAGAGCATTCCAAACAAGGCTCAGCAGTTTTCCATCCTGCTGGCCGCTGGATTTTTAATTAACGCGGTGAATCAGTCAGGATATGGCGAGTACATTATCGATGGCCTCTTTTATGTGACAGACTCCGTCCCGTTCCTGAACTTCTTATGGGTTCTTCCTTTTGTCGTGATCATCCTCGGGTTTATTGGACTTGGTCCGTTGACGGTCATCGTCCTCGTCTCAGGAATTCTGCAAGGCGTGGATCTTCCCTATCCGCCGGAGATCGTTGTACTTGGGATTACATCAGGGAGCGTCATTTCGATTATGTTATCTCCGCTGATTCTGCCATCGATCATTTTGAGTTCTGTGAACAAGTTGAGCATCATTAAAAACGGACTGATGTTCAACTACAAATACGCCCTTGCCTTCTATGTCATGGTGCAGATTTATCTTCAGCTGTTTGTGCTGGTCTTCCTTTAGAAAAAGCAGGTAAGCCTTCGCTTACCTGCTTTTTAGGAGTGTAAAGAATCAATATCTAACCCATAAATGATTAACAATTCGCCGGGTTTGTGCAATTTCTAATGACACATACACCTGAATCTTCGCACGTTTCTTCATCTGCGTCGTTCAAGCACCGTACCGCTAAATTCACTGTAATGTTCCCCATTGGACAGTTATCTATATCAACCATTGCTGTGACTGTTGTTTCACCTTGTGGCACGTTTAACGTACCATCAGGGTTAGGCGTGATGCCAGGAGCACTTAACATACAAGTCGCGCCAATGTTCCCGGGTGCGACAACGCAGCGAACTCGACAATTATCACACAGCCCCATCACGTTAACTTGAAAAACCACAGCAAACGGAACGCCCGCTGTGACACCAGTCGGGCATTGGGTTGGTGTCACTGTACACATACATCCTACTCCCATGTGTATCTCTCCTTTCACATTTCATTCGAGTACGTTAATAGGATATTACCAATTCTTAGAAAAGGTGCCGACGTTTGTCCATGGCTATAGATAGACCCCGCAAGGAAGTTTAATCATGTTCGCTCCCCCCCCAAACGAACATGATCGTACATTTTCACTGTAAAATCCCTTCACCCCATCACACTCATGAATGGTATTGATTCTTACAACTTAATAAAATGAAATGCGGGAAAGCTGTTTTGAATATGCTTTGTATGAATAGTGAATGTGTTACTGCTCTTAAACTACGGTAAACAGGAGGGAAAGCATGGAAACGAAAGAAAGTTATATTGAAGTGGAAGCAGGAATTGAAATATTCGTTCAAGAAACCGGAACAGGAGACCCCCTTGTATTCATTCCGGGTTTTACTTTCACGACGGAAGTCTTCTCAGAACAAGTAAAACACTTTTCAAAAACACACCGCACAATCGTCATTGATCCCCGAAGCCATGGCCGATCCACCACGACCGTCCACGGAAATGATTACGTCACCCATGGGACGGACTTACAAAAAATGTTAAAAGAACTAAAAGTAGAAAATCCAACGCTTGTCGGCTGGTCTTTCGGCTGCTTAACCGTATGGGAATACATCCGTCAGTTCGGAACCGATGAAATCAACTCCCTCATTCTGATTGATATGCCGCCGAAATCCTTATCACTGAAAGAAGACGAGGATTGGGTGGAAGGTCCACTTGATGACCTGGCTGCAGCGTATACGAACTACCTCCGTCATCCAAAAGGACAAAGGGAATTCATATCGGCTTATGCCACCGGGGTGATGGTCCAACGGGAACTGAAAAAAGAAGAATTGACTTGGATGGTAGAGCAATCTCTGAAAACACCGTATTATATTGCAGCCAATTTGTTCTCTTCCGGACTGTTTTCCGATTACCGAAAAGAGGCAGCCCAAAGCAGTGCATCTGTTCCAACGCTCTTCGTTGTCGCCGAACATTGGGGAGAGACAGCATCCGCTTATCTAAATAAGATGGCTCCTTCAGCCTCGGTAAAAACGCTTGGCGGCCACCTCATGTTTTGGGAGCATAGTGAGAAGTTTAATAGATTCGTGGAGGAATTTTTGAAAGAAGCTCCATGATGTCCCCTGTTCACTCACGCCCGCACAAAATCGTCATGTCCCTCCCGTTTTCTCTTAACAAGGAGGATTCTTTTGAAAAGGCTTGATCCAGACAAACTTTTCATTGAGTTTAGACCATGCGTAACAAAAACAGCCCCTCTGTTAGGTCGGAGATATACATTGACCCATTCTGACGCGACTGCCGAACTTTTTCTCACGGTAGGATTAGCGTATGCCTATGACAAGATTACACCCATGAGAGATGAAGTACTTGCCGAATGGAGGATAGATCATGGTTCTCCTTATCTCTTTGTCTATGTTTATGTGGATGGACAATATGGGTCCCATCAATCAACCATTCGCGATACTATTTTCAGACGCGAATTGCCGTTAGCGCTTGAAGCGATCATGTATGGAGACCAGTGCCTCTTTAAAGCCTGTCCCGAATTGGATCTTGCACCAATTTTCATACATTTTGACTCCATAAACCCCCGTTACAATCGCTATGAGTACTGGGGAACACCGAAGGATTACAGATAGATTCGATTGAGGTTCACCTGGTCATGTCATAGAGATATAGAAAAAGGTTCATCCACTGCTTTGGATGAACCTTTCTCTCGTGAGGACAGCCCGTACCGTGTATTCAGATCCTGGTTGTCTTTTCAGCACTAACTTTGCCACGGATTACACATAATACGTTTGCGGAAACATATCCACCGGTTGAATGCCTTCCGCTTCACAACTGCCTTTTAACAAATAATGAAAAAAATAAATAACATAAAGAATACTGCTCTCTAAAGAAAGAGCAGTATTCTTCCTATGCTTTAATTAAAGAAGAAATTTTTGAGAGTAAACGAACCTCATAAGTCAGATATTTTATATTAACATGTCCAACTAAACTTTTTTGGAATGCAAGCTCGTCAACCACTACCGTAACATTTGAATGTTTTTGAAGAATGGAGGCTGGGAATTGTTCATCAATGGGGCCATGAAGCAAACGGTGGACAGCTTCAGCTTTCTGCTCTCCTGAAGCAAGAAGTAGTATGTGTTTGCTGGTCATTATGGAATCGATTCCCATCGTAATTGCTTTGGTAGGAACTTCTTCCATAGAAGAGAACATACGAGCATTTGCTTTTCTAGTTGATTCATTAAGCTTAACGACATGAGTTTTCCCATCAAACGAACTTCCTGGTTCATTAAAGCCTATATGTCCATTTTGACCAATCCCCAGTACTTGTAAGTCAGGCGGTCCAATTTCATCGATGATGTGGTCGTACCGTTGACATTCATCTTCAAGGTTTTCAGCTGTACCGTTGGGGATATGAGTATTTGACAGATCGATGTTCACATGATTGAAAAATTCTTTTTTCATAAACGAATGATAGCTTTGAGAGTGATTGTTGGAAAGTCCTACATATTCATCAAGATTTAATGTGGAAATCAAAGAATAATCCATTGATTTTTTTTTATATTCATTGATTAAATATTGATACGTTCCGATAGGTGTGCTTCCAGTCGCAAGTCCAAGAACACATGTCGGTTGGTTCACCACTTGTTCCTCGATATAGGCGCCTGCAATTTTTGATAATTCTTGGTAAGTCGATGCCACTACAACATTCATCCGCTTCCCCCTCCTTCACAATCCTTCACGTAATTCGTCGCACATCTGAAGCCCATATGACTCGTTGAACTATCAACACTATTAGATGTTCTTGCCGAGACTCGATACCTATTGCAGTATGACTTGTGACAAAGAAAAGAGCCTCCTCGTATGACTTTATTTTCTCCCTGCTTTGGACCTTTAGGGTTACAGACGTCCTCTACATCCTGAAAGGGACTAAACCAATCACTGCACCATTCCCATGTATTTCCCACCGTGTTATACAACCCATATCCGTTGGGTTCATAGGAGGAAACAGGAGCCGTACTTTTATATCCATCTTCTCCACTGTTTTCTACCGGGAAATTTCCCTGCCATATATTACACGCGTGCTCCCCATTCAGAAACAGTTCGTTTCCCCAAGGGTATGTTTTCTGAACGAGACCACCTCTGGCGGCATATTCCCACTCCGCCTCTGTTGGCAGTCTTTTCCCTGCCCAAGCACAGTATGCTTCTGCATCCTGCCATGAAACGTGAACAACAGGGTGGTCCCAGCGATTAACAATGGAAGAGTCAGGACCTTCGGGATAAAACCAACACGCTCCCTCTAAAATTGCCCACCAAGGGGCATGCGGAACGATTTGTGAAACCTTAGCAGCCGTGTTTTTCGATAAGAAGGGTTGAAAAACAAACGACCAGCCATATTTTTCAGCGTCCGTCACATAACCAGTTTCTTGAACAAACTCAAAAAAGTCTCCGTTGGTAACAGCAAAAGAGTCTAAATAAAACGGTTCGACGTACACTCTCCTTACAGGCCCTTCTCCATCTTGCAGATGACCCTCCGGATCTCTGTCCCCATAAGAAATTCTCCACCAGGAATCCATTTCATAAAATTCAAATCAGCTTCTCTTTTACGAGACATGGGCTTATCCTGTTTAAAACCAGAAGTCTTCGCCCCTCTTGTTATTGAACAACAACTCTTCATCTTTCACTCCCCCTTTCAAAAAACGATTCGTGTCATTGTAAACAGATTGATGCCTATAATGATCACTAGAGAGGCTTGAAATAGATTTGTTACATCCCCGCTTCCTACTTTATTAGAAAATACCGAGCCTATATAGCCGCCCAACACCCCGCCTGCAATCATATAAACAAGCATCGTCATGTCAAAGACAGCATATCCGGTGGTGAAAAAAATAGTCACGAGGGTAGAAAACTGCGAAAAGAAAATGATAAGTATGGAATTTATGCTCGCTGTCTTTATGTTCATAGAAAATACCAACACCAGAACCGCTACATTAAGCGGTCCGCCTCCTATGCCAAGAAAAGCGGATAAAATTCCTAATCCTAGTCCGATAACAAAAGTACTCCATCCACTCTTCACATCATAAGTTTGAAAATCTTTTATACTATTGATTAGAATCATTAACAAAAGAACGACTAACACAGATGCCTGGATCATCGTAACTCTTTCATAATTTTGAACATGAAGCATCAATTGATTGAAGATGGATTTCCCTATGACTCCACCAATAATGGATCCAAAAGCCAACATCAAACTTGTTTTCCAATTCAGCTCCATGCCTGCAGGGATTTTCTTCATTAAGGAGACAGCAGCCATTGCGAATACCGTTGCTGCGGAGAGTGTACTGATCGTTCCCACATCATAGGTTCCGATGGCATCCAGAACCGGTTTAATAATGACTCCCCCTCCGATACCTGTAACAGCTCCAATAGCTGTTGCAACAAAACCAATAAGAAAATATAAAATAATCATCCTAACTGACCCCTCCTTAATCTGATCTCCAAGGGCCGTTAATGACAGTCTTTATTTACAGGGCCACTGATCATAATCCTCTATGTTGTTTGAACTTGGCCTAAGGCTACTTCTCTTGTTTACCTTCCACGAAGCGGAGAACTTGTAGGCTCCTTCTAACAAAGGATCTTCTGTTTCCATTTGCCAATGCTGCAATTCTTCTCTTAACTTATTTAAAACATCTTGGTATTGCTCATCCTTTACAAGATTCTTTCCTTCTGAAGGGTCAAAGTATAGATCAAACAAGTACTCTTCATCTTTTACTTTATCGGTCCACCCGTGTTCAATTAATAATTCCTTGAGCTCTGATTCATCCGTGTTGGATAAATTATATTTAGGCCATAAATCATCAAAATATTTAATATATTTGTACCTAGTCGTCCGAACGCAACGAGCAGGCTCATAAGACGTATGAAAGTTCGTCTCCGCAAAGACAAATTCTCTTGTTTTGTTTTTTGGATTCCCTAAAATATCTATGAAGGATATCCCTTGTAAATGGTCAGGCTTCGGCAAGGACAACAAATCACAAACTGTTGGGAACACGTCGATTTGTGACACCAGTTCATCCGTAACTCGACCAAAGGTTTCCGGATAACGAGGATGACGGATGAGAAGCGGTACACCAATCCCTTGATCCGTCAGGCTGCCTTTCATAAATGGATTGGCCACTCCATGATCCGTGGAAAACATTACAAGTGTGTCCTCATACAATCCTACTTCTTTTAAGGCATCCATCACCATTCCAAAACATGTATCAGCAATATGTGCGGATTTATTGAAACGAGCCGCATCTACCCTCGCCTGCTTATTAGGGTAAGTACCCGATGGAACTTCCACATAATTGGGATTATATTTACCCTCTCTTTCCTTCTCTGTTAACTCAGGATACTCACGATGCGTCGTAAATAAGCCATAAGATAAAAAGAAGGGCTGCGCCTTGTTTTCTCTCTCTCTAATATATTCTACGATTCTTTTTGCATTGTCCTGGTCCCATTCAGCTAAAGATGAGCTCTCGTCATACCCCTTCATATCTGAGGTTAAATGAGTCGTGTAGCCAAGTTCTTCTGCCGCTTCATCCCCTTTGTCCAAAGGGTTCCAAAAGCGATGTTCATGTTGAACACCGCTTAGAACTGTTTCATATTGTTGACTTTGTAAAAATTTAGCCAAATGCCAATTCAAATCCACTAATTGAAAACCTCTATGAGCCAAGCCTAACATCCCGTTTTGATGAGGGTAGGTTCCTGTCATGAACGATGCTCTGGATGGAGAACAAGTTGGACTGCCATTAAAAGCATTGGAGAATAACAACGACTCTTGGGCAAATGCCATTAAATGTGGTGTAGGTACATTTTTTCCGTAAGGCTTGATCTGTTTCCCTGTATCATGCGTGTGAATGTAAACAATGTTCATGACTGATCCTCCCTGCTTAAGGTAATATGACTATTGGTTTGCTGCTTCTTTCATTTCAGCTTGCTCTTCAATCTTGTCTTCACTTTTGGTGCGATTCTTTTTTTTAAGAAACAGTGTTGTCAGTACAAATGGAATACCTCCAGCGATGACGTTCACTATCGTGTACTGAAGCATGCTGCCGTCTAAGTGAAGGAGAATTCCTGGTATAACGGCAATTCCCATTCCGGAACCAGTCAAGCCAATGGCCGCAGAATACATAGCTCCAATTCCACTACCAATTAACCCGAAGATGAATGGCCAGAAGTTAACCAAGTTAATTCCGAATATCGCAGGTTCCGTAATACCAAACCAAGCGGAAACAGCGGCGGAATAGGCAAGCGCTTTTTGCTTGCGGTTTTTAGCGAACAGAGCGAAAGCAAGAACAGCTCCTGCTTGACCAGCTACTGCGGCGGAACGAATCGGCTGATAAATATTTTCACCTGTTTGCTGTAGGAAGTTAATATCGATTACCCATAAAGCATGGTGCAACCCGGTTATAACCAGTACCTGCTGCAAGCTTCCTATGATGAGACCACCGATTCCCACTGGTAATGTGAATAGCATTTGGAAAAGATCTACGACGCTGGACTCAAGCAAACGAGCGACAGGCCCAATGGCGAACAGTCCAATAAAAAGTCCTACTGTCATAACAATAAATGGTGTAATAATTAAATCGAGTGAGTCTGGGATGATTTTCCTAATGCGTTTCTCAAGATAAGCGGCAATAAATGCAACTCCCAGAACTGGAATAACGGATCCTTGATATCCAACAATAGACGACTCAAAACCAAATAAGGAAACGAGAATAGGTTCAAGGTTTCCTCTACCAACGGCTCCACCTGAAGGTAAGATCGGGTGGACAAGCATCAGTCCAATAATGAACCCAAAAATAGGTGTTCCGCCAAATCGCTTCATCGCTGACCAACCGACCAAGGCAGGCAGGAAGGCGAATGGTGTATCCGTCAATATTTGAGAAAACTTGTACCAGAATGTGTCATCTTCCAACCAACCAAGATTCGTCAGGAAGGAACGCAGTCCCATAAGAATACCAGAGGCAACAATGACTGGAATGATTGGTATGAAAATATCTCCGAAAACACGGATCAACTTTTGCAGTGGGGACATATTGTTATAAGCTTCTTCTTTCACTCCACCTGTGGTACTTCCTAGTTTCTCAGCTTCACGGTAAACCTCATTCACCGTTCCTGTTCCAAGAATAATCTGGAATTGACCTGCTTTGAAAAGTACCCCTTTAACCCCTTTAATGTCCTCAATCTTTTCTCTGTTGAATTGATCTTCGTCCTTCAACATAATTCGAAGTCTCGTCGCACAGTGCTCCATGGCTTTAATATTGTCTACACCGCCGACATTTTCCATAATGTCTTTCGCAGTTTTAGCATAATTTAAACCCATTCCCTCACCCTCACTTCATTAGTATTTTGGTTCCGGAAAAAATGTAAATGCTTACAAAATAGATTTGACTCACTGCTAGATTCTGGGAACCTAGCAGTGAAGGTTTTCTTATTTATTGATCCAAACTGGAGAAGCCCAAGCCTTCTCCCCATTCCTTTGATGGACTTTTACCATAATATAATCTTTTTCATCATTCTCAAACCCTTCAAAGACACAATTGTAATTTACCTTATATGCTTTTTCAGGTACTCCACGGTGCACTTTGAATTTGTATGCGTTGTGCCAGAATGGATCGGAACGATAAAAGTCATCTTTATCAAATCTTTCTTTGGCTAAAGCTTTAGATTCTTCTACTAAACCTACCAAATCCGAATCTTCCAGAATATCAGCTACTTTGTAAGCGTACGTTTTTCCATCCAGCTCAATGGTAATGGTAGAGTTCACATCGGCTTCAATTTCGAAAATCATTGCCTGATTTTGAATATAAGGAGTCGAATGATTTTTCTGAGATAACTTACCGTTCCCAGCATTCGCTTTACGTGTAACAACCTCAAAATCTACCTTTTCATCCTGATGTTCAACAATCTTGGATCCAGGGGATGTCCAAAGCTTCTCTACATCATGAATTTTCCCTGTGGTCTGAACGCTTCCTATCCATGTTTTTTCAGAGATGTCCGGATAGACACGTTGATCTGGTCCCCAGCCCATTTCCAGTTCAAACTTGAACTTCACCGTACCTTCAAGCTTATCTTTTTCCCATTTGCCATTGTGTACATAAGTATCTTCCACTACTCCATTACGGATCACTTCAATTCGATCCAGCGCATTCGTGGCTTCAACAGCAATATTCGCTTCATAACGATCCTCTTCATTTCGTTCAATAAAGCTTCCCATCAAAGCATCATTCAATGTGTAGTACAGCTGAATTCTACTGCGAGTCACTCCATACACATGACGGTTGAGCAAAGCTTCAAAGATCGTATTTTTATCGTTGTTATCGGCCCACACACCCATAAATCCATTGCCTGTAATAGCTGACGACACGTGATTATCACCGGAACAGATGACCCCTGTAACCGCCCCGTTATTCAGACCATTCATCACTGTTCCTTTGCTATCTCTTGGTCCCATGTGAATATGAACGTTTAATGGAATATCATCAATATCACTTTCAGATGATCCATGGGAAGAGAAAATCTCTGTGAATGGAGAATAACGATAATCATGCGTTGCCCAATTCTTGCCACGGTGCCCTACCCCATAACCTGGGTGGTGCGGAATAGCAAGCGCATCTCCAAGTGGAATGTTGTCACAGAGCTCCTTGTACGTCATCGGATGCGTCATGATTTCTTCATTGGAACGATAGAACACATTATGGTCTCCGTCTTCACCATTCCCTTGCCATTCATAGCCCATATAGAACGGAAAACCGTCATCTTCATGACTCTTCGCAAATTCTCTTATTGCTTCCCAGTCTTCATCCCTGCGATCCTGGGGAATGACATCTTCTAGAGGAAGTCCTTTTTCAGATTTACGATGATGGAACGGGTAGTAGGCAAGGGCCCAGAAATCCAGCATTTCTTTTGAAAAGTTGTACCACTCTTCTAATTGATCCAATTTATTGGGGTGTAAGTTGGAGTGAAAGTCAGACCATAAAACTTTTTTATTCGTCATTTCTATCAACCTTTCTATTTGAAAAATGTATGCTGCTTACGTTAAAGCTGGCCAGTATTCTTTATTGGCTTCAACTAGATCATCAAGGATTGCTTTAGCTTTTTGAGTATCGACCACCGTACGGTTCAATACCAGTGCCTTCAGTGCATCATCATAGCTATTGTTGTAAAAGGCATCCACTGTCAATTTTTCATAAGCTAATTGGTTTTCCAGCAGTCCTTTGTAGAAGGTTGGAATCGGTCCCACCCGTAAAGGCTCTACGCCGTTGGCATTGACTAAGCAAGGGACTTCAACCATCGCATCGGAAGAAAGGTTTTCGATGGCTCCTTTGTTCTCAACCATTACTAAGAACATTTGATTTTCATTGTTAACGATGGACGTCATCAAGTCGATAATGTAATCTCCATGAACGCCGCTTACTAAGGAAGAGTTCTCGACTGTCTGTCTTTCTATCACATCGTCCAACATCGTAAATACTTCCTTTTCACGTCCGTTGATTACTTCGTTAGCTCGGGTATAGGTTGGATTCGATTTTTCTACCATTTTTGATGGATACAAATAATACTGAAGGTAAGTATTTGGAATATAGCCATCAAAATCTCTTGTCATCGTTGCCAATTGCTTAAACGTATCCTGCCATGACTCGTCTAACATAGCATGTTCACTTGGCAGAATTTCTTTATCTTTCAAGAATGAATGAATTTCAGGTAGTCGATCATTTCCTGTT
This sequence comes from Halobacillus sp. 12SKB, assembly GCF_052941655.1. NCBI lineage: Bacteria > Bacillati > Bacillota > Bacilli > Caryophanales > Bacillaceae > Halobacillus > Halobacillus sp. 12SKB. Next base: position 553,006 of record NZ_JBRFWR010000001.1, read on the forward strand.
TCATCATAAATGGCGGTGAACCATCCAAAGTGATTTAAACCAAAGTAGCGCGGGGAAAGTTGACTTCTCTCCTTATCTAAAACAGATGAAAACGCATCCATAATTGCGATTGGCATATCACATATATTAATCAATTTGTGATCGTCCGGAAATTCTCTTTTGGTTGCTTCCGCTACAATGGCTGCAGGATTAGAATAATTGATAATCCAAGCATCCGGAGAGTAAGAACGGATTCCATTAACTAAATCAATAAACTGGCGAAGTGTTCTCATGCCATAAGCAAAGCCACCCGGTCCACATGTTTCCTGTCCAACGGCTTCATGTTTCAGTGGGATCTGCTCATCCTCGACACGCATCTTTAAGCCGCCTGAGCGGATTTGCATTAAAATAAAGTCCTTATCTTTAAAAGCCTCTTCTTCATTTGTCGTATAATGAATATTCTTTACTTCTGGATATTTCTCTCTAAATAAGATTTCAGCGAACTGACCGACTTTAGCTTGCCTTTCTTCATCCACATCATATAGTGTAAGACTATTTATAGGAAGCTGATCCTGGTAGTCACAAATGGTTTTCAATAAAGCTGGTGTGTAAGTACTGCCCCCACCAACGATGGTTATATTCAATTTCTTCACCTGAGATCATCTCCTTTTCTTCGGTAAACTCATCATAGAATCTCCGGTGATTGAATTCAATATTATCTGACTACTCTGTGCATGCACGGCACAGATGTGACGTTTCACACGCAGTGTGAAAAAGTATCATTTTTCCAATAAACGGGAAATTACCAGAATCAAATCACTATGAAAAATACCCCGTGAAGTTTGATATAATAAGGAGTAATGCAGGTTAGGGAGGAAATCGTATGAAGTATCTATCAAAAATGATTAAACAACACGAGGAAGTTTTATCGAATACGGACCTGAAAATCTTGGACTATGTAACCGAGAACATCAACGAGATCGATCAATATTCCATAAACCAACTGGCAGAAAAATGCTACGTCTCTCGCACCACCATCCTTCGTTTATCCAAAAAGTTAGGTTTCTCTGGATATTCCGAGTTCCGCTCCTATGTGAAATTCAATAAAGAACAAATCAACCTCTACACCACACCCGACATTGAAAAGAATTTTCTAAGAAAAGATATAGAAAGAACTGCTGAACTGTTGAAAAAAGAATCAGTAGAAAGTTTAGTGACCGATATGATGGAGGCGAAGCGCGTCTACTTCATCGGTTCATGGCTCCTTAAGACAAGTTGCTATTATACAGCCAAACGATTAAGTTATTACGAAAGCAAATTCAATTCGCCGCAAAATGATGAAGAAATCGATATATCCTTTCTCCATGAAGACGGAATCAATTCGGATTCTCTTGTCATTTTTCTCTCATTTTCAGGAGAGACACCTAAGATTGTCAATTATGCGAAGAAAGCTGAGAATTTAGGAGCAAAAACCGTATCCATCACATCCATTTCCAAAAATAAACTGTCCAAGTTATGCGACGTAAACTTCTGGGCGTATTTCTCAATGATTTATGAAGATACGAACAATGAATGTATCGCTTCAAATCTGACCATTGATTATATACTGGAAGAAATCTTTTTGAGTTACCTATCTCGAAAAGGGATTATTAAATATGATTAACAGGCTCCTGTTATTCTCACATAATTAGTAAAAAAAAGAGGTCAATCCTCTATAGTGGATTGACCTCTTTTATAGCCTTTATTCTTTAATTAGTCTTTGTGCACTAACTTCGCCACGGATTCCACATGATACGTTTGCGGAAACATATCCACCGGCTGAATCCCTTCCACCTCATATCCGTTCTTCACTAAATACTTCATATCCCGCGCCTGTGTTTCCGGATTACAGGACACATAAACAACCTTTTGCGGCTTGAGCTTCACAACACTTGATAAAAACGCTTCGTCGCTTCCGCTTCTCGGCGGATCCATAATCACGACATCCGCTTTCTCTCCGCGCGCGGCCATGTCGACCATAAATTCACCGGCATCACCTTGATAGAACCGCGCATTATTCACGCCGTTGCGCTTCGAATTACGGATGGCGTCCCGAACCGCATCCTTATTCACCTCTACGCCGATGACTTTTCCAGCTTTGCGGCTGGCAACAAGACCAATTGTCCCGATCCCGCAGTACGCATCAATCACGGTTTCGTTTCCAGTCAGCTCGGCCATTTCAATCGCTTTTCCATAAAGCTTTTCTGTCTGGACCGGATTGATTTGATAAAAGGACTTTGCGGAAATTTCAAATTCCAGTCCGCACAACGTGTCGGTAATCGTACCTTTGCCGAACAACACTTTTTCCTGTTCTCCCAGAACGACACTCGTATCGCGCTTATTTACATTCAATAGCATGGTCGTAATCTCTGGATGAGCCTTTCTCATAGCTTTCACAAAATTGTTCTTTCCTTTGAACTCCGAAGAAGCTGCGACGAGCACCACCATGATCTCTCCACTGACCTTGCCCACTTTGATCAGCACGTGCCGCAAGAATCCGCGTCCTGTGTCTTCATTATAGGGCTGCATTTTTGAATTTCTCATGTAGTCCTTGATCGTATCTATGATTTCATCCGCTTTCGGATCATGGATGAGACAACGATCCATCGGGATGATTTCGTGCGTGTGCTGTGCGTACAAGCCGCCAATGACCTGACGCTTATGATTCAGACCAAATGTCGTATGACTCTTATTCCTGTAATCATACGGATGATCCATCGTGAAAATAGGCTCCGGTTTTCCGAAAGGCTTCATCAAGTGATCGATCGTTTCCTGCTTGAAGCGCGCTTGCGCATCGTTGCTCATATGTTGAAGCTGACACCCTCCGCACTCGTAGTAATATGGACAGGGCGGATCGACACGTTCTTCTGCTGAAGTGATCACACGCTTTACTTCTGCGTCCAAAAACTTTCCCTTTTGAACGATGTTTACCTCAGCCATTTCCCCAGGCAATAGAAGAGGGACTTCCAAACGCTTGCCCTTCCACTCGGCAATCCCCTTTCCTTCATCGGTCAGACCTGAGCACGTAACCTCTGCTGTTACGGGTTTCTGACCACGGGCAGGTTTACCTTTGGGTAGTGTATGAGGAGAGGATTTCTGTTTCCCATGAGGCTTTCCAGACCTGTTCGGTTTCTTATTCGTTTTTTTATATCCTTGATTCTTTCGTTTACTCATAGGCACTTCCTGTCTTTGCTTATTTGCCCCTCATTATAAACTACCCGAAGCCGGTGGTAAAACAGAGGGAAGAAAAAAGAGCTCCCCCTTTGAGTGGGAAGCTCTTTGCATCAACTCTTTCTAAGTTTTTGAACGATAAGGAATCCGCCAGCCGCCATGACAAAAATAAGCAGCAGGCCCGCAAAACCGTTGGTAAAACCTGTACGCTCAATCGCAAATCCGAACAACGGAAAGCTGATCATAATGATAAAGCTCTCCATCAAACCAATTAATGAAAAGAAGGTGGACCTGACATTACTTTTCAATAAGTCTTGTACAAACGAGCTGAAGATGGGTTCGAAAAGACTCAACAGCTGTGCAAGGAATAAGAATGATAGTAGAATCGCCCAGTCCATAGCAAAGATAAACAGGATGAAAAATAATAGAAAAAGCCCTAAGCCGTAATATAAGATATTGAAGAACTTAAACCGTTTTTCGACCCTGTAGGCGATTTTCGCCATGACGACTCCTAAGAGCCCCTCTACTGTAAATACAGCACCTACCACAACAGAGGAGTAACCTAACTGGATGAAGTACTCCTGACCGTAAAACACGAGGATCACCATTACCGCACTCGCCAAAATAAACAACACTACAGGACGGTGGATGACCGAATTCTCCCGCCATACAACCAAACCTGACTTTAATTGATGGACCCACTGGTTATACCAGCGACCGCCGATGTCTTCCGTTTTTTCACGTTCCGGCTCCTTCAATAAAAACAGAGGAATGAGAGCAAGAACATGGGTGAAAATCGTTGTTCCATACACCCATCCCCAGCTGATATCCGCCATAAAACCGCCGAGGAATTTAGCAAGGCTCAATGATAATAGAGCAAGAGCCGTCATGCTTCCGATCACCTTCGTATAATCTTTCTCCCGCTTTTCATTTTTCAACGTGTCATAGGCAAACGCCTGCTCAGCACCTGAGTGGAAAGTCACCATCATCCCCATTGATAAAAAGGCGAGCGTGAACATTGAAAAAGTACCGCTGATCATCATAAACAGTCCATAAAGAATACTGAACACATTTCCGATGACTAAACTCACTTTCCGGCCATACAAATCAGCAATCATCCCTGTAGGAACTTCAAAAAGAACAATCGCCAAGTGAAGAAAAGCTTCCAGCAAACCGATTTGACCGAACGTCATTCCTTTGTCACCAAGGTAGATGACCCACAAGGCCCGGTCAAAAAACAACTGAGCGAAAAAGATATAGAAATAAAGCATATAGATATTGCGTTTCGTTTTAAACATTGTTATTGGTCCTCTCTTCTACATAAAAAACCCACACGTGATCTTTCCCGTGTGGCAGCTTCCGCTATTTGAAGGAAATCATACGTACGTTCACACGATGGAATTCAGCTAAAAAAGGACACACTTGTCCCTGGGACCACTGAAATTCCAAAAATAGACATCATGAAAAGCAGGTGTTTGTCCTCACTTTTGACGTCTAAGGTGAATGTAGGCATGATTTTCCCTCCTTTATGTACAAGATTGGTTTCCATTATAGTACGCTTTCAAACTTTAAACAACTTGCTCTGGTTCAACAGAAAACGAGTCTTTTAATAATGACCACGAATCATAAACGAACTTTTTGTTGTATCCATCCGTAAACAATGATACTATACTACTCAGTAATAGTATGACACATTAACTTAATAAGACCACATTAGTGTGACACATTAATCAGGAAGGTATGAAAGGTTGGGAAACTGTACATAAGCCAACGTTTCATACACTTCCTCTATGACTAAAAGTAAGGGAGATGGATTGTGACGAATCAAGAAATGGTTTATATCGTGTCCGATTCCGTCGGAGAAACAGCTGAGTTAATGGTAAAAGCTGTGGCAAGTCAATTTTTTGGTCAGGAAGTTGAGATCCAGCACTTTTCCTATGTAGAGGACGAACAGGATATAAATAACGTCATCACGGTTGCGAAGTATCGTCCTTCCATCATTGCTTACACCATCGTCCTCCCTGATTTGAAGGATTATCTCGACCAGAGAGCGGAGGAAGAACAAATCATTGCCGTTGATTTGATGTATCCTCTCATGAATGCATTCACTCAAAAGTTCAATATGCAGCCCAATCGTCAACCTGGACAGATGAGAAAGTTGGATGAGAACTATTTCAAACGGGTGGAAGCCATTGAATTTGCTGTGAAATATGATGACGGACAGGAAGTCAGAGGATTGAAACAGGCAGATATTGTGCTCGTCGGGGTGTCGAGGACCTCCAAGACTCCTCTTTCTATGTATCTAGCGAATAAACAATTCAAGGTAGCCAATGTGCCTCTGATCCCTGAGGTCCCGCCTCCTGAAGAACTTTTTGAGATTCCAAGGAAGAAATGCATTGGATTAATCATTTCACCGGAAAAATTAAATGATATTCGCAGAGAACGATTAAAAAGGCTGGGACTAACAAACTCAGCCAGTTATGCTTCATTGAACAGGATCTTCGAAGAATTAACGTGTGCGGAAGACATTATGAAAAAAATTGGATGTCCAGTGATTGATGTTTCCAACAAGGCGATTGAAGAGACAGCCGATATCATCCTGGCCATGTTTAATAAAAGGGGGAGCTTTGCCTAATGGAAAACAATTTTGTATTCATGTTTGATCACTCTGAAAAGAACAAGAAAGAACTCCTGGGTGGAAAAGGTGCGAACTTAGCGGAAATGACGCGGATTGGTTTACCCGTTCCTTACGGCTTTACAATTACGACAGCCGCCTGCAATGCCTATTATGATGCAGAAAAATCCATATCTCCAGAAGTCGAATCCCAAGTCTTACATTCCCTCCAAGTCCTTGAAGAGAAAACAGACAAAAAATTAGGGGATCCAACTAATCCACTTCTCGTTTCTGTGCGCTCAGGTGCCGTCCATTCCATGCCTGGGATGATGGATACCGTTTTGAATCTTGGAATGAATGATGACACGGTTAAAGGAATGGCAGAACTTACGAATAACGCTCGCTTTGCCTATGATTCCTATCGCCGGTTTATTCAAATGTTCGGGAATGTTGTCCTGAATATAGAAAACTACTTATTCGAACATCGGTTAGAAGAAATCCGCGAAGAAAAAGGGTACCATTCCGATACAGAACTCACAGCCGCCGATTGGAAAGAAGTGATTGAAGCATTCAAATCGATTGTGTTCAAAAATACGAAGCGAAGCTTTCCTCAGGATCCAAAAGACCAGCTTTTCCTTACAATCAAGGCCGTGTTTGACTCATGGAATAATAAACGGGCCATCCTGTACCGCCGCCTTCATCAAATTCCCGGACACCTTGGGACAGCGGTCAACATTCAAAGCATGGTATTCGGAAATATGGGAGAGGATTCCGGCACGGGGGTTGCCTTTACACGCAATCCATCTACCGGGGAGTCTAAACTTTATGGAGAATATTTGATCAACGCACAGGGAGAAGACGTCGTCGCAGGGATTCGTACACCTCAGCCGATTGCGACCTTGAAAGATGAAATGCCGGATGTCTATCAACAATTGGTGGAGACCTGTCAGTTATTAGAAGACCATTACAAAGATATGCAGGACATTGAATTCACCGTAGAACGCGGCAAGCTGTTCATTCTGCAAACACGGACTGGGAAACGAACCGCCCAGGCTGCCATTCGAATCGCTGTTGAAATGGTCAAAGAAAATATCATGGATCAACGCGAAGCTCTTTTACGGGTGGATCCCGATCAGCTCGACCAGCTGCTCCACCACCGCATTGATCCTGACTACAAGAGGGAGCAATTAGCGGCAGGATTACCTGCTTCCCCTGGAGCGGCCACTGGCCAGGTTGTCTTTGATGCGGATGAAGCCGATATGCTGGCCAAAGATGGAAAAAAGGTTATCCTCGTCCGCCCTGAGACGACACCTGATGACATCCATGGAATCATCGCTTCTCAAGCTACAGTTACGAGCCGAGGCGGAATGACCAGTCATGCTGCCGTTGTTGCCAGAGGAATGGGGAAAGCTTGTATCTGCGGCTGTGACTCCATGAAAATTCATTTGGATTCCAAACAGTTTACCGTCAGAGAGACGACTGTAAATCACGGGGATACGATTACGATTGACGGATCTACAGGAGAAATCTTCCTAGGTGAGATTCCAATGATTGAACCAGAACTTTCGGAAGAATTCCAGCTGCTGCTTCGCTGGGCCGATGAAGAAAGAAAGATCGGAGTCCGGGCGAATGCGGATAATCCAACAGACGCTGCGCAAGCCCTGGAGTTTGGAGCGGGCGGCATTGGACTTTGCCGTACCGAGCATATGTTTATGGATAGCTCCCGTATTCCTACCGTCCAAAGCATGATCCTATCTGAAACGACTATGGAACGTAAGGAGGCTCTTGATCAACTCCTGCCTATGCAGCAACAGGATTTTGAGCAGATTTTTGAAACGATGCAAGGACATCCCATCACTGTACGCTTACTGGATCCCCCGCTTCATGAATTTATGCCGGATAAAGAAGAACTGCTCGTTGATGTGACAAGGTTGCAAATCACCAGTCCCGACTCTAAAGAGTTGCAGGAAAAGGAAAACCTTTTACGCAAAGTACGTTTATTAGAAGAAGCGAACCCTATGTTGGGCCTTCGTGGCTGCCGCTTAGGTATGATCCATCCTGAAATTTACGAAATGCAGATCCTGGCTATTTTCCAAGCGATGTCTACCGTCATGAAAAAAGGAATCACCGTGAAACCGGAAATCATGATCCCTCTTGTCAGCCACGTAAATGAACTGAAAGAAATGCGTCAATTGGTCGTTCGGATCAGCCAGCATGTTCAGTCGGAAACAGGACAGGAGTTCGAGTACCTTATTGGAACCATGATTGAAACACCACGCGCAGCACTTACAGCCGACCAAATTGCTGAAGAAGCAGACTTCTTCTCGTTCGGAACCAATGATTTAACTCAAACGACGTTCGGGTTCAGTCGAGACGATGCAGAAGGTAAGTTTCTTCAACAGTATGTAGATCGCGATGTGCTGCATAGAAATCCATTCGTTTCCTTGGACCAGGATGGTGTTGGGAAACTTGTAGAGAGTGGTGTCAAACTGGGGAAAGAAACAAACCCTGCCCTGAAAACAGGGATTTGTGGAGAACACGGAGGAGAAAAAGAGTCCATTCAGTTCTGCTTTAATTTAGGACTGGAATATGTAAGCTGCTCTCCTTTCCGCGTTCCATCAGCACGACTGGCAGCTGCTCAGTCAACCATTCGCAGCGAACGGAAGAAGTCCCGAAAAGAACCACAGTACAGTTAATGGAGTGATGCTCCGTTCTCTACATTGAGATGTAAAAAAGCGTTCCATCCGTTGTTGGATGGAACGCTTTTTATATTAAAAACAATGAATAGAAGAAGGCTCCCCTATTCCATGTACGCTTCATGCGCCATGCATTTTGAAGAGGCCTTCTCTATACAAATTTTATTTTGTTTCGACTTTAGAATTGGATTTAGGAACGGTTCCTGCATCAGCTGGGTGAACGCCGTGCTGGTAGTAATCCGCATCAATTGGATTCAGTGGCTTACGTCCAAGAATCAAGTCTGCTGCTTTTTCTGCCAACATCAATACAGGAGCATGGATGTTTCCGTTAGTAACATATGGCATAGCAGACGCATCAACTACGCGTACGTTATCCAGTCCGTGGACCTTCATGGATTCAGGGTCTACAACAGACATAGGATCCGATTCCGGTCCCATTTTGGCTGTACAAGACGGGTGAAGAGCCGTTTCTGCGTCTTCTCTTACCCACTCAAGGATTTCTTCTTCTGTCTGAACCGTAGGACCAGGTGAAATTTCACCAGCATTGTAAGGCTTCATAGAAGGCTGGGACATAATTTCACGAGTGATGTTAATCGCTTCGATCCACTCCCGTTTGTCCTGTTCTGTAGAAAGATAGTTGTAAACCATGCTTGGATGCTCTTTCGGATCTTTGGATTTAATCTTCAAGGATCCGCGGGCATCCGAATACATGGGTCCGATGTGTACTTGGAATCCGTGATCTGTCGGTGCTTTTTGTCCATCATAACGAACCGCTACCGGAAGGAAGTGGAACATCAAGTTCGGGTAGTCGACCTCATCGTTGGAACGGACGAAACCTCCGCCTTCGAAGTGGTTCGTCGCAGCTGGGCCTGTGCGTCCAAGCATCCACTGAAGACCGATCCAAGGCATGCGGCGCTTCTGAAGGTTCGGCTGTTCGGAAACAGGAACCGGGCACGCGTGCTGGACATAAACTTCAAGGTGATCCTGAAGGTTTTCTCCGACACCTGGAAGATCGACGACTGGCTCAATGCCAAGAGAACGAAGGTGTTTTGCGTCACCTACACCAGATAGTTGAAGCAGCTGTGGCGTGTTGATCGCACCACCGGCAAGGATGACTTCTCCTGCTTCCACTTGATGCATTTTTCCGTTTCGCTTATACGTTAACCCTTTCGCTTTCGTGCCATCAAAGTCAATGCTCGTAACGAATGCACGAGTTTTGATTGTCAGGTTTTCACGATCCATGACCGGGTGCAAGTAAGCACGGGATGCGGACAAGCGCTGCCCTTTGTACACATGTTTATCAAACGGGCCGAACCCTTCCTGACGAAATCCGTTCACATCAGGTGTACGGTTATAACCGGCTTCTACAGCTGAATCAAAGAAGGCTTGGAATAGAGGGTTCTTCGCTGGTCCGCGCTCCAATTTGATTGGACCATCGTGACCACGCATGTCATCATCCGGTGATGCCAGCGCATTTTCCAGACGCTTGAAGTATGGAAGACAGTGAGCCCAATCCCAGTTTGTCATGCCTTCATCAGCACCCCAGCGCTCATAGTCTTTCGGGTTTCCACGCTGATAGATCATCCCGTTAATGGAACTGGAACCTCCGAGTACCTTTCCGCGGGCATGAGGAATACGGCGTCCATTCATATATGGTTCTGGATCCGATTCGTACTGCCAATCATATAGGTTTTTACCTGATGGGAATGGCAGAGCCGCAGGCATTTGGATCAATAAGTCCCAAGAATAGTCACTGCGTCCTGCTTCCAGTACAAGTACACTTTTTTTGCCATCTTCACTCAGGCGGTTACCCATTACAGAACCTGCACTACCGCCTCCAACGATTACGTAATCATATGATTCAATCATAGCCATACACTGTTCCTCCTTGATGTTTTAGTTGGGAAGAAGATGACCAAAAGCCCCCTTCTCCCTTTATCTGAGTTTGTTAATGAATGTTAAAAATAAATAGTCAGCTTAGAACCAGTTGATTTGTTCTGGCTTAAGGTTTTGGAAAATATGCTTCGTTTCTGTATATTCTTCAATTCCTAATTTGCCTAGTTCGCGTCCAATTCCGGACTGCTTGTATCCACCCCATGGGGCGTGTGGGAAATACAGGTTGAATTCATTGATCCAAACCGTACCCATGCGCATCTTCGCCGCACAGCGTTCTGCTTTTGCGATATCGTTTGTGAAGACACCGCCGGCAAGTCCGTAAATGGAATCATTCGCAAGTTTTACCGCTTCTTCTTCTTTCGTGAACTTCTCCACTGTGATGACTGGACCGAAGCCTTCTTCCTGGACAACCGTCATGTCCGTTGTGCAATCAGTGAAAATCGTCGGCAGGAAGAAGAAGCCGTTCTGTAATTCAGGGTCTTCCGGACGTTTACCGCCAACCGCTAATGTTGCGCCTTCTTCAATCCCTGCTTCTACATACTTTTCAACTTTTGCAAGGTGATCAGCGGAAATCAGTGGTCCCATTTGGGTATCTTCGTCAAAACCGCTTCCCAGTTTGAATTTCTTCACTCGCTCGACAAGCGCATTGACGAACTCATCGTGAATGCTTTCTTCTACAATCAGTCTTGTCCCAGCAGAACAGATCTGACCTGCGTGGAAGAATACTCCGTTTAATGCCTGATCAACAGCTAGGTCAAAATCAGCATCTGCAAAAATAACATTCGGGTTTTTCCCGCCAAGCTCAAGAGCGAGTTTCTTCACATTCGAGCTTGCTGCCTGCATGATTTTCTTCCCGGTCACAATCCCGCCGGTGAAAGAAATAAGATCCACATCTTCATTGCTGGACAGCTCGGCACCTACCGTCGCGCCAGCTCCAAGGACGAGGTTCGCAACACCAGCAGGTACACCCGCTTCTTCAATCAGTTCAAATACTTTGATATGCGTAAGCGGCGTGATTTCACTTGGCTTCATAACTAATGTGTTACCAGTTGCAAGCGCTGGAGCCAGTTTCCAGGACGCTTGTAGTAGAGGATAATTCCAAGGGGTAATCTGCCCACAAACACCAACCGGTTCGTGAACGACTTTACTGATGGAGTTCGGGACTGGAGAATCGATGATCTCGCCGCCATTCTTATCCGCAATCTCTGCATAATAACGGAAAACTCCAGCGATATCGTCCATGTCTCCACGGCTCTCTTCTACTGTTTTACCAGTATCCAAGGATTCTAGATTCGCTAGCTCTTCTTTGTCTCTCTCGATCAATTCAGCAATCTTTCTTACAATTGCTCCACGTTCCGTTGCCGGCGTCGTCGGCCATTCGCCGTAATCGAAAACTTCTCTTGCTGCGGCAATAGCTGCTTGTGCATCTGTTTCGTCGCCTTCTGGAACGACAGCGATCGTTTCTTGATTGAATGGATTGATAATCGTACGCGTATTCTCTGAATTTGCGTCTACCCATTTCCCATTAATGTATTGTTTCAATTTTATATTTACGTTCATTTGATCAACTCCAATTCTGAAGTGAATTAAGTTTGTTAAGAATTTATTTAACGTTTTTAACACTAACATGTCTTTTTGAGGCTGTCAAAAGTAAATCCAAAGAAAAAACGCCTTACCTACCGCAAGATTTCTTCAGCACAGCGGAGGTAAGGCACTTCATTGTATAGAAGTATTTTTTCTTTGAGGTGTCATGATGAGGACTCTTGTTCCAGCATGACTATTCTTTAATTGAAAAAATAGAAGAAAGGAACTTTGTGGTCTTTCTTATCCGTTATCTCTGATTGTGAGATTACTAGTATTCAAAAGTTATAGGACAACCCTCCCCACACTCTCCAAGTTCAGCCCGTACTAATGCTCTAATCCTGCTACCCCGAAGCCGCCAGGTCCAGAATGAGTTGAAATCATACCCCCCGCTTGGATCCATCTTATATTATGAAATCCGTTCTCTTTCGCAACTTCCTCCATCCGCTCCTTAATCTCTTCATTAAGTCCGATTGAGTAGATAAAATAAAGCTGCTGTCTATCGATGTTGAATTCGTTTAAGTAATCCATGAAGAGTTTTTCTGTAGCTCTACTCATTTTCCCGCGGTACTTCTTTGTAGGTATAAGTTTTCCATCCTTCAACTCTATACATGGGCTTTATTTTCAACAGAGCTCCGATCAGAGAAGCCATATTGCTTACTCGTCCCCCTGCTTTAAGAAATTCCAGGTCACCAGGGATGAAAGCCAGCCTTGATTTAGGAACGATTGCCTTTATTTTTTCTACTAAACGTTCCGGTTCCATTCCGGGTTCTTTTTCTAGTAACTCTGCGGCATACAATACGACCGCTGCCAACCCTCCAGTAACATTCAAGGCATCAAGGAGAAAAATGTCTTCAAAATCCTCCGCAGCAATTACAGCATTTTGAAAAGAAGAAGAAGCTTTTGAGGTATAACCAATATGGATAATGATGCAATTGGGGAATGTATCTCTTATAGTCGCAAAAAACTCTTGGTATTCATGAGCATTCGTGGAGGTAGTAGAAGGTATTTTCTTTGTACGTCTGTGATAATCATAAATGTCCTGGACCGGCAAAGAACCGTCCATATAATCTTTCCCATCCATGATAATGTGCATGGGGACTACTTGAACCTCGTACTTTTCTGCTAAATCACTCGGTAAGTCAGCACCGCTTTCGGTAGATAAGATGATCCTTCGCATTCTATTTCCCCCTCAGTAATATTTAAGCCAGTGTCCACTTTTCCTGTATTATGCTTTAACTATACAGGAAAAACCTCCATTAGCATCGTGATAACTTTTGCCTGACGCGAGCCCCTGATACGTTAACACTTTAAGATCGTGGGGCTCGCAGCGATATTGTTTACATTCATTTTCCAGGGGTATAGATGATACATATCATCGAATCTTACCTATATAAATAGGTAGAATTCTGGAAGGAGAGGAAAATGAAGAAGTTAACATCTGTATTCTGGATTACGCTGGCTATTACGTTGTTTGCATCCGTATGGGGATCCCTTGCGCCTGCGAACTTCGAAACAATTTCAGCGAATGTAAAGAACTACATTTCCATTCACTTTGGGTGGTACTACTTACTGATCGTATCTTTATTCGTCATCGTGTGTTTATACTTAATTTTCAGCCCTTACGGAAAAATTAAACTTGGAAAACCAAACGATAAACCTGATTACAGTTACTCTACATGGTTTGCCATGTTATTCAGCGCCGGCATGGGAATAGGTCTTGTATTCTATGGTGCCGCTTCCCCTGTATCCCACTTTATAAAAACTCCCCCACTTGCAGAACCCGGAACGACGGAAGCCATCCGCGACTCTATGCGGATTACCTTTTTCCACTACGGGGTTCATGCATGGGCCATTTATGCGATTGTCGCATTAATCCTGGCCTATTTTAAATTCCGTCATGGAAAACCTGGATTGATCAGTGCTACATTAGAACCTGTCTTTGGGGATAAAATGAAAGGCCCGTGGGGAAAAGCCATCGATGTGATTGCCGTATTTGCGACCATTGTTGGTGTCGCTACTACGCTAGGTTTCGGTGCTGCTCAAATTAATGGCGGGCTCACTTACTTATTAGATATCGAAAAACAGTTCTGGGTTCAGCTCGTGATTATTGTTGTGGTTACTGGCTTGTTTATGCTGTCTGCCTATACAGGTCTTAGTAAAGGGATTAAATATTTAAGTAACGCCAATATGGGACTTGCCGCTATTCTATTTATAACTATGCTGGTTATTGGCCCGACGGTTTATATTGCCAATACCTTCACAGATACACTTGGGTCCTATATTCAAACCCTTGCTACAGAGAGTTTACGCCTGAATCCTAACAGTGATGAAGAGCGTCAATGGGTGATGGATTGGACCGTATTCTTCTGGGCATGGTGGATCGCCTGGTCACCTTTTGTAGGGATTTTTATCGCCCGTGTGTCCAAAGGACGTTCCATCCGAGAATTCTTATCCGGTGTTCTTTTAGTTCCTTCAGTCGTCAGCTTTCTTTGGATGACAGCCTTTGGAGCAACAGGTATTCAAACCCAGCAAAATGGCGCTGATATTGCCAGCCTTCCAGACGAGCAGGTATTGTTCGGAGTCTTTGAGCAGTTTCCAATGAGCGTATTCTTGTCCATTATTGCCATGATGTTGATAGGAACATTTTTCATCACGTCTGCGGATTCAGCCACCTTTGTTCTTGGGATGCAGACAACAAATGGCTCGCTTAACCCACCGAAAACCGTGAAATTCGTCTGGGGAATTGCTCAGTCGACCATTGCCGCTGTTCTGTTATACACAGGCGGGCTGACTGCCTTGCAGAATGCTTTGATCGCTGCCGCCTTTCCTTTCTCGTTCATCATGCTTCTGATGGTCTACTCTCTATTTAAAGCACTGCGAGCTGATCGAGCAGCTCTTCAAAAGAACGACGAGGAAACCACAAGTAAATCAGCATAAAAAATAAAAGCACCCTTTTCGTCAACTATGACGAAGAGGGTGCTTTGTTCATTCATTTACTTACACCAGACACCTTCCATATTTATAAGTGGAAATAAACACACCAAATGCTTTGAATATTAACTATGCCATTTAGCCAGCCCTCTTCAAAGAATCGGTTCCACTTAAAATCTTTGGAAATCTTAAAGGAAAGTTATTGAAAGTAAGAAATCCCTTATTCTAGTGCCTGACTCTTGCCTTGCGATTCTGTTAAGTCAGCGATATTCAATCATTTCAAAAACAAAAAAGAGACGATCACCATTTAAAGGAGACAGCCTCTTTCGTTTGATGATTAAAATGAAGGTTATTCAAAACGATTCCAATTCACTACATTCTCTAATGGAAGACGTGTTTTTTGGAAGCCGGCTTTGACTCCTTTACCCAGCGAAATCAACATAACAGACGTATATTCCTCAGGTACATGGAAAGCTTTCAAGAACTGCTCTTCATCGTATCCACCCATTGGTACAGTATCGTATCCTTTCGCTTTCGCAGCAAGCATGAACTGCATCGCCACAATTCCACCGTCAATGTGAGCAATTTTAGCAAGACGCTCTTCAGGGAAGTTTCCATAGTTGTCGAAGATGCTGTTGACGTACATGTCTTTCACATCTTCAGGCATATTGCCTTTTTCAGCAATTTGAGAATAGATTTGATCGGCATTCTTATAGGCTTTTTTATCTCCAAGAACCGCGATTGCAGCAGAAGCATCCACAATTTGCTGCTGGTTATTGGCAATGGGAAGCAGTCTCTCTTTCTCTTCCTGCTCGTCTATGACAAGGAAACGCCACGATTGCAGGTTGGAGGAAGACGGTGCCAGCGTCGCGGTCTCCAACAGCTCTTCAATTTCCTTCCGTTCAATTTTATAATCCGGGTCATACTGACGTACGGAACGGCGTTCTTTCGCTATGGTCAGAAAATCGGTATCTTCAAGGACTTTCGGGGCTTCCTTCGTCGTATCGATTTCTTTCACTTTATTGAGATATTCTTCTTTGGTCATTGTTTTGTTGGACATGGATCTGCACTCCTTTAACTGTATCTTTAACAATTACAGTATAATTTAATAACTGTTCCTTTGTCAATTACAGTTACTTATTAAAAGAAAACGAAACGGTTACCGTTTCGTTTTACTGTTCAATAAGATCAGATAGAGATTTCGTTTGTAACCCTTCCAAAATCCATGACTCCATTTCCCTTTGCAGATCACATAAAGACTGCTGGGAAGTGCCTGAAAAACAGTGTTTCCCTTCTGTCTCAAAGTAGTCTTTCACCACGGTTTCAGCACGTATCGCTTCATATACTTCCAAAAGCTTAATATCTTCCGTCTTTTTACTAAGGGTGTATCCCCCATCGCGACCTTCTTTGGCACTTATAATTCCCGCCTTGACCAAGTGAGTCAGAATCTTACGGAGATAAACAGATTGAGATTCGAGCTTCTCTGCTAGTTTACCACTCGGGCAGCGGCCTTCGTTTTCAGCTAATACGATCAATGCCTTCAAAGCCATACTGAACCAACGTACATTATTCATTTTGTCTGACATCGTTTCACCTCTTCTATCCAAGGTATATTTTGATACATGCGTACGTAAAAGTCAAAGCAGTGGAAAGACCATCCATAGAATTTTTAAACAAGAAAAAATGTAGGGAGGCGTAATCCTCCTCCCCTTTAAATAAGATAAAAGAAGTCCGAACGACCAAGAGGAGAGATAGGTATGCTGAAGAAGTTCGTGGACCCCCTTCCCATCATGAAGACCATCCGCCCGACGAATCATATTCAGAATGTCCCCTTCTATAAGGTGACGATGCAGGAAACCTTTCAGAAACTGCACCGAGACCTCCCTCCGACGAAGGTCTGGGGCTATAATGGGCAGTACCCTGGTCCGACTTTTCACGTTCAGAGACATCAGCCGATCCACGTGTTATGGAAAAATGCACTCCCTGAACGTCATTTTCTTCCCATTGACACGACCGTTCACGGAGCAGAGAAAAACAACCCGGAAGTACGGACTGTCGTGCACCTCCATGGAGGGGTGACGCCGGATACAAGTGATGGATATCCAGAAGCATGGTTCACCCGCAATTTTCAAAAAGTAGGACCCTATTTCACTAATAGGCTTTACACGTATCCTAATCACCAGCCCGCGACCAACTTGTGGTACCACGACCATGCCATGGGCATCACGCGTCTTAATATTTACGCCGGGCTAGCCGGCCTGTACATTATCCATGACCTGGAAGAAGCTCGATTAAACCTTCCATGCGGACCCTTCGACATCCCGCTGATCATTCAGGACCGTTCGTTTCATGAAGATGGACGTCTTTTCTACCCATCGGAACCAGACGAACCTGCAAACGTTCCCCACCCTTCCGTGGTACCAGAATTTTTCGGAGATACAATCCTGGTGAATGGCAAAGTATGGCCGTATGTAAACGTAGAACCAAGGAGATACCGATTCCGCATTCTGAACGGATCAAACTCCCGCTTCTATCGTTTGACCCTTTCCAACGGAGCACCTTTTATACAGATTGGCACGGATCAAGGGTTACTTGAAACCCCGATCCGCGTGCCTTCACTTATATTAGCTCCTGCGGAAAGAGCGGATGTGATCGTCGATTTTTCTACTTGTTACGGAGAATCAATCGTCCTGCATAACGATTTTGAAAGGAAAGGGGAAAACCCCGATCCAGAGACGACGGGGAGTGTGATGCAATTCCGTGTAGTCAATTCTCTCAGCAGTCAGGATAGAAGTTCCATACCTGCTCACCTGGCATCGGTACCCAAACTCACACAATATCAGCAAAATAGGACCTTGCGCCTCAATATGCGAAAAGATTCCTACGGCCGCAACATCCACTTGTTAGACGATCGCCTCTGGTCAGAACCCGTTTCAGAGATACCGAAGCTTGGTCAAACGGAAATATGGACGCTGATTAACGAGACCCAGGAGATCCACCCCATCCACCTTCATTTAGTCAGGTTCCAAGTTCTCGATCGCCAACCCTTCGACCGTGATGTCTTTGAAAAGGAAGGACGCCTCGTTCCTACAGGTCCACGTGTCCCTCCAGCTTTGAATGAAAGAGGATGGAAGGACACCGTCCGGGCTAATCCTGGTGAAGTCACACGCATCATCATTCCATTCGGACCTTACCCTGGTTTATTCGTGTGGCACTGCCACATTTTAGAGCATGAAGACTATGAGATGATGCGTCCTTATATTGTTACTAGATAAAAAGAGAAGTTCCTGCCCACTACTTTAGAATGCAAAAAAAGATGACGAGCAATGGCTTGTCATCTTAGGAATCATGTGTATTGTCATCCCCCAGCATTATAGATGATTAAAGGCGCACCTTTCGCAGTTAAATATGCCCGTTCTTTTGCATATTCCCTTTCCCTTCTAAGTCTATAAGCCATTTCTTTCTTGCGATTCCTCCACCATATCCACCTAATGTACCATCACTGCGAATCACCCGATGACAAGGAACTATGAGCGCTATCTGATTGGCTCCGTTAGCTCCAGCAACCGCACGTGTAGAAGTTGGCTTACCAATTTCGCAAGCAATTTCAGAATATGTACGGGTTTCTCCAAAAGGAATCTCTCTCAATTTTGCCCACACCATTTTTTGAAAAGGTGTTCCCAACCATTTCATTGACGTCTTAAATTCAGTTAATTCCCCTTTAAAATATAGATCCAACTCTCTTTCGATTGATTGGATGGGCTCGGTCTTCCCAGGTATGATCGCTGCCTTCGTTTTATTCCTGAGAATTTCAACCTCTCTTTCTAAACCACGGCGATCCACAAATTCGAGAAGATAAAGGTCTGTCTCATCTGCAATGGCAATCATTGGTCCCATCCTTGTATCTAACCACGATACTTTGAGTATGCTATTTTCCTGAACTGACGTAGGGGCATCTCCCATGATTCGGGAAAAAGCATCTCTAAAGCCACTGCTGGATTCATAACCTGTGTTTAGCTGTGCATCAATAACAGCCTTCCCTGATCTAATTTCTTTCATAGCAAGACCCATTCTTCTTGCCCGGGCGTATTGCACAAATGTCATACCGAAACGTTTTTTAAATTGACGGCGGGCTGTTGATTCATCCACAGATAGTTCCCGGAAGTCTTTCTCCCGCCATTTTTTCTCTGGGTTTTCCTCAACCGCCTGCACAAGTTTTTGAACAAGTTCAGAGACTTGATTGGGGTGAGAAAGAGGAGAACATCTCTTGCAAGGACGAAACGAGGCTAGAAGCGCTTCTTGTGGAGTAAAGAAAAATTCACAGTTCTCAAATCTAGGTTTTCTTGCGGGGCATGTCGGCCGACAAAACACTCCTGTACTCTTAACTCCTACAAAGAAAGAACCTTCATATGCCGTGTTTCTTTCAAGTAATGCTTGATAGAATTCCTTTTTCTTTAGGTCAGTTATCATCTGAACACCTCTTTAATTTTTTAAGGTCGTCTACTTCTTTATTATAGAAAGAAAATAAATTTTTGCAGCCGATAATCAGGCATTGATTTTATTATTCACTTCCCCCCTTCTATTCGCTAATCATTTTTGCATTCTCCATTCCTCTTCAAGTGCTCCCCCTGAAGGAACAAATAAAAAAAGTTCTGCTCTCGCGCATATTGAGAGCAGAACTTTTTTCATGAAACCGGCACATTGATTTTCTTTATTAAAATTCATTCCGCAGAACCGGCAAAGCAAACAATTTCAGCAAGCCGATGATTCCTAACAGCAGAAAGATCAAGCTGTAGGTGGAATAAGCCAAAATCCAACCGAACACTGCAGGGCCTAGAATCGCCCCGATATTCAATACAATGATACAGATGCTGAACCCTTGGGCTGGAAACTTCGGAAAAACTTTCGCACTCCAAATGGGCAGATATGCGGCGTATAGCATGAAAGAGATTCCAAACGTCAATCCTGAGAAGCATACAAGCAGCCACCCTTGAGATAAGAACAGGACGGACATGCTGAGGGAATAAAGAACAATTGTCATGGTAAAACTCAACCTCATCCCCCACTTACTGATGAGTTCTCCCCCTAACAGTCCGGCCAGGCCTCCTACACCTGTGATCAAGAAGAAAATCGCATTTGAATTAGCGATAGAGAAATTATCCTGCACAAAGTCCGCGGAATACGTCCAATAGGTAGACTCCGTGAAACCGAACAAGAACGACGCTGCATAGAACGGTTTCGTATATTTCGTGAACAAAGGACGAAGATCCGCGATTCTGATCCGCGTCACACTTGAATTCTCTTTCTGATACGGTACCTTCTTATACGCCCACCAATAGATGAGGTAGCCCGCAACAGCTCCACCGCCCCAAATCAGTCTCCAATTTCCGTCCAGGAACAAGTAGATCAGAGAAATGAAAATCAGCCCCACCGTTGAACCCGTACTGATGATGGCAAGCGTCCGCTTTTGAATGTTTTCAGGCAGGTGCTCGTGCACACTTTGGGAGAAAGAAGACCATGTCAGACCAGGACTGAATCCTGCAAGCAAACAGGCGGCTGCAAAAACAAGCCAACTTCCCGTAAGAGAGGCGACCAACAACCCTGTCGAAGCCGTCATGATTCCAGCCATAATGACATGCCGTGACCCGAACCTTGCCACGAATAGGACAACGATTAACGCCCCCGCTAAAAAGGTGACAAACGTAAGACTGGAGATCACCCCTAACATGGAAGTAGAAAGTCCGAATGCTTTCTTAAATTCACTGAACAACAACCCGTATCCGTACCGGAACCATCCAAAAATAATCATCAGCGCAAGCAAACCGATTATTGATATGGAGGGTATTTTCTCTGTTTTTATCATATGTCCACCCCATCATCTTTTAGTTGTTTTCCTGGAAAAGAATTTCCCCTTCTTCTTTACCTTTAAAACTTAAAAGTAAGAAATTGATTTTAATAGCTGCGTACAGTTTGCATTCATTGTGTCGCTTTTACTGAACTCAGAAGTGAATTTAAGTAACCATGACATAGAAAAATCATCAAAATTTAATGGATGGATGAACGAAAAAAAGCAGGACTCTCATTCCTTGAGAGTCCTGCTTAGATTAACTAATACACTTATTCCTTAACAATTTCTGCAATACGCTCCACTCGGTTCGTCCAAATCATCCCATCATAATTCTCAGGGACACGTTGAAAGTCTTTCTTATCATCAAAGCCTTCCGACCATTTTCCCTCTCCAGCCACAAGAACCACCTTCGTGTTTACTGACTCCATCCTTTTTAAGAATTTGGCAGGAAATCCCCATATCCATGAGGCATATTTCTCTGGTATGTGCAGTTGAGTATTTTTACAACTGGAAGGTATATATCCTGACCAGCCTACAGCTTCATAAGAAATCAAGCAGCTTTTCAATGTTTCCATAGACATCACACGTAAGCCCGGTACCTCTTCTTTCAATACTTGTATAGGGGCATCTCCCCCATAAACAGAAAGTTTATCTATCCGCTCCTTTGGAAACGTTGAAAGGTACTGGGCTAATTGTTCACCTTCCTCAGGATCATTACTCTTTATATTTATAAGGAAAGGTTGCTCGGGGAAACGATTAAGTACCTCATCCAGGGATGGCATCAGGCCGATTCCTTCTCCTCGGAATGGAAACGTTTTTCCGCCGTCCGCCGTGTAACCATAGCCTACATCCAATTGTTTCAATTCTTCTAAGGTATGCTCTCTTGTTACTCCATGTCCATCGGTTCTGCAATCCAAAGCCCAGTCATGGAATACGGCAAACTTATCATCTTTTGTGGGGTGAATATCGAACTCTACAGTGTCGGCACCCTCTTTGAAAGCTGCCTCCATGGAAGGTATGGTGTTCCCAATGTATGAGTGTTCTGGTTCATAAATTCTTTCAGCGGTACAGGTGTCATTCTTAATATTGTCCATAGGATAAGTCTGGGCCATACCTACATGGGCTAACAATACAGGATCCTCTGTCCCTTCATTCATAAAAAAAGAACTATTGTTTATAAAAAGGAACAAAATGAAAATGGCAATAACCATAGCGATCCGCTTACCTATTTTTTTAACTTTCACTCTCTCAATCCCCTCTTCCATTCCCACACTCTAAATACTGAATCTATGAGGTATTGAAACGTAATTAGTCGCCTTTTATTATACAATACTTTTTCAATAGAACAGGATTAATAGGGCGGTCTGTGAACCCACTGTACAATAGTAAGCTTCATTTTCAGGAATGGTCTACGCAAAAGTGCCTGCCCCGCTAAATCATTGCGGGACAGGCACCATACACTGAACGAAAGTTTTTACCTTTGTTTATTACTGAATAACTCTGCCATCTCAACCGGATAATCAATAAACGGGTTCCGATTTCCCTGAAGCTCAAAAATTGCCTGATTCCGGTGAAGTTCATAAACTTCAGGCGGTTCATTTTTATGCCATTCAAGCATAAGATCGACATCAATTTTTCCTCCATGATTCGTTTCCAAACCATCCGGATATCTCAACAAGAAATAAAGCATCGCACGAGCCACCGTGCCTTTGGCGTATTCCGGTTCAAATAACTCATCCTCTGCTTTCCCACATTGATCTTCGATTCGAAGAACCTCCACCTTTTGTTCAGCTGGATAATCATGAAAATCATGATAAGGATAATTACTTCTGATTGAATTACATAGAGGTTCGCACGTAAATAAATGATGCAGGTCCCCCCGCATAGGCTCTTGTGCGTCATACCAGGATTGAGGAACGGCATGTTCACAATTGTATTTAAAGGCGGTAACGGCCTCTGCCATCACTTTCAGCAGATTCTCCCCCTCTTTGTTTGCTCTGATCTTTTGTTCACGTTTTTGCGAAGCAGCATAATCTTCCTGTATAACGTCTTCCGGCGCTCTTATCTCTCCGGAATATATGCTTTGCAACTTACCATCAGGTCGCAGGTCTACCCAAGGGTAAACATATGAGCTCGGGTCATAGTGTAAGTAGTTGTTATGTGTGGACTGAATTAATTCTATAACCTTTTCTATAGCCATGCTGTTGGCAGGATCCGAAAAGTTAACAGACGCATAATATTCTTGTTTCGTTTGTTCGTTTTTACTTTCATCAAAGTAGACCTTTTTATTCTTAACAATTTCTTCTTTATTTTTCTTTGCTTGTTGGATGATCTTCTCTATTCGTTTCGGATCTGTAGATACGGAGATTGCCTTGCTAATCATTTTATCCACCCATTGACCCCCTCCAATAATTTCTAAAAAATGGATACCGTCCTCTTTTTTGTTCAAGGGGACTCTGTATGATAATTACATCTAACTAGACATACGATTGACAATAAAATGGCAATAATTATATCTATACGCTGACCAATCTTTTAACTTTCACTCTCTCGAACCCCTCTTCATTTCTAAACATGTTCATACCCCGAAATTCTATGAGGGATTGAAACGTGTGCAATCCTATTTTTTTATATAAAAAAACACTACAAAGAAAAAAAGCAGCACAGTTCAATAAAGTAAAATAATCCATGTTATAAAAGAAGAGTGCCTGTAAACAGTTGGGCACAGAGAATGTCATTTTTTTGTATTGTTCATGTAGAACTACCATACCCGTGCTTTAATCATGAAGAATATGAAATAGTGGGTCCATACTTTGTGATTAGACCAATTTAGAAAGATAAAAACTTAGGTAGCTCCTAGTGGCTTTTTATTTACACATGAAGATGACGGACAACATATACTATATGAAATGGTAGAATTATAGACTTTTTACTGAGAGGAGCATATTAATTGAATAACTATGAAAAAAATTATTGGTCTTTGTATAATGACTTTCTTGAAATGTTTAAAAAATTGGAATACAAGGGTTTATCAATTCCCTACATGTGCCAATTCAGAGGATTGGTTAGGAACAATAAATTAATTAAAGGGAAACTTCTATCTAATAACTTTATAAAGTTACTGTACAGCAACATTAATGAAGAAAAAGAACTCCAACAAATTTATACAGAATACAAAAATTCTCTTCCTAGAAAAGAAAGAAAAAAGATGGAAGGGAAAATAGTTCTCCACAACGCAGCAAATATATTACGTTTCCCTTCTAAAATTATTGAAGATAATTTTGATCCAGCTAAAACCATCTTTATTCACGATAAAAAACCGACAGACAATAGAAGAAAAAAAGCTATTGGAGCAGTTGAGGTTTCAGGACATTCCCCCTACCTACACAATGAAGATAAAGGAAATTTACCCTCATACTACTTAAATGATTTTGGAAGTGATGTATCTGCAGAAATAAATAAGGTTCGGCAAGAAGCAAGATCAATTGCCTCTCTACATCCAACTCATCCACTTAGGGATGATGATTTCCTCCATGAGTTTGATCAACAAATAAAAGGAATAATTATAAAGATAGAAGAGACGATAAACTTTATTAATAACATATCTGTTTCTTGTTTTATATTTTCTTCAACTGATTATTATCAAAGCAGGACGATCTCTATGGTTGCATCTCTAGAAGGTATTCCTACTATTAGTATGCAACACAGTATTTTAGCCAGTAAGCATGCGTACATGCCAAAAATAGCTGACGTAGAAGCCATATATGGGCATTTTGAAAAAGAATGGTATCTTGAATTAGGTGTACCTAAAGAAGCGTTAGAAATTATAGGTCACCCTAGATTTGACTACGTGAATACTAATGCCACAGTTTCTAAAGAGGAACTAAATAAAGAATTGGGTTTAGATAAAAAGAAAAAAAATATCTTAATCACAGTTAGAAAGCAGGATCATATAGGAAAATGGAAAGTTTTATTAGAAGAATTAATTAAGCAAGGGCTATATAATATTATTATTAAGGACTTTCCTAAAACCACTCCACATCAATTAACTCACCTTTCCTCCCATGTTTACCATTCTAGAGGCTTTCACTTATATGATCTAATTCATCATTGTGATCTTACAGTAACGTACACTTCAACTGTAGCCTTAGAAGCCATGCTAAAGAATAAACCTGTATTTATACTGCTTACCCCTTCCCCGTTTGACTCAGGATATTTTAATTCGTTGGGAGAAACCTCTAACACTAACCCTCATGAACTTGCCCACAAAATTAATAAATTTTTCAATTGCAGAACATACAGAAAAAAAATAAAACATAAAAGGAGAAAATTTATTAAAAAAAATTACCCAATTAAAAAAACATCCATTGAAAGACTTCTACAACTTTTAAATGATTTATCGTAGTAATTAAATCACCTTAATAAACAGAGCTTATCTCATTATATTTAATAGAAACTAAATAAACTGCGTGCAAATGGGTCAGCTCAGAAACTATTAATTAATAATAGGTAAAAGAAATTAGTATATAAACAAAGAACCTACTTCCTTGTAATGGAAATAGGTTCTTTTTATTTGGTAGCTTTATTGTGTGCAAGGGGGAGTGTAAGGAAAACCTTACATCATGCCGCCCATGGGTTCCTTATGATAAATAATGAATAATAGTGTTAAAACCAATTCTGGTTATAAGCAAAGTTAGGCTAATCTACTTTATCGAATATATAAGGTTTTAATCAAAAGTGAGTAATAGTATGTCAAAAAGTATGTCAATTTTTAGATACTTCACTTGGATGGGTTGCAACTCTTAAGTTTTTAATCGGATGATTTTATGTTTGTTTAGGATTAAATTTGATCGTTGTTGACGAGTTTCGTCAACAACAGATAATTAGGCTTTAAAAAGTAAATCCTAAACTCTTTCATATAAAAAAATCCTCAATTTCATTGAGGATTTTTTTTCACTGATTGGTTTTTTCTAATTTTTCCTAAAGCAGTCCTTAAATGGTTCCAAATTTTCTCATACCATACTTGACCCTTTTTCTTTGTCACAAACCCAATATGCAAGAGCAGCAGAGACAAAGTAGAAATTATGTATGTAACTAATACTGTAGCAGGAATAGAAATTGGGCTTGTAAACACTGAGGCAAACAAGGAGCTTTCATCTAAGTAAATTAAAACAAACCCAGTGATAGATATGAAATACAATAAATAATGGATAATTACTACAGAAGGATGTTTGTCGAAAAGAGAACATTTACAAACTTCGTCTTCGCTTTCTTCTCCGCCAAACAATGCGCTAAATCCCTGTTGCAAGATGCCTTTCTTTTTTCTCCTCATGTGGCAATTGCAACTTGATAATCTCTTGCCAGTCAGTTTAGAAACTGCATTAAATAAAAGAAAAAGTATTAACACAACTGCTGAACCGCCAATAGAGCTTGCAACCAACATTTTACCAACTGGAAGACTTGCAGCATTATTAAACATACTTGTAAAGCCTTGAATTGAGCCAAATGCGCCCATAAGAATGGCTGCAAATATCCCCAGAATCGCTATAAATTGAGTAATAATATCATCGTATTTTTTCTGTACTCTATCTTCAGTATCGGCTAGGAGGTCTTTATAACCTTTCATCTTTTTCTCAAGGTCACTCATATCCTTATTAACCTTATCCAACTTAGCACTTAATCTAAGATTCACATGATTTCTTTGGACAGTTGAAAGCCCCACATGTTCTTTAATCTTTAGAAATTTCCTTTTGAGAGATGTTTTTAGCCTTACATCAGGAGGTAACTTCTTATTATAATCTTCCCAATTCAATTCTAAATATTTTTCTAAAGCTCCTAATAGTTCTGGCTGAGTGTCGTGAAATATAATGCTTGTAATTTCAGAATAAGGTATTACATCTTCTATGAATTCTGTTTTATCTAAAATTGAGATCATCTCTTTAAATTCTTCTACGGCCAAAGGGGTATAAGGAGCTTCTTTTTTTGGCGTGGGGCTATTGCTTTTGGACATCTCATCTAAAAAATTATCTGGATCTTCTGAAGGTTGATCCATGTAACTGCTATCTAATTTCTTTATATATTTTCTAAAAGAAGCAAAAAAACTTTGATATTCATTCATTTTGACTAAAATCCTCAAATATTTCAGTTAATTCATAGGGTGGAACCGGTGCCATGTTAATAATCTGATCTTCGTAATTATTCCAAGAAGGAAATTGGTGAGACATTTGCACCAATTTAAAAACATCTACATCTAATAAATTCAATATATAATTGTTTAGAATATTATATTCTTCGTGCTGTTGAGCTTCTTCCAAGTTTATTGGTCTACTTCCATACAAATTGTAATCATAGTAAAGCCCCTCTACCACAGGTCCATACTTCCACTTTTGAAAAGGGATATCATATATTTCATCTGCTAGGGCATCAATTTCTCCCGATCTACGCATATGAAGACCTAAGGTAAAAAATAAAACTTTTTGAAGCTGGAGGTTTGTAACCGATCTATTGTTTTGACGAGCAACCGATAAGATATGATCAGATAATTCTCTCATACCCATTCAAATTCCTCCTTTCTCATCCCCATTCATCCATACTGGTAACATTAAATCTAACTTAATTGTATCATAATGTATGACCTTATTCGAGATGATCAACTCAATTATAATTATGCTAATTGGTTAAGGAAAGTGCTAAACAAAGGCAACTCAATCATGTTTTAATACGCCTTATTTCCTTTAAGCTTGCACCCACAAAAGATTAGTTAAGTTCAAACAATAAGCGAAAGCCCAGTTTCGGGTATTAATATTACAATTGAATCGTTGTTAAATACAAGTATTTGCTGTGCTTAGGTTTCCCCGAAATCTTCCACCGCTTTTTAGTACGCTCGATTTGCAACACCTGCAAGTTCTGCCTTGTAACAGTTCTTTCTGGATTGAACTTATCATTTCCTACACCGAGCATAGTACCGTTCGATTTAGCTTTAGTGACCTCCTCCTGAAGGTAATCGTCTGTTTTAACGTCCTTATAGATTGTTTCAGTTATATTGATCTCCTCCTGTGTTGGTTTTCTGGCTTAGGTGCGCCCTTCTCATATACTGGGTACATTTATAAAAATTATGCTTTCAGTCTGGCAGCTATTAAGCAAAGTAGATTGTGTAAGGAGAACTTTACATTTTTCCGCCCATTCCTCTTTTGATATAAATAGCTAAAAATAGAAACGACAATTCCTTCTATAATCCCTTTTATTAAATGAATTTAGGTGTATTTTGTTAAATAGAACCTCGACATTTATGAGTGTTTCCCAGTCAAAATCCAGGCACATTGAATCAATTGGTAAGAACTATTTTCTCCACAAAAAATGATGTACTTAACACATTATTAATAATCAATTCTTGCTCAATAATTTATTTTCTTCCGTTAAGGTCTCTACAACTAAATTTTCGTACTTGGAAGGATATTTATTCAATCCAGTAGTTAATAAGATTTGAAATTTTGGCTCTGTGAGAAAGGGGTTATCAAAAGTATTTTCATTTATATCGTATCCGTATAATTCATCTAAAAGTGAGATACACTTAATCAGATTCTTTTCATCAATCCCTAAGTTTTCTGGTGTATCTATTAGTAAAAACTTAGGAAAGGGTACCTTTTTAATATCTAGAGACATTTTTATTAAGGTTACATAATATAGGAATCTCCTAGGAACATATGAACTTGCTTGTCTATATTCGCCTTTATTAACTACAGGCATATAATCCTCATCTAATTCAGCTTTTTCAACATTTTGATCAGCTTTTTTAAGGAGGTCTTCATAAATTTCATTAAATTTCTTAACTTGCTCATCCATTAATTCTTCTACTTCTTTTTCCATTCTATTTAATTGCTGAGATAATTTACTTAGTTTATTTTTGGAGCTAATGTAATTGCTGTTTATATTTTCGTATTGGTCAATTATCTTAATTTTTTGTTCTAAAGTCTGTATTTCATCTTTTATTTTTAGTATTTGATCGTTAACCTTATTTAACTCTAAATCATTGTTAACCGATGACGCATTTTCCTCTAATTGGTAAAGTTCTTTATTTAATTTATTTTTTTCTGTCTCTGTTTTAATTATTTCATTTTCAATTTCATCTAATTCTTCTTCGCAGGCAACTATAGCGGTTTCAATAGTCTCTTCCGATTTTTGTTTAGACTTAAGAATTTCTAAGTATTCATCAGAACTATAAAAAAACTTTTCATATTGACTCTCATCAATAGGATTGCCACATATACAATGGTTCTCTTTTCTGTTTACTTTCTTAAGACAAGACGGACAAGTATTTGGAGAAAAAAGGTTAAGTTCTTCATGAGCTAATATTATCTTTTTTATTTGAGTTGATTCAAGGATTATTTCTTCTTTTAATTTTAATAAATCCTTTAATTCCTTAGATGTAACCGTCTTACTTTGCCTTAATTCTAAATACGAACTATTAATTTCTAAAAGACTCTCCCGCAACCTTCTTATGTAATTATCAAAATTAGTTGATTTATAATTGTTTGTTTTCAAAGTTTTTCTGTATAACTCTAGTTTATTTAATTGAAGTTGAAAGTCATTTATCTTTTCTTTAAGTTCGAGTTGATTTAACTCTTTTATTTTATAACCCATTTTACCGACCATATCTATATAATTATCTAAGGTTGATTTATATGTATTTTTTTCTCGTTCTGTTTTATTATAATCTCCCACTTTCGCATAGTAGTCAGAAAATTTATATCCAATTAAGAGTTCAAAGATTACTTTTCTTATTGCATTAGAATCGGCTACGAAATTATTGTTATTCCTATGGTCTTTGAATATTTTTTTAGCATTCGTATCTTGGTCATAGTGAATTAAACGAAAAAGATCAGAAAAGTTAATTTTAAACTTCTTAATACCTTGATATATTTCACAAACTTCAATTCCTAATTTATTTAAGATCCAATCCGAAAAAATCCAATCGCTCTCTTTAGAAACTGCATTTCTATATATAAAGTAGCTTTCTTCACTGTTGCGGCCTTTAATGAAAATGACATTATTGTTTTTAGGATTAAAATACCTCGTGAACTCATAAGGTTCGCCATTAATTAACACTTTTAATAAAACATAATTATTAGTGTCATTATATATTTCAGTATGATTTTCTTTTTTATTCCTAAAGTCAAATTGTTTAACGCTCATGCCCAGCCCATAACAAATAAAAGAACTAAAGGTAGTTTTTCCTGCCCCATTTTCAGCTTCTATTATTTGTATTCCCTTTTGAAGATCTTTGGATAAATAGTGATAGTTATCGCCTTTATAAATAATTTTTTCAATTACTAATTGTCCCATACTCTCACTCCATTATTTGTGTAAAGCCTTTCTAACAAAGTCTTAATTCCAAGAGATTTCAAACGCTTTATTTCAGTTTTTAATTTCTTCGCATTATTTATTTCAATATCAAATAAACTTGACTTCAGTAATTCTTTAGAAATTTTATCTTTATTTAGCCAAATATCAATCGTATGACGTTTATTATTTTTTATTAATCCAATCAAATCTTCTGATTCGAGAGTGAAAATAATAGAAGTTATAAGGTTTAATTTCAATCTGCTTTTGATGTAAGTCTCCTTCATAACTTCATAATCTTCTTTAGAAGGAGATTTGTTTGTTTTTAGATATTTTATATATGTAGCTAACAGTTTTGAATCAGCTACCAAAGGAATCAAATAGATTAGCTTAGTATAATCCGTCCATTTAGTCTTTGAACTTGTACAATCAAGAGTATTAAGGATAATCAGCAGATTATATGTTATGAAATAATAGTCTTCATCCCTGCTAAACATAATTTTTTTCTTTATATTTATGTGTGTGTATTCGTTTTTATTATTCTCGCTCATAAAATCACCCATCAAAAGAAAGATAGCAGCTATCAAACAACTCAAGGATAGTGCTTCTTAATGTATTCTTATTCTGGTATGCATAAGTAAAATCTTTTGACATCTCCTCAAGATGAATTTCCGAAAAATCAACTAACTCATCAATCCACTTATCGACTACACTAGGTTCTACCTTTCCATCATTAACATCCTCAATCATATCAAGTAATTTCTCCTCGCATGCATCGAATATTCTGTACTGGTAGGATCCTCTTTCTTTATTATCAATTTTTGACAATTCTATTTTTACTGCTCCTACCTTTCTCGCGAACATCCTTAGTTTCTTTTTATTATAATCTGTGGTGACGGATTCTATTTTTTCTTCTAGATTTCTATTATCCGAAGGGTCAAGCTGTTTCCATTGCTTGTATACTGGGTCTGTAATTTTATATTGATTATTTCCTACTTCTAGTAATACTTGCCTTACTAGCGAATCATGGATTAACCTACCAAAAAGATCTTTTATATTTTGTCTTTTCTCAAATTCATCTAACAAGCCTGCGATAACGTAAGATTCTTTTCCGTCAAAGTCAATTCTATAGAAAGATTGATTTCTGATTTGCTCTTTAATAGTTTCCTCTAATGCGAGTTCATCTTCTTCTTCAAATTTCCAATCTATTCTATTTAGAAAGTCAATCCATAATTCATCTTTCATTTCCAAAATAGCAGAAAGATACCCTTCTTCTTCTTTACCTTCATATTGGGTTTTATACTCATCAATAAGGACTGCTTTAACAGTTGGAAGTAAATACTCATCATCATATTTTTTATTTTTTAAAAGCTCGATTATAGGATTGTTAGGTAAAGTTATCCCTAGTTTCCGAGTCCGTTGTGTATTATTCTCCTTACCAATTTTAACGGTAGTATAAAAACAAAAGACGAGCCCTTTAATATTATTCTGAAACCAGCAATCCAAAAAAATAACAACTGAATTTTTAACTTCTTTTGACATAAAACTGAATGACTTTTCAGGGTTATAGTTCTTATCGCCTTCGGTTAAAGTCTCGACCTTATCATGTTCTATAGTATTTATATAAACATCATCTAAATACTCTGTCCCGGCATATATAATTGCTCTTTCTGAAGCTGCCATTTTATCAAACAGAAGTTTAATAGCTCTTAGTCTTTGCAGACGAAAACCCTTTCCTTGTTCCCCTGCTTCTCTATTAATAGCATTCATAGAATTACACCTCATAAAATTTTTCTTGTTTTCTGTTATTCACCACATGCCATTACTTCTCATTAAGACTACCCATCTAAAATATGGAAAAATATTAATTCCAGTTTAACACACATATCCTTAATACTACCTTTTTCATTGGAAAATAGTTCTCTATAGAGGTATCTTTAGAACTACTTATTTTTGATGTCTACAACTAGCTATTTTTATTAGCCTTAACCTTAATAAGGATACTAAGTCATCCAATCGAAGCTACACCCAAAAACACTTTTAAACACTTGTTTATCCCGTTTAGTTACTGAGTCTTTACGTTTTGTCCCGCAGTTTAATCGTGTCACCAAATAGGGATATCTGTAGAATTCAGTAAGAATGTTGAGGAATTCGAGCTTAAAATTGAAGACTAATCAAGTTCACGTAAGAATTTACAAAACAAAATTCGCTAAACATGACACCAAAAGTCTCCTTACAAACGATTATAGAGTAAGGAGGCGAAAAGAAATGAATACTACTATGCGAAATTTGGACAAGTGGCAAGAGGTTTTAGTTAAGCAAGAGTTAAACGAAGAGTTGAAACAGGTGTTGAAAGAAATTCATATGTATTTTGGAGATCTTGATTATGAAATGAACCGATTGAAGGTGAAAATACTTACTTATGAGGGTTACTTAGAAGGCCTGGGGCAGGGAGATTTAATTATGGATGAGCTTTATTTGGAAGAGGACAAACACTAATCTAATACACCTGGCCCCGGAAAGTTCGCCGGATCCAGGTGTATTTTCAGATCAGATAAGATCGATTATAGTCTTTCAAAGTTATTTCCACTGCAGATTTTACAAATTGATCAATGATCTCGTCTTATTAAAAATTTATGTCGCTATCTATTAAACGCCCCTGTCTGACTCACCTTACTTTAGAAAATAAATTAGATAACTGACTCCTTATTGTATTACAAATATCCTTGTTCAGGAAAAAATGTAATATTGGAATTTATCAAGTGTTGAATTGATTCTAATGAAAATCCTCTTTAAAACGGATAGCAAAAAGAAGTCAACGTTATACCTGTATTCAATTCATCTTAAAAATGTATTTTTCACTCTCTCCTTCTTTCTGCGTCTAGATCAATGTGACCTTCACCTATTTGCTTAAATTGCTTAACATTTCCCCCTCGTTCTTTTATGGAATTCCTTAACTCTTCATTCCAATCCTTAAATCGTGGTATATCCAAATTTGATAGTCTCTTAGTTATCAAATAGTTATATTTATTTGCAAACTCCCTTCCAGCCTTATCATTATCCGTACAAAAAGTAATTTTTTTGACCTTATGACCTTCCTTGCCCATCCGTTTAATTTCATCAATCATGGTCTGTCGTTTGAGCCCCGACATGGAAACTAATCGAGTTTTTTGCAGCTTCTCTTTCTTAATGCTCCAATAAGACAATGCATCAATCGGACTTTCAAAAAGGTAAATAGAATTCGGCTGACCAATATCTACAGAAAAACCAGCAGATCCTTGGCTGTTTCTATCAATACCTTTAAACATTCGCCCATCTTTCATTGGAGAAGTACCTTGTCGATCTGCCCCTACAATCTCCCCTTGATGCTTCCACTTAAACACTACATTCCCGAGCTTGTCCTGTGCGATTAACTCTTTATTATCAAGCCAATCAACAATCTTAGGATGAATTTTCCGTTCTTTTGTAAGATAATCTATAGCTTTTGTCCTATCGTTCACTTCATAATGAGAGGGATATTGATAAGGATCCTTAGGCTTTTGCTCTTGGACATTGTCTTTCACTCTATAACCTTGCGCATTTAGATCCAGAACAGCTTCCGGAAAACTCATTCCATAAAACATTTTGGCGAAGTTAATGACTCCAGCACCCTTTTCGTCTCTTGAGTTCCAGGCATACATTTGGTCTTTAATCACTAGGCTGTCATGCACTTGGTGGCGATAGTACCTTCCCTCTTTCTTCAAGGGCTCACCTTTACGCTCCAGATAGTCTATGAGATCCACATTCCGAGCAACCTCCACTTGGTCCGCGCTTACATGTTTGGCCATGCAGCACTTCCTCCTTTCTAAATTTAGGTATAAAAAAAGACAGGGAGAAAACTCCCTGCCTAGCGTTCAATCTCTACTTTTTCTTTTTGCTTTTCCTTCTGTTGAAAAGACTTCTTATCCTCATTTCCATTTTTCATTACCGAAGAGATGTTTTCTTTTTCTTTCTCTCCATGAAATTCTCGATCCAGCTTACTTTCGATTTGAGATAGTCGCTGCTCTCCACGATCCGTTAAAGGTAGCTCTTTTAATTCTTGAAGAGATTCCTTTTTAATTTGGTACACCTCTTCTTTACTGTGAGTCTCTTGAAAAGCACGCATCTGATTCAAACGTTCTTGTCGGTCTGTATTTTCTTCTTTATCTAATTCTTTTCCGACGGTTGGTTCAATAAAGTTCATGAGCTCCTTTTTATAAGCGTCTTTGAAATCTTGATGAGAATATTCCTCTCCTACCTTTTCTTCCTTACCAAACGGTCCGCTATCCTTCTCACCTTTGCTCACCTGGCTTCTGTACATCTCCCGAAGCTTTTCTGAAGGTAATCTCTCTCTTTCTTGTTTCTCCTCTTCCATTTCATGTTTTGGTTCTTTAACACTCATACCTTTCTCCCCTTCCTTTTCTTGGCCCATAGAATCTTCAATGGTTGTAATAAACTCTTTAGCTGTTGACTGAACCTCCTTTAATAAACTTTCATGGTCTTTTAATTCATGATCCTTGGTCCAGTGGTGCAGATAATCTAATGAGTAGTCGCTGGTATCAATATTGAAATAAGAAGCAACCGTATAAGCTGTCATTTCTGCCTGAAATTCTTTCTCGGGTTTGGTGTAGTCATTCATGTTTTCTTTTGTATGAAGCTTGGCATGAGTCAGTTCATGTAACAGAGTCTTTGTGTCTTGTCGTTCAGAGTTACGCGGATTAAGAGCTACTTCTCCTCGTCCGGTATAACTTACTCCTTTGGCTGCTCCTAACTCTTCATAAGGATTTACAATTTGAATATTATTTTTATCGGCTATAGCCTCCATCCCTTGTCGAAGCTGACTGTAGTTTTCAACCTCCCCATCGATCCATTTGTTAGGAAAGATCTGAGGCAGATCTTTTTGAGTGGCCGTTGTCTGGGAAACATCAAACACACTCCCGGTAGAATAAACAAGACGGCCATCTCGTTTATCGAGTTGGCCGTCTTTGACTTGTTGCTTTTCTTTTTTCGTTGCATATTTCAAAGGTTTCCATTCGCCTTCTTCATCTTGAAACTGCTTGCCTAACCGATTGGGCACGAGAACCTTTAGACTTTTCTCCCCTTTGTTTACAGAAAACCCTTTATCTTTCCAGAAGGCGTAAGATCCTACAGCTTCGGCTCCTGGAAACTGTGAATCAATCAGTGCCGTATTACGCGGAGAATACCGGTGGAACTTCCCCATAAAGTCTAGATACTCTTTCATTTGTTCGGGAGAATGAAAGTGGTTAGAAATACTTTTTTCCATTCCCTCTGTCAGTCGATTGATCTCCTCTTTAACCTTTTCCGATGATTTCTGCTTATAGGACCGTTTAGTTCTCCCCATGATCCTTAGCTCCCTCACTGATGTTCATGAGCTCTTCCATTTCTTCCTCATCGTAATTGGGTTCTGTATTTAATATCAGTTCCTTTGTTTTCTTATGAAAGGGAATGAGTAGGTTCTCTTGATTCACCAAGTGCTGCTCCAGATCATCCATTTCCTCATCTCTTAACGTTAGGGTATATTCCTCCTGTCCCACGTCCATCACCAACTTATTATTTTCACTTAAACGCTTAAACACACCCACTTCATAATTGCTATTAAACAAAAGCATCTCTTCCACTCCTTTATTGGATAACTCCTCATTAATATTTAGCTTGATGCTGGTTGAGTCTCTCCGGAACTGATTCTCTTTTGACGCTGATGACTGATTTTTTCTTCCACCGCTTGTTTCGCATCCTTCATCGCTTGGCTCTCAAAGATCGGTGTCGTCACACAACTTTCTAAGTTCTGATCCATCGCAAAACCGTTCATTAATTCAAGGAGAACCTGCGTATTTTTGTCGCTTCGATTGGCTGCCAACTTAAGTCGTTTCATCTCTTCAGAAAACACGTCTTGAAAACGTTGAGCCATTAAACTCATGACATATTCCTGAGAGTTGTCCTTCGATTTTTGCGTTTCCCACTCTTCAATCATTCGATCTAAGGCTTCACCAGGATACCGAATATGATGCTGTTCCTGATACTCTTTAATTAACGCTATCGTTTCTTCATGAAGCGTAACATTTTGCCGCCTTCCCATATATATCCCTACCCTTCTCTTTCGATTTTTCGTTCCAACTTCTGATGATCCAAGTCATTGATAAACTGATCATAGGTTTGCCTCATCGAACGTTGAATGCTTCTCAAGGAACGTTGCAATTGAATACCTGAAGTCATGGACTTATAAGGGTGCTTTGTATTGGATGTTTGTCTAGGATATTGCTGGTGATCATACCGTTTCATTTCTTGTAAGAACGCATTGCCCATCCGTTTATAGAGATCATCCAACTTATTTTGTTTGTAATGTTGATAGCGCTTCTTATCCTTCGGTCCATCCCCATAGGCTTGCTTCAATTCATTTACTTCCTTGTCCAATTTTTCATGCAGCTGCTTCATATCTTTGCCATGATACTTATCTAAATACTTTGTCGTTAATTCATCAATTTTTGGTCGAATAGGATTCAGAGTTTGATAGCCATAGTTCCACTGTCGCTTATCCTTAGGCAAGTAATTATACACATCGAGGAACAGAGGTTTTATTTCTCTATTGCTCCATTTCATGCTGCTATTTTCTTTCTTTGAATTAACCATGTGGTCACGAATCAACGAGTTAAT
The DNA here is from genome assembly GCF_052941655.1 of Halobacillus sp. 12SKB. Taxonomy (NCBI): domain Bacteria; kingdom Bacillati; phylum Bacillota; class Bacilli; order Caryophanales; family Bacillaceae; genus Halobacillus; species Halobacillus sp. 12SKB. Next base: position 589,793 of record NZ_JBRFWR010000001.1, read on the forward strand.
TTGATTTCGTTCTTGCGTTCGATTTAACAAGCCATTCACGAATTCACTTTTCATCGCGTCTAGAGTTTTCGGCTTTCGCTTTCCACGTTCACGAGTCGGGTTTGGTTCGACGGTGGCCACATGAATATGAATGTTATCAGTGTTATAGTGTATGGCCGCCGACCAAACAGCACTCTCTTGTAATCCCTCTTTCTTCATCATCGACTGCATGGATTTCCGTGTCACTTGCTTCAATGCATCTTCATCTAAGGTGTGGGTCTTTGAATCATAAACTCCTTGGTTTTGAAGCCAATCATTATCAAATGTAATGACATCTTGCCACATGATACTGTTCTTCTTTTGAGCTTGTTCAAACAAAGATTTAATGCCCTGCTTTCCTTCCACCGATAAATGGTCCGACTGCTGAGTAAACAAAGCAGATGTTTTATCCGGATCGTCCATATAATGATTATATAAACTAAACATGGACCGATGAGCTTCCCCTTTTCCTTTAGCTTCTTCTCGGTCCACGTATTGCACATAATCTTGGAATCCTTTCTTATTCGCTGTCACAAATTTTGTTTTTAAAACCACTCCAGGCGTTACGGTTTCACTCATGCTTCTTCACCTGGTTCTTCAATTTGCAAGAGATCGTTCATTTCTCGAATGGCTGTATAACAATGAGCCATCGTTTGAATGTTGCGATCGACTAATTGTTGCAGTCTTTGTTCACGATTGTTCTCTTCTCGAAAGACAGCTAACTGTTGCAATTGAGCATGTAAAAACTCTTGCCGACTTAATCCTTTTTCTTCCGCAAGTTCGTCAATTCGTTGAACAGTTTTCGGATCCATGTAACGAATTCTTACTTCCATTACAATCACTCCTTTTGATGAAGTTCCTAAAACTAATAAATAAAGAGAAGAGCATAAGGGGTTTTTGTTCCCACTTGGCGTGTGAATCCCGGCAGAGCCGGGCAAAACGAGGGAACAAGAAAATCTCCAGTTGTGCGGTCGCTGTGCGGCTAAAACAGGAACGTTCATTCGTGTATTCACCTTGGTGTGTGGTCCCTGCACAGGAGAGGTGCGGTCCCTGTGTTGACCTTTATAACAACCTTCGCCCTTTTTAGTTCGAAATCATTTCTCTTTTTTCTTCTAACATCTCAACCTTTTCAACGATGGTTTGGATGGTTAGTTCATGTTCAGCTGCCTCTTGATTGATCTGATCTTTTTCATTTTCTAGGTGATTAATTCTAGCCTCTGTATTCTTTTTCTCTTCCTCCGTTTCGTAAAGAAGCTCTGATTCTAATTCAACGATTTTTTGATCAACTTCTTTGATTCGTTCATCGATGGTTTGAATACTTGCCCTCTTCTCTTTTATTGTTTCTTTAGCCTCTTCGATCTCTTCAGATACAGCAGCCACTTCATATTTCTGCTCAGTTAAGATGGTTAATTGTTTGTCCATCTCCACTCTTCGTTGATCTGTATAAATCCTTGCCAGCTCTTTCTTTTCATCACCCCCTTTCACGGAATTTTTAGTACTCTCATGCGTTAAAAGCGTATTGGCATTTTCCTTACTTACATCTAAGGCCATGACGTCAAAGGAAGGACTTACCTGTTGGATGCTAATGACATATCTGCTTTCATCGTTATACTCAACATGCGTTGGTAAATCGCGTTTCGGATGCTCTTTTTCCTGAGCCGTGAAGCTTAACTTTTCATCTAATAAAGTGGTTGATTTATTAAGGTTTAAGGTGACAACCATCAACTTTTTCGTTGGATTATAAACCCAGTCTTTTATGGTCAGTTCGCCTGATCCTTGTAAGTTCAGAGGTTCATTGACAGGCGTTTGTTGAACTTTACTCTGCTCTTCATCACCAAATATAAAACCAGAAAACAAGAAAAAAAGAAGCGCCATAGCCATGACGCTTAATCCAATAAGATATTTTTTTGAGGTTCCTTCCGTGATGTATTTCGTTTGTTTCTTCATGAATAGTCCTCCTCATCTACGTCTTGAAAATCTGTTATCTTCCACTGTCCTTTTACCCTATGAACTTTTATATTGAAAAACACGGGAGACACCTGTTGTTGATCGCTCTGTAAAGAATAGAGCGTGTGTTTAAACTTAACTAATGCACTTGCTTGATTGTTTGTGAGATTACCTGTTTTGATGAATATTTCTACTTCATCCACCTCCGTTTTCCTGTCTCCTTTATAGGTATCTGTAGGAAAGAAAGTTGCAGCTAAATCTTTACTCATCACCTTGTGTGCTTCTTTTTTCCTTTCTTGGTAGGTCTCTTTATCCTGTTTAAAAGCAACCTCTATAAACGTGGAAACCTGCTTCACTAAAGCGTCATATCTCGCTTGAATGTCAGCAGGTTCCTGTTGTTGTAACGTCTCTTTTAATTCAGTTTTTTCTTCCATAATCTTTTCGTTTTTCACTTCCAACTCGTGCAAGTCTTTCTGCAGATCTTCATTCGATGCCGTGCGTGTAGCATATACATTAACCGATGTGAGTACGATTAATAGAGCGACAAACATCCCAAAAAGAATGCGTCTATTCATCCATGTTCTCCTTTCTTAAAGACCAAGATAAGGGGCAGGATCTACGTCAGAACGGTATTGGCTTTTGGTCCTAACTTCGAAATGTAAATGGGGACCTGTAGAGTTTCCTGTCGAACCACACTTGCCTACTTTTGTTCCTTTTTGAATCATCTCCCCGTTTTGTACACTTATCGTATACAAATGAGCATAGTGGCTATAAAGTCCCTCTTCATGTTTTACAATAACGTTATTTCCATATCCAGAGTTCTTTCTTACCACCTCAACCACTTGACCGTTATCTACGCTTTGTATAGACGTTACAGCGTTCGTACAAGCAAAATCGATACCTCTATGCATGTCCGGTGTTCCATCAAAGGGATCTGAGCGCATGCCGTAATCAGATGTTTGTGTAAATGCTCCTTCAATAGGCATCACCCAATATCCCGTTGGTTGTAAATCTGCTTCAATAACTCCGCCTTTAAGGTAACTTAAAACGGCCTCAACATAGCCAATATCCCCATAACAAGCTCCTGTTTCTGCCGACTCAGGTCGAATGCAGGAATACATGCCTGTATGCTTCAATTCCTGGTACTTCATTCTTGAAAATTCGATCGCAAACTCTTTGCTGTATTCTCCATTGTTGTGTTCGTTTGCGTAATCAATGAACCCTCCACCGAAGTTATAAGCTTGGAGGGTTAGCTTAATATCTCCCCCTGCTTTCTCCAGCATTTCAGAGAAGTATCGGATCCCGACATTAATGCTTCTTTCAGGATCCTCTATCGTGTTTGGAGGTAGACCGAGAGACTCACTTGCTTGCATCACATCATCAAGACGTCCACCAGATTCCTGCATCGTTTTGGCCAAGAGAAGCTCCACATACTTGGACACCCCATACTTTTCAGCATATTCTTCAAACAGAGGACGGTACTCTTCTAGTGCATCTGAAACTTGTGCTGTTCCATTTACCACATCTACGGACCTCACATCCTCACTGGAAGACTTTTGATAACCGATCAACCCTGTAATGACGGAAGCATACAAAAGCATTTGTAGAAGGAAAAGAGCTACCAGAATACCAATCAACCAAAGCCATACTTTCCGAGGGACTAACCCCAGGAGAAGGGACCAAGGCATCCTTATGCACCTCCTCCAAACAAGGCTAATTCTTCGTCCGATACCTCCACCTTGAAACGAATGTTTTCAACCGCACGGATGCTTAACATCGTCTCCCCTGTCTGTAGGTAAGGGATATCTTTTAATTCACTTTGGCTTAATTGCCCCATGAATATTTGCTGCATCATCTCTAAGTTGTTACTATCCTGCTGCATAATAATCTTGTATTGTGTCAGTTCAAAAAGCTTCTTAATTTCCTCTACCATACTTTGATCCGAACCCTCAGGAACAAAATCACGAATGGTGTGACTGGCATAGAGGAGAGCACCAAAATACTTCCTGGCCTCTCGGCTAAAATTTGTAAGAAAATCTAGAGCACTCTCACTTTTCTTCTTTGTATTAATGATGTGGTGAGCTTCATCCATCAAGATGAGATAGCGTACAGCGTCTTCAAAAGCTAATTCTCCTCGATTATAAGCATCAAACTGAGGAGATCCGTTTGTTAGCATAGAGTCCCATAAGAGGTTGAGTACATTAAACAATTGCGCTTGGAATACCTCTGCCCTCATTTGCGATAGACCCCTCAGGGTAAAAGTAACGACCTGTTGTTCATCAAAGTGTTCGATGGTTGATACTCCATTGAAGAGATGCGCGTAAGTCTCTACAAGGTTACGAATGTTTAATTCGATGCTTTCCAGGCGACGTTTCCTTTCCTGACTCAGTTTCTCCTTTTGCTTTCCTTCCTTGATATTTTCATAGAGTTGTTCTTCGATAAAGGTAAGAAAATCGGTGAAGATAGGGTACTCATGGACAGATAGTTCGGTTATATTTGATTTTGAATCATCCTTCCATAAGCCAAGCTTTTCATAAAGCTTTCTTAATAGATTCTCATATTCTTTCAATTCACTATCATTCGCTTCAGGTGCTAAGAATTTATAGAATGTTGTCAGCTTGGATAAATGCTGAGTAAAGGACGTATATTCGTCCTCTGCCGTTCGATATACCTGCAAAGGGTTTATGACCCCATCTGAACCATCGAGTGCAATCTGCTTACCGCCTAAAGCTTCCGTTAACTCCACAAATTCTCCTGTGACATCAAAGGTCCGGACCTTATATCCTTTAATGGCATTATCCAGCATAATTTTCTTAAGCGTAGTAGATTTCCCTGCTCCCATCGCTCCGACCATGACTCCGTTATAACTTTTACGTTGCTGATCTCTATGAAAAAGATCAAAGACGACGTTTCCTCCGGTAAGTGTCGTGCCATAGAATGTACCGTAAGGATCGTTTAAGCTAGTAAAATGAAAAGGAAAGCCACCTGCTAACCCTAGTGCGGGTATCGGATGACCTTCCCTCTTGTTTCGATAAGTGGATTGTTCTGTATAATTCGTGAGTAGTGATTTCCATTCATATTCCTGTTCGCTTAAGAAGATGGATCCTCGAAAATTCTCGTCCTCTAACGTCGATAAGACGACTTTCACTTTGTCTTCCAGCTCTTCTCTTGTTGGTGCACTTACATAATGCCTAAGGTGAACACGTTTAACGATCTCTCCTTCTTCAGACACCTGATTGTACAGCTGCCGTAAATCATCGTAGTTATTTTGCGCTTCTATAATACCTGCATTATCTTTTTCATTAATCATTCTGGAACTCTGTTCAGCCATTCCTTTGTTTAAACCATCTCGGACTTTGTAACGATCGTCAGAGACAATATCCATCGTAGTAATGACATTCTCCATATTGAAAATAGGCTCTAACCAAAAGTCTGAAACATTTTTAGGGAAGGAATAGACATGGACACAAACTTCATAACCGTCACCTTTTCGAGTAAAGGTTTCGTGAAATTTAATTCCTCCTTGCGGTTGGATATGGGCCAGTAAAAAAGGGTTATATCCTTTTTCTTGTGTTTCTTCGGCATCACTTTTCTTTTTTAGAAATGAGAACATTCCTTAACCCCTCTTCTCTAATTTAAAATTTTGATTGTATAGCTTATAGAGCAAATCAAGCTTCTTTTCATCGGTTAACTCAATGACCGGAGCGACTCGCCCAAGATAACGCCGACAATTGTTTCTATACTCAGCAAGCTGTTTAAGGCTAGTCGCGTAAATATATAAATAAAATTCTCTATTCGTCCGGTAGGTCTCTAAAAAATGCAGCTCCTCTCTTTTTCTAATTAAAAAGCGTTCATATAGAGGCGCTTTGTTTTGAGCAATCTTGTAATTAATCGCATCCAGTTGTTTTTTCATATTAACCGGAAAATTCATAGACACGATCTTGATATCCGGCGCATACGATTGAAAGAACTTGGCCATCTTCATGATGTCGTATTCGGTTTCCTGGGTAGATGGAGAATATATATCCTTACTCTGAAGTTGCATCACGTCCATATAGCCCCCATCTCCTTTTAATTGAAAGGATCCTTCCTCAGTCATGTCCTGAATGGGAAGAATCTCAGCTATGGATGGTATTGCCACCTCTCTCTTTTCCTTTTTAGCTTTTGACCTTTGCTGCTTCTTGTTTTTCTCAGTAGTTTTTCGTTCATCAAAAAGAGCCATTTTTTCGGAACTGTCTTCTTTAAAGAAAGGTTGGTCTTTCTTACTCTTCTTCATTTAAAGTCCTCCCTCATTTTTCTTTCCTGCTACTTCATGAATCAGGTCAAAAATTACGCCGACCGTTTCATGCTCCCATCCAGACAACCACCGAATCTTCCGTGCTTCTATTTTTGTTAAGTCTCGTCCAAGCTGTTCCTCAAGAAGTGCCTTAAACCTTTGAAACGTATATCCTTCATCATTTAACTCTTCATATTTGATCACTATTCCTACCATCCTCCCTTTCTTTTTTATCGATGGCACAATAAGCAATTCGGTCCCTTGTGACAGCTAAGAACAACGCTTTTGCCATACGCAGCTTTGGATTCGTTTTGGGTCGGATTAACCAACCAACCATCAATAAGATCCAAAAGATTGCATACCACCAGACGAATGAAGAATGAACGACATACCGAAATGTAAAGCCTATGCCGCCGAGGATGAGGACCACAAGTAAGTCTGTAAGGTAAAATAGACGATTGATCTTCAACTCACTTCCAATTTCGGATGGAATCTTATATTGCAATAAAAACACTCCTTCATAACAAAATGCGGACCAAGTTAAGACTCAGGCCCGCGTTTCTTAATTTTATTTATCCAGTTCTCCGTAGTGTTTCGAGATAAGTTATACGTCCGTTTTGCACTTTGAACCTTAGGATTATTAGTAAATCGCTCACCCAACCGATCTTTCATATATCCTCCTACAGTTCGCTGCTCTGTTCTATATTGATTAGGCATAGGAATATCATCTGTACTTTTTGGAGCTTTTACGTCTGGTGTTTCTAATTTGGCGCTTGCAGCTATTTGGTTTGTCTCTTCCTTAGGTTCATTATCGTTTGCATCTAAACGTGCGCTTCCTGTTTCACTACTACCTATATCTTTCTCTTGTTTTTTATCTTTCTTAGGTTGAGTATATATAGGTTGCTCATTGCTTTGGTTCGATGACGATACGTCCAATCCTCCTGGGGAATCTTCTTTTGTAGTGTTCATAGAGGACTCTTTCTGAGAAGAAGGATGGGACTGACCCTGAGTTTCATAGCTGGATGAACGATTTCCTGCCTCCGGACTTCTAACTTCTTTTCCTCCCAACGAACCTTTTTGCCCTTCCTGATTGAATCTCATTGGACTTGGCTCTTGTTTTTTTCTATTTCCTTGACTTCTATTTCCTTCAGTTGATGATGAATCACTTTTTCCATTTGTCTTAGATTTCCTCTCATCTTTGCGTCCATAGATACCAGCGACCGCACCAGCTGTCCCGGCACCTGTATTCATCAAGGCTGATACACCACCACTTGTAATAGCTCCTGCTGCTTTCTTCACGGGAGGTCCGAGTGTTTTAGAAGCTAGGTAACCACCCATCGCCACATGCCAGGCATTTTTCAATCCAGCATCAATTCCAAAGAGTTTTTGCACGATATTAGGACCATCAATGACAGCCAAACTTCCTGCAATTAAAGCAATCAGATACCCTAGTCCTTCAAGATTATTATTTATAAAAGTTGTGTAATACATATACACACGAAGACTTAAGAAAATCATGATAAGCGAAGCAAAAATGCTTCCAATATTCTTAATGATCGCTTTCAATCGCTGGCCCGTCGAAATATCCGCATAGGCCATGATTAAGGCCACGATATGATTAAAGCCAAGCTCAAAACAGAGCTTGGCTACTTTAATCGATATTAATATCATGGTAAAAGCCATAACGGAAAGAGTTACGATGGCAGTAAACCAATCCACATGCCACCTGTAATAATTTTCTGGAAGGAAATCAAACAGACCACTTTTTCCTAACTCAACAAGCCCTTCTTCGCCATTTGATTCCAACCCTACTTTGTTCATTACAAGCTTTTGTCCTTTATTTGATAGGCTATCGCCATTAGATTTTTCAAAACTATCGTCAATCGTTTCATTGATGGATATTTTATCAATTGAGTCTGGGCTTATATGATGTTGTTCTTCTACATCTGGATCTGTCCAGTCTGTTTCTTCATAAATGACTATGTCTGTAATATGGTCTCCTATTATTCGATCGGAGGTGGTAAAAGAATCTGTTTGTACTTTCGCTACGTCCATCGCATCTCCAGTAAAGTCATTCACTTTCCCCATTCCAAAAGACAACAGAGTAATCGTCATGATCGATATAAATAGGTTCATTGGAATGTCAGATCGATTCTTTTCTTTATTAAATATTAATCGAAAGCCGATCATTCCCAATGAGATGGCCAACATAATGTAGAGAGCAGGCTGGATGGTTTCGAGAAAGTTAGTCACGGGATCGCTCGAAAAGAAATCCGTTAAGGTTAAGACTTGATTAACCATTCCTTCCAGACCATCAACAATCATTTTCAAGAATAATATCGTTCCCCACCCTACGATCCTTAACCCAGATGTAAAGATATTATTCGTTGATAAGACTTCGGAAAACCTTAACAATATCTCTAACAGTTCTTCATCGGACACTCCATCACCACCTTTATTATTTTTCCCTTTTTCATCCCTGCTCTACTGGTGTTTCCTGTTCTTCAATTAACTTATCTATTTGTTTGCGAATGTGACTATACACTTGTCGGTTAATTTCTTGGTGATCGCCTAAAAGCTTTAAGTTATAAAGAAAAGCTTCCATAGGTTCATCATTCATTTCCTCCTCACTGTGTTCTAAATGAGGAGCAATTTGTTGGTGGATCAGAGAGAATGTGCTTTTATCAAAGAACTCACCGACTTTTTCCTTCCTCCACCATTCCATAGGTTGTTCTGAATCACTGAATGGTCCATTTTGTGAGTGATTTTCCATGTCCTCTACCGCCTCGTCTGTCTGTGCTTTATTAGAATAGCCAGTTTGAAAATCAATAACTAAGTCTGCTGGATGAACATGGCGGTGTGGGGTAGAAATCTCTTCTTCCGTAATTGATCTACCTGGACGGAATTCTGAACTAAGATACGTGTGAGCATATTTCATACTGTATTTTCCTGTATTATAAATAGGAAAGGCACGAATCTTTCTTCCTTTCTTATCACGACGTAATAGCACACGTCGCACTACCGTATCTCCTTCCTCCAATTCCTGCAGTTCATTGGCCGTTAGAAGGTCTCTTCCTTCCGTACTTTCCGTTTTCGACTTATCCAGGGAAAAGGTAGATCCAGACCGTGTTTGAGTATTTAACGTTTGCTTTCCTAACTTGGAAGAAAAATAGGAAGCAGAATCATAGTCAGCACTCAATATATAAATTTCATTTCCACAGTTACCACGAATGGTGGCTTGCCCATCTTCTCCATACAGATCTTTTAATTGAGCATAGGATTGAACAACTAAGTGAAAGCGAATGTTTCTTCCCAAACATACCGTGATTTTATTATCCATATCTGCTATTGCAGGCATATTTCCGAACTCATCTAACATAAAGACCACTTCTCGTAAGCATTTTTGTCCTTTGGCAATGGCTGCATTTTTTGATAACACATAATACAATTGGCTAACGAAAATAGACGGTATAGCATGAGTAGACGTATCATAATCGGGTGTAACCATAAACACAGCAAGAGGCTTATTGGAGTTAATAATTTCTTTTACTTCCATAGTGCTACTAGCAGAAATATAAGAAAAGGAAACCTTGCCCGTTTCCTTCTCTACTTTGTCAATCCGAATCGTCGAGCTATCCTTTTGAACTTCTTTAACTTTTGAAGATCCAGGAGCCAAGTCTTGAGAAATAACTAAATGATCTCCGACCTCTAATGAGGTTTTAAAGTTAATGGTCCATGTCCCACTCTCTCCTGATTGATTGATTTCAGTGGTTCCATCCGGAAATGAAATCATTACTTTGGAAAAAGGGCGACCTCGCCCCTTAATACTTTGACCGAAGCCCACTCTTTTTAAATCTAAAGAGTTTTTTGCTGTCATTTTAGCTGTTTCACTCATTGTGAATTTCGTCAATCCATTCATCGCTGTCGTAAAAATGCTTGATCGAGTATTCCCTTTGGAAAAATTACTCGTTGCATATTGACCTTTCGCCACATGGGATTGGGGTAGTTCTTGGAAGAATTGATCCAATGCATTGTATTCTTGGCCATCTTCATCCATTTCATTTCTAGTCCCTAACTCTGAGAGCATGTTGGCGACTGTGTACATCGTAATTTTCTCTTCCATCCCTTCGGTTATGCTTTTCTCTGTAACCGCAAGGATCATAGCATTCACAAGTGATTTAGCTGAATCATCCCACATAGGTTCTTTAGCATTCGGATTGTGGTAAAGCATATGAGTAATGGTTTCGCAAAGAGTTTGAGCTGTAGAATAATCCCCATCCTTATAAGATTGTTTTACCAACTCTAGCAAATTGAAGCTCATGCTTTGCATGGGATTCATTAAGTTTAAGACCTCAACCTCATAACCTCTTCTCTCCAGCGTCTCCCGGCTAGAAGCAAATAACTCGCCTTTAGGGTCATTGATGACTAAAGAGGGCTGATATTCAGCACGAGAGTAGGCATCTATGGTTGGAATAACATAGGTTTGGCCCTTACCACTCCTTGTCGTACCAATAATTAGATTATTGACAGGTGACGGATCAATAAAAGCTTTGTCCCCTTTTCTAGATAACACAGGGCCTCCTTTACCTTTATATGGTTGTTTTCGATCAGGAATGGCCCTGTACTGTTGTTGAATTTCTTTTCTCGTTGCAAATCTCTGGGAACCTTTTTCGTCCGTGCCTACGGGTTTAAAGTTACTTCTAAGTTTGTAAATCATGTTGGCTATACCGAATAAGCCGATTAAGGCCGCTATTCCATAGTAGAGAGGTTGTTCTTGCATATGAAAATCTGTCAAAAATGAAGCTTTAATTTCTATTGGTTTACTGAATTCTGGGAAAGTCTTTAAGGTTGACCACATGGCATATCCCAAATTCCATACGAAAGTACTGACCAGCATCGTGGATATAAAAAAACAGATGCTTAGGAGAATAAGCACCTGTTTTTTAGCAATGACTGATTTCAAATGAATCACCCTCTTATATATTGTTCTTTTGGCCCTCCAGCTCATCTTGTTGTTCCTTAAGCGAATCGATTTTAGATTGATTTTGATCTTCCGACTTTTTCTCTGTTTCTATTTGGCTGTTTATTTTCGTCAACTGTTCCACAATTTCTTGATACTCATTAATCTTTTTATTCAGTTCATCATTTTTCGCTTCACTGGCCATCTTTTTTGCATCTTCCAATTGACCTAGCCTCAAATAAGCGATCCCCTTTTGTTTATACAGTTCAGGAGACATCGCCATATCTTGAATATCCACCGCCTGTTTGTATTCCCCATTATGAAAGGCTATTTTAAATTCACCCAAAGGACTTGGATAAGCTTCTTGAAAGGAAATCAATTCTTCCAGACCATGAACTTTCCTGACTTGCTCAGCCAGTGAAGAAGAGTTTTTCTTGCCCACATATTGCAAAGCTTGATCATACTTTTTAAGTTCCACCAGAAAATGAAGCAATGTTTTGCGCTCCGATTCCGTTAAGGTTTCCATTCCTTGTAACTGATCAACAGCTTTTTTCTGCTGACCTGTCCAATAACCTTCATAAGCCGTTTTTACATTCTCCGTTTTTTCCAGCTCTTGTGTTGTGGCTCTTAGATCTTTGCCTTGATTGCTTAGAAGTATAAAAAGAGTGATGGATGTAACTATGGCTACCACTAATGTGGTACTGATCATACTCACAAAAAATTTGCCACGCTTACCAAGTTGCTTCCAACTCGATTTTTGTCCTTCCTTTTCTTTCAATACTCCTGTCATATCAATTTGATAAGATGCTGGTGTATTAGAAGTTAATTGTTGAAGAAAGACATCCCTTTTTGTTTCTTCATTTTTATTTTGCATGGGTAACTCTAAAAGCCTTTGACAAACATGGTCATAAATATTTGATGTTCCTTCTGCTCCCATTTCATATGAGCCGTTGTACAGCTTGTCTCCTTCTTCATTAAATATCATGAAATCTAGCAGAATTGGCTTGGCATTTTTCTTCTTTAATTTAGCATCCAATTTTGCTGTTAGAACGACAATTTCCTGGAAGGAATAAGGGTGAAAGCTCGAAATTTCACCATCCATTTTTGATGTGAATAATACCCTCATGAACCTACACTCCTTTAAAAGATCACCTGACTGTCAATGTATTCAGCGATAGCTGTAGCTCCCATTAGAACGACAAGTCCAACGGCACCACCAATGAACCACACGATAGAGCTTTGGCGACCTCTAACTCCACCCCATATAAGATGGTAGGCACCTATACCAAAAGCAATGGCAGCCGAGATAATACCCAAAAGCTGCATGGCGGTTAAAATTGATGCCCCAGTAGATTGTAAATTACTAATGGCAGCAAGCATGGAATGATCTGCAAAGTACTTCATTAATATCTCCCCTTATTAAATATTTTTGTTGTTGTTTTCTTCATCCACCCCTTTGTAATGGAGCAATGACTTCATAACGACATCTTGGTTTTGTTGAATGTAGTCTTGGTGCTTTTCATGAAGCCACTCATTGTAAGAAATGTCTTGGATGGTTAGCAGTGTTTGAACTAAGTCTTTTGATTGCTTAAGTTCACGATTAGTAACGCCCATTCACCTTCACCCCCTTTCAAGGTTTTTATCCATAAAAAAAAGAAGCGATCTATTAAGGATCACTTCCATTAGGATGATGTTTCGTTGATGAATTTTTGTATGGCTTTATCCCTATCTTCAAGGGTTTTGTATTTCTGTGTTTTTAAGGAGATACGATCCTGTAATTTTCCATCCTGATAATAACTTAGAGATTGGAACAGTTCACTACCTTCCAAACCTATATCATTCAGATCCATATCCCCATCAAGAATCTTATGATTCTGAGCATTAATTTCTTTCACATTAATTTCTTCAATATTTTCTTCCACTACCTTGATATATTCATCTCTTTTTTCTTCCTCAGACGCATCAGTTACTAAAATATAAACATTGTCACTGTCTTGCAGAGTTTCTTTCATGTCACCTGGTGATAATGACTCGACTTGACCTGTGGCTCCTTGAGATCCGCAACCAACTAGGATTAAAACTATAACAAATCCAGCCAAACCACCGACCCAACGCTTTGCCATCAGATCAATCTCCTCTCAAGTGATTTGTATAACGATTCTAACACCTACTAAAATATAAATCCACATTATGGAAGATAGATCTTTATTATTGATGATTGTTTATGGCGAGATACAATCAACCCTATGTAGAATGATTATTTTTCTACAATGCACATCGTTTCTAGCCTATACGAAGAACTTTATGTATCTAGGATAAACTACATAAAGCTTCATCAGTTTATACCTCACTTTATATAAGTAATCCATAATAGATACAACGCTTATCCGGTCACAAGATGCGTTTCACGTAACACGCACCAAACGGTCATCGACTGTTAGGAAAGTTTTATGACCTTTCAATTTCCTAACATAGATATATAGTTTTCAATGTTCAATGTGTGCTATTTAAGCACGTGTTAAAATCGTTATATTTACTTGACAGGTTTCAGCTCACTCATAGGATTTTTGCGTTTAGCAATGGTTCTGAATTGATCATCTTTTACGGTTCGAATTCGATAATAGATACTGGCCAGCTTTTCAGTAGTACCATGACGATCAACCGCCCAAATACCACGCACATCATATCTTTTTCCTTCAAAGGTTTTTACATTGTCAGCTTGTGAAGCAATGTCATAATAAGCAAAGTGCTTTTTATTTGATTTCACCTTATCTTACCTCCCAAGTTTATGGTTCTCCCGCCACACTAAGCTTCAATTGTTCTAATAAAATGTCTATAGCTGAGCGTTTACCATCCCTGATAGAAGCTATATTTTCTTCGGAAAGATTATATCGATCATCAATGGATTCAAGAATATTCTCTCTCGATCTTTTTAGCTTAATCGCTAACTCAATGGTTCGAGCTGTATCTTCGATGCTAGGTTTTTTATTTATATGATGCTTTTCTTGTTCTTCACGGTTTTTAAACCATTCCGGTAATACCTCCTGACTTTGTGATTGTTTGGAATACGTATTAGCTTGCTTATTCTTATATTCAACTTCTTCAGCATCCGCCTGTTCTACTGTTCGTATCCCTTTATTTATCCAGGATTGAAGGATGCTCTTGACGTAGCCCCATGTCAGTTTATTTCGGTCCAAGGAACGCTTCATAGCCTCCACAATTAATGGATCCCCAAGGTCTTCAACCCATTTCACTATTTCTTCTGAGATTTGAGGACGTATAATCCCAAAGTTGTTTTGGTAAAATTGAATGCTGTCACAATCCAATCGTTCAGAAGTTGTTGTAGTAATGAATTCTTTTACATTCTTAACTTCTTTAAGTTCTCTGCCATTCTTGTATGTGTCTTTCTGCTGTCTCTCTGATGACGAGGAGTTGTCGTCTTGCTGTTTTTCTGCTGTTGTTTTGTTGTCGTATTCTTCATCGTTAGATTGATAAATCCCCCAGTTTTCAACGGTTATTACACTATATTTGTTGGTGGTATTTATACCAATGACACTGTCTTCCTGAAGTATTTTTATATAGTCACGAACGGTGGATTCATTCATACTTAATTCAGAAGCAGCTTTTTTACGGCCAAATATAAATTGTCCAGGTTTAAGAGTAACCTTTTGCCTCCCTATTCTCGATTCTGTACTTTTATGGCTTGCCTTCGTCAGACAATAAATGAACACTTTTAACAACTTCTCATTTTCGAAAATTTCACTATGAAGAATTTTACGATGCAGCTTTAACCACCCCTGCACAACCTCACCTCCTAATTTAATAATCTCTTAGAATATAGAGTTTGGTGATGATCCTTCCAGAGCTTTAGCCAATTGATTTCATATCTTTCACAAACAGTAGCTAAATACAGGGTAGAGAAATGAATAACACCAGTCATAATTTCAGCTGATTTCCGTATGTCATGAATCTTAATAGGGTACTTATCGTGTAATTTTGCAGTTAAATTTACATTAGCTAATACATTAATAGCCTTCTGTAGTTCTTCCTCTAATAGAAGTTGTAAGAGAAAATTATCCTCTTCTACTTCCGGTCCCTCTAAGCGAGATACCCCCCACCCAACATATTCATTAACAGCTTCAAGTGCTAACCAAGGGTTGTTATACTTCTCAATAAAATATTTAGTGGATACAGGAGGAATCTTCCGTTCTCCCCCTTCCTGTTTAGAGATATACTCTCTTGACTGAAACATATCTACAGCTAACTGTTGCTGGGTTTTATTTTTGTTTTTCCTTAAATCCTTCATTAACTGCGCTGATTTGCTTTTATTAATAGTTTCCCCCTCCTTACTTATTGATTTGTACCATTGATTGCTTTCTCTGAGGTATATACTAGATTCATAGAGTCAAACAACACCAAAGTTTCTTTCCGGAGCAATATCATCAGATACATCAACATGATTTCTAATCCATGTAATGACTAAATCCTTGGGGTAAAGTGTCCGGCCACCTACATGAACTTTTGGAAAGTCCTTGCGCTTTAATACGTGAGCATCAAGAGATTGTACACTGACATTAAACACACGCTCAGCTAATTTTGTTCGATCAAGTAAATAGGGTAATTCCATTTCTTTCTGAACATCTTCTTGTGCTTTTTTAGCAATATCATAAAAAATATCATAAACCTTGTTATTAAAATCAGATTCGGGTTGCAGTTTAGCTTCAAACATCTACAACATCTCCTTATAAGTTTTTTGTTCCTTTAAGGAACATTGGTTTTCAAAAAAATTTGTCCACTTGAACTCTAGAGCAAAAGCTATGTCCTTCGCTGTTTCTACTGTAGGATTTTTAACTCCTGATTCAATATGGGTATAATAGCTTCTCGATATGTTTGATTTAATAGCTGTTTGTTGTTGAGTTAAATCCTTCTGAAGTCGAATCTCTTTTAACCACATCCTCAATTTATTCACCTCCTAAAGTTCCTTTAAGGAACATCTTACAATGTATTATAAGTTCCTTTAGGTAACATTGTCAACAATATCCATATAATTTTTTTACACTTTTAGGAACTTTTCTTTAAGTTACTTTGAGAAACATTTATAATGGATACATAACACACTTTAATCTAGTGAAAAGCATGGTGGTATAAACATGAATTTTTCAAACAGGCTGAAAAGATGCCGACAAATAAAAAAAGAGGAAAATCCAAATTGGACCCAAGATTATATTGCAAGGCAAATCGGCGTAGCTCGAACAACTTACACAGCATACGAGAGAGGTACCAAAATTCCTACTTTAGATACTGTGAACAAGATCGCTGACCTTTTTGATGTATCCACCGATTACCTTTTAGGCCGATCAGATATTACAGATTATCAAGTGGATAAAAGCAATGAATTTGATTCCATAAAAGAAGTAAATAAATTGATGGACCAATACGGAATCGAAGATGCAGCTTTTTTTGATTTGGAAAAGTGGAAATCAATGAGTCCAGAGCAAATAAGGGAATTGGAAAGTTACTTTCAATATTTAGTGAAAAAATCTAAAGAACTCGAAGAAAAAGAAAATAAATAAAAAGCAGGGACCTTGTTATTGGAAGTCCCTGCTTTTCTGTTTAATTAGAATAGAGTGTAATATTCTCCGTTAATCTAAACCCACTTCCCCTCACTATGAAGTGAACTGTATAAGCCAATCTGTATTAAAACCCCTTTATAGAATCTTCAATATCCCTTGGATAATCTTCTCTTTGGATCCACCTCAACTCGTTATCCGTTAAATCAAACCATTCTCCTTTAATTCGTTTATCACTAAAATAACAATGGAACAGCTTTTCCGTTTTATATGGCTCTTTACTTTTTATAAGGTGAACGATTTCATGAGTGTGAGCTGAACCGGTACTTAGTTCTTTAATCCGCTGTTCTGGGTCATCTGCTTTTCCAATTTTAATATGATCCAGGCCTGATTCTCTTATAAAATAAACGTAACTTGTATCAAGTTCACTTGAATCAAACCTTTGACTTACCGGACCTATATGATGCCATTCCATTACTGTGGATTGTATAGATTTATCTCTTACAAGTTTCTTAAAAGTTTTATAAACAAAAAAAACAATAAGAGCAATAATAGCTATATACAATATATCCAAAGCTATTCCTCCTTGGAGTGCAAGACTTGCGGTGAGTAAACCCTTTTTAGTGGATAATATCCACTTCGTTTTTTAAAATTCACGATTTGTCGGTGCTTTTCAAACGTTTGCTTTGGACACCTTTTTTGACGGTGATGAATTCGCTCGATTACCGCTGACAAAATAGGTTGATGGTTTTCAGCAGAACCAATTAACCCATTTATAAATACAGTGTCGCATGGCAGTACTGCAAACAAGTCATTTACTATTTTGTTTAAACAACTATATACATGATATTGATATAAGCCAAAGCGCTTTGTTTTAGGCATAGTATGGTAACGAATCTTTCCTTTTTTTGTTGTTTTTTCTATTTTAGATGGAATGACTTCTTCTAGTTTATGAAGGTAAACATCACACTCTACGGTTTTTGAATCATGTGCATGCAAACTATACGCAATAGCAACTAAACTATCTTGATGAAAATTTGCATAATGTTTGACACATTCCCTCCAAGCATCCTGTTCACCTTCTACAATATTTTTTATAAATGGATGCTTTTCTTCCCACTTTTGATACAGGATCTGATCTGTTTTTTTTGCTCTGTTTTTATTAATTTGATAGTAAGTTAATAGTAGCTGTTTTATCCCAACGATGTCAGAAAAAAACTTTGTTTTGAATTTTTCTTCTTTTTGGAGCCATTGCATTTCATTAGGTCCAATTCCATGCTTAGAAAAGGGTTCTTGCACCTGTCTTTTCCAATCAATAGAAAGACATTCAACATAATGAAATGCTTTTAATTCATCTAGTGCCGCCTGTTGTCGTTCGGTTATTTTATATGACATGTTTAATTCACCCGTCTTAGTATTAGCTTACTTGAAGTCAAATATGAGAATCACACTTGCTGTCTTTACAGGCATGAAACAACCTTTAATCAACATAAGGTTAAAACTAACAACTAAAACGGGGAGGGGGCTTTTATGGATACGTTTGAAGTCCGGTTGAATCAAATTGAGTGGGATTTAGAGAGTAGAATAAATCTAGACATAGAAGGTTTAAAGAAGAGTATTCTAAAATTTGGGCTTATTACCCCAATCACTGTAGTCGGTCCTGACAAAAACAACATGTATTATTTGATTGACGGATGCCGAAGGCTTCGCGCTCTAAAAGAGCTTTCGATTTCTAATCGTAAGTACAATAAAGTCCAAGTTACAAGAATTACCAAAAAAATTGAAACAAAATTAGAAAGAGAGACATTACGTTTCCATCTGAATAATACATCTAAAAGAATTATTGGTGCAGAAGAACAGTCAGCAATAGAATACATTCAAAGTACAGGAAATTATTCTGACGAGGAACTAATAAACATAGCACAGCCAAAGCCTGCACGTGTGAAACGCATGAAAAAGAGTCGTGAGATTAGTAAAGACTTACGAAATGAGGTTGCAAAGAAAAGAGCAAGTCAGCACGCACTTGAAGTTATAGTTAATATGTCCATATCTAAAAAACAGTCCTCCAAACTTTACAAGTTATTACTGGATCGTAAAATAACTGGAATAGATGCTGATGCATTAAAGAAACTTGATAATGATGACCTTTTTGACGATTTAACTGACATGCAAAAGTCCAATGCAATAAAAAAAGTATTAGCTCAATCACGTTTTACAGATCGAGAAGCTAGGTTAATTATTTTATCTGAATTAATGAAAGATACACCAAATGACTATACCGAGGATTCTTTTGAATGGATAAATTACCTTGCACGTACACTAAAAGAAATTAGGGAAATGATCCATCCGGATATTCAATCTGACTCTACTGACATGCAAAAGGAACATTTACGCTCAGAGCTTTCACGTTTAACTAAATTACTATCGTGGACTTGGAGGCAGGAGTATATAAAAGATAAATCAAATCAAAATTTTAACCGGGCACTTGATGAATTGATTAGTGAAGAAACACAAAAAGGATATAGGTTCCGATTACATTAAAAGAGACACTTGGGAGTATAATCCCCCTTGTCTCTTTTGTGTGTTTTTTTATATGCAAATTCTCCATATATACTGCCTAATTTTATTAATAAAAAAAAGCGACTATTCTTATTGAATAATCGCCCCCGTTCGTATTATTCAGTTAAAGAGATCTGATCTGGATTTTTTTAAGTATTTATGTATTGAATAACTGTTAAGTGACAAGTAATGTGTTCTTCAACACGTGTGTTAAGATTGCAATGAAAAGAAGCTTCATCATCGCTATTAATGCAAAGTCCAGACCACATACAGTCTGGACTTAAAAATCAACCACATATATGAAAGACAATCTTATCTATCCTATAATACAAGCTGGCCTTTTTTAATTTGACAATTCTGTTCTCTCTTCATATGCTGAACTCTCTATTTTTCTGCTTCCATAAATGCTTTTGATAAACTCTTCCGGCATCGGCTTAGTTAATAATGTAACTATAACCATGACAGCAGATGCGATCATTATTGAATAAGCTGATGCTGCAAACGGATTGGTTATTGGCTCTAAGGCCGGGAGCCATCCCATGTAAAGCAGCGTATAACTAATTACCCCTACTGTAAATGAAGCAACAGCCCCTTGCTTGTTAGCTCTCCTCCAAAGTCCTCCTATCGCTAAAGGACCGGCCAGCCCTGACACCATGCCCCCTACACCGATCCAGAGGAAGATAGCAAGTGATTTGGGTGGATTCAGAGACATAAGTATGCCTAACAATATACAACCTATAACAGCAAACCTTCCGATGAGGAGCGCATTTCGCTCGACTTTCTGTTTATCTGGATTGTTTTTGGCAAAGGTCTTCCGGTACAGGTCGTTGGCAAATATTTGAGAAAAGGATACGATTAATCCATCACTCGTCGATAAAATAGCGGAAAGAACAGCAACCGCCAGCAATGCTGCAAGAAATGGCGGGAACAGTTCTACAAACAGGGCTGGGATGACGGCATCCGGATTTTCCAATGGTTCAGGTATGACGGCTGCCCCTAACAGTCCACCCAAGGCCATCATTGGTAACAAGGCGCCAGCGACAATGGTAAAACTAAGAAATACCTTCAATTGTTTCCCACTTTTCAGCGCTAAAAATTTATTACCAATATGAGGAAGAACCCCAAATGGTATGTGTGCAATTAAAATTAAGAACGCCAACCATGCGCCACCGTAAATAGGGTGTCCTGGGATAAACAGGTTGTCCCAACTATTCTCAGGATTCTTTAGAGCAATCGCCTCATTGACCCCACCAATTCCGCCGCTTGTTCCGACGCCAGTAAAGAACATAAACATAATCAACAAGGCCACCAGAATCATAAAAATGCCTTGGATGGCATCTGTCATGATATCCGAGTGCGACCCTCCTAACACGATGTAGATACCTAATACTATGGCGGTCAGCCATAAGCCAATCGTGTAGTTTAACCCCATCATTGTTTGAAACATTAGCGCAGCTGCTACGAGTTGAGCCACAATGTAAAAGATAAGCAGCAACGATAAAATGGCTAGTCCTACACGTAAATACTCACTTTGGAATCGCTCTCCGACGATTTCTGGAATGGTTCGATTACTAAATACGTCTCCCATGGATTTCACAATTCTACCCGTTAACAGCATCCCCCCATAAATACCTATGGGGTATACAATAGGATACCATAAACTTGGGAAACCAGAAGTGTAAGCCGTACCTGGAATTCCCATAAAGGTCGAACCTGATGCCGAACTTGCACAAATCGCTAATCCTAATATAACCGGGCCATAGCTGGATCGAGCTGTAGCAAAATCGTCGGCGTTACTCGTTTTTTTCATCCCTGCGTATCCTAAGTAAATCATCGCCCCTATAAACAGCACTAATAGTATCCAGGACCAAGTGTAAACAGACACGAACGTCCCCCCTATTCGTCGAAGTTAAACAAGTTTGTTTTAAAAATAATCAGTCCAAATACGATCCAGGACCCCAAAATAAATATTGCTCCATATCCCAATACCGTCATCGTTACCCTCCCTCATTTTTATAATAGGGCGCAGCCTCAGAACAACCTTTCTTCTATCCAAATTCTTACTTCATCCATTTTTTTCACTTCGGCCTTAACTTTTGTCAGCGCTTCCAACACTTGAAAAGTTACTTTCCCATTTGCACGCTTCTCCTTATAGAGATGATAAGGTAAATAAATGGTCTCTTTTCTGTTCAGTTCGCGAATAGGAGGAATCATCGGCCGTAACGACTTAAAGAGATAGTTTTCTAAAGCGCGATGGCTCTCTGTCTCCACTATTTCACCGGAAGCTTTAAACGGCAGGCAGTAATTTTTCTCTACAGTTTTCATAACCGTATCCGGCCAGATTTCTGTTTGAGCTGCCAGCCCAGTGAGCCCGTTCACTCCCACCCGAATCAATGCCTTAGTGTCACTGAAAATCCAGCGTGGAACCGTTACTTTCCACTCATAAAAGGTGTAAGGATAATAAAAAGTAAATAGGGGCTCTAATTCAACTCTTCTTCGTACGGATTTTCCTGAGTTGAGACGAGTATACTCTTCTATTTCTATCCCTCCCGTGGCTACAGTAACGGTAAGCCCTTTTCCTACTGAAACCACTGCCACACAATCACCTCCATGAAACAAAAGATTCACGTATCGAACGCATTTCTCTCTTACTTCGAAACTACTTGATCGTCATGACTCATAACAATAGATGCTCTTGTCACCTCACGAGTTGCCGCCTTATCCAAAGCCTCCTGAACGCTGTTAAAACTAAATTCACCGTCCATCATTTGTGCAAATGGATATTTGTTAATGTTTGAAGAAAGGAATTCCAGTGCTTTGTTTAAGTACCATGGATCGTAGTGAACAATGGGCACGATTTGGATTGATCTTCTTGTTAAGAAGCCAGGGTCAAATTCCGTCATTTTTCCAGGAGAGACGTTTCCAATGCTGACGTATTTTCCGCCTTTACGAATAAGATGTATTCCTTCACTGAATGCATCGGGTACGCCACTTAATTCAATACCGATATCCACCCCTTCTCCATTGGTCAGGGCTTTCACTTCCTCAACTCTTTGTTCTACCGTATCTACCTTTTTTAAGTTGATAACGTGGTCTGCCCCGAATTGCTTGGCAATCTCCAATCTCTTTTCTACTGCATCGATAACGATTACTTTTGCTCCCTTTTCTTTGGCGACGGCTGCAGCATTTAATCCTAGTCCACCAGCACCTTGAATGACAATCGAATCCCCATACGTAAGACCTGATTTCTCGAGCCCGTAATACACCTGCGATAAAGCGCAGTTGGCACCGGAGGCAGCACTGTTTGGAACATTGTCCGGAACCTTAAAGAAATATTGGTTGGGATCAATGTAATAATGACTCGCGAATGTTCCGTGAAAGTGTGGATACTCTTCCGGTGCCTTGGTGAAGTTATCAAAGGCTCTATCGCAGAGGTGAAACTGCCCGCGGCGGCATGAAGCACACTTTCTACAAGTCAGGTAATACACAATGGCAATTCTGTCACCTTTCTTTATTGTTTGACCAGCATAATCTGTGGTCACTCCTTCTCCAAGCTCTTCTATAACTCCGACCATTTCATGACCTAAAACTCCCTGTTTTTTTGTAGGGTGTTCGCCCCTCCAAATGTGCAGTTCTGATCCGCACACATTGGTACGAACGACTTTTAAGAGTACGGCTCCCTTTTCGGGTGTAGGGAGTTCAAATTCCTTAAACTCCATTTCCATCGGTTGATTCATTACTGCGACTTTACCTTTCACGTAACCATCTCCTCTGCTGATTTTGAAATTTATCTTCCATAGCCTTCAAGTTTCCGTTCTATTTATTCATGCAATTTAATGGAGACGTATTTGGTTTCTAAAAACTCTTCGAGGCCGTAATGTCCCCCTTCAAGACCAATCCCGCTTTCCTTCCTTCCTCCAAATGGTGCCTGTGCGGCTGCTGGGAGCCCATCATTGATGCCTACGATTCCAGTATCCAACTTTTCGTATAGTCGAACGGCTCTACTTAAATTTTCCGTAAATGCATAGGAAGCCAATCCGTACGGCGTATTATTGGCACGTTCGACGGCTTCCTCTTCATCCTTAAACGTTATAATCGGGGCCAGAGGGCCGAATGTTTCTTCGTTCCAGACTTCCATTTCTTCATTTACCCCGCTAATAATACATGGGGTAACAAAATAACCGTTTTCGTATTCTTCAATTCTGTCTCCACCGTATTCCAATGTAGCCCCTTTGGAAACAGCGTCCTGGATATGTTTTTGGATTTTTGCATAAGCATCTTCGTTAATTAGAGGGCCGAGATCGGCATCTGGATCTTCAGAAGTCCCTACTTTTAATTTAGAAACCTGATCTATCATCTTTTCAAGGAACTGGTCTGCGATGCTTTCTTGAACAAATATCCTATTCGCACATACGCACGTCTGCCCGCTGTTTCTGAACTTGGTTGCCATAACGCTTTCCACCGCACGATCCAAATCTGCATCATCAAACACAATAGCAGGAGCATTGCCACCCAGCTCAAGCGAAAGTTTTGTAACGGTATCCGCTGCACCTCTCATCAAGATTTTCCCTACTTTTGTAGAACCAGTAAAAGATATCATTTTAATGCGGGGATCTTGCAGGAACACCTCCCCTATTTCATTGGCACGCCCCATGACCACATTCACAACTCCTTTAGGAATGCCGGCTTCGATTGCTAGTTCAGCTAACTTTAGAGCAGCTATCGGAGTGTATTCAGATGGTTTAATGACGACAGGGCACCCTACTGCTAAAGCTGCACCGATCTTTTTAGTAATAGAAGCAGCTGGAAAATTCCATGGAGTTATAACGCCGACTACTCCGATTGGTTCGTTGATAACCAGAATTCGTTTATCTGTTGTTGAGGCTGGTATTGTTTCTCCATACACCCGCTTTCCTTCTTCCGCGAACCACGAAAGAAAGCTTGCCGCATAATCTACCTCACCTCTAGCATCATTTATAGTTTTTCCTGCTTCAGCCACCAGGATTTTGGCCATTTCTTCTTTTCGGTCCAGTAACAGATCGTGCCATTTTTGTATCAGCGCACTTCTTTCTCCAGCGGTTTTCCTTTTCCACGCAGGAAAGGCGCCATGAGCAGCGTTTACGGCTTTTTCAGCATCCTCTTTCCCACCGTTCGGAACGACCCCTACAATCTGGTTATTCGCTGGGTTGAGAACTTCAAATACTTCTTTATCTGCCGCTTCTACCGTTTTGCCATTTATAATCATTCCAGTACTTATATTTTGAACGGTCATTCGTCCATCCACCCTTCCGTATTAATAGTATTTAGTTCCTGACATTAACCTCCGGTGCTGGTGTACCCTCAGTATTTCTTATGTGCTTCGTAACTTCCTCTACGTAATTTTGTGATAACCCGATGTAAGATGTCGGATTAATCAGTTCATCGATTTCCTCATCACTCAGCATGCCTGAAACTTTTTCATCTTTCTTTAAATTTACAGAAAGTGGGGTGTTGTTCGTATGAGAATCCATAGCTATTTTATAGATTAAATCATGTGCAGCCTGCCGTCCCGTTTTTTCTGCAAGGCGCATCATAACTGCTTCCGACATAATCAGCTCATTAGATTTTTCCAGGTTGCTCAGCATGTTTTCCTTCTTCACAATCAGCCCCTCTGAAATCCACGTCATATGCTTCAATATCCCACTTGTAAGCAAGAACATTTCAGGTATGAATTCCCACTCAGCCTGCCACGGTCCCATATCTCTTTCATGTTCCTGAATCATCACCTGAAATCCAAGGGACGACTGGCCGACTAATAGCGATGACAGAGAATACACCGTTTCACAGGCCATGGGGTTTCTTTTTTGAGGCATTGTGCTACTGCCAACTTTTCCAAAATGGAAAGGTTCTTCTAATTCTGAAATTTCAGTTTTTTGAAGTTGAATAATTTCATTGGAAATTTTTCCGAAAGTCCCACCAATCATAGATAAAAGAGACGTAACATCCGCCAATCGGTCACGCGACACATGCCAAGGAGTTTCCGGTATATTTAAATTTAAGTATTGCATCAATTTCTCTTGAACTTCTTTTCCTTTTTGATCCAATGAAGCAAGAGTACCAACAGCTCCTGCCACGTTTCCTGTAAATACTCTTTCCTTCAACTGTCTGAGTCTGTTCAAATGCCGGTGAAGCTCTGCTGCCCATATCGATACTTTATAGCCGAATGTTATCGGAAGCGCATGCTGCCCGTGGGTTCTTCCTGGCATGACCGTATCCGCATGCTTTTCTGCGAGATCCACTAAAGCGCTTACAACAGTAATTAAATCCCGCTCTACAATCTCTAATCCTTCCCTTATTTGCATAACCATACCAGTGTCCATAATATCCTGAGTGGTTGCACCCCAGTGAACATACTCACCATAATCCTTATCACACAAGGTTTTATATTCTCTGATAAAAGAAATCAGCGGGTGCCACGTGTCGTCAATCCCTTTTTTTATGACATCCATATCGAATAGATCCACGGTACCTTTTCTATCGATTTCGACGGCTGCCTCTTTTGGAATTATACCTAATTCCCCTTCAGCCTTTGCTAAGGCAACCTCGACATCAATCCACTTTTGTAATAAGTTTTCATCAGAAAAAATCTCTCGCATTTCTTTTGTTGAGAATTGATCTTTAAACAATTTTGATTGCGTCATGTGACTCCCCATTGAACCTACTCCCATACTCTTAATAATTTTGTTGTCCAGTAGCTTCTAACAGAACCAATTTCGTTTTGCCTTTCAAATCCATAGTGAATCGATATTTGTCATACCGAAACAATAATAAACTATGTTCTATCGGAGAGTCGGAATCAGAATAAAGAATACGTTCCGCGCCCAATAGAGGGTCGTTTTCATTAATACCTAGCTTGTCAGCAGTCTCTTTTGAAGCATTGGTAGCGAATATTTCAAAATGAGCTTGTTTAATCTTGAAGCCGCTTTTTTCAGATAATAGTTTGTACACAAGCGACTCTTCCGCTTCCTTTTCACTAATTAGATGAGACAAATCCGGGTGCATACTAATTTGGGCCAACGCCAACGGCTCTTCGTCAATATGATACAGCTTTAACGCTTGAAGAACCTCGCTTCCTTTATCGATATTCAAATATTCACATATATTTAGATCTGCGTTCACCATTCCATAGCCCAACAATTTTGTTTGAGGTTCTTTGCCTGTTTCTAGTAAACTTTCATACAATCCCTTAAAGTCTTCGAGGCTGTGATAGATAGTACCATTTTTCACAAATGTCCCTTTTCCTCTTTTGATTTCTACTAAATCCTTTTTTTGAATCTCTTTAATAGCCAGCCTTACGGTTGTCCGACTAACATTAAATCGTTCCATCAATTCTGCTTCAGTAGGAATCTTAGCCCCCTTTTCATAAATGCCGTTTGCAATATTATTTTTTAAAAAATCAGAAATTTGTTCAAACATCGGTTTAGGACTTTTTCTATCAAACATTTAAAATCTCCTTCACATTATTAATACATCCTAAGACGTATTGTACTATAGATTGTTAGATCCCTAAACCTCAGTTAAATAATACGTATTATAACGTATTATTTCAAGTGCTACTTTCAGACTTTTCTATTTTTTATTATTCCAAAACTGAACAATCACAGCCTTAACCTTTGTAAATTCTAGTATAAATTCAAAGAAACCAAACGGCATTCAAATGAAATTTATTCATTCCTATTCCTATGGATATCTAATAGATGTCATTAACAAATGTAAATAAACTTTGTAGAAACCTTTCTCACTATCAATTACTAAATTACGCCGTTTTTCCTTGTGTCTATAGATTCGCTGATCGAAATGACGGGCTCGTCCCAGGGGTGATATAAATAGATTGCCTCAACAACTTTCGAAAGCAATTCATCATCTCTAGGTATTGAGAATTCCAATTCATTAGAAGGCGTTGAATAGGTCTCGTCTTTATTTCCCGCATAAGTATTGCTGCCCTCTCTTGGAACACACCACTCCGCTCCATAAGAACTGAAGTAAACTCCATCGTAGTTCCCGTATTTAAGATCTGTAACCCCCAAAACAGCCTGAACAATATCATCTGCAAATTTACCAATCACAAAAACTTTCACTCGGTAAGATTTAACTAATAGCATTTCAGTCCTTTTCCCCTTCCCAACTATTTTCTTCAACTTATTATACAGTTAATATAACTAAGCCTTCATAAAAAATATTTATCTAATATTGGACAACCAACCTCACAAAAATACAATGTTATACACCGCAAGCTTCAAAATGATCCACCTTCACTGAATTAGTACAAACCACTTCATGACTTATGCAGAACAGAAGATGCCGTATGCCATGAGATTGTTTTTTACTTAGGGTATTACTCGTAGAACCCTTCGGTTGATTTGACAAAACTTCTAAACTGCTTCGAATCATGTCCAAACCATACCTGGGAGTTGGTTTTTTCTGCGTACTTTTTAATTTTCTCAACTGCCTCCATGTACCCGACGGAATCGTAGATAATACCTGGGAGTTTAGCGGGCGGACCATAATTTTCTTCTGAATATACAGCATCGGAAGCAAGGATTATCCCTCCTTCACCGGGGAGTTCAATATGGAGACCTAACATTCCCCATGCATGACCAGATCCAAAATTCAGTATTTTAATTCCTTCAGCAAGTTCAAGTTCATCTTCATGGGACTTAATGGTCTTCCATTGCAAATCATTTTTGATCCAAGCATCTATATCTGCCAAATTATAAGCACCTGATTCCTTCGTCATTGCATATTGTTTCATAGTATTTGAGAGCTCTGTATCATGAACAATAACCGTTGCATCGGTAAATAGCTCTAAGCAGCCTGCATGATCCAGATGCAAATGAGATGCTACAACATATTTAATGTCTTGTGGACGGACTCTCAACTGCTCCAATCTATTTATCAAATAGCACGATTCATCTCTAATAATAGGAAACAACTTTTGAATGCCTTCCGGCCATCTGCCATTTTCACCATCCGCTTCATCGTTACATCCTGTGTCAAAGAGAATCATGCCTTCTGGATGGTCAATTAAAACTGCATAAACGGGTGCTTCAATAAACTCGGCAGGAGGGTTGGGATTATCTATTGTTGCCGGGTTGTGCGATGCCACCATAAAATTCTTATCCATCTTCAATGACCCTGTATCTAAAACATACAATTTAGTATTATTCATAAGTAACTCCTCCATTTCATTAAAGTATAATAAATGATACTTCTAAGTTAAGAATTATTGTAAGAAATTAATTTAAGAACACTGAACACATATAAAGTTTTCTAGACTTGAGCAAAGTTTCTCCCAAATGCTCTATTACCACACTAACAGGCATCACCTCCTTTCTGAGTCTCAAAAGAGTTTTAATGCGCTCTCACACTCGACAGTCCCTCCCGAAACGGGACACAAGATTTGAAGGAAAAACCCAGTCCCATCTTCCTCAATCTATCAAAGCATAGAGATGAGGATTTTCTGCGGCTAATTTATATTTCTTGTTTCCTTTTTACGCGCATCTACAGAAGAATTTTCTTTATATTCATATCTCATATGCGCGTGCGCATCTTCATCCTGCTGCACCATTTTCACAAAAGATACAACAGCAATGGCAACAATAATTAAGAGAGGCGGCGATGTAATGATCGTGATTCTTTGGATAGTGGTTAAACCGCCTTGGTACATGAAGGTAAGGGAAATAGCTGCAAGGATAACCGCCCAAAAAATTCTTTGCCAGCGTGCAGGTTCCTCATCGGATTCCAAATTTTTTGTTGCGACAGATGCCAGCACAAATGAAGAAGAATCTAAAGTTGTGGCAAGAAATACAAAGGCAGTAATAATAAAGATTCCTACTATAACTTTTCCTATTGGTAATCCTAAAAGGGTAGCGATTATTGCAGCTGCTGCTCCCTGCTCATTTAATATTTCAGTAACAGGAACCAAATTGTTTAAATCAAAATACATACTGGTGTTACCTAGAAGCGCAAATGCAATCCAGCTCCCCATCGTTCCACCAAGTACAACACCTAATATAACCTCTTTAACTGTTCTTCCTTTTGATATTTTTGCAATAAATAGACCAACAAAAGGTGCGTATGCGAACCACCACGCCCAATAAAAAATAGTCCATGCTTGTGGAAAACCAGATCCTCCTATGGAATCGGTATACATGCTCATATGGAAAAAGTTTTGTAACAACAAACCAACGCTTTCCGTAGATGTACTAAAAATAAAAGTGGTCGGTCCAAAAATTAATATGAACAACCCCAACACAATAATAAGATTGATATTTAAATCACTTAATCTCTTAATGCCTTTTTTCAAACCGAGGTATGCACTACCTCCAAATAATGCAGTCCAAATTATTATAATAATGACATCGACTAACATCGTCCTCTCTATTCCAGCGATTTCAGATAGACCTTGAGAGATCATCGGTGTCCCTATTCCTAAAGAAGTGCTGATGGCACCAATTAATCCAAACATAAAAAATACATCTATGACCTTACCTATCAATCCATCTACATGCTTACCTAAAACCCCTCTACACGCATTACTTAACCTCAATTTAGGTTCTTTTCGAACATGGAGAACATACGCTATCGGTAAAGCTGGTACACAATAGACAGCCCACGCAGAAAAACCCCAGTGAAACATTCCATACATAGCAGCCCATGAGCCCGCCTCAGAACTTTCAGGTTCTATACCAAATGGAGGAGAAGTATAATAATATGCCCATTCGATTGTCCCCCAGAACATCAGTGCTGAACCGACTCCTGCTGTAAACATCATTCCTATCCAGCTTTTTGTAGAAAACTCTGGTTTGGAATGAACACTTCCAAATTTTACATTTCCATACTTTCCAAAAGCTAACCATGCTAAAGATATTAATAGAATCAACGTCAACCACAAATAAGCAGGTCCTAACTGTTCTGTTATGAAATTGTTTATAGAATTAAATAAAGCGCCGCCTTTTTCAGGATAAAGCAAGACTGGAATGCACAATAATAAAATAAGAGTTAATGACATATTAAAAATCATCTTATCCATTTGCGTTTTCTTCAAATACAACATCCTTTCTTGATTAACAATGCTTTCGGGGAATTATTTTAAAATTCAGACCGTTAGAAGGCTCGTCTTTGAATGTTAAACAACAATGTAGGATATTCATTGCAGAGTGCATAGAAGATTTTGGTACGTTTTTATGTAATGATCTTGGTTAGAACTTAACACTGCAGTCTCCTTGATAGGCTGGACTGTCAAAGGTTTTCGAAACTCTCTTTCACCACCCCCTAGAAATTAAACGCTTACAATTATCCTATTAACAAAAAAGAGGGAACAACAATTCTCTACTTTGTTAATAGAATTGACGTTTTCTTACTCTTCATTTCCCATGCTATGAACGACTAAATTTTCCTAACCTAGTGTGTTTACGTATAGAAAACATCCTATCTCCTACCTTAAATCAGTTGTTTTGATGTCCCCTTTCGTTTCTTATGATACGTCTTATAACGTATTATATCAAGACTTTTTTGACTTTTTAAAAAATTAAACCAAATACCTTACTTTCATGCATGTTTGGAATAGCTTCTAGAAAATAGGGATATTAAAAATATTTAGCAAATTAGAGCATGAAAAATCGGTTCCTTAACAACGTTTAGGAACCGATTTTCTGATTTACTTTTTTAAGTTAAGCCCTCGTTTGTTGAAAAATCGAAACCAAGATATCCAAGTGAAATTATGTAAGAAATCATATTAATTCATACCTTTGTATCGTTCAGTATCATCCTTTTCAACAGTCTGTTTTCAATTAACTAGCAATCTGTTTACTTTTTTCTTACGATCGATAAAATACCAATACCTAGAAAATTTATGGGAAACTTTTAGCTTCTTTAATATGTTAACAATCCATCCAATGATAAGAAAAACCCCGACATACATTAAGAAGGTATAAAAGAAAAATCCATGTTTGATCATATTCTATTGTTTCTACTAGAAGAGCAAATCCCTCTAAACTCACCATACCTCCGATGAATATGATATATATCCAAAGAGGATTAAAGCTTTTGTACACCAGCATATAGGTGAACCACGCTCCAGCGATGTTGAAGATTCCTAAATCTAAAAATAAGGCATCCAGTAACAATCGACGGCATATGATTCACTCTCCACAGTCCCATATGAATGCATTTATCTTTAAATAAACCCCGTCCCTTAATGCGAAACTAAAGGACGGGATTAAATATCTTAAAATAGAATGGAAGTCACTTCATTTGGTTTCAAAGATACCGATAGATTTCCATCTTGATGTGATACGTTTTCCTTGGGTTCCTCATTAAGTTTGGCCGCATCTATCTGACTTGCAAATTTGTACAGTTCAAAAGCATGCTTTGATACTTTTTCGGTGGGATTATAAAACCTTAGCAACAGCCTGTCTTCTCCCTCTGCTTTTTTTAATGTGCTCAGGACGGAAGTATCTGTATTTTCTTTTAGAAGACTGTAAGATACCGGAGTAATTACATTAGATTCATTTAGTTTCATAGCGTTGTAAGGAATTTTGTTATACGTATGAATTGGAGTAGTATATTCCTTGGCAATACGCCCTGCATTCGCTTCTGCTACCGTTCCTTCGTGCATAAACAAGGCAAAATCAAGCTCCAGCTTCCCAATCATCTGAGAGTCTGGTGTCGGGAGTTTGATTCCTGATGGACGCCCTGGTCTTCTCAGCAATTCTTCCTTACCAAGTACCCCAACACTCCGGAATAAGGTGACTGCAATTGTGTCAAATGACTCCCCGACAATCTCATATTCACGTGAACTGTTCGTTAACAATGTCACTCCTCTTTGATCATCAGACAACCCAACAAAAGATAGCATCGGATAGATAGAATCAGGTCTCTCATCCCAGTCTTCCTGTTCCCAATATTCCATTGCACTGTCTACAACCCCTCTTTTGATTAAACCGAATTGGTTGTCTGACCAGGACAGGGAAGATGCGATTTCTGTAGGTATGAAAGCACGCAGCCGATGATCTTCTGCCTGATTGTCAATCTCAGCCTTTATTTCAATGATTGATTTATGTTTTGGCACTCGGATAGACCAGCGGACAGAAACGTGGCTGTCCTTTTTGTTTTGCTTTCGACTCTCTAAGTTCTTTGGAACCTTCAAATCTACTAAAATATTCATATCTACGAATAAATCGTTCTGATGAACGTTTATTTCTGCTGCCGTTTGATCACTGTAGATTAATTCTTCGTTTTCAAGTGGGGAATAGTCATACTCATCCCCATCGTCTCCACCATCCTCTAAAAGAAGGACATGATCCATTTCAGTTGCGCTTTGTTTGTCGAATATTTTTAATGATCCATTTGGATGAACTTTAATACGATATCGATCTGTCTCTACTGAATGTTCATGAGACTCCTGCATAGGAAGTGCTTCCAATCGACCTTCCTCAGGCACTACCCAATACGCTTTATATCCCATTGAAGGAAGTGTATCTCTCCATTGTATTTTAAGTTGATAGAATGGATCATAATTTCCATAGTGGACAATCTGTCTATCGATCAACCCAGGATCAAGTTCCTCTTTCTCAAGCACCTCGAATGGAATTGAATTTCCCTCCGAATCTTTTAGAGAGAAAGCGTTGAGCTTCGTCACAACTTCAGTTGTCACCACTTCCTCCCGTGCATAAGGGAGAAGGTTGAATGCGGTAATGACATCGTTACCGCATTCATTTGGAATGGCATCGGTAATTTTACGCTTGTAAAACTCAATGAGCTGATCTGTTTTCTCTTCAGCCAGGAAGAGACGATTCGTAATTTCCTTATGAACCTTATCTGAACAACAACACCCTATGCTGTCATGGGCATGATTTTTCATTATTTCCTTCCAAATCAATTCAATGAGACCATGATGATACTCAAAACCCAGGGAATAGGCTAGAGAAGCTAGTGGCTCAAGTTCATGAGTCAGCTTGTTCTCCACCCTTGTATTGGCTGTCTTAATATCATTACGGGTAGAGTAGATGCTTCGGTGGACTCTCATATATTTCCCGTCAAGAAACTCCCCTGACAGGACAGAAAGATCATCATTTTTTTCAAGCTCTTCAAACACATTTTCAAAACGGCTTAAAAAGAACTCTCGATCTGGATAAAGGCGTTGAAGCTTTTCAATGATTGAATGGATATTTTTTTGGATAGGCATTTGGTCATGACCGTTGGGAAGAATGATATGATCCGTTGTTGCACCTCTGTCCAATACACTAAAGTATTTATCCATTCTTTTTTGGAGAGCTTCTTCATCCTCCGGCAGGTACTTACCAATCGCGTAGCCTAAAGGGAACAGCTGGACTAGGACACGGGAACCGTCATCGCTTTCCCAATGAAATTCCGTCTTATCCGTACCATGTCGCTCAGAGGTACCTCTCCAGAAAATGGAGTACTTGATGTCAAATCCGTTAAAGATTTGCGGCATTTGGGAAGATTGTCCAAAAGAATCAGGCAAGTACCCGATTTTCATAGGAGCACCGAATTCTTTAGAGTCGATGTGGCCGTATAGAAGGTTTCGAACAATTGATTCTCCTCCGACAACCATCTCATCTGTTTGTGTGTACCAGGGGCCGATAATTAACTTCCCTTCCTGTACCAGCTTTTTCACACGCTCTTTACTTTCTGGTTTCACTGCGAAATAGTCTTCTAATATCGATGTTTGTCCGTCCAGTACATAATACGGATACTCCGGATCATTCTCCAGCTTCTCCATAATTTCTTCCATATTATTAACTAATAGAATACGTGATTCTTCCGTAGAAAAATACCATTCTCTATCCCAATGCATATGGGGTACGATATGCGCTTTCTTCATTTATATCCATCCTCCTAAAATACGTTCAGTAACTTCTTAAGTGTGCTTTTATGCAGCAAGACGCTCTTCTTTTGCAAGTTTGCTTTTTCTGGTTATGATCAGCAGGACCATTGAAATGAGCGCGCCAAAAATAGCTGCTCCCAACCAGATACTTGCTGCCAGTAAAATTGGTTTTCCTTGTAACAAAGCAAGAGAAAAGATTCCAGCTCCAGGTACATTCAGCCCGAGGTCGAAATACGCTACAATCGCTCCTGTTACAGCAGATCCTGCAACTAAGGAAGGAATAACCCGCAAAGGATCATTAATCATAAATGGAATAGCACCTTCTGTAATTCCTGCAAGTCCCAATAACCACGTCTGCTTCCCAATCTCTTGCTCTTGAAGTGAAAAGTACTGTTTTCCTATAATCGTTGCTCCTGTTACAGCAAAAGCAGATACCATTTTTACAGAGGCAAAGGCAGCGTAAGGGATGAAGTTTCCGCTTGCCATCGCTCCGATACAGAAGGTGTAAGCCGCTTTATTCACGGGCCCACCTAAATCAAACGATGCCATACCTCCTAAAATAGCTCCTAAAATCAAGGCATTGGCACCAGACAAACTACCGAGCCAGTCTATCAGTCCATTGTTAAGCCATGCCAGCGGTTCTCCAATAACAAACAACATAATGGATCCAACCACTAAAGTACCGAGTACAGGGTAAACCCAGAAACTGATGAAGCCAGCAAATGTTCCTTTCGGCTGGATGTTTTTCTTCAAAAACTTAAGGAAGAAACCAGCCAAGAACCCGCCGAGCATTCCACCAAGGAATCCGGATCCAATCAAGTTGGCAGCAACCCCTGCAGCAAAACCAGGTCCAAGAGCCGGCTTATCCGCAATAGAGTAAGCCATATAAGCTGCCAATATCGGTACCATCAACTGACTGAGCAATCCTCCGCCCAGTTGCCGTAGCAGCCATAGCCACGAACCTTCTGTTTCATATACACCCTGTAGATTAAATGCTTGAGAAATTAAGACCGCTGCAGCAAGAGTCATCCCCCCTGCAACAATGATTGGAATAATGTATGAAATACCAGTTAGGATAGAGTCCTTGATTTCGGTCTTGAATTTCTTATGATCCGATTCTTCGGGATCTGATCCAGCATCTGTCTCCTCTTTATATTCTCCTTTAGGATATTTCTCTGCTTTCTCAAGTGCTTTTGTTAACAAACCTTTAGCGTCGCGCAGCGGCGCAGCTACAGCAGATTTCACTTTCGGCAAGTGGGAAAAACGCTCTTCATCTTTCACTGCAACATCATTTGCAAAGATGACCGCATCGGCTTTCTTCAATTTTTCAGAGGAATGGCGGTCTTCTATGCCGTTTGCCCCCTGCTTCTCGACGAAGACGTTAACACCAAGCTCTTTCCCTGCTTTTGTCAAGGCTTCTGCTGCCATATAAGTATGGGCAATACCTGCTGGACAGGCTGTCACAGCGAGAATGGTTCGACTTTCTTCAGCCTTCGTCTTCTCTTCTTCCTGCTCTTCTTCTTGTTCAAAATTATCTAGTTGTTTAAATAGTTCTTCACTTGAATCTGCTTTTAACAGTCCCTCTTTATAAGAAGAGTCTGAAAGTCGTGTCATAAATTCAGATAATAGTGATAAATGGGTGGATCCTGCCTCTTGATCAGGAATAGCTAGAAGAATGACTAACTCCACTTGATTGGTTGGATCAAGACTTTCCCAATCCGTTATTGGATTCTCAATTGTTGCTACAGCAAAGGCAGCTTCTTTTACAGAAGGCGATTTCCCATGTGGAATGGCCAATCCACCTTCGAATCCAGTAGGTGACAATTCTTCCCGATCATAAACCGCTTTCAAAAATCCCTCTTTAGATTTCAATTTCCCCTCGTCATCTAGCTGCTTCACTAAGTAGTCAATCGCTTCTTTCTTTGATTGAAGTTTTAACTTTGTGTTCAACAGATTCGGTGACGTTAATTTACTCAGTTCCAATAGATTACACCTCCGTTGTTGTAAGTGTTTTCATCACTTGCCATCATCCTACCAAAAAAAAAATAAGAAGATCGATTCTTCTTATTTTTACACACGATTCAATTGAAAAAATGTTTTCTTGTGTATGCGCTAACAATTTTAATAATGATTCCAAAAATACTGCGATAATGTCTCCAAAACAACCAAAATCGGAGTTCGAGCTGTAATGTTATATCCGTTTTTCGTTTTCTTCGGTGCATAGCAGTACAAGTTGATTGTCGCCATGGACTGTAGATGATTCCTTGTAAAATGCGTCAAGGAAATAATAGGGATGCCCTGTTCCTTTGCTTTTTGTGCTGCCTCTAATACAAGCGGTGTTTCCCCTGAGAGGCTGATCAGGAAAAGGACATTTTGATGATTGGATTGATCCAGACTGTGAAGAAGTTCATGTCTATGAATGTGGTGACTGGTTGACTTTCCTATCACCCTGAGATTTCTCGCCATCATTTCACATAAATCCGAAGAATCGCCGACTCCGAAGAGTAAAACCTCTTTAGATTCAACTAATAGACGTACGGCATCCAGCATCCGGTCCTTATCAAGAATTTCAAAGGTCTTCTGTATTAAAGAATACGAATCACCATCAGGCACTTCGTAGGGGGATTCCAACTCAACCTTCAGACTATTTTTCATATGAGAGAAACCGTCATAGCCAAGTTTCTTGGAAAGCCTTGTAATCGTATTCGGCACTGTGAAGGAATAGGAGGCAATATTTTGGATGGATTGGTTCACTACTTCCTCGTGATTTTCCCTGATGTAATCAATGATTTGGTCATCCGTATCGTTTAATTTGTATTCAAATTTATGAACACGTTCTTCAAATCGCATGTTGTCTCACCCCGTTAATAACAATGGATTCATTATAGCAGATTCCTTTGTAACATTATCAACTTAAATGGAGGAAAAAGTTATGAACATTCTTGTAGCCATGGATTCACTAAAAGGAAGTTTGTCATCAAAAGAAGCCAATCAAGCGATCGCTGAAGGCCTAGTTTTGGCTTCAAAAAAAGAGCTTGTGATTGATACTGTCCCCATTGCCGATGGAGGTGAAGGTACAGTGGACGCCCTGGTATCCGCACTTGGGGGAACCATTGTCCGCCAGCAGGTCACAGGTCCCTTGGGAGAGCCTGTTACTGCTTCCTATGGACTGATTAAGAACGGCTCGACCGCCGTCATTGAAGTTGCGGAAGCCTGCGGGCTCCCACTAGTGAGCCCAAATGATTTACATCCACTCGAAGCTACAACCTACGGCGTCGGTGAGTTGATTGTCGACGCCATCGAAAAAGGATGCTCAGATATCATCATAGGTCTTGGAGGCAGTTCAACAACCGATGCTGGTGTCGGTATGCTGCAGGCCCTTGGCTTTCAATTTCTCGACAAATCAGGCTGTCTAGTCAGGCATGGAGGAAGAGCTTTGCAGGAAATTGCAGCCATTGACACCAGTCAAGCTCTTCCCCTACTACAACATACAAAATTTCATACGATATGCGATGTAAACAACCCTTTGCACGGTCCGAATGGTGCTGCCTATGTTTTTTCCCCACAAAAAGGAGCAGACATAGACGAAGTAACCATCCTTGATCAAGGACTGGCTCATTTCTCAACTATCGTCATGGATCAGCTTGGGATCGATCTGCAAAGCATTCCTGGGAGTGGAGCAGCAGGCGGACTGGGAGCCGCCCTTTCAGGCTTTCTCCACTCTCCCTTGCTTGCAGGCGTAGACTTTATCCTTTCTGAACTAAACCTAAAAGAAAAGTTAAGTCATACAGATATCGTTTTCACAGGCGAAGGAAAATTTGATTTTCAAAGTTCAATGGGGAAAGCCCCTTCAGGGATTGCTAAGCTCGCTCAAACCAGCAACACCTCCGTAATTGTGTTAGCTGGAGATATTTCGGATGCGGAAGACCAGGTGCATAACAAGGGAGTTGATGCTTATTTCACCATTGTAAGAGGACCTATTTCTCTCAATGAGGCGATGGCATCACAAACCACTTACTCAAACCTTAAACAAACAGCAGAACAAATAGGGAGACTATTGCTTCTTAAAAAATAGCCGGGAGGAATGAATAAATGGAACCTATATTCTTAAAACCAACCTTCAAAGAAAGAATTTGGGGCGGACAAGCCCTGAAAGATCAATTTCACTACTCTATTCCTAGCAATAAAACGGGAGAGTGCTGGGCCATTTCCGCCCACCCTAACGGACCCTCTATGGTCGAGAATGGAGCACATGCCGGAAAGACTCTGGATGTTTTATGGAAGGACCATCCTGAATTGTTCGGGAACCCAGAACAATCGGACTTTCCCCTTCTCACAAAAATCATTGATGCAAACATGGACCTCTCTGTTCAGGTCCATCCTGATGATGATTACAACCTCATACACAGTGGCGAGCCCGGAAAAACAGAATGCTGGTATATTCTTGATTGCGAAGAAGGAGCTGAATTGATTTTCGGGCACACGGCGCTGAGCAAAGATCAATTCATCGAGCAGGTCCGATCTGGGCAATGGGGAGAGTTGTTGAAGAGAATTCCTATAGAACCTGGCGATTTTTTTTACGTGCCTAGTGGAACCCTGCATGCCATAGGGAAAGGAACGCTTGTGTTGGAAACACAGCAAAGCTCCGATACGACTTACCGTGTTTATGACTTTAATCGGGTGGATGAAAAGGGGCAGAAACGGGAACTGCATATTGATCAAGCGGTTGAAGTGGCCACCATCCCCCACCAAGAAAAACAACCGAAACAGTGGCTTTCCCATTTCGGCCCCTCTCGTATTACCAGACTTGTCCAATCTCCTTACTTCAATGTATATAAGTGGGAGATTCGAGGGAGTTATAAAGGGAATGTACTAGATCAATATTTGCTAGTTTCGATAATTGAAGGTGAAGGAAGCATCGTTTATAAAGACCATTGCTATACCATCCAAAAAGGGACCCATTTCCTGCTTCCGGCTGGGCTGGGAGAATATCAATTTATAGGGAATCTAGATGCTATCGTTTCCCTCAATTAAGAAAAAAGGATGCTTATACTTTCCAGAATTTCAGGTGATGACCACCATACTTTTCAAATAAGTTTTTTCCTGTTAGATTCACACAAGACATAAACTGAAAGTATTTAATCATCGTCATTGCAGTTTTTTGCATCTGATAAGAAAGATACCGATTCAATTGTTATCGTGATGAAGTGAGATACCTGGAGTTAGAATAATTAGCTCATAATTGACCCAGATAAAGAAAGAAAAAAAAGACGCAACTACGATATCGTAGTTGCTTCTCAAATTTAAACTACATTTTCTTTTTACGTGTCTTTTCATAACACGCTTTAATTTATATCATCCACGTTATCAAGGTCGTTACGAATTAGCTGAAGTATCCAAATAGGTCAGTTATGGGATATCCAATATTTATAATAAAGATGGTATAAAATGTTTTTTTAAAAGTATTGACCACTGTTGTGGGCTAATATAGAATGGATTCCACAAAAGAAACGTTAGGTATAGACTTAGGTTCAAAAAATCTTGATGAAGGGAGGGGATTGTAATGTTTTATCGTATTACGGTTTACCTTCTAGGCATGTTTATTAACTTCTTTGGTGTATCTTTAATCATCAACGCCACGTTAGGAGCAGGTTTTTGGACCTCTTTCTTTATTGGGTTATCTGATAAGTTAGGGTACACGGTTGGATTTTGGTATGGTGTATCTCAGTTCATCATTATATTCATTAATGCCTGTTTAATGAAACAAGGACCTGAGTATCGTGCTATTATCCCCGTATTATTAGAAAGTGTTATTCTTGATTTTTGGGTTGAGTTGGTATTCGGTTATGTAGACTTATCTTCTGCACCATTTTTATTCCAGGTAGGAACTATGATTATTGGTGTTATTATTGTAGGTTTTGGAGTGGCTGTGTATATACTTCCACAGTTTCCGCGCGCTCCTGTGGATCAGCTGTTCTTAGCTGTTAGTGATCGATTTAATTTAAGCTTGCGCTTAGGTCAAACAATTATCGCTGTAGTGATGGCAACAGCTGCATTCCTTATTGGAGGACCGGTCGGACTCGGGACACTGGCAGGTATCTTATTCCTAGGACCAGCTATTCAAGTATGGTACACGAGGGCATATCCGATGTACTATCGTCATCACCCACAATATAAAGGTGAAACAGAATTAGTTTAATATACACTAAGGCTGCTTATTACATTAATATGTAGACAAGCAGCCTTTCTTTGTATTTCAGACGATTATAATTTCTATATAAGACTGATTAACCTAAGTGATTAGATTAGGGAGAAGGTTTACTCTTTATTCCGAAAAGCCCACGTTTGTATAAGACTTGATATTGAGATAAAACGAAAAAAAAGGAGTTTCCTAATAGCTTATGTAGTTCAGATCACTTTTTTCTCCTTGGGAAAGCTTGTCTATTTTTTCTTCCATTCGACTTAATTGTTTATTTCTCTTTCTAGCCTTCACAACAAATGTAATCATTCCTACGATTACAGCAACCAAAATAAGCAAGAAAACCAATTGAGCAATTACATCTCCCACAATTAAAACACCGATTGTTGACAATAAGAACATAGT
This sequence comes from Halobacillus sp. 12SKB, assembly GCF_052941655.1. Classification (NCBI taxonomy): domain Bacteria; kingdom Bacillati; phylum Bacillota; class Bacilli; order Caryophanales; family Bacillaceae; genus Halobacillus; species Halobacillus sp. 12SKB. Next base: position 630,617 of record NZ_JBRFWR010000001.1, read on the forward strand.
TAACACTCCCCATATTAACTTTTAAACTCCCGACTAAACCGATCAGCCTCCCGCTCGCTTAATAAGAATATAGAATAGGTAGGCTCATTAAATGTCAAAATATTACCTTCCGAAAATCCTACTTTTAAATAAAATTTTTTCCCAGCTTCATTTTCTGGGTGAACAGTTAAACGTATACGGTAACAGGAAGGATGATTTTGTTTGATCTGTCTCATCAATACTCGTAATGCTTTTAACCCTAATCCGTTTCGTTGAAATCTTTTATCTATAAAAAAATGAAAAATCCAATAATCGCCTGTACTACTAGGCGTATAGTGCAAATTGAAAAATCCTACCATCTTTTTTTCATAATAAATCCCATATGGCTCAATCTTTTTTCCTTCAGGTTTTACATATGCTTTAGCAAGTGCAATAGCAACTGGAGGATTAACTGAAGCAACAAATTTCTGTTGCTCTATGTACGGATAAATCAAGGGCTTCTCTCCAATTGTCGGAAGTTATTATTTTTAATTCTACATTTGACATCCTATTCTCCCCTCAATACTTATTAAATTTCTTCCCTATACTTAATAATATAAGAGCATTACCCTTCTTAAAGATAAAACCCAATAAAGGAACAATGGTCGCAAGCCAATACTCTAAATTTGTCCCCTTATGGTATAACATTTATAAAGAAGAAAACTAGTTACAAAACTCATCAACGATCTGCTTTTTTATTTCATCTATGGGAAACTCATGTGGGTAAGTAGATATCATCAACATGATTCCTTGAAGCGTGGATGAAAAATACAATGACCGTTTTCGCGCTTCTTTTGCCCCTAATTTTTCAAATATCTCACATTGAAACTCAAACAGTCTGGCGCTCTCTTCGATAAGAAAACGACTGTACTTGATCAGTTCATGATCTGCTTCAGGTTGTGTTTGCAGGTGGAGGTAGAATCGGAACACTTCCGGATTCTCAAAGACATTATCAATAGCGCCCTCTATAATATGCTTGAGCTGCTCCACCTGGCTCTCAATATCCTTTGCTTGATTCATGACGTTGATGATTTCTCCCACCCTCGCGTCGACCATTGTCGCCAGGAGTTCTTCTTTCCCTTTAAAATAATTGTAAAGCAGGCCTTTGGATATGCTCGCCTGTTCGGCAATATCGCTAATGGAAGTGGCATGGTACCCTTTGTTGATAAACAATTCCATCGCAGCTTCAAGAATATTCTTTTTGGCTAACTGCCGAATACGCTCATTCTCTTGTGGTGTTCTTGGCATGACAATCATCATTCCTCCATAAATTCGATAATATGACGATACAAAACCTCCGGATGAGTTAACGTAACCATATGATCCGAACCAGAAATTTCAACGACTTTTACGTTTGTTTGCTTTCGAAAGCAATCAGCGACATGAAGGTTATCTAGTAATTCCTCCATACCAATCATTAATAAAGTCTTAACCGTTAATTCGTTCAGTCTTTCGGCAGCAGGAGGGTTCGGCCAAATCATTTCAAAATCCGGCCATTCAAATGACCGTTCGATATGGTGTCTGAGCATTTGTTCAGTCAGCTCCTTGTGAGGACTAGACTGGACAACACGATAGGACGGTGCACTTTGTGAAACTTTAATCATATTATTTATATCTGGGGCAGCGGCACTTACCTTATTCATGTATTCTAAAAATTCAGATGAATAGTTAAAGCCTGTCAATGCTGGTGCGATTAAAACCAAATTCGAAACGTATTCAGGATATTCTAAAGAAAAGTCGGTTGCAATCTGTCCCCCCATCGAATGTCCGACCAATGTGGCCTTATGAATGTTCAAATGGTCTAGGAGCTCCCTTAACTCTTCCACACAATTAACGTCACCCACTGGATCCGGTGATTTTCCAGCTCCGGGCCCATCAAAACTAACAACCATGTAATGTTTTGATAAAAGTGGTGCAACAAATGTCCAGTCCCGTAAATCAGCGCCACCACTGTGAAGAAGAACAACAGGGTACCCGTTACCATTAACCTCGTAATGCAAATCCATTGAGAGGTCCCTCCATATTTTAGTATTGAACTTTATTTTACTGTTGAATGAACGTTTAGTCAATAAAAAAGATCATACACAATCTGGCCATTATATGTAAAAGAGCACTACCCTACCCTTGATTTAATTAATCAAATTCCCCCTAACCATGATGATTATTTTCAAATATATGGATCACCTGTACCAAGTTATCTCGAATCCAAGTCTTCAACAAACCTGCCCAAAACGTTAAGAAGGGAGCAATTCCTTTGTGACAGAATTGCCCCCGTTTCTGTAAGACTTAATTTCAAGATAACTTGGAATAGATTTTAATTAACTCATCTGTTAATGGAAAAACTAACCGTTTATTATAACCAGTTTGCAAAGAGATTCTTTATAGTTGTTTGACACAATAATAGCTACAACTATATAGAAGTAGCCACCTCTGACTTGCTTATCCTTTAATTTTTCAATTCCTATCAGGAGAAAAAAATACCAATAAAAATAAAGGCATGATATTCGAGGGGATTTGAATGTCTTTAATAAAAAAATGAGTAACTCCCAAACCAATTCCAATGATAGCAAGTATAAGATTAACTTTTTTTAAGTGGTTCATGTTACTTCCGCCTTACTTATAATATTAGTTGGAATCTATTTGTATAAGTTTCGAATTAATGTGTGAACCTGATCCGTCAGTTAAATAGGGTAAACCACTGTTATGAAACATTCTTAAGATAATACTCTTTAAATTTAGGATAATATTTCATTCTAAAAAATACTGCGATGATAAGAAATGGTAGGACTGATGCTAAGGCTAGAAAACCATATGGATGAATCACTATCCCGCCAATTAACGCATACAGGATTGCACAAAGGACCAAACAATAGCCTATGATGAAAATTGCGTTAAAGTAAATAAGACCTATGAATTTCGCTTTGGCCTTTTCAGTCTCCTTTTTACTTCTACGCCAACAACCCCTACATTCAATCCATGATTGCTTCAATGGTTCAATAAAAAATTTGATCATGACCTACAGTTATATCTCCTTATGTTCAAAAATTATTAATCTGATTATCTTCATCAATTATTCTATTAAAAAGTTACAAATTCCTTCCAAACAGAAAGCAGCTTGATGTTTCAGAATCGCCCCCGTTTCCGTAAGACTTGATTTCGAGATATCTAGGTATCTCTTGCTGCTCCTTTACTTTAGTATCCGTAGCTAGTTATTTCTTAATTTGAAAGTTCTTTTAATTTTGCTACTGCTTCTTCCATGTCGTATGTTTTAAACTCTAACTTTTCGAACTCCCTTCCACCAGTTTCAAATATTAATACTGCTGGAACTTGTTCTATTTCAACCTGTGGGTGTTGTTCTTTACCTTCTTCTAAACTCGTTAAGAATTTTATTTTGTGGAATTTCCCTGATAAAACATCTATTTCTTCTGTAAGCCTCTCGTCCTTTTTATCATCTCCATTTTGTACTACCAAAACGGAATATAATTTTTCATCTCCACCATCCGCAGTACACCCAACTAATAAGCTGAAAGTGACAGTAAATATTAAAAAGATAACTATTCTACCTTTCACTGTTTCTCCCTCCAAATTCAGTTCTCTTTAAATTAATCCTCCACTAATTTGGTCCGTCACATCAAAAGAAAAGTGCGAACGCCTTCTAGAAGAAAAGCCCTGGCAGTTTAATTAGAATACATTACTAAGTTAGAAACCATAAAAGCAATGTACAGTAATTTAAGTGCTATTACAGATAATAATCGACCTTAAATTTCTCTCAAATTCTTCCTACCTTTATTCCACTCTTCTGCTCCTTTAATGCACAATAAGCGATAGCCATTGTGCAGCTATCGCCCACGTTTGTATAATACTTGAAATCAATATAAACGCTACTATTTCTCTTTTCTACTCCTAAATCTAACACGTTAAATCCTTGGGATAATGCTAGAAATAAAAAAACAAAACCAGTTAAGCCCCTTAACACTACATGGTGTAGTGTTAAATGTCAAAGGGATCAAATTAGGTTCTTCTACATCGATTAAATTCTTCTTGACGCAACAAATCGACTAAACTACACTTTGTAGTGAGAGGTGTTGGGATGAAAATTCAACAATTTAAAACGAATGAAAAAGGGTTAAATCGTTTTTTCGGTCCTTTGGAAGCAAAGATTATGGATGTACTTTGGCGAGGGAATGAAATGTCAATAAAACAGGTAAAAGAAAAGCTTGAAAACGACCAACCTACAAAATTTAACACCGTGATGACTGTGATGAATAGGTTGGTAGACAAAGAAATTTTGGAGAAGACAACAAATAAGCGAAAATCTTACTATAAACCTGTTCTTACAAGAGATGAATTCATTAACAACCAATCGAAAGAATTGACACAAGGCATTATGGATGAATTTGGATCGCTCGCTGTGAACCATATGCTAGATGCATTGGAAGAAGCGGACACGAGTCTAATTAATAAGCTAGAACAAAAAGTAAAGCAGTTGAACAAGGGGCAGCCTGATGAAGATTAAAGGGCTTAAATTACTTTTTCTTTTATCGATGGTTCTTGTTTCCATTGTTATCATACAAATGATAATGTACAGCTTTCACGTGGTGTCTCATCAAACACTTTTTCTTCAATTAGTGAAGGTTTGTCATAATTGGATCCACATCATTGCCTTTTCTCCCATTAATGCTGTATTGCAGCTCTTTGCCCTGTCAACTGCTGTTATTTTCATTAATATTGTCATTAAGCAGAATCTTCTTCACAAACGCTTTTCCAACACGACAAAAATAATGGGGAGAGATCGTCTTTCTAAAGTTCTATCAAAAAAGAGTGGACTCCCCAAAAAAGACCTTAGAGTAATTGAAAGTAACGAACTCATCGCTTTAACATGTGGTTTCTTAAACCCTAAAATTATCATATCAACCGAGCTTGTGAACCAATTATGCGAAGATGAGTTAAAAGCAGTTTTATATCATGAGTATTATCATCACATCCAACGTGATCCGCTAAAGAAACTATTTATAAACGCACTTACATCAGCGCTTTGGTACATGCCCTTTTTAAAGTGGATGGAGAAACAATATCACTTATTGAAAGAATTATCTGCCGATCATTACTCTATTTCTAAAATGAAAAATGATCTGCCTCTTAGCTCGGCTTTGCTGAAGCTTATTCAAGTTGGGAAAGAGAAAAACGCTCCAACTTTCGCCGTTACCTTTGCCGGAACAAGTGTAAACTATCGAATCCAACAACTCATTAAACCTGAAAAACCTGTTCAAGTTAAAGTGCCTGTCGGCTCTGGACTATTCTCATTCACAATTTTTTTAGGGATGACGATGATGTTTTTATTCGTATGTCCCTGAAAAATTTTTAATCAAAGACACTACAACCTGTAGTTCTTTTAAAAGGAGGAGTTAAAATGAAATTATCACCAGAATTAGGACTGACCGTCCTACGTTTAGTACTTGGCTTAATCTTTATCGTCCACGGGGCTCAAAAATTCTCAGGGGGCATTGAAGGAACGGTTGGATTCTTTAGTAGCCTTGGAATACCAGGCGTATTGGCTTACTTTGTGGCTTTGGTGGAGTTACTTGGTGGAATCTTGATCATCATTGGCTTTGGAACAAGGGTTTTCGCCGGATTATTTGCCTTTATTATGCTTGGTGCAATCTTTACAGTTAAGATTAACCAAGGCTTTGTCGGGGGAATGGAGTTTGACTTAGCCTTCAGCATCTACCTGAGATTCGTGGGCTTGGAATTATTAACGTCATGACGTTAATTGATGCAGGAGCAATTCGAAACTACAAGAAAATTTCTCTTGTTATGAATCTGGAACTGTGGGATTCCAAAAAAGTGTACGATCGACTTGTTCTTGAAGAAGAATACATGCAAATCATTGATTCAAATGTACCGCGTCTTGTTGTGCCAGTTCGCCCGGGGCGAAACCTTGCAATTATTATTGAGGTTTCTGCGATGAACTTCCTTTTGAAAAATATGGGGATGAATGCAGCGAAGCAATTTTTAAAAAGACTAACGAGAGAAATTGAAGATGGAGATGAACACGATACCATCTAGTCTAATGTAGGATATGGATAAAGGAGAAACAACAATATGTTAGCTTCAATACAGCCTCTTGATCGTGTCGCGCTAGAGCTTGGACCGATCTCAATTTATTGGTATGGCATCATCATTGCTTTAGGTGCTTACTTTGGTTTACTTTTAGCCATCAGGGAAACACAACGCCAGGGATTACCGAAAGAAACGTTTGTTGACCTTATTTTAAGGGCTATTCCGATTGCCATTGTTTCCGCTCGTATTTACTATGTAACGTTCCAATGGAGCTACTACAAAGATAATTTAGGTGATATTTTTGCGATTTGGGAAGGTGGTATTGCGATTCACGGTGCCTTAATTGGTTCTGTGATTACAGCCCTGATCTTTACTCGAAAACGCGGTGTCTCTTTCTGGAAAATTACAGATATCGCCGCACCAAGTATCATTCTAGGCCAGGCCATTGGTCGCTGGGGGAATTTTATGAACCAGGAGGCGCATGGCGGACCTGTCACAAGAGCGTTTCTTGAGAACCTAATGCTTCCTGAATTTATTATTAATCAAATGTACATTGATGGAACTTATTATCACCCGGCATTCCTTTATGAGTCCCTATGGAATTTAGTCGGTGTTGCTCTCTTAGTCATTCTTCAACGAACATCGGTGAAACGAGGAGAAGTTTTCCTCTCTTACGTCATTTGGTATTCATTTGGACGTTACTTTATTGAAGGTTTGCGAACAGATAGCCTGATGTTGACAGAAACTTTGAGAATCGGTCAAGTCATATCGATCGTACTGATCATTGTATGCATTGCATTGATCATTTACCGTCGTAAGGTTATGAAAGCAAAACCTTATAACGAAAAAGGATAGGAGGCATGGATGTGGGAATTTTGCGACGCGGTTTAAAAGCGGGACTCATGACGACGTGAGAACTTGGGAATATCATTTTTTCGATTACCTTAGTGATGACCCTGCTTCGCTATACAACTGTCCTTGAATGGATCGTCACGCTGATCGCCCCCGTCATGAAATGGATTGGTTTGTCAGGTGATGCAGTGATTCCGATTTTCAGCGTGAACAGTATCAATTGTTAAAACGGATTCTTCGAAGTGGAGATGTTCTTTACATCCATTCGCTAGATCGCTTTGGGCGAAACAAGGAAGAGATTGTTCAAGAATGGAACGATATTACGAAGAACCTTAAAGCTGATATAGTAGTACTTGATATGCCCTTACTTGATACGACGCAATACAAAAAACTCGAGTTATCTCAAAACTGAATCTTCAACAATACTACCCAAAACATTTAGAAGGGGCAATTCTCCTAATAAAGAATTGCCCCCGTTTCTTGAAGACTTGATTTCGAGATAAAAGGTACTTTAGTCTTATAAATCAACTTTTAGGCTGCCTCATCTTCCCCAAATTGCTTAAGAGTAGCTGACTGCTGATTATGGATAAAAGAAATATAATACCTGGTTCACCTGTACTCCATATAGAAGTTACAATAAAAAACAAAGGTACTGAAACGCTAATTAATAAAACAATATAGATAAATGAACTTATTATTTCAGTCATACTTAACCCTTTCTAAATGAATTATTCTATAAGAATGCACCGGTTTGGTTAAGACTAAATCCAGATACCTTGGTACAAATTTTTAACTTACAAACTCGGAATTTCAACAGGTTTTGTTATTTAGAAGTAACTTTCAAGTCTTCTCCTATAGCTTTAGTTGCTTCATAAATCACACCATTATCATGAGATTTAATATCAAAAAAACCATTATATTGATTCCAAAATTCTGGTGAGTTTGAGACTTGTTCAAATTTTTGCAATATGTTGTTAAACATAGCAGTCGCTTCTTCTTGTGATGGACGCTTTTCAACCATAAGCCTAAATTTCACTTGATCCTCATTTTCTCTAAATGAAGCTGCGGTTGTCGTTATTTCGTTTAATCCTCTAAAATAATCTTCTGTCATTCTCACTGTTTTAGAAAGATCCCCTTCTGGCTGCTGATTACAAGCAACTGTCAAAAGCAGTAAAGCAACTAAATAGGTATGCACCAATAATCCTCTTTTCATAAAGCACTCCCCCTTTCTGGAATTCTCGCTTCCAGATTCTTTGAAAATACTTAACCAGTTCATGAACTATGTCTAAGCATATGTAATAGGCGAGAGCATATTGAGCAATCGCCCCCGGTAGTTGGAGACTTGAACTCGAAATATCTTCCCCCTAATCTAAAACAACCCTATAGGTTGCTAAACTTAATCTTTCTCAGTTACTTCAAACACTAATCGATTCATATCCCATACATCTTCCTCATAATTTTTGATCACTTCCACCTCTACCTCTTGCCCTACATCATATTTCTCTGGATTGGGCACTTGTATCGTAATCGCTTCCGATTTTAACTCTTCTTTAAATTCAGATGACTCTGTAGAAGATTCTTGTTCGTTAACTGTTGTCCAATAAGCCGTCTCGATTTTCATATCACCGCGTTCCTCATTGATTTCAATTATTTCTCCTCCAACAGCCATTCCTTTATTAGAATCGCAGCCTATTAGTAGAATGGCTAAAGCTACTATTATAGAAAAAATCTTGCTTTTTATCACAAAATCATCCCCTTTGCTCTGTCGGTCATTATTTGATTAAATGATATCTTCCCAGTCTTTAACGAGTCAATGACGATTCCCCTTATTTAGGAAGTGCCCCCATTATCGTAAGACTCGGTTTCGAGATACCTCTTACTTTTCCTTTACTTTAACAGCCGTTAGTGTAGATGTTCATTAAAAACATGCTTTATATCCCGAAATTACCGGAAAAAATCATTAAAACAATATACATCACTATGCACACAAAAAATACCATAGCAATAGAAGAAATAATTAAAGCAATTATTTTCAAAAAACCTTTCTCGCTTTTCAGTGCAGTAATAAAAGAGCCCAGTAAAAGAGAACCCAATAATAACAGTGACAAAGGTCCAAGTACCAGATTCAATAGCCACACATAAACCAAAAATACAACTATTGAAGCGACTATTAATAATAAAGAGACTAAAGCTAAATTTTTTTTCAAAAAACACCACTCCTCGCTATCATTTATTATGAGGGTACAATAAACAACATTCTATTTTTCTTGTTCTATTCTGTTCTTCCGTTAGCACAATAAGCGATGTCCACTATCACCTACCACCGTTTCTTTTAACTCTACTACATATACGATAAATGACTGCAATAGTTTCAGTACGTCTATTATCTCGAAACTGAGTCTCCCACTAACCTGCCCAAAACATTAAGAAGGGAGCAATTCTTCTGTTAAAGAATTGCCCCCTATTATTGAAGACTCAGCTTCAAGATACTTGCTCCATATCTTGTATAAATTGATTCTGTTTCCAGATTACCACAATCTGTTAGTTGCGAAAATGAAGACCAAAGAAAAAACACTCAATAACGAGTGCTGCCTTTGGTCTTATTCAATTAACGCTGATTCACATCAGATTCCGGATGCGGAACAATTCACATAACGACCACCTTTATATAAGAATAATAAAAAGCCAGCATCGGATGCTGACTTAAAGCTTGAAGCAGAGTTTAATTACGTTTCATAATAACAAATCCTAGTAATATACAAATTGCAATTGATAACATAGGCAAAGTTGTTAAAAGGGGATTCCCCCCCCATCCAATCCCTGGTCCATCTCCTCCAGAAATCGATGCCGACACATGTGCTGCTGAAGTTTTTATTGCTGTGATTAGCTCACCAAATGAGTAAACAATGACTCCTGTTAATAAAGATAGTCCAATTAATAATATTCCTATAGCGCGATTATTCAAATTAAATCCCCCTTGATTCAATAATGGCGAGTACCTTAGAACACTAACATAAAATTTGGTGATGAAAAATCAGGGGTATTAGTTTTAGTTCACGTAAGATTCCATATGCGTCGTAGCAGTAATTATCTCGAAACTGAGTCTTCAACTAACCTGCCCGTTTCTTGAAGACTCAGTTTCGAGATATCCCACCCAACTAATAATTACAATTATTTCAAATCATCTTCTTTTCCACAAACATTTCTAACAATAAATAGGAGCCATGTCTTTTCACAAGCACGGCTCCTAAAAATATTTACTATAGAAATCTTGTCTTAACTTACCACTTAATTGAGCATATATCTTCGTTGTTTCACTTTTCTCATGCCCTAACAAGCTTTGGATTACTTCAATTGGCGCTCCATTATTAAGCATATGGGTAGCATAACTGTGTCTTAATTGATGAGGGTGTATTTCTTTATTAATATCAGCGCGTATGGAGATCCGTTTAATAATATATCGGATAATTTCGATACTCATTCTCTTTTTAGGTCTTCTCTCAGTAATAAATAAACATTCATCATGATCCTTGCGCTCCTCTATATATCTTTGTAGCCATAGAGAACAACGAATACTAAAGTAGACTTCTCTTTCTTTATCTCCTTTTCCTTTTACAATAACCGATCTTGCAGAGAAATTGATATCCTCTCCATTCAGATTCACTACCTCTCCGACACGGCACCCAGTTGAATAAAAAATTCGAAAAGTGCCTTTTCCATGGAAGTTAAGCATGAGTCTCTAAGTTGTTCAATTTCCATCTCCGTTAGAAACTTTGGGATTCTCTTGCCAAATTTAGGTTCTTTTAATTTTATAGCTGGATTTTCGTTGATAACACCCTCTTCATGTAGCCACTTGAAAAAAGATCGAAGGAACCGAACCTTGTTTCCAAGACTAGAAGGCTTCAGATGTCCGCCCACCTCAACCAGGTAGCTCTTTAATTGATCAATAACTACCTCTTCTGTATCAACGTCTCCAAAGTATTTCACCAACATATTGAACTGTAAGCAATAGGTTTTCAAAGTTAGTAACGAATAACCTTCAATCTTTTTATCGACATAATACTTTTCCCAAGCTTCTGATAGGAACATCTTCTATCACTCTCCAAAACTATGAATTTTAATTTCATTATGGTTCTGAAGATGAATTCCTATACTTTAGGATTTTACAGAAAAAGAATTCCAAATTCCCTTTACATTAACCCCACATTTACATCCAATTATTGTAATTAAATATTGATTAATAGAACACACGTTCGTATAATGCTTGTAAGGATGGTGATTAGTTTGAGGTTTCCTTACTACACAACCACAATTCTAGAAGATCTAATAACTCAGTGGTATAAAAACCACAAATTTACAGAGCCGGACGATTTAAATGTTTACAGCATTGGATCCGAGTCACAAATATTTGTGACTTGTAGACCTACTCAAGCTAGTTACATGAAGGTAGGGAAGTTTCAAGAAATCGTATTAGATAGTCGCCTCCCTTATATACACCAACGAGAGCAATTCTTCCACGAGCTTTGTCATGCTTTGAGGCATGCAGGTCGACAATCTTTCATGCCTTATTCTTTTTATGAACTTCAGGAAAGGGATGCCAGGCACTTCACTCTATACGCCTCGCTCCCCACTCATATGATTAATGATTATAACCTTTCAAATCCAGCTATTATCGATCAGTTATCACATGACTTTATGATTCCAAGAAAAGTTTGTATTGAGCGTTTAGAAAAAATTAAGAGTCGAATTGTACCGTCGGATAAGTCTAATTTGATTAATCTAAGGAAGGAGGGATAAATATGGCTAATTACCGGAAAAGAGGTAACAAATGGTACTTCCAAATATATACGGGAGTAGATCCGTCTACTGGGAAAAAGAAATTTACATCTAAAGGAGGGTTCAAGACAAAAAAAGAAGCTCAGATGGCCGCAGCTGAAGTAGAAAAGGAAGTATTTGAAAACACATATGTTCAAGAACAAAATATTACCTTTCAGGAATTTACTTTAGAGTGGCTTAAGACTTATCGTGATACCGCTAAAATTAGTTCTGTGAGAAATCGACAGCATAACTTGGATCACTTAAATAGGTTCTTCGGAAATAAAAAAATAAAAGATATCACCCGTAAACAGTATCAAGCCATGCTTGCTTCGCTTCATAACGCAGGCTATGCGTTTAATACTCTAGATGGTATTCATGCAACAGGTAGAATGGTTTTCAGGAAAGCTGTGGAGTTTAACATCATTAAGGACAGCCCTTGCGACTTTGCAAAAATCCCACGTAAAGTTGAAACCGTTGAGGAGGTAGAAAGCAGTAAAGGGGAAATCAAATTTATGGAAAAAGAAGAACTTATTCGTTTTCTAAATGCTGCCAAGGAAAGTGGCATTGATAAAGACTACCCTATGTTTTTGACACTTGCTTATAGTGGATTACGAGTGGGTGAGCTGATCGCCTTAAAATGGTCGGATATAGATATGTATAAAAAAACACTAAGAGTAACCAAAACGTATTACAACCCCAACAATAGAACAAAAGAGTATCAACTACTGACTCCCAAAACTAAAGGATCGATCAGAACGCTAAAAATGGACGCTGGAGTTATTGAGGTCCTTAAAAGACACAAAGAACACCAAGATGATCTCATTGAGAAAATGAAGAACGAATATACTCAATTGGATTTTGTCTTTGCTAAGGAAGTTCAGAACCTTGGATACCCTGAGTTTTTAAAGACCGTAAACACCCATATGAGACGTTTATTAAAAATTAGTGGTATCCATAAGGAACTTACCCCACACTCCTTGCGACACACCCACACCTCTCTATTAATTGAAGCAGGTGTAGGGGTTAAAGAAATTCAACAACGATTAGGTCATGGAGATATAAACACAACCATGAATATATACGCGCACATTACTGAAAACATGGAAGAAAAAGCCTCCCAAAAGTTCAGTGAACTTATGAGAGGCTCGTTAGATTTATAGTGTTTTCTCCGCCAGGTATGTCAAAAGTATGTCATTTTGACTTTTGGGATGAAGCTAAACCCTTGATATCAAGGGTCATGGGGGCATGATTACATCATGCCGCCCATGCCGCCCATGCCACCCATGTCAGGCATGCCGCCGCCAGCGTTATCTTCTTCAGGAAGATCAGCGACTACCGCTTCAGTTGTTAAGAACATAGCGGCTACGGATGCTGCGTTTTGAAGCGCAGAACGTGTAACTTTTGTAGGGTCAACGATCCCTTGTTCAACCATGTTCACCCATTCGCCTGTGGCAGCGTTGAAGCCTACGCCGACTTCTTCAGCTTTCAGACGCTCAACGATGATGGATCCTTCAAGACCTGCGTTGTGAACGATTTGGCGAACCGGCTCTTCAAGCGCACGAAGAACGATACTTGCACCTGTTGCTTCGTCGTCTACAAGGCCAAGACCTTCAACAGAGTTGATAATGTTTACAAGGGCTGTACCACCACCGGCAACGATTCCTTCTTCTACTGCTGCTCGCGTAGAGTTCAGGGCGTCTTCGATACGTAGTTTACGCTCTTTCAATTCTGTTTCTGTTGCCGCACCAACTTTGATGACAGCTACGCCGCCGGAAAGTTTTGCAAGGCGCTCTTGTAGTTTCTCTTTGTCGAATTCAGAAGTTGTTTCTTCTGACTGTGCACGGATTTGAGCGACACGGGAAGAGATCTGCTCAGGGTTTCCTGCACCTTCGACGATTGTTGTGTTTTCTTTTGTGATGACTGCTTTAGACGCGCGTCCAAGCTGGTCGATCGTTGTATTCTTCAGTTCAAGCCCAAGATCTTCTGTGATGACTTGGCCGCCTGTAAGTGTCGCGATATCTTCAAGCATCGCTTTACGACGGTCACCGAACCCAGGAGCCTTAACAGCTACCGCGTTGAATGTACCACGAAGTTTGTTCACAACAATTGTTGCAAGTGCTTCGCCTTCAACGTCTTCAGAGATCAATAGAAGTGGCTTGGATTGTTGGACCACTTGCTCAAGTACAGGAAGAACTTCCTGGATGTTGTTGATCTTCTTATCTGTGATTAGAATGTAAGGATCTTCAAGAACCGCTTCCATCTTATCCTGGTCTGTAACCATATAAGGAGAAGCATAGCCGCGGTCGAACTGCATACCTTCAACCACTTCTAGTTCTGTGTTGAAACCTTTAGATTCTTCGATTGTGATAACACCGTCGTTACCTACGCGCTCCATCGCTTCAGCGATCAACTGGCCGACTTCATTGTCAGCAGCAGAGATGCTTGCGACCTGTGCGATAGAATCGCGGCCTTCAATCGGCTTGGAGATTTTGCGAAGCTCTTCTGTTGCTACAGCAGTCGCTTTCTCGATCCCTTTACGAATACCTACAGGGTTTGCGCCGGATGTTACGTTTTTAAGACCTTCACGGATCATTGCCTGTGCAAGAACCGTTGCTGTCGTTGTACCGTCACCAGCAACATCGTTTGTTTTAGAAGCAACTTCAGAAACGAGTTGTGCACCCATGTTTTCGAAGTGGTCTTCCAGTTCGATTTCTTTAGCGATTGTCACACCATCGTTTGTGATGAGTGGAGAACCGAATTTTTTATCAAGTACGACGTTACGTCCTTTTGGTCCAAGTGTAACTTTAACAGCATTTGCTAATGTATCTACACCACGCAGCATAGAGCGGCGTGCGTCTTCACTAAATTTGATTTCTTTAGCCATTTAAAATGCCCTCCTCATTAAAATCGTATCTCTTAAGTATTTTTATAGGAATAGTGACTACTGGATAACAGCTAGTACATCTGATTCGCGCAGAATCAAGTATTCGCTGCCTTCATACTTCACTTCTGTACCTGCGAATTTAGAATAGATTACGCGGTCGCCTTGTGCGACTTCCAGTGCTACTTTTTCACCGTTGTCTGTGATGCGGCCTGTGCCGACAGCAACAACTTTACCTTCTAGTGGCTTTTCTTTCGCAGAGTCCGGAAGTACGATTCCGCTCGCAGTAGTCTGCTCTTCTTCAACTAGTTCAATAACAATACGATCACCAAGTGGCTTTAACAATTAGGACACCCTCCTTGATATGGTTGTTTCAAATTTTTGTCGTTTATTAGCACTCGTTGATGATGAGTGCTAACACAATTATTATAATAAGCAATTCCCTATCGTTTTTCAAGTAGAAACTATAGAAATTTAGCACTTCTTTTTCGACAAAATTCTTACACTGACCCTTATTCCTTACGTCTGGTTTTGAAACTGTGATAGAATACATAAAGTATGTATATTGAAGCTATTAAAAGGTATTTATAAAAGGAGTCGTGCCTTTATGCCGAAACATTATTGGTACATCATTGTGACCTATCTCATCACACAGATATCAGCCATTGCAGCTGTCCCGGTTCTTGTCCAGGCTGCGGGTATGTCCCGCTTCGATGCGATTGCCGTCTGGTCTGTGTTCAGTTTTACGATTGCAACCATCATCATCCTGCTCCTGCTCCGCCGCGATCCACAGGATGCCTTAGCCCGGAGCGAGGATAAAGCAGGGCCTGGTAAAGTCGTGCTCTGGTCGATTGCCGGTGTCTTCTTAGCGTTGTTTGCTCAAGCCATTGCCGCAACGATAGAGCGTGAATTGTTCGGTGTATCACCTGGGTCTGAGAATACAATGGGACTGATGGAGATTGCCCGTGAATCGCCGTTGTTCATCCTCCTTCCTGTCGTGTTCGCCCCGATCACGGAAGAGATCATTTTCCGTAAGATCATTTTCGGTTCGATCTATAAGCGGACGAATTTCTGGCTGGCCGTTCTCGTATCCGCTCTCGTCTTCGGAGCGTTTCATTTCGATTTCAGCCACATGTTAGTCTACTTCTCCATGGGAGTCGTTTTCGCCTTCCTTTATGTCAAAACAAAACGAATTATTACACCAATCGTGGCTCATATGGCGATGAACTCGTTTGTTGTCGTTTCGCAGTACTTCCTCACTGAAGAGGATATCCGCCGCATGCAGGAACAGCTGGAGACCATCTTTATTGGAGGCTTTTTATAATATGAGAACATCACCCTTATTCATGGCTTTTCTTTACATGATGATGGGTGTCGCATTCACCTACATCGCCGCACAGTCGGCAGAAGAGACGGTGTGGAATGCGATGACCATCATCCTGGCCATTGTCGCGACATTCAACATTGCCGTAGCGATTCGGCTTTTTAATCTTCACAACAAGATTAAAAATGCAAAAAAGAAATAATGTCGCAAAAAAGCAGGTCCACGCGTGGACCTGCTTTTTTCTATGCTTCCTGCTCCTTTTCGTCATCCTGCACACCTTTTAATATGAAAGAAAACGGAATCGCGATAATCAGCACAATCGCAGATACGAGAAACGCTTCATTTAACGTCTGCAGGGTCGCGGCCTGCATATCGATATCTGGATTCGCAGATACTTGCGCCCGTCTTACTTCATAATAAATGGAGAAAAACACGATCCCAAGCGAAGAAGAAATCTGCCGGATGATGTTGTTCATGGCAGAACCCTGAGCAACAAGGTGTTCCGGAATGCTGTTCATACCGGATGTGGTCGCCGGCATATTTCCCATCCCCATCCCGAGACCTCTCACCGTATTTAACAAAAGGATCAGCCAGTAAGGGGTGGACAACTGTAAAAAGCTCAACCCAAGGGTCGCGAGCGCCATAATCGTAAGACCCGGTGGCACGACGTATTTCGGTCCTTTTTTATCGAGAATACGTCCTCCGATGGACATGAACACCCCACTAGCGGCAGCGGCGGGCAGGAACAACAGTCCAGTCATGACTTCGTTCAGGCCGTACACATTTTGGATCAGTAACGGCAGCAGGAAGATTCCTGAGAACAAGCCGATCGATGCGGCTGAAGTGACGACGATCGAAACGGAGTACGTCGGCACTTTAAAGACGGACAAGTTCAGCAGTGGATCCTCCTGTCGGTTTTCGTAAAAAACGAAAAGGACGATGGCGATCAGTCCACCCACAATCAATGCAATGTTCAAGGGATCGAACAACGTCTCAAGCGTCCTCCCCCTTCCTAAGGCAAACAGCACTGATCCAATGCCTGCCGCAATAATCAGGAAACCAACCAAATCAAACCGCTTCGTCGGGTCCGTTTCGGTACGTTCAAGAAATTTTGAAGATAAAATAAGTCCCGTCAGTCCGAACGGAATGTTGAAGGCGAATAACCACGGCCAGTCGAGATACTGGATGAGAAATCCACCGATGGTCGGTCCGATGGCTGGTGCGACCATGGCGGCAACACCGTACACGCCGACGGCAAGTCCCCGCTCGTAGCGTGGGAAAGAGTTGAAGATGAGCGCCATGGCGATCGGCATCATCAATCCACCCGCCATTCCCTGGATCGCCCGGGATAAGATGACCATATCTAGCGTCGATGAAAAGAATCCGAGCGTGGAGCCCGCAAGGAAAATACAGAGTCCGACGAGGTACACTTTCTTTTTCCCGAACCGGTCACCGAAATAGCCGGTGAGCGGCATCGTCATCCCCATTGATACCATGAAGATCGTCAATATCCACCCGACCGCGACGGCATCCGATTCGAAAATCTCGATGAACCGTGGCAGGATCGGGTTCAACATACTATTGTTCAAAATGACTGTGAACGTCCCGAACAGCACAGACACGACCACAAGCCATTTATTAGGCAGTTTACTCAATTGTCTCACCCGCTTTCTTTCGATACGCGAACTATTCTTTACTATACCACCTCAGCTGTTCGTTAACCATGATTCCGCATGTTTCGACTGTAAGCGCCTTCTGCGCTGCCAAAGGTTTACGACATTTCAATATGGGGGAAAAAGTCATACCAACGACAAAAGGAGGTTGTTTAATATGGGACGTTTAGAAAATAAAATCGCCGTCGTCACAGGCTCTGCAACCGGGATCGGTGCGGCGACCGTAAAACGATTCGCCAGTGAAGGAGCGAAGGTGGTCTGCGGCGATATTAATGTAGAAGAAGTACAGAAAACCGTGGATGAAGTAAAGAGCAAAGGTGGAAAAGCAGAAGCCGTAGAGCTTGATGTTTCCGATGTGGACAGTGTCCAGAAGTTTGCCAATTACATCAAAGAGCATTACGGGAAGGTCGACATCCTGTTCAACAATGCAGGTGTCGATCAAGAAGGCGGAAAGGTCCACGAATATCCGGTCGAGCTGTTTGATCAAATCATCGCTGTAGACTTGAGAGGAACTTTTTTGACGAGCAAATACATCCTCCCGCTTATGCTTGAAAATGGAGGATCAGTCATCAATACATCATCCATGTCCGGCCAGGCCGCGGATCTCGACCGCTCCGGATACAACGCAGCGAAAGGCGGGATCACGAACTTCACGAGAGCGATGGCGATCGACTATGCGCGTGAAGGCATCCGTGTCAATTCAATTTCCCCAGGCACCATCGAAACGCCACTCGTTCAGGAGCTTGCCGGAACGAAACAGGAAGAAGAAGGCCGGGAGTTCCGTGAAGCGAATAAATGGGTTACACCGATGGGAAGGCTCGGACGTCCGGAAGAAATGGCGAATGTCGCCCTTTTCCTTGCCTCGGATGAAAGTTCATATGTGACAGGAGAAGACATTACTGCGGATGGTGGCATCATGGCTTACACATGGCCTGGCAAGATGCTCATGGACAAAAGCTGGAAAGAGAACACAGAATAATATAAAAGAAGCTCAGCGTTAGGCTGAGCTTTTTTTATTCCGCGTTCTTATAGTAGATCAAGTTGTCCGTCCATTCCCCAAACTCATGAATGAACCCTTTTCTAGTACACTCATACTGCAACCCAATACTTTCCACCAATTTGATGGAGGGAGAGTTATCCAAGTTGATATGAGCCTCGACCCGGTGGTAATTCAATTGATGAAAAGCGAGCTGTAATGCTTCTGCCACGGCTTCTTTTCCGAAGCCCTTTTGCCAATGTTGGTTATGTAAAGCATACCCGATTCTTCCCCACTGAAAGTCATATCTTACTAAGGTAGAGAAATCAATCATCCCTACGTGTGTATGGTCTTCCTTTAGAAAAATGCCGAAGACGTAAGCTGTATCCCCTACAGCCAGCTGCTGGTGTTTCTCCACCAGTTCACCAAACCATTCTTTCGTACATTCACTCATATCGATCTGTCCTTCATCATGCCGGTGCTTGGACGGAAGACGGCTCTCGAATCCATGCAGCCAGCTTTCATAATCACTTTTTTCAAGTGGTTTGATAACCAATCTTTCAGTTTCTGATCCTACCGTGAACGTTTCCAAATTCTTTCCCCCTAAAAAAACGAGTGAGAAACCAGATGATTTCACACTCGTTTTTCTTTCTTATTGGTCTTGTTCCACTTCCCCTTCGTTCAGTGGATAGTGCTTCAGGAAATAAACGAGCGCCTGCAGCTCGATGGCAAGATCGATATGATGGACCCTTACATTCGAAGGCACGCTGATCCTCGCTGGTGTAAAGTTGAGGATGCCTGAGATCCCCGCTTTCACAAGCCGGTCCGCAATTCCTTGAGCGGCCGATGATGGGACCGTGAGGATGGCAACGGAAATGTCGCCGAGCTTTTCCTCTAAATCGTCTATGTGCTCGACACCGACACCACCGACCTCAGAACCGATCCGCTCCTCGTTCGCATCGAAGGCGATTTCGATTTTCGTATTGTTGTTTTTCGTGAAGTTATAGTTCAAGAAAGCCGTACCCAGATTTCCGACACCGATCAATGCGACACGTGTCGTTTCATCCTGGTCGAGCGTCTTTCTGAAAAAGGAGAGCAAATACTCGACGTTGTAGCCGTACCCTTTTTTCCCGAGTGCTCCGAAATAGGAAAAATCGCGGCGGATCGTCGCTGAATCGACTTTGACCGCATCGCTCAGTTCTTTCGAAGACACACGCAGTTTGCCCTGGGTATGAAGGTTGTTCAAAAAGCGATAGTAGAGCGGAAGCCGCTTCGCTGTCGCCTGTGGAATCTTCGTTTGTTCGATATCCATTAGCACCGGACTCCTTTATCTGTTTCTCGTATAGTCGCCGTTCTTCCCGCCTGTCTTCTCTTTCAAGTAGGTCGGGCCGATGACCATTCCTTTATCTAACGCTTTGCACATATCGTAAACCGTGAGGGCTGTGGCGGAGGCGGCCGTTAGCGCTTCCATTTCCACCCCTGTGCTTCCCTTTGTCTTAACAGAAACCTCAATGTTTAATGTCGGCTGGTCTTCTGTTTCCCAAGCGAAGGACACATCGATACCTTTTAATGACAACGGATGACACATCGGAATCCAGTCAGACGTATTTTTCGCTGCCATGATCCCTGCGACCTGAGCCACGGAAAGCACGTCCCCTTTTCCAATCTCATGGTTGGTGATTTTATGATAAATCTCTTCGTTCACTTGTACACTCGTTGCTGCCACAGCCGTCCGTACGGAATCTTTTTTGTCTGAAATATCCACCATACGGGCGCGGCCCTGATCATTGAAATGACTGAACTCCGCCATTTTCTTCTACCCCTTTTTGTTAACAGTACTGATTGAAACACTACTCTTATTCTACCAAAAAATCAAACGGAAGTCGTTAAAGATTTCACATACTTCAGGAGCATTGTGTTGCTAGGGGACGCGCCTATGAGATACACTGATTTTATTGAGGTGAAACGACATGATTCTCATGCAATTGAACCAATTGACGAAGCGTTTCGGCGCCGAGTTGATTTTATCGAATATCAAATTGGAAGTGCAGATGAACGACCGGATCGCCATCGTCGGTCGAAACGGAGCAGGAAAATCGACCCTGCTTAAAATGATGGCAGGTGAAATGAGTCACGATGAGGGCAATATTTTCAAACCGAAAGAAACCACGATGGGCTACCTGGCCCAAAATACAGGGCTGCAGTCTGAGGAGACCATTTGGAACGAGATGGAGAAGGTGTTCACCCACCTGAAGGACTTGGAAAAAGAGCTCCGCTCCATGGAAGTGCAAATGGCGGATCCGGACTTGCTCGACGATCAAAAACGCTACCAGCAGCTGTTAGCGGATTATGACCGCAAGCAGGAATACTTTAAGACTGCAGGCGGTTACCAATATGAAGCGGATATCCGCGGCGTATTGAACGGGTTGAACTTCAAAAACTTCAACTGGGACACACCGATCAACTCCTTAAGTGGCGGGCAGAAAACACGCTTGGCACTGGGGAAGCTTTTGCTGACAAGTCCGGATGTCCTGATTCTCGATGAGCCGACGAACCATTTGGACATTGATACGTTAAGCTGGCTTGAAGGTTACCTGCAGAGCTATCAAGGAGCCGTCGTCATCGTATCGCACGACCGCTACTTCCTCGACAAGATCGTCAACACCGTATACGAAGTCGCGTTTCAATCATCCAAGCGATACCACGGCAATTACAGCGATTATTTAAAAAAGAAAGAAGCGGACTACGAGCAGGAACTCAAACGCTTTGAGAAACAGCAGGAAGAAATCAAGCGCATGGAAGATTTCATTCAGAAAAACATCGTCCGGGCGACGACCAGTAAACGGGCGCAAAGCCGTCGCAAGCAATTGGAGAAAATGGACAAGCTTGAAAAACCAAAGGACGACAACCAATCGGCGAAGTTCAGTTTCCAGACAGCGAAGCGAAGCGGTAACGATGTACTGAAGCTGCGCAACTATGCGTTCCGATATGATGACAGCAACGACTACCTTTTTGACAACGTATCCCTTGATTTGAACCGTGGCGATTCTGTGGCGCTCGTCGGTCCAAATGGTGTCGGAAAGACAACGTTATTGAAGACACTCATTGGTGACTTGGAACAGTCGAAAGGTGAAAAGCTGATCGGTACGAACGTGCAGATCGGTTATTACGATCAGGAACAGACAAAGCTGAACTCAACGAAAACCGTCCTGAACGAGCTTTGGGATGAGTATCCGATGAAGAACGAGAAAGATATCCGCACCATCCTTGGCAATTTCCTTTTCTCAGGTGAGGATGTCCTGAAGCCTGTCTCCGCGCTCAGTGGTGGAGAGAAAGCGAGACTGTCCTTAGCGAAACTGATGATGCAGGAAGCGAACTTCTTGATTCTCGACGAGCCGACCAACCACCTCGACCTCGATAGTAAAGAAGTGTTGGAGGCAGCCCTTGTGGATTATCCAGGTACGCTGTTGTTCGTTTCCCACGACCGTTACTTTATCAACAAGATTGCGACACAGGTTGTGGAAATGAATCCAGAAGAGACACGCCTTTTTCTTGGTGATTATGACTACTATGTAGATAAGAAGCGGGAAGAGTACGAGCTGCAGCAAATCGAAGAAGCCGAACGCCTGCAGAACGAACCGAAGCAGCAGGAAGTACAGCAGAAGAACAGTTTTGAAGAAGACAAAGCGGCAAAGCGTGAAGAACGTAAGAAAAACCGCCGCATTGCTGAGATTGAAGAAGAAATTGAACAGTTGGAAGCGAGACTCGAAGAAAACGAAGAGCTCCTCTGTGACCCTGACATCTATCAGAACCACGAACGTTCACTGGAAATCACAGAAGACAACACACAACTCCAAACCAAACTCGAAGCCCTCATGGAAGAATGGGAAACCCTCCATGACTGATCACTGACAGAAACAGGTGTACCAGGTCATCCAGAATATGGATGACCTGGTACACCATTTTTTTCCATATAAATAGTATTTGAACGAGTGCTCTCTTCCTTAGAGTGAACCCAAACACAGGATGATGGATGTTCACTTTTTAATGATGCATCCAGAGCCTATGCATAAGCGTGTATGAATGATGATTCAGTATCCACATAGTTTTCAACAGTTGAATAGCTTAATTAACAGTTTTCAACAGGGTTATGCACACTATCCACAAAAATATTTGTATTTATCCACAAAAATGGTACCGTTTTCTTTCCTATTCCTACTTATCCACTGATGAATTGTCCACTGTATGATTATACACATGTGGATAATCATACTTTTATTAGTGAGACTCTCACTTATACACAACACCCTTTAAAAAGGGAAAAGCCCTCCTTATTTATAAAGGAGAGCTTTGATCGTTCACGTTCACGACCTTATTTTTTTCTTGCACCAAAAAGCTCTAGGTCCAGCCCTGGATTAGCATTCAAATCCCATCCAGCACGGTGTCCCTGATTGTACGCAACAGCTCCAGCCGCAGCGATCATTGCAGCATTATCTGTACACAAATGAAGCGGTGGAATGAGCAATTCTGTTTCGCTTCCTTCGAACTTCTCCTGAAGCGCAGCTCTCAGTCCTTTATTGGCAGCCACACCGCCTGCGACAATCATCTGTTTCACACCATACTCTTCAGCAGCACGCAAAGCTTTTGTGGATAACACGTCCACAACACTCGCCTGAAAGCTTGCAGCTACATCCTCAGGTTTCAAATGTTCATCCCGCTGCTTCGCTTTGTGAAGGCGATTGATCACTGCTGACTTCAGTCCGCTGAAACTGAAATCATAGGATCCATCTTCAAGCCAGGCACGAGGGAAATCGATGCTCTCCTCCCCTTCTTGAGCGAGACGGTCGATTTGAGGTCCGCCTGGGTAAGGAAGCTTCAGCGTTCGTGCCACTTTGTCATACGCTTCCCCTGCCGCATCATCCCGCGTTTCACCGATGATCTCAAAGGATCCATGTTCACGCATCAACACAAGCTCCGTATGCCCTCCGGAAACAACGAGGGAAAGGAGCGGAAATTCAAATTCCTTTTCCAAACGGTTGGCATAGATGTGACCTGCAATGTGATGAACACCTACTAGCGGCTTCTGTTTCGCAAAAGCGATCGATTTCGCTGCATTGACACCGACAAGAAGAGCACCGACCAGTCCAGGTCCCTCCGTTACTACAATGGCATCCATATCATCGAGTGTCATTCCCGCGTCATCCAGTGCTTCTTCAAGGGTGATTGGCATCTGTTCAATATGGTGTCTCGAGGCAATCTCCGGTACCACCCCACCGAAACGCTTATGACTTTCAATTTGAGATGCAACAATGTTCGTAATCAGTTCGGTTTCATTCTTAACAATCGCTACCGCCGTTTCATCACAACTCGTCTCAATCGCTAAAATATATTGATCTTCCTTCATTTTAATCCCACCCACATCACTAACGCATCTTCACCGTTATCGGAGTAGTACCTTTTTCTGATTCCTCCAGGTACCATCCCGAACTTCCGGTACATATGCTGCGCGGCTGTATTTGAAACTCTCACTTCAAGCGACAGCTGGATCGCTCCATGCTCAATCGCTTCGTTACAAGTATGGCGAAACAAGTGTTCTCCATACTTGTTTCCTCTATGGTCCGGATGAATGGCGATATTCGTGACATGCGCTTCATCAATGATCAACCACAAACCACAATATCCAATAATTTCGTCCTCATTTTCTACAACATAATAATGCGCATAAGGATTGTCTTCCATCTCTTTCTTAAAGGTTTCCCCAGACCATGGTACGGCAAAAGAAGCCTTTTCGACTTCCATAACAGCTCCTACATCATCCTTCGTCATTCTCCTTATTGTCGCCATCTTACTTCTTCTCCTGCTGCTCCAACCATTTAGCTTCCGCCTCAGGAATACGCAAGTAGTTCGGCACAAGGTCATGCAACGGTCCTGGTTCCTTGTCTTCTGCTACAGAGGCAATGATGGCCGGACGTGCATAGTGGTAAGGAGCTTTCGGGAGAACCGCCTGATCGCCAAGAATCTCGACAATCTTTTCTTCATGCAAAGCTACATCTTGACTGAGGAAAAGTACCGGTTCATTCCGTTCCTTTAGTTGATAAAGCCAATCCTCCATTAAGACGTTCGTCTCGTCCATTTCAAGCGTCATATCAGAACGATACAGCCCTGTATAGACGAGCCCCCGCCGTGCATCAAAGAACGGACAGACATATCCTTGGAAAAAGGCACCCTGCCTGGCTACAGCTTCTAAGCTTGATACACCTACAACTGGAATTCCGAGCGACCATGCCATCGTTTTTGCCGTCGTCAATCCGATCCGCACGCCCGTATAGGACCCTGGTCCATGAGCGACCGCAATTCTATCCAAGTCGTCCGGATGCATCCCCGTCTCCTTCATCACCTGATCGATTGCAGGCATCAAACGGATGGAGTGGTTCTTTTTAATATTCGTCACATATTCACCAGCTACAGCCCCATCTCTGATGACCGCAACTCCCATCACATAATTCGAAGTATCTATCGCCAGTACATTCATGCTAAAATCTCCTTACATAATGCTTCCAAGTGATCGGATGTAGTCTCGAATGTGAACACCCGCGTGGAGTCGTCCAAATATCGAATCGTGATGTCCAGGCGTTCATCAGGTAAGAATTCTTCAATGAACTGGGCCCACTCCACGACCGTTACCCCTTCCCCTTCAAAGTACTCATCAAAACCAAGGTCCTCATCACTCTCTTCCAAACGGTACACATCCATATGATAAAAAGGAATCCGCCCTTGGTATTCTTTCATAATGGTAAAGGTAGGGCTGTTAATTGTCCGTTTCACACCAAGTCCTTTGCCGAGTCCTTTTGTGAACGTCGTTTTACCTGCGCCCAAATCTCCCTCTAACGTCAGCACATCTCCCGGCTGCAAACGCTGCCCGAGCTTTTCCGCCATCTGCTGCGTTTCTTCTGTAGAAGAGCTTTTCCATTCAAATGTCGTCATTCAATCACCCTTTTCCTTCAAATGAGTATAACCGGAAGAGGTCATTGTCTCCCACTTTCCATTTCTATTAAGCTTCACAACTGGTACAGGACCCTCTTTCGCTCGCACCTGGCCGATTTTACTTACCGTCACGTCTGCTTTTTCTGCAGCCTTTATCACTTCTGACCAATCCTTTTCAGGCACGCATCCAAGCAATTCAAAATCTTCTCCGCCTGATAATCCCCATTCTTCATGAGTATCGGGGAAGACCTTCCGGATCGCCTCGGAAAAAGGGAGCGCTTTTGAATCAATCAACAAATCAACATCAGAAGCTTCCGCAATTTCCTTCGACTCATTAGCAATGCCATCACTTACATCATTCAAGGCCAACCGTTCCAAATGGCACAGACCAGTTGCAAAGGTAACCCTCGGCACGGGAGCTTGATGACGCTGAATAAGATATGTAATCTCATCGGAAGTTTCTCTTTTTGGATTCAACAAGCATTCTAAACCGGCCCTGGAGTCTCCTAGAGTCCCCGTCACAAACAATACATCTCCAGGCTTCGCTGTCGAACGATATCTGGCTTTTTCTTTATGAACCAGTCCTATGACAGTGACACTTAAGGAAAGTTCACTCCCGGACACGGTATCGCCACCAATCAAATCCATTTGATAAGAATCCCCAAGTTGTTTCATTCCCCTATAAATGTGTTCAATCTCCTTCTCACTCCAGTGAGGAGGAATCGTAATCGAAACCATATAAAAAGCAGGCGTACTCCCCATCGCCGCAAGATCACTAATATTTGCTGCCAGCACACGATAGCCGATTTGCTCAGGTTCCATCGTCTTCCTTGTAAAATGGACCCCTTCCACCATCGTATCCACAGCTGTGACAATATCATGGCCCGTAGGTCGAAAGACAGCCGCATCATCATCTATTCCTTTGATCAAGGAAGATTGACGATAATAATCCGGCTTGATTGATCGTATAAATGAAAACTCATCCATGTGTATGTCCCTTTCTCTTATGACCGTATTCTTAACATAAAACCGGTCGACCGGATAATCGTAATATTCCTATTATACCAAGAGAGAGACACATTTAAAAAATTCCATAATAAAAGCCTTAGGAAAAGTTCCTAAGGCTGAACGTTTAATTTTAAGTAGTGGCGGTCCGGACGGGACTCGAACCCGCGACCTCCTGCGTGACAGGCAGGCATTCTAACCAACTGAACTACCGGACCATAATTTTTCATAAAAAAAGAAAGTCAAATGACTTAATTAAAATTTGGTTGCGGGGACAGGATTTGAACCTGTGACCTCCGGGTTATGAGCCCGACGAGCTACCAGACTGCTCTACCCCGCGATAATGTGGGATTACTTTGTTAAGTTCCCATGAAATTTAATTGTGAACTATTTACTATAATACTACATTTTAGAAAATAAATCAATGTGGCGGCGTCCTACTCTCACGGGGGTAAACCCGACTACCATCGGCGCTGAAGAGCTTAACTGCTGTGTTCGGCATGGGAACAGGTGTGACCTCTTCGCCTTCACCACCACATCAATATAAAGTTTGAGGTGAACCCTCAAAACTGGATAAGGAAACATCTTGTTTGAAAAGCAATTGTCATTCACGAATGATGATAATCAGATAGATAAGTCATCGATCCATTAGTATCCGTCAGCTCCACGTGTCACCACGCTTCCACCTCGGACCTATCAACCTCATCGTCTCTGAGGGATCTTATTTGCTTAAAGCAAAGGGAAATCTCATCTCAAGGGGGGCTTCATGCTTAGATGCTTTCAGCACTTATCCCGACCACACGTAGCTACCCAGCGATGCTCCTGGCGGAACAACTGGTACACCAGCGGTGTGTCCATCCCGGTCCTCTCGTACTAAGGACAGCTCCTTTCAAATTTCCAACGCCCACGACGGATAGGGACCGAACTGTCTCACGACGTTCTGAACCCAGCTCGCGTACCGCTTTAATGGGCGAACAGCCCAACCCTTGGGACCGACTACAGCCCCAGGATGCGATGAG
Source organism: Halobacillus sp. 12SKB (assembly GCF_052941655.1). Taxonomy (NCBI): domain Bacteria; kingdom Bacillati; phylum Bacillota; class Bacilli; order Caryophanales; family Bacillaceae; genus Halobacillus; species Halobacillus sp. 12SKB. Next base: position 658,227 of record NZ_JBRFWR010000001.1, read on the forward strand.
CCGACATCGAGGTGCCAAACCTCCCCGTCGATGTGGACTCTTGGGGGAGATAAGCCTGTTATCCCCGGGGTAGCTTTTATCCGTTGAGCGACGGCCCTTCCATGCGGAACCGCCGGATCACTAAGCCCGACTTTCGTCCCTGCTCGACTTGTAGGTCTCGCAGTCAAGCTCCCTTGTGCCTTTACACTCTGCGAATGATTTCCAACCATTCTGAGGGAACCTTTGGGCGCCTCCGTTACCTTTTGGGAGGCGACCGCCCCAGTCAAACTGCCCACCTGACACTGTCTCCGGACCGGATCACGGTCCTGGGTTAGAATGTCCGTACAGCCAGGGTAGTATCCCACCAGCGCCTCCACCGAAGCTAGCGCTCCGGCTTCCAAGGCTCCTACCTATCCTGTACAAGCTGTACCAACATTCAATATCAGGCTACAGTAAAGCTCCACGGGGTCTTTCCGTCCTGTCGCGGGTAATGTGCATCTTCACACATAGTATAATTTCACCGGGTCTCTCGTTGAGACAGTGCCCAAGTCGTTGCACCTTTCGTGCGGGTCGGAACTTACCCGACAAGGAATTTCGCTACCTTAGGACCGTTATAGTTACGGCCGCCGTTTACTGGGGCTTCGGTTCAACGCTTCGCATAAGCTAACGCATCCCCTTAACCTTCCAGCACCGGGCAGGTGTCAGCCCCTATACTTCGCCTTACGGCTTCGCAGAGACCTGTGTTTTTGGTAAACAGTCGCTTGGGCCTTTTCACTGCGGCTCCTCGGCAGAGGAGCACCCCTTCTCCCGAAGTTACGGGGTCATTTTGCCGAGTTCCTTAACGAGAGTTCTCCCGCTCACCTTAGGATCCTCTCCTCGCCTACCTGTGTCGGTTTGCGGTACGGGCACCTCTTTCCTCACTAGAGGATTTTCTTGGCAGTGTGAACTCAGGAGCTTCGGTACTTTATTTCCCTCCCCATCACAGCTTGACGTTGCCGGACGGATTTGCCTATCCGACCGTCTCACTGCTTGGACGCGCACATCCAGTGGCGCGCTCTCCTTATCCTCCTGCGTCCCCCCGTCGTTCAAACGGAAAGGAGGTGGTACAGGAATATCAACCTGTTGTCCATCGCCTACGCCTTTCGGCCTCGGCTTAGGTCCCGACTAACCCTGAGAGGACGAGCCTTCCTCAGGAAACCTTAGGCATTCGGTGAAAGAGATTCTCACTCTTTTTTCGCTACTCATACCGGCATTCTCACTTCTAAGCGCTCCACCAGTCCTTACGGTCTGACTTCACGGCCCTTAGAACGCTCTCCTACCACTGATCATAAGATCAATCCGCAGCTTCGGTGGTGTGTTTAGCCCCGGTACATTTTCGGCGCAGAGTCACTCGACCAGTGAGCTATTACGCACTCTTTGAATGATGGCTGCTTCTAAGCCAACATCCTGGTTGTCTAAGCAACTCCACATCCTTTTCCACTTAACACACACTTTGGGACCTTAGCTGGCGGTCTGGGCTGTTTCCCTCTCGACCATGAACCTTATCACCCACGGTCTGACTCCCAGAACAAAGTCTATGGCATTCGGAGTTTGACTGAATTCGGTAACCCGATAGGGGCCCCTCGTCCAATCAGTGCTCTACCTCCATGACTTTCTATTCTGAGGCTAGCCCTAAAGCTATTTCGGAGAGAACCAGCTATCTCCGTGTTCGATTGGCATTTCACCCCTACCCACACCTCATCCCCGCAATTTTCAACTTGCGTGGGTTCGGGCCTCCAGTCAGTGTTACCTGACCTTCACCCTGGACATGGGTAGATCACACGGTTTCGGGTCTACGACCGCATACTCACTCGCCCTATTCAGACTCGCTTTCGCTGCGGCTCCGCTTCTGCTGCTTAACCTCGCATACGGTCGTAACTCGCCGGTTCATTCTACAAAAGGCACGCCGTCACCCATTAACGGGCTCCGACTACTTGTAGGCACACGGTTTCAGGTTCTCTTTCACTCCCCTTCCGGGGTGCTTTTCACCTTTCCCTCACGGTACTGGTTCACTATCGGTCACTAGGGAGTATTTAGCCTTGGGAGATGGTCCTCCCGGATTCCGACGGAATTCCTCGTGTTCCGCCGTACTCAGGATCCACTCCGGAGAGAGAAAGATTTCGACTACAGGGCTGTTACCTGCTCTGGCTGACCTTTCCAGATCGATTCGCCTATCTTCCTCTTTGGTAACTCCAATGGAGTGTCCTACAACCCCAGAAAGCAAGCTTTCTGGTTTGGGCTGATTCCGTTTCGCTCGCCGCTACTTGGGAAATCGCGTTTGCTTTCTCTTCCTCCGGGTACTTAGATGTTTCAGTTCCCCGGGTGTGCCTGCCTATACCTATGTATTCAGTATAGGATACTGTTCCATTACGAACAGTGGGTTTCCCCATTCGGAAATCTCCGGGTCAAAGCCTACTTACGGCTCGCCGGAGCATATCGGTGTTAGTCCCGTCCTTCATCGGCTCCTAGTACCAAGGCATCCACCGTGCGCCCTTATTCACTTAACTATCTTCGTGAAAAGACGTTTACAATTTCAATTAGATGTCTTGTCATCAAATGTCTCATCGTTAGATGAAACAATGATTCCTTATCCAGTTTTCAAGGTTCACAAGTTGAAAGATCGTTTGATCTCTCAAAACTGAACAACCAACACAGTACGTTTCCGTAATATCCTTAGAAAGGAGGTGATCCAGCCGCACCTTCCGATACGGCTACCTTGTTACGACTTCACCCCAATCATTGGCCCCACCTTCGGCGGCTGGCTCCAAAAAGGTTACCTCACCGACTTCGGGTGTTGCCAACTCTCGTGGTGTGACGGGCGGTGTGTACAAGGCCCGGGAACGTATTCACCGCGGCATGCTGATCCGCGATTACTAGCGATTCCGGCTTCATGCAGGCGAGTTGCAGCCTGCAATCCGAACTGAGAATGGTTTTATGGGATTTGCTACACCTCGCGGCTTCGCTGCCCTTTGTACCATCCATTGTAGCACGTGTGTAGCCCAGGTCATAAGGGGCATGATGATTTGACGTCATCCCCGCCTTCCTCCGGTTTGTCACCGGCAGTCACCTTAGAGTGCCCAACTGAATGCTGGCAACTAAGATTAGGGGTTGCGCTCGTTGCGGGACTTAACCCAACATCTCACGACACGAGCTGACGACAACCATGCACCACCTGTCACTTGGTCCCCGAAGGGAAAGCCCTATCTCTAGGGTTGTCCAAGGATGTCAAGACCTGGTAAGGTTCTTCGCGTTGCTTCGAATTAAACCACATGCTCCACCGCTTGTGCGGGCCCCCGTCAATTCCTTTGAGTTTCAGCCTTGCGGCCGTACTCCCCAGGCGGAGTGCTTAATGCGTTAACTTCAGCACTAAGGGGTGGAAGCCCCCTAACACCTAGCACTCATCGTTTACGGCGTGGACTACCAGGGTATCTAATCCTGTTTGCTACCCACGCTTTCGCACCTCAGCGTCAGAAACAGACCAGAGAGTCGCCTTCGCCACTGGTGTTCCTCCACATATCTACGCATTTCACCGCTACACGTGGAATTCCACTCTCCTCTTCTGTCCTCAAGTTCCCCAGTTTCCAATGACCCTCCACGGTTGAGCCGTGGGCTTTCACATCAGACTTAAGGAACCGCCTGCGCGCGCTTTACGCCCAATAATTCCGGACAACGCTTGCCCCCTACGTATTACCGCGGCTGCTGGCACGTAGTTAGCCGGGGCTTCCTCGTTAGGTACCGTCAAGGTACCGCCCTGTTCGAACGGTACTTGTTCTTCCCTAACAACAGAACTTTACGATCCGAAGACCTTCATCGTTCACGCGGCGTTGCTCCGTCAGACTTTCGTCCATTGCGGAAGATTCCCTACTGCTGCCTCCCGTAGGAGTCTGGGCCGTGTCTCAGTCCCAGTGTGGCCGATCACCCTCTCAGGTCGGCTACGCATCGTCGCCTTGGTGAGCCGTTACCTCACCAACTAGCTAATGCGCCGCGGGCCCATCTGTAAGTGATAGCGAGAAGCCATCTTTCAACTTTCCTTCATGCGAAAGAAAGTATTACCCGGCATTAGCCCCGGTTTCCCGGGGTTATTCCGATCTTACAGGCAGGTTGCCCACGTGTTACTCACCCGTCCGCCGCTCGTTCCACGAGCTTCACCCCGAAGGGATCCACTCGCTTCCCGCGCTCGACTTGCATGTATTAGGCACGCCGCCAGCGTTCGTCCTGAGCCAGGATCAAACTCTCCATAAAAGTTAAGTTTGACTTGCTCATTTGCACACCGAATGTGCTTGTTTCAAATCTCTTCTATAAAGAAGAAATGTTTTGACGTACTGGTTGGTTCGTTCAGTTTTCAAAGATCAAATGAATCATGGTGGAGCCTGAGTGGACTTGAACCACCGACCTCACGCTTATCAGGCGTGCGCTCTACCCAACTGAGCTACAGGCCCCGATGACATTCAATAAAATGGAGCGGGTGAAGGGAATCGAACCCTCATCATCAGCTTGGAAGGCTGAGGTTTTACCACTAAACTACACCCGCTTAAATTTTATTTAGGATTTCGATGGTCGGGAAGACAGGATTCGAACCTGCGACCCCTTGGTCCCAAACCAAGTGCTCTACCAAGCTGAGCTACTTCCCGTTTAAAATGGCGCGCCCGAGAGGAGTCGAACCCCTAACCTTCTGATCCGTAGTCAGACGCTCTATCCAATTGAGCTACGGGCGCATTAAAAAAGCGACATTTAATATGTTAACATCATTTGTGTTTTGACGCAAGCACTTTTTTTAAAAAAGTTGGTGCGGCCGAGAGGACTTGAACCTCCACGGGGATTACCTCCCACTAGGCCCTCAAGCCTAGCGCGTCTGCCGATTCCGCCACCCCGACCGCAATAATTGCTGTAGTAAACAATGGGATGCTGATCATGACTAATTCCGGATAAGTGCGGGTGGAGGGACTTGAACCCCCACGCCGTGAAGCACTAGATCCTAAATCTAGCGTGTCTGCCAATTCCACCACACCCGCATAATAAATGGTGAGCCATGAAGGATTCGAACCTTCGACCCTCTGATTAAAAGTCAGATGCTCTACCAGCTGAGCTAATGGCTCCTATTAAAGGAATCTGTAACACTCAATGATGATGTTGTTTTTTGAAGCACAAGAAACATCATATAACTTATTTAGCTTTTTGTCAACTCTTTTTTGAAAAGAAAATGGCTGGGCCAGCTGGATTCGAACCAGCGCATGACGGTACCAAAAACCGTTGCCTTACCGCTTGGCTATGGCCCAAAAAAGAGTGGCGGTCCGGACGGGACTCGAACCCGCGACCTCCTGCGTGACAGGCAGGCATTCTAACCAACTGAACTACCGGACCTTATAAGGTTAAGTGACCCGTACGGGATTCGAACCCGTGTTACCGCCGTGAAAGGGCGGTGTCTTAACCACTTGACCAACGGGCCAAAAATAAATGGCGGAGAAGGAGGGATTTGAACCCTCGCGCCGCTTACGCGACCTACACCCTTAGCAGGGGCGCCTCTTCAGCCACTTGAGTACTTCTCCGTAATGGCTCCAACGGTAGGATTCGAACCTACGACCGATCGGTTAACAGCCGATTGCTCTACCACTGAGCTACGTTGGAATAATTCGCAATGTTCGTTGCTGTTTATCAGCGACGTTTTATATCTTATAACATTTCGTCCTTGGTGTCAAACCTTTTTTTGATGAAATTCTAAGTTGTTTTCATGCGTTTTTTGGCTTGTTTTGTTAGGACTTAACTAATTTAACATGTGACCCATCGTTCGTCAATGGAAAATTTACTTCTTTTTTAAGTTGCCTTTACATTTCCCACATCCGAAACGTTTCGTGTCCACCCGCCTTTTCCGCTTGTATGTTTGTCCGCATTTTGTACAAACATAGTGGTGGAAGTTCCCACTCTTCTCAGAAGGTAATGGTGCACAATGTCGAGGAGACCCCGTCTTTTTCAATAATGTCTTGAACTCAGGATCACGATGTCCAAAACCTTTCCCTTCTATATGAAGGTGGTAATGACAGAGTTCATGTTTAATAATGCCCTCTAATTCGACACCATCTAATTCTACTACATATTTCGGATTGATTTCAATCACTTTTTTAGAAGGAATGTACCTGCCTCCTGTCGTACGAAGACGAGAATTGAAGTATACATCATGAGCGAAAGGCTTGTCAAAGTATTTTTCCGATAACTCATTGGTCCAATGCTGCAATTCCTGATCTGTCATAGGAACACCTCCCTTGTCCTTTGCATACTGTATCATAAGAATGAAAAAAGTTGAATATGAAGGAGCTGAGTACTTATGCCTTCCTGGTTGAAGAACCAAATGACAAAAGCATTCTTGAACAAAGACAAATACCAGATTAAAATGCTGAACCAATGCTGGTATTACTATCAGCATCTATATAAATAAAAACTACCCGGAAAGTATCACTCTCCAGGCAGTTCCATTTAATATTACCCTTGATTAATCATGGTCAAAGCGATCCTCTGTTTTTGTACATCCACTTGATCGACCCAAACGGTAACGACGTCCCCCACCGCTACCACGTCCATTGGGTGTTTGACGAATTTATTAGCAAGCTTCGAGATATGGACAAGCCCATCCTGTTTGACTCCAATATCCACGAATGCACCGAAGTCTACAACGTTTCTAACGGTTCCTTCCAGTTCCATCCCCTGTTCTAAATCTTCCATAGAAAGAACATTCGTTTTCAACAATGGCTTAGGAAGGTCATCCCTCGGGTCCCGTCCAGGCTGGACAAGAGATTTTACAATATCCTGAAGCGTCAACTCACCAATGTTCAGCTGTTCCGCTACAGATGATGTGTCGACACTTTTCAGTTCTTCTGCCAGCTTGTCCGTTCCAATATCTTCTGTGGTAAAACCGAACTTCCTCAAAAGTTCCCGTGTCGCTTTATAACTCTCCGGGTGAATCGGTGTGCGGTCAAGAGGTTCTTTTCCATCTAGTATTCTTAAAAAGCCGATACTTTGCTCAAATGTTTTTGCACCTAAGCGAGGAATATCTTTGAGTTCGGATCGTTTCGTAAACTTCCCTAACTCTTCTCTCTTTTTCACGACATTGTTGGCAACCGTTTTACTCAACCCAGATACATACTGCAACAGAGATGACGAAGCCGTATTCACATTCACTCCCACTTGGTTTACTGCCGTCTCAACAACGAACGTCAGTGATTCGTTCAGTTTTTTCTGAGTGACATCGTGCTGATATTGACCCACCCCGATGGATTTAGGGTCGATCTTTACGAGTTCTGCTAATGGGTCCTGGACACGACGAGCGATGGATACCGCACTACGCTCTTCTACTTGAAAGTCCGGAAATTCTTCACGTGCGAGCTTTGAAGCTGAGTACACACTTGCCCCCGCTTCATTCACAATCATATAAGAAGCGTTCAACTGATGTTTTTGAATCATATCTGCGATGAACTGTTCCGTTTCTCTCGAAGCTGTGCCATTCCCAATGGCCATCAGCTCAATGTCATACGCATCCATGAAGCCAAGAATCTTTTTCTCCGCTCCTGCCGTATCATTTCTTGGTGCTGTTGGATAGATGACGCCAATATCCAGCACTTTCCCTGTTTCATCCACGACGGCAAGCTTACAACCGGTACGGTAAGCAGGGTCTACTCCAAGAACCACTTTTCCTTTCAATGGGGGTTGCAGCAAAAGGTTTCGCAAATTACTGGAGAAAACTTCAATCGCCTGTTCCTCAGCCTGTTCAGATAATGCTCCTCGGATCTCTCTTTCAACAGATGGCTGAATTAAACGCTTATAACTGTCCTGGATTGCTTCTTCCAAGATGGAACGGATCTTCCCGACCGTATGGCGTTTAATAACGCTCCTCTCCAAATATTGAACAATCGCCTCTTCAGGAGGCTGAACGGAAACTTTAATAATTTCTTCTTTTTCCCCACGGTTAAGTGCAAGAACACGGTGGGATACGATCGATCGAACGGGTTCTTGATAGTCATAATACATTTCAAAAATGCCTTTTTCATCTTGATCTGCTTTTTTTTCAGATGAAGCGATGACACCTTTATCGTGCGTCTGCTTTCTAATCTTTTCTCGATATGTAGGGTCATCTGAAATCCATTCAGCGAGGATATCATTCACCCCTGCCCGGACATCTTCAACCGTATTCACTTCGTGTTCATCGGAAAAGAAGGCTTCTGCTTCTTTCTCAAAGTCGATGTTCTGCTGTTGCCAGACTTGAGTCGCGAAGGGTTCCAATCCTTTTTCTTTGGCTACGGTCGCTCTTGTCCGACGCTTTTGTTTATAAGGTCGGTACAAGTCTTCCACCTTTTGAAGTTTTTCAGCGGATTCAATATCACGGCGTAATTCTTCGGTCAGTTTTCCCTGTTCATCAATGAGGCGAATAACTTCTTCCTTACGCTGAACAAGGTTCGTTACATAGTTCCACTGATCTTCAATTTCTTTGATTTGCACTTCATCCAAACCGCCTGTCAGTTCTTTTCGATAACGGGCGATAAACGGTACTGTATTTCCTTCTTCAAGCAATTCAATGACTTGTTTGATCGTTTGATCCTTCAATTTCGTCTGTTTAGCGACGAGCTTCATAAGCTCTGTATTTTTAATGGTTTCACTCAACTAAATGACCTCCTTCAATGACGTCTCATCCATTGTATCAAATTATAAAAAAGAATACTTGAAGACTCCGGTCTTACCAATTATGTATTTAATATAAGATCCCGTTTGTGAAGAGTCAGCTTCGAGATGTTTGTGTGAGTTTGTGGGCTATGGGAAACCGTTGGCTTTCCATGGGGCGGGCGGTTATCCTCCTCAGGCTACGCCTTCGGGGGTCTCACCTGTCCCACTCGTCCCATAGGAGTCTCACCGTTTCCCTCCGTCCCTTTACTTTATAAGTGTCTCGAAACCATTTCTGGAATAAGAAGCTTCAAGCTTGATGAAAATGTGAGCGTTAAACCTCAAACCTTGTTTATTTGTATTCTGAAAGTTTGTTAGAGAAGGGTTTATGCTTATTAAAGCGGGAGAGTGGAAGGCAATCCCTTTGAGCAAAGGGGGGTTCGTTCTACGCATACATCAAAAGGGGTGGCCAGGAAGCTGAGAGACTCCCGTGGGAATGGATTAGCTGGCGAGGCCCAACTGGAAAGTGTTCAAATGCTCCATCGCCCTGGTAGACACGAGTGTCTGGGCGATGGAGCTAGACGAATAGCTTCCTGACCACCCCTGACGCCCAACTAAGCAACAAAACCGAAAAACATCTCGATATCAAGTTATCAATAATACAGCCATATACTTAAATAAATAAAATGAATGTCTCGCGAAAAACAATAAAACCCTCCATTCTACCTCTCGGTTGGAATGAAGGGTTTTAATGATATGCCATGGCAATCAGGGTGACATCATCATCACGAGATTGACCGTATAATTCTTTGTAATGTTGAGTGATTTGCTCAACGTCTTTGGAATGAGTAAACTTTGACGACAGACGGCGGTCATTCACTCCGTCCGAGAACATAAGGAATACCATTCCTTCTTGCACAGTACCGTGAGAAATTCTCAGCCTGCGTGGATAACCTGATAAGTAACCAGCCAACGGTATGTTGCGGTTGCGCTCCCCATCCGGGTTCACGGTAATAACACCGATGTTACCTATCGATGAATAGGAATAAGTACGAGTGTTAAAGTCTATCCTTAAAATCCCCAGGACAACTCCCCGCTTCCCTACTAATACCTCGTTGCACTTTTTTATGAGAGCTTCTAAAGTCAAATCTGGATGTTTCTCTATCACTTCCATCACTGCCTTGGATGATTCACGGGCCATTTCACCACTCCCGAGACCGTCGGCAAGGGCACAAAGGAATGCATCCTCCGTTTCCTTGTAGAAATAGCTGTCACCGCAATAGTAATTCCCTTTTTTGGCTTTTTGGAAAATAGATAAATCCACCCGTTTATTCTCCTTTTCCACTAGAATACCTCGACAGATTCAGATTGCAAGGCTTCTCTCAGCTTTCTCAAGGCCCGTCTTTGCAAACGGGATACGTGCATCTGGGAAATTCCCAGTCGTTCGCCTGTGTCTTTCTGACTCATGTTTTCAAAGTACGTGCATTGTAAGATTTCCTGTTCACGTTCGCTAAGAATTGGAAGTATCTTTTCTAAAAGCATCCTCTGATCGATGTTGGAATAACCATCTTCCTGATTTCCAATTAAGTCAAGAATAGTGACGGTACTTCCGTCAGAATCCGCTTCGATCTTACGGTCCACGGACAGAGCTTTATAACTTTTACCCATTTCCATCGTCTCAAGGATATCCTCTTCAGATACTTCTAACTCATCTGCGATTTCTTTGACGGACGGAGATCGTTGCAGTGTATTCGTCAGCTCTTCCGAAACCTTTTTAATCTTTGGTCCAAGCTCTTTGATTCTACGCGGGACATGGACGCTCCATGTTTTGTCACGAATAAAGCGTTTGATTTCCCCGATGATCGTGGGGATGGCAAATGACTCAAAAGATTTACCGAATTCCGGGTCATATCTTCTGATTGCCGCTAACAGTCCAAGCATGCCAACTTGAACCAAGTCTTCATGAATGGTGCTGTTTTTTGAGTATTTACGGGCAATGGATTCTACAAGATCCTTATAAACGAGGACAACCTTCTCCTGAACTGCTTCATCCCGTGGATTCTCTTGTAGATAGGCGATCCATTCGTAAACTTCCTCATTGTGGTGTTGTGATTTGGTCGCCATCTTGACCCACCCCGGTTTCATGGAGATATTTTGTCATAAGGACAATGACTCCATATTTGCTATTGATTTCAACTTTGTCCATCAGAGCATCTATGAGAAACAGGCCAAAGCCTCCTTCGCGCAGTTCTTCGATATCGTCATCTTGTTTATAAGGTCCGATATCTTCCTTGATTTCGCCAAGGTTAAAGCTTCCTCCATGGTCAGCAACCATGACTTCGAGCCTGTCCTGATAAACACCAAAACCGATGGTGATTTCGCCTTCACCTGTTTCTTTATACGCATGCTTCACCGCATTGGTGATCGCCTCTGAAATGGCTACTTTCAAATCTTCAATATCTTCATAAGTGAATCCCATTCGGTTGGCAATCCCTGATATGCTCAGACGAACGACACCGATGTATTCCGCTTTGGCAGGTACCTTCACTTCAACAAAATCAAATGGTTCCATGTTTACATTCCACCTTGCACTGTAGACTCGATGTTAATAATTTCTGTTAATCCTGTAATCTTAAAGAGGCGGTAAACACGGTCCTGCATATGAACAAGGCGCATCTCAGATTCATGCTCCTTCGTTGATTTCAAAGCACTGATGAATACACCAAGACCGGTGGAATCCATGTAATTCACGTCCTGGAAATCCACTTCTACAACTTGGCCTTTTTCCTTCGTCAGCGGCAGCAATGTATCTTTTAACTTGGGTGCTGTGAATGCATCCACTTCTCCGGTAAGGACGACATTTGAAACACCTTCATTGTTCGTAACATCTATTGATAAATTCATCGTAATCCCTCCCAATGTTTCCTGAAAAACATACTACATGTTTTAATACCCTGTAAAAACAGTGGTTAAACATTTCTTCGTAAAATAATTAATGTAAAGTCATCTCTCAACTGGAAGTCCTGCAGACGCTCGAAATGTTTATATACCTGGTCCACAATTCCCTGTGCGGGAAGGTGGGAATATTGTTTGATGACATGTAAAATTTCTTCCTGATCAATGAATCGGTCCCCTTGTCGACATTCAGTTACACCATCGGTCAGAAGGATGATCATATCTCCTTTTTCCACTCTCTTTTCGTACTGCTTATACGTGACTTCCGGAGATACGCCGAGTACAAGTCCCGGGGCATCGATTTCCTCAAACTCATCCCGATCTTTATGGTAATAGTAACCTGGTTCATGACCTGCTGATGAAAAAGTGAACGTATGCTCATTCGAATTATACAAGCCATAGAACATCGTAATAAACATGCTTGCATCCACGTTCCGCTCCACTACACGGTTCAAACTGCCAAGAATGACACTAGGGTCTGTCCGCATTCCTGAAAAACTGTCCATCGAATATTTGATCATCGACATACAGAGAGCAGCAGGGACACCTTTACCTATGACATCGGCAACAGCGATCCCGAGACTCCCTTTTCCATCATGGACGAAGTGGTGATAGTCCCCGTTCATTTGCTTAGCAGGAACACTCAAAGCACCAACATCAATTTCAGACAAATCCGGTTTCACTGTCGACAATAATGTTTTTTGCATATTGGCAGCGACGGAAATTTCCGATTTGAGCTCAAGCTGCTTTTCCCGCAACGTCTGATACTCCTGATACGCCAACCCATAAGAGATCATAGTTTCTAGAAGAAAGTTCATTGATGCCTGAATATACTCAGGCATATCCGGGTATATTTCTTGTAGCGATTGGATGTGAACATTGATAATCTCTTCCGGCGATATGTTCTGCTGCATAGAGTGCTTGCTGAACTGTTCCGCTTGGTATAGAGATTGCTCATCCTGGGTCTTAATATACTCTTGTAATAGTTCTTTATAATTTTCTAAGTCGAGCTTCAATGTGTTCATCTCAAATTACCTCCTTTAACGGAGCCATTTAACGACAGTGATTTCCGTACCTTCACCTTCTGCTGATACAATATCAAAGTCATCCATTAACCGTTTCACCCCTGGCAGCCCTGCTCCGAGCCCTCCTGATGTGGTGAACCCGTCTTCCATAACTTGACTGATATCTTTAATGCCAGGTCCTTCATCTGTAGCTACGATCCGAATTCCCTTTTTGTTCATATCCTCAAGTGCTTCGAAACAGACTCTGCCTGTTCCTGCATATAGATAAATGTTCCGTGCCAGTTCAGAAATGGCCGTGGCAATCCTTGCTTGATCGACAGTCCCGAAGCCGATCTTTCTGGATATATCTCGTCCAAGTTGCCTGGCTCCGACGATGTCCCATTCCTTTTTAATGTTGACACAGGATTGAAAGTCCATATTCACTCCTCCAATTCCTGGCGAAGTTTGATCAATCCTTGTTCTAGATCTAACGCGGTCGGGACATCTTGCATGTGTATACCTAGGTCAATAAGAGTCATTGCAACTGCCGGTTGGATCCCCGTCAAAACAACTTTGGCCCCCATCAAATCCGACATCGTCACAACGTCTCCCAAAACTTTAGCAATGAAAGAATCGATGATATCAACGGATGTCAAATCAATGACGACACCTGTCGCTCCGCTTTCATGAATCTTGCTCAAAAGATCTTCCTGGAACTGGATGGCCGTCTGGTCATCCAAGTCAATTTGTATGGAAATGAGTAAATAGTTGTGAAGCTTTAAAATAGGTATCCTCATGTTTTCACTCCCTATCTAGCGAATCAATTAGTTTTTCGATGTCTTCATCGTTGTTCTGGGTTTCTTCAATACGACGATTTGTTAATTCTAATGCTGTTTGGAACCCTTTTCGCAATGAACTCTTCGTAGGGAATTTACCTAAATCGATTCCGAGGTTCACAATCGTCTGTGCAATTTCAGGACGGATTCCCACTAAAATGCACCGGGAACCAATGAGCCTTACAGCCTCAGCTGCCTGTATAATGTGATGGGCAACCATTGTATCCACAACCGGCACACCTGTAATATCGATCAAAACAACTTCGGCGTTATGTTTGATCACTCCGTCCAACAGGTTCTCCATGATTAACTTGGCCCGCTCCGTGTCGATGGTTCCGATCAGAGGCATGATCGTAATGTTCTCCATCACGGGGATCAATGGGGCGGAAAGCTCTTGTAAAGCTACTCTCTGCAAAGAAACGATATGCTCCCAGCTTCCCGAATACTCGTTGACAAGACGGTTGATGATCGGGTCGACCCAGCCATCTACTTTCCGAAGGACCTCAGAAAAGTAATCCGAATCGATTTTATCCGATTGTTTGAGGATGAAATCCGTCACTACACGACGAAACACCTGCATCCCATCCGTTAAATAACTCAACGGCCAGCCGAGATTAATCAAGCGTTCAGAGAAATCGTCCAAGTCTGAGGATAATCCCTGCTTCTCAATACTGGAAAAAATCACGTTGACAAATTCACGGTTCGTACTTTCGAACATTTCATCAGAAATCGTCGATGTATAATCATTCTTCTTATGGGTGTTAACTTCCTCCAACCACATTTTGACAATGTCATCACTATGTTCTACTACTACATTTTTCAATCTTTCGTCCATTATCTAAACCTCCGCCTCATAGCCCTCTATTGTTCGTCCTTATACTATTTGAATATAATTTTATCAGAAAAAGAATTCCTTTTACACCATTTGCCCTCGTTCTCATCGCAAGGACGCTTATCATGAGTATCTTTTCCCATACCCTCTGTAAAATGACATGTCTACCTTTGAAAAAAACCGTTAATAAAAAACACGCCATCAACGATACCCTGTATATGCTCATTATAAACTACAAAAGCAAAAAAAAATAAAGTTACCTTGAAAAGGTAACTTTATTTTCATTCACGACGTACTTTCCGATTAAAAGTCGATCAAACCGAGGCTGATCTGCAAGGCTTTGTTTACCTGCTGCATCATCGGTTCGTCAAGTTGTGTAATCTTATCGGTCAAACGCTGTTTGTCAATCGTTCTGATTTGTTCCAGTAGGATCACAGAGTTTCGCTCGAACCCGTATTTTTCTGCATTAATTTCGACATGTGTTGGAAGTTTGGCTTTTTGTATTTGCGCTGTAATCGCGGCTACGATCACGGTAGGGCTAAAACGATTACCAATATCATTTTGAAGGACGAGTACAGGACGAACCCCGCCTTGTTCTGATCCCACAACTGGGGACAAATCAGCGAAATAAACGTCACCTCGTTTGACTATCACTGGCTTCACACCCCGCTCACTAGTTGCTCCAGGGTGTGTTCGGCCTCCTCTTCAGCTTGAAACGCTTCTGAAGCGATATTTAAATTGATTTTCGCCATTTCCATGTAGCCTCTACGCATGGATTCTCTTATATGTCGCTGTTTCTTCTCACGCAAATACATTTTCGTTGCTTGACACATGAAATCGCTCCGATCACTGTTATCGAGTTGAATGAAGCCATCCACTTCATTGAGTAGGTTATCCGGAATCCGGATGACAATCTCCTGCATGCTATCGGACAAAACCATACACCTCCACCATCTTCTCTCAAAAGAAACCAGTCAATTAGTCCACTCTAATCTTATCAAACGGGAGTGTCCATTGCAAAGGAGTGTTGGAATTTTTTCGTGAATTATGAAAGCTTTTATCCTTACATCGGGAGAATTGTCCGAAAACGGGAAGCTTACTCACAACAAAGAGTTTCTCACCTCTACCGTTCTCCCATCTTCTTGAAAAACCCTCGGCACCCTTTGGCTGATCATGCAGGGTATCTCATAATTGATTGTTTCGAGATGCTCTGCTATTTCATCGGCTGAAATTTCTTGATCCCCTTGTTTACCAATTAAGGTAACCTTTGTCCCTATAGGATATTCCTGATCCAGCCGAATCATGAATTGATCCATGCAAATTCTTCCGACAATCGGCTGACGTTTCCCGTCGACAAGCACCTCCGCTCCTTGAAGCTTACGGATCCAGCCATCCGCATAACCAAGCGGTATAGTGCCGATCCACTCTTCCTTTTCCGTTGTGTAGGTAGCCCCGTAACTGATCGATTCTCCGGCCTTAATTTTTTTTACATGAATCAGCCGGCTCGACAAGGAAAAAGCAGGTTTCAAGTCGATTGGTCGTTCCTTTTTGACATGGAGAGAAGGATAAAGTCCATACATGCTGATCCCGAATCGGACATAATGATCCATCCGCTCAGGAACCCTCATACTTGTCGCACTGTTACTTGTATGAATTTCGACATCTTCTGCCCAATTCCTCTTAAAATAAGAAAACATTTCGTTCCAGCGCTTTTGTTGTTCATTAAAATACTCGGAATCTTCCTCATCCGCTGTAGCAAAATGCGTGAACAAAGCTTCCAAATGAAACTCAGAGGTTTCAGCAAGAACAGCAAGGACTCCCTCTAATTCTGTCACCGTTCGTACACCGATCCGCCCCATCCCTGTATCGATTTTCAAATGAAGTTTCAAAGGGTTAGAACTCCGCAGACCTGCCGCTTCCTTCAGCCAATCTTTTTGGAACACCGTTAAAGCAATGTTGTTCTCAGCAGCGACAGCCGCATCCTGAGGGCGGGTCCAGCCCATGACGAGAATCGGAGCTTCAATTCCTGCTCTCCTCAGTTTCAAAGCTTCATCCAGGAGTGCGACGGCCAGGCTCTTCGCTCCCGCTTTCAAGGCAGCCCTGGCGACTTGTACATCCCCATGTCCATAGGCATCCGCTTTGACTACCGCGCAAATGTCTGTGTCTTTTTCCAATCGTTGTTTTAGTTGCTGTATATTATACTCAATTGCCGTCAATTCAACCTCTGCAATTGAATCTCTGTAATACGTATCCCACGCCACAATGACCGCTCCTCTCTCTATCTTTTTATTATTGAATGAGGAAGAAGCCAGTGTCAAATATCATAGAAAGAGCAGGGAATTTGTTGATTGATTCTCAAGAAAGCACACACTCTCTCATGAGTCAGGGGGGTAAACTTTGGGGCGGCCGAGTGATGGAAGACCAAAAAATAAAGCAGACCGTTAAGCCTGCTCCTTCCAAGTTTATTTCACCATCGCAGCTGTGTTGATGGAGCTTGCGACAGCTACCATTTCATCCTGCGTCAATTCATTGCTCGCGAGTTGATAGGTCGTTCCATTATGGTTCCATTCCAGACGATTGTGTTCAAAGGCTGCAAAAACTCCATCCCAAAGCTGGACAGGGTCACCATTCACCTGGACAGAGTATTGAGCGCTTGCCGCTTGAACTTCCGCTTTTTCCTGGACCAATGTGAAGTCTTTATCACCTGCGTAGGTCATAATGAATCGTTTTCCTTCTTCCGTCTTCACTTCACGTTCATCTGCAAGTTCAGCACCAAACGTCTCTTGTGGGTAGAGGACCTCCTCAAGCTCTTCCCCTTCCATGTTCGCAACAGGGGCTTCTGTCGGAGCCATGGCCATGTTCTTATCGACGTCAAAGTCTTCCTTCTTCATCGAATCGTCTTTAGAGAAGTTGGCGAATTGAACTTCTACAAGAGAATTCATGTCCTGATCGAACACTTTCACCATTACAGGATGGTACGTTTTCTTATCAAAGTAAATCTCCTGGAACGGCAGGGTCTTGTTATTTTGATAGTTTGTCTTCGTCTTGAACACAAAGTAGTTTTCGGAAGCATTGAACTCTGCATCCGGATCCGCTTTGATATCATTCAACAGTGAAGCATAAAGATAAGGCTGGCTTGTGTTTTGAGGCCATTCGCTTTGGAACTTGAAGCTCTTGTTCAAGGCAGGTGTCAAAACATACACGCCGCTGTCGTTTTTCAAGATGATCTGACTTCCTTTTTCATCCTGATCATTTTGAAGTTTCACGCGGTAAAAATCATCCTTTTTATGCCACACTTGAATGTTGTATTTCTGTTCTTCCTTCCCTGTACGCATCTTCATATTCGCTTCGGTCTTATATCCAGCCATTTCTTCCGACTGTTTTTCAAGCTTTTTGACGACATCTTCTTTCGACTGTGAGCCACAAGCTGTCAAAGCACCTAAGACGAACAGGCTGAACAACAGGATCAGAAAACGTCTTTGCATAAGACTCAACTCCTTTGTCTCTACTTAAGGACAAAGGGAACGTATGATATGGATCAAGAAGAAAATGTACGGAACGTCCGGGATAAACCTTCAATGACGTCAGAGGCGAGTAGGTCAACCTTCGAATGTCCATCCTGCACTAGTAAATCAGCCGTCGATCCATGAAGGAAACAGCCATTGCTTAAAGCATCCATCACTTCTGCCTGCATCATCTGGCTTAGCAGAATACCAGAGAGAACATCACCGCTCCCACCTTTGGCGAGGCCTGCATTTCCTGAGATGTCCACCCGCTGTTCACCATCAGGACCTGTAATGATCGTCGAAGGTCCTTTCAGAACAAGGTACACACCGTGCTCTTCAGCAAATTCTTTTGAATAGGAAAAAGGAGCGCTTAAGACCTCTTTGATGGAGAGGCCCGTCAAGTGGGCGAATTCACCAGGATGAGGTGTTAAAACGGTTGGAGCTTCCCTCTTTTCCAACTCTTGAAGGAGACCATCTAAAAGGTACAACCCATCGGCATCCACGAGTAACGGGGTTTCTTTTTCTAGGACCAGCCGCTCCACCACCGTTTTCTGCATAGCGGTTCGACCTAACCCCATACCGACAGCGATAGCATCATACCCTTCCAGATCAGGAACTTGTCCTCCCTCTTTTCCTTCTACAAAAGTTGCTTCCTGCACATAGGGAGATATCGAAGGGATCGCTTCAGGATCCGTGGATACCGCAATTAAGCCTGCCCCGCTTCGCAAAGCAGCTTTCGCTGTCATCGCGACAGAACCAGGCATCAAGCGAGAACCTCCAATGATCAATCCTTTTCCGTGCGACCCTTTGTGCGAATGAGCATCCCGATCAGGCAAGGTCCTTTTGACATCAGCTTCACCCCAAAGCCTCCTTCGGTAATCAGGAAGTCGTTTGGGTGGCAGCCCGATTTCCACGACCGACCATTCGCCGTAGTATGGCTGTGTGTGCTGCAAAAAGGCACTTTGCTTCGGCGCTTCGATGATCGAGGTGTAATGGGCTTGAAAAGCCTCAACATCCTCCCCACCTTCATCAGCAGGAACTCCCGAAGGCAGATCGACAGCAAGCCTTAGGATTGATTTCTCGTTACAGAGGCGGACTACATCCGCGTAGGGCTCTCTCAGCCGCCCGTTCACTCCGATCCCAAGCATCGCATCGATGCATACATCTGCACGACATAAAGAAGTATTCAAGTCTTCCGAACTCTTCAATAGTCTGTACGGGTGACCAGAAGCTTGGAATATCCTCTTGTGTGCTTCTGCATCTCCAGTGATCTTTGCGTCCGGAACGACTTGCCAAGCCTCCACATCGTATCCAAGGTTCAACAACGTCCTGGCAATGACGAAACCATCGCCGCCATTATTGCCAGCACCTATCAGGACGACAATCGCATGCTCTTTTTGAATGTGGCGGAGCAAGTCATACGTAACCGCTCTCCCGGCATTCTCCATGAGCATCTTCCCATCCAGTCCAGCGGCTTCCATGGCCACTCGATCCCGTTCGTACATTTCTTGTGCGGTAACAATATCCAATTCGTTCCCTCCTACCCGCATTACAATGTTATGAGACAACCTATGTAAATATGTCTGCCCTCCTATACCTCCCTAGCACTCTTCCAACACCACCTGAGCGATGGCATGCTCCGAACTATGACTGATCGACACCCACACCTGATAGCGATCGTACCCTTTCGCCTTCATCATAGGGGCCCCCGTCGTTTCATTTGATAAAATTTCAACATCATGGAAACCGAGCTTTCCGATCCCTGTACCTGTCGCTTTGGCAAAAGCTTCTTTCGCTGCAAACCGCCCCGCCAGGTATTCTACTTTTCTTTTTTCGTTCAACATTTCGTAACGATGATGCTCCTCTTCAGTCAGTATTCGTTGAACAAAGCGCTCTCTTCGCTTTATACTTTGTTTAATACGATCCAATTCGATGATATCTACACCAATGCCTTTAATCACGTTTCATCTTCCTTTTCATTAACAATCTATGAACAGTATACCCGAATCTTTTCACGGTAAAAAAGAATACGAGGAAGCGGCACGGATTACATTATAATAGGAGTCCACTAAACATTATGCACGTGCCTTAAACAAGAAAGCCGTTAAGTCGCTTCAGCGATCATGAATGGGGTTCAGCGAACGACTCAAACCCACCTTAATCTTGAACGTAAAAAAGGAGATTAGTCATGTTTGTACGAACGGAGAGTTTTAAAGAATTCATACGATTTTATCCGATTGTTTCATTTCTCGTCGGCCTTCATTTCGCCTTATGGCTGTTGATGGATTTTCTTCAGCTGGGCTTTGCTGTTGACTTGAAGGAATGGGGCATTGGGATGAATGCCCTGATTTTGAACGGTGAATATTGGCGTCTTGTCACACCAATTTTCTTACACGGAGATTTCACCCACGCCCTGTTCAACTCCTTTTCCCTCGTCCTCTTCGGACCAGCCCTTGAGCAGATGTTAGGAAAAGGAAAATTTATATTGATGTATTTATTTGCCGGCATCGCCGGAAACCTCGGTACGTTTATCGTTAATCCAGATGCTTATTATTGGCACCTCGGAGCCTCAGGAGCCATCTTCGGTATTTTCGGCGTTTACCTATTTATGGTCATGAACCGGAAACATTTAATTGATACAGCCAATTCGCAAATCATTCTTGCCATTTTTGCTATTGGTTTATTTATGACTTTCGCACGGCCAAACATTAATATTTTCGGTCACTTATTCGGACTGATTGGCGGGTTTGCCATTGCACCCGCTATCCTGAAAAATGCACGCCGCTTCTCTTTATGGCAAGTACGCACCCGCCATTCGCGTTCCGATAGTGATGACATTTCTTTCGACCCGAATCGATGGCAGAAAAGAAAATATGGAGGAAAGAACACAGGGAAGTACATTCTCTGGGGAATCATCATTTTCCTGGCTTTGTTCGCCCTCGTAAACCGCATATAACGGCTTCACCCTCCGGGGTGGAGTCTTTTTTTATCTCGCAGAATTGTCCACCGATAAAAACACTAAACCTACTGAAAAAATCGCTAAACCCACCAATAAACGTTTGAAAGTCACTGATAAACACTCAATACCCACCGATAAAAGCTTAATACCCTCTGATCAATGACCGAGCCGCTGTACAGGTCTATGACTATTAGCACTAGCAAAAAAAGACCAGCCCTCATAAAGAGGACTGATCTTTTCAATAACCTTCTATTAGCTGCGACCTTTGCTTTGGTAATTGCCGCGCTTGCTGCCGCCTTTGCCGCTAAAGTTGCGGTTGCGGGATTTATTCTTGTTGTTGAAGTTGCGCTTACCGCCTCCACCTTTGCGGTAGCCACCTTTTTTCTTACTCTTGTCACGCTGTGCGTTTTTCACACTGATCGGTTGAACAGAAGACAAACGGACAGGTACTTCACTGCGTTCTTTTGTCATCATTTTCAGCGCAGCAGCTACAAGGTCTGTAGACTCATACTGTTCAAGCAGTTCATTAGCTGCCTGCTTGTAGTTTTTCAAGTCGTTGTTTGAGATCGTTTCTGCTAACTTCTCAACAGCAACTTTTTGTTGCCCGCGAGCCGCTTCTTCAGAAGAAGGAACTTTCAGACGTTCCACTTTCTTCTTCGTGAGTTTTTCAATCAGGTGAAGCTGATCTTTTTCACGAGGGGTTACGAAGGAAATGGACTTCCCTTTACGGCCGGCACGTCCTGTACGACCGATACGGTGGACGTAGCTCTCAGGATCCTGTGGAATATCAAAGTTGTACACGTGAGATACATCAGAAATGTCCAAACCACGTGCAGCAACGTCTGTTGCAACAAGGATCTCGATACGTCCGCGTTTGAACTTGTTCAATGTGGACATACGCTTTCCTTGCGTCAAGTCGCCATGGATACCTTCTGCACTGAAGCCGCGTGCTTGAAGCCCGTCAGCTACTTCATCAACACGACGCTTCGTACGACCGAAAACGATCGCTAGTGCAGGATCGTGGATATCAAGAAGACGTGTCAGTGTATCGAACTTGTGCTTCTCAGGAATTTCAACGAAGAACTGCTCGATGTTTTCCACCGTCATTTCTTTCGCTTTCACTTTTACTTCTTCCGGGTTGTTCATCAACGTCGTTGCAATGTCGCGGATTTCTTTCGGCATTGTCGCAGAGAAAAGCAATGTTTGGCGCTCTTCCGGAAGTGCCTTCAAAATATCACGAATATCCTCGATGAAGCCCATGTTCAGCATTTCATCTGCTTCGTCAAGGACTGCTGTGTGAACTTCTTCCAACTTGATCGTTTTGCGACGGATGTGGTCAAGCAAACGTCCTGGTGTTGCTACGACGATATGGTTGTTTTTCAGGGCGCGGATTTGACGCTCCATGTTCGATCCACCGTAAATTGGCAGGACACGAATGCCTTTTCCTTTACCTAAACGGTTAAGCTCCTCTGCTACTTGAATAGCCAATTCCCTTGTCGGGGCGATGACAAGTCCTTGAACGGCTTTCACTTGCTTGTTGATTTTTTCGAGCATCGGAATACCGAATGCAGCCGTTTTTCCCGTACCTGTCTGAGCTTGACCAATAACATCTTTCCCTTCTAGTCCTAGAGGGATCGTTTGTTCTTGTATTGGTGTTGTTTCTTCAAAACCCATAACGTCTAATGATTTTAGGATAGGTTTTGATAATCCTAGTGATTGAAATGTTGTCACAGTAATTTCATACTCCTTTATTGTTTAAATCTTCTACCTATATACATGTAAAAAAAGCCTTCTGCCACAGGAAACGGGAGAGGCTTCTCTGGTATCTGCCTGATAGATTCATTCATCATAACACATATAACATAGTTAATTCTACACATTTCGGCTATGCTTTTCAAACGTAATAATGATAAAATGAGGAAAAACTGACGTACACCAGAGGAGGGCTCGCTTGGAAAAGCCTCCAGTTCAACCATATATTATTTTGTTTATTGGCGTCCTTTCCATTTCCACTTCCGCGATTTTCGTCAAACTCGCAGGAGATGCACCAGCTGCGATGATCGCTTTTTACCGCCTGATGATTGCAGTCGGAATTATGGCCCCTTATGTATTATGGAAACATTTCGATGAAATAAAACAAACGAATAAGAAAGATTGGATACTCGCGATATTATCTGGTGTATTCCTCGCCTTCCACTTTATTTTGTGGTTTGAGTCTTTAAGTTATACGACCGTGGCCAGTTCTGTCGTGCTCGTCGCTCTTCAGCCGGTTTTTGCTTTTATGGGCACCTATCTCTTCTTCAAAGAGCGATTCACCATCGGAGCCATACTCAGTCTTATCATCACATTGACTGGGAGCGTAATCATCGGGTGGGGCGACTTTCAAATCAGCGGTACGGCTTTGTTCGGTGATCTGCTGGCCCTTCTTGGTGCTGTTACCGTCACCGGTTATTTCCTGCTGGGTCAAAACTTACGAAAACGTCAGTCCATCATGACCTATACGTTCATCGCTTATGGGATGGCAGCGGGCACACTTTTTATCTATAACCTGGCTCTCGGTTATTCATTTACCGGTTACGACGGTGATCAGTGGCTTATATTCTTAGGTCTGGCAATCATCCCGACCTTCTTCGGTCATACGCTCTTCAACTGGACATTGAAGTGGCTCAGCACCTCGACGATTTCCATGGCTGTGCTCGTCGAACCGGTCGGGGCTTCTATCTTAGCTTATTGGATTTTGGATGAAGGAATCACTTGGACGCAATGGCTCGGTGGATCAATTGTGATTTTCGGGCTGATGATGTTCATTCTGAGTACGATGAAAAAGGTAAAACCGAAATTCACTCATGAAACAGAACGTTAATCAACCACTAAATTTGATATAATACGGAATAAGCAGGGGGGAATTCCCCCAACAGTACGAAGAATTTAAGAGAGCAGGTGAAGGAATGACGATACAACTGATCATAGATGGAGGCGGCGATCTGCCTCTTGGAATGATGGAAAAACACAGCATCCACTATGTCCCGTTAAATTTGCATTTCGGAGACGAACACTATAAAACAGGGGAAACAATCGATTTGCCTACGTTTTATGAAAAATTAAAGCAGTCCGAGGAACTTCCTCGTTCTTCTTCTCCAAGCCCGAATGATTTTTATGAAAAATACAAACAGATGGACGCAGGCGATGAAATTCTTGTGCTTGCCCTTACCCAAGGTCTTAGCAGCACCTATGAGAGTGCTGTCATGGGCAGGGACATGCTCCTTGAAGAAGAACCGGACCGTAAAATCGCTGTCCTCAATACGAAAACCGCTTCCTGTGGTATTGCACTGCTAGTGAATGAAGCAACGGCACGCATGGAAGAAGGATACTCCTTTGAAGAGCTCGTCTCCCATATGGAGGAGCGAATCGAGAAAACAACGACGCTCTTCATTTTGAAAACGTTAGAAAATGTCATTAAAGGCGGAAGACTAGATAAAGTCAAAGGGGCTATAGCCAAGACTTTGAACATCAAACTCCTCATGAAAGCGAGCGATGATGAAGGCGCCGTCGAAGTGACGGAAAAAGTACGAGGCAATAAGAAATCCCTGCGCCGCTTCGTTGAGCAGATCGGTGAGTATGCGTCCAACCTTGAAGACCGCGTCATTGCGATGTCCCACTGTAACGATGAGGAACGAGGGAAGAAAGTACTGCATTCAATCAAGGAACGATATAATTTCAAAGATTCTCTCTTTATGGAGACAGGCCCCCTAATTTCCACTTATGCAGGAGAAGGCGGGCTCGTCATCGCATTCTTTAAAGACTAAAAAAACGTCAGAGGTGTGTAACCTCTGACGTTTTTCTTATGTGTGATAATCCTCATATTCTGGTTGAGGTGACAGTAACGCAAGAACACCTGCTGTTACTGGAAAAAGAATCGTCAGCAGAATGACTTCCTGATAACCTCCCAGCCAGTCAAAGAACAAACCGAACGGCAGCGGCCCAAGCGCTGACCCAACGACCATAACTGTTTGTGCAAGCCCTTTGATGCTACCAAGGTGTTCCCTACCAAAATAATTCGGCCAGACGATATTCAATACGATTCGCTCAAAGCCATTAACAAAGCCCCAGAACACGCCAAAAGCAACCGCCATCCACCATGAATTTGTGAACAAAAGGATGATCAACGTTAAGATGTGGCCAAAGAACGTGATGGCCAAAATATAATGCACCTTGAAACGATCGACCAGATACCCACTGACAAATGTAACAGGAAATCCAACCACAGCCATTAAAGTCAGTACCATGGCTGCTACCCCTGTATCCAGCCCTCTTAAATCCATGATCGAAACCATATGAAAGGTTACCGCCGTGTTTACAAGAGCCGGGACGGTGACACAAAACAAAATAAACCAAAAGGCTCTCGTCGCCATGGCTTCTTTCAATGTCCAACTCTTTTCATTAACCTCAACGTTCGGGTTTTTTACTTCTTTCCCATTGATCGGTTTCGGCGTCCCGTCCGGCACTTCCCCGATGTGCTCGGGTTTGTTGCGGACGAAGATGAAGGACAATGGAACAAAAAGAACCAAAAGTGCGCCTCCCCATAAGCCCCAGGTCACCCTCCAACCGAATAATTCAATCAGCCATGTATTCAGCGGTGGCAGCAAAGCAGAACTGGCAAATCCACCAATCGCCATAATGCTGAGCGCCCTTCCCCTTCTCCTTATGAACCATTGCGGTACAAGTGTGTTCGGAATCAGAGTCATC
The DNA here is from genome assembly GCF_052941655.1 of Halobacillus sp. 12SKB. Classification (NCBI taxonomy): domain Bacteria; kingdom Bacillati; phylum Bacillota; class Bacilli; order Caryophanales; family Bacillaceae; genus Halobacillus; species Halobacillus sp. 12SKB. The sequence continues at coordinate 683,726 of NZ_JBRFWR010000001.1, forward strand.
GACCCCTGCCCGAATAAACGAATCATAAAGAAACCGAAAAACATCATGATCGGCCCGACCAGAAAAGCATTCCAAAACAAAGCGAATGCTAAACAGGAACCTATCGTAACCATCATCGCCCGCTGCCCGAAACGGTCAATGAGGCGCCCCATCATAAATAATGTGATCCCCGCTACCAATGTAGCCGCTGAATAAATTCCAGAGACCAACGACCGTGAATACTCGAAATCTTCTATGTAATAATCAATAAAAATGGAGATGGAATAGGTTTGACCAGGTCCTGAAAAGAATACACTCAAACCTGCAATCACAACAACAACCCATCCATAATAAAAAGGTGTCTGGATGGGTTGTCCACGATTATTATTCATGTTTCTCTTCCCCCTATGGTTGACTTACAAAATCCATCACTTTATCAAATAATTCGTCGCTGTCATCCCCATGACAAATCAAGTGCTTCGACTTTTTCAAGAAAATGACCTCTTTTTCTTCTGAAGGAATTTCTCCCTCCAAATACAAAGCTGCTTTCTTTGGCACCATTCCATCCAGCTCGCCTTGAATGATGAGCACAGGACAGCGGACCTGCTGTAAATAAGGCCGTGTGAATTGCACGCACTTCATAAATTCGAAAGTAGAAAAAAGGTACGTATCCTTCATTTTTTTCTGGTACCTGAGAAAAAGCTCATTATCCGCAAGTACACCGTTCCAGGCATCCGCGACCATTCCAAGAATATCTTTATACATCTGCGGGAGACTGACATATTTGCCGGCCGCCGATAGAAGGACCAAACGATCCAGATGATACTTTGCAGTTAAGTAGGCGGCGATCATTCCCCCCATGGAAAAGCCGATAATGTAAATGGTATCGTGTCTTTTCATGAGATCCAGCAGAGCGAGCTCTGCTGTAGCAATCCACTCTTGATAATAGTGTCCTTCAAGGTCCAGGTCCTCCCCGTGCCCCGGAAGCGTAGGGTTGGCAATTTCCCAATCCGTCCGTGCTTCCAGAAAGTCGACGAGGGGCTGGACTTCATCCGGACTCCCTGTGTATCCGTGAATACATAAACACCCGATATTCATGTTCCTACGCCTCCACCCTATCATTTATTTCGTTATGCGAAACATTGTACCACAATCATTTTCCAACTTTTACACAAAAAAAGGACTATTGTTGTACAAAAAAAGAAGTGCTCTGTTTAGAACTTGAAAAGGTAAAGGATTCCCCTTCTGCCCATCGAAAAAACAGAACAACTATTTACATTAACTTTATCTAAAGAAAATGCGCGCTAAATGAATAGCGCGCGGTTTACTTGATGCCTTTAACGAATGTCCCGATCCCTTTAACAATTGGGCTGACATCCTTTACGGTCTTTACAACCTGACCAGTGGTCGACATCATTTTGTCGAAGTCGATCTGGCCGTCTTCTTTTTGAAAATAACTCATGACGCCTTTGGACATGTTACCGACGTTGAAGGAAGAATTCTGATTCCCGGTCTCAGTATAACCTGTATAGTCGTAACTATTCACATATGGATTTTGAAAACCATACATGGCTTGATTGTACGGGGTATAACCCCAGACGTTTCCCTGGTTATTGGACATTTGCTGATAATTCATCTGATCATAAGGAAGACTGGAAGGATACCGATACCAGCCATTATTATAATAATAGTAAGGGTTATATGGGTACATGAATGTTCCACCTTTAATGTATGATACTTCAGCCTATGAAATAGCACCTGAAAAAGTGAAACGAAAGCGATGGATCGTTGGATTATTGATGGTTTTGGACAAAAAAAACAAGTGATGATCATCACTTGTCGAAACCATTAGGAAAAGTTCATGGAGTCAGCTCTTATATACTGAGGATTTTCTTTTATTCTCAGCTTCTGTTTCATTTTACGTTCTTGATAACCGAGAATTTTTTCTCCATCTATAAATACAGCGGGTGTACCGTAAATGTTGTTTCTTTGTAGTTCTCTGAAATGGTCACGGTTCTCTGATACATTCCGCTCTTCATAATCAATTTCCCAATCTTCCAATGTTCCTAGTACCTTCTCACAATAGTGACAGTTCCGACTTGTGTACACGATCACTTCCGGGTTACCCAAAGCTCCCCCTCCTTGTGTCTATTGCAATTCTGTCTAGAAACTCTATACCCGTTCTCACAGCACCTAAACCTATTTCCTCATTAAAATTCGCTCATTTTTCGTCACGGTTCTGTCATTTTCATCACACCCCTTTTACATAAACGCTCCCTTTTCTTGAAGACTCGGTTTCGAGACGATAGCGTGGTTCTGGGGGCTACGGGAAAAGGTTCGCTTTCCATGGGGCGGGCGGTGAGCCTCCTCAGGCTACGCCTTCCGGGGTCTCACCTGTCCCACACGTCCCATAGGAGTCTCACCGTTTCCCTCCGCCCCTTTGCCATGGAAGATTCTCGAACCACTACTAAAAGGTCAGCCCGTATGATTATCGGAAGTGGGTTATAAAACCTCCACAGCACATAAATGCTTCATCCAGAGCGCCTTATACCTCTAACAGTTGCATAGTGGAAGACCATCCAAATTAGTACAGGGGTTCGTTTCTCTCCTTCTGAAAGGGGTGGTTGGGAAGCTGCGAGACTCCCGTGGGAGAAAGGAGATAGGCGAGATCCCGCAGGACGAAGTCCGAGGAAGCTCGGCACTCCCCCACAGGAAAGCGAGTAGCTTCCCGGCCGCCCCTGGCGCTCAACCCTGCAACGAACCCCAGAAAGTCTCGAAACTAAGTCTTCCACAAACCTGCCATAAACTTTAATAAACGATAAAAAAGAAGGAGCACAAGGCTCCTTCTTTTTTATAGTTCTTCAATCGGAGTGTCGCCGCTGATGAGGTCGTAGCTTTGGTGGATGGAACCTTCTACAGACAGAAGGTGGACAAGTGTTGCGGCAACATCTTCTCGTGGAATCTCTCCTTGATCTGTGCGTTCCTGTAGCGTCACTTTCCCTGTTCCTGCATCGTTGGTCAAACCGCCGGGGCGGACAATCGTATAATCCAAATCGGTACTCTTCAAGTATTCATCCGCACGTCGTTTCGCGTAAAGATAAAATTTGAAGTCGTCGGGCGCTTCTTCTGCACGGTCTGCTCCGATGGAACTTAACATCATGTACCGCTTCACGCCATTGGCTTCTGCATGCTCCGCTGCCTTGATTGCCCCTTCCTGATCGATGACAATGGTCATGTCTGCGCCTGTATCAGGCCCGGACCCTGCCGCGAAGATGACGGCATCCATTCCTTTGAAAGCATGTTCAAAGTCCCTCATCAGATCTCCATGTATCGTTTCAACGCCTTTTTCTTCAAATTGAGGAATTTGATCTTTCTTCCGGACCATTGCATAGGGGGTGTGTTCGTTTTCTACGAGTTTATCGACAATATGTTTTCCTACTTTACCATTCGCTCCAATAACGAGAACTTTCATTTGATAACCTCCCAAAAAATCTGTAACTCCCCTATGTTTTCCCCTCCTTTTACAAGATAAACAAGTGAATAGGCAAAAGAAGGAAGTTCAATACCCCATCACGAAAAGGTAATCAAACGGATTACGGAGGCGATAGGATCATGTCTAACACGTATTTGTTTACTGGATTTCCAGGATATTTAGCTACCGCATTGATTGAAGACCTTTTTAGAAGCAGGAATTCCATAGAGAAAATTTATCTTCTTTACCTTCCCTCTATGGAAAAACAAGCGAAAAATCAGATGGAGACATGGAAAAATTGCCAAAAGGTCAATACAGAAAAAATAGAACTCGTTCAAGGGGACATTACTCAAGAGGGGTTGGGAATGTCATCTGCGACATCCACGCTCTTACTACAAGAGGTAACCCACGTTTTCCACCTTGCTGCTCTTTATGATTTAGCCGTGCCTCTTATGCCGGCATGGAAGGTCAATGTACAAGGTACAAGAGAAGTGAACCGCTGGCTTTCCCAATGCCTGCAGTTGGAACGTTATATTTATTTCAGCACCGCCTATGTTTCAGGAAAACGGGAGGGCGTCGTATATGAAACGGACCTCACCCATGGGAATGGTTTTAAAAATCATTATGAATACACGAAACACGAAGCTGAAAATCTCGTTCAACGGATGTGCAAAGATATTCCGACAACGATCATCCGCCCCGGGATTGTTGTCGGACATACAAAGTCGGGTGCCACCGCTAAATTCGACGGGCCTTATTTTATATTGAATTTAGTAGACGCTTTACGAAATCTTCCCGTTCTCCCTTACTTCGGAAAAGGAACAGCACGTGTCAACCTTGTGCCGCAGGATTATGTCATTGAAGCGACAAACTACCTTGCTCATCACCCTGGAAGTGACGGAAAGACGTACCACCTCACAGACCCCAACCCTTACACAGCAAAAGAAATCTACGAACAGCTCAGTTATGTGTATGCGGACAAGCACCCTCGTTTCACCTTGCCGCTTGGGCTTGCTAACCAATCATTGAAGTTACGTCCTTTACGAAAAGTTTTAGGCATTCAAAGGGAAGCTCTTGATTATTTTCTCTGTAGTGCAGACTACGACAACCATCAGTCAGAAATGGACCTCGCTTCCTCAGACATCTTTTGTCCCGATCTTTTCTCATATACCGACGCCCTCGTGGACTATTACCGCGAAAAAAGAGGCGATCCTTCTAAACATATTTCCATCCTATAGGTGTGGATTCGTATATATCGGTTACCAAAAAGGGCAGGAAACATATTCGTTTCCTGCCCTTTTCTAAGAATGGATGGATCAACACTGCGCTTCCATCCAATTTTCGTATAGAGATTCTAAGTCTTTTTCCAACTCATCTTTACGATGTTGGAGTTCCATTAACTTTTCTACATCCTCACCATTTTGCATCTGTTGATCGATCGTCGAGATCTCTTGTTCAAGACGACCGATTTCCCTCTCCCAATCGATGGTTGGTTCTGCTATCATGGGCGCCGTTTCTGGTTTAGCTGTTTTTTCACGCTTTACCATCTGCTCTTCTAACCGCGCTTCTAAAAGGGCGTGCCAATGTTTCTTCGTTTCTTCATACGTACCGATATATCGGTGAAGTTTCCCATCCACAAGAAAAGCAGTGTGAGTAAAACACTGGTCCAGGAAATGCCTGTCGTGGGAAACTCCGATGACCGTTCCTGTGAATTGATTGAGCGCTTCTTCAAGAACTTCCTGGGATTCCACATCAAGGTGGTTGGTCGGCTCATCCAGGATCAGGACCTGAATATCCTGATGCATGAAGATTGCAAGCTTCAGACGCATCTGTTCTCCACCGCTCAAATGGCGGATTTTACGAAAAACGTCGTATCCATAAAACATGAAGCCAGCAAGCCTGTGTCGTGCTTCCCCTTCCGTCACCCGGATGTGATCTCTGAAGTGATCGATCATCCGCTGATCGCGATCGGCTTCCTGCAGAGGGTTTTGCGGAAGGTAACCAACTTTAATGGAAGGTGCTCGTTTGACCTTGCCAGCGTCTGGTGTTTCTTTTTCCAATAAAATTTTTAAGAGTGTGGATTTCCCACTACCGTTGGCTCCGACAATCGCAATTCTGTCCTGATAACGGACGTGGAGGTCAACACCGTCCAGGATTGTTTTGCTTCCGTAATGCTTCTTCAGCGATTCAATAGTGAATACATCTTTCCCTGTCCGGCCATCCGCCTCAAGGGAGAGGTTCATTTTCTTAGGATCGATCACCGGCTTATCGATCTTCTCCATCCGTTCTAACGCTTTTTCCATACTTTTTGCTTTTTTGAAAAGCTTAGGGTTCGGTGGTGTGGCTTCATTCGCCCATTGCCTCAATCTTCGTATGGCCTCTTTCATCTTTTTAATCTTCTTCTGTTGTTCTTCATACTGATGAAATTCAGCAAGCAATTTCTCTTCTTTTTGCTTCTCAAAAGCGGTGTAGTTGCCTTTGTACGTATCCACTTCTCCGGATTCTAAATCCATAATGTCTGTCACGATGTGATCAAGGAATGCACGGTCATGTGAGATGACACAAATGGTCCCGTCGTAGGCTTGCAAATAATCTTCCAGCCATTCGATCGCTTGTAGATCTAAATGGTTCGTCGGTTCATCAAGCAAAAGAACGCCAGGGTCTTCGAGTAACAACTTGGCAAGACCAAGTTTCGTCTTTTCTCCACCGCTCAAGCTTGAAAATGAATGATCGAGCAAATGATGGATATTCAACCCGTGCGCTACTTGTTTAATGGAGACGTCCATTTCGTATCCACCACGCTGAGTAAAACGCTCCTGTATTTCTCCATATGCGGCAATAGCTTTCTCCATTTTATCAGGGTTCGTCATATCCTCTTCTAATTCTTTCATCTGTTCAGCCATTGAAACGAGCTCGGTAAAAGCAAGCTCCAAGAACTCTCTCCCCGTCCCCGTCCAATCAGATGGAATCTGTTTCAAATACCCGATGGTTGCTCCTTTTTGAATGAAAAGATCGCCACCATCCAGCGATTCCTCTTTTGTGATGATTCGAAAAAGGGTCGACTTTCCACTGCCATTACGACCGACAAGCCCGACACGCTGACCGGACTTAATTTCCATATTCAAAGCTTCGAATAATACTTCGCCACCGACAATTTTATATAGATTCTTTAATGTAATAATCATTGAAAATTCCTCCTAAAGACTTTTTGAAAACACAAAAAAAGCCAGAGGTCCCGTTACCTCTGACTTTTATCTGTGAATAATCAGGTATGAGACGCTACATTGCTCCACTATTCAGATGCCATTTTGGACAGACGTGTCCCTTTGACAGCTGAATCATGAATAATTGCACGGCGTACATAGTTGATTTGATAGTCAAGCACGTGCATCTGTAACATCTTCATACCCTCCTTTGTCTTTAGAATTACTTCTATTATATCGGATTGTCAGAAAAGTCGCTACTCTTTTTTAGATTCTGCAGACTTCCCAAGTTTCTTCAACAGTTCGATGGCATCCTTCTTCTCTTCATCCGTCAGCCCATCCATGATGGATTCAATCTCTTTCCAATGGTCAGGGAAGATACCGTTCAACAGGTCCCGTCCTTTTTCGGTAATGGACGCATAAGTAATACGTCGGTCGTTTGGACAAGGCACGCGTTTCAAGTATTCCTTTTTCTCAAGCTTGTCCACCACATAAGTGATACTTCCGCTTGCAAGCAGAATCTTTTCTCCGATCTTCTGCAGTGGCTGATCTCCCTGGTGATACAAGAGCTCAAGCACTCCGAATTCCGTCGGGTTCAATTCATATCGTTGGATATCATCCTTCACTAAATCTGCGATGGTGCGCTGAGCTTTTGTTAATACGACAAAAAGCTTCAATGAAGGGTCTTGTTTTTTCTTGCGGTACAGTTCTTGTTCGTTCATCACGTTCGCCCATCCTTTACAAAAGATAAAGATAGTATAAGTTTAACAAATTCTAACTGTCAAACCATCCCTTTTCCGCAAATTCACGGTTTCCTTAAGGGTTGTCCATATTCTTCAGCGCGTTCGGTCCTCCGCTTAAGAAGGTAAAATGACCCGGGAGCACCTCCAATTTTTCAGGTGTCTTCCCTTTGATTTCCCCATCCATATCCACATCCTGCTTAAATTCAACATCGATGTTCACCTTCTCGCCCTGATAGTGGGAAATCTCTTGAAATTCACTCTGATCGGCTTGTGGACGACCCATCGTCATGATTTCACGGAATAACGTCAAGTTTGAATTTTTCACAACAAGTACGTCAAACTTTCCATCTTGTAAGTTGATGGTAGGGACAGGGACACGCCTCGTCCCGATGAATTGTCCATTCATAATAAGGATCATCACCGCCTCACCATCTACTTCTTCACCGTCCACAGTCATTTTATAATGAAAAGGTGTGGCTTGATTCATCGTTTTCAGTGCACTCATGAAATAGCTCAGCACCCCGAAACGGTTCTTTTGGGTTTCATCAATATTAAAGGAGGTTTGTGTCACAAGGCCGATGCCCCAGAAGTTTATAAAATAATCGTCCTCGGTCTTCCCTGCATCCACAGAAACCTCTTCCCCTTCAATGATGGATGCGGCCGCCTGATTGAGCCGCTGAGGTGTATCCAACACCCGGCTGAAATCGTTACACGTGCCTCCTGGCAGCACACCGATCACCGGACGTTTTTCCATCGGTGCCAGACAATTGATGACTTCATGCAAGGTTCCATCCCCGCCGAAGATGAAAAAAACATCCACCTCGGGTCCGTAATGCCGGCAGTTTCCATATAAATCATCCAAAGATAGCGTTTGGATGACCTTTAACTCTTTCACCTCTTTACTCAAGGCCGGCAATACTTGTGAAAGAGCTGTCTCAATCTCTGCTTCGTCCTTTTTTCCATTATAGATAAAGATTCCACTTTGATAACGAGGCATAGAATCCCTTCCTTCCTCTTATCATAATTGACTAAATATCTCCCTTTGAAACCAGTCGTGCTTCATTTAAAGTTTGGAAAAACCTTTCCGGCTCATCGACGGTCAGGTAAATGTCCTTCACTTTACGTTTAAAACCAAATAAACGATACCCCTCCACCGCTTCGTTCAATCTTATTTCCAACTGTGGAGGCACCTTTTCAAAGCCAGCAAGCAGCAAAGTAAAGGAATGACGTTCCTCAGGCAATGTTTCCCCTTCATACCAGCGAATCTCTGTCACTTTTTCTAATGGGACCGTCATGTGAAAGCGAAGCCCTTTTTGAAAATGAAGATGATTATTCTGGATGATGACAGGACTTTTACGAATCGCTTGGTAGTCAGCAATTAGAAAGACGAGCGCATAAAAATCAAGGAGGGTCGCAATCCAAGCCATGGTGTGGCTGTACTGCATAAGCATGACGTGGACAGCAATAATTTCTATGAGCATCGCATGAACAAGCATGAGAAAAACACCGAAGTATTCACTCTTTTTGTGGTAACTGAAAGTCTGGTCACCTTCCGGCTTATGATCCAGGTGCGGAAAAAAGGCATAGCGGATCGCAGATGCATCTGTTGCTATCACTCCGATCAGCCTTTCCAACTTGGGATAATCTCCAAACGTTTGCTTGTTCGCTGTAGAAATTCTTGAAAGTAAATGCGGACATGTGTGGATGGAAGATTTGAAACTCCGCTTCCACACCTTCAGGTTCTTGATGAAAATAACAAGGAGATAAAGTTCCAGGAGAACGAAACCTGCCTCTACGAGGATAATGGAGACATTCATGTATTGCAGGTGTTCTTTAGCATACGCGGGGACAATCCAGTGGACAAAACCCGCTCCTAAAAGCCAAAGAGGGGCAAGCAATGACAATGTCGGCTTTCTCCGGAGAACAAATAAGAAAAGAACGACCGGAAGAACAATCATGATGTCAATGACCGTCGCTAACACAAGAAGCGGCGGCACTTCTCCCGTCACTTCCATCTTCTGAATGGAAAAGTTTGAAAGTAGTAAGGCAGCAATAAACAGTACGCCTCCATAAAACGATTTCGGATGCGCTTTTAATGATTGAACCATAACGACCACCTCATCTTTTTCCTTTATTTTACTATAAAGCAGCAGATGCAATTGAGTTTAATGGTAAAAAGCTCAAGCAGCCATTGAAAAGTTCATAAAACTGCCTTAACTCCTTACCCGTGAGACACTTTCGTTTACTTCTAACCGAAGTCGTATTATACTATAATTTGTTTAGGGGGCTAAGTAAATATGAAGCAAAATATAGATCAAAATTTAGGTTACAACATCAATATGGTCGCACACTTCTTACAAAATATATATAACCAGCGATTAGGAGAGTTCGGGTTGACCCACTCGCAGGCGAAGGTCATCTACTTTCTTGCCAAAGCGGGCGAGCAATCCCAAACGGACCTGCAAAAACAGCTGCATATTAAAGCATCATCAATGAACGGCTTGATTGAAACACTGTTGAAGCATGAACGCATCATGAAAAGGTCCTGCCAAAAAGACAAACGGACAAAGCTTGTGAAGCTTACAGATAAAGGTTTAGATTTGTATGCTACCATTCTAAAAATCGTTGCTGATATTGAAGAAGAAGCGAACCAGGGGCTGTCGAAAGAAGAACAACAAGTCATGATTTCCTGGCTGAAGAAGATGCAGGCCAACTTGAAACCTAAAACATCAAGGAGCGAAGACAAATGAAACAACAAAGTGAGCGGTTAGGGACCCAACCCATCCCGAAGTTATTAACGAACTTATCCGTGCCTGCCATGATCGGCATGTTCGTTATGGCTTTGTACAATGTCGTTGACACACTTTTCATCGCACGTGGCGTCGGGATATTAGGCGTCTCCGGTGTCAGCATCGGCTTTCCGGTGATGATGATCATCATGGCCATTGCCGCAGCCGTCGGTATTGGTGGTGCTTCGGTCATCTCCAGACGATTAGGGGAAAACAAACAGGAAGAAGCCAACCAGGTTTTCGGCAACATTCTTTTTACAATTGTCGTCGTCTCAAGCTTCGGCTTCATTGGAGCCTTCACTTTTCTTGAGCCTTTGCTGAAACTGTTCGGAGCAACCGATAACATTATGCCTTATGCAACGGATTATTTGTTCCCCATCATGCTTGGATCATTCTTTTTCTCTTTCGCCTTTACGACGAACAGCATCATCCGTTCAGAAGGAAATTCCAAGTTTGCGATGATTACAATGATCATTCCGGCTGTTTTGAACATGATCCTCGACCCAATCTTCATCTTCGGCTTGGATATGGGTGTGCAGGGAGCTTCTGTGGCCACCGTTATTTCCCAGGCGACCGTAACCATCGTTGTCTTGAATTACTTCTTAAAAGGGAAATCTTCACTCGCGGTCAAGGTTTCCTACTTGAAGCCACAATGGTCTGTCATCCGGAAAGTGTTAACCATTGGGATGCCTGCTTTCATCCGACAAGTATCAGGAAGCGGGATGATGATCGCCATCAACTTGATGCTCATTAAATTCGGCGGTGAATTTGAAGTAGGCGTCTTCGGAATTGTCCAGAAGCTTGCGATGTTCACCATCATGCCAATGATCGGTGTTCTTCAAGGCATGCAGCCCATTATCGGCTATAATTACGGTGCCCAAAATTATGACCGCCTGAAAGAAACGGTCATGCTCGGTATGAAAGTCGTTACTATCATCTCTGCGGGTATTTTCATCTTGATGATGGCCTTCCCTGAAGGTTTGATGAACATCTTCACAGGAGATGAAGCGACCATCGAAACAGGAGCATATGCCATCAGAATCATGTTTGCTCTCGCTATTCTAATCGGGGCCCAGGTCGTCAGTGGCGGGCTTTATCAAGCATTGGGAATGGCAAAACCTGCGCTGATCCTGTCTATGGCGCGCCAAGTGCTGTTCTTAATTCCGCTCGTATTAATTTTGCCGAACTTCTTTGGAGTGACAGGCGTGTGGCTCGCCTTCCCTCTTGCTGACCTGTTCGCTTTCGTTTTATCCATGATCTTCCTTTATAAAGATCGAGCACTATTCTTCAAAGCGAAAAATCAAGACCCGCCCTACCAGACCGCGCCTTCTCAAGGCTGAATAAAAAGCACGGTGCATCCAGCACCGTGCTTTATTTTTGGCTCTGTATTACTAAAGAGTTTGGAAGGACTGTAGAATACTCATTTTCCGAGAATTTCCGGGGTTCGTTGCCTTGTTGGGCGTCAGGGGTGGCTGGGTAGCTACTCGCTTTCCTGCGGGGATGACGGCAAGCCTCCTCGTGCTTTCGCACTGTGGGGTCTTGCCAGTCCATCCATTCCCGCGGGAGTCTCGCAGCTTCCCAACCACCCCTTTCGATGTAAGTGAGAAACGCCCCCCTGTACAAAGTTAGAAGCCCCTACTATCCAACTGTTAAAGGTGCAAAGTGCTCTGGATCAAGCTTTTACGTACTCTGGAAGTGTTATAATCATCCACTTTCCTCAATCATACGAACCGATTTTTTAGAAGTAGTTTCGAGAACCTCCCATGGCAAAGGGGCGGAGGGAAACAGTGAGACTCCTATTTTTAAGTGTGGGTGCGCCTTGGTTAACGGCGTATGGACTGGACTGAGCTGGCGGAGATAAAGGAAACACGGAGAGCGTAGCGATTCGATGTTGACTTATCGTACAGAAGCGAGGGAAGTCTCACTAGCCGCTAGGCGTCGGAACCGGATAACTAAAAGGACGTGCGGGACAGGTTTGACCCCGGAAGGCGTAGCCTGAGGAGGCTCACCGCCCGCCCCATGGAAAGTGTTCAAATGCGGAATCGTGTCTGGATGATGGAGCAAGACGAACCTTTTCCCGGAGCCCCTAGAACCACACAATCGTCTTGAAACTGAGTCTTCCACAATAGGGAGCTTATTTGAAAAGACACATCAGGGTTTATTCACCTAACTTTTTCCAAACAGTTTACAAGGTAATTATAGCAACAACTGACAATTTCCGTTAGAATAAGACAGAGAGTTTTATTTTCTATATAAAAGGATGGAACGCATGACATACTCGATTCATTTAATAAAGCTATTTACAAGCCGGGAAGACCATTTGTTCAAACTGAACGAAGCGGAACGGCTCAAAAACGTTTGGAATCTATTATTCTTTTTACTAGGTTTAACGATTCTTACATATGTCTGGACAGCGTGGCTTGGTCTCGGTACGGATGCAATTTCTGCCAACATGTCTGACCTGAACAGAGTCGAATATGAAATGAGGAAAGCCTGGTTCTTAATTGGACGCGCTGGTTTCGCCATCCTTTTATTCTTGTTCACGCTTTTCATTTCATCGTTCTTTTTCTGGTTGTTCAACAACGTGTCTTATAAAAAACTCTTCATTCTGCAGATGAATGTATTACTGATTATGCTGATCGAACGGATTACCTGGATCCCGCTAATGGTTTATGCCGGGATTGATTGGTACGTATCACCCTTTTCTTTTGGAGTAATCGCCTCTTATTTTACCAGCATTGATTGGGTTATTTACTTATGTGGAGCCATCTCCATCTTCCAGCTTTTCATCATCTGGTATCAGGTGAAGTGTATTTCCTGGCTCTCCAAGACGAAAATTGGCTGGATCTGGGTCGGTGTTGTTTTTTGGCACATGTTGTTGTGGGCAGGGACGGCCGCCCTATCTAAATTCGATTTGTATCTTCTTTATTTACTCAGATAAGAAAGCAGCAGGTGTAAAGAACTATGAAAAAAATCAATGTTAAAGGCAGAATTCTTGGAATCTTGATTGTCGCCTTCGTTACGACCAATGCTTTCCTCATCTTCTTTGATGAAGGAGAACAAGTGGATCGCAAGTCATACATCAAGGAATGGTCCAAGACAATCACCTATGATTTATTTGAAAAAATGGATACAAAAGCCGTGTTCACATCAGAAGAAACAGAGCCGGTTTATTTCAATGAAGATGTTGGATCATTCAACGAATTTCTTGTGAACGAAGGAGACACCGTAAGCGAAGGTGATGACCTTTACACGTATGATGTCTTAAACTATTATCAGGAAGAAGCTCGTCTTGAGTCCGAAGTGAGCCGTTTAGAAGAAGAAATTAATGCAATTGAAGATCTTATAGACGAAGTGGAGAGCTATCGCGTACCTGATCCTCCCGACACAAACAGTAACTCAAGTCCATTCAATAATAATTCCAATACAAGTGAAGCTACCCCTCCTTCCTACGTTGAGACCGAATACATGAAAGAAGAGAAGGTTGCCGAACAAGAAGCTGAACTGGCTAAGCAAGAAGCCATGCTCCAAATGGTGGAAGACCAACTGGACCAGCTTCAGGACGAGGGTGATCAAATTACTGTTACAAGCGCTTTTTCAGGAACGGTCAGCGAAATTTCAGAAGACCTTGAAGCTCCTCTTCTTACATTGGAATCTACGAACCTAGTATTAGAAGGAACTATTCCTGAACAGGAACGGAAAGAAATTGAAGAAGAAATGGTTGTTGAAGTTCATGTACCTGAAATGGAATATGAAACGACAGGTACATTAGCTTCTGTTGACAACTACCCAGAAGAAGTCGAGGTCCATCGTTCAAGCCGCTATCCTTTCACAGTTTCCCCGGAAAATCCTTCAGAGGAATTGCTGGCTGGCTATCATGCGGACCTAAAAATCATAACAGATGAAGCTTTAGGTGTAGTCACCGCTGTTGAAAAAGCGTTGGAGACCGAAAAAAACCTTTATGCATGGGTGATGAATGATGAAGGAATTCTGGAGCGCCGTGACATCGAAACGGGTATTGAAGAACAAGAACTCGTTGAAATCATTTCAGGCCTTGAAGATGGTGAGTGGCTTGCCGTAGAGCCGAAAGATGAATTCAGAAATGAAGCGATCTTCTTCACACCACTACATACCGATGATCTTAGAGTACGCCAGATGTTCAAAATGGAACGTCAGTCTATCCTGACTTACGGTTTACTAGGCATCCTATCCCGATAACTCCAGAGAATACCGGCTGTCCCCAAGACAGTCGGTTTTTCTTTGTTCCCCCAATAAATACTTTTTATAATTTATTAAAGAATATGGCAGGTTTCTTGAAGACTCAGTTTCGAGACTTTTGTTTAGAGTATGGGGGCTGCGGGGAATAGCTCGCTTTCCGCGGGAGCGCGGTGAGCCTCCTAGGACTGCGTCCTGTGGGGTCTCACCAAGCACTTTTTTCCTCTTCGATATCCGGTTCCGGCGCCTAGCGGCTAGTGAGACTTCCCTCGCTTCTGTACGATAAGTCAACATCGAATCCCTCCGTTCTTCGTGTTTCCTTTATCTCCGCCAGCTCAGTCCAGTCCATACGCCGCTGATCAAGGCGCCTGCACACTTAAGTTAGGAGTCTCGCCATTCCCCTCCGCCCCTTAATCAAGTAAGGTTCTCGAAACCACTACTTAAAAAATCACTTGTATGGTTATGAGTAGTGAATGATATAAACTCTATCCCATTGACGTTTAGGATACGCGAATGCTTGATACAACACACTATATGCCCGCCCGGGGGAGAAGAATTGGAACCTTACTTATGAATACATGTGTTCTAATCATCCACTTCCTTCAACCATAATAGCTGTCCCTTTTAGAAGTGGTTTCGAGACACTTATAAAGTAAAGGGGCGGAGGGAAACGGTGAGACTCCTATGGGACGTGTGGGACAGGTGAGACCCCGGAAGGCGTAGCCTGAGGAGGCTCACCGCCCGCCCCATGGAAAGCGAACCTTTTCCCGGAGCCCCCAGAACCACACAAACATCTCGAAACTGAGTCTTCAAGAATAGGGAGCTTTGGTTAAGGTTCGTTTGGAGAAAAGAAGGAAAAGAATTGTTTTACATTTGCATCTATTCGTAGCCCATGGGACGATAGTAGTTAGATAGAATGACAACGAAAGAAGTAAAAGGGGTATGAAAATGAAATTAAGTGTATTGGATCAATCCCCTATCTTAACAGGGACAGACCCAAAAGAAGCTTTACAACAAACAACAGAACTCGCAAAGTGGACGGATAAGCTGGGATATCACCGTTTCTGGGTTTCTGAACATCATAGTACAAGCAGCCTCGCAGGGTCTGCACCTGAGATACTTGCGGCCCACCTGGCTGCTCATACAGAAAACATTAGAATTGGCACAGGCGGCGTACTACTTCCCCACTACAGCTCCTATAAAGTTGCAGAAGATTTTCGAATCCTCGAAACCCTCCACCCTGGCCGCATCGATCTGGGGGTGGGGCGTGCCCCTGGAGGGATGCCCAACGTCAATTTAGCATTGAACCGCGGGAAACTGCCAAGCATCGAAGACTATCCATCCCAAGTGGAAGAGTTAATGGCATATTTACACGGCCAGGACCCACACGGTATGGACATTTATGCAACACCGAAAGGAGAAACAGCACCACCCGTATGGATGCTAGGATCAAGCGGGACAAGTGCACGCTTGGCTGCAGACTTAGGAGTCTCTTACTCCTTCGCTCATTTCATCAATGGACGTGGAGGAATACGGGCTATGGATCGCTATCAAGATTATTTCACAACCTCTATGCAGCAAAGTAGTCCTATTGGAAATGTTTCTGTATTTGTCGTGTGCGCAGAAACGGATGAGCATGCAGAATACCTTGCTGCGAGTCTGGATCTTGCTCTTCTACAAATTGAACAAGGTGGAACACGGACACATTTCCCTACCCCTGATGAAGCGCTCAGCCATAAGTACACCATTTTTGAAGAGGAACGAATTCAAGACAACCGAAATCGGATGATTGTTGGCTCTGTTGAAAAAGTAAAAGAAGAGATTGAACAGCTGGCGGAGAGTTACAACGTAGATGAAGTGATCGTCAACACGATCGTCACTCCGTTTGAAGATCGTTTACGCTCCTATGAGCTTTTAGCCGATGCTTTTCAATTAAGCCACTCCAAAACCACGATGACCTGACGTCATCGTGGTTTTTTCTATTCCCCCTACTATTCAACTAAATGGCAGGTTTCTTGAAGACTCAGTTTTGAGATGTTTCCAGGGTTCGTTGCCTTGTGGAGCGTCTGGGTTGGCTGGGAAGCTACTCGCTTTCCTGCGGGGATGACGGCAAGCCTCCTCGTGCTTCGCACTGTGGGGTCTTGCCAGCCCATCCATTCCCGCGGGAGTCTCGCAGCTTCCCAACCACCCCTTTCAGTGTAAGGGAGAAACGAACCCACGTACCAAGTTGGAGGGTCTTCTACTATCCAACTGTTAGAGGTATAAACCGCTGTGGATTAAGTTTTCAAGTGTTATGGAGGTGTTCTATAACCCACTTTCCATAATTATATGAGCTGACCTTTTGGTAGTGGTTTCGAGAATCTTCCTTGACAAAGGGGCGGAGGGGAATGGCGAGACTCCTAACTTAAGTGTGCAGGCGCCTTGATCAGCGGCGTATGGACTGGACGGAGCTGGCGGAGATAAAGGAAACACGAAGAACGGAGTGATTCGATGTTGACTTATCGTACAGAAGCGAGGGAAGTCTCACTAGCCGCTAGGCGCCAGAACCGGATATCGTAGAGGAAAAAAGTGCAGGGTGAGACCCCACAGGACGCAGTCCGAGGAGGCTCACCGCGCTCCCGTGGAAAGCGAGCTGTTCCCCGCAGCCCCCATCCACTTATCAAAAGTCTCGAAACTGAGTGTTCAAGAAAAGGGAGCTTTTGTGGTGTGAGGATATTAAGTCTTCCCTCCTATTTAAATTGTCCTGGTTTTTACCGATATTTATAGATGTCAGACATCATAACAAGGAGTGGTGATATTGCAACGTCTATACATACCCTTCGTCCTCCTTTCCTTACTTGTAGGAATGGTTGGATGTGCGAACAATGAAACGCAAGCGAATACAGAAGATACGATCAGCGCTGGCCTTATCGTCACAGACAGCGGACTCGGTGATGATTCTTTCAGTGATTCAGCTTTTCAAGGACTCGAACAAGCCCGTGATGAGTTAGGCATCACTTTCGATTACCGGGAACCGTTCGATCAGGATTATAAAGAGAATGCCCAGGAGCTGTTGGAGCAGGACCATGACGTCATCATCGGACTTGGCTATAATTCGCAGGAAGCTATTGAAAAATTAGCGAAAGAAAACCCGGATCAGTCATTCGTGATGATTGATGCTGTATCTGAACTCGATAATGTCACGTCTATCACCTTTAAGGAAGATGAAGGCAGTTATTTGATCGGCCTTATCGCTGGAATGAAAACAAAAACAGATACCGTCGGGTTTATTGGCGGGGAAAAAATTCCTGTCGTAGAACGTTTTGAAGAAGGTTTCAAAGCAGGTGTAAAAGAAGCAAATGCAGATGCGCAAATCCTTTCTGAGTATGCAGGAACGTTCGATGATGACGAGCAAGGAGCTTCCATTACGAACGACATGGTGGAAGAAGGTGCTGATTTCGTCTTTCCTGCAGCAGGTTTTACAGGGATCGGAGTTTTGAAAGAAGCTCAGAAACAAGGAATCTACGCGTTTGGTGTGGACAGCGACCAGTTTTTCGTAGCTGAAGAAGCCGTCGTCTCTTCCATGCTTAAGAATGTGAACGTCGCTCTTTACGATGTGATGAAACTCTTGAGTGATGGACAAAAGCTCGATGGAGGCACACAAACGCTCGGCATTGAAGAAAATGGTGTAGGTCTTGCTCCAATCCGCTTAATTGAATTGAGCCCAGAAGAACAAAATCTATTAAATGAAGCGACAGGAAAGTAAGGGGGAAACGTGATGACCATCGGAAAAAGATTATATACAATGACACTGATTCCACTCCTTTTATGCCTGGCCCTCATCAGTTTCATCGTTTTTCAAATGATGGATTTACAACGCTCGTCCAATCAAGATGTCCAAATTTTACTTGAAGGTAAGGAACTGCATGGCCAGCTCGTCAGTGTGGAACAGGCATTGACGACCTACGGATACAATCCATCCGAAGCCTCTCGGAGCGAAGCTGAAGTTCTGATTGAACAGACCGGCAGCATCTTCGAGGATATGGAACCGCTGATTGCAACGGAAGCTCAGGAGCAATGGTACAACCAGGCACAGGCAAAATTTGAGAATTGGACAAAGATTGCTTCAGAGGCACTGGCAAGCAACGATACTAATGAAGTGCAGCGTCAATCCGCCCGTACCGGTGGAATCATTAATGATATCTACATGCTTCAAAAAGAAGCCCAATCCTGGTATGACGATCAAATGATGAACCAAAAACAGACGATTCAAAACCTGATTTGGTTCACCATCATTGCGGCAGCGGTCCTCGTAGTTTCTACGATTCTATCAACGACAAGACTGACGAAGCATATTGCCCGCCCGATCCGTGATCTCGCTGATCAAGCATCAGAAGTAGCCAATGGAAACTTGAAAGCTTCCATTGATGTGAGCAATAAAGAGAAAGACGAAATTGGGCAATTGAAACGATCATTCCGTACGATGATCGATAACTTGGAAGGGACAGTCCAATCCGTTCACCACATCGGACATAATGTACAGGATTTCAGTTCCCGTCTTCATAAGGAGATGGGCGGCCTTTCGGAAATATCGAGTCAAGTAGCCAATTCAACCGATGAACTGGCCCAAGGGAGCCAATCCATTTCTGAAGATGTTCAGGATGTAGCCAATCTCATGGATGATCTCCACCAAGGCTTTGAAATGAACCGTGAACAAGGCCAATCATCCAGGAAATCCAGTCAGCAAGCGCTCGCTTATGTGGATGAGGGGCAGACGAGCATTACAGACCAACGGGCGCTGATGGACCGAAGCGCTGCTTCGATTGCAAACGTAGAAGAATCCGTCAATCACTTCATCCAACATACGGATCAAATCGAATCCACCGTCAAACTGGTCAATGATATTGCAGAACAAACGAATCTTCTTGCTCTGAACGCTGCCATTGAAGCAGCACGAGCAGGTGAACATGGTAAGGGATTCGCCGTCGTCGCGGAAGAAGTGCGTAAACTTGCTGATCAGTCCACTTCAGCTACAGGTCACATCACTGAAATGGTGACGCAAATTAGAGATGGCGTTCAAGTCATTGAACAGGAAATGCAGAAAACCATCCAAATTTCTGAACTGCAAAACGATTCTGTAGATACATCGAAAACCGCTTTTGAAAAAATAAGCGCTCAAGTGAAGTCCATCGATGAACAGCTGGAATCTCTAGTCCGTGGATTGGATGATTCCAAAGATAAAAGTGCGAATGTCTACGTTTCTGTAGAGAATGTGAGCAGTATCGTGGAAGAAACAGCGGCAGGCACAGAAGAAATTTCTGCATCTACTGTCGAGCAGCAAGCAGCCTTCCAGCAGATGATCAAAGAAACCGATCGCCTTGAAAATATGGTAGCTGACTTGAACGAGCAGTTAGAACATTTTGAATGGAATCAACAAGTGGAAGAACAACAAATAGAAAAAGATATGGAAGTAGATTACGAAGATGATGAAAAAACATACACCGCTTCAGCTTAATGAAGCGGTGTTTTTTTACCTGCGTGCCGGTTTACCAGCGGGGCGTTCAAGGGAACGGAGATCTTCATCGACATTCATAACCTTCTGTTCTACCATCTGTCTCGCGTCTGCTACTCCTTTGTTATAAAAGAAGGGACCCATCTCTTCCGCCAACCTATGTACCCATTGTTCAGCAGCAAGATCCCCGATCACCTCTCCCCGTTCTAATTCAAAGTATTCTTTGATTTGATCTACCATATACTCTCTTTCTTCTTTTTTTAATTTCATATGCTTCCCCCTTTTTTCCTTATCCTATCATATCTTTTTTCATTCCTGTCACACAGACAGCATCGTTGGGTTTTTCAGATTTGTAATGGATGCATACCTGTTGAAACCCCGCTTTTATAAGAAGGTTTTGCATCTGACCACCCAGCACCTCCGTCGTGTCATCGGTCGCTTCATCTTCATGAGGAACAATGGTCAGCGCGATTTTCCCCCTTTCACTGAGCAGCCTCCGCAAATGACGAAGAATTTCTACCGGGCGCTTCCAAAACGTGATATTGTTGACGGCATAGATTTTGTCCAATGGTTTATTAAAATGAAGCAGCTGACAGGCTTCTCCGTGGATGATACCGATTTGTTTTGAATGCGTTTGATCATTCAACTTCTTTAAAACCATTTCAACCATCGCTTCTGACGGATCAATTCCATACAATTCCTCTGTTTCCAGGGCAGCTATTTTTTTCAAAGCTGCTCCTGAACCAAACCCGACCTCTAAAACGCGATCTTCCTTTCCTACATCCAGAAAAGACAAGGTCCAATCATTCAACTCCCTGTTTTCTCTTTCCATAAACATTCCAGCAAACTTGCCCGCTAATCCTTCTGGTTTTGCGAATTGATCATAAATCACATCTCCGTCCTCCTTTTCCCTCCCTTTACCCTTATATTTTTGAGTTCACGCATTACGAAAGTAGTATTAGTTTTTTTTCGTTCCGTTTGTTTGTATGATAAATGACAGAGGGATTTATGCAGTACCCATATAATGAGAATCATAGGGGGAGATGCGCTTGAAGAATTTCATGCCATGTTTCCTGCTTGCGATCCTGTTTTTGACAGCTTGCAGTGAAACATCTACAGATAAAAAAGATTGGACAGAAGCTTCGTGGGAAGAAATCGAAGCTGCAGCAGATGGGACAGAAGTCCGCCTGTACATGTGGGGAGGAGATGAAGGAATCAATGCCTACATTGATGACTATGTCACACCACAACTCGAAGACCAATATGGGGTTTCGCTGAAACGCATCCCTCTCGACACACCGGAAATTTTACAAAAACTCCAAACGGAGAAACAAGCGAATAAACAAGAGGGCTCGATTGATGTGATATGGATCAATGGAGAGAATTTCAAAAACGCAAAAGCAAACGAGTTGCTGATCGGTTCTTTCACAGATGTGCTTCCTAATTTCAATGATTACTATAATACCGAAGACCCAGCTTTCCAAAGGGATTTCGGAACAAAAGTAGAAGGAATGGAAGCGCCCTGGGGCAAAGTCCAATTCGTGTTTCATTATGATTCAGAAAAAGTTGAAAACCCTCCCGCTACATTCGAAGAATTACAAAATTGGGTGGCTGAGAACCCCGGCAGATTCACCTATCCGAGAGCGGAAGATTTCACAGGCAATGCCTTCCTGAGACACGTGTTATACGCACAAGCAGAAAAGCCTTCAGATGTTTTTGAGCAGCCATTGAAAGAGAACAACATCACTCCAACTGCCGAACGGACATGGTCGTACCTTAATGAAATGGAGAAAAACCTTTGGCGCTCAGGGGAGCATTATCCAAACAGCCTGACAGAGTTAGACCAGTTGTACAGTCAAGGGGAAGTGTGGATGACGATGGGATATAACGAATCGCGGGCTGAATCACTGATTAAAGAAGGCGTTTTCCCTGAATCTACACGTTCGTTCGTGATGGAACCAGGATCGATTGGAAATACACATTTCCTCTCCATCCCCTTCAACAGCCCCAATCAACCCGGTGCGTTGACCGCCATCAACTTCATGCTTTCTCCAGAAGCCCAACTGGAAAAATATAAACCGGATGACTGGGGCGAGAATACACCGATCAGCTTCGACCAATTGCCTGAAGACGTTATAGAGGAATTCAAAGCTGTGAAACGCGGGAAGAGCGTATTATCAGCAGAAGAACTTGAAGAAAGCTTCCTGCCAGAATCAGAAGCCGGCTATGTCGATTGGATGAAGGAACAGTGGTTCAATGAAGTTGTTCAATAATAGAACCTTTCTTCTCTTTCTTCCTGTAATCAGCTTTTTGGTTATCCCCTTCTATGGCTTCATACACGCGGTCATTCAAAGCATAGGTGGCGAAGGGTTAACTCATTATAAAGAAATTCTAGACTCGGAACGGTTTCTTTCTTCTGTCTGGTTTAGCATTCGAACGGCAGGAATAGCTACCATTGCTTCCATCATCCTCGGGCTTGGTTTCACAAAGGCGTTTCACCCATTGTTAGCCCGAACCTCTAAAAGGCTCATGGTTTGGATTCCGATGCTTTTTCCTCATTTCGTTTGGGGATACATGGTCATTCTCCTACTCTCGGAAACAGGGTGGATATCACAAGCCTTTGCAGCTGCCGGATGGATGGAAGATACATCAAACTTTCCTGTATGGACCCGTGATCCGGAAGGTATAGGAATCATCATCACCTATATATGGAAAGAAGTCCCTCTTGTCATTCTGCTGCTTTTCCCTGTGTTTACGTCTATCCGCCCTGAGTATTACGCTCTTGTAGACAGCCTTGGAGGAAATGCCTGGCACCGCTTTACTACAATCGATCTGCCACACCTCTTCCCTGTTCTCGTGGAATCATTTTTGATCATCTTCTCCTTCACTCTGGCGGCCTATGAGGTTCCAGCTCTCATCGGCACCACTTTTCCGGAGATGATATCCGTGCTCGGGTATGAATGGTTCTATGGAAGTTCCTGGAACGATCGTCCATTGGCCTTTGCCGCCATGGTCCTGACTAGTCTATTCCTCTTAGCGCTGACATTGATAAGCTATTATGGATTAAGCAGGCCCAGATGGAGAGCGATGAGGGGGGATCGACCATGATTCGTAAAAAAACGCTGTTTCTTATTTTGACTTTGCTTCTCTTCGTCATTCCGCTAACCGCTTTGCTATTGCAAAGCTTTAGTGCTCCCTGGCGCTTCCATACGGGACAAGGCATAGACTGGGGAATGCAAGGGTATTCCGTCCTCTTTGGAAATCCGCAGTTGTGGGAAGCGACGTTCATCTCCATCGGAATCGGGTTTGCTGTACTTTTCATGAATGTCGCAATCGGTTTGTTTACAGGAAAGGCGCTGTCCTCCTATGCTTACCGTGGAAAAGCATGGTTGGAGGCTCTGCTTTTATCACCGATTTTAATACCATCCCTGGCCATTGCCATGGGCCTGCATTTATTCATGATTCGTATCGGTCTTGCAGACACCATTGGGGGCGTGATGCTTATCCATCTGGTACCGACCGTCCCATACAGTATCAAGATCTTTCATAACAGTTATCAGCAAATGGGAAAAGCAATGATGGAGCAGCCTCACATTCTTGGAGCAGGGTTTTGGACACAGGTCTTCACCGTAGAACTCCCTTTACTCAGACCTGCGATCCGGAGCCTCACTTTTTTAACGATTGTGATCAGCTTAAGTCAATATGCCCTCACCGCCATTATTGGCGGCGGTCGGGTAGTAACATTGCCATTGGTCTTTTTCCCTTTTCTCGATAATGCGAACACATCGATCATGGCGGCATTCTCAATCTGGTTCGCACTCATTCCGATTTTCATGTACATCATCATTGAAGCTTTGATGATGTTTCTCCCCTACTCTCGATTGCCATGGAGGAATCATCGATGAAACAGACGAAATTAGAAATGAAAAACATCACAAAAACCTTTAATCAAGATACGATTTTGAAAGACCTGACCTTCCAACTTAAGAAAGGTGAAATCATAAGTATCGTCGGGCCTTCAGGCAGTGGAAAAACCACCCTGCTCCGTATACTTGCAGGGCTTGAAAAGCCGACAGATGGTGAAATGATCATGAATGGAAAAAACATTACCAAACAGAAGGCGAACCGGCGGAGCATCAGTCTCGTTTTTCAACAGCCTCTGCTTTTTCCACATATGACCGTAAAAGAAAATATCGCTTACGGAGCAAAAGTCTCAAAGAAATATAAAGAAGAAAAAATTGATTCTTTACTGGATGCGATTGGTATGGCGCGTTACCGAGACTATTACCCTTCCGAGATTTCCGGAGGACAGCAGCAGCGGACGGCTCTCGCCCGTGCGATGGCCACAGAACCTGAAGTGATTCTGTTTGACGAACCCTTCAGTAGTCTGGACCCAGCGTTAAGACAGGATTTGAGATACTGGGTCCGTGACTTTCTTGCCTCGAGAGAAACGACTGCGGTATTCGTTACTCATGATATGGAAGAAGCCATGATCATGGGTGATCAAATCGCTGTATTTGAAGGAGGGAACTTCCAACAGATCGGCACAGCTGAAACGTTACACAAGTCCCCTGCAAATATCAGGGTTGCTTCCTTTTTAGGGGGGCATCTCATTTTAAATGATCACGAATTCACCCCTTTACATGCCGTTCAAGTAGGAACCCGTAAAACATCGGAAAATGGAGTCAGCTACCACGCCACTGTCGAGCATATCACTTACCAGCACGGCCGGCCGGTAGCACATTTATATGTCCACGAGCTTGAGAAGAAAATATCTATCCCCGTCGATGAAACGCTCGATACACGGGAAGTCCAAGTAACCATTCCAAAAGGTTCCATACAGACCTTCAGCGGAGAGATTCTATGAACAGGAAAAACATATTACGGACAGCTTTGTTCCTTGGTCTGTTTATTGCTCTTGCCTGGTTTGTACGCTCCCGGTTCGACGTCAGTGCGGATAATATCCGTTCCTATATTCTATCGTTCGGTGCTATAGGACCACTCATCTTTATGGGTCTGTATGCCATCGGCCCCATTGTTGTTTTTCCTACCTCTGTCCTTTCGCTCGCTGCGGCTTTCGCCTATGGAATCTGGCCCGGGATGCTCTATATCGTCATCGGAGCTACAGGAGCTGGGGTGACTGGATATATCATGGGGAGATTTTTCGGAGACTCTGTACTCAAGTTTCATCAGTCGAAATGGGCGGGAAACATCTATGAGCGGATGCAGGGGCAAGGTTTTCTCTATGTGTTCATCCTGCGCCTCATTCCACTCGTCGGATTCGACATATTAAGTTATCTAGCAGGAATGACGAGGGTGAAGTTTCTCTCTTTCGTTCTAGCTACGGTGATCGGTATGCTTCCTGGAACGTTCGCATACAGCCTGGTCGGAACCAGTCTTGCAAGCGGAGACCGTACACTGATTCTCATCGCCTTCAGTGTCTTCACCCTCCTCCTTGTCACAACTTACTTCTTCCGCAACAAAGTACGAACCTGGCTGAAACTATAAGCACTATCCAACTATTTGGCAGGTTTCTTGAAGACTCAGTTTCGAGACTTTTATTGAGTGGTGGGGGCTGCGGGGAATAACTCGCTTTCCGCGGGAGCGCGGTGAGGCGCCTCGATCAGCGGCGTATGGACTGGACTGAGCTGACGGAATATGACTCGAGTGTCTGGACGATGGAGCAAGACGAACCTTTTCCCGGAGCCCCTAGAACCACACAATCGCCTCGAAACTGAGTCTTCAAGAATAGGGAGCTTTAGTCAAAAAGAAAGAGTCTTGGATAGCGTCGAAGGGGGCGCTATCCAAGACTCTTATTATTTATATTTACCCATAAACTCCTGATCAATTTTGTTCTTTAACTGCCACGCCTTCTTATTATGCGAACTGACAGGTCCATACACAAGAAAACCTTTCTTCCCCCCTGTTGATAAAATATACAGAGCATTTTTCTGTGGAACGAACGAGTCCAATGGTAAGCCGGAAAGGTAATTTTTCAAGTTCTCCCAAAGAACCGGACC
Source organism: Halobacillus sp. 12SKB (assembly GCF_052941655.1). Classification (NCBI taxonomy): domain Bacteria; kingdom Bacillati; phylum Bacillota; class Bacilli; order Caryophanales; family Bacillaceae; genus Halobacillus; species Halobacillus sp. 12SKB. Next base: position 709,638 of record NZ_JBRFWR010000001.1, read on the forward strand.
CTGTCTCACAGCATACACACCACTTTTCGGAAGGTTCGGATGATCAATCATTGTGACACAATCCCCTGCCCCAAAGATGTAATCATAGTCACGGAATTGCAGGGTAGATCGTACAAGTGCGAAAGAGCGCTCATCTATGGCGAGTGAAGACTTTTCAAAAATCGGATCTCCAATCGCGCCTCCCAGCCAAAGAACACCCGTATGGCGAACTCGATTACCGCTGTCCGTTTTGACGAATTCTTCAAAAACTTCTTCGACATGTTCGTCCTGCCAGACGCGTATCCCTTTTTTCTCCAATAACTTTTTCAACCTTGCTGAGACGTACCGTGGTCCATCTGCCAGTATTCGATCAGACGTGATCAAACGGACTTGACCAGGGATTTTGTGTTTATCCTTATAAGCTTGGATCGACATCGCAAGCTCCGTTCCAGCCGCCCCCCCTCCGACAATCAGTGGTTTGGTGGTTTTTCTCAATGTTCTAATCTGCTCTGTAAATTCGTAATTCGGCTTAATTGTCCGCGCAGCTGAGTCCTCAAACGATAAGGGCAAACTTTTAGACCCAATATCAAAACTTACGACATCAAAGGGATAGACAGACCCATCTTCACATACGACCTTTTTTTGCTGAGGTTTTATGAAGGATGCTTTTTTTGGTATCCAATGGACGTTGGAAGCATTCGCTAACTGACGTATATCCACACGAATATCCTCTTCAGAGTAAAGGCCTTCTGTGTACCCTGAAAACATCCCTGAATAATACTGATAAGGCGAAGGTGTAATCATACAAACATCGACCTGTCTCCAAATTTCACTCCGCAATTGTCTTAAAATTTCAAGGTGGGCATGACCAGCACCGACGAGCAGTAACCTTTTTGACAAGAGAGCACCTCCTTACAGAAAACGTCCACATGGCATGACCATGTGGACGCGCTTATTAAAGACTTGCTTGTAAAAACTCCTCTACCTCTTCTGGAGTTTTAGCATTCGCACTATGAAGATGGGCTTTTTTGTTTCCATCTTTAAAAATCAGGATGCTTGGAATCCCCATCACTTCATACTTTTCTGCAATCTCTGGAAGTTCATCGCGATTAACATTATACCAATCGTACCCATTATATTCTTCTAGGATGTCTCCGATAAACATATCCATGCGTCGGCAATCCGGGCACCAGTCCGCTTCGAATTTCACGATGACTGGACGGTCGCTTGCAATTGTTTCGTTGAACTTATCCGTTGTATGAATGGCTTCCATCAAACTCAATCTCCTTTATAAATAACTACTTCTTATCATACCCAAAATGTATGAATTTGTCTTTCGTCAGGCTTACTTGTATTCCACTCTGCCTAGCAGCCAGGCAGCAACCAGCCCCCCAAGGAGTGCAGCGATACTGACAAGCATCATCACTCCAGCTTCAGGAAGTCCAGGAAAAATAACAAATACAGAACCAATGACTAGACCGATGATGACCGCAAAGGTTCCAGATGTATAATTTTCAAGGAAAAATTTAACAATCTTACTCATTACCACGATTCCACAAACGATTCCTGCCCCCACTACAGCGATGATATCAATTCGGAAGTCAGAAATCCCTGAAGTTACGGTCGTATATACCCCAATAATTAATAAGATAAATGAGCCGCTGATTCCAGGTAGAATCATAGCACTGCTGGCAATCCATCCAGAGAAAAACAACAAAATGTATCCAGCCAACGATAAGTTTTGCATCGGTTCAGACTCTGCTGTCTGGAAAAATGCCATGGAGGCGACTAAGACGGCTCCTATAAGCAGCAATAAGAAGTGTTTCGCTTTAAAATTATGTTTCACATCTGCTTTATGTGTTAAGTACGGCAGCACTCCGATGATCAGGCCAAGAAAGAAAAACTGCGTCGGGCCCGGGTAGTGTTCAAATAACCATTCGATTAAGTTGGCCATCAAACCGATGGCGATCACCACTCCAATTCCAAGTGGCAGCAAGAATTTCAAATGTGTCTTCCATTCCTTACTAAAAAAACCGTTAATGGCTTCGATCAGACGGTCGTAAATGCCGAGAACGACAGCAATTGTCCCCCCACTTACACCTGGAACGACGTCACTCGCTCCCATCAGCATGCCACGGTAAATATTTCTCCATTCCCACATATCTTTGGCTCCTTTTATATCTAACCCTTTTCCTTATTATTCTATCAGATTTCTCTAAGGTTTTATGATACATTTTCATGAAAAGAAACACAATGAGTACAAAACTAAATTCAAATCCCCGTGAATCGAGACCCCTTCAAAAATATAAGATTTCCCCAGACTCTATCAATCTTCATATGCACACCACTTTTCCAGGACAGAAAAGTATGGAAGAAGGAACTCCCACGTCGTAACGTGGAAGTTCCTTCTTAGATTAAGCAGATGTTTTTTCTTCTTTATCCTTCCCTCGATCGAGTGCGATTTTATCTGCACGAATGGCTTTATATAAGGATACGACCATTAAGATCATGATGAAAGAGAATGGAAAGGCAGCCGATATAAGAGCATTCTGCAGGGCCTGCAAACCACCGGAATATAACAAAACAGCAGCCATGGATGACTGAACAATCCCCCATACAAACTTAACCATCGTAGGCGGGGTCAGTGATCCGTTTGTCGTCTGCATTCCTAATACGAAGGTTGCAGAGTCTGCGGATGTAATGAAGAATGTTCCAATCAATACCATTGCGATGATTGACAGGATCAATCCTAGTGGATAATTATCAAATGTTCCAAACATCACTTGTTCTGTAGCTAGATCGGAAAGTCCACCTTGATCTTGTTGGACTTGGATAGCAGAAGAACCGAAAGTGGAGAACCAGAGAAAACCTACAGCAGACGGTACAAGCAGCACACCTGATAAAAATTCGCGGATCGTACGTCCTTTGGACACACGAGCGATAAAGATTCCGACAAACGGGGACCAAGCAATCCACCATGCCCAGTAGAAGACCGTCCAGTTGTTGATCCATGTACGATTTTCTTCACTGTTCGGTGCAAGACGGAAGCTCATGGTCGGCAGGTTTTGTAAGTAAGCACCGATCGTGTCTGTAAACATGTTCATAATGAAGAGCGTCGGACCCACAATCAACATGATGGCAAGCAAAGCTATCGCTAAGACCATATTCGTATTACTCAAATAGCGGATTCCTTTGCTCAATCCAGTATATGCAGAAATCATGAATAAAACGGTAACGACACCGATGATGATCAACTGAACACCAAATGAATCTTCAAGGGGTGTTAAGAACGTCAAACCGCCATTGATTTGTGCTGCACCAAATCCAAGGGTCGTCGCTACCCCGACAATGGTCGCAAACACGGCAATGATATCGACGACTTTCCCCCACGGTCCATTCATTTTATCTCCGAACAGAGGCTCGAGTGTAGAACTGATTAAAGCTGGCGCACCTCGACGGAACTTAAAATATGCAAGAACTAAAGCAACGATTGCGTAAATTCCCCATGCATGAACTCCCCAGTGGAAGTAAACGAATCGCATGGATTCATTCAGGGCAGCCGCTGTTCCCGTCTCTGCAGTTGGAGCATTATTAGCATAAAAGTAGATTGGTTCTGCCGCTCCCCAGAAGACGAGGCCGATTCCCATCCCGGCACTGAAAAGCATCGCAAACCATGTCGCGTAGTTGTAATCAGGCTTGTCCGTGGGCTTTCCAAGTTTCATTTTTCCATAAGGACTGAAAATCATATAAAGACAGAAAATCACAAAACCAGTAACGATCAGTAAGTAGTACCATCCAAAGTGAACAGAGATATAAGACTGGATGCTTCCTGTAATACTTTCTAGATTTTTGGGGGCAACCGAACCCCAGACGACTGAAAATAGTGCAATGGCTAATGTAACCCAAAAAACAGATGTGACTTTTTTCATTGTAAACTCCTTTCCAGAACTTGTACGTATTTTCGATACAGGGGGATGATTATTCGAGGGGTAGCATCCGATGATGTATGTTTAACGAATACCCAAACAAAGAAAAAATAAACAATTCGTCGAATTTTCCCTACATAAATATAGCCCAAAAGACGGATGTCTCCTGGGCTTATATCATTATAAAAGTTTCTTTTAAGGACAGCGTTCAATAGAGTAAAGCTTCGAGCCAAGGATGTTCAGGTTGGTGATGCATCAGTCCTTGTTTCAGCCACTCCTTCTGATGGTCATTTAAGAAAGGAAAGACGTTTTGGAAGTCTTCCTCGTCTTTATCTGTGGTATGGGTTGATTTATAGAGAAGAACAATTTCAGGGTTCAGATACGGGTGTCCATGTTCTGACTGCAGGTGCATACGATTGATTTCAAATGTAATAGAGGAATCTCTTCTGAACTGCCAGCGGTGCCTGTTTTTTTCATTGAGGAGAATTTCGAACCTATGACCCTCTTGAGAAAAAGCATGGATTTCATGGACAGGAAGAGTGAGGGGTTCCCCTTCCCAACGTTTGAGTTCCTTCTGTTTGACGACTTGCAAATCCCATGATTTCAATACTTGATATAATTCATGCTGTTTTTCACGGAAAATGGCGACTTCCACATCATCGTGATGCCTTGTTTCTTCTCCGATATGAAGGTCAATAGCCCATCCCCCCGCGAACATCCATTCTCCATCAAATTCACTTAACCACTGCCGTACTTCTGTACATTTTTCAAACATGTGAATCCTCCTCTATATCATCTTGTCCGAGTTTAAAACCGCTTAACCCAATCCTTTTTTAACCCTTTCTTTTGGAAAAGTTTTCTTATACGATGGGGGGATATATATAAACATGGGGGAATGGATATGCTGAAAGGAAATCTTGTTGAACTCCGTCCTGTTTCAAAGGACGACTTGAAACACTTATTCAAGTGGGCGAATGATGAAGAAATAGCGAATCTCGCACATGGGAGCGACTCAGCCTATCAAAATAACAACCCACAAGAAGATCTGGAAGCTTTCTATGAAAAAAATCTTACTGCGCAGCCTCTATGGGAAAGCGGACGTGTTTTCATCGTCTATACGATCAGTACAGGAGTGCCTATTGGGAAATGCAGCTACAGCAACCTGAATCCCGTGACAAGGGCAGCAGAAATCGGTTTGAGCATCGGGGAAAGAGAATATTGGGGGCATGGATATGGAAGGGACATCATTCAAACCTTGTTGAAACACCTCTTTCACACCCTGAACCTCGAACGTGTTCAACTGGACACGTGGAGCGGCAACACACAAGCGCTAAGACTTTACGAAAAAACGGGCTTCCAGACAGAAGGCCGGCTCCGTAAAAATGAATATGTGGAAGGCACTCACTATGACACGATCCTTATGGGGATGCTTCGATCCGAATTCAACGCGTAAATGTTTTTCGCAGGAAAATGTAGGGAATAAACAAACCGATCATCAAATTCATGTTCATCTATTACTTATGATTCATGAAAGGAGTCCACGATGAAAGATCAAATCAAAAACCCTGTTTTCCTCATTTCTGCAACCGTCATCACTGTCCTCGTCATCGTAGGAGCCATTAATCCAGAAGGCTTCGGTACAGTCGCCGGTACCTTATTTGATTTCACTACGATTAATTTCGGCTGGTTTTATCTCATTTCCGTCTTCGGCTTTGTCATTTTCCTGGCTGCTCTCGGACTGAGTAAATACGGAAAGATCAAAATCGGGCCTCAAGATTCAAAGCCTGAATTTCCTTTCTTCACTTGGATCGGCATGCTCTTCTCTGCCGGATTCGGGGTAGGGCTTGTATTCTGGGGAGTGGCAGAACCGATGAGCCACTTCTTTGAAACGCCATTCTCAGATTTGGATGCCCAAACTGAGGATGCTGCGCGTGTCGCTATGGGATACTCTTTTTTCCACTGGGGAATTAACCAATGGTCCGTTTTCGCCATTGTCGGCCTGCTTATTGGCTTCTTGCAATTCAGAAAGGATAAGAACGGTCTCGTGTCTACTGCTCTTGAACCCGTGCTCGGGAAATCAAAGCCCGTGAAGTACACCATCGACTCATTAGCCGTCATCGCTACAGTGATGGGAATCGCCACATCCTTAGGACTCGGTATCCTTCAAATGAACGGTGGGTTGAACGCCGTATTCGGCATTCCAAATAGTACATCGATCCAGCTTATCATAACAGGCGTACTGCTCATCTTATACTTAACCTCATCCAGTACTGGATTAGAAAAAGGGATCAAATGGCTCAGTAACTTGAACCTGGCTCTATGCTTAGTTTTACTTTTATTTGTCTTCTTCGCCGGGCCGACGGTCTTTATTTTAAATAGTTTCACCTTAGGGATCGGAGACTATATTACCAACTTTGTGGGGTACAGTCTTAGATTGACTCCCTATGAAGGTGGGAGTTGGCTCCGGGATTGGACGATTTTCTATTGGGCATGGGTCATTGCATGGTCACCATTCGTAGGGGCATTCGTTGCCCGCGTTTCCCGTGGTCGAACAATCAGGGAGTTCATATTCGGTGTCCTTGTCGTACCACCGCTGATCGCTTGTTTGTGGATCGCCGTTTTTGGTGGTACAGCCTTGAACAGTGACTTGAACAATGGAACGCAAATCGCTGAAGCCGTCAACAATGATGTGACGGTCGCTCTCTTCGAAGCTTATGAATATCTGCCTCTTACAGGTATTTTATCTTTCTTATCAATTTTGTTGATTGCTACGTTCTTGATCACATCCGCGGACTCAGCCACTTATATTTTGGCAAGTATGACAACGAATGGCAGTCTGACGCCTGCCCTTGCTATTAAAGTGATCTGGGGTGTCCTGATGGCAGCCATTGCCGGCGTGTTACTGGTCGCCGGTGGCTTGGATGCTTTGCAGACAGCTTCTCTCGTTTCTGCTCTTCCGTTTACAGTCATCATCATTCTCTTCGTTTATGCCTTTACGAAGATGATACGAAAAGAGCCGCTGCCCGAACGACGCAAGAAAAAGAACGAATAGTTGAGAACAAAAAAAGGTGTCCTATTCCAATACTGGAAGGACACCTTTTCTATTTCTTATACTTTTAAATTTCTGGATTTTCTATACTCCAATACCCTCCATCGATCGGATCGTAGGCGGTCTTACTCTCACCTATCCCCCATGAGCCTGCAAACGTCAGTAAAAGAACAACAAACAATCCGGCTAACCTTTTCATAAAAGAATACCCCCATTTATTTTTATATTCTTTCTAAATACGCTAGTGGTAATTGAGCAAAGAAGTAATCCCCTTGTTCTTGAATAAAACGATGATAGGAATGTCTCAGCATCTCCCTGTTCCCTGTAGCCAGACCCAGGTAACTTTCTTGAAAGGGAGTGAGTGATGGAAAGGAATGCAGAATCTCCTGGGTTTTCTCATAATCTCCTCGCGCTAAAGCAAGATGAGCCTGCTCTACTGGATCTGTAGTAGATATCCCTTCTGTTCTCTGATGAAAGGAAGATATAAAAGGAAGGGAGCGGTTTTTTACCGTTTGCAAAAAACGTGAATGCCCATGTTTTCGAGCAATCTCCATGGACTTTAGTAACGATTCCATAGAAGATTCATAGCCATTAAAAAGCTGACATAAAGCCAAATCATGATGCATGCGGCTCTTTCTTCTGGAGGAAACTTCTGTGTTGATCATTTTATATGCATAACGGCTTGCAAGAATAGAGTTATTAGTCTTCCAATAATGATAAAAAAGCAGCTCTTGATAACGTTGATTCAAATAATAATACATCAAAGGCTCGTCTACTTGCTGCAGCGCCTGATCGCATTCATCCAAGTATTTATCCAATGCTGTAAATACTTTCAAGTCCTGATAAGAATAAACAAGGGTGAACAAATGAAGACATCGTAACGATGGATGCGTAAAATGGAGATCTTTTAGCTCGTCTAAGTAATTTTTGTTTTTATCTCTACCGGTCTGAGACAGGATCACTCGATACAAATGACCCACTTCTTTATTTATGTAAGAGGATTCTGTAATGACAGACAGCTCTTCAAAAAAATCATTCATATAAAAAAATTCCATGCAGACAATTTGTTCATCAATGGTTATAGGAAAATGGGAGAGGATGTAGTCTTTTGTCCGCAAGACAGCATCCCTTCTAGGATACTTCCTTAAATAATCCAGGTAAACGTCATATAAAGAGGAAGTGCGACTCATTTGAAGCTTCCGCAATGGGCTCGGTTCAATTAGTTGATAATCTGCCACAACACTCACCCTCCTTATCTATCTACACTCTATTTTATTGAATTTTCGAAAATATGTCTATACAATACTTAAAGATATTGAAATATTTATGGATTATTTTTCCTTTTAAACACCTCTTCTTATTCCATAAACGCTCCCTATACTTGAAGACTTGATTTCGAGACTTTTGTTGAGTGGATGGGGGCTGCGGGGAATAGCTCGCTTTCCGCGGGAGCGCGGTGAGCCTCCTCGGACTGCGTCCTGTGGGGTCTCACCATGCCCTTTTTTCCTCTTCAATTTCCGGTTCCGGCGCCTAGCGGCTAGTGAGACTTCCCTCGCTTCTGTACGATAAGTCAACATCGAATCACTCCGTTCTTCGTGTTTCCTTTATCTCCGCCAGCTCAGTCCAGTTCATACGCCGCTGACCAATGCGCCTGCACACTTAAGATAGGATTCTCGCCATCCCCCTCCGCCGCTTCGCCATATAAGTATCTCGAAACCACTTCTGGAATAAGCTGCTTTTACACGTTGTCATTCGAACGGAATGGACTTCCAAGGACACCATTCATCATTCTGGAAGCTTTTGATAGAGCGCTTTATACTAATCACACCAGGATAGTGGAAGACCTTTCAACCTGGTACAGGGGTTCGTTTCTCACTTACATCGAAAGGGGTGGTTGGAAAGCTGCGAGACTCCCGCGGGAATGGATGGACTGGCAAGACCCCACAGTGCGTAGCACGAGGAGGCTTGCCGTCATCCCCGCAGGAAAGCGAGTAGCTTCCCAACCACCCCTGACGCCCAACAAGGCAACGAACCCCGGACACATCTCGAAACTGAGTCTTACACATTGCTGCCCTATTGTTTAATAAATGGGTATAAAAAAAGACACTACTAGAATGTAGTGTCAGAAAATGTTTGAGGTGAGGTACCATACGTTCCATAAAAGCAGGCTGTACACAATGAGACGCTCACTGTTGGATCCTGTTCGGAAAGTAAAAATGAACTGTAAGTACTTCTTTGAAAATGGATAAGCTAACGGGATGCCTTTTTTCGTTATGTAATCACCAAACAAATGCGAAATCACCCCTATGATCAAACCACCAATATACATGCGGGGAATGGCGAAAGCTTGCTCAAGGATAATACCGTAACCGATAAGTACACCGACAAACAGCACGGAATGGGTCATTTTTCTATGTCCTCGAATCATGATGAGAATAGGGAGAAGCAGCATGACGAAAATTTTCAGTTGTTCTCGATATGTATCCAAATACTCTGGTACAAACAAATAACAGAGAAAAGCGACAGTAAAGACCGTCATAAGTCCCCGCCAAAACTTGTGGCCGAGGGTAGATGTTGGTGTGTCGATGTCCGGCAGAAGCGAGCCGAAAAGGACGAACACAAAAAATAAAACCGTTTGGAGAGGCTGTTCAGGCATCCACTCGAACGTAGGGAGTAATGTCATTGCTCCCACCCCGAAAGTAAAGCCCACAACCTGGTGTCCTGATGCCATCATGATGGATAGTGATCCTCTTTTCTTATATGTATATTTCATTAAGGAGGCCCCTATCTCCAGGGCGTCCTCCTATAAAAATAAACCCACAAAACTGTGGGCATCTATTCAACAGTCTTTTTCGGGAAGCCCAAGCATTTGAAACTTCGGCCCTTCCATTGTCTGCTTCCCTTCAATTGTCAAAGTTTCAGTCAGATGCACAATTCTACTGTCTATAGCCACGGGAATTGAATTGATGTGATGAAGTTCATCATCACCTTCCGGTTCACCAATCGTCATACCGATATCTGGTTCACCACACCCGTACCCAGCAAAAAACAAGCGCAGGCATCCTGCATCTTCATCTTCTAAGATTTGATTCAACAAATCTCTCGCTTGGTCGGTGATTTTCATCGCCTTCACCCCTTCGACTATAAAATACCATAATTACCAGGAGGCCTGGTAGTAATACGAATCACATCTCATACGTTACAGCTATTCTTCCCTTCCTATAAATAAAAATCCCTGGTGGAATTTCCACCAGGGATGAAAAGGTTATCTTTTATACGGCGCTCGCATTGATTTCAACGTCGATGTTCCCGCTCGTTGCTTTAGAGTAAGGACATACTTTGTGTGCTTCTTCAGCAAGTGATTCAGCTTCTTCCTGAGAAACGCCTTTCACTTTCACATTAAGGACAACGCCTACTTTAAAACCATTGTCTGCTTCATCTTTCATAAGGCTGACGTCAGCAGTGATTTCAGATTCGATGTCTTTCTTCTGTTTACTTGCAACCAGGTTCAATGCCCCATCGTAGCAAGCGGAATAACCAGCAGCAAACAATTGCTCTGGGTTCGATCCTTTTTCATCACCTTCACCAGGCATGGAAAGGTTCAAATCAATTAAACCGTCATCTGACTTAACGTGGCCATTTCTTCCACCTTGTGCTGTTGCATGTGCGGTAAACATTACTTTACTCATTATCCATCACTCCTTGACTAATTATTGAATCTACTACAGTTACATTCCTCATCTTGCCGTTGATTAAACATTTCTATTCATCATAGACCCGGTACTCCTTTTGGAGATCCACAGGAGCCATTTTCACCATCCATTGCATGATGTAAGTAAAAACAGCAAGGTCATCGACAAGACCGAAGAATACGAGGAAGTCCGGGATGATGTCCCAAGGGAATAAAAGGTATGCCACTAAGAGTACAACGGAAAACCATTTCTTCCCGGCACTCACATCTTTTGATTTGAAAAATTGTACAAGAAACGGCACAGATTTTCTGACATTGAAAAGAAACTTAATTCTTCGCCATAAACGGATCATCAGCTTCCCTCCTCCCTCCTATTATAACCTTCTTATTCTGACAGGAAGCAAGCACAATCCTCACAATTGCTTAAATAAGACGTATACTTTACCATAAAAAGAAAAGAGACTATACCACATAATCGCAACCGTTTCGGTGATTTACACCTACTCCACGTATCGGAAAACGGTTGAACGCTGTGCCGCACTATAATTCAGAATTTCATAAGATATTCGGGCGTTCCAAACACATACTACCCTTAGCTACATAGCCCATTTTTTTAAGTTCTGCATAGGATATCATAGCTCAAAGAAAATTGAAGGGGAGAAAGTTGTCATGAAGATCCTACTATTGAACGGAACGATCGTCGGGAAAAAGACCCGGACGCTCCTTGATGAAATCGAAAAATATATACAACAACTGCCAACGGACCACACGACAAAAATCGTTGACCTCGAGAACTACGAACTTCAATTCGTAGATGGCCGCCCAGCTGAAGAGTACAATGATGATATGAAGAAGTTAATCCATGAAATTGAAGAAGCCGATGCTTATGTCATCGCTACTCCCGTTTTTCAAGGATCCATCCCAGGTACTTTGAAAAACGTATTCGATGCCGTATCGCCTCTTGCCATGCGTTATAAACCCGTATCCATTGTCGCCAACGGTGGGACCTTGCAACATCACCTCGTCGTAGAGAATCAATTAAAACCAATCCTGAATTACTTCCGGTGTATGGTGACACCAAACTACGTGTACACACACACGAATCACTTTTCCACTCAGGGAGAGCTCATTGACGAAGACGTCCGCAACCGCTTGAAAGAGATGACTGTCGTTTTTGATCAATACATGCAGATGAGCCGGGAACTTGAACCAGATAAATAAGAGACGGGTGTATTATAGTGCTGCTCCACTTTAAACAAGCGGATCTATATTTCTGTAACTAAAAAGCGCGGGGTCTACATCAGACACCCGCGCTCCTTTATGCTCTTCCTAATATTTTTGTTATGTAATTTTGCGTTTCCCGGAATGGTGGTACACCATCATACTTATCGACATTCCCAGGACCTGCATTATATGCAGCAAGCGCTAATTCGGTATTGCCATCATAACGATCGAGCATTTGCCTCAAGTATTTTGTTCCACCCATCAAGTTCTGCTCAGGATTAAATGGATCGGTCACGCCAAGTCCCCTGGCTGTAGCGGGCATAAGCTGCATCAACCCTTGAGCTCCTGCATAACTGACGACACCAGCATCAAAATTTGACTCAGCCTTCACCACGGAACGTACCAATTTTTCATCAACCCCATGACGTTCTGAAGCTTTCTTTATGAGCTTATCCAAATCCGCGTTTCCACTGGTTACTTCCGCAATATTGTTCCCTTCCTGACTTTTCTCCACAGGAACTGGTACCTGCTGTGTCATAGGGCTATTCACTGGTTGTGAAAAGCGCTTTGGCACGGAAGGTATACTCTCCCGCATCGATTGCTCCATCACTGCATTCAGCAGGCTTTGAAACGTCATATCCTGCATCCCGCTTGATAAAGTGTTCGAATTACGATTATCTAACATAGACATGGCCTGCATTTGAATCATTAGTTGGATCTTGCTTACATCCATGTTCTCCACTCCATATAGTTGATAGTTCAAGTGTACAGGATTCATGCTTTTTCAACAATCACTCTTCTGAATATATTTTACAATTTACCAATAGTAGTCAAAACTTGAGAAAATTTTTTCTGAAAACCTCTATTCAGTTATCATTTTTAGACGTTTTTTTCCCAAAGCAGCAACCAGGGAAAAGGTGATACAATATAGAATAGCAAAAGAGATACTGAATCGTGCAGTGCGCTGTTGTGCTGGTTGTCCACGACTTCGCACATGGTTTATTTGTTCATTGGTATTCATTTCTTTCTTGAGTACTCTCTTTTGTCTCTTACGTCGAATCACCCTATTATTTTTCCCCGCCAGGAAAAATAACCTGTAGATTTCATGGTCTGTCTTCCTTCAATGAAAAGACATATACCATCTCCCCCTTTTGCCCATTCAAAAGGGGGCTTTTTTTATCCTCTTTTATATCACTAAAGCTCCCTTTAGTTGAAGACTCAGTTTCGAGATGGTTCAGGGTACGTTGCTGGGGTTGAGCGTCAGGGGTGGCTGGGAAGCTACTCGCTTTCCTGCGGGGGAGTGGCGAGCTTCCTCGGGCTAAAGCCCTGTGGGATCTCGCCTATCTCCTTTCTCCCACGGGAGTCTCGCAGCTTCCCAACCACCCCATCTCATGTAAGAAAAACGAACCCCTTCACCAAATTGGATTGTCTTCCACTATCTCGATTAAAGCATAAAACGCTCTGTATCAAGCTTTCAGGATTTTAATACCTGAGCATAGGAGTTTTATCCTTATACTCCCACCAAACTAAATAGCAGATTATACGAGAACTGGTTTCGAGACACTGATATAGAAAAGGGGCGGAGGGGAATGGCGAGACTCCTGCGGGAAAAAAGTGCAGGGTGAGACCCCACAGGACGCAGTCCGAGGAGGCTCACCGCGCTCCCGCGGAAAGCGAGTTATTCCCCGCAGCCCCATCCACTCAAAAAACATCTCGAAACTGAGTCTTCCACAATCCTGCCAAATAGTTGAATAATGAGATTATATTAGACAAAGTCCTTGTTCTGTGTGGACAAGCCGGCAAATTATTTTTTAAAAAACTAAATATTCCACGTTTGTACATCATATATTGAAAGTACAAAGGAGGTGGAATAAAGATGGATTTCAACAACCGTGTGTTCCTGTTTCTAGCTGCTCTTCTTTCCGGATATGCGCTTTACAGCATCGGCGACTCAGCTGGTAACTTTTTCGATCAATTCTTGTTCTACGCCGGCTACATTGCAATGATACTTTTTTCTTTCGCTATTATTATCGTCGGGCTGGCAAGATTCTTGAATCAGTACAAATAGAAAATGGCCTCTCTCTATGAGAGGGACGTGTGAAAAAAGGCTGCGGATGATCCGCAGCCTTTTTTATTTTGATGGTTTAAAAAGAGATTTGAAGAAGCCTGTCCATCCTTTCTGCTCCGATGACTCTCCTACTTCCTCTTGTTCTTTAATCCTTATGTGTTCTTTTTCAATTGCATAATCCAAAGTGAGGACTGCCCCGAATTCTGAATGTGTTTCCTTATTCGAAATGATGGAGTGATGGATGTTATGTTCCTCGGCTAGATCCATGTATGGAGATAGAAAACGGTAACTCACATCTCCGTTCAAAAGCAGTTTGGCATCGGGATAGCTTTTCATGAGATCCACCAACTCTTCCTCCCCCTGCTGCCGCATCACCTGCCCTTTCGTCAAAGCGACCAGGACTCGTTCTCTTAACGTACCGAGGTATTGTTTTCGTTCTCTTGGTTTTGTTTGACGACTTCCATAAATGCCTTCCTGTAAGTAATCTTCCATATCTGGTTTCTTCATAAGATGCACCTCATTCACTCCTAGTATGGCACAGAAAAAAAGGCTGTACCCATGACAGCCTTTACCTATTTTACAACAACGGATATGTGAGATGGAAGAACGGACAATTCTACAGGCAGGGAATCTCCTTCTTCTCCGTCGACGTTCGTGACCAGGTCTTCCTCCGATGTAATACGGATATGATCCGCTTTGAAGTATTCGACATCCTGCTCATCTTTAAGTCCACCTCGAAGAATAGCAGAAACAATCGATGCGAGACGAATCATATTTACTTTAGGAACGATATACCCGTGAATCTTCCCATCATTCACTTTCGCTTCCGGAGATAATTTTTCAAATCCGCCTGCTGAGTTCGTTAAGGCCGCCAGGAAAAGAAAAGATTCTCCTTCCCAGGCTTTATCATCATATTCGATCCGCATTGGATAGCTGCTATGCTGGGTCAAGGTTTTCATCCCCTCCATCATATACGCAAGCGGGCCAAATTTCGTTTTTTGTTCAGGTGTCACTTCATATGTCGCTTCAGCAAGGGATCCCGCTGCTACAATATTAACAAAATACTGGTCATTGAACTTCCCAATATCCACAGATTTGGTCTGATCGGAACGGAGAACATCAATAGCCTCTTCAACCTTGAGTGGAATATCAAGAGCTCTTGCAAAATCGTTGACTGTTCCCAGTGGAATAATTCCCAAATGCGGTCGGTGGCTTTCGTCTACCATCCCATTGATTGTCTCATGGAGGGTACCATCTCCCCCCATAGAAACGACGAGATCGAATTCGTCTCTGCAGGCATTCTGGCAATACTTTGTGGCATCCAGCTCTTTTTCTGTTTGAGCAACTTCCACTTCGTATCCTTTTTCCGATAAAATGTGCTCGATTTGTTCAACATGATCGACGGCTTCCTCTTTTCCTGAAGAAGGATTGACGATCAACATAGCCTTTTTCATTCTATTTCTCCTCTCCAAAACATCCTTTATCTTTCTGACTGGTATTCATAAAGGGTGCTGACAGAAGAAAAACCGATTTTGCGGATGAATTCACTTACCCCGTTCTGATGAGGCCTTAGGCTTACCTGTATAGCTTTTGCATTCTGCTCGTACATCCATTTGATTAGTCCGTCACACAGATCTGTGCCAATGCCTTCCCGTCTATAAAATTCATCCACAAATACTTCCCGGACATATCCATACACATCCTCTTCCGCATGGGATTCAATAATGCCAAGGACATATCCGATGATTCTTCCATTCATATCAGCAACTAGTAGCTTTTGTTTCGGGTTCTTTGCTAGAAATTGATCTGCCGCCCAATACTTACGATCCCTCAATTCTTCATTGGTCAGCATTTCAGAACTGGTGACGTGAAGAAAATCGATACTGTACCTTGTAAAATGCATCAAGTCTTTTTCCTCAGGTTCCCTTATTTTCACCATCAGAAACTCCCCCTCTAAGCTTTTAACACCACTTGATATTCCGGTGTATTTTCAATAACTTCCCGGGCGAAGGAGCAGACCGGGTCAATTTTCAATTTATATTTACGTGCATAGTTCACAGCATAATCAATCAATTCCCCGCCCAAACCCTGTTCACGTTCAGACGGTGCCACGAAAGTGCTTGTAATGACCATAGCATCGTCATGTTCTTCAAAAAGAAGCTGTGCTTTCGGATCGTGTTCCTCTCCTATAAAAAACGTCCCTTGTTTCTCTTGGATTTCTTGTTCCACAACAATCTCTCCTTTCCCTATAAAGGATACCCTTTCATCGTTAAGAAAAACATGACGATCTATACGAAGGTAAAGAGTGCTTTGCAGAGATCATGAGGGATTAGACAACGCTATTTTAGAATTCCACACCGTTAATTGAGTATTCGACAATGCTATTGAGGAATTCGACACCATTAATTGAGTATTCGACATCATAACAGAGAAAATCATCATCCCACCCAACCTAAGGACCCATAGACAAAAAAAGAGCACCTACTTTTCAAAGTAGGTGCTCTTTAACATTAGGCGGTTCGTTTCAGATCTTCCTCTAATGGAATGTCCTTCTGTAATCCCCGGCGGGCGGCAATGATGAAGGCTGCAACAACCATAACGGTACCGATGGCTGCAACAACGTAGGAAACATTCAGTGACAATCCGAATCCGATCGGTGCATTCAGAATATAGGTGAATGTCGCCATCGTCATAAAGGTCGCAGGAACGGCAGCGATGAAGTAGTTTTTACGTGATAGGAACAAGTACATCGCTCCTACCCAGAGCGCGATGACGGCTGTCGATTGGTTTGCCCAGGAGAAGTATCTCCACAGCAAAGTGAAATCAATGCGGGTCAGCGCAAAGGAGATGACGAACAATGGAAGGGCAATCCATACACGACTCATAATCTTCTTTTGTGGAATTTTGATATAGTCAGCAATAATCATACGCGCGCTTCGGAATGCAGTATCTCCTGATGTAATTGGCAAAATGATGACACCAAGGACAGCAAGTGTACCACCGACGGCACCTAGCATAGCTACGGAAACTTCACTAACCACAGCTGCTGGTCCACCGCTTGCAAGGATTTCATTCAACCCTGCAGAACCATTGAACAAACTCATAGCCGCAGCTGCCCAGATCATGGCAATGATTCCTTCTGCAATCATCATCCCGTAGAAAATACGACGTCCTTGTTTTTCCTGTTGTGTCGTTCTTGAGATGATAGGGGTTTGTGTTGCGTGAAAACCTGACAGGGCACCACAGGAAATCGTTAAGAATAACAGTGGGAAAATCGGTGCGTTATCCGGGTGCATATTGGTAAAGGTCAATTCTGGGATTGGTGCACCTGTTACGACAAGTGAGACTCCAACTCCAATTGCACTAATGAGTAGAAGGGCACCGAAAATCGGATAAAACCGTCCGATGATTTTATCAATCGGGAGCATCGTTGCTAATAAATAGTAAGCAAAAATCACAAGTAGAATAACAGGAAGAGCAAGCCAGCTGCTTGTCATGTTGTGCAAAAGATCTGCAGGTGCTGTAACGAATACAGTTCCTACTAGGACAAGCAAAAGAATCGCAAACGCGTTGACGACGTGCTTCATGACTTTACCTAAAAACTTCCCTGCAAGCTCAGGCAGGTGAGCGCCACGGTTCCGGATGGATATCATCCCTGTCAAATAATCGTGGACAGCTCCGGCAAAAATGGCTCCAAACACAATCCATAGGAAAGCGACGGGACCATATAAAGCACCAAGGATCGGACCGAAAATAGGACCTACACCCGCTATGTTTAAGAGTTGAATCAAAGCGTTCTTTTTCTCTCCCATCGGCAGGTAATCCACACCATCACCATGAGAATAAGCAGGCGTTTCACGTCCTGTGTTGACGCCAAACGTTTTTTCAACATATTTACCGTACGTAAGATAACCGATAATTAAAAGTGCAATACTCACTAGAAAAGTAATCATTGTGTATCCTCCTTGTCGCGTTTATCTGTAATCGCTTACATATAATATAGCAAGATAACGCTTACAAAAGAGGTTATCCTGTTCAACATGTCAAGATTGATGTCCAAGATGTCGAAAAAAAGGATTGAAATACAGTCTGATTACAGTTCAAGCTTCTTTCGTAATTCCTTCACATAGTTTCTACTGACCGAAAGCTTTTCCTCCGTTCCTTGAAGTTCCAATTGATAGGCTCCATTAAACCAAGGAGTTAACCTGTGGACGTAATCCAAGTTCACCAAATAACTTTTATGAATCCGGAAAAAAGAAAACCCTTGAAGACGCTGCTCCACATCTTTGAGAGCGTCCCTCGTTTCATAAACCTTTTGTTTGCCGACAATCTTGGTGACACGGTCCTCTCTATGAACATACATAATTTCAGAGGGATCCAGATATTCAATCGTGTCTTCCACTTCTACGGCCAGTTTGGAAGGTGGGGAAACGGTCCTCTCCTCCGCCGGCTTCAATTTCTTTTCTATTCTTTCCACGGTTTCACTCAACTGTTCCTCATCAAAAGGTTTGAGTAGGTAATCGATGGCCTTCTGCCGAAATGCTTCGACCGCAAAGTCTGGATACGCAGTCGCAAACACGATCTCAGGAACCTTCTTGAGTTCTTGTACCGCTTTTGCTACCGCCATGCCATCCATCTTCGGCATTTCCACATCAAGAAACAGGACATCCGGCTGAAGCTTCAACGTCTGCATAACTGCCTCATCCCCTGACCCCGCTTCTCCTACAACTTCAATACTCTCGTAAGGTTTTAATAAAAAGTTCAATTCTTCCCGGCTGAATCGCTCATCATCAACGATGATCACCGTGATTTTTTCATTCATGACCCTGTCTCCTTTTCATGAAGAGGGACCGCAAATACAATGGTTGTCCCCTGTCCTTGTTCGCTCGTAATTTGTAGTTTCGCACTCTCTCCGTGCATGTATTCCAAGCGTTTGTTAACGTTATATAACCCGTATCCCGTCCCTTCCTCAGAAGCGACCGACTGTACTCCCAAGGTGCGCAGCCTCATGGGGTCAATGCCTTTTCCGTTATCTGCCACGCTGATCTTGACGTGATCACCATCTCTATGGACACTAATCGTAATTTCCGCTCCCCCTTCCTGATCCTTGATTCCATGCTTAATGCTGTTCTCTACCAGGGGCTGTAAGGTTAAAGGAGCGATTCGGACTGATAATGCAGACTCATCCACATCATAGTGGACATGAAGGCGATCGACGAAACGCGTCTCTTCGATGAGAAGATAGGACTTTACATGTCTCAACTCTTCTTTTAAAGACGTCCACGTTTTGGTGGTCGCCCCCAGGTTTTGCCTGAAGAAATTGGAAAGCGCTATAAGCAGCGCCCTTGCTCGGTCAGGCTCCGTACGGGTCAACGAAACGATAACATTCAGCGAATTGAATAAGAAATGCGGATTGACTTGTGCCTGCAAAGCCTTCACTTCTGCTTCCCGTGCGAGTTCTTGGGCTTTTTCAGCATCAGCTAGCTCAAGCTGCTGACTAAGGAGAGCACTCAACCCCTGGATCAATTCCAAAAGCACATTCGAGATTTCTTTTTGTGAAGAAACATAAAACTTTAAGGTTCCGACCACTTCTTGCCTTTTTTTCAATGGAACGATAACGGCTGCCCCGAGTGGACAGTTCGTCTGTTGGCATTGAATCTCTTCATGACTGACTACGACACGCTCTCCTGTCTCAATGACATCACGAGTGGCGTCGGTTTGAATCGGCTCTCCCGCCTTATGATGGTCATCAGCCTCTCCGACATGCGCAAGGATTCTTTGTTTATCTGTCATGGAGATTGCACTCACCTGGACTTCCCCATAAATAATTCGGCACGCCTTTTCTGCAGAATCCATCGTCAGCCCTTTTCGCAGATATGAAACCGTTGATTCTGCCAACTTTAGCGCTTTTTGCGCCTGCAAAGCTCCAACCTTCTCTTCTTCATGAAGAACATTCCGAATGATTAGTAAGAACAATGCGGAACCGACTCCATTGGCTACAATCATGGGTGCACCGATCTCCTGGACAAGCCCCCATGCGCGCGGAAATGGATTAGAGATAAGAAGGATAATACCCATCTGGACCATCTCCGCAAGGGCTCCCACAAATAAAGCCGTCTTCAGTTTCAGCGGCTCCTCTTTTTTATGGAAGTAACCTGCGATGATTCCTGCTACCACAGCAGATATTCCGCAGGCGACCCCCGTGAACCCACCAAGGGAAAAACGATGCAAACCGGCAATGACTCCAGCCCCTATTCCGATACGGTATCCTCCGAAAAGACCGGCCGCCACGATTCCAACGACTCTGGAGTTCGCTAATGCTTCCGATTCGACAAGATTATAAGCCCAGCGTCCATAATCAAGGGAGCTTGTATCATAAGTAATGCCTGTATATGTACCAATGATCCCGAACAAACCAAAAAAAGCGATCGCCATGTACCGCTGTCGTTGATCCAGCGTTTTTTGATCAATCAACTCCCGAAAAAAACGGAAGCGAGTAATGATAAAAGCGACCGTTACTATAATCCCGAGCCGTTCAAGCATCGGAAGAAACAACTCAAACATATTCCCACGTCCTTTTACTCTTTCTAGCAGATATGCCCTTTAATTCAAAACTCAGTTTCGAGACTTTTGTTGAGTGTATGGGGGCTGCGGGGGATAGCTCGCTTTCCGCAAGAGCGGCGAGCCTCCGTCCCTTTGCTATATCAGTGTCTCGAAACTGAGTCTTCCACAATCCTGCCATATCATTGAATAGCGTTTGATATTTATTGTAGCATGGGCGGTTTGTTTCGATACACAGAATGAAGGGTGGAGATGAAATCCAATCATTCAAGTAAAATCCTAATTGAAAACATTAGGGAAACGTCAGAATTTTTTGATACACTAAGAAGAAAATGAGGTGATAGGATGACAACAAAAATAGCAATCATTCAAATGGATATCGTCTTCGGTAACCCTGAAGAGAACCGAAGATCTGCACAGGAGAAAATAAGAGAAGCCGCCGCACAAGGAAGCGAGGTCATCTTGTTACCTGAATTGTGGACGACAGGTTATGATCTTTCCCGTTTTGAAGAAATAGCAGAAACACTTGATGGGCCGACGCATCAGCTCTTAATTTCATTAGCCCAGGAACTCAAGGTCACCATTGCGGGCTCCATCGCTGAAGAAGAAAACGGTAAGTTCTATAATACCTTCGTTGCCTATGACGCGAAAGGTGAGCGGCTGTTCAACTACCGGAAAGCTCATTTGTTCCGCTTGATGAATGAAGAAAAGTTTTTAGAATCAGGTAATCAAAAAGGAAATTTCCACCTTGAAGATGTACCGGTGGCGGGTGTCATTTGTTATGATATCCGTTTCCCGGAATGGATGAGAACGCACATGCTTGATGGTTCGCGCGGGTTGTTTGTCGTAGCTGAATGGCCTAAACCTCGGGTGGAGCATTGGCGTAATCTATTGATCAGCCGAGCCATTGAAAATCAATGCTTTGTGATCGCCTGCAACCGTGTAGGTGCTGATCAAAACAATGAGTTCGGAGGTCATTCCATCGTTGTGGACCCGTGGGGCAGCGTAGTGGCTGAAGGTGGTTTTGGGGAAGAAATCGTGTATGCTGATATTGACTTCACGGCTGTCGAGGCAATCCGGGAACAGATCCCTATTTTCCAGGACCGACGACCGGATTTGTATGAATGAGTGCTTCAACCATCGTATACCGATTCATATATCTGAATAAGAAAATGAAAAAAATCCTTCCAAATCAATCGGAAGGATTTTTTTCATAGGCCGGAATCTGATAGAAATAGTTGGGTGTGTCCATCCGGTTTTCATAGGCCGAATGAAAGATGTGGGTCGTTGCTGGCGAAACGGGCGGGATGAGCCATGTCCAGTCACCCGTGACCTCACGGCCGCACGACTGCTCTTTTTTCTCAAACTGATGGAACTGTTGGGCAGCTGTATGATGATCGACAAGGCTTACCCCATCGGATTGATAAGAAAACAGCACAGCCTGGTTAAGCTCAATTAAGGCGCGGTCCTTCCACAAGGAAGAATTTCGTTTTGTATCAAGACCCATGGCTTCCGCGACAACTGGTAAAAGGTCATACCGAAAGTCATCAGCGAGGTTACGGGCCCCGATTTCTGTCTCCATATAAAAGCCATTAAATGGGGCGGCCGTATAATCGATTCCACCGATTTCAAGACGCATATCAGAAATCACAGGGACCGCATACCACCGTAAACCCAAGTCTTCAAACCAAGTGAATTCCGGATGACGCAGGCGCACTTGTTTCACCTTTTCAGATGGAAGATCATACCATACGGGCTCGCGCCCATCCATTTGGACGACAAGAGGCAATACATCAAACGACGTGCCTTCCCCTTTCCATCCGAGCTTCTGACATTCCTTCGTAAACGCAACAGAAGCCGGGTCTCCTGTCACAGTTCCGTCTTCTTCATAACCAGCATATCGAATCAATTGATGATTCCAAAGCCGTACTTCCGTCTCCGGGGATTTGGGCTTGAAAATGGTAATCGTCGATCGGATACGCCCATCATTCGTAGCATAATCCAAGTGTTCGAGGAGGGCATTGCGCATGCCCTCCTCTGTATTGACATGCCTGGCATCAAAGACCTTCAAGCTATTCCAGAAAAGACGTCCAATGCAGCGATTGCTGTTCCGCCAGGCAACTTTGGCGCCATATTCAAGCTCATCATAGGTGTGCGTATAACTTCCCGTTTCAACAATTTCCCGTTCGATTCCTTTGAGTCTCTCATCAATACCAGAAAGCTGTTGCTCCTGATGGTATTGGCGAATGAACGCTTCCGCCTTTTTATATAAATCTGTATTCACAGCATGAATCCTCCTGTATGGTGCTTCATTCCTATCCTACCATACATAAAGACCTTCCTACACGATTCAGTCTGCTTTACGGGCTGCCTGCTGTACAGGATCCCACACGCTGTTATAAGGAGGTGCGTAAGCGAGATCCAAGTCCTCTAACTCATCCATCGACATTTCATGGAATAAAGCAGTGGCCAGGACATCGATACGTTTATCAACTCCTAGCCCGCCTATGATTTGAGCGCCTAGCAACTGACCGGTTCGTTCATGATAAACGATTTTTAATGTCATCCGGTTCTCCTTGGAATAATAACCGGCAGCATGGGTGGATTCTATCGTGATTTTTTTACAAGGAATCTTTTCCTTCTCTGCCTCCCGTTCAGAAAGACCGGTGCGCGCAAGGGTTAAATCGAAGAACTTCAAAACCGACGTGCCCACGATTCCTCGGAACGACCTTCTTTGATCAATCATGTTCAGTCCTGCGACTTGCCCTTGTTTATTGGCATGCGTGCCTAGAGGTATATAATCATCCTTTTTCTTAACCCGGTGATACTGGGTCGCACAATCCCCGGCAGCATAGATATCTAGTATGCTTGTCTCCATAAATGCATTCACGGCAATTGCGTCGTTCATTCCTTTGTAAACGCCTGTATGTTTCATAAAGGAGGTGTTAGGTGTCACTCCTACGGCGACAAGAACAAGATCGGATTTATATTCTCCTTGATCCGTGATGACGGAATGGACGTGCTGATCCCCTTTGAATCCTTCGACCGATTCCCCAAGATGTAGTTCCACACCGTTCCGTTCGGCCTCTGCATGAACAAGCTCCCCCATGTCCTCATCGAAAATTTTCGCCAGTTGAGGTCCGCGGTCTATCAACCGTACGTTCTTTCCAATCGACACGAAGCTTTCGGCCATTTCGAGCCCTATATAACCGCCACCGATAATGGTCACATGTTCCTTCTCCTTTGAAGTCGCTGCCATGATCTCCTTTATATCAGGAATAGTTTTTAATGTATAAATTCCTTCAAGCTCCCGGCCTTCCCAGGGGGGCATGACAGGTGCTGCACCAGAAGCCACAAGCAGACGATCATAGGACAACTCAAATCCCAGACCTTCATGATTTTTTCCGTAAACGATTTTGTGATCACAATCCACTTCCGTTACCGTGTGGTAGGTGCGGACATCAATGCCATATTTTTCGCGAAATGTCTCAGGGTCACGCGCGATTAGGTCTTCCGTAGACTCGACATCCCCGCTCAATACATACGGCAGGCCACATTGCCCATAAGAGGTGATTCCTCCTTTTTCCAACACAGTAATGGAATGCCCCTCACTATTCCTTACTATTTGCATAGCTGCACTCATCCCGGCAGCATCTCCTCCGATAATAACGAAATTCATTCCACTCACTCCTTTTACGTACCTTCTATTCTCTTATTCTTTGCCTATATGGTTCCCACTCAAACTTCGCTCATGTTAAACTAACGATATTATCTTTTTGTACGACTTTTCAAAAAAATCATTCGAGGTGAAGGACATGAAGCATTTCCAAACATCCCAAGCCATCCAGCGGCTTCCGGACCAATTTTTCGCAACTATGATCGATAAATTAAATCTATACAAAAAACGTGGATATGACACCTTGAATCTGGGACAGGGAAACCCTGATCAGCCCACCCCCTCCCACATCGTCGAGTCACTAAAAGAGGCGGCTGAAAACCCAGATTTCCATAAATATCCTCCCTTCCACGGATATGAGTTCTTAAAAGAAGCCGTGGCTGAATTTTACAAGCGTGAATATGATGTGGACATTGATCCTGAAACAGAAGTCGCCATTATGCCTGGAAGCAAAACAGGTCTCGTTGAGCTTAGCCAGTGCTTCCTTGATCCAGGGGATGTCGCGCTTGTTCCCGACCCTGGCTACCCGGATTACTGGTCCGGCATTGAAATGGTCGGTGCAGAAATGAAGTCCATGCCCCTTCGTGAAGAGAATGGCTTTCTGCCTGACTATGGAGAAATTGATGAAGAAAGCTGGGAAAAAGCCAAGCTCATGTTCTTAAACTACCCCAATAATCCGACGGGAGCTATGGCTGATGAGGACTTCTTTGTGGAAACCATCCAAGAAGCAGAAAAGCACGATGTTTGTGTCGTTCACGACTTTGCCTATGGGGCGATTGGGTTTGATGGAAACAAGCCGCTCAGCTTTATGCAATTCGAAGGTGCGAAAAATGTCGGCGTTGAAGTTTATACGATGTCTAAAACATACAATATGGCCGGCTGGCGTGTCGCTTTCGCTGTCGGTAACCCCAACGTCATTCATGCGCTGGAAGTCATTCAGGACCACTATTTCTGCAGTATTTTCGGGGGATTGCAAAAAGCATCAGCCACTGCCTTACTAAGTTCACAACAATGTGTCACAGAACTTGCTGAAACCTATGAAAAAAGACGTGACCTTCTCGTCCATGGGTTAGAAGAAGCGGGATATCATGTGGCTCCCTGCCAGGGTTCTTTCTTTACTTGGCTGCAAGTACCTGAAGGCTATACATCCCAAGGCTTTGCGGATGATTTATTGGAAGAAACAGGATTGTTCGTCGCCCCAGGGATCGGCTTCGGTAAGCATGGAGAGGGGTATGTGCGCATCGGATTGAACAATTCGGAGGAAACATTGCGGGATGCGGTGGAACGATTTAAATCATTTAAACAGAAGTAAGATCAAGGACAGCACTTTCAACTTGAAGGTGCTGTCTTTTGTTTTCTCACTATAACAACCATAAGCATCATTCAGTCCAACAACCAAACGTATATCAAACGCCTTCTTCTGTCGAAACAAGTCTGTTTGTTGGAAAATTTTTATGAAAATAACCATTGAATACTAATTCAAAATGTATTTTAATTATCTTATACAAATATCCTACAACGACCATACAGGAGGGGTTCACAATGTATGCACTTATCAGGCAGGATGATCGCTTATTAGAAATCTTAAAAGACCCTATTGATCGTAGGGACAGGGTTTTCCACCAGAAAAAAGAAGCTGTGAAGTATGCTGAAAAATTGAATGGATATATACAATCCGGCCCGAAATGGGAAGTTCAGGAATACCTCATACATGAACGAAAAAAAAGCAGAAGCTCCAACTGTTAAGCTTCTGCTTTTTCTCATTCTTATTTCATTTATTTCGATTTAAAAAGGAAACTCGCGATAACCATTCATCACGCCGATCCATTTCACTGTTGTAAATTTATCCAATGCCCATTCGCCGCCGAAACGTCCGAGTCCGGATTCTTTTTCACCACCAAAAGCCACGTGGGCTTCATCATTCACGGACTGATCATTCACATGAATCATACCCGTCTCCACACGTTTGGCAACTTCTACCCCACGATGGACATCACGAGTGAATACAGAACCGCTCAATCCATATGGAGAACTGTTCGCTGCTTGAATCGCTTCTTGTTCTGATGAAACTTTGATCACAGAAGCAACAGGTCCGAAGACTTCATTTTTCGCTATCGGCATATCGCTCGTTACACCCGTCAACACGGTCGGCTGCATGACACTGCCGTCTGTCTCTCCACCGGTGAGTATTTCAGCACCTCGACCGACACTTTCTTTCACATCCTCCTGAATCCGTTCAATGGCATCCTTGTTGATGAGAGGCCCAATGACGGTATCCTTCTCAGACGGGTCGCCGGCTTTCAAGCTCTCTACTTTCTCTTTAAATTTCTCGATAAACGTATCATGTACACTTTCATCCACGATGATTCTGTTCAACGACATGCAAATCTGCCCCTGGTGCAGGAACTTCCCGAAAGCTGCCGCTTCCACCGCTTGATCGATATCCGCATCTTCAAGGACGATCATGGCATTGTTACCGCCAAGCTCTAAAGCTGTCTCCTTAATATATTTTCCGGCGAGTTCACCGATATGGCTGCCCACTTCCGTCGATCCTGTAAAGGAAATCAGCTTCGCCGCAGGATGTTTCACAAAAGCATCTCCAATTTCTGATCCTCGACCCACAACCACATTAATTACACCCTCAGGGAATCCTGCTTCTTCAAACAGATCGGCGATGAACAACCCTGACGTAACTGGTGCATCTGACGCCGGCTTTACGACCACAGTGTTCCCTGTCGCCACCGCAGGGGCGATGGATCTCATCGCTAAATGGAAAGGGAAATTCCAAGGCCCGATGACGCCGATGACACCCTTCGGCGAACGATACACCCGGTTTTCCTTTCCTGGAGTGTTGGACGGTAGAATCTGCCCGCTCATCCGTGTTGGAAAACTGGCCGATTCCCGGATGATGCCGACGGCCGCCTGAAATTCCACCTCTGCTTTAACAAGCGTGCTGCCCGCTTCTTTCACGAGCCAATCGATAATCTCATCTTTCCTCTCATGGACAATTTTCAACAGTTGATCAAAATACGCCTGCTTTTTGGCAGGGAGCGTCGTCATCCATGATTCCTGAGCATTTACAGCTGCATCGTATGCTTCATTAAGATCCTCCTCATTTGCTGAAGGGATGGAAGCAATCGTTTGCTGTGTATAAGGATTGACGTTATCTACATATTTCTCACTGGAACCGCTCTTCCACTGACCATTAATGTATTGTTTAGTAAATGTTTGCGGACTCATTTCAAAACCTCCATTCGGGAACTTTTCACAAAGCTATCATTCCCGGTTAAAGAGAAATCGAAACGATTTAGACCTCCATCAGCATATCCACGTGCGGAATACCATCCTCAAGGTACACCTCAGAAACTTCCTTGAATCCAAAAGAACCGTAGAAATGGCGAAGATGCTCCTGGCCGTGTAACCAGATGTAATTGACCTTGTAGTCTTTTTTCAGCACTTCAATCGCCCGATCCATCACTCGACGGGCATACCCGCTTCCTCGATCTTCCTTTTTGACAAGAACGCGGCCGATGCTGTGATACTTCTCCCCTTCATCAGGGGGAACAATCCGGCAGTAGGCCACCATTTCTCCTTCTTTCTCCATCCAAATATGTAGGCTGTCTTCATCTCTGCCGTCCACTTCAGGGTAAGGACACTCCTGTTCAACTACAAAAACTTCCACCCTTGTCTGTAAAATCTCGTACAACTCCTGCTTCGATAGTTCGGCAAACGTTTTTTGTACCCACTCCATGCTGACTCCCCTTTACTCATGATTATCTTTAAATATACTTCAACGTTCACAAACTGACAAAGCACCCATGTATGAACCGAAACGATATTACAACTACAAGTTGTTCCTGTCTATCACTCGAAGGAGGGACAACTCCAACCTCACGGGTATATTTATTCGCAATGAGAGTTTTTGTAGAAAAATATCATAATCTCGTTTTATTGATTCGGACGAAGGGGAAACTACGATTACCATTCATACAAGAAAGGAGGAACATTATGTTCTTAAAGTTATTACCTGTATCGATACAGAAATATGCGAAAATGTCTAAACGGCAGCGAAAGCATGAAATGCAGATGACCTTATGGTACATGCCTTTTTTCTATATATTATCGTCCATATTTTTTGTTGTGATCACTCTGTTGTTGGATCTCGTTTTTCAAATCGAACAGTACACGTTTGAGTTTTTCCGAATCAATGCAGAAATCACCCGGATGCTGGTCAGTACACTCATAGGGGGGATCCTCACACTGAGTGCATTCACATTGAACTCCTTGCTTGTCGTTTTGACGACATTTAGTGGTCAGTTCTCCCCGCGGATGCTCCTCAACTTTGTTTCAGACCGAAGGACACAGCACGCGCTTGGGATTTTTAATGGGAACTTCGTTTATGTACTGCTCGTCTTCCTGTTTATCGGAAACACGAGGCACGAATTTTTTGTAGCGGTACCGATCGTCACGATTTTCCTCGCCTTTACGTCCGCTGTTACGTTCATTTATTTTATCAATCACGCAACAACCTGGATGCAGGTACACAACATCACCGATACGATGAAGCGTTCGTCCGAGCAAATCATTAACCAGACCCTGAGTAAAGATCTTGAACAGTTCCGGGCAGAGGAACCAGGAGACTTGATGGAAGCAGAGCGCTCAAAGGCGAAACCTGTGGGGGCCATTAAATCTGGATACATTCAGCTTGTCGATTACAGGAAGATGATTCAAGAAGCAAGGAAAGATGAGATCATCATCCAATTCCATGCCCAAGTCGGAGATTATATTTTGAAGAACAACAATTTAATCAGCTACTGGGGTCCTGGTGCTGAAAACGTCAATGAAGAAAAATATTGCAAGATGATTATTATTGACTATAAAGAAACAGAACTTCAAGATATCCAAATGGGCATGCACAAACTAGCAGAAATTGCGATCAAATCTCTAGGAAATGACGACCCGAAAACCGCAACGAACACCATCCACCAAATGGCTGAGTTGATGCTTACCGTAGAGGATTACATTACATTCACCCCTTACTTGATGGATAAGGACGAACAGGTCCGAGTAGTTCTTCTATCCGAATCATTTGAGTCCTATATCTACCGCGGTTTTGGGTATATTCGTCACTACGCTCGTGACAATCATCTGATCATAACCGAGCTCGTAGATTCCATTGCGATGGTGGCCGAATCGATCGACAGCTCCAAGCACCAAATGCTGTGGGAATTTGCGTGCAACACCATCGACCATATAGAAACAGAAGTCATCTACCAGCTGGATAAAACCTTCTTATTGGAAGCACTGGAGAGATTATCAAAAGTGACAGACAACAAACTCGATTATTACTCTATCCACCGCAGGTTCTATCCTATAGATTAAAAACGGTGCATTGAAAAAGTACATGACCATGAGTGAGAAAAGGTCTTGTGAAGAGTCATCGTCTCCCTTATTCAGGTTAAACCTAAAAGGATTGACAAGACTCTTCATCTTTCATATGTTATATATATGAACATATAATCATATATAAAGGGGTGAGCGCATGGGAGATCATCACCACCATCATATTGATTCAACAACCGGTAAAATTAAAACCGCTTTTTTCCTCAATTTCTTTTTTACAATTATTGAATTGATCGGTGGTTTACTAACAAATAGTATGGCTATTCTTTCCGATGCTTTACACGACCTCGGGGACTCTCTTTCTCTCGGGCTTGCCTGGTTTCTACAGAAGTTTTCGCGTAAAGAACAATCGGATCATTTTTCATTCGGATATCGACGTTTCTCGCTTTTAGCGGCCCTGATCAACAGTGTAGTACTGATCGTCGGGTCTGTCTTTATTTTGACCGAGGCCGTCCCCCGGCTCTTGAATCCCGAGCAGCCGAACGCCGGAGGAATGATCGCTCTTTCCATCTTAGGGATTCTCGTTAACGGTGCAGCTGTTTTCCGGCTCAAAGGCGGAGACTCTATGAACCAGAAGGTCATGACCTGGCACCTTCTTGAGGATGTTCTTGGCTGGGTAGCCGTTCTTTTGGTCAGTATCGTCATGCTGTTTTTTGATGTGCCGATTTTGGATCCCATTGCTTCGATTGGTATTACCTTATTTATTTTATATAATGTGGTGAAAAATCTTATCCAGACGATGCGACTCTTTCTTGAAGGTGTGCCATCAGGGGTTGACCTTGAGGGGCTTTCACGAAAAATTAACGATTTGACTGATGTTCAATCCACTCATCACACCCACCTCTGGTCAATGGATGGAGAAAATCATGCCTTCTCCACTCACATCGTCGTGCGGGCAGAAGCGACAAAGGAAGAGATCTGCAAAGTGAAAGAGGAAGTCAAAGAAATCTTACACCCGATTTCACTTGAACACATCACTCTGGAAATTGAATACGAAGACGAACCTTGTTCCCTTCAATAAAAAAGTGGCCAGCCTTTGCAGCTGACCACTTTTACTTTTACTTTTACAGATCAAGACGTTCAGGTGTGTCCTGCCCTTGATTCATATAGCGTATATTCTCAGGCATGATTTCAAGCACCACATACTCAGGGTCTTCTTTGCCATCGAACCAGCGATCCATGTGATCATTCCATAACTTGTCTTTAATTTCCTGATCTTCACGAATCTTCGCCTGTCCCTCGACTTCTAAATATGAATCCCCATAGCCTTCCCCTTCGTATCCGAGAAGGATATGAACATGTGGATTTGCTTCAATTTCGTCTGCTTTATGTGTTTCTCTGTTCGTTGGTGTGTAGAAAGTGAAATCATCATCGTTCCAAAAAGTCATATACCGCGAATGGGGTTTATTATCTTTCACTGTGGCAAGCGTACCAACTTTATGTTGCTCCATGACTTCGTGAATCTTCTTTTTCAATTCTTCTTGATTCAATGGAAAGCTCCTTTCCGTAATCCAATCTTTTTACAATTTCAGTTTTCCCCGAAAAATGGGAGATAAACCCTTCGATGCGCATTGACAGATCAGGGTATGCTAATGATATCTTCGACACATTGTCATTCTTTTTTCATAAATATACCAAGAAGTGACACGCGTTACCCGTTACACTATTCATAGATCTGTTTTTCAGGAGGAAAACGTTATGCTATGGAAAAAATGGGCGCCGATCTTGATGGGCTCCCTACTGATCGGCCTGCTCTTTTTTATGATCAACTCAAGACCCGGAAGTTCCGAACCTGTGGACCGCGAAGATATTGTACCCACATTATTCATACACGGCTATAAAGGTGGTCCGCGGAGCTTCGAAACGATGATGGACCGGATGCAGAACTTACAATGGGGACAGAAGCATATGACGGTTTATGTCTCCAGCCGTGGAAATCTCACGATCCAAGGTGACTTTGCCGAAACGCCCAATCCGTTCATCCAAGTGCTTTTTGAGAACAATCGGGCAAGTATCTATAATCAGACCCATTGGCTTTCAGAAATCATGCGGCGGTTAAAAGCCGATTACAATATTCAACAAGTGAACCTCGTCGGTCACTCGATGGGAGGACTCGCATCGGTCAATTATTTGCTGAGCGATCATCACTATTCTGTTCCTCGAGTAGAGAAACTCTCCGTCATTGCAAGTCCTTTTAAAGGCATTGAAAAAGAAGGCTACTTTGCATCGAATTACGGAGCGGCAACGACTGATCTACGGCCGAAGTCTGAAGCTTTAAAGCAAATGACACAAAACAAAGATCAGTTCCCGAATGATGTGAAAGTTTTTGCTGTAGCTGGTGTAATCAATAGCAATGACCCTGAATCCGAGCATTGGGACGGTCTTGTCCATGCCTCAAGTGTAAGTGGACTGGAAGAAATCGTACCCTTTGGGCAGTACGAGGAAAAGCGCCTCTACAACCCGCTGGCGACACATTCCGGACTACACGAACTAGAAGAAGTCGACCAACTACTCAAAGAATTCCTCTGGACCGAGGAAGGCGAATAAATGGAGTGACCAAATGGAGTGACCTGGCCATACACTTATTTACATTTATGGATTTTCCAGGTGTACCAGGTCATACATTTATTTCCAAAACAAAAGCACCCACTCACAGGGTGCTTTTGTTGTTTATTGTTTTTCGAAAATGAAGATCCACATGAAGGTTAAGGCTTGTTTTAATTCTTCATCCAGCTCCGCGGTGTGATGACCTTCCACTCCGCGTTTGTACACTCCTTGACCTTCTACATAGGTCCATCCGGTCTCTTCAGCCATTTTTTGAAGCTCCCATGGCATCATCGTATTACAAATGACCTCTTCTCCATATACCCTGCGATAGCTATTGATACGCGGCATCGCTGTAGGTCCAAGTAGACCGACACATAACCGGCCTCCCGGTTTCAAGATCCGCTTCATCTCTTCCAAACCCTTGTACGGGACTTCTGTCCATTCTAGTGAATTGATCGCCATCGCCGCGTCAAAAGATTCATCCTCAAACGGCAGGTCTGTCAAATCCCCTTGCACAAATGAGATGCGTTCATCATTCACTCGGTCATTGGCGCGCATCACCATGTCCTCTGACAGATCGAGCCCCGTGACGTCAAAACCCGCTTTGTAAAGCAGATACGATCCATAACCATCTCCGCACCCTAAATCAGCGACCTTCCCTTTCGATATATGCTTTGTCATAAAAGGAATGATTGTGCACCTGCTTCCATCATCCCACATCTCTCTACTTTTTGAATTCCACATTTCAGCACGATCATTCCATTGCTTCTCCGCTTCTTTATGCCAATTAAACGTTTGTGCCACACCCTCATCCCTTTCAAATAAATTTCCTACCCTCTATTATAGCGGATCATAGCAGGGAAGATAGCTCTATTCTTGTCGAACCCGATAAAAAAGAGTTGCATGATCTTCCCTACAGCGTTATGATAGAAACACAATATAAGCTAATATGAATTAAAATAAATACTATATATAGTATCTACGAACAGAAGATGCCACAAGGCTTAATAGGGAATCCGGTTAAAATCCGGAGCTGCCCCCGCAACTGTCATCACTCGCGAAATGGACATTCCACTGTGCTTTGCACGGGAAGGACCAGAGTAAGATCGAGTGTCAGCCAGGAGACCTGTCTTCGTTCGTCGCAGTTTCAACTTCTTCGGGGATTGAGAAGATGAAGCGATGGAACGAAGGCTCTCATGTCTTCTCTTCGTTTCATGGTTTCATCCGCTCAATTTTCATTGAGCGGATTTTTTTATTTTTCCTAACCAATGACACTTAACGAACGTACACCTTCATTTTCAAGGAGTGAAAAAGAATGGAAACCATAACAAGAAGCAAGTCCTGGCCAGAGAGAATTAAACTTTGGGAAGCAGACTTCCCCCATTTGAATGTCCAAAGACTCATTGATAAGTCCCCCGACCTTAAGAATGATAAACAGGCATTCATATTAGAATGTCTGGCGGAAATCGATGAAACGAACCCGGATTGGACGTATGTAGCGAGTCGCATCCATTTGGAGGACATGTATGAAAAGTCCGCCTACCATCGATCCACATCTAATCCTTATGAGAATTTTTACGGACTGATCCAAACGTTGATCGAAAAGAATATTTACAACAGGAATCTCCTTACATACTACACAAAAAAGGAAATAGAAGAACTGGAGTCCTGCATCGTACCAGATCGCGATCATCTCTTCACCTATATTGGTTTGAAGACTTTAAGCGACCGCTATCTTGCCAAAAGCAAAGCTAAAGAAGTTTATGAACTTCCTCAAGAACGTTTCATGATCATCGCTATGGTATTAATGGCGGAAGAAAAAGCATCCAAGCGCCTTCCTCTCGTTAAAGAAGCGTATTGGGCGCTGAGTCATTTGTACATGACTGTCGCTACCCCTACACTCGCCAATGCCGGAAAGAGGTATGGACAGCTGAGCTCCTGTTTCATCGACACCATCGATGATTCCCTGCAGTCCATTTATGATACCAATACCGATATCGCCAACCTGAGTAAGCACGGAGGGGGAATCGGCGTTTATTTAGGAAAAATCAGAAGCCGCGGAAGTGACATCCGTGGATTCAAAGGTGTCTCGTCAGGAATTCTCCCATGGATGAAGCAGCTCAACAACACGGCTGTCAGCGTGGACCAACTGGGGCAGCGTCAGGGAGCGGTCGCTGTATATTTAGATGTATGGCATAAAGATATCTTCCCTTTCCTGGACAGCCGGTTGAATAACGGAGATGAACGCCAGCGAACTCACGATCTTTTCACAGGAGTATCCATACCCGACCTCTTTATGGAGGCAGTGGAAAAACGTGAGGACTGGTATTTGTTCGATCCTCATGAAGTCCGCACCGTCATGGGCTACTCACTGGAAGACTACTTTGATGAAAAGAAGGGGGCAGGATCCTTCCGGGAGAAATATGCCGCCTGCGTCGCACATCCTGACCTTTCCAAGGAGAAAGTGCCTGCGATCGAAATTATGAAGCGCATCATGATCGGTCAGCTTGAAACAGGGACGCCGTATATGTTTTACAGGGATGAAGTCAATCGCATGAATCCGAACAATCACGCGGGCATGGTTTATTGCAGCAACCTTTGTACAGAAATCACCCAGAACCAAAAACCAACCATCCAGGATGAACAATACGTGGAAGACGGAAAAATCATTTCCGTGAAGACACCAGGGGATTTCGTTGTTTGTAACTTGTCGAGCATCAACCTCGGTCGTGCCGTCACGAATGGCGTCCTGAAGCGCTTGATCTCAATTCAAGTTCGTATGCTGGATAACGTCATCGACCGAAATACCATTCCCGTTTTACAAGCACAACTCACGAACCAATCTTACCGTGGCGTTGGGCTCGGTACCTTCGGGTGGGCCCATCTACTGGCCAAAAAGAAGATCGACTGGGAATCAGAGGAAGCACTCGACTATACGAAAGAAGTTTATGAAGCTGTTGCCTATCATGCCATTGAAGCAAGTTCAGATCTTGCTGCTGAAAAAGGAAGCTATCCTCTATTCGAAGGGTCAGACTGGCAGACGGGAGAATTTTTCATTAAACGAACGTTTGACCAAGAAGGTACGTGGAACTGGAAAGCCTTGCAGCACAAGGTGTCCAAGAATGGAATGAGAAATGGATACTTGATGGCTGTAGCACCGAATTCAAGTACATCTCTTATCGCAGGCAGCACGGCCAGTATTGATCCGATTTTTAAAAAGTTTTATTCCGAAGAGAAAAAAGATTACAAGATTCCTGTCACCGCACCTGAATTAACCCATGAAACCTATGGGTATTACCCATCCGCCTACGATGTCGACCAGCACGCATCCATCAGGCAGAACAGTATCAGGCAAAAATTCATCGATCAATCGGTCTCGTTTAACCTCTACGTACGGAACAACATCCAGGCGAAAGAGCTCTTGGATTTGCACTTATCCGCATGGAAACACAGATTGAAAACGACCTACTATACACGATCAACATCCAGCCAAGGAGAATTTGACGAATGTGAAGTTTGTTCATCATAAAAAGGAGGAATTTCACCATGACATCATCGATACAAAAAAGAAAGCTTGTCGATTATGAAGCACCAAATGCCTCGACAGGCGTGATTAACGGAAAAAGTTCGAACATCTTAAATTGGGATAATACCCGCTACTCATGGGCCTATCCCATGTATAAGACAATGCTCTCAAATTTTTGGATTCCCAATGAAATCAACATGAGTAACGACTTAAAGCAATGGCCCGAACTCTCAGAACAGGAACAGACCGCATTCAAAAAAATCATCGGTCTACTCGCTTTCTTGGATTCCATCCAAACCGATTATTCAGGAAAAATCGCAGACTATCTGACTGATTCAAGTCTCTCTGCCTTAATGCAAGTGCTCGCTTTTCAGGAAGTTGTCCATAACCAATCCTACTCTTACGTTCTATCCACACTCGTAGACCAGGGAGAACAGGAGAAGATTTTTGATTACTGGAAGCATGACGAAGTGCTCAAAGAACGCAACACTTTCATTACCGATGGATACCAGTCCTTCAGTAATGATCCTTCCATGGACAGTTTTCTGAAGTCCATCGTTTATGATGTCGTACTTGAGGGCCTCTTCTTTTATGCCGGCTTCGCTTTCTTCTATAATCTGGCCAGAAATCAGAAAATGGTCTCGACTAGTACGATGATCAACTACATCAATCGAGATGAACAAATCCATGTCAGCTTGTTTGGACACATTTTTAACGAAACCCTAAAAGAAAACCCAGAGTTGGATCCTGACTACTACCGGACGTTCGTGACCAATACGTTCAAAAAAGCGGCTGGTTTAGAAATCAAATGGGCACGTCACCTGATCGGGAATCAATTCCCAGGCATTCCGATTCAGGACCTGGAAGACTATATCTGTTACATCGCCAACAAACGTTGCAGACTACTGGGAGCAGAAAAGCCGTTCCCCTCCTATACAGAAAACCCATTAAAATGGATCCGGGCATATCAGGAAGTCGATGAAGGAAAATCAGACTTCTTCGAACAAAAATCACGTCAGTACACCAAAGTATCCGAAACCAACGGCTTCGACGACCTATAATACCGCCATATAGCAAATAATACCCAAATAATACCTGACCAGGTCATCCAGAATATGGATGACCTGGTCTTTTCTTATTATCAAAGAAAGCGCTATTATGTCACCTTTTCTGACATAATATCAAAAAGTGTATTGATTTTTCAGAATATTTATTTTATAGTTAGATTTAATTACTTACTCATTGTGTAAGGAAACCTAACACAACGATAAAAGGAGGACTATAGTCATGAAGAAAGTGGAGGCAATCATCCGTCCTGAAGCATTCCAGGATTTGAGGCAGAGCCTTGATGAGCTAGGCGTGAAAGGTCTGACGGTGTCTGAAGTTGCTGGATGCGGACAACAAAAAGGCCAGGAAGGAATCTTCAGGGGCAGCCGGTTTGAAATTAAACTCTATCCCAAGGTAAAGGTAGAAATGGTCGTGGAGAACAGCGAACTCGGGTCCGTGATAGATGTCATCATCAATACTTGCGCTACAGATGAAGTTGGAGACGGGAAGATTTTCGTATCTACGATCGATGAAGTATTCCGCATTCGGACAGGAGAAACTGGCAAACAAGCACTAATCTAATACATTATTTCGAAAGGAAGAATGAATTTATGAGAAAAATCGTTCCTTTGTTCTTATTCGCACTCCTTGGATTCCCGGTTGTCGCTAGCGCTGAAACAGCGATATCTGCAGAAGCTGTTCTGCAGTCCGTCGACATGGTTTGGGTCATGATTGCCGCTTTCTTAGTATTCTTCATGCACGCAGGCTTCGCCATGGTCGAATCTGGATTCACTCGCTCAAAGAATGCACTGAACATCCTGATGAAGAACTTCATGACGATGTCCATCGCTGCCGTCCTTTATTTTGTCGTTGGCTACGGTATTATGTTTGGTACTTCCGGCGGGGGCATCATCGGAATGGATGGGTTCCTTCTAAGCGGTCAAGAAGATCAAATCGGGTTCTTCGTCTTCCAAGCCGTATTCGCTGCCACGTGTGCAACGATCATTTCCGGCGCTGTCGCAGAACGGATGAAACTAGGCTCTTACCTTCTACTTACGGTGGTTATGACAGGCTTCATTTACCCTGTCGTAGGTCACTGGGTTTGGGGCGGAGGATGGCTATCCGAGCTTGGGTTTGTTGATTTTGCAGGCTCCACAGTCGTTCACTTAACAGGTGCTCTTGGCGCTATCGTCACTGTGATGTTCTTAGGACCACGTCTTGGTAAATACAGTGGCAAGAAAGTAAACGTTATTCCAGGTCATAACATCCCTTTAGGGGCTCTTGGTGTCTTCATCCTTTGGTTCGGCTGGTTCGGCTTTAACGGTGGAAGTACACTGGCGGCGGATCCGTCTCTTGTTCCTTCCGTTATCGCAACTACTCTGTTGTCTGCATCAGCAGGAATCATAAGCTCCGCCTTCTATTCTTACGCAAAATTCAAACGCATTGACGCTTCCCTTACATTAAATGGCGCTCTCGCGGGCTTAGTAGGAATCACAGCAGGAACAGCCAACGTTTCCTTAGCCGGGGCTCTCGCCATTGGTTTGATCGCTGGTATCATCTTAGTAGAATCCGTTCAGTTTCTTGATCGAGTTGTTCGCATTGATGACCCCGTCGGCGCGATCGCTGTTCACGGCATTTGCGGCATCTGGGGTACAATCGCGGTTGGTCTTTTCGCTGTTGAAGGCGGTCTCTTCTACGGTGGTGGCGCAGGTCTTCTTGGCATCCAGGCCATCGGCGTCCTTTCTGTCATTGCTTGGACGGTGCTAACAACAGCAGTCGTTGTATTTATCGTTAAAAGTACAGTCGGCATCCGCGTTTCAAGACAAGAAGAAATCTCCGGTCTCGACTTCTCCGAACATGGATCCCAGGCCTACGAAACAAGCCGTGGTATTTTCAACGAAAACATCAACCCAAGCACAGACGGCGATTTCGGTGTCGGATTACTCCACCGGCTTGACGGTTTGAATTCTGAGTCTCAATCAAAGACAAAAGCACCTACAGAGACAAAGACAGCACAATAATATCTATCGTGGATTCACCTTGGTTCCCCCTACTATTCCAAGGTCAATCATATAAAAAAACTCCAGTTCACCTTAGAGGTGAGCCGGAGTTTTTTAGTTCCTTCTGTCTATTTTACGAACATACGTTCTTATTTTTCGCAAAATATGGTATCCTTGTAGATAGATACCGTTCTCTATTTAAAGATAAAGACTGTGGTAGAAAGGGTGTGAGGCCATCGATGAGCACATATGAATCCCTTATGATCATGTTAGCGTTCGGAACGTTCATCATTACGCTCCTTGCGCTCATCATAAAAATGAACAATAAAAAATAGACCTTCACATGTAGTGAAGGCCCAGTATCCATGATTTGCGAACGGTATCAGGGCGACAGTTGCAGCTGTCGCCGTTTCACTTTTATTATAGCATAAATCCGCGATAACTGAAGAGGAAGCTTCGGCTATTCTTCATAACGGAAACTGGCATATATCGACACAATGAGCCAGGTTCCACGTGAAACATTTTCCATCCCGTTAATCACTCTCGGGTATGATTCGTTGGGGTTTATTTACACCCCGCCATGCAAAAACGATCAGCCACGAAAAGAGTAAAGCAGAAAAGAATCCATACGGCGGAATGGTCGCAAGCATCCCCACACTACTCAAGCGGCCGATACTCAAACCCTTCCACAACGCACTGCCAACGATACTGAATCCCATAAAGCTCGTCAAAATTAACGCTGTTTGTACCCATGGCTTAAACTCAACGGATAACCAAAACCACCAAAGGCACATCCAAACAAGCAAAAATGAAAAGATGACGACAGAAAGTATGACGGCTTCCGTTCCATACAAGAGACTGAAGAAACCGACCACTGGACTGATGAGAACCGTGATCACTAAAAAACGGTAAGGAAAATCGATTTGCTTTTTCGGCTTAACTGCCATCTCTTTTCGATACCGACCAAAGAAACCGGTAATCACTGCCAATAAAAAGACGACCCCATGAAAGAACAAAGCCAATACAATCCATTCCCGCGTCGAGAGTGAACCGAAATTTTTTATAGGGAGACGGGAGAAAAACAGGAAAAGACCAGCGATCGCTAAATAAAGAAAGCCGGCATCAATGCTCAACTCCTCCACCTTTGCCCCTTGACGCAGAAGAAAGCGCCAAACGCCGCCCACTGCCACAGATAATGTATAAATAAACCAAATCAATCCCCAAACCGCCGCTTCCCAACCTGCCTGCATGGATAAAGAAAGCACACCTGACACAGAAAAAGGAAGCAAGCATATGAGACACTGCCACAACCAATGAGCTGCTTTGTTTTCACGAGAATCTTTGACTGCTTCTTCAAGCAAGAGTGGAACGAGGACAAACAAACTGAAACCTATCGAAAATTCAAGCCACTCAATAGAAAAGGAGAATTTCCATATCAGCCATAAGAAAAATCCCGCAACAGCAAGCCAACGCCCAGGTCTTTGCATGCCAAACCCCTCCGGTAATCGTAGAGAATCGCACACACCCACGATCCTCCCTCTTTTTTTAAAAAAGGAAAACGGTGACGTCTATCGAATACATAGTTTAAGATCTAAGAAAACAAGCAAAGTAAAAACTTATTCTCGGGGAGTGTCGTCTAACAGATGAGGTGGGAAAAATTGATACGCAACCAACGCTCACAATCTACATATGAACCCGAAGAACACGGTGAGGAACAGCTGGAAGTATGGATTCAAGAATACGGCCACGACTTAAAATGGCTCGCTTATTCGTATGTAAAAGATTATGCAATTGCAGAAGATATCACTCAAGAAACGTTTATTAAAGCATACCAGAAATATGCCAGTTTCAAAAAAGAATCTACGATAAAAACATGGTTATACAAAATTACCATTAACTCGTGTAAGGACTATTTAAAAAGCTCTTACATGAAAAGAGTCGTCAAAAAAGGCACGGAGCTGTTCCGTTCCATCCCTTCAACAAAAGAGACGCCGGAAGAATTCGTGCTGCAGCAGGATGAAGATGAAACCCTGCTTGCCCATGTACTGAACCTTGAAGACAAATACAGAGAAATCATCATTTTATATTACTTTGAAGAGTTCGACATCAATGAATTGGCGAACGTGCTGAACACAAGTCCGAACACAGTAAAGACTCGTTTAAGACGCGCACGTCAACTACTGCAAGAAAGGTTAACATCGGAAGGGAGTTCCCAGAGTGAGTGATTTGATTGATCGTAAATTAAAGAAAATGGACCAGAACGTGAAATATGATCAGGTCCCGTTTGATGAAAGACATATGAAGAAGATGGTCTTGAAATCTTCCCAGAAAAAGAAACAAAAGCAATCGCACGTTGGCATGAAGACTCTCCTCATCCCAACGGCAACCATTCTATTATTTACAGGTTGGCAACTTTCCCAAAGCCAACAGCCACCTGAAACAGCTGGTTTACTGATGACCAAAGACACCATCCCCGAACTGAAGACCGCAGCTGTAGATCCACCACCCACTTTTGTAAAAGCCGATAACTTTCAAAAGCATAAGACATCGATGATGGTCAGGGAAACGTACGTCATTCATGAGGATGAACAATTTTTCCAAACAGCAAAGAGAGTCCCACCTAATGAGCTGGGAGAAGTAATCGGAACCATCAACCACAAAAACCCCGGCGAGGAGGCTGACGCTTTAGAGAGTGTGACCGCTTTTCTCCCTGAAACGAAAATTTACAGAATCAAGGGCGAAGAAAACGAAAACCGAATCGCGATCCGCAGCTGGAGAAGCACAGGCATAGGATCGGTAACAGCCAGTACACAGGGCTACTTTGTTTTTGAAAAAATCCAGATGAACCACTATGAAGACAGTTGACCCCTCTAATGGAGAGCGTCCGTTCACGGTAGCTCTCCTTTTTATTCAGACTCAGGATCGCTGAAGATCACTACTCACTATCACCCTCCAAATAACTTTTCAATCGATCCAGTGACTCATAGATATCTTCCTTGATCTTCGGATTATAAAAAACAGCCGCCGGATGATAGAGGGGGACGATGGTATATTCTTTCTCAGTCTTTTTATACTGACCATCTTCTTCTTTCTGCACAGGTGTGCGGATCACTTCACCAACGACATCACTGATTTTCCCTTTATCACCGGTCAACCGTTCGTAGGCCACTCCTCCAAGTGCGATAATGATATCAGGTTTCATGTGTTCAATCTGGTAATCGAGCAGCCTAGCATGAGCATAAATTTCTTTTTGATTCGGCTTTCGGTTGGCTTTCCGTTTGCCCCCCATCCCCTTTTTGTCCGTCTTCACCCATTTGTAGGGCCGACTTCTCACAACACTCGTGATGTAAACATCTTCTCTTGATAGATCAAGATAGTCGAGCTGTTTATCCAGTTCATCGCCCGCTCTTCCAATAAAGGGCTCCCCCTTAACCGCTTCATTTTCACCAGGAGCTTCGCCGACGATCATGATCCTGCCACGATCATCACCTTTTCCAAGTACGAAACCTTCTACGTCATAAGGCTCCATTCTCTTTTGCGCTTCATTCACTAAACGTTCAGGCCAGTCCATTCACTCACCCACCTTTTGCTTCTCATCATCTTGGAATAATGACTCCCTTCATTAATAATGCATGGGCCAACTTCTATCATTTCATCTGAAATGCTAGATACGTAGTGATAAAATAGCTCACGATAATTAAAAAAGAAGGAATCAAATAATTCCAGGCACGAACATTTTTTCGTGTAATGCTGTAGATAATTAATAGAATGAACACGATGGATGTCACCCCTGTGATCATGTTTGCAGGGGACGATTCCTGTAATAGATTCCCCTTAAAATAGATGAAATCTGTAATGGCCAGAATCATCAGATTGAAGGCATTACTTCCGAGCAACGAACTTATACCGAGATTGAAATTCCTGAGCTTGAGCGCCGTCCCTACACTGACCGCATCAGGTAATGAGGTGCTGATCGCTACCAAAAACGCACCAATAAATGAAGCACCGATTCCCGTAATGACGGATATACGCTCAGCCGTAATGGTCAGCACACTGCCAATGACCATAATGAGAAAAGCATATAAAATGAAGCGCCAAAGCACCTGTTTATATGAAAACTCTTTGTATCGTTCATTTTGTCGTTTCACTTTTCTACCTTGGTACTCTGTTCGGTCATTGATAAACTTGGAACCAATGAAATAAAGAACCACAATGACAATGGACGTGTAGCTAATGTGGAAGATATGAGTCGGAAGGGTCAAACTCAAACCGGCTATGACGATGAGTGTCATTAATATCACAAGCCAGCCATATAACTTACTTTCCACCGTTGCATGCGTCAATATCTGATAGCGGCGATAGACAATGTCAAAAATTGCGAGGCCCATGATATTGAAAAGGTTGCTTCCGATCAAGTTTCCAACAGCCAGGTCAGGACTGTCGATGACGATAGCCGTAACACTCGAGGTCAATTCAGGCAGCGAGATGGCAATACCAATGATGGCTCCCATGAAAGCGGAAGATGCTTTCGTTTTTTCTTTGACCGCGTCCCCAAATATCGCAAGCCTTGAGGCTATGAAAAAGGTTAAGATTCCTGATATGAAAAATAGAGCAAAAATGATCCAGTCGCTCATAAAAAAACTCCTTCAACTCAACTTCAGTATGGCATT
Source organism: Halobacillus sp. 12SKB (assembly GCF_052941655.1). Taxonomy (NCBI): domain Bacteria; kingdom Bacillati; phylum Bacillota; class Bacilli; order Caryophanales; family Bacillaceae; genus Halobacillus; species Halobacillus sp. 12SKB. The sequence goes on from NZ_JBRFWR010000001.1 coordinate 753,005, forward strand.
TTTCAACCATTCCCTTCGCTCACCAGCCGTAAACAGTAAATGACTGGAACACGAGCAGTATTTGCTGCTTCTCACACAGAAAGCTCAGTACCTCGCAAGGCGCTGAGCTTTTGTTTTACTGGTGAACCGGTTCTGTTTCTCTCTCTTTAATTAAGTCCGCAGTCAACTGTCCTGATAATGTCACCATCGGCACACCCCCACCCGGGTGAGTCGAGCCGCCCACAAAATAGAGCCCATCATAAATCTGGCTCTTGGATGGAATCTTAAATCCACCATTAGACTTGCGGTCAGCCGCTATCCCGTAAATGGATCCACCGTTCGGACCATACAAGGCCTCGAGGTCTTCAGGGGTAAAACGATACTCAAACTCGATAGAATCACGCAGGCCTTCCATGCCCATTCGCTCTAACTTATCCAACACCGTTTCACGGTAGGCATCCCAGTCGATTGGTTTACGCTTTTTGTTTTCAAGCGGCGGAACGTGTGTAAGTACAAAGAGGTTATCTTTCCCTTCAGGCGCTTGCGTTTCATCAGATCTTGCCGAAATTCCGATATAGATTGTCGGGTCATCTGCAGGCTTACCTTCTTCAAAGATCTGTTTGAATTCTTTTTCTGGATCCTCGGAGAAAAGGAAGTTATGATGCTTCAAGTTCTCAAACTTGCGATCCGTTCCAAGCAATAACACAAGCCCTGATACAGTCGGATCGAATTTTTTCTCAAGAGACTTCGTTTCTTTCTTCACCTTGGATGTTTGCGGCGCCAGCTTCCGATATGCCGGGATGACCTCAAGGTTAGAGATGACAACATCCGCTTCGTGAATCGTTCCCTCAGCCGTTTCTACACCAACGACACGATCACCATCCACGACAAAACGCTGGACCGGAGTATTCAATTCCACATCGATACGAAGCTCTTCCATAAGACGCCCCATACCTTCAGCAATTTTGTACATGCCACCTTTAACATAATGAATGCCGAGCCCAAGCTGAACATAGACAAGCTGATTCAAAATAGCCGGTGTTGCGTAAGGATTAGATCCTACGTACATGACAAAATAATTGAACAGCTGTTCCAAATATTTATTGTCAAAGTGCTTGTGCGTCGCTTTTGCTACCGTATTCATCGGATCCATCTGAAATAATTCACTCAACTTATGGTGCTTTTTCAAATCCTTCAAGTCTTCAATACTATATTTGTAGAAACTCTTCATACAGAGTTCATACATGTCCTGACTGTAGGACAAGAAATCTGTCAGCTTCCGGTTCGGCCTTTCGGTGACCTTAGCCATTTCTTCAAGCATATTAGGTAGATCGCTGGTTACATCGAGCTGTGTGCCGTCTTCAAAAAAAGTACGCCATTGTGGTTCCACGCGTTCTACCGTGATGTAGTCCTCAAGACGGCGGTGCACACTTTCAAAAAGCTGTTCAAGGACCCATGGCATCGTTAATATGGATGGCCCAGTATCAAAAGTGAACCCTTTCCCCTCTCTCCGATTCAACTTTCCACCTATGTTGCTGTTCTTTTCAATGATTTTCACATCATAACCATCTGCGGACAGCCGAATTGCTGCCGACATACCACCTAAACCTGCTCCCACTACAACCGCTGTTTTCTTTTTCAAAACCATCCACCTCCAAAATTAATAAACAAAAGGAATCAGCCGGTACCTTGAACGACACCATTCCCTGTACATGCTCCCATGCTGCTCCACAAGCATCGCTTCTTCGAGCTTAATTCTATGTAGTAATGCGATCGTCATGAAAATTCCACATATGAGTGCTGCATAAAGGTTGCCGAGTCCTGAACAAAACCCGATAATGATGAATAAAAGCCCTGTATAGAGAGGATGCCTGAGGAGACGATAAGGACCACTACTTACAAGGCGGTCTCCTTCTTGAACAGAGACGTTCCGTGTAAATTGATCTTTCAGATGAAGAATCCCCCAATATCTAAGGCCTACTCCAAAGGCGTACAACACTAATCCAATCCACCAAACCCCGCGATGATGAATAATCCCAATGTTCCATTCCTGCATAAAGAGAGAAAATACGAGAGTCACAACCACGGCCGCAAGGATCAATAGAAAAGAGCGGCGTTCATGAGAACCGCTTCCTCCTGATCGATCATTTCTGAAGATAAGAAACTCTGCCAGCCAAAAGGCCGTCACTATTAAAAACAATCCATCAAACAGGGTCATGAAAAACCCACCCTTTCTGGGTACTATCTTCCATTGTTCCCTTTACAGTCTTCAGATAAACCGCAGCTAACCGCTCATCTCCAGACATCCCGTCCCTTCATCCTCTCGCATAATTGCAGAGTTTCCATTACAATAACAACCATAATAAAAAAGGGAGGTAGAGAAGTTGGATATTTTTTATAGTGTTTTTATCATTTCGGCTGTCATCACCACTTTCTTCGTGATCTTCAAAAAAATCACAAAAACCACGGTTTTGACCATGGCGATTGTAGGCGCCTTATACATAACCATTCTATTATTCAGTTTTTTCTATGATTTCCCTTAAAAATTCTTATTTTGTTTATTGATGGCTTCTCGGATATGATAGAGTTCCGCGTACATGGCCGTCGCATAAACACTGATGATACTCAAGAACATAGAAAGGACGAAAACGGAGCCATCAAGACCGAACCCCAGCACAGACGAAAATCCGATGATGGCACCAATAATGATACCGATTCCCGTTAGAAAGATTATTTTTTGTAACGTTACTGAATAAAACATCGTATCACCTCTTCCAAGTTATCTATCTGTTACTATACCCATCAGAGGCCTTGGATACACGTCACCCCTCTCCTATTCTTCTTTACTAATATTCTTCCTCCTCATACGAAACCCTTTGTGTCCAGACAACAAATTCATTTGCCTCCCATAAAAAATCCGACCGCCTTAAAAGGCCGCCGGACACATCATAATTTTATTCCCCACCCTTCCACAAACTGTCCCGTTTGTGGAAGACTCAGTATCGAGATGTTTCAGGGTTCGTTGCTGGGGTTGAGCGTCAGGGGTGGCTGGGAAGCAACTCACTTTCCTGTGGGGGAGTGGCGAGCTTCCTCGGGCTAAAGCCCTGTGGGATCTCGCCTTTCTCCTTTCTCCCACGGGAGTCTCGCAGCTTCCCAACCACCCCATCTCATGTAAGGAAAAACGAACCCCTGTACCCAGAAGTAGGGCTCCCACTCGTCCCTTCTAAGCAAGCATAAAGCGATCTGCATCAAGCATTTACGTTCTAAACGCACACTGGGAAGAGTTGATAACATCCACTTCCCTCAACCATTCAAGCTTATTTTTCCAGTAGTGGTTTCGAGAATCTTCCATGATTAAGAGGCGGAGGCTCACCGCGCTTCCGCGGAAAGCGAGCTATTCCCCGCAGCCCCACCCACTCAATAAAAGTCTCGAAACCTGAGTCTTCAAGAAACCTGCCATTTAGTTTAATCACTTATAAAAGTAAATGAGTGATTTGGAATGGTAGGTTTATTTAAAAATAAAAAAAGTGCAACCTAAAAGGTTGCACTTTTGTTCATTATGCTTTATGCTTCCATACGTTTGGCATCTTCATCGATGCCGTATTTCCGCTCTGATTCAGCGACTACGACGGCACATGCTGCGTCACCTGTAATGTTCAAGGATGTACGTAGCATATCAAGCAGTCGGTCGATACCGATGATGAGCGCGATCCCTTCTACTGGCAGGGACACTTGGTTAAGAACCATCGCAAGCATGATCAGCCCTACACCAGGAACTCCTGCGGTACCGATACTTGCAAGAACCGCTGTCAGGACGACCATGACCAATTGCGCAAAAGAAAGGTCAGAACCGTAAACTTGTGCAATAAAAATTGTCGCTACACCCTGCATGATGGCTGTACCATCCATGTTGATGGTTGCACCTAAAGGCTGGACAAAACTACTGACAGGCTTCGGAACATTCAAGTTTTCCTGAGCTGTCTTCATGGAAATCGGTAGTGTTGAACTACTGCTGGATGTACTGAAACCGACCGTCATCGCAGGGAAAAACCCTTTGACGAACTTGATTGGATTCATTTTACCAAGGAAAGCGACAGCAGAACCATATGTCACGATTCCATGGATGATTAATCCGAGGATAACGACGAACATGTACATAAACATCCCTTTCATGCCGTCGATTCCCATCGTTCCGATTGCGGAAGCAAGTAGACCAAAGGCACCATATGGGGCAAAGCGCATGATCAGATTCACAAGGAACATCATGATTTCATTACCTTGTTCGACAAGCTTGTAAATCCCTTCTGTCTTCTTACCAAGCATCGCAAGTGCGAAACCGATGAAGATAGCAAAGGCAATAATTTGAAGCATGTTCCCTTCCGTCATTGCCTGGATAGGGTTCGTTGGGATAATGTTTGTAAATGTTTCAACGACACCAGGTGCTTCCTGAGCTTCATACTCTGCGCCCGCAGGATTGATGTCAATATTCCCAGGCTGGAAAACGTACGCAAGGGAAATAGCGATACTGATCGCGATTGTCGTTGTGACAAGGAAGAACGCAATGGTTTTCCCACCGATTCTACCTAACTTCTTAGGATCACCAAGAGAAGCGGTACCCAGGGTGATAGAGAAGAACACGATCGGTACAACTAGCATTTTAATAAGATTTAAGAATACCGTACCTAAAGGACCAAAAACATAAGCATCTAACGTACTGAACAGATCCGGTGCAGCTAAATGCAGACCCAAGCCTACAATAGCACCAAGAATCAGACCTATAAAAATCTTGGTTGTTAGTTTCATGCAGTAACCTCCTACAACAATATGAATGCGCTTACTTATTATTTTGTTTAAAAAGTGAAAAAATTAAAAGACGACATGTTCCCATCCATGTCAAAATGCATTAAAAAAAGACTTACTTTCAATATAGGATTCGGTACCTTTGAGCCTTGATGTGAATGTGGTTCAGGCTCTTCAAAGATGGTTGCAACCAACGTGGGTGTTAATGTGCTTTATAAATTATATCATAGAGTGATTGAAAATTGAATAGAATTTGCTGGTAGTTTCCTATACAACTATGTACCGGATAGTGCTTCATAATTTTCAACGGCCATTGAAACCGCGTGATCCATAGTCATTTTAGATTATGAGAATGTTTAGAATTTATTACATATTCATGAATTCCCATATGTCCATGCATATAATATTATCCCGTTGCATAAAAAAACGGCCGTTTGTTTGGCGGCCGTTCTTTATATAGAATTAACTTCTTACTGCTTTTTTAATTTCCCAACAAAGCTAACTCCCTACAGCAAAAAACTCTTTTGTTTATTAAATTTCACACGCATACGTATCGATGGATCCCCGCAACCGCTGAGCCTCTTTATACGTACACCGGTTATGAACGACTTCGAGTCCTGATTCACTTGCGATTTGGGCCGCCTTCGGTGCAATGACACCTTCTTGCAGCCAAAAAACGTCCGGCCTTATATCTACTGCTTCCTTAGCAATTTCAATGGCAGCTTCCGGACTGCGGAACACTTGAACGACATCAACTTTAAAAGGAATCGATCTAAGGTCTGCATACGCCTTCTCACCAAGGACTTCTGTTTCTTTTGGATTTACGGGAACGATTTGGTATCCCATCCTCTGCATTTTTCTTGCTAGACGATGGCTCGGGCGTGAAGGCTTTCCACTCAACCCTACAACTGCCAAACGTTTCGGACGCGTTTCCCCTCCTTCTTGGGTTTTAGAGGAACTCAAGGCCCACTTGATCACACCTTCATCATTTTCAGTAATCGCTGTTTGTTCCGTTTCTCTTCCTGTTGCTTTCGCAATGGCACGATCAAGGTCGTTGATTAAATCTTTGCTCGACTCAAGTCCTATGGATAAGCGGATCAATTCCTCTGTCACTCCACTTGCAGCTAGATCTTCGACAGACAACTGCTGATGAGTCGTGGAAGCGGGATGGATAATCAATGATTTCGCATCGCCGACATTTGCTACGTGAGACCAGAGTGATATGTTGTTGATCACTTGTCTACCGGCTTCCCGTCCGCCTTTAATTCCAAAATTAACGATGGAACCGTATCCTCCTTCAAGATATCGAGCGGCTAACTCATGTGCGGGATGGGAGGACAACCCCGGGTATGATACCCATTCCACATCAGGATGATCTTGTAAGTATTCTGCAATTTCCTGAGCGTTGTCTCCATGCCTGGCAACACGTAAGTGCAGCGTCTCCAAGCCTTGCAATAACAAGAAAGCATTCTGAGGGCTCAAACACGAACCAAAATCACGAAGCAGCTGGACACGCAGCTTCGTAATATAAGCAAGCGTCCCGAAGTCAGCGTTGTAAACGATCCCGTTATAACTGTCATCAGGCTCTGTGAAAACCGGATACTTACCGTTCCCCCAATTGAATTGTCCTCCGTCTACAACAACTCCTCCAATGGCCGTTCCATGGCCGCCAATCCATTTCGTTGCGGAGTGGATGACGATGTCGGCTCCATGCTCTATGGGCCGGCAAGTATAAGGGGTGGCGAATGTATTGTCGATCAGAAGGGGAAGATCATGATCATGAGCTACCGACGCTACTTTTTCAATATCCAGTACGTGAAGGCTTGGATTTCCGATCGTTTCAGCGAAGACAGCTTTCGTTCGGTCTGTAATGGCTTTCCGGAAGTTTTCAGGATCCTCTGGGTCGACAAAATGAACCTGAATGCCATATCGCGGTAAAGTGTTAGCGAATAAATTGTAAGTTCCACCATAAAGGTTCGCCGCGGCAACCACTTCATCTCCGGCTCCTGCAATGTTCAAAATAGATAGAGCAATGGCCGACATCCCGGAAGCCGTCGCAACAGAAGCAACCCCACCTTCCAAGAGGGCCATCCTTTTTTCAAAAACATCAACGGTCGGATTTCCAATTCGCGAATAAATATTTCCAGGCTCATCAAGTGCAAAAAGACTCTGGGCATGTTCTGTGTCATGAAAGACATAGGAGGTTGTTTGGTAAATCGGCACCGCACGAGATCCTGTGGTCGGATCCGGCGACTGTCCTCCGTGTAAAGAAATCGTATCTACATCATAGCTTTCAAATGAATTCGTCATGATTACTTCCTCCTCAAAAAAAGTTTTTTATTCTTATAGAGATAGTTGGCTTTAAGTATGCGAATCGTCCATAGATCTTTTCCCAACAGCAAAAAACCCTCTTCCAAATAAGAAGAGGGTTTGTCATTTCAATTCCTCCTCTTATCTGCCAGATCGTCGTGATCTGTAGGACGTGGCACCTTTTCAAACCGATGTTTGAAGGTTGCCGGGCTTCACAGGGCCTATTCCCTCAGCCTCTCTTGATAAGAGTGGTATGCAGTTGATTGAATATGTTGAGAATTATAACGGACAACAATCAGAAAAGTCAATTATTTTAGAAAATTTAATTCTCCGATTCTGAGATTGCTTTTTTCAGCTGCTCTATAATATCTTCATGATCTTCAATTCCGATGGAAAGTCGAATCACATAATCATTGATGCCGATTTTCTCACGCTCAGCATTCGATAACGCACGATGAGACGTACGAATAGGATAGGAAACCGTCGTTTCTACTCCCGCGAGCGTAGGAGCAATCTTCACCCATCCGAGCGACCGGAAAAACGCCTCTATGTCAATCGAATCATTAAGCTCGATGGTCACAATAGCCCCATTCCCTCTTTCCGAAACCTTTTCAGGATAATAGACAGTGCGGACTGCCTGATGATTTTCAAGGGCTTTTGCTACTTGTTTTGCATTATAAGATTGTTTATTCATCCTAAGACCTAAAGTTTTGGCTCCGCGTTGAGTAAGCCACGCTTCAAACGGACTGAGATTCGCACCAAACGTGACAATCTTCTGGGTAGCCGCCTGAACTAAATCCTCATTGCCGACCAACACCCCGCACGTCACGTCACTGTGACCACCAATATACTTCGTCCCACTATGGACGACAAGATCGACACCATGCGTGTAGGGCTGCAATAAGTATGGAGTGGCGAATGTATTATCAACCATCGTCTTCACATTCTTTTTACGGGCAAGAGCGACTAAGCCCTCTAAATCTTCCACCCGTAAAAAAGGATTGGAGATCGATTCCGTATAGAGAAGTTTCGTTTGAGATGTGACCGCCTCTGAAACCTCGTCCATATTCGAAAAAGAAACCATCGTTACATCAATACCGAACGTGGCCAGCTCTTTAGTGATCAACTTGTGTGAACCTCCATAAACATCCTCTGCAGCGACGATATGATCCCCTGGCTTTGCCACTGCAAGGATGCCTGCAAGGATGGCTGACATTCCGGATGAAGACGCCACTCCGGCTGGTGCTTCTTCCAGTTCCGCAACGGTTCCCGCAAGTTCATCTGTATTGGGGTTCCTTTCCCGTGTATATAAATAGGGGCTGTTTCCTTCATAATAGCTTTCCAAGTGGTCCAAATCTTTGAAAGTAAAAGCGGATGTCTGGTAAATCGGTGTACTCTTGCTATTCGGGACAAGACTTTGATCCGCTTTATGGTGGACTATTTTCGTATCAAAAGATGTATTCGTCATCGTTCGACTCCTCTCTCTTCACTTAATCAGAAATTATATAGAAGAAACAGGAATATTGTCAAAGTTTTGCGACATATTCACGTATGGATTGAAAAATGTACCGCACGTACCCTTTTTCATGAGGGACAAGATTATTATGAGTCACTTCCTTCTCATCACCATTAAGAATAGAGATCCCCTTCACAATTTGTTGATTGTCCACCAAATTCTCCATATCAGTCAGTGACACAGAAAGGATGTCCTTCACCTCTTCTCCGATTTTAAAGGTCATGTCCTTCGTCCAAGGGAGGAGGTAAATGCGGCAGATCTCCCTGTCTATGAGAGAGGACCCTTCCTTCAGTTCTTCCTTATAATCACCTTGGTGGATTAAATCGTCAGGTATCACCGTCAAACCGACTTCCTCCTCAATTTCCCTGACACCAGCCAGCAGAACATTCTCCCCCGCTTCTATATGGCCCGCAGCGGTAATATCAAGCAAACTCGGAAAGTCTTTCTTGTGATCCGCTCTTTCTTGAAACAATACATGGATCGTTTCATTTTCCATGTGGAACATCCAACAATGGAACGTTTCGTGCCAATCACCGTCCTGATGTACTTGCCCCCTTTCCTTTATTCCAACCGGACGCTCTTTTTCATCAAAAATCGTTAACATTTCCGCCATACGTCTTCCTCCCAAAAAATTACCTCATAGTACAAAAATAGCTCAGAGCGTGTCACTCTGAGCCTGAAGCAACCCCTATGTGGATATTGCTAATCTTAGAATTCTTGAGTTATACCATCTATAATTCCGCAGATAAACGTTGGAGATTATAGAATGATTGTAGTTGCAATCATTCCAACCCTTCTTTTCCTCGCTTACTCTAAGGAAGTAGGTGATCCCATCAAAGAATAACAAAAAAGCAGGAAGCAAGTACACAAAGAATATACCCCTCCCTCCCTTATTAGTTACTTACAAGACTCGCCGGAACAGGTTTACTGAAGTAATAGCCTTGATATTCATAGCAGCCTTTTTGTTTTAAGTAAGAAATATGTCCCCTTGTTTCCACTCCTTCAGCAATGACTTGCAGGCCAAGACTTTTCGCCATACTGATGATGGCATTAACGATCGGTACCTCTTCCCCTCGGTCACCAATTTGATTGATGAATGATCGATCGATTTTTATCGCATCTACAGGCAGCCGGTTCAAATAACTGAGGGAAGAAAAACCGACACCAAAGTCATCCAAATGAACTTTGATTCCTTTTTCCCGCAAACCGTTCAAGGTGTCTGTGCTACGATCGAAATCTTGAAGGACCATCGTTTCCGTTATTTCGAGGATCAAGCTGTGAGGAGGAAGCCCTGAATTATTGAGGGCTTTAAGAACTTTTCCTGTGAGATTCAGATCCTTGAACTGCTGGGCAGACAAGTTCACCGAAATTTTCAAATCCGGTCTTTGATCTTCCACCTGCCACCTTTTTGTTTGCTTACAAGCTTCCTTCAACACCCATTCCCCAATTTCTACAATCATTCCAGACTCTTCAGCAAGACTGATGAAGTAATGGGGAGATAACAAACCGTAATCTGGATGATTCCAGCGGATGAGTGATTCATAGCCGATCACCTGCGACGTTCTCCCGCATACTTGAGGTTGATAATGAAGCTCAAACTGATTTTTATCAAGAGCATGATGGAGGGATTGCTTCAAATGGAGCTCTTCTCTCATCTGCTCACTCATCTTTTCTTCATAAACTGCATAGCGGTTTTTTCCGCTTCTCTTCGCTTTATGCATCGCTGCATCCGCGTGGCGCAAAAGTGTTTCTCCACTGTAATGATCTCGGAGGCGGGCCGGGGTGAACGTGACGCCAATACTGACCGTATTGTAGAACTCTCTTTCTCCAATAAGAAAAGGGCGTCTCATTGAATGTATGACGTGGTCACTGACTCTCTCCAGCTCTTCGATGCTTTGGACATGTTTGAGAAGGACCACAAATTCATCACTGCTAATCCTGGAAATCACCGCATCATGCTGAGCAAATGTCTGCCTCAAGTAACGGGAGAACTGACGGAGCAGCTCATCCCCCTTGGTATGTCCCCATGAATCATTGATCATTTTAAAATTATCAATGTCAATGAGTAAGAGAGCAATGTTGTTCTTCTTTTCATCCGTGGATTGAATTCCTTCTTCAAGGATTCCCGACAGATAGCTGCGCGTGACAAGACCTGTCAAAGGATCGTATTGAGATAACATCTCAAGCTTCTTTTCCGCTTGCATTCGGGAAAGCTCATTCGCTGTCCGATCAGCAAAGATCTGAAAGAGTGCTTTGCTTAATGGACCGCTCGTTTGTGTTCGGTTATCCATGATCGCAAGGATTCCGATCACTTCACCATCTGAGTTAAGCAAAGCTTTCCCAAGATAACTCTCCACTCCGTACTCCTTGATTGTAAGATCTTCAGGAAAAAGACTCCCTACACCATTAGGATAATAACATTCATGAGTCATTATGACTTGCTCACAAGGCGTGCCTTTTACCTCGTATTGCAGCCCAGCACTTATTTCCCCTTTGTGAGACAAGGAGATAGCAGTCACTTCATCCTTCGCTTCTCCAGTCAATTCTCCGACCAACACAGTGTCTACACCAAGGACAGAGGATAAATACTCAACAAGAAAATCAAAAAATTCCTGTCCATTGTAAGAAAGGAAAGCATCACCGATCTCCACGATCGCTTTTTTAATGCGGCCCAATTCTTCAACGTAAGCATCATCAGGTGCACTCATGCCTGTGTACCCCATGATTTTTCCTTCCTCATTAAAAAAAGGCGTGACAATATCCTTCACCCATTCGTACGTTCCATTGTTCAACAAACGATAATTCATATAAAAAAAATGACGATTGTCTTTCGTCATCGCAGGATGGTCCAGATATGTTGCATCATCCTTATGTATGAGCCGCATTAATTCATGCCGGTTCAACACAGATGAATCCAGCTTCCATTGATCTTTCAACCTTTCACTCACATAGATGTTCTCTTTTTCAATATCAAAGAACCATATAGGGATGGAAAGCTGCTTAAGTGTATCCCAAGGATGTTCAATTATCCGAGCCATTCCGTTCACCTACTCCAAAAAATTTATTCCCTTCTTCCTAAATATCGGAAAATTAGAATTAAAGTTTAATCCTATTTTCACGAGGAAAACTACCTAAAAAGGAGGAAGTTTTAATGAAGCAGAAAAAACAAAGACGAGGTACTGTCGAGCAGACCAATGAAATGGCCCAAGTATTCAACCGAAAGTTGAGCTATAACCAGTCCTTCTCCCATCAAGCCGACGATGAGGAGGTCCACTCTGAAAGCGAAGCTCTCTACCACCACTATTCCGACGATGAAGATTAAGGAAGTGATCTCAAATGCGAGATCACTTTTTTAGTGCTTTCCTTCCTTAATGACCGAAAATTCTGTTATTATATGAGTGGTACACCTACAAATCTTTACAATAAACTCCAGAATGCTGTGACTTTTAATATAGGTTATTAGAGCATACGACAGGATTGTCTATGACCAGATTTCGGGATGTGGCCGGGGTTCGTTGCCTTGTTGGGCTTTAGGGAGAAACGAACCTCTTCACCAAAAAAGGATTCTCTTCCACTATCCTTCTTAATATGAGTAGAAAGCGGTCTATATTGAGTTTTTACGCTAGGAATACCCATTATAGAGATTCCCATTAACTAAATGGAAGCTGAATATACTGCGTATGCTGTCGAGCCACTCACATGGTAAAGGGGCGGAGGGAAACGGTGAGACTCCTACCCTTAAGTGTGCAGGCGCCTTGGTCAGCGGCGTATGGACTGGACTGAGCTGGCGGAAATAAAGGGTCCCATGGAAAGCGAACTGTTTCCCGCAGCCCCTGTCCACTCATAAACATCTCGAAACTGAGTCTTCAAGAGTAGGGAATTTATGCGGAAAAAAAGATGGAGATTGAATGAAGAAGTTTAGCACCAAACACCAAAAGAAAGGGTTATTTACATATGAAGAAAGGCACCAACAAGAGCAAGTGGATTTTAATCGTTGTTTCTTTGATGGTTTTAGCTATCGGAGCTTATGTTTACACAGACAGCAGCGAAGAACAGTTGGCTTTGAGTACAGATTCTAAACCCATGAGAAAAGCAAAATCGGTGGACCTCGAGGAATTCCCTCTTCAATGGCGGGAAGTTGATACATTTGAACAGGTCAATAAGTTTTATGAAGAACGTATTCATGGTTTATCATTAGCCCGGGAAAAGGGATTGACGGTTCACCCGCAGGAGTCCACTCCAATTCCTGATAAAGAGGGGCGGATGCAGATCAACGAGGTCTGGCACAGCGGGCCGACCATCCATGTATTGTACAGCATCGACCTTTCTGCATTAACAAGGAAAGATAACGACGATGAAGAAACCAAGTACCTCGTTCAGCCGCCATCTGTAGAAAGTATAAATATCGAGTCCATGAATGGGAGCGACCAACAATCGTTCCAGCAGCATTCGCAACCCCTCCATCCCAGGGATACGGTTGTGTTTGAAAACAGAGTGTACGGGCTCATACAACTTCCTCCCATTACGGAGAAATGGGGATACAATTTTGATCCCCATGATATAAAGGATTATGATAAAGAATTTTTAACTTCCTTCAGTCTGCGGATCAATCACCGTACAATCGAAACGAAAGGAATGCCAGTCCGTTATTTCCATGACAAGGATGGACATGTGCTCCAAAGTTATACAACAGACGAGGTGTACACTGATGACCTGGTCACAGTGGAACCTACATCCGTCAACATCGGCGTTGCCTCAAGCTACGTAAAAATGAAGATAAAGGCAGAAGGGAAAGAAATCGGTCAGTCCGTGCATGCCTTAATAAAAACGGAGGAAGAATCCGAACACCCTGTCAGGCTTTATCTAAACGAGACAGAAGAAGAAAATGTGTATGAGGCCTGGTTCCAGTCGCCATCAGAACCACTTACAGAGGCCGTGAGCCTTGAACTTGGGTCTCTTCAAATCCATGATGATACACCTTATTCATTCACCGTTGACATGACTCAGTTTAAAGATCATTCAAACGATTCTGTCGTGCTGAATGAAAAAGTGGGAGAAGCTTACAATACAGATATCATCCTTGAACAGGTCGATTCATTTTCCGGAACCAATATGAATCTTCAACTCAAGTATGAACCCCATGAAGCGGATCAAGAAGATAAATTGGTCGGTGCTCAACTCGCCCCGATGAACAGCCTCCAGGAAGAACGGGAGAAATTTGTAGAAGTCGTTACAAATGAAGGCGAAGCCACAGAGGCTAATATTTGGGGGCACGATAATAGAGGAGACATCCACTTCCAGTCTCCTGCACTAAGAAACGCTAAGGAAATCACCGTTACTGTGAATAAGATGGTTTACGCTCACAAGTTGGGCCATACCTTCGACTTGGACAAATAGGAAAAAGCAGAGGATAATCACTCCTCTGCTTTTCTATAGTTCTTCATGAACAAAACGGATCAATGCGTCATTGAAACGGTCATAATGGGTAGCGGGAGTCTGATGATAGGCATGCTCAATAACTTCCATTTTCACATAAGGACAAACGCTGTAGTATTTGGAATGTTCATTAATCCAAAATTCTTTATTGCCATATACGAGCAACAACGGTTGAGTAAGCTTATTCAACCTCCCGCTGCAATCAAACGATAAGGCGCGATTGTAATAGGTGTGCCAACATTCCGGATCAGACTTCGCCATATGTTCATTCAATTCACGTTTTATATCAGTATCTTTGAAATGTGAATGGCTGAGTAATTTGGCAAGCGTTTCCGGACTTTTATTTACCCAGTACATCCCTCCTAAAAACTCAAACCGCAGTCCACCTGTCGCCACCTTTGGAAATCCTCCGGCAAGAATGACTGCTTTCGTCCGTTCAGGAAAGGTAAGTGCGAACTCCTGGGCAATCATCCCTCCACATGAATATCCAACGACCACAATTTGTTCGAGATTCAAATGATCAATGAGCTGGACGACCTCCCTTGCGTACATGGATACATCAGGCGCATGAGAAATCACTTCAGAATCCCCGTTCCCACTGAGATCTGGAAAGATGACACGAAACTCCCTTGCGAGGGAGTGCTGCATCTTGAATACCTTTCTCCCCATTCCAGGAGGATGGATAAAAACGATGGCTTCCCCATTTCCTCGATCATCATAAAATAATTGCGCCCCGGATTTTTCTGTGAAATAAGGCATGGCTCTTCATCCCCTAACCGATCATTCATGGACCTTAGCATTCCCATAGAGACTGAAATTATGTCCATTTACCGAATATATTAAGGTTCGATTGACCTTACTCTAGTGCAGGCGTAAACTAGACCTGTATCATTATGTCCGGAAGGGGAAACCAGATGAAACGTTTTCTATTACTTAGCCTATTCGCAGGAACGGTCGTCTTCTTGGCGGCTTGCGGATCGAATGAACTTGAGAATACGCTGGATTGGGAAGTCCAGTCTTTTGAAGGAACGACACAAGAGGGAGAAAGCTTTTCCACCGATGATATGGAAGGAGAAGTGTGGCTGGCGAATTTCATCTTTACTAACTGCAATACGGTCTGCCCGCCCATGACCCGTAATATGGTAAAAATTCAAGAGCAGTTAAAAGAAGAAGGCGTCGATGCTGAAATTGTATCTTTCAGTGTAGATCCGACGGTAGATTCGCCTGAAGTATTAAAAGAGTTTGGTAAGAAATATGGGGTGGATCATAGCAACTGGTCGTTCATCACCGAATATACACAAGAAGAAATTTCAAAGTTCGCTCAAGAGAGCTTCAAAACTTCTGCAGTAAAAACGGAAGGGAATGACCAGGTTATTCATGGGACAGCCTTTTATCTGATTAATGAAGAAGGTATGGTCGTGAAGAAATATAAAGGGGACACAGAAGTCCCGTTTGAACAAATTGTTGAAGACACCAAAACCATTGCTAACTAAAAAGAACCTCCCCTCCGGATAAGGAGCGGGAGGTTCTTTTAAATCAGAAAACACCCTAATTGAAAAGGGAATTGATGAAGTTACTTAAGGATTTAAAGAAGTCCCGCACGGCATTCCTCAGGTTGTTCCAAAACCCATCGTCATTAATTAAATCCTGAATATTCCCTGTCAGGTCATCCAACTGGTTTTGAACCTGATCGAAGTTGATATTTAAATTTCGCATCTGTTCAAACAAATCAATCAAACGCTGACGGTCTTCTTCACTCAGTTCAATGTTCAAGGATTGGAGTTGATCTTGGACGATCTGTTCCACTTCTTCGCGTGTCGCTGGGTCCTGCTCAGCGATCTGCTTCTTGATTTCAGTTAGAAGTTCACTGATTTTATCCCGATCGACACCTTCCTCTTCTGCGATATCTGTGGCAATATCAAGCTCATCACTCGCGACTTTCATTCGATCTTCATCAAGCTTCACACCTTTAGCGTCGTAAGCTTTATAGATGCCTGTCAGCGCAGAGTGACCACTGACTTTGACAGAGGAAGCAACAAGCACATCCGCATTCTCTACACCTGCGGTCAGCAATGCGTTTGTGTACATTTCTTTCGTTACCTGTGTTATGTTATCAGGTGTTACGATCTCAATATTCAACCCTTCTGCATTATCCTGGTGAATGATTTTGACAGATGAGTACATATTCGAATTCGGGTTTCCCCCGATATAATTGGCAAGATCCTGGCCATTGACCGTAAACTCATCAACCTGGTCATGCTGGTTGACTTCAAGCAGATCAGACACTTCAGCTTTCTGAGCTTCAGACAAGGCTTCTCCATAAACGACGATAGGCAGACCTAACTTTTCATTAATGCCCTGGTCCCCTGTCGAAGCGGAAATGCTCGAAGGTAATGCAAACGCTGTAAACAAAACGACGATCAACATCCATAGACTGACACGTGTTTTCATGTTCTCGACCCCTTGTAAAATGGTAGATTCCCCCTTACGTTATGCGGAACCTCCCATCTATTATACCCTACGCATAGATACGCGGGTTGTCATAATAGACGTACGAGGGATAGAAAAAGTTTCAAACTCACCGCAACATTTCTTTTTGAAGGTATTTAATTATATGGCAGGATACTTGAAGACCCCGTTTCGAGACTTTTATTGAGTGGGCGGGGCTGCGGGGAATAGCTCGCTTCCCTACCACCCCTGACTACAAATGCGGCAAACGAACCACGGTTATCTTAAAACCGTGTCTCCATGGATAGGGAGCTCTTACGCAACTATTTAATAGGATGGATAAACGAAAGAAAGGATGGACGTTGTTATGAAGATTGCACGCCAAATCGGACTTTATGTATTTGCTATCGCTCTGTTTTACGCAGGAGTCACCCACTTCATGTATGACCACGGCTTTGCCCGCATGCTTCCCTCCTGGGTACCGCTTAAATTAATCATTGTATATGTGACAGGAATCACGGAATGGCTACTAGCTCTCCTGCTTGTTTTTCCTCAAACTCGGAGAGCGGCCGGGTTCGCTACGGCTGCTTTTCTATTCATCGTCTGGCCTGCTAATTTTTATGCGGCTATTTATGGAATTCCGGCTCCATGGAGCGAAGAAACCAATCAGACTGCTTTATGGATCCGTCTCCTCTTCCAACCTTTGCTTATTTGGTGGGTGCTCGCCGTATCCAAAGATTCGAAAGAGGTGTAGCCATCTGATAAAATGGGGATAGTGAATAGGACAAGGAGGTTGTATATGCGTTTAGAAGGTAAGAAAGTCATCCAACTGGTCAGTAAAGACTTTGAAGATCTTGAACTTTGGTATCCGGTTCTCCGTCTTCAGGAAGAAGGAGCAACTGTTCATCTTGTGGGTGAAAAAGCAGGTGAAGAACACCCAGGGAAATATGGAGTCCCTGCAACTGCGGATTATGCATTTGAGGACATTAATCCAGCTGATTACGATGGAATTCTTGTTCCAGGGGGATGGTCTCCCGATAAGCTCCGCCGTTATGAAAAAGTCATTGAAATGGTCCAGCACATGGACAATGAACGCAAACCAATCGGTCAAATCTGCCATGCAGGGTGGGTGCTTATTTCTGCCGACATCCTGAAAGGGCGAAAAGTGACAAGCACACCGGGAATTAAAGATGACATGATGAATGCAGGTGCAGAATGGTTCGACGAAGCAGTCGTCCAAGACGAACACATAGTTTCTGCCCGTCGTCCGCCTGACCTGCCTCCATATGCCAAAGCTTTCGCCGACTTACTCGCTGACTAATCATAGAAAAAACCAGAGCTGTAAAAGCTCTGGTTTTTTAGTGGTCTTCCGCAATCGCTTGTTTCGCAAGCATCGACACAACCGCATCATCCATGGGTGGGTTATGCAACCCTGCCCGTACATCACGGTAATATTTTTCAAAGGCATAAGCTTTAGATAACCCACGCCCCCCTGCAATTCGCATCGCTAGATCGACGACTTCATTTGCCGTATTCGTTACCGCCAGCTTAACAGCAGCAAGTTCTGATCCCATCTGATCCCGTTGCTCTGGTTCTTCATCCCATTTTCTTGCAACTGAATATAGGAAAGAATGGGCCTGCAGCAATTTCCACTCCATTTCGCCAATCTTGTCTTGAATGTGAGACACTTCAGAAATTGGTGTGTCCAGACTATTTGGTTGAAAGTCTTTTGCAAAAGCAACCGCATCGTTACGAGCGGCTACGGCAATTCCTAAATAACAGGCTGGAATGTGCAAGAGCCATCCCTTTGGCGAGGATTTGCTTCCACTTTTCAGTTCTACAAGGTCGGATTCCTGCAGCTCCACTTCATCCATCACAAGGTCATCACTCGCTGTCCCCCTCATCCCAAGGGTGTCCCATGTTTTATCAACAGATAACCCTGGTTGATGGCGGTCAATTAAAAACCACCCAACCGTATCCTTGTCTTCGATATAAGCAGAGACAATGTAATAATCCAAATGCTCAGCCATGGAGGTGAATGATTTCCTTCCATTTAAAATGTACACGTCTCCACGACGAACCGCTTTGGTCTCTGGTACTCCTCCCCTTGTCGGACTTCCGGTTGCCGGTTCTGTCGCAGCCCTGTTGACCACTTTTTGTTCTGAAACAACTTCATTTACAAGGCGATCATAAGACTTCTGCTCCCATAATCGTTCCTGAGAAAGTTCCATCATGATTCCCATGTGCCATCCAATTGACAAAGCGACAGCTCCATCACCTTCTGCAATTTTTTCCTGCATCAGCAAGAATTCGTATAACGATAATCCTTCTCCACCTTCAGATTCCGGCAAGGACATCGATGGGTATTTCTCATCTTTAATGACTTTTAACGTCTCATAAGAGAAAGAAGCTTCACGATCCGTTTCTGGAATATGTTTGCGCGCCTCTTCTGCGATCCGATCTGCCTTTTCAAACAATTCCTGCTGTCGGTCGTTTTTTATCCAACGTTTCCATACACCTGCCAACCCAACCACTCCCGATTCTTTATTATAATTAAATCATACCTGACAACTCGGGATGAAGCCAATGCCATGCTTGTCTAATTCGCTCCCTTACAACATACCCTATGTACAAAAAATCATTCTGTATCAGCATGTGTCTCTTTGTATGTAATTTTTGTCCAAATCTCACTTTTAACCAATACTACCCCCGACATTTCCCGGGAAATGTCGAAAAAACGTTCATCTGTTCTCCTAAACAAAAACATCAAAACCAGAAGAAGCCCATCCCCCATTTTTTTAATGTCTTTTCGCTAAAATGACCATCGTTAAAAATACCGTCACAATGTTTAACGACAAAAGGACGCTGAGTAGGTCAACAGAGCTTAACCTAACCACCTGTAATACAATCATAAGATGATAGACAGCCATTAATCCCATCATGATAAAGAAAGAATAAAATACTGCCTTATGTCTGATCCACTTCATACGTTCATCCTTCTGTTTGAACTGAGGATATAAGTAACTCATACTGAAAGATAAAATCCCCAAAGAAACCATGGTCCATATCATAGACGGCCATTCGCCACCCATCGCCCCCACAAAAATTAAAAAACCTGCCAATAGCAAGAAAAATACTCCGATAACTTTAAAAAAGTTAGAAGTGAAATCCATCTTCATTCCCCCCTCCTTTGATTCATAGATAAATAAATCTTCAATTCGAACACCAAATACCCTCGCGATTTCAAATGCAAGCGGCAAGGAAGGGGAATATCTGTTTTTCTCAATGGATATAATCGTCTGACGGGATACCTGCAAGATCTCAGCTAATTTGTCCTGAGATAACCCCTGTTTTTTTCTACCCTCCATAAGCCGGTTCTTCATATTACCCCTCCAATTAATTACAGTTTAAAGTAAAGTTACCTTTACGTATAGGTAACTATACACAGGGCTTTATTGTTTTATTCTCTACACTCCGGGGAAGAAAGGGGATATGAATAAAAGGAGGATCTAACATGGTTGGTATAGCTTCGGAAAACAGTGTTCAATGTCACACCGAATATTCACCGCTGAAAAAAGTCGTGGTCGCCAAGCCTTCTTATATGAAAATTACTGACATCATCAACGAAACCCAAAAACATTTTCAATACCAGAACATAAACGCCCAAACAGCTCTCCAGCAACATGATCATTTCGTACAGGTTTTAGAAGATCATCAGATTGAAGTCATCCAACTTCCAAGTCAGCCGGATCTTCATGAACAGGTGTTTACAAGAGATATCGGGTTTACCATTCATCATCGACTGTTTATCAGCTCTATGAGTGAAAAGGTCCGGAAAGAGGAAACAGATGTCCTCCGGAGCTGGGCGAGAGAGAATTATATCGAGGTAGAAGAGGACCTCCCTTCATCAATTGAAGGTGGAGATATAGTTGTAGACGGAAAAACGGTATGGGTCGGTGAAACAAAAAGGACATCCGATAAAGCCATACGCGAGCTTCAATCACGGCTCCATGATCTTCAGGTCATCCCTGTCCCTTTGAGAGAAGACATCCTTCATTTGGACTGCGTATTCAACGTAATCGATCAATCTACTGCAATCCTTTATCCTCCTGCTTTTACAAAAAACAGTTTGAAAGCCATCTCTGCACGATACAAAGTAATTGAAGTCACCAAAAAGGAGCAATTCACCATGGGTCCGAACGTTCTTTCCATTGGAGACCGTAAAGTGATCAGCCTCCCTCAAAACGAGCAACTAAACACACAGTTAGAGAAATATGGGTTTCATGTGATACCTGTAGACCTTTCAGAAATCATCAAATCCGGAGGATCATTCCGTTGTTGTACATTGCCATTAAAACGAACATAAAGGCAGTCCGCTTCTTTCAAGGCGGGCTTTTTTTGAGTGGAAGAAATCAACACAAGTATAAATAAGACACCACTAAATGTGGTGTCTTTGCATTTATTTATTGGTTTTTCATAACACTTAATACCTGTCATCTAAGGGCAGGCCTGCTTTTTCGATGTTCCCTCCTCGATGGAGCTGTTTCAAACAATTGTTTATCTTCCTCTGTCTCAGGTATAACGGGCGGCACCGGTGTCGGTCTCCCTTCGACATCTACAGCGACCATCGTTAAAAATGATTCGGTCGTCATTACCTTTCTGCCTTTAAGTAAATCATCAGCAAAGACTTTCACATACACTTCCATTGATGTACGCCCCGTGCTTGTCACACAAGCTTCTAACGTCAATGCATCCCCTACTTTAGCTGAAGATAAAAAATCCACAGAGTCTATGGAAGCTGTGACAACCACACAGTTTGAATGTTTCATAGCGGTAAGGGCAGCAATTTCATCGATATATGAAAGGACTTTCCCTCCGAAAATAGTATCCAGGTGATTCGTATCTGGTGGCAGCACTAATCTTGTTTGAGTCATTCTAGAATAACGAACAGGTAAAGGTTCCATGAATGGTGTCCTCCTTCTTGAAAGTGACTATCCCTCAAAGGGAGAGTTTACAAAGCGCATTCTCCCCTTCGTTCATGGAACCGAAAAAGGCTCTTGATAGATCCAATACACGTAACATCCTCCTATCTCCCGTAGGAATTCATGTTCTTCCTTATGGCAGGTCTCCTGGCTCAGGTTCATCAGCACATAGCCCTTCCCATTAAAAAACAGTGGGTCATCTATGCACCTCCCCATTACAGTGGCGGGACCGCGTTGGCTTTTCACCAAACTTCCCTTTTCAGCTTCTAAAACGAAGCCACCATAAGGCAGTAAAATTTTTTTTAGAAAAGAGAAACTCTCTTCCCATCCACTATCTCCCAAACAAACCACCATGTCAACACGAACAAAACCATAAATATTGTCCATTAATTCCCTGGATAGGGGTTGATTACGAACAATAAACTGATATAATATCCATATCATTCGAATATAAGTTTTCATATAATAGCGGGGATAGGGCCCGCAAGTTTCTACCGGTTTACCGTAAATAGACCGACTATGAAAAGCAGCACAAGACACCGGGACTTTTCTGTCCACGGTTTCATTGTCTTTGTCTACGTCAAGCACGAAAAGACTTGCTTTCCATAGAGGAAACAAGCTTTTCGTGCTTTTTTGTTACATCAATACTTAACCTAGAAAGGTGCGTTGGATATGGATCGTTTGAAAAAGAAAATCGTGGAAGAAGGGAAAGTTCTATCTCCTTCCGTTATTAAAGTCGATGCCTTCTTGAATCATCAGATAGACCCTTTACTCATGAAAGAAATTGGGGAAGAGTTTGCGAACCGTTTCAGAGATTTGGGGATTACGAAGGTACTGACATTAGAGTCCTCAGGAATTGCACCCGCTCAAATGACAGCCCTCAGCCTGGGGGTTCCTGCAATCTTTGCAAGGAAGAAGAAATCGTTGACCATGAAAGATCACCTTTACACATCAAAGGTACACTCGTTTACAAAGCAGGAAACAAATGAAATATCCATATCGAAAGATTTCATGGAGGAAGGAGATCACGTCTTGATCCTTGACGACTTTCTAGCGAATGGGCAGGCTGCGAAAGGGCTGATTGACCTTGTAGAACAATCAGGAGCTTCCATCGCCGGTGTGGCAATCGTTATAGAGAAAGGCTTTCAAAATGGCGGGCGCCTTTTACGGCGCCAAGGAATAAAAGTAGAATCCCTCGCCACCCTTTCATCCCTTGAGGACAGTACGATCACGTTTGAAACACAGGAGGTATCCTCATGAAAACAACCGCTTTAGCCATTCAACACTTATTGGCGATGTATGCCGGGGCGATTCTCGTTCCATTGATTGTCGGTGGAGCTCTTGGACTGAATTCTGAACAACTTACATACCTTGTCGCCATTGATATTTTAATGTGCGGAGTGGCGACCATTTTGCAAGTCGTCCGCAATCGTTATTTCGGTATCGGCCTTCCTGTCGTCCTTGGCTGTACATTTACAGCCGTCGGTCCGATGATTGCCATTGGGGGTGAATTCGGGGTTTCGGCTATCTACGGCTCCATTCTCGTTTCCGGATTGTTCGTCATCCTGATCAGCCGCTACTTCGGGAAACTTGTTCGATTCTTCCCACCTGTCGTCACAGGGACCGTTGTAACGATTATTGGAATTACATTAATTCCTGTTGCCATCAACAACATGGGCGGAGGCCAGGGGGCGGAAGACTTTGGTTCCCCTGCTAATCTTGCTCTTTCCTTTGGAACGCTTTTATTCATCATCCTTCTTTATCGTTTCACGAAAGGATTCATGCGCTCCATCGCCATTCTGATTGGTATTTTAGGAGGCACTCTGGTTGCTGCTATCTTTGGGAGAGTCGATTTCTCCGCCGTCCATGAATCTGGAATCTTTCATATGGTCGAGCCTTTCTACTTTGGGACACCGACCTTTCATTGGTCTGCTATTTTAACAATGATTTTAGTAGCCATGGTATCTCTCGTGGAATCTACTGGCGTTTACTTCGCATTAAGTGAAATGACAGAGAAGAATTTGAATGAAAGAGATCTAGCTAGCGGTTATCGGGCGGAAGGATTAGCGATTCTTCTCGGCGGTGTGTTCAATGCCTTTCCTTACACCGCTTTTTCTCAAAATGTCGGGCTCATGCATATGACAGGCGTAAAATCCCGAAGAGTTATTTTCGTCATGGGCGGCATGTTAGTTGCCCTGGGCTTCATTCCCAAGATTGCTGCCTTTACGACCATCATCCCTACCGCTGTGCTAGGTGGTGCGATGATTGCGATGTTCGGAATGGTCATCTCCCAGGGCATTAAAATGCTCAGCCGTGTCTTGTCCGAATCTCATGAAAACTCCATGATTGTCGCTTGTTCTGTAGGCATAGGTTTAGGAGTTACCGTCGTCCCGGAATTGTTTGCCAAACTACCTGAAAGCATACAAATCCTTACTAGTAATGGTATCGTGGCAGGCAGCATGACGGCGATCACACTCAACATCGTATTCCATATGCTCCCGACACGCAAAACAAAAGAAGTTCACTTATTACACAAAAGGAGCGCTTAGTCCCTGACCAGGTCATACAGATATTGGAAAACACTTCTCCTCAAACAAAAAAGCAGCGCCTTCCATTTAAGGAATGGAAGGCGCTGCTTTTCATTATTGTTGTTCTCTTAAAGCTTTTAAGGCTTGTTTCACTGTGGCATATGTCTGAAGCGATAGCTCACTAAAGTCTGCGTAAGGGGCACTTTGAATGGCAAATGTAGGTTTGATCCCTGTGATGACGAGTTTTGTTCCCATCAGGTCCAACAGCTGATTCATCTGATAGATGCCCATATGAACCGCTTCGTTATAAGAGTGCACAGCAGACATGTCCAAGATCAAGTAATCCTCTTTCGTTTCTTTTACGTGGTGACTGACCGCTTTCAGCATCTGCTGAAGCCTGTCATCATCAATAGTCCCCACAAGCGGAAGTACGGAGATGTTATCCTGTACGGGCACAATCGGCGTCGATAACCTTTTCACCTCTGACAAATAGTGCGCGATCAGTTCTTCCTGTTCCCGACGCTTTGTCACATCTTTTTGCACACCAACAAAATACACCTGATCCATCTGCTCGATGTACACCGGAAAAATATGTAATTCATTCCAGAACATCGTTCCGTCCTTACGATAATTTTTTATTTCTACTTGCACAGGCGTGTGTTTAGAAAGACCTTCACGCAGTCGTTCTACATGCTTCGGGTTTGTTTCATCCCCTTGCAGGAAGCGACAGTTACGTCCTAGAATTTCCCCACGTTCATAACCAGTCAGGTCCAGAAACCCCTGGTTGCAATAAATCATTGGGTTATCCTCCTGCTCTGGATCCGTTATAACGACTCCAGCACCAACATGGTCGATCGCCGCTTTTATAAATTCATTTTGTTGAATCTCTTCTAATCTAGCAAACATGAGCTCTTCCGACACGTTAGAACATCCCCTTCAAGATTGGAATGAATTACTTTAATAATAAAATGAATTCTACCAATCATGCAAGTACCATCCTTTTACCATGGCAGAATCTTAAGCTCCGGCCAGCGTTTTTTCCATTTTTCAGCCTTATTCCAATAAACTTCTTCCGGTATCAAACGCTTATTCGGACGGATGATTCCTTGAAAAAGATCCTCTAAACCGAAAGGAGCATAAATCTCGTATTCTCCATTCCTCTTTCGCTTGACCCCGACAGAGGAAGCTGTCGTCGGCCATGTATCAATGGCATCTTTGACAGATGTGTACGGTTTGATCGACTGATTGAACTTCTCTTCATACCAAAGATGAACAAGGGCTTCGTTCGTTACATCAATAGAAAAAGGCAAGTCCCTACAGTCATCATTCCATCGTTTTTCGAGATTCTTTTCTTCTTCAAGCGTGCCGGCAGCGTCAAAATAAATCAAATCTGCATCCCCTATACCATAGTCAGCGGGATAACCAAATTGGTAGTTCCACACGCTTTGAGTGATTACACCAGCACCGATCCAACACTCCTTGCCAAACGAATGAGCCACTTCGAACAACGGGCGGACGAAGGGGCTCCACTCATCGATGACCACGACCAAATGATTTTCTCTTTTGTTCATTCGCTTACCTCGTTTTGGATATGTTCAAGGAACGCTTCAACCTGGGGCAATGCTCTACCTCCCTGTTTCACACATGCCCAAGTTTCCCGGGCCATCGCCCTTCCCTCTTCCTCTAGAGGCAAACAACTATAGGCGTCCTTTTCCTCTTGAATGATGCTTTCAGGAAGGACCGTCATTCCGAGACCCCGCTTCATCATTTGTTTGGCTGTTTCAAAATGATCCACCTTGATTGAACGTTTGACCAAGATGCCGGTTCCCCGCGCCATCCAATTTTCAATGAGCTTCTGAAAACCTGGATCACTCTTAAATTCAATCAGGGGCCGCTCTCCTTTTCCCATAGGCACGGTATCTAAGAGGAAAAGAGAATCACTCAATAGATGGACGGATTCGTAGTCATCAATTGGTTCCCCTCTTACAATGGCAATATGAAAGGAGGAGGCGGATTGTCGTATTTCTTCACTGACTCCTGTCACAAGATCGATCGTTACATCTGGGAATGCTTTTGTGAATGATTGCAGGACATCAGGAAGAAAATGCTGGCTGTATAAGGAAGAAGCTCCGAGCGAGAGCGTACCGGCCACTTTCCCTTCCACTTGTGCCAATTTTTCTCTCAACACATCCTCCTGAGCCAGCACATGCTCTGCATGAGTCAAGACAACTTCTCCAAAAGGCGTTGGAAGTAACCCTTTCGGAGTACGAAGAAAAATCTGCCCGTCCAGATGTTCTTCTATGTATTTCAAACGCTGCGTGATGGCTGGTTGGGAGATTAATATAGACTTAGCCGTTTTTCGGATGGTTCTAAATTGATTCAAATTGAGCAGAAGCTGATAGTCCTCAATCTTCATGAACAGTCCTCCCCATAAAAATTTCTTATCACTTATAATTATAATGCAATATTATCCAAATCACTAAAAAACGAGTACGATAACTGTAGATAGAGGAGGGAGAACATGAACAAAGCGAATACAAGAAGATTGATGAGTGGGTATTTTTTATATGAGAGTGGTCGTGCGATGTACTTCGTCCTCATCACATGGTTTTTATATCAATGGACGGAAGATGCTTTTTACACAGGGTTGTTCGTCAGCTTCGGATTTATTCCCGGGCTTTTTTCAAACGTTATTTTCGGGGTTCTGGTCGATCGAACCAACCGGAAAAAGCTCGCTCTCCTTGCAGGTGTCATAAGCATCATCTGTTTAGTCTTATTAATAGGAACATTTTGGGTTGAGGTAGAACATCCGTGGCTTATGATAGCCGCCCATATGTTCATGCAAACCGCAGGATCCTTATTCCGCCCTTCATTACAAGCTCTTGTGGCTGAAGTATTTCCAAGGGACTCTCTTCCTCGGATCTTTTCATGGTCAGGTTCCTCTACCGTTGCTGGAAGTTTAACGGGAGCGGCTGCGGGCGGAGTGTTGGCCGGACTTACAGCTGTTGAAACCTCGTTAATTGTCGTTGTCCTTTTATATGTGGGGGCTGCAGTCACCATTCAGATGATTCGTTACACGCCGGTCGAAACAAATCACTCCAATGAGTCCCTCTCCTTTTGGGATGAGATGAAAGAAGGATTCGCTTATGTACATCAGAACCGGATGCTTTATGGGTTGTTCGTCATGCTTATGCTTGGACAGCTCACCTTCCACACGACTTTGGGATTTTTAAGCGTTTATACAAGTTCACATTTAAAGCAGAGTGCGCTCGTCTACGGAATGCTCGACAGCACGTTCTCCATCGGAGGTATTCTTGCTGGACTTATCGGAACATGGTGGTGGGCAAAGTGTCAGAACCGCATCGGCGTCTGGTCGCTCCTCTTAACAGCTTCAGGGCTTGCGATCGTTAGTTTCACTACTCTCGTGCCTGTGGCTTTCCTCGGCTTTCTTTTGATCGGTCTTGGTACATCGTTTGTGCGTGCTTTATTGCAGTCTGTGCAGCAAATGGCCACGGATTCCCGTTTTCATGGACGCATGTCCAGCCTGCGCATGCTTTGCAATCAAACATCTGTCGTCGTGACCGGTCCTATCTTCGGTGTTCTTGCTTCTTCCCACGGAGCGCCTGCCGTTTTCCTCTGCCTGCTCATTCCGGTTACAGGTGGAGTCATCTGGGCTCATGTCCAGTCCAAACAGCCGAGATTTAAGCAGATCACGAAGTCCGCTTAAATACGCCCAGCAAAAAGGTATGCTTCTCTATGTAGGAGCATACCTCGAGTGGTGTTATGCAGCTCTGCTTATCTCGTCTCTTCCTTCGGTGCGCGATATACCTTCTCGACCTCAACTCCCAGCGTCTTCAAATAGTCGACAATCTGGTCTAGTCTCTTCATTTTTTCACCTCAGTATTTGAAATAAGATTTGGCATAGAAACACATCCATCTTCATTACGAACGGGATTGTACAAACGTTTCAATTTTTTCTATAAAAGACGATACCCGTAGTTCCTACTACTTATGCACCTTTTTAAACATTTGCACATTTTTTATCGATATTCCTCGAATCCATTTCACCTGTTCCTTCTTAATGGCATATCCTCGTTTCTGAAAAAACGGTCTCGCGACGTCACTAGCTTCGGTCGTAAGCACCTCTACCCCTTCTTTTGCTGCCTGTTCCTCTAAAAGGTGGAGCAGTTGAGTGGCCATACCTTCCCCCTGCCTATCTGCGGCTACATACAAAAAATCGATGTGAGATCCTACAAGGCTGGCAAAACCTATAATGATGTCATCAGCGTCCTTTGCGACAAGTGAGTAGGCATCAAGAAAACGGTGATGAAGAAGAGGTTGATCATTAATCCCTTCCGCCCAAGCTGACAATTGTCCTTGATTGTAAAACCGGGGGGATATATTCAAGATTGATGTTCTGACCATCCTAACCACATGGCAAAGATCTTCCTTTTGCAGTCGTTCGATGAACCAAACCAAACTTTCCTCTCCTTTCTATCATAACAAAGTCCCACCCTAATGAATGTAATGGTTTTATGACAATTCATACAATTTCATGACGTGCTTTATGAAGACTTGAGCATCTTCCGTAATTTCCTCTTCATTGGATGGAGTGACGATGGAAAAGGATCGCGTTGTAGAGTGAATATAAGGGAGATGCATGATTAACTCCGCAGCGTCCGTATGTTCCACAACCGTTTTTGAAATAAAAGAAAGCCCCAGACCTTCCTTCACTCCTTGGACTACTCCATGATTGCTTCCAATCGTAATTGTCTTTTTCGGTCGAATGTTCGATGATTCCAACATATAATCCAGCATAGCTCTCGTCCCCGACCCACCCTCACGTGTAATCCATGTATGGTCCTGTAAATCTTGAAATGTCACCTCTTTACACTTTCTCAAAGGATGAGTTCCAGGAACAATCACGACCATTTCATCTTCCATGAATGGAATGGAACTCAATCCCTGCTCCGTCACTTTCCCCTCCACAAGTCCTAAATCAAGCTCATGCTGCTGCACATCCCGGTTGATTCGTTTGGAATTGGCAATCCGGACCTGCAATTCGACCGCTGGATACATGTCATCAAAAGCTTTTATAATCGAAGGAATAATATACTCTCCCACCGTGTAACTCGCACCAATATGGATATGTCCGCCTACCTGATCGTGGAATTGCTTCACTTCATTCCTTGCTTTCTCCAGCAGCCCCAGAACCTGTCTCGCCCTTCGATAAACCATCTCCCCTGTAGCTGTCACTTCGAAATGTTTCGGCGAACGATCAATTAACGACGTTTGAAAAAAACGCTCCAGATTCTTGATATGCGCACTAACCGTTGGCTGCGACAAATTCAAAAGCGCAGATGCTTTCGTGAAACTTTTCTCATCAATGGCGGTGATGTAGGTTTTCAATGCTTCTAAATCCAAAAGAACCGCTCCAATCATTAGTTTTTTCTATGATTAACATTATAAAGTTTTATTTTACGAATAACTACCCGGAGCGTATGATAGATGAAGGAAACAAAGGAGGTCCCATCGATGAACGACACTTATAATCAACCTCTTCTAAAAGGAATCGGATTTACAGCCATCGTTGCTGCTCTCGGATTTCTACTCGCCATGCTTCCGCTGCTGAACCAGGTCGGTCCTCTTGCGTCAGCTATTCTCCTAGCCGTTTTGTACCGCCATTTTTTCGGCTATCCAGAGAGCATGCGCACAGGAATTCAATTTTCAGCAAAAAAATTATTGCGTCTAGCGATTATTTTGTTCGGATTAAAATTAAATATCAACGTCATTCTTCAAGAGGGCTTTCCTCTTTTATTAAAAGGAACAGTTGTCATCGTATTTGCGATCGGACTTATGCTCTTTTTAGCCAAACTATTTGATGCCGACCGATCGATGATGGCACTTCTCGGGATTGGAACAGGTATATGCGGAGCATCTGCCATTGCTGCCGTCACTCCCATCTTAAAAGCCAAAGAAGAGGACACGGCCATAAGTGCAGGCGTCATATCCGTAGTCGGTACATTATTCGCCATTGGATACACGCTCATCCGCCCCCTTCTACCGGTGGATGCAGAAGCTTATGGAATGTGGGCGGGGATCAGTTTGCACGAAGTGGCGAACGTTGCCCTCGCCGGAGAACCCGCTGGAGATGAAGGCCTTGGAATGGCGCTCGTCGCCAAGCTCAGTCGCGTTTTTCTGCTTGTACCGTTCAGCCTGCTGCTGATCTGGTTTATGAAAAAGAAAGGAACAGAAGAAAGCCGTGCTTCCATCGCTTTCCCGTGGTTCCTTATTGGTTTCGTCCTGATGAGTTTATTCGGAAGTTTTGTGAATGGAACCATTCTTACTATTCCTGAAGCAGCCATGAATGCCGTGTCGACGCTGACTTCCTTCATCTTAACGATGGCCATGGTTGGTCTGGGTCTTAGCGTAAGCTTACATGATGTCAGACACCGTGCTTTAAAACCTATGCTCTTATTGATTGTGACATCCATTTTGCTCTCACTTCTCACATATTGGATCATTTGAAAAGTCTAAGGATTCCTTAGACTTTTTTTGTTCGTCATTTCCTGTCTAATGATCAGATTATTCGTCGAAAAAGTATCGTATCCAAGTCATTCTGTTACGATAGAATGGAAGATTGGGGGCTCATGCTTGTCCTTGTCCTGCATATAGTAAAGGGAGACTATATGAGGAAGGAACACGATCTATGAGTTCTTCAGCGCGAATCGGAGCTTCGCTCTATGCATTCCTCTCCATAACCTTCTGGGGTGTGTCTTTCGTTTCCACCAAAGCCGTTTTAGGAAAATTGGATCCTTTTTCACTGCTTGTCATCCGGTTTGGAATTGGAGCGATCTTTTTATTATTGATGGTACTTTTATTCCGATATCCTTTGAAAATACATATCAAGTACCTTCCACATGTACTCATCTTAGGAGTCCTCGGAGTATTCATCCATCAAGTGATCCAGGCGACCGCCCTGCTGACCATCCACGCGTCCGATGCAGGCTGGTTAATTTCATTCTCCCCGGTGTTTACCGTATTTTTGTCTTTTATTTTCCTGCAGGAGAAGCTTACCCTGAAGAAAATTGCTGGCATTACGATTGCCATCACGGGTGTTTTCATGATTACAACCATCGGGAGTGGCCAGACCTTCAGCTTCTCCTTGAGCATTGGTTATATTCTTATGATCGCAAGCACATTGAATTGGGCCGTCTATTCCGTCCTTTTAAAAAAATTATCCGTCCCTGTACCTTCTCTTGTCCTGACCTTTTATATGAGCACCACAGGGTTCTTCTTGACCTTTCCCTTCTTCATCAGGAACCATGGGGTGGACCAATTACGTGCACTTTCACCCGAGCACTGGGCCCACCTGCTTTTTCTCGGCATTTTTGTGTCGGCCATCGCCTATTGGTATTGGGCAAAAGCATTAGAGGTGATGCAGGCAACGCAGGTCTCCGTTTTTCTATATTTCGAACCACTGGCTACACTCATCGCTGCCTTCATCCTGCTGAATGAAAAATTCATTGCCTCTTCTCTTTTTGGAGGCCTTTTGATCATCACAGGTGTCATGATCGTCCAGGGAAGATTTTCATTTAGAAAACATGTTTAATAAGGAGGATTTCTACTATGAAGATGATCACACGAGTAAAAGAAGCATTTGAGAAACTTGATGATCATTCCCCCGAAACACTGAAGAAAACATTGATGGAGCTGGACGTCAGTTTAGAGGAATTAGCCCCCTATTTAGATGACCCTGAAGGCAAGCCCTATTACCGCCAAATGATATACGAAGATGATGATGTGGAAATGATTGTCATGAATTGGGCAGATATTGAATGTGCGCCTCACGACCACGGACAGTCCACAGGCTGGATCCAAGTTATGAATGGAACAACAAAGCAAACGGTTTATCAAGCCCATGGTGAAGCTTTACCTTTGCCTCTCTTCACAGAATTCAAGGAAAATGGAAGCCTCTTTTTCGCCCCAGAAAAAGGGATTCATAAAATGGGCAGAGAAGGGACAGCACCACTTGTGACCCTGCACCTCTATTCTCCACCTATTCGTGGCATGCGCGTCTATGATCTCGAAACCTGTGCAGCCTGCGTCGTATCCAGTGACTGCGGAGCATGGTGGCCGGAAGAACAACGGCAGCGTTTGAAAGAAATCAAATTACAAAAATAAAGAAGGAAGTGGCTGAGCCCACTTCCTTCTTTATTGAATTTTATATTGATTTTCTTCCTCCACAAACCGGTTATACCGCTTTTGAAACCAGTAATAAACGTGGGAGACGATGACCTTCAAAATCGCATAGCCAGGAATAGCTAAAATGATCCCGACAATTCCAAATAAATGACCCGCCGTCAATAAAACAAAGATGATGGTAACAGGATGAATGTGCAAACTTTTCCCCATGATCTGCGGAGAAATGAATTTCCCTTCCAGCAACTGTACAATCGTCCAAACGACGACAAGTTTCACAACCATGAAGGGTGACGTCACGATCGATATAATCAACGCAGGTGTTATCGCTATAACAGGGCCCAAGTATGGGACCACACTTGTCACACTGGCAATCGCAGCAAGTAACAAAGCATACTCCAGTCCGATAATCAAAAAGCCGATGTACATCATAATGCCGATGCAAAAGCTGACGATGATCTGTCCTTGAATGTACGCCGACAGTTGATGATCAATGCCTTTAAATACACTGGACACTTCCGGACGGACCTTCGGTGGGAACAGTCTTATGATAAAGGACGGGAGACGATGCCCATCTTTCAGCAAATAAAAGAGAATGAACGGCAACGTTACAAGCGCTACGACGACGTTCGTCACGGTTGAAATAATATTCGTAATCCCTTCTACCGTCTCAGAGGCGTAAGAAGAAATATAATCAGGGATCTGATTCAATATTCCATCCACGTCTTCAAATAGATTCGTATAGTAGACAGAAAAAATCGAATTCCTCAACCACTCATCGATGGTATTAATCAAATCTTGTAAGTAGCGGGGAAGCTCTTCAGCCAGACTGATCAATTGCTTCTCAAGAAACGGAATGATGAGGACCACAAGCATCGTGATAATCCCAACCAGGGCCAGGAGAGTAATCAAAATTCCCCAGATCCTTTTTATTCTCCATGATTCAAGCAAATTGATGATCGGCCTCAGTAAATAATAGACGACAATAGAAAGAATTAGCGGCAAGGCTACCGTTTTAACAAAAATTAAAAAAGGATCGAAGATGAACCCTACACTTGAAAAGACAAGGATGTTCAAGCCAATCAGCAGGAGTACACCTAAGATGAATAAAAGTTTCCGACCTCCGAAAAAGCGGATGACCGGTGTGGAATCCCAGCGGTTCATAAGCATTTCCCCTCAAAAGCATCGTTAATCACATTCTATCACATACATAAAAAACGAACCTTAACCTGCTTTCTTCCCTACAAATGAACGATTTACACGTTTTTTTCGCGTGGACAGATAAACCCCTGCAAAAATTACAACAAGACCAATGACCAACTGACTTGTGACCGGCTCATTAAGAAGCAGGTGTCCCCAGAAAAGAGCGGTCATAGGAACAAGGTAAGTAACCATACTCGCAAACTCGGCACTCCCTCGATCGATCATATAATAGAAAAGTAAGTGAGCAATTCCAGAACCAACACACCCTAAACCGATCACGCTGATTGCAAAAGTAACGTTCAAACCCGTCCCTATAGAGGTAAACAGAGTCGGTTGTGTCAATAGAATACCCGTTAGACCAACCATCGCTCCTACGAGAAGAGCGATACTGGTTAGAAGAATCACATCAAATCCCCGTAAGTGCTTTCGTGTAAAGTGTGAAACAAACCCATAGCATGAGGTTGCAAGAAGCATTGTTCCAATACCGATGAAATGATTGGACCGTACACTCCCAACCTCAAAACTAGTCAATATAAGAATGCCTATAAAACCTATTACAATTCCAGCCCACTGCCATTTATTTAAAAGAACTGAAAAAACTAGAAAACCAATCAAACCCGTCATAATAGGGGTAGTGGCATTGAGAACAGCTGCGGTATTACTGGTCACCACTGTCTGGCTTAAGGCAATCAACCCCCATGGAAGACCGGCATTGAACACACCGACGATCACCAAAAGACCCCATGGGATCGACGGGGGGAGTTGATGTTTCCTCCACTTATTAAAAACAAACGGAAGAAGAACAACAACTCCAGCAAGACACCTGAAAAAGACAGTCCCCCACACTCCAGCTGTCCCGATCAACGTTTCTATAAAAACAAAAGATAATCCCCATATCAAACTTAAAGAGAGTAAAGCACCGTACAGTTTCATCGTGTTGGCCCCCTTCCGTTCCTATCAATATTTCTATACTTTACCAAATCCATAAGAAACGCACAATACAAAAATAACCCTTCAGGAATATTCCTGAAGGGTTATGAAGTGATGTGGCGGCGTCCTACTCTCACGGGGGTAAACCCGACTACCATCGGCGCTGAAGAGCTTAACTGCTGTGTTCGGCATGGGAACAGGTGTGACCTCTTCGCCTTCACCACCACATCAATATAAAGTTTGAGGTGAACCCTCAAAACTGGATAAGGAAACATCTTGTTTGAAAAGCAATTGTCATTCACGAATGATGATAATCAGATAGATAAGTCATCGATCCATTAGTATCCGTCAGCTCCACGTGTCACCACGCTTCCACCTCGGACCTATCAACCTCATCGTCTCTGAGGGATCTTATTTGCTTAAAGCAAAGGGAAATCTCATCTCAAGGGGGGCTTCATGCTTAGATGCTTTCAGCACTTATCCCGACCACACGTAGCTACCCAGCGATGCTCCTGGCGGAACAACTGGTACACCAGCGGTGTGTCCATCCCGGTCCTCTCGTACTAAGGACAGCTCCTTTCAAATTTCCAACGCCCACGACGGATAGGGACCGAACTGTCTCACGACGTTCTGAACCCAGCTCGCGTACCGCTTTAATGGGCGAACAGCCCAACCCTTGGGACCGACTACAGCCCCAGGATGCGATGAGCCGACATCGAGGTGCCAAACCTCCCCGTCGATGTGGACTCTTGGGGGAGATAAGCCTGTTATCCCCGGGGTAGCTTTTATCCGTTGAGCGACGGCCCTTCCATGCGGAACCGCCGGATCACTAAGCCCGACTTTCGTCCCTGCTCGACTTGTAGGTCTCGCAGTCAAGCTCCCTTGTGCCTTTACACTCTGCGAATGATTTCCAACCATTCTGAGGGAACCTTTGGGCGCCTCCGTTACCTTTTGGGAGGCGACCGCCCCAGTCAAACTGCCCACCTGACACTGTCTCCGGACCGGATCACGGTCCTGGGTTAGAATGT
This sequence comes from Halobacillus sp. 12SKB, assembly GCF_052941655.1. Lineage (NCBI taxonomy): Bacteria > Bacillati > Bacillota > Bacilli > Caryophanales > Bacillaceae > Halobacillus > Halobacillus sp. 12SKB. The sequence continues at coordinate 788,367 of NZ_JBRFWR010000001.1, forward strand.
CCGTACAGCCAGGGTAGTATCCCACCAGCGCCTCCACCGAAGCTAGCGCTCCGGCTTCCAAGGCTCCTACCTATCCTGTACAAGCTGTACCAACATTCAATATCAGGCTACAGTAAAGCTCCACGGGGTCTTTCCGTCCTGTCGCGGGTAATGTGCATCTTCACACATAGTATAATTTCACCGGGTCTCTCGTTGAGACAGTGCCCAAGTCGTTGCACCTTTCGTGCGGGTCGGAACTTACCCGACAAGGAATTTCGCTACCTTAGGACCGTTATAGTTACGGCCGCCGTTTACTGGGGCTTCGGTTCAACGCTTCGCATAAGCTAACGCATCCCCTTAACCTTCCAGCACCGGGCAGGTGTCAGCCCCTATACTTCGCCTTACGGCTTCGCAGAGACCTGTGTTTTTGGTAAACAGTCGCTTGGGCCTTTTCACTGCGGCTCCTCGGCAGAGGAGCACCCCTTCTCCCGAAGTTACGGGGTCATTTTGCCGAGTTCCTTAACGAGAGTTCTCCCGCTCACCTTAGGATCCTCTCCTCGCCTACCTGTGTCGGTTTGCGGTACGGGCACCTCTTTCCTCACTAGAGGATTTTCTTGGCAGTGTGAACTCAGGAGCTTCGGTACTTTATTTCCCTCCCCATCACAGCTTGACGTTGCCGGACGGATTTGCCTATCCGACCGTCTCACTGCTTGGACGCGCACATCCAGTGGCGCGCTCTCCTTATCCTCCTGCGTCCCCCCGTCGTTCAAACGGAAAGGAGGTGGTACAGGAATATCAACCTGTTGTCCATCGCCTACGCCTTTCGGCCTCGGCTTAGGTCCCGACTAACCCTGAGAGGACGAGCCTTCCTCAGGAAACCTTAGGCATTCGGTGAAAGAGATTCTCACTCTTTTTTCGCTACTCATACCGGCATTCTCACTTCTAAGCGCTCCACCAGTCCTTACGGTCTGACTTCACGGCCCTTAGAACGCTCTCCTACCACTGATCATAAGATCAATCCGCAGCTTCGGTGGTGTGTTTAGCCCCGGTACATTTTCGGCGCAGAGTCACTCGACCAGTGAGCTATTACGCACTCTTTGAATGATGGCTGCTTCTAAGCCAACATCCTGGTTGTCTAAGCAACTCCACATCCTTTTCCACTTAACACACACTTTGGGACCTTAGCTGGCGGTCTGGGCTGTTTCCCTCTCGACCATGAACCTTATCACCCACGGTCTGACTCCCAGAACAAAGTCTATGGCATTCGGAGTTTGACTGAATTCGGTAACCCGATAGGGGCCCCTCGTCCAATCAGTGCTCTACCTCCATGACTTTCTATTCTGAGGCTAGCCCTAAAGCTATTTCGGAGAGAACCAGCTATCTCCGTGTTCGATTGGCATTTCACCCCTACCCACACCTCATCCCCGCAATTTTCAACTTGCGTGGGTTCGGGCCTCCAGTCAGTGTTACCTGACCTTCACCCTGGACATGGGTAGATCACACGGTTTCGGGTCTACGACCGCATACTCACTCGCCCTATTCAGACTCGCTTTCGCTGCGGCTCCGCTTCTGCTGCTTAACCTCGCATACGGTCGTAACTCGCCGGTTCATTCTACAAAAGGCACGCCGTCACCCATTAACGGGCTCCGACTACTTGTAGGCACACGGTTTCAGGTTCTCTTTCACTCCCCTTCCGGGGTGCTTTTCACCTTTCCCTCACGGTACTGGTTCACTATCGGTCACTAGGGAGTATTTAGCCTTGGGAGATGGTCCTCCCGGATTCCGACGGAATTCCTCGTGTTCCGCCGTACTCAGGATCCACTCCGGAGAGAGAAAGATTTCGACTACAGGGCTGTTACCTGCTCTGGCTGACCTTTCCAGATCGATTCGCCTATCTTCCTCTTTGGTAACTCCAATGGAGTGTCCTACAACCCCAGAAAGCAAGCTTTCTGGTTTGGGCTGATTCCGTTTCGCTCGCCGCTACTTGGGAAATCGCGTTTGCTTTCTCTTCCTCCGGGTACTTAGATGTTTCAGTTCCCCGGGTGTGCCTGCCTATACCTATGTATTCAGTATAGGATACTGTTCCATTACGAACAGTGGGTTTCCCCATTCGGAAATCTCCGGGTCAAAGCCTACTTACGGCTCGCCGGAGCATATCGGTGTTAGTCCCGTCCTTCATCGGCTCCTAGTACCAAGGCATCCACCGTGCGCCCTTATTCACTTAACTATCTTCGTGAAAAGACGTTTACAATTTCAATTAGATGTCTTGTCATCAAATGTCTCATCGTTAGATGAAACAATGATTCCTTATCCAGTTTTCAAGGTTCACAAGTTGAAAGATCGTTTGATCTCTCAAAACTGAACAACCAACACAGTACGTTTCCGTAATATCCTTAGAAAGGAGGTGATCCAGCCGCACCTTCCGATACGGCTACCTTGTTACGACTTCACCCCAATCATTGGCCCCACCTTCGGCGGCTGGCTCCAAAAAGGTTACCTCACCGACTTCGGGTGTTGCCAACTCTCGTGGTGTGACGGGCGGTGTGTACAAGGCCCGGGAACGTATTCACCGCGGCATGCTGATCCGCGATTACTAGCGATTCCGGCTTCATGCAGGCGAGTTGCAGCCTGCAATCCGAACTGAGAATGGTTTTATGGGATTTGCTACACCTCGCGGCTTCGCTGCCCTTTGTACCATCCATTGTAGCACGTGTGTAGCCCAGGTCATAAGGGGCATGATGATTTGACGTCATCCCCGCCTTCCTCCGGTTTGTCACCGGCAGTCACCTTAGAGTGCCCAACTGAATGCTGGCAACTAAGATTAGGGGTTGCGCTCGTTGCGGGACTTAACCCAACATCTCACGACACGAGCTGACGACAACCATGCACCACCTGTCACTTGGTCCCCGAAGGGAAAGCCCTATCTCTAGGGTTGTCCAAGGATGTCAAGACCTGGTAAGGTTCTTCGCGTTGCTTCGAATTAAACCACATGCTCCACCGCTTGTGCGGGCCCCCGTCAATTCCTTTGAGTTTCAGCCTTGCGGCCGTACTCCCCAGGCGGAGTGCTTAATGCGTTAACTTCAGCACTAAGGGGTGGAAGCCCCCTAACACCTAGCACTCATCGTTTACGGCGTGGACTACCAGGGTATCTAATCCTGTTTGCTACCCACGCTTTCGCACCTCAGCGTCAGAAACAGACCAGAGAGTCGCCTTCGCCACTGGTGTTCCTCCACATATCTACGCATTTCACCGCTACACGTGGAATTCCACTCTCCTCTTCTGTCCTCAAGTTCCCCAGTTTCCAATGACCCTCCACGGTTGAGCCGTGGGCTTTCACATCAGACTTAAGGAACCGCCTGCGCGCGCTTTACGCCCAATAATTCCGGACAACGCTTGCCCCCTACGTATTACCGCGGCTGCTGGCACGTAGTTAGCCGGGGCTTCCTCGTTAGGTACCGTCAAGGTACCGCTCTATTCGCACGGTACTTGTTCTTCCCTAACAACAGAACTTTACGATCCGAAGACCTTCATCGTTCACGCGGCGTTGCTCCGTCAGACTTTCGTCCATTGCGGAAGATTCCCTACTGCTGCCTCCCGTAGGAGTCTGGGCCGTGTCTCAGTCCCAGTGTGGCCGATCACCCTCTCAGGTCGGCTACGCATCGTCGCCTTGGTGAGCCGTTACCTCACCAACTAGCTAATGCGCCGCGGGCCCATCTGTAAGTGATAGCGAGAAGCCATCTTTCAACTTTCCTTCATGCGAAAGAAAGTATTACCCGGCATTAGCCCCGGTTTCCCGGGGTTATTCCGATCTTACAGGCAGGTTGCCCACGTGTTACTCACCCGTCCGCCGCTCGTTCCACGAGCTTCACCCCGAAGGGATCCGCTCGCTTCCCGCGCTCGACTTGCATGTATTAGGCACGCCGCCAGCGTTCGTCCTGAGCCAGGATCAAACTCTCCATAAAAGTTAAGTTTGACTTGCTCATTTGCACACCGAATGTGCATGTTTCAAATCTCTTCTATAAAGAAGAAATGTTTTGACGTACTGGTTGGTTCGTTCAGTTTTCAAAGATCAAATGTTTTGTTTGCCGCTTCAAAACAGCGACTTAATTAATATATCATGTGTAGTTGTTTTCGTCAACAACTTTTTATGATTTATTTTGTTAAGCCGTTTGCGGCTTGCCGCTCTCTTAACGCGACAAGTAATAATATATCATGGCATTTTTAATCACGCAATAGGTTTTTCAATACTTTTTTAGTTTTTTAGATTAATAGAATGAGATTTATCTTTTTCTTCCTTATTATATATAGAAAGAAAAAATAAAAAGCGAGCAGATCACTGCTCACTTTTAGTAACGCCCTTTTCTTTTTCTCATGATTTTTCTAATAATCGGATATACCACCGGTCCATATTTGAACACTCGTTTTAATAGTCGTGCCATGGTGCACTCTCCTTATTAGTTGTTGCTTTATCCATTCCCTTTTCTCTCCCTATACAAACCACATCAACCACCAACAATTTTATGATACAACGTTTTTGCTTCCTTTATATCCTTTGTCCCGTGAATCAACACGCGTCCATCCCTGAAGAAAACCATGCGGTGAAGTGAGTTTTTATAGGATAACAAAAAAGGATTCTCCTGAACATCTCCATCCGGGAGCCGTTTTTTCAATTCTTTCAAATCTCTCTGCTCCTTTTTAGCTGGGCGTATCTGTACAGTGTCTCTTCCACATAAAACAGCAACCTTTGTCATTTCGTTTCCCAATAAAAATGGGTAGGATGGTTTTCCTCCACAGGACGGGCAGTCTTCCCTTTGGATTCGTCCGGTTTTAATCGTTGTATAGTCATTCGTCCAAAGATCAAAAGTGACAAGACCTTTGCGGACGGCGTGGACATCTCCTACCAGAACTTTTAATGCTTCCGTCACCTGATGGGCGGCGACCATTTGAACCGCAGGGCTGATCACACCGACCGTATCACAAGTGGCCCCACCCAGAGGGACACTTTTCATCAAACATGAGAGACAAGGGGTCGCACCCGGTATAATCGTATAACTCATCCCATGACTCCCTACGCATCCCCCATATATCCAGGGGATTTGGTATTTTTGGGTGAAATCGTTGATGAGCATACGTGTTTCGAAATTATCTGTTCCATCTATAATCAAATCGATGTCTTCTGAGTATTTTTCAAGCTCTTCTGCTTGAACATCATCCACTACCGCATGAATGTGAACCTCACTATTAACTTTTTCAAGCCGTTCTTTGGCAGCGATCGCTTTAGGCAGACGGTTTTTCGCATCTTTTTCTGTGAAGAGCTGCTGTCTCTGCAAGTTACTGAATTCTACGTAATCCCGATCAATGACAGTTATTTTTCCGATTCCTGCTCTTACAAGCTGCTCCGAACTGCTTGTTCCCAGAGCACCAACCCCTATCATGAGCACGTGCGACTCTTTCAGACGGCGCTGCCCTTTCTCTCCTATTGGATTAAAAAGCTGTTGTCTTGAGTATCGTTCTCCCGACAAAGGGCTCACCTCCTTTTTTCATTATCTCATGACGCTGCCTCCAGATATTTTCAAAGATTCACCGACAATATTGGTCGATGCCGCTGATAATAGGTAGACAATGGACCTCGCCACTTCATCGGGTTCACTCAGCTTTCCTGAAGGAATCCCTTGTTCGGCAGCTTTCCTTTGTTCTTCATAACTCCTTCCTTCCCTTTCCCCTTTTGAACGAATAGCTTCCTGCCCCATCGCTGTGTCTACATATCCGGGACAGACGGCGTTCACACGAACACCATGTTCAATGGCTTCGTGAGCGAAAGACTGGGTGAAGCCTATAATCGCAAATTTCGAAGCGCTGTATGCTGTACCGGAATGTGTACCTCTTAACCCAGAAAGGGAAGATACATTTACGATGCTCCCTCTCCCGCTGACTTTCATATCTTTATAGACTTCCTGGGTGAAAAGGACGATGGAAAAATAGTTGAGCTCCATCACTTTACGTAAGTCTTCCTCTTTTAGATCTTCCAGCGGACCTCCACCTATGATACCTGCCGAATTGACAAGTCCTGTCACAGGCCCTATCGCCTGCCTGGCGTCTCGCACTACGTTCCCACGATCCGTTTCATCGTTCAAATCAGCAGGGCTTATAAAAACTTTCATTTCTCCATTTATCGTAGCACATTCCTCTTTTAGTGAGACCAGTTTCTCCTCGTTCCTGCCTGTAATAGTCACTTGACCTCCAGCACGGACGATTTCTTTAGCGGTTTCATATCCAATCCCACCTGTCGCCCCTGTCACGAGAATGTGTTCACCTTTTAATGCTTCGCCAGAAAAAATGTTCATTATTTCGCCTCCTTAGCGGATACGATAACCGAACCTTCATATATGTAAACCTTCCTCCGGAAAATAAAAAATCAGCGCTTCATGACTGATCTTGTCAATGAAACGCTGATCCAAGGGACAACTTGTTTTAAATAGTCGACCATGTTTATTCTTTTTTTGTTACTTCTCATAGCTACCTCCACGACTTCTAATGCTATTTCCGCTTGTTAGTCTGCTTACGGAAAGAGAATAGAACCTTTCCACTCCGTGTGCGCTTCACGCCTTTAGCCTTGGATTGGACTTGTGCTTCCGGGCTGTTTTTATAATCCTGATCGAACAGTTCACGGGCTTTTGAGTATAGCAGAGTCATCGTGGTGTCCTCCCTTCATTTTTAGTATATAAAACGATTCCCCTTGATATTATTAGTAAAACTTCGTAAACGCAAGAAAAAATTATGTTTTATACGTTTTTTTCTAACGATAGAGCTTATTTAAGGAATCATCATTGCTGAACAATATCCGCACGGGTTGATTTTTAAACCTATTTGTGTGGAAAAATGTCGTTTTTTATATTTTACAACGGTGGGCATCCAGTATAAAAGGGGAAATTCCTTTGATGTCTATCCAATTTTTTAAGAGGGAGTTTTAAAAGGCATACCAGCGGAAAAACAAAAAGAGACGATCCCCTAAAAGGATCGTCTCCATTTATATTATTCATATACTTTTACTTCTACACTTTTACGTCCGAAGTCAAGAGCATCAGAACGATCTGCCATAAATACATCGATGCGGTTACCTTGGATTGCACCGCCGATATCGCCGGCGATCGCTTTACCATAGCCTTCTACATAAACTTCAGAACCTAGTGGAATTACGTTCGGATCCACGGCAATAACTTTTTGATCTGGGTTGGCTCTCAAATCAATACCAGTATAAGTTGTGCCTGAGCAACCTTCACAGAATGCTGTATACGCTGTCGCTTCCATATTCAATGTTTTAACGACACCATCTTCTGCTGGTTGGCTGGAAGTCTGCTCTGCTTCTGCCTCTTCATTGCTTGAGCTCTCTTCAGATGTGGTTTGTTCTGCAACTGCTGCTCCATCAAGAGTTAGTTTCTCTCCAGGGTAGATCAGGTTGGAGTTAAGGTTGTTCCAAGCTTTCAGTTCCTGCACGCTTACATTATTCGCTTGTCCAATGCTGTAAAGCGTGTCCCCGGATTGAACCGTGTGGACGCTGCTGGAAGTTTGGGATTGAGCATTTGCGTTTTGTTCTTCATTAATAGAAAGGACTTGATTAGGGAAAATCAGATTAGAGTTCAAACCGTTTTCTTCTTTTATATCATTCACAGATACACCATTGTTTTGAGCAATGCTCCAAAGCGTATCTCCTTTTTCTACTTTAATTTCATCTGCACTTACTGCTGTTGCTGTTACTGCCGAAACCGATGCGACCGCCGCCAAAGAAACAATTGTTTTTTTCATCATGTTTAATTTCCTCCTTGGTAAACAGCTCTCGCTCAGCCCTCGGCTAAGCGCTGTCTCAAAATCACAATTCCTACTGTAACACGTACAGCTCATATGCCAATAACAGGAACACAACAATAACTTTTCAAACATTACATCATCTTTACTTCAGTGTAATAATGCGGTTGTAATGGATAAATGTACCTATATTACTGCAAGAGTTGTTTCATTAAAGCCATATGTACAGGAACCAATACTCGAATTCATGTATATTTGGGAATATATGTATGACCTGGTACACCAGTTCTTGTAAGACCTGTACATCTAAACAGTGATTTTTTGATCGGGTAATTATTGTAAACGCTTTCAATAGCGGTTATAGTTGTACTAAATGATATGGAGAGGTGATTGGTCCATGCTAGGGGAAGCTGCGGTCAAAGATTCGAGGAAACCCAAGCCCTATAGTGAAGAGCATATGGACGAAACGTTTTCCCATCCGCAATATCGTATCGACCTTAGACGTTATTCAGAGAAAGAGTTTAACAAGTTTGTTCGTGTAAATACGGTATCTGATTGGTCCCTTTTGTCATGGAAGGATGTAGGTAAACCTTTTGAAGTCAAGAATTACTCCAAAGAACGGACAGAATGGGAGCAGGAAAATGCTCAAGTGATGGATCCGCACACTTCATGGACCTATTTCAACAAGTCCTTTCATGAGTGGTTCATCAAAGATGTCCCACAGGAGAAGAAACATGGTAAAAAACAGTTCATGCAAAGCCTCGCTTCATTTAAGCCAGGACAAGTAAAACAAGCGATCGGTAATCTAGTTCAATTGCAGTTATGGAATTATGTCCATAGAATCCAGGATGGAATCTGGGACCCACGCGGGAAAAGGGCCCTTTTTGAAGGTTTACATGTAGACCGCCCACGTATCCTCTTTCTAGGAGCGGCGGAAGGTTACGAAGCGATGCAGCTCGGAGCCATGTATCCAGGAGCAGAGATTGTCATGGTCGATTATGATGAGTTTTGCAAGACGACGCGGTTTGGAGAATTCCCCGAACATTATCCTTTCTTAGGTGAAAACCCTAAAACTGGACAGTGGAAAGTCACTTATAAAGATGATTTGAACATTGAATATGTGGTTGACGATATACGGAACCTTGATTTTGGAAAAGAATTCGATATCGTCCTTTCCGTGGGCCTGTTGGAACATTTTCCTGATGAATACAAGCCGGAAGTCGCTGACTGGCACCGGCGCTTTCTGAAAGAAGGGGGCTATGCAATTCTGACCACCCCACGGAACCAGCTTCGATCCCGCCTTTATTATTATGTCATGGCCGATGTGATGAATCATACTTACCGGGAACTCATGACTGTAGAACAGATGGGACTCTATATGTATGAAGCAGGATTCGACATCCTGAGACACGGCTACATCAAAGTGCATAACGGGCTTATTTGCCGCCCGCGATAAATTGGAATAATCTGTATGACCTGGTACGGCAGAAAATGGAACAGTCTGCTATATGAAATACACACATAAACAAAACCAGCCCTCACCGTTTTTGACGGTGAGGGCTGGTTTTTGGTTATCTGGGAATAATTGTATGACCTGGTCATACAATTATTCCCCTCCCCACAAGGCGATTAACTTTTTTCATGTTGGTCGCAGTAAATGTGCATGGCTTTATTGAGGAAATCGGCGTATCCCTTTTTCCATTTGTCGATATTTTTAGTGAAACGAGGGTCGTTGACGTACATGTCCGCTAGCCCTCTGAAAATACCCAGGTCGCACTCATAAAAGTAATCGGTAATGTGCTGACGTTTTTTATCAATTAACTGCTGAACATCCGGATCAGAAGGGGCACGATCCATTAATTTTACAAGCTCACGATCAATTTCATCTCCTTCTTGTTGAATCTTCTTCCAATCCTCCGTTGTATATTGAGATGTTTTCTGTTTGGATTGTTTGTAAGCTTCCGTATCCCCCCAGCGTTTTTCCACCTCTTTTTCGTACTTTTTCTGATGAGCTTCAATTTCACTTTTATCAAACGGACGAAAACGGTCTTCATTTTTCATACAATCTTCTCCTTCCAACGATTCGAGCGTCTGATCTACCGACCGGATTAATCGCTCCAAACGTTTTTTCTTTTCTTTTAAAATCTCACGGTGGCGCACCAATGCCACAGCTTCATCAAACTCAGGGTCATCCAGAATCTCCTTGATTTTTTTCAAAGAGAAATCCATTTCTTTAAAGAAAAGAATCTGCTGCAGGCGTGCCAACTCTTTTTCACTATATAAACGGTAGCCTTTTTTACTTACATAGCTCGGCGACAACAAATCGATGTGATCATAATGGTGCAGTGTGCGCACACTGACCCCTGTCATCTCCGCCATTTCTTTCACTTTATACATCGGTGATCACCTCATATTTAACGATAAGCTATGACGTAACGTCAGAGTCAATTCTTTCTATAAAAAATTCACTACGCCCTTTTGGATGTAGGTCTTTTTATTTAGGAATCAAATTAAACCTTGGGGCGATTTTCGTCGTTTCATGTAGTTTTTCGCTTTGGAAAGGGATTTAGTCGAACGTCGGAGAATAGAAGGAAGAATAACAATTTTAATAAGGTTGTGTTCCTATGAATATGTACTGTCAGAGCGCTTTTCATCAATTAGAAATCGTTATTGCATCCATTTCCGAAATGGTCGGTCAGTTATCAGAAGAAGATTTGACCCTAAGACCGACGGAGGGAAAGTACTCCATTGGGGAATTGCTTGAACACATTGCAGCAATCCCTGCGGCTGATGGGCACATCACAGAAGGGGCTTCAAAAGAAGAGATGGAGCACTTCTATGAAACGATATCCATGAAAACAAAAGATCAAATCTTAAAACGTCTATTTGAAAACTTTGCGCAATTAAAAACACAATTTGAAAACTACACCGAAGAGCACCTGTACACAGAAACCACGTCCTGGTGGGGTGTGACCAACACACGATTTGAATGGCTCGTCCAGACGGTCGCGCATATGTACCACCACCGGGGGCAATTGCACGCCATGTTAGTCCACACCTATAAGAAAGACCCGGAGATCCTGTTGTTCGAGTAGCTACCAAAAATAACAGGAAACTACCGTACCAGGTCATCCATATTATGGATGACCTGGTACACCTTATTCTTCCATATACTCCACTGACTAAAAAACTCCCTCGAGCTTGATATCAAGCTCGAGGGGGGATCATCAGCCTAAATATGTCATTTCCAGGTCATTTTCTTCAACTTCATCAGCTTCCACCCTTACATAGTAGCCCTTCGCTCCTTTGCGGGAGCTTACATTTTTCACTGGGTCTGTGTTTATGAAATGAACAGCCGCTCCGTCATCCAGTGCATAGCCTGGACGGATCGCACCATCTTTTATAAGAGATGTGTACGCTGGTTTCCGCTGTTCCTCCCCGTCATAATGAGGGCAGCAGCTTCCTGGAAGAAATCCAAGGCATTCTAATGGTTCCAGCTGGTCGCCGTAGGAATCCGTCACTCCTTCGTCAAACCAGCAAATAGCCCCTGCACTGATACCCGCAAGGACCACACCTTGCTCCCATGCTTCTTTCAGAATTTCATCCAGGCCCCACTCCCGCCAAAGTACGAGCAGGTTTTTCGTCGATCCTCCACCTACATAAATGATATCCTGTTCGAGCACAAATTTCCGTAAATCTCTCGTTGGTGGCTTGAATAAGGACAAATGTGTGGCTTCCGCTTTTTCTTTGAACGCTTCATAAAAGCGTTCGATGTAACTGTCCGCATCCCCGCTGGCCGTCGGTACAAAACAGATTTTCGGCCTATCTTTTTCTACTTGATTTAACACGTAATCGTCTAACAGTGGGTTTTCAGGCTCCATTGAGAAGCCACCGCCCCCCATAGCTATGATTTGCTTCATTGTTTGGCCCCCTTCTTATTCTTGTTTCTTCCCAGGGAGGTTTGAATGTCCTCTTTGTATGCATAAGAAAACAATAAGGATACCAATATCGCCCCTCCAATAAGGTTGCCGATACTGGCAGGTACAAGGTTGAAAAAGATATATTCATACCATGTGTACTTATCAGAAGCTAAAAACCCCATACTGAAGTACCCCATATTTGCAGCACTGTGCTGGAAATTACCTGCTACAAAAAGAACAACAGGTAAGGTGGTTCCGAGAATTTTACCCGTCAAATCCCTGGCAGAGGTCGTCAGAAAGGCCGCCATTCCAATGAGCCAGTTGGCAAGTACACCGGATATCAGAACCTGAAACCACCCTTTGACTCCATGGTCCATGAATTTCATTTTATGATCCAAATACATTTCAAGCTCAGGATAAAATGTACTGGCGAATGATCCTGACCACTGGATCAGTACAGCTACCAGAAAGGCTCCGATGATATTCCCAATATAAGAGGACAACCAGAATTTATAGATGTTCGTTTTCATCAACCCTGCCTTATTAAACAAATACGAGGGTAAAAGAACATTGATTTCTGTAAAAAGCACGGCCCCTGATATGAAGACCATCGAGTATCCTGCCGCAAACCCAAGCCCGGATAAAAGGTGGTAGATTCCTTTCGTCTCGACTCCAACGGCAAGAAGTATGGAAAAGACGGCTCCGAATGTCATAAAAGATCCGGCCGTCAATGCGAGTAAAAATTGAGCGCGGAAGGGCTTGTTTAAATGATCCCTCCCCTTTTCCCCAAACTCATCTACGATTTGGGATGGAATATAAAATTGTCTCCCAGGACGATCTATTTTCTGATTTGAATCGTTGTTTTCATTTACATCTGCTTCCTGTTGGTTTTCCTGATTTGCCACGGTCATCCCTCCAATGATTCTCACATTCCCGTTTCTTTAAAAATGTAATCTCCCCTGTATAACCTGATGCGTTTGAGAAATGGTAAGAAAAACAAGGAAAAGAGGAATGATGATGCCTAGAGATGAATTCTGCCTCGCTTGTGATGGAGAAGGTCTGTTAATGGATGATGAAGAGTGGCGCTATACTTGTAAGGTATGCGGCGGAAGTGGTCTCCGCCCGCAGGAAGGAAACGTCTATGACCGTCAGAGTGCAGATGTGGATGCAATGAATCGGTACTTGGATTAATCACCAGAGTTTCTCGTCCAGCTAAAAAGCGCTCAGCTTCAGCCGGGCGTTTTTTCTTCGTTTAAGCAGCTAAACTGGCGGTGGATGATAAACCAAAAGACGCGGCTTTAGAGCCACGCCTTTTCCCTGCTTAATAACTGATTGCTTCGTCGGTTGCGGTCTTCTTTGGTTTGCGGACGAGTGCAACAATTCCGGCAATCAAATACGCCACCCCGCCGAATAATCCCATAAAGACAGTCGCAAACGTGAAGATAATCGCAGAAATAATTAAAATGATTCCTGCTGCTTTCGGCTTCTTATTCCCTTTAAGGAACACAGCTGCCAGAATACCTAAGCCGATCGCAATTAAAGAGGCAATTAAGACAAACATCGCAAATGATCCCATCATTTCGAACATTTGGGTCATATCCGTGGAACTCAATTCCCCTTCCATCTGCACTTCCGGGGAATTCATGAAGTTTTCAATTTCTTGTTGTATTTGCGGATTATCTGCAGAGTTTAACAATACACCACTCAACAGAACAGGAAGTCCAAAAAGAACAATTCCGATGATGGTAAGAACGATTTCTACCGTGCGTTTCATTTCCTTCTCCTCCTTTTTATGCTCCTGCTACGTCACGTTTTGTAAAGAAGCCCCATGCTAAAGCCATGAATAGTACATAATATACCGCTAAAACGGCGATGGAAAACCCAAGAGAAGTTCCTGATACGAATGGTGTCCCGGACATGTATTGGCTCAAGTCCGTATTCGCAAACAGGATATATTTCGCCCACTCTTTTTCCATGAAGAAAACGATAATTGAGCTTCCAGCCATCATGAGGAAGATCGCCACCCCGATAGCAAGAGATGTATTTCTAAATACAGCGGCGATCATGAACGCGAACGTAGCCATCATAATTAATTCTACAAAACTCAATAAGTATTGTGAAACGGTAAATGAAAAGATTCCGGCATCTTTGACTTCACCAGCCTGAGTATATACATACGTCTGTGAAAAGCTGTCCATTCCGAACAATAAAGATCCCACTAAAAAGGACAAGATGTATAAGGCTAGTAGCATAGTGAACGCATACATGACAACGGAGACATATTTCGCAAGCAGGATTTTCGACCTTGATATTGGACGAATCAATAAGAGCTTGATTGTACCCCAGCGAAATTCATTGGCTGTAATACCTGCAGCAACAATAATAGTGAATAAACTTACCAGCGCGACAAATGTCCGGTTGTCACGGACAAAATCCCAAGCATTATAAGCCGTTGGCTTCAGGTCATTCTCAATGCGGTATTGATTCATTTCAACATTGGTATATGCCGGGTACTCAATCTCTGGCGGCTGTTCTCCCGCGGACATCAATTGCTCATTCTGCTGCTGAAGTTCCTGCTTCCAATTGTCACCGGTCGGAGCTTCTCCACCAGTAATGCCCGGGTCGACTTTAAGCAAAGCCCCTATTCCAATAATTGAAACCACTAACAGGATAGCCATGATCCACGTCGCCTTTTGGTTATAGAGCTTCATATGTTCATTTTTGATTAGTTGAAAAAAGTTACTCAATGGCTCCCTCTCCAATCAAATCCAAGAATTTATCTTCAAGCGTTGAGCGGTTGACGTTGACACTGTAGATTTGAATACCTTTTTGTACTAGGGCTGCAACAACGGTTGGAATTTTTTCCTTTTCCACTGTGAAAGTCAGGAGCTCTTCCTTAAGGCTCACATCCTTGCCAGTCATTTCTTTAAGAGCGACCATCGTTTGATCTACAGGGGTTGCTTCAATGGATACTTCTTTTTCCTCCGTTTGCTGCAGAGCATCCTGAACGGTCTGGATGGAAATCAATTCTCCATTTTTTATGATACCGATCCGATCACACATCATCTCCATTTCAGAAAGAATATGACTCGACACAATCACGGCTACTCCCTCTTCCTCTGCCAGCCTCCGGATGTATGCACGTATTTCTCTGATCCCGGAAGGATCCAACCCATTTGTAGGTTCGTCGAGGATAAGTACGGATGGTTTATGTAAAAGGGCTTGAGCAATTCCTAGGCGCTGCCGCATCCCAAGCGAATATTTCCCCACTTTTTCCTTCATCCGCTTTTCTAATCCAACAAGCTTGACGACTTCCTTTATACGTTCCTCCGTAACTCCAGGCATCATACGGGAGTAATGGACAAGATTTTTCCACCCGCTCATAAATGGGTACATTTCCGGATTTTCTACAATTCCGCCTACGTGACGGATCGCTCCTTTATAATTGTTCTGTACACTTTGTCCTTGAATGATCACATCCCCATCCGTCATTTTCATCAACCCGACCATCATTCGGATTGTTGTTGTTTTACCTGCACCGTTAGGCCCAAGAAACCCAAACACTTCCCCGCCGTAAATATCAAAATTCAAACCTTTAATAATCGTTTTTTTGCCAATTGTCTTTCTGACATTCTTCAACTGCATAACTGGCTCGGCCATTCTTCCCCCTCCTTTTTATCAACACACCTACTCTACGGTACAAAACCAATCTGGTTTCACAAATCATGAAAAATTTTACATTGTTCAAGTATATGGCAGCATTGTGGGAAGACTTGATTTCGAGATGTATGTGTGGATTTAGGGGCTCCGGGAAAAGGTTCGCTTTCCGTGGGCGAGTGATGAGCCTCCTCGAGCTAACGCTCTGCGGGGTCTCATCTACCACGCACTTCCCGCAGGAGTCTCACCGTTTCACTCCGCCCCTTTACCAAATGAGGTTCTCGAAATCCCTCTTATAGTAACCTGCCTAGTTGTGTTGTGAAATCCTGCTTAATCTGCATCGGCCTATGATTCTTAACTACAAAAGCTCTTATTACTGGAAGGTAGTTTCGAGAATGTCTTACGAAAAGTGGGCGGAGGGGAATGGCGAGACTCCTAACTTAAGTGTGCAGGCGCCTTGATCAGCGGCGTATGGACTGGACGGAGCTGGCGGAGATAAAGGAAACACGAAGAACGGAGGGATTCGATGTTGACTTATCGTACAGAAGCGAGGGAAGTCTCACTAGCCGCTAGGCGCCGGAACCGGATATCGTAGAGGAAAAAAGTGCAGGGTGAGACCCCACAGGACGCAGTCCGAGGAGGCTCAAAGAATAGTTGAAGTTCGATTAAGTTCGGCACGTCCTGTGCCAACATCGAACGACCCCACCTCGTGTGGGGCCCCGCGGAAAGCGAGCTATTCTCCGCAGCCCCATCCACTCAACAAAAGTCTTGAAACTGAGTCTTCAACAAACAGAAGCTTTAGTGGGACAATGGAGGGTGGGTACGGATGCGTGGATGAGCTTGGGAATTTTTGATAAGATGGAAGCATGGAATGAGGGCAGATCCCTCGGAACCGGATGGTAAGATGATCAGACTGTTAGGGGGTTATATTCAGTGAAAATCGTATCCATTGAACCGACACCTAGTCCGAATTCAATGAAGATTAATCTAAACGAAACCTTGCCGGACGGCGAGACTCACAATTATAAAAAAGACGATGAACAGAAGGGCGTGCCTGACTTTGTCCAGCATCTTTTTGAAATTGAAGGGGTCAAAGGCCTTTACCATGTGACTGACTTCATCGCTTTAGAAAGAAATGCGCGTGTTTCCTGGGAAGTGATTCTTCCGGAAGTAAGGAAGGTTTTCGGATCGGAAGCAGCCGAAGATGTATCTTTACAAAAACAGGAAGAACGGGATGAACACTTCGGGGAAGTCCGTGTGTTCGTGCAGATGTTCCGCGGCCTGCCGATGCAGGTGAAACTTGAGGAAGGCGAAGAGGAAACGCGTGTAGGGCTTCCTGAACGTTTCATGGAAGCAGCTATGAAAGCAGCGCCCGCTTCTCCGAACATGATCATGGAGCGTAAATGGGTGGAGCTGAACCCACGCTATGGCGACGTGGCTGAAATTGGTGAACAGGTAAAAGAGGAACTTTCGGCAAGTTATGACGACGAACGACTGGAGTCTCTTGTTAAACAAGCGTTTGACCAAGGATCGGTTGATGTCGAACCAAAGGAAGAAAAGGCGAAAATCAGCTTAGAAACGCTGGATCATGACGACTGGAAAGTTCGCTATGCGGCACTAGACCGAATGGATCCGACAGCAGATGACTATCGTCTGCTTGATAAAGCTCTGGATGATGAGAAGGCATCAATCAGACGCCTCGCGACCGCCTATCTTGGTATGATTGAAGAACTCGAAACACTTCCGTATCTCTATAAGGCACTCAATGACAAATCAGTCACTGTAAGACGAACAGCAGGTGATTGCATTTCGGACCTCGGTTTTAAAGAGGCTATGCCAAAAATGATGGAGTCACTTTCTGATTCCAACAAACTCGTCCGTTGGCGTGCAGCAATGTACTTGTATGAGCTTGGCGATGAAACCGCCCTCCCTGCCTTGAAAGAAGCTGCTGATGATCCGGAGTTTGAAGTTCGTCTGCAGATCAATATGGCTATCGAAAGAATTGAAGGCGGCGAAGAAGCTAAAGGATCCGTTTGGCACCAAATGACTCAAGCGACTAAGAAAAAACAACAATAGGAGGCTATGATTATGAATCCATATGAAGCGTATATGAAAGAAATCTCCCAGCCGATGCGTGATGAATTGACGAACGCAGGCTTCACAGAATTGACAACCCCTGAGGAAGTGGACACATTCATTAGCGAAACGAAAGGAACGTCCCTTGTCGTTATCAACTCTGTCTGTGGATGCGCAGCTGGACTGGCACGTCCTTCTGCCCGGGAATCGCTCAACAATGAAAAACGACCGGACCATACTGTTACTGTCTTCGCTGGCCAGGATCGCGACGCCACCTCACGCATGCGTGACTATTTGGAAGGCTATGAGCCATCCTCGCCTTCCATGGCTCTTTTGAAAGATGGAAAGGTTCTCCACTTCATCCCTCGTGAAGAAATCGAGGATTATGAAGTCGAAGAAATTGTAGCCAACTTAACGAACGCTTATAACCAGTACTGTTAACAAAAAGCGCCTTCCATCATCATGGAAGGCGCTTTTTCATGCGGTCTTGGTTTGATCCCCGCTTTTTTCAGGCTTAATGAATACGAGAACAATCAACAGAAGAAGACCACCTAAGGCCCCGCTGGCGATATAACTGATATTCAAATATTCTTTCATTAGCAGCGACATCATCGGCGGGCCTGCAGCTACTCCTATAAACCTTGATGAACTGTAAAAAGACGTAATCGTCCCACGCTCTTCTTTTTCAATCCCTTCTGTGATGAGGGCATCAAGGGTCGGGAGCATGCCGCCGATCGCCGTTCCTAATATACTCGTTACAACTAGAAGCAGAAACAACTTCTCATTGACGAAACCGACAAAAATGACGCTTGCCGATACCATAATCAGTGCAATGACAAGCACCCATTTCATGACGGTTGTGTCTCCTTTGATTTTTTTCCCGGTCACAAAGGCTGACACACATAACGTGAACAGTGGAATGGCAAGGACGAATCCTTTCTTCACGCCTTCAATGTTATGTGTTTTTTCAAGGATATCTGACATAAAGAACAACACCGCAAACAAAACGAGCATGGCGTAAGCCCCTAATAAAAAAACCGGATACAACCATTTCCCTTCCTGCTTGAAAATTTCCTTTGTCTTTTTCAAAAATTGCTTGAACGGCTGTGGTTTTTCCTTTTTCCCTTTAGGAACTTTTATAAAAAAGAAAACGAGAACAATGGAGATTAAACTGAAAAAGGAAATCGAAAAGAATGGCAAAAACCATAAAAACACAGCAAAAAGAGAACCCAGGATCGGACTCAGAACTTTCCCGAACGTATTTGATGTTTCAATGATACCAAGACAGGAGCTCGCTTTTTCGTCATCATCTTTATATAAATCTCCAACGAGAGGCAGAATAATCGGGGTCGCCCCGGCTGCGCCAATCCCTTGAAGAATTCGTCCAACCGTAATCCAGAGAAAGGGATCATCCAATTTCCATGAAGAAAATCCGGCGATCAGCCCTCCAATGAATGCAAGGACTAGACTTGGTAGGATGATTAACTTTCTGCCGAAACGATCGGATAAGTAGCCGGCAACAGGAATAAGGATAATGGCCGCTACGGAATAGCTGGTGATGATTGTGCTTGATTGAAAAGATGTGATGCCTACCTTTTTCTCGAAAATCGGCAATACTGGAATCAGCATGGAATTTCCGAGCGTCATCACAAGGGGAATGGAAGCCATACTAACAAGGCACCAACGGCTTACTTTGTTTTCCAATGCAATTCCTCCTACGTATTCATAAATGTAGGATGCCCTATTTCATTGGATTCACGATGAGAAAATCTGGATATACTCATGTGGCTTTTATGTAAACTTTTATAGACTCACCAGCTATGCCAAAGGCTTCCCCTTCCTGTTCCCAACCATATTTCTCATAATATCCTTCCAGGTCAGTAGCCAAATAAATAAAATCGTAACCTAACCTCCCCGCTTCCTCACTGGCATGACGCAGCAGCTGTTTCCCGACCTTTCGTCCTCGATGATCTGGATGGACATACAGACACGCAAGCCATGGACAGAGGTCCTGGCGGCTGTTCATATCATTTCTGAGTAGAGCATACGTGCCAATGATTTCGTTCTTGTCCTTGAGGATATAAAACTGTGGCAGATCATCTCCATTTTTTAATGATTGACGGATGCAGTCTTCATACAGCATGAAGTTATCTTCATTTCCCCACTGCTCCCAAAAAAGATCGATGGCACGGTCCACCAAGTCTACTCCCTCTTGCAAATGAATCACTTTCATTCCCTTATCCCCTTCGCTTTACCAAAAATATTGGTGATTAGAATAGCCATCAGTATAGGCAGAATCAACATGATCGCTGGCATGATTTTCACAAGAATCGACGGGTCTTCTCCGCCATTGATCATCCATGGATCAGGATCCTGAAGAAAGGTCAGAACCAGACCAGTTCCCCAAGAAACAAGCCCATAGCTTAGAATCAACGCAAAAAGGAACACGATAAATTTTTTCATTAGATCACCTCTACCTTTTATACGAAGACCATAGTCTCAAGTTTCAAACTTCCGTTTCATAGGTGTCTTCACCGGGGATAAGAGTTACAAACAGGAAGGAGTTGGAAAAATGAAAAAATGGTTGATCATTCTCGGTATGTCAACTGTATTCACTCTAGCCGGCTGTGGTGGGGAGGACGACGGGGACATGGAAGAAGATCAGAACGAAAACCAGGAAGAAATGGAAGACACAGAAGAGAATTCGAATGATACTGAGAGCGATATGGGTGAAGATGATACAGAATCCGAAGATAACATGGATGAAGAAAATGGAGATATGGAAGGAGACGATTCCACCGATACCGAAGGAAATGGTCAGGATGATGATGCCATGGATGATGAAGAACAATAACAGCTGATTTCATTACCATAAAATTACACTATATTCACTTCCCCTTAACATAGGACGGGTATCTTTTATACGTAACTCACTTTGGAAAGGGGATTTTTTACATGTTGAAGAAATGGATGTTGGCGTTAGGTATGGTATCTGTTTTGACCCTTGCTGCTTGTGGTGGAGAAGAAGACGGTGAAATGGAAGAAGAACAAACAGAAGAGCAGGAACAAAGTGACACAGAGAGCGAAGACAGCACAGAATAATATTTGAAAAACAAAAGGCGGATCCTTTTTAGGATTCGCCTTTTTTATTTGATCCGCCATTTCGTCTTCACTTGTTGGCGCGGTGAAGGATTGGCTTCAAGTGAAGATGAACAATTCGGGCAGATGATGGCTTGAGTGGGAATTGGCATACAGCAATACGGACACTCTTTTTTCGTCATTCCATGCAAAGGGTGCTGGTGAGGTTTCTTCCAGCGGTTGATTTGCCGGACGACGAGAAAAACCGCAAAAAGAATGATGATAAAACGGACAGAAGCCGTAACAAACAGACCATAATTGATGGTGGCTGCTCCCGCTTCTTTAGCAGCCGTAAGCGAAGGGTAAACCGATCCATCCAGACTGAGGAACATATTCTCAAAGTTCATTTTTGTGTACAAAACCCCAACAGGCGGAAGTAAAATATCAGTCACAAGTGAATCAATAAATCCACTGAAAGCGGCACCCAGGACCATCCCAACTCCCATATCAACGGCACTTCCACGGACGGTGAACTGTTTGAATTCATGCAACAATCCCAAACCAGGCTCCTCCTCTCACCCATCATCCTATGAGCAAAAAGGACAAACTATGATTCAGAAGGAAAACCTTCATACCTGGCACCGTTTTTCCTGACTAAGGGTTTCCTCCCTGGTTGTAACCGGGAAGGGTAAGAGGGAAATCTATTCAACAGCTCCACCATATGTACAGGTGCAGTCTTCAAAAAAATTCACCGAGACACGGTCGGTTTACGTAAACCATTTAGGAAAAGAGCAAGATCCCTTATCTGCTCATTCGTCTGATGATGACTGAAAGAAAGACGGATGAAAGACTTGGCCTCTTCCACATCATACCCCATCGCGATCAATGTACCTGGCGACTCCTGACTGCCTGCCTGGCAGGCGCTCCCTGTGGAAAAATGAAAATCACGTCGATTCCCTTCGAGCATCGCCCATTGTCCTTCCATCTCCGGTAGAAGCAGACCGATGATCGGTACAGCATGATCCGCTGTGTCTCCTACGATCTGCCACTCTCCCGCTCTAAGAAACGCCTTTTTCAGTTCCATAATCTTCGACTCGATTCTATGCCTCGCGTTCACCATTTTTTCAGCGGCTACCGTAAATCCCGCAATGCCTGGTGTGTTGACAGTCCCTGCTCTGACTCCCCCTTCGTGCGTGCCCCCCGGACTTTTCGGAGCAAACGAAAGTGACGGCCGAATATAGACCGCTCCTATCCCTTTCGGCCCGTAAAGTTTGTGTGCACTCACCGAGAGACTATCGACATAAGGTGCCACTTCCTCCACCGGCACTTTTCCAAAGGATTGAACACAATCACTGTGAAAAAGAATCCCATACGAGCGGCAAACATCAGATAGGCTGCGAATCGGCTGCACCGTTCCAATATCGGAATTCACATGTTGGATCGCCATGAGAACAGTATCCTCTTGGACTGCCCTTTCCACATCTTCCACATTGACGCTTCCCGCTTCATTCAGTGGCACCCTGGTGACCTTATAACCCTCTCTTTCGTATTTGTGAATAACGTTCCGTACAGAAGAATGCTCGGCATCCGTGGTAATGATATGCCTCCCACTTCCCGCTTTCAGAAGAGCGTGGATCGCAAGTTCATTACTTTCCGTGCCTCCACTCGTGAAATAAACCCCTTCCTTCCCCACCCCCATTAGCCCTGCTATTGTAGTTCGGCATTGTTCCAACAATGCATGAGCTTTTGTTCCGGAATCATGTAAGCTTTTCGTATTGGCAAAATAGTTACGAGTCGCATGAGTATATGCCTCGAGCGCATCCTCATCTACCGGGCATGTCGCCGCATAATCAAAGTACCCCTCCACATTTCTCTCTCCTTTTTGATCCAAATCTCTTGTCAATAGTGTAACAGTGTGTAAATATAAGTGTAAATACACATGTATATTTACGGAGGTTAAATTCATGGTTCGGACCGCAGATATCATCATCATTGGTAGTGGCGTAGCGGCCCTACAACTCGCCCGGCAACTTGCGGCGGACAAAAATGTGATTATTATCACAAAGTCCTCGCTCGGTCATGGAAATTCCCGTTTAGCTCAAGGTGGAATTGCTGCAGCTATAGGGGACAGTGATCACCCCTTTTATCACTTCATGGATTCAGTCGTTGCTGGAAGGTCAATGAATAACCATCAAGCGACACTGATGATGACGGAGGAAGCTCCGCAAATCATCCGGGAACTGGAAATGGATGGTTGCGCTTTTGATTATAAAGAAAAGGGTATTCTTGCACTTGGCAAAGAAGGCGCCCATACACAGAACCGAATCATCCATGGAGGCGGAGACCAAACAGGAAAAGTTCTTATGGATTACATGACACAATCCCTCCCCCCTCACGTCGAAATTCTTGAAAACCATTTTGTATTTGAGTTGATGACAAACGAAGACGGAAGTTGCTTTGGGGTGAAAAGTAAGGATGCGTACGGGATTCACGAATTCCATGCTCCCCACACCGTCCTTGCGACAGGGGGATGTGGACAATTGTATGCATCCACATCCAATGCCTCTTCTGTCACGGGTGATGGGATGGCGCTCGCCTATCAAGCAGGCGCAGACCTTACCGACATGGAATTTATTCAGTTCCATCCTACCCTTCTGTACATACAAGCAAAGCCGGTGGGGTTGATTTCGGAAGCGGTGCGCGGAGAAGGGGCAGTGCTCGTTGATGAAATGGGAACACCAATCATGGAAAACGTTCATCCTCTTAGAGACCTTGCGCCCAGGCATGTGGTTTCGCAAACGATTTATCAAAAAAGGAAAACCGGTGAAAACGTCTATTTGGATATAAAGGGCGTAGACAGGTTTCAAACAAGGTTTCCCCATATCACAAAT
Organism: Halobacillus sp. 12SKB; assembly: GCF_052941655.1. NCBI lineage: Bacteria > Bacillati > Bacillota > Bacilli > Caryophanales > Bacillaceae > Halobacillus > Halobacillus sp. 12SKB. The sequence goes on from NZ_JBRFWR010000001.1 coordinate 811,771, forward strand.
TTATGCCTGCAGTACGGGGTGGACCTGAATGAAGGACAGATTCCAGTAGCTCCCGGCTGCCACTTCTCCATGGGTGGAGTGAAAACGGATAGGGTCGGAAGGTCAACCGTCGAGGGTTTGTATGCTATTGGGGAAGTCGCCTGTACAGGTGTACATGGAGCCAACCGGCTGGCTAGCAACTCACTTCTTGAAGGACTCGTTTATGGAAAAAGACTGGCCAAACATTTGCAAAATAGCTCGGATTATTTTTCTCGACCTAAGGAAGCCAACAATTTAAGAAAGCCCCTCCCTTTCCAACTCCCCTCCAAAACCGAGATCCAGGAGCGGATGATGGAAAACGTCGGCATCATGAGGGACGGACAAAGGTTAGTCTACCATCTGCAGTGGTTGGAATCGTTCGTTCGACCATCCGAATGGAGGAACTATGACCTAAGTATGCTCACATTCGAGCAAATGACGAAAATGTTCATGCTGCAAACATGCTGGCTGATCACCCGATCCGCCCTCGAGCGTGAGGAAAGCCGAGGCGGCCATTACCGAAGCGATTTTCCTGAAGAGCAGTGGGAATGGCAAAACAAACAAATTATCAGACAAAGAACATTAGAAATGAGGGAAGCTCATGAATCCATGGAGACGTAAACAACAGCTAGAAGCCTTCTTTACGGAGGATATTGGGGAACATGATTACAGTACCGACTTTTTATTTCCAAAAAATCACCATGGCAGACTGACCTTTACATCGAAAACAGAAGGCATTTTTTGCGGAGCAGACATCATCACCGATGGCTATTACCTGCTGGACTCTGCCATTACCGTCAAACTCTATATTCATGACGGAGAATGGGTGCGTACAGGTGAAGCGATTGCCACCATCGATGGTCCTGTGGGTGAGCTATTAAAAGGGGAACGCGTTATTCTCAACCTTATTCAACGCATGAGCGGAATTGCAACGCTGACAAACAAGGCCGTTGAAGCCTTAAATGATGAAAAAATTAAAATCTGTGACACACGTAAAACCACCCCTGGATTGCGCTCTTTTGAGAAGTACGCCGTCCGGACCGGCGGCGGCTACAACCACCGTTTCGGCCTATACGATGCCGTCATGCTGAAAGATAACCATATTGCGTTTTTTGGTTCGGTTCGTGAAGCTATCGCCCGAGCGAAAGCATCTGTCGGTCATACCGTCAAAATTGAAGTGGAAACAGAAACGGAAAACCAGGTCATGGAGGCTGTAGAAGCAGGTGCCGATATCATTATGTTCGATAACCGGACGCCCGCAGAAATCAAATACCTCTCCACATTAGTCCCTCCTTCGATTACAACAGAAGCATCCGGAGGAATCACCCTTGAAACCTTACCCGATTACCGCGGACTTAAAATTGACTATATATCCCTCGGATTGTTGACCCATTCCGCCAAAGCTCTTGATATCAGCGCCCGTGTAGCCACAACAAAGGAGGAAATAAGATGAACCTTTTTGAAACGATTGAACAGAATACGCTGCCTGATCGTTATAAGACGATGAAAACGACAGACCTTGAAGAGAGAGTGCTCCAAATAAAGAGAGAAATGGGAGAGAAACTTTTCTTACCTGGACACCATTACCAAAAAGATGAAGTGATCCAATTTGCTGATGCACGTGGGGATTCATTAAAACTCGCTCAGTTATCCGCGTCCCAACATAAAGCGGAAGCTATCGTTTTTTGCGGCGTTCATTTCATGGCGGAGACAGCAGACATTTTGACGCGGGAGGACCAGCACGTCTACCTTCCAGATATGCGCGCAGGATGTTCGATGGCGGATATGGCGAATATCCAACAGACGGAAAAATCCTGGGATCGTCTCATGGAACTTTTTGATGATACCATCCTGCCCCTAACCTATGTAAATTCAACAGCAGCCATTAAAGCTTTTGTAGGAAAGAATGGCGGAGCCACCGTCACTTCTTCGAATGCCGCAGATATGCTGAAGTGGGCGTTTTCCCAGAAAGAACGAATCCTTTTCCTGCCTGACCAGCATTTGGGAAGAAATACGGCCTACGACCTCGGCATCCCGCTCGATCAGATGGCAGTCTGGGATCCGATTGTAGAAGAACTGATCTATGACGGCCCTTTGGAGGCTGTCAAAGTGATCCTATGGAAAGGACACTGCTCTGTTCATGAAAATTTTAGAGTTACTAATGTGGAACAGGTCCGTGCCGATCATCCTAATATGAAAATCATCGTCCACCCGGAGTGCAGCCGTGAAGTTGTAGAGCTTTCTGATCTCTCAGGGTCTACTAACGCCATCATCCAGGCGATTGAGAACGCTCCACCTGGAAGTGAATGGGCCATCGGAACTGAAATGAACCTCGTCAATCGCATCATCCAGGAACATCCGGAGCAGCACATCATTTCATTGAACCCGAGGATGTGCCCGTGTCTGACGATGAACCGGATCGACCTCCCCCACCTGGCCTGGTCGCTTGAATCATTAGCAGAAGGTCGGCCACAGAACTTGATACGAGTCGAGTCTACTGTTGCTTCTGATGCCCGAAAAGCATTGGACCGGATGTTGGTGCGGGCGTGAATGGAGGACGAAAGTGCCCTAACTCCCAACGAAAGTGACTTAACGTTTTTACGGAGAATACCGCAGCCCATTCTTGAGAATATTACGTTTAAAAGGAGGGGTTGTTGAGATGAACAAAGAACGCGCAAAAGAAATCTTTAAATCTGAAGACATGATTCCGGTCATGCACGAAGACCGTGAAATTTACATCGAAGAGGTTATTGAACGTAATGAAATGGCGCGCATTCACCCGACAGATCAGCCGAATATCGTTCAAAAGGTTCCATTATACGAATTGAAAGAACAAGAATAGGTCAGAAGCCGCACTCACTACTGAGGCGGCTTTTCTTTTTAAGGTGTGTACATCCTTCGCTCCTTGCGTAATAATGGAAATATAAGGAATGTAAATTACATAGTAGGAGGATTATATGAGGAAGTTATTGTGGGTAGCCTGCCTGTTCTTTGCGGCCGCTTGTTCTGAAGGTGAAACAGAAGAACCCTACACGGTTGAAGATGCGAAAAAAGATGGACATGTGATTGTTGAACATCAATCCGAACAATTTGATCAAATAAAAAGCGGGGCATTGGAAGTTGGAAACATAAAAAAAATGTCCGCTTTTATTAACAACGTAGAACAAGGGGTGGAAGACAATGTTGACGTATCCATCTTCAGTCCTGACGGCTCCCATTATCAAAACTCCTTCTCCTACGATGGAGAGGCCGTCCGTTTCGTCAACAATTACGGTGCCTATCCGTCCTCTCCTGCTGGCACATTCGATTGTGAATACGTGACTCGCCGCGGGCCAATGGTGTATGTGAGCAACTGCCAATCAGAAGAAGGGGAAGATCTCTCCACTCTGCTAAGCTTTGTGGGTACTGAAAAAGCATTCAGAGAAGCTGGAAATTAAAGAAAACCCGGATCATGCGATTAACATGATCCGGGTTTTCTTTAATTCTGAATATATTTCTCAAACACATCATCAAAGTCTTTGCGTGTATTCTCTTTGTATTTTTGTGTGAACCAATCATACGCAAAAGTAGCCGCTTCACTGAATTCTTTCGAAATATCATTTTCATGGAACCGGTTGTCATGGATAAGATCCTGTGCCATTCCAATGCTGTCTTTCGCAAAAGCCGCCTGACGCTGATTTTCCTCCTGGATTTGAGAGATGGACACAAGGGATTTATACAAGTCCGCAATCGCTTCTCCTTCATCCTTGGCGATGTCGATGCTCATGTACTGATCACCGATGTAAAACTTGATTTCTAAATCCAGATCGATCGTCCCCGCCGTCTCCACAGATACACTGCGAATTGGATGCTGGTAATAGTCATAGCGTTTGATGTTACGTTTACTGCTTGTCGCTTTGTCACCATCGAGGTGGATAAGCGCACGGTTCGTAAAGCAGTATTCATCACTTTTTGACTTGATTAAAAAATGGATTTTCTCCCCGTCTTCCGTTAATACAAAATCATCGGACTGCGCTTTATCAAAATCTTCTTTTCTGATGATCTTTCCAATGTCACTCAAACCCAGTGCATCACTCGCCATTTTCTTGAACATGGTTATACCTCCTGAATGTTCGTATTCGTTGTTTACTTCGATACTACACACCCAAATCCTTTTGCTGAAAATAAAAAACTGGAGCATTGAATGCTCCAGTTTTTTCAACTACTACTTTTGAAGCGCTAGTTTCAGCTGGTAATCACCGACTGTGTACTCTTTCATCGCTTCTTTTTCACCGACCGTCAAATCATTCACAAGAACATTTTCACGGATCAGCTGTTCATTTTGCTGGATCGCTTCTTTTACGTCTGCGTCTCCATCAAGGGCGATGTCGACACGAAGATCGATTGGAAGATCCTGCTGTTTACGTTCATCCTGGATGACGCGGATCACTTCACGCGCGAGGCCTTCAAGACGAAGCTCTTCTGTGATGTTCGTATCAAGCACAACGTGGAAGTCCTGGTTGGATCCCATGGACAGTCCAGCATCCGCGACGCGTTCTACGTTCAACAGATCCATCGTCACTTCGACTTCTCCATCTCCCGTCGGCACCACAACTTTTTCATTCTGGACAATTTTCGCTGCTTCTTCGTCTGAAAGCTTTTCAAGATAGCCTTTCACAACGCCGACGTTTTTCCCTAGGACAGGTCCTGCCGCACGGAAGTTCAGCTTCACTTCATAACGGACAAGATCATCAGAAGATTGCTTCACGACCACTTCTTTGACGTTGATTTCATCACGGATGATGCTGCTGTATTCTTCGAGCGCTTTTCCTTGATCCTGGTTGACCGGGATGACGACAAGCTCAGATAACGGCTGTTTTGTCTTGATGGATTCCGTATTACGGACACCACGAGCAAGCTCAACCACTTGCAGGACAGCATCCATATCTTTTTCAAGCTGTGTGTTGACAAGTGTATCGTCCACTCTCGGGAAGTACGCCAAGTGCACACTTTCACCCGTCAAGTTTTGATAGATGTCATCAGCAAGAAACGGCGTGTAAGGAGCCATCAGCTGACTCAGCTGTGCCAACACTTCGTGGAGTGTGTGGTAAGCCGCTTTCTTGGACTCTGTCATGCCTTCTTCCCAGAAACGGTCACGGGAACGACGGATGTACCAGTTACTCACTTCATCAACATACTTCTCAAGAGCTTTCGCAGCTTTTGTGAAGTCATAGTCGTTCAACGCTTCTTCTACGACACCCGTCACACTGTTGAGGCGGGAAAGCACCCAGCGGTCAAGCAGTGTCTTTTCGCCCTCTTCATTCTTATCGAACGTATAGCCATCGATATTGGCATACAACGTGTAGAAACCGTGCGTGTTCACGAGCGTGTCGATGACTTTCGATTTCGCTTCGATGACGACACGTTCAGAGAAACGCTTGTTATTCCATGGTGCACTGTCAGCTAGCAAGGCCCAACGGAAAGCGTCGGCACCAAATTTCGTAACAAGATCTGTCGGGTTCAAAGCGTTCCCTTTACTCTTGGACATCTTACGTCCTTCTTCATCAAGGATGTGACCCGTGGAAAGGACACGCTTGTATGGAGCTTTACCTGTGAACAATGTGGAAACAGCAAGCAGACTGTAGAACCATCCACGCGTCTGGTCGATTCCTTCACAGATGACATCCGCAGGGAACTGCTTCTCGAACTGATCTTTGTTTTCGAACGGATAGTGCTGCTGGGCAAATGGCATAGACCCGGAGTCGAACCATACGTCGATAACTTCTGGTACGCGGTTCATCGTGCCATTACATTTTTCACACGTTACCTGGACACGGTCGACATAAGGCTTGTGAAGCTCGACATCACCGATATCGCCGATCGCTTTTTCTTGTAGATCCGCTTTGCTGTGCGGTGCGTACTGGTGGTCACAAGAATCACACATCCAGATTGGAAGTGGTGTTCCCCAGAAACGGTTACGACCGATGTTCCAGTCGACCATGTTTTCAAGGAAGTTACCGAAGCGGCCATCTTTGATGTGGTTCGGATGCCAAGTGACTTCCTGGTTGTTCTTGATGAACTGATCTTTCAGTTCGGTCGTCTTGATAAACCAGCTCTCGATTGCGTAATAAAGCAATGGAGAATCACAACGCCAGCAATGCGGGTAGCTGTGCTCGTATTTCTCTTTATGGAAAAGGAGTCCTTCATTGGCCAGGTATTTCACGATATCGACGTCGCAGTCTTTGACGAAACGTCCTTCAAATGGAGGGATATCCTCTGTATATCGGCCTTGACCATCTACGACATTGAAGAAGGACAAGTTGTTTTCCTTCACCAAGTTGTAGTCATCCTCACCATAAGCTGGTGCGATGTGAACGACACCTGTACCGCTTTCGGCGTTGACGAAGTCTGCTTCGACTACGAAGTGACCACGTTCAGGCTTCACGAACGGGAACGGCGGCTGATATTCGACATCCTTAAATTCGCTCCCTTTATGCTTGGATACGACTTCGTACTCTTCCCCAAGGTTCTTCTCAGCAAGAGCTTCCGCAACGATGTACACTTCGCCATCTTTCTTCGCCTTGATATAATCAAGGTCCGAGTGAACAGCAAGCGTTACGTTGGCTGGCAATGTCCATGGCGTTGTCGTCCAGCCAAGGAAGAATTCATTTTCAGAACCTTTCACTTTGAACTTCGCCGTTGCGGAAAGGTCTTTGACATCTTCATAGCCCTGTGCCACTTCGTGGGAGCTCAATGTCGTCTGACAACTTGGGCAGTATGGTGTAACACGGTGACCTTTAGAAAGCAGGTTACGCTTGTGAAGGTCACTCAGGATATACCAGACACTTTCAATATAACGATCCTGTAGAGTCACATACGGATCATCCATATCGAGCCAGTAACCGATGGATTCCGTAAATTCACGCCATTCTTTTTCATAGTTGAAGACACTTTCTTTACATTTCTCGATGAACTTCTCGACGCCGTACTCTTCGATCTGCTGCTTTCCGGAGATGCCAAGCTGTTTCTCGACTTCAAGCTCAACCGGCAGACCGTGTGTATCCCAGCCGCCCTTACGAAGTACTTGATAGCCCTGCATCGTTTTATAACGTCCGACAAAGTCCTTGATTACGCGGCCAAGGACGTGACCAGCGTGAGGAAGGCCGTTTGCTGTCGGCGGTCCTTCGTAAAAAACAAATGTTTCTGCACCTTCGCGCTCGTTCATGGAGCGACGGAAGACGTTTTCTTTATTCCAGTAATCTTTGACACGATTTTCGCGGTCTAAAGCCGCTTCTTTCGTATTGACACTGCGCATTCCTTCCACCTCTTACCCTTTGATTTTTTGTATAGAAAAATGATTACAAACTTCCTAGTGAAGGCAGGAACAAAATAAAAATCCGCCCCTGCTGTAATAACAGGGACGGATTTGATTCCGCGGTACCACCCATATTCCGCGCAATGCATGCACGGCTCTCGGTTCACATAACGGATAACGGCCGCCCACCGGTTCCACTTACTCTGTATCATTTCAGCAGAACTTCTCAGAGATGATCTTCAGCTATTACCCGTCATCGCTTCACACCTGCCAGCGACTCTCTTGAGATCGGAATAAAAGCCTACTCTTCCCGTCAACGAAACTATACGTATCTTCTCCATATCCTACAATGTAATCTTTTGTATGTCAAAGCTTTCTTACCCTCATCCTCGCCCATTTTTCAAAACCTTATACGTATTCACTTTATCTTATCGCTTTCTATAAAAATTCCATATTATCGCAAATCACCCGTTTTGCTTACAATAAAAATAACCCCTGTTAAATATTGAAGATAAGCTCCCGATTGTGGAAGACTCAGTTTCGAGACTTTTGTTGAGTGGATGGGGCTGCGGGGAATAACTCGCTTTCCGCGGGAGCGCGGTGAGCCTCCTCGGACTGCGTCCTGTGGGGTCTCACCCTGCACTTTTTTCCCGCAGGAGTCTCGCCATTCCCCTCCGCCCACTTGCTGGAAGAAATTCTCGAAACTCCCTTCCATCAATAGGAGCTTTTATGGTTGAGAATCCTATATCAATGCGGTTTAAGCAGGATTTATAACAGTTTTAGGCAAGGTAATATAAGAGGGGTTTCGAGAACCTCATATGGTAAAGGGCGGAGGGAAACGGTGAGACTCCTGTGGGAAGTGCGTGGTAGATGAGCCCCCGCAGAGCGTTAGCTCGAGGAGGCTCATCACTCGCCCACGGAAAGCGAACCTTTTCCCGGAGCCCCTAAATCCACACAAACATCTCGAAATCAAGTCTTCCACAATCCTGCCATATTCTTTAATAGCTGCAAGCACAAATCAGCATTTAACAGAAGCAGAATATTAAGAAAGAAGGGATTTCATATGTCAGATGAAGTAAAACGTCATGTTCAGGAAGTATTTTCGAAAAACAAGCAGGCGTATGTCGACAGTACGACCCATAAAAAGCAATCGGATCTCGATGCTATTGTAGAGTGGCTGAAGCCCGGTCCTTCCCACAAAGCATTGGATATCGCTACAGGAGGAGGACATGTCGCAAAAGCATTGAGCAGCCATTGCCGAACGGTTTTCGCCACAGACCTCACAAAAGATATGCTGCAAAACACCGCCCGTCACTTGAATTCTCAACAAAATATTGAATACGTCGTCGCAGATGCCGAACAACTGCCTTTTCTTGATGAGAGTTTCGATTTGGTCACCTGCCGTATAGCCCCCCACCACTTCCCTTCTCCACATCAATTTATTGAGGAAGTGGAACGCGTTTTAAGAGAGAACGGACGGTTTTTAATGATCGATAATGTAGCACCTGAAAAAGATGAATTGGATGAGTTTTATAATCAATTTGAGAAAAAGCGTGACTACAGCCACGTCCGCGCCCTTAAAGTCAGTGAATGGGAAAAGCTTTTCCACACCCACCAGTTGAACGTCAAAAAGCACCTGACTCGGAAGAAGGTCATGCCTTTTTCAGACTGGGTATGCCGTACATTAGAAAACGACGCAGACCAAAAAGCCGTTGAAGAACTTTTCAAACAAGCGCATGTGAAAGCAAAGAGCCACTTTTGCATTCAAGAAGAAAACAACCGCGTTCAATCATTCGCCATCGATGAGTATATGGTAGTCGTAGAAAAACATTCCTCCTGACGAATAATCCACCATCACATTGGAAAAATAAGCGAGGTATTGAATTCGCATGTGAGGTGGAGATCAATGGATATCGTCGTAATGGCCCGGGCCTTGTTCGGAACGTCGCTTGGGTTTCATATTATTTATGCAACGATCGGTGTTGGACTTCCGGTCATGATCATCATCGCGGAAGTCCTTCACTTTATTAAGAAAGATCCGGATTATGCACTGATGGCGAAACGCTGGACGAAAGGTTTCGCTATTTTACTCGCCGTTTCGATTGCTTCAGGAACCATTGTCGGTGTCATGATCTCCCTCTTGTTTCCAGACTTTATGGAGATCGTCGGACAAGTCATCGCACTCCCATTCCAAATGGAGATCTTCGCTTTTCTTATTGAAGCCGTGTTCATGTCGATTTATTTATATGCGGCCGACCGTCTGCCGCCGACATTGAGACTTGTCAGCATTATATCTGTCGCACTTGGAGCAACCGCATCGGCCATCTTAATCACCGATGTCCATGCGTGGATGAACACACCGGCAGGTTTTAACATTACACCAGATGGTGAGATCACAGATGTAAATACGTGGGCCGCCTTTTTCAATCCAAGTTTCGGTGTCACCGCCATCCACGTGACTTTGTCTGCTTATATGACCGTTGCCTTTCTCGTTGCTTCTATTGCCGCGCTCCGACTCATGAGAAGCAAAATCACGAAAGCTGAGCGTGCCTACCATAAAAAAGCATTGACCATCGCTCTTTACTTCGGCGCCCTCATGTCCCTTGCGACAGCAATTAACGGTCATGAAACTGCCCAGATGCTTCATGAGTACAACCCACGTAAATTGGCAGCGGCCGAGGGACTTTTCGAAACTCAGCGCTACGCTCCATTATCCGTTGGTGGATATACTTCTCTTGAAGATCAGCGGGTGAAATATGCGGTGGAAATCCCCTACGGTCTAAGTTTTCTTGCTGGTGACCGATTGGATACAGAAGTGATGGGACTCAATGAATGGCCTGAAGAATTATGGCCCCCACTCTACGTCCACATCCTCTTTAATGTCATGGTCGGGATTGGTACGGTCCTCATTTTAATTGCGTTCCTTGCTTTGTTCTGGAAACACGTCCTGAAAAAAGAGTTTCCAAGCTGGCTCCTGGCTACACTAGTTGTCAGTGGACCGCTTGCAATGCTTGCCATTGAAGCCGGTTGGTGTTTCAGCTGTATTGGACGTCAGCCATGGACCATCAATGAAGTGCTGCGGACAGATGAGGCAGCAACCAAATCCAACAGTGTCGGTTTTCTTTTCTACCTTTTCATGACCCTGTATATTACTTTGCTGTTTGTCACTGGATTCGTGATGAGATATTACTTCAAACGAAACCCGGTCCGTAAAGATTTGGATGCGCGGGAAGCGTAAGAAAACATCATCCCAGAAAGGACGTACAACCTATGGAAGCATCAACATTAGCGATTACGATTTTGTGGAGCTTGCTTTTCGTTTATTCCATCCTCGGGTCTCTCGACTTCGGCGCCGGATTCTGGGGCATGATTTATGGAAAAAATGAAGAAAAAAGTGCCTCCCAAATCGCCAACCGTTTTCTTTCTCCCACATGGGAAGTGACCAACGTCTTTCTCGTCATTTTCGTCGTATCTGTGGTCACTTTTTTTCCGTTCGCAACGACTCTGCTCAGTAATGTATTGCTCGTTCCTGTAGGACTCGGGGTTCTGCTTTTGACGATTCGGACGACGTTCATGGTTTTCCAGCATCATGCGGATCGATATAAGGACTTGCTCCGGCTGACCTCCGGTTTTACCGGATTGATCATTCCGGCACTTCTTGTCAGTATCCTACCGATTACCTTGGGAGGTTTCGTCAGTTTTGAAAGTGGCTATCCTCGCCTGGAGTACGGAGAATTGCTCACCCATCCGACTTTGTACATGCACATCTTGTTCGGATTATCGACCGAGCTGTTCATCTCAGCTATTTTCCTGATGGACTATGCTAAGGAAGCGGAAGACTGGAACGCATATGACACCTTCCGCAAACATTCCTTATGGCTTGGGCCTGTCAGTATCGCCATTGCCATGCTGACGATCGGCACATTCCCTGGAGAGGCTTCATGGATTGTCGATAACATCCAGGAGCACTGGGTCGCGTTCGGTTTGTCCCTTCTGTTCTTTATCATTGGTTATGCATTTCTCTTCATCAGAAAAAAAGACGGCCGACGCGGACTGGCACGTCCTGCTGTCATCATGGTTGGCTTACAATATGCCATCGCAATTTATGCCTACGGGGCCGCACACCTGCCTTACTTGATTTATCCGGATATCACCATCGAAGACGGGTTTACAAACCCCGATACGTTCTACCAGATGCTGATCGTCTATGCTGTCGGATTTGGCATTCTCATCCCAGCCTTCTACCTTTTCTGGCGCCTCTTCCTCAAAGACCGCCGCTATTTAAAACAGGAATAACACATAACGGCACCCTCCTTCTGGGGTGCCGTTTCTTATGCTCTTCATTAGCACACCAATGGTTTATCTCGTTTCTAAATAAGGGTACATACTACAAGACTATTAATATTCAACAATAGAGCAGGAGTGTTGGGAACTCAGTTTCGAGATGTTTATTGAGTAGATGGGCTGCGGGGAATAGCTCGCTTTGCTATATCAGAGTCTCGAAACCACTTCCAGAATAATCAGCTATTCCGTTTGATTGAATTATAAGATTAAAACTCCCATGCCTGAGTACATAAACTCTGAAAGCATGATAGAGAGCGTTTTATGCTTTTATCAATCGAGACGGAAGACAAGCCCACTTGGAAAGGGGTTCGTTTCTCACATACTTCGAATGGGGTGGTTGGGAAGCTACCCCTGACTCTCAATTTGGCAAACGAACTCCGGTTATCTCACAACTGAGTCTTCAACAAATGAGATCTTATATGAAGAAAGGTGAACTTCTATGCAGGAATTGACGAATGATTATCTTGAAGAAGCTATCCAAGACAGCCGCCCGTTCGCTTCATCCGGGAATGTTAACATGAGCCTCCCTGAATACGACGAAACAATCAAAGATTACCTGGGGGTGACCATTATCACTACAGACGGTGAAAGTTTTGCGGCTGGTGATAATGACAAGTATATTCCGATGCAGAGCACCTCGAAAATCATCGGCCTTATGCTTGCTTTACAGGATTTCGGAAAAGAGCGTGTGTTCCAAACGGTGGGCATGGAACCGATGGGGGACTTTTTCAATTCCATCAGCCAGTTGGAGTCTTACGATACGAGTAAACCTTTTAACCCAATGATCAATGCTGGAGCTATCGCTGTTTCTGCTCTGATCAAAGGGCAAAGCGTGGATAAACGTTTCAACCGTTATATGGACTTCTTACGTAAGGTGACAAATAATGATCAGCTCGAAATGAGTGAAGAAGTTTACGAAGCCGAAAAGGCGAACGGTGCACGGAACCGCTCCCTCGCCTATTTCATGCAGAGTACCGGGACATTGGTTACTGATGTGGAAGAAGCGCTCGATCTTTACTTTCGTATGAATTCCGTCATGATGTGCTGTTACGATTTCGCCCGTGTCGGTCTGTTTTTAGCAAAAGGAGGATTGGACCTTGAAACAGGTGAAAAGCTCATTCCCTCCCACCACTTGCGCACAGTAAAAGCAATCATGATGACCTCAGGGATGTACAATTCTTCCGGTCATTATGCAGTGGAAGCCGGTTTCCCTTGTAAAAGCGGAGTATCTGGAAGCATCATCGGTTCATCCCCTGGACGTATGGGAATCGGCGTCGTAGGACCGGCCATTGATGAAAAAGGGAATAGTACTGCAGGAGGCGCCTTGATTAAAAAGCTCTCCCAGGACCTTGAACTCAATATGTTTGGTGTAGAGAATACAGAAAGGAAGTATGAAGATGGCGTTTGATTATGATCTCGATTTTGATAATATCGACTTTCGCAAAAATCCTGAGAAGTACCGGGTCGGCCGTGGCGAACAAGGGGTATTGCTCGTAGAACCATACAAAAGTGAAATCCTTGCTCACTGGCGCTTCAAGACACCAGAAATCGCCCGGGAATCATCGGATAAAATCTATCAGATGTTCCTCGACTACAAAGAAGCGGATGACTTTGTGGGTATGGATATGGCCCGAAAGTTCCTTCAGATGGGCTACACCCGGTCGCGCAGATACGCGAATTATAAAGGCGGGAAAAAGTATGACAATGACGGAGAAATAAATGATCGCGACATCGACGACGAGAAAGCAGAATCCGCAAAGATATTCGAGGGAAAATGGGTGCTGGCCCGAGAGGATGAAGATTATTTAAAGAAAAAGAAAGCCCATCAGAAAGAATATGGATAAAACGTTGACAATTTTATGTAAGGAACGTAGGATATCATTAACCCTAGTAAACGAATCGGATTAATGATGTGAGGAGTGTCCACGTGAAAACATACCCACTTCTGATTAACCTGCTGTTCATGATTATCTCCTGGGCCATCGGGGTTTACTTCCTATCTGTCATCTATACTCCGACGATCATCATCCCCCTCTTCAATGACTTCATCTGGATTCGCGACTACAAAGGACTTCTCGGCTTGACGGCTATTTTCACCGTCCTAACGATTCCTTTGGTGACTTTCCTATATAAAAAACGCGGACAAATGAAGAAAAAGACGACCTGGTACGGGATGAATGCAGTCACCCATCTCCTTTGGCTCGGCACGCTTGCTTTGCAAGTCAAAACCGTTCTCTACAATTTAGGAATTTGTCATTAATTTACAGGATTTCCACCTTCTCTGTCGAACCATTTGAGATAGAGGAGGCAGAGATATGGATTTTCAAACCTTTTATGAAGAGTACAAACGAAGGGCCAGCCAACATGATTTGGACTACTTAAAAAAAGTTACATCCCGAGACCTCGCCGCAAGAGAAATCCGTCATGGTGAATCGGTGGATTACTCGTATGAAGAGTCGATCGAAGGATGGCACCAAGCATTCGAACATTTCAAAGATCAAGATATGGACTGGATCTACACCGATCATTCTGTTACCCAGCTTCATGAAAACACACAGCTTGCGGCCTTCTGGGTTTCGATCCGTTTAAACGGAAAACTTCTGGAAACATCCAACCTCTTTTTTGATACCTTCAAGAAACTGAATGGAGAATGGCGCCTCGTCCGCTCCTATATTGAAGCTGGAGTACAAAACCCATCTCTTTAAGTCTGCTTATCATAAGGAGGCTTTTTTCTCATTCCCGAAAAAGTTTTCAAAAAAATTCTAGTTAGCATATTGTCAAAACATTCTGAGTAGTGTAGAGTAATCAGCAATTAGAAAAAATCACAATTGAATCTCTTATCAAGAGAGGCAGAGGGACTGGCCCGACGAAGCCTCAGCAACCACTGGTTCGACCAGAAAGGTGCTAACTCCAGCAAGTTGTTTTGACCAACTTGGAAGATAAGAAGAAGAACCGTACCCACAAAAGTCTTCTTCTTCAAGAAGGCTTTTTTTATTTTTATTGAATAGTCGTTATAAAAGTATATGGCAGGGTTATAGAAGGCTTAATTTCGAGACCTTCGTTGAGTGGATAGGGCTGTGGGGAATGACTCGCTTTCCGCGGGAGCGCGATGAGCCTCCTCAGGCTTACGCCTTGCGGGGTCTCACCTAGCACTCTTTTCCCGCAGGAGTCTCCCCATTCCCCTCCGCCCCTTTGTTATATCAGTGTCTCGAAACCACTTCCCGAAAATCAGCTATTTAGTTTGATGGGAGTTTAAGGATAAAACTCCTATGCTCAGGTATTAGAATCCTGAGAGCTTGACTTTTATGCCTTTAACAACCGGGATTATGGAAGAAAATCCAATTTGTTAAAGAGGTTCGTTTCTCACATACATCGAATGGTGTGGCTGGGAAGCTGCGAGACTCTGGTGGGAGAAGGATTTAGGCGATATCCCCCAGGACGCAGTCCGAGGAAGCTCGGCGCTCCCCCACAGGAAAGTGTTCAAATGCGGAATCGCCCTGGTAGACACGACTGGCTTAAGCAGAACAGCAACGGAATGTGCTTTTCAATCCGGTGCTATTCTGCTTATGACGCGAGTGTCTGGGCGATGGAGCTAGACGAGTAGCTTCCCAGCCACCCCTGACTCCCATTGTGGCAAACGAAACCCGAAATCATATCGAAACTGAGTCTTCAACTAAAGAGAGCTATGCGGTAATGGGAGAGGATTTAGTTTGAACCAATAATTTATAAAGGATGTGTTGTTATGTGTCCACATAGGGAAACGAAATTCGTTCAGACAGGGAATCAGCGTCATGAACCTACGGGGGCAATTAATCCTCCCGTTTATTTTTCCACCCCGTATCGACACCCTGGTTTAGGAGAGTCCACTGGTTTTGATTATACGCGAACCGGTAATCCTACTCGGCAAATTCTAGAGTCTTCGATAGCTGATATCGAAGGTGGTGATGCAGGATTCGCGTTCAGTTCCGGGATGGCGGCTATCCAAACCGCTCTATCCCTTTTTAAAAAAGGGGATGAAATCATTGTTTCTGAAGATTTATACGGCGGGACGTTCCGTTTGTTTGAACACATGGAAGAGCGTTACGACCTCCGCTTTCATTATTGTGAAAGCAATAACCTTGAAGGGGTCTGTGACTACATCAATGAGCGGACAAAAGCCATATACGTGGAAACCCCGACAAATCCACTGATGCACACGGCTGACATCAAGCAAATTTCAACCGTCGCGAAGTCCCACAATCTGCTGTTGCTTGTCGATAACACGCTTTATACACCGGTATTGCAGGAGCCTATTAGAGAAGGCGCCGATGTGGTCATTCACAGTGCTACAAAATATTTAGCCGGTCATAATGATGTCCTTGCCGGGATCCTTGTGAGTAAAGGAAAAGCTGTAAATGAAAAGCTGGCTTTTCATCAGAATACATCTGGTGCTGTTCTCTCTCCTTTCGATTCATGGCTTGTCATGCGCGGGATGAAGACCCTTCCTCTTAGGATGCGTCAGCATGAGGCCAACGCCAAAGCCGTTGTCGCCTTCTTCGAAGACCACCCGCATGTGTCGGATATATTCTATCCGGGCAAAGGCGGAATGGTGTCGTTCAGACTTCAATCCGAAGAATGGATTGATCCATTTTTACGGAACTTGAACCTGATCAGTTTTGCCGAGAGTCTCGGAGGTGTGGAGAGTTTTATCACCTACCCTGCGACTCAGACTCATGCGGATATCCCGGAAGAGAAACGGACCAGCTACGGTGTGTGTAATCGACTGCTTCGTTTTTCTGTCGGTGTCGAGCACATTGATGATTTAATTCAAGACCTTGACTATACCCTCGCCCAACTACCAAAGGAGGAATCTGTACGATGACTGATCATTCTTTACAAACACGATTGCTGCACAGTGATTATAAGTTCGATCCGCACACCGGCGCAGTCAGTGTCCCGATCCAACAGGCATCCACGTTCCATCAGCAGGATTTTGACAATCCAGGCGTCTATGATTACAGCCGTTCAGGTAACCCGACCCGAAAAGCGCTGGAAGATACCATCGCAGGACTTGAAAGTGGAAATCATGGCTTTGCGTTCGCCTCTGGAATGGCCGCAATTTCTACAGCTTTCATGCTTTTATCAAAAGGAGACCATGTCGTCATCACCCAGGATGTTTATGGGGGGACTTTCCGTATGATCCACGATGTTCTTATTAGATTTGGAATCGATCACACATTTGTTGATATGACGGATCTCCATGCGGTAGCGACGGCAATACAGCCAAATACGAAACTTTTATATATTGAAACACCTTCCAACCCGACGCTTGAAATTACAGATATCCGTGCCGTCGCAAAGTTAGCGAAAGCGAACGATTGTTGGACATTCGTCGATAACACGTTCATGACACCAGCCCTGCAGCGTCCGCTAGAACTTGGTGCGGATCTCGTCCTGCACAGCGCGACGAAGTTTATCGCCGGTCACAGTGATGTGGTCGCAGGTCTTGCTGCTACCAAAGATGAAAAAATTGCAGATCAGCTCGGTTTTTTACAAAATTCATTCGGATCCATTCTCGGCGCACACGATTGTTGGCTCGTGCTTCGCGGCTTGAAGACTTTACATTGCCGAATGACACAATCGTCAGCATCTGCTGTCAAAATCGCAGAAAAATTAAGCGCTCATCCACTCGTGGAGCAGGTGTATTATCCCGGCTTCCGTTTTCATCCGGGGAGCTCGACTCAAACCTATCAGGCACAAGGATCCGGAGCTGTATTATCCTTCCGTTTACGGGATGAAGAAGCCGTCCGTCAGTTTACGAATCATGTGGAACTGCCCGTCTATGCGGTGAGCCTCGGAGCGGTCGAATCCATCCTTTCCTACCCCGCACGGATGTCGCATGCTTCTATGCCGAAAGATGAACGTGAAAAGCGTGGCATCACGGATGGTCTCCTTCGTTTATCTGTCGGACTTGAGAACCCGGACGATTTGATCAACGATTTCTATCAAGCCTTAGAAAAACTTGAGTCTCAAACATTTTTCTCAAACAGGAGGTTGAGCGATGGATTTACGCCAAGCATTCAAACATCACACATTGATCGGTGACGGAGCAATGGGGACCCTTCTCTACTCCTATGGCATCGATCGATGTTTTGAAGAACTCAACCTCTCTCATTCGGAAGAGGTCTTAAACGTCCACCGCGCTTATGTGGATGCCGGCGCCGATGTCATTCAAACCAATACGTATGGGGCGAACTATATTAAGCTTGAGCGCTACGGCCTTCAGGAGCAGGTAAAAGAAATAAATACAGCCGCCGTTAAACTTGCCAATCAAGCGGCAGGCGACGATCAATATGTCGTCGGAACAATCGGAGGTGTCCGCGGAGCCCGTAAACAAGCGATCTCAACAGAAGAAATCAAACGCAGCTTCAGGGAGCAGCTGTACTGTCTTCTTTTTGAAAAAGTCGATGGCCTCCTGCTTGAAACCTTTTATGATTTAGAAGAGCTGACGACCGTTTTGAAGATTGCCAGAAAGGAGACAGAGCTCCCGATCATTGCTCAAGTATCGATGCATGAAGCAGGCGTATTGCAGGATGGCACACCTCTTCCTGATGCGTTGAAACAGCTGGAAGGGTTTGGAGCGGATGTTGTCGGGGTCAATTGCCGACTGGGACCTTACCACACAATACAATCATTAGAGGATGTTCCGCTTCCGGAAAAAGCAGTGCTGTCTGCCTACCCGAATGCCAGTTTACCAGCCTACCAGGACGGGAGACTCATCTACCCGACAGACCCGGCATATTTCCAAAAAAGCGGCCAGTCACTTTATGAACAAGGGGCGCGCCTGATCGGTGGCTGCTGCGGCACCACCCCTGAGCACATCGAAGCGATTGCCGCTAGAGTGAAAGGCAAGCAACCGATTCAAAATAAAGTCGTCCCCATCAAAGAAAAAACAGAAGTACGCGTTTCAAAATCGGAAGATCAACGCCCCCATTTACACGAAAAGGCCAAAAAAGGGCGATCCATCATCGTTGAACTTGATCCGCCGAAAAAGCTGAAGACGGAGCGCTTTTTAGAAGGTGCCAAAGCCTTGCACGAGGCAGGTGTGGATTCTGTCACTCTTGCAGATAATTCCCTCGCTTCTCCGAGAATCAGTAACACGGCGATGGCCTCCATTATCAAACAAAAATATGATGTCGACCCTCTCGTCCACATCGCTTGCCGGGATCGTAACTTACTAGGACTGCAATCCCATTTAATGGGGCTGCACGCCCTCGGCATCCGTCAGCTGCTTGCCGTGACAGGCGACCCGACGAAGATCGGCGACTTCCCTGGTGCAACATCGGTTTATGATTTGAACTCCTTTGATTTAATCCATTACATCAAGCAAATGAACAAAGGGATTTCCTTTTCCGGAAAGAATTTAGGGGAAAGCACCTCCTTCTCAGTAGCCGCTGCGTTCAACCCGAATGTGCGCAACTTGAACCGTGCGGTTGGACGAATGGAGAAGAAAATCAAATACGGAGCCGATTACTTCATCAGCCAGCCTGTCTTCAATGAAGAACAAATTATAGAAGTTTATGAATCAACCAAACATATCCATGCACCGATTTATATTGGAATCATGCCATTGACAAGCGCTCGGAACGCTGAGTTTTTACACAATGAAGTCCCTGGAATCACGCTTGCTCCTGAGGTACTGGAGAAAATGGAGCTTGCCGGTTCAGATAAAGAACAAGCACAGGCAGAAGGTCTCAGCATCTCGAAATCCCTCATCGATACAGCCCTCGACCTGTTCAATGGCATCTATTTGATCACACCATTTTTGCGGTATGAAATGACCGTTGAATTGACGAACTATATTCAACAGCAAACAGCAGAAAGAGAAAGGAAGATTTCCAATGGCATCCACATCGTTTAACGAACAACTCAAAGAACGCATTCTCATTCTCGATGGTGCTATGGGGACGATGCTGCAGGAAGCCAACCTCTCCCCTGATGATTTCGGTGGAGAAGAATACGATGGTTGTAACGAATACTTAAACCTGACTTATCCTGACCTGCTCGATACGATTCACTCCCGCTATCTTGAAGCAGGAGCGGATATCATTGAAACCAATACATTCGGGGCGACTGACCTCGTCCTGGACGAATATAACCTTGGCCATTTGGCAGAAGAGATCAATATCGAAGCCGCTAAGATCGCAAAAAAAACAGCGGCCCGCTTCCATACACCAGACCGTCCGCGCTTCGTCGCTGGTGCCATGGGACCGACAACGAAAACTCTTTCTGTAACCGGCGGAACGACTTTTGAGGCACTAGCCAAAGCCTATGAAGAACAAGCGCGGGGGCTCATCACAGGCGGCGTCGATCTTCTTTTATTAGAGACGTCCCAAGATATGCTCAACGTTAAAGCCGCTTTCCTCGGTATTACACGTGCCAAAGAAGGACCGGGAAAAGACCTGCCCCTGATTGTTTCCGGCACGATCGAACCGATGGGGACGACACTCGCCGGGCAGAGCATTGAAGCCTTCTACCTTTCGCTTGAACATATGAACCCAAGCGTTGTCGGCCTGAACTGTGCGACTGGGCCTGAGTTCATGCGTGATCACCTGCGATCCTTATCAGATCTCGCAACGTCCGCCGTCAGCTGTTATCCGAACGCCGGCCTTCCGGATGAAGAAGGCCATTATCACGAAACACCAGCATCACTCGCTGCCAAGGTCGCTGGTTTTGCTGAAAAAGGCTGGCTGAATGTTGTCGGTGGCTGCTGCGGTACGACTCCGGATCATATCCGCGCCATTGCGGAAGCTGTTAAAGGTTTCAAACCACGGGTCACACCTTCCGGCCACGCCCACGCTGTTTCCGGCATCGAACCATTGATTTACGATGACCCCGGCGATCGCCCGATCCTTGTCGGTGAGCGGACGAATGTCATCGGTTCCCGGAAATTCAAGCGCTTGATTGCTGAAGGAAAATTTGAAGAAGCTTCAGAAATCGCTCGTGCCCAAGTGAAAAAAGGTGCCCAGGTCATCGACATCTGCCTCGCCGACCCGGACCGGGATGAGATTGAAGATATGGAAGCTTTTATGAAACAGGTCGTCAACAAAGTCAAAGTCCCACTCGTCATCGACTCGACCGACGTGGACGTCATTGAAAAAGCACTCACCTATTCTCAAGGAAAAGTCATTATCAACTCCATCAATTTAGAAGACGGAGAAGAACGTTTTAAAGAAGTGCTTCCGCTCGTCAAACAATACGGAGCGGCCCTCGTCGTCGGAACAATTGATGAAGAAGGGATGGCCGTAACGGCAGAAAGAAAGCTTAAAATTGCTAAACGGTCCCACGATATTCTTGTAGAAGAGTACAACATCAGCCCACAGGACATCATTTTCGATCCGCTCGTCTTCCCTGTCGGAACAGGAGATGAGCAGTATATCGGTTCAGCGGAAGCGACGATCGAAGGCATTCGGATGATCAAAGAGCACCTGCCTCTCTGTCAGACGGTCCTTGGAGTCAGTAATGTTTCCTTCGGTCTCCCTCCGGTCGGCCGGGAAGTTTTAAACGCCGTTTATTTGTACCACTGTACGAAAGCAGGCCTCGACTATGCCATCGTCAACACTGAAAAGCTTGAGCGCTATGCCTCCATCGATCAGGAAGAAATCGATTTGGCGGATGAGCTGCTTTTCAAAACGGATGATAAAACGCTCGCTTCTTTCACTGCTTTTTACAGGGGAAAGAAAAAAGAAACCAAAGTGCCAACATCAACGATGACTCTTGCTGAGCGCCTCGCTCATTATGTGGTAGAAGGTACAAAGGAAGGATTGCTGCCGGACTTGGAGAAGGCCCTCTCGGAATACGATGCGCCACTCGCCATCATTAACGGGCCGTTGATGGACGGCATGGCCGAGGTCGGCCGCCTGTTTAACGACAACCAGCTGATCGTAGCAGAAGTTTTACAGAGCGCGGAGGTCATGAAAACATCGGTCGCTTACTTGGAACCTCATATGGAAGCAGATGATTCGTCAAATAAAAAAGGAAAGGTCCTCCTTGCCACTGTAAAAGGCGATGTGCATGACATTGGCAAAAACCTGGTGGAAATCATTTTGAGCAACAACGGCTTTGAAGTCGTCGACTTGGGAATCAAAGTGACGTCTGCCGAACTGATTCAGCAGATTAAAAAGGAACAGCCGACCATTGTTGGACTATCCGGATTGCTCGTAAAATCGGCCCAGCAGATGGTGCTGACTGCCCAGGACTTGAAACAGCAGGATATCTCTCTTCCGATTCTTGTTGGCGGAGCGGCATTGTCACGAAAGTTTACGCACACGAAAATTTCGCCCGAATATGACGGCCCTGTTCTGTATGCGAAAGATGCGATGGATGGCCTTTCGATCTCTAATCAGCTCAGTAACGATGAGCAGCGTGATCATTTTTTACAGGAACAAGAAGAAAAACGAACGGCTGCTCTAACCCGTGCGGCGAGTACCGCTCCTACAGACCGTGGCGGAACCGCTGTGGCTGTGAAACCAAAATCGACGGTGTCCACAACAGTACCCGTGTTCAAACCGCATGATCTTGATAAACACGTGATCCGGGACCATCCGGTCGCCCATATTGAACCGTACATCAACATGCAGATGCTCATCGGACACCATCTAGGCCTAAAAGGAAAATTCGATAAACTGCTCGCGGAAGGAAACAAGAAGGCTGTTCACCTGAAAAGTGTCGTCGATGGTTTGCTCACACGCGCGAAAATGGAAGGATGGATCCAGCCCTCCGCCATGTACCGCTTCTTCCCCGCCCAATCCGACGGTGATGAGGTGCTCATTTATGATCCACGCGATCATCAGACGGTCATTGAGCGATTCACCTTCCCTCGACAAAACAAAGAACCATTTCTCTGTTTGGCAGACTACTTGCGCTCTGTCGAAAGCGGCGAAATGGACTATGTCGGATTCTTTGCAGTTACGGCTGGAAAAGGCATACGCAAACGTGCGGTGGAACTGAAAGACCAGGGACACTACTTAGAAAGCCATGCCCTGCAGGCGCTTGCCCTCGAAACAGCTGAAGGTCTCGCCGAGCAGGTCCACCAGAAGATCCGCGACAAATGGGGATTCCCTGACCCGACCGACTTCACGATGCAGGAACGCTTTTCTGCTAAGTATCAAGGGCAGCGCTACTCTTTCGGTTACCCGGCCTGCCCTGAGCTTGAGGATCAGAAAAAATTATTCCAGCTCATCCGGCCGGAAGAAATCGGCATCGAGCTTACCGAGGAATGCATGATGGAGCCGGAAGCGTCGGTCACGGCAATGGTTTTCGCCCATCCGGAAGCGCGTTACTTCAATGTAATGTGATGGTTTAGCGGGGAATTATAGGTATAACAGTGACTTTGGAGCATTTAACGGTGGGTTTTGGCCATTTATCAGTAGGTTTAAAGCATTTATCGGTGGCTTTTGGTGATTTTTCAGTGGGGTGGTCGCTTTTATCAATATCCTATTGAAAACTTATTAGCGGGTTTCTCACTTTTATTAGCAACTTATGGACGTTTATTAGCATCTGACCATTCAACTCATCCCTATTAAAAAAACGCCGAACGACAGCACCTGCTGCGTTCGGCGTTTTTCTTATTTATGCTTATAGATCACTGTACTATAAACTTGCGACTTCGCTTTTGGATCCAAATGTTTGGCGGCACTATTCACAGCTGCCATCGCTTCATTGAATCCAGAAGCAATGAGCATCGTTTTCGCTGGATAAACAGCCGCGTCGCCTGCGACGAATACCCCTTCCATACTGGTACACATATCTGTTGAAACGGGGATTCTTCCTTTATCTGTTTCCAATCCCCATTGGTCATATAAGCTCTTATCAATGCGCAAGCCTTCGTAGACGAGGATATGATCGACCTCGAGCACCGAACCGTCTTGAAGAACCGCTTCTTTTAAATCTTCTTCGCCTCGCAGCTCTTCAATTTTCTCATTTTTATGAATGTGAACAGAGGAAGCCTCGACCTTCTCAACATCCTGTTCATAAACCGCTTTGAACTCATCGCCACGATTCAGAAGGTGGACTTCGTCTGCCACCCCTTCAAGCGCGAGCGACCAGTCGATACCGACACGGTTTTGCGAGACGACCGCAACTTTCCGGCCTCTGAACTGTTCGAGGTTTTGAATGGTGTAGTGAATCTGCTCCCCGTCATAATGCTCGCTGCCTCTCACTTCAAGCGGCTGCATATCAAACGTTCCAAGCCCTGAAGCAACAATCACTGTTTTCGTATGATGTGTTTGACCGTCATCTGTTGCCAACAATAAGGTGCCGTCTTCCTTTTTCTCAAAAGATGTCACTTTCACACCCGTCACAAAAGCAGGATCGATCATCTCCGCCTGTTCTTTAACATTCGCGACTAGTTCTTCACCAGTAATGCCCGGGAATCCGCCCACGTCATAGATTTCCTTCTCCGGATAGAAAAAGGAAACTTTGCCTCCGACCTGAGGCTGGTACTCAATCACTTTTGTCTTTAAATCTCTCATTCCACTATAAAAAGCAGCATATAAACCTGTCGTTCCTCCACCTATTACGGTTACATCGTACAACTCTTCCATGGACGTGAACTCCTTTTTCTATTGAGTTTTCATAAGCAAATAGACAAAATAAGGGGTGCTGACAATCGAAACGACAATCCCCACAGGAATCTCTGCAGGGGCGATGATATTTTTTCCGATCGTATCAGCCACCACTAAAAATATCGCTCCAATCAATGCAGCAGTCGGAATCATCCGCTGATGCCCAGGTCCGACGATTCTGCGGGCGATATGCGGGGCCACGAGCCCAAGGAAGGCAATCCCTCCCCCAGCCGCTACAGATAATCCGGCAAGACCGACAGCGAGCAGTAAAAACGTCCGACGCGCTTTTTCCACTTGAATACCGAGTCCCATCGACATCGAATCTCCTAAATTCATGATGTTCAGCGTACGAGATTTATAGATCGTCCACCCAATCATCAAGAGGATGGGAGGCACAATGGCCAGCACGAGATTCCAATTTCCCATCCATAGATCCCCGGCCAACCAGATGAGCGCCTGATTGAAATCCTGCGGGTTCATTTTCACTTGAAAAATAATGAGGACAGCGCTGAAACCTGCATTCACGCCAATCCCGACAAGGATAAGACGGATGGGATTGACTCCTTTTTTCCAAGCCAGGGCATAAACAAGGAAAGCCGCGAGAAATGCTCCGACGAGAGCAAACAATGGCAAAATGTAAATGCCTAAACCGCTCACCATCGCCATCGACTGTTGGAAAAAGAAAATATATAAAATGACGGCAAATCCTGCGCCTGTATTAATTCCGAGAATACCAGGGTCGGCAAGGTCGTTTTGCGTGACGCCCTGGAGAATCGCCCCGGAAACGGCAAGGCCTGCACCGACAAATAACGCAAGAACCATGGACGGAAGCCTGAAATTGAAAAGCACCAATTCCTGGCGGTCGGTTCCTTGTCCGATGAATGTCTTCAGAACGTCCAGAGGGGCGATGTTAACGACGCCCATATTCAAACTGATGAGGACCATGAAGCATAGGAAAAGAACCAGCACAGCCATCACGAAAGAAAAACGTGCCTTTTTCACAAGGATCCCCTCCCTTCACCACGAGCAAGGTAAAGGAAAAATGGGACCCCGATACATGCCGTGATCGCTCCGACAGGTGTTTCGTAAGGCGCGTTAGCCAGCCTTGCTCCGATATCTGACAGGACAAGCAGCAAGCTTCCGAGCACCGCCGAGACGGGGATGATCAGCCTGTAGTCAGATCCCACGAAAAAACGAGCAATGTGAGGGATAACAAGACCGATGAAACCGACGGTCCCTGCAACAGAAACAGCCGCTCCTGTTAATACGAAAACGACGATGACACCGAGAGCTTTAACAAGGAATGTATTTTGACCAAGACCTTTGGAAACCTCATCCCCGAGACTTAAAATCGTAACAGATTTAGAAATCAAAACAGCCAGGGTCAATCCGACCGCTCCTGCAACCAGCAGGATTTGGACAGAAACCCAGTCCGTTGCGGCTAATCCCCCGGCATACCAGAAGCTCATTTGTTTTGCCACCTGAAAGTGTAAGGAAATGGCCGATGAAAGAGAACTGAGCATACCCCCGATAGCGACACCAGCAAGAGCTAACTTTGCAGGTGTCAGACCACCTTTAGAAAAGGAGCCTACCGCGAAAACGAGAATCACTCCGAGCCCTGCGCCAACAAAAGCGGCAGCTGTCATTCCGATGTTACTGACGACAGGGAAAAAGACGATCGTCAAAATCAAAGCAAACGCTGCACCGTGCGTGACCCCCATAATGGACGGTGAAGCAAGAGGGTTTCTCGTCAGACCCTGCATGACCGCACCCGATACAGCTAAAAACGCACCGACAAGGGCTCCTGCTAGAGCCCGCGGCATGCGCAGTTCGCGAATGACGGCATGGCTCGTTGACTCCGGAGCAAAAGCGAACATAGACTCCCAAACCGTACCGATGGAAATATCGGTCACTCCGACAGCAATCGATAAGGCCATGGTCACAGCTAATAGAATCATGCCTCCTGTAAAAAGAAAGGCCGCACGCCATACTTTTCTCGTTACTTCATTCCACTCTTTGTTTGCTTCTCTTGTTCGTTCTTCCACTGCCAGCGACCCTCTCTACCTATGTATCTACTATAATAAATTGACACATTCAATGATAATGATTATCATTATCTTATCACACATTTCTTAGGAGGAACAAATAAATGTCGAAAAAAGTAACCCTTTACATAACCGGTTTACTGCTCCTCGTCCTATTAGTTACAGGATGCAGCAGTGACGGTGAAGATCCATCATCCACAAGTGGCGATTCTGATGAAGCCACAAACGAGGAAACGAGCGAACGTACACTTACACATGCGATGGGCGAGATTACACTTGAAGAGAAGCCTGAGCGCATTCTTGCTCCTTATTTAGAAGATTCACTTGTGGCTTTAGGAGAAAAGCCTGTCGCCCAATGGTCCATCGGTGAATCGGTCCTGGATTACTTGCAGCCACAGCTGGAAGGCGTACCGAAAGTCGGCTGGGATCTCCCTGTGGAACAAGCCATTGAACAAAACCCTGATCTCATTATTTTCAGTGCCCCTTCCGCTTTGCAGAACGGAAGCTACGAAGACTATTCCAGCATTGCCAAAACGTACGTGTTCGATGAGGAAACAGGTGCCGATTGGAGGAAGCAACTGACAACGATGGGGGAAATCCTGAACAAACAGGACGAAGCGGAACAAGTGCTGTCAGACTTTGACCAAAAAGTAGAAGAAGCCTCTGCAACAATCAAAGAAAACATCGGGGATGAATCCGTCGCGTTTGTCTGGACGATGGGCGAGCAGTTCTATGTTTTTGATGAAAACCGTTATGGCGCAGAGATTTTCTACAATGAAATGGGAATCGCTAAACCGGAATTCCTGCAAAGTCTTCCTGAAGAAGGCGAACAATGGAACCCTGTTGCTCTTGAAAAACTTGGGGAGTTGGATGCGGATCACGTATTCCTCATCGGGAATGAAGGCGAGCCTGGCTTCGAAATTCTCGAAAACAGCTCCGTATGGCAGAACACCCCTGCTGCCCAAAACGGCCAGGTGTACGAGGTAAACGATCCGAGTCACTGGACGATTGACGGTGTAATCGCCCATGAGATGAGCATCGATCAAATGGTAGACACGTTAAGTAAATAGAACGTAAAGATTCGCGCAAACTTCGTAAAGTTTGCGCGTTTTTTATTGTCTTTCCTTCCACATTATCGTATATTGATATCGGAATTCGATATAGGAGGTGCTTCCCGTGCTCAGAGACTTTTTCTTAGGTTCAATTAAAATCCACATTCTCTATCACGCAAGCATTGAACCCATCTATGGAGCGTTTCTTATGGAAGAGCTTGCTTCCCACGGCTATGACATCAGCCCAGGAACCCTCTACCCTACCCTGAAGCAGCTCCACAAAGACGAATTGCTTGAGAAATACGAGGAAAAAGTGGAAGGAAAGATTAGAAAATATTACGTCATAACGGATAAAGGAAGGCAAGTGCTTGCTGAAGGTAGAGAGCAAGTCCGTGAGCTGGCGGAAGAAATCTTAGGAAAAGATTGGAGGAATTTCAGTCATGAGTAAACCCAAAGGTTCTCTCTTGGAAATATTTAAAGCATCAACAAAGCTTGGATTTACTTCATTCGGTGGTCCTGTGGCCCACCTGGCTTACTTCAAGGATGAGTATATCGATAGAAAAAAATGGCTCGATGATAAAACCTACGCGGACATCATTGCCCTTTGTCAATTTCTACCCGGACCCGCGAGCAGTCAGGTTGGAATTGCCATTGGTATGCTCCGTGGTGGGTTGCTTGGCGGAATCATCTCATGGATCGGTTTTACAGTACCATCGATTATCGTTCTCGTTCTTTTTGCTCTGTTATATCAATCGTTCGACCTCTCAGATGCGAACTTCATTCACAGCTTGAAGGTCGTAGCAGCAGCTGTCGTCCTGCATGCATTGATTGGTCTTGGAAAAAAACTGACGCCGGACCGGCCTCGGATTGCCATAGCGTTAGTGTCTGCACTTATTTTACTTCTTTACCCATCCGCCTGGATGCAATTGTTGATCATTCTCGCTGCTGGGTTATTCGGTTGGAAAATGTTTTCAAGTATGGTGGAATCTAAGATCCAGCCATTTCCTGTGACGTTTTCGAAAAAAGTCGGTGTCGCTTCTCTAGGCGTATTGGTCGCTCTTCTTGCCTTTTTACCGATTCTTGCAAGAAACACCGAAAGCATGCTGATTCAACTATTCGATACGTTCTTCCGTGTCGGTTCCCTCGTCTTTGGTGGCGGTCATGTCGTCTTACCGATGCTTGAACGTGAAGTGGTGCCGACCGGATGGCTGACAGCGAATGAATTTCTTGCCGGTTATGGAATGGCACAGGCGGTTCCAGGACCATTGTTCACATTCTCCAGTTACCTTGGTACGATGATTGAAGGCATTGCAGGTGCCCTTGTGG
This sequence comes from Halobacillus sp. 12SKB, assembly GCF_052941655.1. Taxonomy (NCBI): domain Bacteria; kingdom Bacillati; phylum Bacillota; class Bacilli; order Caryophanales; family Bacillaceae; genus Halobacillus; species Halobacillus sp. 12SKB. Next base: position 840,455 of record NZ_JBRFWR010000001.1, read on the forward strand.
CAACCGCAGGTATTTTCCTTCCCTCCTTCTTGTTTTTGATGGCGGCTCTGCCATTTTTAAACGAACTCAGAAAGCGTCCGGCCTTCCAAGGCGTTCTTACAGGCGTAAACGCAAGTGTTGTCGGCATTCTACTTGCTGCTTTTTATGACCCTGTGTTGAAAAGTTCGATTATAGATGGAGCCGACTTTGCTCTTGCTTCCATTCTTTTTGCTCTTTTACACTTCTTCAAAGTCCCAGCCTGGGCCATCGTTTTGATTGGTGTCGGTGCCGGCGCTATTTTGAATTTATTGTAAGAAAACAGGCGCAAAAGTCCCCTTTTGTGCCTGTTTCTTTGTTTTTTTGTAAAATTTACGCTTCAATTGCAGGAAGTTCGTTATAATAGTCGAACTTTATCAAAATATGACAACTATGGAGGTTTTTCAATGGCTGAAGAACAAACTAGATATTCACGTCTCGCACAAATCACACAGCTCATCAATACCGAGCATGATTTACGCGATGTATTAGAACACGTGGTCACAGCCATATCTGAAGAAATTATGCGGTGCGATTCTGTCGGCATTTATCTGCCGCGAGAGGATGGTACTTATCAAGGCTATGTCGGAAAACCGGCCTTGATCAATGGAATGACACTTGATATGCACATCGTTGACCCGGAGTATGATCTCCTCGCGAAAGAGGTCATCGAAACAAGAAAAACCATTTACATACCCGATACATCCAAAGATGATCGTCCAGATCAACGGGCCATCCATGCGTTTAAAATCAATTCACTGCTCGTCGCCCCGATTTCTTATGAAGATGAACTCTACGGCCTCGTGTTTTTATTTGATTATGGGATACCGATGAATTTGACAGAATCAGAAATCGAATCCGTGAAAGCATACGTCAACATGGCCGCTGTCGCTATCAGAAATGCAAACAACCTGACACGTAAAGAGAAATTGATCAGCGAAAAACAACTGCTGCTCAATGTCACCCGTGACCTTTCCTTATGCTCTTCTTTACAGGAAGCGTTGGATAAATGCTTCTATTATTTAGGAGAAGTTCTGGATAACCCAAATATCGGTGCCCACTTCATTGACCCCATTGCAGAACACAAACTGAAACCTGCAAGTCTGAGTAAAGAAAGCGAGTGGACGGAAGAAGACTGGAAAGAAACTCACCAGAAAGTCCAATTTAACCATAGGGAGGATCCTGTTTTCCAAGAAGTGATTCATACGAAGACCTCCATTCTAGTCCCGGATGTTTTTGAAGATCACCGGACGAACAAGGCGATCTGCGAAAAGTTTGGAATGAAAGGCTTATATATGATCCCTCTCGTCTCACTTGGAGAAGTGCTTGGTGCGATTGCCATCGTGAACTTGAAAGAATCCGGTCAAGTCTACTCTGACTCCGCCCGCCAATTGGCTGAATCAATCGTAGATACAACCGCACCCGTCCTTTTCAACCTGCTCTATATGGAGAAGCAGGAAATGATTATTCAGGACCGCACATCGGAATTGATTGAGAAGAATGATGAGCTGGAAGAAGCCATTTCGGAACTGACGCAGATCAGTCGCGAAAAAGACTTGATTCTGAATTCTGCGGGAGAAGGAATTTTCGGAATCGACCTGGATGGGCATATCACCTTCGCCAATCCTTCCGCAACCGAGTTGTTGGGGTACGATAATGAAAAGGAAATCATAGGGGCTCCTTATTTCCATATCTTCGATGATCAAAAAACATTCCTGGAACATTACGAACAAAAGGACGGGCATGCAGACAAAGATCACTTTTTCTTTAAAAAGTCCGGGGGTACTTTCCCCGTGGAATATGTCATCACCCCTAAATTAGAGAACGACCTTACCACGGGTTATGTGGTCACTTTTAAAGATGTAACCTCAAGAAAACAAATGGAAGAAAAAATTAAATACCACGCCTATTATGACAGCGTGACAAATGTACCGAACCGTGTGCTGTTCCAGGATCGACTCAATCAAGCTCTTCAATATGCGGAACTGGCAGATAAACCGATCGCCATTCTTTTCCTTGATCTTGACCGCTTCAAGAAGATCAATGATACATTCGGCCATAGCTTCGGGGACAAGGTCCTCCTGAATGTGGCAGAACGTCTCCAAAAAGCAGTCCCCAACGGAGCGACCGTCTCAAGACAAGGCGGGGACGAATTCATCATTCTCCTCCCGACGATCGAGCGGGAAGAAGGAGCTGTGAAATGTGCGAATAGAATCCTCGAAGCCTTCCATGCTCCTTTTGTGATCGAGGATCATGAAATATCCATCAAAACAAGTATCGGGATCAGCCTTTTCCCTGAGAACGGGGACACAGCTGAGACATTGATTAAACATGCGGATGTCGCGATGTACAAAGCAAAAGACCTGGCCGGTAATCAATATCAGCTATTTTCACCAGAAATTGAGAGCCGAACTTTTGAACAGATTCAGCTTGAAAATGACCTTTTCAAAGCATTACAGAAAAATGATGAGTTTGAGCTGTATTTTCAGCCAAAATTTGATGTACGCACAGATAAGCTCATTGGTATGGAGTCGCTGATTCGGTGGAATCACCCACAGCTCGGCACCCTCCCTCCCGGCCAATTCATTCCTCTCGCAGAGGAAACCGGCCTCATTACAAACCTTGGAGAATGGGTCATACGAGAAGCTTGTCAGCAAATGAAAAGATGGGTTTCTTCTGGTTATACGGAATTGATCGTATCCGCTAATTTATCTCCTCAACAATTCAATCAACAGAACCTTGTGCTTACGGTGGCTGAGATACTAAAAGAAACCGCCCTACCCGCTAAGCACCTTGAGCTTGAACTAACGGAGAATTTAATCGTTCATAATACGGAGCACACCTTAAAAACGATCAGCCAATTGAAAGAACTCGGTGTCCAAATTTCCATCGATGATTTCGGTACCGGCTATTCTTCGCTTGGCTATTTAAAAGATTTTCCTGTCGACACTTTGAAAATCGACAAATCTTTCATTAACGATGTCACAACGAATCGGAACAATGCGGCCATTACTAAAACCATCATTACCCTTGCCGACAGCCTGCAGCTCAACGTGATTGCAGAAGGGGTTGAAAAAGCTGATCAGGCCGCTTTCCTTGCAGAGCACGGTTGCCATTGGATTCAAGGGTTTTATTACAGTCATCCGCTGCAAGCAGAAACATTTGAAGATCAATTTCTAAAATCAATGATAAAAAGGGGATAAGGCTATGAAATCTGTTCGCGCTGTGTTGGATTATTTTGTTGCTGGTGAGGTATCTTATATTTTCGGAATACCAGCTGGATCTGTAAATGCTTTCTTTGATGAACTTTATGATACTCCTTCCATCACACCTATCGTGACTAAGCATGAAGGTGCCGCGTCTTATATGGCAGCTGCTTATGCAAAATATTCAAACTCCCTCAGTGTTTGTATCGGAAGCAGCGGACCAGGAGGAACAAACCTTGTGACAGGGGCAGCGAATGCGATGCGTGAACATCTCCCTGTCCTATTTTTGACAGGAGCGGTTCCTGTTGACACGGTTGGTTTGAACGCTTCTCAAGAATTACATGCCGACCCGCTCTACCACTCTGTCACGAAATACAGTCAGAGGGTCGATCGTGCAGAAGACCTGCTTCCCGAAATTCACAAAGCCGTGGAAATCGCTATGACAGGAGTCCCCGGCCCCGTCCACATTGCCATGCCGATCGATGTTCAACTGACTGATATTCTAGAACCAGCCATTCCTACGTTCCCACAACGAACGCCATTGCTTCCGACAGATGAAGTTGTCTTGGAAACAGCCAAGACACTCGCATCAAGTGAAAGTGGCTTCCTATTCGTAGGACAAGGGATTCGCGGAGCCGTGGATGATGTTCTTGAACTAGCTGAAACCTTAAACTGGCCGATTGTCACAAGTCCGCAAGCCAAAGGGTTCATACCAGATAACCACCCTCTGAAGAGAGGAATTTTCGGTTTTGCCGGACATGAAGAGGCTTCCGATCTGATCAATCATGGAAAAGAAGAAACGGTGCTTGTGCTCGGATCAAGTCTCGGGGAAACAGCCACGAACAATTGGAACCCAAATATCATAAAGAACCGGACTCTTATTCAAGTGGATTATGATGCGACCGTTTTTAACAGAAAATACCCCGTCGACCAGCCGCTTCATGGAGACATCGATGTAACGGTTTCTTCTTTAATCACAGCCTTAAACGGGTTAGGCGTTAAGCGCGCACCTCTTCCTGCTTTGGATTTCACAGTGCCTGATGTAACCGAAGAGTTTAATTCGCAAAACGTCTTATGGTCCCTTCAGGAAAAGCTGCCTGAGGATACTCGTTTCACAATCGATATTGGTGAATTCATGGCTTACGTCGTCCACTACATGGGAGTGAAAAGTGAAGATTCCTTTGATATCAACGTTCATTTTGGAGCGATGGGAAGTGGAATCGGTAGTGCCATTGGAGCAAAACTGGCAGACCCAGAACGTCCAACCGTAAGCATAACGGGGGACGGCTGTTTCTTTATGCACGGTATGGAACTTCTGACAGCGAAAGAATACGACATCCCTGTTCTATTTATCGTCATGAACAACTCAAGACTCGGCATGGTCCATCATGGACATACCCTTCAATACAAACGCGCCCATGAGCGCTTTGGACAAGAAGAAGTCAACATCTCCCAGATGGCTGCATCACTCGGAGTGCCGAATGCACGCATTGAATCCATGGAAGATCTCAATGACGAGAACTTATCAGCGATTCTAAACACCGAAGGGCCTGCTGTCTTGGAGGTAGCTCTCGTTGATGATAACGTCCCTCCTATGGGCGACCGCGTGAAATTCCTATCTTCTTTCGGTAAATAAATGTGACTGATCGACGAACTTTATAGAAAAGCATTGAAACTTCATGCCACCCTCTTTATGATGAAACTATCAATATGAAGAGGGTGCCTTTTTATGAAAAAAACTTTATTCCTAATCCTGACACTTTTGATCGGTACCGCGCTATCCGGATGCTCTTCGGAATCCGAAGAGGAAGCACATATCGAACACGTTAACGGCGACATTAGAGAAGAGACAGCCTCTGTGACGACACTTCCATCATTCATGGATGAAAAACCACAGGAAATGCACGACATCTATATGGCTGCCGCCCAGAGCCAAGAGTTGCTTGAGAACATCCCATGCTACTGCGGATGCGGCGAGAGTGTAGGACACCGGGACAACTATGACTGCTTTGTAAACAAAACCAATGAAGATGGCAGCATTGTCTGGGATGACCACGGCACAAAATGCGGCGTTTGTATGGAGATTGCCGCACAATCGATCATTGATTATCAGGAAGGCAAATCAATAAAAGAAATCCGCGAAAAGATCGACTCCACCTACGAAAATGGCTACGCAGAGCCAACACCGACGCCAGCTTTATAATTAAAAAAGAGACCAGAAAACTCTGGTCTCTTTTTGATTTCTCTATGATTCAATTGAACTTCTCTCTTACTTATTTTCCATGACAGCAAAGTAGTGATCTTCATTGTCCGCAAAGTTAAATACCCTGCCCGTCGGCATTTGAACAATTTCTCCTACGGTCACTTTTTTATATAGCAGATCACGATGTAGCTGCTCAAAATGATCGGTGAAAAACATTAAGGAAGGTGGAGCAAGGTTGAGGTCTGGAGACATCTTTGCAACCACTTCTTTATTGTGAAGGACAATCGTTGTTTCCACTCCCTCCTTGGGAGCAACCTCAATCCATCTCATTCCTTCCCCATTATTCTCTTCAGAAATCACCACGAACCCTAATTTCTCTGTCCAAAAATTTACGGCTTCATCCTGGTCATTCACATACACCATAATTTGACCTACTTTACTAAGCACAATTCTTCACTCCCTACCAGTGATCCTTTCCTATTCGCTAGTTGGAGTGGGAATCCCTCTTATTATAAAAGTCTTTCAGCAAACCATTTTTATGTAAAGAAAAATAATCGGATCGCCATGGCAATCACGGCGACGATCAGGAACCTTTGAATACATTTGTCTCCGTGCTTCACCGCAAATTTACTGCCTAAAAACGCTCCGATGCTTGTCCCAACAGCCAGTGTAATTCCGTAACCCCAATGGATTTGATCATTGACGACGAAAACCACTAAGGCTGACAGTGTGTAAACAGCAACGACAAAAACCTTGATACTATTTATCTTCACTAGAGATAAACCTGTCACTAAGGTCAGTGCTGCTATGATCACAAAACCTACCCCTGCTTGGATGAATCCTCCATAGACACCTATTAAAAAGAAAATTAGAGCCAAACCTATCTTTTTCAACGAGGAGTCCTGGCCGCTTGCCGCGGACAGTTTTTTGTGAGGTTTCCATATCATAATCACTAAAACTACAATCATCACAATCGATAGGATACGGTTGAATAGGTCATCCGGGATATTCACCGCAATTTGTGCGCCAACAATGGAACCAATGAGAGCAGGTATCGCTAGTAGAAGACTGAACTTGCCATCAAAATAGCCATCTTTACGATAAGAGATAATGGCGACAATGTTCTGTGCCATCAACGCAATCCGGTTTGTACCATTGGCTACAGCGGAAGGCAGGCCAAAGAAAATGAGTATGGGCAGCGTTAAAAGCGACCCTCCCCCTGCGATGACGTTAATGAAGCCTGCTCCAATCCCTACCCCTAAAATAGCGAGAAAAGATAGAATCGTCACTTTCTCCCCTCCTTTCTATTTAATCGTTTGCGCCTGCACGATCGATATAATCGGCTACTTCATCCAAGTTCGTCGTTTCCAACACAATTCCTTCTTGGTCCAAGATAAAGTAAGTCGGGAAGTTTGTGATTTCTTTTCCATGAGCTTGAATGGATGTTTCTTTCTTCACTTGAATATCCACCTGCGTAAGGTCGATGGCTTCATTCGCCTGCATTTTTGCTACAAGATCATACATACGTTGATATTCCGGATCAGCATCTCCTTCAGTCGGAACCTTCTCCACAAACGCTTGAAAGTGAATGTCCCCTTCCCTCTCAGGTAAAGGCAGGGACTGTTGGTTACTCTGACACCCCATCAACAGGAACAATAAAAGGATCCAATACCAAAGATACGTCTTCTTCAAATCATCCACCTCCTTCTTGCTCTATTATCATACAAAAAAATATAACATTCATCGTCAAAAAAAGCAGAACCTCCGTTTTGAGGATCTGCTTTTTCATTACGCTGTAAAATAATGGTGCCTTTCTTCTCCCAGCTTCCCCTTCATGGCCTGCCTTGCCCGGTGAAGTCGTGATTTGACGGCCGCCTGTGTAATTTGAAGCGTTTGGGCGATTTCCTTTTCCTGCAGTTGTTTATCGTAACTTAGTTGAAACACCGCTCGAAGCTTAGGGGATAATGTGCTGATCCGCTTCTTGATGTCTTCTTCTAGGTGGCGGCATTCACAAATGTGCTCGACATCCGAATCCGCGTTTTCATAGACAGGTTGAGGTACCGGCACCTCTTCGATTGGCAAAAGGACGGCCTTCTTTTCTTTACGTAGAAGATCGATTGCTTTCCGGTGAGCGATGGTGGAGAGCCACGCCCCCACCTTCCCTTCTTCACGGATTTCATCAAGTTTATCGTACGCTTTTATAAAGGTTTCCTGAAGGATATCTTCCGCTGAACAAGGGTTCTTTGTCACTTTTAAAGCTGTGTAATAAACACGATGATAATACTGTTCATACATCTCACAAAAGTCCATCTTCCTGTATCTCTCCCTTTATTCGAAGTGTTCCATTATAAAGTTCGGGGCTTCCCCTTCATCGAAGCTTAAGAGGGCGTACTCATTGGTGTTACGTTCATCAAAGTAGAAAGCAACAATATACTTCCCATCTTCTTGGTTCTCTCTCCCTTGCAGGAGCGCTTCAACATGATTTTCATCAGTAATCTCAAGAGGTTCTGCATCCACTTCTTTCAACTGATCAAACACGTAATGAACATAGTCATGAGCAAAATCACGTTCCTCGGGCCACTTGTAAACTTCGGTTCGCTGTATGTCTTCTGCTTGAATCATCATTGGTTTATAAAACCCTTCCTGTTTCATCCATTCAACAGTATTTTCAAACGAAGGGTAAATTTGAACATGATAAGGGTTCTCCCTCATTCCATCGACAGTAAAGGATACTCCTGAAGACAGTCCTCGTGGTGTCACCATCTGTTCATAGGATAGTTGACCGATATCCTCGTTTATTGCTTCCATAAACGCCGAAATTTTTTCAGGATCGTAAAGGTCTTCTCCTCCTGGTCTGGTTCCAGGGTGAATCAACAAATGATCGATGTTTGAAGGGTCAAGACCTAAGACCGGATATCGAATATTCTTGTATTCTTCCGTTTCATACACAGACTTTTTCTCTTCTCGTACGGCCTCTTCATCTACCCGGTACTGACGGTAAACTTCACTTCCATCCTCGAGCTGATAGACGAAGAAGAAATAGTCTTCTCCACGACTTAATGGATCACTGACTTCTATGAGTTGTTCATGAAGCTCCAAGGAAGACTGGATGGCCTCTTCTGACGTAATGAAAGGAATCTCCGTATTTTGATCAGTAAGTTGTTGGTAATGCCAGTAACCGCCGCTGATGTAGACTTTCTCAACTTCACTTTGTGCTGGGATATAAGCCTCGTAATTCTTCCACAGAAGCGGAATGACTGCGACCAGGATTCCTGCACCCAAGCCATAGCCAACCCACCGTTTAAAGTGTCTCCAATTGAAAACTCTCCAGGTCTTTTCGAGCAGCATAGTAGCTGCGGCAAACCCGAAGGTGCCTCCAATCACATATCCTGCGATCATCCAGCTGTATGCATATTGAGAGACCGTAAAGTACATTCCACCGAATAAAGCGAAACAGAACGTTACACCGAATGTAAACACAGGATTCAAAGCACTTACAGCAAGCGCACGGCCGGCAGATTCGATCGGACGTTTTTTATACAGATACAAGGACACCCCATAAAAAGCAACTGCGACGAAACCATAGATCAACAAAGCAATCATTTCAACTGGAACCTTCACTTGGTCAGGGCCATAACCTCCGAACTGCAAAAGGTCCGCGAGGGGTGAGAAGTATTGAAAGGAACTTTCCAGAACCATGTCAGCCGAATATCCCTTGATATAAGTACTAAGGTGAAAGGAAATTAGCGCATACAAACCAGCTGGTAAGAACAATAGGATATAAGTAAGAATCCCCTGCACCGCTGACAAGCCGGTAAGAGTTCCAACAAAAACCCCAGCCATGAAAATAAGAATCGACATGGTCGCAAATAACCAAAGCCAATAGCTTGCATTAGTCATGGTATAGTATTCCGTCACATCTGTTACTCCACTTGCGATGAGGAGAATCAGATAGTTTAGTAGAATCGGCAAAAGTAAAAGAATCATGCCGGAGAAAATATGATGATTAAAAAGTTTCCCTCTTCTCATTGGAAAACTATGAGCAAAATTTGAAGCTCCCTTCACGTGTAGATAACGGAATAAAAAAACCGCCATCAGAAGAGGCATCACTAGCAGAAACAAAACCTGAAGCTCAAAAGCGAACACTTGACCGAATAAACCGCGATCATCAGTGATTATTGGTTCTTCTCTGCTTAATTCCATAAACAGCTGCATCGGAACAATGAAAAACAACCCTAAAAAGTAAACGATACTGATCCATCCGACATTTCGGAAATCCTGCTTGATGATCTCTCTATTAAACGAGGATGTTTTCGAACGCATACCCTACACCTCCCATTTCATAGATAAAGATTTCCTCAAGCGTAAGTGGAAGCCTGTCATAGACGAGCGGGCGGTGTTTTTTGATTTCAGCTGAAATGTCAACTTCTCTTCCTCTGACAATCAGCAACCAGACACTGCCCCGTTTTTCTTTGTGAAGAATATCCAGATCTGCTTCCTCCGGATGGAAGGAATGATCATCGAAAGCGACCTGGATTTTATGGACATCAGCTTTCAAATCATCTAAATCACGTTCAAGAAGGATTTCTCCTTTATGTAGAATTCCGACATGGTCACAAATATCTTCGACTTCCCTTAAGTTGTGGGAAGATATTAAAACGGTCATCTCCCGTTCAGCCACATCCTGAATGATCAAGTTGCGGACTTTCTGCCTCATGACAGCATCAAGTCCATCGAATGGCTCATCGAGAATCAAAACATCAGGCATCGCCGACATCGCCAGCCAAAAGGCGACTTGACGCTGCATCCCTTTAGAAAACTGACTGATTTTCTTTTTATCATCCAGTTGAAAGACATTCTTTAATTTTTCATATCGTTCTTCGTTCCAACTGTCGTACATGGAACGGTTATAATCCGCCATTTGACGCGTCGTGTACTGAGGCAGAAAGTAGAGACTGTCCGGAATGAAAACCATCCTTTGTTTGACGGATTCATTCTCAAACACATCTTCCTCCAAAACATGAACCTGACCACTGTTCTGTTTGAGAATACCAGTAAGGATCCTCATTAGTGTTGTTTTCCCTGCACCATTGGAACCAAGAAGACCGTAAATGGATCCCTTATTTACACGAAAAGAAACATCCTTCAAAATCTTGGTTCGATCAAACGATTTGCTGACCGTATGAACCTCAATCATTCTGCTGACCTCCTTCAACTTCACGGAGAAGAGCTGCGATCTCTTCTGATGTCATTCCTAAATAAATCGCTTCCGCAAACAGCTTCTTTAACTCTTCTCTCACTTTTTTCAACTCCTCTTCATTGTCGACTTTTCCAGAAGAATGTACGAAGCTGCCCTTCCCCTTTAACGAGTAGATATACCCTTGCGTCTCCAACTCACGATACGCTTTCTGAATCGTATTTGGATTGATCGTCAACTGTTGGGCAAGTTCCCTCACAGAAGGTAGTTTTTCGTCTTCTTTCAGAACGTCATTGATAATCAGTTGCTTCAGCTTTTCCACGAGCTGCTCGTAGATCGGCTTGCGGCTCCTGACGTCCAACTCAAACATCCAGCCACCTCCAACGGTGTGTTCTATCTGTATTAACTGTATTATTACTCCTAGTACAGTAGTATATAGGAGGATCTTCCATTTGAGAAGTCCCTTTTTTTATTTTTTCCAAAGACTCTCAAATTCTGCTCTTGAAAACATGACTCTTTTCATGAAAAAAACAAAGTTTGAATAAGATGAAAGGGATGACCTAAGAAAAAGAGGGTGATTGAACGTGAAGGACTATGCAGAACAAGCAAATTTCGAGCATCTGTTCTGGTTGCAAATTCTTGGAGATCACGCCCGTTTTATACGGGATTCTTTGTACGCTTCCGAAGAGGAAACATTAAATCAAGCGCGGGATTATGTCACTCAATGGGATGATCTTTTAAAAAAAGTTCGTGGTAGCAAAGTTCAGGACATGGTTGGGTTTTCAAAGCAAGTCGGTGAAGAAACAAGGGGATTTCACAAGTTTAAACTCAACCTGATTGAACGTTCTCTTTTTGGTAAAGTAAAGATCCATTTAAGCCCGACCTTCCTCAACCACATGGTCAATGAAGTAGAAGAGTATTTGCTTGTGCTTGGTTTTTTAGGAAAAGGGGATGTTCCTCCGTTATTTCATGAGCTGCACCACCACATGCTGTGGTTGATGGATGCTTCAGGACATGCAGGAGCCATCCACGATGAAATGGATGCTGTGGAAAAAAAGCTTAAGGATAAAAGTGATACGTTCCGGCAACATTTCGATCAGTTCTACATAAAAGCCGTGGAGATGAAAGGGTATCTAAGAACAAATCAACACTCCTTTCCTGCCTTGAGACGATTGAACAATGAAGTGGATCTGGAAATGAAACTCTTCCGCACATTTTTAGATGAATTAGAAGAGATGGAAATAAATGAGGTCGTACTCGGAACTTTCTCCCCCCTCATGGCTGACCACATGGCAAGAGAAGAATGCTACTACCTGTACAAATTAGCAGAAACCACAAATGGCGAATATCCAACCTGCGATCCTACTAAACCCCGGGTGGAGTGAATTGCCATAATCTGTATGACCTGGTACACCAGTAAATGTAAAAAAGCCGCAGAGCCTTCAGTAATGGCTTGCGGCTTTTCTTTTATTTGGGAAGGTCGTCGTTGGGGAGTGAAAAGAAATCACGGATGTAGCTGTAATCTCCAGCCATTCGGCCGAGAGGCTTCATTTCATGCGGATCCACTTTGTCTTTTTCTACATAAACGTGATCTTGAATGTGGTAGCCGACCAACCTTCCTAAAACCAAATTCCCTTCACCGATTTCGATCACTTGATCGAGCTTACATTCCATGTGAATGGGTGATTGTTTCACTCTTGGCACGGAAACAAAATCCCCGTCTTCGAAATCTGTACCTGCCACCTGAAACTCATCGACATCAGGACCATACCTTTTACTGCTTTCATGCATCTGATTAGCTAAAGATTCTGAAACGACATTGATAATAAACTCCTTTGTTTCTTTAATGTTTTTCAAAGTGTCTTTATCTCTGTCCGCACTCCCTACAGAAAAACATAGCGTGATCGGATTCATGGAGGCTACCGTAAAAAAACTGAACGGAGCCAAATTTCGTATGCCATTCTCGCTTAATGTCGAGACCCAGGCAATCGGACGCGGCACTACTGCCCCTTTAATCAACTTACTCATGGAACGATTATGAAATTCTTCTTTACCAATAATCACCTGATATCCCTCCTCTATCTCTCTAGTGTATGGCTTTATCTCCTAACTCTCATCTTCCCTGCTCAACTTATGCGTTTAACATTATATGTAAAGGGAATATATGGGTATCTTACAGTTTGTCGAAAGGGGATCTTTCATTGGGAGATTTATGGAATAGTATCAAAGAGGGGATCACCACGATTTCCGACTTTTTATGGACGTATCCATTAGCAATCATTTTAATCCTTGGCGGGATCTTCCTTACCATTCGAATTAAGTTTTTCCAATTCCGCTTTTTTGGACACGTTCTCCACCAAACCATCGGGCAAATTTTCAAGAAAACGAAAAAGAAAGGAACCATCACTCCATTCCAGGCTTTCACTTCAGCATTAGCCTCTACAGCAGGGGCAACAAATATCGTCGGAGTACCTGTCGCGATTTCTTTAGGTGGACCAGGCGCTTTGTTCTGGATGTGGCTGGTCGCATTAATCGGAATGGCCACAAAGTATAGTGAAATATTATTGGGCATGAAATACAGGGAAAAGAACGAGAAAAACATTTGGGTCGGAGGACCGCAATATTACATAAAAAAGGCCCTGGGTTGGAAGTGGGTCTCCACCGCCTTCGCGTTCTTCCTAATGATTGAGTTAATTCCGAGTACAATGGTCCAGTCCAATTCCATCGCTACTCAAACGGAGGGTGCTTTCGGGTGGCCTGTGGAAATTACCGGGATCGTCATGTGTGCAGCGATTGCCATCGTCGTTTTTGGCGGCATCAAAAGGATTGCCAAGGTCACCGATAAGATGGTGCCAGGCATGGTTCTCATTTACCTCGCTGTCTGTCTATACGTCATTTTTGCCAACATCGATCAAATCCCCAACGTATTCGGATTGATCTTCACCCACGCTTTCACACCGATATCCGCAACTGGTGGTTTTGCCGGTGCTGCCGTTGCCCAAGCGTTACGCTGGGGAATTGCGCGTGGTCTGTATTCTAATGAAGCAGGTCTCGGAACCGCATCGATTGCCCACGCGGCAGCAAAAACAGATCACCCTTCCCGCCAGGCGTTATGGGGGATCTTCAGCGTATTCGTTGATACCATTGTCATTTGTACCGTGTCTGGTTTGACCGTCCTTGTCACCGGCGCATGGCAGGAAGTCGGTGGCAGTGATGCATCGAATATGATCAACGTGGCAATTGGCTCTGAATTCGGAGATGCTTTCGGAGGAAGTTTCATTACAGTATTTTTACTCTTTTTCGTTATTACGACCATCGGCGTCCTCGTTTTTTACGGGGAAAAACAAGCGGAATACCTGTTCAGCTTACGGGCGGCCAAAATTATGCGGATCGTCTACATCGCAGCCGTATTTGTAGGAGCAATTGGAGGACTGCAATTCGTCTGGCAGTTCCTGGACTTAATTTTAGCCTTCGTTCTGCTCACAAACATCATCCCTTTACTGTTCCTGCATAAGGAAATTGCTGCTTTAACGGATGACTATATAAACCGTGTGTACAAAAAGCGCACGAAGAAAAGAAAGGTCCAGCTGTTTCATGAGGAAGAAGATGCGAGTTAAACGTATCGTTTTTAAAAAGGAGATTCCTATCTAGGAGTCTCTTTTTCCTTCTTTGACCAACTGTTCCTTAAGCGAATGGAATATATTGTAATGATCGCGTGCATATGGAGCACCATTCGCCTTCGTACGATCCATTGTAAAAAAGGGCACAAAAAAACAAGCACCTTCATAAGGTGCTTGTTCAGATGGTTTATCTTAAGAAAACGTGGTCGCCGATGACTGTAGTCACTTCTTTGCTGCTCAAATAGTCACTTTGCGCTTTATCAGGGTTATAGAAAAATAGAGACTCTCGGTCGAACCCTTGATAAGCAACAGCTTCATTAACCGCACGTTTTGACTCAGCGCTTGCTGGCTGATTAATTGTCCCGTTAAGAACAGGAGAGAATTGAATGCCGTCATAGATTACGCCATTCAATGAATCTGGGAAAAGGTCACTTTCCACACGGTTCAAAACAACTGTGGCAACCGCAACCTTACCAGCGTAGCTTTCACCTTTCGCCTCCGCTTCTACTAGACGGGCCAGTAAATCTTTTTCAGAAGCACTAAGCGCCACAGGAAGCTGCAATTGCTCCCCAGGGTAAATTTCTGCATTCTCTTTATTGTTCATCGCCTGCAATTGTTGAGCAGAAACGCCATGTTTCATAGCAATTTTATAAATAGAATCGCCCTTTTGGACGGTGTGAGTATTGGCATGTGCAAAACTTTCGACAGGGAAGGAGAAAGCGAGCAAACTTACGGCAGCCAATCCTGTCAGCAAGAATTTTTTGAACATTTATCATCTACCTCCTTATCTGGTTCCCTAATAAGGTAACATAGGAGGAATGAGCGATTCATTATTAATTCTTTCCATCGTTTCCAAGGAAATTCCCAACATAAAAAGAGGCCCCTGAAGGAGCCTCTTCGCATTCGTTACGCTTTTTGCCAATCGACATTTAGTTTAATTCCCGCCGCTTTCAAGGTCGTGAAAACAGGGCAGCGTTGATCGACGATTTCCTGAAGTTCTTCGATCCGTTCCTGGGATTCCGAAGTTTCTACGTCCGCTTTGATATTCACCGTGTCAAAGTACGGCTTTACATCCGCCGTTCCCATTAACCCGCGCATATCCAATGTTCCATTGATATCAAAGGAAATACTTTGGAGATCGAACGACATTTCCTTCGCGACCATTTGAGCAACGACCGTTTCACACCCTGCGAGCGAACCTAACATCGTTGCAAGAGGATCAGCACCTTCATCTGTTCCTCCCATTTGCTTCGGTTCATCAATCGTAAATGAATGTTTTCCAGCCTGGATCTCCGATTTCATCCCTTGGGAATTACTCGTGATTGATACTTTATGTTCAGACATGTCCGATTCCTCCTTGTTGTTCGTTACAGGGATACTATACACCCTGAACATTTGTTACAAACCCCATGTGCTCACCAATGTAATCTGGCTTACATAAGAAGCAGTTTTTTTCGATTTGCAGGGAACGTGTGCTATCGTCTAAAGGGAGAACAATTAGGGTAAAGTGGTAACAAGACGTTGTTATTATTTGCTAAAGCAGGTGTTTTTTATGCTCGATACACACGCAAGAAAATTCGTTCAGCCGTCCATCGAACGTACCGCTTCTTATTTTCTGCAAAAAGGTCGAACGGCCAACGAAATTACAGTGCTCGCCTTGTTCGTCGGGCTTGCCACAAGCGCACTTTATGTGCTCGGTTTTCCGATTTTAGCAGTTGTATTTTTGTGGCTTTCCGGATTTTTAGACGCCGTTGATGGGACGATGGCTAGAAATACAAAAACCTCCCCTTTCGGAACCGTGATGGATATTACATTCGACCGAGTCGTTGAAATCGGGATGATTGTCGCCATTGCTTATGTTCATCCAGAGGTTTTATGGCCGCTTCTCCTTCTCAGCGTTTCCATTATCGTTTCCATGACCATCTTTTTAGTCGTAGGGGCCGTATCGGAAAAGGCAGGAATCAAATCCTTTTATTATCAAGCAGGACTAGCGGAGCGAACAGAAGGATTCGTTCTGTTCAGTGTGATGCTCTTATTCCCATCATTCCTTTTCTGGTCAACGCTTTTGTTCTTTGCGATTGAATTGTTTACAGGATTCCAGCGGTTCATGGAAGCCAAACGGATATTAAAATAAAACCCACCTTGGCTTATGTAACCACTAAGCCGAGATGGGTTTTTGCTTTTTCTGCATGGATGGATAATACTTGGTCCTTTTTCAAATAGCCTTCCTTTTTTAAACGACTGATTTCCGTACTCGTCGTTTCCCTTGTCGCCCCGATCATCGTCGCGATGTCCTGATGAGTCAACTTCATCTCAACGGTCTGCCACT
This sequence comes from Halobacillus sp. 12SKB, assembly GCF_052941655.1. Classification (NCBI taxonomy): domain Bacteria; kingdom Bacillati; phylum Bacillota; class Bacilli; order Caryophanales; family Bacillaceae; genus Halobacillus; species Halobacillus sp. 12SKB. The sequence goes on from NZ_JBRFWR010000001.1 coordinate 857,025, forward strand.
CCTGATGACGGCGGCCGCTTTTTTCGCTTAGCATGAGCAGCAAATATAGAATTCGTTCCCGCACCTCACCCAAAGCAATTTTCTCACTTCTCCTGTAAAAATCGTTCAACTTTGACGAAAGCAACTGAACGAGACGAAGAGTGATTTTCGGGTACTTTTCCATAAATCGTTCAAACTCTTCCCGGCTCATCAGACAAACATATGTATCGGTCATTGCCTCCGCGTACATTTCATAATCCGTCAGGGTCAGCGTTGAAGCCTCGCCAAATAGATTCCCGTCTTTCAAAATGTCGAGGGTGAACTGTTTCCCTTCTTTATTTGTCCGATATAATCGGATTTGACCTTTTTTCAATATATATAAATGCTCAGCTGGGTGTTCAGGAGAGAGGATGACTTCACCCTTCCCTACTTTTTTCATTTCACTGATCGCATCGACATCCATCAGCTCTTCTTTTGTTAATTCTTCAAATAAATTCACTTCGGATAAGAGGGTCTGTTTATCCATCATTCCACCCCTTTCGGTTAAATTACCCACTACGAAAAATCCCCAATCCCTTGATATGACTGAAGAAAAAACAAAATAAAAGTAATGTTTCATCCGTTGTTTTTCTTCCTCGGATTCTTCAAGTTTTTTCAAAAGTGATAGGTTAAATTTTTTCTGAGGTTCTTGTTGCTCAAGCATTTGGCTTTGCTGTTAAATCATTTTATCGATTTCACTCTCGATTCGTGATCTCTTTCGTGATTTTATTATCGTTACCCTTTCATCATAAGAATTTTAACGATAAAGAACAATTATTTTCGCCTTTTTGGTGAAATGTGATTGACAGCAGCGCGGAAAGTGGTTCCAATGGTTGTGAGCTCGAGTAATATCCACTTTCCAAGAAGATCTGAAATGGAAAGGAAAGTGATAAAGAGCGAAGGAAGGAGTGATTTCTAAAAAAAATAAATTTTCTGTTTTTCTCTCTAGGGAATCGGAATCCAGGGAGATATAATGAAAGGGAAATAAGCAGAGAGGAGGAAGTTCAATGGAATTCGAGAAAAACAAAAATGGATTCAAATTCAAGATGTCGAAAGAATTCTTTAAGATTTTAGTGTATGGAAGTGGCGCGGGGTTATGGATGTTTTTTGGAATGTGAAAATGGAAGGTACAGGCATACCTCCCATCTTCGTAGCTCGTATGAACTTTATGTAGTATGAGTGTACCACAGATTTATTTGCAGGAGGTGGAGGAATTCCACCTCTTTTTAATGATTATTTATAAACTGAAAACGTTACGTTTGAAGTTTCCAGATCGGATGAAGTTACTTCATTCAATCTGGATTTTTTAACTAGAAGGAGTGCAAATGAAATTGTAGAATTCTGTTTGATATTTTTCAATAAGCTTTTTATAGATTTTGTGCCATTTTTTTCTTTGGTTATTGGATAATAAGTGACATGAAAATACTTATATTTTCCACTCCCAACAATATACTTGATTGGAGCATGCGCATGCAAAACTAAACGTCCAAAGTCGCTTCCCCTACACGCTTCACACCACGAATGCTTGAGAAGTCTTCGACAAGCTTCCCTAGGGCGCGGTCCTTTTCTTTCGCTTCAATCATAAAGTCTACAGGGGTGCCGAGAGCCTTCAATTCTTTCAGGAGAGGACGAATGAAATCAGCATCCACAAAATCGGCATGACTCCTGTACGCCTTTTCCGACTTTGGCGACGAAATGTGAATCTTCGGCGGGAGACCAAGCCTGTCCCACGTTTTATAAAAGCGCGGCAGAATGTCAGACAGTGGCTCATTTTCCGTGTGATTGGCCATGTAATGATGATAGTCGAACATCATTGGGATCTCTTCTTTCTCACAGACCTCAAGGGTTTCCGTTGTCGTATAGGTTTTATCATCATTTTCAAGAGTCATCTGTTTCTTGATTGGACCTGGGAGCTTCTTAATATTTTCATGAAAACGAGCAACGGCCGCTTCTTTATCTCCGTACGCTCCTCCTACATGCAAGTTGATATGTGATTCGTTGTGAAGCCCCATCGCTTTAAGCATCGCATAGTGGTACTCCATATCCTGGACGGCATTGTCTGTCACATGTGGACGATCACTTGTAAAAAGGGTGAATTGGTTCGGGTGAAAACTTGTCCGCATGTTATGTGCTCGTACCAGTTCGCCAATTTCCTCGAAAAGATGGCGAAAAGGCTCGATGTAATCCCACTCCACCTCATCATGAGTCGCAAGGGGAATGATGGATGAAGAAAAGCGGTACAGATGGATCTCTCTCGCAATGTTGTAATGGATGATTCTGCGAGTGCGCTCCAAATTCATTTCCGCAATATTGTGGAGCTGCTTTATGGCTGCTTCATGGCCTAATTTTTTATAACGTGCAAACGTCATCGTCTTCGCAGGTGTCGCCTCCCATAGATCGAGCGCATGCGATACGTAACCAAACCGGATGATCATACAAAAGCTCCTTTACCGAAAAAGTGATACCTTTATGTTCCCCATATTTGTCGGGAATAACATAAGGGTCGGTTTGTGGAAGGTTTGGAGGCCGGGTATTCGTACCTTGCGCGCGACTCGCTCTTCCTGCGCGCGACTCGCTCTTCCTGCGCGCGACTCACTCTCCCTGCGCGCGACTCACTCTTCCTGCGCGCGACTCACTCTTCCTGCGCGCGACTCGCTCTTCCTGCGCGCGACTCACTCTTCCTGCGCGCGGCTCGCTCTTCCTGCGCGCGACTCACTCTTCCTGCGCGCGGCTCGCTCTTCCTGCGCGCGACTCACTCTCCCTGCGCGCGACTCGCTCTTCCTGCGCGCGACTCACTCTTCCTGCGCGCGACTCGCTCTTCCTGCGCGCGACTCACTCTTCCTGCGCGCGACTCACTCTTCCTGCGCGCGACTCACTCTCCCTGCGCGCGACTCACTCTTCCTGCGCGCGACTCGCTCTTCCTGCGCGCGACTCACTCTTCCTGCGCGCGACTCACTCTTCCTGCGCGCGACTCACTCTCCCTGCGCGCGACTCGCTCTTCCTGCGCGCGGCTCGCTCTTCCTGCGCGCGGCTCGCTCTTCCTGTGCGCGACTCACTCTCCCTGCGCGCGACTCACTCTTCCTGCGCGCGGCTCGCTCTTCCTGCGCGCGGCTCGCTCTTCCTGCGCGCGACTCGCTCTTCCTGCGCGCGACTCGCTCTTCCTGCGCGCGGCTCGCTCTTCCTGCGCGCGACTCACTCTCCCTGCGCGCGACTCGCTCTTCCTGCGCGCGGCTCACTCTTCCTGCGCGCGTAAAGTGGTACCCAAGCTATTGAACTAGAGTACATACCTAACATATCTTCCTCCACCTACAGTAGACTTTGCATATGCAGACAAAATCCGGTAAACAACATGTCTGGAGCTTATCCTTAAGAAATCCTGTCCTTCTCTAATGCTCATTGTTTTAGAAACCAGAATAGCATACTCTTTAAGGGCGAGTTCATAAGCATTGAGCGAGTCACAACCGCAATGCTTACACTTCCATCGCCTAGGTGTTTTCCTCATGAAATACTTGCCACACTCAGGACACCTCACGCCTTTCTGTAAATCGGAATACTCCAAGTTGAATCGCTTCATGTATTTAGGGACAAGCTCTTGATGAGCGTCAGCAAGCGCACGCCCGACACGCATCATATCAGCCTGAGTCAGAACTTTCTCCTGATAAAACTCCTTCTTCCTTTCAATCGCACCGACCAACGATGTAGCGCGTATCACTTTCTCATGAATACGAGAGTCTGAAGAGTCAAATTCAAGTACGCACCTTCGATTCGTAAAGACAACTAGAAAATCGACCGGCACACTAAGCCCCATATGCCTCAGCAACCATTCTTCGAGCAAATCTTTTTGCCGCTCTGCCTGCTCCACGGGATCCTGAAATCCTTCCAGATCGCGACGCATTTCTTTTTTCTTGCGGTTAATGGATATTTGACCTTTCATGTTTTTAGATTCAATGATCAGTATGAATGTAGGGAACAAGATTAGAGTATCGATTTGGAAAAAGTGGTGGCCATCATAAAGGCGGAGATTGTGAAGGAAGGAATAAGGTTCTTTCAAGTAGTCGAGGTGAAAATCGAGGAATTGTTCGCCGTTCCAGCCTGCTTGTTTGTTGGAGAGCATTTCTTCCACTTGGGGGATTACAGGGTGATGAACTTTGAGGCGACGCAGCAGCATTTCTAAATGGTTAATATCAGGCGGGGTGACACGGGGTTTTATGATCATGAGTAAGCTCCTTTCTCCTTTATTAAAATGCATCCTACCCCCTTTGTCCATAAAAAAGACTGCCCCCAAAGGGCAGTCTTCCTCTATTTATCGTACGTTCATTTCAGATGGTTTCGGGCCTTTACGCTCGCCGCGGTCCAACTTATTGATCGCAGCCATATCGTCAGCTGTCAGGTCAAAATCAAACACGTCGAAGTTTTCTTCGATACGTGATGGTGTGACAGACTTCGGAATGACGACCGTGTCATTCTGCAGGTGCCAGCGGATGATGACTTGCGCTGGTGTTTTGCCGTGCTTTTCAGCGATGGACTGGATGGTATCGTTTCTCAATACTTCTCCACCTTGCATCAGCGGGCTCCATGCTTCAAGTAGAATGCCATTGTCACGACAGAAGTCTTTCAGTTCGTTCTGTGCCAGGAATGGGTGGCACTCGACCTGGTTGACCGCCGGCTTCACTTCACACTCGTCAAGCAGACGCTGCAAGTGATCGATATCAAAGTTACATACGCCGATCGCTTTGACTTTGCCGTCTTTTTGCAGCTGTTCAAGCGCTTTGTATGTTTCTACGTAATCATCATATTCTGGTGTAGGCCAGTGGATCAAATAAAGGTCCACATAGTCTAAACCAAGTTTATCGAGGCTCGTTTCAAAAGCCTTTAATGTATTTTCAAATCCCTGGTCTGTGTTCCAGACTTTTGTCGTAATGAACAATTCGTCACGAGCTACATCACTCTGGCGGATCGCTTCACCGACTTGTTTTTCGTTCCCATAAATAGCAGCTGTATCAATCGAACGGTAGCCTGTTTCAATCGCTTTTGTAACGGCTGGGACCGCGTCTTTTTCTTCGACTTGCCAAACACCAAAGCCTAGTTGAGGCATTTCAATGGTGCTATGTAGCGTAACTGTCTTCATTGATCATTCTCCTTTTCTCGTAAAGGTTTTACATGGGTAAGTGTAGCACAGCGAATCCCCACAAGCTTTTATTTTGCTCATGGACATAAAAAACTCCCCGCAGAAGCGGGAAGCTATTTTTCAAAATGGATGGTCCAATTCGAACCTGTACGTATATTGTAAGCCCTGGCAAATGAGCCTTGGTTGATGGCCACCGCTAAGTTATCAAGACTGTTCACATAGACGAGCGGTTCTCCTTTATGAGTATCTGCAAACGAGCGACCGAAAGTCATGGAATTATGATAAACTTCATCTCCATTATGCAGAATAGACACGTTCAGCGTATCTCCGTAATGAACCCCCATCTGCTTGAAAAAGTCCCTCGGAATGTTCGTCCACAGGTTGCCAAAACGGATATCGAGGATATCAATAATGCCTGAGACCCTGGATTCTTCAACATCAGGATCTTTGACGGAAATACGCTCAATGGAGCCTGGATCAAGGGCAGGTCCTACTTCTTCAAAGGTGATGACCCCGGCTGCCAGACGTGCCCCGGTATAGGCATACACATCTCTGCCATGAAACGTGTAGGACTCTCCGGACCTTGGCAGGCGGTTCACTTTTTCATCGATTTCCCTAACCTCAACGATTCCTTCGGTCCGGGCGATATGGGTCAGTGTTCCATTATCCGGGGTAATGACAAAATGGCCGGATCCTGTTTTCACACCAATACTCTTTCGCGTCGACCCTACGCCGGGATCGACGACAGAAACGAATACCGTCCCTTCTGTCCAGTAAGCCATCGTCTGCCACAACCTGTAAGACCCTTCCCAAATATTGAAAGGTGGGATGTCATGCGTCAAATCGAAGATCGACAATTGATGATCTACAGAATGCGCCACCCCATGCATGGCACTTACGGCTCCATCACTGATTCCAAAATCTGATTGCAAAACTAACGCTCTCGTCATCATACCCCCACCTTTTTCATTAAATAATGAATATTCTAACATATAAAAAAGACAAATAGAAAAAGTACCCGCAAGAACTCATGGTTTCGCTGGTACTTTTGGATAAACCGTAATCATTCGGTACATGTAGTAAACGAAGACCGCCATAAAAATGAGAGCGCTGACGGCGTTGGATACGGTCATATATTTCAATAATACGCTTAAAATCAGAGGCAGCGTACAAGCATAGGCGGTCAATTTCCACAACTGCTGGTAGGCAAGTTTCCGGGAAAGAGCTTTTCGCATAAGCAGGCTTCCACCGGCAAGAATGGATACTCCGACAAGGATAAGAAAAACGATCAGCAGAGGGTAGAAAACGAGAAACTGTGCAATGTACATCCCCCGTGATACCTCTGTCAGATTCGTCTCCAAATACAAAATCGATGTAACCATGTCCGGTAAAAACAGGAGCAGCAGCAATACGAACAAATAACCGATCGTATGGGTGATGCCTTTCCGGTTCAAGTGGAACATCGCTTCTTTTTTTGGCAAACGCAAGCTGTTGATCAGTGAATCAAAAAAACCCATGTTCTTCTCCTGCCTTATTCAGCGTAAATCGCTAATTCTTCTTCGATCTTCGTACGGATTTTCTGTAACGCTTCTTCGGGTGTTTTTCCAAACACCCGCTGATTATTGACTAGGGCGTAAGGGCGGAGGGCACACATGCCGCAGAAGGATAGGCATTCACTGATGAGTACCGCCACTTCCGGGTATTCGGACTCAATGATGCTTTCAATATCCATTTCATTGATTAAGTTTCCATCACAAACTTCAACAACGACAATTCCCATGGTGCTTCCTCCTTTCTAAGATGTCAGTATTGTTTATAATCCTAAAATCGCACGTGCATTCTTTTCATCCTGGTGCATTTGTTCAATCAATGCATCCATCCCGTCGAAATTCTCTTCATCGCGCATATGGCGCAGGAATTGGACGGTTACTTTTTGGTCATACAGGTCTCCGGAAAAGTCCAGGAGATATGCTTCCACCTTATAGGAATCCCCATTGACCGTTGGACGATAGCCGGCACTAATCAACGTGTAGTAATATTCAGGAGCTTCCTGGACTTTTTTCACAAGGCCGAGGTAGACCCCGGGTTTCACTTTGACATATTCATCAATCCCTCCGACGTTCAATGTCGGAAAGCCTAATTGTCTGCCAAGCTGCTCCCCTTTTTCCACAACTCCTGTGATTTCAAAAGGTCGTCCAAGCATCGCCTGAGCAGCTTCCATCCTTCCTTGTGTCACGTGTGTGCGGATATCCGTACTGCTCACTTTCCTGTCGTGAAGCTGGACACCTGGGACGATTGAGACACCGGCACCGATTTGCTGACACAGCTCTGCCAGGCCTTCAGCGTCCGACCCTCTCCCTTTACCGAAACGGAAGTCCTCACCGACGATTACATGACGGACGTTCAAACGGCTCAAGTGCTGAAGCACGAATTCTTCAGGAGATGTCTTTGCATATTCTTTTGTAAAATGGACGTGATAATAACGATCGACACCGAACTGCTCCAAGCGGGTTTGGCGGTCTTCAATCGTTGATAATGAATATTTGAATGATTCATCGCCTCTCAGGACCCATTTCGGGTGATCAGAAAAACCGTACACAGCGATTTTATCTTCCTCTGTCGCGAGTCTTTCTGCCTCCTGTAAAAGAGACTGATGCCCTAAATGCACACCATCCATCTTCCCGATGATCAATACGACGGGCTCTGAGTTGTGAGGCGGTTGTCCTTGTACTTCAATCATTTCCATTTGCAAAGCATCCCCTTCAACCTGTTGATTAAACCTATTAATTATATAATATCCATTCTTATTTAATCAAGCTTTATCACTTTTTGCAATCATTCTGCCCCTTTATTTGTTATGATGAACAAAAAAAGAAGGGGGTGGGTAGTTGATGATTGAAAAAGCGAAAGCATTTGCAGCCAAAGCCCATCAGGGGCAGAAGCGTAAAAACTCTTCGGAAGACTATGTGGTCCATCCTATCCGGGTTGCGGAAATCTTAGAACATGCAGGTTTCCGTGAAGAGGTGATTTGTGCCGGCTACCTCCATGATGTGGTTGAAGATACTCCCTACACCCTCCAGGATATTGAAGGTGAATTCGGTTTGGATGTCAGAGATCTCGTCGCCGCACATACAGAAGATAAAAGCAGGTCGTGGCAAGAAAGAAAACAGCATACGATCGACACCGTCAGGGAAGGTTCGTTTGAATTGAAAGCGTTGATTATAGCTGACAAGCTAGATAACTTACGCTCTCTGCAAAAAGACATTAATACCTATGGCAACGAAGTTTGGAATAACTTTAACGCAGGTGCCGATGCACAAAAATGGTACAACCAATCCATCGTTGAAGGAATGACAAACAGACTGGATTCAAGCGAGGTCCCGGATTATTTTGATGAGTATATACAACTTGTTAAACAAACGTTTGATTAACAGAAAAAATCCAGTCTCAGGAACCGAGACTGGATTTTTTATTGAGCGACTGATGGGAAAAAGCTCTCGATGATTTTTTCATCAGAGTGAGGAACTTCTTCCCCTTTGACGATTTGCGAATTGTTGATGCAGCCACTTGTCAAAAGAATAATATCTCCTTCTTCCCCCAACTGCATGGATTTACGAACGCCTGCTTCTCTGGTCAATGTTGGGTGAATATTCGAAGCGCTTGGATTAGTAAACCCAGTCAACACCTGATCGACCACCGCTTGAGGATCATGATAGCCCGGGTGATCGACCGTGACAATCACTTCGTCCGCTTTTCCTTCAATCGCTTTCGCCATTTTCGGCATTTTATTAAAATCCCGAATGCCAATGCCTGCGATCATAACGATTAAACGTCTATGATCAAGCTTCTTAACCTCCTCCAGCAACCTGTTTAAGGCTACAGGAGTATGCGCATAATCTAAAATCACTTTCTGGTTCATCGGTGTTTCAATGACCTGAAATCTTCCTTCAGGCCCTTCCAAGTTTGGAAGCACGTCCAATACTTCCTCCCAAGAATAGTTCAAATGGAATGCCGTAGCGATGGCAGCCAGTACATTTGCAACATTGTAGGTACCATAGACGGGAACGTAGACTTTTTTCGTATCCCCCTTATAGGTAAGATCGAACAAAGACCCCTTTTCCATCACTTCAATGCTTTCCGCTGTCAGATCAGCCTGAGGGTGACCTTCAACACTGTATGTCAGAAGGCCATCATTCCCCATCGCCAACAGTTCCGATGCCATTCCGTCATCATCAATATTAACGACACGGTGGTTCGCCTGTTTGAACAAACGCATTTTACATTCTCTGTAATGATCGATGGTCCGGTGGTATTCCAAGTGCTCTTCAGAAAAATTCGTATGAACGGCCACATCATATTGGATCCCTTCCACCCTGCATTGATCGAGAGCAATCGATGAAACCTCCATAACCGCTCCTTCATCATCCAAGTTTCTTAAATCACGGAAGATCCGGTGCAGGTCTAGAGACTCAGGTGTGGTTGGCGTGCTTTTCTTATATTGTAATTTTCGTTTTGATGACCAAATTCCTGTCGTGCCGATCGATCCAGTCGGAAGGCCGAGCAAGGTTAATAAAGACCGGATATAGGCCGTAACAGTCGTCTTGCCATTCGTTCCTGTTACCCCAATGGTTTTCAGTTCATCATCTGCAAAGCCGAAGAACTCCTTTGAGAAAACAGACATGAATGAACGGACATTTTCTACAAGTAAGAAAGTTGTACGGTCATAGACCCTTGAGAGCTCATCCAACACTGTTTCATCACTGCCAATGATCGTAGCAGCTCCCAGGGCGATGGCTTCTTCAATATATTCATGACCATCAAAGTTCTCCCCTTTCAAACAAAAGAAAGCAGCTGATGGTTCGACTCTTTTTGAATGAAAAGCAAGACTTCTCACCTCTTGTTGAAGGGGACCGTAAATATGTTTGATATGAAGTTTTTTTATATGTTCGAATTGTATCTTCATAGTCATTATCCTCACTCTTTATATATGGTTTATCGTCGTCTTTTCGTAGCAAAAGTATGTATGGCAGTCGGGGTGTTTTGCCGGAAACAAAGCCACTATTTACCGTACGACCATGAGGTACGTTTCCCTTAATCTACCTCGTCGCAAACGCAAAAGACACCCTCAAAACAAAAAGGGTCCACTCAGCCTAGATTTCTTCCAAATAAAACCACACCAGGTCATCCAGTATTTGGATGTTCTGGTGTGGAATATAGAGCTGGATCCATCATTTATCTTTCATGAGGAGGATGGTCAGGCTGATGAGTGTGACGAGAATCGTTGCCCCCATATCAGCTAGAATGGCGAACCATAAGGTGAGCCATCCTGGGATTGTAAGAAGAAGGGCGATCACTTTCAACCCAAGGGCAATTCCGATGTTCCATTTCACGACGGCATTCACTCGTTTCGCGATCCGGAAGGCATTCGGCAGCTTACCGAGGTGGTCCTGCATGAGAACGATATCGGCGGTTTCAATCGCACTGTCCGTTCCTTTCCCCATCGCAATTCCTAAATCAGCCATTGCAAGAGCAGGCGCATCATTAATGCCGTCTCCAATCATGGCGAGTTTGGAATTTCTTTTTAATTCATCAACTTTTTCTACTTTTTGATCCGGCAAAAGCTGCGCATGAACATCGGTGACACCAATCTCTGCAGCCACTTTTGCAGCTGTCTTTTCATGGTCTCCGGTCAGCATGATCGTGTGTTTGATACCCAAGGAATGGAGACGTTTCATTAGCGTCCGGCTTTCCTCCCGCACTTCATCTGCCACTCCGAACATACCGAGCACGTCTTTCTCGTCAGAAATGATGACAAGAGTGAACCCCTCTTCCTTGAGTTTGTCAATGTCTGCTCTTACATCCTCTGAGATCGTTAAATGCGTCAGTGTCTGTTCGCTTCCAACATAGTATGTCTTTTCATCAATGGCCGCTCGGACGCCTTTTCCGGGAATCGTATCCACAGAGGAAGGCTCTAATGAGCTTGCTTTTTGAACGTGCTTTTCCTCAAGGATCGCTTTCGCAATCGGGTGAGAGGAATTTCTTTCGACGGCAGAAGCAACAGAGAAGAACCTCTCTTCTTCATACGCATGCACGGCGTGGACCTTTGGCTCTCCTTTTGTAAGCGTACCCGTCTTATCAAAAGCAATGCTCTCGATTTTGCCAAGCTGTTCAAGAAAAGCACCGCCTTTAACAAGGATACCGTTCCTCGCATTTTTGGTGATTCCTGATAAAATCGCAATCGGCGAGGATAAAATCAGGGCACAAGGGCAACCGACAATAAGGACCGCCAGCCCCTGATAAAATGATCCTCCCCAAGAAGCAGAGAAAAGGAAAGGCGGAATGACCATTACGAGGCCGGAGATCACCATGATCAGCGGTGTGTAGTATTTAGCAAATCGGTTGATGAAAAGCTCTGTCGGCGTCTTTCTCTCCTGCGCTTCTTCCACTAATTGAAGAATTTTAGCGAGGGAAGAGTCGTTGTAAGCCTTCGAGATCTCAACCTTCATCAACCCTTCATTATTAATACTTCCTCCAAAAAGCTTTTCACCAGGCTTTTTGTCTACAGGCAGTGATTCCCCTGTAATGGCTGCTTCATTCACGGAACTGTAACCAGCCACTATCACACCGTCTGATGGTATTTTCTCGCCTGCCTTGACGAGAACAAGGTCCCCCTCTTTTAAGTCTTCAATCCCTACAATTTCTTCCGTGCCATCAGCCAGAAGTCGTGTCGCTTGTTTAGGTGCGACCTTTAATAATTGCTCCATTGAACTCCGAGCTTTTTCCATTCCGAGACCTTCTAAATATTCATTCAGCCCGAACAGAATCGCTACAAGAGTGGCTTCTTTCCATTCTCCGATAGCCACAGCCCCGATGAGAGCAATCGTCATCAGCGTATCGATGTTAAACTTCAACCGGATTAAGTTTTTCAAGCCTTTCCAGAATGTCTGATAACCACTGATCGTAATTGCAGCCAAATACATGCCGATCAAGACAAAAGGAGCGACCATTCCTTCCAATAAAAAGGTGGCACCGAAGATGAGTGAGGAAATAATAACGAGCTGTTTCATATTCGGTCCATGACTATGATCGTGTTTCCCCTCATCATCAACAAGAGAAGCACCATCAGATTTCAGGATCCGCCGGACTTTCTCCATGTCGATGCCATCTTGAACTCTCAATTTACTCGATGAAAACTGAAGTTCAGAGTCTCCCCCGTGGTTGAGCTTGCGGATTTCTTCTTCCATCTCCGCTGCGCAGTTTGCGCATGATAAGCCTTGCAGTTTGTATTCCTTCATTCTCTTTCTCCCCTTTAATGGTGAAGAGCGTGATTGATGGTTTGTTGCAATAGATCGATGACGTGTTCATCATCGTGGGAATAAAATAATGTCGTACCCGCTCTTCGATACTTCACCAAGCGTAAATTCTTTAGAAACCGCAGTTGATGGGAAACGGTCGATTGGCGAAGTTCTAATGTATCGGCGATTTGATTCACGGACATTTCTTGTTCACATAGTAAATGCAGGATTCTGATTCTTGTCGGATCGGACAACGCTTTGAATGTTTGAGAAACGACGAATAACGTCTCTTCATCCAGTTCATTGGCGTGCTTTTTTTCCTGATCCTCTGGTTTATTTTTATCATCACTCATGAAATCGACACCTTCCTTATATGCGCATATATTCATATATACACTTATCGTATGCGCCGCATTCCATTTTGTCAATGTGTGCTCGCCCATGTTTTATCTAAATTAAAACGGGAAATTTAATGTATGTGCGACAAAGCAGAATGTTTGGCACTCTCAAATTTTAAATACTACAATGACACCTACTACCAAAAGGAGGACAATCATGTCTAAAAAAGTACTAATGGTCGTTACGAACCACGAAAAGATTACGGATGAGCAGCCGACAGGAATTTGGTTATCCGAATTCGGCGAAGCCTATAACGAGTTCAAAAAACACGGCTATGAAGTGACAGTAGCAAGCCCGGAAGGCGGCCGTGCCCCTGTTGATCCAGGTAGTGTCAGCGAAGATGAACCACAAGAGATTTTAGATACGAAACCACATTTAGAAAATACAACACCGATTGCTGATGTCGAAGCGGAAGACTACGATGCGATCTTCTTACCGGGCGGTCACGGAACGATGTTTGACTTTCCGGATAATGAAAAACTTCAAAAACTGCTTCGTAACTTTTATGAAGCGGATAAAATCGTGGCAGCCGTCTGCCATGGTCCCGCAGGTCTTGTCGGAGCTACATTATCTAACGGTGAACCATTGGTTAAAGGGAAACGCGTCAATGCATTTACCGACGCCGAAGAAGTGGAAACAACGCTGGATCAACATATGCCATTCCTGCTTGAGAGCAAGCTGAATGAGCTGGGAGCAACATTCGTGAGTGGTCCAAACTGGTCCGAGCATTTTGAAGTGGACGGCAACTTGATCACCGGTCAAAATCCACAATCTACAGAAGTCGTTGCCAAAGAAGTCGTAAAACAACTGAATTAATATGTAAAGGGGTCCTGAAGTACAGGACCCCTTTTTCTTATTCATCGTCGTCTTTCCAACGGCCGAACAAATACGCGTACAGCTTTTGGGCTACACACACATATGAAGCAAGCCAGAAAAGCAACAAGCCGATGACGATCAACCCTTTGATCCACGTCAATCCAGTAACAATAGTATAAATCGATGTTCCGAATAAAAGTAGACTGACAACCACGTGCAGAGCAGCGGATGACAGGATCTTGAAACTATTGCTGATCCAGGCAGGCATATAAAATCACCTCCTGCTCTACTTTATGTGATAGAGAAAAATCAGCTTGTACGTTTTGATAGATTCTGCGAAAAAGGGCTTTTACTTAGGACCGCCTAACAGCTGCTTGGGCATTCGTATGTTAAAATGGTTCTGGAATTTGCAGTAGAGGAGAATGAACGTGGAAAAAAGACTGGATCATATCGGAATTGCTGTCCGAAATATCGAAGACAGCATCACTTTTTATACCAAAATCCTTGGCGGCACTTTGATTGACCGTTACCGAAGTGAAGCGCAAGGAGTAGAAAGTGAAATTGCCATTATCGATATTAAAGGTGATCGTACAGAATTATTGATGCCAACGAATAATACAACCTCCCCCATCGCTCGTTTCATTAAACAAAAAGGAAAAGGGGTTCATCACATCGCCTATGATGTCGGCGATTTGGATCAGGCGCTGGAAGAATTAGAGAAGGAAGGCATACGGACCCTGGAATGGTCATTACGGACCAATAAACACGGCCGCCGTCTCATCTACTTAAACCCAACTGATACAGAAGGAACCATTATCGAGTACTGCGACTACCCTGAAAAACAATGAAAAAACATGGCAGCCTAATCAGGCTGCCATGTTTTTCAAGTGGAGACATTTACTCTGCTCCAAGTGCCTCTGATACATCATAATCCGCTGGATCAAGCTCGGTTTCTTTTCCAAGTACCAGTCGGGCAAGCTCTGCACCAACGTAAGGGCCGGAGGTAAGACCTGAAGCCCCGAGACCATTGGCGACATATAAATTTGACCATTCAGGGATGCCACCGAACACCGGCAGCGACCCAGGCGTAAATGGTCGGAAACCGACACGTGTCTCAGCAAACGTGCTGTCGGAAAGTCCGGGAGCCACTTCTAAGGCCTTATCAAACACATAATGAAGACCACCTACGGTCGAGCGTCCATCAAAACCTGCATCGGTTTCATGTGTGGCCCCAATGACCACACGCCCGCCCCCGAAGGAAAGCATGTACTGATTATTCGGTGGCATAATAACAGGCCAATCTTGCGTTTCTGTATCAGGAAGGTCCAAATGGACAATCTGTGCTTTTTGAGGGTGGACCAGAAAATCAATGCCCAACGGCTTCAAAATCGGTTTCGCCCATGCACCAGCTGTCACAAGCACTTCATCCGCTTCATAGCGGACGCCATCCACCTCGACAGCGGTAACCTTCCGACCTTCTTGAATCAGGCTAGCATCTCCTTGAATCCTTTGAACCCCAAGTTTCTCAGCTACTCGAAGAAGCGCATCTCTTAACTCACGCCCATTAACGCGGGCCGCACCACTGACGTGAATCGCATCGTACCCATCCGCGAGCGGTGGAAACATTTTCTTTGCTTCTTCCGAGGAGATTCTTGTGATTTCACCGATTTCAGGAGCCCCGTCTTCTCTTCGCTTCAACGCGCGCTCCATAGTTTTTTCTAATTTAGCTTCATCTCTTTGGAGACTGATTGCCCCTACGCGGCGATAGCCCGTCCGCGTTTCTCCTTCCGCTTCAAGCTGACGGATCAGTTCAGGATAATAACGAGCGCCGCCTTTGACGAGCCGGTACCAGCGCTTGTTACGGCGTTGAGCGAGCCACGGGCAGACAATTCCTGCTGCTGCTTCTGTCGCCTGTCCTTCATCCTTGCGGTCAATGATTTTCACATCTACGCCTTCTTTTGCTAAGTGATAAGCGGTGGATGCGCCCAGCACTCCCCCGCCGACAACGATATATTTTTTCATAGGTAAACACCTTTTCATTCGTATTTTCATTTCCTTGACCATTGTATAAAAAAAGAAACCTCCACTCAAATCCCTATTCAACAATATGGCAGGATTGTGTAAGAATTGATTTCGAGATGTTTGTGTGGATTTAGGGGCTCCGGGAAAAGGTTCGCTTTCCGTGGGCGAGTGATGAGCCTCCTCGAGCTAACGCTCTGCGGGGTCTCATCTACCACGCACTTCCCACAGGAGTCTCACCGTTTCCCTCCGCCCCTTTGCCATATGAGGTTCTCGAAATCCCTCTTATAGTACCCTGCCTAAAACTCTTTTAAATCTTGCTTAAACCACGTTGATATAGGCTTCTCAACCATAGAAGCTCCTATTGCTGGAAGGTAGTTTCGAGAATTTCTTCCGGCAAGTGGGCGGAGGGGAATGGCGAGACTCCTAATATAAGTGTGCAGGCGCCTCGATCAGCGGCGTATGGACTCGACTGAGCTGGCGGAGATAAAGGAAACACGGAGAACGAAGTGATTCGATGTTGACTTATCGTACAGAAGCGAGGGAAGTCTCACTAGCCGCTAGGCGCCGGAACCGGATATCGTAGAGGAAAAAAGTGCAGGGTGAGACCCCACAGGACGCAGTCCGAGGAGGCTCACCGCGCTCCCGCGGAAAGCGAGCTATTCCCCGCAGCCCCGACCCACCTCACAAACGTCTCGAAACTGAGTCTTCCAGAAAAGGGAGCTTTAGTGGAAGAAGGGAAGCAAAGGCAAACCCCGGAGTGTGGACTCCGGGGTTTGGATTTAAGCATAGTGATTTAAGTTACACAAATACTTATAGCAGGCTTCGATGTTGCTGACGCAGTCATGAATGCCGTCACTTTCAATTTCGATTAAAGCAAAAGGATTCAACGTAATGGTATAGGAGGCGATGCGTATTTTCGGGTTCTCCTCCGTTAAAGTCTGCAGTTCTTCATAAACCGGATCCCGCTCTTTTTCAACGAAATCAAACCAGCTCGCTTGCTCCATACCGCCACTCCTTCGCGAATGTTCTACTTAAAAACTATTCGCCATCAGGAAGAAAAATCCTCTTATTCTGTAATCACTTCTACTTCCCACTGGTCGTTGACATATAAGCCAATGGCATCCACATTGAATCCCCAGGACTTCACAAGGTCTACAGATTCTTTGATTTGACCAGCTTTCACCTCGCGATCTACAGGGTTACCTGCGCAATTGTAATGGCCGACAATGGCCACTACGCCTGACCCGTGCTTGTCTACGGAAATGCCAATTTTCGTTTTGACAGCAGCCAGCTGATCTTCAGAGCCTTCCAGCAAGAACTTGGTCGGGCCTGCTTCTGTAATCATGTCGATATATTCCGTCCCATAACGTTCCTGCATCCAGTGGATGACGGGAAGCTGCACACGTCCATCCATACAATTGATTGCTGTTGCAAATGTTTTTTCTGCCATTAAAAATCCCTCCAACTATTAAAATTCTATATTTATTTTATCATAACAAAAAAGCAGCAGGAGCGGGTGCCCTGCTGCTTCTCTTCAATTGATGCCTTGAATCTGCATTTCTTCTACAGTCCCTGTTCCGTTATCACGGATACGTGCCTGAATGTTTACTTGGTCTCCTTCTTTCAGGAAAATGGCAAGCGGCGCCTTGCTTGTATTGACCGTATAGATGGTCGTTTCCCCTTCCAATAAAAATTGGACAGACTGCCTGGAATCGGTAGAGGTGACAAGGACGCGGTTAATTGTTCCTGACTTCTCTGTCAGATCGACACCTTGACTTCCCTCGACGCTGCTCGGGTCCTGGGCGATTTGCAGACGGTATGCGTTTAATGTCTGCTTGGCTGTATCTCCAAAAACTGCAAAGTCTGAATCTGCAGCTTTAATATACGCATATTGCTTGAACAGACCGTTTGGATCAAGGACATTTACGATCCATGTCGGATGGCCATCCACGTTATAGAGAACCGGCATTGTTCCTGTCCAGTTTTTCTCAGGATACTGCTTGTTTACAATCTGTACGGCTCCTTTGCTGTCCATGATCCCCTGGTTTTGCTGGCCGTTGTAGTAAGTGAGGGACCCTGTCCGGGCATTGATCAACGTATAACCAAGGGCAGAATCAATGTTTTCTTTCGGTGAAGCCATATCTGTAAAGTAGAACATTTCACCTGCTTCATTGAAGATCGGTGTGACACTACTTTCTGTTCCTGACTCATTCGGGATCTTTACATCCTTTTTCCCAAAGATCGAATTCAACCATCCATTTACATATTTACCAAAGTATTCATTCTCAATTGCTGCAAGTTCAGAACTTACTGATCCTTCAACGAAATCAGGAGCATTGGAAGATTCAAAGGTTTCCATATCGCCTGAAACTGGATCGACAATCGCCACTTTTATATCATTCATATCCGGACGGTTGGAAAACAGCAGCGGCTTATAGATGGTTTGAACATACCACGGTTTACCATCGTCATCGACTTCAATCTGAGCGTCTCCGCTTTGGATATAATCCGGATGCTTCCCATAAACGACACGCTGCACATTATGATTGAAGAAGCTTGAGTTTGTGTACTTCATTTTGCTCTGGACGAACTCCGGCTGTGCATTGATATTCGTAGCTGTAATCGTAAAGTATCCTTCTGTCTCTTTCCCTCGCAGATAACGCCAGAAGCTTGAAAACTCGACGGGCGCTACATAAGTGATTTCGCCATCAATTTGCTGGGCTTGTAGTTTTCCTAAATCGTAGAATTGCGTATTCGGCACAACACTCATGGCTTTTTGCACTTTGTTCCGTGCAGATTCAGGCGCAACAGAGATCGGTGTGTTTTCTTCATTCAAAGGACGAGCTTCCTCCTCCTCTGATTTTGAAATGCTGTCATAGCTGTCCTGCAAAGCTAAAATGCTGTAAATGAAAACACCAATGACCGCGACCGCTACGGCTAAAATAACGATTCCTGACAGTGAGCGGTGCATCGTTTGATATTGCACCGGTACTTTAGCTCCTCCGTATACTAACGGAACAAAAAGAACTGCGACAATCACATTAAAAATCAACATATTCGGCACTGTAATCGTCGGCATAAACGCATAAACCACGAAGAACATCACGATGAGGCCGAAAACCAGGACCCCTATTGTCGTTTTCAAGATTTTCTTTCTTCTCATTCGATTTTTCACATAGACGATGATCGACAACGTCAAAAATAATAGAAACGATAATACCGTTGTCATTACTATTCCAATCATTATGTATCCCCCTTCTTGTCCTTATTACTTACGTTCGAATACAGCGTTATGTTTCAATTATATGTGCAATCATGAGAAAAAGCAGAACAATTACGTTCTGCTTTTCTTTTTCAAGTAGTCGGCAAGACCCATGGAACAAACTTCTATATCCAGTTTCAGAATATCATAGACCTCATGATTCTGCGGGATTCCTTTTTCCTCTAAATAGGACGAGACACGTTCATGAAGCCGCTCTTGAACGCCGTCCAATCCTTGACCTTGCTCTAAAGCATCCTTTGCTTCACTCACAAACACAGGAACCCAGCCACTGACTTGGTCAAACGTTTGATCAGGATTATCCGTCTTCCCGAAATGACCGAAATAGAGACAAGAGGGATTCATATTACGAAAACGACTGATGCAATCGAGCATCGCATCCGGATCGAACTGATTCGGTGAAGTTGTGGGCAGGTAAAATGTCAGTCCATGGTCTTCAGTCTGGTGATAACGAATTCCTGCCGTATCCCCTGTGAAAATTCCGTTACTCTGTGAATCATGAATGCCAAGATGGTGTTTCGCATGTCCTGGAGTATCATAAAACGTGAGTTTACGGTTCTGCGAAAGCGTAAGCGTGTCTCCGTCGGTCTTTGTTTCCAGCCTCTCTTCCGGTATAGGAAGAATCGGATCAAACAATTCATCAAACGCTTCCCCATAAACCGCCTTCGCTCCTTGAATCAAACGCGAAGGATCCGCGAGATGCCGCTTCCCTTTTTCATGGACGATGACCCGGGCGTTCGAGCATTCCTGTAACAGCAACCCCGCTCCACCCGCATGATCCAAATGAATATGCGTCAAAATTACGTACGCTACTTTTTCTTTTGGAATCTCCAACTCTTCCAAACCAGCAAGCACTCTCGGCACAGAAGGGCTCGGTCCTGTTTCCACAACCGTAATGTCATCCCCTAACAAAACGTATGTACCTGTCCGCCCTTCAAACCCCATGTCATAACCATCAATCAAAAACACATCGTTTCCTAAATCCATCGGCGCTCTCTTCTTCAATTCCTTCACCTCACCTTATGAATTATCTCTAGTGTACTAGAATTTAACAAATAATGATAACGCTTTCTTTAATGGGCATGTTTCTTTTTGTAGATTCATAAATGCTTCCTTTTCTTTAAGATTCAGTTTCGAAGACTATTTAGGCGGAGGGAAACGGTGAGACTCCTACCTTAAGTGTGCAGGCGCCTCGATCAGCGGCGTATGGACTGGACGGAGCTGGCGGAGATAAAGGAAACACGAAGAACGGAGTGATTCGATGTTGACTTATCGTACAGAAGCGAGGGAAGTCTCGCTAGGCGCCGGAACCGGATATCGAAGAGGAAAAAAGTGCTTGGTGAGACCCCACAGGACGTAGTCCGAGGAGGCTCAGCGCCCGCCCCATGGAAAGCGAACCTTTTCCCGCAGCCCTAAATTCTCATACACATCTCGAAACCGAGTCTTCAAGAATCCTGCCCTATCCTTTAATAACTGAGGTTAAATGGATTGTCACACTTTTGGGCTGGGTGAATATCATGGATTTTGAGGAGATGGTTAAAATGACAGAAGAACGAAAGATGCACCAACAAGGTCATACGAAGCCTTCCTATGAGCAGTGCAATAAAATGAAGTACTACCATGTCATGGTCCAAACCAAAGATGGACGCAGCTTTGATGGAGTCATCACAGACGTGAATCACGATAAGATGACAATCTTAGTAAGTGAAGACGTTATGGTGGATGAGGATGGAAATGCCATGGAGGAACGCCAATACGGATATGGACGCCGCCGGGCACGCCGCTTCCGTCGTGAAGTCCTTCCAATAGCCGGGCTAGCTACTTTAGCGTTATTCCCTTACTTCGCTAGTCCTTACCCCTATTACTACCCATATTCATACGGATACCCTTACTACTACTAAGTAAGCAATAATCTCGTATAGACCGGATGTTCACTTATCTCAATTACATGGAATAAAATACCGTACCAGGTCATCCATATTATGGAATATCCGGTACGGCATTTTTTATGTGCGGAAGATGTTTTTTTCGATTTGTTTCATTTCGTAGAAGTGTCCTTTCTTTTGCATAAGTTCGTCATAAGAACCTGCTTCTGCGACTTCCCCTTCTTCCATGACGATGATTTGGTCCATCTTTTCCAGGCCGCTCAAGCGGTGGCTGATGAGGACGACGGTATCCTGAGATGCGCGTTCATACAAGTGTTTAAAGATCATTCGTTCGGTCAGAGCATCGACAGAAGATGTCGGTTCATCGAGCAACCAGAGACGCTTTCCTTTCAGAAAAGCTCTAGCTATGGACAAGCGTTGACGCTCCCCACCCGAAAGGTTCTCCCCTTTTTCGAAAACCGGTTGGTCCAAGTCAAACTCCAATCCAACCTCTTTCAGCACGAGCTTCATTTCTTCATCTGAGAGGTTATCACCGGCAAGCTGAAGGTTTTCACGTATGGTCCCATAAAAATAATGGTTCTCCTGAAGTACGACGTTGCTGTTCTCCCAAATGCTCTCTTCTGAGAGATCACTAATATCCATACCATTGACCATCAGCTCACCCGCAGACGGAAGTTGGAATTTCATGAACAGCTGCAGGAGGGTTGATTTCCCTGATCCACTGGCTCCGACAATGGCGGTTTTACTGCCTGCTGGAATGGACACGTCGATTTCTGTGAGCGCCTCTCTTTCTTCTTCCGGAAAACGGTAACTGACATGATCTACTTCTATGCCTGGGGCAAGGTCCCCATCCAGGTTACAGGACCCTGGGCCATGATCTTCTTCCTCCACAATGGAAAAAAGCCGCTCCGATGCTCGTTTGCTATCATCCAGGTGGCTTGGCAGAACAGCCATTGGTGCTGCGTTTTCAAAGACGGT
This sequence comes from Halobacillus sp. 12SKB, assembly GCF_052941655.1. NCBI lineage: Bacteria > Bacillati > Bacillota > Bacilli > Caryophanales > Bacillaceae > Halobacillus > Halobacillus sp. 12SKB. The sequence goes on from NZ_JBRFWR010000001.1 coordinate 878,847, forward strand.
CAAAGAAATCATCACGAGCATGGCCAGAAACAACCCGTTCAAATCTCCTTCCGCCACAAGAACAGCCCCAAGCCCTGTGACGATCCACGAGACAAGGAGTGTCGCAAACGTGTTCCAGGAGTGACTGGAAAGCATCTGAGAACTGTCCCGTTCATCCTCTCGAATATAATCTTCGGACGACTGCTGCAGCTTTTCTTTCTTCCCTTCCAGCTGCTGATAGATTTTCAGGTCACGGAAGCCGTACAGCCATTCAGTGGCTTCGGTCGATAACTCCCCGCGTGCCTGTCTTACGCGGCTGGCTAGTTTCCGCTGTTTCACCGTGTACCAAGCTGGAATCAACAGCCCTGTAACGACGAGCCCTAAAAGAAGAACGATGGCTATGGAAATAGAGAAGATGGATGTGAAAACAATCGTCCCTAAGAAGATGATGACAAGGACGACCGGTGGATAATACACACGTAAAAAGAAGTTTTGCAGACTCTCCACGTCCCCGACAATCCGTGAAAGCAAATCTCCGCTCCGGTATTTCTGAAAAATCCTCGGTGCATGAGGTTCTAATTTTTTATAAAAAGCAAGCCGCAAGTTGCTTAAGATGGTAAAGGTAGCCCTGTGGGAGAAGTACCTTTCAGCATATCGCCCCAGTGCTCTCGCAAATCCGAAAAGCTTTAAAAAGGCGATGAGTACCGTCAAGGCGTACAACGGAGGGATGAGTGCCGCCCTGGAAATCAAATAACCACTGGCACCAAACAGTCCGACCGCTGACATACCAGCAAGAAAACCGAAAACGATGGAAAGCACAATGTCCCTTTTTTCCAATACAACTAAATGGATGACTTCCTTCAATTCTTTCATGCGGAGTCCCCTCCTTGCTGGACGGTCACCATGTCCCTGTATTCCTTCACCGTTTCAAGTAATTCTTCGTGCGTACCTTTTCCTAATAGATGACCACGATCGAGCAGTAGAATTTGATCAGCCTTTTTGATCGTATGCAAACGGTGAGCAACAGTGATGAGCGTCGCTGTTTTCGCAAGTTCCTCAAGAGAGGCTTGCAACACCCGTTCCGTTTTCAAATCCAGTCCTGTTGTCGGCTCATCAAACAAAATGACGGAAGGCTTTTTCAAAAAAGTACGGGCAAGAGCGAGGCGTTGTTTCTCGCCTCCAGAAAGCCCGCGTCCCGCTTCGCCGATCAGGGTGTCGTACCCTTTTTCCAATGAAGTGATCAAATCGGCGATGCCTGCTTTCTCAGCAGCCTGTTGAATTTCTTCCCTAGAATGATTTCCCCGCCCGCCAATCGCGATGTTTTCAAAGATCGTTCCTGAAAATAAATACGGATGCTGGGAAATGTAGCTCACCTGAGAAAACCATTCCTTTTCCTCATAGTCAAAGAGGGAGCGATCATTGATTTTGACAGCTCCAGAAGATGGTTTAGCAAGTCCGGCTAAAAGGTGCAGCAGTGTCGATTTCCCCGCACCACTTTTACCAACGATGGCAGCCTGGTTATACGGTTTGATCGTTGCCGTTAAACCCTCCATGGCAAACCCTTTTTCATAAGAAAAGCTCACTTGTTCGAGCTTAATTTCAGGAGGCTGGTCACTTTGAATCTTTCCTTTTCCCCACTGGATTGGTTGCTCTTCTTTTTCAAGTTCTTCCGTAAGCTTGTTGGCAGCTCCTGAAGCGCCTCTCCCTGTATGAAAAGCACTACCGAAGTCTTTCAGCGTCAAATAAAACTCAGGAGCAAGAATCAGAATAAAAAAGGCGGTGAAAAAGGAAACACTCTCATAAACGACGAGCCGGATGGCAATCTCCAATGCGATTAATCCGATGCTGAGCATGGAAATGAACTCAAGCATCAAGGAAGAGACAAAGGCGACTTTCAACACTTCCATTGTTGCATCACGGAAACCAAGACTGCTCGACTCAATCTCTTCCTTTTGCTGCTTGGAACGTCCGAAAAGCTTTAGTGTCGTCAAACCTTGAAGCGTATCAAGAAACTTTCCGGAGAACGTGTTCAACTTCTCCATCTGCTCTTCTGATTTCTTTTTTGTCATCACGCCGATGATCGCCATAAATAACGGAATAAACGGAGCTGTGATCATCATGATCAGCCCTGAATAGATATGCTGGGTGAACACTACGATAAGAATCATCAATGGGATGATCATCGTCTGGATCATTTGTGGAATATAACTGCTGAAATACCCGTCAATCTCGTCTACGGAATCCATCAGCACACTGACTTTCCTTCCCGATTGTCCTTGTAAGGAGGCTTGAACGGGGTTACGCGCGTACTTCTCAATAATCGATTGACGGAAATAACGCTTCGCTTTGGAAGCAAGCTTTATGCCTGTCCGCCCGTTCAGCCATGTAAACAGCGTCCGTCCAGCGAGCACAAATAGCAATCCTGCAAGAAGTGGCAGGATATCCTGAAAACGTTCCTCACCAAGAAAAATCCGATCGACAATCGCAACGAAAAAATAAGATTGACCTACGATTGTGGCACCAATCAACACGGATGTGAGGACCAACAGCATGAAAACTTTTCGATCTGAGAAAGCTAGTCTGCTGAGGTGCTTCATTTATATAAAACCCCTTATAAGCCATTTTGTGAATGATTTCACATTGATATCATTATAATGCATGAAGCCGATGATTGCTAAAAATAAAACCGATGATTCTATGACAATTCTATAACATCGTCTCCTTAATAAACAGCTACCATACGTAACCGGCAGGCATCATTTTTTGGCACCTTTTCTGTATCATTCCCCTCTATGTAAGGAAGGAGACATTTTAATATTTTGGAAAAAGCTTTCATGAGCCCCTGTCCTTTTTCAGAATCAAGAAATTACTTATTTGTGACCTGCGGTGCTGTCGAAGAAAGCCCCACTTTCAAGGGTGGACGAAATGAAAAAAGCCTACAGGTTTCGTCTCCTGAAGGCTTGGAAGAATGCATAATTATGTTGAAAGAGTCCTTGTGCGCTTCGTTTTACTGCAGATGCTGCCGTTTCATCTGCAGTCATCGTTTACGAAGTGCGCCCAGGTTAAGCAGCGCGTCGGTATAGAGAAAGAAGTTCTTTCAATTAAAGGGGATGTGTTTGGAGATTATATCAAGCTGAGGTCCTCGCAGCTTTTATGTCATATTCATGTCTTGTTTGGTCTAATGTCCTCTATCTTCGGTTTCACGGCCTGCAATCTTCGTTGTTTTTCTATTTGTAAAATTACACCTCATGACCATTCTAGAGAATTCGTTGGGCAATGTTTTCCGCAGCGAATATTTCCTGCTACAATCTTTGTCTTTTTGCGGTCGCTTGACCAGTGAGAACCAGCCAGAGCATATATAAGAGAGTGAGCAAGCATAACGGCCTCCTCTTTACATTGGTTATTTCAATCTTTAAGACAAGCTCGAAATCTTCTTCTGGGAGAGATAGGGAAGTTTTGAATCTTATTAGGTTTCACCAAAAAGTATTCCTTCGTCTCTCTCTTTTCATGTCATCAAATGATTACCAGTTGCCCTGCTGTACTTCTTAGCTTACACGTCTGCAGAGTCGATTGATCCACCTCCAGATGATTTTCACAATCAACAAGTGACCCGTCCCATTCACCGTTGATTCCTTCCTTTTGCGATATCGTTAATTTTGTTAATAAAAAATTTAACTTTTTGAATACTTTTTACGTTAACAAGCCTTGGTAAGCTTGTCAAAGTGAAATTTTTTTTAAATCGGCTATAACCTATGAGATGATAGGGCTTAAGGCGATTTTTTTCTAAAATGGATTTTGACAAGCGATTTTTATTCGTTAAGATAAAGTCTGTAAAGAAAAAATTTAATAAAGTTAATTGCTTTTACGCCTGTGAGGAGGTTTTTAATGACAAATCATCATGAAGAAAGCTCCCGACAGACCATTGAGCACGCGAAAGGACTTGTGATCGATTCCATTGCGGAAACGATGGATTTGTATGGAGTGACCCGGAGTGCAGGGACCTTATATGGGACGATGTACTTCGAGGATGATATGACGTTGGATGAAATGCGTGAAAAACTCGGAATGAGCAAGCCGAGCATGAGTACAGGAGTGAAGAAGCTCCAGAATTACAATATTGTGAAGCAGACATTCCGAAAAGGAACGCGCCGGCAGACGTTTGTCGCTGAGAAAGACTTCTTTAATTTCTTCTCCAACTTTTTTACAAAGAAGTGGTTAAGAGAAGCTAAAACCAACTTGGACGCGATCAAAGATGCCCAGAAGGAATTGAATAATGTCATCGAGGATTCCGAAGCGGACGAAGTTGTAAAACAAGAAGCAGAACAAGTCTATCAGCAACTCGAAGCATCCAAACCTTATTACCATTGGCTGCAGAAGCTCGTCGATTCTATTGAGAGCGGAGAAATTTTCGATTTTCTTCCTGCCGACCAAGAAAAATAAGATACCGCCTCTCTGAATAACATTTTAACTGTCTGTTATTCCAGGGAGACGTATGGACTTTATAATTTACAGAATATTCAGATAATAAAAGGAGTGATGTCATTGCAATCGAATCAACAACCATCTTTTTTCGCTAAAAACAAAGCCGCAATCATGCTCGGGACACTTTTAGGTGTTTTCGTCCTCTATATGGCCCTCACTAATGAAAACATTCAATGGGGCGGATTTATCGCCATGATTGTTTTCTATGCCCTCGTCTATTACATCGGTGCAGTCTTCGCTACAAATAAATCCGGAACTCTAGCAGACATGATGGTCGCAAACCGGAGCTTACCCCTTGGGATCGCCATGTTCACAATGGCCGCTACATGGGTTGGTGGTGGATATGTCAATGGTACAGCAGAATTCACATACAGCGATGGCCTCGTATGGGCACAAGCTCCATGGGGATACGCATTAAGTCTGATTATCGGTGGTATTTTCTATGCTCGTAAAATGCGCCGCTATGAATTCCTCACCATTATTGACCCACTGGAACAACGTTTCGGTAAAAAAATGGCCGGTGTTCTATACATTCCTGCTTTACTTGGAGAAATGTTCTGGAGTGCTGCGATTCTAACCGCTCTCGGCACGACATTTGGTACCATTCTGAACATTGACTTTACTACATCCATCATTCTTTCAGGAATCATCGCTATTGCTTATACCGTAGCCGGAGGGATGTGGGCTGTCGCCTATACCGACGTATTCCAAATGGCTATTCTATTAATCGGCCTCATTTTAGTCGTCCCATTCACTTTAGGTCACGTCGGTGGTATTGATAATGCATGGAGTAACTATTCAGCAGAATTCGGATCGTACGCCAATTTATTTCCACCGTTGAACGGATGGCAGGATCCTGCATGGGGCAATTGGTTCTGGAATTGGATTGACTACGCCCTCCTCCTCATTTTTGGTGGTATTGCGTGGCAAGTATATTTCCAGCGTGTCCTTTCAGCCAAAAATGAAAAAACAGCGATGTGGTTATCCATCACCGCAGGAATCATCTGCATCATTGCAGCCATCCCTGCCGTTCTGATTGGAATTGTCGGTGTGAATATGGACTGGGCAAGCATGGGACTTCCAACTCCCGAGAACCCAGCCGTCATTCTTCCACACATTCTAAGGTATTTGACACCTGAACTCGTATCCGCAATCGGACTCGGAGCTCTAGCAGCGGCGGTCATGTCCTCTATGGACTCTTCCATACTTTCTGCCTCTTCCATGGCATCCTGGAACGTGTATCGTCCACTGCTTAAACCGAACGCAAGCTCTGAACAGTTGAAAAAAGTAATCAAGCGTACGATCATCATCGTCGGTGTCGGAGCTATGATCATCGCATTAAATGTCAAAAGTGTATATACGCTGTGGTATTTAGCATCTGATCTTGTGTACACCATTCTTTTCCCACAGCTCACGATGGCTCTCTTTTATAAAAATGCGAACCTTTACGGATCGATTGCCGGCTTCTCTGTCGCTTTATTCCTTCGTTTAGGCGGCGGTGAACCTGCAATGGGACTACCGGCATTCCTGCCGTATCCAATGATCAATGCTGACGGAATCGTCCTCTTCCCATTCCGTACACTTGCTTGTATTGCAGCGTTCGTTATGATTTTCGTTGTTTCCGAATTAACGAAGAAAAAATGTCAGCCTATGCCTCTTCTCATGCCTGAGGAGAGAGAGCAGGAGAAAAAGGCTTCCTAATAGAACAAGAGCGCTCCAATCGTTAAATTGGAGCGCTTTTTTCATGTAATGAATCCGTTCCCCTAACCTATTTGAGAACCCCACATCTATGAAAGGTGATCAAGGAACTTCTGTATATCTTTTTTCGATCTTAATTGAATGACACGCTTCTCACGGCCGATTTCCTGAAACGACAAGAGCCTCTCCTGCATGTTCTTTCTCCGTTTCCGATAGGTCGTTACAATAAATTTCAGAAAGTCCGCTTCCATTCTTTCACTGCACCCTTCCCCAAGATCCGGGCGAGTGCTTCCCCGATGGGTCCACCAGCGCTTCAAGACCCGAAATAGACAGATCATTAGAGGCAGTTCCAAGTAAATGATTGTGTCCGCCCGCTCTGCGCGTATTTCATACGTAGGTCTATAATTTCCTTCTATAATCCACTGGTCTTTTTCTACCACTTCTCTCTGCCTAGCCGAGAAGTCCTCCAATGTTGCTTCCTGCCAGCCCGGCTCCCAATAAAAACGATCGAGATGGTACACGTCGATATCAAGCTTCTCTCCTAGTTTTTTTGCAAATGTTGATTTGCCTACGCCTGCAGAAACACCAAGCACCATAATTCTCTTCACTAGTCTACCTCCTTTTCGTTTTTCCAATTGAAAACCCTTCGAACAACCGTCCTCCGTAAGGGATTAGCACCTCATCTAACAGTTCAACGACGCCTTCCTTCTCGCCGTTTTTGTAAAAACGCTCAAAGCGTTGGATCAACCGTTCTGCAAAAGCAGCATCATAGTTTCGGAGCGACCGTGCCATCCATTTCGAGGACCCGCTCCACTGGCCATTCGCTCGCAAATAAAACTCACTCGTTTGTTCTGCTAGCTTTGCTGCAATGAAAAGAGCTTCCCCACGGTCTGTGGTACCAATGAAATCGTCCAGTGCATCCGTAAGGAAATACCGCCTATGCAAGAGAGTTTCTTCAGACCAGGAGGGTGGCCCCTTCTTCAGTAGATCAGCCGCTTCATTTTTGACAGCTTCCAGACGAGCATCCCATTTAAGGATCTGCCCTTCTGCCACCATCCTGGGCATTGATGGTTGCCCACGCTCACAATCACTATTGAAAAAACCACGATATGTGGACCAATTATGTACAAAGACCTCTACCGGCCAAGTATCCGCATAAAAAGACTCACGAAAAGAGGCATCTACATCCGAATCAAAAATCACGACGTCCAAATCCGACGTACATGTTGCCTCTCCCCTTACGACGCTTCCGGCAAGAAGAGCGGCATCACAACCCCGAAAACACTCTGAAATCACATGACTTGCCGCCTCAAAAGCCTTCATCCACTCACCCTTTCCAGAATGATTCGTGCTCGCTTGTCGATATTCTCAGGGAGGGATTCTCGACTGAAATATCTCAGCTCCAACGTTTCTTCATCATCTGCTCTGAGTTCTCCACGAATCTCAGAAGCTACGAAACAAGCAATCACATTAAAGACCTCATCCCCATTCGGGTATTGGTAGAAAAAGTCTTCTCCTGAAAACGTGGCGACCTGCTGCACATCTTCAGCTACAAGTCCCGTTTCTTCTCCCAACTCCCTGATGGCCGTCTGCTCGAGAGTTTCTCCGGGCTCCATCGCCCCGCCAGGCAGCCCCCATTCTTTTGTATCCTTCCGGTATTGAAAAAGCAGCTCCCCACGATCGTTTCCGACGAGTATCGTGGACCCCGCAACGACAAGCGGCTGTGTACCAATCATTCTCCTCATTGTTTGTACGTAGTCCATTTTCATCCCTCCCCATCTATCTTTTTCAAGGAAGGATGCAAGTAAAGGAAAGAAGCGATGGTGGAGACACTTCCTCCAATAGCGATGGTCAGGGATGTGCTTATGTATTCACTGATGATTCCAGCCGCCAAAGCAGCTACTGGCATCAACGCCCACGTCATGAACCGGCTTGTCGCCTGCACCCTTCCTAGTAAGTGTTCCGGCGTTAGCTTTTGTCTTAACGTTACAATACATGGACTGCTGATGGAAGCACAAATGGTCCCGACAGCGTTCAAAAGGGCTAGAGCAATAAAAGAGTGATAGAAACTGAACAGGAGGATGGAAAGGCCTCCGAGAGCGCCACACCCAAACAATAGTGTGCGATAAGCAACCCTGCTCCTCAGAACAGGAGAAAGCACCGCTCCTCCAATGGCTCCTAGACCGCCAATGGAAAGAAGCCAACCGATCGAGACCCCTGAAAAACCAATGTCAGCTTTCAAATGTACAATCAACATCGTCAAAAAAAGAGTGGTGCCAAATACAGAAAAGAACATAGCGATATTTGTATAGAGTAAAGGTTTCTGATGGATCACAAAGCGGAATCCTTCGCTCATCTCCTGGCTGAACGAACGCTTTTCCCCTTTCACGCTCTCTTCTTCCAACCGCAAGCTCCCAACGACCAGAAATCCGATGAAGAATGAAAGACTATTCAAGATCATCCCCACTCCAGGATTGTAAATGGTCACTATCCAACCGCCCAGCCCTGGGGCAAGGAAGACAGCCGTGTGAAGCATCCCCGTGTTCCACGCATTCACAAGATCGAGATCCTGCTTTCTTACGAGTTTCGGAATCGATGCAAACTGAGAGGTTTGATAAAGCTGACCAAGCACACCAATGACGAAGGCCGCTGCGTAGAGAACATAGATAGTGATCATTTCATAAAGAAACAACACCCCTATGCTTCCGAGTAAGAGAAAACGGAAAAAATCACAAAATAGTAAAATCCGCTTCCGGTCCAACCGGTCAGCAAGCACACCTGCGAGGGGCTGTAACAAGACCGGGATCCGCTCAATTGCAGCAACAATTCCCATACTGAGCGGCGAACCAGTAAGTGCCAGTACCATCAAAGGGAGCGCAATCAAATAGATTTGATCTCCGAAAAAGGATACTAGATTACCTCCAATGAAACGGAAAGCCTGACGGTTGGATTTGAATGACGGCTTCTCCTTGGACTGCCATACCTCTGCATCGTTCATTTTTCATCTCCCAAAAATAACTCCAATTCCTTCGGCAGCATTTCCCATGCCCGTGGGCTTACATGATAACGGGGGCCATAAGCGACGATGAGCCGGGCAGATTTCAACAACTTCAGATGGTGATAGACAGTGGTTTTACCCATCCCGACCTCCTCGGTCATCTCTTTCAAGGTACGCCCTCCACCCATCAAAATCTTAAGCATACGCAAACGATTCTCATCTCCAAGTGCCTTGAACTTCTGCACGAGCATTTGATCCGGAACATAAGGGTCATTCGGATGGATGCTTTCATTGGCCACAGGGTAATAGAAGATTTTCGCCCCTTCAATATCGGCCTCCACGTTCCACGGACGATAAATAAATTGGGGGACCATGATGACTTTATAAACACTAGGTTCCGGCACGTAGCGAATTCCATGGGTCGCCCATTCCACAAAGTCCTCCGCTTCCAATTTCTCCAGTCGCTTATTTTTAGAAAGAGCATCACGTTCTAGAATGCCTCCTAGCTTCACCTTATCCGGCTCGACAACCGATTCATACCAGCCTGTCATCACCTCTTGGATATGTTTTTTCAAGTTACTCATACCCACCTGACTAATGTACGCAATGTATTGAGGAAAGAAAGCATTGTCCTTGGATACATTTTGAAGCCGTACCACCGCCTTCTGATCTCCTCGAGAAGCTAGCCTTCGATCATCTTGATGGTCTCTTCCTAGATAAGGAATAGCGATATAACGAAACTCTTCTTCCTCTAGTTCAGTTACGAAATCATTGAACTCCTCCACTGAATCCATGTCCCTCTCATGAAGCAAAAGCAAGATGGTTTTCCACGTATTGTGTTCCTGCACCGTTTCTAAATGATCCAACATTTCCACGGACAACGATTGCTTAATCGCCTGCCATTGTTTCTCCGTATAGTCCAACGTGTCCAGCAGGCGTTCATTCGTAATAGCAGCGATGCCCAGTGCCGCTTCCCACAGAAGGGAATGCTTCACTTCCACCTGATACGTCTCTCTTTTTCTTGAACTCATAGAAAATACTTCCATTTCATCACCTCTCGCAACTATTCTATACTTGTAGAATTTATAATTCAATATATATTGAATTAATTTTCAAAAATTTTTAAAAGCAATCTTCCAATATATGTATGACCTGGTACACCATTATTTAGGTGATCCAATCAAAGTGACTTAACCTATTTCTGGTACAAAAAGAGCATCGATCTGTAAAAACAGATCGATGCTCACTCTAATAATCAGGATAAGTTTTCGCTCCAGTCAATTGTCGCTTCTCCTTCAAGGAAACGCTCCGTATCCATTGCTGCCATGCAGCCTGTTCCTGCAGCGGTTATGGCTTGGCGGTATTTTTGATCCTGGACATCGCCACAGGCGAAGATGCCTGGAATATTCGTGTTGGTCGTTCCGGGATCAACGATAATATAGCCTTTTTCATCCATATTCAGCTTCCCTTTCACAAATTCCGTGTTCGGATTGTGACCGATCGCAACGAATATCCCATCGGTTTCAATGACTTCTTCTTCTCCGGACTCGTTGTCACGGACCTTGATGCCACTGATCTTCATGCCATCAGACACCATCTCGACCGGTGTTTTGTTCAACGCCCACGTCACTTTATCATTTTCTTGCGCACGTGTCTGCATGATTTTCGATGCGCGAAGATCATGACGACGGTGGATCACTTGCACTTCGCTCGCAAATTTTGTAAGGAAGGTCGCTTCTTCCATCGCGGAGTCCCCTCCACCAATAATGACGACTTTCTTTCCTCGGAAAAAGAACCCATCACAGGTCGCACATGTACTGACGCCTTTGCCGAGGTTTTCCTTTTCACCTGGAATGCCGAGCATTTTGGCAGAGGCACCGGTAGAGATGATCAACGTTTCCGTCTCCACTTCACCTAAGCCATCGACTTGAAGCTTGAATGGACGTTCTCCCACCTCTACATCTGTCACCCATCCGCGCTTGAAAGTCGCGCCAAAGCGTTCGGCCTGCTTTTTCATGTTATCCATGAGCTCAGGTCCCATAATGCCATCAGGGAATCCGGGGAAATTCTCTACTTCCGTTGTAAGCGTCAATTGACCTCCAGGTTCCGGACCTTCGATGACGAGCGGTTCCATATCCGCTCTTGCTAAATATACTGCTGCCGTCAGTCCGGCAGGTCCTGTGCCTAGAATAATGGATTTATAAGCCATTCAAACTCCTCCTTAAGCAAAAGGTCTCCTCCTTAGAGGTATAACCTTATTTCATGCGAGTCATGCCTATTTCCACTATATTCAGTTCAGCTTCCGGTGTTTTTTTACTCACCAGTTTCAGCGAACTTCTGGATACGTGCTTCGATTTCGTTGCGTACACGTTGGAAGAATGCCCACTTCTCTTCTTCCGTTCCTTCCGCTTTCGCCGGATCATCGAATCCCCAGTGGAATCGATTAACATGTGGAGGGGTCATCGGGCACTTATCGTTCGCATCTCCACAAAGGGTAATCGCATATTCAGCATTGTTCAGAATATCAGGGTCGATGATGTCAGATGTTTGATTGGTAATATCTACATCGACTTCGTTCATTGCCTTAACTGCATTCGGGTTCAAACCGTGCGCTTCAATCCCTGCTGATTTCACCTCATACTTATCGCTCAAATATTTCTTTCCGAACCCTTCCGCCATTTGGCTGCGGCAAGAGTTTCCTGTGCATAGAAAATAGATGACTGGTTTGTTAGACATGTAGCATTCTCCTTTTGTTTATAAAAATTAAAGAATTAATAACCATAGATATAGTCCGACAAGCGTTATGAATAAGGTCGGCACGGTTAATATGATTCCCACTTTAAAGTAGTATCCCCATGAAATCTTGAAGCCTTTCATGGATAAAACGTGAAGCCATAATAAGGTCGCTAGAGACCCGATTGGTGTAATCTTCGGCCCAAGGTCTGATCCGATGACATTGGCATAAATGAGGGCTTCCCTCATCGTTCCTGTCGTATTCGTATCAGCAATGGCAAGAGCATCAATCATTACGGTTGGCATGTTATTCATAATGGAAGAGAGAATGGCCGCAATGAATCCCATTGAAACTGTCGCTGTGAACAAGCCTTGATCAGCTGTATATTGAATGACATTCGCAAGGATATCGGTCAAGCCAACATTTCGAAGCCCGTAAACAACCACATACATCCCCACAGAAAAGAAGACAATCGCCCATGGAGCACCTTTAATCACTTCTCCCGTCTGAACGGCTGAACTCCTTCTCGCCATCAATAGGAAAAAGATCGCGACAATCCCGGCAATGATGGAAACAGGAATCCCCAAAGGCTCACTTGCGAAATATCCAATCAAAAGAACAGCAAGAACGCCCCATGACATGCGGAACATTCTATTATCCTGTATGGCTTCCTTCGGCTTTTTCAATTGAGATAAATCGTAATTGTCGGGAATACTCTTACGGAAAAATAAGAATAAGACAAGAATACTTGCAGCCAGTGAGAACAAGTTCGGAACAATCATCCGTGACGCATACTCTACAAACCCAATTTCGAAGAAGTCTGCGGACACGATGTTCACCAGGTTACTGACAATCAGTGGCAAAGATGTCGTATCAGCGATAAAACCACTCGCCATAATGAACGGCAGGATCATGGCTTCTTTGAAATTCAGATTCCTGACCATCGCAAGGACAATCGGCGTTAAGATCAATGCCGCTCCGTCATTTGCGAACAGTGCAGCAACGACAGCTCCAAGCAAGGTCACATAAATGAACATCCGCTTCCCGTCACCCTTGGCTACACGGGCCATGTGAAGAGCTGCCCATTCGAAAAATCCAATCTCATCCAGAATCAATGAAATAATAATAATCGCAATAAAGGCTAACGTTGCGTTCCAGACGATGTCTGTAACGGCAAGGACGTCTTGAAGATCAACGACATCAAAAATCAGCGCAAGAATGGCACCCGCACACGCGGACCAACCAATTCCAAGATTCTTAGGCTGCCAAATGACAAAGACGAGCGTAAGTACAAAAATAATCGTAGCAATCAGTGCTAAACTCAAAAAACAATCCCCCTAGCTATCGCATTGGATCCGCAATCCCGCTTCTTCCAATGCTGTCAGTTTCTCTTTTTGGTCCGGGATCTGTTCCAGGACCTGCTGGATGATAGGGTATGTGGCATGTTCTCTGTTCAAGGAATAGAAAATCCACTGCCCTCTTCGTTGTTCTTTCACCAAACCAGCATCACGCAGTTTTCTGAGATGCTGACTGATTGAAGGCTGGCTCATCTGCAACACTTCCACAAACTCACAAACACAACATTCACTATCTTTCACCAAACCAAGAATAGTCAGCCGCGTTTTATCTCCTAAGAGCTTCAACGTTTGTGCGGCTTGTTCCAACTCAATGATTGTCTTTTCCATCAGAATCACCTCATCCCCCATTATAATATAAGCATATGCTTATATATGCAATAGAAAAATTAAAAAAGCCTCCTGCAATCAGGTGCTCAGCAATTACGCTGCCGGATTACACACTTCCGCACATTCACCGCAAGCTTTGGCACAATCCTGCCAGTGCTGATAATCATGTTTCTGTCATTCATCTACACAAGTCTGGAAAATTTTCGCGCAAACCCCTGCTAACTTAGAAGAGGGTTTTATAAACCTAGTAAGGGTACGAGACCATACCAAACTCGCAGCCTCATCATAGAATAGTTGTAGCCAATCTTTTGATGGAGGAGAACCACATGTATAGAAGAAGAGGACCGGTACAGAGACCCGGGTTCTGTGTCTTTCCCGGCTACAACTACTGTGGGCCAGGATGCAGCGGACCTGGAGAACCAGTCAATGCCGTGGATGCGGCCTGCAAAGCTCATGATGAATGTTATCGTCGCCACAGAGATTACTGCGCTTGTGACCTTGAATTCATCAACCAGCTTGAAAGATTACAGAACCCTTATACTCCAGAGGGGCGTCACGCAAGAACACTGTATAAATATATGAGAATCCAGCGACTCTTCACCTGTTTCTAAAATATGCACAACCCCAATCACCGTTCTTTTGGTGATTTTTTATTTGTCTTTAAACTATTTCTATGGCTTATGGAACCATATCGGAAGATTGCGCGACTGGGTATAAAGAATCGTTTTTTACTTTTATCGAATAGGGTGGAAGCTCGCCATTATTCCAAAGAAAAGCGTGGACTTTCCCATTCCCACTGTCTTCCAGTTAGGCAAACAGCCTCCGATTATCCTGGAACGGAGTCTTCAAAAGCAGGTCGATTATTGATACAAAAGTGTTACATTTCCATGTCCATGAAAGAAAGGAATGCTTTATAATCGAAGAATAAGGAAGAGTTCACTTTTCAAACGTGTTACATGTGCTTATAATAGTCAACAGCACGCTTTTTCGCTTCGCCAACATGAGAGGATGTATAACCAAAAATGAAATTCGAAGAAAGATTCGATTGGCAGCTCTTTTTTATTATGTGTTGTTTCATAGCCGTCAGCGCAGTCGCTCTTTTCAGTGCCCAGCAAAGCACACAATATAATGATAACTTTGTACTCAAACAGCTGGTCTGGTATGGACTTGGTGGCATCGTCATCGGTTTTATGCTTCTTGTCGATCCCGAAGATTTCAAAAAAATCAGCTGGTACTTATATGGTTTCGGCATCATCCTTTTAATTGCCTTGATTGTCGCACCACCATCCATTGCTCCTGTTATCAAAGGGCAGAAGAGTTGGTTTGCGATGCCAGGATTGTCTTTGCAACCTGCAGAGCTTGTAAAGATATTCACCATTCTTGCCCTTGGACGGATTGCCGTTGATCATAATCAAAAGCACCATTCATCGGTGAAAATGGACTTGTTCCTCCTGTTGAAATTAGGAGCGGCTACCGGCCTTCCTGTTCTTTTGATTATGCAGCAGCCTGATTTAGGGACAAGCCTTGTGTTTATCGCCATCTTAGCAGGATTCGTCCTAATTTCAGGGATTTCATGGAAAATCATATTACCGATTTTCACCATGATTTCAGCTCTTGGAACAGGGTTAATCTGGCTTGCACTCAAAGCCCCTGAGCTTCTTGACCGCTATTTAGGGGTGAAGGAGTACCAGCTCGGGCGTATCTACTCCTGGTTCCAGCCGACCAAGTATGAAGATTCTTCCGGATACCATCTTGTCAAAGCGATGAGAGCCATTGGTTCCGGCCAGTTGTATGGAAAAGGGTTCGGCGAGCGGGAAGTTTATTTACCAGAAGCCCAAACCGACTTCATTTTCAGTATCATTGCAGAAGAATACGGTTTTCTCGGTTCTTGTATCGTCATCATCCTGTTCTTTCTGTTGATCTACCGCTTCACAACGATCGCTTTTAAAGCGAACAGCAATTACAGCTCGTATGTAATGGTCGGGATCATCAGCATGATAGCATTCCACGTTTTCCAGAATATTGGGATGTCTGTGCAGCTGCTGCCGATCACGGGAATTCCACTGCCGTTCATTAGTTATGGAGGAAGCGCCTTGCTCGGAAACTTGATGGCGCTCGGCATTGCTTTTTCCATATCCTATCACCATAGGACCTATATGTTTGGAGAATAGAGAAACACCACGCAAAAAGGAGGCGTCCTGGAACGCCTCCTTTTTGTTTAACCTTAAAAACATGCCCCTCTTCCACAATCATTCACTATCGATAGTATTGGCGATTTCCACTAATTCATCAGGGAAAAAGTGATCAGAAACGCGTTGATCCATGCTCAACCTGTACTGCCAATGCTCCGTTTCAAAAACAAAAACGTGAAAACCCGGGACTTTCACGAACATTCCTTTTCCTCCAGTCTCCAACCTCACCTGTTCTATGATCCGCTTCTCATGAATAAATAGTTTATTTTCTGCAGGTCGGATGTCTATATTAAAGTGATTTTCAGGTACATGCTCATTCAAGTACTCCACATTTAATTCCACATTCTTGTTTCCACCTAACCGATTAACCTTGGCCAGTACATGCGTAAATGTCAAAGACGGAAGTTTTTTAGGAAGGGATACTTTTTTATTCATTTGCTGTTCAAATTCCTTGACTGCTTCTTCCAAAGACTTATATCCATATTCAGCATAGAACTCTTCAAGGGGTCTGGGCTGATCCACTTGGGCGTATACGGGCGTATGAACAGCCAATAGACAGGTGAATAATAAAGCTATTGTATATTTCTTCATACAAACACCTCTAACTGCATCTGATAGATGTATTTTCCCCAGGTTATCTATCCCCTATCCAGAGGCAGGGAAGTAAAAAAGCTGACACCCTCAACGGGATGCCAGCTTTTCGAATCTTTATTCTACCGTAACACTCTTGGCAAGGTTACGTGGTTTATCTACATCACAGTCACGGTGAAGCGCTGCATAGTAAGAAATCAGCTGCAATGGAATGACAGAAACGAGTGGTGTCATCAGATCATGCACATGTGGAATGACGAAAGCATCGCCATCTTTATTCAAGCCTTCCATGCTGATGATCATGCTGTTTGCGCCACGCGCCTCCACTTCCTGGACATTTCCACGGATGGAGTAGTTGACATTTTTCTGAGTTGCAAGGGCAATGACAGGCGTACCATCTTCAATCAAAGCGATCGTTCCGTGCTTCAATTCGCCGCCAGCGAAACCTTCCGCCTGAATGTATGAGATCTCTTTCAACTTCAGAGAGCCTTCCAATCCGACGTAATAGTCGATGCCACGGCCGATGAAGAAGCAGTTACGAGTTGTGGATAGATACTCGCGCGCCAAATCTTCCAACTTCTCTTTTTGATCAGTTAAAGCTTCCATAGCAGTTGCCACAATTCCAAGCTCCTGCATAGGGTCGAAACTAAGTTCAATGCCCTTCGCACGTGCTGTATCAACAGCTAGAATAGCAAGGACAGCCATTTGCGCTGTATAAGCTTTTGTAGAAGCTACAGCAATTTCTGGGCCTGCGTGCAGGTGCATCGTATAGTCTGCTTCACGGGAAAGGGTGGACCCTGGCACGTTTGTGATCGTCAGCGCCGGGTGACCAAGTTCTTTTGTTTGGACAAGGACAGAACGGCTGTCTGCCGTTTCACCACTTTGAGAAATGTATACGAACAACGGTTTCTCAGAAAGTAGTGGCATGTTGTAAGAGAATTCACTAGCTACATGAACTTCTACTGGAATGTTTGCGAGTTTTTCAATGAACTGTTTACCTAAAAGTCCCGCATGATAACTCGTACCTGCAGCGATGATGTAAATACGGTCACACTCTTTCATCGCTTGGCGGATTTCAGGGTCCAGCTTGATCTCGTCATTCTCGTTTTGATACTCCTGAATGATTTTACGGATGACGAACGGCTGTTCATCGATCTCTTTCAGCATAAAGTGAGGATACGTTCCTTTTTCGATATCTGTAGTATCCAATTCAGCTGTGAATGGTTCACGCTCAACCTTTGTACCGTCCGGCTTTTGGATTTCCACACCATCACGGCGAACAATGACGGTTTCTTTATCCTCAAGCTCAAGGAATTGATCCGTTACGTGAAGAGCTGCCATGGAATCACTGGCTACAACGTTGAAGTCATCACCGAGTCCAACTAACAGAGGGCTCTTGTTCTTAGCGACATAAATCGTATCGTGATCTTCACGGTCAATCATTGCAATCGCATAAGAACCAGTCAAAAGCTCGACAGCTTTACGGAAAGCTGCAGCTACATCGTTCATTTCATTATTCAGGACTTCAATCAATTGAACGATGATTTCTGTATCTGTTTCACTCTTGAACTCTACGTCGCTCAAGTACTCATCACGAACATCCACATAGTTCTCAATGACGCCATTGTGAACGATTGTGAAGCGTCCGGAAGTACTTTGGTGCGGGTGGGCGTTTTCTTCGCTAGGAGCGCCGTGTGTAGCCCAGCGTGTATGGCCGATGCCGTGTGTCGCTTTGACATTTTCATCGACAGCCTCACGCAAGGATGCAATACGACCTTTTACTTTCGTCACTTCCACCCCGTTTTCGTTCAATGTTGCGATTCCAGCTGAATCATAACCACGGTATTCAAGCTTTTCCAAACCATTCAATAAAATCTCTTTTGTATCATTCTGTCCGATATATCCTACAATTCCACACATAATTGTTGTCCTCCTATTATCGGAGAAGGGCAATGAATGCTTTGTAGACTTCCAAGGGGCATTCCGCTGCCCCTCTCCCGTTATTCTTTATTTAATCACTTCGTCCAGAATGTTTTGTACGAAAAGTCACCTTCCCGTTTTACATTCGGACATTCGGTTGAAGTGTGGCAACCGGGAGGCATCCGCCGAAAACTCGATGAACCCCCACCTCGTCAACTGTGTTCATTTTAAGACGTAGCACACAGTCCTGGCGCTTTATAAATAAGGAATGACCTCGATCCTCCTTAACTATTTCAAAATAAAGTCCCTCTTGTCTGTTTTCCAGTTGTAAGCTATCTAAAACTTGAATTTCGACATTTTTTTCAAGGACATGTTCAATTCTACACAGACCACTCAGATGGGTCAATAAAAATTGTAACCGTTACAGAAATGTAAGGGCCCTGTAATAGGATATGCGCAGATCACCCCCATGTGCGACCTGCGCAAGCCCTGAAATTACTCCTTCAAACCAAGCTCTTCTTCAACGACTTGGACCACTTTATCACAATACTCTTCGCACTGTGCTTCCGTCGGTGCTTCCACCATAATCCTTACTAGGGGTTCTGTACCGGATGGGCGCACAAGAACTCGTCCACTTTCCCCCATCTCCTCTTCTACAGCCTGGATGGCTTCCTGGATTCTAGGGTGCGTTTGAACTTTATTTTTATCAATGACACGGACATTCTTCAATACTTGAGGGAACTTTTCCATTTCACTGGCAAGCTCTGATAGTGGTTTGCCTGTCTCTTTCATGACGTTAACCAGTTGAAGAGCCGACAGCATACCGTCACCCGTTGTGTTGTGATCAAGGAAGATGATATGTCCGGATTGTTCCCCGCCAAGGTTATAACCACCGCGGCGCATTTCCTCCATGACATAGCGATCCCCTACGGCTGTCTTGTCACTCTTCATTCCATTCGCTTCTACTGCTTTATAGAAACCAAGGTTACTCATAACTGTAGAGACAACTGTCGAGTTATTCAACGTACCATTATCATTCATGTGCTTGGCACAAATGTACATGATTTTGTCTCCGTCCACGATATTCCCTTTTTCATCAACCGCAATGAGACGATCGCCATCTCCATCAAAAGCAAGTCCTACATCCGCTTTCTTCTCTTTCACAAGGTCTTGCAATGGCTCTGGGTGTGTAGAACCGACACCATCATTAATGTTCAGACCATCCGGGGATGATCCGATTGAAGAAATATCCGCTTCAAGATCTGCAAACAAGTGGGATGCGAGAGATGAAGTGGCTCCGTGTGCACAATCGAGTGCGATGTGGAGTCCTTCAAAATCATAATCAACGGTTTGCTTCAAGTGTTGCAAGTACTTCTGCCCACCCTCAAAGTAATCATTGATTTGACCAAGATCGGCTCCTGAAGGCCTTGGAAGATCATCTTGCTCTGCATCAATCAATGCTTCAATTTCCTGTTCTTGATCGTCCGTCAATTTAAAACCATCTGGACCGAAGAATTTGATGCCATTATCTTCAACAGGGTTGTGGGAGGCAGATATCATAATTCCCGCTTCTGCCTGCAATGCTTTTGTTAAAAAAGCCACGCCTGGTGTGGAGATGACCCCAAGACGCATGACCTCTGCGCCAATTGACAATAACCCGGCAGCGAGTGCTCCTTCAAGCATCTCACCAGAGATTCTTGTGTCACGTCCAATCAAAACCTTCGGACGTTCAACACCTTTAGTAACGACATAACCGCCGTAACGGCCAAGTTTAAATGCAAGCTCCGGTGTTAATTCCTTATTCGCGACGCCTCGTACGCCGTCTGTGCCAAAATATTTACCCATAATCATTCGACCTCTCTTTCTATACTTTCCATTGATCTATGCTCTCACGATTGATTCGTTATGGTTGATCTGAGCCGTTTCCGCCATTTCCCGCTTCGCCTTCAACGACTTCAATGTCCACTTCAATCGTTTCGGGTTGAACAGAAGTTACTCCTTCAGGGAGGGGAATATCGACTTCCACCGTTTGATTTTCTGTCACTTCTGATACATCGACTGGTACTTCAGGGAGCGCTTCAATGCCATCGAGTACTTCCTTCGGTCCGGAAATGGTGACTTCTTCTGTTTCCGTACTGACCGATTCAATCAGTACCCCTTCCGTATTTCCTCCACGAGCAGCGACATTTAATGGAACGCTTTTCGTGCGGGTGGAGATCGGAACAGATACGTTCACAGTCGTTGGGTCCACGAGGACATTCAACTCATTCCCCTGATTATCATAAACCTTCACAGGAGCTTCCTGCGTTTCAATCGACTCTGTAGCCCCTCCGACATCTATGATCGCTTTCACAGAGGCTACACGCTCAATGACCGATGAAGCTCCCGTAATGGCAACTTCTGAAGGATCCACTTCTGGTTCACCAAGCTCAAGCGCACTATCCAGATTTCCTTGGTTGATATAATCAATGTTCACTTCATAATCTTCGGTTATTTTTTCCTCAATCGTCACTTCAATGATTTTTGGATCAAGTGTGACTGCAAGCTGGTTGGATATCCCTGAGTGCTGTAAGGACACCTCATGTGTACCCGGACCAAGCCCATTCAAATCTACAAAAACCGTAAAATTCTTCTGTCTGGAAACAGGAGCAACAGCAGAGGTCGGCCCCTCTACAGAAACAGAGACTTCTTGAGGGATTCCACTGACCACATATTCTTCACTATCAAACCTGATTTCCAACGGAATGTTTTCCATCACTTCCATGTCAGAGGATGATTGGTTGAAGAACAAAGAGTCAGAGTCCATATTGTTATCCACATTCACCGTCACCCAAAGAAGACCAGCAAGCATAAGGGATATAATTCTTATAAACCATACACTTTTGAACCAATTATCCATTCTTCTTCCCCCTCCAGTTCCAACTTTTCACCGCAGGGGCGGAGTAATCCAATTCTGTACGTAAAATCTCTTCCAGTTTCACTTGATCAAGGTCGCGATGCAATTCCCCGTTCTTCGTACAGGAAATAGCTCCTGTCTCTTCAGAAACGACGATCGTTAAAGCATCTGTCACCTCACTGATTCCCATAGCCGCTCTGTGCCTCGTCCCAAGTTCCTTCGAAATAAAAGGACTCTCTGAAAGTGGGAGATAACAGGCAGCAGCGACAATTTCATCATTTTTAAGTATGACCGCGCCATCATGAAGAGGCGTGTTCGGTATGAAAATATTCGTAAGCAATTCGCTCGACAAATGACCGCCTACACGGATGCCTGTTTCTACGTAATCCCCCATACCTGTATCACGTTCAATCGTAATCAATGCACCGATTCGGCGTTTGGCCATATAGTTACAGGATTTAATGATGGCCTGTAAGGTTTTCTCGGTGTCTTCTTCTTCTGACGTATTCCTGCTGAAGAAACTTCCCCGTCCCAGTTGTTCTAAAGCTCTTCTGAGTTCAGGCTGGAACAAAATGATGATCGCGAGGAAACCCCACGTAATCGCTTGTGACATCAGCCACCTTAATGTGGTCAGTCCAAATAAATTACTCAACAACCATATACCCAGAATAACGAAAATACCTTTTAATAGCTGAACGGCCTTCGTTCCCTGGATCAGCATGATTAATTTATATACAACAAACCAGACAAGGGCGATATCCACGGTAATCAAAAAATAATCTAAAACATCCAATCCCCCATCAAGCATGCCTACACTTCCTTTTAGATATAATAAAACTTAAAAATTCACATTTACCATTATATCACATAACCTTTCCCGTATATATGGAGAACATACCGTCCTGACGACAGACCTATAGGGTTCTGGACCATCTGGGTTATTTCATTCAATAAAATAAAGCAAGGAAGCGTTGGCCTCCTTGCTTTATTTAATCCGACTCAAATGAGAAAATTGCCTTGAAAGTTTCCTTCGTATGATACCAGACCCATTCGTA
Organism: Halobacillus sp. 12SKB; assembly: GCF_052941655.1. Classification (NCBI taxonomy): domain Bacteria; kingdom Bacillati; phylum Bacillota; class Bacilli; order Caryophanales; family Bacillaceae; genus Halobacillus; species Halobacillus sp. 12SKB. The sequence goes on from NZ_JBRFWR010000001.1 coordinate 901,077, forward strand.
AACCTGGTTCACTTCGGTCAATTCCCCTGAATAGGCCCTGAGATTGTTCCGGTCAAGCTCATCATTTTTTCCTCCCTGTCCGGATGGGTCATTAAGAATGTCCCCATTGATCAGGGTAATGTCCCCATCGACTTTTCCATCAATCCTCAAGTCTCCGTTTCTGACGACTAAATCCCCTTCAACCGTAACCCCTTCCGGTACAATGACGGTATGATCACGTATTTCCAGGTTCTCCTGCTTCGATACTGTTACTTGCTGGTCCTGGTTCCATTCGGTAAAAATACCACCGAACATGAGTATAAAGAAGACGGCAGCAGCTGTAAGCAAAGGGTGCCTCTGGAACTTACGAATATAGTTCTTCCGTTTCTTCTCTTTCGGCAAATTCGCCATCACATTCGCAGTAAAACGAGGCGGCGCAGAAACAGGTGTGGTGTTCTTGATCAGAGTGGTCGTTCTCTTTAACTCATGAAAGTGATGCTGGCAGCTTTGGCAGCTTTGTAAATGATCTCTCAGTCGTCTCTCTTCTTCTTTATTTAATTCACCATCCAGATACTTGTGCATAAGTTCAATGGCTTCTCTCTTGCAATTCATTCCCTCTCAACTCCTTCACACATGTCGAAGCCTCTTACGTAAAGCCTCTCTACCTCGATGGACCCTTGTCTTAACCGTTCCCACTGGAATATCCAGCACCTCCGCAATTTCTTGAAGAGCAAGCTCATCTAAATAACGAAGTACAATGACACTGCGATATTTAGGAGGAAGCGCTAATATTTCTTTGTGGATATAAGACTGTAATTCAAGGCTTTCCACTTCTTCTTCAGGTAGAGCCTGGTCAGCAGCTAATTGCGAATACATGTCTAACCCTTCCGTCCCCTTCACTTCTGCATCCAGATGATAGTCCGGCTTTTTTTTACGGATCCGGTCAATCGACAGATTCGTTGCTATTCTGTACAACCAAGTAGAGAATTTCCGTTTCTCATCAAACGTATGAAGATTCGTGTAGGCTCTGATAAAGGCTTCCTGGGCCAGGTCTTCAGCTTCATACGAGTTCCCAACCATTCGCAGACAAATATGAAAAACTTTATTCTGATAAAAAGAAACAATGTCTTCGAAAGCGGATTGATTGCCCTTCTTCACTTCTTTTATTTTTTGCTTAATCATGGTTTCCATCTTCTAATACCTCCGCTATACGTGCGGTCGTTAACCTTTACGGATGACCTCGCCACAAAGTTTCATAAATTTTATATTTTTTTAGCTAATATAAGTTTAACTTTTTTTAGTATCGGTTATAAAGCTGTAAATGTAAAAAATTTCTTAGGAGGAAATTTAATATGCAGCGAGTGTCCGCTTTGAAGAAAGAAATCGAAGCTTGTCGTATGGAAATGATTCGCTTAGCCAGCCTCCATAAGTTGAGCTCGCCGGAAGTCGTACAAGTGAGTGTGAAATTAGATCACCTGTTAAATGAATACGATGAAGCAACCTATAAAAAACAGCAACCCACCTTGCAAAAAGCGGGTTACTGCTAGGGATCGTTTATTTATTTCAAGCTCTCACCAAATAGAGAACCCATTAAACCTACCGCTACGCTAGCGGTTTTATTTTTTTCATCGAGAATCGGATTTACTTCTACGAATTCCGCGGATGTGATCATCCCTGACTGATGAAGCATTTCCATAGCCAGGTGACTCTCACGGTAGCTTAATCCACCCATTACCGGTGTCCCCACGCCAGGAGCTTCATTAGGATCCAGTCCATCAAGGTCCAGGCTTAAATGAACCCCATCGGTACGATCTTTCAAATAATCCACTGTCTCTTCCATCACTTGCGTCATCCCCATACGATCAACTTCATGCATCGTATAGACTTTTATGCCCTTCTCTTCAATAAGCACTCTTTCTCCTTCATCAAGAGAACGAGCTCCGATAATCACTATATTTTCTGGTTTAATCTTCGGTTCATAATCATGGATACTCGTCAATTTTTCATGACCGATCCCTAAGCTTACAGCTAATGGCATCCCATGAATGTTACCAGAAGGCGAGCTGTCACCTGTGTTTAAATCGCCGTGAGCATCATACCAGATGACACCAAGGTTTTCATAATGTTTCGCAACTCCTGCAAGAGTCCCCATAGCTATACTATGGTCTCCCCCAAGTACAAGTGGGAAACGTTTATTTTCTACGACTTCATCTACCGCTTTTGCCAGACGACGGCTTCCTTCGGCAATTTCATTCAAGTTACGTAAATTATCCTGTTTTTCATCTGTATTATGTTTTGGGCGAGGAATCTCAATGTCCCCTAGATCTTCAATGTTATATTTCAATTGCTCTAGACGTTCAACCATACCTGCATAACGAATAGCACTTGGGCCCATATCCACGCCTCGACGCATCTGTCCAAGGTCCATAGGTACACCGATAACTGAAAGCTGTTTATTCATCAAAGTTCCTCCTTTTTTCTCTACTATAATTGTATCCGTTTTTCCCGTTATGACTCAACTGGACATGTTTGTGCATATATATACGAAAACCAGTATGAAAACGTATGTAATCATGCATGTTTACAAGGTTTCGAATTATTTTACATATTATGGGTTTGTTTATATGGAGAAGTATTTAACTTTTTGTAACCCCTCATTAGATAAGGGTGTCGAACCTCTACATATGACAAACAGACCGGATTGATATAGAGGATGAAACAATAAAAAACCTGACATCAATCATTGATGTCAGGTTTAAAGAGTGGAGCCTAGCGGGATCGAACCGCTGACCTCCTGCGTGCAAAGCAGGCGCTCTCCCAGCTGAGCTAAGGCCCCGTATGGAGCGGGAGACGGGATTCGAACCCGCGACCCCCACCTTGGCAAGGTGGTGTTCTACCACTGAACTACTCCCGCATATAAAATTGAAAGATGAGCCATGAAGGATTCGAACCTTCGACCCTCTGATTAAAAGTCAGATGCTCTACCAGCTGAGCTAATGGCTCGTATGAAACATAATGCTCGTTATTTTATAAGCCGTGTGCTCGTCACGTTGATAGATTTTTCGGTGAAGCATACGCTCCTCGCAAAGCCTACAATGAAGAAATTCCAATGATGCTTACGGCTTCTCTACCAGCTGAGCTAATGGCTCATAATATAATAACATCCAGTATAACATCTTCTTAAGAAATGGCTGGGCCAGCTGGATTCGAACCAGCGCATGACGGTACCAAAAACCGTTGCCTTACCGCTTGGCTATGGCCCAACAGTTACAAAAATAGTATTGACCATCTAAAGATCATTATACAAGATATGTTTATTTTCATAAAAAATAGCTGATCATGAATGTCAGCCGTTATCGTCAATGAAAAAATGGTGGAGGGAGTAGGACTCGAACCTACGAACCCGATGGGAGCGGATTTACAGTCCGCCGCGTTTGGCCAACTTCGCTATCCCTCCACTTTGACTAAATAAGTGGTGCCGGCCAGAGGACTTGAACCCCCAACCTACTGATTACAAATCAGTTGCTCTGCCAGTTGAGCTAGGCCGGCTTATAAATTTAATGGTGGAGGATGCAGGGTTCGAACCTGCGACCCCTTGCTTGTAAGGCAAGTGCTCTCCCAGCTGAGCTAATCCTCCAATAAGTGGTGACCCGTACGGGATTCGAACCCGTGTTACCGCCGTGAAAGGGCGGTGTCTTAACCACTTGACCAACGGGCCATGTGTTTGATAGTTTCTCAGAGCTTCCAGCCGGATTTGAACCGGCGACCCCTTCCTTACCATGGAAGTGCTCTACCACTGAGCTATGGAAGCAAGTGGCTCCAACGGTAGGATTCGAACCTACGACCGATCGGTTAACAGCCGATTGCTCTACCACTGAGCTACGTTGGAATAATGTTCATTCATCAAAAGCATTAATAAGGAAAGAGAATCAATGTGGCGGCGTCCTACTCTCACGGGGGTAAACCCGACTACCATCGGCGCTGAAGAGCTTAACTGCTGTGTTCGGCATGGGAACAGGTGTGACCTCTTCGCCTTCACCACCACATCAATATAAAGTTTGAGGTGAACCCTCAAAACTGGATAAGGAAACATCTTGTTTGAAAAGTAACTGTCATTCACGAATGATTCTAATCAGATAGATAAGTCATCGATCCATTAGTATCCGTCAGCTCCACGTGTCACCACGCTTCCACCTCGGACCTATCAACCTCATCGTCTCTGAGGGATCTTATTTGCTTAAAGCAAAGGGAAATCTCATCTCAAGGGGGGCTTCATGCTTAGATGCTTTCAGCACTTATCCCGACCACACGTAGCTACCCAGCGATGCTCCTGGCGGAACAACTGGTACACCAGCGGTGTGTCCATCCCGGTCCTCTCGTACTAAGGACAGCTCCTTTCAAATTTCCAACGCCCACGACGGATAGGGACCGAACTGTCTCACGACGTTCTGAACCCAGCTCGCGTACCGCTTTAATGGGCGAACAGCCCAACCCTTGGGACCGACTACAGCCCCAGGATGCGATGAGCCGACATCGAGGTGCCAAACCTCCCCGTCGATGTGGACTCTTGGGGGAGATAAGCCTGTTATCCCCGGGGTAGCTTTTATCCGTTGAGCGACGGCCCTTCCATGCGGAACCGCCGGATCACTAAGCCCGACTTTCGTCCCTGCTCGACTTGTAGGTCTCGCAGTCAAGCTCCCTTGTGCCTTTACACTCTGCGAATGATTTCCAACCATTCTGAGGGAACCTTTGGGCGCCTCCGTTACCTTTTGGGAGGCGACCGCCCCAGTCAAACTGCCCACCTGACACTGTCTCCGGACCGGATCACGGTCCTGGGTTAGAATGTCCGTACAGCCAGGGTAGTATCCCACCAGCGCCTCCACCGAAGCTAGCGCTCCGGCTTCCAAGGCTCCTACCTATCCTGTACAAGCTATACCAACATTCAATATCAGGCTACAGTAAAGCTCCACGGGGTCTTTCCGTCCTGTCGCGGGTAATGTGCATCTTCACACATAGTATAATTTCACCGGGTCTCTCGTTGAGACAGTGCCCAAGTCGTTGCACCTTTCGTGCGGGTCGGAACTTACCCGACAAGGAATTTCGCTACCTTAGGACCGTTATAGTTACGGCCGCCGTTTACTGGGGCTTCGGTTCAACGCTTCGCATAAGCTAACGCATCCCCTTAACCTTCCAGCACCGGGCAGGTGTCAGCCCCTATACTTCGCCTTACGGCTTCGCAGAGACCTGTGTTTTTGGTAAACAGTCGCTTGGGCCTTTTCACTGCGGCTCCTCGGCAGAGGAGCACCCCTTCTCCCGAAGTTACGGGGTCATTTTGCCGAGTTCCTTAACGAGAGTTCTCCCGCTCACCTTAGGATCCTCTCCTCGCCTACCTGTGTCGGTTTGCGGTACGGGCACCTCTTTCCTCACTAGAGGATTTTCTTGGCAGTGTGAACTCAGGAGCTTCGGTACTTTATTTCCCTCCCCATCACAGCTTGACGTTGCCGGACGGATTTGCCTATCCGACCGTCTCACTGCTTGGACGCGCACATCCAGTGGCGCGCTCTCCTTATCCTCCTGCGTCCCCCCGTCGTTCAAACGGAAAGGAGGTGGTACAGGAATATCAACCTGTTGTCCATCGCCTACGCCTTTCGGCCTCGGCTTAGGTCCCGACTAACCCTGAGAGGACGAGCCTTCCTCAGGAAACCTTAGGCATTCGGTGAAAGAGATTCTCACTCTTTTTTCGCTACTCATACCGGCATTCTCACTTCTAAGCGCTCCACCAGTCCTTACGGTCTGACTTCACGGCCCTTAGAACGCTCTCCTACCACTGATCATAAGATCAATCCGCAGCTTCGGTGGTGTGTTTAGCCCCGGTACATTTTCGGCGCAGAGTCACTCGACCAGTGAGCTATTACGCACTCTTTGAATGATGGCTGCTTCTAAGCCAACATCCTGGTTGTCTAAGCAACTCCACATCCTTTTCCACTTAACACACACTTTGGGACCTTAGCTGGCGGTCTGGGCTGTTTCCCTCTCGACCATGAACCTTATCACCCACGGTCTGACTCCCAGAACAAAGTCTATGGCATTCGGAGTTTGACTGAATTCGGTAACCCGATAGGGGCCCCTCGTCCAATCAGTGCTCTACCTCCATGACTTTCTATTCTGAGGCTAGCCCTAAAGCTATTTCGGAGAGAACCAGCTATCTCCGTGTTCGATTGGCATTTCACCCCTACCCACACCTCATCCCCGCAATTTTCAACTTGCGTGGGTTCGGGCCTCCAGTCAGTGTTACCTGACCTTCACCCTGGACATGGGTAGATCACACGGTTTCGGGTCTACGACCGCATACTCACTCGCCCTATTCAGACTCGCTTTCGCTGCGGCTCCGCTTCTGCTGCTTAACCTCGCATACGGTCGTAACTCGCCGGTTCATTCTACAAAAGGCACGCCGTCACCCATTAACGGGCTCCGACTACTTGTAGGCACACGGTTTCAGGTTCTCTTTCACTCCCCTTCCGGGGTGCTTTTCACCTTTCCCTCACGGTACTGGTTCACTATCGGTCACTAGGGAGTATTTAGCCTTGGGAGATGGTCCTCCCGGATTCCGACGGAATTCCTCGTGTTCCGCCGTACTCAGGATCCACTCCGGAGAGAGAAAGATTTCGACTACAGGGCTGTTACCTGCTCTGGCTGACCTTTCCAGATCGATTCGCCTATCTTCCTCTTTGGTAACTCCAATGGAGTGTCCTACAACCCCAGAAAGCAAGCTTTCTGGTTTGGGCTGATTCCGTTTCGCTCGCCGCTACTTGGGAAATCGCGTTTGCTTTCTCTTCCTCCGGGTACTTAGATGTTTCAGTTCCCCGGGTGTGCCTGCCTATACCTATGTATTCAGTATAGGATACTGTTCCATTACGAACAGTGGGTTTCCCCATTCGGAAATCTCCGGGTCAAAGCCTACTTACGGCTCGCCGGAGCATATCGGTGTTAGTCCCGTCCTTCATCGGCTCCTAGTACCAAGGCATCCACCGTGCGCCCTTATTCACTTAACTATCTTCGTGAAAAGACGTTTACAATTTCAATTAGATGTCTTGTCATCATTTGCCTCATCGTTAGATGAAACAATGATTCCTTATCCAGTTTTCAAGGTTCACGCCCTTATTCAGGGTTGAATATAAAACACAAAATAGATTCTTGTGTTTAGGTGTAACATTTAAATGGTGGAGCCTAGCGGGGTCGAACCCCCGCCCCCCTTCCGTCAAAGGGGGGCCCCCCCCCCCCGGGCCAGGCCCCTTTTTTTTTTGGTGGGCGTGTGGGGGTTTGCACCCCCCCCCCCCCCCTTTTCCGGGGCGCCCTCTCCCCCCCTCCGCCCCCCCCCCCCCCAATTGAAGGAAGATCATATATTCATAGTTTGATCTCTCAAAACTGAACAACCAACACAGTACGTTTCCGTAATATCCTTAGAAAGGAGGTGATCCAGCCGCACCTTCCGATACGGCTACCTTGTTACGACTTCACCCCAATCATTGGCCCCACCTTCGGCGGCTGGCTCCAAAAAGGTTACCTCACCGACTTCGGGTGTTGCCAACTCTCGTGGTGTGACGGGCGGTGTGTACAAGGCCCGGGAACGTATTCACCGCGGCATGCTGATCCGCGATTACTAGCGATTCCGGCTTCATGCAGGCGAGTTGCAGCCTGCAATCCGAACTGAGAATGGTTTTATGGGATTTGCTACACCTCGCGGCTTCGCTGCCCTTTGTACCATCCATTGTAGCACGTGTGTAGCCCAGGTCATAAGGGGCATGATGATTTGACGTCATCCCCGCCTTCCTCCGGTTTGTCACCGGCAGTCACCTTAGAGTGCCCAACTGAATGCTGGCAACTAAGATTAGGGGTTGCGCTCGTTGCGGGACTTAACCCAACATCTCACGACACGAGCTGACGACAACCATGCACCACCTGTCACTTGGTCCCCGAAGGGAAAGTCCTATCTCTAGGATTGTCCAAGGATGTCAAGACCTGGTAAGGTTCTTCGCGTTGCTTCGAATTAAACCACATGCTCCACCGCTTGTGCGGGCCCCCGTCAATTCCTTTGAGTTTCAGCCTTGCGGCCGTACTCCCCAGGCGGAGTGCTTAATGCGTTAACTTCAGCACTAAGGGGTGGAAGCCCCCTAACACCTAGCACTCATCGTTTACGGCGTGGACTACCAGGGTATCTAATCCTGTTTGCTACCCACGCTTTCGCACCTCAGCGTCAGAAACAGACCAGAGAGTCGCCTTCGCCACTGGTGTTCCTCCACATATCTACGCATTTCACCGCTACACGTGGAATTCCACTCTCCTCTTCTGTCCTCAAGTTCCCCAGTTTCCAATGACCCTCCACGGTTGAGCCGTGGGCTTTCACATCAGACTTAAGGAACCGCCTGCGCGCGCTTTACGCCCAATAATTCCGGACAACGCTTGCCCCCTACGTATTACCGCGGCTGCTGGCACGTAGTTAGCCGGGGCTTCCTCGTTAGGTACCGTCAAGGTACCGCCCTGTTCGAACGGTACTTGTTCTTCCCTAACAACAGAACTTTACGATCCGAAGACCTTCATCGTTCACGCGGCGTTGCTCCGTCAGACTTTCGTCCATTGCGGAAGATTCCCTACTGCTGCCTCCCGTAGGAGTCTGGGCCGTGTCTCAGTCCCAGTGTGGCCGATCACCCTCTCAGGTCGGCTACGCATCGTCGCCTTGGTGAGCCGTTACCTCACCAACTAGCTAATGCGCCGCGGGCCCATCTGTAAGTGATAGCGAGAAGCCATCTTTCAACTCTCCTTCATGCGAAAGAAAGTATTACCCGGCATTAGCCCCGGTTTCCCGGGGTTATTCCGATCTTACAGGCAGGTTGCCCACGTGTTACTCACCCGTCCGCCGCTCGTTCCACGAGCTTCACCCCGAAGGGATCCACTCGCTTCCCGCGCTCGACTTGCATGTATTAGGCACGCCGCCAGCGTTCGTCCTGAGCCAGGATCAAACTCTCCATAAAAGTTAAGTTTGACTTGCTCATTTGCACACCGAATGTGCTTTGTTTCAAATTTCTTCTATAAAGAAGAAATGTTTTGACGTACTGGTTGGTTCGTTCAGTTTTCAAAGATCAAATGTTTTGCGTGCCGCTTTGTCAGCGACTTAATTAGTTTATCACTTTCGGTTGTTTGTGTCAACAACTTTTTTGTGATGTTTTTTTCGGTGTCGTTTTGGCGACATTTAATAATTTATCATGTCTGCCTCGCAGTGTCAATAACTTTTTTTCAAAGAAATTCGTTTGTTTCCGCTGCGCTGTTTTGTTTTCCGACAACGTTTAATAATATATCACAGGCTAAAAAAGAAAAGCAATGCTTTTCGTGAAATTCATTGAAAAAAGTTATTTCATCGGGCAAAGGTGCATAATAAAAGCCCTGATCTACCTTCAGGGCTTAGTTTGTGACCTTTAGCATTATTGATAAGCTGAAATGATTATAGATTAATTCTGCTTCTTTCTCCTGGGCATATACTGTAAACACTCTTCCCTGGTTGCAAATCTGCGGAAGATCTGAAAAAGAACTTCATACCTTTCTTCCATCGCTCTTTTAAGTCCTTGATCGATTCTGTGGTCTCCGAGGTCAAACGTGATTTCTTCCATTTCTCTCTTTAACAAATATTCAATTTCACGACGTTCCTGTTCATTAATCATTAAACCATGCACCTTAAAGGACCTCCCTTTAACAACTCTCTATATTTTTACCCTAAATCTTGTGTTTTTAGCATAGGTTGTCCTTTTTTTCATATGTATAGAACATATTGGAAGGAAGGTGAATCGTGCAATGAGTTTCTACACTTGGAAAGCTGAGCGGATGAAACGCTATGGAGTTGTGGTGGCTTTGGCCTTTTTTTGCGCCCTCTTCTTGTGGATCGGACAGTGGAGTCAACTCCCCGTCTTTTCTAATGAAGGTGAGCCCCGTGCTTTGACACAAGGAAGCGAAAAAAATTCAAACGTTGCACTGACATTTAATATAAGCTGGGGAACAGAGAAGGTCCACGATGTATTGAAGCAGTTAGAAGCCAACAAGGTCCAGGCCACTTTTTTTGTCAGTGGTGAATGGGCGGAGCGTCACCCCGATATTATCAAGGAGATTCATGAAGGAAAACACGAAATCGGGATGATGGGATATAAATACGAAAGTTACCTTGAACAAAAGCCCGCACAAGTACAACAAGACATGAGCCAAGCAAAGGACGCTTTTGAGAAACTGGGTTTTGAAGACATTAAATGGATCCGCCCGCCTCATGGTCATATGGACAAAGAGGTTTTGAAAATGATTGAAAAAGAGGGAATGCAGGCGGTCCAATGGAGCATCAATCCGAGGGACTGGGAAAATCCAGGCACGAATACCATCATAGACACCGTTCTTAATGAAGGTTCAGAAGGAGATATCATCTTAATGCATGCTTCTGATTCAGTGAAACAAACGGCGAAAGCTCTTGAGGTCATCCTGCCCGGCTTGAAACAAAAAGGATTGAAATTCGTAAGCATTACTGAGCTGGTCAGTGGCGCAGAATCAGAGACCACTCAAATTGAATAACCCATAAAAAAAACAACCACCGCGCTTCTTGTGCGGTGGTTGTTTTTCAGGCAGCTTTTTCCGACGTTTTTGTTATACGGTGAAGTAAAAGGAGTTGATACGCATTGCAGATGAACAAAGGAATAATCATCAACCATACATAATCACTGCCCTGGGCTCGTAAAGCAGGAACCCACTCGACACTTGTAACGACGATCATAAAAAACAGGGCAGGAATAAATGCATGCCGCTTCGTTTCCTTTGCCTTTATATAAGCAACGATGACCGATAGACCAAGAAGACCTAAGGCTGTCCATAAAAACGGCCAGATGGACGCGTTTTCTGCTGCCTGATATCTAAAGTACACAAGGTCAAAGAGCGTAAATACGATCAAGAAGATTTGGACCGGGGTCCATAAAGAACGAAATATGCCCTTTCCAAACTGATTGACTGTCAGGTAGGCGAAGAAACCCATCTGACTAATGATGCTGAATATAAATCCAAGGCCCGCAAAAAATAACAATAAGCCAAAGAGCTCAAAAAGTTGGAACGGCTTCAGCACTTCAGCATACGAATCATATTTAAAGATAAAACTGATGATCAACGTCGTCAAACCGCCGATCCATAAGGTCGTTAAGAACAACCTTACCCATTTACGACTATTCACGGAAGTTCCCCCTATTATACAAAAGACTTTTCCACCGTATTTTACCACGAAGCCGAGCTTTTTTCCTCCAGTCTTCGTATAATTTCTGTCGAATCGCAGATAGTAAACGTAAGGAGAACTTAAGAAAGGGGACATGCAAAATGTCCAAACTCCGATTCTTATGTCCCGTCCTAATCCTTGTACTCCTCGCTGCTTGCAGCGGCGCATCAAGTGCAAGTGAACAGACGGATTATGATACAACGAAGAAGATGATCGTTGATATTCTGAAATCGGACGACGGGAAGAAAGCGATGACTGAAGTCCTTTCTGATGAGAAAATGCAGCAGCAGATGGCTCTTGAGTCAGAAGTTGTATCGCAGGCTGTCCAAAAGACACTCGTTTCTGAAGAAGGAAAAGCTTTTTGGAGTAAATTGTTCTCCGATCCAAAGTTCGTCCAAGAATTCAGTAAAGTCCTTGAAGATCAGCAGAAAAAGCTGATGAAAGGATTAATGAAAGATGCTGAGTACCAAAAATTGATGATTGAGCTTTATAAAAACCCTGAAATGATGAAGGAAATGGTCACAGTCATGGAAGGGCAGCAATTCCGTGCGCATCTGCAGAAAACCATAGAAGAGACAATAAACAGCCCTGTTTTCCAAGCGAAAATGAGCGAAACCTTATTGAAAGCAGCGGAAAAAATGCAGAGTGGCGGCGGTGGGAAGTCTGATTCCTCCGGCGAAGGCGGAGAAAACAGCAGTGAAGAACAATCCGGCGGTGGTAGCAGCGGTGAAGGTGAAAAAAGTCAGCAAGGCTAACCACAAGCCAAAAAAACACGCACTTCTCTAGAGAAGTGCGTGTTTTGCTATTAATACTTATCGATTACTTTGGCAGCCATATTACGGTAAATGACCCCGATTGGATGATCTGCCTGGTAGACGGATGGCGCGAAAACATCCTCTTCTTCGTATGGCTGTTGAAGCGGCACGTGTCCAAGAACACCTGTCTGAAGAGTTTCTGCGAGCTTCACGCCGCCTCCTCGACCGAAGACGAACTCTTTGTTGCCTGTCTCTTTACTTTCAAAATAAGCCATGTTTTCAACGACACCAAGGATCTCATGTTCCGTTTTTAGGGCCATTTGACCAGCACGTGCAGCTACAAATGCGGCCGTCGGGTGCGGAGTCGTTACGATGATTTCTTTAGATGACGGAAGCATAGAGTGTACATCCAATGCCACATCACCAGTTCCTGGCGGCAGGTCAAGAAGCAGGTAATCGAGGTCGCCCCATTCCACTTCTTTGAAAAAGCTCGTCAACATTTTGCCGAGCATAGGTCCGCGCCAGATGATTGGAGAGTTATCTTCTACAAAGAAACCCATCGATACAAGCTTGACCCCGAATCGTTCTACAGGGATAATCTTTTCCCCGCGTACGACCGGCCGTTCCTCTACACCCATCATGTCCGGGACACTGAAGCCATAGATATCTGCGTCAATGATTCCAACTTTTTTACCAAGGCGTGTTAAAGCTACAGCAAGGTTAACTGTGACCGTGGATTTCCCTACGCCACCCTTACCACTCGCAATGGAGATGAACTTCGTCCCTGTATTTCCACCTAAAAGAGAAGCTTCCTGCTCCTGTTCCGCTTCAGGCTGGAACCTTTGGATCACATCATCTGGAAGCTGATCGAAACGCAAGCCTACCGTTGCCGCTCCGCCGCTTTTCAGTTCATTGACAATTTTCTGCTGCAATTCCATCTGTTCAGCCGTATTTGTCTTTCCGATCAATATTTTAACGCTGACATGGTTTTTTTCTTCCTTGATTTTTATCTCTTCAACTCCACCGGTTTCTTCCAACGTTTTATGTAAAAACGGATCTTCGATTGAATGGAGGATTTCTAGTACTTTTCCTTCTGTCAACAAGCCGGTTCACCATCCTTAGAAATATGTTTCACTATGGCTAGTATAACATATATGAAACGCTTTCTAAGTGATTTGCTTCAATCAGTCTTCAGAAGGGAGCTCTCTTTCTGTCACATACCGGAGCACTCCTTGATAGATAGACGCTGACATTTTTCTTTGGTAATCATTATCCTTTAACAATTCCCGCTCCCCTGGGTTTGATAAAAATCCCGCTTCCACTAAAACCCCTGGGGCTTTCGCGTGTTTTAAAATATAAATACTGGACAAACCAAAAGCTCCACGATCCGTATTCCCTATATTCTCCTTGATTTCGGATTGAATGAATTTGGCCAAGGTTTTGCTTTCCTCATTTTTTGGATAATAAAAGGTCTGGGCCCCGCTCCATTTTTCAGATGGAATGGCATTCAAATGTAAACTGATGTATAAATCCGCTTCTTTTTCTTCAATGTACTGAACCCTGTTTCGGACGTCTTCCGCCTGCCTGCGCCGCGCTTTTTCCGCTTCATCTGATGCAAGATCATTGTCATCATCCCGGGTGAGGTAAACGAGCGCACCCGCTTGCTGCAAATAATCACGAAGGTATTCAGCCATTTGCAAAGTAATGACTTTCTCTTCCGTACCATCTTTACCAGAAGCACCAGCATCAGGTCCCCCATGTCCTGGATCCAGTACAATCACTTTCCCGGACAACGGAGACGACCATACTGTCCACGCATCCTTTGCTTCCTGAATCGGATAGGACACAGCGCACACCATTACAATGATCCCTGCTAACCATAAAAATGTTTTCCCTCTAGGTTTTCGCATGCCTCACACTCCCTTATACTCCTCCCTTTTTCACTATATGGGACAGGGGGGACAAATATGTGAAAGCATGAGAAAGCTTTTTAACTGTTAGGAATCCTGTAAATCGTTATATATCAAATTCACACATGCAACCGAATCCAATGATTTGATGGGTCCATGGTGTAGATGACTCCTTCTTTCTCATCGACAGAAGCTCCCATTTGCCGGATTCTATGGACCGCCTCTTTCCCAGAGTGATCCTGAGGAAAATGAATATCAAACCATTTCAATCCTGCTGCATGATCTTCTGGAGGCGGGGCACCGGCACCCTTCCATGTGTTGAGCCCGATATGGTGATGGTATTTTGCAGAAGAAATAAACAAGGCTTCATCACCAAGCCGGCTCACTACATCGAATCCTAAACCTTCACAATAAAATTGCTTCGCTTTTTCAAGATCAGAAACATGAAGGTGAATATGTCCCATGACTGTCCGATCCGGCATCCCCATCCACCCGGCGTTGGTTACGAAACGGAACAACTCCTCAAAGTCCAATGGGTCAACAGCCATCTTCACCTCACTACCGGACCATTTCCATAATGATGAGGGACGGTCGATATACACTTCCACACCATTTCCATCAGGATCAGAAAAGTAGATGGCTTCACTAACGAGATGATCTGCCGATGCCACCTGGATGTTGTTCCTGATCAAGTGTTTGACCAAATCAGCAAGATCCGCCTTATCCGGCAAAAGGAGCGCAAAATGATACAGACCCGTGGCTTTTCTATTTGGTGGTCTAACATCCTTATCCTCCTCAAGGACAAGAAGCGGCTTTTCTTCCCCAGCACTTAAATAAACAGCACCATCGGACTGCTTCCATATTTGAAAACCGATGATGTTTGTATAAAACTCTATGGATCGCTTCAAATTCATAACCCTCAAAGTGACCTGTGTGACATGAGTGTTTTCTTTTTCATGAAAAAGCATGTGTACCCCTCCATACGGATATCTTTTCCCTCAGTATATCGGAATGGGAATTCTACAGGTATTCATATGCTTTTAAGCATGTCCGCACCCATTCGCGAATTTCAATACCCGGCTCACTTGTCAGCACCCAAAGTCACTACCATAAGTTAAAAGCAAAAAAAAGACTCCCAACCGAGTCGGTTGAGAGTCTTTGGTATAAGCATCGATTAACGCTTGGAGAATTGTGGAGCGCGACGTGCACCTTTAAGACCGTATTTCTTACGCTCTTTCATACGTGCGTCACGAGTCAATAGACCAGCGCGCTTCAATGGTGTACGGTATTCAGGATCCGCTTGTAACAATGCACGAGCGATTCCGTGACGGATTGCACCTGCTTGTCCTGTGAATCCACCGCCATCTACGTTTACATATACATCATAGTTACCTTCAGTTTCTGTAACAGCTAGAGGCTGTTTCAGAATCATACGAAGCGTTTCATATGGGAAAAAGTCTTCAGCATCACGTTTGTTTACTACTACACGACCAGTTCCTGGAACAAGACGTACACGAGCTGTTGAGCTCTTACGACGACCAGTACCTGAGTATTGTACTTGTGCCACTAAGATTACCTCCTTTGATTATCCGCGAAGTTCGTAAACTTCTGGTTTTTGTGCTTCATGCTTGTGGTCCGCACCAGCGTAAACATGAAGTTTCTTGCCCATCTTACGTCCAAGACTTCCTTTTGGAAGCATCCCTTTAACAGCAAGCTCTAGCATTTGCTCAGGGTATTTCGTACGCATTTCGTTAGCCGTACGGGATTTCAAACCACCTACGTGGTTAGAGTGACGATAATAGATCTTATCGTTGATTTTGTTACCTGTAAGTTGGATCTCACCTGCATTGATGATGATGACGTGGTCACCTGTGTCAACGTGTGGTGTGTATGTTGGTTTATTTTTACCGCGAAGGATCGCAGCAACTTCGCTCGCTAAACGGCCGAGTGTTTGCCCTGCAGCATCCACAACATACCATTTACGTTCAACGTTGTTTTCATTTGCCATGAAAGTTGTGCGCATATCGGTTTCCCTCCTGAAATGTTTGATTTCTCATAGACTTCGTTACTACTTTATCATTTATCTCAAATACGATTAGTTTTCCGGGGCTAACCGTGGTACAGAAATAAAATGCCATAGAATATAATATAACACCTTGTAACTATATGTCAAGGGCATGCACACCTGGATTCGTTGTTTTTTTAAAAGAGTGCCTCATTTTCAAGGGACCACCCCATCTAATAAAACACTTCCCATAAAAACAACCCTTGCGGGGGTGCCGTCTTCCCTGCTTCATTACGGTTTTTCGCTTCAATGATCCGCTTTACATCTTCAGGGTCACGTTCGTTCCTTCCAATCTCTAACAGAGTTCCGACAAGAATCCGAACCATATTATAAAGGAATCCTGAGCCTCGGAAGACAAATACCATGTCATTCCCCTCTTTTGTTACCTCTGCTTTATAAATCGTCCGAACCTTGGTGCCTTTGATGTCCGTCTTTGGTGAACAAAAAGAGGTGAAATCATGCTCTCCCTCTAGGTGTCTGCATGCTTCTCTCATCCTGTTGATATCGAGTTCTGCGCGGACATGGTGAGTATAATGACGGCGGAAGAGATCCGGCTCATGAGCTTGATGGACATAATAGCGGTACTCTTTTCCCTTCGCATCATATCTTGCATGGAATTCTTCAGATGCTTGCTCAGCAGAAACGACTTGAACATCATCCGGGAGAAGCGAGCCCAATGCTCTCTTCCAATTTGCCATAGGAATATGAAGGGGAGTATCAAAGTGAATCACCTGACCGACCGCGTGGACACGTGCATCCGTACGTCCAGAAGCGACCACTTTCACCTGATCTCCTTTATGCATTTTCCTTAACGCTTTTTCAAGCTCTGCCTGAATGGTATTCCCATTAGGCTGAACCTGATAGCCGGCGTAATTCGTCCCATCATAACGGATGACCATACGAATTCTTTTCATAAAAAGTTCCTCCCGTCAGCTTCTCGTCATGAATAGGGCGATGACTAATAGAGCGAACAGGACATACAAAGAAATATCAAGCTTGGATATCCTCAGTTCCCTGAGCTTCGTACGACCTTCCCCTCCTTGATAACCACGTGCTTCCATAGCCATAGCAAGCTCCTCTGCGCGTTTGAATGCACTTACGAACAATGGGACTAAGAGTGGGACAATCGCCTTCACACGGTCCTTTAACGCGCCTGTACGGAAATCCACGCCTCGGGAGGCCTGGGCTTTTGAAATTTTCTCTGTCTCCTGCATCAATGTGGGGATGAAGCGGAGAGAGATCGACATCATCAACGCCAGTTCATGGACAGGGAATTTCACTTTTTTCAAGGGACCTAACAACTCCTCGATCGCATCTGTAATTTCAATCGGAGTTGTTGTTAACGTAAGGAGCGAGGTCACAAGAATGAGGAGGAAGAACCGCAATGAAATGGCTCCCCCCTGAACAAGACCTTCTCTGTAGACATCCCAGCCCAATATAGAAAACACGACGTCCCCTTCCCTCGTGACAATCAAATGGAGAAGGAACGTAAACACAATGAGGAACCATACCGGTTTCAAACCTTTCATAATGTAGCGGAATGGCACCCGGGAAAGCAAGGCACTTCCTACAGCAAAGAGTGCAAGTACCCCGTAGCTCATAACAGAGTTAGCAAAAAATACGATCACAACATAAAAGAAAATGATAGCGATTTTTGAACGGGGGTCAAGGCGGTGGATCACGGAATCTGTCGGTATATATTGGCCGATAATCAAAGAACTACTCATGATCGCTGACCCCTCTCACTTTGCGGGCTAATTCTTTTGCTAACTCAGCTATGGTCTGTCCTTTATATTCAAGTTCAATCCCATACTCTTTCTCCGCTTTACTCAAAAAGGCGATAACTTCTGGTACATCCAGCTGGACTTTCTCAAGGTCTTCTTTCTGGCGGAAAATCTCCAGTGGTGTCCCTTCCTTGTAAAGTTCCCCCTGATTCATAATTAAAATATAATCAGCATAGGCAAGAGCATCCTCCATACTATGAGTGACCAGGATGGTCGTCAGTCCCTTTTCATGATGAAGGTCATGAAACATGTCCATCACTTCTCTCTGGCCGCTGGGATCAAGCCCTGCGGTCGGTTCATCTAAAACAAGAACCTTAGGATCCATCGCCAGCACCCCCGATATAGCTACACGACGCATCTGGCCACCACTCAAGTCGAATGGCGATCGGTCGAGCAAATCTTCAGGAAGCTGTGTCGCTTTAATCGCAGCTTTCGTGCGTCGCTCAATTTCTTCTTGGGGCACACCGAAATTCTGCGGACCGAAGGCAATGTCTTTGGCCACGGTTTCTTCAAACAATTGATGCTCAGGATATTGAAAAACAACGCCAACTTTTTCACGCAGGTCTCTTAAGCGCTTGTTTTTCACTCCAGCTTTAATGGTATGATCACCCAGGTGTATTTTCCCTTCGGTTGGCTGCAACAGGCCGTTTAAGTGCTGGATCAATGTCGACTTCCCTGATCCTGTGTGGCCGATGACAGCTACAAAAGATCCAGATTCGATCGAAAACCTCAGATCATTCAGTGCTTTGTGTTCGAATGGACTGTTCGGTTGATAAGTATAGCTTACGTGGTCAAACGAGATGTGCATAAGTCCTCCAACAACTCCTGGTGATTGAGTGGCTCACGAGATAGGCTTAAACCTTCTTCTTTAAGGTGATCAGCCATTTTACTTACAAACGGAGTATCCAAGCCAATTTCAGTCAACTGTTCTTTTCTAGAGAATACATCTCTAGGTGTTCCTTCCATCCAAACTTCTCCACCATTCATGACAATCACTCTTGAAGCCATCGTCACTTCTTGAAGGTCATGGGTGATGGTCACTAATGATAGATCCCTTTCACGCTGGACGTCGCTTACAGTCTGCATGATTTCTTTTCTACCTTTTGGATCAAGCATGGCGGTTGCTTCATCAAGAATAATGAATTCAGGTGATACAGCTAGGACGCTGGCGATAGCAACCCGCTGTTTTTGACCTCCGGATAATCGGTGGGGTTCATGCCTCTCGTATGCTTCCATGCGGACAGAGTCCAGGCTTTCTTTGATGCGCTCAACCATAAGTTCCCGGGGCATGCCGTGGTTTTCCATTCCGAACGCAACGTCATCTCTGACCGTGGTCCCTACAAACTGGTTATCAGGATTTTGAAAAACCATCCCAACTTGTTTTCTGATTTCCCACACCGTCTCAGGTGTCACTTTCATTCCATCGACGATAATTTCCCCTTCCTGAGGAAACAAGAGTCCATTCATTAATTTTGCAATCGTCGATTTGCCTGAACCATTGTGACCGATGATGGCTACCCACTCGTCCGGACCTATGGTAAAGCTCACGTCCTTTAATACCCAGGGCATGTCTTCCTGGTATTTAAAAGACACATGACGAAACTCGACTTGTCTCTCTCCCATCTGTGTTCCTCCTCTGCTCAACTGACTATTTCCCAGGAAATATGACATCATTTCCTATCAACCAAAGGATGGGTCATCTAAAAATCGACGCCATCCACACGATATTCCCTTGTATTTGGGTATAAAAAAAGGGCTGGATGTAACCTCACGATGAGATTCAGTCCTGCCCTTTAACCCTCATGGTATTCATTAAACTAGTTCAATGATCGCCATTTTAGCTCCATCACCTTTACGCTCGCCTAGCTTAAGCACGCGAGTGTAACCACCTTGACGGTCTTCATAGCGTGGACCGATGTCAGAGAATAGCTTTTGCAAAGCTGTTTGCTCCCCATCTTCGTCGGCTTGCGCATTGTAAAGGAATGATTCAGCTTGACGACGGGCATGTAGATCGCCGCGTTTCCCTAGTGTAATCATTTTTTCTACAACAGATTTAAGCTCTTTCGCTTTAGCTTCTGTTGTTTCCAAACGTTCGTGAATGATCAAGTCTGTCGCTAAGTTACGAAGTAGCGCCATACGCTGATCTGTTGTACGTCCTAGTTTTCTAGCCATTGATAATCCCTCCCTTATCTGAATCTCTTAGATGTGTTCTATCAATCAATCGTCTTTTCTTAGACCTAATCCCAGTTCGTCCAACTTGTGCTTCACTTCTTCAAGTGACTTGCGACCAAGGTTACGTACCTTCATCATGTCTTCCTCAGACTTATTCGCAAGTTCCTGCACTGTGTTGATGCCAGCGCGTTTCAAGCAGTTGTAGGAACGGACAGATAGATCAAGTTCTTCGATCGTCATTTCTAGAACTTTTTCTTTTTGGTCCTCTTCTTTTTCAACCATGATTTCAGCTTTTTGAGCTTCATCAGTAAGGCCTACAAAGATATTGAGGTGTTCCATATAGATTTTAGCTCCAAGAGAGATCGCTTCTTCCGGACGAATGCTGCCATCCGTCCATACATCCAACGTCAACTTGTCAAAGTTAGATGTTTGACCGATTCTAGTGTTCTCTACTTGATACGTTACACGGGATACCGGTGTAAAAATAGAGTCAACTGGAATAACGCCAATTGGTTGATCCTCATGGTTATTTCCTTCAGCCGGACGATATCCTCGGCCGCGTTCTGCTGTAATACGTGCACGGAAGCTGGAGTTGCTATCTAATGTTGCGATGTGAAGATCTGGATTAAGAACTTCTACATCACTGTCGTGCGTAATGTCAGCCGCTGTAACTTTTCCTTCACCCTGTACATCAATCTCCAAAGTCTTTTCTTCGTCGGAATAAACCTTCAAAGCTAGTTTCTTTAGATTAAGAATGACTGTGGTTACGTCTTCGACGACACCTTCAATAGTTGAGAACTCATGAAGGACCCCGTCAATTTGAACTGATGTGACAGCAGAGCCGGGAAGTGAGGATAATAGGATACGACGCAAGGAGTTCCCTAGAGTTGTACCATACCCACGCTCAAGCGGTTCTACGACGAACTTACCAAAAGTAGACTCATCGCTGATCTCGACCGTTTCAATCTTTGGCTTTTCAATTTCGATCATTTACACTAAACCCTCCTTCAAAACGTCGAAACCCCGGTTAGACAATAGGTCTAACCGAAATTCCTCAGGTAGGCAGTCCCGATAAAAAGACAACTGCATATTTTCTCTGTCTACGACGGTGATGATATAAAAGCTATCATAACCCATTATAGACAGGGTGACAAATTCTATTCAGAACTATTATACGCGACGACGTTTTGGTGGGCGGCAACCATTGTGTGGTACTGGAGTTACGTCACGGATTGCCGTAATTTCAAGACCTGCTGCTTGTAGAGAGCGGATTGCTGCTTCACGACCAGCACCAGGGCCTTTAACTGTTACTTCAAGAGTTTTCATACCGTTGTCCATAGCGTCTTTCGCTGCAGCTTCAGAAGCCATTTGAGCAGCAAATGGAGTAGATTTACGGGAACCTTTGAAACCAAGGGATCCGGCACTGCTCCATGCGATAACGTTACCTTGAACATCAGTGATCGTTACGATTGTGTTGTTGAAAGTAGAGCGGATGTGTGCCACACCGGTCTCTATATTCTTTTTCACGCGACGCTTACGACTACGAGTGTTTCCTTTACGTGCCATATAGTTAGCTTACCTCCTTTGTGATGCTTATTATTTACGTTTGTTAGCCACGGTACGACGTGGTCCTTTACGTGTACGAGAGTTGTTTTTCGTTTTCTGTCCGCGAAGTGGAAGTCCACGACGGTGACGGATTCCGCGATAAGAACCGATCTCGATCAAACGTTTGATGTTAAGAGAGTTCTCACGACGAAGGTCACCTTCCGTGTTGTGTTGTTCCACTGCTTTACGGATTTTACCTAGTTCGTCTTCTGTAAGGTCGCGAACGCGAGTGCTTTCAGAAACGCCAGCTTCAGCTAGTACGTCTTTGGCAAGGGATTTACCGATACCATAAACGTAAGTTAGGGATACGACTACTCGCTTGTCACGAGGAATATCTACACCTGCAATACGTGCCATAAGTTACGTGCACCTCCTTCAGTTTTAGCCTTGTTTTTGTTTATGCTTAGGGTTTTCACAGATAACCATGACTTTACCTTTACGTTTGATGACTTTGCATTTTTCGCAAATTGGTTTTACAGAAGGCCTTACCTTCATCATCCATACCTCCTTTAAGATCGGAGTTTTATTTATAACGGTACGTAATACGTCCTTTAGTTAAGTCATAAGGGGAAAGTTCTACCGTTACCTTGTCTCCTGGTAAGATTCGAATGAAGTGCATGCGAATTTTACCGGAAACGTGAGCTAAAACGGAGTGACCGTTCTCGAGTTCAACCTTGAACTGTGCGTTCGGTAAGGTTTCAACGACGGTCCCTTCTACTTCAATTACATCGTCTTTCGCCATCGAGTTGATCTCCCTTCTTCAAATCAGTCACTGCTTCATTGACATATTTTGATACGGCAAATCGAAGCTTGCCATTTGTGACACGACCAGTTTCCAGAAGGCTGTCCTGGACTTCCGGAGAGATGAAATCCATAAGCTCAACATGTTGCAAATTCTTTTTCTTTGGTCGATCATACTTACGTTTCTCTCCGTCGGCAAGCAGCACAAAGCGGCCATCCAGTACATCGATTACTACCGCGTACTGTCCTGCCTCACGCCCCTGCACAATACGAACAATTTGACCTATTCGCGGACTCGACTCAGATTCGTTCAAAAACGATCACCTTCATTTAGGATTTTGTAAGGATTTCGTATCCTTCATCCGTAATTGCAATCGTGTGCTCAAAGTGAGCGCACTTTTTACCATCTTGAGTGACTACCGTCCAATGGTCGCCTAGCGTCTTCACATAGCGAGAGCCTGCGTTCACCATCGGTTCTACAGCCAATACCATTCCAGGCTTAAGACGTGGTCCTTTGTTTGGCGGGCCGTAATGAGGAATTTGAGGATCCTCATGAAGCTCCTGCCCTACGCCGTGTCCCACATATTCTCTTACGATTGAAAACCCTTCAGGTTCAACGAAGCTCTGGATTGCATGGGATATATTTGAAAGGCGTACACCTGGTTTTGCTTCATCAAGTCCTTTAAACAATGATTGCTCAGTAACTCTCAACAATTCCATGGTTTCATCATCGACGGTTCCGACCGGATACGTCCAGGCCGAATCTCCGTGATAACCTTTATATTTGGCACCAATATCGATGCTGATGATATCACCTTCGTTCAACACCCTGTCTCCAGGGATGCCATGAACGAGTTCTTCGTTGACAGATGCACAGATACTTCCACGGAATCCATTATAACCTTTAAAAGATGGGATTGCATCCATACTGCGTATGAATTCATCTGCAATCTTATCCAATTCCCCGGTTGTTATACCTGGTTGGATCTTTTGTTCCAACTTTTGGTGCGTCAAGGCGACGATCCGCCCTGCTTCTCGCATAATATCTAATTCCCGTGAAGTCTTACAAATAATCATTCAGCCAGAGCTCCCAGCTTTTGATCGATGTCTTGGAATACTTCGTTGATATCTTTGTCACCTTCGAATGATACCAAGTACCCTTTCTCTTGGTAGAAATCAAGCAGAGGTTGCGATTGCTCAACATTGACCTCCAGGCGCTTTCTTACGGTGTCAGGCTGATCGTCTTCGCGCTGAATCAACTCAGAGCCATCGTGATCACACTTGCCGTCTTCTTTCGGCGGGTTGAAGACCACGTGATAGGTAGCACCGCACGTTGGGCAGATGCGTCGTCCAGTAAGACGCTCGATGAGTTGCTCCTTAGGAACATCGATATGAAGAACATAGTCCAATGACTCTTCCATATCAGTCAAGAGGTTCTCAAGGGCTTCTGCTTGGGCGATTGTTCTTGGGAAACCGTCTAAAAGGAATCCTTTTTTACAATCGGGTTTACTTAGACGCTCACGAACGATTCCGATGGTCACTTCATCGGGAACCAATTCGCCTTTGTCCATATAGGATTTGGCTTCTTTGCCCAGTGCTGTTCCTTCTTTGATAGCTAATCGGAACATATCTCCAGTTGAGATATGAGGGATGTCATATTTTTCGACTATCTTCTCAGCCTGAGTACCTTTACCGGCACCAGGGAGACCCATCAGAATTAAATTCAACGTGTTCCCCTCGCTCTCATTTATTCATTAGCTTTCACACTAATTATTTAATGAATCCTTGATAGTGGCGTTTTACAAGCTGACTTTCCAGCTGCTTCATAATTTGAAGGGCAACCCCTACAACGATCAGCAGGCCGGTTCCTCCGATTTGGATGCTTGGCGGCAACTGCGCAGCAGAGCCCAAGATGATCGGTAGGATAGAGACAGCTGCTAGGAAGATGGATCCTACAAACGTCAAGCGATACATCACACGAGTCAAGTACGTTTCCGTATTTGCTCCAGGACGAATCCCCGGGATATACCCGCCTTGCTTCTTCAAGTTTTCAGCCATTTGTTCCGGATTAACCTGAACAAATGTATAGAAATAAGTGAAGGCAATGATCAACGCTACATAGATAATCATTCCAGGCCAGTTTTGATAATCAAATATATATTGAATGACGGAGGCGACTTCACTGTTCTCAAAGAGACCAGCAACGGTTCTTGGTGCGATAATGAAAGATATCGCAAAGATGACCGGGATGACTCCTGCAGCATTCACTTTTAGTGGTAAGTGAGTGGAATGCCCACCTACTGGCGAACGGTTAACCAAACGTTTTGCATATTGAATAGGAATTTTACGAAGGGCTTGTTGGATGAAGATGACTCCCACAACAACCGCAATAATAACAAGTACAATCAGAGCGATGATGACCAAGTTAATGAACAACTCTTCTCCGGCACCGGAGATGTATTGATCATACAACTGGTTCACACCGGTCGGGATTGCAGCAACAATTCCTGCAAAGATTAGAATGGATATACCATTTCCAACGCCGTGTTCAGTGATTTGCTCACCAAGCCACATTAGAAACGCTGTACCGCCTGTCAAGACAAGAGCAATGATTAAGAATTTCGTAACCCCTGGATCAGCGATCAATTGACCACCAGCCAGTGCATTAAAACCTATAGACATGCCGATGGCTTGAATGAAAGCGAGCACGATCGTTCCATAGCGGGTAAACTGAGCTAATTTTCGACGGCCGACTTCACCTTGCTTCTTCCATTCCGCAAACTTAGGAACGACGTCCATCTGCAACAATTGCATGATGATGGAGGCAGTAATGTAGGGCATGATCCCCATAGCAAAGATGGAGAAGTTTTGTAATGCCCCGCCTCCGAATGTGTTCAGGAAACCGAACGCATTCTGTTCATCCATGAAATTGATGGCTTCTCTATTTGTAAAAGGAACCGGGATGAATGTTCCCAGGCGAAAAACAATGAGCATCAACAAAGTGAAAATAATCTTCCGTCGAATATCACCCACGCGCATAAAATTGGAGATTGTCCGGAACATTAAATCACCTCAGTTTGACCGCCCGCTGCTTCAATTGCTTCTTTCGCGGAAGCAGAGAACTTGTGAGCTTTCACTGTAAGTTTCTTTTCGATTGAACCTTTAGCTAGTACTTTGATTCCGGATTTTTGGTTGCTTACCACACCAGACTCAAGCAATAGCTCAGGAGTAACCTCTGTGCCTTCTTCGAAGCGATTCAGTGCATCAAGGTTGATAATCGCAAATTCCTTACGGTGAACGTTAGTGAAACCACGCTTAGGCAGGCGTTGGAAAAGTGGCATTTGACCACCCTCGAAACCTGGGCGTGTTTTGCTTCCTGAACGCTGGCCTTGACCTTTGTGACCACGTCCGGAAGTTTTACCGTTACCAGATGCCATACCACGACCTACGCGGTTACGTTCTTTACGAGTACCTTTAGCAGGTTTTAGTTCATGCAGTTTCATGCGTTGCACCTCCTTATATCTTTTGTAGAATTAAACTTCTTTAACCGAAACTAGGTGAGACACCTTATTAGCCATACCTCGGATCGCTGGGTTATCTTCAAGTACGACAGTTTGACGGATCTTGTTCAGACCTAGCGCCTTGACAGTAGAGCGCTGATCTTGCGGTCTACCAATAACACTGCGCGTGAGGGTAATTTCTAACTGTTTAGCCATTTTATTTCCCTCCTTATCCTACAGTTCTTCTACTGATTTACCACGAAGTTTAGCGACGTCTTCTGCACGCTTAAGCTCGCTAAGTCCAGTGATTGTAGCACGTACCATGTTGATTGGCGTGTTAGAACCAAGTGACTTAGATAGGATGTCTTGAACACCTGCAAGCTCAAGTACCGCACGGACAGGTCCACCAGCGATAACTCCGGTACCTTCTGCTGCTGGTTTCATAAGAATGTTACCTGCACCAAAACGTCCATTGATTTCGTGTGGAATTGTCGTGTTCTTCACTGGTACTGTGATTAGATTTTTCTTAGCATCATCAATGGCTTTTTTGATCGCTTCCGGTACCTCTTGGGCTTTCCCTGTACCGAATCCGACATGACCATTTTTATCTCCTACTACAACCAAAGCAGCAAAACGGAAACGACGTCCACCTTTAACTACCTTAGCTACACGGTTAATGGTAACTACGCGTTCTTCAAGATCAAGTTTGTTAGGGTCGATGTTTGTAATCATTTATGTCCCTCCTTTAACTATTAAAATTCTAGGCCGGCTTCGCGAGCGGCTTCAGCTAGTGCTTTCACACGTCCATGATACAAGTAACCTCCACGGTCGAATACAACAACTTTAAAACCGTTGTCGATCGCACGCTTAGCCACTAATTCACCGACTTTTTGAGCAGCCTCGACATTGCCTGTAGCATCAAGGTTGAAGTCATTGTCGACAGTAGACGCACTTGCTACTGTTACTTGGCTTTCATCGTTGATTAGCTGAGCATAAATGTGTTTGTTAGAGCGATATACGTTCAAGCGTGGGCGTTCAGCGGTGCCAAAGACATTCTTACGAACGCGTGCATGACGCTTTTTACGTACGACATTTTTATCTGCCTTCGTGATCATCAGGGTCACTCCTTTCTATACGTTAGCTACGAATCTTACTTAGCTGTTTTACCTTCTTTTCTGCGTACATATTCGCCTTCGTAGCGAATTCCTTTGCCTTTATAAGGCTCTGGAGGACGGATCGCACGGATTTTCGCAGCTACAGCACCAACAAGTTCTTTGTCGATTCCTTTAACTGTTACTTTCGTGTTGGATGGTACCTCGATTTCGATACCTTCGTGGTTATCGACTTCAACAGGGTGAGAGTAACCAGCGTTGATTACAACATTTTGACCCTGTTTCTGCGCACGGTAACCTACACCGATGATTTCAAGACTCTTCTCATAGCCTTTAGAAACACCTTCAACCATGTTACCGATCAGGCTGCGTGTAGTACCGTGAAGAGCACGGTGTTCTTTGTGGTCGCTCGGACGAGCTACAGTAAGAACGTTGTCCTCAACTTTAACTGTGATGTCCTTGTGGAATGTACGAGTCAATTCCCCTTTAGGACCTTTAACTGTAATCGTGTTGTTATCCTGGATGATTTCTACACCTTCAGGAATTTCAAGTGATTTTAAACCTACGCGAGACATATGTTTGCACCTCCTGTCTGATCTGTTTTTTTACCAGATGTAAGCTAGAACTTCGCCACCGATGGCTTGTTCGCGAGCTTCTTTATCTGTCAATACACCTTTTGAAGTGGATACAACGGCTACACCTAGACCGTTAAGAACTTTCGGAAGTTCTTCAGCGTTAGCGTAAACACGTAGACCTGGCTTACTGATACGCTTAACACCAGTAATTACACGCTCATTGTTTTGGCCGTACTTAAGGAAGATGCGAAGAACTCCTTGCTTGTTGTCTTCAACAAATTCGTAGTCACGTACAAAACCTTCACGCTTAAGGATATCAGCGATTTCTTTTTTAACGTTGGAAGCTGGAAGCTCAAGCTTCTCGTGACGCACCATGTTAGCGTTACGAATACGTGTCAGCATATCTGCAATTGGATCTGTCATTGTCATAACTCATTAACCTCCTTCCCTGTTTCGGGTTTACCAGCTGGCTTTTTTGACACCAGGGATTTGACCTTTATATGCAAGTTCACGGAAACAAATACGGCAAAGCTTAAACTTACGAAGTACGGAGTGCGGACGTCCGCAGCGTTCACAACGCGTGTATTCGCGCACTTGGTACTTCTGTTTACGCTGTTGCTTCGCGACCATTGATTTTTTAGCCACTATTTTCCCTCCTTATAGTTAGCTCATTATTTTTGGAACGGCATGCCGAATTGAGCTAGAAGTTCACGTGCTTCTTCGTCAGAGTCAGCTGTAGTGACAATAACGATATCCATACCACGCACTTTGTTTACTTTATCGTAATCGATCTCTGGGAAAATCAATTGCTCTTTAACACCAAGCGTGTAGTTTCCACGACCGTCGAAAGCTTTCTTAGAAATACCACGGAAGTCACGCACACGTGGTAGAGATACGGCAATCAGTTTTTGGAGGAACTGGTACATGCGCTCTCCACGAAGTGTAACTTTCGCACCGATTGGCATACCTTCACGTAAGCGGAATCCTGCAATTGATTTCTTCGCTTTTGTGATGACTGGCTTCTGTCCAGTGATCAATGTTAGTTCTTCTACAGCTGTGTCAAGTGCTTTCGCGTTTTGAACAGCGTCACCTACACCCATGTTGACAACGATTTTCTCAACTTTTGGTGTTTGCATGATGGAATCATATTCAAATTTGTTCATCAAAGATGAGATAACTTCTTCTTGATATTGTTTCTTTAGTTCGTTCATCGTGTGGCCCTCCTTTCTTCTATGGCTTATTTATCTAGTGCTTCACCAGATTTTTTCGCGATACGAACTTTCTTACCGTCCTCGACTTTGTAACCAACACGTGTCGGCTCGCCAGTTTTAGGGTCGATCGGCATTACGTTGGATACGTGGATCGCAGCTTCTTGTGTTAGGATTCCACCCTGTGGATTTTCCTGAGAAGGCTTCGCGTGCTTTTTCACTTCGTTCACACCTTCAACAAGGACACGATCTTTCTTCGGATAAGCTTCAAGGATTGTACCTTGTTTGCCTTTATCCTTACCAGTAATCACCATTACTTTGTCACCTTTTTTTACGTGCATTCTTCGCGCACCTCCTT
This sequence comes from Halobacillus sp. 12SKB, assembly GCF_052941655.1. Lineage (NCBI taxonomy): Bacteria > Bacillati > Bacillota > Bacilli > Caryophanales > Bacillaceae > Halobacillus > Halobacillus sp. 12SKB. Next base: position 930,128 of record NZ_JBRFWR010000001.1, read on the forward strand.
AACAAGGCATTTCATTCAGGCTTTTATAATACTTCTGGAGCTAGAGATACAATCTTCATGAATTTAGCATCACGAAGTTCACGAGCTACCGGTCCAAAGATACGAGTACCGCGTGGTCCTTTGTCATCACGCACGATTACTGCTGCGTTTTCATCAAAACGGATGTAAGAACCATCTTTACGGCGCACTCCACTCTTAGAACGTACGATAACAGCTTTTACAACTTCACCTTTTTTAACAACGCCTCCTGGTGTTGCCTGCTTCACAGTAGCAGTGATGATATCACCAATGTTAGCTGTTTTGCGGCCGGATCCACCCAATACTTTAATGGTTTGGATTTCACGAGCACCAGAGTTATCTGCGACTTTCAGACGAGATTCCTGTTGAATCATAACATGTAACCTCCCTTCGGATTAACTCCGAGCGAACTTTATTTAGATAATGACAGACTCTTCAACAACTTCTAGAAGACGGAAACGCTTAGAAGCAGACAATGGACGAGTTTCCATGATGCTTACGATGTCGCCGTTTTTCGCTTGGTTGTTTTCGTCATGCGCTTTGAACTTTTTGGAATACTTTACGCGCTTGCCGTAAAGTTTGTGGAACTTATAAGTTTCTACTAGTACGGTGATGGTTTTATCCATCTTGTCAGAAACGACACGGCCAGTATAAACTTTACGATTATTACGTTCAGTCATGTGAGGGTGACCTCCTCTCATCTATTAGTTATTTACGCCTAGCTCACGTTCACGAGCAACAGTCTTCATACGTGCGATGGACTTGCGAACTTCACGGATACGTGCAGTGTTCTCAAGTTGACCTGTTGCCAATTGGAAGCGTAGGTTGAAAAGTTCTTCTTTAAGAGACTTAACTTTTTGTTCAATTTCGGCAGTGGTTAATTCACGGATCTCATTAGCCTTCATTGATTTCACCACCAATTTCTTCACGTTTTACGAATTTTGTACGGATCGGCAGTTTGTGTGAAGCAAGACGCAACGCTTCGCGTGCAACCTCTTCAGATACACCTGCGATCTCGAACATGATTTTCCCTGGCTTCACGACAGCTACGAAACCTTCTGGAGCACCTTTACCGGAACCCATACGTACTTCTAGGGGCTTAGCAGTATAAGGCTTATCAGGGAAGATTTTAATCCAAACTTTACCGCCACGCTTCATGTAACGAGTCATCGCGATACGCGCTGCCTCGATCTGGCGGGCTGTGATCCATGCAGGATCAATTGCTTGCAAACCATATTCACCGAATGCTACTTCAGTACCGCCTTTTGCACGGCCTTTTAAGCTAGTACGGTGTTGACGACGATATTTAACACGTTTAGGCATTAACATAATGCTTTTCCCCCTTCCTTACTTGTCAGTTTTAGTTGGAAGGACTTCTCCACGATAGATCCACACTTTAACACCAAGCTTACCGTAAGTGGTGTCAGCTTCTGCAGTTCCATAATCGATGTCTGCACGAAGTGTGTGTAGTGGTACTGTTCCTTCACTGTAATATTCAGCACGAGCGATATCCGCGCCACCTAGACGACCAGATACTTGGGTACGAATACCTTTAGCTCCTGCACGCATAGCGCGTTGGATTGTTTGTTTTTGAGCACGACGGAAAGATACGCGGTTTTCCAATTGACGTGCGATATTGTCAGCTACAAGAGTAGCGTCAAGGTCTGGCTTTTTCACTTCAACGATGTTGATGTGAACGCGTTTACCAGTAAGTTGGTTTAGAGCTTTACGAAGTGCTTCTACTTCGGAACCGCCTTTACCGATAACCATTCCTGGCTTAGCTGTGTGCACAGTAATGTTTACACGGTTTGCTGCGCGTTCGATTTCTACCGTAGAAAGAGCAGCATCTTTAAGACGATTTTCAACATATTCACGAATCTTAATGTCTTCATGTAACAAGTCTGCATAGTCTTTGCCAGCGTACCACTTGGATTCCCAATCGCGGATAACGCCGATACGAAGACCTACCGGATTAATTTTTTGACCCACTGATTATCCCTCCTTTTTTTCTGATACGACCACTGTGATGTGGCTTGTGCGTTTGTTGATTTGGCTTGCGCGGCCCATAGCGCGAGGGCGGAAACGTTTAAGAGTTACGCCTTCGTTTACAAACGCTTCGGAAACGTATAGGTTTTCCGGGTCCATTTCATAGTTGTGTTCTGCGTTAGCAATCGCGGAGTTAAGAAGTTTCTCAACTACTGGAGATGCGCCACGCTGTGTTAGACGTAGTGTAGCTAGAGCTTCACCAACATTTTTTCCTCGAATTAAATCAATTACCAAACGAGCTTTACGAGGAGCGATACGAACGGTTTTAGCAACTGCTTTAGCTTGCATTAGAGTGCCTCCTCTCTATATTAACGTTTTGTTTTCTTATCGTCGCCAGAGTGTCCCTTGAACGTACGGGATGGCGCGAATTCACCTAGTTTGTGACCAACCATGTCTTCAGTCACATAAACTGGTACGTGCTTACGACCGTCATAAACGGCGATTGTGTGTCCGACGAAGTTAGGGAAGATCGTAGAACGGCGAGACCAAGTCTTTACGACCTGCTGTTTATTATCTTCGTTCAACTTCTCGACTTTTTTCATTAAGTGATCATCTACAAAAGGTCCTTTTTTCAGGCTGCGGCCCATGAATAAACCTCCCTTCGCGATTGAGAGACGGGTTTTACTGCCCGCCCGACAATCCCGTTATTTTTTACCGCGTCTACGCACGATATATTTATCAGACGGCTTGTTGCGTTTTCTCGTTTTGTATCCAAGAGTTGGTTTACCCCATGGAGATACTGGAGATGGCATACCGATTGGTGCGCGTCCTTCACCACCACCGTGTGGGTGATCACTAGGGTTCATTACGGAACCACGTACTGTTGGGCGCTTACCTTTCCAACGAGAACGTCCAGCTTTACCTACGCTGATTAGTTCGTGTTCAAGGTTACCAACTTGACCGATTGTTGCACGGCAAGAACTTAGTACCAAACGAACTTCACCAGAAGTTAGACGTACAAGCGTGTATTTCTCTTCACGACCAAGGATTTGTGCAGAAGCACCTGCAGAACGGACAAGCTGTCCTCCGCGTCCTGGCTTAAGTTCTACGTTGTGTACGATTGTACCAACTGGAATGTCTTTCAACTGAAGAGCATTACCTGGTTTGATATCTGCACCTTCACCAGAAATAATTTCCGTTCCAACCTTCACACCTTTTGGAGCTAGGATGTAACGTTTTTCACCATCAACATAATTGATTAGTGCAATGTTAGCGGAGCGGTTCGGATCATATTCGACTGTAGCAACGCGTCCAGGTATTCCATCTTTGTCACGCTTGAAGTCGATAATACGATACTGACGCTTGTGGCCTCCGCCCTGATGACGAACTGTCAGCTTACCCTGGTTGTTACGTCCACCTTTTTTGTGAAGTGGAGTGACAAGGGAGCGTTCAGGTTTGTCAGTTGTGATCTCAGCGAAATCAGATACTGACATGTGTCGACGACCGTTAGTAATTGGTCTGAACTTTTTAATCGCCATCTTTATTTCCCTCCTTCATATTTCAATTCGTGTATTTTATGCTTCGAAGATTTCTAGTTCTTCGCTGTCCTGAGTCAATGTGATGACTGCTTTCTTACGATCGGAGCGGTAGCCGCCGTAACGACCCATACGCTTGAACTTACCTTTAAGGTTCATTGTGTTGACTTGTGCAACTTGAACGCCAAAGATTTCTTCAACTGCTTTTTTAATTTCAGTTTTGTTAGCTTTCGGGCTAACTTCAAACGTATATTTCTTTTCTCCCATAAGATCAGCAGAATGTTCAGTAATGACAGGGCGCTTGATAATATCGCGTGGTTCTTTCATTATGAGAGCACCTCCCCTGCTTTTTCAGCTGCTTCCTTAGTAAGGATCAGCTTGTCATGCGTTAGCAAGTCTAACACACTTACTTGCTCTACAGGAAGACTCTTCACTGTAGGGATGTTGTTAGATGATAGAGTTACATTTTCGTCTGCTTCAGCAGTAACGATCAATGCTTTCTCGTTAACATCTAGTGCTTTTAGAATGTTTGCAACTTCTTTTGTTTTCGGAGCATCAAGAGATAGGCTCTCAAGAACAATGATGTTTTCTTCTTTCACTTTAGAAGAGAAAGCAGATTGAAGTGCCAAACGACGTACTTTTCTTGGCATCGTGTAGCTGTAGCTGCGTGGTGTAGGACCGAAAACAGTTCCGCCACCTACCCATTGTGGTGAACGGATAGATCCTTGACGCGCACGGCCTGTACCTTTTTGGCGCCATGGTTTGCGTCCGCCGCCACTAACTTCAGAACGTCCTTTTACTTTGTGTGTGCCTTGGCGAAGATTCGCACGCTGCATCAACACAGTTTCGTGTAAAACGTGAGTATTAGGTTCAATTCCAAATACAGATTCATTTAGTTCGATTTCACCAACATTAGAACCGCTTTGGTTTAATAGTGCTACTTTAGGCATGACATATCCTCCCTTCGTTTATTATTTGCTAGCCTTAATTGCACTTGTAATCTTAACGTAAGATTTTTTCGCGCCTGGTACATTACCTTTGATAAGTAGTAGATTACGCTCAGCGTCCACTTTTACTACTTCAAGGTTTTGTAGAGTTACTGTTTCGCCACCCATTTGTCCTGCAAGACCTTTGCCTTTGAAGACTTTGGACGGGTCAGCACCTTGTCCCATTGAACCGGAACGACGGTGGAAACGGGAACCGTGAGTTTTAGGTCCAGTAGATTGGTTGTGGCGCTTGATAGCACCCTGGAATCCTTTACCTTTAGAAGTTCCTGTAACGTCAATTGCTTCACCAGCTTCGAAAATATCAACTTTAACCTCTTGACCTAGTTCAAAGTCATCAAGGTTTGTATTACGGAATTCACGAACGTAGCGCTTAGGTGTTGTGCTTGCTTTGTCAGCGTGCCCTTGAGCAGCTTTCTTCAAGCGGTTTGACTTTTCATCAGCAAAACCAAGTTGGATCGCTTCATAACCGTCATTTTCTGTTGTTTTCTTTTGAAGAACAACGTTTGGCTCAGCCTGAACAACTGTTACTGGGATCAACTCGCCATTTTCAGAGAAAATTTGAGTCATGCCGACTTTTCGTCCTAAGATTCCTTTCGTCATCCGTTACACCTCCTATTATCTTTACGATTTATTTATAGTTTGATTTCGATATCCACACCAGATGGTAGATCCAAACGCATTAGTGAATCAACGGTCTGTGGTGTTGGATTAACAATGTCGATTAGACGTTTGTGTGTGCGCATTTCGAACTGCTCACGAGAGTCTTTATACTTGTGAGTCGCACGAAGTACAGTATATACAGAACGCTCTGTCGGAAGCGGGATCGGACCAGATACATTAGCTCCGGAACGCTTCGCAGTGTCTACGATCTTTTCTGCGGACTGATCAAGTACTCTGTGATCATACGCTTTTAAACGAATACGAATTTTCTCTTTTGCCATTATTTTCCCTCCTTCTTCGCCCATTTTTGAAATAGACATTCTCCGCGAAAAAAACTTGACCACTAGCCATGGCAAAGGGGCCGGGTGTGTCAACAACCTTTCGCTTCATCGCCTTTTATGACCAACATTATTCATTATATAGAAGAAATGCAGTCATTGCAAGGATAAATCCATAATTTTTTCATCACGGACACTTAAAACATTATACTAGCGTTCACCACTTTTTTCAAGGGGATAGCTAGTATTCATAGGCTTTCCGCCAAATGTTTCCGACTACATCTTTGAAATCCATTGTCCATTTAAACAAATATGACTGAGGATATCAACCATCTCTGTGTAAAGAATAATTTTCTAAACATTCTTAAAAAAACCGGATCCTTATATGCTTGTCAGTGACTGAATTATAAAAGCCGATAAACGACAAGACGGATAACCTTATTATTTTGCTCTGTCGGCAAGCTATAGCGATGACTATATTCTTTGGAAGGAATTCAATAGCATGATTGTATATCTTCATTAAAAAAGAGCAACAGCCAGAAGCTGTTGCTCTCTATATAGGATAGAACTGAAATTACTTAGTGATTTCAGAAACTACGCCAGAACCTACTGTACGTCCACCTTCACGGATAGAGAAACGAGTTCCGTCCTCGATCGCGATTGGGGAGATAAGTTCTACAGTCATTTCAACGTTGTCCCCAGGCATAACCATTTCTACGCCTTCAGGAAGTTGAATAACACCAGTTACGTCCGTAGTACGGAAGTAGAACTGTGGGCGGTAGTTAGAGAAGAATGGAGTGTGACGTCCACCTTCGTCTTTAGCTAGTACATAAACTTCAGCTTTGAAGTTTGTGTGTGGAGTGATAGAACCAGGCTTAGCTAGTACTTGACCACGGTTGATGTCTTCACGCTTAACACCACGAAGAAGTGCACCGATGTTGTCTCCAGCTTCAGCGTAATCTAGAAGCTTACGGAACATTTCAACACCAGTTACAGCAGTTTTGCTGGACTCTTCAGCCATACCGATGATTTCAACTTCGTCACCGACTTTAACTGTTCCACGCTCAACACGACCAGTAGCAACTGTACCACGACCAGTGATAGAGAATACGTCCTCAACTGGCATCATGAATGGCTTGTCAGTGTCACGGTCTGGAGTTGGAACATACTCGTCAACTGCGTCCATTAGATCGTAGATTGCTTGCTCATACTTCTCTTCACCTTCAAGAGCTTTAAGAGCAGAACCGCTGATTACTGGTACGTCATCACCATCGAAGTCGTACTCAGAAAGTAGATCGCGAACTTCCATTTCTACTAGTTCAAGAAGCTCTTCGTCGTCTACCATGTCAACTTTGTTCAAGAATACAACGATAGCTGGTACACCTACGTTTTTAGAAAGTAGGATGTGCTCACGAGTTTGTGGCATTGGACCGTCAGCTGCAGATACAACTAGGATCGCGCCGTCCATTTGAGCAGCACCAGTGATCATGTTCTTAACGTAGTCAGCGTGACCTGGGCAGTCAACGTGTGCATAGTGACGAGTTTCAGTTTCGTACTCAACGTGTGCAGTGGAGATTGTGATTCCACGCTCACGCTCTTCAGGAGCACCGTCGATCATGTCATATGCCATTGCTTCACCAGAACCAGAACGCTTGTGAAGTACAGTCGTGATCGCTGCAGTTAGAGTTGTTTTACCGTGGTCAACGTGTCCAATTGTACCAATGTTAACGTGGGACTTGGACCGGTCAAATTTTTCTTTACCCATTGTATATTTCCTCCTTTAGATAAGTAACAAGTTTGGTTTTCAAGATTTATGATGCAGCTTAGGAGTAAGCAAGAGTCACTCCTAAGCTTACAATACAAGTTATACTTTAACTCGTCTAAAAAATCAATTATTCACCAGCATTTTTCTTAATGATTTCCTCAGAGATGCTCTTCGGAACTTCTTCATAGTGGTCGAAGTGCATTGTGTACGTACCACGGCCTTGAGTGTTGGAACGCAACGCAGTTGCATAACCGAACATCTCAGATAGTGGAACGAATGCTTTAACCACTTGTGCATTACCACGAGTTTCCATACCTTCTACACGTCCACGACGGGAAGTTACGTCACCCATGATGTCGCCCATGTATTCCTCAGGAATAACAACTTCTACTTTCATCATTGGTTCAAGTAGAACAGGCTTACACTTGTTTTTCGCCTCTTTAAGTGCCATGGAAGCGGCAACTTTAAAGGCCATTTCGTTGGAGTCGACATCGTGGTAAGAACCGTCGTAAAGAGTCGCTTTGATGTCTACCATAGGGTATCCAGCCAATACACCGTTTTCCATAGACTCTTTAATACCTTGTTCTACAGATGGAATGTATTCACGTGGTACAACACCACCGACGATCTTGTTAACGAATTCGAAACCAGCGCCTTCTTCGTTTGGCTCGAACTCAACCCATACGTGACCGAATTGTCCACGACCACCGGATTGACGTACGAACTTACCTTCCACTTGTGCACTACCGCGGAATGTTTCACGGTAAGCAACTTGTGGAGCACCAATGTTCGCTTCAACTTTGAACTCACGCTTCAGACGGTCAACGATGATGTCCAGGTGAAGTTCACCCATACCTGCGATGATCGTTTGACCAGTTTCAACGTTTGTTTCAGTTTGGAACGTTGGATCCTCTTCAGCTAGTTTACCAAGAGCGATGGACATCTTGTCTTGGTCAGCTTTAGATTTAGGCTCGATAGCAACTGAGATTACCGGATCAGGGAATTCCATGGACTCAAGAATAACAAGACTCTTTTCGTCACATAGCGTATCACCCGTACCTGTATCTTTAAGGCCTACCGCACCTGCGATATCCCCTGCATACACAGTGGAGATCTCTTCACGAGAGTTTGCGTGCATCTGCAGGATACGACCTACACGTTCACGCTTATCTTTCGTGGAGTTTTTCACGTATGAACCAGCATTCAATGTACCGGAGTATACGCGGAAGAAAGTAAGTTTACCTACATAAGGGTCTGTAGCGACTTTAAATGCCAAAGCAGAGAATGGCTCGTTGTCGTCAGGCTTACGTACAACTTCTTCTTCTGTTTGTGGTACGTGACCTTCAATTGGAGGTACATCTAGTGGAGATGGTAGATAATCGATAACACCATCAATTAGAAGTTGAACTCCTTTGTTCTTGAAGGCAGAACCACAGAATACTGGGTAGAATTCAACACTTAGAGTTGCTTTACGGATGGCATCCTTAAGCTGGTCGTTTGTGATTTCTTCTCCCTCTAGATACTGCATCATCAAGTCTTCATCAAGTTCTGCAACAGCTTCTACTAGCTTGCCACGGTACTCTTCAGCTTGATCTTTGTAGTCGTCAGGAATCGGGCGTGCTTCAGCACGTGTTCCCAAGTCGTCCATGTAGTAGTATGCTTCCATCGTTACTAGGTCGATGATTCCTTCGAACTCATCTTCCGCACCGACAGGAAGTTGGACAGCTGCTGCATTCGCTCCTAGACGGTCTTGCAAAGTGCCTAGGGAGTAGATGAAGTCAGCTCCGATTTTGTCCATTTTGTTAATGAAGACAATACGTGGAACACCGTATGTGGTAGCTTGGCGCCAAACAGTTTCTGTTTGAGGCTCAACACCAGATTGTGCGTCTAGGACAGCTACGGAACCATCAAGTACACGCAGGGAACGTTCAACTTCAACAGTGAAGTCTACGTGTCCTGGAGTATCGATGATGTTGATACGGTGACCTTTCCACTGAGCAGTCGTAGCGGCAGAAGTGATTGTGATTCCGCGCTCTTGTTCCTGCTCCATCCAGTCCATTTGGGAAGCTCCTTCGTGAGTTTCACCAATTTTGTGGATACGTCCTGTGTAGAAAAGAATACGCTCTGTCGCCGTTGTTTTACCAGCGTCGATGTGAGCCATTACCCCGATATTCCGAGTCTTTTCCAAGGAGAACTCTCTAGCCATGCATCTTTCTCCTTCCTGTTTGAACCTTTATTTTTTTTGTGATTACCAGCGATAGTGAGCGAATGCTTTGTTCGCTTCCGCCATCTTGTGCATTTCTTCGCGACGCTTCACAGAAGCACCAGTGTTGTTAGCTGCATCAAGAATTTCGTTAGCTAGGCGCTCTTCCATCGTTTTCTCTCCGCGAAGACGCGCATAGTTTACGATGAAACGCAAGCCTAGAGCCTGGCGACGTTCTGGACGAACCTCAACAGGTACCTGATAGTTGGAACCACCTACACGGCGAGCACGCACCTCCAATACAGGCATTACGTTCTTCATTGCTTGATCAAATGCTTCCATAGCGTCATTGCCGCTACGTTCTTGAACAAGTTCAAATGCTTTATAAAGGATTTTCTGTGCTTTACCGCGCTGACCGTTAACCATGATTTGGTTGATCAAGCGAGTAACAAGCTTAGAGTTATACATTGGATCTGGTAACACATCACGTTTAGCTACTGGACCTTTACGTGGCATATGTTCCCCTCCCTTCTTCGGTGTTTTTATTTAAGCGATATTTGCATATCGATTATTTTTTAGCTTTTGGCTTTTTCGTACCGTATTTGGAACGACCTTGCATACGGCCATCAACACTTGCTGTGTCAAGAGCACCACGTACAACGGTGTAACGTACACCTGGCAAGTCTTTAACTTTACCGCCACGGATAAGAACAACACTGTGTTCTTGAAGGTTGTGGCCTTCACCAGGGATATAAGCGTTAACCTCAAGCTGGTTAGTTAGACGAACACGTGCATACTTACGTAGGGCAGAGTTCGGCTTCTTAGGTGTCATAGTTCCAACACGTGTACAAACTCCACGTTTTTGTGGAGAAGAAAGGTCAGTCATACGCTTCTTATAGCTGTTGTAACCTTTGTTCAAAGCTGGAGAGTTAGACTGCTTTGTTTTGCTCACGCGTCCTTTGCGTACCAATTGGTTAATTGTTGGCATGTTTGTATCCTCCCTTCGTACTTTTTTAATACCACACATCCAGGTGGTTCATAAAAAGGCAAAAAACAAAGCTTTCGCGCAGAACGCCAAAACTTTATTGCTTTATCGCCACTGTAGCCGCACCAACATCAATACCACATGCATTCCCGAGCTCCTCCATCGAAGGTACCCGTGTGTGAGGAATGTTCAGTTGTTGGGCTAATTTAGCTACTTTAAGTGTCATCGACTGATCAGCATCGTCAGCCGTTATGACTTCAACCACTTCACCATTTTTCATGGCTTTCAGTGTTTGTTTGGTTCCAATGATTATATCGGATTTAGCCTGTGCTACTTTTTCATAAGACATCTTCATATCCTCCAAAGTAACAAGGATAAATGGAAGCACCTTGATTATATTATCACTCACCCAAATGCATGTCAACTGCATCCGGGTGAGTTTTTTTGGTGCTTCCTTTAATTTTACACCTTGTTAACATCTACTTCTTTATTTTAAGAATGGGTGACTTCTTCCGTCACTTCTGGAACCTCTTGTCTTTGTTGCTCGGATTGCGCTTGAATCTTGCGGTATCGAGTCATACCCGTACCTGCAGGAACAAGCTTACCGATAATAACATTTTCTTTCAACCCTAGCAACTCATCGCGCTTACCTTTAATAGCTGCGTCTGTAAGGACACGTGTTGTTTCCTGGAAGGATGCAGCAGATAGGAAGCTGTCTGTTTCAAGAGACGCTTTGGTAATACCAAGGATGACTGGACGGCCGACTGCCGGCTGGCCACCTTCCATAAGCGCTTTTTGGTTCGCTTCTTTGAATTGGTGAATTTCAAGTAGAGAACCTGGAAGTACATCTGTATCACCAGAATCAAGGACACGTACTTTACGAAGCATCTGGCGTACCATGACTTCGACGTGCTTATCGGAGATTTCAACCCCCTGCATTCGGTAAACTTTCTGCACTTCTTTGAGAAGGTATTCTTGAACGCCGTCAAGTCCCTGTACGGTCAGCAATTCTTTAGGATCAATAGAACCTTCAGTCAGAGGTTCACCTGCTTTGACCTCATCTCCAACCGACACTTTCATACGTGCACCATATGGAGCCGTGTATGAACGTGATTCTACAGCACCTTGAACGACAATTTCCTGCTTCTCTTTGACTTCATTGATTTCGTGTACCGTACCATCAATTTCTGTGATAACGGCTTGACCTTTCGGATTACGTGCTTCCACGATCTCCTGGATACGCGGAAGACCCTGCGTAATATCGTCTCCGGCTACACCACCTGTGTGGAAGGTACGCATAGTAAGCTGGGTACCCGGCTCACCGATGGATTGTGCAGCGATGATTCCGACTGCTTCACCGACTTCAACTTCATCACCTGTTGCAAGGTTACGGCCATAACACTTCTTACAAACACCGTGTTTCGTATTACATGTGAATGCCGTACGAATGATGATTTCTTCAATGCCGGCATCAACAATTTGACGTGCGACATCTTCAGAAATAACGTCGTTTCTTTCAAGCATGATAACGCCGGTTTCAGGATGTTTCACTGTCTGGAATGCTGTACGTCCGATAAGACGGTCGATCAATGGTTCGACCACTTCGGTTCCCTCTGTCAATGCAGCTACAGGGAGACCTCGGTCCGTTCCACAGTCATCCTCACGAACAATAACATCTTGCGCTACGTCTACAAGACGACGAGTCAAGTAACCAGAGTCGGCTGTCTTAAGGGCCGTATCGGCAAGTCCTTTACGGGCACCGTGTGTAGAGATGAAGTACTCGAGTACCGTCAGACCTTCACGGAAACTGGACTTGATCGGAAGTTCGATGATTCGTCCAGCCGGGTTGGCCATCAGACCACGCATACCAGCAAGCTGCGTAAAGTTAGAGGCGTTACCACGGGCTCCGGAATCACTCATCATGAAGATCGGGTTACGCGGGTTCAAGGACTTCATCAGACGGTTCTGAATATCATCTTTAGCCGCAGACCAGATTTCGATGACGCGATCGTAACGTTCTTCTTCTGTGATTAGACCACGACGGAACTGTTTCAAGACTTTATCTACTTTCTCCTGTGCTTCATCAAGGATTTCCTGCTTCTCTGGAAGTACGACAACGTCGGATACACCGACAGTGATACCGGCCTTCGTGGAGTAAGCAAAACCAAGATCCTTCATGCGGTCAAGCATCTTAGACGTTTCACTGATGGAGAAACGCTTAAACACTTCAGCGATGATATCACCAAGGATTCCTTTCTTGAATGGAGATACTTCTTCACGCTTAGCAATTTCTTCACGGATATCTGTACCTTTTTCAATGAAGTAATGGTCAGGAGTCTTGATTTCCAAGTTCTCTTTCGTCGGTTCATTGATATATGGGAATGAATTCGGCAGCATTTCGTTGAAAATCAACTTACCTACTGAAGTTAGTAGAAGCTGCTGATTCTGTTTTTCAGTAAATGTTTCGTTATTCAGAGAGCTAGCCTGAACTGCTACACGAGTGTGCAGGTGGGCATAGCCGTTTTGATATGCCATCAAAGCTTCGTTCAAGTCTTTGAAGAACATACCTTCACCAATCGCGCCTTCTCTTTCAAGAGTCAGGTAGTAGTTACCTAATACCATGTCCTGGGAAGGTGTAACGACCGGCTTACCATCCTTAGGGTTAAGGATGTTTTGAGCAGCAAGCATCAAAATACGCGCCTCTGCCTGAGCTTCTGAGGATAGTGGCACGTGTACGGCCATTTGGTCTCCGTCGAAGTCGGCGTTGTATGCGGTACATACAAGCGGGTGCAGACGAATGGCACGACCTTCAACAAGAGTCGGTTCAAAGGCCTGGATACCCAAGCGGTGCAATGTTGGTGCACGGTTGAGTAGGACCGGGTGTTCTTTGATGACATCTTCAAGGACATCCCACACTTCGTGGTGCACACGCTCAATCTTACGCTTCGCTGATTTGATGTTATGGGCAAGACCTCGGGATACGAGTTCTTTCATAACGAATGGTTTGAACAATTCAAGGGCCATTTCTTTCGGAAGACCACACTGGTACATCTTCAAGGATGGACCTACGACGATAACAGAACGTCCGGAGTAGTCAACACGCTTACCTAGCAAGTTTTGACGGAAACGTCCTTGCTTACCTTTCAGCATGTGAGAAAGGGATTTAAGCGGGCGGTTTCCTGGTCCTGTTACTGGACGGCCGCGACGACCATTATCAATCAAGGCATCGACAGCTTCCTGAAGCATACGCTTCTCGTTTTGAACGATGATTGTCGGTGCGCCAAGATCCAACAATCGCTTCAAGCGGTTGTTACGATTGATCACACGACGATACAAGTCATTCAAGTCAGAAGTTGCAAAACGTCCACCATCAAGCTGGACCATTGGACGAAGTTCCGGCGGGATGACCGGAAGCACGTCAAGGATCATCCATGATGGATCGTTCCCTGAGTTACGGAAGGACTCCAGTACTTCAAGACGCTTGATTGCACGTGTACGACGTTGTCCTTGAGCAGTCTTCAGCTCTTCTTTCAACGTATCCACTTCACCATCAAGGTCGATATCGAATAGAAGCTTACGGATTGCTTCCGCACCCATAGCCGCCTGGAACCCTTGTCCGAATTTCTCACGATAAGAGCGGTACTCTTTTTCAGAAAGCAATTGCTTCTTCTCAAGAGCCGTCTCTCCTGGGTCCGTCACGATATAGGCTGCGAAATAGATCACTTCTTCCAAGGCTCTTGGAGACATGTCTAACACAAGACCCATACGGCTCGGGATCCCTTTGAAGTACCAAATGTGAGAGACAGGGGCAGCTAGCTCAAGGTGCCCCATACGCTCACGGCGAACTTTCGCCTTAGTTACTTCAACGCCACAGCGGTCACATACGACACCCTTATAGCGGACGCGCTTATATTTTCCACAGTGACATTCCCAGTCTTTCTGCGGGCCGAAGATTCGCTCGCAGAAAAGACCGTCTTTTTCTGGTTTCAACGTACGATAGTTGATGGTTTCTGGCTTCTTAACCTCACCGTAGGACCAAGAACGAATCTTATCCGGTGAAGCCAGGCCTATTTTCATATACTCAAAGTTATTTACATCTAGCAAGGGGCCTACCTCCCTTTCAGTATCCAGGTTTTACCCTAAACTTAGAACACGAGCAGCAGCAGTGTTTCTATCTTAGTCGTCTAAGTTCAAATTCTCGGATTCTTTGGTTTGCTCTTCTTCGATATCGCGCATTTCGATCTCTTGTTCATCACCAGAAAGGATCTTCACATCCATACCTAGACTTTGCAATTCTTTGATCAGAACCTTGAACGATTCTGGCACTCCAGGTTCAGGGACGTTGTCACCTTTAACGATGGCTTCGTACGTTTTCACACGTCCAACGACATCATCTGATTTAACAGTCAAGATTTCTTGAAGAGTATAAGCAGCACCATATGCTTCAAGTGCCCATACCTCCATCTCACCGAAACGCTGTCCACCGAATTGTGCTTTACCACCAAGCGGTTGTTGCGTAACCAATGAATACGGTCCAGTTGAACGGGCGTGCAATTTATCGTCAACCATGTGCGCAAGTTTGATCATATACATGACACCGACAGATACTCGGTTATCAAACGGATCACCTGTACGTCCGTCATATAGGATCGTCTTCGCATCACGAGCCATACCGGCTTCTTGCAATGTTTCCCAAACGTCTTCCTCGCGTGCACCATCAAATACTGGTGTGGCAATTCTTTCACCCATCAAACGAGCAGCCATACCCATGTGAAGCTCCAGTACCTGACCGATGTTCATACGCGACGGAACACCTAGTGGGTTCAACATGATGTCAACCGGTGTACCATCCGGAAGGAAAGGCATATCTTCTTCTGGAAGAATCTTAGAGATAACACCTTTGTTTCCGTGACGACCGGCCATCTTATCCCCTTCAGAAATCTTACGCTTCTGAACGATATAGACACGGATTAACTGGTTCACACCTGGTGGAAGTTCGTCACCGTCTTCACGGTTGAAGATCTTCACATCAAGGACAATTCCGCCTGCACCGTGAGGCACACGCAAGGAAGTGTCACGGACTTCACGGGCTTTTTCACCGAAGATCGCATGAAGAAGACGTTCTTCTGCAGATAGTTCTGTCACACCTTTTGGCGTAACTTTACCAACAAGCAGGTCTCCATCACTAACTTCAGCACCTACACGGATAATTCCGCGATCGTCCAAGTCACGAAGAGCATCTTCACCAACGTTCGGAATGTCGCGGGTGATTTCTTCCGGTCCAAGTTTCGTGTCACGAGCTTCAGACTCATATTCTTCAATATGAATGGATGTGTACACATCATCTTTAACGAGGCGTTCACTCATGATGATGGCATCCTCATAGTTGTAACCATCCCATGTCATGAAGGCAACAAGCGGATTTTGACCCAGTGCCAGTTCACCCATATCCATGGAAGGTCCGTCAGCCAGGATTTCACCTTGCTTAACGCGATCTCCTTTAGAAACGATCGGGCGCTGGTTGTAACAGCTTCCCTGGTTAGATCGAATGAATTTCTGCAAACGGTAACGATCAAGGTCTCCTTCGACCTCTTTGCCATCCACTTCAGAAATGCGGCGCACGCGAACTTCTTTCGCTTCTACACGCTCAACAATTCCTTCGTGTCTACAAATGACTGCAGCACCAGAGTCTTTACCAGACACATACTCCATACCTGTACCGACAAGCGGTGCATCAGGTTTGAGCAATGGTACTGCTTGACGCTGCATGTTCGCACCCATCAGGGAACGGTTGGAGTCATCGTTCTCTAGGAAAGGAATACATGCGGTCGCTGCAGATACAACCTGTTTCGGTGATACGTCCATGTAGTCGATACGGTCACGACTAACAACAGTGTTCTCACCACGGAAACGGGCGATAACTTCTTCATCTGTAAAAGCTCCATCTTCTTCAAGCTTAGCGTTCGCCTGAGCGACAACGTAATTGTCTTCCTCATCAGCTGTAAGGTAATCGATTTGAGCTGTTACTTTGTTCGTATCAGGGTCAACACGACGGTAAGGTGTTTCGATGAAACCAAACTCATTCACTTTCGCATAAGAGGAAAGGGAGTTGATCAAACCGATGTTTGGTCCTTCCGGCGTTTCGATCGGACACATACGACCATAGTGGGAGTAGTGTACGTCACGAACTTCAAATCCTGCACGCTCACGAGTCAGACCACCAGGTCCCAATGCTGAAAGACGGCGCTTGTGCGTCAATTCTGCTAACGGGTTCGTTTGGTCCATGAACTGAGACAATTGCGAGCTTCCAAAGAACTCTTTAATGGATGCAATAACAGGACGAATATTAATTAATTGTTGTGGTGTGATGGAAGATGTGTCTTGGATCGACATACGCTCACGAACCACACGCTCCATACGGGAAAGACCGATACGGAACTGGTTCTGCAGCAATTCACCAACAGAACGCAGACGGCGGTTTCCAAGGTGGTCGATGTCATCTGTTCCACCAACATCGTGCAACAAGTTGAAGAAATAGCTGATAGAAGAAAGAATATCCGCAGGAGTAATGTTCTTCACGTCACGGTCAATGTTTGCATTGCCGATGACATTGATGGAACGTTCACCTTCTGGGTCCGTCGGATCAACGATTTTGACAGACTGAACCTGGATAGGATCTTCAAGGACTCCGTCTACCGGGTCCAGCGTTTCTTCACTCAATGTTCCCTCTTCATCATCAAAATGTGGAATCAGCTTATTCAATAGACGACGATCGATCTTGTCCCCTTTTTCAGCGATCACTTCGCCTGTCTCTTCATCCACTAGCGTTTCTGCCAGCGTCTGATTGAACAAGCGATCTTTGATGTGAAGCTTTTTATTCATTTTATAACGACCAACACGAGCTAGATCATAGCGTTTCGGGTCGAAGAAACGGGAAACAAGCAAGCTTTTCGCATTTTCCACTGTCGGCGGCTCGCCAGGGCGTAGACGCTCGTAGATTTCAAGCAACGCTTTCTCTGTGTTTTCCGTATTGTCTTTTTCCAACGTGTTCTTCAAGTATTCGTTATCACCAATAAGATCAATGATCTCCTGGTCTGTTCCAAATCCTAAAGCACGTAAAAGCACGGTGATCGGTAACTTACGAGTACGATCGATACGGACGTGCACCACGTCTTTCGCATCGGTTTCAAACTCAAGCCACGCTCCGCGGTTCGGGATGACGGTAGCTGTGTAACCTCTCTTACCATTCTTGTCAATCTTCTTGTTAAAGTACACGCTAGGAGAACGAACAAGCTGAGAAACGATAACACGCTCTGCACCATTTATTACAAAGGTACCTGTGTCTGTCATAAGCGGGAAATCACCCATGAATACTTCTTGCTCTTTCACTTCTCCTGTCTCATTATTTAAGAGACGTACTTTCACACGAAGTGGTGCGTTATATGTTACATCGCGATCCTTTGACTCATCGACTGGATACTTTGGTTCGCCAAGGCTGTAGTCCACAAACTCCAGTGACAAATTACCTGTGAAATCTTCGATTGGGGAAATATCCTGGAACATTTCCTTCAAACCTTCTTCTAAGAACCAATCGTAAGAAGCGGTTTGAATTTCAATCAAGTTCGGTAATTCTAATACCTCACTGATGCGTGCATAACTTCTGCGCTGGCGGTGTCGTCCATACTGAACTAGTTGACCTGTCAACTGATTCACCCCTCAAATCAAGCATTTTAATAACGAAAAAAGGGTCCGGCAAGACATGCCGAACAGGCTTGCGGTTGATCTTGCCACAAGCACTATTTAAACATCCGTTTTACAACGAATGGTGATTCTTCATTTCTCTCTAACGTTAGACAAAAAAGAAAAAGGCTTTTCATACATAAAAACCTCATTTACTTTCAGTGTTCGATTTTACCATTCTGACCATCTATCAACTTTTTATACACTTTTCTAAAAAAAGACTTGACAGACTTCAGATATATTGGCATTTTTCAATACTAGCACAACTAGTAGGGCTAGTCAAACTTTTTAGCTTTAAGGATGTAATACCCTTTTTGCTTTACCATGACCTCTGCATTTCCGAACAATTCTTCAAGTTTCTTCTTTGCAGAAGGCGCCCCCTGTTTCTTTTGAATCACGACCCACAGCTCTCCTTCAGTAAGTAGAGCTTCCTTCGCTTCTTCAAACATCTTGTGGACGACTTGTTTTCCGGCTCGGATAGGCGGGTTTGTTAGGATAGCAGCAAACCTCTGATCTTCTAACCCTTGCAAACGATCACTTTCTTGAATCGTGACGTTCACAACTTCATTACGAGAGGCATTCTTTTCAGCAAGTCCAAGAGCTCTCTCATTGACGTCGACCATGAATACATGGCGGCCTGCGTAAGCTTTAGCTAGAGACAAACCAATCGGCCCATACCCACACCCAAGGTCAAGAATGTCACCATGAACATCTGGTTCTTGAAAGGTTTCGATCAACAAGCGCGATCCGAAATCCACTTCTTTTTTAGAAAAGACAGCATTATCCGTTGTGAATGTGAAGACATGACCAAGCAACTCAAAGTTCCACGTCTTTTCTTCACTGCCCGTCGTTGTTTTCTTCGAATAATAATGCTCCGACATAACCCGAACACCTTCTTTTTCATCTATTGAAATGGCAAGGTTTATTCCTGATTCTAGCAAGTCTGGCAAAACGTGCGTGTCCTTGCTAAATATGCCTGTTAAGAAAAAGAAAGCCCGCCGATAAATCAGCGAGCTTTACTTTAAACATTCTCTTACTTAACTTCGACAGAAGCGCCTGCTTCTTCAAGCTTAGACTTGATTTCTTCAGCTTCTTCTTTAGAAACAGCTTCTTTGATTGTTGCCGGAGCACCATCAACCATTTCTTTTGCGTCTTTAAGACCAGCACCAGTGATTTCACGTACTGCTTTAACTACTTTGATCTTAGAAGATCCAGCAGATTCTAGTACTACATCAAATTCAGTTTGCTCTTCAGCAGCTTCGCCACCTGCAGCAGGCGCGCCAGCAGCAACTGGAGCTGCAGCAGATACACCAAATTCTTCTTCAATTGCTTTAACTAGATCGTTAAGCTCAAGAACAGACATTTCCTTAATCGCTTCGATAATTTGTTCGTTAGACATGAGAAATTTCCTCCTTAGTTTTTGTTGTTATAGTTTAAACGAACGCTAACTTACGCGCTTTCTTCTTCTTTTTGATCCGCGATCGCTTTTGTAGCGTAAGCGAAGTTGCGGATAGGTGCTTGTAGTACGCTTAGGAACATAGATACAAGACCTTCGTAGTTTGGAAGGTTTGCAAGTTCTTTGATTTGCTCAAGAGTTGCAACTTGTCCTTCAACTACCCCACCTTTAATCTCAAGGCTATCATGATCTTTAGCGAAGTTGTTCAATACTTTAGCCGCAGCTACAGCATCGTCTTCATGGAAAGCGACAGCTGTCGGTCCTTGAAGGACTTCGTTAAGTTCAGATAGTTCGACTTCGTCAGCAGCACGACGGACCATTGTGTTTTTATACACTTTGAAATCTACGCCTGCTTCACGAAGCTGGGTACGAAGTTCAGTAACTTCTGCTACATCAAGTCCGCGGTAGTCTACAACGACTGCAGATTTACTGTTGCGGAACTTCTCAGCCAAGTCAGATACAATCTGTTTCTTCTGTTCGATAACACTGCTCATTGTTCCACCTCCTATTGACTTTTCATCATACCGTTCGAAGGTTTTACTCGTAAAAAAACACCCCCACATAGACATGGAGGTGTTTCAATAGAGCAGGGCAGATCGCGCTGCTCTATTTATATCACACACCTCGGCAGGAATTTAAGCGGAAAGCCGCACCTGCTGTCTACGGTATAACGTATTCATTTATACAACGCTACCTAGTATATAACGTAGATAACGGAAAGTCAACACTTTTTTATTACTTCGTGTAACCAGAAACGTCTACTTTGATTCCAGGTCCCATCGTAGATGAAACAGCAGCGTTACGCATATAAGTTCCCTTAGATGCTTGTGGCTTCGCTTTAACAAGTGTTTCAGTGATTGCTGCGAAGTTTTCAGCCAGCTTGTTCTCATCGAAAGATGCTTTTCCGATTGGAACGTGGATGTTCGCTGCTTTATCAACGCGGTATTCTACTTTACCAGCTTTGATTTCGTTAACAGCTTTTTCTACTTCGAATGTCACTGTACCTGTTTTAGGGTTCGGCATAAGACCTTTTGGTCCTAGTACTCGACCTAGTTTACCAACTTCAGCCATCATGTCAGGAGTTGCTACTACGACATCAAAATCGAACCAACCTTGGTTGATCTTGTTGATTAGGTCTTGTTCACCTACGTAGTCAGCACCTGCTGCTTCTGCTTCTTTCGCTTTATCACCTTTAGCGAAAACAAGCACACGCTGAGATTTACCTGTACCGTGCGGAAGCACCATAGCGCCACGGATCTGCTGGTCCGCTTTCTTAGGATCTACACCTAGACGGAATGCTGCTTCGACAGTTTCGTCAAAGTTCGCTTTTGAAGTTTCTTTTACAAGCTTGATGGCTTCTTGCACATCGTAAGCTTTTGTACGGTCAACAAGCTTCGCTAGCTCTTGTTGCTTTTTTGATTTCTTAGCCATTATTAATTTCCTCCTCGTTGTGGTTTTAACGGATTTTCCTCCCACGAATAAAGGTTGCGAAAGAGTCACAAGCTCCATTTCCGCAACCTTTTCCTATCTCCATGTGACGCTGTGGGATTAATCTTCGATCGTGATTCCCATGCTGCGCGCTGTACCTTCAACCATGCGCATTGCAGCTTCAACGTCAGCAGCGTTCAAATCAGGCATTTTCGTTTCTGCGATTTCGCGTACTTGGTCGCGCTTAACAGAAGCTACTTTGTTACGGTTCGGTTCACCGGAACCTGATTCAACTCCTGCCGCTTTCTTAAGAAGAACAGCAGCTGGTGGAGTTTTTGTAACGAATGTAAAGGAACGGTCCTCATAAACCGTAATTTCTACTGGAATGATCGTACCTGCTTGTTCCTGTGTACGAGCGTTAAATTCCTTACAGAATCCCATGATGTTAATACCTGCTTGACCTAGTGCTGGTCCAACCGGCGGTGCTGGGTTCGCTTTACCTGCAGGAATCTGAAGCTTTACAACATTAATAACTTTTTTAGCCACGAGACACACCTCCTTAAAGTCCGTGATGTGGTAATAGGGTTCAACCCCTCCCACTCATTGCGATATCTACGCAATCGCCCTCTTTTGGGGCGCATATAGAACATAAAAATTCTAGCATCTTTATTTCCAATATGCAAGGGGAGAGATGAATTTTATAATTTTTCGATTTGGGTAAAGTCTAACTCTACCGGAGTTTCACGTCCGAACATATTCACGTGGACTTTCACTTTCTGCTTGTCCGTATCAATATATTCAATGGATCCTGTGAAGTTTGCGAAAGGTCCGTCTGTTACTTTAACACTTTCCTTCACTTCGAAGTCAACCTCTGCTTTCGGCTGTTCGTTCATACCCATGCGCTTAAGAACCGTTTCTACTTCTTCAGGCAGGAGAGGGATCGGCTTAGATCCGGAACCGGTGGATCCTACGAAACCAGTTACACCCGGTGTATTACGTACCACGTACCAGGAATCATCTGTCATGACCATTTCAGCCAATACATAGCCGGGAAATACTTTTTTCTTTGCCACTTTCCTCTTGCCATTTTTAATTTCTGCTTCTTCGTCCTCGGGAACAAGAACACGGAAGATTTTGTCTTCCATTCCCATTGATTCCACACGCTTCTCCAGGTTGGTTTTCACCTTGTTCTCATAACCTGAATAGGTGTGCACTACATACCATCTTTTTTCCATATTCGCAGGACAAGTGCTTGCCCTTCCCTCCCTTATACTAGAGTTGATGAATATTACTCCAACATGAAAAAACCCGCGGGACGGGTTTTTTGTAAGTCTATCTCCTATTATAGCATAAAATCCACTCTACTATTCTTGAGCGATGAGTTCAATCACTTGGGAAATCCC
Source organism: Halobacillus sp. 12SKB (assembly GCF_052941655.1). Classification (NCBI taxonomy): domain Bacteria; kingdom Bacillati; phylum Bacillota; class Bacilli; order Caryophanales; family Bacillaceae; genus Halobacillus; species Halobacillus sp. 12SKB. The sequence continues at coordinate 952,592 of NZ_JBRFWR010000001.1, forward strand.
AAGATCTACAATAGCGAAGAATACAGCTACGAAAGCGACAGTCAAAATAACTGTAACCGTGTACTTCCACAGTTCCTGACCTTTAGGCCAACTCACCTTCTTCATCTCTCGTGCTACATTCTTGAAGAACTTAAACATGCTGTAATACCCCCAAACTTGCGCCAACTGGCTTCCTTCTCTATTTCGTCTCGCGATGTAAAGTATGCGTTCCGCACTTTTTACAAAACTTGCGGACTTCAAGACGTTCGGATTGGTTGGATCGATTTATATATGAACTATAATTCCGACTTAAACATTCTGTACAAGCTAATATGACTTTTTTTCTCATTATCCGTCACCTCAATCTAGAGAGGTTTACACATACTCACTAAATGTAGCACTCTTACCGATTACTGTCAATGCAGCTTTCATAGAGTGATTTCATTGATTTCCAAATATTTTTCGAGCTTTCTCTTCACACGTTGTAAAGCGTTATCAATAGATTTCACGTGTCGATCGAGCTCAACCGAAATCTCCTGGTAGGAACGTCCATCCAAGTAGAGGGTCAGCACTTTTTTCTCTAAATCACTTAATAACTCCGACATTTTCTCTTCCATGTCTGAAAACTTTTCTTTATTAACAATCAATTCTTGTGGGTCGATAGCTTTTGAACCAGCGATGACATCCAATAATGTCCGATCCGATTCCTCATCATAAATGGGCTTGTCCAAAGAAACGTAGGAATTCAATGGGATATGCTTCTGTCTTGTGGCAGTTTTAATTGCGGTGATAATTTGACGGGTGACACATAATTCTGCAAAGGCTTTGAAGGATGATAACTTGCCTTCTCTGTAATCGCGGATGGCTTTGTAAAGACCGATCATCCCTTCCTGGACGATATCCTCCCGGTCTGCGCCAATGAGAAAGTAAGTCCGAGCTTTCGCGCGCACAAAATTCTTGTACTTATTGATCAAATAATCCAGCGCCTGGACTTGTCCTTGATTAATCCGTTCAACGACTTCTTCGTCATCAAGCTTGCTAAGATCCAAATCGTTGGTGCTTTTCTCCGTTTGTAAGATGCTCACACAGGATCCCTCCGACCGTGCTACCTCAATATAGCAATATTATACAGTACGATTCTGAAAAGCGTCAACAAGTTGTCAGAATTATTTATCTCCTCGCCGCCATTTCTCAAAAAGTTCCCTGACCTCTTTATTAATTGGTATTTTAGATTGATAGGGATATTGATTCTGGCTTTCGACATCTTTCTCTATTTGGTTTTCTATATTCTTCACTTCGATATACAGCTCTCTTGCTGATTTTCTGAAGGCTCCCTGCCCGAAAATGGTGCGTTGTTCCGCATAATCTGACGTCGCTACATAAACTTGAGTACGAACGTCATTCAATTCTCCAGCCAGTTTTTCGATCCGTTCATCAGCGGTTTCATTTTCTTTTGTAAAGATGACTTCCACTTTGTAATTTTTTTGTTTTTTTTCAACTCCCCGGACATGATAAGCATCAAAAACAACCATGATCCGGTCCCCGGTATAAGATTGATACTCCGCCATCATTTCTATAAGGAGATCCCGGGCCTGCCCGAGATCTTTCTCCTTTAAATTTTTCAATTCCGGCCAAGCGCCAATCATGTTATATCCATCGACGATTAAGACGTTCATGCCTTACTCCCCTAACGGATGACGCTTCCTATAGACTTCGTACATCAACAGGGAAGCCGCTACGGACGCGTTCAAAGAAGTCACTTCTCCAGCCATCGGCAGGCTGACCGTCCAATCGCATTTATCTTTCGTTAATCGGCTCATGCCGCGGCCTTCACTTCCAATGACGAGGGCAATCGGCATGTTCCCATCAAGCTGGCGATAATCTTCTGTGCCGACAGCATCTGTTCCGACCACCCAGACAAACCTTTCTTTTAACTCATCAATGGTCCTCGCAAGGTTCGTTACACGAGCAACCGGAATATATTCGATCGCCCCTGTCGACGTTTTTGCAACGGTTGCCGTTAAAGACACCGAACGCCTTTTCGGAATGATGACCCCATGTGCTCCTGCCGCATCTGCCGTCCGCAGAATGGAACCGAGGTTATGAGGATCTTCAATTTCATCACAAATAATGAAAAATGGAGGCTCGTCCTTTTCTTCCGCTTTCGCAAATAAATCTTCCAAATCACTGTATTCATACGCAGCTACAGAAGCAATAACCCCCTGGTGGTTTCCATCAGCGAGCTGGTCTATTTTCTTCTTCGGCACTTTTTGGACAATGAGTCCCTGTTCTTTGGCCAGCTGTTCAAGCTTTTTATACGCCTGGTGCTGCAGCTGATCCGATACCATCACTTTATTGATCGGTCTGCCTGACCGGATGGCTTCCTGGACTGAATTCTTTCCGATGATCCATTCTCCATTCATTACGCTTCACTCCTTTCTTCAACAATTTGAATGGCATGCTGTATCAATGTTTCCAGCCGCTCCGTTTGTCCGGATAAATATAAATATCCCAACACTGCTTCGAATGCGGTCGAATATCGATAGGTCTGTACATTGGTATTCTTAGGGACGGATCCGGATTTTGCGTTCCGTCCCCTTCTAAGCACACCTTCTTCTTCTTCCGTGAGCCTTCCTTCTTCCTGCCATACACGGACGACACCCGCCTGCGAAACAGCCGACACGAACTGGATCGCTGCCTGGTGAAGGTGTTGAGGCATAACCTCTCCTTTTTCAAGCAGATGCTGCCTGACGTAAAGTTCATAAACAGAGTCGCCCATATAGGCGAGGGCAAGACTCTTCATCTGTTTCGCATTTGCGATCGCCATAGCCTTACCCCCGCTTCCATCTCGTGCCCTGAGATGTATCTTCAAGGATGATGTTTCGATCTTTCAACTCATCACGAATTTCATCGGCACGCGCGAAATCACGGTTCTTTCTAGCTTGTTTACGCTCTTCGATCAGAGCATCCACTTCCTCATCCAGCAGTTCTTCCTGCGCCTGAAGCTGAATACCGAGAACACCTGTCAATTCTTCGAACAACTCTTCAAAAGCCGTTAAGACCTTTTCATGAGTCTGGTCCTCCTGTAAATAAAGGTTCGCAGCTTTAGTTAAATCGAACAAGACGGAAATCGCATTCGCTGTGTTGAAGTCATCATCCATTTCCTTAATGAACTGCTCTTTAAAACCAGCCACTTTATCAAGCCATTCGCTTTGATCTTCTTCCAAACTCATCGTGGAATTCTTCCGGTGCTGGATGTTCTCATACGCATTCTTGATGCGATCAAAGCTGCTTTTCGCCCCTTTCAACAACTCATCACTGAAGTTGATCGGATGCCGGTATTGCACACTCAGCATGAAAAAGCGGATCACTTGAGGGTCGTGCTTCTTCACAAGGTCATGGGCAAGGATGAAGTTTCCGAGGGACTTCGACATTTTTTCATTATCAATATTAATGTACCCGTTATGCATCCAGTAACGGGCAAAAGATTCCCCGTTATGTGCTTCTGATTGCGCGATCTCATTTTCGTGGTGCGGGAAAGTCAAATCCTGCCCGCCTGCGTGGATATCGATCGTTTCGCCAAGATATTTCTTAGCCATTGCCGAGCACTCGATATGCCAGCCCGGGCGCCCGCTCCCCCAAGGACTTTCCCAAGTGATTTCGCCTTCCTTCGCATCTTTCCAAAGGGTGAAATCAAGCGGGTCTTCTTTTTTATCCCCCACTTCAATGCGGGACCCTGACCTTAACTCATCAATGGACTGGTGAGAAAGCTTTCCATATTGATCGAAGGACCGCGTACGGAAATACACGTCCCCTCCCGCTTCATAAGCGAACCCTTTGTCAATCAACCCCTGGATAAAGCTGATAATCTCATCCATGTTTTCCGTGACACGCGGATGATCCACGGCTTCTTTCACGCCTAGTGCACCGACATCTTCTTTGTAAGCCGTAATGAAACGATTGGCGATATCTGTGACCCCTTCACCCATTTCATTTGCTGCTTTAATCAACTTGTCATCGACATCCGTAAAGTTGAGCACATAGTGCACATCATAGCCTCTGTATTCAAAATATCTTCTGACCGTATCAAAAACAATGGCCGGTCTTGCATTGCCGATGTGAATGTAGTTATAAACCGTCGGACCGCAAACGTACATTTTCACTTTTCCTTCTTCCAGCGGCTGGAACGGTTCTTTTTTTCTTGTCAGTGTATTGTATATGTTAATTGCCATGTTGGTTCACTCCTTTGGTTTCCTCCAATTGTTTGCGCAGCTCCGCCATTTCTTTCTCGATCTCGTTCAAACGGTCGTACACAGGGTCGGGAAGTTTATGATGGTCCAGATCCTTCTTTTGGACCTTCTTACCATCTTGGATGACAACATGACCAGGGATACCGACAACTGTCGAATTGTTCGGAACATCGTGGAGCACGACAGAACCGGCCCCTACTTTTGAGTTCTCCCCAATCGTGATCGACCCCAGCACTTTCGCTCCCGTGGCTACTAATGAGTTATCAAGAAGAGTGGGATGTCTTTTGCCTTTTTCTTTCCCCGTCCCTCCGAGCGTCACTCCTTGAAATATCGTCACATTATCTCCAATCTCACACGTTTCCCCGATGACAACCCCCATGCCGTGGTCGATGAAGAAACGACGCCCGATTTTCGCTCCGGGATGGATTTCAATGCCTGTCAGGAAGCGGCTCCACTGGGAAATGAGCCGGGCAAGGAAGAAAAACTTCCGTTTGTGACAAGCATGGGCCACCCGGTGTGCCCATATCGCATGCAGTCCTGAATACGTCAGGATCACTTCAATATAAGAACGAGCAGCAGGATCTTGATCGAACACCACATCGACATCTTCTTTAAACATTTTGAACAGCCCCATACTTGCTCCCCTCCTTGTACTGAAACAGAAGCGGTCCCAATAAAAATAAAAAACGCGCCTTTGTGCCAATGGCACAGAGACGCGTCGAACGTGGTTCCACTCTGTTTGGGATCGGCTTTTACGCCTTTCCCCGCTTCACCCTTGATAACGGAAGGTACCCGCTTCAGCATACTTCGTTCTGCCAAAGACTCCGAGGTGCATTTCAAAGGCTTCTCAACGAATCACTTCCAGCCATGGTGATTCTCTCTGTAGAAGAGAGGGGCCTCTTACTTCTCCTCATCAACGTTTCGTATAGGTATCTCTACTATATGATATTCTTTCCCACTTGTGAACGAATTAAGCTTGCAACTTGTTTAATACATCATTCAGACGGACCGTTACCGTTTCTAAACCAAGCAAATGAATCGCGTTTGGAAGCTCTGGGCCATGGGTTTGACCTGTGGTGGCTACACGGACAGGCATAAACAACTTCTTCCCTTTATGCCCCGTCTCCTTCTGAACCGCTTTGATTTGCTTTTTAATGTTTTCTGGTGTGAATTCTTCAAGCTCATGAAGGTTTTTCTTGAACGTTTCCAATACTTCCGGTACTTGTTCCCCTTCAAGGACTTCCATCGCAGCTTCATCATACTGAATTTCCTGCTTGAAGAACAATTCGGTCAGCTCGACGATTTCGGCTCCGTAGCTCAATTGTTCCTGATAAAGGCTGATCAGTTCGCGCGACCACTTGCGATCTTCCTCGCTCATATCTTGAGACAAACGTCCAGCCTCAACTAAATGAGGAAGGGCAAGATCGACTACGCGGTCCAGGTCAGACGCTTTGATGTACTGATTGTTCATCCACTTCAGTTTCGCCGGATCGAAAACCGCTGGTGAAGTAGATAGTCGATCTGCATCGAAGATCTCAACAAGCTTGTCCTGGGTGAAAATTTCTTCTTCCCCGACTGGTGACCAGCCTAATAAAGTGATGAAGTTGAAGAGAGCTTCTGGAAGATAACCAAGGTTTTTATATTGCTCAATAAACTGAAGAATGTGCTGATCACGCTTACTCAGTTTTTTGCGCTCTTCGTTTAGGATCAAAGTCATATGACCGAACTTCGGAGGTTCCCAATCGAAAGCTTCATACACCATCATTTGTTTCGGTGTATTGGAAATATGCTCTTCCCCACGAAGAACGTGTGTGATTTTCATTAAGTAATCATCAATCGCAACAGCGAAATTATACGTTGGTGTTCCGTTCTGCTTAACGATGACCCAATCACCAAAATCGCTGGATTCAAAAGTAATGTCACCACGGACGATATCGTTGAACGTGTACGTATGGTTTTCAGGAACGCGGATACGAATACTAGGCTTGCGGCCCTCCGCTTCAAATGCTGCGATTTGTTCCTCTGTAAGGTCGCGGTGCGCACCAGAGTATTTTGGCGCTTCCCCTCGTGCCATTTGCGCTTCACGTTCTGCTTCAAGCTCTTCTGATGTCATATAGCATTTGTATGCAAGACCGCGTTCCATCAATTCGTCGACATATTTCTTATAAATATCCAGACGTTCCATCTGACGGTAGGGACCGTATTCGCCCCCTTTTTCTGAACTCTCGTCCCATTCGATTCCCAACCAATTCAAGTAGTCGAGCTGGCTCTTTTCTCCACCCTCGACGTTTCGCTTTTCATCCGTATCCTCAATACGAATGATTACCTTTCCACCTGCATTTTTCGCATAAAGGTAGTTGAATAGAGCCGTCCTTGCATTACCAATATGAAGGTGCCCTGTTGGACTTGGTGCATAGCGCACCCGTACTTCGTTAGACATAATTGTTCTCCTTTCCTATTCCGGTCTATATCCTTGACTTATTTTATCATTTTTTGTTTAGGAATGCTGATTATTTTGCAAAAGGACCACTGCTTGTGCGGCAATTCCTTCTTTCCGACCCGTAAAACCTAGTTTTTCTGTAGTCGTTGCTTTCACGTTGATCCGTCCCGGTTCCACTCTAAGGAGGGAAGCGATATTTTCACGGATTTGCTCAATATAAGGAGCCATTTTAGGGGCTTGGGCAATGACCGTACAATCCATATTCCCAAGTTCATACCCATGCTCTGTCACAATATCCCACACGTGCTGAAGCAATTTGCCGGAGTCTGCATCTTTAAACGCAGGATCTGTGTCTGGAAAATGTTTACCGATATCCCCTTCGCCAATCGCTCCAAGACACGCATCTGCGATTGTGTGCAGGAGAACATCTGCATCTGAATGCCCAAGAAGACCCTTCTCATGAGGGATTTCAATTCCTCCAATGATGCAGGGTCGTCCTTCCGTCAATTGGTGTACATCAAATCCTTGGCCGACACGAAACATAGGGCCATCCTCCACCTTTCCATTTCTTTGATTACTCAAGTAAGCTTGGGCTTTATGTAAGTCCTCAGGGGTCGTAAGCTTGATATTGTCATAGCTTCCCTTCACGATGGCCACTTCTTTGTCCAACCGCTCGACGAGAGAAGCGTCATCTGTGCCGTAGTATCTGCTTTTCCTTGCTTGTTCATGCGCTTCATAAATCAAATCATAAGAAAAGGCTTGAGGCGTCTGAGCCGCCCATAGAGTGCTTCTATCCAATGTATCCAAACCTAGATCCGACTTCTGCTTGATCGTATCCGTCACAGGTACAGCAAGAAGAGCGGCTTCTTTTTCGCAGGCCGTCACAGACAATTCGTGTAAGAGCTCCCGGGGTACAAACGGGCGCGCTCCATCATGAATAAACACAGGAAGTTCTCTGTGCCTGACAGCTTCCAGTCCTGCAAATACACTATCCTGACGTTCCGCTCCACCATCAACGAGGTGAACGGAGTGACGGAGCGGATATTCTTGTAAAAGTTCCTCCATCTGAGATCGTTCACGTTCATTAGTTACTAAAATCAACTCTTCACACCACTCATCCTGATCAAAGACGGAAAGAGTGTGACAGATCAACGGTTGGTCACCGATTTTCAAAAACTGCTTATTGCGACCAGCGAGCATCCGCTTGCCCTGTCCCGCCGCAAGTATGATAGCTGTATATTTTTTCATGCGTATCCATCCTACGTTTGTTTAGACGTTCATAAAACAACAAAAGCGATAACACGCATGTTATCACTTTTGTCATTCTCTATTTGTTTATACCGTTTTTACAAGGCTTTTTCAAGTGATTTCGGCTTTGCAAAGATCATACGACCGGCCGATGTCTGCAACACACTGGTGACTACAACTTCAATCGTCTTTCCGATAAAGTCTTTCCCTTCTTCGACGACGATCATTGTGCCGTCATCCAGGTAGGCGACCCCTTGATTCTGCTCTTTCCCATCTTTAATGACTTGGATTGTCATCTCTTCTCCAGGAAGCACGACCGGTTTCACAGCATTCGCAAGATCATTAATGTTCAAGACTTGGACATTTTGAAACTCACAAACTTTATTCAAGTTGAAATCGTTGGTGACAACAATTCCGTCCATGACCTTCGCAAGTTTCACAAGCTTACTGTCTACTTCCTGAATGTCTTCGAAATCACCTTCATAAATTTCAACATTTACAGGCAGATCTTTTTGAAGGCGGTTCAAGACATCCAATCCACGACGACCACGGTTTCTTTTCAGGCCATCGGATGAATCAGCGATGTGCTGCAATTCTTCCAATACGAATTGTGGGATCACAATCGTTCCTTCAAGGAAATGTGTATCACAAATATCCGCGATGCGGCCATCAATGATGACACTTGTATCTAAAATCTTTCGTTTCGGTACCAAAGCAGGATCGACCGTAGAATCTCCTTGAAGTTCATCTTCCGGCTTCTTGTCTTTCTTTGAAACCAAGTTCAAGAATTCGTCTTTCCGCTTAAAACCAACTTGAAAACCGAAGTAACCTAATAAGAAGGTTAAAAAGATCGGGACGACCTGGTTAACCACTTGAATCTGGATATCTTGTACAGGGATATTGATCAAGTAGGCAATGATCAGCCCAACAATCAAACCGAGACTTCCGAACAGCAAGTCCGCTACCGGTGCCCGGACGAGGGTATCTTCGACCCACCTTAAAAAATCGACAATATAATCCACAATCCAAAAAGTAAATAAAAATAATATAAGTGCTCCTAGTACGGCCCCTAAGACAGATTGCATCCAATTCTGCCAGGTCAGCCCCATGGTTGTAAACAGCTCTGGAAAATAGAGGTAACCGATGGTTCCGCCGGTTATGACAATAAACAACTGTACGATACGTTTAAGCACTTGTATTCACCTCCTCAAACACAGTATGACCAAACCTAACAACCATTAACCATATAAAAAAGGAATGATGGTTTATAACTTAGCATAACTTCCAAATTAAGTCAATGAGTAAACAAATTATCATATCACATTGTTCACAAATAAGTCAATATTCTTATATATGTCGATCTACGAACAACTGTTCTTGTATGCGGTCAAGGCCATCTCTGATTTTCATCGCACGGATCTCTCCGACACCATCAACTTCAACCAGCTCTTTCGGAGAAGCCTGGATCAGTTCTTCCAGCGTACCGAACCTCTCGACCAAGTGTTCAATAATGAGTACGGGGAGTCTGGGAATCCGGCTTAAAATACGGTACCCTCTTGGAACGATAGGGTCCGACAACTTCGTATTGGGTGAATACCCCATAAGTTTCAATACCTGCTCATCGGAGAGAAGTTCCGTATTGGTGATTTCCTGCATTTTTCTCAATATATAATAGGGTTCATAATCAGGACGCTTACTGTAATCACGCAGGAGCAATGTGGCCTCATCTTCAATATTCGAAACTAATTCCGTTAATTGCAGTTGAATCAAACGCCCCTCTGTACCAAGCTCATTTACATAGTTCAAAATCTCTGTCTTCGTCCGAAGAACCATTTCAATCCGGTGAACGACCTGGACAACTTCAGAAAAGGAAACCATGTTTTCAAACTCCATCGCACCGAGGTTTGTCACGCTTTGATCGAGCACATTTTTATACTTTTCCAGTGTCTGAATCGCCTGATTCGCCTTTGTCAAAATGACACCAATATCTTTCAGCGAATAACGGAGAGAGCCTTTATACAAAGTGATCACATTACGGCGTTGAGATATAGCTATAACGAGAGCCCCCGTTTGTTTAGCCACACGTTCGGCCGTCCGGTGTCTCATCCCCGTTTCCGTGGACAGAATATCCGGGTCCGGCATCAATTGTGCATTGGCATAAAGAATGCGCGTCCCTTCGTCATTTAAAATTAACGCCCCATCCATTTTCGCCAATTCGTAAAGGTGGGCGGGCGTGAAATCAGACTGGATATGGAACCCGCCATCCACGAGATCGCGCATATGATCGCCGTATCCGAGCACAATCAATCCTCCTGTTTTTGCACGCAGGACGTTATCAATACCATCTCTCAGTGGTGTGCCAGGGGCCACCAGCTGAAGAATTTCTCCGATTCCATTTTCGTTGATTTCATGCCATTCCATTTATGAATCCCCCAGTGTTACCTTCATCGCCTCCTGAACGGTACTGACACCGATCACTTCGATTTGAGAAGGAGGCGTCCAGCCATCCATGTTCTTCTTGGGAATGATGACCCTTTTGAAGCCTAATTTTGCAGCTTCCTGGACTCTTTGCTCAATTCTTGCAACTCTTCGTATCTCACCCGTCAAACCAACTTCCCCAACGACGACATCATCTCCATTTGGAGATTGATCCCGAAAACTTGAGGCAATGCTGATCGCCACAGCTAAGTCAATCGCCGGCTCATCCAACTTCACTCCACCAGCGACTTTTACGTATGCATCCTGGTTCTGAAGCAGGAGCCCTGCTCTCTTTTCCAACACGGCCATTAAAAGTGGAACCCGGCTGTTATCAAGGCCTGTAGCCATCCTTCTCGGGTTTCCGTAAGCCGTAGGAGAGATCAGCGCTTGAATCTCTACAAGAACCGGCCTTGTCCCCTCCATAGAAGCAACCACTATCGAACCCGCGGCCCCTTGTGATCGTTCTTCCAGGAAGATCTCAGAAGGGTTCAGCACCTCTTCCAAACCTTTCTCCTTCATTTCGAAGATCCCCATTTCATGAGTGCTTCCGAAACGGTTTTTCACACTTCTTAGAATTCTGAACGTATGATGCCGCTCCCCTTCGAAGTAAAGGACGGCATCCACCATATGTTCAAGCAGACGGGGGCCCGCAATGGAACCTTCTTTAGTAACATGCCCCACGATAAAAATTGGAATACCTTTGCTTTTAGCGATTCTCATTAAATGACTCGTACACTCACGTACTTGAGAAACGCTCCCTGGAGCAGAAGTGACGTCTTCTTTAAAGATTGTTTGTATGGAGTCTATAACTACAAACTTTGGTTCAATGTTTTCAATCTGGTTGATAACATCCTGTAAGTTCGTTTCCGATAGAACATAGAGTTCATCGGATGTAATATCCAAACGTTCCGCTCGAAGCTTCGTTTGTCTGGATGACTCCTCCCCGGATATGTAGAGGACGGGAAAGTCTTTTTTTGCGATCTGCGCAGAGACTTGGAGTAAAAGAGTGGATTTACCGATTCCCGGATCTCCGCCGATCAAAACTAAAGATCCCGCTACGATTCCTCCACCTAAAACCCGGTTAAACTCGGGCATATCCGTCGGCATACGCGGTTCTTTTTGAGACTTGATCTGTGTGATTTTTTCTGGTTTCGTTGTTGCGGAAGTGGAGCTCGTCTGAAACACATGTCTGGAATTCGCCGGAGCAGCCGCCATTTCTTCGACCAGCGTGTTCCATTGATTACACCCCGGGCATTTTCCCATCCATTTAGGTGTCTCATACCCACATTCCTGGCAAACAAACTTCGTTTTTCTTTTTGCCAAGACTATCTCGCTCCTTATTCTTATTATTTTATACGTAAAAGATTGTGAAGAAGTTTCACAATCTTATCAATCATATTAAATCATTCTAGTAAAATCATAGCGGAAGATGAAAAAAATCGGAAGGCAAACCCTTCCGATTTTTCTTAGGCTCTGTTCACTTTATGATAGGTTTCGGTGAAATAGAAGAAGGGGAGCAGCCCTTCCTCCGTGTTCTTTCTACCTTCTGTAAAACAAGCCTTCCTGCTACTATACAACTATTTAATTTGTTGACTCTTGCTGCGTGTGGACGACAAAGTTCTTATCGTCATCAAGATCGATTTTCACACTCTGCCCTTTGGCAATGTTCTCTTTTAAGAGTTCTTCAGAAAGCAGATCTTCAACATTCTTCTGAATAGAACGGCGTAATGGACGTGCTCCGTACTCTGGATCGAACCCTGATTCCGCAATGTGCTGGATAGCAGCATCAGACAAGACGAAGTCGATCTCTTGTTCTTTCAGGCGTTTACGCAATTCTTCGACCATCAATGTTACGATATCTTTCATGTGTTTTCTCTCCAGGGAGTGGAACACAATCGTTTCATCAATACGGTTCAAGAATTCCGGACGGAAAGCTTTCTTCAACGCATCCGTAACTTTAGACTTCATGTCTTTGTAGTCCTGATCCGTATCACCCATAGAGAAGCCAACATATTTATTCTGCTTCAATTCTTGAGCTCCTACGTTGGAGGTCATGATCAGAACTGTGTTACGGAAGTCAACGACGCGTCCTTTGGAATCGGTCAGACGACCATCTTCAAGAACCTGGAGTAAAATGTTGAACACTTCCGGGTGCGCTTTTTCAATTTCATCAAGCAGGACGACAGAGTATGGCTTGTTGCGTACTTTCTCTGTTAATTGTCCGCCTTCCTCATAACCGACGTAACCTGGAGGTGAACCGACAAGACGGGACGTGCTGTGTTTTTCCATGTATTCGGACATGTCAATCCGAATCATCGCATCTTCTTCTCCGAACATGCTTTCTGCTAACGCACGAGCAAGCTCTGTTTTACCGACCCCTGTAGGTCCAAGGAAAATAAATGAACCGATTGGACGTTTTGGATCTTTAAGTCCGGCACGGGCGCGGCGGATCGCTTTGGAAATTGCTTTGACCGCTTCTTCCTGGCCGATTACACGGTTATGAAGCGTATCTTCAAGATGGAGAAGGCGTTCGCTCTCATCTTTCGTCATCTTGGAGACAGGCACTCCTGTCCATGTGGATACGACAGAAGCAATGTCTTCAACTGTAACCTCGGAATCTTCCTGGCCTTGTTTTTCTTTCCACTCATCTTTCGTTTGTTCCAACTCATCTCTCAAGCGCTGTTCACTGTCTCTTAAAGAAGCTGCTTTCTCAAATTCCTGACTCTGGACAGCTGCATCCTTCTCTTTTCGCACTTCCTCAAGCTTCTGCTCTAACTCTTTCAAGTTCGGTGGAGCAGTATAGGAGCGAAGACGAACTTTGGATGCAGCCTCATCGATCAGGTCGATCGCTTTATCCGGTAAGAAACGGTCTGTGATGTAACGATCAGAGAAACGGACCGCAGATTCGATTGAATCATCTGTAATCGTTACACGGTGGTGGGCTTCATAACGGTCGCGCAGGCCTTGTAAGATTTGGATGGATTCATCAAGATTCGGTTCATCCACTTGAATAGGCTGGAATCTGCGCTCAAGTGCCGCATCCTTTTCAATATATTTACGATACTCATCAAGGGTGGTTGCACCGATACATTGCAATTCACCACGGGCAAGAGACGGCTTAAGAATATTGGATGCATCAATGGCACCCTCTGCACCACCTGCACCGATCAACGTGTGAAGCTCGTCAATGAACAGGATGATGTTCCCCGCCTGACGGATCTCTTCCATCACTTTTTTCAAACGGTCTTCAAATTCACCACGATACTTGGTACCCGCAACGACAGTACCCATATCAAGAGTCATTACTCGCTTATCACGAAGGATTTCAGGGACTTCATTATTCATGATCTGCTGAGCCAGACCTTCGGCGATGGCTGTTTTACCAACACCAGGTTCACCGACAAGAACCGGGTTATTTTTCGTACGACGGCTCAATACTTGAATGACACGCTCGATTTCTTTACTACGACCGATGACAGGGTCAATGTTGCCCTCTTTCGCAATCGCTGTAAGGTCACGGGCAAGTGAATCGAGGGTCGGCGTATTCGCATTCGCCGCCTGAGCACCTGTTCCTCCACCACGACGATTTTGACCCCCTGTGGACTCATTATTTCCAAGGAGTTGTAAAACTTGTTGACGGGCTTTGTTCAAGCTCACACCCAAATTATTCAGTACACGTGCAGCTACGCCTTCTCCTTCACGGATCAATCCAAGAAGAATATGTTCTGTTCCCACGTAAGAGTGTCCCAGTTTACGAGCTTCATCCATGGAAAGCTCAATAACTTTTTTCGCACGAGGTGTATAATGAATCGTTTGGGAAACTTTCTCTCCCTTACCGATTAATTTCTCTACTTCCTGCTGGATTTTTGAAGACTCAAGACCTAATGCAGTCAGAGCCTTAGCAGCAATGCCTTCTCCTTCACTGACTAACCCTAAAAGGATATGCTCTGTACCGATGTTATTGTGACCTAATCGAACAGCTTCTTCCTGTGCCAGCGCCAATACTTTTTGTGCTCTTTCTGTAAATCGCCCAAACATCATGGACATTCCCTCCTAACATTATTCTTCATTTTCTAATTGAAGTCGTTCGCGAATTAAAGATGCTCTCCTTATATCCCTTTCATCAGGGGATAAAGTAGACTTAGCGTATTGTTGCAAGAATCCGGGCTGTGTAAGAACCATCAATTCATTTAAGATCGTACGCGGGATATGATCGATGAATCCTAAATCGATGCCCAATCTCAGATCAGAAAGGCATTTCGCGGCCTCCTTAGATTCTATGATTCGACTATTGGTCAAAACACCATAGGAACGAAAGATACGGTCTTCCAAGTGAATACTCGAACGGGTCATCAATGCCTCTCTGGCTTTCCTCTCCTGTTCAATCAGCTGCTTTACCACACTGTGAAGATCTTCAACAATATCCTCTTCTGATTTACCAAGGGTAATCTGATTGGATATTTGATAAATATTCCCCAGAGCTTCACTGCCTTCTCCGTAAATGCCTCTTACAACAAGACCCAGCTGGTTAATGGCCGGCGTCATACGGTTGATTTGATTAGTCATGGAGAGGGCGGGCAAATGCATCATGACAGAGGCTCTCATCCCCGTACCCACATTGGTCGGACAGGCGGTTAAGTACCCCCGTTTCTCATCAAAAGCATAATTCACTTTTTCTTCGAGCCAATCATCCAATTGGCTAGCTTGTTCAAGTGCTTGATCCAACTGAAAGCCAGGGAAATATAACTGTATGCGAATGTGGTCCTCTTCATTAATCATGATTGATACTTGTTCATTTTGTGAAATGAGAGACGCCGACTTATCCGCTTTCTCAGCTAAATGTGGACTGATCAAATGTTTTTCTACCAGTACTCTCTTTTCAATCGGCTGTAAATCTTTCATTTGGACCAGCTCAAAATCTTTATAATCTCTGAAAGACTCCTGTTGGAACTCTTCTTGAAAAAATTCCAATACTTTATTCAAAGTCTCTTCAGAAGCAATGATAGGAAAAGGATGCTGGGAAAAGTTACGAGCAAGTCGTATACGGCTGCTGAGTACAATATCGCTGTCCGGACCCTCTTGTTTCATCCATGGACTGATTGCTTCATTCATGAATTGCTGCAAAGACATTACTCATCACCATCCTCCCTATGATGCAGTTGACTTTCTAAAGATCTGATCTTATCTCTAACTTTCGCTGCCTCTTCGAATTCTTCCTGCTCAATTAATTGTCGAAGATTAGTTTTATATTCTTCCATCTCTTTTTTAAGGTGCAAGTTGCCACCTTCACGTTTGGGAATCTTACCATCATGTCTGGTGTTCCCACTGTGAACACGGCGCAGAATGGGATTCAGACGTTCATCGAACGTTTTATAGCAGTCCGCACAACCAAACTTTCCGATCCTTGCAAACTCCTCGTAGCTGAGCCCGCAATTAGGACATTTAAGTTTTGGTTTTTGACTATATGAGTGAGCGCTCTGCCCTTTTAAAGGAGAAGGTCCCTCGGAATGAAATAGACCTGAAAGGAGATCATTCAAGGTGAAGTTCTCTTCCCCGTAATTCATGTACCCATTTTCTTTCGCACATTTTTCACATACATGGACTTCTGATTTTTGACCATTAATCACCTGCGTCAAATGGACGGTAGCAGGACGCTGATGACATTTCTGACACTCCATCTGAATCTCTCCCTTCTCGCTCAACACTTATATTTAAGGGTGAATAGCATGGCTGTCATGATTCGCGCGCGTACTTCATCACGAAGTGGTAAAGAAAAAGCAAGGACGTCGCGATCGATGACACTTGCCATCAGTTTGCTTTCACGATCAGTGATGATCTCATAGTCTACCAACCGCTCAAGCACATCGATGGCTTTCGATTGGGAAACATGGGGATTGATGAGCTCCATCACCTCTTCAATCATTTCCGATCCTTTGCGGTGTTGGATTCGGCTGATACGAATATATCCGCCGCCTCCTCTTTTACTTTCCACTATATAACCTTTTTCCACAGTAAAACGTGTCTTAATCACATAATTGATTTGAGAAGGTACACAATCAAATTTCTCGGCAAGTTCACTACGCTTGATCTCAATTGCCTGGTGCCGATTTTCATCTAAGATCTCCTTGAGATATTCTTCAATAACATCAGAGATATTCCTCATGCTCCCTCCCCCTCTTTTGACTTTGACTATCTTTGACTTTAATTTTATTATACTCATTTTCTTTTGTCATGCAACTTGTTTGTTTAGGAGAATTACATCTTCTATGTTTCCCCTTTTCCCCATGAAATAAAACAAAAAAGCTGCACAGAATCAACTGTGCAGCCCTTTAATACTGATGTCCGCATTCTTCTACACCATCCATCAAAGACAGACGCTCTAAAAGAAGGGATCGATTATACCTTTGTCCTTTATTCAGTTCAACGACTACTTTCTTTTGGCTTTGGTCCAAAGCAACAATATCTATTTTCCTGATTTCCAGGTTCATGTGTTCAAATACAGTTAATACATTATTGACCGGTGCATCCTTAGCGATGGTCACTTGGTAAATATTTTTCCGATTCCCATTAAACTTTTCTTTTTCTATTTTATTGAGGAAGACTAAGCTCATAAGCACGAAAATCGTTGTGACCGTTGCCACATCATACATTCCTGCACCAACGACAAGACCAATCCCTGCCACCGTCCATATGGATGCTGCTGTTGTTAATCCTCTGATCGTCATCCCATTGACGATAATTGTTCCTGCTCCTAAAAACCCAATACCACTAATGACATAGGACGGGATACGAGCTGGATCGAAACGGACATGTTCATATTCATCAATGAACGTTTCAAATCCATACAAAGAAAGGAGCATCATCATACAAGCCCCGACGCCCACAAGGATATGGGTCCGGAATCCCGCCGAATGATTTTTAACTTCCCTTTCAAATCCAATCAACCCTGAAAGAATAAGTGCAAAGAATAACCGGAATATAAACAAAAGAATGTCATCATGAAAAAAATATGACCAGTTCAATCTACCCCTCCTTTCTTTATGTCTATGTTTAAGGGAGTTGATATAGAAAAAAACCAGAAGAATGATCTTCTGGTTTTTCAAATGACGTGGCGGCGTCCTACTCTCACGGGGGTAAACCCGACTACCATCGGCGCTGAAGAGCTTAACTGCTGTGTTCGGCATGGGAACAGGTGTGACCTCTTCGCCTTCACCACCACATCAATATAAAGTTTGAGGTGAACCCTCAAAACTGGATAAGGAAACATCTTGTTTGAAAAGCAATTGCCATTCACGAATGATTATAATCAGATAGATAAGTCATCGATCCATTAGTATCCGTCAGCTCCACGTGTCACCACGCTTCCACCTCGGACCTATCAACCTCATCGTCTCTGAGGGATCTTATTTGCTTAAAGCAAAGGGAAATCTCATCTCAAGGGGGGCTTCATGCTTAGATGCTTTCAGCACTTATCCCGACCACACGTAGCTACCCAGCGATGCTCCTGGCGGAACAACTGGTACACCAGCGGTGTGTCCATCCCGGTCCTCTCGTACTAAGGACAGCTCCTTTCAAATTTCCAACGCCCACGACGGATAGGGACCGAACTGTCTCACGACGTTCTGAACCCAGCTCGCGTACCGCTTTAATGGGCGAACAGCCCAACCCTTGGGACCGACTACAGCCCCAGGATGCGATGAGCCGACATCGAGGTGCCAAACCTCCCCGTCGATGTGGACTCTTGGGGGAGATAAGCCTGTTATCCCCGGGGTAGCTTTTATCCGTTGAGCGACGGCCCTTCCATGCGGAACCGCCGGATCACTAAGCCCGACTTTCGTCCCTGCTCGACTTGTAGGTCTCGCAGTCAAGCTCCCTTGTGCCTTTACACTCTGCGAATGATTTCCAACCATTCTGAGGGAACCTTTGGGCGCCTCCGTTACCTTTTGGGAGGCGACCGCCCCAGTCAAACTGCCCACCTGACACTGTCTCCGGACCGGATCACGGTCCTGGGTTAGAATGTCCGTACAGCCAGGGTAGTATCCCACCAGCGCCTCCACCGAAGCTAGCGCTCCGGCTTCCAAGGCTCCTACCTATCCTGTACAAGCTGTACCAACATTCAATATCAGGCTACAGTAAAGCTCCACGGGGTCTTTCCGTCCTGTCGCGGGTAATGTGCATCTTCACACATAGTATAATTTCACCGGGTCTCTCGTTGAGACAGTGCCCAAGTCGTTGCACCTTTCGTGCGGGTCGGAACTTACCCGACAAGGAATTTCGCTACCTTAGGACCGTTATAGTTACGGCCGCCGTTTACTGGGGCTTCGGTTCAACGCTTCGCATAAGCTAACGCATCCCCTTAACCTTCCAGCACCGGGCAGGTGTCAGCCCCTATACTTCGCCTTACGGCTTCGCAGAGACCTGTGTTTTTGGTAAACAGTCGCTTGGGCCTTTTCACTGCGGCTCCTCGGCAGAGGAGCACCCCTTCTCCCGAAGTTACGGGGTCATTTTGCCGAGTTCCTTAACGAGAGTTCTCCCGCTCACCTTAGGATCCTCTCCTCGCCTACCTGTGTCGGTTTGCGGTACGGGCACCTCTTTCCTCACTAGAGGATTTTCTTGGCAGTGTGAACTCAGGAGCTTCGGTACTTTATTTCCCTCCCCATCACAGCTTGACGTTGCCGGACGGATTTGCCTATCCGACCGTCTCACTGCTTGGACGCGCACATCCAGTGGCGCGCTCTCCTTATCCTCCTGCGTCCCCCCGTCGTTCAAACGGAAAGGAGGTGGTACAGGAATATCAACCTGTTGTCCATCGCCTACGCCTTTCGGCCTCGGCTTAGGTCCCGACTAACCCTGAGAGGACGAGCCTTCCTCAGGAAACCTTAGGCATTCGGTGAAAGAGATTCTCACTCTTTTTTCGCTACTCATACCGGCATTCTCACTTCTAAGCGCTCCACCAGTCCTTACGGTCTGACTTCACGGCCCTTAGAACGCTCTCCTACCACTGATCATAAGATCAATCCGCAGCTTCGGTGGTGTGTTTAGCCCCGGTACATTTTCGGCGCAGAGTCACTCGACCAGTGAGCTATTACGCACTCTTTGAATGATGGCTGCTTCTAAGCCAACATCCTGGTTGTCTAAGCAACTCCACATCCTTTTCCACTTAACACACACTTTGGGACCTTAGCTGGCGGTCTGGGCTGTTTCCCTCTCGACCATGAACCTTATCACCCACGGTCTGACTCCCAGAACAAAGTCTATGGCATTCGGAGTTTGACTGAATTCGGTAACCCGATAGGGGCCCCTCGTCCAATCAGTGCTCTACCTCCATGACTTTCTATTCTGAGGCTAGCCCTAAAGCTATTTCGGAGAGAACCAGCTATCTCCGTGTTCGATTGGCATTTCACCCCTACCCACACCTCATCCCCGCAATTTTCAACTTGCGTGGGTTCGGGCCTCCAGTCAGTGTTACCTGACCTTCACCCTGGACATGGGTAGATCACACGGTTTCGGGTCTACGACCGCATACTCACTCGCCCTATTCAGACTCGCTTTCGCTGCGGCTCCGCTTCTGCTGCTTAACCTCGCATACGGTCGTAACTCGCCGGTTCATTCTACAAAAGGCACGCCGTCACCCATTAACGGGCTCCGACTACTTGTAGGCACACGGTTTCAGGTTCTCTTTCACTCCCCTTCCGGGGTGCTTTTCACCTTTCCCTCACGGTACTGGTTCACTATCGGTCACTAGGGAGTATTTAGCCTTGGGAGATGGTCCTCCCGGATTCCGACGGAATTCCTCGTGTTCCGCCGTACTCAGGATCCACTCCGGAGAGAGAAAGATTTCGACTACAGGGCTGTTACCTGCTCTGGCTGACCTTTCCAGATCGATTCGCCTATCTTCCTCTTTGGTAACTCCAATGGAGTGTCCTACAACCCCAGAAAGCAAGCTTTCTGGTTTGGGCTGATTCCGTTTCGCTCGCCGCTACTTGGGAAATCGCGTTTGCTTTCTCTTCCTCCGGGTACTTAGATGTTTCAGTTCCCCGGGTGTGCCTGCCTATACCTATGTATTCAGTATAGGATACTGTTCCATTACGAACAGTGGGTTTCCCCATTCGGAAATCTCCGGGTCAAAGCCTACTTACGGCTCGCCGGAGCATATCGGTGTTAGTCCCGTCCTTCATCGGCTCCTAGTACCAAGGCATCCACCGTGCGCCCTTATTCACTTAACTATCTTCGTGAAAAGACGTTTACAATTTCAATTAGATGTCTTGTCATCAAATGTCTCATCGTTAGATGAAACAATGATTCCTTATCCAGTTTTCAAGGTTCACAAGTTGAAAGATCGTTTGATCTCTCAAAACTGAACAACCAACACAGTACGTTTCCGTAATATCCTTAGAAAGGAGGTGATCCAGCCGCACCTTCCGATACGGCTACCTTGTTACGACTTCACCCCAATCATTGGCCCCACCTTCGGCGGCTGGCTCCAAAAAGGTTACCTCACCGACTTCGGGTGTTGCCAACTCTCGTGGTGTGACGGGCGGTGTGTACAAGGCCCGGGAACGTATTCACCGCGGCATGCTGATCCGCGATTACTAGCGATTCCGGCTTCATGCAGGCGAGTTGCAGCCTGCAATCCGAACTGAGAATGGTTTTATGGGATTTGCTACACCTCGCGGCTTCGCTGCCCTTTGTACCATCCATTGTAGCACGTGTGTAGCCCAGGTCATAAGGGGCATGATGATTTGACGTCATCCCCGCCTTCCTCCGGTTTGTCACCGGCAGTCACCTTAGAGTGCCCAACTGAATGCTGGCAACTAAGATTAGGGGTTGCGCTCGTTGCGGGACTTAACCCAACATCTCACGACACGAGCTGACGACAACCATGCACCACCTGTCACTTGGTCCCCGAAGGGAAAGCCCTATCTCTAGGGTTGTCCAAGGATGTCAAGACCTGGTAAGGTTCTTCGCGTTGCTTCGAATTAAACCACATGCTCCACCGCTTGTGCGGGCCCCCGTCAATTCCTTTGAGTTTCAGCCTTGCGGCCGTACTCCCCAGGCGGAGTGCTTAATGCGTTAACTTCAGCACTAAGGGGTGGAAACCCCCTAACACCTAGCACTCATCGTTTACGGCGTGGACTACCAGGGTATCTAATCCTGTTTGCTACCCACGCTTTCGCACCTCAGCGTCAGAAACAGACCAGAGAGTCGCCTTCGCCACTGGTGTTCCTCCACATATCTACGCATTTCACCGCTACACGTGGAATTCCACTCTCCTCTTCTGTCCTCAAGTTCCCCAGTTTCCAATGACCCTCCACGGTTGAGCCGTGGGCTTTCACATCAGACTTAAGGAACCGCCTGCGCGCGCTTTACGCCCAATAATTCCGGACAACGCTTGCCCCCTACGTATTACCGCGGCTGCTGGCACGTAGTTAGCCGGGGCTTCCTCGTTAGGTACCGTCAAGGTACCGTTCTATTCGCACGGTACTTGTTCTTCCCTAACAACAGAACTTTACGATCCGAAGACCTTCATCGTTCACGCGGCGTTGCTCCGTCAGACTTTCGTCCATTGCGGAAGATTCCCTACTGCTGCCTCCCGTAGGAGTCTGGGCCGTGTCTCAGTCCCAGTGTGGCCGATCACCCTCTCAGGTCGGCTACGCATCGTCGCCTTGGTGAGCCGTTACCTCACCAACTAGCTAATGCGCCGCGGGCCCATCTGTAAGTGATAGCGAGAAGCCATCTTTCAACTTTCCTTCATGCGAAAGAAAGTATTACCCGGCATTAGCCCCGGTTTCCCGGGGTTATTCCGATCTTACAGGCAGGTTGCCCACGTGTTACTCACCCGTCCGCCGCTCGTTCCACGAGCTTCACCCCGAAGGGATCCACTCGCTTCCCGCGCTCGACTTGCATGTATTAGGCACGCCGCCAGCGTTCGTCCTGAGCCAGGATCAAACTCTCCAAAAAAGTTAAGTTTGACTTGCTCATTTGCACACCGAATGTGCTTTGTTTCAAATCTCTTCTATAAAGAAGAAATGTTTTGACGTACTGGTTGGTTCGTTCAGTTTTCAAAGATCAAATGTTTTGTTTGCCGCTTCAAAACAGCGACTTAATTAATATATCATGTGCAGTTGTTTTCGTCAACAACTTTTTATGATTTATTTTGTTAAGCCGTTTGCGGCTTGCCGCTCTCTTAACGCGACAAATAATAATATATCACGGGATCCAAAACCACGCAATAGGTTTTTCTTAAAAAGATAATTCAGATTATTACTCTTCCTATAATAAGTGATACAACGGATAAAAAACAATCCCTCCAGAAGTATCTGGAGGGATTAAAAAGCTTATGATTCACGATTTCTCATTTGTGGGAACAGCAGAACGTCACGAATAGATGGAGAGTCTGTCAGGAGCATGACTAGACGATCGATTCCGATTCCTAAACCGCCTGTTGGAGGCATCCCATATTCAAGAGCCTCAATGAAGTCTTCATCCATCATATGTGCTTCATCATTTCCTTCTTCTCTTTCTTTCAGCTGAGCTTCAAAACGTTCCCGTTGATCGATCGGGTCATTCAACTCAGAGAAAGCATTCGCATGTTCGCGTCCAACAATGAACAATTCGAATCGATCCGTAAATCTTCCATCCTCAGGATTCTTCTTCGCAAGAGGAGAGATTTCGGTCGGGTGCCCATAAATAAAGGTAGGCTGAATTAATTTTTCCTCTACGCGCTGTTCAAAGAATTCATTCACAATATGACCAAATGTCATCGTATCTCCAATATCAATACCATGTTCTTTAGCAAGCTCTTTCGCTTGATCATCAGACATTTGCTCCCAGAAGTCCACGCCTGTGTGCTCTTTGATAGCATCTACCATATGAAGTCGTGTCCATTCTGGCTCGAGATCAATTTCTTGTTCATTGTAAGTGACTTTCGTTGTACCAAGAACCTCTTTAGCGATATGAGCAACCATGTTTTCCGTCAGATTCATGATGTCATGGTAATCAGCATAGGCTTCATACAGCTCAATCATCGTAAACTCAGGGTTGTGACGAGTAGAGATTCCTTCATTACGGAATACACGTCCGATCTCATATACTTTTTCCAACCCACCTACTATCAAGCGCTTCAAGTGCAACTCAATAGCGATACGCATATACAACTGCATATCCAGTGCATTGTGGTGTGTAATGAAAGGACGGGCGGAAGCTCCCCCTGCGATCCCGTGCATCAATGGAGTTTCTACTTCTAAGAAACCTAACCCATCTAGGTAACGGCGCATAGATTGAATGATCTTACTGCGCAGAACAAACGTGTCTCTGCTATCAGGATTCGTAATAAGGTCTAAGTAACGCTGACGATAACGCTGCTCGACATCCTGCAATCCATGGAATTTTTCAGGAAGTGGACGTAGAGACTTCGTAAGCAATTGATATTCCGCCGCTTTCACAGAAAGTTCTCCTACGTTGGTCTTGAACATCACACCTGTAACTCCTACGATATCTCCTAAATCCGCAGACTTGAAGAGGTTGTCGTAAGCTTCCTCCCCAATTTCATCTTTACGAACATAAAGTTGAATTTGGCCGGTAAGGTCCTGAATATGTGCAAAACCCGCTTTTCCTTTTCCACGCTTCGTCATGATTCGTCCAGCGATGGTTGTTGGGAACTGCTTTTCCTCGAGTTCCTCTTTCGTATATTGATCGTACTTCTCTATTAAGTCTTGGGCGTAATCCGTGCGGTCGAATTTGTCACCGAACGGGTCGATGCCCTGCTCGCGGTGAGTATTCATCTTATCGCGACGCACCCGCATATGTTCATTGAGTTCTTCTGTCATTGCTATCACTCCATTCCCTGATCTTTTTGGGTACTTACCGTTACAATAACAAAAACTGCCAGCATAGGACTGGCAGCATCTAACTATCGTTTAGTATAAAAAAGTACTATGGGCGTGTCAATGTTGAAAGGGTAAGGATTCTTGCATTTCCCCCTCTCGTTCAACTCCCATTGAATACAAATGTATTGTGCACCTTCGATTTGACCTTACAGACTATTACTAAATTCTTCCCCACTCACTCATGCTTCTCACTTCTTCTGAAGGGAGCAACCCTAGAACTTCTCCCGCTGTTTGTTGTAAGTGAGGGAGGTAAGCTTTAGCATCTACATCTGCTAACGGGACCATAACAAACGCCCGTTCGTGCATATGGGGATGGGGAATCGTTAATTGCTCTGTTTTCATATATTCCTGATTATAAAGCAGAATATCGAGGTCAATCGTACGCGGCCCCCATTTTATCACACGTTTTCTCCCCAGCCCCTGTTCAATGCTCTGGCAGTACTCCAGCAATAAGGAAGGGGATAATTCTGTTTCCACTTGAATGGCCATATTTAAGAAGTCGTTTTGTTCTGTGTATCCGACAGGGGCTGTTTCATAGACCGATGATTTTTTTAGGACGGTTATATCCTCATGCTCTTCAAGTAGAGAAACAGCGTCTTTAAGATAGGATTCCCGTGGTGAAATGTTCGAACCTAAAGCAATATAAGCGATATTCATTTTTCCGGTCTCCGATAGATCTCAATCGCCACGGATTTATAATGTCCCGGAATTGGAGGATCAGGCTTATATACTTTTACGAGGCACCCTTCCAACAGCGGGAACTCAGTGAAAAGTTCACTCGCTATCTTTTCCGCCACTGTTTCAACGAGTTTGTGGTGTTTCCCTTCCACTGTTTTTTTAGTGACCTCGTAAATGGCACCATAATCAATTGATTTTGTCATATCATCCGATTCAGCTGCCGGCTTCAAGTCCAACTCAAGCTCAAGATCCACATAGAAACGTTGTCCAAGTTTGTTCTCTTCCGGAAAGAGACCATGATATCCCCAAAACTCCATTTGATTCACATATATTTTATCCAATTCCTTCACCCTTCCCGAGCATAGCATCCATCATTTTTGTCATCCGTACAATCGGCTTTACATCATGTACCCTCACAATATCCATGCCTTGAGCCACTCCATAACAGACGGTTGCACCTGTTCCTTCCATCCGTTCATCTTTCGGAAGGTCCAGGGCTGTACCGATAAATGATTTCCTGGAGGTACCTAACAAAACCGGGTAACCGAGTTCCTTTAATGCTGCCAAGTTTCGCATGACCTCCAAGTTTTGTGCTTGGCTTTTTGCAAAACCGATACCTGGATCAAGGATGATATTCTCATCCTTAACACCCGCATCCTTGGCTGTTTTAATGCTTTTTCGGAGGTCATTTTTCATGTCTTCCATTAAAGACGTGTAATTTCTATCTGACCGGTTATGCGTAAGGATGATCGGTACACCATAACGGGCAGCAACATCAGCAATAGCAGGTTCCTTACGCGCCCCCCATACATCATTGATGATCGACGCACCCGCCTTCATCGCCTTTTCAGCCACTTCTGCTTTATAAGTATCAATGGAAATAGGAAGATGAACGGCCTTTTTGACGGCCTCAATCGCAGGGACGATACGCGCCAGTTCCTCCTCAGCCGTTACAGGCTGATGACCGGGGCGAGTGGATTCACCACCGATATCAATGATATGTGCACCTTCTTCCTCCATCATCTTCGCTTGTTTTACAGCGTGATCGAGATTGAAGTAAAGCCCTCCGTCAGAAAAAGAATCGGGTGTGATATTTAGAATCCCCATCACAAGAGTTTCCTTTGTTAAATCGAACGTTTTTTCAGAAGTCCTTAATTTGGTGTGCATTGGTTTCCCTCGTTTCCATCATTCTCTTCCCCTATCTTACATCATTTCAAAATTTCTATCACACGTGCACGGTTAGAAACACAAATAAAAAACTGCACCTCATGGAGGTGCAGTTGTCTAACCTTATTCTTCGTCGAACTGATAAAGCGGAGTAGATAGATAACGCTCACCATTACTAGGAATGACCGCTACAACCTTCTTCCCTTTACCAAGCTTTTTGGCCACCTGCTTCGCCACATGGATAGCGGATCCGGAAGAAATCCCTCCCAGAATCCCATCTTTTCTTGCAGCTTCTCTAGCAGCTTCGAACGAATCCTCTTTCGTAACTTTAATGACTTCATCATAGATTTCCGTATTCAAGATACCAGGCACAAAACCTGCTCCGATTCCCTGGATCTTGTGTGGACCAGGATCTCCACCGGATAAGACCGGGGATTCTTCCGGTTCAATCGCATAAATTTTAATGTCCGGATATTTTTCCTTTAACACTTTACCTGCGCCCGTAATGGTTCCACCTGTTCCGATACCAGCAACGAATGCATCCAGTTGGTCACCCATTTGCTCGACAATTTCAGGCCCAGTTGTTTTTTCGTGAATGAGTGGGTTCGCTTCATTGTTGAACTGTTGAGGCATAAAATAGCCCTTCTGCTCTTGAAGTTCTGCTGCCTTTTTAATGGCACCTTTCATTCCTTCACTCCCTGGAGTGAGAACGAGTTCTGCCCCATAGGCGCGCAGTAGGTTACGGCGTTCTTGACTCATCGTGTCCGGCATAACGAGTATGGCTTTGTAACCTTTAGCTGCAGCGATCATAGCCAGACCAATCCCCGTATTCCCGCTCGTCGGTTCTACAATGGTATCGCCCTCTTTAAGGCTGCCGTCTTTTTCAGCTTCTTCAATCATTGAAAGAGCAATACGATCTTTTACGGAACTGCCCGGATTCATGTATTCCAGTTTCAGATAAATATCTGCACTGTCTTCCTCTGCACTTCCGTTCAGTTTGACCATTGGAGTTTGCCCGACTAATTCGCTTACGTTATTTACGATTCTCAATACACTCACTCCCAAAACCAAGTATTTTAATAGGATTTAAACCTAATGTACTGAATAAGAATACAATTGTCAAACATTTCAATCATGCTTCGTTAAAGGAAAAGGCGAAACCGTGGTTTCGCCTTTTATTATATCATTATCGGTTTTAGATTATGAAGTGGAATCCGTGTCTTGAGATTGCAGCTCCTTTAGGTCTTCTACGTTGAACTGGTAATCTTCATTACAGAAGTGGCACTTCGCTTCTGCTCCCTGATCCTCATTGATCATTCGCTCTATTTCTTCATTACCGAGACTCGCAATGGCCATTTCCACGCGCTCTCGTGAGCAGTGACACTGAAATTTCACTGGGACCGTGTCCAGTACGCGCACATTTTCTTCTCCTAGAACTGTTTGCAGAATTTCTTCAGGAGTTTTACCGTCGCGTACGAGAGAAGAAATTGCAGGCATTTCTGAGAGTCTCTTTTCAATTTGGCTCGTTGTCTCATCATCAGCTCCCGGCATCATTTGTACAATAAATCCTCCGGCAGCAAGAATGGAGTAGTCCGTATCTACAAGCACTCCAGCTCCAACAGCTGAAGGTACTTGCTCAGAATTTGCAAAGTAATAAGTGAAATCTTCACTGATCTCACCAGAAACCAGTGGAACTTGACCTGTAAAATGGTCTTTCATCCCCAAATCCTTCACGATACTCAACGTCCCTGACGTTCCAACTGCTCGGGCCACATCCAACTTCCCTTGGGCATTCGATTCAAAATCAACATGGGGGTTTTTGATGTATCCACGAACTTCCCCTTTAGAGTTGGCATCTGCGATAATGGCGCCGGCTGGTCCATCTCCTTCGACCTTCACTGTAAGCTTATCATTACCCTTAAGCATCGCTCCCATCATACCACTGATGGTTAACGTACGTCCTAGTGCTGCTGAAGTCGTTGCCCACGTATCTTGTCTGCGTCTAGCCTCTTCGACAGTTTCTGTTGACTGAATGGCATAAGCCCTGACCTGTCCGTCGAAACCTATGGCACGCACTAAATAATCTGACATGCTATTCATTCTCCTTTAAACGCTTTTTTCTCTTTGTTCCTTTGATATATCTTATGAAGACCTTTCAACGTCAAGTAAGGATCGACATGATCGATCGTCCTTGATTGACCGGCGATTAAATTGGCAAGACCACCGGTAGCGATAACCGTCGGTGTCTGTTCGGATGTTTCCTTCATTCGACGCACGACTTCATCGACCTGACCTACATATCCATAGTAGACGCCGGACTGCATGGCTTCGACTGTACTTTGACCAATCACATGTTCCGGACTCTTAATTTCGATTTTTGGCAGTTTGGCTGCTTTCGCGTAAAGAGCTTCCATTGAGATATTGACCCCTGGGGCAATGGCACCCCCAAGGTATTCCCCTTCAGCATTAATATAACAATAAGTTGTGGCTGTTCCAAAGTCGATGATGACTAAAGGAAGAGGATACTCATCAATGGCACCTACCGCATTGACCACTCGATCGGCACCGATTTCATTAGGGTTTGGGTATTTCATCGGCAATCCGTGATCCACCATCCCCTCCCCTATAATCATCGGCTGCTTTTTAAAATAATACCGAGACATACGATCAAGTGCAAACATGATCGGTGGTACGACGGACGAAATGATGACACCGTCCATATCTTCAAAACTCAACCCTTCATGATCGAAGAGTGATTTAATCAACATTCCGAACTCGTCTTCTGTTTTATGACGATCGGTTTTAATCCTCCACTGATACTTTAAAGAGTTATTTTCAAATACGCCTAACACAGTATTGGTATTTCCCACATCAAGGACAAAATTCATACATGAAGCCTCCCGTGTCATTTCCTTCGGCTACCATCATATCACAAGAACCTGCCGTTACGCTCTTTCAGGACACAGAAAAAGCCACACCTCCCGTTTCAGGATTGATGTGGCTTTGCTCATGAACCTTTAAGAACGACGATCCTCTGAATCAGATGGACCTTCATCTTTTTTTTCTTCCTTCGTTTCTTCATGAGTCTCTGTCTCTTCTACTTGTTCGTCTTCTTTGGACTGAATGGTCACACGGACATCCTCATTGTTGGAAGACGTGTTGTTCTTGATTTTCGCATTGTGTTCACGTGCGATTTCTTCAAGCTCTTCATCTGTCGGAAGACGACCTTTATCAAATAGAGAACGAATTTGAGTTGCATCGAGTGTTTCGACATCTAGTAATGTCTTCGCAATTAACTCGAGCTTATCTTTATTTTCAGTAAGGATCGTTTTTGCACGGTCATAACAGTACTGAATGAAGTTCTTCACTTCCTGGTCGATTTCATAAGCAATCTGGTCACTGTAGTTCTGTTCGTTCTGGATGTCACGTCCAAGGAAGACCTGACCACCAGAATTAGAGCCGAACTGAAGCGGACCAAGTTTTTCACTCATTCCATACTCTGTAACCATTTTGCGTGCAATACTGGTAGCACGCTGGAAGTCATTATGAGCACCAGTACTTACTTCGCCAAAGATGATTTCTTCAGCAACACGACCACCGAGTAATCCTGTAATCTTATCGAACAATTCTGGTTTCGTCATGAAGTAACGATCTTCCTTAGGAAGCATAACGGCATATCCACCTGCCTGCCCACGAGGAACAATTGTAACTTTATGGACCATGTCCGCATCATCAAGCACCATACCGATTACCGTGTGTCCACTCTCGTGGTGGGCAACAATATCGCGTTCTTTCTTAGAAATAACACGACTCTTCTTGGCTGGCCCTGCGATTACACGGTCAATCGCTTCATCTACGTCATCCATGTCGACTTTCTTCTTATCTCCACGTGCTGCTACAAGAGCGGCTTCGTTCAATAAGTTTTCCAAGTCGGCACCAGAAAAACCAGGTGTACGTAGTGCAATCGTCTTCAAGTCGACATTCTCAGACAACGGCTTGTTCTTGGCGTGTACAGCAAGTACCGCTTCACGGCCTTTGACATCTGGACGATCGACTGTGATTTGACGGTCGAAACGACCCGGACGTAGAAGGGCTGGGTCCAGAATGTCCGGACGGTTAGTCGCAGCGATGATGATGATCCCTTCATTGACACCGAAACCGTCCATTTCAACAAGCAATTGGTTCAACGTTTGTTCACGCTCATCGTGACCTCCGCCAAGACCAGCTCCACGTTGACGACCTACAGCATCAATTTCATCAATGAAGATGATGCCTGGCGCGTTCTTTTTCGCATTTTCAAACAAGTCACGGACACGGGATGCACCGACACCGACGAACATTTCAACAAAGTCAGAACCACTGATGGAGAAGAATGGTACTCCCGCTTCACCAGCTACCGCACGTGCAAGCAATGTTTTACCTGTACCTGGAGGTCCAACTAATAGGACACCCTTAGGAATACGGGCACCGACAGCAGAGAATTTACGAGGATCTTTTAGGAAGTCAACGACCTCAACAAGTTCCTGCTTCTCTTCATCTGCTCCGGCAACATCTTTGAAACGCACTTTTTTCTTTTCTTCTGAGTACATCTTCGCCTTACTCTTACCAAAGTTCATGACACGACTTCCGCCGCCCTGCGCCTGGTTAAGCAAGAAGAAGAACAAAATAAAGATAATGACGAACGGGATGATGGACGTCAGGAAAGTTACCCATGCGCTGGGCTGCTCTTCCTGCTCAACCGTCAGATTACTCTGTTCTTGAGCTGTCTGAGTAATTTGAGCAATGACTTCATCATTAGCTGGAAGTTGCGCGACGAAAGTTTCGCCCTCTTCCGCTCCCTGCTCTTGACCAGTTACACGAATCACCCCATTGACAGGCTGAATCGTCATTTCCTGGATTTCACCATTATTCAATTTATTGTAGAATTCATTGACATTATATTCTGTTTGCGGATCACCTTGACCTCGGAATAGACCGACCACGCCGATAACCACGAGGAAGATAAGTAAGTAAAATATGGTATTACGAAAGATCCGGTTCATTGCCTACCTCCTCCCAAACGAGAAAAACTATAGTAAATACTACCATACCAAAAACGGCCGACACAACTAATTACCCTTGACATGAACACTTTCAAACTTGCCACTGCAGGTTGACTTTTAACCTCCATAAACCTCAGGCTTCAACACTCCGACGTACGGAAGGTTACGATACTTTTCTTCATAGTCCAATCCATACCCGACAACGAATTCATCAGGAACTTCGAACCCAACTGTATCTGCTTTAATATCCGCGCTTCGTCCCGTCGGTTTATCAAGCAGGGTAACGATTTTAATGGACTTTGCTTTGCGGTACTTGAATAAGTCCACGAGATAGGCAAGTGTTCGACCACTATCGATAATATCTTCAATGATCAAAATGTCGCGACCCTCAACCTTCGTATCAAGGTCTTTAACAATTTTGACTTCTCCTGAAGATTCCATACCTCCGTGATAGCTGGAAACATCCATGAAATCCATTTCCAAATGGGTTTCCATGCGTTTCAGCAAATCAGTCATAAACGGAAGGGCGCCTTTCAATACCCCGATCGCCAAAGGAAAACGATCTTCATATTCTTTCGAAAGTTCCGCTCCCAGCTCTTTACACTTTGCCTGAATTTCCTCTTCAGAAATCAAGACCTTTTCAATTTCGTTATGCATGATTGCTCCTCCTACGTGTCTGCTTTGTTTTTATAATGTAACCGAAGCCATGGACCTGATGAAAGGCTAGTACGCTCCCCGCCTTTTTTCAAACCGACGACCCAAAGGATCTTTCCTGCTTGATCTGTAACGATCGGCCAGGTAAGGCGCAGACGGGCCGGGATCTTTTGGTCGATAAAAATATCTTTTACTTTTTTCGAGCCGTTCATCCCTCTCAGTTGCATTCGATCTCCCTCCCGCCTCGTCCGCACGACAAGGGGAAGTTTTACGTGATGCGAATCACATAGATACGTATAAGCATCTTCTGTACCGTCTCCACTGAACCAATCCGCCCTGATTTGTGCTCCATCAGGAAGTTGAAGCTCCTCCCCCATATCAAGTATGAAGGAGTACCCCTTCCATTCTTCTTTTGAAAAAGAAAAAGTGATGTCATCATAGGCACGGATGATTTTCAACCCTTCCGGAAAGTCCAGGGAAGCATTCGGTTTTTCATCATTTAAAAGGTTCATGAACATTTCTTCATGCAAGTAAGAAATGTCTTCGTTTTGGTTCACATACAGATAGTTCAATATTAGATGAAAGGCTGTCCTTTGTAAAGCAAGCGGGAATGTTTTGAAAGTTTGTTTTGATAATTGTACGAATTTCTCAACATTTGAAGAAAAATGGACAGTTTCCAAGACTTTTTGGGCCTGCTCATTTATGTATGATCTTTCTTCTCTCGCTCTCTCGCTCCACACCTGCATATGCTTATGAAATTGGGGGTTGCTTTCTTTTATAAAAGGCAAGAGGTGCTGCCTAATTGCATTACGAGTGTACTCCGTTTCCTCATTGGACGGATCCATCCTCACCTCTAAGGATTGATCTTTCAGATAAGAAGCGATTTGATCTTTGGAAGCCGTAAGGAATGGACGGATGATCTTACCACAAGCGAAACGCCTTGTGGCAGGCATGCCCTGAACCGCCTCCGGTCGTGCACTGCGCATAAGCTGCATCAGTATCGTTTCTGCCTGATCGTCACCGTGATGCCCCATAGCAAGTGCATCCGCTTCATAGGCATACATCATCTTTTCAAAGAACGCGTACCTCAATTCCCTCGCCGCTTCCTGCGTACCTTTCCCTGTATCTTTCTTATACGCAGGGACATCCACAGAAGTCCCAACAAATTCGACGCCCCATTCTTCGCACATGTTCTCCACAAAACGAAGATCCGCTTGAGATTCCTCTCCTCTCAATTGATGATCGACAGAAAGGACAATCAAACGAAGGGAAAGCTTTTGCTTCATCGCACACAGAACATGCAAAAGAGCGACCGAATCCGGCCCCCCGGAAACAGCCACCAATAGGGTTTGATGCGGCTGGATCATTTGGTGTTTCGAGATGAAAGTATGGACAGCATGATCCATCAGGTGTTTTCCCCCTGTCTCTGTCTGTATATCTCTTCCTATCGTATCACTATTCGTAAGCACTTCAAAAGATAAGCATCTATTTCCCAGTTATTTTTGTAAAGGAGAGGACCCCCTCTCTCCGATCCACCCGATCTCCTCTTATAAGGTGAATTCATTAGAAGAAGAAACTAACAATCGAAACCGCAAAAAACACACCGGTTGCGACCGTTAAAGCAGCAAGTTCGACATTCTCAGCTTTTTTGTTCTGCACGCGCCTCTGTCGGGACGAATCAGGGCGGGTTTCACGTTTCATCAGCACGCCGGAAAGGTGGTCTTTCATTTGTGTGGCATTTTGTATATTCCCTTTCCAACATTGTTGAATCACCCGTTTATAGGGTTTCAGAACAGGAGATGAGGCCAATTTATTTTCCAGCGTCTTTTGTGGATGGCTCCCTTTTTCAAACCTCGCCGGGTGGCCCATTTCCATCATGATCATCGTAACGGCAAACAAATCATAAGTAGGTTCTGCTTTTCGGGAGCCCATGTTCCAATAGCCCCGATCATAAAATTCCGTGTATTCTTTAATAGCCCGTCCTGTAGCCGTCACTCCCCCCACATCGATCCAACGGACTTTTGAACCGGAAACTAACAAATTGTCCGTCTTCAAATCACCAAATACATACCCCGCCTTGTGGAGGTTTTCAAGGTCTGCAAGTAATTGAACAGCCAGAATGCCGATCCAGTCCTTGGCCTTCCCTTTCAAAAATTCTGTCACCGGTTTTCCTTCTACGTATTCCATCACATAAAAAGGGAACGTACGCCCCGACCGATCCACCCAGTCATCCACATCAACAAAAGAAGGCCCAAGTTTCACCCCTTGGACCTTACTGAATTTTTTGAGCATATTCACTTCCAACATCATTCGGGAACTATCTTCGCCAATCTTAAGGGCATATGTATCCCCTTGATGGGAACGACATAAAAAAACAGTTCCGCAGGCTCCAGCACCCACTTTTTTGATGATGGTATAAGCACAACCGCTCCATTTACCGGTTACTCGACTACCAGGGGATAAGTCAAAAACCTGTTTCTTCATATGGATCTTCCTCATTTCTCAACCGCTCATCGAGAGGTTTCCCTGCAAACGCATAAAGCGCCTCTTTTAAGGCAGGCCCCGTCGGCGTGTATCCTCCACTGTTCAACTTGGAGAAGATCCCATGTATTTCACCCAATTCCGGTGTCCATCCCACCATTTTTGTAATGGTTTTTTTCGGGTCCGGAAAAGCATACACACTGAATTGGTTTGATCCAGATCTCGCATTTAAACTAAGGGATAAATCGAAAAGAGCATCCTTCACAGTCGGCAGCTTATGGTGCATACTTGCACTGGTATCCACCAGTACAAGCACCTCAAGGTCGCAGCTCTCTCCGAGTTCATCCACCACTTCCACCACTTCTCCCCGCTGCTCCGGGGGAAGTTCTTCAATGGTTTGTTTTTTACCGAGGATCTCTTGTAATTCTTTATTAACAACCCCTTGAATCGTTTGGGTCATGGCTTGTCTCGTCACCATTTGCACGGTTTGGGACAAACTTTTCTGATATACAATTTGACTGACGCCTCCACCTGCTTCGGCAATCGCTTCTACTTCTTCAAGCCCTTGTGGCCTGCCATTTTGCCGGTCGTCAAGAACGCCAATCACATTGACCGTTATTCCCTGGTTCCTCGCAAGCGCTGCGACGACGACAGGGTCTTCTCCATGGTTCGAGCATCCATCCGTCAATAAAAGAATCTGCTTTAATCGGCCTGGTTTCATTGTGCATATCCCTCCTGATTCGTTGCTTCCATCATCGCCGAAAAGGAGGAATTCTATACTAAGGTCAGGCCTCTTTTTTCACCGAAGGAATTGACTTCCACTCCGGCATATAACGGTCGATCCGCGCTACGATAATGGTCATATCATCCACGATCGATCCAGATTGAGTACGTATCACCTCTTCTAATAAAAGATCAGCCATCGCTTGCGGATCTTCATCTGAAATTTCCCTGATCTTCCGCTTGAGCCACATGTCCACATTCCCGATTTGCTTCGGACCTTCTAAAATTCCGTCACTCATCATAATCAGGAAATCTCCTGCCTTCAATTGTTCACTCCTCATATCCACATCGACATCCGGGATGATTCCCATTGGCAGGTTTCCGGCCTCGACGGTGAAAATTTTATCTCCTCGTTTTATATAGCTCGGCGTACTGCCGACCTTAATGAACTTGGACGTCGCCTGGTGCAGGTCAATCACCGCTAAGTCCAACGTTGAAAAAATTTCATCATTTGTCCGTAAAGACAATATGGAATTGATCGACTGAATGGCTACAGACTCCTGGATACCTGATTGTAGAATCTGTTTCAACAGCCTCAGCGTTTCCATACTTTCCTCATGAGCACGTTCCCCGTTACCCATTCCATCACTGATTGCTAATGCATATTTCCCCCTTCCAAGCTCCATCATTGTAAAGCTGTCCCCTGAAACGAACCCTCCCCCCTTAGCGGCATGTGCCACTCCTGATTCAATCGAATAATGTTTCGCTGATCCAAATGATAAATAACACCTTCCATGTGGATATGGAGAGATTTCTTCCATTGTGACAACAATGGTTTCTCCGAGAATATCCGAAAGGACTGGTGCTATGATTTTCGCTCCTTCCCCTCTATAATTATCAATCTCTACAATTAATTCGAGATCCATGTTCCCCGCATCCAAGGAATAGATTTCTAATTTTTGAATGACCATCCCCATTCGTTCAAGTGCATGGTAGATCACCTGTTCTTTATGTTCATGATGCTCCCGTTCTTTCACAATTTCTTTTGCGAAATTATTCATCACATCAGAGACGCCCCGGAGCTGCTCAGCTACAAACTTCCGGCTTTCCTGCACCTGACGCTTCAATTCTTTGTTGGCATGATAAAAAGACAATTCATGATTCATCGTATCAATCAACTTTTGCGGTTTGACGCAATGCTGATCGACGTTCTTTCGCATGACACGGCTGGGCTCCCCTCTTTCGTCCAACTCATGCATAAGATCGGTCATTAAGTTATGGGTGTCGTCAAATAGATTGACCCAGCATTTTTCTTTCTTAAAACATGATTGGCAGGTTTTTTCCGTGACATGACTTAAAAAATAGTCCACTTCCTCGGTGTCCCCGCTATCCTCCTTTGGAGACTCTAAATGAGTGAAACTTTTCGATAAAGCCTGAAAAACGTCCGAAAACTTCCCGACCCTGACAGCCGTGACGTCTCGCACTTTTTGTAAGTATTTTTGCTGTTCCGAATGATGTTCATCCGTCCCCGGAACGTACCTGGATAATTGTTTGACCCAGGAATTTGGAGTCAGCATAAATAAAGCCACTGCCCAGGCCGAAGCCCATAGCGAAGATGGAAGATCAGCTCCACTGCTTACATAGAAACCGATCAGTAAAGTACCGACGATGAGTCCAGCGCTCACCCCGGCTTTTTTCCCCTCTTTTAATAACCCTCCTAATAAGCCTGAAAAAGCGAGCAGGCTCATTTGATAAATGTGATCCATATTGGATAAGCTTAAAACCAGCCCGGTCACTACACCGACCGTTGACCCAATCGCCGCCCCGGCAATATAGGCCATCAAAATAACTAAGTATCGAGCAAAAATATCGACGACGGCAACGCCCTGTACCTGCCAGCCGATCATCCCTGTTAAAACCGAGGCTAATAATATGATTAAACAGACAATCTCTTCATTTGTTAACGACGGTTGATATCTTTGTGGTGTTAAAAGCGGAATGCTTTGCATAAAGATGAGTACAAGGATAAAAGCTAGTACTCCTTCTGCCACCATCAAAGTAAGTTCATAGAGCTGCCAACGATCCAGCAGAGCGAGACTCACCGTTCTCGGAATCAAGCTTGCCATCAATGCGATCATCGGCAGCCATTTCTGGGGGTGACTTGTTTTGCGCAATGCCAGACTCAAGAGCAAAAAAGTCGTCGACGCCCCTACAATAAAACCCGCGTGACCGTAGCTGTATGTAGAAGCTCCGGCAGCCATCATAATTGTGACGGGTATGACAAGCGGACGCTTTAACCACCAGATCACCGCTAAAAATGCTACGCCAAAAGGGGCCATGGACGATAGAATGATAGCTCGTCCTAATAATAACGCCAGCACCATGTGGAAGACCCCTTTGTTTGCCATAAAGGAAAACGTACCGAATGAAGCCTTTTGTAACCCTCTCACGATCCCGGATCCTCGGACGGTTGATTGACGACTTTCTCGTTTTGATACAGTTCCTAACATTTTTATCACTCCTTCTTTGTGAAACCTATTAAACCACACCCAGAACAAGCATTTTGTCAAAACAACAGGAGAGCAGAAACAAAAACTTCGATGGTTTTCACAAGAAGAAAGGTCGTTTCTACAAAATCTCCCCACACGCAGCCCTCTCCTTTCCAAAAATCTTCCTCATTCCCTAGCGAAATAGACAGAGTTATCTGATATTTTTATTTCTTGTTGACACTTTATTTAACATGGTGTAATATATTTTTTGTGCTTCCGAGAGAGCATTCAACAAAATGGCGGTGTAGCTCAGCTGGCTAGAGCGTACGGTTCATACCCGTGAGGTCGGGGGTTCGATCCCCTCCGCCGCTACCATTATTTATTCCATACATACTGGCCCGTTGGTCAAGTGGTTAAGACACCGCCCTTTCACGGCGGTAACACGGGTTCGAATCCCGTACGGGTCATCAGAAACATTCTTGTCCTAAAAAAGTCGCGTCTCTAATACAGAGACGCGACTTTTTTCTTTATTTATACTTATTAAGAATATGGCAGGATGGCGGAAAAGCGGTTTCGAGATGTTTGTTTGCGTTTAGTGGCTCCGGGAAACAGTTCGCTTTCCATGGGGCGGGCGGTGAGCCTCCTCAGGCTATGCCTTCCGGGGTCTCACCTGTCCCACACGTCCCATAGGAGTCTCACCCTTTCCCTCCGCCACTTGGCCGTATAAGCGTCTCAAAACCACTTCTAGAATATGCAGTTATTCAGCTTAACAGGAATCTAAGGTTAAATCTCCCCCGCCCAGTTTCATGAATCTTGAAAGTTTGATACCGAGCATTCTATGCTTCTAGCTTCTAACAGTCAGGTAGCGGAAGACATTCAAGCTTGGTAAAGGGGTTCGTTTCTCACATTCAACTAATGGGGCGGTTGGGAAGCTGGGAGACTCCCGCGGGAATGGATTGGCTGGAGAGACCCCACAGAGCGGAGCTCGAGGAGGCTCTCCGTCATCCCCGCAGGAAAGCGAGCGGCTTCCCAACCACCCCTGACTGCCAACAAGGCAAACGAACCCTGATTATCTCAAAACGGAGTCTTCCACAATCGGGAGCTTTAGTTGAAGAAATGAGTGCATACAAAAAAGCAGATCCGATAAGGATCTGCTTTTTATTTATGAAGACGTGCACCTTTTACTCATTGTCCTAGACAGCAAGCTATCCTCTTTTAGCACCTCGACCTCCACGTTTGGATTCCGTGTGCTTCTTCAGTGATGCTAGACGCTCGTCACTATCCTTGATAAAACGGTTCATTTTCTGTTCGAATGATTCAGCCGGCTTACGAGGTTTCTGTGGGCGACGACCGTAGTTCTCTTTTGCTTTCTTAATGGAAAGACCAATCTTCCCATCATCTCCGACATTAATGACTTTCACATCCACCTGGTCTCCCTGGCTTAAATGCTCATTAATATCTTTTACGTAGTTATCGGCAACTTCACTAATGTGAACTAGACCCGTCTTACCATCTGGAAGCTCGACGAACGCTCCGAAATTAGTGATACCCGTTACCTTACCCTGCAGCTTGCTGCCTACTTCAATTGACATAAAAAAAATGCTCCTCCTTAAGTTTTCGATAAAAAAATTATCCTTCTTATATATTATATATAAGCTTTGAAAAGAGTGTCAATAAGACGGGTCCTCATTAGGCATTTTAAATATAATTTCTCCTTCTTTTGAGAAGAAATAGTTCGTCCGCGCAATTTGCAGCACGTACTCTTCATCCTTAAGAAGTTCAATTTCCTGCTCTAAACCTTTTTCCTCTTTTTTCAAAGCGTTCATCTCTTGCTGCAGCTGTTCATATTTCTCCTGCTTATCTGCATACAAGGACTGTTGTTTCATAGAATAAAACACCATGGAGCCAGCAACGATCGACACTAACAGGGCAAACATAACGAGACGGCGGACTAATCGCTTTTTCTTACGTTGGTGTCTGTCCATATAGGCATCGTAGTGCTTCATGTATGTAGAATCCAGACGTGCCACAGACTCCTTTTGTCTCTTTGCCATGAAAGTAGGCCTCCTTTACTTCTTGATTCGTTTCATCCAATTGTTCATTGTATTCTTCATTTTATCCAGAACCCCTGCTAAATCCCTTAAGTATTTTTTCATGTTTTTCGGCAAGAGTCGCCAAATGATTCGAAAAATTAGCCGGATCGGATAAAATACGACAAGAAACAATATAATGATACCCTTTAAAAGTATCTTATAAACGCCAAGAAGTAAAGAAATTATAAGGAAAATGATGGATTTCGAGGGGATGAAAATTAAATAATACACGGTCTTCTTTAAGAAGCGGAAAACAGCCAGGCTGATCCGGATCCACATTTCAAGTGTTCTTAAGTAAAGTTTCTGAAACAATGCACGATACGCGGCAAATCCACATACGATTGCCACGAAAACATAAACCCGCAACTCTCCATAGTTGGCAAGATACAATAAATAAAAAAGAAAAGAGGCTTGAAAGAGCCAAAAGCTCAGTTGATAAATGATTTCAAGCCATCCCCTCTTTCTTTTTCCGAAAAAGCGCTCAAACGTATCCAATGAAGCGCCGACAAACATCCCTCCCCCAATCATGGCAACAATGGTTATGAATTGAGTGGTGAGGGTCATTTGAACAGCTTGCTAAACAGGCCTTTAGCTTTCTCCCCTTGATGCTCGTCCAAGTAGGTCATTTCATACATTTTCCCTTTGATTGCCACGACTCCAGAATCCAGGTCGAGGTTTTTCATTTGAAGGTTTTGCCCACGGACAACAAGATACCCCATCGATGTCTGCAGGAGGAATTCTTCACTATCGAAGCTATCCACTTCTTTTACACCTGAGATTTCTATATTTCTTCTATTCCATACTTTCACATTATGCTCTACCGGTTGCTGACTGCGTATCCCTTGATTCTTTTCATAACCTTCCATCTCATCACAGCCCCCTTCTCTAGTACAAGCTATGAGAAAAAAGAGGAGATTAGAACTTTAGAATATGGAAGCGCCTTGGGAAGCCCCGATCAGATGTTTTACGTGCCAGGCATCGATGAGAGCCACCCCGGATGAAAACAATCATCATTAAAAAACCACTGCCGAAACTGGCAGTGGTCTTTGTCAGG
The DNA here is from genome assembly GCF_052941655.1 of Halobacillus sp. 12SKB. Taxonomy (NCBI): domain Bacteria; kingdom Bacillati; phylum Bacillota; class Bacilli; order Caryophanales; family Bacillaceae; genus Halobacillus; species Halobacillus sp. 12SKB. Next base: position 993,257 of record NZ_JBRFWR010000001.1, read on the forward strand.
ATTGATTGACAGGTTCTTCTTTTTTTATTTCATAAAGAGTCGCAGCTTCATTTTTCGTGACATTCTCTTTTAATGATTTCACTTCAATCGTCAGCACTTTCTGGCCAAATTGAATGGTCAGCTCGTCTCCCACCGCTACGTTACTTGCCGCTTTACTTTGAGCGCCATTGATGCTGATACGCCCTTGATCAGCCACTTCTTTCGCAAGTGTACGTCTTTTGATCAAACGGGAGATTTTCAAGAATTTATCCAAACGCATGTTATTCCGCTCCTTTATGTTTTTCTTTCGCTTTTACCCATAATTCCTCTAATGAATGTAAATCATAATCTTTTAATTGCTGTCCTTCTGCTTGTGCTTCCTTTTCCATGGATGAAAGACGGGTTCTGAATTTACGGTTCGTCCGCTGCAGCGCATTTTCACTACTGATCTTGTAGTGTCTGGCTAGATTAACGATTGCAAACAGCCAGTCTCCGAACTCCTTTTCCATCTCATCACGGTCTTCGAGATCACGCGCTTCCTTGAATTCCTGCCACTCTTCTTCCACTTTTTCAATGACAGGAGCAACAGTATCCCAATCGAATCCTACTTTAGCTGCTTTCTTCTGCAATTCATCCGCTTGAAGCAGGGCGGGAAAACTCTCGGGAACGGAATCCAGAATGGAATCCGGCTGCTCTCCTTTTTCCACTGCTTTGATGGCCTCCCAGTTGGTGATCACTTCATCAGAGGAATCTACTGTGATTTCACCGAAGACATGAGGATGCCTGCGAATCATTTTTTCCGTTATGGATACTATTACGTCATCAATTGTAAAATATCCTTCATCTTCCCCAATTTGGCTGTGCAGCATGACTTGAAGCAGCACATCACCAAGCTCTTCTACCATATGGTCGTCGTCCATGCGGTTAACGGCATCAATGAACTCATAGGCTTCTTCAATCATATATTTCCTTAGTGATTCGTGCGTCTGTTTGCGATCCCAAGGACACCCTTCCGGACTTCTCAGAATCTTGATGACTTCTCTCAGGCGGAAAAATTTGTGGTTGAGAGACTCTTTTTTTACAGGGGGGATATAAACACTGGTTAGATTATTCACTTCCACGCGGCGGTCGAGCTCTTCCAGAGGGACTGTCACAATCTCTTCGTGTTCACTCCCTGCAGCTGTGACTATGGTTACCGGGTATTCTGCCGGTAAATCTTCAAGCAATGTCAATTTGACTTCTGATGCGATTAAAGAATCGTAAACCTGACACAGAATCAAATGATTTAAAAACTGAAGCTCTTCCCGCTTTAAATCTGTAGCGTCTGCAAACTGAAATCCCTCAATCGGGTCGATTTCAAGCGCTGTGAACGTGGCATCAAGAAAGCTTTGGCCGCCTTTGATATGGAGGGAGACTTCCCCTCTGTCCCGTGCCTGAATCAGTAATTGAACCGTTCGTTCGGCAAGCATCGGATGTCCAGGGACGACATAGGTTAGATCCTGTCTACGAGAAAAGGCAAGGAGACGGGAAACAATTTCTGTGTACACATCTCCAAATTGATCATGGGATTCATATACAGAATCAAAACTTTCAAATGTGATTCCTTCTTTTTGCAACGCTTGGATGACTGGGTGGTCGAGGGTCCGCGCATAGAGGTGGTCTTTGTTTTGTGTCAATTCACGATAGACCCCTAGTGGGAGCTGCTCTAAATCTGCAGCCCCTAGTCCGATAATTGTTATGGTGTTCATTGGTCCATTCCTTTCGGCGAAAGTTTCCATACGACCTTACGAAAAGGCATGACATGTAATTCTTCATTTGTGAAGCTGCCCGTTCTAAGGAGAAGAACAGCATAAATCAAAGCACCAAATCCTGTGACAGACAACGTGTACAGGAATAAAGGTAACCTTGCATCTAAGTCAAAAAACAGGAAGGCAAGCATTTTAGCAAGCCATAGTCCGAACATCATTCCTACAAGAGAAATTAGGATTCCCTTCCAAGGGAGCCTGATCCATTTTTCCCAAGGAACTTCATGTCTTAAGGTTACGATATTTCCGATTAAAACAAAAGCGACAGCCATCACCGAAGCCATTGCAGCTCCTTTTAAACCAAAAAAAGGAGTGAAGAACATATTTCCAGCCCATTTCATAATCAGCCCTCCGGCAATCATAACAGCTGTTTGTTTCATATAACCTAGCCCCTGCAGTATGGAAGAAAACGTAATAGAAAGAGAACTTCCGAGGATGACGAGCATCAGAATTCTTAAAGCACTTGTTCCTTGATTGTCCTGGAAAAAGGACTGATTAATGGCTGGGAATAAGAAAATCAGGCCCGCCGTTGCTCCAACACAAAGGAATACGGTCATTTTCACAGCGCTGACCACTGACTTTTTCACTTTTTCAGGATTTTGATTCATTCTTGACCTGGTGACAGAAGGGATCAGAGCAAGAGCAAGCGAAGAAGCAAGAACCGTCCCTAATTGAATGAGTGGCTGTCCTCTGTCGAATACCCCTTTCAACATACGCGCATCTTCAAGATCCATCCCTGCTTTTTGTAGATTTGGGACCAATGTCAAGGCATCAACGAGCTGCAAAGACAAAAGCAGCATGTAGTTTAAACATATAAGGAGACCGTGCAGAAAAATTGTCCGTTTATACGAAACCTGTTTGTCCCATCTTCGCCATGTCCACATATTCCTCTTTTTCATTAACCAATAAAAAAGGACGGAAAACGCAGCGACTGCACCTGCCATTGACCCAAGTGATGCCCCTATTCCTATTGTATAAACATCCGTTCCCCGCATGACTAAAACAGCGGAACCAATAATGATTCCCACTCTGAAAACTTGTTCGATAATTTGAGATACAGCTGTCGGCCCCATTTCATTTTGTCCCTGGAACGCACCTCGAACGATCGAAACAAACGGAATAAAAAGAAAAACAGAAAATGCCGTTTTTAAGGAAGTTGTTAACTTTTCATCACCCATCACAGAAGCAATCCATGGAGATGACAGAAATCCAGCAACAAAAATCAGTCCAGATGCCATCATCACCCACAAGAATACAGGGAGGAAAAACGACGGAATGGATAAAGGGGATGATTCATCGCCTATGTCTGAAACGACTTTTGAAATAGCTGCCGGGAACCCGTACAAGGCAAGGATAAGAGCGATCCCGAGAATGGGATACACTTGTTGATAGACATAAAAGCCAAGATCTCCGGTTAAGTTCTGAAGCGGCACCCGATAGCCCGCACTGATGACCTTACTGATTAATCCGGCTAGTGTTAGAATGAATGCTCCTTGTAAAACAGAGCGTGAACGTAATTTGGTCATTTTGGACCCTTTCTAATTTATATGTATTCAGAACATTCATTATATCATAGGAAAAGGTCAGACCCCGTACCCGCTTGGATCTGACCTTACTTGCTACTCCATTTGTTTGGCTAAAAAACTAGCGGCTGTCTGCACAGCTTTACTGACCCCGTCTTCTAATGGAGAACCTTCTTTATTGAAGGCGACGACGCAGCCGATAGGGTCTCCTTGCGCAATGATAGGATAAATAAGATATGAGATCACATCTTCTTCCTGCCCCCGAGTCAATTCAACCGGCTCCGGATGCTTCTCAAAAGACATTGTTCTAGAATCCATGACTTCCTCAATCTTAGACCCAATCGATCGATTCATATAATCCTTTTTCGCACTTCCCGCCACCGCTATATATTCATCACGATCGCAAATCAACACAGGAGCTTCTAAAGACTCACTGAGCGCTTCTGCGTATTCTTTTGCAAAATCACCCAACTCGCTGATAGGTGAATACTTTTTAAGTATGACTTCACCCTCACGGTCTACAAAAATCTCTAATGGATCACCTTCACGGATCCTCAGCGTACGGCGGATCTCTTTCGGGATAACAACACGTCCTAAATCATCAATACGGCGTACAATACCAGTTGCTTTCATTCTTTATGCTGCCTCCTTTTCTGTGATGACTGCCTATCTATACCTGTTGAAGCGCAAGCAGAACAAGCGGGTGATTAAAGATAGTATGATACAGCAATAAAAACCTATACACCCTTTGGATGGATTTTTTCATAAAAAATGTAAACTTAGAATGTGGAGGTGCCTTGGGCAGCTTCGACAAGCATATGCGAAACATCTTTTGTGAGGTGCTTTTCCTCACAATGATGATTTGCATATGACCTCGAGAAGCTAGGCACCCGAACTGGACTTCACCGGATGTGGAGGCGACCGTTTAGACACGACAAGCATAAGACAAGGCACGCAATGGAGTGGTCTTTCTCCATGGAGTGGATTGTCTTATGTCTCGAGTGTCTGGGAGCCGGAACTGGACGATTTAAAATATGGAGGTGCCTTGGGCAGCTTCGACAAGCATAAGCAGAGCATCTTTTGTGAGGCGCTTTTCCTCACAAAGGTGAAGGGAGATGTTCGACTAAGAACGCAACGTCCTGTTGCAACGTCGAACGACCCCACTTCCTGTGGGGCCTCGAGAAGCTAGGCACTGGAACTGGATTTCACCGGATGTGGAGGCGACCTGAATGGATAAGAAAAACCTCATCCCTGCCCAGGGATGAGGTTTGATCAAGCGGTCGATACTTCCCGCATCATCTCAGGAAGTTTGCTGATAAACTCTTCAACAAGCTCATAGCGTTTGAATTCCGTCTTACGGTCCCAATTGAAGGTCACCTTCAATTGGGAATCCTCCGTCCCCAGTTGGACCATACGACCGTATTGATTCGCAAATTCGAACAGCTTGGTTCCATCGATCTGCTGACTTTGTTCGGCTTCCATCAGCATTTCGATTTTCTTTTTCTTCTCCGTCACGCTCTCAATCCGTGAACGTTTTGCTTGAAGTCGAATAGAAGAAACCCGGAACAAGTTATCCACCTCTTGCGGGTAATCGCCGAACCTGTCGATCAATTCATCCCGCAGGTCATGGATATCCTCGACCGTTTCAATCGCCTGGAACAATTTGTACATGTCGATTTTCTGTTTTTCATCGGAGATGTATTCATCTGGAATATACGCATCCAGCATCATATCAAGCTCCGGTTGGAATGGCTGTACACTTTCCGGTTCTTTCCCTTGTCTTTTCGCTTCTATGGCGTCTTTCAGCATCTGGGAATACATATCGAATCCGACAGAATCAATATATCCGTGCTGCTGGGCTCCTAAAAGGTTCCCTGCTCCACGGATGGACAAATCACGCATAGCGATTTTAAAGCCGGATCCGAGCTCCGTGAATTCCTTAATCGCCTGCAAACGTTTCTCCGCAACTTCTGTCAGCACTTTGTCTTTTTGATAGGTAAAGTACGCGTAGGCTACCCGGTTCGACCTTCCCACACGGCCGCGCAGTTGATACAACTGACTTAATCCCATACGATCGGCATCATAAACAATCAGGGTGTTCACGTTAGGAATATCGACACCTGTTTCAATGATTGTCGTACTGACAAGCACGTCAAATTCACCTTCAAGGAACGAGAACATGACATTCTCAAGCTCCGTCTCATTCATCTGACCATGGGCAAAGGTTACTCGCGCCTCAGGAACAAGTTCGGCAATTTGCTGAGCCATCCGTTCGATGTTTTCTACCCGGTTGAAAAGGAAAAACACCTGTCCACCCCGGGCCATCTCCCTTTCCACCGCTTCCCTAAGGAAGATCGGATTGTATTCAAGCACGTACGTCTGGATAGGAAAACGGTTGGCAGGCGGTGTTTCGATGACAGACAAGTCTCTGACCCCAAGCATGGACATGTGCAGAGTTCTCGGGATTGGAGTCGCGGTCAACGTCAGCACATCCACATTGTTTTTCAACTGCTTGATTTTCTCCTTGTGTTTAACTCCGAAACGTTGTTCTTCATCGACAATCAACAAACCTAAATCCTTGAACTGCATATCTTTAGATAAAATCCGGTGTGTTCCTACGACCACATCGACGAGACCCTTCCTAAGACGATCGGTCGTCTCCTTTTGCTGCTTTTTCGTACGGAAGCGGCTCATAAGGCCAATGTTAATCCCAAATCCTTGAAAACGTTCTTGAAGCGTCTCATAATGTTGCTGGGCAAGAATCGTTGTAGGAACAAGCAAAGCCACCTGTTTCCCATCGACAATCGCTTTGAAAGCTGCACGAATCGCGACTTCTGTCTTTCCATAACCAACGTCTCCGCAAAGCAGACGATCCATCGGACGGATACGTTCCATATCGGATTTAATTTCTTCGATACAACGGATCTGATCTTCTGTTTCTTCGTACGGGAAGGCAGCTTCAAAGTCTTTTTGCATTTCTCCATCTTCACTGAAGGCAAATCCTTTGGAAGCTTCGCGTTCAGCATAGAGTTGAATCAAATCATCAGCAATATCTTCCACCGAGGATTGAACACGACTCTTCACTTTTTTCCACTCACTGCCGCCAAGCTTATAAACTTTCGGCTCTTTTCCTTCCGACCCCACATATTTTTGAATCAAATCAATTTGGTCGATCGGCACATACAACTTGTCATTTCCAGAGTAATTGACCATCAGAAAATCTTTATGATTTCCAGCCATTTTCAGCGTTTCAATTCCTAGATATTTCCCAATTCCGTGGCTGGCATGGACGACGTAATCGCCGACCTTCAATTCCTGATAGTTTTTAATCCGCTCGGCGTTCGACATTTTTTGCTTACGCTTCGGTTTGGCGGTTCGTTTTTTGAACAGTTCATTTTCGGTCATAACTGCAAGCTTATGCATCGGCCATTCGAATCCATGGCTGATATTGCCTGTGATTATCGTCGGTTTCACCAAAGGAAGCTGAACGTCCCCTTCTGCAATAACCGCTTCCATATCATAATCACGAAGCACACCTTCAATCTTGGACTTCCTATTTTCATCGGGGGCAAGGATGACGACAGAGAAATCCTGCTTTTCCCAGCGATCCATTTCATTTTTTAATAAATTCATCTGCCCATGGAATTGCTGCATCTGACGACTCGAGATGTTCACGATATTCTGTGGTTGCGTATTAGGGATATGCCTCATAAAAACAGACAGATAAAGACGAGGATGCTCGATCTTCATCCAAGCATCCTGCCAATCAAAAGAAAGATGCAGCTCTCTTACGGTCTGGTTAGCTTCCAGCATACTATTGTGCCATTCCGCTTCTTCCTGGTCGAGACGGTTGGCTGTTTCCTGGATCCGACTCATTTCATCAAGAATGACGAGACCCGTTTCCGGCAGGTAGTCTAGTAGACTGACAGGTTCTTCATAGAAATATCCAATGTACTTATAAATTTCCTGGAAATGCTCCTTGGCCTTCAAAAGATCCAAATCATGCTCAACTACTTGAGCGAGTGTATCTTTTGCTTCCTGCTTAGTCAGTTTCTTCAATGAATGACTCAGGGCGTTCTCCAGACGATCATGGGCTCTGGCAAAATCTTCGTCCTTAAGCAATAGTTCCGTTGCAGGACCGATTTGGACCGCATCTAATTTGTCATGAGAGCGTTGCGTTTCGGAATCAAACGTCCGTATCGAATCCACCTCTGTATCAAACAACTCAATCCTAAATGGAAACTCAGCCGTCAGTGGGTACACATCCATGATTCCCCCACGCAGGGAAAATTCCCCCGGTGTGGCTACCATCTCTGTACGGTCATATCCCATGTTCACTAAGCGTTCTAAATATTGGTCAAGATTGATTTCTTCCCCAACACGAAAAGGGAGCTGACTCTGCTCCCAGTAAGATTTCGGTGGCATCATTCGTTTGAGTGCAGCCACAGGTGCAATCAGAATCCCTTTTTCCTGAGAAAGCCACTGACTTAATGCGTCGATACGCTGGCTCCTCAGTTCAGGACTCGCAACAGCAATTTCTGATGCGATCAGTTCATTGACCGGATACAGGTGAACTTGATCCGCATCGGTCAACTCCTGCATATCCTCATACAATTGTTGCGCTTGAATCAGTTGGTGCGTCACGATAATGACCGGCCGTTCCAAGGACTCTTGAAGCATGGAAACCATTAAACTTCTAGAAGCCCCGGACAACCCGGCCACCATCTGTTCCTTCATCCCCGATTTAAAGCCTTCGACAACAGAATGAATGTCATCCTGTGGAAATAAATAATCCTTAATTCCTTGCATAACGAATTCCTCCACCACCCAGATTTCTGCTCGATACAGAAATCAAGATTTACTGTATAAAAAAGTCTAGCTCATGGTAATGTGGATTGTCGTCTAATGATTCTTTGCACGAGTCACAAATAGTCCTGATGTCCATATCGCCGCTCGCTGTCATATGAACCATTTGCTCCTGGTCCTGATCATTTAAGATATCAAAGCCCAATTGGGACACATCCACATGTTTCGCATCTAATTCTCCGACCTGATTTTCACAATGACGGCAAAAATATCGTATTTTCATTTCCATCCTCCTCGAAGGGTTGATGGTAGATAGTTTTTCCGTCATCCGGGACTGTTATACGAACCCAGTGATCCTTCACTTCACATTAAAATCATTCATCACTTCGTTAAAAGGACGTTCTATCCATGCTTCACAAGCTTTTACCGAAGTATCAATGCTTTCTTCCACTGGTCCCTGTTCCTCTTTAGAGAAGCCACCTAACACATGATCGATGACCGTTTTTGAACCTTCCGGACGACCTACACCGACACGGAGCCGTTTAAATTCTTTTGTTCCCAGCTGATCGATTATATTGCGAATGCCATTATGGCCGCCGTGGCCTCCTTTTTTCCGCAAACGAATCTTCCCTGGCGGCAGATCCAAGTCATCATAAACCACCAATACATCTTCGATATCGATATCATAAAAGTCCAACATAGGCCGGAGAGCTTCCCCGGATAAATTCATATACGTTTGAGGCTTCAAGAGGATCACTTTCTCCCCGTTGAAACGCTCCATCGTAAATAAACCGTTAAATTTTTTCTGACTCAAAGACCACTGATTTCGTGAAGCTAATTCATCTATAATCATAAACCCGATATTATGACGGGTGTCTTCATACTTTTTCCCTGGATTCCCAAGTCCTACTATACACTTCATACATAACTTCCTTTTCTGTCTTTGTACTATTGATTCATTATATCAAAAGGAAACGCGGAAAGATGTCAAAATGCGTTTCATCCATGCAAAAACTTGCTCCTAATCTATCGTGTGTTTATACAATCCCCGTAACCCGGATTCTTAAACCGCAGGAAAGGGTGAATTCGGGTACACCAAAAGCATAAGCCCATCAACAGTTATAAAGCTTCTTCTTTAACACCATTGATTGACTTATGCCCCGGGAATATGGAAGGTGAACGATTAAAAAGGGCGTGCCCTCTTGGCCACGCCCTTTATGTGTATCCCATTACTCTTCTTTTTCTTCGGAATCTTCTTCTGCATCCTCTGATTTCTCATTGATGACTTCAGGTTCAGCATCAGCATCTGTATCCGGCTCGTCTTCCGGCATCTCTTCCGGAGGAGTAACAGATACAATCGTCGTATTTTCATCTTCGGTGATCTCATAGTTCTTGGACTCTTTCAAGTCACCAACCATGATGCTGTCACCGATATTCAGCTCTGAAATGTCAACAACGATTTCCTCAGGAATATCGCGCGGCTTCGCACGGACAGCCAAATCGTAAAGCGGCTGCTGGACGACACCGCCCTCTTTACTTCCTGCCGCTTCACCTTCTAAGTGTACAGGAACTTCAACATCCATCTCCTCAGACATGTTTACAATATAAAAGTCTGCGTGGATCAATTCATCTTTCAATGGATCGACTTGATATTCATGAAGCATGACATCCACGGTGTCTTTTCCATCGATATCAAGAGAGATAATTGCGTTCTTACCTTCATCACGTACGGTTTTAAGTAACTCTATGCTGTTAACAGCAACCGTGATCGGTTCTTTATCCTTCCCGTATACGACACTAGGAATGTTACCTTCCAGGCGGATTTCACGGGTTACAGATTGCTTGAGATTTTGTCTTTGATTTGCTTTTAATGTAATAGCCAAATTAATCAACCTCCAGTAATTTACCAATCATTATTTCAGTTTCCCGTTAAAAACAAGAGTTAAACCTAATTATTCAAAATTAATCAAATAAAATACTAATGGATTGACGTTCATGGACACGAACAATGGCTTCACTGATCAAGCCAGCCACAGACAGCTCTGTAATTTTCTCGCTTGATTTCTCTTCACCAAGAGGAATCGTGTTTGTAACCACAAGCTCTTTGATTTTCGAATTATCAATACGCTCGATGGCAGGTCCTGATAAAACAGGGTGCGTACAACAAGCAAACACTTCTTTGGCACCGTTCTCGACAAGAGCATTGGCCGCCAGTGTAATGGTACCCGCTGTATCGATAATGTCATCGATTAAAATCGCGGTCTTGCCTTCGATGTTACCGACAATGTTCATGACTTCTGCAACGTTTGGACGCGGACGACGCTTATCAATGATAGCGATAGGGGCTTTTAGACGATCCGCCATTTTACGTGCACGGGTTACGCCTCCATGGTCAGGAGAAACGATGACAACATCTTCGAAATTCTTTTCCTCAAAATAGTCGGATAGAATCGGAACACCGACAAGGTGATCGATCGGCAGGTTGAAGAACCCTTGAATCTGCGGTGCATGCAGATCAAGCATCAATACGCGGGAAGCTCCTGCTGTTTCAAGAAGATCAGCAATTAACTTCGCCGTAATCGGTTCACGGGCACGCGCTTTTCTGTCTTGTCTTGCATAACCGTAGTATGGCATGACAATATTGATTGATCTTGCTGATGCACGTTTAAGAGCATCGATCATGATTAGGAGTTCCATGATGTGTTGGTTGACAGGCTCACATGTGGATTGGACAACATATACATCACACCCACGGATACTTTCTTCAATGTTGATTTGAATCTCTCCGTCACTAAAGCTCGTGACTGTACATTTACCTAGCTCGACTCCGATGTTATCAGCAATCTCTTTCGCTAACTCAGGATTTGAGTTGAGTGAGAATACTTTCAGTTTTGAATCCTTATATCCAGTTGCCATGGATGGAACCCTCCGTTAATCTTTTTTGATCGATTTCATTTTACTTGCATAGCCTTCTTTATTCGTCTGACGGGAACGGGCAATAGACAAAGCCTCGGACGGGACATCCTGGTTAATCGTGGAGCCCGCAGCCACATAAGCGCCTTTTCCTACGGTGACAGGAGCAATCAGGTTCGAATTGCATCCGATGAATGCATCATCTTCAATCGTCGTCAAATGCTTGTTCTCTCCATCGTAGTTTACCGTTATGGTTCCACAGCCGATGTTGACACCACTTCCAACTTCCGCATCACCGATATAACTTAGGTGGGAAGCTTTGCTTCCATCGCCGAAGGAAGCCTTTTTCACTTCCACAAAGTTTCCGACTTTCACATCGTCGCCTAGAGACGATTGCGGACGGATGTGAGCAAAAGGCCCAATCTGTACACGGGATCCGATTTTACTATCAGCAGCGACACTCTGCTTAATGGTCGTCTCACTACCAACGTGACTGTTTGTAATCGTAGAGTGTGGACCAATAAGGGCATCATCTTCAATGATTGTTTTTCCTTCCAAAACGCTTCCAGGATAGATGACAACATCTCTTCCTATGGTCACATCCGGACCAATATACGTTTGTTCAGGATCGACGAGCGTAACCCCGTTTCTCACATGTTGCTCGTTAATACGTTGTTTCATTAGCTTTTCTGCTTTTGACAAGGCCACACGATCATTAACACCAAGAGATTCCGAGAACTCCGGGGTTTGATAAGCACTGATTGTTTCGCCCTGACCTTTCAGGATTTCAATGACGTCCGGCAGGTAATATTCACCCTGAACATTGTCATTGGAGACGTTTTTAAGTGCATCAAACAACATCGCATTATCAAAGCAATACGTACCTGTATTGATTTCTTGAATGGCCTGTTCTTCATCTGACGCATCTTTTTGTTCAACGATTCGTTCCACCTGACCATTTCCGCCACGGATGACGCGTCCGTACCCATGTGGGTCTTCGGCATGAGCAGTCAGAACCGTCGCCTTCGCCCCTTCTGCATCATGATGATCCAGAAGCTTTTGCAGCGTTTCTCCTGTCAACAATGGTGTATCCCCGCAAACGACAACGGTCGTCCCTTCTTTATCTGCCAGAATATCATCCGCCTGCAGAACAGCATGACCTGTTCCCAACTGTTCCTCCTGGATGACATAATGACTATCTTCACCAAGCTGTTCCTGAACTTTTTCAGCACCAAAACCTACAACGGTGATCATTTCTTGCAAATCTAGTTTATTCAACTGGTCGACAACGTGCTGGACCATCGGCTTGCCACATACAGGATGCAAAACCTTATACAGTTTTGATTTCATACGTGTGCCTTGGCCAGCGGCTAGAACGACAGCATATCGATTAGTCATGAACGTACCTCCATCCTAAATATCCACTTTGAATCATATCTCAATACAACACGTATTTCAACATTTAGAGGAGGAACACAGACGGAAATCCCATCAAGGTTTGGGACCAAAAAAAGAGTCTAACCTGGTTCGGTTAGACTCTTGTTGTGCGTAAGTATTAGGAAGCGCCGGCTTCTTCGAATTCCACCTCAGCTTCTTCCTCATCACCAGCACGGTGATAAGCTTCAAGTACAGCGTCCTGGATCTTTCCACGAGTACCTGAATTAATCGGGTGTGCAATGTCACGAAACTCCCCATCCGGAGTGCGTTTGCTCGGCATCGCCACGAACAGTCCATTGTTGCCATCAATCACCCGTATGTCATGGACAACAAACTCCTGGTCCAAGGTAATAGAAGCAATTGCTCGCATTCTTCCATCAGTATTCACGCGTCGCAGTCTTACGTCAGTTACTTCCATTAGATTCACCACCTTTTATACAAAAGAACTTATGTAAGACAAATTCCACAAAACGGGAAAAAATCCTGCTAATTTTTCTAAAAAATTTTTATGATTCTGTTTATTTAACTGTGAAACCATGAAGAAAGCCCTCATACAAAAGGATGAGGGCTTTCTTCAATAAATATTTTTTTATATATTTTCTAACAAATTTCCCGGGCGGACTTCGATGGAGGATTTACGTTCATCCGCATTGATGATCTGCACCACCGATAAATAATCATCCACGACACGATCTTCTTCTTCATCTTCCGCTTCAGCAAGCACACCAATTCCTGCTAATTCTGCATCGAATTCCATTAATAAGTTCCGCATACCATTGATAGTTCCACCAGCTTTCATGAAATCATCAATAATGCAGACCCTTGATCCTTGAGGGAGAGATCTCTTTGTTAGAACCATCGTTTGAATCTTCCGCGTCGAACCGGAAACATAATTAATGCTCACCGTAGACCCTTCAGAAATTTTCGGATCTCTCCTGGCAATCACTACGGGAACGTTCAAGTAGGAAGCGACGGCGTAGGCGAGAGGAATACCTTTCGTTGCTACCGTCATGACCACATCGATGTCTTTATCACGAAAAGCAGAAGCGAACAGTTTGCCGATGTTACGCGTCGTTTCCGGATCTCCAAGAAGGTCACTCATAAATAAATAGCCACCTGGCAGGAGTCGCGCGGGATCCTCTAATTTCTCACATAACTCTTCAACGAAACGATGGCTTTCTTCTTTTGAGAAAGCAGGGATATATTTCACTCCCCCTGCCGCTCCAGAAATCGTCTCTAAATAACCGATTCCCTCGTGTTGAAACATTTTGTTTATGATTCCTAAATCTTCACTAATGGATGATTTCGCCGCATCATACTTTTCCGAGAAAAAAGGAAGAGAAATAAGCTCTCGTGGTCGATCGAGAATATAATGAGTCATAGCGACAAGTCTTTCGCTTCTTTTCATACAAAGACACCTCTAAATCCGAATGTTTTCATTAAATATAACAAATTCGTACGTTATTTATCAAGTGGTTCACTGTAACCAAGCATACGAACCATGAAAACCTCCGTACAAAAACCCTTTAAACTGTTATAAATTCTTTGGGCTCGAGCATCGTGTTCCACGAGGGAGAAGACAGTCGGTCCACTTCCGCTCATAAGAACCGCATCAGCCCCTGCCTGTTTCATCTGCTCTTTGATTTGACCGACTTCCTCATGCATCTGAAGCGTCACACCTTCAAGTGTATTGCCGACATTCTTACAAATGCCGCCATAGTTTCCTTCATTCAAAGCTTTTACCATGGCTTCTGTATTCGGATGGTGAGCAGCACTCAAATCAAGGTTCTTATAGACGGACTGGGTCGATACACCAAGCGTTGGTTTAGAAAGGACCACCCAACACGGCGGAGGAGCAGGCAGGTGCTGGATCTTTTCTCCTCGACCGGTTGCAAGCGCCGTTCCTCCATAAACGCAAAAGGACACATCTGAACCAATTTCAGATCCTAATTCAGCTAATTCATCCATGCTCAAACCCAGTCCCCACATCCGGTTCACACCTCGGAGGACAGCGGCCGCATCACTGCTGCCACCTGCAAGCCCAGCAGCTACAGGAATATTCTTTTCAATAAAGATCTTTACTCCTTGAGTCACACGGAATCGATCTTTCAACAATTTAGCCGCCCGATAGGCCAGGTTTCGCTCATCGTTCGGGACAAAACGGCTTTCCGATTCCACTTTGATTTCATCGTCAGAGAGGAGAGTCAATTCAATGCGATCCGCAAGATCTACAGTTGTCATGACCATCTCTACTTCATGAAATCCGTCCGAGCGTTTATGTAAAACATCAAGAGACAAATTAATTTTCGCAGGAGCTTTTTCAAGTATTTGCATGCAAGCACCTCTTCTTCCATATGATTCTGAAAGCATTGTACCATATTTAACGGGTCGGTGAGAGGCACTGAAAAGGAAAAAGCCCCCGGAGCATCAAGCGCCAGGGGGAAAAGCTTACTGTTGGTTGTTCACCATTTGTTCTTCTGCCATTTGAATTGCTCGTTTTACCATATTGCCGGCATCCCGCCCAGAAATGCCGCCCCATCCGTCTTTTTCTACCTTGTCGTAAAACCCAAGTTCTCTCGCGATTTCCTCTTTCAACGAATCGGACATCATGCTGCGCTTACGTCCCATCGTCTTCAGCTCCTTTCGCTTTCACTAAAGCTACGACAAGGTTAGTATGTGCGAAACATGGAACGGACAAGCAAGGGAGTTGTATGTAAGGATGGTAATGATTCCTTCTTTATCTTAATGAATGATATTTTGTTTTGCAGACAAAATAAAAAAGCAGCAAACGGTGGGTTCACTGCTCAAGTGCCATAGTCTGTAGGTCGTCGAAGTTCAATTCGACTGTCTCTGTAAGTACATCTGCATAGCTGTATGATACACGTTCAAAAGCATTTTCTTCTTGATCCAACTCTACAATGAAAACGGCAGGATATGTTTCTGCCAGTACACCGGATCGCTCGATTGTTTTACGACGTCCGCCGTTTGCTTTCAAAGTTAGGCGTTTACCAATTTGCCCTTCAAGGGATTGCTTGATTTCTACTAACGTTTTAGCCACTGCACTCCACCTCACTGTAAAATAGTTTATCACAGACCTAGGACAAAGTCAAATAAAATTATTAATTATACCAACTGCGCATTCACATTGCAACAGAATGATATAAATAATCGGTCCTGGTTAGCTTATCCATTTAGAGGAAAAGTATGTAAACTTTTTTCTTTCACTCAAATTCCCTACATAACCTTCTCCCACTAAAGCTCCCTTTTCTTGAAGACTCAGTTTCGATATTTTTGTTGAGTGGATGGGGGCTGCGGGGAATCACTCGCTTTCCGCGGGAGCGCGGTGAGCCTCCTCGGACTGCGTCCTGTGGGGTCTCACCCTGCACTTTTTTCCCGCAGGAGTCTCGCCATTCCCCTCCGCCCCTTTGCTATATATGGGTCTCGAAACCACTTCCCGAATAATCAGCTATTCTGTGTAATGGGAGTATAAGGATACTCCCAAGCCGAGGTAATTGAACCCTGAAAGCTTGATACAGAGCGTTTTATGCCTATAACAATCGGGATAGCGGGAGACCTTGCAACTTGGTATAGGGGTTCGTTATCCCCTTCATCAAATGGGGTGGTTGGGAAGCTGCGAGACTCCCGTGGGAGAAAGGAGATCGGCGAGATCCCGCAGGACGAAGTCCGAGGAAGCTCGCCACTCCCCCACAGGAAAGCGAGTAGCTTCCCAGCCACCCCTGGCGCACAATCCAGGTAACGAACCCTGGAAAGTCTCGAAACTGAGTCTTACACAATCCTGCCAGTTAGTTGAACAATGAATATGAAAAAGCCGTCATGGGTAGATGACGGCTTTGTTTTATGGTTCTTCAGTTTCTTCGTTTTGGTTTTCGGTGTAAGGCATGCCGATGCGGAGCAATCCTTTGGTTTCAATTCCACCAAGGCCATCTTCTCCACTTATGGTATTGCGAATGACTTCCCATATGTTGATATGGTCCATGAACGATGTGTATGCTACACGTGCAGCAACGTAGACCGGATCGATGGCATGAATGTTTACTCTGGCTGGGGAACTCGCGAAGTTCGCCCCTGCCCTGATGATGGATTCAAAATGAGATTGGCAGGCACCTGCAAAAACGACCATTTGATCAAAATTCGGATATTTTCTCCGTATATTCCTGACAGCTTCTACAAAGTATTTGGAGTGACGATAAGACTCTAACTCCCTGACGGTTCCTTTCGCTTTTGAGTAAGAGTCATGTCCCGTCAAAACGACAATTTCCGGGTGTACTTTTTCTATTAGAGACAGGACTTGGTTCGGCATTTCTTTCTCGTGAAGGTATTGTCCATGAACTTGCAATCCAAGTTGTTCATACAAAGCAATGCACTTTTTCAAGAACAATGGATCTCCATCTATATGAAGAATACGGGGTGGTATTTGAAAGTAATTGGTTTCTTTCTTATCTGCATACCCGCTTCCCGCTTCTGCTTCCCTTTTTTCTTTGAGGAGCCTGTAATCCTGACGAAACAAACGGTAGGAATAGGCTTCTTTCTCATCCACTTCACTTTTTCTACGGTGATACTCAGCTCCGGTTACTTTCTCAAGATCATCGAGAGGGGCGTCGGCCTCGAGTCGTACATGTTCGCCCATCAATTTTAAGAGCGGTCCCTTCTCTGTCTTCACTCGAAAAATGATGTCGTGCTGATAGGATTTCCGTGTTACAAGGTCTCCACTTGATATCATCACTTCCCCACCTCACTCTATACACTACTGTAGTGTATGTGTGAACATGGGCTTTGTGCTACTTATATAAAACGTTGGCTAGAGCGGCGAATTCCTGCATCGATAAAGATTCCCCACGTCGAGATGGTTCAATGTCGACCTTTTCCAGACGGTTTCTGAGCTCTTCCTTATCCATTTCTCCTTTGAAATGACGGGCTAAGTTGTTCATTAACGTTTTTCTACGCTGACCGAATGTTGCTTTGACGACATCAAAAAAGAATTCTTCATCCTCAACCTCAACAGGTGGTTTCTCCCTCATTTCCAGATGCAAAACCGAAGAATCGACATTTGGCTGGGGCATAAAGACGGTCTTAGGTACATTCAAGACGACACTTGCTTCTGTATAATACTGGACGGCTATGGAAAGAGAACCGTAACTTTTCGTATTCGGTTCAGCAGCCATACGATCCGCCACTTCTTTCTGGATCATAACCGTGATGCTGTCGATCGGCAATCGATCCATCAGAAGTTTCATCAGAATAGGTGTCGTAATATAATAAGGAAGGTTAGCTACGACACGGACCGGTTGACCTGGTTTGAAATGCTCAGCGATCACACGGGCGACATCCGCTTTAAGAATATCCTGATTGATGACTTCAACATTGTCATAGGAACCAAGGGTTTCTTCCAAAATCGGAAGGAGACGCTGATCGATCTCGAAGGCAACGACACGGTCGGCATGTTGAGCCAACTGTTCTGTCAGAGCCCCAATTCCTGGTCCAATTTCTATCGCACTTGCTGAACGGTCAATTCCAGCCTCTGCAATGATATTTTTTAAGATGTTTACATCAATTAAGAAGTTTTGGCCCAAGCTTTTCTTGAATGAGAACCCGTAGGTCTGCAAAATTTCTTTCGTTCTTGTCGGTGTGGCTACTGCTTTACTGTTCATCTCTTTCCTCCTGTATGATCTGATCCATCGCTTCATTTAGCTGGTGGGATGTAATGTGGAACATATTCAATCGTTTTAGCAATTGTTTTCCGTTCGTCTTGCCAATTTTGAGGGCGATCCCCAATTTTTCACGACGCTTAGAGGCTTTTGGCCCTCCGATAAGGCCGTAGTTGACGAGATCACTTTTCACAATTTCGCCTTCCTGGATATCCATCATTTCATAAACCGCAGACAGTGCTTCCTGAATATCGGCAATCGAGGCATGTTCGATACCGATTCCTTTATCATGTTTGGCGCGCGCACGATGTTTTGGTAAAAAGGCATGCTTGCATGCAGGAACATGCTGACTTACGATATGTCTGATCCGTTCTCCAGGGTAATCAGGATCTGTAAAAATGATGACTCCTCTTTTTTCCTGGGCATGTTTGATTTGCTCGAGAACACGCTCATCAATCGCAGATCCATTCGTTTCAATGGTATCTGCATCCACGGCTGATTTAATTCGGGCGGTATCATCTTTCCCTTCCACGACAATCACTTCTTTAATTTTCACGTACCTTCCTCCTGTTGCGTTCCCTTCATCATCTTTCCATAGCATACCACGACTCTATACACGGAAAAAAGCAGAGGAACGATTCCTCTGCTATCTCCATTAATCCAATATTTTAACTTTTACATTGCGAGACCCAAACTTAAGAGCTTCGCTCCTGGAAGAAACGAATAAATCGATTCGGTTTCCGTTGATGGCTCCACCTGTGTCTCCGGCAATGGCATACCCATACCCTTCTACCCAGACACGACTTCCAAGTGGGATGACGTTCGGGTCAACCGCTACGACTTTTTTGTTAGGATTCGCTTTCAAGTTGATGCCTGTAGCCGTAATGCCGGAACATCCTGCACAGTTGGCCGTGTAGGCGGTGGCATGCATATATAAGGTCTTCGCTCCACTTGTATCGTTTCGCGATACCGTTGTAGAAGCTTGACTGGAAGAAGAACGGGAAGAACTTGACGAGCTGGAAGAACTTGAAGCAGCAACTGTTGCTTTCTTCTCTACTTTCGTGCCAAGAGCAACTACTTTTGTCTTACTCTCTTGTTCCACTTTTTCTTTGACCAGTTCACGGCTTGCTTCCTCACCGTTTTTTAAGATCACTTCGTATTCCTTCGTAATCAAACCTTTTTCACCACTGGAAACGACTTTCTTTTCCCCTTTCGGAAGAGAGTTGTCTTTCTGTGTTTCCACCGTGAAGTCAACTTCCTCTTCCACAATATCCGTCACTTTTTCAACTCTTGTAATCATGACCTTCTTATCAGAGGAAAGCTCTTCTTCTTCATTGAGATTCAATTCATCCAGTTCGTTCAGGGTGATTCCCTCTTCTTGAAGCAATTCGTCAACCGTGGAGGCGGTCGTCCAGACTTTTTCGGATTCCCCACCATCATTGACGGTCACTTGGAAGGCCTGCTGGACTTCAATATCCATGTCTTCTTCAATGAGAGCATCAGGATCATGGGATAATTCATCCCGTTCTTTGAACTCAAGACCCTCCTGCTCAAAGAATTCCTCCACTGTCGAGGCTGTTGTAAAGTATTCTTCTGTATGGTTACGATCGATGGCTAGATTGATAGACTTAGATGCTATGTACGTGACATCCATTCCATATTCAACCGGATCGGATAAGTTATGTGATAATTCATCATGTTGTTGGACAGTGACATCGAGCTCTGATAATAATTCATCGATTGTATCAGCATGAGTGCGTATCAGTTCTTTCTGTCCGTTTTGTGTCACTTGTACTGAAGCTTTAGTTGCTTCATACGAAACGGTTACTAAAAAGGCGATGCATAGGACGGCAATCACAGTTGCCCATACCATCACGTGACTAATGGCTGATTTTAACAGTTTTCCTATTTTCATCCTTTGGCCTCCTTTCTAAAGCACGCGTTTTATTGTAGTCAAGTGACAAACTCATGTCAAATGGATCCTCTTTACACAAAAATAGAGGAGCCAGCATGACCTTCACTGACTCCTCTATTATGCTATTTTACCTAGACGATTAACATAACAAACATGTTACAGTTCCCATACAATTGGGTGAATCTTGTAATAAACCCTCCAAGGTCCCCTTTATTGCGACTGGATTCCAAAGAATTCGAGGGCATTCGAGGTTGTTGTTTTGCTGACCTCTTCATAGGAAATCCCCTTCAACTCGGCGATTTGTTCCGCAACAAGCTTCACATAGGCAGGTTCGTTTCGTTTCCCGCGGTTCGGATGCGGAGCAAGAAACGGGCAGTCCGTTTCCACCAGCAAATGCTCAAGGTCCACTGCTTTGGCCACTTCTTTCGGTAATTTTGCATTTTTAAAAGTGACAGGACCACCTAAGGAAATCATAAAATTCATATCGATGCATTCCATCGCCGTCTCGACCGGCCCGCTGTAACAGTGCATGATTCCTCCAACTTCCGCTGCATTCTCTTCCTTAAGAATTTCAACGATATCATCGGTTGCCTCACGGTTGTGGATGATGATTGGCATCTTCACTTTCTTTGCCAGATGGATCTGTTTGCGGAACACTTCCTTTTGGACGTCCTTTGGTGATTTATCCCAATGATAATCGAGTCCCATTTCCCCAATCGCGACGACTTTAGGGTGCTTAGATAATTCCTCGATCCACTGAAGGTCCTCGTCTGTCATATCGATAGCATCAACCGGATGCCAGCCCACAGCGGCATAAATGTTTTCATACCGTTCGGCAATTTTCATCGCTTTCGGAATGGTTTTCCTATCGAATCCTACAACTGTCATATACTGGACACCAGCTTCTTGAGCTCTTTCAATCGTTTCTTCTAAGTCCTCTTCGAATTGATCTGCATTCAAGTGAACGTGAGTATCAAACAACATTCATTTTCCCACCCTTATCCTAATAATCGTTATGCAAAAAAAGGGAAAGCACTATGGAGAGCTTTCCCTTTTTGTTCATGTGTTATTTCACTTTCGTACCATTCTCCAACGTCTGGTCAACGGATGCTAAAGATAAGCCGTTGTCATCTTCACCGGCAAGAATCATCCCTTCAGACAATTCTCCACGGAGTTTGACCGGCTTCAAGTTGGCTACGCAAATGACTTTTCTACCAACAAGGTCTTCCGGAGTGTAGTGTTCGGCAATGCCAGAAACGACTTGGCGCTGCTCATACCCGAGATCCAGTTGGATTTTCAGCAGTTTATCTGCTTTTTTCACCTTATCGACTTTCACGACTTCGGCGACACGGAAATCAAGCTTCATGAAATCATCGATCGTTACTTCTTCTGCTTGATCCGTTTTCTCTTCTTTCTTCTCTTCTTTTTGAGGAGCAGATTTCTTCATCATGTCTTTAATGATTTGAGTCTCCTCATCCGCATCGAGACGCGGGAAGATCGGCTGGTCTTTTTGTACCTTCGTCCCAGCTGGAAGAATTCCAAATTCGCTTAGGCTTTCCCATGCTTTATGCTCATCTGCTGTTACACCGAGCTGCTGGAAGATACGCTCAGGGGTCTGTGTCAAGAACGGCTGAAGCATAACGGCGATCTGACGTAGAGATTCAACCAGGTGTGCCATGACATTACCAAGGCGTTCTTTTTGGTTTTCATCTTTAGCCAGAACCCAAGGCTGTGTTTCATCAATATATTTATTCGTACGGCTGACGAATTTCCAAAGATCTGCAAGTGCTACAGAAAACTCCATGTTCTCCAGGGAATCTTCAACAGAGATTCTCGTCTGTTGGGCAAGTTTTTCAAGACTTTGATCAAATTCATCTTCTCCTAGTTTCAGAGCTGGAATTTCACCATCGAAATATTTACTGACCATCGCCACTGTACGGTTCAACAGGTTTCCGAGGTCATTCGCAAGGTCATAGTTCGTACGCTCTACGAACGCTTCTGGTGTAAAGACCCCATCAGAACCGAATGGTACTTCACGAAGCAAGTAGTAACGAAGAGCATCGAGACCATAACGATCGCTCAGCTGAACCGGGTCCACGACGTTCCCCTTGGATTTGGACATTTTTCCATCTTTCATTAAGATCCAGCCATGGGCAAATACCTGCTTCGGCAAAGGAAGATCAAGAGCCATAAGCATGATTGGCCAGTAAATAGTATGGAATCGTACAATTTCCTTCCCTACAAGCTGAACATCTGCCGGCCAGTATTTTTGGTATTTGGAATCATCATCACTTTCGTAGCCAAGCGCTGTAATATAGTTACTCAACGCATCAATCCATACGTAAATAACGTGTTTCTCATTTCCTGGTACTCCAATTCCCCAATCGAATGTCGTCCGGGAAACAGCCAAGTCTTCAAGGCCTGGTTTGATGAAGTTGTTGATCATTTCATTCTTACGGCTTTCCGGCTGAATGAATGTCGGGTTCTTTTCATAGAACTCAAGCAATTGATCCACATAGTTGCTCATCTTGAAGAAGTAGGATTCCTCTTTTACTTTTTCAACTTCACCGCCACAATCCGGGCAGCGGCCGTCTTCAAGCTGACGTTCTGTGAAAAAGGATTCACACGGAGTACAGTACCAACCTTCATACTCATCCAAGTAAATGTCGCCTTTTTTCATTAAGTAATCAAAAATTTTCTCTACCACTACTTTGTGGCGATCCTGTGTTGTACGAATGAAGTCATCATAGGAAATATCGAGTTTATCCCATAATTGTTTAATTCCACTCACAATATCATCCACGTAAGCTTGTGGGGAGACTCCTTTTTCCTCTGCCTTCCGCTGGATCTTCTGTCCATGCTCATCCGTTCCAGTCAGATACATCACATCGTAACCACGCAGGCGTTTGTAGCGGGCCATTGCATCACCAGCTACGGTCGTGTAAGCATGTCCAATATGCAAATTACCACTAGGGTAATAAATAGGTGTCGTTATATAAAACGTCTTGTTTTCCTCAGGCATCCTGTTCCCTCCTCAAAATCTTCATACCATAAGTCATAAAAGGTCATGGTATCATTCTATCGATTTATCTTCTTTATTTCCATTCCTAACATTAAAATATACCGAATTTTACGTAAAACTGTCAAAAGAACCAAACATTATAATTTCACATCTGTAAATACTTTGGTAAAATAAAATGTATATAGATAGGTTGGATAAACCAACCAGATATGGGATGAAAGGGATGGGTTGAGATGGAAAGAGGCCTGGATGAAACGCTTCACTCACCCATTTTCAATACCTGTACCAGTATGTGGAGTTGGAAATTCTTATCCCTTTTTAAGTAATTGACACGTCTGGGAATGGTTGGTACTATATTGTCGAGACATATGTCGAAACATGACAGCAAAACTTTTGATTGAGGGGAGACAGAAATATGAAATCTACAGGTATCGTACGTAAAGTCGACGAGCTCGGTCGCGTGGTTATTCCGATCGAACTCCGCCGCACATTAGGCATTAACGAAAAGGACGCGTTGGAGATTTATGTGGACGATGATCGCATCGTTCTAAAAAAATATAAACCCAACATGACTTGCCATGTCACAGGGGAAGTTTCAGATGAAAATATGAAACTGGCAAACGGCAACCTAGTCCTAAGCAAGGAAGGCGCGCAAATGCTGCTTTCAGAACTACAAGACAACCTAAAATAAATAAGATTTAGAGATAAATAGATAAGAGACGATTTACTGGTTACAGAGAGAAAAAAAGACATATGTTAAAGCAACCCCTTACTGTTCACAGGCCTGACAGTAAGGGGTTTTTTCGTGTTTCTTGTATTAT
Organism: Halobacillus sp. 12SKB; assembly: GCF_052941655.1. Lineage (NCBI taxonomy): Bacteria > Bacillati > Bacillota > Bacilli > Caryophanales > Bacillaceae > Halobacillus > Halobacillus sp. 12SKB. Next base: position 1,017,144 of record NZ_JBRFWR010000001.1, read on the forward strand.
TCTTCTACGTGATAGGCCTGGTACACTTCCCGTTTCGGGAGCTTCCGGTCTAAAGCCGTCTGTTTTATCGCTTCTTTATTCCTCATTCCGTCGTTATCAATATAGTGCTGGACGTGATCGACGACAGATAAGCGGGTCCACCACTGGCTGTCCTCCGATTCTACTTCGTCGGCTCCTTCAATCACTACACAAAATTCCCCACGGACTTGTTCAGAATGGGCCCAGTCGACGAGTTCACCCAAATCCCCACGGACATATTCTTCATACCGTTTTGTTAATTCCCGGACCAGTGAGGCTTTTCGATTTCCAAGCACGTCATGGACATGGGTCAACATCTCTTTCAATCGGTGTGGAGATTCATAAAAAACCAGGGTAACTTGAACGGATTGAAGTTGCTGTAAAACGGCGGCGCGATCTTTCTTTTTCCTAGGAAGAAATCCATGAAAGTAGAACCCTTCCGTAGAAAGACCTGACCCCGCGAGCGCAGGCAATGCGGCATTCGCACCTGGCAGAACAACCACTGGCACATCTGCGTCCACCGCTCTTTGGACAAGATCTGTTCCAGGGTCTGATATTCCTGGCATGCCGGCATCACTCACGATGGCAATGTTCTTTCCATCCCGAAGTCTTTCAAGCAACTCCGGTCCTTTCGTATGTTTATTATGTTCATGGTAACTGACAAGTGTCGTAGAGATTTCAAAGTGATTGAGCAATTTTCTAGAGTTTCTCGTATCCTCGGCACCAATCAGGTCCACTTCTTTTAAAGTGTTGACGGCACGGAAGGTCATATCTTCCAAGTTCCCGATGGGAGTGGGGACGATATAAAGCGTTCCTTGTTCATGATCCATGAAACTTTTTTGTACGTTCATCCACGCTCACCCCTTCCTGTCTTTGTTTAATCCAATTTTCTTTCTCTTTCCTTGTCAATTGTTTCAGCCGGTATTCTTGTTGTAAGGCTTCTGACTTCGTTTCATACACTTCATAAGCTTCCAGTACGAGCGGCCCTCTACCTCTTGTATACTTGGCTCCTTTGCCGCTCTGATGCTTATCTAATCTAGCTTCAAGATTGTTGGTGTAACCGGTATAAAGAGACCCATCTTTACACTTGAGCATATAAACAAAATGACTATTCTCCATAAAGAATTTCCCTTAGTTCTTGAGTATATTCGTCATCTTTCGTAAGAGCGTAAAGCGGTGGTAAAATTTTCAGCCCTGGCTTTCCATCTCTGACTCCTTCCACCAGTAGAATGTTCGCCTCTTTTCCTTCTTTTGGATATACGAGCTGCATCCGCTTCGGTTCCAACTTGTACTTCTTGAATAACTGAATGATTTCTACCATACGATCTGGGCGATGGACCATAGATACTTTGCCCCCGGACTTGGCCAGCCTGCTGCAGGACTCTACCACGTCTTCTAAACTACAGTGGATTTCGTGCCTTGCGATCGCCAAATGCTCATTTAAGTTCTGTTCATCCGCTTTGGGAGTAGGAAAATAAGGAGGGTTGCATGTGACAAGATCGAACTTGTCATTTCCATAATGACCAGGCATGTCCTTCAAATCCCCATGAATCATATCAAGTTGATCTCCGAGATCATTCAGCTCGATATTGCGGAGGGCCATGTCATAAAGCCGCTCCTGAATTTCCACTCCGGTAATCGGAACATTGGAGCGCGTGGAAAGAAAAAGAGGGACAACTCCGTTCCCTGTACATAAATCCAGGATTTTCCCGCGCGTCTTTGGTACATAAGTAAAGTCAGCGAGTAATACCGCATCCAATGAAAAAGCGAAGACGCTCGGACTTTGTATAATCCGCATGTTTTCTTTCGCTAATAAAAAATCAATTCGTTCATCTCCATATAATTGAACCATTTCCGCTTTCCTTTCTTTACTAGAATTTCCTATAACAGCTTCCTTTTATGGAACGGTTTCGTTGCTTTTTTCAGAGTCGAATGGGTTCTGGGAAACGACTCTTATCTGGACACAACAACACGGAATCAAGTATTCCATAATCCTGATAGATCACCTTTCGATTACATAACAATAACCTCAAACCCATCCATGATATAAAGAGAGCCCTTCCTCGAACGAGCAAGGAAAGGCTTGGACCTGGAATTATTTCTTTTTGTTCAAGAAAGATAAGCAAAACAGACAATCTTCATCTCTCGGGCTGCCAAAATGAAGATTACAAATATGAAAGCCTTCTTCGTATAGCCGTGCGAGGTTATCATAGCCTTCCCCGACGACTGCACCCTTGTCCTGTTTGGACCCTGAGGAAGACTGTTCTTTTTGATTCTCTTTCTCTAATCGTTGTCGCAAGTGATGATTTTCAAGCGATAAATGCTGGTTTTCTTCTAAGAGATAAGCCAGCTGTTTTTTTAAATCGCCGAGCTGTTCATAAAGCTCACCGATTTGACTTTCAAAATGGGATACTTGTTCAAATATGGCTTTCTTCTTCACGCTCGACTCCACCCTTTATTCTGAGGCTTCGGTTTGAAGAACTCCTTCATCGATCAGCTCTTGCAGAGAGTATTCAAGGACACGCTCTTTGTCTCGGAATTCAATCTGGACCATACGCTCCAGCATATTAAGCCCGACGACTTTTCCTTTACCGAAGGATGTCGCAATGCTTTCACCGAGGTCAGGAAGCTCTTTCTTCGCATTTTCGTAATCATCATTCTCATACTTGAGACAACACATCAAGCGGCCGCAAAGGCCGGAAATTTTCGCTGGGTTCAAGGATAAGTTCTGGTCCTTGGCCATTTTTATAGATACAGGTTCGAAATCACCTAAGAACGTTGAGCAACAAAGCATCCGTCCACATGGACCGATCCCCCCGAGCATTTTCGCTTCATCCCTGACACCGATTTGGCGCAGTTCGATCCTCGTCTTAAAGACAGACGCAAGATCTTTGACTAATGTACGGAAGTCCACACGGCCATCAGCCGTAAAGTAGAAGATGACTTTATTACGATCAAACGTGTATTCAACATCCACTAGATTCATGTCCAATTTATGTTCACGGATTTTCTTCTCGCAAACCCGGTAAGCTTCTGCGGCGTTGTCCTTGTTTTCATCCACCGTCACTTTATCTTTATCATCTGCCATACGGATGACTTTTTTAAGAGGTAAAACAACGTCTTCTTCATCTATGGATTTATTAGCAATGACAACTTTTCCGAATTCGATCCCGCGTACGGTTTCGACGATGACATAATCATCCGTCGTCATCCGCAGTCCCCCCGGATCGAAATAATATACCTTACCCGCCTGCTTAAATCGGACACCTACAACTTCGATCATTCGATCATCACCTCTGTAGTTGAAGGGTAAGTTGTTCCATCACTAAATTAGGATGGACATTTTGATTTATCTTTCGTTTCGCCTCAAGGATATCCGTTAAGCTCCGCGCTGCTGACTGACGTGACCAACGCATCGCTGCCTGGTTTAATCTTTCTCTCTCTGTCGTAAAAATAATCGATTCTTCCCGGTCCAAAAGTTGGTTAATGACATCTTGAAACCAGAGCATCAATACATCCAGACCACGCTGTAGCTGCGGTCGCTCTTTAAAATGAGGCATCCACTGATGGTTGATAAACAAAAGTCCTTCATTTGGTTTATTTTGAAGCACTTCAATTAATTGTATCACTAGTTTTCGCACATTCGCAAACCACTCATCTTCATTCATCTCGAGGGCTTCTGTCAAGTTATTCGTTAACGATGACAAAAGTATCGCATTCGATTCAGAGACGCCTTCTTCCACCAATTTTTCCTGAATACGCAAGGGATTCAAAGGTTGAAAGGCGAGCAATTGACAGCGGGACCTGATGGTATCGAGAATAGTCGAACCGCTCTCTGTCAGCAGCATAGCTGTCGTCTGCTGGCTTGGTTCCTCTAGAAATTTCAATAAACGGTTCGAAGCATTGACCGTCATTTTTTCTGCATCGACGATGATGTACACTTTTCGGTTTGACTCTAAACCTGTATAAGTGAATTCTTTTTGCAAATGAAGAATCTGTTCTTTTTTTATGGATTGTCCCTCTGGCTCAATCCAGTGCAAATCAGGATGGTTCCCTGAATCGATTCTGTGGCAGTCCCTGCAGCTTTGACAAGGTTCCGCCCCTTCTCTATTTTTGCAAAAGATGCTTTTCGCAAAAAGGATGCTCATCTCCCGCTTACCCGTTCCCCGGTTTCCTTGAAATAAATAAGCATGTGAAATGCGGTCCTTTTTGAAACTGTTCATCAGCATCTGGGCAGCTAGAGGCTGGATGTCTTTCATTTGTGTCCAAGTCTGCATACTACTTCCGTCCTTACGTATATAAATTAATGAGCAACCCTTTGATTTCACCGATCAGTCCAAGCAGATCAACCGTCCGCTTTTCTTGATCCATGACTGCCTCTGTCAATTCAGACAGCTTCTCATCGACAGATTCTACAATCGTTAACTTACGGGTCTGTCCATGTGCATTCCAACTATAAGAATGCTTCAAGTTCATCCCATATTGAACGGATTCTTTCATGAAATCTTGGATGAGACGCTTATATTTAGCCAAATCACGGAAGGACCGGGCCCTTGCCACCCGCTCCCCCTGTGCTGTTATACTATTCATCAGCCGATTCAATTGAGCTTCTTGAAGCTGCCGCGATTGGGACTGGACCATCGCATCAAAACTAGGCCTCCCGTTCGTCTGATGAGAGGATTGTTTTTTTGCCGCATCCATCTGTGTCCGTATCTCTTGATTGATCTTCATACTTGTACCCCTTCTAAGTTAAAACTGAAAAAAGGAATCGACCGGCAAAATAAATACTGTGGCTCCCCCTACCTCCACCTTTACTGGTTTTGGAATGTAAGAGTCCGCATTTCCACCCATCGGTGAAATCGGAGCAACCATTTGTTCCCGCTGGCTGCAATTATCTTTAATAATATCTAAAGCATCATCGACTTCATCATCACCACAACCGATCATGAACGTGGTATTTCCCTCTCGTAAGAATCCACCTGTCGTTGATAGTTTGGTCGTTTTAAAATCATTTTCTGCTAAGGCATCCGTCAAACGATTGCTATCTTTATCCTGAACGACCGCAATGATCATCTTCATGCAATCATACCCTCCTGTTGGGTGTTTTCTCCTATTATAACAAATGGCTGGAAATTATGATGGCAGGTAATCGTTCAAAACGTGATACGCATCTTTTTTAACAGATTCGAACTCCTGATCCGCATCAATGACTTTGATACGATCCTTATCTTGTACAGCCAGTCGTTGGTAGGCATCATAGACTTTTTCATGAAAATCGATGTGTTCAAGGTCAAGACGGTTTTTCTCTCTTCCCTGGTTTGCAGCGATCCTCTCCAACCCTCTTTCAGGCTTGATATCAAATAACAAGGTTAAATCCGGCATATGGTCATCGATCGCGAATTCATTGATTTTAAAGACTTCATCCAGGCCAAGTTCCCTGGCCACTCCCTGATAGGCAAGACTAGAATCCACAAACCGGTCGCAAAGGACGATTTTCCCTTCATTTAATGCCGGGATAACTTTTTCCACGAGGTGCTGCCTGCGTGCAGCCGCATAAAGCAGAGCTTCTGTACGTCCGTCCATTTCTGTGTGAGAAGGGTCAAGGATCACTTCCCGTATCTTTTCCGCGATACGGATCCCACCAGGTTCTCTCGTTTCGAGTACGGAATACCCTTGCTCTCTCAATTCTTTTCCAATCTCACGCAGGATAGAGGATTTACCAGCCCCATCGCCACCTTCGAATGTTACAAACAATCCTTTCACATCTATTCTCCTTTAAAAACAAGAACACCTTGTTCCATACCTGTATTTTGAAAGCGTGCACCCTGACTCACCAAAGCGTGCACCTGAGCTATGTGCTGCTCATCCAAACGCTCTCCTTTCATGACTAAAGGAATGCCTGGTGGGTAAGGGATGATGGCTTCTGCTGCCACACATCCTGCAGCTTCTTGCCAACCCACCCTCACCACATCCATACTTTGCATGAACGAATAGCTGTATTCCAGCTTCTGAACCACTGGAAATTGGATTTGATTCTCTATTATTGTAGCACGGTTTGTTCGCTTTTTTAATTGGGAATCCAAGGTCTTGAGTCGTTCTTCCAATAGCATCAAATCTACACTCGGGGCGAGCCCAAACACGAGTAAAACTTGATGGGTTGTTGCAAGTTCCGGGACAATTCCCACGGTATCCAAGGCATCCGCCAAGTCAAAGCCCGTTCCGTTTCGAACCTGCAACGTAAGCTTCAACGGATCATCTGTAGCATTTACTTCCCAATAGTCATACGAATTGAACAAGGACTTCACTTCTTCTAAGTAATCAAACAAGACCTCCTTATCAGAAGACTTCCATGAAGCTAAATAGGCCCTTGCCACGTCTAAACTCGCCATAAGTGGATAGGAAGGACTGCTCGACTGGAGCATTTGCAAATAATGGCGAACCCGGGTCAGATCCATTCTTTCTCCTTGCACATGAAGGAACGAAGCCATGGTCATCGCTGGAGCCATCTTATGGGCAGACTGGGCCACACCATCTGCGCCTGCCATCAAGGCAGCCTTAGGGAAAGGGGCTCCGAGTTGAAAATGAACCCCATGAGCCTCATCAACCAGTAAGGGGATATGATAGCTATGAACAACTTCAGCAATCCCCCCCAAATCATACGTCCTTCCGTAGTAATCCGGATATGTCAAAAACACGGCTTTACTTTCAGGGTGGTCCTTCAAGGCCTGCTCGACATCCTCTGGGGAAACGTGACTATGTCGTCCTGTTTCTCTTTCATACCTTGGAGAAATAAATACAGGGGATGCACCCGAAAGTTCAAGAGCATTCAGTACAGACTTATGACAGTTTCTCTGCACAATGATCTCTTCCCCAGGTTGACAAACAGATAAGATCATAGCCATGTTACCGACCGTTGTACCATTGACTAAGAAAAAGGTGTGATCACTATTAAAAAAATCACTCGCCATTTGTTGAGCTTGTTGAATCACACCTTCGGGAGCATGCAGATCATCCAGACCTCCTACCTCCGTAGCATCCAACTGTAAGATTGATTGAAACTTTTCATACGCCTGCTTCTCAAACACTTTTCCATACTTGTGGCCAGGGACATGAAAAGATAAAGGATTTCGTTCTATATTCCGTTTAAGCGCTTCGTACAGCGGCATATATGTAGAGTCCATATAAATCACCTTCTTCCATGTTCAAGCTTACATAAACAGCCACAGACAAGCAATACACACATCGCCCTAGAACAAAGGCTCAGAATGGACGTTACCTTTCCAGCCAATAAAAAATCCACCCTGCATACAAGGATGGATGTGTATTCTTCTTCATAGCTGCTACGCTCATTTATATTAAGACGGAATCATAGAACGATGGGCTTTAGCCATACGTTTAACAAAGTAATCATATTTCGGGTCATCAGCAGGTGTGTCGATCATCTCTTCCTCACAATCTTCACAAATAAAAACTCGTAATAGATAAATTCCCTTTTCTGTTTCTCTATCGCAAATACTGCAATGATCTTTACGGCTCACTCGTTCTCCTCCTCTCTTAAATCATGAAGCCTTTACACTTAGTATCTCCGAATCTATCAACCTTATACATAAAATTTAAAGAAAGTAGTTTTCAAATAGAAGAGGTGAAAAGAGTTTTAATATAAAACAAAAAATCTTCAGGAATATGTCCTGAAGATTTCAAAATGACGTGGCGGCGTCCTACTCTCACGGGGGTAAACCCGACTACCATCGGCGCTGAAGAGCTTAACTGCTGTGTTCGGCATGGGAACAGGTGTGACCTCTTCGCCTTCACCACCACATCAATATAAAGTTTGAGGTGAACCCTCAAAACTGGATAAGGAAACATCTTGTTTGAAAAGCAATTGTCATTCACGAATGATTATAATCAGATAGATAAGTCATCGATCCATTAGTATCCGTCAGCTCCACGTGTCACCACGCTTCCACCTCGGACCTATCAACCTCATCGTCTCTGAGGGATCTTATTACCTTATAGGTAAGGGAAATCTCATCTCAAGGGGGGCTTCATGCTTAGATGCTTTCAGCACTTATCCCGACCACACGTAGCTACCCAGCGATGCTCCTGGCGGAACAACTGGTACACCAGCGGTGTGTCCATCCCGGTCCTCTCGTACTAAGGACAGCTCCTTTCAAATTTCCAACGCCCACGACGGATAGGGACCGAACTGTCTCACGACGTTCTGAACCCAGCTCGCGTACCGCTTTAATGGGCGAACAGCCCAACCCTTGGGACCGACTACAGCCCCAGGATGCGATGAGCCGACATCGAGGTGCCAAACCTCCCCGTCGATGTGGACTCTTGGGGGAGATAAGCCTGTTATCCCCGGGGTAGCTTTTATCCGTTGAGCGACGGCCCTTCCATGCGGAACCGCCGGATCACTAAGCCCGACTTTCGTCCCTGCTCGACTTGTAGGTCTCGCAGTCAAGCTCCCTTGTGCCTTTACACTCTGCGAATGATTTCCAACCATTCTGAGGGAACCTTTGGGCGCCTCCGTTACCTTTTGGGAGGCGACCGCCCCAGTCAAACTGCCCACCTGACACTGTCTCCGGACCGGATCACGGTCCTGGGTTAGAATGTCCGTACAGCCAGGGTAGTATCCCACCAGCGCCTCCACCGAAGCTAGCGCTCCGGCTTCCAAGGCTCCTACCTATCCTGTACAAGCTGTACCAACATTCAATATCAGGCTACAGTAAAGCTCCACGGGGTCTTTCCGTCCTGTCGCGGGTAATGTGCATCTTCACACATATTATAATTTCACCGGGTCTCTCGTTGAGACAGTGCCCAAGTCGTTGCACCTTTCGTGCGGGTCGGAACTTACCCGACAAGGAATTTCGCTACCTTAGGACCGTTATAGTTACGGCCGCCGTTTACTGGGGCTTCGGTTCAACGCTTCGCATAAGCTAACGCATCCCCTTAACCTTCCAGCACCGGGCAGGTGTCAGCCCCTATACTTCGCCTTACGGCTTCGCAGAGACCTGTGTTTTTGGTAAACAGTCGCTTGGGCCTTTTCACTGCGGCTCCTCGGCAGAGGAGCACCCCTTCTCCCGAAGTTACGGGGTCATTTTGCCGAGTTCCTTAACGAGAGTTCTCCCGCTCACCTTAGGATCCTCTCCTCGCCTACCTGTGTCGGTTTGCGGTACGGGCACCTCTTTCCTCACTAGAGGATTTTCTTGGCAGTGTGAACTCAGGAGCTTCGGTACTTTATTTCCCTCCCCATCACAGCTTGACGTTGCCGGACGGATTTGCCTATCCGACCGTCTCACTGCTTGGACGCGCACATCCAGTGGCGCGCTCTCCTTATCCTCCTGCGTCCCCCCGTCGTTCAAACGGAAAGGAGGTGGTACAGGAATATCAACCTGTTGTCCATCGCCTACGCCTTTCGGCCTCGGCTTAGGTCCCGACTAACCCTGAGAGGACGAGCCTTCCTCAGGAAACCTTAGGCATTCGGTGAAAGAGATTCTCACTCTTTTTTCGCTACTCATACCGGCATTCTCACTTCTAAGCGCTCCACCAGTCCTTACGGTCTGACTTCACGGCCCTTAGAACGCTCTCCTACCACTGATCATAAGATCAATCCGCAGCTTCGGTGGTGTGTTTAGCCCCGGTAAATTTTCGGCGCAGAGTCACTCGACCAGTGAGCTATTACGCACTCTTTGAATGATGGCTGCTTCTAAGCCAACATCCTGGTTGTCTAAGCAACTCCACATCCTTTTCCACTTAACACACACTTTGGGACCTTAGCTGGCGGTCTGGGCTGTTTCCCTCTCGACCATGAACCTTATCACCCACGGTCTGACTCCCAGAACAAAGTCTATGGCATTCGGAGTTTGACTGAATTCGGTAACCCGATAGGGGCCCCTCGTCCAATCAGTGCTCTACCTCCATGACTTTCTATTCTGAGGCTAGCCCTAAAGCTATTTCGGAGAGAACCAGCTATCTCCGTGTTCGATTGGCATTTCACCCCTACCCACACCTCATCCCCGCAATTTTCAACTTGCGTGGGTTCGGGCCTCCAGTCAGTGTTACCTGACCTTCACCCTGGACATGGGTAGATCACACGGTTTCGGGTCTACGACCGCATACTCACTCGCCCTATTCAGACTCGCTTTCGCTGCGGCTCCGCTTCTGCTGCTTAACCTCGCATACGGTCGTAACTCGCCGGTTCATTCTACAAAAGGCACGCCGTCACCCATTAACGGGCTCCGACTACTTGTAGGCACACGGTTTCAGGTTCTCTTTCACTCCCCTTCCGGGGTGCTTTTCACCTTTCCCTCACGGTACTGGTTCACTATCGGTCACTAGGGAGTATTTAGCCTTGGGAGATGGTCCTCCCGGATTCCGACGGAATTCCTCGTGTTCCGCCGTACTCAGGATCCACTCCGGAGAGAGAAAGATTTCGACTACAGGGCTGTTACCTGCTCTGGCTGACCTTTCCAGATCGATTCGCCTATCTTCCTCTTTGGTAACTCCAATGGAGTGTCCTACAACCCCAGAAAGCAAGCTTTCTGGTTTGGGCTGATTCCGTTTCGCTCGCCGCTACTTGGGAAATCGCGTTTGCTTTCTCTTCCTCCGGGTACTTAGATGTTTCAGTTCCCCGGGTGTGCCTGCCTATACCTATGTATTCAGTATAGGATACTGTTCCATTACGAACAGTGGGTTTCCCCATTCGGAAATCTCCGGGTCAAAGCCTACTTACGGCTCGCCGGAGCATATCGGTGTTAGTCCCGTCCTTCATCGGCTCCTAGTACCAAGGCATCCACCGTGCGCCCTTATTCACTTAACTATCTTCGTGAAAAGACGTTTACAATTTCAATTAGATGTCTTGTCATCAAATGTCTCATCGTTAGATGAAACAATGATTCCTTATCCAGTTTTCAAGGTTCACAAGTTGAAAGATCGTTTGATCTCTCAAAACTGAACAACCAACACAGTACGTTTCCGTAATATCCTTAGAAAGGAGGTGATCCAGCCGCACCTTCCGATACGGCTACCTTGTTACGACTTCACCCCAATCATTGGCCCCACCTTCGGCGGCTGGCTCCAAAAAGGTTACCTCACCGACTTCGGGTGTTGCCAACTCTCGTGGTGTGACGGGCGGTGTGTACAAGGCCCGGGAACGTATTCACCGCGGCATGCTGATCCGCGATTACTAGCGATTCCGGCTTCATGCAGGCGAGTTGCAGCCTGCAATCCGAACTGAGAATGGTTTTATGGGATTTGCTACACCTCGCGGCTTCGCTGCCCTTTGTACCATCCATTGTAGCACGTGTGTAGCCCAGGTCATAAGGGGCATGATGATTTGACGTCATCCCCGCCTTCCTCCGGTTTGTCACCGGCAGTCACCTTAGAGTGCCCAACTGAATGCTGGCAACTAAGATTAGGGGTTGCGCTCGTTGCGGGACTTAACCCAACATCTCACGACACGAGCTGACGACAACCATGCACCACCTGTCACTTGGTCCCCGAAGGGAAAGCCCTATCTCTAGGGTTGTCCAAGGATGTCAAGACCTGGTAAGGTTCTTCGCGTTGCTTCGAATTAAACCACATGCTCCACCGCTTGTGCGGGCCCCCGTCAATTCCTTTGAGTTTCAGCCTTGCGGCCGTACTCCCCAGGCGGAGTGCTTAATGCGTTAACTTCAGCACTAAGGGGTGGAAGCCCCCTAACACCTAGCACTCATCGTTTACGGCGTGGACTACCAGGGTATCTAATCCTGTTTGCTACCCACGCTTTCGCACCTCAGCGTCAGAAACAGACCAGAGAGTCGCCTTCGCCACTGGTGTTCCTCCACATATCTACGCATTTCACCGCTACACGTGGAATTCCACTCTCCTCTTCTGTCCTCAAGTTCCCCAGTTTCCAATGACCCTCCACGGTTGAGCCGTGGGCTTTCACATCAGACTTAAGGAACCGCCTGCGCGCGCTTTACGCCCAATAATTCCGGACAACGCTTGCCCCCTACGTATTACCGCGGCTGCTGGCACGTAGTTAGCCGGGGCTTCCTCGTTAGGTACCGTCAAGGTACCGCCCTGTTCGAACGGTACTTGTTCTTCCCTAACAACAGAACTTTACGATCCGAAGACCTTCATCGTTCACGCGGCGTTGCTCCGTCAGACTTTCGTCCATTGCGGAAGATTCCCTACTGCTGCCTCCCGTAGGAGTCTGGGCCGTGTCTCAGTCCCAGTGTGGCCGATCACCCTCTCAGGTCGGCTACGCATCGTCGCCTTGGTGAGCCGTTACCTCACCAACTAGCTAATGCGCCGCGGGCCCATCTGTAAGTGATAGCGAGAAGCCATCTTTCAACTTTCCTTCATGCGAAAGAAAGTATTACCCGGCATTAGCCCCGGTTTCCCGGGGTTATTCCGATCTTACAGGCAGGTTGCCCACGTGTTACTCACCCGTCCGCCGCTCGTTCCACGAGCTTCACCCCGAAGGGATCCACTCGCTTCCCGCGCTCGACTTGCATGTATTAGGCACGCCGCCAGCGTTCGTCCTGAGCCAGGATCAAACTCTCCATAAAAGTTAAGTTTGACTTGCTCATTTGCACACCGAATGTGCTTGTTTCAAATCTCTTCTATAAAGAAGAAATGTTTTGACGTACTGGTTGGTTCGTTCAGTTTTCAAAGATCAAATGTTTTGTTTGCCGCTTCAAAACAGCGACTTAATTAATATATCATGTGTAGTTGTTTTCGTCAACAACTTTTTATGATTTATTTTGTTAAGCCGTTTGCGGCTTGCCGCTCTCTTAACGCGACAAGTAATAATATATCATGGGATTTCAGATGACGCAATAGGTTTTTATAAAAAAGATTTATATTTTCATAGAATGTTTCTTTTATTGAAGAATTCCCATTCATAAAGAAGATTCTTAAGCTTGCCAGACGTTAAATCTTATAATAAGGAAAGGTTTAATAAAAAAGGGTCTGCCGCAAAACAAAAAGGCGAAGCATAAGAGCTTCCCCTTTAGATGACCCAAAAATGAATCGCTGTTAATGACAATACTCCAGGAACCCCCAGTACAGCTGATACGATTGCCGTAAAACCATTGATCGGAACGTGCAACCCGAATTGGGCACCGAACAGGTTTACAAAAAACAATAGAATGACAGCTACAATCAGCCGGGTCATCACCTGCCCAACAACCTTCAACGGCTTGGCCGGCATGCCTATAATGAGTAATAACGGGATAGCCAGTCCTAATAAAAGAATGACGAGTACCGGATCCATAAAAAACCCCCTTGTCCAACAAACTGTTCTATCAACAGTCTATGCTCGTAGACAAGAGGGTAGTACATCAATTAAGACAACGCATTGATTCCTCTGAATCTTGCTTCTCTTAATAGGTAGAAATACTTTGCTTTGACGACCGCTAAATCATTTAAGCCTTCGTCGCTCGGTTCGATGCTTTGTTCAATGATCGTGTTTAAAGTTTCCCACTCCCGCTTCAACTCTTTAATATGAAGGAGGAGTTCTCGATCCATGTCTTTTTTCACTGTTTTCTTTTTGCCAAACAAACCTTCTCCCCCCTCCTAAAGTTCTCTTCGTCCTTCAAGAGCTTTGGACAGGGTCACTTCGTCTGCGTATTCAAGATCGCCCCCGACCGGAAGACCATGAGCGATTCTCGTCATGCGAATACCAGAAGGTTTCACGAGACGAGAAATATACATCGCTGTCGCTTCCCCTTCAATGTTTGGGTTTGTTGCGAGAATCAATTCCTCAATTCCCTCATCCTTCAACCGGTTAATCAGGCTTGCTACGTTAATATCTTCTGGACCGATGCCATCCATAGGTGAAATAGCTCCGTGAAGCACGTGATATTTCCCGCTGAATTCTTTCATTTTTTCCATTGCGATGACATCCTTTGGATCCTGAACGACACAAATCAATGTTTGATCTCTCGATTCATCCTGACAGATGGAGCAAGGGTCCTGGTCTGTAATGTGCCCGCAAATGGAACAATGAGTGAGTTCCCTTTTGGCATTGACCAGTGATTTGGCAAAATCGAGGACATCATCCTCTTCCATTTCTAAAACGAAAAAAGCCAGGCGAACAGCCGTCTTCGGTCCGATTCCTGGCAGTTTCGTAAAACTGTCGATCAGTTTTGATATAGGTTCCGGGTAATACATGAAAATTCCTCCTAGAACATTCCTCCAGGCATACCTTTCGTGAATTGTCCCATAGTATCATTCGTTTTATCATCTACTTGCTTCAATACGTCATTTGTAGCTGTAATGATCAAGTCCTGTAACATTTCTACATCATCTGGATCTACGACCTCTTCATCAATAGCCACGTCAGTGATTTCTTTCTTGCCGTTCGCGGTCACTTTTACCATACCGCCACCTGCAGAAGATTCAAATGTCATTTCATAAAGCTCTTCTTGAGCCTTCATCATTTTCTTCTGCATTTTTTGCATTTGTTTCATCATGTTATTCATGTTTCCTCCACCACGCATGGAGCATTCCTCCTTTAAATAGCTGTTAATCTTGAACTTCTATTAAATCATCTCCGACTAGCTTTCGGGCTTCTGAAACTAAAGGATCCTCTTCACCTGCTTGGGATGAAGATGTTTCACTTTTTTCCCCTTCTACTCCAGAGCCTCCGTCAGGTGATTGTTTCTGTTTCCGGACGTATTCTTCCCTGATTTCCTGCCAATTCTGTTCAGGAATTGGAATGATCGTCAACGGTTTCCCAATGAATTCCGTCAGCAATGGCTCAATGGTCTTCTGGTGTTCCGATGCCAAGGAACAATGGATATCATACCGGAAAGCAAGCACCAGCGCTTTCGACGAGGCAGCTCTCGGCTTACTATTCAAAAGCGTTGCATGGGCCGGAGCGTTCGTCCGCTTCAAAGCTTCCATGAAGTCCGCCCAGCGTCCCTGAACATTCTTAATGTCTTCCTTGGACGCTTCATTCAACACTTGGCGAATACGTTCATAAGGAACATTATACCCTTTTTTCCCGGATTTTGCAGGGGCTCGCTTTTTCGGGGCCGACTGTGGCTGTGCCGTTGCGCTGATCCCTTTTTCTTTCAGGGCGGCAAGCTCTTTTTCAAGACCTTCAAGCTTTCTTGTCAGCTGATCCACAGCTTCTGATTGGACCGGCTGTCCCTGGGCAGGTCCCGCCTGAACTTCCACCATATTAAGTATGGCGATTTCTATGAAAACTTTAGGGCTCGTCGTCCATTTCATTTCCTGCTGGCAACGGTTCAGCTCGCGGATCGCCTGCTGAATCCATACCGGCGACAATTCGACGGATAAACTTTTGAAAGCTTCATCAGGAATCGCTCTTTCCAAGTTATGCTCAAGGTCTGGAGCACTCTGGAATAAGAGCAGATCCCTCAAGTAATAGATAAGATCGAAAACAAAGCGGCCTGGGTCTTTTCCTTGTTGGATCAACTCATCCACCGCTTCCAGAGCTGCGCTTGCATCCTGGTTGTGAAGCGACTGCAAAACCGCTGTTAATTTACTTTGAGAAACGGAACCCGTCACCGCGAGAACGTCTTCAATCGTCACTTCATCTTCACTGTAGGAAATCGCCTGGTCAAGTAGACTCAGAGCATCACGCATTCCACCTTCTGCTGTGAGGGCTACAATCTCAAGCGCTTCTCTTGCAATGGCGATTTCTTCAACCGATGTGATTTTTTCCATTCGTTCAACCATCGCTTTTTGCGAAATGCGCTTAAAATCGAATCGTTGACATCTAGATATGATCGTCAATGGAATTTTATGAGGCTCCGTTGTTGCCAGTATGAAAATGACATGCTTTGGAGGTTCCTCTAATGTTTTCAATAAGGCGTTAAAAGCCCCCATGGAAAGCATATGAACCTCATCAATGATATACACTTTGTAAGGCACCGCACTAGGAGCATACTTCACCTTGTCCCGGATTTCCCTGATTTGCTCGACGCCATTGTTTGAAGCGGCATCAATTTCAATGACATCTGAGATCGATCCATCCTGAATACCCAGGCAAGCATCACACTCATTACACGGTTCCTTCACAGGGGAACGCTCGCAGTTGACGGCTTTTGCGAAAATTTTGGCAGCACTCGTTTTCCCTGTCCCCCTCGGTCCAGAGAATAAATACGCATGCGAAAATTTATTCTGCTCAATCGCATTCTGCAGTGTCCGTGTAATATGCGTTTGTCCGACGACTCCTTCAAAATTCCGCGGCCGCCATACGCGATATAAAGCCTGATAGCTCATAAAACCGTTCTCCCTTAATAGTCTCTTCCTCATTATACCTGATTCAAGGTTGTGATGTGAACCTTCGAAAATAGGTATAAAAAAGAGCTGTTATGAATGGATCATAACAGCTCTTTGTGTTTACTTATGTAATGCCGTGCACCCATCTTCGATGATGTGGCCCTAAGCGTTACTTATGGTTGTGGCTCGACCCAGGCACTCCCACGGCACACGGGAGAGACAGCTTACTGCTGCTTCCTTCCGGACCTGACAGGATTCACTGATTCCCGTTGCGCAGGACCTGGGTGTCAACACCACTCACATAAGGCAGACCTTAAGGCCGCACCACCTCGGATGGGGATTCGGCCTCGCTATAGCGGATTGCGAGTACAGGGCACCGCTACCTCCCCGCTTAGCACGGCATAAACAAGTATAGCGAGTTTTGGAGAAAAATGCAATGATAAAACACTGTCAATTATTAGTCGACGGTTTGTTTTTCTTGCGCTCACGCAGATGACGGAAGAAATCCGTTAATATTTTTCCACATCTTTCTTCCATAACTCCCGGCAGAACTTCTGATTTATGATTGAAGCGATTGTCGTCCAATAGGTTAAGAAGCGTCCCTGCACAACCTGCTTTCGGATCCTTAGCACCATAAACCACCCTTGGAATTCTCGATTGTAAGATTGCCCCTGCACACATTGGACAAGGCTCTAACGTGACATACAACGTACATTCCTCAAGCCTCCAGCTTCCTACTTGCTGGTTCGCCCTTTCAATCGCAATAAATTCAGCGTGGGACGATGCCAACTGGGATGTTTCTCTCTGATTGTATCCTGTGGCGATTACTTCCCCATCTTTTACGATGACAGCACCAATCGGAACTTCCCCTTCCGACTCTGCTTTTTCCGCTTCTTCTAACGCCAGTTTCATATAATGTTCATCGCCAAGCATGATGATCCTCCTGTGATTTTCAAGAATAATTCCGTTTTCCTCTCTCATACATTATTAAAGATGAGAAAGGAGCGAATCCATATGCAAATCCACGTCGTCCAAGAAGGAGATTCGGTATTCTCCATTGCTGGTCTCTACGATAGTACGCCAAACGCCATTATCGAGGCAAATGAGTTGGAGACCCCGGGAGACCTTGTCATCGGTCAGGCTCTGGTCATACCGATTGTCGGCCAATTTTATTTTGTCCAGCAAGGGGACAGCTTATATTCCATTGCTCAAAAGTTCAATACCTCGGCAGAAAAGCTTGCTCAGGTAAACGGCCTTCAAGTCGGAGCCCCTCTTTCTGTTGGTTTACGTCTTTACATCCCAGATGAGCCACCGAGGCCCATTACAGCGAATGCTTATATTGAGCCCTACGGCGGGGAAGTGTCTGACACGCTTCGCGCTTCTGCTGAAAACAGGGCGGGATCACTGACCTACCTGGCTCCATTCAGTTATGAGATTCAAGAAGACGCCTCGTTGAAGGCACCGCCGCTTGATAATTTCAAAGAGATTGCTCAACAAAATGATACAGCTCTTATGATGGTCGTCACAAACCTGGCGGAAGATGGATTCAATGCTGAACTAGGCAGGAAAATTCTTTCCGATGAAGCCCTGCAGGATAAACTGCTCGACAATATCATTCAAACGACCAAACAAGTAGGGTTTAAGGACGTCCACTTTGATATGGAATTCCTCCCTCCTGAAATGAAAGAGAACTATAACCAGTTTCTAAGAAAAGCGAAGCAGCGATTGGCAGCGGAAGGCTTACTCATTTCCACAGCCCTGGCTCCTAAAACAAGTGCCGACCAAAAAGGAGCCTGGTACGAAGCCCATGACTACAAGGCCCATGGGGAAATTGTAGACTTCGTTGTATTAATGACTTATGAATGGGGGTACAGCGGCGGTCCTCCACGTGCCGTATCTCCAATCGGTCCTGTCACAGAAGTGGTCGATTATGCGTTGACTGAGATGCCAGCAGAAAAGATTCTTCTCGGTCAAAATTTATATGGCTATGACTGGACTCTTCCTTATGAGCCAGGTGGAGAGTTTGCAAAGGCAATCAGTCCACAGCAAGCCATTCAAATTGCGAGAGAGAACAATGTCCCGATTTCCTATGATCAGGAAGAACAGGCTCCTTACTTCACTTATACTGATAACGCCGGAAAGAAACACGAAGTATGGTTTGAAGATGCCCGATCGATTCAACAAAAGTTCGACTTGATCAAAAATCGCGGCCTTCTTGGCATCAGCTATTGGAAACTTGGACTTTCCTTTCCTCAAAACTGGGTGTTGCTTGATGGGCAATTCAGTATTGATAAGAAATAGAGAGATCCTTGCCTGCGAACGATCAGGCGAAACCTCAAACAGTCACTTACACCTGCGGAAACGTAAGTGACTATTCTTTTTTGACAAAAGTAACGACGTGCGTTTGAACCTCTGTATCATGAAACGCTTGAGATAGACCTTTTTCTTCTATTTCCCTTTTTGATACTGGTCGGTAAGGAACCTCTATGCTGAACGGTTTTTCAAATGGAAAAGGGTGAACGGAAACATTCTCATGATCCACCCAGCGAGCGATCATGCCAGCAGGAGCGAAATCAAAAGACTGCCTGAACCCGTTTTTGAACCATGGAACTTCTTCTTCCTTAGGTGTGCCAGGTTCCTGCATGCATACATAAAGGGACAAATCATCACAAAATTGCAGCCTGCGAAAATGAAGGTCATAGATATCATAGGGAATGTCCATTTCCATGGATTCGAAAAGATCCTGCTGACGTGTTTTTTCTTCAGCTAAAAACGCCTGTACAGCTGGATTCTTGTCATCTTTAGAAAAGAACGATGCGTAGTGCATACTGCAGAGCATACCAGCATACAAGGAGCGGTCGGCTACCTCTTCGATCCCACGCTGGTAGGCCTGCAGTTTTTTCTCTAACGGATAATCGACGAACGTATAAGGACGCTGCTTTTCTTCATTCCATTCAGGATGATCATCCAGTGGAATCCAGGCTCTGTCGTGCTGCTGAATCGCCCAATCTGCTTCTTCTCTCAATTTTGAGCGCAATAAGAAATTATTTTTCCAATGAGCGACGATTTGGGCTGAAATCTTGGCATGCTCATGCTGAGGAATCATATGAAAATGTTGTTCTTTCTCAATGACAATCATCGTTTGGTCCTCCTCCTTCAATACGTATGCATGTATGTAATATAGAACGATCTATGATCTTCCTTTCATTATATAGGAACTTTCTTCTCCTCTCTACAATAGCAGGTTACAAAATTGGTACTGTTTTGGTAATTCTTTTTCAACAATATGGCAGGATTGTGGAAGACTAAGTTTCGAAATGTTTCGGGATTCGTTTGCCTTGTTAAGCGTTAGGGATGGTGCCTTTCACAATCGGGAGCTTATCTGAACAAGGCAGGAGTTAGGAAGAAGAAAAAGGCCATGGGGGAGAAGTTCCCTCATGGCCTTACTTTCTATTTATTTCAGGAGTTTTAATGCTTCGCGGTTGAAGGCTGGAATATCATCGGGCTGG
The DNA here is from genome assembly GCF_052941655.1 of Halobacillus sp. 12SKB. NCBI lineage: Bacteria > Bacillati > Bacillota > Bacilli > Caryophanales > Bacillaceae > Halobacillus > Halobacillus sp. 12SKB. Next base: position 1,036,919 of record NZ_JBRFWR010000001.1, read on the forward strand.
CGGCTTGTGACCAGCTGATTCTGACAAACAACCACTTCTTTATCCTCATAGTTGACGCCTGCATATTCCATATCAACGGAAATGGATTTGAACCCGGTTGCTGTCCGTCCTTCGAGGGTTTTAGCCGTGATCAATAGTTGTGGACCATGGCAGATGGCGAATACAGGTTTCTTTTCATCCATAAAATGTTTCGCAAAGGAAACGAATTTCTCATCACCACGCAAAATATCAGGTGAAAAACCACCAGGGATAAACAATGCATCAAAGTCTTGCGGTTTAACGTCATCGATGGATGTATCAATTTTAACGGACGCTTCCCCTTGTTTTCCTTCTACTTCTTTGCCTGCTTCCCATTCAATGGTCGTTACTTCGTGGCCATCATTTGAGAACGCTTCTGCCGGTTGTGTATATTCTACATCTTCAAACATGGAAGTCATGACACAAGCAATCTTACTCATATCTAAATCATCTCCTTGAATGTATGGGTTGAATTTAAACACATAGGATATCTTCCCCCAGGAGATGATTTTAAACCACTTTTCCACTTTATGGTTATTGGAAGTCTTTCATGGAAAACTGCTGGAAGGTTGTATCCGATTGGTTTCGGTACACCTCCCGCCCTGCAATCATGTTAATAATATGAACATTCCGATGTACGGATAATCCTAAGTTCGTAGCTCCTGCTCCATGTGAGTGGACGAGGTCGATCAACGTAAAGAAATGATGGTTACGATCATCGTTGAAGATAAGCTGATAATCGCGTGATACTTTATACATCCCTTCCTCTTCCCACTCGATTTTTTCTTTGAAACGGGTCATGAACCAGTCAGGAAAATGAGGTTTATACCCTGTGGCGAGCACCACTTTTTCCGTTGGATACTTATACTCGACTTCTTCCTGCCACTGATTACAGTTTAAGTAATATCCGTCTTCCTTCGCCTCAATCCCTGTAATTTCAGTCATCGGTTGAATAAGGACACGACTATTCTTCATACCGGCTGTTCTATGGTAAAGCTTCGAATACAACCTCGTGAGTGTATCAGGATCGATCCCTTTCCGAAGCGGTCCGAGCGTATCGAGAGCATCTTTACGTTGTTGGAGACTCAGGGCATGAAAGTAATCAACGAATTCCGGTGTAAACATTTCTTGAGCAAACTTAGCTGTATCCAATTGAAAAAGCCCACCAGATCTTGTGAGGAGGCTCAATTTCATATCTGACTGTCTGTCCTGCTCTTCTAATAAATCAAGAAAAACCTCCAAAGCACTCTGCCCCGAGCCGACGATAGTCACATGTTTTGATTTCAGTAAATGATCTTTTTCGAAAAGATAGCGGCTCGTATGCATCACGTCTTCGTTCGGTAATCGGTCCATACCATCCAAAATCAACGGTTCGCTTCCAGTCCCCATGACAATATGTTTGGCTTGGTAATATTTTTCCTCACCCGTTGCTGTTTCTTTGACAACCACTTCATAATGGGGAACAGTCGCGTCTTTTTGGTCCATCACATCAACGACGGTATGACCGAAAAACAGACCATCCAGCTGCTTGGCTACCCACTGCATGTAGTGATTGTATTCTTGCCGCGGAATTTCAAAATGACGATGGAAGAAGAAAGGGAACATCCGGTCATGCTCGTGCAAGTAATTCATAAAGGTATAAGGACTTTTCGGGTCCGCGAACGAGACCAGGTCCGCCAAAAAAGGGACCTGTAGATCCATCGTTTCAATAAGCATGCCTGGATGCCATACAAACTCAGGGGTCTTGTCAAAAAAGACAGCATCCAAGTCTTCGGTTTGATCAAGCAATGCGGCCATTCCTAAATTATAGGGACCGATTCCGATCCCGATCACATCATATATTTTATTTTCCATTCCATCACTTCCTTGTACCATCAATTTTCCCTATGAGGACGTGTTTGATTCTTTCCAGAGACGGTCAAGAACAATGACGAGTACAGTCCCGACCAGCAATCCATTACTCAGTAAGTTTTGTAAAACCGCAGGAACACCACTGAAAGCTTCTGCCGGAATGAACATGAGTCCAATTCCCAATAAGAAAGACAGACCTAAAATGGTAAGTCTCCGTTCATCCAGCGTTTCACTCGTCATGTTAGATATTCCAAGTCCCATCAATTGGACAAAAGTTGCGAGCAAAGCGGCGTTAGCTACCGGTGCGGGAATTCCAGAAATAAACGCCACCACCGGTGGGAAGAACGAAAATAACACTAATAATAAAGAAGCATACAAAAAAGGCCACTTCCTTTTCTGCCCCGTCAATTGCATAAAACCAGAAGATGAGGCAAGCGAAACATTAGCCACTGCAGAAAAAATGGATGTAATACCGTGGTTGATCCCTAGAAAACTACTTCCTTTATTAACCTGATCATATGTATATTTTGGTTTTCCATAAACAGTATGACTGACCGCAATAATGGAGGCCACCAAATTCGACAATAAGATCACAGCGGTAATAAATCCTAAAGGGAGCGTTCCCCACGTCAGTTGAGGCGGGCCCCAGGCAAAAATTTCAGGTAATGAAAAAGCTGAAGTTCCACCTGTTTCACTGGCATCTCCATTGAATGTCATGGCATACAATACCCATCCGAAACCAATTCCAATCAAAACAGCGAAACTTTTTAACCATCCTTTTCCCATAACCGATAAACCGATCACAAGCGCAAGCGTAACAAAAGCAACGAGCGCCTGTTTTCCATCGACTGCTTCTGTCGACTTCTGGATGCCTAACATTCCCTGAAGAAATGTTCCACTCAATTGAACGGTCAGTAAAAATAAAAAAGCACCTGTAACAAGTGGTGTGAACACAAAAAGCACCCGGTGCGATAAACGTAATACACCAAACAGGAACAGAAAAATCCCCGTCCATATCATCGTCCCTTGGAGAACTTGTAACGTTTCCATATAACTATTGCCGGACTGTGCTCCACTATAAGCCATCACAGCAAAAATACTGATCCAAAGGCCGGCGGGTCCTTCCATGATTGGAAGACGGTGTCCTAAAACGCCCTGTAGGAAGGAAGCGATGCCGACAACAAAAAATGTCCGTTGCATCAAGCCTGCTACTTCATTGAAATTCAATTCAAAAATAGAACCAATGACAATGGGCAGAGCAACTGCACTCGCCAACAGAAATACGAACCATTGAACGGTCTCTAAAGAGCCGTCCAAAAACCGTGTAGATCCTTCTTTCATCATTGTGCCACCTGCAATCTATGTAATATCTCTCCATATCTTACCATAGGGTACATGAAAATTATGTGGCTCACGCTTGTTGGTCGTTCCACGTGAAACAACTTCCAAACGAGTACCAAAAAATAAAAAGCACAACCCTGAAGGGGCTGTGCTTACGTTATTACTCTTCAAGAGTAGAAGTGTCGCCGGTCGGTAATCCAAGCTCCCAAGATTTCAGGAGACGTCTCATGATCTTACCACTACGTGTTTTAGGAATCGTATCCTTAATTTCGATTTCCCTTGGAGCGGCATGAGCACTCAATCCTTTTTTGACGAACTGACGGATGTCTTCAAGCAGTTCATCAGATTGTTCATGACCTTCTCTTAAAGTGATGAACGCTTTAATGATTTCCCCGCGCTCAGGGTCCGGTTTCCCGATGACTCCCGCTTCTGCTACCGCTTCGTGTTCAATCAACTTACTTTCCACTTCAAATGGACCGACACGTTCCCCGGAAGTGTTGATGACATCATCAAGACGTCCCTGGAACCAGAAATAACCATCTTCGTCCTGGTAAGCACTGTCTCCAGAAACGTACCAGCCATTCAAGAAGTAACTTTCATATTTCCCTGGATTCTTCCATACCGCACGCATCATGGAAGGCCAGCCCTGTTTGATCGCAAGGTTCCCCATTTGATTGGCAGGGAGTTCATTTCCTTCATTGTCGACGATGGCAGCTTCAATTCCAGGGAACGGTTTACCCATGGAACCCGGTCGCATATCCATCGCAGGATAATTACAAATCAACATACCCCCAGTTTCCGTCATCCACCATGTATCATGGATACGCAAATCAAAGGCCGAAAGCCCCCATGTCACAACTTCAGGGTTCAACGGTTCTCCTACACTTAACACATGGCGAAGGGAAGAGAGGTCATGCTTTTTCGCCACGTCTTCCCCAGCACTCAATAGTTTACGGAAAGCAGTCGGAGCGGAATACCAGACGGAAACATCTTTCTCTGCAATCGTTCCATACCAATCATCAGGACTGAATCGTCCACCACGAATGACATTCGTCACCCCATTTAACCACGGAGCAAAGATTCCGTAGCTTGTCCCTGTTACCCAGCCTGGGTCTGCAGTACACCAGTACACATCGTCTTCTTTAAGATCCAGGACCCATTTACCTGTTTGGTAATGTTGAAGCATAGCATTGTGGACATGGTAGACGCCTTTTGGCTTACCTGTTGAACCAGACGTATAGTGAAGGAGCATCCCGTCTTCAAGGTCTACCCACTCGATATCAAATTCATCCGAAGCTTTCTCCATTTCTTCATCATAAGAAATGTAGTTGCCTGGTGCATCGCCGCCGACAAGTACGACCTGCTTCAAGTTCGGAAGCTCATCCGCCGGCACACGCTCAAGCAATTCAGGCGTCGTAATGAGCATCGTCGCTTCACTGTCTTCCAAGCGATCTCGTACGGCTTGTTCCATAAATGCTTCAAACAGCGGTCCAGCAATCGCTCCTACCTTAAGAATACCAAGGAATGTGGCATAAAACTCAGGGCTTCTCGGCATGAAAAGAAAAACACGATCGCCCTTTTCTATATTATGTTTTTTCAGTACATTTGCGAACTGATTACTTTTAAGCTTCAAATCTTCAAAAGTAAGGGTCTCTTCTCTATCCGGTGCAGAGTAGATCAGAGCTGCCTGATCTTTCTTATCAGGATTTTCTGCATGGCGATCGACGGCTTCATAGGCAATGTTTACTTTGCCTGTCTCGTTCCATGAGAACTGCTTTTTCACTTCTTCCCACTGGAAATCCTCATACGCTTCTTTGTAGTTTTCCATGTTGTGATTGCCTGATCGAGCTGGAATTGGTTTCATGTCCATATTCATCATCACCTCATAAGAATGTTTTGTAAACGTTTTCCTTTTGTGGCTGAAGAAAGCTCTGATCCTTTCAGAGCCACGAACTGCATACTTTTCTGAAAATTTTATGAATTACCTCTATTGTAGGGGATTTTTTCTCATATTTAAAGTGTTATCTCCAAAGATTTACAGAATTAGGACAAGGGAACGAGGTAAATTGACAGCATTCCCCTCTGTTTATATAATGAAACGAGCATAAAAGCTTCATAGTAGAGGTTTCTTAGCCAACCCCTCTATAAAAAACTAAGGACCACGTCTTATGATAAGCCGCAGCCCTTAGCCGCTGCGGCTTTTTTGATTGAAAATACATTCACAAAGGAGCATGCCTCATGCCAGGACGCAACGACCAAGACCTTGATTTATCACTCCTTGGTAACCAAGGAAATTCCTATTCTTTCGAGTATGATCCGGATGTCCTTGAAACGTTTGATAACCAACATCCGAACCGTGACTATTTTGTAAAATTCAACTGTCCGGAATTTACCACCCTTTGCCCGAAGACACGCCAACCCGATTTTGCAACCATCTATATCAGCTACATTCCAGATGTGAAAATGGTGGAAAGTAAGTCACTCAAACTCTACCTTTTCAGTTTCCGGAATCACGGAGACTTCCATGAAGATAGTGTGAATACAATTATGAATGACCTGATTGACTTAATGGACCCTCGTTATATTGAAGTTTGGGGCAAATTCACCCCGCGTGGCGGGATTTCCATTGATCCATTCTGCAATTATGGAAAACCTGGCACAAAATTTGAGCAAATGGCGGACCATCGCTTGATGAATCACGACCTTTACCCTGAAAAAATCGATAACCGATAAAAAAAGAGCTGCGACAAATATCGCAGCTCTTTTGCTCCTTATTTTTTATCATCTTTATACTGCATGTAAACGACCTGAGTGACAAGGAAATCTTCCATTCCGTGCTTACCATCTGCTCCACCAAGTCCTGACTTCCTCATACCTGCGTGGTAGCCCTGGACAGCTTCGAAGTTTTCACGATTGACGAATGTTTCACCGAACTTCAGTTCATTCACGACACGCATGGCTTCATTCATGTCTTCGGTATAAACAGAGGAGGATAATCCGTAATCTGTATCATTACCTTTTTCAATCGCTTCATCCAATGTCTTGAATGTCGTCACAGGAATGACAGGCCCGAAGATCTCTTCCTGCATAATCTGCATATCATGGTTTACATTTGTAAGGATCGTCGGCTTATAAAAATAACCTTTGTCTAAGTCTCCACGTTCTCCTCCAATTTCAACTTTCGCCCCTGCATCGACCGCTTCTTTTACCATGCGCTCCACTTCTTCAAGGCGATCTTTACTTACAAGAGGACCGACATCCGCTTCCTTATTTTCCCGAGGATTGCCCATAGTCATCGATTCAAATTTATGACGTAACTTAGCGATCAGCTCATCCGCCACACTTTCATGAACATAGACACGCTCAGCGTTCGTACACGCCTGTCCATTATTAGCGAGACGGGATGTCGTAATGCTTTCAGCTGCCACATCCAGATCCGCATTAGCCGTGACGATCGCAGGTGCTTTACCTCCAAGCTCCAAATTCACTTTCGTAATGTTCTGCGCCGCCGCTTCCATTACTTTCGTACCTGCTGGCACACTACCCGTCATGGATATCATGTGCACGTTTGGATGAGAGGCAAGGGTGTTCCCGATTTCTGAACCTGTTCCTGTCACCACGTTATAAACACCTTTTGGAATCTCGTCCATTGAGTCAACAATTTTTGTGAATTCCATCGCTGTATTCGGTGTCTGCTGACTTGGTTTTAATACTAATGTATTTCCTGTTACAAGTGCCGTGGCTACTTTACGGGCCAAAATGAACACAGGGAAATTCCAAGGGACGATCCCTGCCACAACTCCGATCGGCTTTTTATAAATGAAGATGTTCTCATTCTTACGGTCACTTGGTACAATTTCACCTTCAATTCTACGTGCCCACTCGGACATGTATCGGAAATAATTGATGGCAAGGTCTACTTCTCCACTGGCAAGCTCATAATCTTTCCCTTGCTCTTCTTGTAATAGATCAATAAAAGTAGCTCGGTTTTCTTCTATACGATCTCCGAGTTTCCTTACGATTTTTCCGCGTTCAATATTCGGCGTAAGCTCCCATTCTTTTTGAGCTTCAAACGCTGCTTTCACTGCTCGATTCACATCTTCTTCTGTGCCTTTAGGTATTTGAGAAATGACCTCTTCGGTCGCCGGATTTAAGATATCAATCCATTCAGATCCATTTGATTCTGTATATTCTCCGTTAATATAAAGTTTATGTTGCTGCATGAAAATGACCTCCTGTTGGGATTTACCATTTTCATTCCCCTTGTGCTTCAGAATAAACAAACCAGTGTTCAACAATATGGCAGGATTGTGTAAGGCTTGATTTCGATATTTCCGTTGGGGATTAGGGGCTCCGGGAAAAGGTTCGCTTTCCGTGGGCGAGTGATGAGCCTCCTCGAGCTAACGCTCTGCGGGGTCTCATCTACCACGCACTTCCCACAGGAGTCTCACCGTTTCCCTCCGCCCCTTTGCCATGTGAGTATCTCGAAACCACTTCTGGAATCAACTCATTTTCAACTGATGGAGATGAGTAGTTTTAAGCACACGTGTCAGATATTTGGATTCCTAACGCTTTATAAAGAGAGAGTCCTGCGCACACCACAAGGACAGTGGAAGACTATTCTGTTGTGAGAAGGGATTCGGGTCTCCCCTATATCGAATGGGGTGGTTGGGAAGCTGCGAGACTCCCGCGGGAGAAAGGAGATCGGCGAGATCCCGCAGGACGTAGTCCGAGGAAGCTCGCCACTCCCCCACAGGAAAGCGAGTAGCTTCCCCACCACCCCTAACGCCCAACACGGCAACGAATCCCGATACATCTCGTAACCGAGTCTTCCACAATCGGGAGCTGATCTGCAATTATTAAGTGTTATTTTAGGCATTAAAAAAAGCCCTGTAGGGACAGGACTTTACCATTCGAGGATGAAACCTTTAATTTTCTTGCCATCGCCGGACTCTGCGTGCTGCTCAGCCTCGAAATAAGGATCCTCTTCCTTAAAATGATAAGAGATTGTTTCAGGTTTGAGATAAAGCTTGTACTCTAAGTCCGTCACCTTTGGAAGGGAAATGTCGGCAACGGTTGTTTGGTCGCCCTCTTCATCAATAAGAAGAATATCAATGTGATCATACCCATGCGCTACTAAGTGTTCTTTTAAATCCATAAACGACTCCTCCGTCCAATTATTCTAGTCCCCTGATACCCTTTTCCAAACTTCAAGAAACGTTTAATTTTATGTAACAGCGGGAAAAGATTCCCGCTCTGTTTATTTATTAGTATCCATAACCGTATCCACGGCCACCCATATAAGATGCACCGATGATGATCAAAAGGATGAACAAAACAACCAATAGCGCGAAACCGCCACCGTATCCTCCGCTCATTCCATTCCCCCCTCTCTTACTTACTTTACTACCTTATTCAGGAGGGCTGAAGAAGGCAGGGCATGTGCGGAATTTAATCTTTTTTCTTCTTTTCATTCACAATTTCAGAAAGGAAAGACACGCTTAACGGAAAGCAGGGCAAAGTATAAGGCTTGTATGAAAAAGGACAATCCCCACAAAGGGGCGGGAATGAATTTTGTCGCTTTTGCCAAGTTTGCTGCGTCCCCGGCTTGTCCTGGAGATACAAAGCTGATCCACATCACCTCAAAAGCACTGGTCACAGACTCAACAAGGACGAGCGAAGCGAGGAACAATAAGACGTATTGGACCGTTTGTTCATGACCAGTTCTTAACAGCCATACAAACCCGGCTCCGAAGGTGAGGATCCAAAATAGACCATACACATTCCTCACCCAGAAAAGAAGATTGATGGCAAGGAACGCCATTAAAATATAAATCATCCATTTATACTGCCCGCGGCTGATGAGAAAAAAGAAGACAAAAGCGAAAAAAGAAGCAAAAACATAGCCGGCCATGCTTGTTAACACTTGCCCGATCCATGAAGTATGGCCGGTCAAAGCAAAACCGGATGTATTGGGAAGCAGGGAAATTCTCCTTACTTCTCCCCCTGTAATCAGCGCCATCAGGGAATGACCACTCTCATGGACCATTGTGTTTAATATAGCGAAATATTTTCCTACGACCGGGAGTTGTGTGAGCAGGAAAGCAAGAATAAGTGCTGAAAGAACCTGTAATTTCATATATGAGCACTCCTTTCTTCGTGACCTTTTTATCGCATTCTTTCTACATATGACGTATCTTAAGAATAGAGCCAATGGTAACAAAAGGGGAATAAACATGCGAAAGTTAACATGGATCTCGTGTTCAATGATTTTACTGTTTTTATGCAGCTGTGCTTCTTCATCGGATTCAGATGAGACGAGCGTAAGAATTGCGGCGGCTGCCAGTTTGAAAGATGTGATGGAAGAACTGACTCCTCTTTTTGAGGAACAATACAAAATAGAAATTGAGACCATATACGGAGGTTCAGGTAAATTGGCAAGACAGATTGAACAAGGAGCTCCTGTAGACGTATTCTTGTCTGCCGACTCTCGTTGGATCGAGCTTCTCAAGGAGCAAAACCTTGTGAAAAAAGATACGTACATAGAGTTTACCACCAACCGAATCGTCCTTATCAGTGACGATTCCAAGCATCGTTTGAATACGATCCAGGAACTAAAACTTACAGAAAACGAAAAACTGGCCGTCGGCAATCCAGAAAGTGTGCCTGCTGGTACTTATACGAAACAAGCGTTGGAAAAGATTCACCTTTGGGAGAGTTTAGAGGAGAAGGTGGTATTCGGAAGCGATGTAAGACAAGTCCTTACTTATGTCGAATCCGGTCAGGTGGACTATGGTTTTGTCTATGCCAGTGATGCCATGATTTCCGATCAGGTAACCACTCTTACACAAATAGACCCTACCCTCCATGATTCGATCATATATCCGGGAATCGTTATTTCAAAAAGCCGGACTAAGGAACAAGGAAAGCAGTTTCTTGCTTTTTTAACCAGTGACCAGGCGACAGAAATTTACAAAGCTTATGGATTCAATCCTATGAGAGGTGGAAAGATAGAACAATGAACTTCGAACCTCTTCTTTTGTCTTTGAAAGTAGCGGGAATCGCTACTTTCATCGTATTTATTATCGGAATCATTAGCGCACGACTCATTTCCAGAAAATTATTTCCCGGGAAAAGTATCTTAGAATCGCTGCTTTTACTCCCTCTCGTCCTTCCTCCGACAGTAATTGGATTTGGTCTCCTTTATTTATTTGGTAAGAATGGGTGGATCGGACAATGGCTCATGGACTGGTTCGGTCTTCAGGTGGTTTTTTCCTGGACCGGGGCAGTCATTGCGTCTGCTGTCGTTGCATTCCCTCTTATGTATCAAAGTGCTTCGGCCGCTTTTGAAAATTATGATCAAAACCTGGAGAACGCAGCTTTAACAATGGGAGCTTCGAAAATAAAGGTGTTCTTCACCATATCACTTCCGTTAGCTTGGCCAGGATTACTGGCCGGCTTAGTCATGACTTTCGCTCGTTCCCTCGGTGAGTTCGGGGCTACATTAATGATCGCAGGCTATATCCCTGGTGAAACAGACACCATTCCACTCGCTATCTATTTTGCTGTCGAATCAGGTCGAATGGAAGAAGCCCTCATGTGGGTGGTTGTGATTCTCTGTCTCGGATTCAGTGCAGTATTATGGCTCACCACGTGGAGCCGGAGGAAGATTAACTTCATAAGGAAAGCATAAAAAAAGCTGAAGCTTCAAATAGCTTCAGCCAGCGCCCCCGGCAGGATTCGAACCTGCGGCACACGGTTTAGGAAACCGATGCTCTATCCCCTGAGCTACGGGGGCGTATGAACGTACGAGTAATATTATACAAAACAAACCAAAGATTGAAAAGCAATTGCACCTTAAAAATATCGCTCGGATGTTACTTCAGACGTATGTATATGATAAAATACTATTTGTCTGTCTAAAAGTATCGTATTTTGTAGGTGAGTGATGTGCACTCACGTTTTGAATTGAGTTTGAAGGAGGAAAAGAGATGGGAGATTTACCTTTCATATCCGTTGAAGGGCCCATTGGGGTTGGGAAAACGTCTCTGTCTAAAAAGCTCGCCTCCCAGTTTGATTTTCATTTACTGAAGGAAATCGTTGAGGAGAACCCGTTTTTAGGCAAGTTTTACGACAATATTGAAGAATGGAGCTTCCAAACGGAGATGTTCTTCTTGTGTAATCGTTTCAAGCAGCTCGAAGACATCGACCGGAAATATTTGCAGTCGGGGAAGCCCGTGGTCGCCGATTATCATATATCGAAGAATATGATTTTCGCACGACGCACGTTGAGAGAAGACCAATTTGACAAGTATGCGCAGATTTTTGATATATTGACACACGATATGCCTAAACCGAATATGGTCGTCTATTTACATGCGAGTTTAGATACTCTGCTCGAACGCATCCGCATGCGTAATCGTGATGTAGAGGCAAATATTCAACCTTCTTATCTTGAACAACTCTCTCAAGACTACGAAGACTTCATGAGACATTTTGAAGCCACTCACCCAGAGATTCCTGTGATCCGTTTAAACGGGGATCATATAGACTTCGTAAAACATCAAGACGATTTAAATTATATTGTTGATCAAGTAAAGCAGCATTTAAATAAAGGAGAAGTTATCAAATGAATGCACGTGAACGCTATGGAATTCCACATGACAGCGTCATAACGATTGCAGGTACGGTCGGTGTCGGCAAGTCAACGATGACCAATGCTCTCGCTGATGCCCTCAACTTTCGTACCTCGTTTGAAAAAGTCGATACCAATCCTTATCTCGACAAATTCTATCAGGATTTTGAACGCTGGAGCTTCCATTTACAGATTTACTTCTTGGCGGAACGCTTCAAAGAACAAAAGAAAATCTTTGAATATGGCGGCGGGTTCATACAGGACCGTTCCATTTATGAAGATACCGGCATTTTTGCAAAGATGCACTACGAAAAAGGGACGATGTCCGCAACCGATTATGAAACGTACCGAAACCTGTTTGATGCGATGGTGATGACACCATATTTCCCTCATCCCGATCTTTTAATTTATCTAGAAGGTTCGTTTGATGATATCGTTTCCCGTATCAAAGAACGGGGACGTCCAATGGAACAAGAAACTCCGATAGAATATTGGGAAGAGATGTTTACGCGTTATGACAATTGGATTGATAATTTCAATTCCTGCCCTGTCCTGCGCCTCAATATTGCCGACTACGACGTACTGAATGACAAAACAAGCATCGAACCCGTCCTGGAAAAAATCGGTCACTTCATCCAACAATCACGTAAATGGCGCTCCAGTCATTTATTGACCTAATCATAAAGAAGAAGCTCCTGATGCGTTGGTCCGACATCAGGAGTTTTTTTGTCTATAATCCTCTATCATCATCCGATGACTGCCAATCATTTTCTCAGGAAAGTCATGAAACTCAAAAAATTTCACCTGCACGGTTTCTTCGGGATCAAAAGCATAGTTCCCACGATAATGTCTAGTGAAATAAGCTGTTGTCACAACGTAAAACTCATCGCCATTCGGAGCTCTACTGAACTGATCCTCCCCCGAGTAAACATTTAACAATTGCAGGTCATCGACTTCCAATCCAGTCTCTTCGAGCGCTTCACGTTTCGCGACTTGTTCCGTGCTTTCTCCAAGCTCCATCAAGCCTCCCGGCAGGCCCCATACACCTTGTGGAGACGTTCGTTCCTGCAACAATATTCGTCCCTTTTCATCAATGATGATCACAACCGATCCAACTAATATTACGGGCCGATGGCCGATAATTGCACGTAAATCCTCAACATAACCCATACCATCCCTCCTCTCTTCCTACCTTTTAGTATAACAAGAGAAAAGGACCCCTTTGAATAAAGGAGTCCTTTTTATAGATTATCGTTCCATCGTACTCAGAATTTTTGTTAGGATGACAGCGCCAGCCACCATCACTGCACCGATCCATGGTGTATGAACAAGACCAATCGTATCAACGATGACACCACCCACAGAGGAGCCGATAGCAATTCCGACATTGAATGCGGCGATATTCAAAGCTGAAGCTACATTGACAGCAGATGGCACATATTTCTCAGCTAATTGAACGACCAAAACCTGCAATGCAGGTACGTTCATGAAAGCAAACAATCCCATGAAAAACAATACAACCAAACTCAACACTTTAAATGGAATGACGAAGGCCAAAAGGAGCAATACGATCGCCTGCAACACAAACATCCAAAACAACGCTTTGATCGGCTTTTTATTTGAAACTTTACCGCCAATCGTATTTCCGATCGCCACCGCAACACCATATATAAGCAGGATCACACTGACAAACTTCGGATCGAAACCTGTCACTTCTTCTAGTAAAGGAGCAAGATACGTGAATGCCACAAACGTTCCACCATATCCTAATCCTGTAATGGCGAAGGAGAGCAGAATTCTTTTTTCTGTTAGTATTTTTAATTGGTCCCGAAAGCTTGCTGGAGGTGCTTCTTCCAGGTTTTTGGGGACAAGCAAAGCACTTGCGATGATACCGATTACGCCGAGCAAGGCTACCCCGGCAAATGTTGCCCTCCAACCGAATGTTTGTCCAATGAATGTTCCTAAAGGTACGCCGGTCACTGTTGCAACAGTCAATCCGGTAAACATAAAGGCAATGGCACTCGCCCGCTTATGCTCAGGGACTAAACTTGCAGCAATGGTCGAACCGATAGAAAAGAATATTCCGTGAGAAAAAGCAGTGATGATCCTCGCAATTAACAGCAAGGTAAAACTTGTCGAAACAGCAGCCACTAAATTACCAAGAATAAAAACAACCATGAGACCCAGCAATAAACTTTTCCGGCTCATTTTATTTGTGAGAGCTGTCAAAACGGGAGCTCCCACAGCGACACCGACAGCATAACCGGATATCAATAGACCAGCAAGTGTAATCGATATAGAAAGGTCATCGGCCATCGTTGATAATAAACCTACGGGTACGAATTCTGTCGTTCCTATACCGAACGCGCTAATAGCAAGGGCCAACAAAGCAAACGAAAAACTTTTCGACTTATGATCAAGAGAATTTTCTTTGATATTCTCTGCGTGTGAACTCATCATTTTCCTCCTCATATATAAATAAGAATGATATCTGAAACTCATGTATCCAGGGCGCCTCTGGATGACAAATCTTATTATGAGCGCTGATCGAACACTTGAGAAGTACGTACTTCTATGTGCTATAGGCACCTGGAAGTAACAATTGTATAGAACAAGGGCTCGCGAGACTGTTCATGCAAAATCTTTTTAACTGATGATCCTTTCGTGTATAGTGAATCGAAGGATATACATGCTAAAAAGAAACATAGGGTCTCTAAAGGAGGTAAATCTCTTGCCAAAATATAATATACCGGTTGAAGCCGCTCTTGAAGTGATTGGAGGTAAGTGGAAGGTCGTCATTCTTTGTCATTTGATCGAAAATAAACGACGGACAAGTGAACTGAAGCGGTTGATGCCTGGAATCACACAAAAAATGTTAACCCAGCAGCTGAGAGAGTTGGAAAGGGATGGTGTCATTAAGCGCATCGTTTATAACCAGGTACCACCTAAAGTGGAATATGAACTGACGGAATACGGATGGACATTAAAAGGGGCATTAGACATGCTGTGTGCCTGGGGTGAGCAACATATTGAAAAGACTTACCCAAATAAAGAAGAGGTATTATTGGATTCTTAAAAAGGATAAAAAAAATCCCTCACCGGAGATGAACGGTGAGGGATTTTCGCTGTGTCCACTTCATTGAGAATAAATAAAACAAAATAAAAAATCGTTACTAGAAGTAACGATTTCTGTTCTATAAATCTCCAATATTTATGCGCTATTGTTGATAATAATATGGCGGAGGAGGAGGGATTCGAACCCCCGCGGGGCGTAAACCCCCTGGCGGTTTTCAAGACCGCTCCCTTCAGCCGGACTTGGGTACTCCTCCGTGTGACCGACAATAAATATATTATCATGGTTGTCCGAATCCGTCAATAAAATCCTTTAATTTTTTTAAAAGAAGTTATTGTCGAACAATCACGAAAAAATGTCACCTAGTTATTATACAAATTCCCTTCCACAGAGTCAAGGACGATTCGCAGTGGCTGTCTCCAAAAACGAAATCAAGAAAAAACACCTGAAACCATTCATAGGATTCAGGCGCTTTTACTATTACAGGTGTTATTTGATGATTTCTTTCCCACCCATGTATGGACGCAGGACCTCTGGTACGATGACCGTTCCGTCTTCCTGCTGGTAATTTTCAAGGATGGCTGCAACGGTACGACCGATGGCTAGACCAGAACCGTTCAACGTGTGTACGAATTCAGGCTTTCCTTTTTCTTCTCTACGGAAGCGAATGCCTGCGCGGCGGGCCTGAAAATCTTCGAAGTTAGAGCAAGAGCTGATCTCCCGATAAGTCTCCTGGCTCGGGATCCATACTTCAATGTCGTATTTCTTAGCTGCTGTGAATCCTAGATCTCCCGTGCACATGCTCATCACACGATAAGGAAGCTTCAGCAGTTGAAGGACTTTTTCCGCATGTCCTGTCAATTCTTCCAGAACATCATAAGATTCTTCCGGCTTTGCCAGCTGGACAAGCTCGACTTTATTGAATTGGTGCTGACGGATCAATCCTCTTGTATCGCGACCGGCAGACCCTGCTTCAGAACGGAAATTTGTGCTGAAGGCTACGAACTTTTGTGGAAGGTCTTCAACAGATAAAATTTCTTCTCTATGGAAGTTTGTGACTGGAACCTCAGCTGTTGGCACGAGGAAATAATCCCAGTCTTCAATTTTAAACGCATCTTCTTCGAATTTCGGTAATTGACCTGTACCTGTCATCGCTGTGCGGTTGACCATTTGTGGTGGCAGCATTTCCTGATAGCCGTGTTCATCTGCATGCAGATCCATCATGAAGTTGAGTAACGCACGCTCTAAACGGGCCCCAAGTCCTTTATAGAATACGAAACGACTTCCCGTTACCTTGGATGCTCTTTCAAAATCAAGGATGCCTAAATCTGTCGCTACATCCCAGTGAGGCTTAGCTTCAAAATCAAATGTCGGGATCTCGCCTGCTTTTCGTGCTTCAATATTGTCTTCTTCATCCCCTCCGACAGGTACACTTTCGTGGGGGATATTCGGGATAGATAAGAGAAGCGTTTCAAGTTTCTCTTCCACTTCTTTCAACTCTGTATCAAGCGTTTTGATACGATCGCCAACTTCGCGCATTTCTTTGATCTTGTCATCGGCGTCTTCCTTCGCTTTTTTCAGTTGGGAAATTTCCTTGGATACTTCATTGCGCTTTGCTTTCAATTCTTCTGTTTCTTGAATCAGCTCACGGCGTTTGCTATCCAAGTCACCGAAGGCATCCAAGTCAGAGAGATCTTCTCCACGATTTTGCAGTTTTCCTTTAACTTCTTCAAAGTTCTGGCGTAAGTATTTCATGTCCAACATGTTTACTTCCTCCTTTATATAATCAGTTCAATGGATTGGAAGCTAAACAAAAAGCTCCCGTCCCTAATAAGGGACGAGAGCTTTGGTTTATGCTTCCCGCGATACCACCCAAGTTGAAGGTCTGTGTGACCTTCCGGCTTCACTCATAACGGTGAGTACCGGTCTGACCTACTTCTTTTCAGTCAGACACTCAAGGATGGATTCACATGGCTTCTCCGTCAGTTCTCACCAGCCACTGACTCTCTTTGAGAAGAAGGGACATGTTACTATTTCCTGTCATCGCGTTCATTTATGGTTTGTGTTACATAAGATTAGCGGATTCAGAATTATAATGCAAGTGTTTTTTTAGCTTCTTCTACCATTTTGACAAAATGTTTTGTCAAACGGTGGTCATCCGTCAACTCTGGATGGAAAGAACAAGCTAAATAGTGACCTTCCTGAGCGGCTACAATATGACCGTCATAACGAGCCAGCACTTTCGTATTTTCTCCAACTCCTTCAATGTAAGGAGCACGGATAAATACGGCATTGAACCCTTCTGCTACACCTTCAATATCAAGATCGGCTTCAAAACTTTCACGCTGGCGTCCGAAAGCGTTACGCCGGACTTTGATATCCATGACTCCTAGGTGAACGTCATAAGAACCATCGATTTCTGAAGCGAGTAGGATGAGCCCTGCACACGTACCGAAAATCGGGTTACCGCTTTTTCCGAACTCACGGATCGGCTCCAGAAACTCGTACTTATCAATGAGTCTGCGGATGGTCGTACTTTCACCACCAGGGATAATCAAGCCATCGATCTCTTTCAGCTGTTCAGTTCGTTTGACGACAACGGCGTCAGCACCTGTTGCTTCGACAGAACGAACATGCTCACGGAATGCGCCTTGCAGGCCTAATACACCGATAGTAGTCATGCTGCATTCTCCTTTGCTTACTGGCTGCGATCTTGCATGCGCTGTTCAGGAGTAAGGGTGGACATTTCCATACCCTTCATGGCTGTTCCAAGACCCTTAGACAATTCACCGATCAACTTGTAATCGTCATAATGAGTCGTTGCTTCAACGATTGCACGTGCGAACTTTTCAGGGTTGTTGGATTTGAAAATACCAGACCCAACAAATACTCCGTCTGCTCCAAGCTGCATCATCAAGGAAGCATCCGCAGGAGTTGCGATACCGCCCGCAGCAAAGTTCACGACAGGCAGACGTCCTTCTTCACGGATCTCCATCAATAGATCGAATGGAGCACCGTTTTCTTTTGCATAGACCATCACTTCATCTTCTGAAAGTCCACGCAAATGACGGATCTGAGACTGAACCTGACGCATATGGCTGACAGCCTCTACAATGTTTCCTGTTCCAGGTTCACCCTTTGTACGAAGCATGGATGCACCTTCACGGATGCGGCGTGTCGCTTCACCCAAGTTACGGCAGCCACATACGAATGGCACTGTGTAGTCATCTTTTTTGATGTGATAGATTTCATCAGCTGGAGTAAGAACTTCACTCTCATCGATATAGTCTACGCCCATAGCTTCAAGGACGCGTGCTTCTGTAATATGCCCAATACGAGCTTTTGCCATAACTGGAATTGAAACAGCATTCATCACTTCTTCAACGATCGTAGGGTCTGCCATACGAGCAACCCCGCCCGCTGCGCGGATATCTGCTGGAACTCGTTCAAGAGCCATTACTGCTACTGCGCCTGCTTCTTCAGCAATTTTTGCTTGTTCTGCGTTTACGACGTCCATAATGACGCCACCTTTTTGCATTTCTGCCATGCCGCGTTTTACGCGATCCGTACCTGTTTGTGCCATGTTGATTCCTCCCTAACAGCTCTATAGTTTAAGCATTTCATTTTGAATCATAGATTCTTATCCTCTATTGTAACGCAATACTATATTAAATCCCACTGGTTAAATAGGGATTTTTCACCTAAAACCAGCCTTTGACCATATCTACTGCGCCTGTGAAGATATCACTGAAAAATTCACCGATCGCACCGAGAGTCAGCATAAACCAGTTTGCTTTTTCTACACTGGAAGAAGTGACGATATCAACGGTTTGTCCACCTTCAGAAAGAATATTTCCGTAGTCCTCTTCTCCGTTATAAACAAGCTTTGCTGTTCCTACTTTTTGTCCTTTTTCTACAGGAGCAACAAGATTACCTTCGTCATCCAGCTGGTCCTCAGAGATGCTGAATTCAATCTCATATTGATCATCTTCCCCACTTTTCACAAGTGTGCTTAGGGCTGCACTAGTTTCAATCGCAACCTGGTCTTCTTTTCCTTTTGCGACAGGAAGCGTTGACTCTTCTTCAGGAGTGGCTCCTGCTGCGAAAAGTTCCTGACGTGAGAATTGATTGAATCCGTAGTCCAGCAGTTGTCTCGTTTGATTGAAACGGGATGCTCTGGATTCAGATTTCATAACGACGGAGATAAAACGTTGTCCGTCTCGCTTTGCCGTTCCTGTAAACGTGTTCTGAGCGAGTTCTGTGTAACCTGTTTTCAATCCGTCCATACCTTCGTACTCGAACTGCTCCAAGTTCTGCCCTGGCATACCCGGAAGCATCCAGTTCCAGTTCGTCACGGTTTGTCCGGCAAAATCAAGTGTGGGTTTGCTTGAAATTTCAAGCGCTTCCGGATAATCATTTGTTAAGTGGTATGCAAGCAGTGCGGCAGACTTCGCTGAAAGCATATTCGTTGCTTCAGGGTCTGTGCCTTCAGGATAATTGTCTCCTAAGTGAGAGTTATTCAGTCCTGTTGCATTCACGAAATCATAGTCAGGCAGTCCCATTTCTGCTGCTTTTTCGTTCATCATTTGAACAAATTCACCTTCACTGCCAGCAATCAATTCCGTAAGAGCGATGGTTGTCGCATTATCCGAGTTGATTGCCATCGCCTCATATAACTCACGTACAGTATATTGTTCGTTCAACTTCAGTCCAACCCCTGAAAACTCAGGGTTTGCCGATATATCAAAAGCGTATTGACTAATTTGTGTTGTCGTATCCCAGTTGATTTGACCTTCCTCAATTGCTTCCATGACAAGATATTCGGTCATCATCTTCGTCATACTGGCAGGAGGTAATGTCAAATCCGCCTCTTTTTCAAATAAAATCTTCCCTGTTTCCGCGTCCACGAGTATTGCCGATTCTGCGCCAACATCTACGCTTGCGTATGTATGTCCAGGATTTATGGACACAGCAAAGAACCCCATAAGCAATGCCAACATCAAGGCCATAGATGTTTTAATTCTTTGTGTCACTTTCTCAACCTCCACCCTTAAAATATGCATCTTTGTTATTTTATCACATGCGTATATAAAAGAATAGACAGGGAAAAGTCCCTGTCTATCACTTTTTATACGGGTCAAACGGAGTAGTTTGGCGCTTCTTTTGTAATTTGGACATCATGGGGGTGACTCTCTCTTAAACCAGCCCCTGTAATTCTTGTGAATTGAGCGTCTGTACGTAAAGCACTGATGGTTGGTGTACCACAGTACCCCATACCCGAGCGGATACCGCCGAGAAGCTGATGGATGGAGTCGGCCAATGGTCCTTTGTATGGCATACGGCCTTCAATCCCTTCCGGCACAAGTTTCTTCGCTTCTTGATCGTTTTGGAAGTAACGATCTTTTGATCCGGATTCCATGGCACCAACAGATCCCATTCCCCGGTAGACTTTAAAGCGGCGGCCCTGGAAGATTTCTGTTTCTCCAGGACTTTCAGAAACCCCGGCTAGTAAGCTTCCGAGCATGACAGCATGTCCACCTGCAGCAAGAGCCTTCACGATGTCTCCGGAATATTTGATTCCTCCGTCGGCGATGACAGGCTTGTTGTATTTCTCTGCTTCTCTCGCACAATCATAAACGGCGGTGATTTGAGGAACGCCGACACCTGCAACGACACGGGTCGTACAGATTGAACCTGGACCGATTCCGACTTTAACAACGTCCGCACCTGCTTCGATCAATTCGCGTGTTGCGTCTGCTGTACCTACGTTTCCTGCAATAATATTCACTTTTGGGTGACGGTCACGGATGCGCTTCACCTGCTCGATCACACCCTGAGAGTGACCATGTGCGGTATCGACAACAAGAGCATCGACACCTGCTTCCACTAGTTTATCAATACGCGTCATTGCATCCGCTGTGACACCGACAGCTGCTGCACAAAGGAGACGCCCCTGTTCATCTTTTGCTGATAAAGGGAATTCGATCACTTTTTCAATATCCTTGATGGTGATCAATCCTTTAAGAATCCCGTTATTATCTACCATCGGAAGCTTTTCAATCTTATATTGCTGCAAGATTTTTTCTGCTTCATCCAATGTGGTTCCTACAGGTGCTGTGACAAGATTTTCACGCGTCATGACGTCACTGATTTGTATCGAATAATCTTCGATGAAACGGAGGTCACGGTTCGTGATGATTCCGACAAGTTTCTGTTCTTCTACACTATTGACGATCGGCACACCGGAAATACGGAATTTCCCCATTAAATGTTCAGCATCAAATACCTGGTGTTCCGGAGTCAAAAAGAACGGGTTCGTAATGACGCCGCTTTCGGAGCGTTTCACTCGGTCGACGTGTTCGGCCTGCTCTTCAATCGACATATTCTTATGAATAACGCCAAGTCCTCCCTGACGTGCCATCCCAATCGCCATTTTAGCTTCCGTCACCGTATCCATTCCAGCACTAATGATCGGCATATTCAGACGTAGCGTCGGGGACAATTCTGTTGCCAGTGAAACATCACGCGGCAAAACATCGGACTTAGCAGGCAAAAGTAGTACATCGTCAAACGTTAAACCTTCTTTTGTAAACTTGTCTTCACGCATGCTTGACCTCTCCTTTTCTTCTTAAAATAGTTTGGGTGAAAGTGGGTAAAATAAGTGGTATATTCTCGTAACACCAATTCTTATTGTTATTTACAATACGACAATGGTCGGGCTTTTTCAACCATAAAAAAATGGGTGAGAATTCCTTTTATGTTAGAAAGGAGGAACTTTCTTTGCACTCGACAGACCCAATTCTCACTTACCTTCAAGTGACCGCACATACAAGACCCTTTTTGTTTTCTTGTTATGAAAAGATCAACCACTCAAGAGCCGAGCATCATGCTTACAATAATGCAGAACGGTTCATTCACGGACTCAGCCTCGGTCAGGATTATTGGTCGACAGCTTTACATACTCCATTGAGTGTAAAGCCTCTTCTTTTTTATTATGGAATGAACCATTTCATTAAAAGCTGTCTGTTGACGGTTGATCCTGGCTACCCTGCAACAGCAAAAGTGCTCGCCCACGGGCTGTCCACGCGTAAAAGAAAAAAGCAGCATTACCGTTTTTTAGAGGACGATATCCGTATACAGCCACATGGATTATTTCCGCACGCCGCTGAGCATTTGTTTCAATTTTCTTCAGATAAAACAAAGATATCCATGGATGAATTACTCCGGCCTCTTCCTGGAATGGAAGAGCTGTTTCACCTGAAAAATCCTGGTCCTATTACCATTGAAGAAGAATGGCCCGAGCTGTTGGCTTATTTCGCTGTGCTTTATAACTTAAGTATGCTCGTCCGTTATGAAGGAGATTGGTGGGGGGAGATGGAGCAGATGAAAGATCGGGAGGATTATGTATTCATCGTACATTTTCTAAATTCAGTCTCGAATCGTATTCCGAAAATTTTCGCTTCCTGGCTTAAAGACCAGTTTGCATCTATTTCATGACACAAACCGGCCTCTACTTATTCATATACTTCTTCAATATGAAGATCCAGTTGTTCTTTCAACGGGAGGATTTGTCCGTCTGCAATGATTCGAACAAGCGGCCTTGTCGGGTTTGTCTCTTCAACGAAGATCACTTCTGCTTCTCGATGATCAGACAACCGTATTTTAGTTCCTGTAGAGTAACTGGTCATTTCTTTAACTAAAGCGCTGATCACTTTATGATCATAGCGTCCGAACTGCTCCTGAAGGATTTCCTCGAGCACTTTATAAGGCGACTGTTTCCTTCGGTACATCCTCTCAGACGTCATGGCGTGGTACATATCACAGACAGCGATAATCTGACTGAACGGATGGATTTTATTCTGACTGACTCCTAAAGGGTAGCCTGTTCCATCCAAACGTTCATGATGCTGTAAAATAGCAACCTTCGCGTGATTGCTCAAGGAAGAGATTTTTTCTACGTTGCGATAACTGTAAGTCGGATGTTTTTTCACCATCTCATATTCCTTCTCTGTTAAAGGGGATTCTTTCCACGTAATGCGTTCACTGATTTTCGCCATTCCACTATCTGCAAGAAGTCCGGATAAACCGACTTGAATCCATTCACCATAATTGTATCCCATTTTCGATGCCAAATAACTAGATAGCAGCCCCATCGCTACACTATGATGATAGATGTAATCTTTACTGGAGGTATAATGATGGAGTGAGAAAACTTCCCTCTCTGAAGAATCGACAGCTCTCTCAAGCAGAGGAACCATCACTTTACGGATCGCGCTCATATTTACAGGCGATCCCCCCTGCCAGGAAATGAACCACTTTTTATACTCCTTTACAGCAGCTAAATAGGATTCGAAAAAAGGAAGGACCGGTTCCTCTGAACGCAGATCCTGATGTATATCTTCTTGATTTTCCTTCTCAGAAGCAATGAAAAGCGATCCGTCTGACCGACGGTTGGATACTTCAACGATATCAATCTTAAATTTCTTCAGTACATCAATATGGACGGGCTTTAGGGTCGTATTCTTAGGGACAATCGGTCGATTCGTCCGCCCCATGACATCTTTCGTCAAGAGACAGCCCGGTTCCAGTTGTGATGTAGCGATCCTCATGACAACGAACCACCTTTCTCTAGTTACTCCTATGTAAAATCCATTAAATATAGTTCCATATTACCATGAACGATTCAAATAAATAGAAAATATTGAAAAATTATTTGGTAACGTTTCTCTTTTTTTATATAAAAAAGCCGCCTGCCGAAGCAAATCGACAGGCGGCGGATATCATAAGCGTTTGCTTACTTATGATTCATCGGACTCTTCTTCCGTTGTTTCAGCTGGTGATTCGGCCCTTTCTTCAGAAACCTCATCTTGAGATGCGGCTTCTTTTTCAAGTGCTTCTTCCACCAATTCGTCTTCTTCTTTTTCTGACTCTACACGGGCGACGGTCGCGACTTCTTCCCCATCCCCAAGACGGATTAAGCGTACACCTTGTGTGTTCCGTCCGGTTTCAGAGATACTTTCCATCGGCATACGGATTAAGACACCACTCTCTGTAATGATCATGATATCTTCTTCACCATTAATAGCTTTCGTAGCGACGACCTGGCCATTTTTATCTGTCAGATTACACGTAATGATTCCTTTACCACCACGGTTGGTAATCCGGTATTCGTCAGCAGGGGTGCGTTTTCCATAGCCTTTGCTCGTGACCGTGAGCACTTGCAGAGAATCATCAAGGATTTCCATCGATACGACTTTGTCGTCTTCACGGAGGGAGATCCCTTTGACACCTGCGGCTGTACGTCCCATGGCACGGATTTGATCTTCATTGAAACGGATCAAGTATCCATTCTGTGTGCCGATCATGATATCTTTCGTTCCATCCGTCAGCCGGACAGAAATCAGCTCATCATCTTCACGCAGGCCGAGAGCGATCAGACCACCTTTTCGGATATTCGCAAATTGGGAGAGCGTCGTCCGCTTCGTGATTCCGTTCTTCGTTGTAAAGACGAGGTACCAGTCATCCACAAAGTCTTCAACGGATATGACAGCATTGATCCACTCATCCCGTTCGACATTCAACATGTTGATGATTGGAATGCCTTTAGCCGTCCGGCTGAATTCCGGTACTTCATAACCTTTAGCTTTATATACTTTCCCTTTGTTGGAGAAGAAAAGCAGGGTGTTGTGAGTCGACGTAGACAATAGGTGTTCGACGAAGTCCTCTTCGTGTGTTCCCATGCCCTGGACGCCTCGTCCACCTCTACGCTGTGAACGGTAAGTGGATGCAGGAAGACGTTTGACATATCCCTGGTGAGTGACCGTGACGATGACCGTCTCTTCAGGGATCAAGTCCTCATCCTCGATAAAGTCTGTTCCGCCAAGGACGATTTCTGTACGGCGCTCATCATTGTAGCGCTCTTTCACATCAAGCAGTTCTTCACGAATGATTTCAAGAACCTTTTCATCATCAGCAAGGATGGCTTTCAATTCTTGAATCAATTTCATAACTTCTTGATATTCATCCTCAATCTTTTCACGCTCTAAACCTGTCAAACGCTGCAGACGCATATCAAGAATCGCTTGTGCCTGCTTTTCAGAAAGACCGAAGCGCTCCATCAAACCGGTACGTGCAATTTCAGTCGTTTGAGATTCACGAATCAGTGAAATCACTTCATCCAGGTGGTCAAGCGCAATACGCAGACCAGCAAGAATATGAGCACGAGCTTCTGCTTTTCTAAGTTCGTATTCGGTACGGCGGCGAATGACAACTTTTTGGTGTTCCAAATAGTGCTCAAGGCACTGTTTCAAGTTGAGCACTTTCGGGTGCCCGTTGACGAGTGCTAGCATATTGATACCGAACGTTGATTGCAGGGCCGTCATTTTGTATAGATTGTTGAGAAGCACGTTCGGATTAACATCACGGCGTAATTCAATAACGATACGCATACCATTACGGTCCGACTCATCACGAAGATCGGTAATGCCATCGATTTTCTTATCGCGGGCAAGATCGGCAATTTTTTCAACAAGTCGGGCTTTGTTCACCTGATAAGGAAGCTCGTGCACGATTAAACGGGCTTTGCCGTTTGCTTGTTCTTCAATTTCTACATCCGCACGGACCGTGATGGAGCCTTTCCCTGTTTCATAGGCTTTGCGAATGCCACTTAAGCCGAGAATTTTACCAGCTGTCGGGAAGTCCGGACCATAGATATGGTTTTCCATCAATTCCTGGATGGTAATATCCGGGTCTTTACTGAGCGCGAGCACCGCATCAATAACCTCACCAAGTTGGTGAGGTGGGATGTTTGTCGCCATTCCGACCGCAATCCCTGAACCACCGTTGACGAGCAAGTTCGGAAACTTGGATGGAAGCACTACAGGTTCCCGCTCTGTTCCATCGTAGTTATCGTTATAATCGATGGTATCTTTGTTGATATCACGCAAAATCTCCATGGAAATCTTGGACATACGTGCTTCCGTATAACGCATGGCGGCTGCGGCATCTCCGTCCACCGAACCGAAGTTTCCGTGTCCATCGACGAGCATGTATCGGTAGTTGAAGTCCTGTGCCATACGCACCATCGTGTCATAGACAGCAGAGTCCCCGTGAGGGTGGTACTTACCAATGACCTCACCTACGATACGTGCAGACTTTTTGTAAGCTTTGTCCGCATGCATCCCAAGGTCATGCATCGCATATAATATCCTTCTGTGTACAGGTTTCAAGCCGTCTCTGACATCAGGAAGGGCACGGGCCACGATGACACTCATCGCATAATCCAGGAATGAAGTTCGCATTTCGTGACTGATGTTGACTTCCTGCACGCGCGGACGTTCGGGTTGATCCACCATTCTTTTACCTCCTAGTTACCTAAAAGGGGAAAGGATATGTTCGCCTCTCTTTCCCACTCTTTCATGACATTTGTTTTATATTAAACATCAAGGTTTTGTACGTATTGTGCGTTCTCTTGAATGAAGTTACGACGCGGTTCGACTTTGTCTCCCATAAGAATATCGAAGGTTTCATCCGCCCCCATCGCATCCTCTAAGCTGACCTGAAGCATCGTTCTCGTTTCAGGGTCCATTGTCGTTTCCCAAAGCTGTTCCGGGTTCATCTCTCCAAGACCTTTGTATCGCTGAACACCGGGCTTCGGTGAACTGGAAAGCTCCGCAAGCTTCGCATCCAGCTGCTTATCACTATACGTGTAGTAGATCGCTTTTCCTTGCTGGATCTTATAAAGCGGGGGCTGAGCAATATAGATATAGCCATGTTCAATCAATGGACGCATATAACGGTAGAAGAACGTCAATAGTAAAGTACGGATGTGTGCACCATCGACGTCGGCGTCGGTCATAATCACAATCTTATGATAACGTGCCTTTGAAATATCGAATTCTTCCCCGATTCCTGTACCAAGGGCGGTAATGATGGCACGGACTTCGTTGTTGGAAAGGATTTTATCCAGGCGTGCTTTTTCAACATTGATGATTTTACCGCGCAATGGCAAAATCGCCTGAAAATGACGATCTCGTCCCTGCTTGGCAGATCCACCGGCAGAGTCACCCTCAACGATATAAAGTTCAGAGATGTTAGCATCTTTGGACGAACAATCCGCCAGTTTACCCGGCAGGTTGGAAACCTCAAGCGCATTTTTACGGCGCGTCAATTCACGAGCTTTCTTCGCAGCCATTCTCGCTCTTGAAGCCATCAATCCCTTTTCAACAATCGTCTTCGCCATGTTCGGATTTTCGAAAAGGAACTTTGTGAAACTTTCTGAGAACAATGAATCCGTAACGGTACGGGCTTCACTGTTGCCGAGCTTCGTCTTTGTTTGACCTTCGAACTGCGGGTCCGGATGTTTGATCGAGATGATCGCTGTCAAACCTTCTCGGACATCGTCTCCTGTCAAATTCGGATCCGTCTCCTTGAACATATTGTTCTTACGTGCATAGTCGTTGATCACACGTGTCAAACCGGTCTTGAACCCGGATTCGTGCGTCCCGCCTTCATACGTATGGATGTTGTTGGCATAGGAATAAATGTTGCTCGCGAATCCATCGTTGTACTGCATGGCGATTTCTATGGAAATCTCGTCCTGCTCATCCTCGATGAAGAAGGCATCATGCAGGGTTTCACGCGTGCGGTTCATATGTTCGACATAAGAAAGGATTCCGCCTTCGAAATAATAATTCACAGGCTCTTCATCGGTACGTTTATCTTCGATTGTGATCGTAAGCCCCTTGTTAAGGAAAGCGAGCTCACGCAAACGATTAGCCAGAATTTCGAACTTATATTCCTCTGTTTCTGAGAAAATTTCAGGGTCTGGTTTGAATTGGATGCGTGTCCCGGTCTGATCAGTCTCTCCGATCACCTTCAAGTCTTCTTCTGGAACACCACGGTGATAAGCCTGGTAATGGATGTTTCCATCACGGTGGACGAACACTTCCAGTTTCGTAGATAAGGCGTTTACGACGGACGCCCCTACACCATGGAGTCCTCCGGATACTTTATATCCGCCTCCGCCAAACTTACCTCCGGCGTGAAGAACGGTCAAAATGACTTCAACAGCGGGACGTCCTGTTTTCTCCTGAATCCCGACAGGAATACCACGGCCGTTATCGGTAACCGTAATGCTGTTGTCTTTTTCGATCGCGACTTGAATATGATCGCAAAAACCGGCCATCGCTTCATCGATACTGTTATCGACGATTTCCCATACGAGGTGGTGAAGGCCTTTTTCGTTGGTGGAACCAATATACATTCCTGGACGTTTTCTTACCGCTTCTAATCCTTCCAGTACCTGTATTTGACTCTCATCATATGCCTGCTGCTCTTCGATAATATCTTCCTTCATGGTACTCACCTACATTTCTCAAGTGGTTTATCTCTAATCCCTTACGTCTCTCATCTATCGGTATATTAAAAATCGGACTCTTCCGAGAAATCTTCCAGTTTGTTCAGTGTCGTCATCATGTTCGCCCGCTTCTTCAGGGTATAGACAGATAATGGGCTGAAATAAATGACATCATTGGTGATGACGATGGCTTTCGCCTGGTGGTCTTCCGTTTCAATGACCTGCTTTTCCTTACGTTGGTTATGAATCATTTCTTCAATGATGGAAGAAGATGAAATCAAACTATGATCAATGATCGCTACGACATCCTTCGACTGGATGACGTGATCATCCCCGATATGAATGAACAATTCGCCACCTCATTTCTCTACGTCTATCGTTCCTTCTTTCACACGGAAAATTTCCGCTTGTTCCAATGCTTCATGTTCAATTCCATCGATACTCGTCGTAGAAACGAACGTCTGCACTTTTCCTTGAATCGTATGAAGCAGATGCGATTGCCTAAAATCATCCAGTTCACTAAGTACATCATCAAGAAGCAAAATGGGATATTCGCCTACTTCACTATGAATCAGTTCAATTTCAGCGAGTTTCAAAGACAAAGCTGTCGTCCTCTGCTGGCCTTGTGACCCATACGTTTGGACATCTTTTCCGTTCACGTAAAAAACCAAATCATCCCTATGTGGTCCTGCCAACGTCGTCCCGCGTTCCACTTCTTTTGATTCAATTTCTGCAAACTTTTCAGAGAATGTATTCTTTATTGTTTCCAAATTCATATCCTCTGATACTCGTACACTCGCATCATAAGCAATTTCCAGCTGCTCCAGCTGCCGGCTGATTCCTTCGTGGATCGGTGTCGCCCACGATCTAAGAAGCTGTAGGAATTTGAAGCGGCGTTCGACAATCGTTGTCGCATGTTCAATAAGCTGTTCTGTCAAAACACCGAGCATCGTCCGGTCCGCCCCCGGCTTTCGCTGCAAATCTTTCAACAGATGATTTCGTTGTCTGAGAATCTTCTGATATTGACCTAAGTGATATATATATGTGGGCTGTATTTGGCCGATTTCCATGTCAATAAACCGACGACGCACCTGAGGACTCCCCTTTACAAGATTGAGATCCTCAGGTGCAAACATCACCACGTTCAAAGCGCCGATATAGTCGCTCAGACGCTTTTGCTCAATATGATTCAATTTCGCTTTTTTCCCCTTTTTAGAAACGATGATTTCAAGAGGGAAGCGACGATTCCGTTTAAAGATACTCCCTTTTATTTTACCATACTCTTCGTCCCACTGTATCAGTTCTTTGTCTCTTGGGGTACGATGGGATCTTGTAAAAGCGAGGACATAGATCGCTTCCATCAAATTGGTTTTTCCCTGGGCATTTTCACCAATGATGACATTGATCTTATGGTCGAACGTCAATGAGAGCTCATCGTAGTTCCTGAACGAACGTAATGATAACTCATGGATATACATACGACTGACCTAAGCTTCTTCGACGACAGTGAAGCTGCCGAATTCTTCCACTTCAACTGTATCGCCCACATACAGTTTGCGGCCACGACGATTGTCAGGTTCTCCGTTTACGAAAACTTCAAATTCCGACAAGAAAATTTTCACCATTCCACCAGATTCGACAATATTAGCTAATTTTAAAAACTTGCCTAATGGAATATATTCTGTACTGATACCGATCTCTTCGTTCATATCATTTCACCCTATTTCATGAATTCACCTATCTTTCATTTTACTAAAGATAGGTGTGTAAAGAAAGTGTGAGAAGACGAAACAGGTCTGTATGCCTCTTTCATCCCCTTACTATGGAGTTTTCAGCTTGTGTATTTTATCTATTCTTTCATCATTCACTCATATTCGATTTTTCACTGCCCACCCAAAAAAACTTAGCTACCTAAGTAATGAGTTCTTTGAAACGAACAGACATGAACAAAGTCACTTCTAATCCAATGTCGCTCCAAGTAAGCCACCAAAACTGACCAATAAGAAAAGGTGCTCTATGCAAAACATAAAGCACCTTTTTACCTTTACCTTTTTCTAAGATTTAATAAGTTCTGACAGGGAGAATCAACTGTAAAATCTGGTCGTCATCGACAGGTCGGATTAAGAATGGACGCATAGCTCCTGTAAACTCGACTTTTACCTGGTCATAATCGACCGCTTTCAGTGCATCCATCATGTATTTGGCACTGAAGGAAATCTTCAAATCTTCTCCATCGACATCTGTCGCCATCACTTCTTCGACAACATTCCCTACTTCCGGGGAGTTACCTGTAATTTCAAGGTGATTGTCTTCTTTAGTAATTAAGCGTACAACGTTGTTGCGATTCTCTTTCGCAAGAAGAGACGCACGATCCACCGATTGCAGCAATTCTTTCGTATCAATTTTGACGATCGTCTTGCTTTGTTCCGGGATCAGACGGGAAGTTTCCGGGTAATTGCCATCAAGCAAGCGGGATAGGAAGTATAAATGTTTCGTACGGAATAAGACCTGATTTTCTGTAACACTTACTTCGATCGTGTCTTCGGAATCATCCAGAATTTTGTTTAATTCCGTCAAACTTTTACCAGGAATGACAACCGCCGGTAAAGATTTTCCTTCTGGTTGTTCCAATGGAATTTTACGGGAAGCTAACCTATGGCTGTCGGTCGCAATAAATTCAAGGCTTCCGTCTTCAAGTTTCACATGAACACCTGTAAGGATTGGTCTTGTTTCAGATGTCGAAACCGCAAAGACCGTTTGACGTATCAAATTTTTCAAAAGGTCAATCGGCAGTTCAAAGCTTTCTTCTGTGTGCAGCTGTGGAAGCTGAGGGTACTCTTCTGGATCTTGTCCGTTTAGGTGGAATTCAGCATTTCCAGAACGGATGGTGACATTACGAGTATGATCACTCTCAATTTCTACAGTATTTTGAGGAAGTTTACGAACAATATCGGGAAAATATTTAGCCTGAAGTACGATACTTCCCGGTTCAATATTTTCTACATAAACGATGCCGTCTTCTTCACTAGGAATGAAAGATTCAATCGATATATCTGAATCACTACCCGTTAATTTAATTCCTTCTTCAGTTGCTTCGAGTTTCATCCCTGTAAGAATTGGAATGGTTGTTCTGGAAGAGATGGCTTTCATGACGTTTTGAACGCTATTGATCAATTGATCCCTTTGGATAACAAATTTCATTTTGAATACACTCCTCCTACTTGAGCATATATTAATTATTTTTATTATAAATTGTAGTAATAGTACTAGTATGGGCTGTGGAAATGTGGATAACAAGGGTAAAGGTTGATTTCCCAAGGTTATCCACATGTGGACAGGGTGTTGATGAACGTGCAATCTCTATTCACATTATCCACTAGTGAGATTTTAATTGTTCTCTGATTTCATCCAATTCTTTTTGCAGCTGCTGATCATCAGCAACCATTTTTGAGATTTTTTCATGAGCATGAATGACCGTTGTATGGTCGCGTCCTCCAAACTCTTCTCCAATCTTAGGCAATGAGAAGTCCGTGAGCTCTCTGGATAGATACATTGCAATCTGTCTTGGGAAAGCTACGCTTTTTGTCCGTTTCTTCGCCGGGAAATCTTCCAGTCTCACATTATATTTTTCACCGACCATTTCCTGAATGGCTTCAATCGTAATGACCTTAGGTTTCGAACTAGGAATGATATCTTTCAAAGCTTCTGCTGCAAGCGACGCATTGATATCACTATTGATTAAAGATGAATAAGCAACGACACGAATCAGTGCACCTTCAAGTTCGCGGATGTTTGTATCAATTTGATTGGCGATGTAAAGCATCACTTCGTTCGGGATATCCAACCCTTCCGCTTTTGCTTTCTTACGCAGAATCGCAATTCTCGTTTCCAAATCAGGCGGAGTAATGTCTGTAATCAGTCCCCATTCAAATCGTGAACGCAGACGATCTTCCAGTGTAGGAATTTCTTTTGGCGGACGGTCACTGGATATGACAATCTGCTTGCTTTCTTCATGGAGTGTATTAAACGTATGGAAGAACTCTTCCTGTGTTTGTTCTTTTCCAGCCAGGAACTGTATATCATCTATTAAAAGCACGTCGACACTTCGATATTTATTACGGAAGTTGACGGCCTTGTTGTCTCTAATGGAATTAATGAATTCATTTGTAAACTTTTCCGACGACAGATAAACCACTTTAGCATTCGGATTATGATCGAGTACATAATGTCCAATCGCGTGCATCAGGTGCGTTTTACCAAGTCCTACACCACCATAGATAAACAAGGGGTTATAAGCTTTGGCTGGTGCTTCTGCAACAGCTAAGGAAGCTGCATGAGCAAAACGGTTACCTGAACCGATGACAAAGGTATCGAAGGTATATTTGGAATTCAGCATACTTTGCGGTGACTCTTCGTTTCCGTTGTTTTTTACATTCGGTACTTTTTTAGATGATAGTTTCACATCTTCCAGGGAGTCATCCTTAGATTCCGGAATAATAAACTTTGTATCAAGTTCCGCCCCCGTCACTTCATATAAAGTTTCCGTAATCAAGTTCTCATATTGATTTTCAAGCCAATCTCTGGCGAATTCATTCGGAGCAACGATCGTGAGCGTATTTTCATTTAAAGAATCAGCTTTGGTTGCTTTCAGCCATGTTTCGAAGCTCGGTTTGCTGATTTTTTCTTTAATCTGCTCGAGCGTATTGTTCCATAATTCATTGATGTTCTCCAAATTGTTTCACCCCTCTCTGTTTCAGTGGAAAACAAAAAAACCTTTCGTTCTCTTTTTCGAACGTAGCAAAAGGATCGAAAGGTAATCGTATAAGGTTTGTATAATAGATGTCGTTAAAAAACCTCTGATCGGATGTGGATGTCCGAAAGTTGATTTTACTAGAGTTCTAGAAAGTTATTTTCAATATCCACACTCCTGTGCATAACTACATAAACAGCCGTGTTAATAACTGTCCACACGTTATCCACAATCTGTGGAAAAGATTTATGGTCTTCAGAAGTCATTCACGGTTAAACACAAATATAATACCAGATAAAAACGGCAGTTGCAATGGTTCACACTAACTTATCCACAATTTCAACGCCTTGTAGACAAAACTCATCCACAACACTATATTTTGTGATTTTCTTGTCGATATTTGTTGTGGACAGTAAAAAACGCAGGGTTAAATTATACACAGATCCTGTGAATGTTCGCCAGGGGGAGATTTTGTTCGCTTATTTTTCAGGTTGTTCCAACTTGTTATAGTACAGACCTGTTATATAACGGGGCGTGATCTTTAAGAGATTACTCTTAAAATAAAAGTTGACAAAAAGCAAGGGGATTTATTATACTAATCGGGACTGCCTTTTAGATGTATTATTGGAATTTTCCTCAGGAGGTGTATATATAATGAGTAAACGCACGTTTCAACCAAATAATCGTAAGCGCAAAAAAGTACACGGCTTCCGTGCACGTATGAGCAGTAAGAATGGTCGTCATGTTCTTGCACGTCGTCGTCGTAAAGGAAGAAAAGTTCTATCAGCATAGGCCACTGAAAACAATCAGTGGTCTTTTTTTCAGTATAATGGTCAAAAGAAGGGGCGGATCTCGTCCCTCTTTTGTTTTTTTTGAGAAAATGAGAGCGTATTCTCAATAAAACTTCGATCGTCAGTATAGATGTGAGAAGGATAAAAAGAGATGTTTTCCTACATAATGGTAAAAGATCTCTTTCGGGGGAAATAGTGGAAGGCAAAACGGTCTGCCCAAGCCACCTTGTATGTGATTTTGGAGGGTGTTCGATGAAAAAAGCTTATCGTATTAAAAAAAATGAAGACTTTCAAAAGGTTTTTCGTCGCGGGCAGTCGTTCGCCAATCGCCAGTTGGTCCTTTATTACATGAAAAAGGAAGAACAATCCCATTTTCGAATCGGTTTATCCGTCAGCAAGAAAATTGGACATGCCGTCATGCGGAACCAGATCAAGCGGTATTTACGTCAGGCTTTTCATGAACTGGAAGCTGACATTTACCCGAATTATGATCTTGTCATCATTGCACGTAAACCGACGAACCAAATGGAATTTCACGAGATAAAGAAAAGCCTGACCCATGTGTTATCCCGGTCAAAGCTATTAAATAAAAAAATTCGCACGTAATCATATAGAATTATGGTGTCAACTAATGCTAAACTTATGATTGTCGTATAGTCATTCATCGGTTTGTATTTAAAAAAAGATAGAAGAGCGATTTCATTAAGGAGGAAGGAACGTTGCGGAATAAATTACTCATCCTGGTCGCGATGACAGGTATGCTTACGTTCCTATCCGGGTGTATGGACGTCAACCAAGAGATCACCTCGGATAGTACAGGATTTTGGAATGAATATATAGTTTATCCATTATCACAAACATTGTTGTTTTTCGCTGATGCCACAAATGGAAGTTACGGATTAGCGATCATTATCGTTACGATCATTATCCGTGTTTTGCTGCTGCCATTGAACGTCAAACAATTGAAGAGTTCAAAAGCGATGCAGGATATTCAACCGGAATTGAAAGAATTGAGAGAGAAGTATTCTTCAAAAGATGCTCAGACTCAACAGAAGCTTCAACAAGAAACGATGCAGCTTTTCCAGAAAAACGGTGTCAATCCGCTGGCGGGTTGTTTGCCAATCATTGTGCAGATGCCGATCTTGATCGGTTTCTACCATGCGATTATGAGAACACAAGAGGTTCAAACCCATAACTTCTTATGGTTAGAGCTTGGACAAGCGGATCCGTTCTTAGCGATTCTGACAGCAGCAACAACTTTCCTGCAGCAAAAGTTGATGATGGCTGGAGGCGCAGCTGCGCAGAATCCACAAATGCAAATGATGCTATATATCATGCCGTTGATGATTGGTACATTCGCATTCTTCTTCCCATCTGCCCTTGCGTTGTACTGGATTGTCGGTAACATTGTCATGATTCTTCAAACCATTTTCATTCGTAGACCAATGATGAAAGATGAGACAGGAGGAGCAAACTAGTGAAGCAATGGACTGCTACAGGAACTACAGTTGATGAGGCGATCCAAACAGCACTAGAGCAATTACACACATCAAGAGATCAAGTCGATGTTGAGATCATTGATGAAGGTAAAAAAGGATTTCTCGGTTTTGGTACGAAACCAGCGATTGTAAAAGCAACGATCAAGAAAAATCCAGTGCAGGACGTCGAAACATTCATCTATGAAGTAGCAGAACAAATGGGCGCTCCTGTCCAGGTGAAAACAGAGCTCCGTCAGCGCGACATTTATATGGAGCTTGAAGGTGAAAAGATTGCGATGCTGATCGGCAAGCGCGGCCAAACGTTGAACTCCCTTCAATACTTGGCTCAGCTCGTCGTGAATCGCGAGTCCGATGTCTTCTATACCGTCATGTTAGACGCAGAAGGATATCGTGGCCGAAGAAAAGAAACTTTAGAAAATCTCGCGCACCGATTGGCTGAGAAGGCGATACGGACCAGTCAGGAAGTGAAGCTTGAGCCGATGCCGTCGTATGAAAGAAAAATCATACACAGTGCGCTGCAAAACCATAAAAAAGTCGAGACGGATTCTGACGGGAATGACCCCCGCAGACACGTCGTCATCCGACCTCAATAATACTAATCATGCTTCTGTTCATCTCTCATGAACAGAAGCATTTTTTATGGATCCATAAACGGACAAACGCTCCTTATTATTGAGGAATCAGTTTCGATACTTTTGTGGGAGGGTGTGGTGTTTGGGAAAGCGAGTCATTCCCCGCCGCCCCGATCCACCGGCACAAAAGTCTCGAAATCAAGTCCTCAACAATCCTGCCAGATGTTTCAATAAATAGCTGGTGGTCGTATTGTTCCCTGTTATGGTGGAGAAAATGATAGGAAGAGTTATGCACATGTGGATAACTAAAAGGTGCAGAAAGAGGGAATATACGTGTTGATATCTTTTCAAAACACGTGGCGGTGTGGTAAGCTAGTTTGTTAGTGACATTAATAATATTCCTGTTGTGGATAAATATAAATCAAACATTTTTTCAGGAGGTGAGTGCGTGTGGAAACAGATACAATAACCGCAATTTCGACCCCGATGGGAGAAGGGGCGATTGCCATTGTCCGTTTAAGTGGACCTGAATCCGTGGCGATTGCTGCCAGCCTTTTCAAAGGGAAGGATTTAAATGAGGTTGATTCCCACACGATGCATTACGGAAAGATTATTGACCCTGAATCGGGCGAAATGGCGGAAGAAGTGATGGTATCTGTCATGCGTGCCCCGAAAACTTTTACAAGAGAAGATATTGTCGAAATCAACTGCCACGGTGGTCTAGTTTCAGTTAATCGTCTGCTTGAAATTGTGCTGGCAAGCGGTGCCCGATTGGCTGAACCTGGTGAATTTACGAAACGTGCTTTTTTGAATGGCCGTATCGATCTTTCACAAGCAGAAGCGGTCATGGACTTGATCCGTGCCAAAACGGACCGGGCAATGGATGTCGCATTGAAGCAGATGGATGGCCGGTTATCAAACCTGATTCAGGATTTAAGACAAAAACTTCTTGAAACACTGGCACATGTCGAAGTGAACATCGACTATCCGGAGTATGATGACGTCGAAGAAATGTCGCATGAAATGATGGAAGAGAAGACGAAAGAAGTGCATGAAGAAGTCACCCGGATCCTTGAAACAGCCAGGCAAGGGAAGATTTTAAGAGAGGGGCTTGGCACGGCGATCATCGGCCGGCCGAACGTCGGTAAATCTTCCTTAATGAACGCCCTTGTTCACGAAAATAAGGCGATTGTTACAGAAGTTCCAGGAACGACTCGAGATGTGATTGAGGAATATGTCAACGTTCGTGGCGTTCCTCTTCGTCTTGTCGATACCGCGGGAATCCGCGAGACAGAAGACATCGTAGAAAAGATCGGTGTTGAACGTTCAAGACAAGTGTTGAAAGAAGCTGATTTGATCCTGTTTGTGTTAAACTATGGGGATGAGCTGAGCGAAGAGGATGAGAAACTTTTCGAAGCGATCCGCGATATGAATATTATCGTAATTGTTAATAAAACGGATCTGGAACCACGTTTAGACCTTGATCAAGTGAAGGAAATGGCTGCAGGTCATCCTGTAATTACAACATCCTTGATCCGTGAAGAAGGCATCGATCAGTTGGAACAAGCGATTGGCGATACATTCTTTGAAGGAGATCTTGATGCTGGGGATATGACGTATGTCTCGAATGTCCGTCATGTTCAGTTGTTAAAACAAGCGAAACAAGCCCTTGAAGATGCCCAAAATGGGATGGAGATGGGAGTTCCGCTTGATGTCGTCCAAATCGATGTCACAAGAACGTGGGAGATCCTCGGCGAAATTATCGGGGATGCGGTCCACGAAAGCTTGATCGATCAGTTATTCTCGCAATTCTGCTTAGGAAAATAAACGTTCTGTTTGAACGATATTCATTATGATAAAAAAGGAGAGTCATCCGAATGACATATGATGCAGGGCATTATGATGTAATTGTTATTGGTGCTGGTCATGCCGGTGTAGAAGCAGGTCTTGCTGCCGCGCGCCGCGGGGCGAAAACGTTGATGCTGACTTTGAACCTCGACCTCGTTGCCTTTATGCCGTGTAACCCGTCCATTGGTGGTCCCGCAAAAGGGATTGTTGTACGTGAAGTCGATGCATTAGGTGGAGCTATGGGGCGAGTCATTGATAAAACGCACATCCAAATGCGTCTTTTGAACACGAGAAAAGGTCCAGCTGTGCGTGCGTTGCGTGCTCAAGCAGACAAACCACTGTATATCAAAGAAATGAAGCGGGTTCTTGAGAATCAGGAGAACTTGACGCTTCGTCAGGCGATGGTTGAGAAAGTATTGGTGGAAGATAACCAGATCAAAGGTGTCGTAACAGAAACGAAAGCGGCCTATTATGCTCCAACTGTCATCGTTACGACAGGGACATTCATGCGAGGGCGCGTCATCATTGGCGATTTGTCGTATGAAAGTGGCCCGAACAACCAGCGTTCAACGGTTTCTCTTTCTGAACAATTGGAGGAAATGGGCATTGAAATGGTCCGTTTCAAAACCGGAACACCGATGCGTGTCAACAGTCATACCATCGATTATTCTAAAACAGAAATTCAGCCCGGTGAGGAAGAGCCACGCTCCTTTTCTTATGAAACGACAGAGTTCATCACTGATCAAATTCCGTGTTGGCTGACGTACACGAATGAAGATACGCACAAGATCATTAATGATAACTTAGGACTTTCTGCGATGTATTCAGGAGCGATCAAAGGTACAGGCCCGCGTTACTGCCCGTCCATTGAAGATAAAATCGTCCGTTTCAATGACAAACCGCGTCACCAGATTTTCCTTGAGCCGGAAGGAAGAGATACGGAGGAAGTCTATGTGCAAGGTCTTTCCACCTCTCTTCCAGAATACGTGCAGAATGAAATGATGCGTACCGTTCCAGGTCTTGAAAAAGCAGAAATCATGCGTGCCGGTTATGCCATTGAGTATGATTCTGTTGTGCCGACACAGTTATGGCCGACACTTGAAACGAAGCAGATTGAAGGCCTGTTTACAGCTGGCCAGCTTAACGGAACTTCCGGATACGAAGAAGCTGCTGGACAAGGCTTGATGGCAGGAATCAACGCCGCTGCAAAAGCGCTCGATTTGGAACCTTTGATTCTTGACCGTTCTCAAGGTTACATTGGCGTCATGATCGATGACCTTGTGACCAAAGGTACAGGCGAACCGTACCGCCTTCTGACGTCGCGTGCGGAATTCCGTTTGATGCTCCGCCATGATAATGCGGACCTCCGACTGACAGAAATCGGCTATCAGCTCGGTTTGATTCCAGAAGATCGTTATGAGCGCTTCCAAGAGAAGAAACGCTTGATCGAAGAAGAGAAAAAACGCCTCGATAAAGTCATTTTGAAAGAGACGGACGAAGTTCAATCTGTCATCGAAGAAGCGGGTGGATCCAAACTGAAAGACGCCATTCGTGCAACAGACTTACTGAAACGTCCAGAAATGAATTACAGTCACTTGGAACGCTTGACTCCAAGCGAGGTTCCTCTCCCTGATGATGTCAAAGAACAAGTGGAGATCCAGGTGAAATACAGCGGCTATATTAAAAAAGCCCTGGAACAAATCGATCGTATGAAGAAGATGGAGACGAAGAAAATTCCTGAGGATATTGATTATGATGCGATTCATGGTCTTGCGACAGAAGCTCGTGACCGTCTGAAATCCGTCCGGCCACTATCTGTCGGCCAGGCTTCCCGCGTATCCGGGGTGAACCCGGCGGACGTTTCCATTCTGCTTGTTTATATTGAACAAGGGAAAATCGCCCGCGTATCCGGGGAATAATTTGAAAGGATGGACTTATGGATATCAACACCTTTCTTAAAGCATTACAGGAACATGGCATAGAGCTCGACGATCAACAGCAGCGCCAGTTTGAAAAGTATTTTGACATTCTTGTCGAGTGGAATGAAAAAATGAATCTTACGGCAATTACTGATCAAGAAGGCGTTTATTTGAAACACTTTTATGATTCATTGACGGCTGCCTTCTACTATGACTTCAATCAACCGCTCCGTATTTGTGATGTCGGAGCGGGGGCCGGTTTTCCGAGCTTACCTTTGAAAATCGTCTTTCCACAGCTGAAAGTGACGATTGTCGATTCTTTGAAAAAACGAATCACATTTTTGAACCACTTAGCCCACGAATTGGAGCTGGATGATGTCGCATTTTATCATGATCGTGCCGAGAATTTCGGGAAAAATTCGAATTTCCGTGAAAGTTATGACCTTGTGATGGCACGCGCTGTTGCGCGAATGTCCGTCCTTAGTGAGTTATGTTTGCCGTTGGCTACGAAAGGCGGCAGGTTCATGGCCATGAAAGGTCCGAACTTGAAGGATGAAATGGAAGACGCAAAAGTTGCGATCCAAACCGTCGGTGGTGAAGTGCTTGATGTCCACACGTTTGAATTGCCGGAAGAGGGCAGTGAGCGAAACATCGCTATCATTGAAAAGCGAAGAAAAACACCGAAGAAATACCCGAGAAAAGCGGGAACACCCAATAAAACACCGATCCAATAACATCGTTTGCCTCTCTGCCGTTGGTAGAGAGGCTGTTTTTTTTGGGAATAGGAGTAAGAGAGCGTCGAATCAGAATTACAGGACCTAAATATAAAGGAGGGATCATAAGTGAAAATCATTGTTCTTTCGGATACACATATGCCGAAAAAAGCGAAAAAGCTTCCGAAGCGTTTTTTAGAAGAATTGGTGAATGTGGATGCCATTATTCACGCTGGAGATTGGCAGACTTTTGAGCTTTATGAGACGTTGAAAGACTATGCTCCCGTACACGGGGTCTATGGCAATGTGGATGGTGAAGAGATCCAAAGCGAATTTCCGGCCAAACAAATGTTGGAATGGGAAGGATACAGGATTGGGATTGTCCATGGCCACGGAGAGAAGAAGACGACGGAAAAACGGGCGTTGGAAGCTTTCGAGGATGACGGCGTAGATGTGTTGATTTTTGGACACTCTCATATACCGATGCTCCGCTATTTTAAGAAAACACTCTTGTTCAATCCTGGATCTCTCACTGATAAAAGGCGATTGCCAATGTATTCGTTCGGAAAACTTTCCTTAACGAAGGCTGGTATTCATGCGGAACATATTTTCTTTCCTTAATTTATGAAAATAAATTTCATAAATTAATTTCAATTAATGAAAGGAATTTCCTTTACCCCTATCGAATGGTTTATAAGAGAATGTAAACGCTATCGTAGCGTGAAAGGGGATTGGAATGTCTGAGAGTATATTTCGTTTAGATGGAAAAATAGCAGCTGTTACTGGTGGAACAAGAGGGATCGGGCGTGCTGTGGCGATTGGCCTTGCAGAATCTGGAGCCGATGTTGCTTTGTTACAGAGGAACACATCACAAATCGATGTCAAAGAGGAAATTGAGGGCTGCGGTCGTACCTGCCACATCATTCCATGTGATTTGAATGATAAAGAGCAAGTGAAAGAGGCCATTCCATCTGTGGTGGAAGCGTTCG
Organism: Halobacillus sp. 12SKB; assembly: GCF_052941655.1. Lineage (NCBI taxonomy): Bacteria > Bacillati > Bacillota > Bacilli > Caryophanales > Bacillaceae > Halobacillus > Halobacillus sp. 12SKB. The sequence goes on from NZ_JBRFWR010000001.1 coordinate 1,078,275, forward strand.
GGCGTGTGGATATTTTAGTGAATGCTGCTGGGATCCAAAGACGTTCTGACGCTGTTGATTTCTCAGAGGAGGACTGGGATGATGTTCTAAATATCAATTTGAAAACCACGTGGACGCTCTGTCAGCAAGCGGGACGCTATATGGTACCGGAGAAGAGTGGGAAAATCATCAACTTCGCTTCCTTGCTGTCCTACCAGGGAGGGATTCGTGTACCGGCTTATGCGGCTTCCAAAGGTGGCGTTTCCCAGCTGACGAAAGCCTTATCCAATGAATGGGCGAAAGAAGGAGTGAATGTCAACAGTGTCGTGCCAGGCTATATCGCGACTGATATGAACACAGCGCTCATTCAGGATGAAGATAGAAACAAACAAATTCTTGATCGAATACCAGCAGGCGACTGGGGGAAACCGGAAGACTTCATTGGTGCCGTTGTGTTTCTTGCTTCCGATGCTTCCCGTTATGTGCATGGACATCAGCTGGCTGTTGATGGTGGCTGGTTAGGAAGATAGAAGAAATCCCGCTCCCTTTATGAAGGAGCGGGATTTTTTTGGCAGGTCGGACAGTAGTAACAGCGACGGGAAGCGGCACGGAACTTGATAATTTCTGTCCCGTCGATCCGGCACGGTCGACCTTCGCGGTTGAACACCCAATGTCTGTATTCATAGCGCTTTTTTCCTTGGTTTTTCAATTCTTCCGCAAGGGCTGGGTCGTTTGTGATGCCTTTGTTTTCATAGGAACGCCACATCAGGTCGATGCAAGCTTTTGCGGCGCGGTGAAGCTGTTTCTCTGTGCAGTCAATCGGTCGTGAAAAGGGAGATATCCCAGCAACGAATAGAATTTCACTGCGCAAATAATTTCCGATTCCTCCGATGAATGACTGATCGAGTAGTAGAGAGGTCCATTTCCTCCGATGAAATCTCTTTTCCTGAAAACGTGCAAAAAGATGATCTGGCGTCACATCTTCACTTAATAGATCGGGCCCTACTTTTGAAAGAAAAGGATGATGATCTTCTTCACCATCTGTCAGCACTTCTATATCTGACGCACTGTAAAGAAGAGCGGATTTCTTTTCATTGTGAATGGCGAGCCGCAATTGCCGGTTCGTTTTCGGGTAGTTGTACGCGTTCCTGATATACCATTTTCCGTACAATTGATTATGCGAGTAAATAATTTTGTCATTGTCGAAACGGATGAGCATGGCTTTTCCTTTGGTGTCGACCCGTGTCACTGTGGACCCACGCAGAATTTCTTCATATCCTTGTAAATGCTCAAAGGCAAAACTGATATCGATGATCGTTCTGTTTTTTAAGGCTTTTTCTACTGAATCTGCAGCTCGTCTGATTTCTGGTCCTTCTGGCATATGTTTCGTTCCTTTCGATCAGCTGGATGTAAACATTCCACCATTGATATGGATGAACTGGCCTGTGATATAAGTTGAATCGTCGGAAGCAAGCAGGACGTAGCTCCCTACATGCTCTACCGGCTGTCCGGGACGTCCCATCGGAGTGTTTGTACCGAACTCTTCGACTTTATCTTCTGGGAATGTAGCTGGAATGAGTGGTGTCCAAATCGGCCCTGGAGCAATTCCGTTCACCCGTATGCCCTTATCGACTAATTGCTTTGCCATCGAGCGGGTGAAAGCGACGACGGCTCCTTTCGTTGCTGTGTAGTCGACAAGCTCAGGGTTGCCTACATATGGGTTGACGGATGCGGTGTTGATGATGGCACTGCCCCGTTTGAAATGTGGGATGGCCGCTTTCGTCAAATGAAACATAGAAAAGATGTTTGTCCTGAAGGTGCTTTCCAATTGTTCGGTCGAAATGTTCAACAAATCATCCGTCGGGTGTTGTTCGGCCGCGTTATTGACGAGAATGTCCAATTGACCGAGCTCGTTCACCGTACGCTCGACGGCTGTTTTACAAATTTCTTCATCTCCAACGTCACCTGGTATTAAGATGGCACGTCGTCCCGCTTCTTCGACTTTCTTCTTCGTATATTCGGCATCTTCATGCTCCTCTAAATAAGAAATCGCAACATCAGCCCCTTCTTTTGCATAGCCAATAGCTACCGAGCGGCCGATGCCGCTGTCCCCACCTGTAATCAAGGCGACTTTACCGACTAACTTATTTCCACTTGTGTAGTCTTCATCCGCCTGCAAAGGAAAGGGGTTCATTCCTTTTTCTATCCCCGGCTGGATCGATTGTTCCTGGCCTGGTTGGCCTTCTGTCTGGCGTTGTTCTCTATTCATAAAAGAAATCCTCCTCAAATCATGTTTGTTTGGTGTCATTCCACCATTTTGGAAAAATCAAACAAACATAACAAAAACCCCTTCATTGTGGGAACTATGAGGGGCTTCTGGAAGAGCGTATTAATAATGATCTTACGAAAAGTCCAATGACGATACCTGGCAGCAAGAATAGAATGGGAAGCCAGACCGGTCCAATTAGAACTCCCCCTATCTTAAAGAGAGGAGAATAGATCAGCCCGACGGTGACGGAATAGGCGCAAAAAGCAAAAGGGACGAAGGTAAAGGGCGCACATTCTCCATCCGCTTCCCGGTATGCATCCCAGACGGCGAACATATACACACATGGGTAAAACATGAGCCATTGATAGTCCGTCACTTCAATGGCTTTTTCTATATTTCCGTGGAAACTATGGACAATCGCCATGTTGAAAGAGCTATTCACGTTGAGAATCACTTCTAAAAGGATGAAGGCGAGTCCTTTGATGAGGTGTCCATTCAATAGCTGGCCGAATCCCGGAAAAGCAATGCTCCATAATAAAATTTCCAGTCGTTTTTCTTTCATATCGATTCCTCTTCCGCTAAAAATTATTGGATGAGTTTCTCTCTGTCTGGAGCTTGAGGGGGTTCTTCAAACCATCCATTGTGGATCATGATATCCAGACCGTCTTTGGAATAGATCGCTGTATCTATAATCAACTTTTGATAGGTGAAAATGATATCGTAACGAAGGCTTACAGATGAACTAGTCGCATAATTCCCTTGTCCAGCTGAAGCAAGCACGCTGATTACATACATCATGAGTCGGTCGGAAAAGACAGGATCGGTGTTTGTGGTTAAAAAGTTCGCAGATACCATCGGTGTCATAATTCCGGACTGATCCAAAAGATCTGAGAATAATTTGCGATGTTTGATCGACATCTTCTTCCCATGTTTCATATACTCTTTGACTGTTTTGTTTTTACTTGTCTGGGCAAATCCCTGACATAACACTTCTCCGATCGTGTTATTTTTTATGTTTTCATACAAATGAGTGATTTCCATCGCATTCAAGGATCGTTTACTAAAAGGATGGTAATAACTTTTGGATTCGATGTATTCTGTTTCTTTTTTAATAGCAATTTGAGGAGGTCTTGTATAGATGCCTTTCTCAAGTCCAATGTTCACACACTCGTGAAAAAGTTGGTCTTGCTTTTGAATACGTTCGCTGAAAAAATTCCTTACATCCTCTCTTGAAGAAGCTCCTAATGAAAAACCATCAGAGGTAAGGCCTGCCTGCCCCATATGCTCTAAAAAGGTCAACATGAATGGATCTGTAAACAGCTTCGGTGCATTCGGGTTCAGGTCATCCATGGTATAGCCATTGGGAACGGGAAGTTCTGCTTCTTCAAAAAAACGACGGCAATCGTTCACTCCCTGGTCCGCAATTTCCTTTGCCAGATGAATCAACGATTGAATTTCTTCATCCCTGTGAGTTAATTGAAAATGTTCCAAAACAGGGATGGCCATACTGTTCTGAATATATTGTGTCCATAATAGCCCGATTTCATTGGCTGTCAGTGTTTTTTGGGACATATTGGTTTCCCTCCTGTGATGATGGTGGTGGTGCTAATTTAGTTTCTTTCACTTCTTCCTTGTACAATAGATAACCAGGTAAACACACCAGGTTCACAAGAAAAATGTAAATCAATAATTTAGCTAACCAGTCGATGACGAACACGGTTGATAAAAAAACGAGAGCAACGATGAATAGTGGGGATACATATGCATAGATCATGGTTCGTCCTCCTTGTCTTTTTATACTTTCCGTACAGGTATAAATTATTACGAAAAGAGGATGATAGGAGAAAGAAGTCAGACTGGTAATAAAGGAGTTCGTCATGTGGAAATGGAAGCGGAAAGAAAAACAGCAGCCAGAAAAGCAACAACCAGCGAAGAAGCAGAGCGGCTCTCTTTCTGAATTTATTCAAGCGATGAAACAATCGGAGGATTTCGTTCATTACAAGTTAACCGGAAGTACGAGATGTACGGTTTCGTATTTGAAAACAATGTGCGACTCGAAAATTTTAAATCGCAGTGTTTTATCGACTTTGAATAGTGAAGCGTTACACACGCTGCATGACATGAAAGAAAGAATTCCTGTTGAGAATATTCGATTGACATCAAAAATGGATTTAATTGAAGAGAAAGTCATGTTCGGCTACATCATGATTCAGAAAGACGAAAAGGAAGAGGAAGTGCTTATAATTCCTGCCATTTCCTTAGAATCAAGGGATGTCAGTATTCCAGAAGTAGAATTTAGTGTCGTAGGTCCTAAAGAGGCATTCGTGGAAACACTGAACACGAATATCAATCTTATTCGTAAGCGCCTTCCATTACCACAGCTGACCGTTAAAGAAACGAACATCGGCAAAGTGACTAAAACTCGTGTCGCCGTCGTTTATATCGATGGAGTGGCAAACCAGGATAATGTAGATACAGTGGAACAGAGACTGAAAGGGATTGAAATTGATCAGTTGGTGGACAGTTCGTTTGTTACACAAATCATTGCCGATAATTCCAATTCGCCTTTTCCACAGTTGTTGGATACGGAAAGGCCGGACCGTGTCGTTTCCAACCTGGTAGAGGGGAAAATAGCTATTCTCGTAGATGGGTCACCGCATGCGTTGACCTGTCCGACAACAGTCGTTGAATTTTTCGGGGCGTCTGATGATTATTTTCTGCCTTGGCATTTAGCGACGGCTTTTCGTTTGATTCGATTATTTGCTGTCATTTTTTCTGTTTTGAGTACACCTTTATATGTAGCTGTGCTCACCTATCATCATGAAATGATTCCAGCTGCTTTGATGGCGACCATAGTATCCTCCCGTTCCGATATTCCCTTTCCGCCGATATTGGAAGTGATTGTTCTGGAATTGACGATCGAATTGTTACGGGAAGCTGGAGCCAGACTTCCGACGAAGATCGGCCAAACAATCGGTATCGTAGGAGGTATCGTCATTGGTACCGCTGCAGTAGATGCGGGACTTACGAGTAATGTGCTGTTAATCATCGTCGCTCTTAGTGCCCTTGCTTCCTTTACGACACCTGTCTATCAAATCGGCAATACCATTCGCCTCATTCGTTTTCCTTTTATCATTGGCGCACAGCTCTGGGGGCTTGTGGGGGTTTCGATGTGTATGGTTTTTTTCATTGGTCATCTCATCAAATTACAATCCATCGGACGTCCTTTTTTCGAACCGCTTTATCCGCTTAGAATCAAAGATTTGAAGGACGCCTTTATTCGCCTGCCTTTTAACAAGCAGACAGAACGACCTGTTCTAATGAGAACAGAAGATCCACAACGGATGAACCCATCACGTGTGAATGCAAAGAGGGATATCGATGAATAAATTGAACAATAGTCAGGGGTTAAACATACCTGAGAATTACTTAGTGACACCCGCCTATGTCTTCTTTTTAATTCACAGCATGCAGGTGGGGGTCGGAATCCTTGGATTTGAGAAATATTTAGTCGAAAAAGCTGGATTTGATGCATGGATTTCTGTATTGATTGCTGGTGGCATACTCCATGTGATTCTATGGATGATTTACCGTCTTCTTCAAAATGGTGGAGGGGATATTGTAGAAATTCATAAAAGCATTTTCGGCAAATATCTAGGGGGGTTATTAAGCCTCCTCTTTTGTGCTTATTTTACTCTTCTTGCATTTACGGTGGTCATCACGTTCATAGAGGTCATTAAAGTCTGGGTATTTCCTGGATTGCACGTCTGGGTTTTTGCTTTTGTTCTCCTATGGCTTGTGTACTATTTGGTCAGTGGAGGCTTCCGTGTAATTACGGGAATGTGTCTGATCAGCGTTATCATAGGACTTCCGATTCTTCTGCTGAAGTATTTTCCGGTTGAGGCTGGTCATACGATGAACATCTATCCGGTCGTCAGTCATAGTGTTGCAGACATATTAGGTGCAACCAAACAGAGTATTCTCAGCTTTATAGGCCTGGAATTTTTATTGATCTATTATCCATTTATCAAAGAACCACAAAAATCCAAAAAATGGGCGCATTACGGGGTATTTTACACGACGATGGTTTATTTGATCAGTGTCCTTGTCACGTTTGTTTATTATAGTGAAGAGCAGTTGAAACAAGTCGTCTGGGGGACGATATCGGCTTGGAAGATTGTAGAGTTTCCTTTTATTGAACGGTTTGAGTTTGTCGGGATCGCGATGTGGCTTTATGTTGTCCTTCCTAATATTTGTTTAGGTTTATGGGGAGCGACAAGGATCCCTAAACGCGTGTTTAATGTGAAACAAAAATATTTTGTTATCCTTTTTTGTATCGCCATCTATTTCCCTGCTGTTTTAATAGATGGGCGGCCGATCATCGATGCTGTAAACAACTTATCAGGACAACTTGGTATGTATGTTCTAATGTATATTCCAGTTTTATTAGTGTTGAAGACAATCTCAGATAAAGTGAGGAAGCGGACATGAAGAAATCTTGGATTTTTCTTATGATGGTACCTGTCATCCTTCTGGCCGGCTGTATGCCAAGTAGAAGCGTAGAGGAGAATGCCATCGTCCAGATTGTCGGATATGATGTAGGAGAGGACGAACGCATTCAGGGAACCGTTTCTATTCCTCAGTACGGAAAAAGTGAAGACAAACAAGCAGCCTCGGAACTCTATTTAACCGTCGATGCCGATTCAACGAAAGATGTCGAAATAGAAATACAAAAACAATCGTCCAAGCCGATTTCAATCGGAAAACTTGCCGTTACGTTATACAGTAAAGAACTGGCTGAACAGGGTTTAGGGGATATTGTTGATGTGCTTAGCCGAGATCCTCGGCTTAGTAGGAACATGTTTTTAGGTATAGTCGACGGGTCTGCAAAAGATTTAATAGAGAGTGGATACACGCAGGATGAAACCACCTCAAAGCATCTGCAGGGGCTTATTGAAAACAACACGCTTCATAATTTTCCATCGACAAGCCTTCACGATTTTTTATATGCCTATTATGCCCAGGGGATGGATCCGTTTCTCCCTATGCTGAACAAACGGGAATCCTTTGTCGAACTATCCGGGGTCGCGTTTTTTAAAAAAGGATTGCTTGTGGCTGAGGTACCGGATTCTAAGATTTTCACATTTAAAATGTTAAAAGAGAATTTTATTAAAGGAGCCCAGGATCTTCCGTTTGAAGGTGGAACGATTATGCTTGAAAACATTGGATCGAACGTCGATTACACTTTATCAGGTTCCGGTGATCAACAAAAGTTTATCATCAAAGTCAACTTAAAATCTGAAGTTAATGAAATGGCAGGCGTTGATCGCAATGCAAACCCCAAATTAGCAAGAGAAATGGAAGAAAAATTCGTCGAATATTTTGATAAAGAAGCTGACGAACTCATTGCGCTATTCAAGGAAAAAAATATTGATCCGCTTGGTCTTGGGAATTTTACCAAAACGAGAAAAGGTGATTTTGATATTAGTCAATGGGAGGACAATTACTCTGAACTCGAGGTTGATATTCAGTTTAATGTAGAAATCACGGAATACGGGATCTTCTCTTAGCATTTTAAGAGCTTCTTAAAAAAGCGAATTTATGAGGGGAACCTTTCTCGCCAAATAAAGAAAACTCCACGGAATAGGGCATCATGAACCTGGATTTCTCCATTCCGTGGAGTTTTTCTATATGGATTAGATTTATTTCAATACTTGAAAGCGCGATCGAATAAGCTCGAAATAGAGGGCCGTAAACGTCTGGGTAGTTAAGAAAACAGCAAAAGAAAAAGGGATTTTATACCCGTTTTGGAATCCAACAATTCCCAACTTTGTAAACACCCACTGCATACTGACTCCAACGATGACCCATAGAAGGATATAGAAAATGAATGTCTTTTTATGAATGTTGAACATGTCATAAAAATAAATGAAAAAATAACTGAATGGAGCGAAAATCAAGTAATAGCAGAAGTCAAATAACTCGTAGTGATTCGTATCATTGAGTGTGAAAAAATCAATGAGTCCTCCCCCGATTGTAAAGTCGAAAAAAACGCCAATGGTAAATCCAAGCAGCATTAACAGCCAAGTGATCTCCCGTTTGAATTTAAAAGGAAGCACAAAAAAGAGGGCATAGGCAATAGTCATGAGAATTAAGATGGAAATTTCATTCTTATCAAAGGTTTGCCAAAGGAAGTTCACGAGTGCTTCACCTCATTATGGGTGGATTTCCTGATTAGTTTCCATACTCCAATGCTTAAGAAGTGGAGGAACACATAGTAAACGGTATCAAATCCCAGGTTCCAGTCTTTGTACGTAGAAATATCAAGAACTCTGGATAAAATGGTAAGCAGAATTAAGCAAATCACAGAAGCAGCGATAACCAAACCTTTTTTCATGGTAGATGAGGAAGCGCTGTATAAATTGAGCTGCACCATTAGAAGCGTAGGGATGATAATACTTCGAAAAATTAAAAAGCCGGCATAATTATCAGGATCCTCTGTTATTTTCACGTACTTCAATTCTTCGTTGATGATCCAGGTCCAGTTGATGCTGATGACACTAGTGGTCAAGAATATGAATGTATTTTCTATGAGGGTTAAGCGCTTAGGGATTATGGTGAAGATGCTGACGATGAGCCAAGCGCTTACGAAAAATACCATGAAAGCCATACAAATCCTCCTTATCATCTCCCCCTATTGTTTGTTTACTGCACGGAAAATATTCCACTATAAGACCCTCCCATTGGAATGGAGTTCGAGATTTGGGTGAATGCAAGGATGCGGAAGTAAATGATTCCTTTCTCCGCTCCTTAAAATAAGAATCTTGGCAAAGAGTCTCTAAGAATCAGGTGCGTATCCGGGAATGGAAAGAACTCAGAGCAAGGCTCTGAGTTCCTGTTTCACGTGAAATATTCAAGACTTGCTTCAGGAAAGTATTGATTGATGTATCCACCTAGTACGCTCTTCATTTCTTCCTGTTCGTCCTTTTGATAGACGTATTTGCCAATTCCATATTTGCCCCATTTGTATTTGCGTTTTTCTTCATCCATTTCAAGCTTCGTCATAGGATAATTCTTTTGGATGACACGCTTAGCTGGTTTGGTAAAGCGGTGTTGGATCAGTTCAAAGGTTAAATCCTTTGTTGCATAATCCGGCAGTTTGTCCTGAAGTTTTTCGAAAAGGATGCGATACCCTTCTTTCCAATCTTCGTACAAATAGATCGGTGCAATGATAAACCCAAGAGGATAGCCAGCTTTTGCTACTTTAGCGGCAGCCTCGATGCGCTCGTCTAAACGGGAAGTGCCAGGTTCTAAGTATTTGATGACATAATCTGCATTCATGCTGAAGCGAAATCTTGTCCTTCCGTTGTGTTTTGCATCCAGCAGATGATCGACATGCGCGAATTTCGTTACAAAACGGAGTCTTCCGTGTTCCGATTCTCCAAAGTATTCAATCGCCCGCTTTAACGAATGGGTCAAGTGGTCGACCCCAACGATATCCGATGTACAGGATGCTTCAAAGCGGGTCTCCTCAGGAGCGCGCTCCTTCATGTATTGCTCAGCCGCATCAAACACTTCATCGACATTGACATACGTACGGATATAAGGTTTGCTTCCCATTGTTGTCTGTAAATAGCAATAGTGGCAATGCCCCATACACCCTGTAGCAAGGGGAATTGCATATTCTGCTGAAGGTTTGGATGTATCGAACTTCAGCGTTTTTCTAACTCCAACGACAAGGGTGGATTTCGCCATCCGGTATTTTTGGAAATCATTTTCCCCTGGAAGGTTACGCACCTGATTGTGAGATGTGGTTTCCCGGATTTCAATTCCCAAACCTTCGAATTTTTCCTTCAATTCACGTCCCAGCGGGTATTCAAGTGCTCTAGGTTCAATATAGACAAGTTCCGGCATGAATGGTTTTACCACAGCTCACCCTCCGATTCTACCCCTCCACCAAAGGCATCATAATACGCACGTTCCGCTTCCCCTTCGGACGCATAAATTGCAATATTTTCATCCAATGGGAAATAGGTTTCATACAAAAACAAGGCCAATTCCCCTGGTTGTTCAGGGTTGTTGACCACAGCAGCTTCCTGCACATTGGCAACGTCATACGTGTGAGGATTCCTATAAATCACATAAACGATGTCTCCTGCTTTGTAGTTTTGTTGTAGATCCATCCAATCACCTGCTTCTCATATTTTTTGCTTCCACCTGTCAGTCCTATCTTTTTTCTAATCGTGCTCATTTTTCCACAAAAGTCGACTTTTATTACGAATTTTCTTGTAAAAAAAGGAATGACCCCGTTATAGATAGAAGTAAACTCTGTAGAACAGGAGGAGGGTGGAACCATGGAGCTACATACAGAGAGACTTTTTTTAAAACCGTACACGAATGATTTAGCGGAACGGGTGGTTGATCTAGCAGGGGATGAAGCAGTGGCGGCAACAACCTTTGTTCCACATCCTTACACGCTTGAAGTGGCTGAAAGTTGGATAGCCCTTCATAAGGAATGGATAGATAAAGGAACCGCTTATCCCTTGGCGATGGTTTTGAAAGAGACCGATGAACTTGTCGGTACCATGACCTTGAGGGTTGATTCCAAGCATCATAAAGGAGAACTCGCTTATTGGGTTGGGAAGCCATATTGGAACCTGGGGTATGCGACAGAAGCGGCCATCAGAGTTGTGGATTTCGGCTTTGAAGAATTACAGTTGAACCGGATATGGTCGGCAGCGATCACTTCCAACCCAGGCTCGACCAAAGTGATGCAAAAAGCCGGTCTGAGCTATGAGGGGACGTTAAAGCAGGACATCTATCATTGGGGTGAATACAAAGATATTGATGTGTATGGAAGAGTTAAAAATGATGGATAGGTTTCATGTGAAACAAAGCCCGCCCGATAGTACCGGACGGGCTTCTTATTTTTTCAGAAGTTATGTCGAAGCTTGACGAACAGGAATCAATGTCCCTATTAATGCGATTCCAGCACAAACAAGGAACATAGGCATAAAACCGAAGGGCGCTATTCCACTTACGGTTGTAAAGATCACCAAGTCAAAGACAGAATCCAGAATGGAAAGCAAAGAAATGGTCGTTGCTCTAACATGTGAAGGAATAATATCGTTGGCCAGCTGGGAATAAACCGGGTAGCGAATGGCACTCACCAGTTTTAAAAGGATGAGGGCTGAAAGAACCGCCCAGAGCTGATTGTTTAGTAGAGCAGCCACTGATAGTGACAGAACGGCAAGGATCCCTGTGATGAACAGGAGATGTACTCGTGTCACCCGTTTTGTCATCCAGCCAATGGACCGTGCGGCAACAAAACCGATGAGAGCGGTTACCGCGTAGACTACCCCAATTCCATAGACCGGAAGTCCAGCATCTACCAACAGTTTTTGATCAAATTTCTCAAAAATAGCGACGGCTGGAATGAAAACAAGGGAGATGTTGATGAACATCCACAGTACCTGCGGCGTTTTGCGGATCGCCTGATATCCTTCTATCACTTGTTTAACCATTGGCGTCTTTACCCCACCCTGGTTCGGTGGATTCTTAATGAATAATAGAAAGACGAATTGAATCAACATGAAGAAAACACCAAGCATGAGTAGAAGTCGGAATTGGTTTTCTTGCAAATCCTTAGCTAAGAAAGCCCCGATGATCACCACGAATATGGAGACGATAAAACGTGCCGATCCGATCTCTCCCATTGCCCGGTCCATGAGATTTTGTTCGTCACTTTCTTTTAGTGATTCATAGATAAGCGCTTCGTCCGCCCCGCTGAAAAACGTAGCAGCGAATCCCGTCAGAAAACTGCTTGCGAAGAAAATCAATGGATCGAAAGCAATGATTAATAAAGCGTGGGCAAGGATGCTGAGAACGGAACCGATAAGAAAAGCTTGTTTAGCTCCAAACCGGTCGGCGATCACCCCTGTAGGAATTTCCCCAAACAGTACCCCTATACTGAAGAACGTCATGACGAGAAGGATCATTGTTTCGTCAAGGCCCCTGGCAAAATAAAATAGCGTAAGGACAGGCTGAATGAAGCGGAAATTCCCAAAGATTTCTGCCCAAAATAAAAGTCGAATGTTATAGGATGCTAACGAATTCTTTTTCAACATGTTTCCTCCTGCAAAATAAAATCCAATGCAAGCAGGAGATCAAGCATAGGTGGAAAATTAAGAATCTCTCCCCCCTGCTGATTGAGTGAAACCCTTTGTGGAATTTTTTTGCATATCGATATCCTCCTAAGAATTTAGTCCAATTTTATATATTATTCATCCTTCCCCTATATTCCTCCTTAAACTTTTCACACCATTGCTCCCTATTCTTCAAGAATCAGTTTCTAGACTTTTGTTGAGTGGATGGGGCTGCGGGGAATAGCTCGCTTTCCGCGGGGCCCCACACGAAGTGGGGTCGTTCGATGTTGGCACAGGACGTGCCGAACTTAATCGAACTTCCTCTATTCTTTTTAGTCTCCTCGGACTGCGTCCTGTGGGGTCTCACCCTGCACTTTTTTCCTTTTCGATATCCGGTTCCTGCACCTAGCGGCTAGTGAGACTTCCCTCGTTTCTGTACGATAAGTCAACATCGAATCACTTCGTTCTTCGTGTTTCCTTTATCTCCTCCAGCTCAGTCCAGTCCATACGCCGCTGGTCGAGGCGCATGCACACTTAAGTTAGGAGTCTCGCCATTCCCCTCCGCCCTTTTGTCATATAAGTATCTCGAAACACCTTCTGGAATAAGCTGCTTTTCTGCATATGGTAATTGGATGGGAATGAACTCCTAAGGACATTATTCGCATTGAGAAGCTTGGTTATAGAGCTTTTTTTGCAAATAACCCCAGGATAGTGAAGGTCACCTTTCCAACCACCCCTGACGCTTTATAAGGCAACGCACCCCCGGAAACATTCCGAAATCGCGTCTTCCTAAATACTGCCATATTGTATGAGAAGTTTTAGGGATTAGAAAATCTATCGACTTGTTTTGTCAGGAAAAGTCATGAAACAGAGTTAGTCAAAAGGCGGAAAACCACGTTTCTTATGAAGAAAATGTGAGTTTTCGACAAAGCTGACAATCAATTCTTCAATCTTGAAGATACTTTTCATAGATTAAATGTGATAAAATGAATAGAGAAATGAAAAACGGCATACGTACGCGCAGCAGCTGAGTAGCCTGCGGCGCTTTTTATGTTTCAAAATATAGGGTATATACAATAAAAACAGCGTATGCTCGATCGTATAAAGGTGGTGTCTGATCGTGTTACATCCTTTTGGTCGTTTGTTCGGGCTAGGGGACAAACCGGATTCGGATAATGACAACAATGAAGAAGAAGGCTACAACCCCGACGAGGTTGTACAAGTTCCAGTCGAACGCGTACAGCCCAACCGTTACCAACCTCGAGCGATTTTCAACAACGAGAAGATTAGCGAACTCGCCCAGACGATACATACGCATGGGATGATTCAGCCGATCGTTCTCCGTCGGTTAAACGAAGAAGAGTATGAATTGATCGCCGGTGAACGTAGGTGGCGTGCCGTCCAGTCTCTGGGCTGGGAAACGGTCCCTGCGATTATCCGCGAGATGAATGATTCACAAACGGCCTCTGTTGCTCTTATTGAAAACTTGCAGCGGGAAGAGCTGACTGTGATTGAAGAAGCAGTCGCCTATGCAAAGCTTTTGGAACTGCACCAGATTACGCAGGAAGCCCTGGCCCAACGGCTGGGAAAAAGTCAATCGACCATTGCCAATAAATTGCGTCTTTTAAAATTACCGGAGTCTGTCCAACAGGCCGTTATGGATAAGAAGATTACGGAACGGCATGCGCGGGCCTTAATTGCTTTAAAAGATGAGGAACAGCAGGAAAAGATACTGGCAGAAATCATTGAAAAGCAGTTGAATGTGAAGCAGACCGAAGAGCGGATTGCTAAAGTAAATGACCCGGCACCAAAGAAAAAGAAACCGAAGATGAAGGGCGTCAATAAGGACATGCGTATTGCGATGAATACCATTCGCCAGTCTTTGACAATGGTGACGGATACAGGGATCGATTTAGAAACGGACGAAGAAGACCACGATGAATATTACCAGATTACAATTAAGATCCCGAAAGGTAAGAAAAAATAGTAGCCTGAACGACCCATCTTGACATATGTGGAGATGGGGCTTTTTTTAAGTCATTTTACCTAATGCTTTCAATAAAATGGTAGAATGATAAAAAAGATAGTGAGGCAGGTGACATCATGGGGAAAGTGATTTCAATCGCCAATCAAAAAGGCGGGGTCGGAAAAACGACAACGGCCGTTAATTTAAGTGCATGCCTGGCACACTTGGATAACAAAGTCCTTTTGGTGGATATTGATCCTCAAGGCAATGCGACCAGTGGAATTGGTGTAGAAAAAGGAGATATGGATCGGTGTGTCTATGACGTACTTGTCGATGATATGAAAGCGGATGATGTCAAAACGAGTACGGTTGTAAATAATCTCGATACCATCCCGGCGACGATTCAATTAGCTGGAGCAGAAATAGAGTTGGTCCCGATTATTTCCCGGGAAGTAAAGTTGAAAAAAGCACTGGATGAAATCAAAAGCGAGTATGATTATGTTATTATCGACTGCCCCCCTTCTCTTGGACTTCTAACCCTGAATGCTTTAACCGCCTCTGATTCCGTGATCATCCCTGTACAATGTGAGTATTATGCCCTGGAAGGCTTAAGTCAGCTTTTGAATACGGTGCGTCTCGTACAAAAGCACATGAACCATGACTTGATGATTGAAGGTGTACTTATGACGATGCTGGATGCCCGTACGAATCTCGGTATCCAAGTCATTGAGGAAGTGAAAAAATACTTTCGGGATCGTGTTTATCAATCAATCATCCCTCGGAATGTCCGTCTCAGCGAAGCCCCCAGTCACGGCAGACCGGCGATTCTGTATGATGCCAAATCACGTGGCGCAGAAGTATATTTAGATTTAGCAAAGGAAGTGATTGTGAATGCCGAAAGGGTTAGGTAGCAAAGGCCACGAGGCTTTAGGCGCTTTTTTCAACAACCAGACATCAACAGAAGAAATACAACACATAGCGATAAAAGACTGTCGTCCGAACCCTTACCAACCTCGGAAACAATTTGAACAAGAAGCTTTGGAAGAATTGAGACAATCTATAGCAGAACACGGCATCCTGCAACCTTTAATTGTGAGGAAGAGCATCAAAGGTTATGAAATTGTTGTCGGGGAGCGTCGTTTTCGCGCAGCCCAAAAAGCCGGTCTCACTCATGTGCCTGCGATTGCCAGGGAAATGACAGATGAACAAATGATGGAAATCGCTTTACTAGAGAACTTACAGAGAGAAGACCTTTCCCCTATCGAAGAGGCAAAGTCTTATGAACAACTGATTGAAGATCTCGGTGTCACACAGGATGAGCTGTCCAAACGATTAGGAAAAAGCCGTTCCCATATTGCGAACCTTATCCGCCTCTTAGCTTTGCCTAAAGCGGTGACAGATAAAATCAATGAAGGTACCCTATCCATGGGACATGGACGTGCCTTATTAGGTGTGAAGGATCAAGATTTGCAATTGGAACTTCTGAAAAAAATTGAAGCAGAATCTCTGAACGTTCGTCAGGTGGAACGGTTGATTCAGGAGATGACGAATCGGCCTTCGAAAAAGAAAGACAAGAAACCTCGGGATATTTTTTTACAGGAACGTGAGAAGAATTTAAAAGAACGCTTGGGGACAGGCGTGAAGATCCATAAAGGAAAACGTAAAGGCAAAATTGAAATTGAGTTTACGAACAATGAAGATTTAGAACGGATTATCGATTTGTTTGCCGGGAAAGAGTGAAAGCTGGAGATTTGTGACATCTCTGGTTCTTTCTTTTTTTTATGAACCAATTCTTCTTTGTTCCCCTATGTGAATTCAAGAAAAAGAAAAGGTAATGGAGAGAATACGATGGTTTTATTTGGAGCGATAGTCAATGGTTTGTGTATATTCGTCGGTACATTGTTAGGGCTTTTTTTCACGAAGATTCCGGAGAGGTTTAAGGAAACGGTCATGAGCGGTGTGGGACTTGTCGTCCTTTTGATTGGCTTACAAATGGCGTTGGAAACGGAAAACAT
Source organism: Halobacillus sp. 12SKB (assembly GCF_052941655.1). NCBI lineage: Bacteria > Bacillati > Bacillota > Bacilli > Caryophanales > Bacillaceae > Halobacillus > Halobacillus sp. 12SKB. Next base: position 1,094,649 of record NZ_JBRFWR010000001.1, read on the forward strand.
CGTCATTGTACTGCTCAGCTTGCTTTCGGGAGCCATCATCGGTGAGGCCATCCATTTAGAAGACAAGCTTGAATACATCGGGCGTTGGATTGAAAGAAAATTTACCAAACCCAACCAAACCTCAAGCGTTGCTCAAGGCTTTATTACTGCATCGCTTATTTTTGTTATTGGGGCTCTTGCCGTGATCGGTGCCCTGGACAGTGGGCTTCGTAATGATCATGAAGTGTTGATTACAAAAGCGATCATTGATGGTTTTGTTTCTCTGGTGCTCACCTCCACCCTTGGCATTGGTGTGATTTTTTCAATTATTCCTGTCGTTCTCTATGAAGGGTCTATTGCCCTTTTAGCGACACAAATCAATAACTGGATCCCCCAACATATGCTCGACCTATTTATTATTGAAATGACGGCCACAGGTGGTTTGATGATCGTAGCAATCGGGATGAACTTGTTGAAATTAACTAAAATTCGTGTCGCGAATTTACTCCCGGCTCTACTTACGGTCGGCATCATTTTAACTGTTTCACAGTGGTTTTAAACCATTACTGAATGCTTTTTTTGAACTTTGTAGAAGAGGTTGTAAAGGTGTGGAAAGGCTTCGTTTCCATATGAAGCTGTTTCCTTTTCGCTTCTGTTAATTGGATAGCTGCCGCTACTTTTGCTGCCATCTGCATCACGACGTGCAGTCTTGTATTCTGTAAAACCACATGCTCCATAAACCCACTGACATTGACCATTCCGCTAATGTGTAGTTGACCTACAGGCGGGAGGTCTTTTTTTAATGCCGATCCCGGGTTTAACGAACCTTTTCCAAGCACGACAGATCCGACTGAGGATGATTTTCCAAGGCATGCATCAATGGCAAGAATATAAGGGCTGGGATGGATTTTCCTGATTTCAGCTAATCGTTCTTTCAAATTCAACGCATGCAAAGGTTCCTCAAGTGTTCCATATATATGGAACGTCTCTAGTGCATGGTCGTGGAGCATCGAACCGACCAACGGACCGAAGGAATCTCCTGTTGATCTGTCGGTGCCGATACAGGCGATCACAATATCTTTGGAAGATGGAAGCCATTCTTGCAAGTAAGTGCTCAACAAATCGCTCATAGCTGGATCGTCGGTGTTCACGCGTTTTTCTTCTTTTGAAAACTTGTCCTTGAAATTCATAGCTTCTCCTCCAGACACATAGTAGTAACAGTATATAAGGTTGTCCGTGGTTCTATACGTGACAAATACATAGATGTGGAGGAACGGTCATGTTAAAAGCAGGGTTCAAGTGGATGTTCTTAATCATAGGGACTATGATTGGTGCCGGATATGCTTCTGGAAGAGAACTTTGGCAGTTTTTTGGACATGACAGCAGCTTGGCGATTCTTTTGTTTTCTCTCATGTTCATCATTTCTTGTAAAGCCATACTGGATATTAGCTACAAAAAACAGACCGGACACTATTTGCCTGTTCTCCGGGCAGTTGTCGGCAAACACTTGACCGGCGTATATGACTGGATGATCATCATTTACCTTTTTACAACGACTGTCATCATGCTCGCAGGAAGCGGTGCCACTTGGCAGGCATTCAACTTTTCCTATCGAATTGGCGTCCTCGCGATAGTCATTCCTCTGATTCTATTGTTCGTTTGGGACGTGAAAGGGATTGTTATCGTGAACAGCTTCGTTCTTCCGCTGCTCATATCAGGTCTTCTGTTCGTGTTGATTTTATTTATCAGGGATCAGCAGCTGTCTCTTTTTGGACATGTGCATGAGATGAGTAACTGGATGTCCGCCTTTCCATTTACAGCGTTGAACATTCTTCCTCTTATTGCTGTTCTCGGTGCCATTGGTAACCAGGTTAGAAACAAAGGAGAGATTTGGATTGCAAGTGTCGGCAGTGGGGTTATTCTTGGGGCAGTTTCTTACCTTTACAACAACAGCCTAATTCAAATATCTGAAGACATCATTTTGTATGAAATCCCCCTTTTCGCGATTTTAAAACATTACCCGTATGAAATGATGATTTTCATGTCGATCATGCTTTGGATCGCGATCTTTACAACGGCTGCCTCTGGGACGCTCGGACTTGTAACGAGATTCAGAGAATACGTGAGACAACCCCTTTGGATTCTGGCGATGGCTGTTATTGCTGTGATGCTTCCTTTTACATCATTCGGATTCTCAACACTCATTGAATATTTGTATCCGTTATACGGCATCCTTAACTTGTATGTTTTAGTTTCTCTTCTTTTATACCCGATTCTTTCCCGATTCAAAATTCGTTAGAAACCTGTTAAAATAGATGTCATATTCATAGACGGAAACAGGAGGGAAAGTGGTGGCCGAGCCTACAAATGTGGTAGAGGATGCGAAAACGGCGGTAGAGGATGCAAAAACGCAATGGGATGAAATTGTGGACTACGTAACGGGACCAGATCTTTGGATTACCGTAGCACTTGGTGCAATCCGTATTGCTCTCATTATATTGGTCTCCTTTTTAGTCATTCGAATCGGAAGGAGACTCATCACCCAGTTTTTTGCCAACAAAAGACGCGGCCCTTTTCGGATTACTGAACGAAGGGAAGCCACGCTCAATAAATTGGTTTTAAACACAATGTCTTATGTTGTGTACTTTATGGCCTTCATCATGATTCTTGAAACATTTAATTTTGAAGTCGGCGCTTTACTTGCCGGAGCTGGTGTGGCAGGGCTTGCCATCGGTTTCGGAGCGCAGAACCTTGTCCGTGATATCATTTCTGGTTTCTTCATTATCTTTGAAGATCAGTTTTCTGTCGGGGATTATATTCAGACTTCCGGTGTTGAAGGTTTTGTTGAGGAGGTCGGTCTCCGTACGACGAAAGTAAAGGCATGGACAGGGGAGGTTCATATCCTTCCTAATGGGAATGTCACACAGGTGACAAACTTTTCTATTCATAATAGTATTGCCGTTGTTGATGTGAGTATTGCTTATGAGGAAGACATCGAAGCGGCCGAAAAAGTTATTCAGGAATTACTGAAGGAAATGCCGGCACGTTACGAATCGATACTGAATGTCCCTGAACTCCTTGGCGTTCAAACATTAGGGGCATCGGATGTGGTCATGCGTATTATTTGTGAAGTGAATCCGATGGAGCACTGGGCTATGGCCCGGGTTCTCCGTAAAGAAGTGAAGAACAGACTCGACGCGGAAGGAATCGAGATTCCTTTCCCTCGTATGGTGATGTATTCACGTGATGAAGAGCCGAATGAGCCCGTCCATCACGAAGAAAAAGGAGGAGTTTCCTGATGGCTGATAAATCCTATGAGTTGAATGATATTGTTCAGATGAAAAAACCTCACCCTTGCGGAGAGAATCGCTGGAAAATCATCCGTATGGGTGCGGATATCCGAATTAAATGTGAGGGGTGCGGCCACAGCGTGCTCGTTCCTCGTAAAAAATTCGAAACGAAGATGAAAAAGGTTCTTGAAACAAGCGAATGACTCCATTCCCCTTCTGTTATTCAGAAGGGTTTTTTTCTGTGAAGTTACAGGAATAAATGAATAGTAAATATCGAACTATTGAAACTGTTGATGGTACGAAGTCCCCATCATCGTTTTTTCATACCTCACATTTATAAAAAAAGACGCAAATACAAATGAAAAGAATGTTCTTCCTCTCTTTTTCAATAAATATTGAATTTGTTACTGTAGAAAAAGGAGTTTTTTAGGAGATACGACCGAAGCTTTCCCGATTTTGCATAGGTTGTTATTTTCAAGTACAGAATCTATAATTAAGTGGACTAACATGCATGTATGTAAATCCTTAAGGAGTGAAAGTCTCATATGGCACTAACAGCAGGAATCGTAGGTTTACCGAACGTAGGGAAATCTACGTTATTTAACGCAATTACACAAGCAGGCGCCTTGTCTGCCAACTATCCGTTCGCCACAATTGATCCGAACGTAGGGATCGTGGAAGTTCCGGATAGTCGTCTGGAAAAGCTGACCGAGCTTGTGAACCCTAAGAAAACTGTACCGACAGCTTTTGAATTCACGGATATTGCAGGAATCGTCAAAGGCGCGAGTAAAGGGGAAGGACTAGGAAACCAGTTCTTGTCTCATATTCGCCAGGTGGATGCGATTTGTCACGTGGTACGGGCATTTGAAGATGAAAATATCACCCACGTATCCGGTCAGGTCGATCCAATTACGGATATTGAAACCATCAACCTTGAGCTGATTTTAGCAGACCTTGAAACCGTGTCGAAGCGCATGGATCGTGTCGCTAAAATGGCACGTCAAAAGGATAAAGAAGCGATGGCGGAGTATGCCGTACTTGAAAAGCTGAAAGACGCATTGGAGGAAGAAACCCCAGCCCGTGCCGTTGAATTCAGCAGCGACCAGGAGAAGATTGTCAAAGGCCTTCATCTATTGACTTCAAAGCCTATCCTCTATGTGGCAAATGTAAGTGAAGATGAAATCGGTGAAGCAGATAACGATCGAGTGAAGCAGATTCGCGAATTTGCAGCTAAAGAAAAAGCGGAAGTCATCGTGGTTTGTGCAAAAATCGAATCTGAAATCGCTGAGCTTGATAACGAAGAAAAAGAAGAGTTTCTTGAAGATCTAGGAATTGAAGAATCCGGTCTCGATCAACTGATCAAAGCCACTTACAACTTGCTTGGACTGGCTACGTATTTTACTGCCGGTGAGCAGGAAGTCCGTGCGTGGACATTTAAAGAAGGCATGACCGCTCCACAGGCAGCCGGTATCATTCACACAGACTTCGAACGCGGCTTCATCCGTGCAGAGACGGTATCTTATGAGGATCTCGTGGATGCAGGATCTATGGCTGTAGCCCGTGATCGTGGCCGTGTCCGTCTAGAAGGTAAAGAATATCTGGTGAAAGATGGCGACGTTATCCATTTCCGTTTCAACGTATAAGCGAGGATCCTTCCGTTAAAAAGGTTGTAAATCTTGGACAACTTTGATACAATACTAAATTGTGAGTAATTCAATGAAGATTACTCCTTGCTCCTTTGATAGAAAAGGAGCCGTCAAGTCCATAAGGAGGTGAAAACGGATGAGTAGAAAATACGAAATCATGTATATCATCCGCCCAGACATCGAGGAGGAAGCGAAAACATCTGTCAAAGATCGTTTCAGCAAAATCCTAACAGATAACGGAGCGGAGATTGAAGAAGTTAAAGAAGTTGGCAAGCGTCGTCTTGCTTACGAAATTAACGACTACCGTGATGGGATCTATGTAACAGTTGATTTCACAGGTACACGTGATGCAATCAACGAATTCGACCGTCAAGCGAAGTTCACGGATGATATTATCCGCCACATCGCTGTACGCGAAGATGACAAATAAGGAGTGGTTCTGATGTTAAATCGTGTCGTATTAGCCGGCAGATTGACGAAGGATCCTGATTTACGCTATACGCCAAACGGAGTAGCTGTCGCCAACTTTACAATTGCCGTGAACCGTCCTTTTTCCAACAACTCAGGAGATCGCGATGCCGATTTCATCAACTGTGTCGTTTGGAGAAGAGCGGCTGAGAACCTGGCTAACTTTATGAGTAAAGGTAGTCTTGTCGGTGTTGACGGACGTCTACAGTCCCGCAGCTTCGATAACCAAGAAGGTAAACGTGTATTTGTAACAGAAGTTGTTGCAGATAGCGTGCAGTTCCTAGAGTCCAAAGGTGCTTCCCAAGGGGGAGGAAACCGTGGAGGTTCAGGATTCCAGCCAAATCAGAATCAACAACCATCAGGAAACAACTTCGGTTCTAATAACAACAATAATAACCAACGAAATGACGACCCATTCGCAGATAATGGGGAGCCAATCGATATATCAGATGATGATTTACCATTCTAAATAGAAAGGAGTGAATGCTACATGGCACGTCGTGGACGCGGAAAACGTAAAAAGGTGTGTTTCTTCACCGCTAACGGAATTACACACATCGACTTTAAAGATGTGGATTTGCTAAAACGTTTCGTCTCTGACCGTGGAAAAATTCTTCCTCGTCGAGTAACTGGAACGTCTGCAAAATATCAGCGTAAATTGACGAAAGCGATCAAACGCGCTCGTACAATGGCCCTACTTCCTTACACTACTGAGTAAGAGTAGCGTCGCAAACCCCTTGAGGGCTCATTAGAGCCCTCAAGGGGTTTTTATATGCTTTTTTCTTAATTAAAGAATATGGCAGAGTTGTATAAGACTAAGTTTCGAGATGTTTATTGAGTAGATGGGGCGATGGAGCTGGACGAGTAGCTTCCCTGCCTTCCCTGACACTCAACCTGGGCAATGAAGCCCGAAACATATCGAAACTGAGTCTTCCACAATCAGGAGCTAATACGCAATAATAAAAACACGGCTGTATTTCCTTGCTGGAAGGAACAGCCGTGTTTTCATTTCAATCCCATTAATTCTCTCAGCTCTTGTTTGTTCGTCAACAAGTCTTCGAGTGTGTATTGATCCAGTACGGTTAGAAAGGCCCGTAAAGCTTCGTGAAGAACGCCTTTCAGTGTACATGCCGGGGTGATGACGCAATAGTTAGTGGCGCAGTCAAAACATTCAAGCAAATGAAAGTCGTCTTCCATGGCACGGACAACGTTTCCTATGTTGATCTCTGCTGGTTTTTTCGCCAGGCGAATGCCGCCAGACCGTCCCCGGTGTGTTTCAATCAGCTCTAGTTTATTCAACTCGTGAATGATTTTCCCTAAATGATTTTCGGAGATTCGAAAAACTTCGGAGATCTCCTTTTTATTTGCAAGTTCGCCATCTCGTTTCGATGCAGTAAAAATCAGGACTCTCAAAGCGTAGTCAGTGTATTTCTTGAGACGCATCTAGTTTAACCCTCATTCTCGTTTTTTTATTATCTTATCATAAACTACAGGGACTGTCTTAAATGGAGAAGGTTTTGTTTTCTGTCACAAAAGATGTATTTTTAATATTGCTATTGTAGTAAGAGACTCCCTATAATAAAGATGTATATAAAATACATCAATTAACAAAGGAGTTTTTAAGTATGTCTACAAAGGCGACTGAAATTCTCGATCAACAGACGATAAAGACGATTAAAGCAACCGTTCCTGTCTTAGCAGAACATGGAGAAGCGATTACGACTCACTTTTACAAGCGGATGTTTGAAGATCACCCTGAATTGAAGAATATCTTCAATCAGACACACCAGAGGGCGGGAGATCAGCCAAAAGCACTTGCGAATACAGTATACGCCGCTGCACAACACATTGATCAACTGGAAGTCATTGTACCGCGTGTTAAGCAAATTGCAGAAAAGCATCGTAGTTTAAATGTGAAACCTGAGCATTATCCGATTGTAGGAGAATACTTATTAAAAGCGATCAAAGAGGTCCTTGGGGATGCGGCTACGGATGACATTATTGAAGCTTGGGGAAAAGCTTACGGAGTCATTGCAGATGCCTTTATTGGGGTGGAGAATGCGTTGTACGAGGAAACAGAGCAGCAAAAAGGCGGCTGGACCGGGTACCGGTTATTTGATGTCGTCGATAAGGTGAAAGAGAGCGAAGAAATCACTTCTTTCTACTTGGAACCGAAGGACGGAAAAGCATTACCTGTGTACAAACCTGGACAGTATTTAACCATCAAGGCGGAAATCCCAGGGGAAACCTATACACACCTTAGACAGTACAGCCTTTCTGATGCCCCGGGAAAATCATATTACAGAATTAGTGTGAAAAAGGAAAAAGGGCTCTTGAATCACCCTGATGGGATGGTTTCTTCCTGGTTGCATGATCAAGTGAACCCTGGGGATTCGATCCCTGTCAGTGCCCCGGCAGGCGACTTTTATTTGGATAACCATACAGAGCGACCACTCGTTTTAATTAGTGGTGGTGTAGGCCTTACCCCTTTGATGAGCATGTGGAAATATGCGGAGAAGGCTCAGCCGGATCGCATGGTTCATTTCATCCACGCCGCCAGAAACGGGCGTGTGCATGCGTTCAAAGAGGAAATCGAAAATTCAAAACCGGGCACGGCTCATCTCGTTTATGAAAAGCCTGAGGAGAACGATGTGTTGAAAGGACTGCACAAATCAGAAGGCTATATTACGCTGGATTGGCTGAAAACGGTTGCTCCTGGAGATGCGGAATTTTACTTTTGTGGACCGGAAGGGTTCATGAAAGCTGTTTATGGCATGCTGAATCGTTGGGGCATTCCTGAAGATCGTATTCATTATGAATTTTTGGGCCCTCAGGGAGAGTTATAAAAAAAGAGGCGGAATCCGGTTATGATTCCGCCTCTTTTTTCGTTTGGATAAATCCCATGGCCTTGAGCCTTTGTTTTTTATGAACAGGAAGGAGCGACGGGGGTCAGGCGCTGATCGAATTTGTTGATTTGCGCCATGAACCCTTGAATGACTGGTCCACTGAACAGAGTGATCAGGACAGTGCCTATGCCGATTGCCCCGCTGAAGAGGAAGGCGAGCAGCACAAGGAGGATGCTGATGAGTGCCCTCGAGATGGAAACGTTCCAGCCGGTGAGTTTGCTGACAACGAGCATCATCCGGTCGAAAGGATTCGGGGCAAAATCTGCTTGAAGGTTAAGCGCGATTCCGAAGCCTGCGATACTCATCCCGGCAACAAGACAGACCATCTGCGTCCAGAATACATCCGGATGGATGGTATCACGGATCGTGAAGACCCAAAAATCGATGCCGATCCCAGTTAAAAGAGACGTTGCTAAAGCAAGGAGCTCTGGTCGTCTTTTTTCAGCAATGGCATTGAAAACGATCATGCTGAAACCGACGACAATCTCCCAACTTCCGATCGTCAAACCGAATGTCCGGTGCAGACCTACGAGAAGGGCATCGAATGGAGATGTACCCAGTGCAGACTGGATCGTCAAGGCGATGCCAAGCGTCATAATGATAATGCCTACCGAATAATACATCGTCCTCATATAAATGCGCTTCACGTCTATCCGCCCCTTTCTTTTTCATACCTTAAGAGACTATATCGCGAATAGATGGGAAATTTCAAGACTAAGAATGTAAAAAAACGGCAGGGAAAATTCCCTGCCGTTTCTTAAGCGCTTTTATTCTTCTACATAAGCCCATTTGAATTCAAATTCTGGACCTGTAGCTGTTGTGAAGACACCTTTGATTGAAGGACGGAAAAGTTGAGCTTTTGCATCCTGATAAATTGGTGCTACCGCTTGATCTTCTTCTAGAAGCAGTTTTTCAGCTTCCAAGAATGTTTCGAAACGTTTCTCAGGCTCTTGAGCATACTCGCCGTTTGCCTTTTCGATCAACGCGTCATATTCTTCACTGGAATAGCCCATGTTGTTGTTCTGACCATCTGTAAGATACATGTTCAAGTAAGTGTTCGGATCCACATAGTCTGGTCCCCATGTAGCAGCTTCCATCTCGAATTCGCCTTCGTTGTCACGACGAACACGTTCTTTGAATGGTACTTCCATCAATTTGATCGTTACACCTTCAAGGTTTTCTTCCAGTTGGTTCTTGTAGTAAGCAAGGACGTCTTTGGAAGTTCCTGTATCGTCACCAAGCAGTTCGATTTCAACAGAATCAGTATCTAGAGCTTCCAGGCCTTTCTGCCAATGTTCTTTTGCTTTTTCCACGTTATATTCTACCAACGGACCTTGAGCTTCACGGAAGTCTTGGTCACTGTTCGGCATAGAAACAAAGTTGGATGGTACATAGCCTTCTGCCGGCACAGAACCATCGTTCAAAATAACGTCTACGAGTGACTGACGGTCAATCGCATAAGAGATCGCTTTACGAATGTCTACATTCGCAAGAGCTTCATTATTTTCCTGGTTGAACTTAAAGAAATATAAGTATGGTTTTTCAGCAACATTGAAAGCGTCGCTCGTGCGGTACTGGTCGACGAATTCAGCGTTCAATTCAGTCTGATCAATTTCCCCAGTGTCATAAAGGTTGACTCCTGTAGAAACTTCTTTAATTACTTTCGCGTTGATTGTCTCTAGTTGAACGGTTTCTGCATCCCAATAAGTATCGTTCTTTTCAACGGTCCAGCCTTCGCCGTGATTCCACTCCGTCATTTGGAATGGTCCGTTAGAAATTGTGTATTCAGCTTCTGTAGCGAACTTGTCCCCCTGCTCTTCAACATACGCCTGGTTCAACGGCATGAACGTAATGAACACCGTCATGGACTTGAAGTATGGAACAGGCTTTTCAAGTTCTACGACAAGGGTCTTATCATCTTCTGCAGTAGCCCCCAGGTCTTCAAGTTCTGCTTCGCCATCACTGATCGCTTGGGCATTTTTAATGATGCCTCCAAGGAAGTAAGGGCCGTACTCAGAGCCAACCTCAGGGTCAACAGCTCTTCTCCATGCATATACGAAATCGTGTGCTGTGACAGGGTCACCGTTGGACCATTCTGCATCACGCAATTTAAATGTCCATGTTAGACCATCTTCACTCACTTCGGAGCTTTCTGCCATTCCATCTACAAGCTGGCTGTTCTCATCCAGGCGGTATAGCCCTTCATAAGTCTCTCCAGCCCATTGGAATCCGACAGAATCTGTAATAAGAGATGGATCCATGCTAGGGATCTCACTTTTCGCTGTTACGGTAATCTCTTGATTTCCGGAAGCTTCTCCCTCGTCTGACTGTTCAGTTGTTTCTTCAGAAGTTTCATCCGTGTTTTCTTCACCTGTGTCTGTTGATGTTTCGCTGTCTCCCCCACTACAAGCTGCAAGGAACAGTGCGAACATCAGTGTCATTAACACCAATAGATGCTTTCTCAAAGTAAATTCCCCCTATTTTTAATTTTCTAAAAATAATTACTTTTTGAATTATACAGATAAAAAAGAAAAAAATCAAAGTCCTTTATTCGATAAAAATAAGAAAAAAACGTCGATAAACGGAATTTTCTAATTTAATTGACAATGGTTCTTTCTTTGATAGGATTAGAGAATATCATTGCTTTTCTAAAGCATAAAAGGATCTATGGAGAAAAGTGAATCACTGAATATAGAGGAGGTTGAAGGAAGTATGAAACGTGAATGGGATTTGTTGCACACCCCCGGCCCCACTCCGATTCCACCGAGTGTCGAACGTAGCATGAATCAACCGATGATCGGCCACCGTGGTGGGAAGGCCAAAGAATTAATTAATGCTATTGCTCCGAAATTAAAGCCGGTGTTCGGTACATCGGGAGAGGTGCTTATCGTTACAGGGAGTGGAACGTCTTCTTTGGAGGCATCTGTTGTAAACACAACCAAGCCCGGAGATAAAGTGATCGTCGTGGTCGCCGGGGCATTTGGAGATCGTTTTGCACAAATCTGTGAGACATATGAATTAGATGTGGTACGCATAGAGGTGCCGTGGGGAAAAGCTGTCGAGGTCTCCCAAGTGGAAGAAACGCTTCATAAACACCCGGATACGAAAGCTGTATTCCTTACACACTGTGAAACATCGACAGGCGTTATGCATCCCGTTGAAAAGGTCGCTGAGAGTGTAAAGAACATGAGTTCAGCTCTTGTCATCGTTGATGGGGTTTCTTCTATTGGAGGCGCCGAAGTGAAGATGGATCGGTCTGGAATCGATATCTTAGTTTCGGGTTCGCAAAAAGCGATGATGCTTCCTGCGGGTCTTGCGTTTTTGGCTGTCGGACCGCAAGCCTGGTCAGTCATTGAAGAAAATCCGCGCCCTCGTTTTTACTTGGATTTACGAAAATACCGTCAACAACTTGAGGGGGGCCAAACCCCGTTCACACCTGCTCTTTCCCTTTTATTCGGTCTTCAACAGGTCCTGGAAATGTTGGAAGAGGAAGGCTTAGATCGGGTTTTTGAACGGCATCAAACGATGAAGGAAATGACACGGGAGGCTTGCCGTGCCTTGAATCTCCCTCTACTGGTCTCTGATGAAGATGCTTCATCGACAGTAACGTCGATCCGCCCGGAAACTATTGAAGCTGAACAATTGAGAAAAGTGGCGAATGAAGAGTTCGGCCTTATTTTAGCAGGCGGACAGAAGCATATGAAGGGCGAAATTTTTAGAATTGGACACATGGGATACTCCCGTCCTGCCAATGTTCTTCAATATATAGGAATTCTTGAGATTGTCTTAAAACGTTTAGGTCATGAATTCGAGCCAGGTGCGGGTGTGGCAGCTGCACAAGCCGCTTATTTGGAACGTACAAGGGAGGAATAGAAATGCATCGTGTATTGATTAGTGATCCATTGAGTGAAGATGGAATCAGACCTCTATTGGAGGCGGAAGATATCGAAACTGTCATGAATTCAAACCTATCTCATGAACAGTTGTTGGAAGAAATCGGATCGGCAGAAGCGCTCATCGTAAGAAGCCAGACACAAGTGACACGAGAAGTCATTGAACACGCTCCTCATTTGAAAATCATAGGTCGTGCGGGAGTGGGAGTCGACAACATTGATCTTGATGCGGCTACGGAAAACGGCATCATCGTCGTGAATGCTCCAGATGGGAATACGATCTCGACAGCCGAACACACAATGGCGATGCTTATGTCGTTAGCTCGGAACATTCCGCAAGCCTATCATCAGCTTCAACAAAAGCGTTGGGAACGTAAAAAGTTCGTCGGCGTTGAGTTGAAAGATAAAGTGCTTGGAATTGTCGGATTCGGGCGGATTGGTCGCGAAGTCGCCCAACGTGCTAAAGGTCATCGCATGAAAGTGATCGCCTTCGATCCATTCTTGAATGATGAAAAAGCGGAAAAAGCCGGTGTCACTCATGGAACTTTAGAGGAAGTTCTCAAGCAGGCCGACTTCCTGACTGTACACACGCCTCTCATCGAAAAGACGAAGCATCTAATCAATGAAGAGGCCATTGCCATGATGAAGACGGGAGCACGTATATTGAATTGTGCCCGTGGAGGGATTGTAGAAGAAAATGCCCTTTATGAAGCGATTCAATCTGGAAAGATCGCTGGTGCTGCGCTTGATGTTTTCGAAGAGGAGCCTGCGACGGAGCATCCGTTGTTATCCTTGCCGGAAGTGGTTGCGACTCCTCACCTTGGTGCCAGTACAATTGAAGCTCAGGAAAATGTTGCGACAGACGTCAGCTTTGATGTGTTGGAACTGTTACGCGGAGGAACAGTAAAAAACCCGGTCAACCTGCCTTCTGTGTCCTCAGAAATGATGGAGAAGCTCTCTCCATACTTTAAGCTCTCTGAACGTTTGGGCGCTTTTCTATCAAAAGTGGTAGACGGTACGCTAGAACGTGTGAATGTTTACTATAGTGGCGATTTGCTTGAAGTTGATACCATGCCACTTACACGGATCGCTGTGAAAGGAATCTTGAAACGTCATATCGGTGAACGTGTGAATGATGTCAATGCGTTCAAGACAGCGTCTGACAAAGGGATTACAGTGAATGAGCAGAAGTCGACCCAAACGAAAGGATTCACAAACTTGATTACCGTGGAAATCGAGACCGATCAAGAAAAGCGCAGCGTGTCCGGGACGTTGTTGAATGGTTTGGGCGCACGTATTGTGCAGTTTGATCAATATTCCATCGACGTTGTTCCAGAAGGCCATCTCGTTGTTATTCGTCACACCGACCAGCCAGGGGCGATCGGCCGTGTGGGAAGTTTACTTGCAGAACATGAAATTAACATCGCAACCATGCAGGTTGGACGTACGAACGAAGGTGGAGAAGCCGTCATGGTGCTGACTGTAGACAAACCGGTGGCCGGGGACTGTAACGAACAGCTTGCTCAAATTGCAGATATTAAGCAAGTGCAGTGTTTGACCATTTAAATGTCGGGCAGTAAATTCAGAGATAAGTAAATTTGCTTCATAATATATAAAAGACAAACCTGCCGGGGTTTGTCTTTTTATTATGGAAAAAACAATGACAGTTTATAGTTTTGTAAAAGCTGGAACAAAAGCTTTGACTTTGAGAATTTCTCTTGTTAAATTTAATTCCGACTTAATTTATCGACTTTGTAGGGAGGGGTATAATGAAGAAAGATAGAGCAGAGGTCTCATCTGGACGCAGATTTTTATTTCGTATTTTAGATGGCATCGAATGGCTGGGGAATAAGCTCCCATCACCATTACTGCTTTTTGCTATATTAGCATTTATCGTAGTTATTATTTCTGGAATCTTTGCCGGGGTATCTGTCACGAATCCGACGACAGGAGAAGCCGTAGAGGTGAAAAACCTTTTCAGTCTGAGTGGACTGGATTATATATTTAATAGTGCGGTTGATAACTTTATCGGCTTTCCACCGCTAGGAGCTGTGCTTGTGACCATGCTCGGTATCGGCCTTGCTGAGCAGACAGGTTTAATTAACGCTTCGTTGAAGGGAATTGTGTTTTCATTTCCTCAGAAATTATTGACGGCCGCTTTAGTTTTTGCAGGAGTCATGTCCAGTGTGGCGGTCAACGCAGGCTACGTGGTACTTCCACCACTTGGAGCTGTCCTTTTCTTAGGACTAGGGCGACACCCACTTGCTGGACTTGCTGCGGCCTTTGCGGGTGTATCCGGTGGATTTGGAGCCAATTTAGCACTCACAAGTACTGATGCTATTCTTCAGGAGTTGACTGCTGAAGCGACTCGTACGATCGATCCTGCTTATGCAGAAACGATTACAGTCACGATGAACTACTTCTTTGCAGCCGTCTCTGTTGTTCTGATCACGTTTATTGGTACACTCGTAACTGAAAAAATCGTAGAACCCAGACTGGGTAAGTATGAAGGTGAAGCAGAAGGAGAAATTGATGAACTGACCTCTCTTGAGAAAAAGGGGATGCGTTTGGCTGGGATCGGTTTTCTGATTACGTTCGCTGTTATGGCTTACTTGTCTTTCGGTCCGTTGCGTGGAGAGGGATCCTATATTGAATCCCCGTTTTTCAGCGCATTGGTATTCGTGATTTTCCTATTATTCCTGGTCCCAGGCTTGATTTATGGAATCGTTACAAAAGAGATTTCCAATGATAAGGACCTTACCAAACTACTTGGGAAAACCATGGCAAGCATGAGTGGATACATTGCTCTTGCCTTTACGGCAGGTCAGTTTATCGCGTATTTCCGTGAAACGAATTTAGGCACGGTCATCGCTTTTCGCGGGGCAGACTTTTTGAACTCTACAGGGTTTGATGGGATTGGCCTCATCTTAACGTTCATTGGACTGACGATGGTCGTCAATTTCTTTATTGGAAGTTCTTCAGCCAAATGGACGATTTTGGCTCCGGTATTTGTTCCTATCATGATGAACCTCGGTTATTCCCCGGAGTTTACGACATTGCTTTATAGAATCGCAGACTCTGTAACGAACATGATTACACCACTGCTTCTATACTTCCCGGTGATTATCGCGTTCGCTCAGCGCTACGATAAGAAGCTTGGAATTGGAACACTCATTTCTATGATGATTCCTTATTCCGTTGCCTTCTTGCTTGGCTGGTTGCTGCTGTTGCTCGTTTGGGTGCTACTAGGAATTCCTGTAGGGCCTGGTGCGCCTGTTCAATACTAATCAGAAAGCTCAACGTCGGTGTGACGTTGAGCTTTTTTAATCATGCTTTAAGGGTTAGGGAGTTTGTATCACATTCATTAGATGTTTCAAGACATAAATCTCTCGAAGGATCCAGGGGTTTTTATTCGTTCGATCCAAAATCTTTTCGTTTTGAACAATAGCTTCCTCAACGCTTAACCAGACGGGTGTGAAGTCCTGTTCTTGTTCATAGGAATCCAGTCGTTGCTCGCCTTTTTCTCCCGACCATTCACAAAAATAATAACGGGAGGTCATTTCAAAAACAGCTTCCGGTTCATACACGTCAAGGTGGCTTTCCACAACTTCGCCGGCATATTCTCTCACCCGGCAGTTCCTGCAGCCTGTTTCTTCCTCAACTTCTCTGATAAGAGCATCCTCGTCTCTCTCTCCATCCTCAACGCCGCCACCAGGAAGTTTGTAATCTCCAAGACTGGAATTCACCAACAGGACTTTTCCTTCCTGAAAAAGAATGCCACGTACTGCCAGACGCTTATTTGTTTTGTAATCCTCGTTTTTTTCGAGCCCAAACCGTTTTTTGAAAAGGAGGTCAGCCAATGGGGTGCACCTGTCGTTTGCGGTTGGAGAAAGTATGGACCTCGGTATAACCGACGGATTTTGCAAGATCGATCGCTTCTTCATAGCGGTACCCGATATGGTCCGGTTTGTGGGCATCTGAACAGAGAACGATCCCAACACCTTCATCTTTACACATTTGCAGAAGCGTCGGATCTGGATAGAGTTCTCCGACAGGCTTTCGCAAGCCTGCCGTACTAATTTCTATGCACGTATCTGTTTTCGCAAGGGCTTTCGCTGCACGTTTGTATTGGTCCTTCAAAAACTCTTCGTCATTTGGCCGGTAGCCAAACACTTTGATGACATCGATATGACCGACAAAGTCAAATAGTCCTGACTCTGCAAGGGTGACGACACGGTCAAAGTATTGCTGGTAAACATCTTTCAAATCCCTTTTTTCATATTCATCCCGGTAAATGGCAAGATCGATGCCCCATTCATTGATCCAGTGGACCGAACCGATCACGTAATCAAAAGGATGGGAAGAAATAAAGGACTCCATCTCTTTTTCTTTTCCTCGCATGTAATCCATTTCTATGCCCATCTTGATCGGAAGTTCTGCTTTGGCTGCTTCATCAAACATCTTCTGGTAGGTTTCAAAGTCAAGCGTACGACGATTCTCCACCCAAGAGTTAGATAGAATGTCGCGTGTTTCCTGAAAGAAATACGCATGTTCAGATATGCCTAATTCTTCGATTCCTTCTTCTTTTGCTTTTGTTATGTAGGTTCGTAGATAGTCGACATCAAGGTTTCCGGTTTCCGCCATATGTACATGGTAATCGGTGCGCATGTGAGGCCCTCCTCTATCGAATTTTATTCATCATAACAAACAATAGAAAAAATCACCAAGAAGAAGTGGATGGAAGCATTTGATACGAGAAGTATGAGGGGGTGATATGTTAAAATAGGGAGGTTAAGACAAGCGCGATAGAAATAGAGGTGCTTTATCAATCATGAATGACACAAAGAGGTTGACGGAAGGGGCTTTAATGACCGGCCTATATCTGCTATTGTTATTGGTAATTATTTTTATGCCTGGACCAATTGGGTCGATTTTGTTACTCATTTTACCTGTCCCTTTCGTTTTCTATAGTTACCGGTACGGCTGGAAGCCAGGCGTACTGATGTTTATCGGATCTTTAATCTTCACTTTGCTGTTTGCGACGGTTTTCTCTCTTCCTATAACTTTACTGGCAGGGTTCGGGGGTCTTGCTCTCGGAGGAGCGATGCATGCCAAACGTTCTTCTTATGAAACGCTTGCCATTGGATCCGTTGGTTTTAGTATTGGTCTCTTAGCCATCTTCCTCCTGACACAATTGTTCCTCGGGGTCAATTGGATGGAAGAATTACGAAACAGCATGAATCAAGCCTTTAGTACTGTAGAAGGTTTATTCTCCGGGATGATGCAGGGAGAAGAGGTCAAGCAGGATATAGAAGATTTTCGTGAATTGATTGATTTCATTCCTGATATCGTTCCAAGTGTGTTGGCGATGGCGGGCGTTTTCATGGCCTTTGTAAGCCAATGGGCGACCTACAAACTAATCAATCGTATCGAAAATCAGTCTATGAGATTTGCTGATTTTAAGAACTTCAAGCTGCCGACATCCGTATTATGGTATTACTTTGTGGCGATGATCTTGAATTATGTCACAATGGATGGAAATGATCTGATTTATTTAGCCGCCGTGAATGTGTTCATTTTAACGGGGGCACTGATCGTACTGCAGGGATTCTCTTTCGTCTTTTTCTATGCTTGGAAGAAAAAGTGGTCAAAAGTCATACCGATTCTTGTGGTTGTATTTTCCATACTTCTTCCACAAATCGTCATGTACCTTGTGCGAATAATCGGTATAATTGATATAGGATTTCCGATGAGGGAACGTGTGGAAGAAAAGAAAGAATGATCGCTCTCAAGAAGATGGTAGGAGCTGAATGCAATGCCGAATTTTTTTAAAAAACCAACGATGAGCGGACACTTGTGGATCATTTATTTGATCTCTCTCATTCTGCTTGGCTTCATCTGGTACTATCAATGGATGCTCGGACTAATGATGACGCTGTTTTTAGCTGCGTCCATCTTTTACAGTGTCCGTACTGAACAGAACATGATCAATGAGACAGAAGAATATATATCGACCTTATCCTACAGGGTGAAAAAAGTCGGCGAAGAAGCTTTGTTGGAAATGCCTATCGGGATCGTTCTTTATAGTGAAAACTATATGATCGAGTGGGCGAACCCTTATATGAATAAGTTCACTGAAGAGGATACGATTGTTGGAGAATCATTAAAACGACTTTCCGATCATCTGATTCCCTGTGTGAAGGATGAAGAAGATGAGGTTTGGATCACTATTGCCGGTTACAAATTCCAGACAATCATTAAAAGGGAGGAACGTCTGCTTTACTTGTTCGACCGGACAAAGCAGACGGAAATCCATAACCGTTATGAAAATGAGCAGACGGTTCTTTCGATTATTTTCCTTGATAACTATGAAGAAATTACCCAGGGCATGGATGATACAGCCAAAAGCCATATC
Source organism: Halobacillus sp. 12SKB (assembly GCF_052941655.1). Taxonomy (NCBI): domain Bacteria; kingdom Bacillati; phylum Bacillota; class Bacilli; order Caryophanales; family Bacillaceae; genus Halobacillus; species Halobacillus sp. 12SKB. The sequence continues at coordinate 1,113,246 of NZ_JBRFWR010000001.1, forward strand.
AACTCACAAGTGACCTCCATATTGAACAAGTGGGCGGGGGATTATGGCATTTATTTGAAGCGGACCTCTCAAGAGCGTTTCATGGCTGTCATGAATCAGGAAATTCTTTATACCTTGGAAAAAGCGAAGTTTGAAATCCTCGACGATGTGCGTGAATTGATTACAGACCAGAACGTTCCATTGACGTTAAGTTTCGGAATCGGTGTTGGTCCGGTCAGTCTCCCTGAACTTGGAGAATTGGCTCAGTCCAGCCTCGACCTTGCCCTTGGCCGGGGTGGAGATCAGGTTGCCATCAAAGATGATTCAGGAAAAGTCCGCTTCTATGGTGGAAAGACGAATCCGATGGAAAAACGGACACGGGTACGCGCACGTGTGATCTCCCACGCCATGAAAGAACTTGTACAGGCAAGTGAAAAGGTCTTGATCATGGGACACAAATCTCCGGATATGGACTCTGTCGGCGCGTCCATCGGTATTCTTAAAATTGCCCAGGCGAACGACAAGAAAGCCGCTATCGTCCTCGACCCGGATGATATTGATACCGGCGTTCAGCGGATGGTCGAGGAAATTGAGAAAGACGAAGACCTCTGGCATTATTTCATCCCACCAGAAGATGCTTTAGAGATGGTGACGAATGAGACGTTGCTTGTCGTTGTAGATACGCACAAGCCTTCCATGGTCATCGAGGAGAAGCTCCTTTCCAAAACGGAGCATGTCGTCGTAATCGATCACCACAGACGTGCAGAAGAATTCATCGCTGATCCGACACTTGTTTATATGGAACCATACGCGTCGTCGACAGCAGAACTTGTCACCGAGCTGCTTGAATACCAGCCGAAAAAACTGAAACTGTCGATGCTCGAATCGACGGCCCTCCTCGCAGGGATTATCGTCGATACGAAAAGCTTTACGCTCCGCACAGGATCACGAACATTCGATGCTGCTTCATACTTGAGGTCCAAGGGAGCAGATACCGTACAAGTCCAGAAGTTCATGAAAGAAGATTTAGATGTCTATGTTCGTAGAAGTAAACTGATTGAACGGGCTTCTATTTACCGTGATGGCATTGCCATTTCCACCGGGGACCGCGGAGAAACTTACGGACCAGTCATTATTGCGCAGGCTGCGGATACCTTACTGACGATGAGCGGAATCGTTTCTTCGTTCGTTATTTCTGAACGGAGTGATGGAAGGATCGGCATCAGTGCCCGTTCTCTCGGAGATATCAACGTCCAGGTCATCATGGAGAAGATGAACGGCGGCGGGCACTTGACGAACGCAGCCACACAGCTTGAAGATACAACGATTGAAGATGCAAAAGCATTGTTGCAAGATATTATTGATGAGTATTTTGAAGGGGGAGACACAGAATGAAAGTAATTTTCAAAGCGGATGTTAAAGGAAAAGGCAAAAAAGGCGAAATCAAAGAAGTGAACGATGGATACGCACGCAACTACCTCCTTAAAAACAATTTGGCGGTAGAGGCGACGAAGGGGAACGTTCAGGCCCAAAAGGCCAAAGATGCCAAAGTTGAGCAGCAAGCACAGGAAGAAGTCGAAGAAGCGAAGCGACTGAAAGACCAGCTTGCCAACTTGGAAGTGAAGCTTGTGGCGAAATCCGGAGATAACGGGCGCCTGTTCGGATCCATTACAAGTAAGCAGATCGCCGAGCAACTGAAGAAATCCCATGATATTAAAATCGATAAACGTAAAATCGAGCTTGATGATCCGATCCGGACGTTGGGCTACACAAACGTTCCTGTGAAACTTCACCCAGAAGTAACAGGTACGATCAAAGTCCATGTCGAGGAAAAGTAAGTCTTGAACGATCAAGCGCCCAATCCATTCTACTGGAGCTATTGGGCGCTTCTGTTTTGTATTTCTGGCTCATAAACCTTCTTTTTCATAACGAAAAGGAAGGATGTATAAAATAACCGTACAACGTGTGGTTGTTTGTGACGGACGGGCCATCCGTGCTTTAGATTCAGAGGAGGAACAAGAGTGAGTGAAATGTGGAACGATCGCACCCCACCCCATAATATAGAAGCAGAACAAGCGGTACTCGGTGCGGTCTTTTTAGAACCTGAAGCGATGTCGACAGCTGCTGAATATCTTCTTCCTGAAGATTTTTACCGGGCGAGCCACCAGCGAATATTCGAGGTCATGCTTTCGCTCTCAGATAAAGGGGAGCCGATCGATCTCGTAACGGTAACGGCAGCTCTTTCCAACAATCAGGTGCTTGAGGAAGTTGGAGGGGTATCTTATTTGACGGATATTGCAAACTCCGTCCCGACTGCTGCAAATATCCAGTATTATACAAGCATTGTGAGTGAAAAATCGACTCTTAGAAGTTTAATCCGTACGGCTACAAATATCGTAACCACGGGCTATTCAGAAGAAGAGGATTTAGAGGATGTATTGAACGCTGCAGAAAAAGACATTCTCGAGGTTTCCCAAAGGAAAAATTCCAGTGCTTTCAAGAGCATCAAAGACGTACTGATTGACGTTTATGACAACATTGAACAGCTGCACCACAATGATGGAAGTACGACCGGAATTCCGACGGGGTACCGCGATCTTGATCATATCACCTCTGGTTTCCAACGGAATGATTTGATTATCATTGCTGCCCGTCCGTCCATGGGTAAGACCGCGTTTGCTTTGAATATTGCCCAGAACGTAGCGGTCCACACGGATGAGAATGTTGCTATTTTTAGTTTGGAGATGGGTGCCGACCAGCTTGTCTCCCGTATGATTTGTGCGGAAGGAAACATCGATGCTCAGCGTCTTCGTACAGGACAGATGGAAACAGAGGATTGGAACAAACTCACGATGGCGATGGGGAGTCTATCCAATGCTGGCATTTATATTGATGATACACCAGGTATCCGGGTCAGTGAGATCCGTTCCAAATGCCGTCGTCTTAAGCAAGAACACGGACTTGGTATGATTTTGATCGACTATTTGCAGTTAATTCAAGGCAGCGCCAACTCTAAGGAAAACCGTCAGCAGGAAGTATCAGAAATTTCCCGTTCCTTAAAAGGATTGGCTCGTGAACTTAATGTTCCGTTGATTGCTCTGTCGCAGCTTTCCCGTGGAGTTGAATCAAGACAGGATAAGCGACCGATGATGTCTGACTTGCGTGAATCCGGTTCAATTGAGCAGGATGCCGATATCGTAGGATTTCTATACCGTGATGATTACTACGACCAGGAATCGGAAAACCAGAACATTATTGAAATCATCCTAGCCAAGCAACGTAACGGTCCGGTGGGAACAGTCTCTTTAGCTTTTGTGAAAGAATACAACAAATTCGTCGACCTGGACCACCGGTATTCCGATGCCGATGTACCACCGGCTTAGAAAAAAGACGCCCGAGACCTGAAGTCTCGGGCGTCTTTTTTTAGAGCAGCTTCAAAGAAGCCATCTATATCATCATCCCCATCACGCCTCCCGAAAAGTCACGCTGGGAATTGGATGATCCTAAAAAGCAAGGAAGTGGTCAATCGCATGGGCAACGCCATCTTCGTCATTCGTTTTCGTAAGGAATTGGCAGGCCTCTTTCACCTCATTTTTGGCATTTCCCATGGCGGCGCTGTTTCCTGCCATATTTATCATAGATAAATCATTCAAACTGTCTCCAATAACCGCCGTTCTTTCTATAGAAAGATTCAGTTGTTGAGCCAATTGCTTCACAGCATTCCCTTTAGAAGCAAGCCTATGTTCCACTTCAAAGTTATGGTTGGCAGAGCTTACAAGGGTCAAGTCAGGGTAGTCTTTGAACCTCTCCCATCCTTTTTGAAGTTTTTCCTCTTCAAAGGAGAAGGTGAGGATGTTGTACACGTTTCTTTTCTTATCAACAATCTCCTTATAAGAGTCTACATGAGAAAAACCAGACTGACTGAACTGTTTTTCGGCTGCCTTTTCAAGCCTGCTCAAATTCGTATTCGGATTGGCACTGCGAATACGGTCAAGCTCAATGTTCATAACCTCCCTGCCATTTTGCGGGGTTAAAATAGACTCATCATCAATCGCTTCATAGTAGAAGCCATTTCCTTCAAGCCATGCTAAAACTTTAATGACATCTTCTTTCTCCATGGGTATGGATGAAAAAAGGGTACCGTCCGGGCGATGGATAGTAGCCCCATTGGCGGCGATTACCCATGTTTTTAAGTCCAGGTCGGAGAACAGGTTTCGGACATCGAATGCTGCCCTTCCTGTTGCAATAACCACCTCGACGCCCTCGGACTGTGCACGATGAATCGCCTGAATATTGTTTTCACTGATTTCATTCGCTGAATTTAATAGTGTCCCGTCTAAATCAATGGCGATCATGTCCATAGATTAGTCCCCTCCTCTTCCGTAACAATCAGATCTACATGATGCTCCTGTAATCTCTGTTGAAATTCTTCATCAGGAAGTTGGTCTGTTATGATGACATCCACATCTTCAAGTTCTGCAAAAGTAAAAAACTCTGTCACACCAAATTTCGTATGGTCTGCAAGTACTATCACTTGTTCTGCCTGTTTGATCATGTTCCGTTTGACCATCCCATCTTCTTCGTGGGCAATAGAGAGTCCTGAATCAGAGATTCCTACCACTCCGATAAACGCCTGATCCACATGATAGCTTTTTAACCGTTCGATGACGGAAGCTCCGTAAAGGAATTGATGCTCCTTTTGGAGAAAACCGCCAAGCAGTTGGATGGATACGTTTTCAACATTTGATAAGATCTCCGCCTGGTGAATGGAGTTCGTAATGACTGTGATGTCCATAGGCCGGATTTGATTCGCACACGCCTGAACCGTCGTGGATGTATCCAGAATGATTTTATCTCCTGGGCGTATAAATGATGCCGCTTTGCTGCCGATCTGCTGTTTTTCAAAAGAAACCGTTTTTAATCGGTGGGAATAATTTTGAATGGTCGTTTGTGTACGTGGCAGGATGGCTCCCCCGCGTGTACGTACAATTGCTTTTCTTTCCTCTAACTTTACTAAGTCCCGCCTTGCTGTATCCCTTGATATATCAAACATCTCACACATTTGATCAATGGAGATCCGTCGGTTTTCTTTTAAAAACTGCAAGATTCCAATCAGACGTTCTTCCTGATACATCTAATCCACCTCTCATTGTTGCTCTTATAAGTGATTATAAGTAATTATTTAATTGAAATCAATCAAAAATAAGTTATTTTAAGTTTTATTGTAAATATTAGTTAATCTACTTCTTTTATGATAAAAATAAGATATTCAAAATAACGCAAGGAGAGGAAGACATCATTCAGATACAATGGAATGAGAGGTCTGGGAGTTTTAAGGGTCTGGGACCAGTCAAAATAAATAGTCCCAAAAGGAAGAGAATAGAGCTTTTTCAGGATGTGAGTTATAATCGAACAATAATAATGTATTTATAATTTAATGTTCGGTTTTAGCGTTGACTTACAAGGTGTGAATTGGTAAACTGACGGTGGATAACATATTTAACAAATTTTTGGCGGAGGTGCCTTATGTCTTCTGTAGTTGTAGTCGGAACCCAGTGGGGGGACGAAGGAAAAGGCAAGATTACTGATTTTCTATCACAAAATGCCGAAGTTGTCGCTCGTTATCAGGGCGGAAATAATGCGGGTCATACAATAAAATTTGATGGAGTCACATATAAACTCCACTTGATTCCTTCAGGGATCTTCTTTGAAGATAAAACGTGCGTACTTGGAAACGGAATGGTAATTGATCCAAAAGCGCTGCTTGAAGAATTGAAATACTTACATGACAAAGGGGTATCTACAGACAATCTGCGGATCAGTAACCGTGCTCATGTCATTCTTCCATATCACTTGAAATTAGATGAACTGCAAGAGGAAGAAAAGGGTGCGAATAAGATCGGAACGACCAAAAAAGGCATTGGTCCTGCCTACATGGACAAAGCAGCTCGTACCGGCATCCGTATCGCTGATTTACTGGATAAGGAAAGCTTCCGTGAAAAGCTGGAGCAGAACCTTGCTGAGAAGAACCGCCTTCTAGAAAAAGTATACGAAACATCACCATTTGCGGTGGAAGATATTCTTGATGAATACTTTGAATATGGTCAACAAATAGCAGCCTATGTTTGCGACACATCTGTCGTTTTGAACGATGGATTGGATGAAGGGCGCCGGGTTCTTTTTGAAGGTGCCCAGGGAGTTATGCTCGACATCGACCAGGGGACGTATCCTTTCGTTACCTCTTCTAATCCGATTGCGGGTGGAGTAACGATTGGTTCTGGTGTGGGACCATCAAAAATTAAGCACGTCGTCGGTGTTTCGAAAGCTTATACGACACGTGTAGGAGATGGACCTTTCCCGACTGAGCTTGAGAACGAAGTCGGAGATCAAATCCGTGAAGTGGGACGCGAGTATGGTACAACGACCGGGCGTCCACGCCGCGTCGGCTGGTTTGATAGTGTCGTTGTTCGTCATGCCCGTCGTGTAAGTGGAATTACTGATCTTTCCTTGAATTCCATTGATGTACTGACAGGCATTGAGACATTGAAAATTTGCACAGCGTACAAGTACAAAGGTGAAATCATGGAAGAGTTTCCGGCAAGCTTGAAAGTTCTTGCCGAATGTGAGCCTGTTTATGAAGAAATGCCAGGCTGGACTGAGGACATCACAGGGGCGAAAACGCTGAGTGATCTCCCTGAGAACGCACGTCACTACATCGAGCGTGTTTCTCAGCTGACTGGAATTCCATTGTCTATTTTCTCTGTTGGTCCTGATCGTGCACAAACGAACGTTGTTCGCAGCGTATATAGCGAATAAAATGGAAGCCTGGCTTACTCAGCCAGGCTTTTTTTTACAAAAGTCCAGTGGTGAGCATCAAAAAATTATAACTTAGGGTAAACTCTACATAGAAGAACAAGAGGAGGAGTGTTTCACGTGGAACGCATTTGTGTATTCGCTGGGTCCAGTGCGGGGAATGACCCGATTTTTATAGAGAAAACGAAAGCTTTAGGTGAAAGGCTGGCTGCAAAAGACATTGAACTGGTCTATGGTGGTGCTAAAAGTGGGTTAATGGGTGTGTTAGCCGACCAAGTGCTGGACAGCGGGGGAAAAGTGACAGGAATTATGCCGAGCCACCTTTTTGAAAAAGAAATCGTCCATCCGAACATAACAGAGATGATCGAGGTTGGAACCATGCATGAAAGAAAAGCGAAGATGAGTGAATTAGCCGACGGATTTATCGCCCTCCCTGGAGGTTTTGGTACGTTTGAAGAGCTTTTTGAAACGGTCAGCTGGGCTCAAATTGGCCTTCATACAAAACCTCTTGCGCTATACAACATCGCGGAATACTACACTCCGCTTGTTCAGCTCATTGAACACGCAATAAAAGCGGGATTTGTACCTGAGGATAACCGTGAACTTTTTATCGATGCCAAAGATCCTGCGTCTTTATTGCATGACATGGAGCAGAAAAAATAAAAGACGTGCCTATTCAGGCGCGTCTTTTATACTTGGATCGTTTTAAAGAAAACCAGGCCAAAAAAACGATACGTCAATTTAATACTATCAATCGATGACTCTTCGGTGATGCTTAATCCGTAAATCGTCGTTGGTGAGGTATCGGGTGACGCAGCCATTGCTTTGGAGGCGAGCGGCGAAGTGTCCGGGGCGAGAGGAATGGTTTCAAATTCATTGATTGCATACGCATCTTCCACAAGAGCGTATGTATCGGTGATCATGAACCCTTTTTCAGAATCACTAATCTGCATCTTGATGTTTGTAGGCTGCTGGTTGTTATTAATGGATACATCAGTGATTTGAATGCTTCTAAGCAAGCTTTTGTTGCCGAGAGCGACAATGACAGTTTGCTTATCTTCTGTCGTACCGATCGATCCATGAGTGAGCGGCGGATTCAATTTCAAGAATCCAATAATTGATACAAATAAAAGGATAAGAACAAAAACAGCGTAGCGAATTACCTTTTTCAAACAGACCCTCCTTTCTTTTGATTGAACAGAATGGGAAAAAATCTATATTTCTAGTAAAATTACTATTGCTTACGTTTGTTCTGTATGGTACGATAGTTATCGTTGCGGTGAACAAGCCGTCTGGTCCGGTAGTTCAGTTGGTTAGAATGCCTGCCTGTCACGCAGGAGGTCGCGGGTTCGAGTCCCGTCCGGACCGCCACTTTCATTATATCATTTGAGGTAGTCGAATACACACGTAATGTGATAGGCTCATTAGGTTATAACGTCGAATGATCATGAATAAAATACCCATGGCTCGGTAGCTCAGTCGGTAGAGAAGCCGTAAACTCCAGCGAATTTTCTCCTATGTAGGCTTTGCGAGGAGCGTATGCTTCACCGAATGCACTTGCAACGTGACGAGCACAAACATCTTCGAATAACCCTCGAAACAAGATGTGAAGCGAAAGCAAGATTTTAAAATAATACTTAATATGGCTCGGTAGCTCAGTCGGTAGAGCAACGGACTGAAAATCCGTGTGTCGGCGGTTCGATTCCGTCCCGAGCCACTCCTTAAAAAGCTTACGGAAAATTTCCGTAAGCTTTTTTGTATGAAAAATTATCTAAATGCTTATAATCCTTTATTTAACTATATGGCAGGATGGTAGAATACTCGACTTCGATATGTTTCGGGGTTCGTTACCCGGTGATGAGCTCTGGGATGGCTGGGAAGCTACTCGCTTTCCTGGGGGATATGGCCTATCTCCTTCTCCCACAGGAGTCTCAAAGCTTCCCATATCCACAATAGCGTCCTTAGGAGTTAACTCATAACATGTGCATTAAACTTATTCCGGAAGTGGTTTCGAGATACTTATATGGCAAAGGGGCGGAGGGGAATGGCTGACCGCGCTCCCGTGGAAAGCGAGCTATTCCCCGCAGGCCTCACCCACTCAACAAAAGTCTCGAAACTCAGTTCTCCAGAACAGAGAACTTATATGGAATAAATAAAATGGTAGTTTTGGTATATTTTAATGAACAGTTTAATATGAAAATATGGCTATCGTTTCGTAATTTTGGTAAGAATGTTATATCTTTTTTACATATTTAAATATCTATTTCTTATAAAACTTCCGTGTGATAAATTAATCTAGGAATAGTTTAGACAGGTGCATCAGGAGGATCAATATCATGTGGAAGAAACTAGCTGTCACAGCGATTTGCGTCGTAAGTGTCGGTGTAGGGACGGCCTACGCCGAAAGTTCACTGCCGACGGTTTATCACGTTTATATAGATGAACAACATGTAGGTATGGTAGGAAATCAAGCTGAGGTCAAAGCGGAACTACGCAAGCGTATGGAAGAGGCGGAGAAAGATCACGAAGGAATGGATCTCTCTTATATGGAAGAGGTCTCGTTCAAGGAGCAGAAAGTATTATCTGTGAAAGACGAATCCTCAGACGTCATGGATTCGCTTCAAAATGATTTAACTTTTGCTGCCGACGTTGTCCGCCTTTACATCAATGGGGAGTCTGTCGCCCATCTTCCAAGTGAAGAGAAGGCCGAACAAGTCATTGAATCCGTGAAACAGGAATATGTCGAAGAAGATGAACTTGAGGTTATAGAAAAAGGAACGCCTGGGCTGCCGGACGTCGGCGAAACGAAGGTGATGGATGTCGGCTTATCCGCTCCCGTCAAAATGGAAGAGGATCAGGTCACGCTTTCGCAGGTTCATACGGTCGAAGAGGCAGTGTCCAGGGTGGAAGAAGGTCGTTCTTATCCAATCGATCAAACTGAAACTACATCATTCATAGGGATGATGGCTAAATCTCAGAAGCCGCTTGTAGATGTTGTACTTACGGAGAAAGAACGTAAGGAAGAAGAGATTCCCCATAAAGTCCAAATAAAAAAGACGGATGAACTTTTTAAAGGTGAATCCAAAGTGAAGCAGGATGGGGAAGACGGAAAAAGAGAGCTTTTGATTGAACGAACGTACCGAAATGGTGAAGAAACAAAAGAAGAGACAGTTGAAAAAGAAGTCGTCAAAGAACCGGTCAAGAAGATTGTCCTTCAGGGAACAAAGAAAGTCCCTTCTAAAGGTACCGGTGATTTCACGTGGCCGGCCGTCGGTGGTGAAATTACAAGTAAGCAGGGAAAACGCTGGGGACGTTATCATAAAGGCATTGATATTGCCGGTGTATCTGATAAAACGATTAAGGCCGCTGACAATGGTAAAGTGGTAGAGGCTGGATATCGGAATAGCTTCGGAAATAAAGTTGTTATTGATCATGGGAATGGTTACGAGACGATTTACGCTCATCTCTCCTCGATCGATGTCACAAAGGGACAGACCGTCAAAAAAGGGGAAAAGCTTGGAGTCATGGGAACGACAGGACGTTCCACAGGGGTACACCTTCATTTTGAAGTCCATAAAGAAGGGTCACTAGAAAATCCTCTTTCCCACGTCTCCCCATGATCCAAACCGCTATGAGTCAATCATAGCGGTTTTTTCTTTATCACATAAATATGGAATGCGAATGGTTATCTTATTCCCCCTAAGCAAAGTATCAAAACTGCTGACGGTGAGTTGGAGTAAGATATAGTAAGAGGATTAAGAAATAGGCATGATAAAAATATAGGTGAAACGGCTGATTTCAAGAGAGCTTTATGGTGAAATAAGACATTTACCATTAAATAAGTTAAAATAAGAGAAAGAAAAGATGACGAGGAAAAGGATGTGACGTAATATGGCACAGAAAATTTTAGTGGTCGATGACGAAAAACCCATTGCGGATATATTGAAATTCAACTTAGAAAAAGAAGGTTATGAAGTCGTATGTGCATATGACGGAGATGAGGCGATTGCGAAAGCAGATGAAGAAGAGCCGGAATTAATTCTCCTTGATATTATGCTGCCAAACAAAGATGGTAATGAAGTCTGCCGTGAAGTGAGGAAGCGTCATAATATGCCGATCATTATGTTAACGGCCAAAGATGCAGAAATCGATAAAGTACTCGGACTGGAAATGGGTGCAGATGACTATGTGACCAAGCCCTTCAGCAATCGTGAATTGATTGCCCGGGTAAAGGCGAACCTGCGTAGACAACAGCAGGAGCCTGAAGACAGTGCACAGCAGACGAAGGATATTGAAATCGGTCGTCTGGCTATCCACCCGGATGCTTATACGGTCACGCGTGACGGGAATCATATTGAATTAACTCACCGTGAGTTTGAACTTCTTCATTATCTTGCTCGTCATATCGGACAAGTCATGACGCGTGAACATTTGCTTGAGACTGTTTGGGGCTATGACTATTATGGTGATGTCCGTACCGTCGACGTAACGGTAAGGCGCTTGCGTGAAAAAATTGAAGAGAACCCTAGTAACCCAATGTGGATTGTTACCCGTCGCGGGGTTGGGTATTATTTGAGAAACCCAGAGCAGGATTAAGCCTTTATGAAAGAAGTGGGCTTCTTTCAGTCTGTTAGGCTGAAGCTGATTCTTGTATACATTTTGTTATTGTTATTGGGCATTCAGGTCATTGGTGTCTATTTTGTCGACCGGTTGGAAGAGCAGTTGGAAACGAACTTCACGAATTCCGTTGAAGGGCAGCTGAATTCATTAACCTACAGTTTGCAAAATGCGTTCAACACTGAGCGGGGAGAAGATTCACTCCCTTTGAATGCAGATCTACAAAGTCTTATTAATGATTTTAGCGATGATAATACAGACATTGGGAAACTCATGGTGGTCGACAACAACCAAAAAGTGCTTGCAGCTACGACGACAAGCGACCAGTCTCCCATAGGTAAAAAAGTGACGGACACCACGATTACGAAGGTGTTCTTGTTTGGAGAGGCTACAGAACCTGAACCCCGCCGGGAAGAAGGAACCAACAACCGTCTGTTCCGTGGAACGAACCCGATCACAGATGAGTCCGGGGATGAGATTGTCGGGGCTCTTTATTATGAAGTTTATATGAATGACATTTATGAACAACTCGGAGAAATCATCAGTATTTTCGCCAAAGGGACGGTCTTAGCTATTACAGTTACGGCTTTGCTCGGGATTTTGGTGGCGAGGACCATAACGAAGCCTCTGACAGAAATGAAACGACAGGCACAAGTCATGGCGACAGGGGACTTCTCCCAGAAGGTCGATGTAAAAGGTAATGACGAAATTGGACAGTTAGGCCATACCTTTAATGATTTGAACGATAAACTGAAGCTCGCTACTGCAACAACCGAGGGTGAGCGCCGGAAGCTGAGTTCGGTGCTTTCCAATATGTCAGATGGAGTTATTGCGACAGATCGACTCGGTGCCATCACACTGATGAATGCCCCGGCCTCGAAATTAATTGGACAGACATTTGAGGAAGTGCAAGGACAATCCCTTGTGGATGTTCTTGACTTGAATGATCAGGTTGAAAATATTTCTGAGGTGGAAGAAGCCGGATCTATGATCATTGATTTAAGTAGTGACGATAACCACCTGCTTCTTAAAGCCAACTTTTCTGTGGTTGAAGATGAAAACCATGACATGAATGGTTTTATTACGGTTATTAGTGATGTGACCGAACAACAGCGTGTAGAAAAAGAAAGAAGAGAGTTTGTTTCAAATGTATCGCACGAACTACGCACACCGTTGACGACGATGCGGAGTTATATAGAAGCATTGAACGATGGAGCATGGCAGGATCCTGATATCGCACCAAGATTCCTTGATGTGACTCAAAATGAGACAGATCGTATGATCCGTTTAGTGAACGATCTTTTACAGTTGACCAAAATGGATCACAAAGAAACCAGCCTGATGAAAGAGCGTGTGGAGTTCGTCAGCTTCTTTGACCATATCATTGATCGTTTTGAAATGAACAAGAATGAAAAGGTAGAGTTCGTTCGCAACTTGTCGAATAAGAAGATGTATGTATGGATGGACAAAGATAAGATTACTCAAGTGCTGGATAACATCATCTCAAATGCCATCAAATACTCTCCAGAAGGTGGAAGTATACGGTTTAATGCCCATTCTACTAAGAAACAGCTGCGGGTGAGCATTACCGATGAAGGGATCGGCATGCCTCCGGACACCGTTGATAAAATCTTTGATCGCTTTTATCGTGTCGATAAATCCCGTGCAAGAGAAATGGGAGGAACCGGACTGGGCCTCGCTATTGCCCGGGAAATGATTGAAGCTCATCATGGGAAAATCTGGGCGGAAAGCCGTGAAGGTAAGGGCACGACTGTCCACTTTACTTTACCGCTCATGAGTCAGAAGCGGAGGGGACAGTCATGAAAAAAGAAACCATGAAGTCCGTCATTTTGGTGATTCTCATCGCCTTCAGCTTAGTGTTGACGGTAGCTCTTTGGACGTATCAGCCCGTGAATGAAACCTTGGAAGAGGACGTGTTCATTGAAGATACAAAGTTAGAAGAAATAGGATCAGAGCGTTCCATACCAAATCTGGTTCCTCCGGATGAAATTGTGTTTCATGAGCAAAATTCTTATTTTACTTTCAAAGATAATATCGATCGGACAGCTTTTTACCAAAAGCAGATGCAGCAGTGGAACTTATCCAATCTTGATCCGAGTCCAAGAACGATCAATGTCGATAACCACAGCGAGATTGTGGAAATTATTTTTCCTGCGCATCTGCCGGTCCAGGTGATCAGTGACATCTTTCAAGTGAACGAAGGTGTTCCAATCGAGAACCTGCAGGCTAACTTCAATCGAATATTCTTACTGCGTCATTCCCAGGAGGGAAGTGCTGCTTCGGGTGCTTCTTACGAGTTATGGTTTGTAAATAGTAATGATGAGGGAAGTGAAGTTACCCTTCAGGCAGATATCAGTGCAGCTTCTGGTGAACGTGCCATACAGGAAGTCGACAATAAAGATGAATTGGTGGAAATGTCACGTGTGGCCGATGTACTGCAGATTGAAGCCGAGGATGGAACGAATGCTTCTCACATTTACGTCCCTAAAAACCCTGTGAGCATATCGGAATATGTTCTGCAGACAGGGGCTGTAAACGTAAAACCGATACAAAATGATATTTTTCCTTCTAACACACGGGTGTTCAAGTCCCGGACAAATAGCGGGGAGAATATAACCAAAACATTCCAGAGAAGGTTGACGCAATATGATAAGAGGATGGAATATGATTTAACGATTCCTAACTCAGCAAACCAGAAAAACTTGACGGAATATGAATTGTTTATCCAGAGTATGGAGGATATCAATAGTCATTTGGGTTGGACGAATGACTATCGTCTGAACTCGATCCTGAGTGGTCGGGATGAAGTTCGCTACCGACTCTACTTTAATGACCGGCCTGTTCTTGAGAACGTAGAGACTTACAAGCTGGCAAGCATCCAGTTAAGTTATCAGCAAGGGCAGATTCAGGAATATGACCGCCCGCTTGTTCAGTACAGCAGCATCAATGAAAGTAAAACGAACCTCTTGTCCGGCGTAGAAGTTCTTTTGGATCTTCAACAAGATGGGGAATTGGAAACGTCCAGAATCAGGGATTTGGAGATTATGTACACACTTGAAGAACAAAGGAGCGACCTGGTGTACAACTTGATCCCTGAATGGTACATGCTGACAAACAGCGGTTGGACGAAAGTATATCCAGAAGAAAGGTCTCAAAATGCAGAGCTTTCGTAACGAGGAGGTAAAACATGCAGTGGGGTCAAATTAAAACATTATTTATCGTCAGTTTCTTAATTCTCGACCTTTTCCTGCTGCAGCAATTATTAAGCAAGCAAGCGGAGGATGAAGTGGGGCAGATCTCCACTGTTGCTGAAAGCATTGAAACCGAACTGGAAGCGAACGACATATCTATTGCGGATGATGCGATCCCGGAGGAATTGCCAGAAGCTACCCCGATTGAATCAGAGAGTGCGCATACGCTTCCTGATGATGTGATGAGTCAGATTAAAGGTATGGATGAGAGTGATCAAGAAATTGAGCTCAAAGAAGACAATCAGGTATTACAAGTCACTTTTGATGAGCCGATTGAAGTGACGGAAGCTACGATTCAGAGCGTGGTGACGGATATCGTACCTTTTGCGTCCCGTTATTCTTATTGGGGATGGAACGAAGAGTCGGGTGCGGCTCTCTTTTTCCAGGCCAAAGACAATAAAACGGTTTATTTTAACAATAACGGATACTTGTTACTGAATATTGTGGATGATGAAATAACTGGGTATGTCGCAACTTTGCTTTCTTTCGAAGAAGGGGAGTACTCAGGGCCTTCCGGTGATACGGAAGTCAACATAGAACCTTTAAGTGCGATTCGCATCCTCTTGAATAACGGTCTTATTGAGCCTGGAGATGAAATCACCTCGATGGATATTGGCTATCATACGAGTTACAGTCTGCCTGCCGGGGAAGAAAATGAGACACAAGTTTTCGCATCTACATGGAAAGTGACGGTGAACGGAGACCGCAATCATTTTCTTTACACTTTGGACGGGACCATCATTGAATACATCAATGAAGAAACATTTATCTCAGATGTTAAGAGTGAATACGGCTTGAAAAGTGTAGAAGAAGAGCAAACAGCAGCCAATGAAAATAGAGAAACCAATTAAATGGAGTGTATGGAATGAGCATGAGATTTAGTGTACTTGCTTCAGGCAGTACGGGGAACGCATTCTATATTGAATCGGGAGATGAGAGAATATTAGTGGATGCTGGCTTGAGTGGTAAGAAAATGGAAGGGTTGCTTGATCAAGTGAACATCGATCCGCAATCCTTGTCCCGAATCCTTGTTACTCATGAGCATAGTGATCACATCAAAGGTCTGGGTATTATGGCAAGACGCTACAACCTCCCTATCTATGCGAACGAAAAAACCTGGAATGCGATGGAAGGACAAATAGGTAAGCTTTCCATCGATCAGAAATTCCATTTTTCCATGGAGGAAACCAAGACTTTCGGGGGATTGGACGTAGAATCCTTTGCCGTCTCTCATGACGCGGCAGATCCTATGTTTTATACGTTTCATAAGGACGGGAAGAAGGTTGCCCTCGTCACCGATCTCGGTTATGTATCAGAACGGATTAAAAAGACGGTGGAAGGTGCTGACGCCTACATTTTCGAATCGAATCATGATGTGAGCATGCTGCGAATGGGGCGCTACCCATGGAATGTCAAACGACGTATTTTGGGGGATTCCGGTCACGTTTCGAATGAAGACTGTGCCCTGGCCCTGACTGATATTATTACGGACCAGACGAAAAGAATCTATCTTGCGCATTTGAGTCTGGATAATAATATGAAAGACCTTGCTCATATGTCTGTCAAAAATGTTTTGGAAGAGCGTGGAATTGAAGTGGGCAGCCACATTGAACTGCATGATACAGACCCACAGGAAGCTACACCAATCTTTGAGGTTTAAAAGGTTTTAAATAGTAAAGAATAAAGAAACAGTACCTTAGAAATCTGAGAGCGTGAGAAAGGTAAGGTGAAAGAGGCGTGGGTTATTATGATGATCATTCCCCTACCCGTCAGCAGAAACAACAGCGCAGACGGTGGGTGATGCCGACAATAGTCGGAGGTATTCTGGGAGCCGTTCTTGTCTTATTGGCATTGCCTGCTTTGGTTCAGACAGAGTTGCTTCCTTATGATATGACGATCCCCGAGGATGAAAGTGGACTCGTTGAAGATGATCAGGGATTGACGGGTGGCACGACAAAAAATGTCCAGCTTGATGTAAATACCCAAATCACCGATGTCGTTGAAAAAGTGACTCCCTCCGTTGTAGGAGTCGTCAACTTGCAGACACGTCAAGATTTTTGGCAGCAGGAAGGTGACTCTGCCCAACAGGCAGGAGTAGGATCCGGGGTTATTTATAAAAAGGAAGACGGCACAGCTTATGTCGTGACGAATAACCACGTCATTGAAGGGGCCAGTGAAATTGAAGTCGTCCTTGCCGATGAAACAAGGGTCAAAGCCCAGCTGATCGGGGGAGATTTATTTACTGATCTGGCCGTATTGAAAATGCCCGCTGATCAAGTCGACCAAGTCGCTGAGCTCGGTACTTCAGAAAACTTGAAAGTCGGTGAACCGGCCATCGCTATCGGCAACCCGCTTGGTCTCAGTTTCGCAGGGTCGGTCACTCAAGGAATCATCAGTGGTAAGGAACGGGCGATTCCTCAGGACTTCAATGGAGATGGAATGGAAGACTGGCAGGCAGAAGTCATTCAAACGGATGCAGCCATTAACCCTGGAAACAGCGGTGGTGCACTTATTAACATAGATGGGCAGTTAATTGGCATTAACTCCATGAAAATTGCTCAGTCTTCCGTTGAAGGCATCGGTTTTGCTATACCCATTGATTCTGCCAAGCCAATCATTGATGAATTGGAACAATACGGGCAGGTAAATCGTCCGTACATTGGTATTGAAGCCTACGGACTGAATGAGGTACCGACGTCTGAGTGGAACAATACATTGAACCTCCCTCAAGATGTAGACGGCGGGTTATATATCCGAAGCATCCGTCAGATGTCTCCAGCTGCTAAAGCAGGTCTTGAGCCATTGGATGTCATCACAGCCCTTGATGGAGAACCCGTTCGGGACATCATTGATTTGCGTAAGTATTTATACAATGAGAAAAATCCAGGTGATGAGATGGAAATTACCTATTATCGTGACGGTGAGCAGGACACTACCACTCTGACGCTTGGATCCCAAGAGTAATTTACACAAAAAGAGTATCCTCCATGGGATACTCTTTTTCACGGTCAAAATTCGCTATAAATCTACAAAATATATCATAGGGTTATCCACAGGCTGTGAATAGTATTCTGGATAAGTGTCATATATGGTAGTAGAAAATATGTTCGCCACCATATAGATTCACCAATTGTGTATATGTGGATAATTTCCGTGGATAACCTGTTTATATTCATGGGAAAGCTGTGAATATCAGAAAATTGACAAGGTTTGTGCATAAGTCTGTGGACAATTGTGGGTAACTATTTTCGTTAGTCTGTATTTTCCACATGTGTATAAATGTAAACAGGTTTCCCCTGCGATTTCTTATTGTTTTTCTTTGTTTAATTCCATCAAAAATTGTCTAATGGTAACGATAATCGAGAATTCTTTTAAGCGCTCTGTTTTCTTACTTTCTGGATCTTAAATTTCTTGCGGTAGTACCAATTGAACACGTAAATCAATGGAGTCAAAACGGCGGTAGGCAGAAACCATAGCCAAATGCTTATACTAGAAATATTCAACAAACGTGGAGCACCAAAAACGGTGAAGGCCGTAAGGGTCGCAATCGAACAGCCGATTAAGTTTCCGAAATGCTCAAAATACCAGTGCATTTTATTTTTTGGTGGGGTCAGCCAATAATACAATTGCCCGCCGCCTAAAATGATTCCTAAGATGGGGAAGTATTGAAGCAATGGAAAGTCGAACATCCATCCGAATACCATCGTGATGGCTGACATTAGGATAAGCAGACCGGAAATTCCTAAATCGTACACATTTCGGTGTCTATCTGTACGTCGCTTAAAGCGCAGCACACGAATGCCCATCCATGCCGTTGCTGCACTTAATGTAGCAATGAAAAGCAGAAAAAAGGAAAAAGCTCGTGCTTCTGGTACGGTATAATCGAAAAAGATTCGAAAAATTCCCATGTATAAAGCTGTAGTCGCTACGGTGTACATGGCCGTCACGTAAACCCAGCCGACTTTTCTGTGGATCTTTCCTCCTTTCTTCGTTACAAGAGGAATCCAAAAGATGGTGAGAGCGCTGAATCCAGCGATGATATGGATGGTAAGCATAATGGAAAAGAAAAGCATAGGAATCGCTCCTTTCATAACCTCCTCCTATATATACGCTTTCCAGAAGCTTCTCTCCTTCTTATTTACTAGATGTTTACAAAAAAAGACCGGCTTGCGCCGGTCTTTTTAATCGAGTTGATCCTGTTTCCATGTTTTCTTGATAATTTTCGTTAAGGCGAGGATGGCAAGTAAGTTCGGCAGCACCATAAGCGCGTTGAACGTGTCAGCCATTTGCCAGACAAAATCCACTTGGACAAGCGAACCTGCCACAATGAATATCAACACAATGCCGCGGTAAAAGGGGACTCCTTTTTCACCGAACAAAAACTTCACGTTCACTTCCCCGAAAAAAGCCCACCCGAGAATCGTTGTGAAGGCAAAGAATAAAAGACAGATCGCAATGAATGGAATGCCGAATTCTCCGAGTCCGCGTGCAAACCCTTCCTGTGTGATGGCACTTCCTTGCAAATCTGTTTGATGGGCATCTGTAATTAAAATGACCATCGCTGTCAGGGTACAAATGATGACCGTATCTATGAAAACACCGACCATGGCGACGAGCCCTTGATGGGATGGTCGTTTGACGTTTGCGATTGCGTGCGCATGTGGGGTCGAACCCATGCCGGCTTCATTTGAAAAGAGCCCGCGCGCAATTCCGTATCGAATCGCTTCTTTGATCGTGGCACCGAGAACACCACCGCCGGCTGCTTCAGGGCTGATCGCTGCTTGGACGATGAGCTGCAGTGTCGGAAGAACTTGGTCCCAGAAGTTTACCATAATGACGAGACTTCCAATGATATAGAGCAAGGCCATGATCGGGACGACATTCCCTGCAAAGGACGAAATTCGTGTAATCCCTCCGAATAGGATAAGTCCGATGAAAAAGGCGACAGCGACTCCAAGTCCAAAGTTAAATGATGTGGAACTTGAGCCCATCGCTTCGTTCATCGCGGTCGTAATGGCGTTGGATTGTACCATATTTCCGACAAACCCAAGGGCTATGATAATGGCAATGGCGAAGAATCCCGCGAGCCACTTGCTGCCAAGTCCGTCACGGATGTAATACGCAGGACCACCGTGGACCTGGTCCCCTTTTTTCACTTTATAAAGCTGAGCGAGAACGGCTTCTGCGAAAATCGTTGCCATGCCGAAGAAGGAGCTGATCCACATCCAGAAAATTGCCCCGGGACCGCCGGCCGCGATGGCTGTTGCGACACCAGCGAGGTTCCCTGTTCCGACTTGGGCTGAAATTGAAGTCGCAAGTGCCTTGAAGGAGTGGATGCCTTCCGTTTTTTCTTTTTTGAAGAGGGGAGCGAAGGTCTGCTTAAATCCTTGTCCCAGATAGCGGACCTGGATGAATCGCAGCTGGAACGTGAGCCATACACCTGTTCCAAGTAGGAAAATCAGCATGACAGGTCCCCATAAAAAGCTATTAATCTCTATGAATACGTTGGTTAATTGTTCCATTGCTAAGATCCTTTCTTTCTTTAACATATGACCATGGAAAAGAGTATCTCACTTGCAAGCGTTTTAAGACAAGAGGAAATGTTATTTAGGAATTTGACAGCATTATATTAGTATTCGACACAATTATTTAAGAATGACTACGAAATTTAAGTATTCAACGACACCGCTAATGCTTTCCATATGCTGAGGAAGTTACGTACAATAGAAAAAAAGAGGAGGCGCGTACTATGATTGATTTGCGAAGTGATACTGTAACCAAACCGACGATGGCGATGCGTCAGGCAGCATTTGACGCAGAAGTCGGGGATGATGTGTACGAAGAAGATCCGACGGTGAAAAAACTTGAAGATAAGGCGGCGGAAATGCTCGGTAAAGAAGCAGCTTTGTTTGTGACCAGTGGAACACAGGGGAATCAGATTGCTGTATTGACTCACTGCAATTCTGGGGATGAAGTGCTTTTGGAGGCGAACGCTCACCTTTTTTTATATGAAGGTGCGTCGATGTCGGCACTAGCTGGCGTACAGCCACGGACGATCCAGGGGACGCGAGGAGTGATGAACCCTGAGCATGTGAAAGCAGCGATTCGGCCGGATGATATTCATTTTCCGGAAACGAGCTTGATCTGCCTTGAGAACACGCATAACAAAGCTGGTGGTGTTGTCGTACCGCTTGAAAATATGCAGGCGATTTATGAAGTGGCTAGAGAAGCAGGGATTCCCGTTCACCTCGATGGAGCACGATTGTTCAACGCTTCAGTAGCCTCGGGTATCTCGTTGCGAAGGTATGCGGACCAAACCGATACCGTGCAGGTGTGTTTGTCGAAAGGGTTAGGTGCACCGGTCGGCTCCATCATTGCTGGTTCCTATGACTTTATTCGAAAGGCGCGGAAATGGAGAAAGCGTCTAGGGGGCGGATTGCGCCAGGTCGGGATGATCGCTGCACCTGCGTATGTGGCCTTGACCGAAATGGTCGACCGATTAGAGGACGATCACGCGCATGCAAAGCAGCTGGCAAATGGACTTCAGCATGTGGAAGGCCTGAAGATTGGAAAAGTGGAAACGAATATCGTGCTCGTCCATGTCGACGGGTTGAGGGAAACAGCCGAATCTTTTCTACATAACCTGAAGGAAGATGGTATTCTGGCGGTGCCCTTCGGTCCGACTACAGTCCGGTTCGTCACGAATTATGACGTGAGCGAGAGAGACATTGACCAGGTCATCGATGCGGTCATTTCCCGATATCAGTATTAGGATTATCTTTTTATGAATAGGGTATAGTTAGGCAACAACTCCAGGAGGTGGCTTGCATAGCGGACATCCGATCAAATCAGGTCAGACGAGGTCCGTCGGTCAATGAAGAAAAATTTGCTGAGATGTTGTACAAGGATTCTTTTGTTGATGGCATTCCGCTGGATGAGCTTGGCAAAGATTTGAGAAGAATGAAACGATATAGAAAAGAATTGGATAAGCGAAAATAGCCAAACCCCCATGGATGCATCCATGGGGGTCATTTATTATACAAGTTCAGGCAGTCGGGTTGGTTCCTTGGACTGTGCTTCAAGACCAGCTTTGTTCAGGAAGTTCCAAGGCTGATTAAAGTGTGGCTGGAAAAAGAAGTCCGTGTACGCTAGTTCGTCGATCGTCATACCTGTTTGGATGCATACGCTCATTGTATTGATGGATTGTGTCACGTCCGCTTTGGAAATGACTTGTGCACCAAGGATGCGTCGGGTATCCGGGTGGATGGTCACTTTCAGCATTACGTTTTCTGCTGTCGGCATAAACGCTGGGCGATGAGTATCTTGGATTGTGATACTCTTCACATGAATGTCTAAAAGTTTAGCTGATGTTTCCGTAAGGCCAGTAGAAGCCATGTTGAGATCGAAAATGTGAAGTCCGGATGTACCTTGGGTTCCCACGTGTTTCATCGTCGGGTCCACAAATTGCGGGCAGCCAGGGTTCCCATACGGACAGCATTCGTCGCAAGTGGAATATACATGTGCCCACCGGTCGGATTGTAAGGAACAGCACAGCAGTCACCGGCAGCGAAAATCTCAGGGTCACTCGTTTGCATGTATTCGTTGACTTTGATAGCTCCGTTATCAAGCATGTCGACCTTTCCTTTTAACAGGTCCGTGTTTGGACGGAATCCGACGCACAGGATGACAAGGTCTGTTTCGTACGTTCCGGCGTTTGTCGTGACGTTGGAAACGGATCCGTTTGTTCCTTCAAAACGTTGGACCGTTTCGTTCATGGCTAAATGGATGCCGCGTTCTTTGAAATCATCTTCGACCATGGTCGTAAATTCTTCATCCAGGTATTTGTTCAAGATTCGATCCGCACCATCGATAAGCGTCACGTCTTTTCCTGCTTTTTCAAAGGCTTCAACTAGTTCCACCCCGATATATCCGGCTCCGACGACCGTCACCTTTTTGGCATTTTTCGCACGCTCAATGATCGTGTTTGCCTGGTGGTAGTTTTTCGCGAGCAAAATGTTATCCAGATCGATGCCTTCGATTGGAGGAGTGACCGGCCAGGATCCTGTTGTCATCACGAGCTTATCGTACGTATCGTAGACGGTTTCGCCTGTAACAAGGTTTCTGGATTCAATGGTTCTTCTAACTGTATCGATGTGTTCCACGTCATGCTGAATCTTCATCGTCACACCAAGGTTTTGCAGCTCTTCAGGGGAAGAATAAAACAATCCTTGAGGATCATCGACGACTCCTCCGACGTATAACGCTAAACCACAGGATAGGAAAGATACGTTGTCATTTCGTTCATAAACGGTAATGTCTGCTTCAGGGTAAAGTTTCGCCATATTTGTAACCGCAGCCGTACCTGCGTGAGTGCTTCCAATAACAGCAATTTTCATGGTAGATCCTCCTTGAATATTCATGTGAAATGTTTCACATGTCGAATATGACTCCATTATAAAACGGCCCATTTCGAAAAACAACCCTTTTGCTCAATATTTCACATAACAATTTATTTCTCTAAATTTGTATGACCAGGTCATACATATTTTGGAAAGTTAATGAATGCTGTGTTAACGGGCTGTGAGGTTTGTATTAATTTTGTGGTTAGTTGAAGGAAATGACGCCCCGGGATGGAAGAGGTAGGCGAAGGTCTAATTTGTATAAAGGGAGTGCTTCATTTGAAAAGAATGTTCGTTTTCGTTGTTAGTCTTGTTTTTATGTTATCTGGCCATGGTGTTCAGGCTGCTGGAGCGATAACCGTAGGCGATGCTTTGTACACCCCGAATGGAACAGATGTAACGGTCGAAGGGTATATTGTGGGTGTTCCTGTAAACATTGATTCAGTCGAGCAAAGCAATTTCACGAGTAATTATGCTTTAGCGGTGGCGGATGATGCTTCGGAAACTCAGGTGGACAACATGATTTTTGTGAAGTTGGATTCAGAATATCGCAGCGAATACGGCCTGCAAAACAACCCGGCGTTGATGGGGACGAAGATCAGGGTGGATGGTACGAGAGATGATTATTTCTCTCATCAGGGCATTGAATACGTAACTTCGATATCCAAAGTTTCTGGTGATCCTGGTGGAGGTGACGGTGGAGGTACATACACAGGCAGCTACTATCAAGGGGCCGAAGGTTTGACTGGGTATGCACTAAAGCAATCGCTGCATGAGATCATTGATGATCATACCGAACTTTCTTATTCCAACGTGTGGGATGCGCTGCGTCACACAGATGAAGATCCATCAAACCCGAACAATGTATTGCTTTTATACTCCGGAAAGTCCTACAGCAAGTATGACAACGGAGGTTATGTGGATGACTGGAACCGTGGGCATGTGTGGGCGAAGTCACATGGAGATTTCGGAACATCGATGGGAGCGGGGACAGATATCCACCACCTCCGTCCGACAGATGTAACAGTCAATTCAGGTCGTAGTAATTTGGACTTTGATAATGGAGGGTCTGCTTTTTACGAAGCACCGGGCACCTATTATGATAGTGACTCCTGGGAGCCTCGTGACGCGGTAAAAGGGGACGTCGCACGAATGATTTTTTATATGGCCGTCCGTTATGAAGGGGATCAGGGGGAATTGGATTTGGAAATTGCTGATTATGTAGGGACAAGCGGACCATACTTAGGGAAGCTTTCCGTATTGAAGGAATGGCATGCACAGGATCCTGTCGACGACTTTGAACGAAATCGAAATGAAGTTATTTTTAATGATTACCAAGGAAACCGTAATCCTTTCATTGACCACCCAGAATACGTTGAGCAGATATGGTAAAAGAATGAAGACAAGAACCGGACCACCAGAAGGGTCCGGTTTTTTTATGGTTTTAATTACCAATATCTGTATGACCTGGTACAACAATAATTGGAATATTTGGATATGTCATTCGATTGATGCAGGAGTTTGGTTTTGGGGTGTAGTAGTTTATAGGATATGAGATTTTTAGGAGGGATTGGATGGCGAGGGATGTACGGTTTAAGGTGGAAGGGCAGCGGTTCAACTACCGGGCGGCTGGCATTATGATTGAGAACGATCATGTGCTTTTACATAAACAGGTGAATGATTCTTATTGGGCGCTGCCAGGGGGAGGCGTTGAGCTTGGTGAAGCTTCTCAAGATACGATTGTGCGGGAGATGAAAGAAGAGCTTGGCTTTGCCGTTGAGGTGGAGCGTACGGTATGGATGGCGGAAACGTTTTTTGAACACCGCGGGGACGATATGCAGGAAGTGGCTTTCTACTACCTATTAAAAACAGAAAGTCCAAAATTCAGAGAAGGACCTTTTCATGGCCTTGAAGGGGAGCGGCTGATCTATCAATGGATCCCTATAGAAGATATGGACAATATAGAAGTACGACCGCCTTTTCTCGGAAAAGCTTTGCCGAATGTTCCATGTGAAACATCGCATCTCGTTGTGAAAGGGTAAGAGAGTTCTAGTCACTTACATAGGCTCGTACAATGGTACGAGTCCTATTTTTCGGAGGTGGGGAAGTGAAGAAAAAGTTCATCACTTGGACACTCGTGTTGTATGCCTTTTATGGTCTTTTGTTAGGCCTTTATTTCTTCCAGTGGACAGATGTCGGTGTTCCACCAGCTTATGAGGGAACGGCCGCGGATCCAGCGACTTTCATGACGGAAAAGGAGCTTGAGCTGAGTCAGGAGTATTCGCGGTATCAGAATTTCTTATCTTTCCTCGGGGAGCCGCTCGAATGGATCCTCTATCTGGGTGTAATGATTTTTGGTGCTTCCGTAGTTTTTAGGAATTTCGGTGAGCAGATTTCACGTTTCCGTATCATTCAAATTCCGCTTTTCGTTTTACTGCTACAAACCTTGACGACGATCGTTTTATTTCCGTTGGATTATGCGAAACGATGGTTATCTGTAGAATATGGTATTTCTACACAAAGCTTCTCCAGCTGGATGCGTGATGAGCTGATCGGCTTTTGGATTGGATTCATCATCATGGCCCTTCTCATCACAGTCCTTTACTTCCTTATGAAAAAATTTGAAAAGCGCTGGTGGTTGATTGCCTGGGTACTCATGATTCCTTTTCTATTTTTCATGATGTACTTACAGCCGGTCGTCATCGATCCACTTTACAACGACTTTACTGAGCTTCAAAATAAGCAGCTTGAAGAGAAAATCCTCACGCTTGCGGATGAAGCAGATGTCCCGGCTGACCGGGTGTATGAAGTGAATATGTCTGAGAAGACGAACAGCATGAATGCTTATGTGAACGGCATTGGGTCGAATCTGCGTATCGTGCTGTGGGATACGACGCTCAATCGTCTTGAAGAAAATGAAGTGCTGTTTATTATGGCGCATGAAATCGGCCACTATGTCATGAACCACTTGTATTGGAATTTAGCTGGAGTCATCGTCGCGACGTTTTTCGGTCTCTTCTTCACCTATCATTTTTTACGTTTTGTGACACGCAGATGGGGAGAACGGCTGGGGTTCACAAAAGTATCGGATATCGCCAGTTTGCCAATGTTCTTTCTCATCCTGACGATGCTATCGTTCTTATCCAGCCCAGTTGAGCTTGCCATATCGAGGAATGCCGAAAAGGATGCCGACCAGTACGCGATAGAAATGACCCAGGATCCGGATGCAGCAATCGGTTCGTTTCAAGAGCTCACCGTGAACGGATTAAGTGACGTGCATCCCCCCGCGCTCGTCAAATATTTACGCTACGGACACCCGACCATGATGGAACGCATCCATATGCTTGAAACATATCAAGGCATTGATGTGAAAGAAGAATAATAGACTTACAATATCTGCCACACCAGGTCATCCAGAATATGGATGACCTGGTGTGGCATTTTTTAGGTTGTATCTAGTATGTATGGGGGGATTCTGATAAACTCTTAATAAATGAGTTTGTAAACGTTATCATATTAAATAGGAAGAAAGAGGAGGATATGGGATGCTTTCTATGCTTGAAGATTATCGGAATCAAGTGCTTGAGACGTTGTTTGGGAATGTAGAACATTGTATTGTCGTCGTCGATCGCGAGGGCTGCATTTCCTATATGAATGAAAGCTACTGCCGGTTCATTGATGTGGATCAAACGACGGTGAAGGGGAAGCATGTAACGGACGTCATTGAAAATACGCGCATGCATATCGTTGCGGATACCGGGGAAGAAGAAATGGCGGACCTTCAGCAGATCCGTGGCGATTATATGATTGCTCATCGCATTCCACTCTGGGAAAACGGGCAGGTGATCGGTGCTCTCGGTATGGTTCTTTTTCGTGACACGGATGAGTGGAAAATTATGAATACCCATATCAAGGATCTGCTTCTTGAGCTTGAAACCTACCGTAATCAAATGCAGCAGCAAAACGGGGCCAAATACTCCCTGCATGACATCATTACAAGCTCTCCTGACGTTTTACAGTTAAAAGAAAAGATCCGTAAAACGGCACACAGCAATGTATCTGTTCTGTTGCGAGGAGAGAGCGGAACAGGGAAAGAGCTGTTCGCTCACAGCATCCATCACCTCAGCGAGAGGAGCACAAAGCCTTTTGTGAAAGTGAACTGTGCGGCTATCCCAGAAGACCTCATCGAAGCAGAGCTGTTCGGCTATCAGGACGGGGCATTTACGGGTGCGAAAAAAGGCGGCAAACCCGGGAAATTTCAGCTTGCCCATGGGGGAACGCTTTTTCTTGATGAAATCGGAGATATGCCGCTAAGAGCGCAGGTGAAAATTTTGCGCGCTCTTCAGGAAGGAGAAATCGAAGCGGTGGGAGCGGTTCAGCCACAGGAAGTGAATGTCCGCATTATCGCTGCGACCAACCAGTCGCTTGAGGAAATGATTCAGGAACAGCGTTTCCGTGAGGATCTTTTTTACCGGATCAATGTCGTTCAGATTGATATCCCTCCTCTTCGGACGAGACGTGGGGACATTAAAATCCTCTCCAAATATTTGCTGCAGAAAATATCCGACCGTACAGGCAAACGTGTGGAAGAGTTTTCGAAAGCGGTCGAAGACGTCTTTTACAAATACCACTGGCCGGGTAATGTCCGTGAGCTTGAAAACGTCATTGAGTCAGCGGTGCATATGACGGACGGGGAAACGGTTCAATATGAGGATCTTCCTGCACATCTCCAAAAAGAATCCGCACCCGTACAGGAGTCAGAAACCTTGAAACAAATTGTCGAGCAAACAGAAAAACAAGCCATTCAAAAAGTGCTGAGAGAAACCGATGGTGATAAAAGTTTGACTGCAAAGCGGCTTGGCATCGGAAAAACAAGTCTCTATGATAAATTGAAAAAGTACAATCTCTAACCATTCCAGAATTCAGGAAACCATTCCGAAATTCCGGAATGGTTATTTTTATGCGTTAATGTAAGGGTTTTCATAAAACAAACAAGCCACGTTCCGGAAATCCGTAAAAGCGATTTCACAAAAGATTCAAAATCATTGATGCAGCAAGACCGTAAAGTTGGCATGGAACTTGCATGTAAAAGAGTGAAGGGAGTGTGAAGACTCATGAAACAAATTTATTCATCATTTCATGAAGCTGTGAAAGATATAAAAGATCATTCAACAATTATGGTAGGAGGGTTCGGTCTCGTCGGAATTCCGGAGAACTTGATTCTTGCCCTCGTCGAATCGAACGTGAAGCATTTGACGGTCATCTCCAACAACTGCGGTGTCGATGATTGGGGACTCGGACTACTTTTGAAAAATAAACAGATTGATAAAATGATTGGCTCGTACGTGGGGGAAAACAAGGAATTTGAACGCCAGGTACTTGCAGGAGAGCTTGAAGTCGAACTTACGCCTCAAGGAACGTTAGCTGAGAAAATCCGTGCAGGTGGAGCTGGTATCCCAGCCTTTTACACACCAGCAGGAGTCGGTACTCCGATTGCGGAAGGCAAAGAGGTACGCACATTCAATGGTAAGGAATACCTTTTACAAGAAGGATTGACGGCAGACTTCAGTCTTGTCCGTGCATTCAGAGGAGACCGTCACGGAAACCTCGTGTACAACAAAACGGCCCGCAACTTTAACCCGATGATGGCGGCGGCTGGTGCTGTGACGATTGCAGAAGTCGAGGAACTCGTCGAGCCGGGTGAGCTGGAAGCAGATGCGATCCACACGCCGGGCATTTATGTACAAGGGCTGATCGAAGGCCAGCAGGAGAAGCGCATTGAACGTTATACGGTAAAAGCAGAAGCATAAATAGGAGGTAGATGAACAATGGCAGTACAAAAAGACAAAGCGGCAATCCGCGAAATGATTGCCAGACGAGCAGAGCAGGAAATTGAGAGCGGTTACTATGTAAACCTCGGAATCGGCATGCCGACAATGGTCGCGAACTACATCCAGCCGGATAAAGAAGTCGTGCTTCAGTCAGAAAACGGGCTCCTGGGCATCGGCCGATCGCCTTATGAGCATGAAGTCGATCCGGATTTGATCAATGCCGGAAAAGAAACGGTAACGGCGTCTGTTGGTGCCGCTTACTGCGACAGTGCGGAATCATTTGCCATGATCCGCGGGGAGCACCTTGACTTAGCGATTTTAGGCGGCATGGAAGTCGCAGAAAACGGTGACCTTGCCAACTGGATGATTCCAGGAAAAATGATTAAAGGCATGGGTGGTGCGATGGATATCGTACACGGATCGAAAAAGGTCGTCATCATCATGGATCACGTCAACAAACACGGCGATCCGAAGATTTTGAAAGAATGTAAGCTGCCGCTGACAGGAAAAGGCGTCGTCGACCGCATCATTACTGATCGTGCTGTCATGGACGTAACGGACGAAGGCCTGAAGCTCGTGGAAATTGCTGATGGATGGACAGTGGACGAAATCAAAGAACAGACAGAAGCAAAACTTATCATCAGTGATGAACTTTTAAAAATGCCATCCAGCAAATAAGGAGGAACACCCATGGTTGAGAATAAAGTGGTATTCATTACAGGTGCAGCGAGCGGGATCGGCTACGAAATCGGAACCGAATTCGCCCGCAACGGTGCGAAAGTAGCGCTCAGCGATATAAACGAAGAAAAAGTGAAAGAAGCAGCAGATCGTTTGAATCAGGAAGGACTGCAGGCAATCGGAATTGTCTGTGACGTGACGAAAGAGGATCAGATTCAGAGTGCGATCGACGCAACGGTAGAAAAATTCGGCCGTCTTGATGTGCTTGTCAACAATGCAGGATTGCAGCACGTTGCATCGATAGAAGAGTTTCCAACAGAGAAGTTCGAATTGATCACAAAAATCATGTTGGTTGCCCCGTTCATGGCGACGAAACATGCTTTTCCGATTATGAAAAAACAAGGATTCGGCCGCATCATCAACATGGCGTCTATCAACGGTTTAATTGGTTTTGCCGGCAAGTCTGCCTATAACAGTGCGAAACATGGGGTCATCGGCCTTACGAAAGTGACGGCTCTTGAAGGTGCAGAAGACGGCATCACCGTCAATGCAGTCTGTCCAGGTTACGTTGATACGCCGCTTGTGCGCAATCAACTTGAGGATCTAGCTGAAAACCGTGGCGTTTCTTTAGAAAAAGCGCTGGAAGAAGTTATTTATCCGCTTGTTCCACAAAAACGTCTGTTGACCGTTCAGGAAATTGCCGATTACACGCTGTTCCTTGCAAGCAACAAAGCCAAAGGAGTCACAGGCCAGGCGGTCGTCATCGATGGCGGTTATACGGCTCAATAAACGAAAGGGGATTTTCAAATGAAGCCAGTCTATATCGTAGAAGGGGCACGTACTCCGTTCGGAACGTTCGGCGGCGCATTGAAAGACGTCGATCCGACTGACTTAGGGGTGACGGCAAGTAAAGAAGCACTCAAGAGAAGCGGCATTTCGGCCGAACATATAGATCTGACCATCATGGGGAACGTCATTCATTCTTCTAAAAATGCACCTTATTTAGCACGCCATATTTCCTTGAAAACAGGCGTGCCGCACACAAGCCCGGCTCTTGCGGTCAACCGTTTGTGTGGATCGGGTATGCAATCCATCGTATCAGCTGCCCAGTCCATTCAGCTTGGCGAAGGCGAGACGGCTTTAGCTGGTGGTGTGGAAAGCATGAGCCTTGCACCTCATGCCATGCGCGGCAGTCGTTTTGGAACGAAGCTCGGTACACCGAAAGTTGACGATATGCTCTGGGCCGCTTTGACGGATGAGTACATCGGAGCAGGTATGGGTGTGACCGGTGAAAACCTCGCGGAGAAATACGAAATTTCAAGAGAACAACAGGATGAGTATGCGACACGCAGCCACAAGCTTGCAGCGGAGGCCCGTTCAACTGGAAAATTTGCTGATGAAATCGTCGCTGTAGAAATTAAGACACGTAAAGGGACGAAAGTGGTCGATCAAGATGAACATATCCGTGAAGATACGAACCTTGAATCCTTATCCAAGCTTAAGCCTGCCTTTAAAAAGGACGGCACGGTAACAGGCGGGAATGCAAGTGGCATCAATGACGGCGCGGGTGCTGTTGTTTTAGCAAGTGAGAATTATGTGAGCGAGCATAATGTCCAACCTATTGCTAAAATCCTATCCTGGTCCGTTGCTGGTGTTGAGCCTGAGTACATGGGTATCGGTCCAGCACCAGCGATTCGTCAGGCCTTGGAAAAGGCAGAGCTCTCGCTTGATGATATGGACCTCGTTGAAGTGAACGAAGCGTTCGCATCTCAGTACCTGGCTGTTGAAAAAGAACTAGGTCTTGACCGTGACAAAGTGAATGTTAACGGTGGAGCCATCGCCCTTGGGCATCCAATCGGCGTCAGCGGCACACGTGTCCTGTACACGATGATCAAGGAACTTAAACGAAGAGGTGGACGTTACGGCGTCGCATCGCTATGCATCGGCGGCGGTCAAGGCATCGCCATGGTCGTCGAGACTCAATAAACTTAAGGAGGAAAAACCATGTTCGGAATTTTTCTCGGACTTGCCGTATTGATGGCGCTGGCCTATTTAGGCTGGTCGATCATCTGGGTGGCGCCCATCGCAGCTGGTGTCGTCGCCCTTACCGGCGGTCTTGATCTTCTAGAAGCTTATAAAGATACATACATGGGCGGATTTGTCGCCTTCGCGAAAGACTGGTTTCCTGTCTTCATGCTAGGAGCGATTTTTGGAAAACTGATGGAAGACACAGGGATGGCCCGATCTGTAGCGGTAGCTTTCACAAAATTGATTGGTACACAGCGCGCGATTTTAGGGGTGCTCGTATCCGCGGCAGTTCTGACGTACGGCGGAGTCAGCCTGTTCGTTGTTGTTTTTGCTGTTTACCCATTGGCCTTATCTCTTTTCCGTGAAGCGAACATCAGCCGAAAGCTGATTCCAGCAACAGTAGCATTAGGTGCTTTTACGTTTACGATGACAGCTCTGCCAGGTTCACCGCAAATTCAGAACCTGATCCCAATGGAATACTTCCAAACGGATGCAATGGCAGCTCCTGTTATGGGTGTGATTGCGGGGATCATCATGGGTGGTGGTGGTTACTTTTACCTGAGGTGGCGTGAGAAGAAACTTGTCGCTCAGGGAGAGGTTTTCACTGAACCGAAAGAAAAGAAAGGTATGGAACAACCTGATGAAACACCGAACTTCTTCTTGTCCCTTTTGCCATTATTAACGGTTCTTCTTACATTGAATCTATTAGACTGGGACGTTGTCACTGCCTTAATTTCAGGAATCGTGCTCATCATGCTCCTGAATGTGACAATGTATAAGAAGTTCATTCCATCCATGAACAGTGGAGCGGGCGGATCGGTTATTGCCATCATCAACACGAGTGCCGCGGTAGGCTTCGGTACAGTGGTACGTGAAGTTCCAGGGTTCGCCAACCTGACACAATTGCTGATGGGCATCAAAGGAAACCCATTGATCTCAGAAGCAATCGCTGTTAACGTACTCGCTGGTGCAACCGGTTCCGCATCCGGAGGTATGGGAATCGCGCTTGAAGCTTTAGGATCCAAGTACTATGAGATTGCCATGAACTCAGGAATCAGTCCTGAAGCCTTTCACCGTGTTGCTTCCCTGTCCTCCGGTGGTCTTGATGCGCTCCCGCACAACGGAGCGGTTTTGACACTGTTTGCGATTACGGGAATGACACACAAAGACAGCTATAAAGATATCTTTGTCGTTGCTGTACTAATTCCGGTTATCTCTGTGGCTTTCGTTATTCTATTGAACACGATTGGCATTCTTTAAGAGTTAATAACCATTATTTAACAGACCAGGTCATCCATATATTGGATGACCTGGTCTGTTTGATATAAAAAAAGAACCCGGTAAGAACCGGGTTCCTTTTTGGTACGGTCTATTTCTTTCTGTTGAACGTCTTATCTTTAATCGATTTAAAAGCTTTGGAAGAATGGTCCACGGTCTTCCCGATGACATCTGAGCCTTTCTCAGAAGCTTTCTTAACGATGTTGCCGGAAGAATCCACCGTTTTCCCAATCAACCCACCTTCACCCGTAATCGACTTAATGATCTTGCCCGAAGTGTCGACCGTATTATGAATGAAGTCATTGGCTTCTTTGGATACCCCTTTTACAAATCCCTCATCTTTCTTCTTTGCCTGCTCATTTTCCCTAGAGTCGTTATTGTTCTTGAAGTCACTCATGCTCTCATCTCCTCTTTAGGAATTAATGGCTTACCTTTCATGTCTATGTGTAAAAGAGAAGCTTATGAATGATTTCCATATTATGTATGACCTGGTACACCTAATTATGGAAATCCACTTCATGGTACACTAGAGAGAAATGAAGTGATACGGAGGAATACAGCATGAAAATTACAATTGTCAGTGTTGGGAAATTGAAAGAAAAATATTTGAAACAGGGAATTGCGGAATACGTGAAAAGATTAGGCCCTTACGCGAAAGTAGATGTCGTCGAGGTACCGGATGAAAAAGCACCGGAAAACCTGAGTGAAGCGCAAATGGTTGAAGTGAAGCAAAAAGAAGGGGAACGCATTCTTTCGAAGATTTCACAGGATACATACGTCATCACGCTTGAAATCGAAGGCAAGCAGCTGACCTCTGAAAAGCTTGCGAAGAAAATGGATGAACTTGCGACGTACGGGAAGAGTAAAGTGGCGTTCGTCATCGGCGGGTCGCTTGGACTGAGTGATGAGGTGCTGGAGCGGAGTGATTTTGGGTTGTCGTTTTCAAATATGACGTTTCCTCACCAGTTGATGCGGTTGATGTTGGTGGAGCAGGTGTACCGGGCGTTTAAGATTATTCGGAACGAACCGTATCATAAATAACAGTGTTAGAGGGAATTCAAGGCCTCTCTTGTTTCTTATGTCATTTAGTTCTATATATGCTAGAGTGTTAATTTTGAAAGGGGAGATTCAAGGTTGTTTAAAGATTCGGAGTTGAATGAGGATAAGAAAATGACCTTCCAGTCAGAAAGGTGTTACGTAAGACCTTTTGTTGATGATGAGCTTGGTGATTTTTTGTTATATCGCAATAACCCAGAGTGGATGAAATTTCAAGGATTTAAAGGATTATCGAGAGAAGAATACGCAGAATCTTTATTAAGAATTCCGTCTTTTGAAAACGGGGCACAGTTGGCCATAATAAGTAAATCAGAGGAATTTCTTATTGGGGATGTCTTTATCAAAAAAGAAGAAGGTACGTACTGGATTGGGTACACAGTAAACCCTTTATTTAAAAGACAAGGGTATGCCTATGAAGTAGTTAATTCAATGATTGCGTGGATAAAACAACAGGGTGAATACAAAATTAAAGCAGGTGTTTCGCCTGAAAATATACCTTCAGTTCGGTTGTTAGAGAAATTAGTTTTTTCATTGCAGTATGAGGAGGAAGGGGAATTAATTTATTCCTTATAAAAGGTTTTATTTATTAGGATGTGGGTCTGAATTTTATCCCTTTGGTCAGGGCTGGCATTTAATTGTCTTTTTAATGTAAAAGACTGGATCACTGTCTACAGTGATCCAGTCTTCTTTCTATATTAGTTTACTATTGTTGTTTAAAATCAATGACCATACGTCCTTGAATCTTACCCTGTTCCATTTCTTCAAAGACATCCTGTACCTCATGTAAGCAGCGCGTTTGCACAACTGGTACGACCTTACCTTCTGCACCAAATTGGAAAGCTTCTTCTAAATCTTTGCGGGTGCCTACTAAAGATCCGATAACCTCAATTCCATCGAGAACGAGTCGTGGTATATTCAAATCCATCGTATCAGATGGTAAGCCGACGGCAACTACCTTACCGCAAGCACGAACAGCATTAACGGCTGAGTTAAAGGCTGTTTTAGAAACGGCAGTGACAACGGCGGCATGAGCTCCACCGATCTGTTCTTGAATCATTTTATCGGCATCCCCATGTGTAAGAGGGTTAATCGTTACATCTGCACCAATTTCTTTGGCCAGGGATAACTTGTCATCATTAATATCTACGGCGACCACGTTAGCATTGAACACATGTTTAGCGTACTGGATAGCGAGGTTTCCTAATCCACCACAACCATATACCACAATCCATTGCCCTGGTTTAATGTCAGAGACTTTAATCGCTTTATAAGTAGTCACCCCGGCGCATGTGATGCTGCTCGCTTGAGCTGGGTCCAGTCCATCAGGTACTTTCACTGCATAATCAGCTGTTACGATGCATTGTTCAGCCATTCCTCCATCAACACTATACCCGGCATTTTGAACGTTTCGGCAAAAAGTTTCCCTGCCTGTCGTACAATACTCGCATCGTCCGCAGCCTTGGAACATCCATGCAATACTAACTCGATCGCCAACCTTTAAGCTGGTCACATCATCCGCCACCTCAGAAACAATTCCAATTCCTTCATGACCAAGAACTCGACCATCAACCTGGCCAAAGTCTCCAGCAGCTACGTGCAGGTCGGTATGACATACCCCACAGCATTCTACATCTACGAGTGCTTCTCCAGATTGCAAAGGACGTACTTCTTTTTCAATAACCTCAATGTTTGATTTAGCTTCTGAATTAACGACTACTGCTTTCATCATGTGATTTCCCCTTTAACACTTTAAGATAGAAGAGCTTTTTACACCATTCTCACCAATAAGTAGATTCATGTTGAAGAAACATTAGTGGATGATCACTACAAGTTCAGTATAGCATTGCTAGATATCTATACTTTGTGAAATATTGAACAAATTTCAAACTTTACTATTCATCAGTCAGCCCTTCCTGCAAAAACTATTTTGGTCCAACAGGGTGCACATTACATGCATCCGGCATACTCACATATATTGGTTAATAAAGGGGTGACACCTTATGAATGAGATGACCTTTAAGCGTTTCCTGCCTCCTACAGCCACCATGGTTCATCTTTCAACACCCAGCTCCAAGCCAGCCTTATTAAGCACCGATGTTGATGGGGATGGTGTTGCAGAAATCGTTGGCGTCTACTACTGGCGAGGCGAAAACTATCTGATGATTTTGAAGCAAGGACCAGGTGGATGGTACGTCGCTGACACGAAAAAAGGTAAAGGATACGGCGTCAAGTACTTAGGAGCGGCTCCCCTAAAAAACAGAAACGAATACAACATTCTTGTCGGCTGGCAAGTAGGATCGATTTGGGCGGACCTCAGTGTTTATAGATGGGATCATGGAGGGTTCACAGATTTAGTTGAAGGTAATCAATACTTCAGTATGATTGATGTGGAAGACATAGAGAATGAGTATGGAAGAGACGGAATTTACGAGGTTGCATTATGGAAACACGATACTGGTTTAGCCTACATTGTAGAGGTTTTCCGTTTGGGGCATAGCGGGTTTGAAAGGGCGGAGGATGTTTATCCCACTTATTTTGAAAAAGTGGAACGATATTACGGCTCACTATTAAGGGAATATGATTCTTCTACGTATTGGTATTATTTAGCCGATGCACAAATGAAAACCGGCAGTAAACAAGACGCTTATCAGTCTATTAGTCGTGCATTAGCATTTGAATATCCTTACCCCTCAAGAGATCAGTTGCTATATTTAAAAAGAAATCTTTGTGATTTTGAACCGTTTCCTAAACAAAAGGGAATAGATTTCTCTTCTCTCACTTATGTTTGTTCAGAAACTGAAAGAGATCCAAAATTGGAAGCAGCGATTGAGCAGGAATATAACCTTACACTATCTGAAGAAAACATCAGGTATTATTATAATAGAATCGACTTGAATAACGATGGGGACAAAGAGGTTTTTGTATTTTTAGTTGGTCCATTTGTCTGTGGGACAGGTGGGTGCAGTGCGGTTATTTTCAAAGAAAAAGAAGGGGGATATCAAGTGTTGTCACGCTTTTCTCTCGTAAGAAATCCCGTTATTGTATCCAATACAAAAACCAATGGGTACCGTGATTTGATCATGTATGTGGCGGGAGGAGGAATGGAAGACTTCTTTGCTCACGTCAAGTTCGATGGTAATACCTATCCTCTGAACCCATCCGTACAGCCCAAAGTCGCACCTGGAACGAAAGTAGAAGGGGAAGCCATCGTGGCAGACGATTTGGCAAAGAGTAAAGGGGTCCCATTCAATTAATATGTAAAAAAAGTGCCTGTTCCTCATGAGGAACAGGCACTTTTTTTATTGGTAGTTCACTATTGCCGGGCTTGGATCGAGTTTTACCACTTCTTCCGGTGTCATCACTGGCTTATCTTTATCATAAAAAACTTTAAACCCACCATACTGGGATGGCTTGTCACGCACATATTTTTTATACAACGCCATCTTATCAATGGATGACCCCCAGCCGTCAAAATTAAGCGCCACTTCTACATTGTCAGTGGGTTGAATGGCATCTTTATTCGTCAGCACGTGTTCTGTGAACTGGTGGACAAGGACAAATTTATCGGGTAGATTATTCTTCTCCGTCAGCTTGGAAAGGTATTCAACGGCTTTTTGAACTTCTTTACCATCCACCTGGCCAAGATCTTCACCTGGTACTTCGCCTTCATCGACTTGGAATTCGGTGTCGATCGCTAAATGAACGTTCGGATGTTTCAACCATTTTTCAATGCTTTTCACCTGATTCATCACCGTATCGGTGCCCAGCTGAATATCTAGAATAACAAGCGCATCGTGTTTTTCAGCAAGTTTTACATAGTCCTCGATCTTTTCATCTGGGAGCTTACTCACGTATGTACCCTCAGGTCCCGGGTCGCGTTGGGCCATGGTCGTAATTAGTTCAATGGTAGGAATCGCCGGTCGTTCCGGATCGGCATCAGAGTAGGCTTGAGCCTGTTCTTTTAGCTGTTTCATAAACTCCTCTGGCTCCATCGTGCCCAGAATCCCCATGTTTTCCGATTGAGGGGTCCCGTAATAAGCAACGAGTCTGTAATCCTTCAGCGGACCGTTCGATTTATCTTCGACCTCATTGGCAAGCGTTTCACCGGCAGGGACGGAACGTTTAGGGTTACCACCAAGGGCCAGCTCTTGTTTTGGCATATTGGTGAGTTCTTCTTTGGACAAGCGTTCCTTGAGGGGAACGGCGTCTTCAGATGGATTTAACGCTTGATATGGAAGTTCCGGGTCCTTTTTTTGTTCTGGTGTCGTTTCTTTGTCAGGGGCTTCTTCTGCCACTTTTGAAGTCTCCTCTGCACAGGCCGCGAGGAGAACAAGTAGTAGGGCTGCAAGCAGCAGTTGTGTGAGCTTTTTCATGATGTTGACCACTTCCTTATAGAGAAAAGTTTGGTTGTGTAGGTACAATATAGAAAAATACTAACACAATCCTCAATAGCTGAGGTTCATGTCACACGATTGAAAATGAATTATAAAATAATGACGCGCTTTTGTCCTATTCCATCTTGAACCTGTTTGCAAGTACAAAAGTAAACTCCTGTGATTTATGTAAGCCTCTGTATAATGCTGCGCTCGTGATGGCTAAGGCGAAAGGTACGTCCAAGTGCTGTTGAGAATAATAGATACTAAAAACGGGTAGCCCTGAGATCTGGGGGCTACCCGTTATATATCGAATTTATTTTTTTCCCTTGTCTAAATGTATATGTCTTACTTGAAGAGGGGAGGAATTAAAGAATGATTAATGCTTAGGAGCTCGCTTTTTCTTCTTTCCGTTTGTTTATTTCACTAGGTCGCAGCCAACGCACGTTTTCGGTGTTCGATACATATTGTTGAAGGGTTTTTTTCACTTCTTGTATGTGCTGGGTCATGGTCATAGCTGTCATGTCTAACTCCATCATGGTGGCCTGCTGCTCCATGATTTTCTCTGAAGATCCTCCGGTGTAAGTGGATAGTTGTACCGTCAATTCATGGATCGTATCAAATTTGTTTTGGGTTTCTTGTTTCTCTTCCATGACCTCCTTGGAACGAGCTTGGACCTGGATGGATTGATTATAGAGGAGCGTGATGTTCTCAAGTACCTGATCGAAAATCTGCGTCATCTCTCGAGCTTTTTCTTTTCCTTCGTTTAACGTCATCGTCTCTGTTTGATACGACTGCTTTTGTTCGGTAATGCTATGGTTGACATGATGGATGACCATCTCGATTTCATTGGCACTGTCTTTCACCTGTGCGGAAAGCTTCCGTATTTCATTGGCAACCACACCAAAACCCCTTCCATGCTCACCAGCTCGAGCGGCTTCAATAGAGGCATTTAAAGCTAGTAAGTTCGTTTGATTCGAAATATATTCGATAGACCCAAGGGCTTCTGTCACCTTTTTCATTTGTGATAAAAGCTTTTCATTAAAGCTGCCAAATTGATCTGTAACGTAAAGGATTTCAGAGAAAACAGTATTGAATTCATCGACTTTTTCTTTTCCATTGTTCGAAAGTGTACGTACGGTTTCAGAGGTTTGAGCAGATGTTTGAATGGTGTCTCCTAACGATTCAAGCATTTCTTGAATCGTTGCCATTTGCTTTTGAAAATCGTTGAGGTGCTCTTGTTCGGTTTGAATGTTTTCTACCATCGTCACCAAATGTTGATTGACCTGCTCTGATGTTTCGGCTGACTGTTGGTTCATCGTGTTTAAATGCTCGCTGTGAGCTTCTATATGCCTGAGTTCTTCTAATGAAGCTGTAATCGCTTGATTGTCCACCGTTGCTGTCAATTCCTCTACGCTATCCCTCAAAGAATTTTTCTTGCTTTTTTTAGTATGCCAAACCCAATAAGTGGTTGTGAGAATGATGCTCCACACTAAAAATCCTGCCACACTCCACATGGTTGATAAAAGTAAAGGTAAAGCAAAGCTTACGATTCCATAAACGAAGATGACTATTGGGTAGAACCACGGATGGTTGATATTGAGTATTTTCATGCGGCTAAATTCTTCCTTTCCGGCTGGATGATTCGTTGTAAACGTAAAGAGAAAGGAACTCCAATGGAATAGACCATGGCGATTTTTATTAAATTGAATGGGAGAATGACAAAAATAACGGCTGTCGTAAAGTCTGTAGCCCACGGGTTGAATTGATTGAACCCTTGAACGTACTGTGCTTCACTAACTCCCATAAGACCCATGATGGATGGAAGAATAAAGTAGTAATTCAATAGGTACATAGATGTGATGAAAATGAGTATAGAAACCACATAACTGCTTATGTGAATCCTTTTTCTACAGTGGTAAAAGGTTCCGATCAACCCTACCATTAAGGCTCCAGATAGAAAGTTAGCGATCTGCCCAACGGGTAAGCCGACATAACTGCCATGAGATATGTAGTCCACGATATTTTTTAATAACTGTATAAGAATCCCCGCGACAGGTCCGAGGGTGATGGCTCCGACTAAGGCTGGAATATCACTCACATCTAAAGTGAGAAAGGGAGGGAAAAATGGGACGGGAAACTTGATATAATAAAGCAAAACACTGATGGCTGATAAAATACCGACGGTGGTCATGCGCTGTAATTTAGACGGTGTGGTCATGTATGTGTTCATCTCCTTAAATAAAAATGAAAAGAGGGGAGATGTCTCCCCCCTCTCGGAATCTATTAAGCAAGTTCGGTCATGCGACTCGTGTGTGGTTCTAACAGTCGAGACGCATGATCAATGACTTTAGGGCTGGAAGATTTGGCTCCTCTAAAATTACGTCCTTCCTCAACTTCGTGTACTCCGAATCCATCCAAATCATAAGCAACCATCATGGATTTAAAGTTTGGAGCATCGATAACGAGAAACCACTCTCTGATTAATTCACTGTTAGGCGGAAGAGCGATATAATTGATGCCATCCTTTTGATCGACAGGTGTATCATCTTCCCCAAATATGTACACATTGGAGTATTCTGTCATTGCTTGAAAGCGTTCGATCACATTTTTGGCTCGAGAAAATTTTTGAAACCCGGCGTAAACGTTTCCTTTCAGTTTCTTCATCAAGACCATGTTTTCCATCATTAAGCACATGTACTCAAGCTGGGGAACCTTTGACTCGAATTTAATTGAACCTGCCTGCAATTGGGAGAGATTTGCATTCCCTAAATTTTGAGTTTCGCCTTCTATAGATCCAAAGCATTCTTTGAATAGGGATAGATTTTGAATGTCCATGTGAATATCCTCCTAGTAATATATGTGTGATTTTTATACTCATCCCCAAAAATAAGGAATTAAGATTAGGTCTTCAGATGGATATCTTATACCCTGTTAAAGGCGAAA
The DNA here is from genome assembly GCF_052941655.1 of Halobacillus sp. 12SKB. Lineage (NCBI taxonomy): Bacteria > Bacillati > Bacillota > Bacilli > Caryophanales > Bacillaceae > Halobacillus > Halobacillus sp. 12SKB. The sequence goes on from NZ_JBRFWR010000001.1 coordinate 1,154,516, forward strand.
TAAACTTTTATATCAAAATAATTTTTCATTGGAATCTTATCGATAGCACCCTCTCTGCCTAAAAAAGAAAGGAGGAGCATTTTATCAAAATAGTTATTCCTACTAATGCTCACCAACGCGTTGTCTTTGGCTTCTCGGAAACATTAGCAGAGTTACGAGGGTGATCCATGGAATTTCAAGGTAAGGTGCAGAGCATATATAGTTTTAAGGAGCAGGATTTTTGTGTGCTCTTCACATTCCTATATAATAAAGGAAGAAAACTTCCATCTCACAACTAGAAAGAAGGATCACACGTGTCAAAAGCAGTCACTATCATTCTGCAAATTGTAGGCTTATATATCATCTATCTACTCGGAACACTCATCCAGAACACATTCAATCTATTCATTCCAGGCAGTGTCATCGGACTGGTCATCCTTTTCGCACTTTTATCATTAAAAATAGTTCCCGAACGCTGGCTTAAACAAGGCGTTGGTTTCATGATCAAACATCTGCCTTTCTTTTTCATTCCCGCAACGGTCGGGGTCATGAGCTATGCGTACGTTTTTGAAGGGAAAGGGGTTCTTTTAATACTGATCGGTCTGTTGAGTACGGCTTTAGTGATGGGAATCTCAGGCTTCATCGCTCAGTGGATGGCGAGAAGGAGGGAGGCTGCTCATGAATGATCTTCTTCTGGCTACAGTAGTAATCATTTTAACGATTGTTATCTATCAAGGGGCATTAGTCGCTTATCGCAGATTTCGCCGCATCTATACAGCACCGATTATCTTATCGACGGTGACAATTATCCTTCTTTTACTGTTGTTCGGTTTTTCCTATGATACGTATATGCTTGGTGGCAAGTGGATTGATTATTTACTTGGTCCGGCAGTGGTTGCGCTTGCTTTCCCGCTTTATCAGTATCGTGACCTTTTGAAAAGGATGCTCCTGCCGATTTTGGTAGGGACTTCGGTAGGCGCGTTTATTGGCGTGACCTCTGGACTTCTGCTCAGCAAATGGGCGGGGTTCAGTGAATTAATCATCCACTCGATCGTTCCGAAATCGGTAACGACACCTGTCGCGATGTCGATTGCGGAATCAAGCGGCGGTGTCATGCCGCTTGCTGCTGTTTTTGTCATGATTGCAGGCATCGGGGGGGTACTGATTCATCCTATGGTGATGCGTTATGCCCGATTAACCCACCCGCTTGGAAAAGGGGTGGGCATGGGGAGTGCTTCACATGCGATTGGGACGGCAACATCAATGGAGCGGGATCCGCTTGAAGGATCCGTCAGTACGATTGCGATGGTATTGAGTGCTGTCATTGTTTCAGTCCTGGCTCCGGGATTAACGTTACTATTCATGTGAAAAAAGTGTCTGCCTCTTCTGTTCAGAGCGCAGACACTTTTCTTATTTTTTCGGCCATATGAAATGACTGATGGCGATGAGAAGATCGACACCAACGACAAGTGTCCAAAGCTTCCATGCATTGGAGAGTGCTTCAGTGCGTGAAGGATCACCAATGAGTAAGGTCAGGATCACAAGAAAAGTGGCTCCGATTATATAGGCAAGCACATGCTGTAGCCAGCTTTTAAAGTAATGTTTCGCATGGGGGATGCCGGAAAGTTTCTTTGGGCGAGGCCCTTCTTTTGTAATGTAATATTGGAAACGAACGTCCGCCCAATCAATCATGCTTTTACCGAAGGCGACTGATACACCAATATAGACGGCGGCAACCGCATGGGCAATTGTGGCCTCAGCCCCGTTCCATAGGTGCACACTTGTCGTTACAAGTAAAATTAAATCAATGAGTGGGGTTAAAGCGAGTAACAACAGGCCTGTTTTTCTTTTATTGAAGATGTAACGCATCACCAGTCCGGCGATGATGACAAACCAAAAGCCGATTTCACTTGCGACAATCATCCAGGCGATCAAGTCCAATGGTTTTCCTCCTGCCCTGTTTCTTCAATAATAATCGTATCTACTTTTTATAAGTTTTCCTCCTCAAGAACTTATTTTCTTTCTGAACACCTGGTTGGTCAAAACGTTAAGCAAAAAGGAGTTAAAATTCCTTTGCAGTTTTCTAGAATTTAAGACGTTCAGGTTGGTGGCCAAGAACACCACCTCCGTCTGATTGCCTTCTTTATCTGTTGTATAGGAAGCATGGGTGAAAACAAATAAGGTCGAACCTCCTTTCATCCCAGCGTGGTCGATCCACTTCCTGTTTGCTTTATGTATGTACAAAGCATAACCTAGGATTTCTTCAACACAACGTTGCGTCTGATAATCAAAAGTCTCTCTTCGATTGATGATTTTCATGAGGGACAAATAGTCTTGTGCTGATGCTGCGGGTAATCGGTCGGACCATATTTTTTGGAACTCCACATCCAGTTTCACTTTGTCCATATATTTTCTTTTTTCGTTCGAAGATAAATGCGCGTGAATGTCCATAGAACAGTCGATATATTCTTTTCTAGACATGCTCTTCAGTCTTTTTAAGAGATCATTTTTATCAGTCATCTTCTCCTTGGATTCAATATAGGAGGGGATGTACAGGGAGGAGACAACGGGAAAAATGGGGGTATGACTGTCCAAATGAAGAGACGTGGGTAAAAGATTGATAGCCTCTAAGCCAAGATAATTCATTAGGAATTCTGTGTTAGCGTTTGAGCTGTAGGCAATCATCCCAATCGCGATTTCTTTCAAAGTGTACTGGTCTTTGTCGGAATTGGCACGAACCCATTGTTTGTGTGCACCGCCATCTGTCCCTTTCATATAGAATTTCAAAAGTTCTTCTTTGGGGATCCTTGCATGTTCATCAATTTTGTTATCGCTCACTTGTTTTGCAAATGCAATGGCAATGATGATTTTCACGGTACTTGCTAATGGTAGAACCGTCTGGGGATTGATGGAAACGATGGGCTCATCGTTCCGTTGAATGATCAGTGAGACATCTTCTTTCTCTTTTCTTTTCTTAACATACTTCATGACCACCTCTGTATTGTTATAAAAAAATTTCCATAAGACGATGGCAGTTAAGGAAATCGCTACCCCTACTGGAATGAATAGTTCGGTCACAGGCAAGTCTCCTCTCCAAATTATATGCGGTACGTACTTGTACCCCTTTTTATATCTACGTTTATTTTTGATATGTGTTTCATTTTTCCATTAGAAAGGCGGGGCTTGTGGTCACTGTGAGAATGAAAAGATTCACCCAAACGGATCTTTAAAAAATCACCCATGCACTTGATAAGAAATGTAAGTAATTAGGTGGTGTCTTGACCTATCTTTGCACCGCTTCTCTATGGAAATGGACTAAAAAACAGCGAGTGCTGAACACCATAGCGCATTTTTGAATAGGCTGATGGTGCAATGTTTTTCTTCCCCTGGTGGGAAATAACCCGACGAATTCATTTCCGGAAGGGCTTCCAAATATTTTAATTTTTCAACAATAGTGATACACTGAACATAGATAAAAATATCTGATAATAGGGAGAATGAAAGGGAAATGAGCAAAAAATACTCGAAGACAGACGTGATTTTAATTGGTGCAGGGATCATGAGTGCGACATTAGGATCTTTGCTTAAAGAATTGGTGCCGGACTGGAACATTCGCGTGTTTGAAAGGCTTGGAAGTGCAGGGGAAGAAAGTTCAAATGTATGGAACAATGCAGGCACAGGCCATGCAGCCCTTTGTGAGCTGAATTACACGAATGAACAACCCGACGGCTCGATCGATATGACAAAAGCCATTAAAGTAAATGAACAGTTTCAAGTCTCCAAGCAATTTTGGTCTTATCTCGTGAAAAACAATCGAATTAGTAATCCGAATGACTTTATTATGCCATTGCCTCACATGAGTTTCGTTCAGGGAGAGGGCAACGTTGACTTCCTAAGAAAGCGCTTTAAAACAATGGTTGCGAATCCGTTGTTTAAGGATATGGAATTTTCCGATGACCCAGACAAACTGGAAGAGTGGATTCCTCTGATCATGAAGAACCGGACGATCACAGAACCCATTGCAGCAACGAAGATTGATGCAGGAACGGACGTGAACTTCGGTTCGCTGACAAGGAAAATGTTCGATCATCTAGAAAAAGAAAATCTCGAAATTAATTATAAGCACAGCGTTGAGGATATCAAGCGTGCGGAAGACGGTTCCTGGGAAGTGAAAGTGCGCGATCTTCAGAACAATAAGATGGAATTTCATAAGTCTGATTTTGTCTTCATCGGCGGTGGGGGCGGAAGTCTGCACTTGCTGCAAAAAACGGGTATTCCTGAATCCAAACAGATAGGCGGATTCCCTGTCAGCGGTCTGTTCATGGTGTGTAACAACCCGGAAGTGATTGCCGAACACCGTGCGAAAGTGTACGGCAAAGCGAAAGTCGGTGCCCCACCGATGTCAGTGCCTCACCTGGACACACGTTTTATCGACGGCAAGGAGAGCTTGCTTTTTGGACCTTTCGCCGGCTTCTCACCGAAGTTTTTGAAAACCGGATCGCTGCTTGATTTGATTACATCCGTTCAAAAAGATAACTTGGCGACTATGGTCGCAGCAGGCGTGAAAAACGCTTCTTTGACGAAATATCTTATCGAGCAGGTCATCCAGTCGAAAGAAAAGCGTTTGGAAGAACTGCGTGAATTCATCCCTACGGCCAAAGCTGAGGATTGGGACCTCGTCACCGCAGGTCAACGTGTACAGGTCATCAAGGATACCGAAGGCGGAGGAAAAGGGACCCTTCAATTCGGAACCGAAGTTGTCAGTTCTGCAGATGGGTCTATTGCAGCCTTGCTTGGGGCCTCACCAGGAGCATCGACAGCCGTGTCGGTTATGCTTGAGCTGATGGGAAGATGTTTCCCGGAGCAGCTGAAAGAGTGGGAGCCGAAGCTCAAGGAGATGATTCCTTCTTACGGGAAAGATTTAGTTGAAAATCCAGAATTGATCCGAGAGATTCATGCGACGACAGAAGAGTCACTTGGGTTGACGGAAGAGCAGGAAGAGAGCCCTGTGAATATTTAAAAAATAAAAGTTGCCCCTATCCTTAAAGCGGTAGGGGCAACTTTTTTATTGTTTTATCACGGAATGTCCTATAACGAATGTTCATCTCCCTCTATTCACGTTTGAATATCCTCTGATCATGTTTTAAAGTCCCTTATCGAGGTTAGCGCCCATTTTTTCAGTCAAAAGTTGTATGTGTTATTCATTCTTTTCGCCAATGGTTTTTCTTTCTGACTTGGTTACGATTGATAAAAAGAGGGATTTCGTTACGATGAGCTTTTGAGAAAGCGCCCTCTGTATGTGAGAGGAGAACAAGAATGAAGTTTCCAAGATTTGATGCATCGCAAATAAGAATAGCGAGACCAACAGATCAATTCGAAAACGTGATTGATTTTTATGAGGCAGGACTTGGTTTAGAGCGACTAACAGACTTTGCAGGTCACAGAGGATATGAGGGAGTGGTTTATGGATTGCCCGGTTTACCCTACCAACTCGAGTTTACTAGACATGATTCAGGCAGCCCATGCCCTGCACCCTCCAAGGATAATCTGCTTGTTTTTTATATAGAAAACAAGGGTGAGGTGTTGGATGTAGCTGAAAGGCTTCATCATATGGGGTATCAAGAAGAGGAATCTGAAAACCCATATTGGGAAGAAAAAGGGATAACGATTGAAGATCCCGATGGTTGGAGAGTTGTTTTAATGAATACGAAAGGGATTTGATTAAAGGGTTAAAAGAAAAGTATGGTTTTAAAATCTCTGTACTTCTTTCTTTATTTCTGCCGCCCCCCCTTTTTTTTCTGAAATTATTTGTCTTAGGTGGGAGTGCTTTGAAATAATGGTAAGTTGTAAGGGGGAGTCTGCATGTTGTTCTTTATTATTATTGTCTGCATGTTATTAGGTTGGTTGATTATGATGACCGGGCCTTTAATAGGAGGAATCATCACTTTTGGTATTGTCGTTGGCTGCTTATTTAGGGGATTGTTTCTCATTAGTGAAATACATAAACAAATAGTCAAAGATGAGAGAGTGGAAGACTCAGACATCGATATGGGCAAGGGGTAATGATCATATTGCCGCCTCAGCCCTTTGGATAAGTAGTAGTGAATATAGGGTGGAAAAGCATGGATGAAAAAATGACGTCCATGTTTTTTTATGTCTAAAAGCCCCTTATTAAAAACAGGTGTTGCAAAACGACACCAGTGTCGATATACTGAAGTTAACAAAACGACACTCATGTCGTTTAATTGAGAGGGGCCCGGCCTATGGATCGCTTATGGAAAAACAAAGGGTACGTGACCTTGATGTCTGCGCAAGCCATTTCAAGTATCGGTGATTGGTTAAGTATTGTCGCGATTATTACACTAGTCGGTTTGAAATGGGATGCATCACCGCTTGAAGTATCATTCGTCTTTTTGTGCTTGGCCGTGCCTATGGCCTTGTTTGGACCGGTTGCTGGAATGGTGGCTGATCGATTCAGCCGGAAAACGCTTATGATTGTCTCTGATGTTGTAAGGGCAGCTTTAATACTGATTTTGACGATCGCTACATCACTTTGGATGGTTTATGCAACGTTACTTACGATTGGAATTTTTTCCGCTGTCTTCATCCCTGCGAAAAACGGGAAATTGAAAGAAGTGGTGGCAGAGGAAGATATGAAAGGGGCGATGTCAATCACCTCAATGATTGACTCGTCAACGAAAATTCTCGGTCCGCTCATTAGTGGGTTGCTTGTCACAGTAGTCGGGGCCCAGCAAGTGTTCATCATAGATTCGGCAACGTTTCTCGTGTCTGCGGTCATCCTGTTGTTTGTTCCAAGTGCGCGCTCCCTGGAAACGACCGAAGAAGAAAAAGAGGAAGGGTCGTTCAAGAAAGAATTCGCACTCGGCTTTTCTTTTCTTAAGTCAAACCGCTTTATGATGACGGGTTTGATTTTGGTTGGTCTCAGCCTTTTGATTCTTCAATCGGCAGATTCCCAACTCATCGTCTTAATCCGTGAACTGACGCAGGCTTCACCAGATTTGTTCGGTTATCTTGTGACAGGTTCTGGCCTCGGCATGTTTTTGGCAGGATTTTTGTTAGCGAAGAAAACGGATTATAAAGCTTATCCGCTCATGCTTCTCGGGGTATGTGGAATCGGAGCGAGCTTTGGGATTATGGGGATGCTTACCTATTATGATCTCAATTATTCCATCCTGTGGGGACCGGGGCTTGGATTCACGGCGGGTTTTTCAGCAAGCTTGATTTTTGTTCCGTTTCAGGCGACGGTCCAGGTGAACACGCCTGTTCATATGACCGGGCGCGTGTTTGGGGTCATTAATAGTGTCATGACGACTGCGACGATCATCGGGCCCCTCGTCGGAGGGTGGATCGCAACAATGATTGGCGTCATTCCGACGTTTACGATTACAGCAAGTCTTCTCGTCTTCGTATCCATCGTAGGGTTTATTACGAAGCGAAAAGTAGAGGGAGGGAAGAGAGATGTCTCCACGAGTGAGCAAGGAACACCTGAAGCAACGACGAGCTGACATTATGGAAGCTGCAAGGAACGTATTCATTAAGCATGGATATGGGCACACCACCATGAAGCACGTCATGGAGGCTGCCGGCGTCAGTCGTGGCGGTCTCTATCAATATTTTTCAAATAAAGAAGATTTGTTCGAAGCTTTGCTTGAAGAAGGGCTCACGGACGAAGCGGAAGCGACAGAGGATTCTCTGGAAAAAGTAGAATCCTACTGGGCTTTACTTATGCAGCTTTTGTTCGGAGAAGATGGAAATCCTGATACAGAGATGGACCCGCTCGCACCAAGCAAATTAGAATTTTTCATCACGGGTCGGAATGATGAACGAAGACGTGACTATGGAGAAAAGCGTTATGAAATGGGGCTGCGTATTTACGATGAACTCATCAAAAAAGGGCAGAAATCCGGTGAGTTCAGTGACCACTATGACAGTGAGCTTGTGGCAAGGTCAATCATCACTTTTATCGACGGCCTTGCGCTCGACCATGCGATTCTGCCGGAAGAGAAAGTGAAACTGAAGGAGCAGTCAGCTTTGTTTGTAGAATATTTGAAAATGGCATTGGATGTACCATCCTCTCGTTGAGGAGGGTTTTCTATATTTGTGCATGTTTGACTTTATAAATAGTTGGATATACAACTATATGATTTGACCAAAGGAGGAATCACACATGAAATCACTGGAGAATGCGTTGAAGCATAGAGTAGGACTAGGAACCGCCCCTTTAGGAAATATGTTCAGGAATGTACCGGAAGAAGAAGCTCGTGATACGATACAAACGGCCTGGGATCAGGGCGTCCGCTATTTTGACACCGCCCCTTTTTATGGCGCTGGTTTAGCGGAAATGCGTGTCGGTGACGTATTATCGAAGTACAACCGCGATGACTATGTGTTAAGCACAAAAGTAGGACGTTATATGACGGATGAGACAGAAGAGAACGCAGGGCTTTTTGAACACGGACGGAACAATAAAGTCATTACCGATTATAAGGAAGACGCAACAAAGAGGTCGATCGAGCAAAGCCTCGAACGACTGAAAACCGATCGTTTAGATATGGTCTTCGTGCACGACGTTTCTCCTGATTTCCACGGTGATGAATGGGTAGCTAAATTTGAAGAAGCGAGAACCGGAGCCTTCCGTGTGTTGTCACGTCTTCGCGAAGAAGGAGTCATCCGTTCATGGGGCCTTGGCGTCAACACGACAGAACCGATTGAACTGGCAATGGAACTGGAAGAAACAAAACCGGATGTCTGCTTATCCGCAACGCAATATACGCTCCTCCAGCATGACCGCGCACTGCAGCGTATGATGACGATGGCAGAAGAGAAGGGCGTAGATATCGTTGTCGGCAGTCCCTATAACTCCGGCGTTTTGTTTGGTGGAGATCACTACAACTATGAAAAAGCCGGAGCGGATATTATTGGTAGAGTAAATCAATTGAAAGAGATCGGCGACAAGTACAATGTCCCGTTAAAAGCAGCTGCACTCCAATTTTCAACTGCTCATCCAGCCGTGAAATCGGTCATTCCAGGTTCAACGCGTCCGGACCGGATTAAGGAAGATTTAGAGATGATTCAGCGTGAGATTCCGAAGGCTTTTTGGGATGAACTTGTGGAGAGAGGGTTTGTTTCAGTGCAGGCTCCTCTGCCTGAATGATTCACTCTATATATGAAAGGAAGGAAGCTAAAAGATCTGCTTCCTTCCTTTTTATTTTCTGTGCTTTTAATTATTCTAGATCAAATATTACGATTATGGTTAAGTGGAAGACATAGATTTAATATTTATTTTTGGTTGTTTTGAGATCCATGGAGCTGCTTCCTCCAGTTGAGCCGCCAATGAGAGGAGTAATCCCTCATTAGAGAAAGCGCTTGCAAATTGCATCCCAATAGGAAGTCCTTCTTCACTCCACCCTAAGGGTAAAGAAATAGCCGGAGTTCCGGTAGCATTATACAGATTCGTATAAGGGGCATAGGTGAAAATTTGATTGGTCCAATCTTCAGCTGTCAGGCCTTCTTTGTTACAATTGAGTGTTCCCAGGGGTAAGGATTTTTGTGCTGTCACAGGTGAGAGGATCACATCGTATTTTGTGAAAAATTCACCGATGACCCTCGAAATCATGGCATTGATATCAATGGCTTGTAGCAAATCTTCTCCTGAAATCTTTCCTCCAAATTCATAACAAGCCCAAATCCCCGATTCAAGATTTTCCTGTGATGGAATGCGGTTCACCATACTGGCAGTTCCATTGATCATATGCCTGATGTTCGTGGTCCAAATCCTGAGAGTTGATAAAGAAAGTGCTTCCGCATCCACAGCAGGAGATATTTCTATGACCTCATGGCCAAGCTCTTCACACAATTTCGCGGTTTTATCCAATTCATTCAAGCAGTCTTCATCTACAGGTACATGGGACAACGGATCCCTCATCAAAGCGATCTTTAGTTTTCGTGGGGCTTTCTTCATTTGAGAAGAAAATGATTCGACAGGGGGCTCAGCCCAACCATAGCAACCGATGTCAGGTCCCGAGACAGCATCCAGAAGTGCCGCTGTATCCCGAACGGTTTTGGTTAAAGCAAATTCAATGGCTATTCCGTTCAAAGGTTCGCTATTATACGGGCCTGCAGGAATACGTCCCCGCGTCGGTTTGAGTCCTACTAATCCATTACAGGAAGCTGGTATCCTGATAGATCCGCCCCCGTCATTGGCGTGGGCTACGGGGACAACCCCTGCAGCAATAGATGCCGCCGAACCGCCGCTTGAGCCCCCAGGACTGAGGGAAGAGTCCCAGGGATTTCGCGTCGCTCCATAAAAAACAGATTCAGTTGTCGCATTATATCCAAATTCAGGAGTCGTTGTGGTACCAACAGTTAAAAGGCCGGCCTCTTTGTATCTCTTCATAAGTTCACTATCTACGGGGAAAGTGAGTCCTTCAGCTAATTGACTTCCCATATTAACGGGAACGTTTGCTTTGTGTAACACAAGTTCTTTAATTAAGAACGGCACCCCATGAAATGGACCAGTTGGGAGCCCCTTATTTATCTCTTCCTGAGAGTCTTGGTGTAATGTTTGTACGACTGCATTCAACTCTGGATTCAACAATGTGATAGCCTCGAGGGCCAATTCTCTTAACTCTGAAGCTTTGACTTCTTTATCCTTCACGAGTGCAGATAGACCTAACCCATCATAGCTTGCATACTCATCTAAGCGCATACTTTCTCCTCCTTTTGTATAGTTTCTCATGTTAGAAGAGAGAGATAAATTACCCAAAAGTATAGTATTTTGAAAATTCCGTATATTAAAGGTATAATGAGGAAGTCTTAACACTTCACCAGCTAGGACTATGGAGAGGGGTTCTATAATGTTGAGTGAGACTCGTCTAGATCCAATTGATTATGAAAAGGTGCTGTCCTTTTATAATATAGTCCTTCAGTGTAAAGGTAATCATATGATTATTCAGGAGGCGCTCCAAGAAATTTTCAATTATAACCAAACCATCCTATGGGATCTTCGTCCAAAAAGAACATTAGCCTCGCCACGTGCTTTCAATCTTCCACGACAAGCGCTCGAAGATTATTTAAGCTATTTCCAACCACTGGACCTTCTTCACCCTAAAAATCTTTACATATCTAGCACGAAACAAATATTTTGTTTGAATGAGATCCTATCTCAGAACGATTATGAGCAATCCGAATACTATCAAGATTTCATGAAGAAACATGGATATTACGATGAGATGGGTGTTTACTTCATGTTGGACAATCAAGTCAGAGGGGTCCTTGGATTAGTACGCACCCACGATGAGCCGCCTTTTACAACGAAAGATGTGACTTTTCTCAATTATCTGATCGCTCCTTTGAGTTCAGTATTTATGGATAAGAAGAAAGAAAAGTTGACAGGCATTTTAATTGATAATGGAATCACAGAGCGAGAGAGTCAGGTTGTTCATCTTGTCATAGAGGGAAAGACGAATAAAGAGATGGCAGAGATATTATTCGTTAGTGAAAACACAATTAAGAAACATTTGCAAAACATTTTCCATAAATTTGGTGTTTCTAATAGAACAAGCATCTATCGAGTTTTGCAGATGAAATAAGGTTTTGACTTTCTGGTTGTTGTAGGAAGGTTTTTGGGAGCTGAAACGGGAGAAGTCTGTCTAACATGTCATAAAAAACGAGGTATAGGTTGGTCCCTATACCTCGTCTATTTGTATTAGTTACGAATCAAGTAATCAAACGCTCCAAGCGCCGCGTTCGCACCATCACCCATAGAGATGATGATCTGATTGTACGGGCTGTCTGTTACGTCACCAGCAGCAAACAACCCTGGCACGTTTGTAGCCCCGTTTTTGTTGGTGATGATTTCACCGATCCGGTTCTTTTCAACAGATTCGTCCATCCATTCGGTGTTCGGGACAAGTCCAATTTGGACGAAGACCCCTTCTAGGTCGATGTGCTGCTCTTCACCGGATTCACGGTCGATATATGTGATTCCGTTCACATTGTCATCACCGGTAATTTCTTTGGTTTGAGCATTAGTCTTCACTTCAGCATTCGGAAGACTGTTCAAGCGTTCTTGCAGGACTTCGTCTGCTTTCAGTGTGTCTGCGAATTCAAGCACGGTTACGTTCTGAACGATACCGGCAAGGTCGATCGCTGCTTCGACACCAGAGTTACCGCCGCCAATAACAGCAACGTCTTTGCCTTCAAACAATGGTCCGTCACAGTGTGGGCAGTAGGCGACCCCTTTGTTCTTGTACTCGTCCTCGCCGGGTACGCCGAGTTGACGCCAGCGTGCACCTGTGGAGATAATGACGGTTTTACTTTTCAACACGCCGCCGTTTTCAAGTTCAAGTTCAAATAGGTTGTCGTCATTCTTCTGCAGACTTTTCGCACGTTGAAGATTCATGATATCGATCTCATAATCTTTGACGTGTTCTTCTAAGCTTGCTGCGAACTTCGGTCCTTCTGTGCTTTTCACACTGATGAAGTTTTCAATCGTCATCGTATCAAGGACTTGTCCGCCGAATCGTTCAGCAACGATCCCGGTACGGATGCCTTTTCGTGCAGAGTAGATCGCTGCACTTGCGCCTGCAGGGCCACCACCGATGACAAGAACCTCGTATGGATCACGGTTCGTGAATTCCTCTGGAGATGGACCTTCACTGATTTTCGCAACGATTTCTTCAAGTGTCGTGCGTCCCCCACTGAAGAATTCTCCGTTAAGGTGTACAGAAGGAACAGCCATGATGTTTTTCTCTTCAGCTTCTTCTTTAAACGCCGCGCCATCGATCATCGTGTGTGTAATGTTCGGGTTCAGCACGCTCATGATATTCAGGGCCTGAACAACATCCGGGCAGTTGTGGCAGCTTAAGCTGACAAACGTTTCGAAATGAAACTCACCGGAGATGTTTTTGATTTGGTCGATCATCGTATCATCGATTTTCGGAGCTCTACCGCTCACTTGCAGCAATGCAAGAACCAAGGACGTGAATTCATGACCAAGCGGAACACCGGCAAACGTGACGCCTGTTTCTTCTTGCGGACGGTTTACGCTGAAACTTGGTGTGCGTTTCAATTCTGTGTTTTGTGCTGTGATTTTCGGTGACATGGATGCAAGCTCATCCGTGAGAGCCAGCAAGTCACGGGAGACTTTATCGTCTCCCGCGCTGACTTTCAGTTCGATGTCACCTTCTAAAAGCTTTAGATACTCTTCTAATTGTGCTTTTATTTGTGCATCGAGAACCATTTATTTTCCACTCCTTAAATTTTGCCGACTAGGTCAAGGCTTGGTGTTAGTGTATCTTCGCCTTCTTCCCATTTTGCTGGGCAAACTTCACCAGGGTTGTTACGTACGTATTGAGCAGCTTTGATTTTACCGATAAGGCTGCTTGCATCACGGCCGATTCCGCCCGCGTTGATTTCTACTGTTTGGATAACGCCATCTGGATCGATGATGAATGTACCGCGCTCAGCAAGTCCATCTTCTTCGTTCAGTACGTCGAATTGACGGGAAATCTGCTGAGATGGGTCACCGATCATGGAGTAAGTGATTTTGTTGATTTTTTCGGAAGCATCGTGCCAGCCTTTGTGTACGAAGTGAGTATCTGTAGAAACAGAGTAAACTTCTGCACCTAGTTCTTTCAGTGCGTCGTAGTTGTTTTGTAGATCTTCAAGTTCTGTTGGGCAAACGAAAGAGAAGTCTGCTGGGTAGAAGCAAACAACGCTCCATTGTCCTTTGAAGTTTTGTTCTGATACGTCAACGAAATCACCGTTTTTGAATGCTTTCGCCTGGAATGGTTGTACTTCTTTACCGATTAGAGCCATAGTAGAATTCCTCCTGTAAAGTATGTTTGATTAGCTGCTGGGATGTTGCAGCTTTTTATAATTATTCTAATTCAGTAGCTATTATTATATAAAATCGAGTATTTGTCAACAAAGACAAAAATCTGTCGAAATTTAATTCTCAGCTAGCTGAATGAGAATGATTATACAAAATTTCTCACGTTTTCTAGTGTAACAAGAAATAGAGAAAGGGTTTAGTAATTAGCCTTCCCGATTTTCATTTAATATAGAATCATATTGAGGAAATAATTTCATGTGAACTTCCTTTTTCTTTTTGTTCGGGTTTTGTAAAGGGTGGAAGGGAAGTACAGGGGATTGGCGGATGATGTCGAATAGTATATAAGCAGTTAAATAAAGAGGAGGATGAGAATGAACGGTGATAAGAAAAATGTAGTGGCTTTTGCGCAGCCTTCCAAACAGACGGCTCCTTTTCGTCATGCCCAACCGTTATCAGAAGAAGTCGTGGACGCGTTCCTGCCTGATCTATACAATGAATTTGTTTCATTTATTGTGGAAAGAGCGGGAGAAGTGTACCGGCCGTTATTGATGGAATTCGTGGAGGATCACGCTCCCCCGGAAGACAAACGCCTCGTGCTCGAGTTGAACCTATTTTGGTGGCGGGTCCTATATGATGTTTCTGAAAATGAGAACGTAAGCTTTGTGGAAGCTTTCTGTGTTGAACGTAAGCAAGGTTTAAAGCAAACCCCTTTGATGAAATCATGGCTTGAAGAATGGGAGAAAGCCACCCCTAAAGTTTACTATATCGGAGACAAGTTCGGAGCCAACGCTTTTGTAGCTGTTGATATGTTGACAGATGAAACGGTGGAGGTGGTCCTGATTGATAGAAAGATGAAGGTGCCTGAAAAAGGCAGTATCGCTGTAGGTACGCTCATTCCAATGGGGGATGCTCTCTATTTTCCGGTCACCGCTTTCTATTGTATTGTCCCGGAAGTGAGTAAAGAAATGATCCGACCGCTTTTATCCCATTATAAAAAGCATCTGGAAGCATCGCCCGTGCTTGAGGGATTTGTCCATGTTCTATCCATTGCTTTGCAGATGGAACGTATGATTTTAGATAAGATGACCCCTTCATCCCCCTCTTCATTGCCTCTGTTTTAGCCAATCGCCCATTCCATTGTCATAGAAGACTCTCTTCGTGGTAATATTGAAGGAGTAACCATTCGAGCGGAGGAGCTTACTATGCGCATTTTCAAAATCCTGAATAACAATGCTGTCGTTGTGTACGATGGTCCCCAAGAGAAAATCGTCATGGGGAAGGGTATTGCCTTTCAGAAGAAACGGAACGATATCGTGCCGAAACATAAAATCGAGAAGATCTTCCTCTTACGAGACCAGTCCTCAGAAAAATTCCAACAGTTATTATCCACTTTACCAGAAAAGCATATTGAAGTGGCCGAGCGAATCATCAGTCATGCCGAAGGATACTTGGAAGCCCCGTTGAACGACCATATCCATATCGCGCTTACCGACCACTTATCGTTTGCTTTAGAACGTTTGGAGCAAGGTTTTCCGATCCAAAACAAGTTGACGAATGAAATTAAGTTCCTATATAAGAAGGAATTCGAAGTGGGAATGTGGGCGAAAGAAGAGATCAAATGTGAGCTTGGTGTCGAGGTTCCGATGGATGAAGTCGCCCATATCGCCCTTCACGTTCATACGGCAAAAATGGACACGCCGTCTATGAGTGAATCGCTGCAGACGGCGACCATTTTGCGTGACTTTGTTGAGCAGGTTGAAACGATCGTCGGGATTACTATTGAAGAGACAAGCATCAACTACCAACGATTGATTACCCATCTGCGTTTTGCGCTGAATCGTGTAGAAGAGGGGAGCAATTTCGAACCGATCGATGAAGATATGCTTGAGCTGATTCAAACGAAGTACAAGGATGCTTATGAAACGTCAGAGAAGGTGTCCCGCTATTTGAAGGAAGAATACGGGATTGATTTTCCAGATTCTGAAATCGCCTACATCGCTTTGCATATCCAGCGTCTCTTAAATGTAAATTAATTTTATAAAGGGATTGACGATAGCGTTTTCATTGGTTAGAATGAAATTGTTCAAAGTTGAATAGTGCAGGATTGTTACTGGTAAAGCAGGCAAGACCTAAAATGTGTAGAGTTGGCTAGGTGACTCGTGTATGCGAATGACCTACCCACACTGTGCGCGTTTTAGGTCTTTTTTATTTTCCAAAAATAACAAGGAGGAAATATCATGAATCATAAAGAAGTAGCTGAACAATTGGTCCCTTTGCTCGGCGGCAAAGATAATGTTGTCAGTGCCACTCACTGTGCCACTCGTTTACGGCTCGTCATTGATGATGAGAGTCAAATTGATAAAGCAGCCATTGAGGAACTCGATGGGGTCAAAGGAGCGTTTTCAAGCTCTGGTCAGTTCCAAATCATTTTCGGAACAGGAACGGTCAACAAAGTGTTCACCCACTTTGGTCCGATGGTAGGAGCTTCGGTTGAAGAAGAGGAAAATGACAAGTCCGTTTCCCACAAAGATGCGGCAAAAAGTAAAATGAACCCATTGGCGCGTTTTGCCCGGACGCTATCGAACATTTTCGTTCCAATTATCCCGGCGATCGTTGCTGCGGGTATGCTGATGGGTCTGCTCGGCCTGATGAACACATACAACTGGGTCGATCCAGAGAGCGGCATTTTCGTCATGCTTGATATGTTCTCCTCTGCCTCCTTCATCATTCTGCCGATCTTAATCGGTTTTAGTGCTGCGAAGGAATTTGGAGGGAACACGTATTTAGGTGCCGTTATCGGTGGAATTATGACCCACCCGAACCTTTTGAATCCGTGGGGACTTTCTGATGCTCAGCCGGAAACACTCGACTTTCTAGGCTTTGGTGTTGAAATGCTTGGATATCAGGGAACGGTTATCCCTGTTCTATTGACGGTTTATGTGATGGCGAAAATGGAACAAGCCTTCCGTAAGGTTGTTCCGAATGCCATTGATCTATTGCTTACACCGTTCTTGACGGTTATTTTCACAGGTTTTGTTGCTTTGCTTGTCGTAGGTCCACTTGGTCGTACGCTTGGTAATGGCCTGACTTCCGTGCTCGGCGTGGTGTATGACACGGCTGGTCCGATTGCCGGACTGATTTTCGGTGGCTTGTACTCAACCATTGTATTGACAGGTGTGCATCACAGTTTCCATGCCATTGAAGCGGAACTGCTGAACGTCGGTGGTAACTACTTGCTTCCGATTTGGGCGATGGCGAACGTTGCCCAAGGTGGAGCGACGATTGCAGTCTTCTTCAAGACGAAAAGTAAGAAAACGAAGGAAATTGCTCTTCCAGCAGGAATTTCTGCTTTCTTAGGAATTACAGAACCTGCGATTTTCGGTGTTAACTTGAAGTACCGTCGTCCGTTTATCGGAGCGGCGATTGGTGGTGCGCTGGGTGGCGCGTATGTCGTGTTCACAAAAGTGATGGCGAACGGAATCGGTCTGACTGGTTTACCGATGTTCGCAATTGCCCAGGATCCGATTAACTACGGAATCGGGTGTCTGATCGCGATTGGTGGTTCCATCGTTGCGACGCTTCTACTCGGATGGAATGAAGATACGAAATAATAGTGACGAATCCTTACTAGTCTTCCGGCTGGTAGGGATTTGTTTTGTATAGAAGAATGGAAGATAATAAAGCTAAGAACGACTTTTGGAGGAGGATGAACGATGAAAAAAGGTGTCATTTCGCTAGGGGAAGCGTTGATTGATTTTATCCCTTTGGATCAGGACAACACGAACTATCAAAAGAGCCCAGGAGGTGCGCCGGCAAACGTTTCTGTCGGTGTTGCGAGACTTGGGGCGACGTCTACGTTTTTAGGAAAAGTTGGCGATGATGTTCTCGGCCGTTTTATGAAAAAAACGCTCACCGATTACGGGGTGCAGACGCACAGCATGTTCCTGACGCCGGAGGTGAGGACAGGCGTTGTTTTTGTAACGAATGCCGAGGATGGGGAACGAAGCTTTGACTTTTACATCCACCCAAGTGCCGATCAGTTCCTTGAAGCAGGGGAGATCGACGTGTCCGATTTCGATACCCATAAAGTGCTTCACTTCGGTTCGATTTCAATGATTGGTGAGACGGTCAAAGAGGCGACGCGCCATGCGGTTTCTTTGGCGAAGGAAAAAGGAATGATTGTCTCCTATGACCCGAACCTGCGCCTGCCGCTTTGGGATTCAGAGGAACAGGCAAGGGAAACGATTCAGTCGATGCTGTCAGAAGCCGACCTTTTGAAAATATCGGAGGAAGAATTGGAGTTCATCACAGGCGAAGCGGATATAGAGCGCGGGCTTGAGAAGCTTTCGGGTTACGACATTCCTTTGACACTGATTACGATGGGTGGAGAAGGCAACTATGTGTGCACATCTGATGGAATACAGCATGTTCCTGCCATGAAAGTGAAAGCAGTCGATACGACAGGTGCAGGCGATGCGTTTGTTTCGGGTATGTTGTACTCCTTGAATGAGTACGAAGGCGATATCACCAGCATCACACTTCCGGAAGCGGTGAAGATGGCGAAGTTTGCAAGTGTATCTGGAGCCCTTGCGGCATCGACGAAAGGTGCGATGACGGCCCTTCCGACACGGGATGAAGTAATCAAGCACCTCGAAGAGGCAGGCGAGTAATTGATGAGCAAGGATCAGGAGTTGCGCCGGGCCGCATTTGAAGAAGTGGAAAAGTATCAGAACATTGTAGAAGCGGATCCTTATCGGCTTCACTATCACATTATGCCACCCGTCGGTTTGTTGAATGATCCAAACGGCTGGATCCAGTGGAACGGGACCTATCATTTGTTTTACCAATGGATGCCGTTCAAGACGGGTCATGGTGCAAAGTTTTGGGGACATTATTCGTCTCAGAACCTCATTAACTGGACACATGAAGATATTGCTCTTACGCCCTCTGAGTGGTTTGAGAAAAATGGCTGTTATTCAGGATCTGCGATTGAGCATAATGGTGAGCTTTATGCTTTTTACACAGGGAACGTGAAGGATGAGGAAGGCAATCGCGAGTCGTATCAATGCCTGGCTGTGTCCAAGGATGGCATTCATTTTGATAAAAAAGGTCCGGTCGTTCACCTGCCGGAAGGATACACGGCCCATTTCCGCGACCCGAAAGTTTGGGAGCAGGATGGTTCTTACTTTATGGTGGTAGGCGCACAAACGGAAGACTTGAAAGGGGCCGTCGCGCTGCTTCGAAGTGAGGATTTACTTGCTTGGACTCATATTGATGTCTTAGCTGGAGGGGGAGAAGGCCGCTTAGGTGGGTTTGGCTATATGTTTGAATGTCCAGACTTGTTTGAGCTGGACGGCGGGGATGTCCTTGTTTTTTCACCCCAAGGGCTGGAACCTGAAGGGATGAAATATCAGAACGTCTACCAGGCAGGATATGTGGTCGGAACGTTTGAGTCTCAGAATGGAGCCTATGAGCATGGCGATTTTTATGAGCTGGATCACGGTTTTGACTTTTATGCCCCGCAGACGACGGAAGATGAGCACGGACGTCGGGTTGTGTTCGGCTGGATGAGCGTTCCGGACCAGGATGAACAGGAGCACCCAACCATAAAGCATCAGTGGCTGCATAATATGACCCTTCCGCGTGAGATGAAGCTCGTGGATGGACGAGTCCATCAAACACCGGTGGCGGAACTTGAGGAATTGCGTAATGGTGATGTGGTGGAGCGAGAAGTCGAGATTGACCAGGAGACGCTTGAGTTGGACGGTGTCAAAGGGAAAGCGTTAGAGCTTAAACTTGAAGAAATCAACGTTTCTGAAGGTTGGTTCGCGCTTGAGATCGGCGGAGCTGCACGTCTTGTGTATTCAAGTGAGCAAAGAATTTTCACATTGGAACGCGAAAGTTACGTAGATGGTGTCGTTGAGAAGCGGCAGACCGAAGTTGGTGAGTTGAAGGACCTGCATATCTTCATTGATACATCGTCCGTAGAAGTATTTATCAATGGAGGCGCACATGTCTTCACAGCCCGTTTCTACCCGGCTCCTAACAACGAGAGCATTCAATTTACCGCATCACAGAAAACCTCCCTCAACCTAAAAAAATGGGACTTGCGGAAAGTATTTTAATTTCCATTATCTGTATGACCTGGTACACCAATAAATGTAAAAAGACGGTCCTGTTAGGGACCGTCTTTTTTGGTTATGGGGTGTAGAGCTTTCCTTTGTCATCGATGTATACAGATTGGATGATGGTCCGTTCGACGGGGGTACCTTCGTAGGTGCCTTTCACGTCAATCGTCATATTGTAGACCCCTTCACCCAGGCTTGGGATGTTAAAGTTATTCCCAATCTTCTTGGCATTCAACTTCTTCTCTTTCAATTTTCCGCTTTTATCATAGTACTCGATTGTCATTTCGGTGGTGACATTCAGCTTTTTGTTTCCTTTCACTTTCATTTGATTGCCTTCCACTTCACTACTTAGCATGATATCGACTGGACTTTCGAAAGTTGTGTTCAGGAGGTAACGTTCTTTTTGGTTAGCTTTCGTTTCCAGTGTCCACTTTCCAGCTTCCGGTTTTTCAAGGGTGATGGTGTGGTGATAGGCTCCATTAAAAAACTCAGTATTGTCAGCCGTCACATCGAAGTCGGCATACGTTTTTTTACTCGGTGATGTGAGTGTTAAGGAGGTATCTTTTTGATCACTCATCCAGTCGAAGGTGACGAAATCCACTCCTTTTTCAATTGCTACCCTTTCCTTATGTGTCCCGACATATTCCCCACCATTTACATAATGCCCCGCAGTGGTCTCTGCTTCTTCAGTGGCAGCGGCTGCTTCGAAGCTTGCGATAGAAGCTGAATAAGCCATGCTTTCGTTAAGATAATCTTTAAAAAGGGTAAAGGTGGAGGACCCTTCTTTGACCGTCGTATGATTCCATCTTCCTACACTTATTTCAGTAGCGTAAGGAAGGCGGGAATTTTGGACAGTTACAGCGCCGTCATTGCTGCCATAGGAGCTTAAATATAGACCACCCCAATAGAGAGCGCTTCCAAAACTGCCCCACTTCGTCCCTCCGAATGTGTAAAAAGGGGTATTGTACACATTGGCATGGCTGTCTGTAACGGAGCGGTAATAATCCATATAGCCGGTTTGGAGCGAGTAGGTGCCGTCATTTTTACTTCCTATGATCCCGGCAAGCCAGCCTGCCCAGCTGCTGTAGGCTAGGTCTGCGAGTTGTGAGCCGCGATGTGGTGAAGACAATGTAATGACACGTTCAATATACGGATCTGCTCCGTAATGAACGAGGGCGGATTGGGTATCCACACCGCCTTTACTATGGGCAACGACAACAACTTTTTCACCGAAGTAATTATAGATCTCCTTTACTTTTTGGGCTAAAAGAGCTCCGTTGTCCCACATGCTCTTGCCAGCATTGAGGTCAATGAAAGCTGTTTCATAGCCGTTTTGATAGGCGGTTGTGTACATATTATTGTTTTCATACCAAGTGTTTGAGGAGCTGTTCAATCCGTGTACAAAAAGAATGGGGTGTGAGTTAGCGGCGATTGTAGAAGGAGTGTCCCCGACATACCATTCGCCGGGGTTACCCGATGCACCATCCTTGATCGACCCAGCCATACTGACGGATGGTACGGTGAGAAAAAAGGCAGTAAAAACAACGAACCACTTCTTATAGTTAAGCATTTCCTGTCTCCTTTAAAAAAGTTTTTGGAGTCGTGTAGATGGGTTATGTAGGTGTCTCCTTCTATACCATTCGTTGTACAACGATCATTTCCTCCATTTGGAAAACAGGAAGTTTTGTTGAAATATGTTCCTTAGACCTTCCGCTTCTATGGTGGCTCACATAGGATGAATTATGAGCAAATGGGGGAGGAATGAGGATGTCCCACAGAATCACTTCAGGTAATCGTCTTCTTTTCGTCACGGAACCAGGCGGACAGGTCATTGAGGAAGGACAGACGGTCGATTTGACGGAAGAATATCCGGCGGGCATCGATGTCAGCCCTTTTTATACGATTCGGGTGGCCGGAGGAAACCGGGTGGTCTCAGAAGGAGCCGTCACGTTCAAGTTACTTATGAAAGTCAATCAGGTCAGTTTTTTAACCCTTGATCAGATTACGGTGTCTCCGGGAGAAAGGTTCAACCGTACCTATAATGTGCCTGGGCTGGGCCTGGGGATTAAAGCAGAAGCAGAAAATGGTTCGGGCGTCGATGCCGTCGATTTAGTCGTGATTGGATTTAAGTTCTAGAATGTAAATAAGGACATAAAAAAGGACGCCTCCGCTAATAGACGTCCTTTTGCTTTATTCTTTTTCAATGGTGTAGGTGCCTCGTGCGGTTTCCAGTGTGAAGCGGTCATTCAAGTATTGGTATCGAGTTGAATCTTCCAGGGGAATTTCATAGTAGGCGGATGGCAGCGGCTGGGCGCTTTGGGCATCCGTTTCTGTCTGTCCCTGGCCATGTAAGTAAAGCGCGTGCATCGGTGTGTAATCGTCGAGACGGCGCGTGTGAGTCTCATAAGATATGTGATCAAGGGTCATCGTGATGGTATCCTCATCGCGTAACTCGTGTTTCTGAATACGAATGTTTTCCCCCTGCCACTGTTGCAGGCGCTGGTTGAATTCTTCAATCGTTAAATCGTTCATGCTGATCCCTCCTGCGTTTATCTTTTCCACAAGGGTCGTAAACATGCAGGTGATGCTTCCCATATCATGGTAAAATGAAGCGGAACAGTAATTCCAGTGATGATACCATCCAAGGGGTGGGTATATTTATACGGATTAAGGCCAGGATCTATCCATGGAAGGGCGATGGCTTACATATAAATCAGATAGAGGAGGGACCATTCTATGAGTAAATTCGGACAAGTTTTCGTAGTAATTTTTATGGTCACTATTTTGACGGCGTGCGTGGAAGGGGACTTGAAGCTGAAGATCAATAAAGATGGAAGCGGTGAACATACGATTACGGCAGGCGTTGAAGATGAAACGTTAAGTCGCTTCGGAAACCAGGTTGGGAATACAATGAATTCCGTTTCAGAAGAGCTTGAGTCAAAAGGTTACGAAGTGGAATCTTATCAAAAGAGTGGCTTTACTGGTTTTCGGGCTAAAAAGAACTTTGAGGATGTGCAGGAGATGGAGATCCTGCCTGTGTCCAGTGGTATGACAGAAGCCGGTGTTGCACCTGCGATCGGCAACGTTCCAGTCGAGATGACGACAGAAGGGGGTATTTTTACAACGACATACAAAGTGGAGGCAGAGCTCGACCTTTCGAATTCGGGGGTCATTGGAGGCATGCAGTCACTTGTTGCGGATCAGCTGGATCTTACGTTTACCCTTGACCTTCCTATAAAGCCGAAGTCTCATAATGCTGACCGTGTGGATGGGGATGTTTTGCAATGGGACATCCGGGCAGCTGGTGAAACAAACATGATGGTGGAGATGGTCGTACCAAACGTGAGAAACATCATCATTGCAGGGGTGGCAGCCATAGTTGTATTAGGACTGATCTTCTTCCTTATTCGAAAACGACGCCGGAAATAAAAAACTCCCACATTAACGGGAGTTTTTTTGTGCATTTTCAAATTCTTGTTTCCTTTTTCTCATGGATTCATACAAATCCACAACGGGTAGCGGGTAGTCTTCTCCAAGCATAACCCCGTACTGCTCTTGCTCGAGCATCCCCATCTCTCCAGGCTGGTGGATCCACGGGGCGGGAAGGTCCCTTAATTCAGGCAGCCAGCAGCGCAAATAGGAACCATCTGGATCATAATCGAGAGACTGCTTTTCTACATTGAATGCTCGAAAGGGTACAGCATCGTTACCTACGCCTGCGATATAAAGCCAGTTTCCGTAGTTGCTGGCGACATCAAAATCAACCAGTTGTGATTCAAACCAGGCGGCGCCGATGCGCCAATCCAGTCCAAGGTTTTTGGTAAAAAAGCTTGCCACATTCTGCCTGGCACGGTTGGACATAAACCCTGTTTGCTTCAATTCTCTCATGGCGGCGTCGACGAGAGGGTAGCCCGTCATCCCATCCATCCAGCGGTGCAGAAGTTCTTGGTCGTCATCCCAAGGGATACGGTCTCTTTTGATCCCTGAAGGGTGAAAAATCCGATCGCCATATTTACGATGCACCAGATGGAAATAATCGCGCCATAACAATTCAAAATAAAGCATGTATGTGGACTCATTTTTTCCGTGTTTCCTTTCATAGGTGCGGATCTGGTCAAGGACGACCTTCGGGGACAGACACCCGTTCGCAAGGTAGGGAGAGAATTTAGAGGAGTCATCTTCCTTCAGCATCCCGTTCCTCGTCTCTTTGTACACCTTCAGCCGGTCTGCTTTGAAAATATAATGAAGCAGCCGGTCTTTAGCTTTAGAAGAACCTCCTGGATAACGCGGCGGCCGATCCAACTCCTTCAAACCAAGCTCCTGCAAAGTAGGAATGTCCCCCTCAGGAACATCCAACGGCAATCCCGTGCCTCTGATTGATGATGGTATGGATATTTCTGTAAGACCTGGTACACCATTTATTTCCATGCTCTTGCGAAACTGCGAAAAGGTGTCTGGGAGTTCGCGGATGTTGAAGGGGAGGTCTTCTGGTGGATACAGGTTATGGCCGTGATCAATGGTGAAGGTGGTGTGTGGAAGTCGTTCACGGACCTTTCGCTCGACGGTGCGTTCTTCACTGCCGATTTCTTCATGGAGGAAGATCTCTTGTATAGTAAAGGTCTCCGATATCGAAGTAAATACTTCCTCGGGTGAGCCATGTCTTACGAGAAGGGGCACACCTAATTGCTTTAGGTTCTGTCGCAAATCTGCGACACTTTCCCGGATGAATTGAGTACGATGCTTGTCCGTCTTCGGAAATCCGTAGGAGAGCTTTTGATATTGTCCTGGATCAAATACGTAAACACCGAGCACCGGAAGCCCTTGGGATGAAGCGCGTAACAGCGGGCGGTGGTCGTGCACGCGTAAGTCATTCCGGAACCAGACGATAACACAAGAATCCATTCGATCGCCTCCTTTTAGCCTAGTGTACCCTCTCCGTGAGGGAGCCATAAACTTTCAATCGGCCGTCACACCTGTTGAAGCGTTTTAGAATAGGCTATCTATGAAGGAGATGACTGGATGGGTAACCTCTTAGTGGAACAGTTCCAACAAGGAGGCTACACGCTGTATGTCCGTCATGGAGAAGCGAATGTCGGAGCGGACCAGCCCGGCTTCTCATTCGAAGATTGTTCCACACAACGGAATCTTTCAAGAAACGGACA
Source organism: Halobacillus sp. 12SKB (assembly GCF_052941655.1). Classification (NCBI taxonomy): domain Bacteria; kingdom Bacillati; phylum Bacillota; class Bacilli; order Caryophanales; family Bacillaceae; genus Halobacillus; species Halobacillus sp. 12SKB. The sequence continues at coordinate 1,179,643 of NZ_JBRFWR010000001.1, forward strand.
ATATCAGGCAGGACGATTTGGAAACGCGATCCGCAGGCTGAACATTCCTGTCGAAACCCCTGTGATTGCAAGTCCTTTTTGCCGTGCGAAAGAATCCGCGTGCTTGCCTTCGGAGCTGAAAATACTCGCATCGATCCTTTCAGGTACAACGTTTATAACCCCTATTACCCTACGTGAAGTCTGCCATTCTAACACGTCTTTCTGGTCTTCTCGAACAGCGGACACCCCATGGAGCAAACCAGTTCATCATCGCCCATAGCTTTCCGAAAGATGTTACGTTCAGCCCCATTCCTGGTATGGGGACCATTGTATTGAAACCTTATGGAAAAAGGGAAGGATTTTCTGTTGCCGGTCACCTTGATGAACTTGAAGAGTTTGTAAAAGAATAAGTTATCGCTTTCCTTTTTTCGACAAGAACAGTTATAGTAAGCATAGATATGTGCAACGGTAGACGAAGCCTTTATGGAACTCCTGTCACAATCCAGCGTCTACATTGAGAACCCGCAGCAAAACAGTCATGGAGGGTACACAATGTTTAATTGGTTTAAGAAAAAGAAGAAGGGATCGTTGACCATCATCATCACAGTATTGTCTCTTGCCATTGTCGGGGCATGTACTGTGGGACCTGACGAAGCGGAAGCAAAAAGTTGGAAGAGTGAGATGAATCAGACGAAGGATTTGAAGTATTCCGGAGAGGCAACCGTACGATTGTATATTCAATTATGTAAAGAGGAGAAAGAATGGCTTCCTTTCTCTGATGCTTTAGAAAAGATTGATACTTTAAGTAAAGTAGAAGCGATGGATCTTTATTTGAAAAGCTACTACAAAAAAGTGAAGCCGAAAGATATTCGTAACATCGTCGACGATGTGTACGGCATTGATCTTGAAGCGGTTTCTGAACTTGGTGTTGGGAAACAAACGAGCACCTATTCTGACGATGTACTCCAACGGGTAAGACAGGCCCTTGGGGAAGAAGTCACTGGTGAAGCCATCACTAAGATGACAAAAGTAGAAGTGATGGAGTTGTACTGGAAGTCCTTTGACGGAAAAATGTCCGGTGATGATATGAGGAAGATGATCAATGCTATTTTTGGAATTAATTTAGCGGGCATATCCGGACTTGAAGGAACAGGGGTCTCGCTTTTTTCAAAAGATCAGTGGATTTCCAGCTATGATCGCGATTTGTTCGTCGTCCATACGGGAGCAGATGATGTGGATGTGTGGATTTACCCGACGGACTATTTCAAAAAGCAGACAGGACTGGAGGAGAACCCTCGTGGATTGGAAATAGCCCTCACCGCCCTGGGCTTTGCATATAATGAGGACAAAAATGCGCTATATTATGCGAATCCTACAGGAGAATCGGTACCTGACAATTTCAAAGGACAGACTCTCGGAACGATTATCGGTTTTATTAAAGACAATTATGAGGATTTGAAATAAAGGAAAGCTCTGCGCCTGAACGCAGAGCTTTTTTAGATGCCTGCCTATCTTTTAGAAAAAAAGGAGTCATCCGTTTTTATTTTTTATAATATCCATAAAATGGGAAATGATCCTTGCTGTCATCCCCCAGATCACTTTATCTCCATAAATATAAAAGTATTCCTCAAGCTGACGCGTGCGCCAGTTGTATTCTTCCCCGCCTGGAATCAAATCAAAGGGAAAATTCGCTTCCGGCTGAGCTTCAAAGTGGACGTAGTGGATGCGTGGTCCATTTTCCATGAAGAAGGAAAGCGGCACTGTAAACACTTCGCGGACCTCATCGGGGTTACGGACGAGTTCTTCTTCAGACACATCCAAGTATCCTGCAAACGTGTAGACGATCATGCCGAAAGGAGAAATCAGGTAGTCGAGCGGATGAACTTCTGTGAACTGCCCTGGTTTGACGCCTAATTCTTCTTCCGTCTCCCGAATGGCGGCTTGCTTTGCGGAAGGGTCCTCAGGGTCAATCTTTCCACCTGGGAAACAAATCTCACCCGGTTGTCTTCTGAGCTGATGAGAACGCACTTCAAAAACGACATGAAGCTCATTGTTTTTTTTAATAATTGGTAAAAGGACAGCGAACTTCCGGAGCTGTTCGTGACCGAGAACAGAGGGGTCATGTTTTTTTACTGTCTCAAAAATGGTTTTTGCGTCCATAGTTTTCACCTCGTCTTTTTACTATACCAGAACATTCGTCGGAATAGAAAAGAGGCACTCATCAGAGCGCCTCTTTAATTATTTTTTTGTAATAAAGAACAGACAGCATTCCGAAAATCGAATAGAAAGCGGTGTAAAGCCCCATAACGATTAGCATCGGCGTCCATAGTTCGGTCCCGAAAAAGAACCAGCCCGACTTTACGGCAAAGTAGCTGTGCAGGAGTCCGATCAGTAACGGAATGCCGAAGTTGAACAACTGCTTTCCTTGAATACCGCGCAGGAGGTCACCGCGGGTGAAGCCGAGTTTTCTTAAAATCGTGTAGCTTCCCTTTTCGTCTTCCCCCTCATCCATCTGTTTAAAGTAAAGCACACAGCCGGATGTAATCAGGAAGGTGAGGCCGAGGAATCCGACGATGAACATGACGAGCCCCATGTTTTGTTTTTGAGACATCGCGCTGTGCCACTGGGAACCGTTGTCTCTTCCTTCATCCAGGCCCAAATCAGCAAATATCTTGTAAGCCTCTTCTTGTTTGCTTGAATCTTCGAGGTTGATCCCTGTATAGAGGTTGGATTTTGTTTGAATCTCAGGGTTATAGTTTTGGCTCAGCTCTTCAAATAAAGCTTCATCAACGACGCCGATCGGAAGCCCCCCTGCCACATAATAGGACGATAGCAAATACTCTTCTTCCAGCCCTTGATAGTCAAGTTCGCGCCAGTCTCCGTCCAATAAAATTTGCGCCGTTCCTTCATCATGGAGGGAGATGAAGGACTGCATCAAATCCGTATAGCCGGTGAGTTTCATTTCCCCCTCATCAATTTCCATTCCATCTGTATGAACTTCACTGATGACAGGGAAGGTCGTCTGTTCGGTGTTGAAATTCAACTCTTCCAAATTCGCATCGAGGATGTTTTTGACGTTGAATTCCGCTTCGTACACAGGGATTGGGTTTTCTGTATAGGCGATGTCTTCCTCTTCCAAACGGTCCATAAAACGGTCTGCCTTATCGGGTTCAATGATGGCAAAATCATCAGGGACCGTCGTTTCGGCTAATTTTTCTGCCGAATAGTAGGAAATATACATAAGCGAAAGCAGGCTTATCGCAAGCGCCGACACCGTTGTAATGACTGTCAGCAGAAAGGCGTTCGACTTCATCCGAAACATGACTGAAGATAAGGAAAGGACTTCATTGATGTTCAAATAGCCGTTTTTATTTTTGCGGATCAAATTGGAAACAAAGCGGACCGATCCTTTATACAAAAAGTACGTTCCCACGATGACAGATCCTAAAATATAGAGCATAGCCAGGTAAAAGCCGTTGATCGTCGTAATGCTGCCTTCAAACAGTTGGGAAGACAAATAGTACCCGGATGCAATGAGTCCGATGCCGAGGATACCCATTAGATGTTCCCAAACCGAAAGTTTCTTCACTTTCCCTTGAGCGCTTGAGGTTACACGAAAGAGAGAAAGGATCGACTGCCTGTGAATGAATAAATAGTTGGTGGCCATGATCACGAGATAGATTCCTGCAAACACGATCAACGTCTGGAAAAAGGCCTGGGTTGAAAAGTTGAGTTCAGCAATTTCTTTAACACCGACAACACGAAAAAAGCTCATCAGGATCAACTTGGAAATCGCAAAGCCGATAAAGATTCCAACCGCAAGGGACCCGAAATAAATGATCAAGTTTTCGATGCCCAGGATTCGGGCAATGCGATTCTTTGTCATGCCGATGAGTTGGAACAAGCCGATTTCCTTGCTTCTTCTTTTGATGAACAAGGCGTTGGCATAGAGCAAAAAGATGGCCACGATTCCTATCAGCAAAATGGATGCGACCCTCACTGCCGCTTCGCCTTTTATTGATCCTTCCTGACTCATCGAGGGGTCATACTGCAAGGTGACGAACGAAAAATACAATGCGACACTAAAAATGAGTGCAAATACATAGAGATAGTAGTTTTTCAGGTTCTTTTTCAAGTTGCGGATGATCAGTTGATTAATGTTCATACTGCACACCGCCAAGCACACCCTGGGTCTTCATGATGTCTTTCAAAAACGTCTGTCTCGTTTGGTCGCCTTTGTTGAGCTGAGTGTAGATCTGACCATCACGGATGAAAATGACGCGGCTGCTGTAGCTGGCGGCGACAGGGTCGTGGGTGACCATCGCAATCGTCGCCTCGCGCTTTCTGTTCATATCACTCAGTTTATCTAAAAGGTCGGATGCAGATTTCGAATCGAGAGCTCCCGTCGGTTCATCAGCGAAAATGATACTCGGTTCATGGATAAAGGCGCGTGCAGCTGAGGTCCGTTGTTTCTGACCGCCGGAAATCTCATTTGGATATTTATGCTGGATGTCATCAATACCTAGTTCCTTCGCTACCGATTCGAATTTCGCCTGAGCCTCATTTTTGGATACTTTGGCAATCGATAGTGGGAGGAGGATGTTCTCCTTCACGGTCAATGTATCTAACAGATTATATTCTTGAAAAATAAAACCGAGGTGATGCTTGCGGAACTCTGCAAGCTTTTTGTCTTTTTGCCCCGTAATCTCCTGACCGTCAATGGAAATTGTCCCGTGACTGACGCGGTCGATGGAGGATAAGACATTGAGCAGTGTGGTTTTTCCAGATCCTGATGCCCCCATGATTGTGACGAACTCTCCGCGCTGGATGGAAAGGTCGATCCCTTCCAGGACATGTTGTTTCATAAATTTGTTTCCGTAACTTTTATGAATCTTTCGTGCAACTAGTAAACTCATTTCATTACCCCCTTCATTCTATGAATTTATTGTAGAACCACTTGAAATCTTTTTCCTTCGATTCATCTAACAAAATGACGGAAGCATGTGACAGTTTCGTCACATGCTCCTAAGCTTCGTAAATTCATTCGGTTCCGGGAACAGGAGAATGAACGTCGACCCTCGTCCAAGTTCAGAGTGCACTTCGATGTCAATCTTCAACGCTTTCCGAATCCGGTCCGTCAAGTAGAGGCCCATGCCGGTAGCCGCCTGATCCTGGTGTGCTGAAGTTGAAGTGAACCCCTTTTCAAAAATGCGTGGAAGGTCCTTCGGATCGATCCCGCGTCCCTCATCCTTGATCATAAGCTTAACGAGGCCGGCTTCTTCCGTACTTGCGATTGTAATTTCCGATTCCTCACTGTACTTAATCGCATTCGTCATCAGCTGTCTGCATATGAATGCAAGCCATTTGGCATCTGTCAGCACTGTTTCAACGTGCAGATCAATATCAAAGCCGATCCCTTTTTGCATACACCATGACCGGAGCGATTTAATTTCATTGAATAACAGCGGTTCAAGCTCCACTTCTTCTATATAAAGGTCGTTTTCGATAAAAGGGATCCGCTTCTGATGCAGCTGTTGGTCAAGAAGCAGATGGATGCGCATCCACTCGAAGGTCAGCTGTGACTTCAGCTTATAGTCGTCGATCCGATCAATGATCAACCGCATCGCAGTCATCGGTGTCTTCACTTCGTGGATCCATGATAAAAGCTCGTCTTTTTCCTGTTCAAGCAGACTTTGGTTATAGGAAGCTTCCTGCTTCAACCGTTCCAACTGATCGCGCACATTTGCCTCAATAACCGACTCTAAAGGACTGTCCGCTTCAGGGAATGTCGTCAAATCGAGGTCGTTGTCCCGCTCTTCGAGTTCCGTATAAAATCGGGTTTCTTTACGGTAGCGGATGATAAGGAAAAAGATGAAGAGAATCCCTGATAACAGGATGTAGTAGAGCATGGAAGAAAGCGGCACCGTTTGGTCAACGAACGCAACGAACAAGGCAAGCAGCTGAAGGCTAATGACAAAAAGAATCCAGCTGGTTCGTTCGGCAAGGAATTTCCGGATCATGACTCGTCCCTCGCGACATATCCTTGCCCGACTTTCGTCTCAATGGCACCACCAAGCCCGAGGTCTGCAAGCTTTTTGCGCAGGCGGTTGACGTTGACCGTGAGCGTGTTATCACTGACGAATCGTTCGTCCTCCCATAAACGGTGGATGATTTCATCGCGACTGACGATCTTACTTTTTTTCTCAATCAGCTGCTTTAAGATGAGCATTTCATTTTTGGTGAGATCAACCGTTCCATCATCATTCGAGACCCGGTTCCGTTCGTAGTCTATGGTTGCACCAAGCCATGTTTTCAATTCATTTTGTTCCGTATTGTAATTATAAACCCGGCGCAGTATCGCCTGGATTTTCGCGATCAGCACATCAAAGTGGAACGGTTTTTGTACGAAGTCGTCGGCACCGAGGTTCATTGACATGACCATGTCTGTCGGGTGGTCCCTCGAGGACAGGAAGATGATCGGGACATTGGAATGTTCCCGGATCATCCGACACCAGTGAAAGCCATCAAACTTCGGAAGCTGAATGTCGATGATGACGAGATGAGGATCGACATCCGTGAATACATCCATCACACGGCTGAAGTCATCGATGCCATGAACTTCATATGACCATTGCGACAGACGTTCTTCCATCTCCTGAAAAAGCGTGCGATCATCCTCAATTAAGAGCAGTTTGAACAAAAGGGACACCACCTTTCCGTATTTTACCTTTTCTCAGTATAGCAAAAGTGTAGGTGTTCACGCATTTTATTACGAAAAAGCGGTGGTGTAGTAAAAATATTTTGACCATTCCGTCAAATCCTCTTTAAAAAAGGTGAGGATGAGCGTACAATGGATACTAATATTCAAAGACCACCATAGAAAAGGAGTCATGAAAATGTCATTGAACATCGTCGAAGCAACCCATAAAAAAGCCAAACCAGAAAGTGAAAAGATTCCTTTTGGACGCACCTTCACGGATCATATGTTTGTGATGGACTATGAAGAGGATAAAGGATGGCACGAACCGCGGATCGTTCCTTATGAACCGCTGACGCTCGATCCGGCTGCGATGATTTTTCATTATGGACAAACCGTTTTTGAAGGATTGAAAGCCTACCGCGCGGATGATGGACGCGTGCTTCTTTTCCGTCCTGAAAAAAACTTCGAGCGACTAAACTTGTCGAGTGACCGATTGAGCATACCGCCGGTCGATGAACAAGAAGTGCTCGGTTACTTGAAAGAATTGGTCCAACTCGAAAAAGACTGGGTGCCTTCTTTTGAAGGAACGTCCCTGTACATACGACCATTTATTATTGCGACAGAACCGAGCCTTGCGGTGGCTCCGTCGAAATCATATAAACTGATGATCATCTTATCACCAGTCGGTCCCTATTTTTCAGGCGGCATCAAACCGGTAACGATAAACGTAGAAGACAAATTTACTCGTGCTGTCAAAGGTGGAACAGGAATGGCGAAAACCGCCGGCAACTACTCTTCCGGATATCAGGCTCAAGCGAAAGCCGTAGAAGAAGGAAACAACGATGTCCTTTGGCTCGATGGCGTAGAAAAACGCTACATCGAAGAAGTCGGAAGCATGAATATCTTTTTCAAAATCGATGGGGAAATCGTGACTCCAGCCTTGAGTGGAAGCATTCTGCAGGGGATTACACGTACATCCATCCTTGAGCTTCTACGTAAATGGGAGGTTCCTGTGAATGAGCGCCGGATTTCAATTGATGAATTGTACCAGGCTTATGAAGACGGGAAGCTCGAGGAAGCCTTTGGAACAGGTACCGCAGCCGTCATTTCGCCTGTTGGTGAATTAAATTGGCTCGGCAAGAAGATGGTCATCAACGACCATGAAATCGGTGCCTTATCTCAAGAGCTTTATGATACGATTACGGGGATTCAACGGGGAAGAAAAGAAGATCGCTATGGTTGGACAGTCGAAGTATAAATGGGAAGCCTCAGGCGTATTCGTGCCTGAGGTTTTTTAATGCTCATTTGTTTTTTGATTTAAGAAATTTATCAGGGACATCAGGACAAAGTATAGAATGAAAACAATCGCAAGGCTCACAAACCAACTGAATGTTGAGTGGAGAAAAGGACTTAGCATGATGACGACGAGAAGAAAAAGAAACCGGGCGATGTCTTTCTTCTTTTTCTGTCGCTTGAACATGGTATCCCTCCTTTTTCTATCTTCTAACCGAATATCATACTCCTTAATCTTTTTTGAAACCGAAGGGGTTTAGACAATCAGCAGAGAATAAAAATAGAAATACCCATATCTTTTTCGTGGAGTTTTCCGTTATAGCTGTGAGAGGTCGAAAGGAGTGTGAAAAGTGGAACTGAATAGAAGGAATTCCGAGGGCAGGACTGGTCTTAAGGGGATAGAAAAGGACTATGATAAGCTTTTACGGTATTGCCTTTTCTTAACGCGCGATGGTTGGGACGGAAAAGATCTTGCTCAGGAGTCGGTGGCAAGGGCGTTTGAGCACTATGATGCTGATGAGATCAGACCGGCTCTTCTTAAAAAAATCGCCTACCATGTGTGGATGGATCAAAAACGCATGGAGAAAAAGGCCCCTTTGATGGAGAGAGCGGCTGATGACTTTGTAAAAAATGAAGAAACGGTGGATGAAACATTAATTCAACTTCTGTTAGAAAAATTGACGGTGAAGCAGATGCTTGCCTTTATTTTGAAGGAAGCTTTTCATTATAAAATTGCAGAGGTTGCAGAACTGCTTCACATGAAGGAAACAGGAGTCAAGGCGTTATTGAAGCGTTCGCGGGACAATCTGCACAGGTGTGCAGAAGTGGAGAGGCTTCATATCATGCGTACCCGCTCAGAGGACGATCTTCTTTACCAAACATTGATCAGAACGCTAACCATACAGGATCCATCGGTATTGATTGAAAAAATTCCTATCCTCCTCAAACCGGCTTCCAGAAATCAGCTCTCGGGATCACCTTTAAACGATCTCTCCTTAGCAGCATAAAAGGAGGAAAAATCCGATCAATACTATTCCTTATGTCATTGAACAGACAAACAGAGGGGAGAGGTCCTATGACATCTACTCCAGGCTTTTGAAAGACCGGATCGTTATGGTAAGTGAAGAAATCAATGACCATATGGCCAACAGCATCGTTGCCCAACTTTTATACCTGGCAGCGGATGACCCGGAAAAAGACATCTCCTTATATATCAACAGTCCAGGAGGGTCGACGACGGCGGGGTTTTCCATTCTGGATACGATGCAGTATATCCAGCCTGAAGTTAGAACGATCTGTACGGGAATGGCCGCTTCTTTTGGAGCCATGCTTTTGTTGGCAGGGACAAAAGGGAAGCGGTATGCGTTACCGAATAGTGAAATCATGATTCACCAGCCGCTTGGAGGAGCTCGCGGCCAGGCGGCTGACATAGAGATTTCAGCGAAACGAATCATCAAACTGAGGCAGCACATCAATGAAATCATCGCCGAACGGACCGGACAGCCTGTAGAAAAGGTGGCAGAAGATACCGATCGGGATTATTTTATGAGTGCGGAAGAAGCGAAGGAATACGGGATCATCGATGAGATTGTTCATAAAAAATGAAAAACCGCCCATGCCGGGCGGTTTTTCTTATGAAGCTTTGACCGCTTCTTTCGGTTGTACTTTTTCAAGTTCGCCAAGCACCTGCTTTTCTTCTTCCTCTGAAAGCGGCAGAAGGGGAAGTCTGACTCCGCCGACCTCCACACCTTTAGCATTCAGAGCCGCTTTCACGGGGGATGGGCTTGGTGCAGAGAAGATGGCATGCATAACAGGAACAAGCTTTTGGTGAAGGCGGGCAGCATAAGCAAAATCGCCTTCCCGGAAACTCTGGATCATCTGCTGCATTTCATTTCCGATCACATGGGAGGATACGGAGACGATTCCTGTACCTCCGATCGATACGAATGGCAGCGTATTGGAGTCCTCACCACTATACACAGAAAAATCATCGGACGTTTCACGAATGATTTCCGTCGCCGCATCAAGATCGCCGCTTGCTTCCTTGATGGAAACGATATTTTTGATTTGAGATAAGCGAATGACTGTCGCTGGCTCCATATTGATGACGCTTCTGCCTGGGATGTTGTAAAGCATCACGGGAAGCGATGTAGATTTGGCAATCGTAGAGAAGTGCTGGTAAAGGCCTTCTTGAGTTGGTTTATTGTAATAAGGGGTCACGAGCATGACGGCGTCGACGCCGACTTCCTCCGCTTTTTCTGTCAGCCGGATAGACGCTCTCGTGTTGTTGGATCCGGTACCTGCGATAACAGGAACTCTTCCGTCCACTTCTTCGACAACGAACCGGAAGAGCTCTACTTTCTCTTCTGTGGTCAATGTCGGTGATTCACCGGTCGTGCCTGCAATGACAAGGCCATCCGAACCGTTCTCAATCAAGTGGTTGACTAGCGCTCGTGTTGCATCAAAATCAATGTTTTCTTCACTGTCAAAAGGGGTCACCATCGCTGTTAATACTTGGCCGAAATTCATAACCTCACACACCTTTGTTTAGAATTTTGAATACGTTCGAGGTTGTGAGGGCTATGGCAGTCAAAATAAAAACGGCAACAACGAGGGCGTCGCTGCTGCCGTAGAAACTTTTAACCGTTCCTGCGTAAGATAGCCCTCCATATAGTTTCCTATATGACAGTCCTGTACTTGTTCAGCAGCAGAACCAGCATCAGGGATATGAGATCCCTTTCGCTTCGGCAATTTCCCCTTTCCACTTTCATCTCAGGAGCTCATTCTCCTCCGACAAGTGTACTCATGTCATTGCACCTCTATCCTTACTTCAAAATCATTTGAAATAAGAAAATATTTAGTTAGTTAAAGATTATCAAAAAAGTATCAAACTTACAAGTGGTAAGACAAGGGAACAAACAATTCGACAAAATCTCTGAGATTCATATCTTAAGCAATCTGCAAGGATTGTGGAAGACTTGATTTCAAGACTTTTGTGGGGTTTAGGGGCTCCGGGAAAAGGTTCGCTTTCCGTGGGCGAGTGATGAGCCTCCTCGAGCTAACGCTCTGCGGGGTCTCATCTACCACGCACTTCCCACAGGAGTCTCACCGTTTCCCTCCGCCCCTTGACCATATGAGGTTCTCGAAATCCCTCTTATAGTAACCTGCCTAGTTGTGTTGTGAAATCCTGCTTAATCTGCGGCGATATAGGATTCTTAACCATAAAAGCTCTTATTACTGGAAGATAGTTTCGGGAATCTCTTCCGGCAAGTGGGCGTAGGAGAATGGCGAGGCTCCTATCTTAAGTGTGCAGGCGCCTTGATTAGCGGCGTATGGACTGAGCTGGCGGAGATAAAGGAAACACGAAGAACAGAGTGATTCGATGTTGACTTATCGTACAGAAGCGAGGGAAGTCTCACTAGCCGCTAGGCTCCGGAACCGGATATTGAAGAGGAAAAAAGTGCAGGGTGAGACCACACAGGACGAAGTCGGAGGAGGCTCACCGCGCTCCCGCGGAAAGCGAGCTATTCCCCGCAGCCCCACCCACTCAACCAAAGTCTCGAAACTGAGTCTTCCAGAATAGGGAGCATTTTTGGAAGAGTTGTAGAAATCAGACCTGAGGCGGATGAAGATTCGTTCCCGGGAACATCGTGGATAGCATCAACCTTTTATACAATAGAATCAACCAAAAACAAACGAAGGTGTGATTCGAATGGCAGTCAATGAAATAGCGTTGCAACAGTCAGAAACAGAACCGAAAGAGATTCCATCCATATTCAGGAATCGAAACTTTTTGCTGCTTTGGGGAGCGGCACTCTTATCAAGCTTTGGCATTTCCTTTTTCCTTTTCTCACAAAGCTGGTACGTCGTTAATGTCCTAGGTTTAGAGGCTTCTCTTGGGATTCTTTATATCGCCGTCAGTATCCCGAGGGTACTTTTTATGATTATCAGTGGAACGGTTGCTGACCGCTTTGATAAAACGAAAATCATGTTTTTGTCTGATTTTATCCGTGGACTGCTCCTTATCGGTCTTGTCGTTTGGTTTATGTTTGGTGGGATTACGTTATGGACATTTGTGACGTTCGCCTTTTTCTTCGGTATTCTGGATGCCTTTTTCTGGGCGGCGGAAAGTGCCGTCATTCCTTCGATTATTCATAAAGATAATCTGACGAGAGGCAATTCGATTATCCAGATGACCAACCAGACATCGTTCATTCTCGCTCCTATGCTTGCCGGGGTCATCATTGCGTTTGGAAACTATGAAATCGTGTTTGCAACAACTGCAATTATGCTCGTTGTGGCGAGTGGTTTGATTTTCTGTATGCGTGTACCAAAAGTGAAAGAAGAGGCAGACGCACAAAAAAAGTTTTGGGATGATTTTAAGGAAGGTCTGCTTTATGTGAAAAACTCCCGTGTCATTTCGCTTGTCGTGTTGACGACGATTTTTATGAATCTCTTCTTAGTCGGACCTTTGACGATGGGGCTTCCGTTATTTGTGAAGACCATTTTAGAAGGGACGGCCATGGATTTTAGTTTTCTTGAAGCAGGTTTGGCTGTGGGGATGCTGCTTGGTTCAATCGTGGTGGGTGTATTGAACGTGAAAAAGAATCGAGGGCAAATTGGTATTCTGGCACTGGTGATTGCAGGGATGGCGTTTACAGGACTCAGCTTCACAACAGAACTTTGGATGAGTATTCTTTGTCTCGGGATCTCGGGTTCGCCTTATCAGGTTCTAATATTCCATTCATTGCCGCCATTCAGAGCTTGATAGAAGAGAAGATGCTCGGGCGGGTGATGGGACTCATCTCTCTGGCTTCGATGGGACTGATTCCCGTCAGTTATGCCTTAACATCCGGAGTTTTAGCTTTCGGCGTATCCATCCATCACATTATGGCGGTCGGTGCCATTTTAGTAACTTTGTATTCTGTGTTTATTTTCTTTAGGTTTAAAGAACTGAGAGAGATTGAATAAGTGAAAAAAAACGGGACCTGCGTAATAGGGCTTTAGGGAACGCTTGCTACTTCCGATAAAAAAAAGAAAGGAAAAATACGGAAGAGGAGCATTCTCATGAAAAGTCTTAAAAAAAGGATTTTGGTGTCTTTTTCGGTGGTTATCATGTTGACGATCATATTAAGCAGCTTCAATTTTTTTGCCACAAAATATACGAACGATCGCACAGAGGATATGGTGGACCATCAGCTTCCATTGCTTATTGCTGATGAAAAACTAGCCTTGAACTTATCTCAGCGAATTGCGCTGACGAGAGCCTATGTACTTTTTGAAGAGGAAAGTTATCGCGAACAGTTTAACGAATATACACGAGAAAGTGTGGAGATTCAAGAAGAGCTTTTGAGCATGTCCAATACCGAAGAAGCAGAACGTCTCGTGGAGCAAAGCAATCAATGGAGCCAAATGGTTCAAAACGAAGTCTTCAACCGTTTTGACAGGGGTAACGAGGAAACAGCTCTTCAAGCAATGGTAGAAAAAGTGACGCCTCTTGGCCAGGGAGTCATGGAGGGATTTGAGAACATGGCGTTGCAGCGTGAACAAATGATGGAGGAAGAAGGCCAAAACATCCTGCAAGCTGGAAATACAATGATGATTATCGGCAGTATCATTTCTATTTCTTCTATCATTATTGGTATTGTTTTTGCGCTTGTCATTGCAAACCGCATAACCAATCCGGTCAAGAAGGTAGTCGAGCGGATGAAACAGATTTCAGAGGGGGATATCAGCCAAGAACCAGTTCATGTGAAATCGAAAGATGAAATCGGGCAGCTAGCCGATGCAATAAACGACATGCAGCGTTCTTTAAATGAAGTGATCCAGTCAGTTTCTTTCACTTCTGATCGAGTCTCCGGTCAAAGCGAAGCATTGACTCATTCAGCTTATGAAGTGAGGGAGGGCAGTGAACAAATCGCGTCGACGATGCAGGAGTTGTCTTCAGGGGCAGAATCACAAGCGAATGGAGCTACCCATCTTTCTGATCACATGCGAACATTTGTTGAAAAAATTCAGGGAGCGAACACAAATGGTGAGTCTGTATCAGAAACATCGAAAGAAGTCCTTTCTATGACGGATCAAGGTCGGGAATCGATGCAGCGAGCGGTTGCACAAATGCATGCCATCGACCAAATCGTGAAGGAATCTACCAATAAAGTAAAAGGGTTGGATGTCCAATCCAAAGAAATTTCCAAGCTTGTGGGAGTCATTGAAGACATTGCTGGACAGACCAACTTGTTATCTTTGAATGCCGCTATTGAAGCTGCACGTGTTGGGGAGCATGGCAAAGGTTTCGCTGTCGTTGCAGATGAAGTAAGGAAGCTCGCCGAACAAGTCACAAATTCCGTCGGTGATATTACCGAAATAGTGGAAGGTATTCAAAAAGAAACCGGCAATGTTGTCAGTTCTCTTGAAGCTGGGAATCAAGAAGTGGATCAAGGCTCCATGCAGATGAAAGAAATGGGCGAAATGTTTGATGGAATCAATGGTTCCGTTTCAGAAATGGTCGCCAAAATCCAGAGCATCTCTACGCACTTAAAGGAAATTGCAGAAAACAGCATGCAGATGAATCACTCCATTGAAGAAATTGCTTCGATCACAGAAGAGTCTGCTGCAGGTGTTGAACAGGTGGCAGCCTCTGCCCAACAGTCGAACAGTTCGATGGAGGAAGTCTCCAGAACAGCTGAAGACTTAAATAACCTTGCTGAACAATTAAATGAACAAGTGCGCCGCTTTAAGCTGTAAATACAGAAACCTCGCTCATGAAATGGGCGAGGTTTTTCGCGTGCCTTTAGGATTGAAAAACTTGGTGAAGAGTTTTAAATGTCCTGAGTGGGAATGGGTTCTGAAGAACGCGACGTCTGGAAAAAGAGTGGTTCCCCACGTACCTCATTCTAGTTCGTGCTGAGGAGGGTTAGCGGGATTTTTTGTACCAGCCTTTTTCTTTAAATCTGGATATGGCTTCAATGCGGTTGCTGACTTCTAATTTTTCTAAAATGACAGAAATGTAGTTTCGAACGGTCCCTGGAGTGATGAACAGTTCTTGGGAAATGTCTTTGGTGTTTTTTCCATCAGCCATCAGTTGGATGACCTCGCGCTCACGTTCTGTTAAAGGGTTTTGCTGGGTGAATGCCAGGTCAACAAGTTCTGGGTCAAAGATGCGCTGCCCGTTGGTGATTTTCCGAATGGCAGTGGCGAGTTCTTCACTCGGACTGTCTTTCAACAAATAACCACTGACACCAGCGCGCCGGGCACGGTCGAAATATCCGGGGCGGGCGAAGGTGGTCAAAATGATCACCTTGCAAGGCTCTTCGTACAATTCTTCAGCGGCATCCAGACCATCCTTCACAGGCATCTCAATATCCATAATGCACACATCCGGCTTTAATTTTCTTACCAGTTCACAAGCTTCTTCACCGTTTTGAGCCTGGCCCACAACTTCCATGCCGTCCTCTAAATCGAGAAGAGCACCCAGTGCACCTAGGAGCATGCGCTGGTCTTCGGCAATGACGATCCGAATCATGCTTATTCCTCCTTTTCTTTGTTTTTGATGACATTCGGAACGTGAAATAGTAGAGTCGTTCCATTGTTTGATTCAATTTCAAGCTTGCCGTTCACAAATTCGAGGCGCTCACGCATGCCTTGTAATCCATTGCCGCGAAAGGGATCCAATGAGGTGGGGAGGCCTTTCCCATCATCTTCAACACCGATGAGAATTTCAGTCGGGTATTGTTCGATCGTCACACGGCAGGTGGTTGCTTCACTGTGTTTCACAATATTCGTCGCCGCTTCTTTTAAGCACATGCTGAGCACATTTTCAACAAGCAGGGGAGTATTGGTGACGTTCGGGTCTCCTTCGAATTGAAAGTCCATTTCTGCTGCTTCGATAATCTGCTGAACGCGGACGATTTCATCTTCGAGCTTCGTCCCTTTCATATTCGATACCATCTCCCTGACTTCCTTCAAAGCCGTCCGGGCTGTGTTACGGATATCCTCCACCTCTTTGCTGGCTTTTTCCGGTTGAGCCGTCATTAACTTGCGGGCGAGATCACTCTTCAGACCGATCATTGACAGCTTTTGCCCAAGCGTATCATGAAGATCACGCGCAATCCTTTCCCGCTCTTCAATGACCATCAGCTGCGAAATTCGTTCATTCGCATCTTCCAATTCCCCTTCCAGCTTTTGTTGCTGGTTCCGGTAGCGGACAGTAAAGGGAAGGAGAATGACCCCGATCACGGTAATGATGATGAAGGGGAGGTTCGGAAAAAGAGAATCAATTTGGTAAATGAATGTCGTCGTGATGGCAATCAACGTCGTCGTCAAATGGACAATATATAAAGCTAAAAAGCCACCAAGGTGTTTGATGTTACCAATAAAATAAGCGATGAAAAGAGCGAAATAAATGTATCCGAACAGAGCCGTCATGACGATACTGATGGCCATCTCCACACTGACCCATAAATAGACGAATCGGCTGTTGGATATAAACGACAACCGGTACGCGAGGAAGAAGATCAGCGTCATTAGAATGCCGAACAGCATTTCGTACATGGATGAAGAACGGAAAATGAAGAAAAAGGGCAACAGACAAAAAATGATCCAGACGTAAATGCTGAGACCTGTATTTTTCGGAATGATTTGATACCAGTTCTGCATGCGGATGCACCTCCTTTTTCTTAGCATAAAGGAAAAGCCCATTCGAGGGAATGGACTTTCAACTTCTTTATTCATCCTGGAAGCTTGGGTGCCTTTGGTCGATCATGGCTACGCGCTTCTTTTTCAGGAGTGGTTTCACTTCCTTGAAGGATACGAATGTTTTATTTTCTGTATCATAGAGCCGGAATCGTATTGATTCAAGGCTTGTGGCCAGTGTAATTGTCGTCGCGTGTTTCAAAGGGGGTGTCTTTTCGTGCGCTTCTTCCAACGCATAGTTCGGAACCCTTGGGGCTAGATGGTGAACATGGTGGAAGCCAATGTTGCCGGATACCCACTGAAGCACTTTAGGAAGCTTGTAATACGAGCTTCCATCGACGGCTGCTTTCACAAAATCCCATTCCGACTCGTCTTCAAAGTAAGAATCTTCGAATTGGTGTTGGACATAAAACAACCAGATGCCCAGGACCCCTGAAACGTACAGGACGGGGGTTTGGATGATTAAGAATGCTTCCCAGCCGATCGCCCAGATAATCAAGCTGTAGATGGCGAGAACAGCAATATTTGTCACATACGTATTGATGCGCTCTTTCTTTTTGGCGCCTTTCCGATTGAAACGGTTGGAGACAAGGAACAAGTAAAGCGGTCCGAAGCCAAACATGACAATTGGGTTACGGTAAAGGCGGTAGGCGAGTCTTTCTTTCCACGATGCTTCTATATACTCGTCCACGGTCATGACCCAAATGTCGCCAGTGCCGCGTTTATCTAAGTTTCCGCTTGTTGCATGGTGAATCGAATGGCTTCGTTTCCACTTATCGAAAGGAAACAACGTTAGAATGCCTGTAATCGTCCCGATGATGCGGTTGGCCTTTTGGCTTTTCAAGAACGACTGGTGTGTACAATCGTGAAAGATGATGAAAAGACGGATGACGAATCCACCGGCAATCATAGCGACAGGAACAGCAAGCCATACAGAGACGGACAGGCATGCATAGGCCAATACCCATAATAAAACAAATGGAATAATCGTATTGATCAACTGGCGGATGCCCGCTTTTGTATCAGGTTTCGCAAAGGCTGAAACGCTTTTCTTCAGCTCTCGTTGTTTATCCTTGTTCATAATAACGACTCCTTCATATTTCTTCATGTTACTTATGATAGGAAAAACCCCTCCATTTTATAAGACACAAACGTCAGGACATATACATGACACTTGTCATGGGTGTTTGTCTATTGTTAGGAGATAAAAGGGGGAATTAAGGAAAAAGCTATTAGTATAAAGAAGAGGAGGTCATTAAGATAACGCTTACAATGTGATATAATGGAAGTGTAAATTGATACTCTATTATTGGAGGGTTACCCTATGACCAAACGAATTCTCGTGGCGTACGATGGGAGTGACTTAAGTAGAGAAGCAGTATGGGAAGCAGGGAATCAGGCGTGTGAAACATCTAATAGAGAAATTCATATCGTATCTGTCGTTAAAACCACAGGTCCAGCAACAAACGCTGCAGTCTACCATAGTATAGGGGACGAAATGGCAGAGAAGCTGCGTTCAGAAATGGATGAACTGAAAGAGGAAGTGGCTTCACCCGACGTGGGTGTCATTACAGAAGTCATCGTTAGTGAGGTACAGGAAAACCCTGGTATTGGTATTTGTAAATATGCGGAAGAGCAAGCAGTGGACTTGATCATCGTCGGGAATCGCGGCCTCGGAAAAGTGAAAAAAATGTTATTGGGAAGTGTCAGCAATAACATCGTCCAGCATGCCACCTGCCCCGTATTAGTTATGAAATAAAGGAAAAAGAAAGCTTGAAGGGAGTCCTTCAAGCTTTTTTTTATGGTCATAAAGAAATGGTGGATATATTCTCGAATCATCCATAATGTGGGTGAACAATATAGGTGACCAGGTCATACATATATTTCCAAATAAAGCGACTGATGAATCAATCATCAACACCTGAGAGCTGCAGCCTTCTAAGTCCTCCTACGTCGAGAAGACTAAATCCAACCTTGGATAGGATGGGGAGGATGATGAATGCTGTGATCTCTGTCGCTTGCTGTGTCCACCCGACTCCGGAAGGGCCCATGATCCAGGCTGTCGGGTAACAGACCCAGAAGACAGTCAAGTAAGCGGCGGTTCGCTGGTAATGTTTTTTCAGCTCAGTTCCACCTTTGGCTGCAATCTTCCTTAACGGATACCAAACAATATAAAGGATGATGACTAGAGCAATTACACCGAGAACATACCAGATATATTTGATGGTCTCGGAGGAGAAGTCGGCAATCAAACCAGTCAAAATCATAAATACGTCAGCTGCTACTAAAGCTGCGATTAAGGCTTTGTCTTTTTTCTTCTCATAAAACATGGCGGTCAAAGCCAGTGCGAGCAATAGGAGGGGCGTCGTTACCACCCAGTCTAAGTAACGGGCAAAGTACACGGTTTTGTCAGGCTGTTCCAGCAATCCTTGTCCTAAGGCAATGGATAAGTAAGCAGCTCCCGACCATGAAGGAATAATAATCGCAATCACATACTCATACTTCGGAACACCCCGCGGATTACGGCTTAAATATAGAAACGTCAAAGCCCCGGCCAACATGACAAACGTATAAATCCAATGCAGCGAAACAATATAATCACTCATCGTGTCACCTCAATCTTCTATCTCATTACCTCTCATTCTAGTCAAAAATACGAAAGACTAGACATTTACATATTCTGGTGTACCAGGTTTTACATAATTTCCCACACACTCACATTAAAGGCTCTTGTCTTCCCGCTGAGGTCTTTTTATAAACGGGGGTTGGCCGCTTTTGTGTTTAAACTATAAAACTAGGGGCTTATCTTTGTGTTTGCTACACGTTGCTGAATGTAAGCGCTATTCGTTACAATTTTCTTAACAGTTCAAACATTATTACTTCCATTCCACCTAACGAGCCCACTTGGTGAATCAATAGGAGAATGATGAAAGGGTGTGGTGATCTTGGAAGCCATCAGTAAGAACTTTTTCTTATACCTTTCCAACAATAAGTTGTTAGATCGCTTTGCTAAGCGCTTTGGCAGTAAATTTGGGGCTGACAAGATAGTAGGGGGAGAGACGTTCTCCCAGGCAATTCCATTAATACAGCAATTGAACCATGAGGGTTTGGTCGTTACGGTTGACCATTTAGGAGAGTTTGTAGACTGTGAGGAAGAATCCAGAGACCGCGCAGGTGAATGCATCCGTTGTATTCAACAGATTGCGAGTAACCAGCTGCAGTCGGAAGTATCTCTGAAACTGACGTCGCTTGGACTGGACATCAGTCACGAGCTGGTTATGGAGAATATGGAACTTATTTTGAAAGAAGCCCAAAAGCATGACATTACGGTCACCATTGATATGGAAGACTCGTCACGGTGCGGGGCTACCTTAGATATTTATCATGAATTGAAAAAGGACTACCCGAATCTGGGTACGGTCGTTCAGTCTTATCTTTATCGAACTGATGAGGATCTTGATCGTCTGAACGATTGTCAACCTTACTTGCGTCTTGTAAAAGGGGCTTATAAGGAGTCAGGGAAAGTCGCTTTTCCTGAGAAGCATCTCGTTGACGATAACCTGAAGCATCTGATTAAGAAAAACTTGTTGAACGGCAACTATACAGCCATTGCAAGCCATGATGATGCGATCGTCGATTACACGAAAAAACTAGTGCAGGAACACAACATTCCAAAAGACCGTTTTGAATTCCAAATGCTGTACGGGATGAGGAATCAAATGCAGAAAGATCTTCTAGAAGAAGGTTACAAAGTGAGAGTGTATCTTCCTTATGGAGAAGACTGGTACGGGTACTTTATGAGAAGACTCGCCGAAAGACCAGCGAACATCGCCTTTGCATTAAAAGGTGTTTTCAGTAAATAAAACTTCTACACATTAGAAAGGGGAATTTTATCATGGTCCAGCCTTATAAACACGAACCATTCACAGACTTTACAATTGAAGAAAACAAGAAAGCTTTCGAGGAAGCATTGAAGCAAGTGAAAGAAGAATTAGGGCAGCATCATGATCTTCTCATTGATGGCGATCGCATTCGCACAGACAATACGATTACTTCTACAAACCCTGCGGACACGAAACAGGTGGTAGGTACTGTATCAAAAGCGAATGAAGACTTAGCTGAAAAGGCTGTCCAGTCAGCAGCGACTGCTTTTGAAGACTGGAGAAAATGGGATCCGCGTGCTCGCGCTGAGTTATTGTTCCGTGCGGCTCACATCATCCGTCGTCGTAAGCATGAATTTTCCGCTTATCTTGTGTATGAAGTAGGAAAGCCTTGGAAAGAAGCTGATGCTGATACGGCAGAAGCGATCGACTTCCTTGAGTATTACGGGCGTCAAATGATCGAATTGAAGGAAGGCAAGCCAGTTGAAAGCCGCCCTGGTGAGCAAAACCGTTACATCTATACATCTACTGGGGTTGCGGTTGTTATCCCGCCTTGGAACCTTGCATTTGCCATCATGGCAGGTACAACGGTCGCTCCACTTGTCACAGGAAGCACGGTCGTCATGAAGCCGGCAAGTAACAGCCCTGTCATTGCCGCGAAATTCGTAGAAGTGCTTGAAGAAGCAGGTCTACCAAAAGGTGTCTTGAACTTCGTGCCAGGAAGCGGTGGCGAAGTCGGTGACTATCTTGTGGATCACCCGAAAACGGCCCTGATTTCCTTTACAGGTTCCCGTGATATCGGAACACGCATCATCAAGCGTGCAGCAGAAATTCAAGAAGGTCAGAATCACCTGAAACAAGTGATCGCTGAAATGGGCGGTAAGGACACCGTTGTCGTCGATAAGGAAGCGAATATCGAAACAGCGGTCGATGCCATCGTCGTTTCCGCATTTGGATTCTCTGGTCAAAAATGTTCTTCCGGTTCCCGCGCCGTCGTTCACGAAGATGTGTATGACGAAGTGTTGGAAAAAGTAAAAGAACGTGCCGAGCAGCTGACCGTCGGAAATGCATCTGAAGAGAACGTCTACATGGGTCCAGTCGTTGACCAGGGAGCTTATGATAAGATCATGAGCTACATGGAGATCGGTAAACAAGAAGGACGTCTCGTTACAGGCGGTAAAGGGGACGACTCGAAAGGGTACTTCATCGAGCCAACGGTCTTTGCGGATCTTGCACCAGATTCCCGTATGCAGCAGGAAGAAATTTTTGGACCTGTGGTCTGCTTCACAAAAGCGAAGAATTTTGATGAAGCGATCGACATTGCCAATAACACAGAATATGGACTGACAGGTGCGGTCATCTCTGATAACCGTGAACACCTGGAAAAAGCAAAATACGATTTCCACGTAGGAAACTTGTATTTCAACCGTAACTGTACAGGAGCTATTGTAGGTTATCAGCCATTCGGCGGTTTCAAGATGAGTGGAACAGACTCCAAAGCTGGCGGACCTGACTACCTTGCTCTACACATGCAAGCGAAGACGATCTCTGAAATGTTTTAAAAAAGCCTAAGGCTCTCCCAAACTTGGGAGAGCTTTTTTCATAGAATAACATCGTTCTGTTTCCCGTAAATTGCTTGGCGGGAGCAGGAAAGCGAATGATCAACTATTACTTAATTGATGAAGGAACAGCATGAGAGTTATTCAAGATGCCTTAGATATATTTCTTTTTCTTTCCATCCACAACCGATATAATGGAGGGTAACGATACATGACATTCAACCTACTCGGAAAGGTCAGGATTCCTATGGAAGTCAAAGAATTGATCCTTCAGGCAGAAGATATTCATAAAGCGACAGAGCTGATCAGTTCGAAGTTGAAGAAGCCTGTCATTATTGAAAATAAAAATTTCGAATTGATTGCCTATAGTTCGGCGTTTGATGATTTCGATCAGACTCAGCAGAAAACGATTCTTTCGAAGAAATGTCCGATCTTTATTATTGATCGCTTAAAGAAAGAAGGAATCGTCACTCGTTTGGAAAAACAGTCAGACCCTATTCGTGTCCATCCCATGGAGGACCTTGGGTTTCAGCAGCGTGTTGTCATTGCCGCAAAACATCTTGGCCATACACTGGGGTACGTCTGGGTTCAGGAATCGGAGCAATCCTTGAATACAGAAGAACTGGAATTCTTAGAGGAAATCACCGGCCATCTCGGGAAGTTGATCTATGATCAGTTCATGAAAGAAAATGCCAAAGAAGGCCGTAAAGAGGAGCTTCTCTGGCAGTTGCTTCATCATGAATACGCCAGTGAAAGTCAGTTTCGTCATGATGCTTCTCTTGCTCAACTTAAGGTCCCGGATCGATTTTCAATCGTTGTTTTTTCAGTGACTGCTCCTCAGTACAAGTCGATGCTGGATGATTTGGAAAACACGGTGAACCGTTTCCGAACGAACCGCCACCTTTATTACTTGAAAACCGAATTCCAGTTGATTTTGTTCATTGAAGGGAAAGAATCCGACCGCTTTTCCTCAAGAAATATCGCCCGTGACCTTATTGATGTCGTCAAAGTGGAGACAGGAGAGGAAGATTTCTATCATTTCCTCATTGGTGTCGGGAAAGAATACACAAAAATCTATTATATGCGAAAAAGCTTTCTTGAAGCGTTGGAAGTTATTGAAACCGCAAACTTCATCGGCCCGCGTCCTGAAACGATGCCGCGCGAGTTTTCCAAACTCGGCCTGTACCGCTACTTAGCGGCATTGTACGAAAAAAACAGTTCAGAGGATTACTACAGTGAAGACTTGCTGACGTTGATTAAAAATGACACGACGAAGCAGACGGAACTTCTCTTCACATTAGAAGCGTACCTTGCGAACAACGGGAAAGGAAAGCAGACGGCGAATGAACTGTTCATCCATCCCAATACGCTGAATTACCGAATCAAACAAATCCAGGAGCTCACGAACATCGATTTCTCTGATTTCAATATGAAGGCCTATTTATATACCGAGTTGTTGTTACTGAATAACGTAGATAGCTATTATGAACGATACGAAACAGCGTTAAAAAAATAAATGATTTGTGTACCTGATGGGATGGTATCCGTAGGTTTTGTACTGCTGATCGTTTGTGCATTTCTCGTCAATTCATAATACAGGTTTCCCGTTGAGAAAAGAAGAAATGGAGCGCTCTTTTTGGGGGGCGTACCTGTAAGCATTTTCTTGTAACAGAGACTGACCACCCGTAGTAACGAAAACAGCTAAAAAAGGAGGGGGCATTCATCATGTCCCCTCCTTTTTCTTATGCCTGAACGGCGCTTGCGTAAGTTTTGTAACCACCACTTAAATTCTTGACTTGATACCCGCTGTGAGTAAGGATCCTTGTCGCCAGATACCCTCTTAAACCGACTTGGCAGTGCACATAAACAGGACGGTCAATGGGCAGTTCATTCAATCGGTCCCGTAATTCTCCTAAAGGAATATTAATGGACCCTTCAATGGCTCCGTTTTCCCGCTCTTTCGGTTCTCTGACATCTACAATGATTTCCCCTTTTGCAACAAGGTCAGCTACTTCATGGTAGTGAAAAACGGATACTTCACCATCCATCACATTTGAAGCTACGTAACCTGCCATGTTCACAGGATCTTTAGCTGATGAATACGGAGGGGCATAGGCCAACTCCAAATCTGCCAAATCGGTTACTTTTAAGTTTCCTTTGATGGCTGTTGCAATCACATCAATTCTTTTCTCTACTCCTTTATTGCCGACACCTTGAGCCCCTAGTATGCTTCCTGTGCTCGGATCGAACAGCAACTTTAAGGATACCGGGCTTCCGCCAGGGTAATAGGACGCGTTTGACGCCGGATGTATATGAATCGCTTCATATTCTTTTTGAAGACTCTTCAGAAGTTTTTCGTTATTCCCGGTTGTTGCAACCGTAAGATCGAAAATTTTTGCTACAGACGTTCCCAATGTACCTGAATAGACGGCTGGTTGACCGTGGATGTGATCGGCAACCAAACGTCCTTGCCGGTTGGCCGGCCAGGCAAGCGGAATCATTGCAGGAGTTTGCTGAATATAATCTTTGACTTCAATGGCATCACCGATCGCATAAATGTTTTCATCCTTCGTTTGAAGGTGTTCATTTACGAGGATGCCGCCACGGGATCCAATATCGAGATCAGCTCTTTTTGCAAGGACGTTTTCAGGTTGGACACCAATAGATAAGATCGTTAAGTCGCTCGCAATGGAACGGCCGCTCTGTAAAAGGATCTTTTTCCCATGGTCTTCAAAAGCTTTTACCCCGTCATTAAAGATCAAGTGAACCCCGTTGTTTTTCAGCTCTTTATTCACCATGGATGCCATTTCGTAATCGAGCGGAGCCATCACCTGGCTGCCAAGTTCGACAATCGTCACCTTTACGCCACGATGAACCAGGTTTTCGGCCATTTCCAAACCAATAAATCCTCCACCTATAATGACAGCATGCTCAGGTGCTTGATCGTCCACCCACGCCTTAATTTTATCCGTATCCGGGACTGTACGTAGAGTGAATAGATTTTCAGCTTCTTTTATACCTTTGAAAGGTGGAACAATAGGCTTTGCTCCAGGGGATAAGATGAGTGTATCGTACGTTTCCTCATAGGTTTCACTCGTATCCACTTTTCTAATGGTGAGCGTTTTTCTTTCCCGGTCTATTTCTGTGGCTTCACTAAGGTTACGAATATCTAGATTGAATTTTTTTGACATTCCTTCAACGGTTTGGACAAGGAGCCGGTCCCGATCGGTGATCACTTCTCCAATATAGTAAGGCAAACCACAGTTTGCGAAAGAAATGTAAGGTCCTTTTTCAATCAAGATGATTTCATTTTCTTCACTCAGGCGTCTTAGTCTGGCTGCAGCCGTTGCACCTCCGGCTACACCGCCCACGATAATTATTTTTTTAGCCAACGTCATCCTCCCCTTCTCCCCTTAATGTGAAATAATTCACATTAAGTCTTATTTATAGTTTACTCTGTGTTCCTATAAAATACAATATACCCCGGTGTGTATATTTTGTGACATTCTTTCTCTACTAAAAAGGCGATCCGTGCATGAGGGGCTTCTGACGATGTAAGATAAAGATAGTGGAAAAAGGAGATGGTGGTTAATGGTAGATGAAAGAAAACTCATTCAGCAGCATTTAGCCAATGAACGGACATATTTAGCTTGGATTCGGACGAGTATCGCCCTCGTCGGGATTGGGTTTTTAGCTACAACGGTTCATATTTCAGCTCTTCCGACGGCAGGGGATTTAGCGAACAATCTGGCAATGCTCGTCAGCATATCCTCCTTGTTTCTTGGCGTAATGACGATTATTGGTGCAACCGTGAATTATTATCATACGCGGAAGAATATCAATGAGAACCGCTTTGTATCTTCCCACCGGATTATTGTCTATATGACCTCTGTGGCCTTTTTGCTGTTTATGTTGGTGACGACGTATTTATTTTTCGTATAATTCCTTTGAGTAAAGAAAAAGCCTCGCTGTCTCGTCAGCGAGGCTTTCCTTGTGTGAAAATTTTAAGCGTTACTTAATTCACCTTCATCCGGACGGGATTTTTTAATGAAAAATGCCATGATAAAACCGGCAACAGCAAAGATCCCCGCAACAATAAAGGAAACGTTCACTCCATGAATCAAACCTGTCACACCTTCAGAAGGAATCGTTTGGCTCGTCATCACAGAAACAAGCATAGCCGTACCGACGGCCCCGGAAACTTGACGCATGGTATTGTTCATGGCCGTTCCGTGTGGCATTAAATGCTGTGGCAGCTGGTTAAGTCCTGCTGTAGTCACAGGCATCATTACCATAGCAATCCCGAACATACGGACACAATTGACGAGAGCCAAATATAGGAAGGTCGTCGATGGATTGAGGTTCGTAAACAGGAATGTCGAAACTGTGAGAAGTCCGAGCCCAATGATCGCAAGCCACCGCGCACCGAATTTATCAAACAGACGGCCGGTGATCGGGTTCATGATGCCCATTAACAATGCTCCTGGCAATAGCATCAGGCCTGACTCGAAGGCTGTAAATCCAAGCATGTCCTGCATGAGAATTGGTAAAATAACCGCCCCACCGATCATGGAGATAAAAACAATCATCCCAAGCGCGGTCGTCAGGGTGAAGGTTTTATATTTAAAAATACGAAATTCCAAAATTGGTTTTTCCAATTTCATTTGGCGGGTGATGAAAAGTGTTAACGTAATCGCTCCGACAGCTAGAGAAATGAGCACCTCTTGACTTAAGAAACTGGCACTACCGGCAACACTAAATCCGTATAAAATTCCGCCAAAACCAAACGTAGATAGGATAATGGATATCGGATCCACTTTAGGGAACGTCTGCTTCGTTACATTTTTCAAAATGAAGTAAGCAACGATCAAGTCGGCAATCGCGATTGGCAAAATAACGAAGAAAAGGCTTCTCCATGGGAACTGCTCGACGAGCCAGCCTGATAATGTCGGGCCGATGGCCGGTGCAAAAGCAATGACGAGACCGAACATCCCCATCGCTGATCCTCTTTTTTCGATAGGGAAAACGAGGAACATAATCGTCTGCATTAATGGAAGAATAATACCGGCACCAGAGGCCTGCAACACTCTTCCTGCCAAAAGAATCGAAAAATCAGGGGCAATTCCGCAGACAAGTGTTCCGACAGCGAATAATCCAACGGCTGTCATGAACAATCCTCTTGTAGAAAAACGTTCAATTAAAAAAGCTGTAATAGGGATCATGATTCCGTTCACTAACATAAAGATCGATTGCAGCCATTGTGCTGTATTTGCGTCTAAATTCAAATCTGCCATTATGTGAGGCAGGGCCGTAGCTAACAGGGTTTGATTTAATATCGCTACAAAGGCGCCTGATATGAGCACAATCATCAAAGGGATACGGTTAATTTCTTGAGATGACATGATTTAACCTTCTTTCTAAAATACTTAGGCAACTAATGAAATATCATACCATAAGTCAGACTATTTGTTCAGTATCCTGCATATATTTCCTGTTGAAAAATTAGGTATCTAAGATTATTGAGACGAAAAACAACGCCTGCAATGCGCAGACGTTGTTTTGTTTAAGCTGCTTTTTGTTTTCCGAAGTAAAATAGTCCAAAAAAGATACCAATTGCTGTCATAGCGACGGCTACGATCAGCGTCGGCCATGGACCGAATTGCGCAATGAACGGAACGGATAAGGCTGTTACAAACCCTCCACCTAAGAAAGGTTCATAAAACAGTTGTTTGTATCCGAATGCTTCAAAAGCGGGGGATTCATTGTCAGGATCGACAACGCGCATCAGAAGCAACCCTGTTGCGGTGACACCCATTGATTGTCCAAAGTCTCCGATTCCCCGTTCAAACCAGTACTGCGGAATCATTCGAGGAGCAAGCACGAGGAATCCGAATAAGTTCCAAGCGATTCCGGCAGACGCTAGAATCACAAATGGGACGAGGTATTCGCCGATGACATCCAGCGATACCGTAGAAATCGCCGACAGAATAAGGATATCAAGCGCAAGTCCCTGGATTCTGTTGATCATTCTCCGGTCAACAAGATTGTACTTGTCCTTTTTGCTGAAAAAGATTTGAAGAGCGATTCCGCCGATCATCGCGAGCGGGAATAATGGAATATAGCTCATAAAATCAGATCCGATGGTGATAGACTCGAGACCAATCAACCCTTGCAACAATAACCAGCCAATCAGAATAGCGATGAAAACGATAGATAGATGGAAGGATAACGGTTCGATTGATTCCGGGCGTAAGGTCATTTTTCCCGCTGGTTCACGGTTTTGATACTCCATAACTCCACGTTTTCTTAAATCAGAAAAGTCTTCCACGTCTTCAATAACTTTCGTCTTCTTATTACGTACACCCCAGTTGATGAGGATAATCCCGAAAATGACTCCGGATAATACACCGATCGTCGCAAGGCCGATGGCTAAATCGAAAGCTTCTGAAAAACCAAGCTCTTCAAAAGTACTTGCCATTCCTGCAGCCGTCCCGTGGCCACCCTCAAAAGCAACCTCAATCAAAGCACCTGACATAGCAGGGAGATCAAAGAAAGGAACTAAGATGAGCACGGCCAGTGTAATCCCGACTACATACTGCCCCCAGCCGACAGACCATCCAAGCGCCAGCTGCGGACCCGCGTAATACCAAATATCTTTTAATTTTGGTATGGAAGCTCCAAGGAAAAGAGCAGCAAATACCACATTAATCATGAGACCGGGAAGGGCGGACCAAACTTCCATAATGGATTCAGTCATGATTCCGTTTGAGAAGAAGCTGTCTTCCGGCATAAACTTTCCGAGCACCTGAGGACCTAGGAAGAGTGCGATAAACCCTCCGATAATGGATGAGGGTAAGAATAAGTTTTGTAGTAATGTCCATTTGACCCGGATAATTTTACCGATCAAAAGGAAGACACCGATATATAGAAGTGCGAAGCCTATTTCATTCGGAGTCATATGTTCACCTCTTTCTTAAAAGGGGATGTTAACCCAATTGTGTAGTTTTAATATTTACTCACTTTCCCTGGTATTTGTTT
Source organism: Halobacillus sp. 12SKB (assembly GCF_052941655.1). NCBI lineage: Bacteria > Bacillati > Bacillota > Bacilli > Caryophanales > Bacillaceae > Halobacillus > Halobacillus sp. 12SKB. Next base: position 1,208,787 of record NZ_JBRFWR010000001.1, read on the forward strand.
TTTTGAAACTACATTTTTCAAAAATCTTTAATGATTTTTTTATTACCTTTCCTTCTTCAACAAAAGCTCCCTGTTCTGGAGGACTCAGTTTCGAGATGTGTTTGTGTTTAGGGGCTCCGGAAAGCGAGCTATTGCCTGCAGCCTCATCCACTTAACTAAAGTCACGAAATCAAGTCTTCAAGAAACCTGCCATATAGAAAAAAATCCTCCGTCTGTATAGGACGGAGGATTTCTGGCTTTAGGATTGGTTTTTTTCTGTTTTGTTAATAAGTGAAGTTCCGACAAGATCGCCGGTTACGTTTAGGGCTGTGGCCCCCATGCCGATCAGAACGTCTACGGATGCAAGAAGGGCGACAGCTTCCATAGGTAGTCCGACTTGAGAGAACACAGTCGCAATCATGATGATTCCGGCTCCTGGAACTCCAGCTGTCCCAACAGAAGCGAGTGTACCCACAATGACAATTTGAAGGATGGAGACAAAGCTTAATGGATCGCCGATAATGTTGGCGGCGAATACGGCAGATACAGCAATTCGAATAGCTGCTCCGTCCATATTAATCGTCGCTCCTAATGGGAGGCTGAATCCGTACAAGCTTTTATTCAATCCCAGATTCTTTGCAGCATTCAATGTGACCGGAAGCGTACCAGAACTGCTCTGTGTAACAAAGGCGGTCAACATAGGAGTGCGTGCTTCTTTGAAAAAAGCAGTGGGCTTTCGCTTGCTCATAAATAGGAAAAGAATATAAATGGCTAATTGTACAAGTAAACCTACGTAAAGGACGACAATGAAGTTTCCGAGCTCAAATAATGTGTCTGCCCCTTGTGTCCCAACGACTTCCGCGATAATCGCAAAAATCCCCACGGGGACATATTGAAGGATTCCCTTCATCACGATTAAAGTTGCCTCATTCAAAGCATTAATGACTTTGTAAAGGTGACCTCCAAGACTTTGATAAGCGTTTGTAGACCGCATGTAAGAGAGTGCCAAACCAAAGACGATCGCAGTAAAAATGATTCCAAGCAAGTTCATTTCGGTAAAGGCTGTAAGAATATTTTCAGGCACGATGTTCAATAGCACGCTTGTGACACCAGGGTTTTCGGGGACATCGACGGTTTCATCTCCAAGACTCATCCCTGTACCCGGATTAAACAAAGTGGCAACGGACACGCCCACCAGGATGGCAAGAGCAGAAGTACCGAGGTAATAAAGGAAGACTTTCCCTCCCATGCGTCCCAATGAATGAATGTTTGTCTGATTAATCCCTACAATAAGGGTGAACAGAATCAACGGCACAATGATAAATTTCAAGAGACGGAGCAATAGATCACCAAAAGGGGCTAGGACAGTAGCGTCTTCTCCAAACAGGAGACCAACGGATACACCTAGCACCAAGGCTACGGTGATTTTTTTAATCAATGATGTTTGTGTGTAGATTCTCCACAACTTACTCATGGTGAACCCCTCCTTTTTCTATTTTAATCAAAATAAAGCTGATTGGTTTACTGAGGTTTACTAGGGTAAGATAAGGCATGTGAACAAGGATGTCAACGGTATTGCTTACCATTTACACACTCTTAATCAAAGTCTTCCTCAATTTTCATGATATGTTTTCCGTATGAGTTTTCTATTTCAGGGCTATGTTTCGATGAGGTGTGTCAGTGCATCAGATTTTTTCAACGCCATAGAGTGGCACAAACTTCTCGAAGTAGACCTTTTACAATCCTGCCATATAGGTAAGCATTGCTCAAAGGATAGGTGTTACATATGCAGAGGCCGAGGGTACTAGGTTTAAAAAGCGTAAGGAAGTGATAGCTGTGGAAAATAAAACTGTCGTCGCTCTTGCAGGGGCAAGTGGGTATATAGGACAAAATTTAATGGAAAAACTGAAAGACCGCTCTGACATTATCGCTTTATCCCGAAACGGCGATGAAAAGGAAGACAGTGACCAAGTGACCTGGCGCTCGTGCGATTTATACTCGATGGCTGATGCAGAAGAAGGTCTGGATGGAGCGGATATTGCTGTATATCTTGTGCACTCGATGAAGCCTTCAGCTAAATTGACACAGGGGTCTTTCGAAGATATGGATGTCATCCTTGCTGATAATTTCGCTCAGGCCGCAAAAAAAGTAGGCGTGAAACAAATCGTTTATTTGAGCGGCATCATCCCTGAAGACGAACCAGGCCTTTCCCGTCATTTGAAGAGTCGTCTTGAAGTGGAAAAGATTCTGGGAGCATACGGAGTACCTGTGACAACGATCCGGGCAGGGCTTATCGTCGGCCCAAGAGGATCTTCGTTTCCGATATTGAAGAGGTTAGTGAAGCGCCTTCCTTTTATGATTCTCCCGCAATGGACGAAGACCAAGACGCAACCGATTGCCCTACCGGACGTGATCGGTTCCCTCGACCAAAGTATCGGCAAAGAGTACTTAAAGGGACGCTCGATAGACGTGGGCGGCCCGGATGTAATGACTTATGAAGAAATGATGGCAAAAGTGGCAGGCGTTATGGGCAGGAAACCACTTATGGTTCATGTACCATTTTTGACCATTGATTTATCTAAGCTTTGGGTAAGACTTGTCACAGGCGCCCCTAAAGAAATGGTGTACCCACTCATCGAAAGCCTTATTCATCCGATGGTCACCCAGCCAAAAAATACAGTGGATGGAATCAGTGAAGGGAAAATTCCTTTCGAGGAAGCGGCCGAGTGGGCTTTAAGAGAGGAAGAAAAGCAACCGCAAAGCAAATCGAAAAGCCCTGCTCTCCTTTCCATGCAGGATGATGTCCGCTCTGTCCAGCGAATTCCACTCCCTCAGGGCCATTCTGCAGACTGGATTGGGAAGTATTATGTGAAGTGGCTGGAAACAGTATTGAATCCATGGGTGAAAACGACCGTAGATGAAAGCCATTGTTGTCAAATTGGCGTGATTTTTAATAACATACCACTACTCGAATTCACATATTCAGCAGAGAGGAGCACGGCGGACCGTGCTTTGTATTATATATCCGGGGGCCGGTTGTCCAATAAAGAGAAAAACGTCAGGGGGAGACTGGAATTCAGGAAAATTCCGGAGGGAAATGAAGCCATTGTAGCTATTCATGACTATATGCCATCATTGCCATGGTTCTTATATAAGTACACACAGGCAAAGGCTCATTTGATTGTCATGGCCTTATTCCGAAGGCATTTGGAGAGATGGGGGACAAACAAACCTTCGTTTCAGGTGCATGAATAATTTCAGGATATCGAAACATAATAACCGTGTAAGACATTATGTTTTACACGAGGTGATTAGGATGGGCAACAAGGAAAAAAAGCCGGATCGCCAGTTCAAGGAAAGAAAGAGCCATGGCGAGCACCGGAATGGCCGAAAAGCTCAATTCAAAAACCACAGTACACATTTTGGAGAAGTTCCGAATGAGTACGTAGACCGTGAGCGTTTAGGATACAACGCTGACGCGTAACCTAATCCTCCATACGGCATCCTGCCGTATGGAGGATTTTCTTCTTCTTCAAAGGCCATGCACCTCAACTAAATGGGAGGATTGTGGAAGACCTGATTTCGAAACTTTTGTTGAGTGGATGGGAGCTGAGGGGAATAGCTCGCTTTCCGCGGGGCCCCACACGAGGTGGGGTCGTTCGATGTTGGCACAGGACGTGCCGAACTTAATCGAACTTCCTCTATTCTTTTGAGCCTCCTCAGGCTGACGCCTTGCGGGGGCTCACCTAGCACTCTTTTCCCTCTTCGATATCCGGTCCCGGCTCCTGGCGGCTAGTGAGACTTCCCTCGCTTCTGTACGATAAGTCAACATCGAATCACTCCGTTCTGAGTGTTTCCTTTATCTCCGCCAGCTCCGTCCAGTCCATACGCCGCTGATCAAGGCGCCTGCACACTTAAGTTAGGAGTCTCGCCATTCCCCTCCGCCCCTTTGCTATATCAGTGTCTCGAAACCACTTTCTGAATATTATCTATCCAGTTTGATGGGAGTTAAGGATAAAACCCCCATGCTTAGGTATTTGAAACCTGAAAGCTTGATGCACAGCGTTTTATGCTTTAAACAATCGGGGTGCCGGAAGACAATCCAACCTGGTAAAGGGGTTCGTTACTCACATACATCAAATGGGGTGGTTGGGAAGCTGCGAGACTCCCGTGGGAGAAAGGAGATAGGCGAGATCCCGCAGGGCATTTAGCCCGAGGAAGCTCGGCACTCCCCCACAGGAAAGCGAGTAGCTTCCCGGCCACCCCTGACGCTCAACCAGGGCAACGAAGCCCAAAACATCTCGAAACTGAGTCTTCTAGTATAGAGTAAGAGTTCGTTTGGGGAAGAAGTGGAACCTCTTACTTAACTGTTCGCTCGTTAAAGTCGATATTACTAGAAGAGAGAGTCAACTTAAGGGGGAAGAACATGGGTATATTCATGACGAAGAAGAAAGAGGAAGTTCGACCACTCGGTGAAGGATTTACAGGAGTCATTGACATACAAGAAGGATCTAATCTACATACACAGTTCGAAATGGTTCATCTTAGTGAACAGGATTTGGCGATTCTGCAATCCTTACAGCCGGTGATCAGCAATCACATCGACCGAATCGTGACCCAATTCTATAAAAACTTGGAAAATGAACCATCCTTAAAACGGATCATCAAGGACCATAGTTCTGTTGATCGATTAAAACAAACGTTGACCATTCATATTCAGGAAATGTTCAACGGTACAATTGATCACACATTTATTGAAAAAAGAAAAAGGATTGCGAGCGTACATTTGAAAATCGGACTGGAACCGAAATGGTACATGTGTGCTTTCCAGGACCTATTGTTATCGTTTATGGATATTTATGAACAGGATCTTCCACATGAGCATTATGGCCAGGCGACTCGTGCAACGACCAAAATATTAAATATTGAGCAGCAGCTCGTTTTGGAAATGTTTCAGGAAAAAGCTGAGGATCTCCGTCAGATTGAAGTGGAGAGAAGAGAAGAGGCTTACCGTCGTGTCGATCAAATGTCTGAAGAGGTGGCGGCTGTCTCCCAACAGGCGAGTGCTTCCACAGAGCAATTGACGGAACAGACAGATAAGATTGTCAGTGACTCTAAAAAAGGTTCCCGAGTCGCTCAACAAGTGGAGCAGCAGTCAATGGATGGGAAGCAGCGTTTGGAAATTCAGCAAAAACAAATGAACGAGATTCAAGAAAATATCAATGAAATATCGGGGGACATGGAAAAATTAAAACATGTCGCTGAAGAGATTAGTAAAATCGTAACCATCGTTTCTTCCATTGCTGAACAGACGAATTTACTTTCATTGAATGCATCAATCGAAGCTGCAAGAGCCGGTGAGCACGGGGCAGGTTTTACTGTGGTCGCAAATGAGGTGCGGAAGTTGTCTGAGCAGACGCAGAACTCAGTAGCAGAGGTTTCAGATTTAATTTCCACGACAAGTGGCCAGATTCATAATGTTTCAAGTAATGTCGGTAACATCAACACCATGATTTCTGAAGGTGCGGACAGCATGGGTCAAATCAATCAATTTTTCACAGAAATCGTATCCGCAATGGGTCAGAACAAATTGTATAATGCAGGGATCGAAGCAGAGCTTGAACAATTTGCACGGGTGATCGAGGAAATAAATGGCGCGGTCTATAAGGTGGCAGCCTCTTCTCAACAGTTGACGGAGCTTACAGAATAGATGTGAAGAACTGATTCGTATCAAAATGTAATATTCCAGGTGTTACACGATGAATGTGGAACCCCTCCTCCTTTTTTGTCATGGAAAAACAGGAAGCCCTGCACTTTTATGTGCAGGGCTTTTTCTTGCAGGATGGAATTAGCGTTGCGGATTGACCTCTACGACTTTTTCTTGAGGTACTTTAGCTTCTTCCTCAGCTGAATTTTCTTTAAGCTCGTCCTTCGCTTCTTGGGCTTTATCGCCTACTTCCTGCAAATCTTCTCCGGCCTCTTTAGCTGTGTTAATAATTTCTTCAGACTCTTCTTTTATATCTTTGGCTCTATCGGCAATTTCTTTTCCTTGGTTATTAAATACGTCTTGAACTGTTGCTGCTGCTTCACTTACGATGTTCACAACATTACGGACGCGTGTGACAAGGTCATCTTTTTTTGCAGATGGGTCTTCTTTTACCTCAGAAGCATAGTCAGAAACCGCGTCTTTCGTTGAACGAGTGCCTTCTTTCAGACGCTTTCTTTCTTTAGGGTCCTTAATAAGAATGAAAGCCCCGCCGATTATTGCCCCTGTTAAGATAGCAATCGGCAGTTTTTTGTTGCCTCTTTTTTTAGTTGTTTGAGCTTGTGGCTGCTGGTTAACATTTTGATTTACATTTTGGTTTTCCATTAGGAAGTTCCCCTTTCGGTAGTTATATTTTTTTGCGCTTCCATACGTATTTTTTCTTTTGTCGTTTGGATGTCTTCATATTGATTTCTACCTGCATTATAAAATTCCTCTTTTTTGCGGTCATACTTCATTTTTGAAACAGAAGGTTCCTTGAACCATATCCTTAAAGCTAATCCACTGATGAAACCGGCGACGATGCCGATGATCCACTCGAGAGCCTTCATGAGGATGTGGTCTCCAACTGAGCGGCTTTCATTGCTTTTCGTTTCTGTGAAAAGTAATACGTCAAAGCAAGAGCACCATAAACTCCGCGCCAACCTTCTTCGTTGATCTTTTGTTCGCCTTCATGTGTCGTCTGCTTGAGTGAATAGGTCATATCAACAAGAGAGGAAGTAAGTTTCCTGGAAGACTCACCGATATCCCCGACGATATAGAAAAGAGGACTAAGAGCCCGGATTTTCTCATTCACATCAGCTAATGTATCATTACTGTGATGCAGGACACCTGTCGTTTCTTTCATGACTGAATCCAGTTGTTCTGGCAGTTGATCGACGGTTTTTTTGACTCCGCCAAGGACACCGGCCAGGTTGTTCAAAGCTTTAATAAGGAAAATGGAGACAATCGCAAAGGCGATTCCAATAATTAAAACACCAATTCCTAAAAAGTCCATCCGAAAAACCTCTTTTCTTTATTATACTTTTTTTCTCTTCCATTTCAGATACAATTCAATCGCCGCATCTCCCCAGCGGAGTGCTTTCGTGACTTTTTCATCTCTTTCATGAGAAGCGTGCGCGACACTTTCAGAAACGCCCTGAATGGATTGGTTGACATGCCCGACTGTGGTACCGACATTGCTGAGGGCATCCATCAGACCGTCAAGCGTCTTCGTTTTGGTTTCAATATCTGAAGCAATGTGGTTCGTTTTCTTAAGTAAGCTTTCTGATTCTGTTGTGATGCCCTGCATCTGTCCTTCGACTTTTTCTAACGTCTGTGAAACACTTGTCATCGTACTGGATGCAGCTTTCAGTGTCTTCACAACGAAGATGGCAATGAATGCAAAGGCAAGCGCGATGATGAGTAAACTGATTCCCGCTAATGACATGACTCTTCACCTCTTTTATGTTTTAGGAATTCCTCTATCTGCTTTTTTGCAAAGAGAGAAAAAGCCACTGGAGCATCTGCCTCCAGCCGACCCTTTAATTCTTGTAAAGCTATACCACTAATCTTTTTCAATGAAACACTCTCCACGCTAGAAGTTTATATGAATCTAAAAGATCGTCCATTTTCCTCAAAATCCGCTTTTTTCATATTAATTAGTGTTATTGGGTGCAGGGAAGTCTCCTCGATGTAAGAGAATCTACATGGAGTCGGGAGTCGTCGATCTGCTCCTCATGATTCCTTGTCCTTTACCAGTCTATTTCATGCCCGTTAACCACTAAGAATTCACCCCCAAGAGGTTCATCGTTTTATTCTATTTTTAAGTGACGACCTTCCGCCTTTTATATCTTCCATCCCATATTTCATAGAGACAGAAAAAAGCAATTCTTCCAAACGATGAATATCTATGTATCAATTACTATAAAAGTCCTATATTTGGAATCTTTTGTATGAGTAAGGTTTTTCCATAAAAGGAAGAGGGAAGTACATACTTATGCAAGCGCTTACTTATCGGCGTTGTTATAAAAGTAAGCAAGAATAATGAGTATGTATAAGAATTCGTCAAGATTCGACAAAACTTTTCAGAAAATTTTTATTAATAGCAATTGTAAAAGAGGTTTTCTGATTTTATGATGAATATAGGCAAAAATAAAACACGTAAATTTTTTGCATGTTCATCAACAAAAACTAAAAATCTATTAGATTTAAGAGGAGTGATGGTGTGGTCCAAGATACAACTTTAGAGCATGATATTTATTTATTCCATGAAGGAAACCTCCGATACAGTCACAGGCTGCTCGGGGCGCATCCAGAGACGAGGAACGGAGAGAAGGGTGTCCGTTTTGCTGTCTGGGCTCCGAATGCGGTTCAGGTGAGCGTCGTCGGGATGTTTAACGATTGGGACGGTCGGGAGAATCCCATGGAAAAAATCAATGATAATGGAATTTGGATCGCCTTCATTCCAGGTCTCGATAAAGGCACCATGTACAAATATGAGATTTTAACCACTCACGGTCATCTTCAGCTGAAAGCGGATCCATATGCTATTTCCAGCGAACTTCGTCCAGATACAGCTTCTGTCGTCTATCCATTGGACAATTACTCCTGGGGTGATGATGAATGGATGAAGAAGAGAAGAGCGAAGAACCCCTATGAATCTCCGATGTCGATCTATGAGCTTCATCTTGGTTCATGGAAAAACATAGAACCTGAGGTTTTCTACAATTACCGGGACTACGCAGAGATGGTCATTCCTTACGTAAAGGACCTCGGATATACCCATATTGAACTCCTTCCATTGACAGAGCACCCTTTTGACCGTTCATGGGGATATCAAGCTACCGGGTACTTCTCTGTCACCTCCCGTTATGGGACCCCTGATGATTTCAAATATTTTGTCGACCAGTGTCATAAATATGGAATCGGTGTCATATTGGATTGGGTTCCGGGGCATTTTTGTAAGGATGCCCACGGTTTACGGCGGTTCGATGGAGAAGCTCTCTATGAATATGCTAATCCCAGTAAGGCTGAGAAAACGCAATGGGGTACGCTTACATTCGATTTTGCAAGAAACGAAGTTCAGAGTTTCCTGATTTCAAACGCAATTTACTGGCTGAAGGAATACCACCTCGATGGCTTGCGGGTGGATGCTGTTGCTAGCATGTTGTATTTGGATTTCGGCAAGGAAGATGGCGAGTGGGAACTGAATGAGTACGGCGGGCGTGAGAACTTGGAAGCCGTTTCGTTTATCAAAAAAATGAATGAAGCCATTTTTGAGGAAACACCAGATGTCTTAATGATGGCCGAAGAGTCCACCTCATGGCCGCTCGTCAGTTCGCCGACATATATCGGAGGTCTAGGCTTCAATTATAAATGGAACATGGGCTGGATGAACGACATGCTCAAGTATATGGAGATGGATCCGATTCACCGGAAGTACCACCATAACTTGATTACATTCTCTTTGTTCTATGCTTTTTCCGAGAATTTTGTATTACCGATTTCTCATGATGAGGTCGTTCATGGTAAGAAATCGTTACTAAATAAAATGCCGGGTGATTACTGGCAGAAGTTCGCGAACCTGCGAGCCTTTCTCGCCTATATGTATGCCCACCCAGGGAAAAAACTCATGTTCATGGGAGGTGAATTCGGACAGTTTGATGAGTGGAAAGATTTAGAGGATTTGGATTGGGAGCTATTGGACTATGATTCCCACGCCTCCATATTGGATTATACGAAACAGTTGCACCAAATGTATCAAGATATGCCAGCTTTATGGGAACTTGATCATAAGGAAGAAGGCTTCATGTGGATCGATGCCAACAACTATGAGCAGAGCATCATATCATTTGTCCGCAACAGTCGTACATCGAATGACCAACTGGTGGTTGTCTGCAATTTCACTCCAGAAGTCTACCACGATTACCGAGTAGGAGTACCGAAACATGGCTCATATAAAGAGATTTTCTCGAGCGACGCGGAACATTTCGGAGGTTCAGGGCAGACAAACGGTTTGCCTTTAGAAAGCGTACCTTCTCCATGGCAAGGACAGGATCAGCATATTACCATGACGATTCCCCCGCTCGGTGTGAGCTTCTTGAAAAGAACTTCAGTATCCAAGGAGGAAAATCATGAAAAATAAAGAATGTGTAGCAATGCTTCTGGCTGGCGGCCAAGGAACCAGGCTGAAGTCATTGACCAAACAAATCGCAAAGCCTGCCGTCTACTTTGGCGGAAAATATAGAATCATCGACTTTCCATTGAGCAATTGCACGAATTCAGGGATCGACACAGTTGGTGTCCTTACTCAATACGAACCGTTGATATTGAACGACTATATCGGAATTGGAGACACATGGGATCTTGACCGTAAATATGGCGGGGTTTCCGTTCTTCCTCCATTCATGCAGGCGGAAGGTGGCGGCTGGTACACAGGAACAGCCAACGCCATTTACCGGAACTTGAAATTTTTGAATCAATACGACCCTGAGCACGTACTTGTACTTTCTGGAGACCATATTTATAAAATGGATTACGGTGCGATGCTGGATTACCATATAGGATCTGGCGCTGATGCAACGATTTCTGTTATTGAAGTACCGTGGGATGACGCCAGCCGTTTTGGCATTATGAACACGGATGGAGATGGAAGAATTACCGAATTTGATGAGAAACCTGCAAATCCGAAGAGCAACCTGGCGTCTATGGGTGTGTATATTTTCCGTTGGGATGTATTGAAACAATACCTGATTGAAGATGCAGAGAAAGAAAATTCCTCCCATGATTTCGGAAAGGACATCATTCCAGCTCTTCTTTATGACTATAAAAAATTGATGGCTTACACGTTTGAAGGTTATTGGAAGGATGTTGGGACGATCGACAGCCTTTGGGAAGCGAATATGGACCTTCTGAAGAGAGAACCTGAGTTGGATTTGAACGATTCAAAATGGCGAATTTACTCGAAGAACCCGAACCAGCCGCCACAATATATCGCGCCGACCGCTCATGTGAGAAATGCCTTGATTAATGAGGGTTGTCGCATCAAGGGATCTGTAGATACATCGATCATTTTCTATGGTGTGCACGTGGATGAATCTTCGGTTGTCAAAGACAGTGTCATCATGCCTGATGTGAAAATCGGTAAAAATGTTAAGATTCACCGCGCCATCATTTCAAAAGGCAGCGTGATAGAAGATGGAGCGGTTATCGGCGACCCATCACCAGACAGTGAAATCACACTTGTGGCAGATGAGGGGAGTGTCCTTGCCACAAGTTATGCTACCAATAGTTAAAGGGAGGATTTTATGGATCGTATAGCAGGAATCATAAACTTAGATCACGAACAAGACATGTTGGATGAGTTGACCTATTTCCGTTGTGGCGCAGCCGTACCGTTTGCGGGGCGTTACCGGATGATCGACTTTGCCATTTCAAATATGACGAATTCCCGGATTGAATCAGTGGCGGTATTCGCTCGCAGAAAGTACCGCTCCCTGATGGACCATTTGGAGCAAGGGAAAGCATGGGACTTGGACCGCAAGCGCGGGGGACTGTTCATCCTTCCTCCCGACTGGAATGATCCAACGGACATCTCACGTGGAGACTTGCAGCATTTCCACAACAATATCGATTTCATCAATCGAACGTTAGCCAACTATATCGTCGTCTCGGGCTCTCAGCATATCTGCAACATCAATTATCAGGATGTCCTTCAAGAGCATAAGAGCTCTGGTGCGGATGTTACGGTTATCTACAAAAAAGTCGATGAACTTTACCCCGAGCATCAAAGAGCCCACAAGCTTGACATTAATCAAGACAACCGTGTGACAGCGATACACAATGATCATAGCAATAACAATGTGTACATGGATATGTACATCATTGAAAAAGATCTCTTATACACCTTAATCGAAAAATGTATCGCCCACGGCTGCTCCCACTTTTTCTTAGACGGGATTAAATCGAAATTGCCGGAAATTAATATACATGCTTATGAATACCATGGTGGTCATGCCTTGGTGAACTCTGTTGAAAGCTATTACCGCAACAGTGCGAAGCTTTTGAATCCAGAAGAACATGATGAGTTGTTCAAAGATGATGCTCCCGTATTCACTAAAGTTAAAAATGAGGCACCTTCCAACTATACCGCTACTTCCAACGTTTCCAATACGATGGTCGCAAATGGATGTGTCATTGAAGGTCATGTCGAAGACAGCATTCTCTTCCGTGGTGTGAAAGTCGCTGAAGGAGCCGTCATCAAAAACTCAATTATTATGCAACGCTGTGAAATTGATAGCAATGCCGTTTTAGAAAACGTCATTCTCGATAAAGATTGCAACATTTCAAACGGAAAGACATTAATCGGTGCTCCAGAGAAGCCGTATGTCGTAGCGAAAAGAAGAACAATGTAATACCCCCAATGGAAGGGACTGTCCGGATCTCATCACTCTGACAGTCCTTTTCATGTAATCAGCATATTCGTGATGTTTTGAACATGTTTCGAACTAATATTAAAGGAGTGGGTCAAGCGTGAATGTATTGATGATTGGTTCTGAGTGTACCCCTTTTATAAAAACGGGTGGTCTTGCCGATGTTTTGGGTTCTCTTCCTCATGCCTTGAAAAAGCAGGGCGCGGATGTCAGGGTCGTCCTGCCGAAATATGAAAACATGGATGATCACTGGAAAGAACAACTGGAGCATCTGGGTGAAATGAATGTACAGCTTGGCTGGCGCAGTCAATATGCAGGAATCGAATATATCAAGTATGAAGGCATTCCTGTTTATTTCATAGATAATGAGTATTATTTCAAGCGTTCTAATCTATACGGATACGATGATGAAGCGGAACGATTCGTATTCTTCAACCGTGCTGTGATGGATTGGGTCTGTGAAATGGACTGGACGCCTGATGTTTTGCATTGCCACGACTGGCAGACAGGGTTGATTCCGGTTTACTTACATACCCACTACAAAGAAGTTGAGAAACTTCAAGGTATGAAAACCGTATTTACCATCCATAATTTGAAGTATCAAGGGGTATTTGCTCAATCCGTACTTCATGATTTGATGGACTTTGATGAGAATATGATGACGGAAGATGCATTTGAATTTTTCGGAGACATCAATTTCATGAAAGGGGCATTGAATTACGCGGATTTCATTACGACAGTCAGTGAAACTTACGCAAAAGAGATTCAAACGCCTTATTATGGGGAAAACCTAGATGGAGTGTTACGAAAGCGTACTGATGAATTAATTGGAATCGTCAATGGCATCGACGATCAAAACTATAACCCTATGAAAGACGATGCCCTGGCGTTTCCTTATCGCAGTTCTTTGATCAAGAAAGCCCAAAACAAAATGTGGCTGCAGGCGGAACTTGGTTTGCCAGTCAGAAAAGATGTTCCAATGATTGGCATCGTTTCCAGGCTGGTGGAGCAAAAAGGATTCGATTTAATCGGGCGGGTCATCGATGAGTTATTACATGACGATGACGTCCAGATCGTCTTACTTGGTACAGGCGAATACCAATATGAACAGATGCTCCAGTGGGCCCAGCACCGACACCCAGAAAAAATGTCTACGAATATCCGATTTTCAGAACCTTTTTCCAGACAGATTTATGCGGCGAGCGATCTATTCCTCATGCCATCCCGTTTTGAACCATGCGGCATTGGCCAGTTGATCGCTTTGCGATATTTGGCTGCTCCGATTGTAAGAGAAACGGGAGGACTCGCGGACACCGTCCAGCCATATAATGAAGAGACGGAAGAAGGGAACGGATTTACGTTTACGAACTACAATGCGCATGACATGCTGTACACCATTCGCAGAGCGCTCGAATTCTATCAGGAACCTGCTGCTTGGCAGAATCTTGTGAAGAACATTTGCAAGAGTAAGTTCACATGGAAAAACTCTGCTGATCAATATATGGATCTTTATCAATCCATGTTTCGTTAGCAGAGGTGATAGGAGGAACCTTCATGGTGATGTTCAGTGACAAAGAAGAATTCAAGTCAGAGTTCAAAGCGCAGTTGGAAAGTAAGTTTGGTAAGACCATAGACACAGCATCCGAATTTGATACGTACCGGGCACTCGGTGCGCTGATCCGTGAGAAGATCAATAAAGATTGGTTGAAAACGAATCACGAGTACAAAACGAATAAGACAAAGCAGGTGTATTACTTCTCCATGGAATTTCTAATGGGACGTCTGCTTGGAAATAATTTATTGAATTTGGACGTACTTTCGCTCGTTGAAGAAGGGTTAGCGGATCTGGGGCTCTCTTTATCAGAACTTGAAAAGAAAGAAAGTGATGCTGGACTTGGTAATGGCGGCTTAGGACGATTAGCTGCTTGTTTTCTCGATTCCCTTGCTTCTTTAGAATTAGCTGGACATGGCTATGGTCTGCGGTACCGATATGGAATGTTCGATCAGCATATCATCGATGGAAAACAGGTGGAATTCCCGGATTATTGGCTTTCCAAAGAATTCATCTGGGAAGTGCGTCGTCCTGAAGATGCGATCGAAGTCCGCTTTGGCGGAAATGTATCATCGACAAGAGATAAAGATGGAAAACTCCACTTCAAATATGAAAACTATGAACCAATCCAGGCTGTCCCGTACGATGTACCTGTTGTCGGTTACCACAACGATACCGTGAACACATTGAGGCTCTGGTCCGCTGAACCGACGGTTGAGGATACGATGACAAAAGCGGAAAGAGAAGGGGTATTCGGTCACTTTTTAGATCATAAACGATCGCTCGAATCCATCTCGGATTTCCTTTACCCCGACGATTCTACAGAGGAAGGTAAAAGGCTTCGTTTGAAGCAGGAATACTTCTTAGTTTCCTCCGGAGTCCAATCGGTTGTTCGTTCTTTTGAAAGGTTGGGACTTCCCTGGTCCTCGTTCCCTGAAAAGGTAGCGCTTCATATAAACGATACACATCCGGCCCTTGTTATCCCTGAATTGATGAGAATTCTTATGGATGAAAAAGGGATCGGCTGGGAGGAAGCCTGGGAAATTACACAGTCCTCTGTTTCTTATACGAACCATACTACATTAAGCGAAGCTTTAGAATCGTGGCCAGTGGGGCTGGTACGTTCACTGCTTCCTAGGATTTTCATGATCATCGACGAAATCAATGAACGTTTTTGCCAGGGTCTGTGGAAAACCTATCCGGGTGAATTCGACCGAATTGCGGATTTAGCCATCGTGGCAGATGGACAGGTAAAAATGGCACACTTGAGTATTGTCGGCAGTCACAGTATTAATGGAGTGGCTAAGCTCCACACAGATATACTGAAGGAACGTGAAATGAAACGTTTTTATAATACATTTCCTGAGCGTTTCAATAATAAAACGAACGGCATTACCCATCGTCGCTGGCTGATGCACGCGAACAGTCCGTTGACCTCAGTCATTACCGAAGCCATTGGTGATGAGTGGATGAAAGAGCCGAAGCAACTGAACCGCTTGCTTGGTCATAAAGATGACCTGGCTTTTCTTGACCAGCTCCATGCAATCAAGCAGGAGAACAAAGTCGAGTTCGCTAAATGGGTTAAAAATACACAAGGGATTACGGTCGACCCGAATTCTATCTTTGATGTCCATATCAAGCGCCTGCACGGGTACAAACGCCAATTGCTTAATGCCCTTCATATTATGCATTTATATAATGAATTGAAGTCAGACCCGACGCTCGATATCGTTCCAAGGACTTTCTTCTTCGGAGCAAAAGCAGCGCCAAGCTATCACTTCGCAAAAAAAGTGATTCAACTCATCAACCGCATCGCATCTGTGATCAATAACGATCCTGATGTGAAGGATTATATAAAGGTGGTCTTCCTGCCGAATTACTCGGTATCCATCGCAGAGAAAATTATTCCGGCGAGCAATGTCAGTGAACAAATTTCAATGGCGACCAAAGAAGCCTCAGGAACAGGCAACATGAAGTTTATGATGAATGGCGCACTGACCCTAGGAACCATGGATGGAGCAAATGTTGAAATCCATGACCTTGTCGGAGATGATAATATTTACATTTTCGGTTTAACCTCTGATGAAGTGTGGGACTATTACCGAAACGGATCCTATTCTTCCCGATACGTTTATGAAAATGATGAGCGTGTCCGTCACATCATGGATGAACTCATTCATTACAGTCCGTTTTCTAAGGGAGAGACCGATTTTCAGGAGATTTATGATGCCCTTTTGACCTATAACGATGAATATTTTGTGCTTAAGGATTTCGCGAGCTATGTATTGGCTCAGAAAAAGGTGAGCCAGGATTACCAACGCAAACGTCAGTGGAACTTGAAGAGTCTTGTCAATATCTCTCAATCCGGAGTTTTCTCAAGCGACCGGACCATTCAGGAATATGCCCGCGATATATGGGACATTCAACGTGTGAAGACGTTGAAGTGAGGTACTATTTAGGGGGACGGATGTGTGAGACAAAAGGATATGTATCATAATAGTTTTGAAGAATCTTATCGAGAGCCTTTCGGCGCAGCGCCGAAGGGTTCTCCTGTTACGCTCAAAATTGATATCAGTGACCGGTACAGGGTTTCCCACGTCATTCTTCACTACATCTTAGACCGTACAGACGATGAAAAAACGAAGGAGATGGACCTCTGCAGTCAGGAACATCAGCAGGTGTCGTATGAAGCTACAATCCGGATGCCCGAAACGCCGCAGCTCATCTGGTACTTTTTCGAAATCACCCTGGAGGAACAGACCCTTTTTTACGGAAGGGAAAAAAGCTATGAAAGCGGGGAGGGGAAAGTGTATGACCACATCCCTCCTTCGTGGCAGATTACGGTGTACGACCCTTCTTATAAAACTCCGGATTGGTGGAAAAACGCAACGATGTATCAAATTTTCCCGGATCGTTTCTACACGGCAGGAGAACTCAAAAGGGAGAAAGCGCCTGAAACAAGTCTGATCCACGCCCATTGGGAAAATGAACCGGTGTATATTCGAAATGAACGGGGAGAGGTTATCCGTTGGGATTTCTTTGGAGGAAACCTGCAAGGAATTACGGAAAAACTCGATTATATTGAAGGTTTAGGGGTATCCGTTATTTATTTGAATCCGATTTTCGAAGCGGAAAGCAACCACCGCTATGATACAGGTGATTACCATAAAATCGATCCTCTCCTCGGTACCAAAGAGGACTTGGAAACATTGATCAAGGAAGCGGCTGAGAGAGAGATTGAAATCATGCTGGACGGAGTGTTCAGTCATACTGGAAGCAACAGTATCTATTTTAATCGGGAAGGGAAATATGATTCGCTCGGCGCGTATCAATCTAAAAACTCCCCGTACTACAGCTGGTACACCTTTCACCATTATCCAGACGAATACGATGCCTGGTGGGGCGTTGGAACTCTTCCTACATTGAATAAAGAAAATGAAGATTATCAAGACTTCCTCGTCCATGATGAAGAGAGTGTCATAAAAACTTGGCAGCAATCAGGGATGAAGAACTGGCGCCTGGACGTGGCAGATGAGCTGACGGATGACTTGATCAGTCAAATCTATCGGCAGTTGAAGAAGGAAGATGAGACGAGTGTCCTCCTCGGAGAGGTTTGGGAGGATGCTTCAAACAAAACGGCCTACGGAAAACGTCGGGACTACTTCCTGGGTGGTGTTTTGGATTCCGTGATGAACTACCCCATGCGCCGCTTGATGCTTGACTTCATGAAAGGGGAAATGGATGCTTATACTGTTCACCGCCGACTTATGACGTTAAGCGAACATTATCCGAAAGAGTATTTCTATGCCGTCATGAACATGCTTTCGAGTCACGATGTAGAGCGGATCCAAACGATGTTGGAAGACTACCTCCCTGATGATTTTAGTCAAGAGGAAGCACAGAAACTCATCATCAAGCAAATCAAATCTCTCAGTCTATGGCTTTATGCTTTCCCAGGCGTACCATCCTTGTACTATGGAGATGAAGCGGGAGTGACAGGCGGGGCTGATCCCGATAACCGCAAACCATACCCTTGGGGGCGGGAGAATGAAGAGTTGCTGGATTGGTATAAAAAAATCGGACAGTGGAGAAAAGAACATACCGCTCTCCGGACAGGTCACTGGAAGTCTTTCACCCTCGACAAAGATGTCATCGGTTTCGAGCGCTGGACAGAAAACGGTGTGGACCACTTCAATGAAGAAACAAGCGATGAACGAATGCTGTATTTATTCAACCGGAATGCAAGAAAGAAAATAGAGATCAACTTGCCGATTCAAAAAGGGAAGTGGCAGCACCTGGAAAACAAAAAACGGATTTTCAGCTCAAAAAACAATGTGTTAACGATTGAACTAGAACCTTGTGAAGCCATGTTATTACGCTTAATGAAATAGGAGGGATACCTATGGGGTTTTTAGATGGACTGATGGGCAATGCCAGTCAGGTGGATGTCGATAAGATTGAAAGAGAGCTTGAAGGTATTCTTATTGAAGGTGAAAACATTCAAAGCGGTTATAAAGTTCTCAGAGATTCTTTCATTTTCACAGACCGTCGCCTCCTGCTTATCGATAAGCAGGGCATGACAGGGAAGAAGGTCGAGTACCACTCCATTCCTTACAAAAGTATCACTCACTTTAGTGTTGAGACAGCAGGGAGCTTTGATCTCGATTCCGAATTGAAAATCTGGATCTCTGGAACGAATGAACCGATTGGGAAACTCTTCAAGAAAGACAGTCCGATTGAAGAAGTTCAACAAACCCTTTCCACTTATGTATTATAAATGTTTCACGTGAAACAATTCTGAAAATAAGCCTGGAAGTTAGCTTTCGGGCTTATTTTTTTATGTTTATTTTCACTAATTTGAGAGGTTTATTGGATACTTGATTACTAGATTATTGGGTTTCTTTGCAGGACTTACCTCGGAAGGAATTGGAATTTTGGATGTAGAAGTAGTAATATAGTCGGGTGTCATTTTTTACATAATAGTTTAGTGAGTTTTACATAAGGGGGAGTTTAGAATGACAAAATTAAAAGAGAAGATCCAAGGGGAAGTCCTGGTTCCTAGTGATGACCAGTACGAGGAGAAAAGAAAAATCTTTAACGCCGCCATTACAAAAAGACCATCCGTCATCGTCGTATGTAAAAATGCGCAGGATGTATCAGAAGCAGTGAAGTATGCAACGGAAAACGATTTAGAGGTTGCGGTCAGAGGGGGAGGTCACCACGTTTCAGGAACATCATTGACAGAGGGTGGTTTACTCATCGATCTTTCCCAGATGACAGCTGTAGAAGTACACAAAGAATCACGAATTGTATCTGTGCAAGGTGGGGCTACTCTTTCGGATATCGATGAAGAAACACAAAAATATGGATTGGCCATGCCAACCGGGACCGTTTCAGAAACGGGGATTGCAGGCCTTGCCTTATCTGGAGGTGTCGGTTATCTCCGTGGGGTGTTAGGCTTATCCTGCGACCAATTGGTAGAAGCGAACATCGTGACCGCTACAGGAGAACAAAAAGTGGTGAATAAGGACACAAATGTTGATTTATTCTGGGCTATTCGCGGAGGTGGAGGGAACTTTGGTGTAGTGACAGAATTCAAATTCAATTTGCACCTCGTTGGTCCTGAAGTATTAGCATTTGACGTCATGTATGACTTGAAAGATGGCATGCAAGTATTCCGAGGTTTGAACGAATATTTAATGACCGCTCCTGATGAAATCAGTGTGAACATGACAGTGATGGATCTACCACCAGCACCCATGCTCCCAGAATTCCTTCACAATAAATCTGTGATGGTCATTGCAGGCATGTATGCGGGTGATGCTGATGAGGGACAGGGTATCATAAATCCATTGAGAAAGTTTGCGGAACCAATCATTGATCAGACGGGAGTCATCCCATATACCGATCTACAGAAAAAGTTGGACCCGATGGTACCTCAAGGCGCTAGTTTCAAAGGAACGTCTCTGTTTTTTAAGGATCTTAATGAAGATACATTTAAACAACTACTAGAGGAAAAAGATAAGGCTCCTGGTGGACTTTTGTTCCAACTATGGGAAATGCATGGGCAAGTCAACTCCGTCCCTGCAGATTTTAATGCATTCTCCGTCCGTGATAGTCAGTATTTACTGCTGCTGGACCTTGTCTATGAACCAGGCAATGATGAAGCTGCGGACGATTGGGCTGATAAGTTCTATGAAACATTCGCTCCATTTTCATTAAACGGTGCCGCATATTTGAATGGCATCGATCCAGATAAAGACGTCATTGAAAAGACCTACGGTTCCAATTACCAGCGTTTGCAAGAAATCAAAGCAGAATACGATCCTCACAACGTTTTTGCACGGAACCACAATATTAAAGCCCATCAAAACGTCTAAAAACTACCATCATCCACCTTCTGCTTTACGTAGAGGGTGGATTATTTTTAGTAACTTTTCAACTATATGGCCGGATTGTTGAAGACTCAGTTTGGAGACTTTCCGGGGTTCGTTACCCGGGTTAAGCGCCAGGGGTGGCTGGGAAGCAGCTCGCTTTCCTGCGGGGATGACGGAGAGCCTCCTCGAGCTAAAGCTCTGCGGGGTCTCTCCAGCCAATCCATTCCCGCGGGAGTCTCGCAGCGTCCCAACCACCTCTTTCAATGTAAGGGAGAAACGAACCCTTGTACCAAGTTGGAGTGTCTTCCGCTATCCAATTGTTAGAGGTATAAAGCGCTGTTGATTAAGCTTTTATGAGTTATGTAGGTGTTCTATAACCCACTTCCCATAATTATATGAGCTGACCTTTTGGTAGTGGTTTCGAGGATCTTCCTTGGCAAAGGGGCGGAGGGGAATGGCGAGACTCCTAACTTAAGTGTGCAGGCGCCTTGATCAGCGGCGTATGGACTATACGGAGCTTGCGGAGATAATGGAAACACGAAGAACGGAGTGATTCGATGTTGACTTATCGTACAGAAGCGAGGGAAGTCTCACTAGCCGCTAGGCGCCGGAACCGGATATCGAAGAGGAAAAAAGTGCAGGGTGAGACCCCACAGGACGCAGTCCGAGGAGGCTCACCGCGCTCCCGCGGAAAGCGAGCTATTCCCTGCAGCCCCCATCCACTCAACAAAAGTATCGAAACTGAGTCTTCCATAATCGGGAGCGTTAGTGGTAAAACTACTCTAGGAATCTAAAAATTCCATATATATTTGAATTTTTGGTCTGATTAGCCCATCATAAGTAATAGATATATACTGTTAAACAACAATGAAAGCGTTATCAAAAGAGGTGTGGACATGAAGCTTGAATTGACTCATAAGCAAACGACAGGCTTAGTAATGACAACACAAATGCGTCAAGCAATCACGATGCTCCAATGGACCTCTGCTGAACTGTGGGAACATATCCAGCAGGAAATCCATGAGAACCCCATTCTAACGTTAGAAACCTCGAGTATTATCCCTTCCACTCGTCATCATCGAGAGGCCTATCACGATCCCATTGATCAAATCGTACCCGACGAAAAAAACTGGCGTGATGGATTGATAGAACAAGCAGGTTGGTTGAAGGTTGATCAGTCATTAAAAAAAGCGCTCCTTTTTTTAATTGGGAACTTAGATGAACGGGGATTTTGTACAATTTCTGAAGAAGAAGCGTCTCTTCAAACCGGTGACTCCTTGGATACGGTAAAGCGGGCGAGACGCCTTTTATTACAATTTGAACCGATGGGTGTCGGGTGTTCGGATTTTAAAGAATTTTTACTCTTACAAGTAGAGAAAAAGCATCCGGATTCTTCCGTCTTATCTGTTTTAATCGAAAACCATTTAGATGACCTGGCCACTCAGAACTTCAAAAGGATAGCTTGTGAACTGGACATAGAGGAAGAATGTGTCATCGAAGCATTAGAAGTGATCCAAGCTTTAGAACCACGTCCTTTAATTTCTGATTATGGACCGAACCATACCCCTTCGATGCCTGATTTGATACTAGAAAGAAAAGATGGGGGCTATGTGCTGCATGACCCATTTTCTGTGAGTGGTCAAATCCAGTGGGATGAGCAGTTGGTTCGTATGTACAAAGAGGGCAAAGAAGCCCATGAATATTTGGACGACTGCTATAAAAAAGCACGCTGGCTTCTTCAAAGCATCGAGCAGCGGCAAAACACCATTTTGAGAGTGGCGGAAATGATTATCAAACACCAAAGAGACTTTTTGAATGGAGGTTCATTGAGGCCGCTCACTTTAAAGAAGGTGGCTAAAAAATTGGGTCTTCATGAGTCGACGATCAGCCGGACCGTCGCCAACAAAGTTTTGCAGACTCCCAAAGGATTGTACGAATTGAAGAGCTTTTTTGTCACTGGTTATCAATCCGCGGATGGATCAGAAGTTTCCTCTCAGCAAATTAAAGCTTTAATAAGGGAGATGATAAAAGGGGAAAACCCTCTGAAAGCTTTATCTGATCAAAAGATGGCGACCGAATTAAGAGAAAAACATAACGTTAAAGTGTCGCGCCGAACGGTTGCCAAATATCGAGAGTCTCTCAATCTCCCATCCTCATCCAAACGAAGAGCGTCGGCACGTGAAGGGGTTTCTCCTATTCTTCTACATTCCTAGGTTAATCCTCTGAAAAAAAGGGGATAGTCTAGTAGAAGATGGATGAGGAGGATTCCCTGGTGAAAAATTTGATATCCTATGTGAAAGATGTGATTGCCGAATTTCAGAAAGACAACATACCTCTGTTGGGCGCAGCACAGGCCTACTATTACTTACTGGCCATCGTTCCGCTTCTAATCTTA
Organism: Halobacillus sp. 12SKB; assembly: GCF_052941655.1. Classification (NCBI taxonomy): domain Bacteria; kingdom Bacillati; phylum Bacillota; class Bacilli; order Caryophanales; family Bacillaceae; genus Halobacillus; species Halobacillus sp. 12SKB. Next base: position 1,231,546 of record NZ_JBRFWR010000001.1, read on the forward strand.
GTGTTATCCATTCTCCCTTATTTAAATATAGACGCTGAAACAGCCATTCAGGCAATGAGCAATGTTATCCCCAGTGATACAGCTCAAGTGTTCAGGGAGAACATCGTCGCTGTTGTGGAGCAGCCAAGCGGCGGGCTTTTAACCATTGGTATTTTAGGGACGCTTTGGTCTGCTTCGAACGGAATTAATGCGTTCATTCAGTCCTCTAACCTGGCTTACAACGTGGAAGAGACAAGATCATTCATTAAAGTGCGTTTACTCTCCATTGTATTAACGATCGGGATGATCCTCGCGATTATCGTAGCGCTTGTCCTGCCTGTATTCGGTCAGGTTTTAATTGATATGATTAATCTGCCGTCTCAAACAGCCGTTTTATTGCAAGTATTGCGTTGGACGCTGAGTATCGTTGTCATTGGCGTCGTTCTCATGGCCCTTTATCATTTTGCGCCAAATAAGAACATCCCCTTTAAACATATCCTTCCTGGGGCTGTAATCACGGCTGTACTATGGCAGTTAATTTCTCTTGCATTCTCTTTCTATGTAAGTAATTTCGGAAATTACTCCGCAACCTATGGAAGTCTCGGAGGAATAATCATTTTAATGCTATGGTTCTTCCTTACAGGGATCATCTTAATGGTAGGAGCAGAAATTAATGTCATTTACCACCGTCGTCATGGCGGGGGAAAAAGTAGAGCAGCTTAGTCTTTTGAATTTTCTTGGCCATTTCATGAAGAAAGGTTCCGTACCTGTAAAGAGGTGGTCGGAACCTTTTTCTATTTGTCATTAATCCCTATGGGCTAATCTGATTGGGTAACTTTCAATCAGTTCCGTTAATGTAGGTATTTGATGGTTGTCTCTCCCGTTCACTGGTGTCGCTTGAAAAAGGGATTCAAGAATGGATTCCTCCGTAGCTTCTCCCACCGCTCGGAAGGCTTCGTCCATATCTTCTTCATGAATAGATGAAAAAGTCATCATTTCCTCAGGTTTTTGGTGAGGGATGGTTGTGGCCGTTGAAAATCCGATCACAACATCTCCGCTTCCATTTCCAATCATCGACCCGGTTCTCGACAATCCAGGCACGGTCCGTTTGCAAATTCTCTTCATTTGCCGGTCTGATACTGGGAGATCGGTTGCGACTACAATCATGATTGATCCCTTATCCTTTTTTTGTTCGGCTTGAATCCGGCCTTTTAATTTTTGACCAATCGGTTGACCATCAATCCTAAGATCACTCAGCTTACCAAAATTCGTAAGGGTTAGAACGCCTATCGTATAACTGCCATGTGCAAGCTGTACCTTCCTTGAAGAAGAACCGATCCCACCTTTCAAAGAATAACAGAGCATCCCCCGACCTGCTCCAACGCACCCTTCCGTGAAGTGATCTTGGGCAGCTGCAATGGCTTGTAAAACATGTTCCTTGGTCACCGCCTGTTCCCTTATATCATTGATATACATATCGTTGCATTCTCCAATGACAGGGTTGACCGTACCCGTCGTACGACCGATCTCTGGATTTCGCTCAAGAGTATAAGCGACGAGAGCATCAAAAGCGGCTCCCACACCGAACGTGTTCGTTAATACAATGGGTGTTTCCAGTGTCCCTAGTTCTTCAAGCTGAATCGTTCCTGCGGACTTGCCAAACCCATTGATGACATGAGCAGAAGCCACCGATTTATTTTGAAAAAGGTTGCCCTGATGCGGAAGAATGGCGGTAACTCCTGTCTGGACTCTATTCTTGTTTAATGTATAATGGCCGACGGTCACTCCAGGAACGTCGGTGACCTGATTACGTGGACCGGTAGACAGGGATCCTGTGACGATTCCTTGCTCACGGGTCGTTTTATTTCTGGTCATGCTTACACCTCCACATGCCCTATTCGTAATGCAGCGGACAAATTCCTCCCTGGTGTATGTTCATACATCCTATGGATTTTATATGCAAATCCCAAAAGAAATTTTGATTTAATCTTGTATAAAAACAGTATAAGATAAAAAAATTCTTCGATTTTCTAAGTTTTTTTGTTTGCGCTTACATCCTTTTAATATTCGGGTTTCTTATGAAAATGAATTGTCGCATTATCGTGAAAATTCAGCGTTTGATCGCGTCAAGAGCGTGATTCTCTATGTGTTTCATGCTATACTAGTAAGAAACTGAAAAGACAGAATTTTTTAATTTTTGCCTGTAACCTACAAGAATATGTCCGCTAGGGGGAAAAAATATGCAAAAACACGGATATCCTGTTCCGCAGGGGCTATATCATCCGGAAAATGAGCATGAAGCTTGTGGTATCGGAGTGATCGCCAACATCGATGGAACCAAGAGTCACAGTATCGTAGAGAATGCCATCACTATTCTATGTAACTTAGAGCACCGTGGTGGACAATCTGCTGATGTCAGTACGGGGGATGGGGCTGGAATACTGACACAGATTCCTCACCATTTTTTCGAAGCGCAATGTGAGAAGGAAGATATATACTTGCCTGAAGCCGGTAAATACGGCATCGGGATGATTTTCTTTCCGGAAAATCATGAAACAAGAACTGAATGTATGCAGACATTTGAACGTATTGTCGCTGAAGAGGGGCAAGAGTTCTTAGGCTGGCGTACGGTACCGGTAAACGATTCGTTCGTTGGGGAAGATGCGAAGAAAACCAAACCATTTATTCGTCAGGCTTTTGTTGCTCCATCTGGAAACGTTCAAACACAAATGGACCTGGAGCGCCGCCTGTACATCATTCGTAAGCGAGCGGAAATCGAGATCGCTGGAAAAGACGGGTACGATGACTTTTATATCAGCAGTTTGTCATCAAATACGATCGTCTATAAAGGGATGTTGATTCCTGAACAATTGGATTCCTTTTATATCGATCTGAACCACCCGGATTTCAAAACGGCCCTCGCTTTAGTACACTCCCGCTTTAGTACGAACACCTTCCCGAGCTGGAAACGTTCGCACCCGAACCGATTCACCATTCATAATGGAGAGTTTAATACATTACGAGGCAATGTGAACTGGATGAGAGCACGCCAGGAGCTTTGCAACTCGGAATATTTCAGTGAAGAAGATTTACAGAAACTTCTTCCTGTCATCGATTCCAACGGTAGTGACTCTTCCATGTTCGATAATGCCTTTGAATTCTTATACTTGTCCGGTCGTTCACTCGCTCACACCGCTATGATGATGGTGCCCGAGCCTTGGTCAAATGACGAAACCATTCAGGAAGACAAGAAGAATTTTTATGAATACCATAGCTGCTTAATGGAGCCGTGGGACGGGCCGGCTGCCCTTGCTTACACGAATGGAAAACAAATCGGTGCCTGTCTGGACCGTAACGGTTTGCGGCCAGCACGCTATTACGTGACAAAAGACGGAATGATTGTCCTTGGGTCTGAAGTGGGTGCCCTTGATATTTTCGCTGACGACATTTTGTATAAAGATCGTCTTGCGCCAGGAAAGATGCTTCTCGTCGATCTTGAGGAAGGGAAAATCATTCCTGATGATGAAATTAAATTGCAAATTGCTCGTGAAAAGCCATATAAAGAGTGGATTGAAGAGAACAAGTTTGATTTAGAAGATCTACCTGAACCGATGACCGAACAACGTCCGGTTGAAAACTTGATCGACCAGCAGCTTGCTTTCGGGTACACGACAGAAGAATTAAACAAAATCCTACTGCCGATGGTCAACGATAAAAAAGACCCCGTCGGTTCAATGGGATACGATTCACCGCTTGCAGTGCTTTCTAAAAAGCCACAATTGCTATACAGCTACTTCAAGCAGTTGTTCGCCCAGGTCACAAACCCGCCGATTGATGCCATTCGTGAAAAATTGATTACGATGGTGGAAACGACGATTGGAGCAGAGGGGAACCTCGTGGATCCAAAACCGGAAAGCTGTCGTCAAATCCGACTGCAGACGCCTATTTTGACTAACCGTGAACTTGAACAGATTCGTCAGCAGGATTTAGAAGGCTTTGCTGCACGTACGCTTTCCATTCTTTTCGATGCAAAAGAAGGAGGCTTGAAGCCTGCGCTTGATCGCTTATTTGAAGAAGCGGATGCAGCCGTAGAGGATGGTACGACCCTGCTGGTTCTATCTGATCGTGGCATCAGTGAAGAGTATGCGGCTATTCCTTCTCTGCTTGCGGTATCCGGTTTGCACCATCACCTCATTCGTAAAGGAACACGAACGAAAGTGAGTCTGATTATTGAATCGGGTGAGGCACGGGAGGTTCACCATTTCGCTACACTCCTTGGTTATGGAGCCGAAGGAATCAACCCTTATCTTGCGTATGAATCCTTGAGAGATCTGATGGAGCGCGACCTGCTTGAAGCAGAATCCCATGAAGCAGCGGTGCAGACGTATATACATTCTGCCACGGACGGAATCATCAAAGTCCTTTCTAAGATGGGGATTTCCACGATCCAAAGTTACCGGGGGGCACAAATTTTTGAGGCCGTTGGAATCCATAAGGATGTCATCGACCAGTATTTCACACGAACAGCTTCCCGCCTTGGCGGAATCGGTCTTGATATCATCGAAAAAGAAGTACTCATGCGTCATGAAGTTGCGTACGGAGAAACACGTGGATCGAACCGTACTCTGGAAGCGGGTGACGAATATCAGTACCGCCAGAACGGAGAAGATCACCAGTATAATCCGCAAACGATTGCAACATTGCAGCACGCCTGCCGTTCAAACGACTATAATCTTTTCAAACAATATTCTAAGATGTTGACTGATGAAAAGAACAACCTGCAGTCTCTCCGTGGATTGCTTTCCTTTAAGGATCGCCCTTCCATTCCGGTGGAAGAAGTAGAGTCTGTTGAAGATATTTGCAGACGATTCAAAACAGGAGCGATGTCATTCGGTTCCATCAGTGAAGAGGCCCACGAAGCCTTAGCTATTGCGATGAACCGAATTGGAGGAAGAAGTAATTCCGGTGAAGGTGGAGAAAATCCGGAACGATTCACTCCTGAAGAAAATGGTGACTTGAAACGGAGTGCGATTAAACAGGTAGCGTCAGGCCGTTTCGGAGTGAACAGCCATTACCTTGTCAATGCGGATGAAATCCAAATCAAGGTCGCTCAAGGAGCGAAGCCGGGTGAAGGTGGTCACCTTCCTGGCAAAAAAGTATATCCATGGGTAGCAGAAGTCCGTGGTTCCACACCTGGTGTTGAACTCATCTCACCACCACCGCACCACGACATCTACTCCATTGAAGACTTGGCTGAGCTTATTTATAACTTGAAAAATGCCAACCCGAAAGCTCGTGTAAGTGTGAAGCTCGTTTCCGCTGTCGGTGTTGGAACAATCGCTGCAGGGGTAGCGAAAGGACGGGCGGATCTCGTACTCATCAGTGGTTACGATGGTGGAACGGGTGCGGCTCCGAGAACAAGTATTAAGCACACCGGTCTGCCTTGGGAAATCGGTCTTGCTGAAACGCATCAGACGCTGGTTCTTGACCGTCTGCGTGATCGGATTGTCGTTGAAACCGACGGGAAAATGATGACAGGTCGTGACGTTGTCGTTGCCTCCTTGCTGGGAGCGGAGGAATACGGATTTTCAACCGCACCACTCGTCGTCCTCGGTTGTGTCATGATGCGTGTCTGCCACTTGAACACATGTCCGGTCGGTGTAGCGACCCAGGACCCTGAACTTCGTAAGAAATTCACAGGGGAAGCGGATCACCTTGAGAACTTCATGCGTTTCATCGCACAAGAAGCTCGTGAACTTATGGCAGAGCTAGGTTTCCGTACGATCAATGAAATGATCGGCCGTACCGATGTTCTTCAGACCAACGAAGCAATCGATCACTGGAAAGCTAAAGGTGTCGACTTGTCAGCTTTGCTTTACCAGCCGGATGTTCCTGCCGACTATGGTCGTTTTGCAGTCAGAAAGCAGAATCATGGCCTTGAGAAGACACTGGATATGGAAGAGTTGATCCCACTTTGCAAGAAAGCCATTGAAACAGGTGAGCCGGTGGAAGGGACAGGATCCATCCGTAACATCCACCGTGTAACAGGTACGATCCTTGGTAGTGAAATCACACGTCGTTATGGAGCGGAAGGACTTCCGGAAGACACGATCAAGTTGACCTTCAAAGGTTCCGCAGGTCAAAGTTTCGGTGCCTTCATTCCTAAAGGAGTCACCCTGCGCCTTATCGGGGATTCCAATGATTACGTAGGAAAGGGTCTGTCCGGTGGTAAAATCATCGTCCATCCATCACCACGGTCTTCTTTCGTACCGGAAGAAAACACGATTATCGGAAACGTATCCTTCTATGGTGCCTCAGCTGGAGAAGCTTACATCAATGGTCTTGCAGGTGAACGCTTCTGCGTCCGGAATAGTGGAGCGGAAGTGGTTGTCGAAGGTGTCGGTGATCATGGGTGCGAATATATGACAGGCGGGAAAGTCGTCGTCCTTGGTGGCACGGGGCGTAACTTCGCGGCAGGAATGTCCGGAGGCGTCGCTTACGTGCTGGATGAGTCTGAACTTCCTTTTGATACAAAATGTAATAAAGAGCTCGTTCATCTGCAGCAGTTGTCAGATGCGAATGAAATCCAAGAACTCTATGACATGATCGACAAACATGTTTCCTATACAAACAGTCCGCGTGGTCAACGGATTCTAGCCAATTGGAACGATTATATATCCAGATTTGTCAAAGTCATTCCGAGAGATTACTTGGCGATGCAAGAACGGATCAAGAGCTTGAGAGAGAGTGGTCTTGAGAAGTTTGATGCTGAAATGACCGCTTTTGAAGAGCGCAATAAACCGGTAGCAACAGTCAAATAACGGAGAAGGGGGAGATCTGATGGGAAAGTCTACTGGATTCATGGAATACACACGCCAATCCACACCTGAGCGCGATCCTGAAACAAGAATAAAAGATTGGGAAGATTACAAACTTCCCCTTTCAGATGAAGAAGCACAAAAGCAAGGGGCACGCTGCATGGACTGCGGCGTTCCTACCTGCCATTCTGGAATGGAAATCAACGGCATCACGAGCGGTTGCCCTGTTTACCACCTGATACCCGAATGGAACGACCTTGTCTATCAGGGGAAATGGAAGGAAGCTCTTGCAAAAGAACATGAAATGAATAACTTCCCGGAGTTCACAGGTTTTGCTTGTCCTGCTCCTTGTGAAGGGGCTTGTGTTCTTGGGATCAACGAACCACCGGTTGCCATTCGCAGTGTAGAGAGATCGATTATTGAAAAGGGATTTGAAGAAGGATGGGTCACGCCAGAACCTCCTGCCTATCGGACAGGTAAAAAAGTGGCAGTCGTCGGCTCAGGCCCTGCTGGTCTGGCAGCTGCTGCACAGCTGAACAAAGCGGGCCACTGGGTGACGGTTTATGAGCGTAACGACCGTGTCGGTGGATTACTCACCTATGGAATTCCTGAAATGAAGCTGCCTTATTCCGTGGTTGAACGTCGCGTGAACATTCTAAAAGAAGAGGGCATCCAATTCATGACGAACACAGAGGTTGGTCGTGACTATCCCGTTTCTCGTTTGAATGAAGAGTATGATACGGTCATTCTTTGTGGCGGAGCGACAACGCCAAGGAACCTGGAAGTAGATGGACGCAACTTAAAAGGTATCCACTATGCGATGGACTTCTTACACTCCAACACGAAGAGCCTTCTGGATTCCGATCATGAAGACGGAAACTACATCAGTGCGAAAGACAAAAATGTGATTGTCATAGGTGGCGGGGACACAGGAACCGACTGTATGGCGACATCCATGCGTCACGGCTGTAAGAGCCTTACTCAGTTTGATATTTATGATAAAAAAGGTTCTACACGTGACAATGAAGTAAACCCATGGCCACAGTACCCGGTCATCCATCGTGTGGAGTACGGCCAAAAGGAAGCAGAAGCGAAGTTCAATAAAGACCCACGTGCCTATGCGGTCATGACGAAAAAATTCGTCGGGGATGAGAACAATCGTATCAAAGAAGTGCACACGATTGACGTCGCTCTTTCTTATGATGAGAAAGGCAACAAAGTCCGTACTGAAATCCCAGGAACAGAAAAAGTATGGGAAGCAGATCTTGTCTTGCTTGCGATTGGTTTTAGCGGACCGGAGCAGGACCTAATTGAAAAGCTTGGCATCGAAACGACCGTGCGTTCGAATGTCGCTGCTCAATACGGGAAGTATACGACAAACGTCGAAGGCGTATTCGCTGCTGGAGACATGCGCCGCGGGCAAAGTCTGATTGTTTGGGCTATCAATGAAGGCCGCGAAGTCGCACGCGAATGCGATCGCTACATGATGGGAGCCTCCCAGCTGCCATAGTTGATAGATAACCATTTCAAGCCACCTCTAAACAGAGGTGGCTTTTTGTGTCCTGAGTCTTTCCTTGTATGATGAATTTCCTGAAAGTCTACGAGTTGAACACAAACCTTTGATAGCCACTGTTATTTAGAGATTCTTCGCTTTTTACGAACACCTTCCGACAAACTACTTTTCTAGGAAAGTAATCGTGTGTTTATTCTGTCGAATCGGCGGGTACGTAGATTGTAATGTTTATTTATTACTTACCATTCTAAGGGGTGGTTTCTTAAGGAGGAGCTCAATGAGTAATAAAAGATCAAGTAAAGATGAGCAGTTGGATCAGTTCCGGGTAGATGACTCCGGCAAACATATGACGACAAACCACGGAGTCAAAGTTTCAGAGGATGAATTTTCATTAAAAGCGGGTGTGCGAGGCCCTACCCTGCTGGAGGACTTTCATTTTCGTGAAAAAATGACTCACTTCGACCATGAACGTATCCCTGAGCGTATTGTTCACGCGAGAGGATTTTCAGCACATGGCGAATTTCAATTATATGAATCACTTGAGAAATATACGAAAGCTGATTTTCTAAATGATACATCAAAAACTACGCCGACGTTTGTAAGGTTTTCAACGGTTGCTGGTTCCAAGGGGTCAGCAGAAACGGTGCGTGATGCACGAGGGTTCGCAACGAAATTTTACACAGAAGAAGGAAATTATGATCTAGTCGGAAATAACATACCGGTCTTCTTTATCCAGGATGCTATCAAGTTCCCTGACCTTGTTCATGCAGTCAAACCTGAACCGCATAACGCTATGCCGCAGGCAGCATCCGCTCATGATACGTTCTGGGACTTCGTAGGACAAAACCAGGAGTCTGCACACATGGTGATGTGGACGATGTCTGATCGTGCTATTCCTAGAAGTCTGCGTATGATGGAAGGTTTCGGAGTTCATACTTTCCGTTTAGTCAATAAAGAAGGAAAGGCGCACTTCGTTAAGTTCCACTGGAAGCCTCTCCTTGGCACACATTCACTTGTATGGGATGAAGCACAAAAAATCAATGGTAAAGACCCTGATTTTCATCGAGGGGATCTTTATAACTCTATTGAAAATGGTGATTATCCTGAGTATGAGCTTGGCATCCAGGTCATACCTGAAGAAGATGAATTTAAGTTCGATTTTGATGTCCTTGATCCAACGAAGCTGTGGCCGGAAGAAGACGTCCCTGTTCAAATCGTCGGTAAAATGACGTTAAATCGTAATGTAGATAACGTATTCGCTGAAAACGAACAGGTGGCTTACCATCCGGGTAACGTCGTACCAGGGATCGACTTTACGAATGACCCGTTATTGCAGGGGCGTTTGTTCTCCTACACGGATACGCAGTTGATCAGGCTGGGCGGACCGAACTTCCATGAACTTCCGATCAACCGTCCTGTCTGTCCTTTCTTTAATAACCAGCGTGATGGCTATGGCCGCCAAACGATCAATAAAGGGCAGGTCAGTTATCATAAGAACTCATTTGCAAACAATACACCGACACCGGCAAGTGAAGAAGAAGGCGGTTATTCCCACTACCAGGAAAAAGTGGAAGGTCACAAGATCCGTGCTCGCAGCGAGAGCTTTAAAGATCACTTCTCTCAGGCTACCCTGTTTTGGAACAGCATGAGTGATCATGAAAAAGAGCATCTCATCAATGCGTTCAGCTTTGAACTTGGAAAAGTGGAAAGCGAAGCCGTGCGGGAAGAAGTCGTGAAAATGTTTGCGAACGTAAGCTTAGAACTTGCCCAAGGGTTTGCTAAGAACATTGGTGTCACCCCTCCGCAGAGCGGCGGTTCAGAGGTGAAGAAATCTTCTCCTGCTCTAAGCCAGGCAAATACCGTTCATAAGCCATCGACTCGTAAAGTTGGAGTCATTTTAGCGAACGGGTTCAACGGAAAAGACGTCACTCAAGCACTCAAAGAGCTGGCTTCAGAAGGAATCATGACAGAAATCATTAGTGACAAACAGGGAATGCTCCAAGGAGATGACCGTTCAGAATTGAAGGTCGATCACACCTTCCTTACTACGGATTCTGTCCTTTATGATGCGCTGTATGCGGTAGGAGGAAGCAATGAGGAAGAGGCGTTCAAAAAGCATGCCTCTCATTTCCTTAATGAAGCATTCTCTCATTATAAACCGCTGGGTGCTACCCACAATGCTGTTCAGTGGTTGAACGATAACAAGCTTGCTGATCACAGCGGTGTCGTAGCTGGTGATGATATTAAAGGCTTCACAGAAGATTTCGTACAGGCAGTATCTGCCCACCGTCATTGGGATCGTCAATTAATTTAACAACAAACCCTGCCAACCTGGGACCATTCCAGGATCGGCAGGGTTTTTATTTTCTCTCATCAACGTGGGCCATAGATGTTTGTGCTGCCTTCTATAACTAAATTTAGAGAAATACATTTGTAAAATAACAATAAATCCATAGACCAAAAGCCATTGGTTCTTAAAAAATGGTATCGACCGGAAAGGGAAAAAGGGAGGATTTTTCGTATAGTTTGTTTAAATCTCGTGATGATAAGGGAAAGGATGAATAAATACAAAAAGACGAAGAGGTGATTCCATGATTCGTACAATCTTAATGATCATCGGTTTAATAGTTGTGATTAGCTTCATTATTTCCCTGCTATAATTTTTATCTTCCTAAGACCAAACCAAAGTGGCCGGTATTCCATAACTGGCCACTTTTTATTTTTAAATTTCCATAGACTTGGATTTTTCTTCTGTTCAGAAGTTATTAAAGTATATGGCAGGATTGTGGAAGACTCGATTTCGAGATGTTTGTGTGGATTTAGGGGCTCCGGGAAAAGGTTCGCTTTCCGTGGGCGAGTGATGAGCCTCCTCGAGCTAACGCTCTGCGGGGTCTCATCTACCACGCACTTCCCACAGGAGTCTCACCGTTTCCCTCCGCCCCTTTACCATATGAGGTTTACGAAATCCCTCTTATAGTACCTGCCTAAAACTCTTTTAAATCCTGCTTAAACCGCGTTGACACAGGCTTCTTAACCATAAAAGCTCTTATTGCTGGAATGTAGTTTCGAGAATTTCTTCCGCCAACTAATCAAAGAAGATACTCGAAACCACTACTTAAAAAATCAGCTTGTGTGGTTATGAGAAGTTAATGATATAAACTCTACCCCAATTGACGTTTAGCATACGCAAATGCTTGATACAAAGCACTTTATGCCCGCCTAGGGGAGAACAATTGGAACCTTACTTATGAATACAGGTGTTCTAATCATTTACTTCTCTCAACCATTCAAGCTGCCCCTTTTAGAAGTGGTTTCGAGACACTTATAAAGTAAAGGGGCGGAGGGAAACGGTGAGACTCCTATGGGACGTGTGGGACAGGTGAGACCCCGGAAGGCGTAGCCTGAGGAGGCTCACCGCCCGCCCCATGGAAAGCGAACCTTTTCCCGGAGCCCCTAGAATCACACAAACATCTCGAAACTGAGTCTTCAAGAATAGGGAGCTTTTGTGGAATGGAAGAATTGTCTATGTTTCAGTCGTTGAGGGAATTTCGGTATAATGAGAGCAAAAGGATATAAGGAGGACAATAAGGTGAAGGAAGCCATTGAGTTACATAAAGATCAGTTCATAGAAGAATTAAAGCAGTATTTAAGCATACCAAGCATTTCTTCCTTGTCACAACATAAAGAAGACGTAAAAAAGGCAGCGGATTGGACAGCTGGTGCTTTGAAAGAAGCCGGCATGGAGAATGTGGAGGTCATCCCTACAGAAGGGCATCCGATCGTTTATGCGGATTGGCTTCATGCAGAAGGAAAGCCGACCGTTCTTGTGTACGGCCACTATGATGTGCAGCCGGAAGATCCCCTTGACCTATGGGAAACCCCACCATTTGAACCGGTCATTAGGGACGGGAAAATTTTCGCCCGGGGAGCTACGGATGATAAAGGCCAGCTGTTCATTCATATTAAAGCTGTCGATCTTCTTATGAAAGAAAAGGGCGAGCTTCCAGTCAATGTGAAGTTTGTCATAGAAGGAGAAGAGGAAATCGCAAGCCCTAACCTAGGTCCTTTCATTCAGGAAAATGAGGAAAAGCTTGCTTGTGATGCGGTCGTCATTAGTGATACGTCCTTCAGTGAGGAAGGGCAGCCGGCCATCTGTACCTCTTTACGCGGGGCTTTGGCCATGGAAATGACTGTCACTACTGCTAATTCGGATCTGCATTCGGGTACCTATGGCGGTGCCGTACCAAATTCGATTCATGCCCTCATCCAACTATTGGATTCACTGCATGAAGAAAATGGACGCATTGCCGTTGAAGGTTTTTACAAAGACGTTCCTGAGCCTACAGAAGCCTTAAGAAAAGAGGTTGCGGAAGTTCCATTCAATGAAGAACGTACAAAGCAGGAACTTGAGCTTGATGAATTTTTCGGAGAGGAAGGGTTCACGTTCCAGGAACGTGTCGGCATCCGGCCAACACTTGAGATCAACGGGATTACGGGAGGTTTTCAAGGCGAAGGGTTGAAAACAATCGTCCCTAAAGAAGCGAGTGCGAAAATCAGCTGTCGTCTAGTTGGTGAGCAGGACCCTCAGGCGATTTTTGAGGCGATTCAACGTCATGTAGCCAACAACCGACCAGTGGGTGCGAAGGTTGATCTTTATCAGTACATTAAAGCAGACCCGGTGGCGATCGATTCAAAAAACCCTTATATTCAAAAAGCGGCAGATGCATTTGAGAGTGTGTATGATGTGCGTCCACTCTTTCCGAAAGAGGGAGGATCCATTCCGATTGTCGAAGTTTTCGGTCGTGTGTTAGATGCGCCGGTCGTTTTGATGGGATTCGGACTCCCGACAGAAAACCTGCATGCACCTAATGAACATTTTCACCTGGAGAATTTTACTAAAGGGATCGAAACGGTGTGTACGTACCTGCAAGAGTTATAAAGGGAAAAGGCTGAGAATGTAGTTCTCAGCCTTTTTTGTAAGCAAGATTAAGAATGGATTGGATGAATGGTCCTTTTTTCTTTGTGTAGACGGATCGTTCTTCTCTATGGGCTTCAGCCAGCTGCTTTTTCAGAGATTCATAGGCTTTGGCTGATTGGGGATTCACTCGTAAGTAGTCTCGAAATACGATTTTTTCTTCCCATTCAGAGCTGTCCCACTCACAGATGTGCAGATGGAAGGTGCTGTCCGTACCGGTGTCTTTTTTGAAAAAGCGCCTTGTCCTTAATTCAGGCTTAGGAACATATTCATACCCAGCTTGTGAAAGGGGATGAATGTAGTGTGTGAACTCATTAAGTTTCTCCACCCCTAATAATATATCAATAATTGGCTTAGCATGGAGGTTTGGAACAGAAGTACTTCCGATGTGCTCTATGGGAATAGTCGAATCGCCAAGGTTATGTAGAATGGCGTTTTTTTCCTTAGCGAATGTTTCAGGCCAATTGGATTGATAAGGAGAAAGCTGTACACGATTTTTGAGGTTGCGTTCATCACAGGAGAAGCATAGTAGTGTATTGTTTTCCGATAACACTCCATTCAGGAACCCATTTTCACAATAGATCGCTGTGCCGCAAGCCTTGCACGTGCCGACATTTTCATGCATAACGGTTACTCCCTTCCTTTTATATTTTGGATAAGTCTGTCTTTTTTTGTCAAAACGAAACGCTAAAATGTTAGAATAGTAGAAAGATACTAGTTAGGGGGATGAAGATGGAACAACTCCAGACAAAACCAAAAACGTTTGCCGAAATACTCGATCATACATTCAGTATATCAAAGAAAAACTTCGGTCCTTTATTTCTTACTTTACTCATTATATTTGCGCCGCTCTACATATTTGATTATTTATTCATGGTGTTGAGCGGGATCAGCTTGGTCCGCGAGCCTTCAGGTGGAGGGTTTGCAGAAGGGGTCCTGAACAATCTTGATACCGCAGCAGCTACACAGGAGCTAGTGGCAACAAATCTGGGGATCGGTATGGAAATGGTGTATTTACTTGTTTCCACTGTTCTTGCCATTATCATATATCCGATCGCCCAGGCATCGGTGATCGTGGCGACCAGTAAAGCACTAAAGAATGAAACCTGGTCTAAAGGGCAGGCGATTAAAGGGGCGTTCTCAAGGTTTTGGCCCCTTATTGGAAGCACAGCCTTGATGGGAGTCATCTTCGGAGCCGCCGTTTTTATCGGGTTTCTCCTTTTCGGTGTTTTAGGAGGCATTAGCTTTGCAAGGGATGGCTTTGGAGTCGGATTCATTATGTCGATCGTCTTCGGTCTGTTGTTTTTCGCAGCGGTCGCTTTTTTTGTGACGAAACTGAGCATGTTCTTTGGAGCGATTGTTTTTCAGAAGGTCGCCCCAGGCTTTTCAAAAAGCTGGCAGCTGACGAAAGGGCGTTTCTGGTTCGTTTTCGGATTGTTCATCGTCTTTTTCATCATTACCATTTTGCTTACTTCTGTAATGGAAGGGGTTTCTGCCCTTCTGTTAGGTGGCAGTCTTCTCGGTCGTGTGCTGACGGACCTTGCTTCGATTATTACCACGCTGTTTATGATGGTCGGTTATACGGTTCTGTTTTTTGACTTGAAAACAAGGAACGAAGCAGATGATTTGAAAGATATGATTGCTTCTTACAAAGAATCATGAACGTAGGTGAATCATGTGAGTGGATCAAATGAAGGAAAAGAACAACTGAAAGAAATACTCGAGCGTCCGGAGTATCAAGCGTACCAGCAGGAATCTCAGACAGCGAGTCAACGCCTGCTGGATATTATTGCTCAGTGGGTTAAAGAGTTGCTTGAGACTTGGTTTCCTAATTTCCAAGTCTCTGATTCTGCCATCAACGGCTGGATCTATTTTTTTGGTTTCATCGGAGTGGGCATCCTTTTGTTACTTGTCATCAAGCTTGTGGGTCGGATCTCAGGAGAGAAGAAGTTGTCTGAAAAGCGTACATTCAGCATGACTTCAGAGTTGGCTTGGTCATCAGAAAAGCATATGCAGGAAGCGGACGCGCGTGCGGCAGATGGTCAATTTTCTGAAGCGGCCCGTCATGTGTTCCTGGGCATGCTGTTGGATTTTGATGCGAGGGATCTTGTTGAGGTGAAAACCTGGAAAACGAACGGCGACTATGAAAAGGATCTGCAGGACTCAAGTCATACGCTCGTTGCAGATTTTTCTTTTCTTGCGAAGATTTTTGATCAGATCACTTATGGAAAACGGACCCTTCTGAAAGAGGAGTTTGATGAATATCGCTCCCGTGCCTTTCAATGGATGGATCAAGAAGGGTGGAGAGAAGAGTGACAAATACAAAGAAAACGTGGCTTTGGGCTGCTGTCATCTTTACCCTTCTTGCCGGTGTGCTCTATTGGCTCTCCAGTGGACGTCCGGAACCGTACCCTCCCTATTTATCTGAATCCCCTTCCCAGACAGGAATGAAAGCCTTTTACACGTTTCTTGATGAACAAGGTGAGGAACCTGCACGCTGGGATAGCAAACCGAACCGGCTTCCGAAGACAAGTGGCCGACAAACGCTCTTGATGATTGAGCCTTATTCCACCGTCAGCGGAGATGAGATGCGTCAGTATGAAAAGTGGATGGAAGAGGGGAATACCATCTGGCTGATGAAAAACAACCCCGTCGGCTATTTTGATACCAAGGTAGACTACGGCGCCTTACCTGCAGGTGAAACGAAGGTAGAGGGTGAGGATGGTCGTACATATACTGTAGAAGTTCAACAGGAGCACCGGCTGCAAACGAAGGAGTCGGATGATGTCCTATTGAGTGATCGTCATGGTGTGCTTGCCTTCGAGCGCTCCTATGGGGATGGTGCGCTAATTGTTGGCATGAATCCGGATTGGTTCACAAATGAATGGATTACGGACTATGAACATTATGAAGTCATCACATCGATATTAGCATCGGAAGCCGAAGACAGCAGGATTTGGTTTGATGAATATATCCATGGACAAGATGGTTTATTTACCGGGTTGGACGTTTATCCGAAGTGGCTGCTTGTCTTTACTCTTCAGCTTGCTTTGTTCATGCTTATCTTTTTGTGGATGCAGGGAAAAAGGTTCGGTCCCTCCTTCATGCCGCGAGAAGCGGTCGTACGGTTTGGTGATGAACGTCTGCAGGCTCTTGCTGCCTGGTACCGGAAAGGTGAGTTTTACAGAGAGTCGCTGGCCGTCCAAGAATCCTACCTTCGAAAGCTGTTACAGGAGCGATTCGGCGTATCCACCCAGGCGTCCTGGGAGGAGGTCCGTCACACGCTTTCGTATCGGTTGAATGAGGAGGATTATCAGGATTGGGAAAAATGGACGAAAACCGTGGAGCCGTTGGAAAACGTAACGGATGTAGATAAAAAGGCATTTTTAGATTGGTCGCATACGTTTGATCAGATGAGGAAAGAGGTGCAAGGGTCATGAATGAAAAATTGACAGAGTTGATACAGGCCTATGAACAAAGAGTTTACGGGCAGTCCGAGAATGTCCGATTGATGCTCGCGTCCGTCCTTGTTGGGGGACATGTGTTATTAGAAGGTGTTCCTGGTACGGGGAAAACAAAAATGGTGCGAACGTTAGCGAACCTCCTTGGAGGTGACTTCAAGCGGATTCAGTTCACCCCGGACCTCTTGCCGAGCGATATTACTGGAAGCATGATCTACAACATGAAAACCGGTGAATTTGAGACGATGAAAGGACCTGTGTTTACGAATGTCCTGCTTGCTGATGAAATCAACCGGACACCGGCGAAAACACAAGCCGCTTTACTTGAAGCGATGGAAGAAAAGCAGATGACCATTCAGGGTGAGACGTACACACTTCCTGCTCCTTTCTTCGTTGTCGCGACCCAAAACCCGGTGGAGTTTGAAGGGACTTACCCGCTACCGGAAGCTCAGCAAGATCGCTTTTTGTTTAAATTACATATCGATTTTCCCTCTATGGAAGACGAAGTGGCCGTGCTTAAACAGATGCTACTATCTAAACAAGAGGAGGAGGTCCAGCCACTGTTGACGGTGGAAGAGTTCAACAGGATCAGTGAAGAGATATCAAGTGTCACGATGACCGACGAAATGTACGGGTACATCATGTCGATTGTTCGCAAGACGCGTGAAACGGAATCCATCCGCCATGGAGCAAGTACGCGTGCAGCTATTGCCATTGCGAAGGCAGCAAAAGCGTGGGCGTACCTCGAAACACGCGACTACGTCACCCCTGACGATGTCAAAAAGGTCGCGCTCGCCTCCTTGAGACATCGTGTGATTTTAGCGCCGCATATGGAACTGGAGGGAGTGGCCCATGACCAAATCATTCAAGAACTTGTGGGATCAGTTCCTGTTCCGCGATAAAGGGATTGTTCCTACGAAACGTTTGCTCTTGCTTATACTTTTTATATCATTTGTATTGATTTTACTAACATGGACAGCTCTTTCCTGGCCTTTCATCATCGCCGCAAATGGGGCGGTTCTATTATTGAGCTTGGTTGATCTTACTTTTTCCCCTAAACGGAAAGAGCTTCAAATTCGAAGGGACATGGATGAAGAAATGGAGCGCGGGATTGAAAATGAGGGATCTGTAGTGGTCAGGAATGGTTCTGGTAAAGGGGCGGCGATGAAAATCATCGACCACTTTCCACAATCGTTCAGCCAGCCGTTTCCTCTCAAAAAAGATATCCAGGGATATGAGCAAGTACGCATCACCTATCCTTTTCATGCCGAACAACGAGGAGAGTACACGCTTCCTCACCTTCATATTCGCTATCGTTCTCATTTTGGTTTATGGGAAAAACAAATGAGGGTGGATCAAACCGAGAGTGTGCGGATCATTCCTGACCTCACGGAGAGCAGGAACTTCCTTGAGGATGCACAGCGTTTCCTTCTCTACGAAGGGACCCGTTTGAAGAAACGTCAGGTGGGAACGGGGGAGTTCAGTAAAATCCGTTCCTATGTCGTGGGAGATGATATCCGGAAAATCAATTGGAGACAAACCGCAAAAGTTCAGAACCTGATGACCAACGAGTATGAACCGGAGCATGGGAAATTTGTCACCTTATTGATTGACTGCGGACGGATGATGGGCGTGGAGCTTGAGGAGAGCAATCGATTGGAGAAGTCCCTCGAGGCTGCGATGACGGTGGCGACCGCTGCCTTGAAGCGCGGCGATTACGTGGGGGTCCTCGCTTTTTCAAAACATGTTCATGTGTATGTGCCGCCGGCAAAAGGAATGGCGCATATGCAAACCATTTTAAAAGAGATTTATAACTTGAAAGTCGAAGGATACGAATCCAATTATACGGCTGTGTTCCAACACCTGCAGAAGGTACAAAGCAGGAGGAGCCTTCTTTTATTGTTCAGTGATGTGAGCACGTTTTTATACGAAGAAGCAGCTTTGCATTATTTACAACGGTTACGGCGCTCGCACTTGTTCTTAATGATTGGAATTGAAGACCGAGTCATCGATTCCCAGACGAAGCGGGAGCCTGAAGATGTACAGACCACTTTAGTAAAGACGATGGCCCAAAAGCATGTGTTGGATAAAAACCAGGAGTTGAAAAAATGGGAACGGCAAGGCCTCCAAATGATTGAGGCACCGGAAGAGGAGCTGGCGACCGCCGCCGTTTCCCACTATATTACCATTATGAACCGGGGACTTCTTTAGTTTTCCCGGCATTGATTTTTCCGATGATTACGTATGCTAAAAGCCCGAGGACAGTAATGAATGCAAAGGCATATTTCGCTTCAAGGGATAAATTGGAAGGGGTGATGTAACCTTCTACAACCCCTGCGATGATAAAGAGTGGAATGGTTCCAATTAACAGCAGCACGGACCGGTAGGCATAGGTTTTTAATTGATAACTACGCGTACGTTTGCCGGGAACCCAAAGTTTATAACCCATTAAAAGTCCTGCACCGCCCGCAATGAAAATGGCCGTCAATTCAATAATTCCATGTGGGACGATGTAGGCCCAGAAGTCATAGGCTTTTCCATGAACCATGAACAAAGCGGCTAAGGCACCGACAATAATTCCGTTGTAGATGAGTAGATAAACAGTCAGTAAACCGAAGGTCACCCCTCCGGCAAAAGCAAGAAAAGCTACTTGAATATTATTAGTCATGATTTCTGCTGACATGATAGGAGAATTTACTCCACCGTCCTGGCTGCCGAGGCGGATCGGATCCACAGCCTGTGCGATGGAATCAGGCAGAATCGTGTAAAGGCTCATCGGATCCTGGTAGACAGCAAGAAAAGCAGCCAGCCCTCCTAAAAAGAACAATAGCATGCTGATGACAACGAACTTCCATTGTTCACCGATGAGTGTGATGAATGAACTTCCAAACATTTGTTTCAATTGTTTCCAATTCGATGTGCTTTCCTGGTAAAGCATGTTATGCGCTTTTGTCACGAGGTCGTTCAAGTAAACGGTCGTTTCTTCTTCTGCAAAGTACGTTTGACTGTAAGCAAGGTGTTGGGTGATTTTTTGGTACAGGCGCTGAAACTCTTCTAAATGTTTCGGAGCCCAGTGGCTACTGTTCTTATGTAACAACTGAATCAGTTCTTCTAAACGTTTCCACTCTTCACGGTGGCGCTTTACGAAAGATCGATAGTTCATGGTTTCACCTGCAATGCGGGAATTTTTTACAATCTATTTCTATTATAGAAAATCGAAAGACATATGGGAACCCATAAGGAAGGAGGGAGAAGATGGAGGATAGGTGGAAAGTGAAAACCCCGGAACATGTGACCTTGAATTTTCAATTGGCAGGCTTAGGGAGCAGGGGGGCGGCTCAAATCGTCGACTCCATTTTATTAGGCTTATTATACAGCGGGATGATTGCGCTTCTCATTTTTACAGAAAACTATTTGGACTTCATGTTGGAAGGGCGCGGGTGGGTGATCGCTTTTGTTATCCTTGTCTTATTCGGCATCCAGTGGGGTTATTTCTTCTTATTCGAATGGTTCAGCGGGGGGAAAACCCTTGGGAAAATGATGCTTGGTCTCCGAGTCGTCAAGGAAGATGGAGGAAAAGCAACCGCCCTATCTATATTGATTCGAAATTTATTACGAATCATTGATATGCTTCCTTTTTATTATCTGATTGGGATGTTGATGGTTTTCTTCCATCCTCAGCATAAAAGACTAGGTGATCTTGTTGGCGGGACGATCGTCATCCATGAACGAAAAAAACAACGCTTGAAAAAGAAGCAGACGCTTGTGGAGAAAGAGGTTGAAAATCGTGGCCTTGAATCGTCTCAGCAAGTTATTGGAGACTGGGAAAGACAAAACCTTACGAAAAAAGATTGGACGTTGTTAAAAACCTATGTTCATCGGTACCCGACACTAAAACCTGCAGAAAAAAACACCATGACCAGGGAGGTTGCTGAAATCCTTCTTCCTAAACTCGGGTTGGATGATGCAACAAAGAGTGAAGATGAGTTAGCTACTCGACTTTATGCTGCTTATATAGAGATAAAAGAAGAGTGGGAATTCCAGTTATAAAGGAGAAAAAAGCCGGCTTTCCAGGAGGGAAAGCGGCTATTTTTTATGTCTGGAAGAAAGTTTCCACGTTGTTGACCTTTAAGTGTACGTTTGAATTTATAAGTATTTAAGTGAATATAAAAGAATTTATTAAAATATATTTACTTCAGTGTAGAATTTGGTATTATATACTAGGATTTAATCGAATACAGGCGAATAAACGGGCTTATCCATGGGGGAAGGTTATGTTTGTTCCTACCTGAAAATATAAAGAGGAAAGGGGATCATAGCTTATGCTTACATCTCTTTATGTGTTGTCTTTAACCGTTTTGCTTACGTTCCTTGTACTATATGCCATCGATAAAGTCGTTCGTCGCTTTAAGAAGATCCAAAGCCCTACCATTCAACAAGACCAAGTTCCAGCTGAAGTTGATTTCAGCCACCAGACATTCAAATAAATGCTTCAACAGAAAGTGGACCTGCATAAAAAAGGAGCCACTTTCTTTTTTAGACCGAACCTTACACATTGCAGATTATCTCCCTATACTTGAAGGCTCTGTCTGTTTCGAGACTTTTGTTGAGTGGATGGGGGCTGCGGGGAATAGCTCGCTTTCCGCGGGAGCGCGGTGAGCCTCCTCGGACTGCGTCCTGTGGGGTCTCACCCTGCACTTTTTTCCTCTTCGATATCCGGTTCCGGCGCCTAGCGGCTAGTGAGACTTCCCTCGCTTCTGTACGATAAGTCAACATCGAATCACTCCGTTCTTCGTGTTTCCTTTATCTCCGCCAGCTCCGTCCAGTCCATACGCCGCTGATCGAGGCGCCTGCACACTTAAGATAGGAGTCTCGCCATATAAGTATCTCGAAACCACATCTGGAATAAGCTGCTTTGACACGTTGTCATTCGAACGGAATGGACTTCTAAGGACACTATCCAGCATGCTGTAAGCTTGTGATAGAGCGCTTTATACTAATTACACCAGGATAGTGGGAGACCTTTCAACTTGGTGCAGGGGTTCGTTTCTCCCTTACATCGAAAGGGGTGGTTGGGAAGCTGCGAGACTCCCGCGGGAATGGATTGGCTGGCGAGACCCCGCAGTGCGAAGCACGAGGAGGCTTGCCGTCATCCCCGCAGGAAAGCGAGTAGCTTCCCGACCACCCCTAACGCCCAACAAGGCAACGAACCCCGGAAAGTCTCGAAACTGAGTCTTCAACAATCCTGCCATTGACTTTAATAACGAAGAGTGTGACTTGGTCTAAGGTTGTTTCAGGTAGAGGGGTTTACGTTTTGTTAGGTACCTGTTTGTGGTAAAATAGTTATGTTTACATATAGAAAGAAAACAACCAAAATAAATACGTGTTCTATATATATTTTCAAGTACAATTCAACAGATGGAAAAGGGGATATCTCATGGCGAATAAAGCGGTTGTTCTAGGAGCGAATTATTATATTGGATTGAGTACGATCAGGTGTCTAGGCATTCATGATGTTCATGTTGCAGCAGTGGACTATGCCTGGGAAGGCTCCTACGGACTTGAGTCCAAATATTGTACAGAAGCGTTGATTGGTCCTCACTATAAGGAAGATCCAGAAGGTTTAAAAACTTTCTTAATCGACTATGCCAAAAAGCAGGATCATGCGCCTGTACTTATTCCGACAGCCGATCCATATGTAGAATTCGTGGATGAATATCTGCCGGAATTAAGGGAGTATTTCCTTATTCCTCAAACGGAACAAGGATTATATACTAAGATAATGGACAAAGGCACACTCCACACACTGGCTTCTGAGCATGGAGTAGCTGTTCCGGAAACGGTTCAAGTGGATGATGAGAATCTTGTAGAAAGAGTAGAAGAGGAAATCAAATACCCTTGTCTCGTCAAGCCGGTTGATTCACCAGCTTTTGTTTCTAAATTCAGAAGGAAGCTTTTCAAAGTCCATAATAAAGAAGAATTAATTGAAAAAGTGGAACAAGCGAAAGAAGCGAATATAGAAGTCATCGTCCAACGAATTATTCCTGGCTTTGATGACCATATGTACACATTTGATGCGTACCTGGATCAAAACTCCAAAGTGACGCATTGGGTGACCTGCCAAAAGCTGCGGCAATTCCCTGTGAATTACGGGGCATCTGTTTACACCCAGCAGAAATATGTACCTGAGCTTTATGAACTTGGTGCGAAGTTTTTAGAAGGAATCGGATATAAAGGTTTCGCAGAAATTGAATTCAAAAAGGATGCCGAAACCGGCCAATACTATTTAATTGAAATCAATGTTCGTATCACGAATCTGAACCATTTATTACAAAAAACAGGCATCAACATCCCTTATATCACTTATAAAGAGTTGATTGGGGACCCGGTGGAACCAAAAGCGGTGGAAGAGGATCAGAATCTTGTTTTCTGGTATGCCTACGAGGACCTTCTGGCTGTCAGGGAATATATCAAAACGGGACAACTCTCCCCTCAGAAGGTGTTGAAGTCGTATTTCAGACCGAAAGCCCACGCCATCTGGGACCCTAAAGATCCAAAACCAGCATTCTCTTTTGGGAAAAAGCTGGCGGGTTTGGTGGTCAATAAAGTAACAAAGAAAAGCAACTAACTATTGCTCCGACAGGGTCCAAAGAATATAGATGGCGGACCGTAGGAAATGCTAACCAATAATCGAACGTTATGTACAGAACTCCTGGGTTTTCCAATAGAACAGGCAAAAACAATGCAGGGAAGGTAGATAAGAATGGCTAAGTTAAAAGAATTATTATCATTCATCGATGTACTTGAATCATGGAATGATAGAGACCTGGACGTCCGAGGGCTCGCATACAATTCAAGAAATGTAGAACAGGGAGCCGTGTTTGTCTGTATTAAAGGTTTCAAGACAGATGGACACCGTTATGTAGCAGAAGCTGTTCAAAATGGAGCGTCTGCTATTGTGGTTGAAGATTATCAAGCGGGTTGGGATAACCTTCCGCAATATAAAGTAAAAGACAGCCGTCGTGCCCTTGCAGCACTCAGCGATGCTTTTTATAACCATCCTTCAAACGCTATGAAAACGATCGGGATCACAGCCACCAACGGGAAAACGTCCACTTCATTTATGACGAATGCCATTCTCGAAGAGCATGGTCTTAAAACAGGCTTGATCGGAACGGTTGTGGTCAAGTTTGGTGACTACTCAGAACCTACAAAGCTTACGACACCGGAGTCGCTCGACCTGCATCATTATTTTGCCCAAATGCGAGATCAGGATGTTTCCCATGTGACGATGGAAGTTTCCTCATCAGCGTTGGATTTAAGCAGAGTGGGGAGTGTCGACTTTGATATTGTTACTTTAAACAATATCAGCCGGGAGCATATTGATCTGCATGGATCTTTTGAGGAATACTTTAATTGTAAAGCAAGCTTGATCCGTGATGCGGGTGCAGACAAATGGGCGATATTGAATCTAGATGACCCTTATTCTGCGTCCTTAATCGATCAAACAAAAGCCAATTTACTCACATTCAGTGTAGAAACAGGAGATGGCGATTTAGTATGTAAAGACTTGGACCTTACCACAGGCCGGGCGAAATTTACGGTTGAAATCCGTAAGCCTTTTACTGTAGATGGGACAACCTACGCTCCGCAGGAGTTTTCCATTGAGCTTTCCACGCCGGGATATCACTCTGTTTATAATTCCATGGTAGCTATTGCTGTAGGGTTGTTGAATGAGGTACCGATTCCAACCATCCAATCTGGATTAAAAGGATTCGGTGGTGTAGAACGGCGCTTTGAAATGGTGTTTGAAGACGATATTAAAATTTTGGACGATCACTTCGCCAACTATGGAAATATCAACGTCACCTTGAACACGTTGCAGCAAATGGAATATTCAAAGCTTAAGCTTGTCTATGCAATTCGCGGAAGTCGTGGAATTACAGTCAACAGAGAAAATGCAAAAGCCATTGTGGAATGGGCTCCAAAATTGGGTCTTACTGAAGTGATTGCTACCCTCAGCCATTCGCATGTGGATGAAAAAGACCGGGTGACAGAAGAAGAGCTGCGTGTCTTCCAGGAAATGATGGAGGAAGCAGGCATCCATGTAGACTTGTATAAAGAGTTGGATGATGCCATTCACCATGCACTCTCAGAAGCAGAAGAAGACGACGTGGTCTTGTTGGCGGGATGTCAGGGGATGGACTCTGGAGCGAAAATCGCCCTGGAACAGTTAAACAAGACACGTCCGGAAATGGACGAAGAGAAATTGTTCAAGCCATTGAAAAACAGAGTAGCAGGAATCCTCTGAGTAAATTTTACAGCTAGGTCCCGGTCTTTCGTTAGGAGGCATAACAGTGAATGATAAAATTATCGGCATACTCGGGGGAATGGGACCTGAGGCAACCGCCGAATGTTATATGAAGATTATACGAGCGACGAATGCAAGCAAAGATCAAGAGCATTATCGAGTCATCATAGACAGCAATGCGAAGATCCCCGACCGTACAGAAGCTATTTCAGGAAAAGGGGAAAACCCTGTTCCTGAAATGGTCCACGCGGCTAAAAATTTAGAAAAGCTTGACGTGGATGTGGCGTGTATTCCCTGTATGACCGCCCACTATTTCATTGAAGAGGTCCAAAAGTTTGTATCGTTCCCATTATTAAATGCTTTCTTGGAATTGAAGAAGTTTATTCAGGACCATTATCCAACCGTCCAAAAAATCGGAGTGCTTGCCACTACCGGAACTTTGGAAACTGGACTCTTCAAAAAGTATTTCGATCACTTGGAAGTGATCAACCCCACACCATACACACAAAATGATAAAGTCATGCGGGCCATTTATGGTGAAAACGGAATTAAAAGCGGGAACACAGATGGAGAACCCCTTCAACTACTGAAAGACGCTTCCCAGGAACTGTTGGATAATGGGGCAGAATTGATAATTTCGGGCTGTACAGAGATTGGTCTCGTGTTGAAGCCCTATCACCTACCCATTCCTCTGATCGACCCTATGGAAGTCGTCGCCAACGTTGTCGTTAAAGAAACTGTTTATCAAAAGTCATGAAAAGCGTCCCCTCTTCTTATATTTGTAACAAGAACCATTCTTTTCAGAAGGGGGACAGATCATGGCCAAAAGTGAGTTCGAGCAGTTTTTGTCAGAGTCTTTCAAAGAGGGGATTTCTTTCAGAGAATTGAGGCTTTCTGAAAAAGAGGTATCTCATTTGAAGTCCCACTACCCTTCAGCAGTCATCAGAAGGACGAGTGAAGTAAACGATGCTTTGAAAAAGTCATGGTATGAAGTCCATTTATCACCGATGCAACGAAAACCAGACAGTTTGGACTCCATACGTCAGGAAAATATCCGGCTCAAGCGCGAGTTGGAGACTTTGAAGAAAATGAAAAACTAAGCTCTTAAAGACAATTCGAAAAGAATTGTCTTATTTTTTTTGCCTTTTTTTAATGTTTATGATCAACAACACCTTCATATGGTTGGAAATCAATCCTTGAAAATTGTGTATCTGGGTCTATAAAACTAAGACTTTAATCCTTTCTGGAGGTCATTTTGAGAGCATAATTTGTCGACGGAAAACGTAAACATATCCGTGTTTTGTCATGGTTTGAAACACAAATGTAATAATAATTTGTCTTTATTTAGCGAATATCTTTGATATAATGATATAGGAAAATGCAACAGACGACTTAAAGTACATACAACAGACAACATAGATTCACAAAATGAGAGTTTAGTAGGAAGTGATATAAATTGTTCGATCTGCATCACCGCAGTCCAGCACCTTATGTTCTGAGGGATTCCGTTCTATGCAATGGAGAGGTTGAACGGATGACACGGGGTGACCAATACTATGAAATTTAAGACATTTGGCCGCCATGGAAAAGAGGGAGTTAAAAGTTTAGCTAGAAACAGGTGGATGTCCATAGCTTCTATTTCAGCTGTGACCGTAACCTTGTTGCTGGTTGGAGTTTTTGCCACATTGTTATTGAATCTAAACGACATCGGATCACAGATTGAAGAAGACGTAGAAGTTCGCGTCTTTATAGATAGAACGGCTGAAAATCAAAGCCGCGAAGATTTAAAGAATCAAATTGAAGAAGTATCGGCTGTTTCTTCAGTAGAGTTTCAATCCAAGGAAGAAGGGTTGGACCGCCTGATCGATAGTCTCGGCGATGATGGAGAGGTATTTGAATCCTTGAAGGATGAAAACCCTTTGAATGATGTGTACATCGTCAAAACAGAAAACCCTGAAGATACAATTCCGGTTGCGCAGATTATTGAAGATTTTAATAGCGTAGCAAAAGTTGAATATGCCAAAGAAACAGTGCAACGTCTTTTCAATGTCATGGATGTGGCTCGTAATGTAGGTTATGCGGTTATCGCAGGGCTTCTATTCACGGCTATGTTCCTGATTGCAAATACGATTCGAATCACAATCGTTGCTCGTAAGAGAGAGATTGAAATTATGAAAATGGTCGGAGCGACAAACTGGTTTATACGCTGGCCATTTCTTTTCGAAGGATTGCTGATTGGTATTCTTGGTTCACTAGTACCTATTGCGCTCGTTGTATTCGGGTATGATTACCTTTATACAGAAGTGACTACAAGATACCCTACATTGTTTATTGAATTGCTGCCCGTTTACCCATTCGTCCTAAAAGTATCCGCACTGCTGATCTTAATGGGGATTGTCATTGGTTTATGGGGAAGTTTCACGTCTATTCGTAAGTATTTGAGAGTTTAAATCTATGGATCTAACAAAAATAAACAGGTAAGGATTCGGGGGAGGAAGAAAGTTTGAAGTTGAGAGTTTTAGTTGCCGCTCTGACCGTCAGTCTTATTCTATCCGGTTTTCCACTCTATTCCCAAACAGTCAACGCAGAGACGAATCAGGATAAGTTAGAGGAAAATCGTGCCAAGCAGTCTGAAAAAGAAAAAGAAAAACAGGAAAAGCAGGAAGAAATTGAAGAGCTTCAAAAACAACAAGATGAAGTGAACGCGGAAATCGCACAGTTGGACAAGCAAGTGATGGAAGCGATGGACAAGATCGAAACGAAAGAAAATGAAATTGCAAAAACAAGAGAAAACATTGAGCAATTAAAAGCAGACATTGCTGAACTTGAAAAAAGAATTGCCGAACGTGATGAACTCTTAAAAGACCGCGTTAAATCCATGCACCAAAACGGTGGAGCGATTGATTACCTGGATGTCCTTATGGGTGCCGAAAGCTTTGGGAACTTCTTAGAACGTGTCATGAGTTTGAATACGATCGCCACACAGGATAAAGAAATCTTGGAGCAGCATAAAGCTGATAAAGAAGAAGTTGAAAAGAAAAAAGCCCAGGTTGAAGAGGAACTAGCATCACTTGAGGATAAGCTGCAAGAATTAGAAGCTTTGAAACAAGAACTCGATCAGAAAAAAGAAGAGAAAGACGAATTGATGGAGAATCTTGAACATAAAGAAGAGCTTGCGCACAATCATGTGATGGACATTAAAGAAGAACAGGATACTCTTGCTGCGCAAGAAGCTGCCATTCAGAAGGAAATTGAACGTGAACGCGAAAGACAGCGTAAAGCGGAAGAAGAAGCTAGAAAGAGAGCAGCTGAAAAAGCGGCGGCTGAAAAGAAAGCAACAGCTTCAAACACAAGCAGCAGCAATGATTCCAGCTCGAGCTCCAGCTCAAGTTCAAACTCAAGCTCAAGCTCAAGCTCGTCCAACGAGTCATCTTCTTCTAATAGTGGAGCACTATTCAGTTGGCCTGCAAGTGCACCTGCTACATCAGAATTTGACCGAAACCGTATCCACCCTATTACAGGAGAACCAAAGCTGCACTCAGGAATTGATTTGGCTGCCGGAGGCACCATCCCGATTCGTGCAGCAGCTGACGGAACAGTTATCCGTGCCAATTACTCATCAAGCTATGGTAATGTGGTCATGATCTCTCACCGCATTAATGGGCAAACATTCACGACAGTATATGCTCATATGAGAAGCACGCCTGCCGTCTCTGCAGGGCAGTCTGTGTCTAGAGGCCAATTCCTTGGAAACATGGGAAGCACAGGAGCATCTACAGGCCAGCACCTTCACTTTGAAATCCATGAAGGAAGCTGGAACGGAGCACGTTCTAATTCTGTAAACCCACGTAAATACTTGCCATAAAAGCAAAGCGGAAGAAAGAAACCGATGAGGAATCATAATGATTTCTCATCGGTTTTTTGTTTTGTTTCTCTATGGTGGTTCTTTATCATTCAGCTTTGTAGGGATGCAATTGATCTTTCATTTAAGTACATCTTGGACAGTTAATTAATGTAGTAAGTTCTGCGTTTTTGACGTTACCTATGCAAACAAGAGTGGGTTCGATATTCGCACTCAGGAATATTAAGTATGGCCGTATGTAGTTCATGTGGAAATCTTGTTAATAGGTAAGGTTGGTGGTGCTTATTTAATATGTTATTCACATGTGCATAACTTGGCGATGTATGATGAGGTAGTATTTTAGCATCCATTTTTCCCGCCTTATCTTGAGGGTAAGAGACATACTAGTCTTCCATCTGAAGATCTGGAAGGGAACCATTCACGGTGAGAAAAAATTAGTGAATCGCTTTATAAGGCCGTTTTATTACTAATATATGCTTGAATTACTTTCTTTTTAGAGGTGTGAAGCTTTATAGAATGTATAGGAAGAGGCGCAGTATGTGTGAGGTCTTCGTTGCAAATAGGACAGTTCCAGGGACTGTTATTACAACTGCTGTAAGAAGCTCTATAACAACGTGTACACAACTTCTTTATCACGAAAAAAACCCCCTTAATAGGTTATAATTAGTTCTTTATAAAGAACTAATTACTGATTATTATACCTTAACCATGCAATAAAACAACATTATTAAGGATAATGATTCATAATACTTCGCAGTTCATCGTATATAAGTCCTCTTTTTCTTATAATTATGAACGTAACATATGTTCGGTGTTATACTTAAGGAAGAACATTCTTCATGACTAGTCTTCCAGTTTGTAGTTCATAAATGAAGGAGGAAGAGTATGAATCGAATGAAACTGATTCCTTACAGAATGGATGCTATTTTGGATACGACCAATGAAGTCCCCAAAGGTGTGCATATGGTGGAAGCTCAAAGTTTATGGGACGAAACGCGGCAGGGGGAAAGCAGTGTCATAGCTGTCATTGATACAGGTTGTCAGAGTGATCATCCAGACTTACAAGGGCAAATTGTAGGAGGACGAAACTTTACTGATGATCATAATGGTGATGCTGAAAATTTTCAGGATAATAACGGACACGGAACTCACGTAGCCGGTACGATTGCCGCTAAGGAAGATGGTGAAGGTGTAGTTGGTGTTGCACCTAAAGCAAAACTTCTGGTCCTTAAGGTTCTCTCAGAAGAGGGAAGTGGGAAATATCAATGGATTACAGATGCTATTGATTATGCGGTTCAATGGAGAGGGGAAAACAATGAGCGTGTTCGTGTAATCTCCATGTCTCTTGGAGGACCGGAAGATACGCCTGAATTAAAAAAATCGATCTTGAATGCCATTTCCGAAGGAGTATCTGTGGTATGTGCGGCAGGGAATGAAGGTGATGGCCGTGAAGATACGATGGAGTATGCATATCCCGGAGCTTATAATGAAGTCATCCAAGTAGGGGCAGTGGATGAGCGTCGACGGCTGGCTGCATTTACGAATACAAACGACCAAATTGATCTTGTTGCACCTGGTGTGAATGTCCTCTCCACCTATCTTGAAGGTAAATATGCTCGCTTATCAGGTACTTCTATGGCAACTCCACATGTTTCTGGTGGCCTTGCCTTAATCATTCCTTTAGTAGAGTCTCAATTTCAGAGGAAAATGTCCGAATCCGAAGTGTTTTCACAACTGATTAAGCGTACAACTCCTCTAGGTCACTCTAAAGTAGCCGAAGGAAATGGACTAATGACCCTGGCTCTGACAAAAAAATTAGAAGAATTATTCAGCACTTACATCACATAACTATATAGTTATAATTAGAGAGGTTTTCACCTCTCTTTTTTTTTTGCAAACCAAGTCCATCTTTTAGAAAACACATTTAAAACTCAGGCCGTGATTTTGTGTCGGAGATAGTGGAATAATGGAAAATCCTCGGTTGTACACATTTACGAATACAAGTGTACAAATATGATTACATGTACACAAATAAGTATTCATTATGTTTGCGATTATGTTTACATGTGTGCAAACAAGTACACATGTTGATATAAAAGGATGTACTCAAATTTGTACACTTGTAAACAATAATGAATGCAAGTACACAATTATGAACACGTAAAAAGGCGCATTGACTATTTTCAGATTGTTTAATAGATTTAGAGTAAGGTGAGGTCAAATCTAGTAAAAGAAAAGGAGAGCTGTTTAATGACAAAATCTAGAATTGCAGCTGTTGATGTTGGTAACGATGCCGTGAAGGCGAACTTTGGAAAGTTGGAATCTTCTCTATATATTCCTAATGTGGTCGCTAGAGACCTTGAGGACCGTCCGGTTATCGGAATTGAAGATCTTGATGATAAGGATCCACTCGATAATCTACATATTCGAGTGCATTCCCCTGCTTTACGTGAAAATAATGCTATTTATCGTGTAGGGAATTTAGCTACGAAGACTACAAACTCTGCGGAGTTGGATCCTGGGAGTTACAAATCAGAAGAAGATCAAACATTGATCATGCTGTTTGCATCTATTGCCATGGACGCTGTTACTGGGAAAGATGCACAATCAGCTAAAAACAACGTGATTGAAGCGAACTATACACTTGGTACAGGGTTACCTTTACGTGAAGTGAAAGAAGGAAAAGATGTGGGTTACCGTTCCCAGCTTCTAGGTTCTGTACACCAAGTGGAATTCTTAGTTACACCTAAATATCAAGGAATGAAAGTAAACATCAAGTTTGATGAGGTTAAAGTTTATCCAGAAGGATTTGCTGCTTATGTAAACCTTGTGATGGATAATGATTTGAACATTATTAATAAAGAGTTGGTAGATAAGCAAATCCTGATCCAAGACATCGGTGGTCTTTCTACGGATATCGCCGTTATCAGAAACCGTAATGTGGATGATGACAAGGCTCAGGGCTTCAACCTGGGAGTGTCTGAGTCATTAGAGATGATTCGTGATGAGATCCTTACGAAGCATGGGGTTGAACTGGACAGCCGTCGCGAT
Source organism: Halobacillus sp. 12SKB (assembly GCF_052941655.1). Classification (NCBI taxonomy): domain Bacteria; kingdom Bacillati; phylum Bacillota; class Bacilli; order Caryophanales; family Bacillaceae; genus Halobacillus; species Halobacillus sp. 12SKB. The sequence goes on from NZ_JBRFWR010000001.1 coordinate 1,263,516, forward strand.
GTCGTTGATATCATTACGCGTAAAAATGATCGCCATCACATTATGGTTCGAGGAAGCCGGACAAATGTGCACGACATCACGGACCGCATTTTGCTTGAACTTGCGAAGAAACAATATCGTTACTTGAGAAATGTTTGGCAGAAGAATTCTCAGTCTGAAATCTGCTATTTCGTAGGTGGCGGATCAGCTGTGTTGAAAGATTATATTAAAACATTGAATAATAAACTGGATGGCTTTAACATTGAATTCTTTGAAGATGAGAATGAGAGCATTTGGATGATGGCCAATGCTTATTATAAGCTCATCTCTGACTATATCCGCAAGAATTCGAAGTTAGAAGACAAGTCTAATAAAAAAGTAGAACAAAAAGCCGGATCTTCTAAGTAAGGTGATTGGATGAGTTCTTCTAGAAAAAGTGTGGAGAGGGGACAGTCGATTACGTTCCGGGTCCCCTCGGACACACCGGATCATTTATTAAAACAGCTGTCCCAGTTAAAAGAGAAGGAACGTAGGAATTTTTCAAGTAAAATCGCTCAGTTCGTCCTTGATGGAGTCAACCAGTCCTTTACGAAAGATAAGGAAACCGTGACGATCCCGCTTCCGAAAGCACTTACGAAAGAGCAAAAAAGTTGGATTAAACACGAACACTCTGAAGCCCTCATCGGTAGCATTCTTTACCAGCTCATGATGGATCCTGTAAGGGCAACGACTTTACTTGCGTCGTTGAACAGCAATGCCTATCATATTGATGATGCACTGTACCTTCAAGAGGAGGCGGCAACAGAGGAAGAAACCCAGATTCCAACAGAGATTGAACCTGAGAAGGAGAAAGCTGTCCTTCCTGAAACCCCACTTGAGGTAGACGGGGATGATGACTTGGATGATCTGGATTTGGACAATCTCCAAGCTGATTTTCATGAACAACGAGAAGAAGAAGTTCATGAAGAAGATGACGATGACTTGCTTGGTGACTTTTTATCAAGAATGAATAAATGATTATAAGCCCCTCGTATAAGCGGAGAGGGCTTATTTTTATTGGGTAACTTTTATAACAGCCATACCATTAGCGGAATCACCTGGATGAAATTTGAAACTATTTTCTGCCTGTACTTGTAAATAAATAAAAATTGGCGGAGGTGTTGGCATGGAAGTGGTATTGGACGTCAAGAATTGCAGTGTTGATATACAAAAGGAAAGAATACTGAAGGATATCAGTTTTCATGTGGAACGAAACGAAATCATGGCACTGGTCGGTCATAACGGGGCTGGAAAATCAACGTTGATAAAGACGATCATCGGCTTGCGGGAAAAAAACAATGGATCATTATCCATTACGGGAAATGATCAGGACAAGCAATATAAAGCGTACAAAAGAAATTTTACATATATACCGGAAGAACCGCTTTTATTCAACGAATTGACGGTCTACCATCATTTTAAGCTTTATCAGAAGAGTTATTCTGTTCCCGGGGACATTTTTGAAAGCCGAGTACAAACCTATACTGAAGGGTTTGAATTGAAGGACAAGCTGGATGCATATCCGGAAGCGCTGTCCAAAGGAATGAGGCAGAAAGTCCAAACCATCTGTGCTCTCATCCCTGATGTTCCAGTTTTATTCATAGATGAACCGTTCATGGGACTGGATGTTTATGCAGGTCGATTTCTTGAGAAAGAGTTACAAAGGAAAAAAGCTAATGGTGCCGGTATATTACTGACTACTCACCAACTGGAGAAGGTATCTGAACTTGCCGACCGTTACGTCATGCTTGTAGAGGGGGAAGTCTCTTCCTCGGGAGATGTGTCAGAATTTCACGAGCTGGAAAGAAGGTCGACATGATGGAGCCTATGACGACATATTCAGTATATAAATGGCTGAGAAAGAAAAGAAGGAAGAAAAAGTTCGATCTTTATAAACAGACCTACCATATGGTTGTTGATCCCGTCGTGGCATTTTATAGTGGATTGTTCGTTATCTTCTGTTTGTTCATCGGTTATGACTGGCTGAAACAGTTGATTACTATTTTAGACGGAAGGGGGTCATTCTTAGCTTCTTACGCGTTATTCCTTCCTTTTTTGGCAGTCATGGGTGCAGCCGTAACTTCTTTTACAGACCCTGGCATACGTTTTACATCTTCAGAACTTCAGCTTAGCTTTTTACCTCACCCAAGAAAACGACTCCTAACCTATTTGTTTTTAGAAAAGTACATCCTTCAAATTCTAGTGATCATGGTTGTACCTCTTCCCTTTTCACTTGTCTTGATGTCGTGGGAATCAGCCGTTTTGTGGGTATCGCTCCTACTCTTTAGTTATCCATTATCTTTATGGATGCAGTGGAAGTTGTTTTCATGCTCGTCCTTTCATAAATTGAGTGTTTCCTTATTTAGCGGAGCTCTTTCCGTTTTACTTTTCCTTGGCTATCCTGTGACACTTCTCTACCTTGTCTTATTCGTGCTGGTTCTAGTATTTTTCATACGTACAGAGGAGGTGGACTGGGGGAGAATTATCGATATCAATGATGCGCGTGTGTGGAATATGTGGTTGGTCGGCTATTTTACCGAGGTGAATATTAAGCCGCCGAAAAGATTTGGGATTACCCAGTCGATTTGGAAAAAGAAACGAGGCCGTCATTATTCTGTCCGGCATCTTTATGGACGGATATGGACCGGGTATTTTCAAAAGTCAGCGGATGTGATTTGGAAAACGATCCCGACGGTTTGTTTAATTATTCTTGTCATTCCGATGAGGGTCGATTGGATGTTAATGATCACGCTGCCCATTGCTATTGTTGTTTATCACGAAGTAGCAGGGGGGCTTTTTTCAGATGTGGAGAAAGTTTTCCATTCCCTGCCGATTGAGGAGGAAAGCTGTAAAAACAGTTATTTGATTTGGGCATATGTTGGTTTTCTGCCTGTGCTCTTCTCCTTTATAAGCATTCAAATCGTTCTTGCGGAATCGTTAGTAGCTTTGGGGATGCAATTGATCGCCATCATCTTATTTGCTTATGTTGATCTTGCACGGGTCATCAGCGAACGCTTGATGATGGTCCAAAAGGAAAATTTCTATCGTGAAGAATGGAGAAGAGTCTTAAGTTTGATTCTGCTGGGTGCTGGAGTGTACCATCCTTTGTTCTTATTAGGTGTTCCACTTGTGGTTTTCAAGCTGGGACGATCGGTCAGGAAAGAATTGATTTCATAAAAAAGACCCTCTGGTTCATCACAGAGGATCAGTCTAAGCGATTATGCTCAGCGAAAGCGATAAAAGACTTTTCATCTTCAATTAAACCGCACGCTCCGCATTGAACTTTAATTTGCGGACCCTTGTAGGCCATGTGAAAAGGATCCATATTTTCAGATGAGTAACTTTCATCTGGTTCACCTGTTCTTGGATTCATTTTTACAGCTTTTGCTTCCTGTTCAATTAAATTAAAACGAGAGCGGTTGGTTTTACAGTTAGGACATAGATAGGGTTGCATGTTTGTCCACCTCCATTCTTACGTTCCCCATGTTCCTGAAAATTATGAACGGGACTATGAAAATCAGGGAATGCCCTAATATCCGTTCAGTCCTTTTGAAGGTATGATGATAGTAAGATTACGTGTGATCGAGGTGGAATAGGATGAAGGAGAAAACGAAACTTCCAGCGGATGAAATCATCCAAATGTATGAAACGATGTTACATGATTTATCTTATGACCTGCATGAAAGGTATAGTCATCTTTTGACTGGGCTGCTCCATCAAATGGACCAGGAGGGCGACTCATCAAAATCTGCTCTTTTGTTAACTCATATTATTGATGATATGAGAAGTAAATCGAATGAATCTACCCCCTTGTCCCTTGCAAAAAGAGGGGTGGTTCCTGCTATAAAGCAATTTAGTAAAGAGATAGAAAATCGGTTTGGCGTAACCGTGCGCATTTCGGGTGACGGAGAAACTTTTTTTATAGAACAACAGGTGATATTCCGGTTGATTCAACAAACCATCCTCTTAATCGTAGAGAATGCGGATACCGATGCGATCGATATCCATATGGAAGAGGAATCGATAACGTTTCGATTCCATTCTCCACACAAGCAGATCGATGTTGATAAAAAGGATTTTCTTCGACATATACAGAACAGAACAGGTATGGAACTGAAAATAGAGCAGAGGTCAGGGCTGTGGTTTTGGATCTATATCAAGAAGAGGGGGAATGAGGATGATTTCCATTGTGATTGTTGATGACCACGCCGTTGTTCGTTCTGGATTACGGATGCTCCTAAATGCGGTGGATGATTTTGAAGTCGCAGGTGAAGCTTCAGAAGGGGATGAAGCTTTTGCTCAAGTAGAGGAAAACCGTCCGAACGTCGTTTTGATGGATTTGTCTATGCCGCACGGAAAAGATGGGTTATCCGCTACATCAGAAATAAAGAAACAATTCCCTGACACACATATCCTTATTCTCACTATGCATGATGATGAAGAGTATTTGTTTCGGGCAATTGAACTTGGTGCATCCGGGTGTATTTTAAAAAATGCTCCGCATGAAGAACTGTTAAAAGCCATTCGCCAAGTAGCAGAGGGGGATGCTTATCTGTACCCCTCAGCGACAAAACGGTTAATGGAAGATTATATGAACAAACTGAAAAGCGGCAAGACATCGGATTCTTACCGTTTACTGACGGACCGGGAACGCGAAGTACTGGCCTTGGTCGCGAAAGGGTTTGCCAATAAGGATATTGCTGAAAAACTAGTCATCAGTGTTAAAACGGTCGAAGCTCATAAGGCGCATGTGATGGAGAAATTACAGCTTAAAACCCGGCCTGAATTGGTGGAGTATGCATGGAAGAAAGGATTGCTTGGATATTCTCTATAAAGGGGCTGAACATGTGAGGCGATCATTAGAAGAACTTTGTGCAAAAGTCGCTGCAGATACAGATGCATCCTTAGTTGCTATTGCGGAGTTCCACTCGCCATCCAAGGGAATCAGGTGGACGTATGCCGATCGCCCGTTGAATGAACGGTATAAGCGAATGAGTGTCATGTACGGAAAAGGGGTAGCAGGAAGGGTTTTACAAACAGGAACAGCTTTCAGATGTGAGAATGTGGCACATTTACCCTTGCCAATCAGAGAGTATCCCATTGTATTATCCGAAAAAATACAGGCTTTTGCAGCGATCCCAATCGTTACATCATCTCTTTTCGGTGCTGTTCTTCTGATCGCTTACCGTTCATCCCATGCCTTGCCAGACAAGGAGTTGTGTGACCGATTGGCATCTTATATACAAGCTTATTTTCAAGAAAGGGAGGCGGTGGAATGAAGAAAGAAACACTTTCACCTATTCTTCCCGCCCGAAGGGAAGGATTTTTGATTGTAAGAGAAGACGGCGTGGTTACGTGCTTTAATGGCCGGGCTGAAGAGTTATTTCAACGAAGTCGAGAGGAAGCAGTGTTGGAAGATCTGTTTCTCCACCTGTCCCTCGACGATCTACATAACTGTGAAAAAGGTGTTCTTTTGGAGCATTATATTACCCCACAGGGAGAGAACCCCTCCCCGGTTTTCTTAGTTGTTCACGATTCGGTCGTCTCAAGTATCCGCTACTTTTATGTTACGATTCAAAATCTTGCGGAAAGAAGCACCCTTGATCGCGAAAGCTATGAACCATTTAAAGAACTTCTAGATATTAAGTATGCGTTGGACGAGTCCTCCATTGTCGCTCTCACAGACAAAAGGGGAAGAATAAGGTACGTAAACAAAAAATTTTCAGAGATATCGAAGTATGACGTTGAGGAATTGATTGGCCAGGACCACCGGATATTAAACTCCGGATACCACTCGAAAGAATTTTTCAAGGAGCTGTGGCGTACGATTGGCACCGGCCGCGTTTGGAAAGGAGAAATCCGGAACAAAGCAAAGGACGGATCTTTTTATTGGGTAGATACAACGATTGTCCCGTTTCTGGATGAAAACGGTAAACCCTATCAATATTTAGCCATACGTAATGAAGTCACGGAACGCAAGCGTGTGGAACAAGAGCTCCAACATATGATGACAAGAATCATCGATGTACAGGAAAATGAACGGAAGCATGTATCGAGAGAGCTTCATGACGGCATCGGCCAAGAGTTATACAGCCTGCTCATAACCGTTCAAAGGCTCGAAAAAGAATACACGCATCCACTGATTGACCAGATGACTACAGACATCAGCCACTTGATTCAAAGTGTAAGGGATATGTCCTGGGAACTCAGACCGTCTGCGTTGGATGAACTCGGATTAATGCCTGCATTACGCTCGTTTATAAATCGATTAGAAAAATCATATGGATTGAAAGTAACGTTTCAATCAGAAGTCCGCTGCCGCTTATCCCCTGATATTGAAACAAGCATTTACCGCATCATCCAGGAAGCGCTGACTAATGTTAGAAAATACGCCGGTGTAGAGGGAGCGCAGGTCCTGATAAAAGAAGAAGAAAGCGCCCTTTTAATTGAGATATCGGATGAAGGAAACGGTTTCTCCGTTGGTCGATCTAATAAAGGTGTAGGATTGTTCAGCATGGAAGAAAGGGCTCGTGCCGTAGGTGGATCCCTGTCCATCACATCAGCTGAAAACAAAGGAACCACAATCAAAGTGAATATACCCTTAGAAGTCTGAGAGTAACTCAGGCTTCTTTTTTTATGTGAGATTTAGAAATACCGGCACTTTAGAAAAGTTATTAAACTATATGGCAGGATTGTAAAAGGCTCAGTTTCGAGATGTTTTTTGAGTGGATGGGGCTGCGGGGAATAACTCGCTTTCCGCGGGAGCGCGGTGAGCCTCCTCGGACTGCGTCCTGTGGGGTCTCACCATGCACTTTTTTCCCGCAGGAGTCTCGCCATTCCCCTCCGCCAACTAATCAAAGAAGATACTCGAAACCACTACTTAAAAAATCAGCTTGTGGGGTTATGAGAAGTTAATGATATAAACTCTACCCCAATTGACGTTTAGCATACGCAAATGCTTGATACAAGGCACTTTATGCCCGCCTAGGGGAGAACAATTGGAACCTTACTTATGAATACAGGTGTTCTAATCATTTACTTCTCTCAACCATTCAAGCTGCCCCTTTTAGAAGTGGTTTCGAGACACTTATAAAGTAAAGGGGCGGAGGGAAACGGTGAGACTCCTATGGGACGTGTGGGACAGGTGAGACCCCGGAAGGCGTAGCCTGAGGAGGCTCACCGCCCGCCCCATGGAAAGCGAACCTTTTCCCGGAGCCCCTAGAATCACACAAACATCTCGAAACTGAGTCTTCAAGAATAGGGAGCGTTTGTTGGATATGGTTGTTAAGCGGATTTTTTGAGCTTAAAAGAGGAATAGGGGATTTTGCTTTTTAAGATGAGGGGATTCCCCAATATTTTATTTCCCGTACCCTCGATACAATAGAACTAGATCAAATGAAGGAAAGAGGGGGGCGGAATGGTTATGAAAAAACAGGAGGATCATACAGAGTTAAAGGGGACCCTTGTGAGTGTTCTGGCCGTTGGGGCCATCATTATAGTCATGTGGGTGAGCATTTACTTTTTATATATCCAGAGGTTATAGAGGGGGGAGAAGGGCATGCATTTACACAAATACGAAAAAATCTGGCTTATTTTCGGAATCATGGCACTTATTATCTTTTTATCTGTCGTTGGCGTCAGTGCCTTCCACCAGGGACATACACCTTCAGGGGGGCATATGAAAATCGATCCTGATAAGGTTTCTGAAACGGCCCCTTTCGATCAGCCGGGAGTGTACGAAAAAGAGGATGGCACCTATGAAGTAGTTATGGTGGGCAAAGCTTTCGGGTACGATCCTGGAAAGATCCAAGTACCTGCAGGGAAAGAGATCATGTTTACAGTTACAAGTTCAGATGTCGTTCACAGTTTTTCCGTCGTCGGGACAAACGTGAATATGATGGTTGTGCCGGGGGAGATCAACCATAAAAAGCATACGTTCCAAGAGCCGGGTACGTATCTTGTCATTTGTAATGAGTATTGTGGATCCGGCCACCATTTTATGAGTACAGAAATCGAGGTGGTTGAACAATGATAATCGGACAAATAGCAAAGGGAGAACGGAAACTTGCCCTCGCGAACTTAGGTTTTGCCTATGCCGCTTTCTTGATAGGGACTCTTTGTGGTCTGCTTCAGGTCTTCATAAGGAATGACGCTCTTACGTTACCAGGGTGGTTGGATTATTACCAAGTGTTAACAGCTCACGGCCTATTACTAGCGATCGTCTTTACGACATTTTTCATTTTTGCCTTTTTCCAGGCAGGGATGAGTCGGACGCTTGGGTCGTTCGGTCCTAATGTCCTTTTATGGAATTGGGTTGGTTTTATTGTAACTTCCTTAGGGACTCTTTTAGTTGTCATCATGGTGATCGGAGGCCAGGCTTCTGTCCTTTATACCTTTTATGCTCCTTTGCAAGCTCACGGACTGTTCTATGTCGGCCTCGCATTATTTGTCATTGGTACATGGATTCAAGGCTTTGCTTTGATCGGCCATTATCGGGGTTGGAGGAAACAACACAAAGGAGAATTCAGCCCTTTATTCGCTTTCATGACAGTGGCTACTCTTATCATGTGGATCATCGCCTGTCTTGGGGTTGTAGCTGCTGTGCTGTTTCAGTTCATCCCTTGGGCATTCGGGTGGGTGGACGGAATTAATGTTGAATTGAGTCGTTCATTGTTCTGGTATTTCGGTCATCCACTCGTATATTTCTGGTTACTGCCTGCCTATATGGCCTGGTATGTAATTGTACCAAAAATTCTTGGTACGAAAGTTTTTAGTGATTCGCTGGCACGTCTATCGTTCGTTCTGTTTATTCTTTTCTCGATTCCTGTCGGTTTTCACCATCAGTTGACAGAGCCGGGGATCGCAAGTTTCTGGAAGTTTCTACAAACAGTTTTGACGTTTATGGTTATTATTCCATCTCTCATGACAGCTTTCTCCATGTTTGCCACGTTTGAGTTGCGAGGCAGAGAACTTGGTGGCAAAGGTTTGTTTGGATGGTTCCGGAAGTTACCATGGAAAGATGTTCGATTTACTTCTATCTTTATCGCCATGGCTTTCTTCATCCCTGGCGGCGCAGGTGGAATTATCAATGCAAGTTTCCAAATGAATGAAGTGATCCACAACACATTGTGGGTCGTGGGCCACTTTCATATCACGGTCGGAACACCTGTAGCTATGACTTTCTTCGGCCTGACGTTCTGGTTGATCCCTTACTTGACCGGACGACGTTTTACGAAGGCCTTACAAAAGCTCGCTTTTATTCAGATCATTTCATGGTCGGTGGGGATGCTTCTCATGAGTACGGCCCAGCATGTACTGGGATTGATGGGGGCACCAAGACGAACCGCTTACACAGGATATGCGCATGATGATGCACTGGCTTGGTTTGATGGAGTTTTATCCAATCATGTGACGATGGCTGTCGGAGGATCCATTCTCTTTCTGTCGGCCTCATTACTGATTTACATCGTCATTCAATTGTGGTGGATAGCGCCTAAAGCTGATGTTCATCAAGCAGAGTCGTTTCCGATTGCCTCCAGTGATGTGTCTGCTACTCCAAGGTTTTTAGAAAATTGGAAGTTGTGGATTGGAATTGCCTTTGTACTCATCGCTATTGCTTACACGATTCCTTTATCAGATCTGATTCAACATGCACCACCAGGGTCTGGAAGGTTCCAAACCTGGTAGGAGAGGGGGGAAGACCATGTCATTCGCATTTGCATTTACCGTCGCGTGCATTCCGCTTTTCCTTATTGTTAGTACGATTCTTGTAGATCTACAAACAGAAGAATAAAAAAGAACGTCGTGACTAATTCACGGCGTTCTTTTCATTTCCTGGGAAATATGCGGTTACGAAGCTGCTGGTTGGGGATCTTCTTTAATATATCTTGCCTGAATCAGTCGTTTTCTGACGATAATGCCAATCCAGCTGGCAAGGAAAGCTTTAATGAGTCCAACAGCGATAAAAGGATAGACACCAGCGGCAAGGGCCTGGTTCCAAGTCATATCGAGGACGAACTTCAACTGAATCGTTCCACATATTAATGTAATGATCATACCTGTCACATTAGCAACAATTGCCATGGGCATATGAAAGGATGTTTTTTCTAAAATATAGCCAGTAATGAATGCTGTTAAAATGAAGCCGAAAATGTAACCTCCGGTTGGTCCTGCCAAAACTTGTGCTCCTCCACTGAATCCTGCGAAAACAGGAAGTCCAACTGCCCCTATAGCCGCGTACCCAATCATCGCAACAGCCCCCTGCCTGCTTCCTAAAATAGTAGCTGTGAGACCTACGGCTAAGGTTTGTCCACTGATCGGTACAATGGGAAGAGGAATTTCGATTTGAGCCATGATTGCTGTCAGTGCAGCAAACAATGCTCCATTTACAATGAATCTCAATTTCTTACTCTGTGGTGACATACCTAACACCTCTTTCGTTAACCTTCAATAATTATAAGTTAACATATATTAAAGAAATGTGTTAGGAGATTCATAACTTTTTCCTTTTATAGGAAAAATGGCGGAAGTATAGGTATTGAGCTTCATTTTTTCTATCTAATCATTGATATAAACGGTGCAAATGTGTCAGAGTTTTTAAACTATCTCTAAGGTGGTACAAAAAAGATTTGAGATGAGGTAAAATAGGGTAATGTAAAATTAACGGAGGTTTTACAATGTTTACAAACAATAAATATATCAATAAAAAAACTGGTTTAAAACTACTAGTCTATCTATTGGTTATCGGACTATTCTGGTTAAAAATGAATTATATACAGACAAGTATCTTCTCACTGAATGTGGAAAATTCCAATGAAGCAAACATATTGGCATTTAATCCACTGAGCAGTATCTTTCTCATATTCGGATTGGGGATTCTACTGGCTGGACGTCGGGGAATGTTCGTATCCTATATCTTAGGCTCCATTCTTTTATACGTAAATGTTCTCTTTTATAGAGAATACAATGATTTCATTACGATCCCGATGTTAAACCAGGTGGCGAACCTCGCAGACCTGGGAGGCAGTATCACAACGATTATGAGTCCTGTTGATGCCTTGCTGTTTGTAGATGTTCTCATTGCTGCTTTTCTATTATTCTACTTGAAACCTTCACGCTTCCAGGCTTTTAAGCCAAAGCGCTGGGAGGGAATCGTTCTTGCTATCGTTGCTGTTCCTCTGTTCATGATCAACTTGCAGTGGGCAGAACAAGAGCGGACGGACCTTCTTGAGCGTACGTTCGACCGTAACATGCTCGTTAAATATATCGGTGTCATCAATTACCATGTCTATGATGTGGTGTTGCAAGGGAAGACCGAGATGAAGAAAACACTCGCGGACAGTAACGAACTTGTACCGGTCATCAACTACTTGAACGAAAATAAATCCGAGGACAGCGACCGCTTAGAAGGTGTCGCAGAAGGTAAAAACGTAATTATGCTTTCTCTTGAAAGTACACAGACATTCGTTGTCGACAATACGTTGCACGGCGAAGAATTGACTCCATATTTCAATGACCTGAAAGAAGAAGGCATCTACTTTGATAATTTCTATCACCAGGTAAAACAGGGACGTACGTCAGATTCAGAGTTTTTACTTGCGAACTCCATGTACCCATTGAACCGGGGTGCTGTTTTCTTCACTCATTCATCGAATGAGTATGAAGGACTTCCAAGTTTGCTTGGGGAGAACGGCTATTTTACCAACTCTATGCACGCGAATGATAAAACATTCTGGAACCGTAATGTGATGTATGATTCTCTTGGCTATGACGAATATTTTTCCAAGGAAGATTACACGGTAACTCCGGAAAAATCTCATGGTTGGGGTTACTTGGATGAATATTTCTTCGAGGATTCTTTGAACATGATGAAAGAAATGGATAAACCTTTCTACTCGAAGTTGATTACGTTGACGAACCATTATCCATTCACACTTCCTGAAGAGCAAAAGTTCATTGAGGAAGGGGAAACGGGAAGTGGTACGTTGAACCGTTACTTCCAGACGATCCGTTATCAGGATGAAGCCTTGAAGAAATTCGTGGAAGACTTTAAAAATTCGGAGCTATATGATGATACCATCCTCGTCATGTATGGTGATCACTTCGGGATATCTGAAAACCATCAAAAAGCGATGGGCGAGTATTTAGATAAAGAAATCAACGAGTATGAGCAGTTCCAATTGCAGCGTGTACCGATGTTGATTTATGGAAAAGGAATTGACGCTGAGAAAAACCATACCGTTGGTGGACAAGTTGATCTTCGTCCAACATTGACGAACTTGTTAGGAATTCAAGATGATAATCCGATTCAATTCGGACACGACCTCCTTGATGAAGATCGTCGTCAATTAATGATCACTCGTGATGGTAACTTTGCCAGCGAAGAATATGTGGGTATTCAAGGAACCTGTTATGATCGCGAGACAGGAGAAGAGCTGGAAGCTGAACTTTGTAATGAAGGGTTCGACAAGGCTCAAGAGGAATTGGAGATGTCTGATTCAATCATCTATGGTGACTTGCTGCGCTACCTGGATGAAACGGAAATGGTCCAAAGCGAGAGCAATGAACCAAATCAAAATAAACAAGAACAATAAATGAAACCCTCTCTCCATATTTAAAGGAGAGAGGGTTTTCTATGTGGTGATACCTATCATGGAGGACAGTGGACCCTAAAAGGTCCTGCTAATTTAATCCAGCTCACTTTTTTTATTCTTAGAGAAAACCGTGTAGAGAATGTAAATGACAAAGAAGATGACCACGGCTAATTTCCCCGTTCTGTAGCCAATATCCCCTGATATGAAGTCATAAATGAAAAAACCAACTAAAATCAACCCGGCCATGATGAAGATGAATACCTTCCATCTTGAGCTCATCTTTTCCCTCCTATCTCTTTATTCTGTACCCCCTCCTCTGTTAATTAATCCATTTTATGTAAAATTAGACATTGAAAAAATAAAGTTTGGAGAGTGTTTGGTGATGGGAAGTGTCCGGAATTCAGTATAGAGAAAGAGCAGACACTTCCTAGTGTTCTGCTCTTTTGGTATGCCAGTATTAAAAGATATCCATCCAGACTTTGATTGTTGTCCCTAAGATCAATAGGGCTAGGACGGTCTGTAGAATCTTGGTGTTTACTTTTTTACCAGCCATCGCTCCAAGTGGTGCAGCTATTAAGCTTGCCACAACCATGATGGCTGCCGGAAAGTATTCGACTTGACCTGTGGTCACTTTTCCGACTGTTGCTCCGATGGATGAAATCAACGTAATAGCAAGAGAAGAGGCAATGGTCATCCGTGTCGGAATCTTAAGCACGACAAGCATGATTGGTACTAACAAGAAAGCTCCTGCTGCACCGACAATGCCTGCCCCGACTCCTACGATGAGTGCGAGAATGGCAGCTAGAGGCTTGTTAAAGGTGACCTCATCTAATGGCTTGTCATCAATACCTTTTTTCGGTACGAACATCATCACCGTCGCAATTAACGCAAGAACCCCGTAAACAATGTTGATGCCGTCTTCAGCCATGAACCTTGATCCATAACCACCTATGAAGCTACCGATCAAAATACTGACACCCATATATAAAATGAGCTCTTTGTTCAGGAAACCACCTTTACGGTAGGCCCAAACACCACCGATGGTCGCGAAGAAGACCTGCACGGCACTGATGCCGGATACTTCATGGGCGGTGAAGGCTGTAAAACCAACAAGCGGCGGTATATAAAGCAGCATTGGATATTTGATGATGGAACCCCCGATGCCGAGCATTCCGGATATATAAGATCCTATGAAGCCGATAAGAAAGATCGTGATGATTAATCCGAATTCCATAGTCTGTCTACCTCCTATAAAAAAGGGAACCGTTGCAGGTTCCCTTTATTCCATAATGGGGCAATCAGGTAATACCCGATTATTCTCCCTTTTTAATCCAGAACTTGAATACCCCGTTGTCTTCTTCTGTTTGTAGAAGTTCGTGACCACCGGACTTCGCCCATGCAGTCAAGTCGGCTTTTGCGCCTTGGTCTGTTGCGTGGATTTCAAGAACTTCTCCCGCTTCGATGTCTTTCATAGCTTTCTTTGTTTTCACGATTGGCATTGGGCAAGCTAGTCCTGTTGCATCAAGTGTTTTTGTTACGTTCATAATTGAATACCTCCAAATGTTTATATTGATTGATTAAGGGTGAGCCTGGATTCCCAGGCTCATAAGTTTTTATCTTACAGCACAACGGTTCGGGCCGATTTCCATTTCACGCTGTTCTTCATTGTCCGGGCTGATTTTACCCATGTTTGTTTCACGGATCTCCTGATAAGCGTTCGGTTGAGGCGGCAGGTTCTCTGTCACCATTTTTCTGAACTCCTCTTGATCATCGATGTTCAAGCCGTGGTTCTTTTCAAAAAGTGTACCTAGTTTTTCAGCGACGGTACCGTCTTCGTTCAACTCATCCATGATCATGAAGTGAGCAGGAAGGACGATCAGCTCGTCAGAAAGCTCTTTATATCGGGTATAAAGGGTTTCTCTCAAATCCATCACCCAGTCATCGGCCTTACCAGCAAGGTCTGGACGTCCGATAGAGTCGATGAACAGGATGTCGCCTGTCATCAAGTATTGATCATCCACGACGAAAGAAGTCGATCCTTTCGTATGGCCAGGAGAATACAACGCATGAATATCGATGTTCGTATTTCCTACCGTGACATGGTCTCCATCACGAAGTGGTTGGTAATCGAATGTCACTTCACCAGCATCTTCTGGAGGCAGCCAGTACGTCGCACCGGTTTGCTCAGCGATTTTGCGTCCACCGGAAATGTGATCGGCGTGCAGGTGCGTATCAAAGACGTTCGTGATTTTCACACCAAGTTCTTTAGCGAAATCAACATACACATCTGTCATTCTTGTAGAGTCGATGATCGCTGCTTCTCCGTTAGATACGACCATGTAGGAAAGGCAGCCTTTTCCGATACGTACGAACTGATAAAGCTCGCCGCCATCTTTCAGGTCATTGACTTTGACAGGCTCCAGATGCTCACTCCAGGCTTTCATTCCGCCTTCTACGGAGTAGACATTTTCGAACCCTTCTTCCACAAGCATTTCAGCAACCATTTGAGAAGAGCCGCCTTTAGCACAAACGACAGCAATCTCTTTATCTTTTGGCAGCTGATCTGCAATCTCTTCGACACCATCAAGGAGATCGAAATAAGGAACGTTCAAGTAAGAAAAGTTTTCGCCTTCGATTTTCCAATCCTGATAGGCATCTTCTGTTCGTACATCAAGAAGGAATAGCTCTTCATTATTCAACACTTTATTAGTAATTTCTTTTACCGTCATGTTTTTAACAGTCATCTTATTACCTCCTAGGGTATTAATTTTAATAAAAAAATATAGAATTAAAGCTTCGTCGTTTCGCCATTCCAGCCACTCATGCCTGGAACAACATTGTAAACATTCTCAAAACCTTTTTCTGTCAGTTTCTGTGCAGCAAGATCACTTCTGCTTCCAGTACGGCAGACGATATAAACGTTTTTCGTGCGATCCACTTCATCTACACGCGCGTCAAGTTCACCGAGCGGAATGGACGCTGCTTCAGGGATATGCTCAAAGGCATATTCAGCAGACTCACGCACGTCTAATACTAGGACATCTTCGTTTTTACGAAGAGCATCCAATTCTTCATTGTTCACGACATTGGGGTGCTTTTTCTCTTGTTCTTCTTCACCGCTTGATTTGCGGACATAGTGCTTGAGTACGTCTCCCTCTTCGATCGTACCCAAGTACTGATGACCTGCACTTTTTGCCCATGCTTCAAGGTCTGCTTTAGATCCTTTATCTGTCGCTTGAATTTCAAGGACCTGCCCAGCTTCAATGTCCTTCATTGATTTCTTTGTCTTCACAATTGGCATAGGACATGCTAATCCTTTGGCATCTAACGTAAGATCTGTTTTCAGTTCCATTCTTACATTCCTCCTCTACCCTTATAGGGGGATTTATTTCGTTGGACCTTCCCAGCTCATCATGCCGCCTTCCATGTTCGTCACATCGAATCCTTTATCTTCAAGAATTTGTGATGCACGGCCACTGCGGCCACCGGAACGACAAACCATGATATAAGATTTATCCTTATCCAATTCATCTGCGCGCTCTTCCACAGTCCCTAGAGCGATGTGTTTCGCACCAGGGATCATTCCTTCAGCGACTTCCTCGTCTTCACGGACATCGATAATGTTTAGTTCTTTACCTTCAGATAGGTTTTGTTCTACTTCTTTAGCAGTCATTGTTTTCATAAATGATACCTCCTAATTAGATAAACAGGTTAACATTGCCGTCTTCTGCATCTGCAAGGTAAGCAGCAACGCCTGCGTATTGAATGTCATCAAGCAATTCTTCTTTTTGCAATCCTAGTAGGTCCATCGTCATTGTACATGCGACCAAGTTGATTTCCTGCTCTTGAGCCATATCAATAAGATCCGGCAATGGCATCGCATTGTGTTTTTTCATGACGTCTTTGATCATCTTAGGACCAAATCCTGCGAAGTTCATTTTTGATATGCCCATCTTATCTGCTCCACGCGGCATCATTTTACCGAACATTTTTTCCATGAAGCCTTTCTTCACTTGGATGTTTTCATCCTTGCGAAGGGCATTCAGTCCCCAAAATGTGTGGAAAATCGTTACTTCGTGATCGTAAGCGGCTGCTCCGTTAGCTATGATGTAAGCAGCCATTGCTTTATCATAATCCCCGCTGAATAAAATAATATTCGTCTTTTTTGTTTCAGACATTTTTCATCCTCCTAATAATATATAGATATACGTGTATGGGTATATTTTGTGGTAAAAAAATTTATCTGCTTTTAACAAGCAACTGAACAGCTTCATTGATTGAAGCTTCTTTATTTTCTTTATCATCAGCGTCCTGGATGCACTCCACAAGGTTGGAGCTTACCACGAGCCCGATCGCACGGTCAATCGCACTTCTGGAAGCGGAAAGCTGCGTAATGACATCTTTGCAGTCTTTATTTTCTTCCATCATTTTTAAAACGCCTCGCAACTGACCCTCTAGACGTTTCACTCTGTTCTTCATCGCGTCATTGTATTCCATCGAATTGACCTCCCTTGTGAAGTTTTTTCTGTCGCTGTTGAACAGTACATGACTAATAATATACCCCATTAGGTATAATGTCAACACCCCGGCACGTATTTTTTTGGATAAGGGGTCCTACCCCGTGTAAAGCTAAGGCAGAGGTGACGCACATGGATATATGGATGGATACACTTAAAGTGATTGGAAGGATATTGACCATCTTGCCATTACTTCTAGGGGTAGGGTTATTTATGGGGAAAAGGTCGATTGGAGAACTACCTGTCTTCGATTTTTTAGTAGTGCTTGTACTGGGTTCCGTCGTAGGTGCAGACATTGCCGATCCCAAAATTGATCATATACATACTGTGACGGCGATTATAGCCATTGCGCTTTTACAAAAATTTATCGTATGGCTGAAGTTGCGGAACAGGAAGATCGGAAAAATTCTCACGTTTGAGCCGACCATCGTTGTATTTCAGGGGAGAATGGTAGAAGAGAACATCTCCCGTATCCATTATTCTCTGGATAATATTACACACATGCTCAGAGAACAGAAGGTATTTGAGCTGAGTAGTGTCGAACTTGGAATCATTGAACCAAATGGCCAACTATCCGTTAAACTGAAGAACGCGCACGAGGCCGTGACCCGCGAAGATATGAAGATTCCATATAGGGGTGGGGGTTATGACATCCCCCTGATTATGGACGGTCAACTGCAACCAGATCTTTTAACTCGCGCAGGGCGGGATATGGAGTGGTTACGTACGAACCTTGGCACCCACGACGTTTCAGATGTCTTTTATGGTGCGCTTACGAGCCAGGGTGAATTACATTTTACATTAAAGGGCAAACAAACAGAGCCTTTACCTCCCATTGAACATTGATAGATTTTGGGTAAGACAGTTAAACGGTATCGATGTTAATTAAATTAAAAAAAGAGCCGCTAAAGTTAGCAGCTCTTTTATACGATTAAACGCTTTGATCCATACATTTTTTCAAACGGTCTTCAATGTCGCTTGCCATCTCCTGGATATTATTATCTTCTACCATTTGAGTAAGAGAGGTGGGTTTTGGCATACCGATTTTCGTTTTGCTTCCATCTTCATAGACAACCATCTTACAAGGAAGGAAATATCCAGCCATGATGTTTTCATTTAACACGCGCTGCGCCTCTTTAGGGTTACAGACTTCCAGGACTTTAAATTCTTTTTCAAATTCCAGTCCTTTTTCATGAAGCTTATCTTTGATGTCAAAGTTCCATAACACGCCAAACTTTGCTTCTTTCAAATTAGCCTCAAGACTTTCGATCGCTTCATCCATACCTTTGTCCGTTTCTACCGTATAGTGAAACATGAAATACCTCCTTGAATATAAGTTCTTCTTATCCATACCCATTAAGGTATGAAAATAATCATCTGATCGAAGGGCTCTTTCCCTTTATGAGGAAGGGGGGGAACAGGTTTTGGAATGTAAAACTACTCGAGCCTCTACAGGTAGTCTTTTGAATTGTGTATGGAAGTTCCTTATATTAAAATGGGTACATTAGAGAGAGGACGTGAATCACATGACAAAAGACATCAAATTGATTGCTCTGGACTTAGATGGTACCACCGTCAATCATGAAGGAGTAGTTTCCGAGGCGAATAAAGAAGCTATAAAAAAAGCAAAGGAAAAAGGCATCCACGTTGTATTAAGTACAGGGAGATCTTTATCCCGATGCCGGAACATTGCTGATGACCTCGGCCGCTCTTCCTATATCGTTACGATCAATGGTGGAGAGATTTATGATCACGAGTTTAACCTCGTCGAGCGAAATAAGCTCGAACATCAACATGTGGAGCGTCTATGGGAATTGAAGAAAGAGCATGGCCTCTATTTTTGGTCCTCAACTGTGCAAGGCTTGTATAACAGCCAAAATCCAATTGACCAAGAGATTGTAGATTATGATTGGTTGAAGTTCGGCTTTGATATTCAAGATGATGAAGTAAGGAAGGTCATTCTCGATGAAGTCAATGCGAATCAAAACCTGGAAGTAACCAACTCCAGTCCGACAAACATTGAAATCAATCCTGTAGGTGTAAATAAAGCAGCGGCTCTCATGAAAGTCTGCCAGTGGCTTGATTTAGGTATGGATCAGGTGATGGCGGTTGGCGACAGCATGAACGATATTGCGATGATTCGTGAAGCCGGTTTCGGCGTCGCGATGGGGAACGCCCAGGAACCGGTGAAAAAAGAAGCGGACTTTGTGACAGCTTCTAACAAAGAAGATGGCGTTGCCTTTGCCATTGAAAAAGTCATAGACTAATTTAAAAGAACCAGTCCAAACCGGGCTGGTTCTTTTTTATCTACTGTTCCATTAAAGCTCCCTTTTCTTGAAGACTCAGTTTCGAGATGTTTGTGTGGTTCTGGGGGCTCCGGGAAAAGGTTCGCTTTCCATGGGGCGGGCGGTGAGCCTCCTCAGGCTACGCCTTCCGGGGTCTCACCTGTCCCACACGTCCTTTTGGTTATCCGGTTCCGGCGCCTAGCGGCTAGTGAGACTTCCCTCGCTTCTGTACGATAAGTCAACATCGAATCGCTACGCTCTCCGTGTTTCCTTTATCTCCGTCAGCTCAGTCCAGTCCATACGCCGCTGATCGAGGCGCCTCCACACTTAAGGTAGGAGTCTCACCGTTTCCCTCCGCCCCTTTACTTTATAAGTGTCTCGAAACCACTTCTAAAAGGGACAGCTTGTATGGTTGAAGGAAGTGGATGATTAGAACACATGTATTCATAAGTAAGGTTCCAATTCTTCTCCCCCTGGCGGGCATATAGTGTATTGTATCAAGCATTCGCGTATCCTAAACGTCAATGGGATAGAGTTTATATCATTCACTACTCATAACCATACAAGTGATTTTTTAAGTAGTGGTTTCGAGAATCTTACTTGTAAAAGGGGCGGAGGGGAATGGCGAGACTCCTGCGGGAAAAGAGTGCTAGGTGAGACCCCGCAAGGCGTCAGCCTGAGGAGGCTCACCGCGCTCCCGCGGAAAGCGAGCTATTCCCCGCAGCCCCATCCACTCAATAAAAGTCTCGAGACTGAGTCTTCAAGAAACCTGCCATTTAGTTTAATATCCACTTTTCGTGCTGTGATGGATGGTTATAGTCATGGACTATGTCGAAATGCTTCTAAATACATAAAAATGTAAGCGTTTTCTGTTTGTGGCAGGAAAGAGAGGAATAAAGAGAGAATTACATCCAATAGCGAAGAATGTTCAGGGAGGAAGATTATGAAGGCATCATACATAACAGAAGAACATGAAATACTCCGTCAGTCTTTACGGAAGTTTTTAGAAAAAGAAGCGTATCCCTATTACGGTGATTGGGAAAAGGCAGGGGAAGTTCCCAGGGATTTCTGGAGAAAGCTTGGAGAACAGGGATATCTATGTCCATGGCTCGACGAGGAATATGGCGGTTTTGGAGCAGACTTCGGCTATTCAGTAGTCATCAACGAAGAGATGGAAAAAGTAGGGACGGGATTGATTGGAGTTGGTTTACACAACGATATAGTCGTTCCTTATTTGGAAGCTTATGGAACAGAAGATCAGAAGAAAAAATGGCTGCCAAAATGTACAACAGGAGAATGTATTACCGCAATCGCGATGACAGAACCGGGAGCAGGATCTGACCTTGCTTCAATAAAGACGACAGCTATAGAAGGTGATCAAGGATTTACATTGAATGGGGAAAAAACGTTCATTACCAATGGAATTCACGCGGATTTGGTAGTGGTGGTTTGTAAAACGGATCCCCATGCATCTCCAGCGTATAAGGGGATCAGTCTGATGGTCGTTGAGAGAGACACTT
The DNA here is from genome assembly GCF_052941655.1 of Halobacillus sp. 12SKB. Classification (NCBI taxonomy): domain Bacteria; kingdom Bacillati; phylum Bacillota; class Bacilli; order Caryophanales; family Bacillaceae; genus Halobacillus; species Halobacillus sp. 12SKB. The sequence continues at coordinate 1,284,449 of NZ_JBRFWR010000001.1, forward strand.
CCGGTTTTTCCCGAGGGAGGAAGCTTAACAAGATCGGCCTGAACAGTCAGGACACTTCAGAGCTGATCTTTGAAGATGCAGCCATCTCCAAGGCTAATCTTCTTGGTAAAAAGGGCGAAGGTTTTTATTATTTAATGAACCAGCTGCAACAGGAGCGCTTAATCGTAGGTATTGGTGCCATTGCAGCATGTGAACGGATGCTTGAGTTGACGATTGCTTATGTAAAGGAGCGCAAAGCTTTTGGAAAGTCGATTGCTTCTTTTCAAAATACTCAATTCAAACTCGCGGAACTACAAACGGAAGTGGAAATCGGGAGGACATTCCTGGACCGTACGATTGAGGCTCACATGAATGGTGAGGACGTTGTGAAAGAAGTGTCGATGTCCAAGTGGTGGACGACCGACCTGGTGAAAAAGGTAGCGATGGAATGTATGCACCTTCACGGTGGATATGGATATATGGAAGAGTATGAAATTGCAAGAAGGTTCCGTGATGCACCAGTCACTGCGATCTATGCGGGGTCTAATGAAATTATGAAAACAATCATTGCCAAAAAGATGGGCTTAGTATAGGAGGAAAAAGATATGAATGAAGTCGTCATCGTAGAATCGGTAAGAACCCCTGTGGGTAAAAGGAATGGGGGGCTCAGTGAGATCAGGCCGGATATTCTCTTCGCAGATGTACTAAAGGAACTGGTCGAACGCGCTTCTCTTGACCCTATAGAGGTGGAAGATGTCATAGCTGGTTGTGTGAGTCAGGTGGGGGAGCAGGCAGGGGATATTGCTAGGATTGCTGCCTTGACTGCTGGTTTCCCGATGGAAGTCCCTGGAGTAACACTCGACCGGCAATGTGGGTCGAGTCAACAGGCGATCCATTTCGCTTCACAAGCGATTGCGTGTGGGGACATGGATGTCGTCATTGCAGGCGGCGTGGAAAGCATGTCACGAGTGCCGATGTTCTCAAACATGCAGGGGGCATCTTTTAACGAACGGTTGACGTCAAAGTACGAGATGATTAATCAAGGCCATTCAGCAGAAAGAATTGCAGACAAGTGGCAGTTGAGTAAGGAAGAGCTCGATGCTTATGCAGCGGAAAGTCATCGAAGGGCGCTAATGGCGATCGATGAAGGCAGGTTTGAAAAAGAAATCATGCCTGTGACCGCAGGTGATTCCAATGTGATAAAAACAGATGAAGGTCCAAGAGCAGGCACGTCTGTTGAAACCCTCGCCACTCTGAAAACCGTTTTTCAGGAAAACGGCAAAATCACCGCAGGAAATGCGAGTCAAATTAGTGATGGAGCTGCAGCATTGCTTTTAATGTCACGGAAGAAAGCAGAAGAACTGGGATTGAAGCCTCGTTTTCGTATTGTCTCCAGAGCTGTCGTCGGTTCCGACCCGACATTGATGCTGACAGGTCCGGTTCCTGCTACATATAAAGCTCTACAAAAAGCCGGACTGAGCCTTGAAGATATCGATCTTTTTGAAGTGAATGAAGCCTTTGCCCCTGTGCCATTGTTTTGGATGAAAGAGACGGGTGTGGCACATGAAAAGCTGAATGTGAATGGTGGAGCCATTGCGCTTGGTCACCCGTTAGGTGCTACCGGAGCTAAGCTGATGACCACCCTCGTTCATGAATTAGAAAGAACAGCAGGTAAGTACGGGCTGCTTGCTATCTGTGAAGGGCACGGAATGGCGAACGGCACGGTCATTGAAAGGCTGGAGGGATAGAGATGGATGCTAAAGATGTGATAGCCATTGTGACAGGCGGGGCATCAGGCCTCGGAGAAGCGACGGTAAGGAAGATTGCAAGAAATGGCGGAAGAGTGGTGATTGCAGATCAAAATACAGACAAAGGCGAGGCGCTTGCAGAAGAATTAGGCTCTTCTGTGCTCTTTGCCAAAGTGGATGTTACTTCCGCTGATGAAATTGAACACATGCTCCAAACGGCTGCCGAAACCTTTGGTCAGGTAAACACCGTCATCAACTGCGCTGGCATCGTAACAGGTGAAAAAGTAGTTGGAAGAAATGGGCCGCACCGCCTGGAGTCTTTTTCTAAAATCATTGAAGTGAACCTGATTGGTACATTCAATGTCATCCGACTGGCTGCTGAAAAAATGCAGCAAAATGAGCCAAATGAATATGGGGAGCGGGGAGTCATCATTAACACAGCTTCGATTGCGGCTTATGAAGGTCAAATCGGTCAGGCGGCTTATAGTGCGTCTAAAGGTGGCGTCGCCGCGATGACGATGCCGCTCTCAAGGGAACTTGCCCGTCACGGCATCCGTGTAATGGCTATTGCACCAGGGTTGTTTGAAACTCCAATGTTTGAACAGCTCCCAGAAGAAGCGCGGAGTGCCCTTGGTAAAGCTACACCGTTCCCCTCTCGATTAGGAAAGCCTTATGAGTATGCGAAATTAGCTTTAAGCATTTTAGATAATCCGATGCTTAATGGGGAGGTGATCCGTCTAGACGGAGCGATTCGATTACAACCCAAGTAAATGTTGCCCAGGCAGGTATGATTCCCGTACTTAGAAGGTGAGGAAAGTACGCTTTATTTTTCACACAGAAAAATCTTGCTGAAGCACTCCAATATTTGATCGTTCAGGAAGCTCATGGTGGATCGAGCACGTTGGCAAATAGGATTTTATTAAAAATCAAAAGGAGTCGATGAGGAATGGGACCAACACTTAAGAGTATGTTTGAGCATACGGTGGCGAAGTACGCAGATAAGGAAGGATTGGTGGATCTACGTCTTGGTACACGCTGGACATACGGAGAATGGGACCAGGAAGTCAACCGCACTGCGAATGCGCTGAAGGCCTCAGGGGTGGAAAAAGGGGATAAAGTATCGACGGTCCTTTTTAACACAGCTGAATATGCGACGGTGCTGTTTGCCTGCATGAAGATTGGAGCGGTATTTAATCCGGTGAACTTCCGTCTTATGGAAAAGGAAATCGAGTTCATTTTGAAAGACGCTGATCCAAAGGTGGTTGTGTTTGAAAAAGCGACGGCTGCTCAAATCGCTCCAGTTGCAAAAGAGATGCCAAGTATTGAGTTCTGGTCTATCGACGAAGAAAATCTGCCTTATGCGATGAACTATTATGAACGAATCGATGGAGTGACGACCGAACGGCCAGTGTGTGAACTGGACGAGAACGACCCTTATGCCATCATGTACACTTCCGGAACGACGGGGCTTCCGAAAGGGGTCATCCATACGCATAGAGATATGGTCGATCAAGCGCTCATCATGACCGCTTGTTTGAGACTGACCGAAGATGACCGTGGATTGACTGTCGCGCCGATTTTCCATTGTGCAGAGCTGCATTGTGCGTTCTTCCCGAGAGTGATGATTGGAGCGACAAACGTTCTGCTTCACCACTTCGATGCACCTCAAGTGATCAGAACGGTCAGGGAGGAGCAGGTTACGTCCTTCTTTGCAGCTCCAACGATGTGGAACATGATGCTGCAAGAAGAATTCACAAAAGAGGATTTCCAGACGTTGAGGCAAGGTCTCTATGGAGGAGCACCAATGGCCCCTGCTTTGACGATGAAGCTGCATGAATCCTTAGGTGTGCAGCTTTTACAGGCCTATGGTATGACGGAGATGGGACCGGCAATTACCGCACTTACAGAAGAAGAACAGGTCACGAAAGCAGGGTCGGCAGGAAGAGCGTTGCTGAACCATGAAGTGCGAGTGGTAAGAACGAACGAGCACGGACCTGCAGAGCCTGAAGAGATATGTAAACCTCACGAACTCGGGGAAATCATCGTGCGGGGGCCCAGCATGATGAAGGGATATTACAATAGGCCGGAAGCGACAGAAGAAGCCATGTACAAAGGTTGGTATCATACAGGTGACATTGGATCGTTCGATGAAGATGGATACCTCTGGGTCAGTGACCGTGTGAAAGACATGATCATATCAGGCGGTGAAAATATCTATTCAAGAGAAGTAGAAGATGCTTTGTTCGATCATCCTGCAGTCATGGATGCAGCCGTCGTTGGTGAGCCGGATGACTTGTGGGGAGAAAGAGTGGTCGCCTACATTGTCAAAAAGGACAGTGACGTCACCGAACAAGAACTGGATGAGTTCTGTACTTCAGGGAACAGGCTTGCCCGCTACAAACGGCCGAGACGTTATGAATTTGTAGATGAACTTCCGCGTAACGCTAGCGGGAAATTACAAAAGTTCAAACTGCGTGAGCGAAGTAAAACATTATCAGAATAAAAATATTATAAAAGGCTGCTGGTGACGACCGGCAGCCTTTTATATGCATTTAACTGGCTATTTAATAAAATATTTCTTCAATTTCCCGGGCAATATTCGACAAGTTATTGAAGCAATTGTCTCAATTTTTGAATGGGCTGCTCATCTCTGGCCTCTTCATACATAAAAAAAGGGCACCCATATTCAGCGATTCGGTCAGGTACAGTATGAATGGTAAACGACTCCGGGCGTAAATCTTCCTTCACCTCTTCCCAATAAAGCGGTGTAGCGACGGTTGCCGCTTCTGTCGCTCTTGTTGAATACGGGGCAATAATTGTTTTGCCTTCTGCATGTTGAACATAGTCAATATACATACGATCTCCCCGCTTTTTCTTCAATCGTTCTATCGTAAAGAGTTCAGGTTCTTCATTAACGAGGAGTGTAGCTAACGTTTCTGTGATTTTCCTCGTCTCATCATAGCTTAAATCCCCCTCGCGGATAGGGATGTGGATCTGCATGCCTTTATTTCCTGATGTTTTGACAAAGCTTTTGACTTCAAGTTCGTCAAGGAGGTGCTTTAATAAACGGGCAGCTGTAATTGCCTTAGTAAAGTGACCCCGGTCTTTTGGATCCAAATCCAAAACAATCTCATCAGGTTTTTGACCACCTGCCTTTTCAAAAGGGACATGGTATTCCAATGCGCCCTGGTTGGCAAGCCAAAGAAGAGAGTGAAGTTGGTCGCAGATAATAAACGGCTCTCCATCCTCCATCCACATTTTTAGAAAGTCGGGGGCATGGTCCGGGAAGTGTTTTTGATAAAAGGATTCTTCGTAAATTCCATCAGGATAACGGATCAGTGTTAACTTCTTTTCCTCTAGAAAAGGGATCATGTGAGGTGCTAATTGACGGATGTAAATGAGAAAATCCTGTTTAGAAATACCCTTCCATAAAGGTTTATCCACATTGGTCGGTTCAAAATCAGCAGGAAACAAAGAAAGATCCCACTGTTTCTTAGGTTCTGTGCAGTCATCAGGAGTAAGGTCAAACCGGAATTGGTGAAAGAGGGGTTCACGAAGTTCCCCTTCCTCTGCATTTAGACAATGAACATCTACACACGCGCCGGGGTCTAAATGCCATGTGTCTTTTTTCTTTCTTCCATGTTCTTTGAAAAAAGTACGGAGTGTCTCACTCTCTTCATTTGTCAGTCCATGTTTAAACTTTCCGAGAGGGAGAGGGCTGTCGTCTTTATATAATCCTATATCGTAGTATCCATTCTCAGAGTCGTACGTCTGTAAAAAGCCGGAGACTGTCCTCCATTGTTTCCATTTCAACCACTGTCTTACGCGGTCACCAGGCTGATACTTGCTGTTTTTCATTTTTGCAATGATCCCTTCAGCTAAGTGCAGCTCAGCGATGGTTAGGATGTCCTCTATTTCCTCATATACATCCATACATTTAATTTGGGGGTGCCTGAGCTTTCCGATAAGCTTGTTCATGTTTTCTTTTCTTTTTAATAGAGGAATAGCACCTATTTCTATTTTGTCAAAAGCCATGAAGGTAGCGGGCCTGCGTTTAGAAGAAGCTAGTATTTTTTCTTTACTTCGCATTCTTCCTCTTGTTTGTAAAGCTTCAAAGTTTGCCTGATAGGGAGTGTTCAACAAGACCAGTTCGCCATCAAGTGTAAAAGGAAGGAGGCTTTTAGGAATATCCACCTGGACAATTTCAGGAAAACGTTCACTCATATCTTTTCCGTTCCGGCTCCAAAGCTTGACCCCTTCTACGCTTGCTTCGAGAATAGCCCTGAAACCATCATACTTCACTTCATATACCCACTCATCCCCCTCTGGGAGTTCCGTGGCCCCTGTCAAAAGCATCGGCTTCATTTCCTCATCTCCTTTCTATTCAGCTTTCTTCCACAAAAGCTCCCTATACATGTAGAATCAGTTTCGAGATGTTTTCGGGCTTCGTTTGCCATAATGGGAGTGAGGGTTGGTTGGGAAGCTACTCCCTTTCCTGTGGGGGAGTGCCGAGCTTCCTCGGACTGCGTCCTGCGGGATCTCGCCTATCTCCTTCTCCCACGGGAGTCTCGCAGCTTCCCAACCAACCCATTCAATATAGATGAGAAACGAACCCCTTTACCAAGTTGAAATTGTCTTCCACTATGCCACTGTTAGAAGTATAAAGCTCTCTGTATCAAGTTTTTACGTTCCGTGGAAAGGTTTATGTTATTCACTCTCTTCAATCCTATAAGCTGATTTTTCAAGCAGTGGTTTCGAGATACTGATATGGTAAAGGGGCGGAGGGGAATGGCGAGACTCCTGCGGGAAAAGAGTGCTAGGTGAGACCCCGCAAGGCGTAAGCCTGAGGAGGCTCATCGCGCTCCCGCGGAAAGCGAGTCATTCCCCGCAGCCCCCATCCACTCAATAAAAGTCTCGAAACTGAGTCTTCAACTATGCTGCCATTTAGTTGAATAGGTTAGGCTTTTTTATGTAGTTTATCCATAGAGGAGAAACATATTTTTCGTGGATCTCGTGAAACCTATAGGAAAAAGGAGTGATCGGGATGCACACGATGTGGAAAGGTACCATCAGCTTCGGACTTGTGAATATTCCGGTGAAACTGCATGCAGCAACAGAGAATAAGGACATCAAACTGCGGCAGCTTCATGAAGAATGTAAATCACCAGTTGAATACGAAAAACGCTGCCCGGTATGTGAGCGGGAAATTGAAAGTGAAGAGATTGTCAAAGCTTATGAATATGCGAAGAATAAGTTCGTCGTTTTAGATAAAGAGGACTTGGAACAACTGAAAAAAGAACAGGAAGATAAAGCGGTGGAGATCATCGACTTTGTGAAATTAGAAGAAATTGACCCGATATATTTTGAACGGAGTTATTTTATTTCTCCAAGCGAAGGAGGATCAAAAGCATACAGCCTCCTTCGTCAGGCGCTTGGAGATACGGAGAAGATCGGGATTGCTAAAATCATCATCCGCTCCAAGGAACAACTGGCGATTGTCCGGGTGTATGAGAATACGCTTGTCATGGAAACCATCCATTATCCTGACGAGGTCAGGTCTGTCCAGGATGTACCGAATGTTCCGGAAGAAACAGAGTTAAGTAAGAAAGAATTGAGTACGGCTGTTACATTGATCGATCAGTTGACGGCTGAATTCGATCCTGAAAAATATAAAGATGAATACCGAACAGCGCTGATGGAGCTGATTGAAGCGAAGAAAAACAATGAGGAAGTCACGACAGCCAAAGACAAACCAAAGCCGGATAATGTGACGAATTTAATGGACGCTTTGGAAAAGTCGTTGGAGAAAACAAAAGGTTCCAAGAAGAAGAAAACCACAAAGAAAAAGACAACCACATCTGGCAAGAAAAAGACTTCCTGACTGGGTTTCATCGTCTATAAAACCTCCATTTGTAGTATAATATAGAGAGTATGATTAAAGTTCGGAGGGATTTGATGACCGTACGTTCCGAGGAAGAAGTGGAATTACTTATGCGTCCGGCCTTGGCTTCTCTTGCTGTCGAGGGAGACCGCTTGAGCAAGAAGCAGAAATTGCTTGTTAAAAAGTGCCTGACAGGGGAGATCTCTCATGAGGAGTTCGTCACACGGGCGTTGGAACTGGCTCGTCATGCCTAACACTAGGTACGGGAATGAAAAGTCGAAGTATTGTTATCCGGGATCCAATGTTTTAATCAACCATTATGACATTAAAGATGAGAAACAATTGACGGCCTTGGAAACGATGTTTACAGCTCAAAGGCTTGCCGAGCTTCAATCCAACCCGATTGAAGGGGATTTCGACTTGCGTCATTTACAGAAGATCCATGCGCGCCTATTTTCAGATCTTTACCCGTTTGCTGGAGAAATTCGAACAGAGAACATCACGAAGGATGGATTCTCTTTTGCTCAGGCCAGGTTTATTCACGATGCATCTGAGCCTATATTTCAACAGCTGATGAGAGAAGATTGGAAAAGTATGAACAGGGTACAGGTTGTAGAGAAATTGGTTTACTACATGTCAGAAATTAATGTTCTCCATCCGTTTATCACCGTAAGAATGTACATGAATATTTTGTACGTAATAACTCTAAGTGAAATTGTAAACCCTCTTGAGACAAGAGGGTTTTTTTAGTTTGTAGAAGTGTTTTTGCTTGTACACATACGACAGGTAACATATTATGGAAATATAAGGAATGAAGTAAACGGTACATTTAATGACTGGACGTATTCTAGGCAGATTGTTCAGATTGAAACAGTTAATAAAGCTTTGTAGATATAAAATAGCATTCAATAAGCGGAGTGAAGAATATGATTTGTAGAAATAAGGATTTCAGTTTATTGCCTATGCATAAGTACGAATTTTTCACAGATGTAATGTGGGTTAAGTGGTATGGTGCCGAAAAGAAGTTTGCTTTAGTATCCGTTAGGAAAGTAAACAATGAAAACGGAGCTACTGTAAAGGTGATACATCCTGTATCCCAATTTCTTTTAAGCAGGTATTCATCCCATGAACATAATACGATGAAAAAATATGCTGATTGTTTAGTTAGTTTCCTAAATTATATTCAGCAAAATAAAAAGCGCTTAAATATAGATTCTTTTTCCCAATTGGAGGTTTCTCATGGCACAGAGTTTCTAAACTATTTAGGAAGAGAAAGGAGGGTGAGTAATAGTACCGTGAGGCTGTATGAAAGAACTCTTACAAACTTTTATGTATTTCTAGAATCAAAGGGGCTTCTGCCCGAAATTCAAAGTAATGAGTTTGTGAAAAAAGAGAACCAATGGGGCAAAAAATATTATTTATCACCTTTTAAAGGCATAGTCTATCCTTCGAGTGCTAAAACAAAAAAAGAACATATATTCCCAATTCAATACCTCCCTCTTTTGCTAGAAATATCTGTTATAGTATCACCTCGAATTACCTTAGGGATATATATTCAATTTATGGGGGGGCTTAGGAGCGGTGAAGTTGTTAACCTTTCAAGAACTCAAGCAGTTCGAAGAATAACAAGCGGTGATTTTATTCTTGATATTAAAACAAGAAATTTTAGAACAGATATAAAGGACCATACAAGTTCTGAAGTTAAACGGGAGAGGACCCAAGAGGTTTTTAATGTTAAAGATTGGTTGAATATACTTTTTGAAGACCACAAAATTAAGTATAGGCCTTTAGATAGTAGTAACGCACTATTTGTAAATTCAAAAGGGAAAGCGATGACAGCAAAAAGCTATAGTCAATATTTTAATAAAGTTAAGAATGCTTTCTGTAATTATTTAAAAGCTTATGGAGACGAAGATGATGTAGTGTTAGCGGACCATCTTAGAACGACAGATTGGTCAACGCATATTGGCAGAGGTACATTTACCAATTTAGTTGCGGAACGAACGGATAATCCATTTCTTATTGCCTATAAACGTGGAGATAAAGATACGTATTCTGCACTTCCTTATATAGCTAAAACATCGAAAATAAGGGAAAAGATAGAAAAAACATTCAGCAACTTGAACAACGATTATTTACCGAGATTAGTTGAAAGGCGAGAGAGAAATGATTATTGATGATAGCGACCTTATGAACAGAAAAAAATCTGAAAAATCAGTCAATAAGGACTTGGATATCAACGGTGTTTCAGAGGTACTTGGCATAAACGTTTGTCTTGTAAGGCAATTATGTCAAAGAGGTGTACTTAATGGTGCTTATAAAGCTGCTTTTAAAGGGAAAGTAAAAAAATGGTTTATACCTAAAAAAACAGTTGATGAAATTGTACACTCTTTGAAATATATCTCAGATAACTATTACAGTGTTAATCAATTAGCTAATAAACTCGGTGTTCATAGAGTAACAGTTCTTGCTTTGATAGATAGAAGAAAAATTAAAACAGAAGAGATAACTGTACTAAATTCAACGAATAATTATATCTCTAAAAAATCAGTTATGGTTAAAAAGTTACTATCACAGAAAGAAATAATAGATAGTGGCCTCTTCTTAAGTCGTTCCAGTGCTTCTTCCGAATTTGGGGTGACAGTGGCGATAATTAACAACAATGAAAAAAAGCTTTCCAATAAAGAAAAGTTTTACTATTTCGACATTGCATACTTAGAAAAAGAGGCGCTAAGAAGAGTCTTACCTGATATAGAAGACGGTTATATAACCATACATGAGGCTGGGGAAAAGCTCCAATTAACAACTAAAACATTGGCATCCTATTGTAGCACGGGAAAGATTGAAAAAGCTTATAAAGTAAAGGGAACTTGGACTATTCCTTGCGACTATGTTGAAAAAGTGTTAAAGAGCCGAAGAGAGCAATTGGAATTTGGCGAAGAGTTTATGACTCTTTCGGATTTTTGTAACCAAGTGGGACAAAGTTGGAAGGTTGTTAAAACGAGAATAAAAAACGGTAAAATCCCAGATGCTATAAAAATAAATGATAGGTGGGTTATTCCATTCGAGAAAGTTTCTAAATATATCGATAATACGGAATGGTTACAAAGAAAACACAAGCCTAGGGTAAGGCAAGATGACTATTATTCCAAGGACTCTATGCTTGAAGAATTTAAAAGGCGTATTTCTGAAGTGGAAAGTCCTCATTTGCCTAGATTCACCGAACTCTATGTAATGTACTTTGAAGAAATCATAGGTAAAACTAGACAGAAGGGTTATAAATTAAAATCACTAACTACCAGTTACTTCAATGTTTATCAAAGGATAATTTTGTTGATTTCAGTCGATATTGGAGTTGGGATAGAGGATGCCATTGAGTTTGCTTTATTAAAAACAAAGGCTAGTCATTCCCTGCAAATAACATTTTCAGCATTCTTGAAGTTTGCATTTGCTATGGAAAATATAAAACTTGAAAAAAGTTTTAAAGTTAGTAGGAAAGCGAACAAAGAAGATAATGAGTTGGAACCATACCCCCCATCCATATATCAAGAAATAAATTTGTATGCAAGAGAATTAGATGAGCATATTCCTAGAGCGATAAAGAGCGCCTCCTATTCACATATGTGGGTTTATGTGCTACTTCACTTAACAGATGTATGGAGACATACAGATATAATCGAGAAAATGCCTTCAGTAACATTAGAAAGAATCGGGATAAAACAGCATTCATGGTTTAAAGGTAACAGATTAACCTTAGAACAGTGTCAGCTGGTAATTAATGAACTCCGTGTAAAGTTACGCCCTCAAGTTACAAATAAAACAAGAGCTTTTCTTACATTTTTAGTTGAACCTACCCTAGTAGAATGTGTGGCGCACGCTGTAGTAATTTCCGAGATTCATAGAAGGAAAAAGAATGCTAACGTTCTTTTGTACACTTTTGTTGTGCGAGAGAACGTGGCTACGGTTAGCGACATACACCGGTCTTTTTTTGATAGGAAGCCTGAACTTAAAGAATTTAAAAGTAGAAAAATGAATAGGAGCACAATGACTTATTTATACTACCATATAGCTGAAGAGGACGCAGATAATGCAGATATGGCTCTTAGTTTAGCTAGGGTAGTTCGTTCCCATGAACAAGAAAGTTCAACAAGTGTTTATATTAAATTAATGAATAAAGATGGTTCTGTTAATCGTATTTCATCAAATTTATTTCAAAGGGGTCATTTTGGTTGGTTGTACAATTACATGATTCTCGCTGCTATAGAAGATACAGAGGGAATTCAGTCCTTAGAAGAAAGAACTAGAACGATAGAGACATTTAGAAAGGATATTTCTCCAAAAGAGCTTGAAAGTTGGACAAAGTTGATGAACGGTGGTGCAAAAAAAAGAGAACATCTAATACTTCAATTTTCTAGAATGCCTAAAGAGGAGCTAGTAGAGTTGGTTAGGAAGGTATTTAATCAACAAATGCCAGCGAAGACTAACCCCGGTCAGTGTATTGTTTATAACAATTGTAAATATCCAGGTCGTAAAGATTGTTTTGGTTGCGAATATTTCATTCCTCAATTTTATGTCTTGATAGAAGCTGCTACTGAGTTTAGGAGAGTTATAAAATCTATGCTAGAAGCTAGGTTTGAAACAACATTCATCAGGGATAAAAAAATCTTAATGACTATCTTATCGATTTTTAACGAGGCATATGAAGTATATAATCCAGAGCAAATTTCAGGATTTCTTTCCAAGAGTGAAATGAGAAAAGGAGTTAACAGTATACAAAAAAAATTCTTTGTGGAGTAGGTGTTTTATTGGAAGTAAAAAGTTTTTTAAATGGCAATAAAAACTATAAAGTTGAGATAAGTGAGAAATTCACCTATAAGGACAAAACCTCCCTTGAAGAATATAAGAAGCTTTTTGAATTGATGAAAGATGCTGGTTATGTTAAAGCTTACTCTTTTAGTGCAATAACTTGGTACTTACCCTGCCCCGTTACACATAAAGATATCCTCTTTAATTTTGATGTAGGAGGATTTAAATCGTTTAGTCCTTCTCTAAAATCATACGTTTTACTTAGAAGGAAATCTGGAAAAAGACCTTTTACTATTAAATCTGATTTAAAACGCTTAAAGGATGTCATAATCTCCACCAATGGTCTGCAAGATAAAGAAAAGATTAAAGAATTTTTTCATAACCCCACGGACCTCAATGAATGTTATCGTGCATGTTACACTCTGGTAAATTACCTTGAGTTCCATCCTATTCATAGCATACAAAAGACAGTAACAGAGGTTTTTGAAGGGTTAAAGTACCCAACTTATCAAAGTCGTGAGTTACCTCCTTTCGAAGATGTCTTGATTTTTGATGATTGCGTTGATAAGTATTATAGTGACTATTCTTTAGAGGATAATATGAAGTTTTACCCCATTTACCTGTGGTGGACTATTACCAATGTTATACCGATGCGAGTGATTGAGTTTCTTCGTATTAAGGCGAATTCCATAAAAATAAAAGACGATGGGTCATATTGGATTACTATACCACGCTTTAAGTTGAAGTCTTCCTCGCCAGAGGAGATTTATTGGGAACAATCCATTCTTATTGATGAGAAGGTATATTATATGATTAAAAACTATTGTTCTCGTCTTAGAGATTATAATGTTAAGACTGACTTTATGATTCCACCCCTAAATCAGATAAATAAAAGGTTCAGGACATCCTACACTGTAAATGATAATGTGACCAATACAACAAAATTCAATAATTTAATTCGTTTTTTTTATGAAGAAGTAATAGAGGGATTGTATGGGGAGATTGGTTTATCACGCGTAACAGCCGGAGACACCAGACATTTTTCCATCATAAATCTATTTCTACAGGGTTTTAACATCCTTTCTATAACCCGTTTGGCAGGGCACGACGAAATTACTTCTCCAAGCAATTATTATAATCATGCTAAGCATTACTCGACATCTTTTGTGTATAAGTTAGCTCAAAGGAAGTTGGAAGGTGATATCAGTAACCAAATGAGCAATGGTTTTGTAGGTATGAGGGCAGAAAAAGTATGGGAAGCCAAAGCAAATTCAAGTTTTGACGAGAATTGGCGTAGAGTTGAATACGGGTTCTGCAAGGATACGCATGATTTCCCCTCAAATTGTATAGAGGATTGCAGGTTATGCGGGTATTACGCATTTAGACCCAGCGTTGATAAATGGAAAGATGGTATTAAGTGGTTGGAGAGTTATTCCAAAGAACTAGAAGCCCAAGCCACATCTACGCTTAACTTATTGGCTACAGTAAGCTTAGAAACTTATGAAAAATTGAAAGGTATTGAAGAAGTAAATGAGGTTGAAAGTAAGTCATTATCTGTACAACTATTCAAGAACCTAGACCACAAAGCGATAATTGATGCCAGGTTAATGGAGGAAGACGATTAGTATGAGTAATAATAATGAGTATCTAAAAGCTGTAGCAAAAATGATGAAAAAATGGATTAACAACAAGTACCCTGAGAATAGAAAGGTCAGAGTTAATGGGAACCGAGGACCTCATAGTAGGTTCTCAAATGAAGACCTTGTAGATATTGCACTTGAAATAAAAAAAGAGCTGCGAGGAGAAAAAGTCAATCCAAGTGTTCTTGAACAAGCTACAGATGGAATAATTGGAAGACAGATATGGCGAAGGAGAATTCCCGGTGAAATAGAGCGCATTAATACACCAGTGGTAAATGGTCGTGAGCTTGGCGTGAGAGATAATGATGAAGTAAATCATGTGAATATAGACGTTATTGTAGAGCGATATAGTAATAATCCACGAGAATTAGTTAATCATTTGTATCACATAGAAGAGTCTAGAATTATCTTATACGATATGGTGAAAAAGTTGAAAAAAGATAACGAAGACCTTGAAAATCTTAAAGAACAAAATGACAGATTAGCGAGTGATAATGAGACTCTCAAAGAAGAATTAGCTCATTATATTTACCTTTCAAACAATTTATATGTTTCTTCCTTTTTTCCTGATTTGAGAAGGGAGGTTGGGTTAGACAGAAATGCAATAGATATGGAATTGAACTTAGAAAAAAGCACAACTACGAATCTACATACTCTTTTTCCTCCTGCAAAAGAAATCGCTATTAGGAAAGAACAAATTGAGAAGCCCGAAACATCAAATACACGGAAAGCTGGTGAACAATTAATAGATGATATAAAGAATGAGTTTGGGGACTTATTTAATGATTGATTAAAATGAAATGGTATCCATAACTGAAAGGGTGTGTTGATTTGGGGTGGGTAGTAGAAATGAATAATGGCCAAATAGACATTCTAGCATTTTTAGACAATGAGGAATCAAAACGAATACGGACGGCAGCAAAGAAACTAAGTCACTTATGGTGGGACTCGAATTTTATTGCTCCAGTTCAGGCTGAATATAACAGTTACTTAAATTGGTTTGAAGATAATGCAGCTCGCACCCTTGAAGTAGAACGATTAATCAATAACTATCTTGGAGCTTATAAAGGGTTCATAGACAAATGGGAGACTTATCTTAAAAGAAACAAACCAGAGGAATTCTTTGATTATTATGATGAGTTACGTAGAAACACCTACGACACGTATTTTGAATATCGACTCATATATAATTTGCGAAACTTTGGTCAACATAATGGTCACCCTGTCACAGACGTTTCCAAGTCACTAGAAAAGTCAAAGTTATTACTAGACAAGGAATATTTTCTTAAAGAGCACAGAAGAATGCAATCAAGTTTCCGGAAGGAATTAGAAAAAGTAAAGGAAGAAACCTTGGATGTAGATAATGCTATCCGAGTAGTATATCAACAACTTTGGGACATACAAACGAAAATGTTTAACAAGTTCTTAAACGGCCAAGAGCGTCATGATTACTTAAGAGATAGTGCAACTTTGCTGGAATTTTACAAATCGTTTAATCAAAACCAAGGTGAGTTGTCTATTGTTCCAGATGAAGACATTCAAACATTGAGGGAAAGGTCTATGGATGAAAACGTTAAGCTCTCAATGACTGAAATTCCTTATGACCTGTCCGTTACTATTCTGAAATCAGTTTACCTTAAGTTTAAATTTAAAGGTTCTCATATTGGTATTTCAGATGGGTTCCCCGTTCAATATAAGCCTAAACTCGCTGTAGCCATACCGCCTTTTAAAACAGGTCAAAAATATGTTTTGTTTGAAGGCGTTCAATGGATACGCATAATGCAATCAACAGGGCTTCATTGGAGAGATGGATATAACCGATACTTCGCGGTTTATTACCCCGAGGGACTATCTTTAAGTGAGTATAGTGAGCTAGCTGAGAAGTTCGAAGATGAACAAAAAGAGTTGTTTAGTTGAGGTGAGTTTATAAATTGGCCAGTTAAGGGGTGGCAAAAAAAGTGGAAGGTATAATACCTTCCACAAAAGGGTTTTTAAAAAACAAAACGAAACGAAATTTAAGTAATCAAAATAGGAGGATTACTTAAATACAAGAAAATCTTATCATATATGTTAACAATTAAAAAAGTGAATAAAGGATTAACTTTTTTACAGGAAATACTCAATAATACCATATTAAGGTTGAATAGTTATTATTTTTGATGAAGGTACATATGTTGAAGCTATTAATGACATTCTTACTTAATAGATATTCATCTAATAAAAATATAAGAAAGTGGTCAAGATGATGTCCTTAGAATAAACAGCCAAGGTCTCTTGAGTTACTATACTTTAGGGGAATTCAATAATAGGGGGAGTGTAATTGAATATTACCAAGAATAATGGTTTCGAATTTCTTGATTTTGTTGTAATAAAAGAAGCTGAAATATACGAATATCAAAGGTTAGCTGGTTCTTATGCAGTAATAAAGTGTGATGAAAAGTTTCTTTTGTGCTATAACACTTTGAGAAAGCAGTGGGAGTTGCCAGCAGGGCGGAGAGAAGAGAATGAATCGCCCAAGGATTGTGCTATAAGAGAGCTTTATGAAGAAACAGGGCAAAAAGTTTCAAAGTTAGAATTTAAAGGGTTACTAGAAGTGAAAAATTTAATCACTAGCGATATTAAGTATAACCCCATTTATTTTACTACTCTTGAAAAACTCCAACCTTTCCAGAAGAATTGTGAGACATCCAAAATACAATTATGGGACTTAAAGCGAGAGATTGGTTACGTAGATGAAGTAGATATCAATGTATTTAATTATATAAGTTAGTATGTGTTAACTTGGAGCTTTAGGGAGTATGTGGCGTAGTTAGATGATAGTGTGGATACTTAAATGTTCGAACGAGTGAATGGAGGTAATAATAGGTAATTTGAATTGATTTGAAAATATCACCAACATCAGTTGTGCAGAGCTAATAGATTGATACTAAAAAAACAAAGAAGAGGCTACTAGCCTCTTCTTTGTTTAGGAATATTTTTTGTAACGCTAACGTGACATATTATAACTCAAAAACAAACAAAATAGAAGGGATTCTAATGGCATAATCAGTTGCAGTCATGTCCTTCTTGAATGGGCACAGCTTTTGGTTTCACCCATTATTGTTGGTACAATATTAAAAAATTGGTAAAATAAAACTATAGTAGATGGAGAGGAGTAGGTAATATGAGTGAGTCAGAGCTATGGATAAGAAATATGTACACTGGTCCGGGAGGAGGAGCATACACTGGCCCGGGCGGTGGGATGTACACTGGTCCGGGAGGAGGAGCATACACTGGCCCGGGCGGTGGGATGTACACTGGTCCGGGAGGAGGAGCATACACCGGCCCGGGTGGTGGGATGTACACTGGTCCGGGGGGAGGAGCATACACCGGCCCGGGCGGGGGGTTATACACCGGCCCCGGAGGGGGGCTATATACTGGCCCAGGTGGTGGTCTGTACACAGGACCCGGAGGAGGAATGTACACTGGCCCGGATTCTTCTCCTTACAAGGCTATACACCCTCCGTGGCCTTTATTCGCAACTGAACTTCGAAAAATAGGTATGCGAAGAGAAGCAGAAATGATTGAAAAAGCTCTTAGAAGCATTGGTTGGAAAGGTTGAATAGTAAAGGCTACTATATTAATTAAAATAAGAGTTCCCTTATATGGGGACTCTTTTTTCTTCATTATATATCTTTGGAAAAAGTACATATTTACGTTAGTTGAAATCTTTATGTACAGGAGGAGTTTTATGTACACTATTCTAATTAGTAATGATATGTTTATTAATACTAGAGTTTGATGATTTAAAACTAATATGTACATATAAGTACACGGAGATATATGCCTTCAGAGAAGGAAATGGGAGAAGTTTACGAGAGTTCATTCGCATCTTGGCATTGGAAGCAGGATATCATCTGGATTGGTCAGCGGTACCTCCTGAGGAAATTTTTCAGGCAAGTGTTCACTCTGTCAAAGATGTGCGTCCGCTTGCTCAAGTGATCAGTCATTCCTTATCTACCTATCAAAAACCTTCAGCATAAAACCAGGCTGGAGGTTTTTTGCATGTATGAAGAGGATTCTATCTGAATGAAGGTCCATTCCGCGAATGTCTATTCTATGTGACTCCTTTTTCTGGATTTCGCTTGTTTTGCTTACATTTGCTTACAAACCCGATTTGATGAACAATCAAAAAGGGCGTAGCCTGAGTCGTATGCAAATCATGCATGCAAACTTAGGAGGTCTTTAAACTTATGTGTGGAATTTTCGTTACCCAAGGGGAGATGAGTGAAAAACAAATGAATGAGGTGCTGGATCTACTTTACCATCGTGGTCCAGATGAAGGGAAATCAGTGGTTACCGATCGTGTTCGTCTTGGACACCGCCGCTTATCAATCATCGGTCTTGAAGATGGCATCCAGCCGATTCATAACGAAGATAAAAAACGTTGGATCGTATGTAATGGTGAGATTTACAATTATGCAGCCATTAAAGAATCCTTAGCGAAAGATGTCTCTTTTCTTACAAAGTCAGACAGTGAAGTAGCTCTGAAATTAGTCGAAAAGCAAGGACCGGAAGCCATCCATCAACTTGATGGGATGTTCGCGTTTTTCATCGCAGATGAGGAAAATGATTCGTTTGTTGTGGCTCGGGATACACTTGGGATCAAGCCGCTTTATTACGGGAAGGACCACGAAGGTCAGTATGTCTTTTCATCTGAATTGAAAGCAATCGAATCTTTTGTGGATGAGGCCAAGGAATTTCCTCATGGACACTACTTTACTCCGGAAAACGGGTTTGTCTGCTATAGGGAGATTCAATCTCCGCAAGAATCTTACACGGAACATGAAATGAATGAAGTATTCACTTCTATAAAAGAAACCATGAACGAAGCGGTACGAAAAAGACTGATGGCAGATGTTGAAGTAGGCGTACTGCTGAGTGGTGGGTTGGACAGTAGTTTGATTGCCGCCATCGCTGACCAGCAGAAACAAGGGGACAAGCCTTTAAAATCATTCTGTGTCGGATCGGAAGGCAGTGCAGATATCATCAACGCTCGCACGGTTGCCAGAGCGCTTGGAACCGAGCATTATGAATATATTTATACGGAAGAAGAATTAATTGAGGCTGTCTCGGATGTCATCTATCATCTGGAGTCGTACGAGCCTTCCCTTGTCCGTAGTGCTATCCCAAATTACTTCGTGTCAAAGCTCGCATCCGAACACGTAAAAGTGATTTTATCTGGAGAAGGAGCGGATGAATTATTCGCTGGGTATGCGTACATGGAAAAATACCAGGATACCGTATCCATGAACAAGGAAATCATTCGTGTACTCAATACTCTTCACCATGTAAATCTGCAACGAGCAGATCGTATGAGCATGGCGCATTCAATTGAACTTCGTGTGCCATTTCTCGACTTGGATGTTGTGGAGAATGCCCTGCAGATCCCTGCCGGTTTGAAAGTTCATAAAAAAGACCGCATGGAAAAATGGCTGCTTCGAAAAGCATTCGACGGCATCATTCCTGATGAAGTATTATGGCGTAAGAAAGCAGAGTTCTCAGAAGGAAGCGGTGCATTGGATTTGCTAGACCTTCATGCAGAAAGAACAATCACAGATGAAACATTTGAAAAGGTGCAAGCCGAAGCACCTGTTGATCTACGATCCAAGCAGGAAATGTTCTATTATCAAATTTTCAGAGATCATTTCCCAGAAGAAAAAATGCTCCATACCGTAGGCAAATGGGCTACGGCTTAACCGAAAGGGCAGATGCCAAATGCATCTGGCCTTTTTGATGCTATATATTCGATTGAAACGCGCGAAGGGAAGAGCGAGTCGAGTAAAAGGAAAACCGCATACCATCATAGGGTGAAAGTCTCACACCAAAGAACACCGCTTGCCCCGAGTGAAAATATAGAGGTTAACTCTTTAAACATAAGAGGTTGTTCCACTATAATAAAAATAACTGAATATTCCAAACTAAAGGCCGGAAATATTATCGAAGGAGGACATTATAAATGAGCAGCCTTTCCTTCAGAGAGGTATGGGAAGCGAGGAAGCGCATATCTTCGTTTGTCCATCCCACTCCTATCCTGTATTCAGAACCTCTCTCTGAGCACACAGGGGGGCACGTTCACTTGAAGCTGGAGCATTCCCACCCGACGGGTTCATTTAAGCTCCGAGGGGCAGCAAACAAAATCTTATCTTTGGAAGATAAGGATATAAAAAAAGGTGTGACCACTTTTTCAACAGGAAATCACGGGATTTCTGTTGCATATGTAGCAGCAGAGTTAGGCATTCCTTGTACGGTGTGTATATCGAATCGTGTTCCGAAGGCGAAAGTGAACCGTCTGAAAAAATTGCACGCTTCAGTGGAAGTCGTCGGGAGCAGTCAAGACGAAGCAGAAGCAAGGTGTGCTGAATTGGAAAGAGAGGAAGGGATGACGGTTATCAAGCCTTTTGATGATCGGGAAATCATTGCCGGTCAGGGTACGATCGCGCTTGAAATTATGGAACAGTGTCCTGAAATAGATGAAGTGATTATTCCTTTGTCTGGAGGTGGGTTGTTGTCCGGTATTGCTTTTGTAATGAAGTCGATTGAACCTTCTATACACGTAACAGGAGTGACGATGAAGAAGGGGGCCGTCATGCAGGAAAGTCTGACGAAAGGGAGACCTGTGATTCTTGAGGAGTCTTATACTTTGGCAGACAGTCTGCTTGGAGGAATCGGGACAGAGAACCGTTTCACATTTCCTATGACGAAAGCTTATATGGATAAGGGAGTGCTTGTGGATGAGGCACACATTGAAGAAGGGCTGATTTTCACCCTCGAGCACCATAAGATGGTCGTGGAAGGTGCGGCCGCAACTGGAATCGGACACGTACTTCACTGTAATGACCTACGAGGGAAAAATGTGGTTGTGGTCATGAGTGGAAACAATATCGACCATGATGTGGTTACGAATCTTTTGGCTAAATCGTAAGTGGGGGAGGAGTGGAGATGGGGGTTGCGGTGGAGGAAGTCTTAAAACTTCCAGTTCTTGAAAAAGCAAAGGTGCAGACAAATATGTACAATCGCCAGGTGGACTGGATCTCGGTGATTGAAACACCTGTGGAGAACTTTGTGAGGAACAATGAATTTGTGCTAAGCACAGGGGTTGGTTGTGGAGAGGATGTATTGGCACTGGAAGGGTATGTAGAGGATGTCATCCGATCGGAGGCTTCTGTGCTTGCTTTTGCCACTGGGCGTCATTTGTACAAAATTCCTGATCGTGTGTTAAAGCTTGCGGAGAAACACGAGTTGATTGTGATGGAAATTCCATGGGAGGTCCGGTTCGGGGATATTTTACAGGACGTTTTACGATTGATCAGTGAGGAAAGCCGCCAGGAGCAACAACGGACGGAAGAGATACGACAGGAGTTGATCAACTGTGTCCTGAACGGAAAAGGTCTGCAGGAGATCACATCAATCATCTACCAGAACACAGGCATTCCGACGGCCATCAGTGATCATAACAAACAGATCCGCGCGAATCAGTACTTTGACCGTTATTATATCGATGTCTTAAATGGGCATGAGCTTTCCCAGGAAGGCATCCTTGTGGAAACGGAAATGGACAGTGATCACCCGCTCCGCCATTATATTGAAACCTACGAAATCGGTGGGCAGAAATGCTACCAGCTTACCATTTTATCGAACTATAAGAAACAGGGATATATCCTGTTTAAGCCCAAGGAAGAAAAGGATCTCACATGGGTGAACCTTCACATTTTGGAGCATGCGCTGACAGCTTGTGCCTTATATTTCGTAAAAGAGAACGCCATTGAAATGACTGAAATAAGACTCAAGGATAACTTTTTGCTTGATTTGGCCAAGCGGGAGAGGGAGATGGACAGAGCTCTGTTATCAAAAGCGCAGCTGCTTGGCTATGACCTGGAGAAGCCCTATATTTGTCTTGTCGGCCACATCCGTTTCGTGCAGCCGGAGGAGGAACGCACCTCTTCAACGATGCCTCAAGTCAAATCCTCATCGATCAACAGTCGGAATTATTACATCCAGAAGGAAGTCACCCATGCAGGAGATGCACTGCACAGGAGGACGATGACCACTTTTGATGAAGGGGAGGTGATCGTTTATTTGGAAACGGACCGACCGGATTACGGGGAAACCGCGAATCAGTTTCTCGATCTGATTGAGCGAAGGCTTCATGAGTTATTGAAAGGGATTATGATCAGCTGGGGCATTTCCTGTCATAAAGGGGGATATCAGGTTTTTCATAAAAGCTATGAAGAGGCGGAAACGGCTCTGAAAATCGGTCAGCAGCATGAAGAAGGGGAGCGGACATTTTTCAGTGATACAAGAATGAATCGCCTGCTCATGGCACTGTCCCACGAAGAAGAAATCGGAGCGATTGTTTCAGATACATTAGAAAAGCTGATTGATTATGATCAGAAGCGGCAGACAGAACTGATTCATACGTTTATGGTCTACAATAAATACAATAGCAATGTCAGCCAGACGGCTCGTGCGCTGAATTTGCACCGGCAATCTTTGCTGCACAGATTGAGAAACATTGAACATTTGACCGGGCTGTCTCTTCTCAATGCTGATGACCTCTTTTTGCTGGAGCTCAGCGTAAGGTTATGGCTTTTGAAAAAAGTCGATGCATAGAGCGCTCCCTCGGGATAGCGCTCTATTTTTCATCTTTGACGGTCGTTTTCCATTCGCCCTCATTTGTCCCGCGTCGATCCAGCTTGACGGTCCACTGGTCGGATTCTTCATCAAAAGAAAGCAGAGAAACAATCAGCACATCGGCCTTTTCTGGTTCTTTTTCAGATAATGCAGTAGAAAGAGCTTCAGAAGCTTTTAAATCTGCTCCCTGGACTTCACTCATTTCAAGTTCCTGGACTTTTTCAGCGGTGGCTTGTTCAGGGTAGGACTCAGCGATATCCCCGTCTACCCAGACCTCGACCTGTTTGCCGACCCATAGGCCTTCAGGGGCATTAGATACCCACATGGCCCGTCCTTCTTCGCCTGATCCATCATCCATCGGCGTGACAACCAGGATACTGTCCTCATCCTGCTCCATGACAAACCCGCTCATGACCGGATCGGAGGCTTCTGCTTCCACTTCATTCTGGTCTACTTCTTTTGTCTCTGAAAGCCCACATGCAGTAAGGGATAAAGAGAAAACTATGAACATACCAAGCATCCACCTTATTTTCATCATTCCCACACTCCTTATCTATTAATGTTGACGTTTGAACGGGAGGAAAAGTTTCACATGACAGAAACATCCAACTTTGTTATGATGAAAATCACCAAGCGAATAAGTTTATGAAACTACTAGGGGAGCCTGAATGGGCTGAGAGGAAAGCGAGCAAGCTTTCTGACTCTTACGAACCTGATCTGGTTAATGCCAGCGGAGGGAAGTAGTCAGACGATACGTGTATCGACTTACTGCATACCAGGCCAGGTCCTCTAAGGATCTGGCTTTTTTATATGGACCCATTCAGCTCCTGTACGGAAGGTGGTGAATAATGAGAAACACAAAATTAATCACAACGATGGCTGTGCTTGTTGCCATTGGTACGCTTGGGGCTCAATTTCTCTGGTTTCCGGCTGGAATAGCGAAAGCTTATCCTGTTCAGCATGCGGTTAATGTGATCGCGGCGGTGGTGCTTGGACCCGTCCCGGCGGTCATGATTGCTTTTGTCATCGGGCTCTTACGTTTGTTATTAGGTCTCGGCACCTTTCTTGCTTTTCCGGGCGGAATGTTTGGTGCATTGTTGGCAGGGCTTTGTTACCGAATGTATGAAAGAAAAAGGTCTGCGGTGATTGGTGAAGTTCTAGGCACTGGAGTCATCGGGGCTTTGGCAGCTGTACCGATTGCACACGTCTTAATGGGAAGTACAGCTGGTGTTTTCGCGTTTGTTCCTTCTTTTGTCGTAAGCAGTGTCTCGGGGGCTTTGATTGCTATCTTCATTTTATCACGAGTGAAAGTTGAAAACATGATCTTACAACCATAATACACGGAAACTGCTAGGGGCGCGAGTAATCGCTGAGATAAGGAGACATTCCTTGGTCCCTCAATACCTGATCCGGGTCATGCCGGCGGAGGGAAGTAGTAAGAATCCCCTTCTGTCCTCTAGTAGCTTCCAAGAATAATAGGAGGCTCTATCATGTCTTTTTCCAATCAATTAAGAAAAGAAAATCAGGATATCTATCAAAAAATCTTCTCCCATCCCTTTATCCAGGGCATCGGGAAAGGAGAGGTTCCAAAAGAAGCCTTGATTCACTATATTAAAGCTGATTATGAGTATCTGAATGCCTTTATGCATGTCTATGGAATCGCAATTTCCAAGTCTCCGGGCAGGGAAGACATTCAATTGTTTAATGAACAAATCGATTTTGTATTAAACAGTGAAGTTCACCCTCACAACAACTTTTGCGAACAGATTGGCGTTCCTTATGAAAAACTGCAAGGGTATCCATTGCCGCCGACCGCTGACCACTATATCAAACATATGCTTTTCCATGCCTATCAAGGAGGCATCGGAGAAATATTAGCAGCTTTGCTCCCGTGTCCTTGGACCTATTATGAAATCGGGGTGGAGCTGATGAACACCTATCATCCAGAACCTGATCATCCCTACCTCCCGTGGATTGAGTTTTATGCCAATACGGAAGTGAAGAGTCTGACGGCGGTGTTATGTGAACGGCTTGATCAGTGTGCTGAACAAGCGTCTGAACCGGAAGAGCACCGTATGAGGGCAGCCTTCCGAAAAAGTTGTCAGCTGGAATACGCCTTTTGGGATATGGCTTACACTCAAGAGCAATGGCCTTGTGAAAAGGAGGGTGTGAGATGACGAATGTATCATGTGCGTTGACGATCGCCGGAACAGATCCGAGCGGGGGTGCAGGTATTCAAGCAGACTTGAAAACGTTCCAGGAGCTGAAGAGTTATGGCATGAGTGTTGTGACCTCGGTTGTTGCTCAAAATACGACAGGTGTGAAGGATGTCCACCACCTCCCGGAAAATTTTATTATGAGTCAACTGAAAGCAATTTCTGAAGACATGCCTGTTCATGCACTGAAAACAGGAATGATTGCCAACAAGAAAATGATGAGAGTCATTAGTGAATGGTTGGATGAGGTGGATGCTCCTTACGTCATGGACCCTGTCATGGTTGCCCAGAGTGGCGACCCGTTGATTGAAAAAGAAGACCAGCGCTTTTTGAAAGAATATCTTGTACCAAAGACATCGCTCGTCACTCCCAACATTCCGGAAACGGAAGTGCTTGTTGGAGGGGAAATTGAAACAGAAGCAGATATGAAAGAAGCGGCCGAAGTAATTGTGAAAGAATTAGGTGCGGATGCGGCCCTTGTCAAAGGGGGCCATCTCAATGGAAGAGCGGTTGATTTTTTATATGATGGGGGGCGTGTCTATGAATTTGAATCCGAACGTATTGATTCTTCGAATACGCATGGCACAGGGTGTACGTATTCAGCAGCCATTACGGCTTACCTGAGCCAGGGACACGCGTTGCCACAAGCCGTTAAAGAAGCCAAATACTTTGTAACAGAAGCGATTCGCCACTCCTTCGACTTAGGAAAAGGAAGCGGACCGACCAATCATTTTTCTTTACGTGAGGAGGTTTTCAACAAATGGCTGTAAGTGTTATCGATAGAGTAAGAGAAAAACGTCCACTGATCCATCACATCACGAATGCGGTCGTCATGAATTTTACAGCGAATGGACTTCTTGCTTTCGGCGGATCACCGATTATGGCTAATGCTAAACAGGAGGTTGCAGATGTCACTCGATTGTCTCAGGGGCTTTTATTGAATATCGGGACGCTTCATAAAAATCAGGTGGAAGCAATGATTCTTGCAGGGAAAGCAGCGAATGAGATCGGTATTCCGGTCGTCTTCGATCCTGTCGGCGCCCCTGCAACCCGCTATCGTTCAGAGGTATGCCAGCGAATCTTACAGGAGGTGAAGCCGACCGTCATTAAAGGGAATGCCGGGGAACTCGCCCATCTCGTCGGTCAGGATGTGGAAACGAAAGGGGTAGACTCAACAGGGAAAGCTGACCCTGAATCCATCGTTCGTCTGGTATCAGAAAAATACCAAACTGGAGCCGTCTGTACAGGTGAAAGGGATGTCGGGTGCATGAGAGGAGAGGTTTTTGTCAACGAAACGGGTCACCCGCTTCTTGCTCAAATTACAGGCTCCGGCTGTTTGTTAGGTTCTTTGCTTGCAGCAGGCTTATCTGTAGAAGGTGAGCCTAAAGTAAAGATTTTGGAAACATTAAACCATTATGGCCGGGCGGCCGAACATGCCGCGGCTCACCCTGATGTGAAAGGACCAGGGACATTCATTCCGAGGTTTGTTGATGCTTTAGCTATGGGGGATGAAACATGAAAGCTTCTATTCTTAGAAAATACTTCGTTATGGGCAGTCAAAACTGTGACAAAGATCCATTGAGAATTTTGGATGAAGCGATCGAAGCTGGAATTACATGCTTTCAGTATAGAGAAAAAGGGGATGGCGCACGAACGGGAGAAGCGAAGTACAGTCTCGGCCATAAGTTGCGCCAGCGTTGTGCTGAAGCGGGCATTCTGTTTATCGTCAATGATGACGTTGAACTTTTTGACGTGCTTAAAGCTGATGGAATACACGTGGGGCAGAGTGATCGAAGTGTGAAAGAAATTCGTTCAAAATATCCTGATACAATCATAGGATTGTCGGTATCCGATCAGACAGAATTAGAACAGAGTCCTATCCATCTTGTCGACTATTTAGGTGTAGGTCCGATGTACAGGACAATGACGAAGAAAGACGCCAACCCTGTAGCAGGGCCTGAATGGGTGAAAGTCGTCAAAAAAGCGTTTCCTGACATGCCCGTAGTCGGGATTGGAGGCATTCATCCTGAAAATGCTGCTGAAGTGATGGAAGCGGGAGCAGACGGTGTCGCTGTCATTTCAGCCATTACACACGCCCCGGATATATCGGCCGTTGTACAAGCGATATGAAGTAAAAAGGAACTCATGCCGAAGCATGAGTTCCTTTTATGTTGGGGAGTAGGATGTTGAGTCCACTTACCCCCATACTTTTTTTAACCGAAGTTTTTGTTCATGCAACTATTAAACCTAAGACGTCTACCAATCAAATTCGTTCACAACCCATATACCAGCCCTATGGCTGAAGATAGGTAGGACCTAGTACCTGAAACGACTGACTTGTTCCTGAAGATTGCCAGCTTCTTGAGCTAATGTTTCACTCGCAGATGTAATCTCCTGGATGGATGCATTTTGCTGCTCTGTCGTAGCGGCCACGTGCTGGGATTGTTCCGAAGCCTGGACAGCGAAGTTCTTAACCGCTTCAAAAGACTCTACGAGACTTTGAATATGATGAGTCATCGATTGGATGGATCCTGTGATATCGTTCATCCCTCCAGACAGATCATGGACATCTGCCGTAATCGTTTTAAACGTCTGTTCAGCTTCTCCGACCACATTCACACCGGATTTGACAGCATCATCACTTTTATTCATAAACTGGACGGCTTCCTGGGTTTTTTGTTGGATATCATGTACCAGCTCCATGATGTGATTCGCCGATTGACTGGACTGCTCGGCCAGTTTCCTTACTTCTTCGGCTACTACAGCAAAACCCTTTCCGTGCTCACCTGCCCGAGCTGCTTCAATGGCCGCATTCAACGCGAGCAAGTTCGTCTGTTCAGAGATATCTGTAATCAGAGATACGATTTTTCCAATTTCATTGGATTTTTTCTCGAGAACCTGAATTGTACCACTTGTGGTATTGGTATGATCATTGATTTCATGCATTTGCTGTAGGGCAGTATGAATAAGCTTCTCTCCTGATCCGGATGTTTCTGCGGTCTGATTCGACTTCGCTGAGAGGTCGATCATTTGTGTGGAAATGGTTTGAATATTTGATGATATATCATGAATCCATTCGGAAGATTCATTAGCATTGTCCATCTGTTGATCAGATCCTGCCGCTACTTCTTGAATAGCTGTTGTTACTTGTTCTGCCGCAAGTGAATTTTCTTCCGCGTTGGCATTCAATTGTTGGGAAGCGGCTGCCACATGTTCTGAAGAAGCAGAAACAGACTGGATCAGCGCCTTCAGGTTGTTTTTCATTGTATTGAAATTTTCCACTAGCACTCCTATTTCGTCCTTATTCGATACTTGAAGGTCGGCTGCGGTGAAATCTCCTTCAGCAATCCTTGTAGAGTGGTCAGATAGCTGTTTGATCGGTTTTGTTAAACGATTGGAGAAGAACCATATGATGAAGGCACCTAAAATCAACGATACTCCAAGCGTGATTAATAATGTGTTTAAGATCTGACTGGCCCCGCTGTTGAAATCCATCATGTATGTGCCTGAGACGACAACCCAGCCCCAAGATGGCTCGTAAAGGGAGTAGGATACTTTAGGGGCAACGGAGTCAGGATCCCCTGGCAACGGCCATTCGAAATAGGTGAAACCGCCTCCGTTGGTTCCATTTTCGATAAGCTCCTGTGCGACCATGACTCCGTTTGAGTCTTGGGATTCCCATATATTTTCCCCTTCAAGGGAAGGATGGGCTAATTCGGTTCCCTTTTCATCCAACACGAAAAAGTAACCGTTTTCACCAAGGTCAATCGTTGAACTGATCGGACGAGTTCCATCTTCCTGCATGGGTCCGAGGAGTTGTTCTTTTACTGTTTCTTGTGCTTCTTCCAGGGAAAGGTTCCCTGCCTGAACCGATTGATTTGCGATTTCAATCATGTCCACCGCTTGTTCTACACTGTTTTTTAGATTTGTCTTTCCAAGTTCATCAAGACTTCCTTTACTGGACTGGTAGCCGATCAATCCAATAATTAATGACGGGATAGCCAAAAGCAACAATCCCATAATGAAGACCTTTGCCCGGATTGTCCGGTTCATTTTCCAAAAGCTTCTCATACTCCAAACCCCTTCTTCTGTGTCTTTTCTCTCTTTTCCTTAATATCGGAAGAAGGGGGGTGGATTTATATATGTGGCACAAAATTTGTAAATGTTTCGTGTGGAAAGTTTAAACCTTGCTTTGCAGTCTGTCCCCAGGGTGAAGAACAGGTATATCGATATGAACTGTATCTGGATACTTAATTCCTGCCCCTGTATTGAGTACGACCACTTCATCCTCTGCAGAAATCCAGTTTTCTACTCTTAACTTTCTGGCAGCAGCAAATGCTGCGGCTCCTTCTGGACAGACAAAGGCCCCTTCTTTTTGTGCGATTCTTTTTTGCTCTTCTAAAAGTTCCTGATCGCTGACGGATACAGCACATCCATTCGTCTCATATAGAGCCTCAAGAACGAGGAAATCCCCAATAGCTTTTGGTACATTGATGCCGAACGCAATCGTTTCAGAATCTTCCCAGAATGATGATTCCCTTCGCCCTTGCTGCCATGCTTCCACGATGGGAGCACAGCCTTCAGATTGGACAGCTACGAGCCTTGGCATCCGGTCTTCAGCAATCCAACCAAGCTCCTGCAATTCTCTCAAGGCTTTATGAATGCCGATTAATCCTACGCCGCCTCCTGTGGGGTAGAGGATGACATCTGGAACGTTCCAGCCTAATTGTTCGGCAATTTCCAGCCCCATTGTTTTCTTTCCTTCGATTCTGTATGGCTCTTTTAGTGTGGATACATCGTAGAGCCCGGATTTTTTTACAGCTTCCGCTACGATTTTACCAGCATCGCTGATGAGTCCGTCGACGAGAAAAAGGTTCGCCCCTGACAGCGCACATTCGTTACGAGTGATTTTCGGTGCGTCGATGGGCATGACGATGGTCGAATCTATAGATGCTCTGGAAGCATACAAAGACCAGGCAGCTCCGGCATTCCCATTCGTCGGCATAGCGAGTTCTTTCACTCCCAGTTCTTTCGCTTTCGATACGCCGACCGCAGCACCTCTTGCTTTGAATGATCCAGTGGGGATAATGCCTTCATCTTTCATATGCAGTGTACGGATATCCATGTCTGCTTGAAGAGTGGGGAGAGGGATCAACGGACTCATGCCTTCTCCTAAAGAAGTTTTGTATGTAGGGTCCTGGAGTGGTAAAAGTTCATGGTAACGCCAAAGGTCGGGGCTTCTCTCTTTCAGTTGCTCAGGAGTCCACGCCTCTTTCAGTGTGTCTAAATCATAGCTTACGAGTAAAGGAGATCCGCATGTACATAGATGCTGAGGTTCGTCTGCTTTATAGGTTTCCTCACATTTCGGGCAGTACAAATGAGATAAGTAACTGTATGTCATCATTATCCTCCTTCTATCCGGTTATTCGTATCTTAACATAAGAAGTTGATGGAAAGGTTTGTGACGACATTGTACTAAGGACATCCTCAAAACTTCATACACTTTTTACATTACAAGAAAAAATATCTTTGAATACAATGAATATACAGTAGTTGAAAAATTCAGAAAATAGCGCGGAGGGGATGAAATGGTTCTTCCTTTTGACATTTTAGAGTATCACCAGCGTTTGGAAAAGACGAAGAAACGTATGGCTGATCAAGGAATTGACGTGCTTTTGATTACAGACCCGGCAAACATGAATTACCTTTCTGGTTATGATGCCTGGTCTTTTTATGTACACCAAATGCTTGTGATTATTATTGATGAACCACAGCCGCTATGGATTGGCCGTTATCAGGATGCGAACGGTGCAAGGGTAACGACGTGGATCTACGATGAAAATGTCATTGCCTATCCGGACTACTATGTTCACTCAGATGTTTATCACCCAATGGATTTCATCTCGGATATTCTGCTTCAGATCGGTCAAGGGAAGAGGAAGATCGGGGTTGAGACGGATCATTACTACTTTACCGCCAAAGCTATGGAAAGGTTGAAAAGGGGCTTGCCGAACGCCACCTTCCAAGATGCTGACCTGCTTGTGAATGGTGTCCGGATCGTTAAGTCTGATCAGGAAATCGACTATATGAGACGGGCAGCGCAAATTGCGGACCTCGCGATGACCAAAGGGGTGGAAAGCATTTATCCAGGCGTCCGGGAATGTGATACTGCCGCTGAAATTTACTACCACATAGTCAGAGGGACTCCGGAGTTTGGTGGAGAATATCCAGCGATTGTACCACTGCTCCCGACGGGGGATCATACTTCTATACCTCACCTGACCTGGTCAGACCGGCCTTTTGTAAAAGGCAATGCTGTTATTGTTGAACTGGCCGGGTGTTATAAGCGCTACCATGTCCCTCTTGCCCGTACGGTTTCCATCGGGGAACCGAATGAAAAAATGAAACAAGTGGCTCCGGTCGTTTTGGAAGGTATTCAGAATGTCCTGGACTTTGCAAAGCCTGGGGTCACTTGTGGAGAACTGGAAGAAGTGTGGAGGAAG
Organism: Halobacillus sp. 12SKB; assembly: GCF_052941655.1. Classification (NCBI taxonomy): domain Bacteria; kingdom Bacillati; phylum Bacillota; class Bacilli; order Caryophanales; family Bacillaceae; genus Halobacillus; species Halobacillus sp. 12SKB. Next base: position 1,315,895 of record NZ_JBRFWR010000001.1, read on the forward strand.
AGCATTAAAAAACATGGGTATGAAAAAGAAGCGCGCTTAGGTTATTCCGTTGGCCTCAATTATCCACCAGATTGGGGAGAGCATACAGCGAGCATTCGTAAAGGGGATTCGACTGTCCTGGAACGCAATATGACGTTCCATTTGATTCCGGCGCTATGGTTCGATACGGATGGAATTGAAATCAGTGAAACCTTTAGAGTTACGGAATCCGGCAGTGAACGGTTCACCACCTATCCCCAGGAGTTAATCATACGTGATCATATGGATTTGAGCGGTCAAATCAGCTGAAGGAGGGATGGGAAATTAGACTTTATGAACGGAAAGACATTGAAAAAGTCATTGGTCTCGACACAGATCTTATTAAAAAAATGGAAAAAGCCTTCACTTCATTAGTGGAGAAAGAAACAACGATGCCGCCGATCATGCGAGTGGATGTGCCGGATCATAACGGTGAAGTGGATATCAAGTCTGCCTACATCAAAGGTGAAGACAGTTTTGCTGTGAAGCTGTCTTCTGGATTTTTTAATAACCCGGCTATAGGCCTTCCGAGCGCAAACGGGCTTATGATCCTTATTAATAGCCTTACAGGGGAGCCGCTCGCGGTGTTGGCCGATGAAGGGCGGCTGACAGATTTGAGAACAGCAGCTGCGGGAGCTGTGGCAGCAAAATATGGAAGCAGGGAAAACAGCCGGATTGCAGGCATCCTTGGTACCGGGTCTCAAGCACGTCTTCAGCTTCAAGCACTTACGTTGGTTCGTCCTATTGAGAAGGTGTTCGTTTATGGGAGAAAACGCGAGAAAGCTTTGGAGTATAAACAAGAGATGGAGCAGGATCTGGGGCTTCAGCTTACCGTTTGTGATTCCGTACAACAAGTCGTAGGACAAAGCGATCTCGTTGTAACGACGACACCATCCAAGGAACCGTTCATCTATGGAGATTGGATGAGACCGGGACTTCACATCACAGCTATGGGGTCAGACGCAGAGCATAAGCAGGAATTGGACGCCTCTGTTATGGAGAAAGCGGATGTCATCGTCTGTGATGTAAAAGCTCAGTCCGTCCGTTTGGGAGAGTTACGTTCGTCACCGAAGGAGCAGGACCGTGCGATAGAACTTGGGGAAGTGACGAGTGGTAGGCAGTTGTTCCGACAATCAGATAAAGAGATTACGATCTGTGATTTAACAGGAACGGGCGTGCAGGATACAGCCATTGCAAGACATGTGTACCATCGACTATTAGCTAGGGAGGGCGTTACGGATGAAAGACGCGAAGTTTAGCACAAAATCAATTTGGGCCGGTGAGAAAGAGCAGCTTGCTTTCGGAGCGACACAAGTGCCTGTTGTACACAGTGTTTCCTTTGGTTATGACGACATGGATGAATGGTATGAAGTAGCGGTCGGCAATAAGCCCGGACACATTTATGGAAGGAATACAAACCCGACTGTTCAGGCTTTCGAAGAAAAAATCCGCATTTTAGAAAATGCAGAAGCGGCTACAAGCTTTTCCACAGGGATGGCAGCGATTAGTAATACGCTTGGCACACTGCTTTTCCCTGGGGATCGTGTGGTATCCATCAAAGATACGTACGGAGGAACGAATAAAATTTTCACAGAATTCCTCCCAAAACAGCAAGTGGAAGTCGTACTGTGTGAAACAGGAGATCATGAGGCACTGGAAGCAGAAGTGGCTAAAGGGTGCAAGGTGCTCTATTTAGAAAGCCCGACGAATCCGACGGTGAAAATTACCGATATCAAGCGGATGGCTGCAGCAGGCAAGGCTGTAGGAGCAACCGTTGTTGTAGACAATACCTTTGCTACACCTGTGAATCAAAACCCTCTTGATCTTGGAGCAGACCTTGTCATCCATAGTGCGACGAAGTTTTTAGGCGGTCATGCCGATGCTTTAGGTGGGGCCGTATGCGGCAGGAAGAGCTTAGTCGAAGCGATTTATCACTACAGGGAAATTAACGGAGCCACCCTCGACCCAATGGCGGCTTATTTGCTTTTGAGAGGCATGAAGACACTGAAACTTCGAGTGGAGCAGCAAAATAAAAATGCCGCAGCAATTGCGGAACATTTAAAAACTTTCGACCTGGTTGAAGACGTTTTTTATCCCGGCCTCGCTTCTCACCCGAACCATGTGATTGCAGAACAACAAATGAAAGGGTTTGGCGGGATGCTCAGCTTTGCTGTGAAAGGCGGGGTAGCCACTGTTCGGGATCTGTTACCTAAGCTGCAATTCGCCAACCGTGCTGCTAACCTAGGCTCAGTAGAAACCGTTGTTGGACCTTCGAGAACGACAAGTCATGTGGAATGCACCCCTGCAGAGCGTGCAGCTATGGGTATTCCAGAAGGTTTGATTCGTTACTCTGCTGGCATTGAAGATATTGAAGACTTGAAAAATGACCTTTCACAGGCTTTCCAATCGTTACACACTTATGTGAAGAAATGAGGAGGGAAGGATGTGAAGACCGAAAAGTCAGACCTCGTCTTTCGTTCAAACCAACTTGTGAATCGTTTAGTGAAGTGGCGGAGGGACTTCCACCGCTTTCCTGAACTCAGCTTTCAGGAAAAGCGAACGAGTGAAAAGGTGGGAGAAATATTAGAAAGCTTTCACGTGTTTGAAGTCGAAAAGAATGTAGGAGGCTATGGGATCGTCGCTACTGTAAGCCATGGAGAGGGGCCTGTCATCGGGATTCGTGCGGATATGGACGCCTTACCCATCATGGAAACGACGGACGTTCCCTGGGCTTCACAATATCCAGGGGTGATGCATGCATGTGGGCATGATGCGCATATGGCGATTTTGCTCGGCATCGCACAGCTGTTGGCAGAAGATACAAAGGCCGGACGTTTTCAAGGAACGATCCAACTGATTTTTCAGCCTGCAGAAGAAAGTTGTGATGCAAAAGGGAAAACAGGTGCGATGAAAATGTTGGAATCTGGAAAACTTCATCACCTGGATGCCATTTTATCCCTGCACATGTGCCCTTGGAGAAAGTCCGGTGAAATTCAATGGAATGATGGACCGAGCATGGCAAACAATGACGAATTTCATCTGAGTATTCAAGGAAGCGGCGGCCATGCAGGGTATCCACAGCATGTGAAAGACCCGATATGGATGGCGACTTATGTGTTGCAGGCGTTATACAGTCTGAATGGTCGAAAGATAGATCCACAAGATGTAGGGACGATCAGCGTCGGACAGGTGCACGGGGGTGACGCCAACAACGTCATCCCAGGCATGGTAGAAATTAAAGGCACTGTGAGATCTTATAAAGATGATGTCCGAGAAACGTTGTGCAAGGAAATTCATCAGGCAGCCAATCTCATTAAAGCGCTCGGAGGAGAATATTCTCTTCATATCCATCGCGGGGAACCTTCTTTAATCAACGATTCAAGAATCAACCAGATCATTAAGGAAGCGGCATCCGGCCTGAAAATGTATGAAGAGCCCTTTGGTATGGGAAGTGAAGACTTCAGTCATTTCACTAGAAAAATACCAGGAGCGATGTTTTTCCTTGGTTGCGGTCTGGAGCATGAACGGAGTCTCCATCAATCAGATTTTGATATTGATGAACATTCATTGCCGATTGGTGTGAGAGTGCTTTTGGAGAGTGCTTATTTAATACTTGAGCAGGGAGGAGTCCATTCAAGATGAAAATAGCCATGATCGGATTTGGAGGCGTAGGCCAGGCATTTGCGGAAATTGTGGAGGAAAAACATCGGGAACTACAGCAAAGTTACGGACTCGATGTGGAAATCGTAGCTATATCCGATGTGATGAAAGGCTCCATTTTCGAACCGGATGGGTTAAATATTTCGAAGGTCCTGGAGTGTGTAAAACGAACGGGGTCTGTAGAATCCTATCCGTCATCCAGTCAGACGATTAAAGGATGGAACAGTGTAGAAACGATAGAGAAATCACAGGCGGATATTATCATAGAAGTAACCTACACCGATGTCAAAACCGGTGAGCCTGCGCTCACTCACTGCCATCGTGCTTTTGAGACAGGAAAAAGCGTCATAACAACAAACAAAGGGCCGGTTGCTCTTGCCTATCAAGAATTAACTGAAAAGGCGAATCAACATGACGTGTTCTTCGGTTTCGAAGGAACAGTCATGAGTGGTACGCCGGCGCTGAGGCTTCCGCTGGAAACATTAGCTGGCAATGAAATTAAAGAAATCAGAGGGATATTGAATGGCACGACCAATTATATTCTTACCGCTATGGAAAGTGGAATGACATTGAAGCAAGCGTTAGAAAAAGCCCAAGCCCTCGGTTATGCAGAGGCGGATCCTACGAGTGATCTTGAAGCTTACGATGTCAGGTATAAAGCAGCTATATTATCGAACCATGTGTATGGAGTTCATCTCGACCCGGATGAAATTTTCTGTACCGGGATTACTAGCTTATCAGTAGAAGATATCCAGGAAGCGGAACAGGCCGGCGAAAAATGGAAGCTGCTCGCACGTATTTCTCAAAACAACGGAACAGTGAAGGCAACTGTACAACCGGAGCGTATAAAAAAGGATGATCTATTAGCTCGTGTCAGTGGTGCAACCAATGCGATCGTCTATGAATGTGATCTGTCTGGTCCGATCATGCTAACAGGCGCAGGGGCAGGGTTAAAGGAAACGGGGTTTTCCTTGTTGATCGACCTGATTCATTGCCATAAACAGAAGCTGGAAATCATAATTGGAGGAGGGAGTCACGCATGACGACGAAGGTGAAGAGTTATAAAATGCTTATCGGGGGAGAATGGCGGGAAGGATCAGATAGTTTTGATGTAAGCAACCCTCAGAATAATGAAGTGCTGGCCACTGTTCCCTCTGCCACGAAGGAGGATATGATCGAAGCTATCGAAACCGCTGATCGCACTTTTCGAATGAGAGATCCCATTCCTACACATGAACGGATTCGCATACTAAGCAAAGCTTCTGAATATATGGAGAGAGATCACGAAGCGTTCGCTGCCATCATTGCAAGTGAAGGCAGTAAAACGATTACCGAAGCTCGTTCAGAGGTATCCCGGGCCATTCAAACCATCCGGATCAGCGCAGAGGAAGCGAGAAGGTTGAAAGGGGAGACCATTAACTTCGATCAAAATCCGGGCAGCGAAAATAGAGTCGGGTATTATCAACGTTTTCCTATGGGAGTCGTAGGAGCCATCACTCCTTTTAATGACCCGCTCAATTTAGTTGCACATAAAATAGGGCCGGCTTTTGCTTCAGGGAATGCGATTGTCCTCAAACCTGCATCAGCCACACCTCTAAGTGCATTGAAATTAGCAGAGGTCTTCGAAGAAGCTGGACTTCCTGAAGGGTATCTTTCTATTGTTACTGGGTCAGGAAAGGAACTTGGCGATATACTCGTGACACACCCGGCTATCAAAATGATTTCCTTTACGGGGGGATCAAATGCCGGAGAAGCCATTACAAGCAAAGCAGGAACGAAAAAAACCAGCATGGAACTAGGATCAAACTCGCCGGTCATTGTCCTTAATGATGCTGACCTTTCAAAGGCTGTTCATGCTTGTTGCTCCGGTGCTTTTTCAGCGGCAGGACAAAATTGTATCGGTGTTCAAAGGATCTTTGTAGCTGGAGAACTCTACCCAGCTTTCATAGATGGATTGGTGGAAGCTGCCGAAGCACTGAAGGTCGGTAATAAAATGGATGAAAGAACAGATGTAGGACCGATGATTAATGAAAAAGAAGCGGTCCGTGTGTCCCAATGGGTCGATGAAGCGTTAGGGATGGGAGCACAATTAGAAACAGGTGGGGTGCGTGACGGCGCATACTACTCTCCTACCATTCTGACCCATGTGCCTTCAGATGCGAAAGTCATGGCAGAAGAAATCTTTGGACCTGTAGTTATTGTCAACCCTGTCGCTGATTTAGATGAAGCCATTGAAAAATCCAACGCCGTTAATTATGGACTGCACGCAGGAATCTTTACAAACGATATCAACCAAGCCTTTAAAGCCATAAGGAAAATGGATGTAGGTGGAATCATGATTAATGACAGCAGCGATTATCGAATTGATGAAATGCCGTTCGGAGGTACGAAAGGATCCGGCATCGGTCGTGAAGGTGTCCGTTTTAGCATAGAGTCCATGACGGAACAAAAAGTCGTTTGTTTCCAACTTGATGATTAGGAAAACCGCCTGGTCCGTACGTTTGTGTTTGTTATTTGTCTGGTAGGGGAAAGCCTCCACAAAAGGAGGTAAAGAAATGGCACAATTTTATGTGAACCAGAACCAGCAGACAGGTGGCGAACACGAAGTGCATGTGGAAGGCTGTGATTTTATGCCTTTTGAGCAGAACTTATTGGAATTAGGCGGTCACGATGATTGCTCAAACGCACTTGAAATTGCCAGAAATACTTACGAAGACGTCAACGGCTGCAAACACTGCTGCCCCGATTGTCACACCAAATAATATTCCCAAAAACCTGAACGTCCATAAAAGGAACCGTTCAGGTTTTTTTATTTGTTTCACTATATGGCAGGTTTGTGGAAGGCTCAGTTTCGAGACTTTGGTTGAGTGGATGGGGCTGCGGGGAATAGATCGCTTTCCGCGGGAGCGCGGTGAGCCTCCTGATATGAACGAAACTGTCAAGATACCCCTACTACATTTATCGTTGGATTAAAATAAGACGCTTTAAAGAAGAGAAGCTGTTTTTAGCTTCTTTATCAATGGTGGATTTTTGTCTTGATAAGACACAGTGGGTCCTTCTTTAGCTTACTGATTCCTTCTCATCCCTTGGAGTGGCTGTCAAGTGCTTTCCTTGACTGTCACTCCAAGGGATGAGACTCTATTTTCAAGCTTAAGAAGATACTTTCCTCCTTTTCGTTAGACGATGAGGGCACGGCACGAAGGCAAAAACTCAGCTGCGGTTAGCATTCTGATATTCGTGGGTTTTCACATTTTATCTTTCCGTATAAAGGACGTTTCCACTAACTCGGAACGTGCGTTAATCTGAGTAGATATAGCACAAAGGAGGCACGTGGGTTTTCCTTTCCGGTGTTCTTCTTTGCCTTCGAGCCCTAATCTCATAAATCTATGGGTAAGAGACTTACGTTTCATCTTTTTATATCTCAGTGCTTAATGGCAGATTTCTTCATCTAATTCTTGAGTCACAGCCCAAATAAATCCTGCCAATTCTCTGGCTACGGCGGTGATTGTTTTCCCCTGTTCTTTTCCTCTAGATAATAAACGAAAGTATTTATTGTGAAGTCTGTGTTGGGCTTTCCAAGAGATCGACAGAATATTGGCCGGCTGTCCTTTTTGTCGTTTTTTCAAATCTCCTTTTACAGCCGGTTGGTGTCGATAACTCCAAGAAGACTCAATCAATAAACGCCTCACATGACGATTTCCTGTTTTCGTGATACTTCCTTGTTTACGACTTTCCCCACTCGACGATTCGCTCGGAATCAACCCTACATACCCCATGAAATGTTTAGCGGTTGAAAAGCGTTTAAAGGAACCAATCTCAGCGACAAGACTTACAGCCGTAATCTGAGCTATTCCCCTTAAGGATTGGAGAGCTTGAATCGTAGGTGCATGAATGCCTTCCGCCGCTTGGATATGAATTTCTTCTTCAAAGCGTTTAATACGCTGTTCAATTTCTTGAAGATGGTGGTAATATTCTTGAAAGACGCAACGTAATAAAGAATTTTCAAGCTTAAGCGCATTTAGCCATTCCCGATATTTCTTTGTCCATGCGTTTACTCCGCTAGGTGGTTGAATGGAATGGCGAAGTAAGAACTTGGTCAAACGGTGTTTAGCCCTTAACTCGTCTTCTTTCGCATCTTCGCGAGCTCTCACAAGATCACGAAGAGCTTCGTCTTCGTGGGTAGGAACATAAATCGAAGTTAACTCACCAGCTCGGTATAATTGAGCGAGGCGGATGGAATCTCGTCGATCGGTTTTAATACGTTCCCCTGGCCTTTGGGGTATTAGAGACGGAGCAATAACCTCACAATGAAGTCCTAAGGCAAGAAACTGCCTGTACAATGGGTATCCAGTAGGTCCAGCCTCATAGCAGAAACGCAAGGTGGAGGGATCTCCGAGTTTTTTCACTAAGTTTCTTATTCCTACTGGGGTGTGAGGAATAACTCCAAAATACCTCGGATTCTCTCTACCTTCCTCCGCAATAGCAACAGCAATTTTTTCTTTTGATACGTCTAAACCTACGTATTTAATGGTATCCTTCATAGTAACTAGCTCCTTCCGTAATGTAGCTCTGATTTAGGTAGTGTTTTTAACAGTAAACAGTCTACCCAACTCAACCTACGATTTTACGAGTAAGGGGCTAGTTTCGTTCATGATAACTCGGGGTCTCACCCTGCACTTTTTTCCCTCTTCAATATCCGGTTCCGGCGCCTAGCGGCTAGTGAGACTTCCCTCGCTTCTGTACGATAAGTCAACATCGAATCACTCCGTTCTTCGTGTTTCCTTTATCTCCGCCAGCTCCGTCCAGTCCATACGCCGCTGATCAAGGCGCCTGCACACTTAAGTTAGGAGTCTCACCATTCCCCTCCGCCCCTTAGCCAAGTAAGGTTCTCGAAACCACTACTTAAAAAATCACTTGTATGGTTATGAGTAGTGAATGATATAAACTCTATCCCATTGAAGTTTAGGATACGCGAATGCTTGATACAACACACTATATGCCCGCCCAGGGGAGAAGAATTGGAACCTTACTTATGAATACATGTGTTCTAATCATCCACTTCCTTCAACCATACAAGCTGTCCCTTTTAGAAGTGGTTTCGAGACACTTATAAAGTAAAGGGGCGGAGGGAAACGGTGAGACTCCTATGGGACGTGTGGGACAGGTGAGACCCCGGAAGGCGTAGCCTGAGGAGGCTCACCGCCCGCCCCATGGAAAGCGAATCTTTTCCCGGAGCCCCTAGAACCACATAATCGTCTCGAAACTGAGTCTTCCAGAATAGGGAGCGTATATGGAATAGAAAGGAATTGGTGTGCTGAACTGGTACTTCTTCTCAGGGATATTGTTTGCTTTGATGCAAATAGTAAACGTGAAGATTAATCCTGAGGAGGATGTAAGATGAAGAAAAAATGGTTTATTCTATTCGCAGCACTCATGATGATTGCCATGTTGGCTGCTTGTAATACATCAGAAGAGCGCGCGCGTGAAAGTCAGAGGAACAACTTAAATCAAGTTAGTTTTGGACCGGAAGACCAAGGTATGCAAGGAGACGGAAATCAACCAAGAGGAATGGATCCAGGGTCATACGGCCAGAACCGCTTTGATGCCAATATCCCTTTTGAAGGGATGAATCCAAATGGTGCGAATGGATCCATTCAAGGTCCATACTTCTTTGACCAGGACGGTCGGTACACACAAGATTCTCAAGGTAGAGATCAGGCGCAGAGACAAACCCCTGATCAAGCTGAGCAGAATCGTGATAATACTGCACGAGAGAGCGATGAGGCAACGGGTGATTTTCAACAGCAGGTCATTGATTTGACGAACAAAGCTCGCGAAAAAAATGGCCTGAAACCTCTTAAGAATAGCAATGATGTAGAAGAAGTCGCTCAAACGAAATCTGAGGATATGGCGAAGAATGATTATTTCTCCCATACATCCCCAACTTACGGAAGTCCTTTTGATATGCTGAGGGAATTCGGAGTCGATTATTCAACAGCAGCTGAGAACATTGCTGCAGGACAGCAGTCTCCTCAATCCGTTGTCGATGGTTGGTTAAACAGTTCAGGTCACCGTAAAAATATTATGAACAAAAATGTTACTCACATTGGTGTCGGATATGCGAAAGACGGCAATTACTGGGTGCAGATGTTTATAGCAAAATAAGTAGATGTGACGCTTGGTTATCATCAGGCGTCATGTTTTACATACAAATCAAGGCAGGGATAGAGGATGAAGAAGATATGGATCCTGGTCATGGTGTTCGCTGTCATTCTGGCACCTTCTGACCTAGCAGCTTTTAAAGAAAAAAAATTGGTCGCCATCGGGGATTCCATTCCATTTGGTTATAATTTGGATGAAGAAAATAAAAAACCTCCAAAAGAATCATTCCCGTCTTTGATTGGAATGAAAAAAGATATAGAAGTGACCAATTTAAGTATTCCCGGTCTGACATCTGCCGAATTGTTAACAGCGGTACGATCCAATAATATCTTCAGAGAAAATCTTAAAAATGCTGATTATGTCATTGTGTATATCGGTGGGAACGATTTATTAAATGTCGTCAAAAAGAATGGAGGTCTGGATGGTTTAAAAATGGAGGATGCAGCCCCTGTTATTCGAGATCTTATTTATAATGTCTATTCAACCATTCTTGAGATTGACGAATTGACGAACGGGAAGGTGCTCGTCTACAACATATACAATCCTTATCCTGCTGCCGGAGACCAGTTGAACACACCACTTGCTTATATTAACCAGCAGTATGCTTCCTTAATCAAGCTGCTGAAACATTTTGCATCCGTTACTCTAGTCGATGCCTATAAGGCATATCATGGACACCCTGAATACATCATCAAAGGGGATGTTCACCCAACGGCAAAAGGGCAGAAAGTATTGGCGAAGATTGCATTAAAACACATGGACTAAGTCAAGCTTGGTGGTGGGTGTCTCTTCTATGTTTCATGTATAATGGAGATACGGTTATTTTGGAGGTGTTTGATATGGTTAGATTTGGAATTATAGGAACCAATACCATTACAGAAAAATTTATTGAGGCAGCGAAACAGCATGCTCAATTCACATTGCAGGCGGTCTATTCTCGTACAGAAGAGAAAGCAGCCACCTTTGCATCCAAACATGGTGCACTTGAGACGTACACAGATATAGAAGAGATGGCAGCCAGTTCGAATGTGGATGCGGTTTATATTGCAAGTCCTAATGCTTTCCATGCGGAACAGGCGAAAACGATCATGCGGAAAGGGACGCATGTCTTATGTGAAAAACCAATGGCTTCTAATCAACAGGAGATCGCTTCCATGATCGAAGTAGCCAAAGAAGAAGACGTTTTGTTAATGGAAGCAGTGAAGTCTACACTCATGCCCGGTTTTTTGAGCATTCAGGAGCATCTACATAAAATCGGTGAAGTGAGACGCTTTGTCGGGAATTTCAGCAAGTATTCCTCTCGTTATGATGCATATAAAAGAGGAGAAGTCCTAAACGCATTCAAGCCTGAACTATCGAATGGTTCTTTGATGGACCTTGGTATTTATGGAATTTATCCGATGGTCGTATTATTCGGTGCGCCCAAACATGTCCAGGCTAATTCCGTGTTTTTGGATTCTGGTGTTGACGGTCAAGGTAGTGTAGTTGCCGTTTATGATGGGATGGAAGGAGTGGTGATGCACTCCAAAATCGTGGACTCCCATGCACCTTCTGAAATTCAAGGAGAAAAAGGGACCATGCTTATTCCTAATATTTCTGAGCCTAAAGGTATAAAGATCATTTATAGAGATGAATCAGTGGAAGAGCTCTCTTTTGAAGATGAGTTTTCACCTATGTATTATGAAGCAGCTGAATTTATCAGTCTGGTGGAGAAGGAAAAAGATCGGTCGGAGAATAATTCGTTGGAGCATACGCTGATTACAGCGAAAGTCATGGAGGAAGCCCGCCGGCAAATCGGCCTGGTTTATCCGAACGACCGCTCTTAGGGTCCTGCAAAAAGAGGCACTCACTTGCGGGTGTGCCTCTTTTTTCTATTGTTCTTTCAGTTGATTTGATACGTCCGTGAGGCTTTCTAGCTGGTCCGCCCTTCGCTTATGGTGGATGCCCCATTCGTTCATTTTCTCCAGGAATAAGACCGTTGTCCGCCCGTAAGGTGTCACCCGATACTCCACTCTGGGAGGCATGGTTTCATAATCGATACGTTCAACTAAACCGTCCTGGATGAGTTTTTTCAGTTCTCTGGCAAGGATTCGGGAAGAGATATTTCCATCAAGGGACCGGCGCAGTGCATTAAACCGCAGATGATTTTCGTGAATGAGTTTCCAAAGAATTAACCCTTTCCACTTTCCGCACACGACTTCAAGAGTGACATCAAGGCCGATCCCCTCTTCCTTCATCAGCTTTCACCTCGCGTTATTTTTTTGTGGTCTGTCCCTGTTTTTGCATGGCTTTTTCATAGCCTTCCAATACTCCCTGGGCATAGACTTTGTTCAAGACAGTCATGGTCTGAGGGATGACTTTTTCTTCTTCCGATTCCGAGACTTGGTTTAATAAGTCTACGAGTTCTAATAATTCTTCAGTGACGGGAAAAATCGGTTTTATATTGTCCAAAAAGGATCACCTTCCTGTTTGTTCGGGAAAATACTATTAATATAATTCTATTTGCTTTTTATCCAGGTAACAAGTACTTACATAAATGTGTGTGTTCCATTGACTATTATGACTTATTCTAGTGTAAATAATCAACAAATAAGTCCGGGGTTTTGGCTCAGTGGCGCGTATTTGCAGAAGGTTCCTTGTTGTACAAAAGTTATACTGAAATAGTTGGTCTTGTTGTTTTTGTATAACGGAATGATTCAACAATCCCAAACCATGCATAAACATCATCTTTTTAATAACGAAGACATTTCCTGTTTGTATAACGGGTCTTTAAATTGACACACGTTTGGAGGATTTTGTATGCGTACGATTTTTTCTTATACTTTTCCTTATAAAAAGTCTGCATCGATCGCCCTTTTTCTTATGTTCATAGAATTAATGGTGGAGTTAGCCCAGCCCATACTCATGGCCAAAATCATAGATGAGGGAATCATAGCTGAAGATTTTGACGCCGTTTTGCTTTGGGGAGGTGTGCTTTTAGGCTTATCATTGCTCGCTTTTACCGCAGGTGTGACCAACTCTTTCTTTGCTGCAGACCTGAGTCAGGGGGTCGGTTATGACCTGAGAAAAGATTTATTTTCAAAAGTACAGAAATTTTCAGCACGCCATTTCCAAAACGTCACGACGCCAAGCTTAGTCACAAGGATCACTAATGATGTGATCCAAATTCAAAACTTACTATTCATGTTTGTAAGAATTGGGCTCAGAGCTCCACTTTTTATTATATTTGCTTTAGTGATGGCTTTTACGATTGACGTGGAAATGGCCTTTTACCTACTGGGTAGTGTACCTGTGTTTTTATTGTTTTTATTCTTCCTTCTTACCAGAGGAATCAAGTGGTTTAAGGAAGTTCAGCAGAAACTCGATGGACTCAATACCATCATTCGAGAAAATATAGCCGGGATCCGCTTAATTAAAGGCTTTAATAGAAAAGAGCATGAAGAGAAGAGATTTCAACAAGCGAATGAATCGTTGATTCTTCAGAATAAAAAAGCATTATGGCTCATGGAAGTAGCTATGCCTGTCGTCATGTTTGGGATGAACATCGTCATCCTTGTCATCCTTTTTGTTGGAGCACAAATATTAAGCAATACAGGCGTGGAAGCTGGAGAACTGGTCGCCATCATCAACTACTCGACTAGAATTTTATTCACTTTTTCTGTTTTTACATTTCTGATCATGGTCATTTCACGAGGGCAGGCCTCGGCTGAGAGGATTGCCGTCGTGCTCCATCAAACCATAGATGAGGATCCGTCTGGGGAGGACAAAGAACTGGATGGAGCGGTCCGCTTCCGTAATGTTTCTTTTCATAGGGATGGTCACCATGTGCTGAAAAACTTGAACTTCCATGCTCTTCCATGTAGTACTGTCGGAATTATTGGGGAAACAGGTTCTGGAAAAACATCTTTGCTTCATTTAATACCCCGATTGTATGAAAAGAATGCGGGTCAACTCTTTTTGGATGGGGTGGAAATCGAAAATCTCAATGTGAAACATATAAGAAAACAAATCAGCCTTGTCCCCCAGGAGGTTCATTTGTTTTCAGGTACAGTAAGAGAAAACATTGCCTGGGGAAAGAAGGAGGCGACACGTGAAGAGATTGTGGAAGCGGCTAAGAAGTCGCAGATTCATGATTTTATTACCGCCTTGCCAAATGGTTATGAGACACAGATCGGTCAGAAAGGGATCGTCTTTTCTGGTGGTCAGAAGCAGCGCCTCTCGATAGCGCGAGCCCTTGTACGCCAACCTCGGATTTTGATTTTAGATGACAGTACGAGTGCGCTCGATGCCCATACCGAAAAGGAACTTTTACAAACGCTCGACGAACAACCATCTACCGTGTTTCTCGTTGCTCAAAAGGTCAGTTCAATTCAAAATGCAGACCTCATCCTGATTCTCCACCAAGGCGAAATCATCGCTCAGGGTACCCATAACGAATTGCTTCAGGAAAGTGAGTATTACGCTGAGATCCATCAATCTCAACAAGAGGGGGTGACGTCATGAGTGGAAATTCTAAACCGAAAATGGGGCACCCTCATGGGGTTGGTTCAAAACCTCCGAAAGTTGAGAATATCGGAGGTACGCTACGGAGAATTTGGCGTTATATGGCAGAGGAAAGAGTAAGGTTTATTACTGTTTTGGCCGCCATCCTGATCAGCTCCTCTTTATCTTTACTGGGCCCTTATCTTCTGGGGCTCACCGTCGACATGGTGATAGACAGTCCTGAATCAGATACCCTCCTTACTATGCTGGGCAGCTTGTGTCTTGTCTATTTGTTCCATTCACTTTTTCTATGGCTGCAAAATTATTGGATGATCGGCATTGCCCAAAATGCGGTCCGATCAATGAGATCCCATCTATTTTCACACGTCCAGCTACTACCAGTTCTCTTTTTCCAAAAAATGCAGCAGGGGGAGTTGATGAGCAGACTTACGAATGATATTGAGAACGTAAGTCGGACATTAAATACAGCAGTCGTACAATTTTTCACAAGTTTATTGACGATCCTGGGCACGTTAATCATTATGCTCTGGTTAAGCCCAATGTTGACACTGCTGACATTGACCATCATTCCTGTCATGTACTTTGGGATGAAATGGATCACAAACCGCACCGGTCCGTATTTTAAAAAGCAGCAAAAAGACCTTGGTGAAGTGAATGGCTATGTAGAGGAAATGTTCTCTGGTCAGCCCATCATCAAAATGTTTTCCAAAGAGGAAGATGTCATTGGTGAGTTTAGAGAAAAAAATAAAGCGTTAAGAAAATCCGGATATTTTGCGCAAGTGTACACAGGTTTTATACCAAAACTGATGAACATGTTGAACAATGTAAGCTTCGCGATTATTGTCGGAGCAGGCGGGCTGCTTGCTCTGAACGGATCGATTTCAATAGGGATCATCGTCACGTTTACGACATATTCCCGCCAATTCACTCGCCCGTTGAACGACCTCGCCAATCAATTCAATATGATTTTGTCGGCCGTGGCCGGCGCAGACAGGGTTTTCCAAGTGATTGATGAAAAAGAAGAAAGACTGGACGAAAAGAACGCGCGGAATATTTCAGAAACCCAAGGAAATATCCGATTTGAGCATGTCGAGTTCTCTTATGAAAAAGGTCAGCAGACACTCACTGATATCACTTTTGAAGCAAAAGCCGGAGAAACGGTGGCGCTTGTGGGTCCTACAGGTGCAGGGAAAACGACAATCATCTCTTTGTTGTCTCGATTCTACGACCCGGACTCAGGACATATTCTGTTAGATGGCGTCGACCTGAAAGGTGTGACAAGAGATAGTTTGAGAAGAAAGATGGGAGTCGTCCTCCAGGATGCTACCATGTTCCATACGACCATAAGGGAAAATATCCGGTACGGACGGCTGGATGCCACAGATGCTGAGGTTGAACAAGCCGCCAGATCAGCTATGGC
Source organism: Halobacillus sp. 12SKB (assembly GCF_052941655.1). NCBI lineage: Bacteria > Bacillati > Bacillota > Bacilli > Caryophanales > Bacillaceae > Halobacillus > Halobacillus sp. 12SKB. Next base: position 1,331,658 of record NZ_JBRFWR010000001.1, read on the forward strand.
CCATGATTTCATTACCCGACTTCCAGAAGGGTACGATACGGTTCTTGATTCAGATGGTAAAGGGGTGAGTCATGGACAAAGGCAGCTGTTGTCCATAGCTCGTGCAATGATTGCAGATCCATCATTGCTCATTTTAGATGAAGCGACAAGCAGCATCGATACGGTAACAGAAATGAAAATTAATGCCGGTCTCACAAATTTAATGAAAAGGCGGACCAGTTTTGTCATCGCTCACCGCCTGCATACCATACGCTCAGCTGATGTCATCCTTGTACTCAAGAATGGGAAGATTGTTGAAAAAGGGAACCACCGGACGCTTATGGAAGAAGATGGGGACTATGCCGCTCTTATAAAAGCTCAAACATCAGAGAGGACAGAAAGAGGATACGGTTAAGTCTCACACCTCCGCCCATCTTCCCGCATAAGATGAGGAAAAGGGAGGGGTGACCATGTCACTAAATCAACCGTATCCTTACTGGACCGATCTGCCTTATGCCGGCGAAAGCCGACCACCATCAACGAACGAAGGGGTGGAGTTTGAAGCAGGGAAATGGAAAACCTATTTTATTGAACACAGCCGGAGGCACGGGTTTAAAACGTTGGATGGAAGCCCGATACGATTAGCCATCAAAGACCCAAAGACCATTGATTGGCATAGGGAATTGAAAGTAGTCAAAGAAACCTTAGCGCATTTAACAACGGACCAAAGGAAAATTGCTGTGTACTGGGGAGAGGGGGCAGCGTCAAAGCAATGGGTCCCCATCGTTGATCGTCTAATTGATACTTATGGTGTAGAAGCTCCAAGAGCCGCTCGTATTTTAGGGGCTGTTTTCAGTGGAATGAATGATGCCTTTGTCGTGTGCTGGTCGATGAAATACCGCTGGCTGGTACCGCGCCCAAATCAATTAGATCCTCAACTACGGACAGTGATTTGTACACCAAAACACCCTTCCTATCCATCCGGACACGCAACGATTTCCGGAGCTGCAGAAATCATCCTCAGTTATTTTTTCCCTGCTGAACGAAGGAAGCTGAGGGAGTTGGCTGAAGAAGACGCCCGCTCAAGACTTTATGCCGGCGTACACTTCCCTGTGGATAATGACGAGGGTCTCCGCCTTGGGAGACAAATCGGCCGCATCGTTGTAGAAGAGTTAAAGAAAGACAATGTCGAAGGCCGTCCGCTTGATCGTCCCTTTACAGAATATCGAAACGCAGATATCTATCCTTCCGACTATAGGCAGGCTATACCTTTCCGATTTGACCAAAAATGCGGTTCCTTGCTCCTTGATTCTACGGATCATGAAGAATCTTCCCCTTATACCGATTGGATCGATCCAAAAATATTCTATTAACAAAAAGAACCACGCCTTAGGTGTGGTTCTTTTTATTCTGTATAATGGCAGGTTTCTTGAAGACTCAGTTTCGAGACTTTTATTGAGTGGGTAGGGGGCTGCGGGGAATAGCTCGCTTTCCGCGGGAGCGCGGTGAGCCTCCTCGGACTGCGTCCTGTGGGGTCTCACCCTGCACTTTTTTCCCTCTTCAATATCCGGTTCCGGCGCCTAGCGGCTAGTGAGACTTCCCTCGCTTCTGTACGATAAGTCAACATCGAATCACTCCGTTCTTCGTGTTTCCTTTATCTCCGCCAGCTCAGTCCAGTCCATACGCCGCTGATCAAGGCGCCTGCACACTTAAGTTAGGAGTCTCGCCATTCCCCTCCGCCCCTTAACCAAGTAAGGTTCTCGAAACCACTACTTAAAAAATCACTTGTATGGTTATCAGAAGTGAATGATATAAACTCTACCCCATTGACGTTTAGCGAACACAAATGCTTGATACAACAAACTATATGCCCGCCTAGGGAGAAGAATTGGAACCTTACTTATGAATACAGGTGTTCTAATCATCCACTTCCCTCAATCATTCAAGCTGACCATTTTAGAAGTGGTTTCGAGACACTTATAAGGTAAAGGGGCGGAGGGAAACGGTGAGACTCCTATGGGACGTGTGGGACAGGTGAGACCCCGGAAGGCGTAGCCTGAGGAGGCTCACCGCCCGCCCCATGGAAAGCGAACCTTTTCCCGGAGCCCCTAGAACCACACAAACATCTCGAAACTGAGTCTTCAAGTATAGGGAGCTTTACTTTAAAAAGTAGACAAGTTTTCGGTGTCTCTATGCATATAAATGAACTAACGAAACAAGAGGAGGGGTACGGCGTGGATGCATGGATCTTGTCTGCACGGAAAGTCGGTCTACTTTTCGGTGCCATTATTATCGCTTTTGCTGCTTACTTTATCGGGAGCTTTTTCTGGAAAGGAGCCATCTCGACCTCGACAGAGCCAGTGAATGGAGAACCCAGGGTCATTAATCTGGTGACAGGTGAATTCAAAGCAGAAACGGCAGATGGAAAAGAAATTGAAGCGTACCGTTGGGATCCGGGAACGATTTTTGTGGAAAAAGATGAACCATTTAAACTGAGTATTTACGGCGTGAATGGAAAAGAGCACCCTTTCTACATTGAAGGTACGGATGTCAAAGGCATGGTGGAGCAAGGGAAAGAGACGGTCTTAGATCTTCAATTCAAAAAAGAAGGTATTTACCGTTTGATCTGCACCACCCATGCCGCAATCGCTACAGATGGTCCGATGATTGCTTACATCGTGGTTGATTAACCAGAACGGAGGGACGGGCTCATTGTTCCTCTTTTTTTCAATCTCTTAATAAAAAGGGGGGAAGGGATTGGTTGTCTTAGTTGTAAGCTCTATTGTACTGGGATTATCCATTGCCGCACCTGTCGGACCGATAAATATAGAAATCATGAGGCGGGGTCTTACTTATGGGTTTTGGTCTGCTTTTTGTGTAGGACTTGGAGGCATGTCTTCCGATTTATTACTGATGGCGGCTATGTTCTTTGGAGTCGGTGTGTTTTTGACGTGGACATGGGTGCAAGTTATATTAATGCTCGTTGGGGGCATCGTCTTGGTCCACGCAGGTTGGACGAGCCTTCGATCCAAAGAAGAATGGAGGGTGGAGGAAGGTTATGAACGGCACAGTAAAGGGCAAGCTCTACTCTCTTACATAAGAGGTGTGGTCATTGCAGGGACGAACCCAATGAATCTATTGTTTTGGATTAGCATTTATGGATCGGTTTTAAGTGGGGCTTTACAAGAAGAGAACATGTTTCGCTCGTTTATCATCAGTTCTATGGTTTTTCTTGGGATTGGTTTGTGGAATGCGAATTTAGCATTTTTCGTTCATTTTGGAAGATACCTTGTAAACTCTTCTCTATTAAAATGGGTCCAGGGTATAGCAAGTCTCATCCTTATTTATTACGGTTTCAAATTCGGCTGGATTGGAATAAGTGTCCTTTTTAAAAGCTTTGCTATGTAATAGACACAGGACTAACCACTAAGTTATAAAACTAAATGGCAGGATTTTGGAAGACTCGATTTCGAGATGTTTGTGTGGATTTAGGGGCTCCGGGAAAAGATTCGCTTTCCGTGGGCGAGTGATGAGCCTCCTCGAGCTAACGCTCTGCGGGGTCTCATCTACCACGCACTTCCCACAGGAGTCTCACCGTTTCCCTCCGCCCCTTTGCCATATGAGGTTCTCGAAATCCCTCTTATAGTACCTTGCCTAAAACTGCTATAAATCCTGTAAACCGCGTTGATATAGGATTCTCAACCATAAAAGCTCCTATTGCTGGAAGGTAGTTTCGAGAATTTATTCCCCGTAGCCCCCATCCACTCAACAAAAGTCTCGAAACTGAGTCTTCAAGAAACGGGAGCTTATCTGAAAAAGGGTAAATGTAAGGTAAAAAAAGGAGTCCCTGCTAGATAGGGACTCCTTTTTTTAGTGGATGCAAATCAACTTATATCGTTTGAATCATTCGTTTATCAATGAAAGGCCACGATTTAAGATGCATTCGACTCTTTTATTATTTTGTTGATTTCATTTTTGTAAAGGTCCGAACGTCCACCGAAGATGGCTTGGATATTTTGGTCCACTTTGACGACACCTGCGGCTCCAAGTTCTTTTAAGCGATCTTCATTGATCTGGCCTACTTCAGAAACTTCGACACGTAACCTTGTGAAGCAAGCGTCGACGTGCTTCAAGTTTGATTCTCCACCAAGAGCTTCCATGATGGCAGCGGCTGTCTCTTTTGTTTGACTACCTTTGCCGCCTTTTTTCTGCTCGTTGAAGTCTTTACGTGTGTATAGCTTGTTCTCTTGTCCTCCACGACCTGGTGTGGCAAGGTCCCACTTTTTGATAGCAAAGGAGAAAGAGAAATAATAGATGACGAAAAATACAGCACCTGCGACAAGGTTTACCCACCAGTTTCCTGTTCCAGGCAAAGCGTTGACGAGGATGAAGTCGATTAACCCAGAACCACCTGCCCAGCCAAGGTGTACATCAAGCATGTACATGACGGCAAATGAAATACCGGCAAGAAATGCGTGGAAGACGAACAATAGTGGAGCAACAAATAAGAATGTAAATTCGATTGGTTCTGTGATTCCTGTTAAAAAGGCTGTACCTGCAGCGGCAATGAGCATTCCTTTTACGACAGGCTGATTCTTCTTATCTGCGCGGCGGTACATGGCAAGCGCAGCTCCTAGAAGTCCGAACATGATGACAGGGAATTTACCTGCCATGAAGCGGCCGGCTGTAACTTCGACACCTTCTGCAATCTGTGCGAGGAAGATGTACTGGTCTCCGGAAACGGCACTGCCAGCTACTTCAGCCGTCCCGCCTAGTGATGTCCATAGGAATGGAGCATACCAGATGTGGTGCAGACCTGTTGGAATTAACGCACGTTCTAAGAAGCCGTAAAGTCCGATGTATAAAGGGTTTGTCGCACCGTTGGCAATGACGTTTGAAACTGCGTTGATGCCCCCTTGAATCGGTGGCCATACGACCATCATAGCAAGAGCAAGAAAGATGGACGAAAAGACCATGGCAATACCCACTGAGCGGTCACCGGCAAAAAAGCCGAGAACTTCTGGAGGATCGAACTCATGGAACTTGTTATAAATCCAAACGGCTAAGAGTCCGACGACAATCCCGCCAAGAACCCCTGTTTCCAGTGTGGGAATACCGAGAGCCATCCCGTATTCTCCGCTTTCACTGACCATTTCAGGGGTGATCCCTAAGGCGAAGGAGATGGTTTTGTTCATAATGATGTAACCGAGGAGGGCTGCCAGGGCGGCAATCCCCGATCCACCTGTTAATCCGATGGCAACACCGATGGCGAAGATGACAGCCAGGTTGTTAAAGATGCTGATTCCGATATCAGACATTCCGTTACCAATGAGTTGAATGATGTCATTTTGTAGAAAAGTGAGTGTATCAGCGAGTGGTCCTGTCAACGCAGCTCCAAGCCCTAGCAAAATACCGGCAGCAGGGAGCAATGCGACGGGAACCATCAGTGACTTTCCGAACTTCTGTAAGCTTCCAAAGTATTTCTTCACTTCTGATCCTCCTTTATAGGGAAACGCTTTCTTGTTTGAGATAGAGGAGACCCCGGAATGGGCCGGGGTTCCATTTGATTATTTTGATGTCACAAGTTGTTTGTTGGCATGTAATTCAGGCCAGTACTGCTGGTTCGCTTCAATCATGTCATCCAGGATTTTGCGCGCGCGAGGTGCGTCTACGACCGTACGGTTCAACGTTAAGGCCTGGAGTGCTTTTTCGTAGCTGTTCTCATAATACGCATCGACGACAAGCTTCTCATAGGCAAGCTGACCTTCAATCAACCCTTTATAGAAGGTGGAAATGTTTCCGACGGCGAATGGCTTCGGTCCACGATTTGTAATCATCGCTGGAACTTCAACCATTGCATCGTCTGGAAGGTTAGCAATTGTACCATTGTTTTCAACCATGACGATGAAAATGTCTCCATTGTTGTATGCCATGGATGCAGCGACGCGGATCATGTAACGACCATGGATGTCCACTTCAAGTTCAACATTAGCTGTTGTACCATCTGCAATGATTTGATCTGCCAATGTGTGGACACGTTTTTCACGACCATTGATGACCTGGCGGGCACGTGTATTGGCCACGTCTTCTTTTTCTACCATTTGAGAAGGATAGAGATAATATTGCAAGTACGTGTTCGGCAGGTATTCAGGGAAGTCTGTCACCATTTGCTCCACCTGTTTGAACGTTTTGATCCAGGAAGGGTCGTTGGCGATTTCTGCATCTTCAGGAATAAAACCATCTTCAGTGATGGCACGTTTGATTGTACCTGTGTGATCGTTTCCGTCCTTGTCGGAAATTTTCGTGAACCAGCCGAAGTGGTTCAGACCGAAGTATTCAGGGACAAGGTCGAAGACGTCTTTTCCAAGGATCCCTGCGTAACTGACCATGATCGCTGCCGGCATATCGCAAATGTTCAAAAGCTTTTTATCTTCCGGGAATTCGCGGCGTAGAGCTTCTGCAACAATCGCTGCCGGGTTCGTGTAGTTTAGAATCCAGGCATCAGGAGAATAATGACGGATGTCGTTGACAAGGTCGATCATATCTCCGATGGAACGCAGTCCGTAAGCCATTCCACCAGGTCCACAAGTTTCTTGACCAACAGCACCGTGGTTTAGAGGGATTTGCTCGTCCTGCTCTCGCATCGAAAGGCCACCTGTACGAATTTGGACGAAAACGAAATCTGCATCCGTCAGAGCTTCTTCTTTATCTGTCGTGTAATGGAAGCCCTCCAATTCCGGATACTTTTCACGAAGGATGATTTCTGTTGCTTTCGCAATTTTCTCCTGACGTTCTGCGTTCGTGTCATAAAAGGTAATCGTTTTCAAAGGAAACTGCTCTTTTTCTGCTACAAGACTCATAATCATACCGATCGTGTACGTGCTGCCCCCACCTACGACAACAAGGTTTTGTTTTTTCATATTCATGACCTCCAATAAAGGTATTATATTTGTTTTATTTTTAACTTAATATGAATATAATACATATTGGTGAAAGCGTCAACATTTGTATCGTATTTTTTAAAACATTTCGTTATAATGATGGATAGAGATAGGTTTTGACTTGGTTGGAAATACGGGAATGGGACGCCACATCCCCGCATCACACAAGTCATTAGTAATGGGAGGAATCAAAAATGGCTGCGCCTTTGTATCGTAGAATTGCTCAACAAATTAAAGAGGAAATCCAATCGGGAATATGGAAAGAAGGGGAAGCGATCCCGACAGAAATGCTTCTGTCAGAAAGGTATGAAGCATCACGGGTGACGGTCAGACAGGCAATCAAAGGTCTTGTCGAAGAGGGCCTTCTTGAGAAGAGACAGGGGAGCGGTACGTATGTGAAAGAGCAGAAGATTGAACACAACATTTTCGAACTGCTGAGTTTCACGGAAGAAATGAGACGCTTAAACAAGGAACCTGTGAATAAAGTCCTCCACTTTGAATTGAAAGAAGCAGAGGATCATGTGAAACGCATGCTTCAACTTGCTGATGGGGAGAAGGTTTTTTACGTCCGCCGTCAAAGACTTGTCGATGATATCCCCTATGTCGTTGAGGATACGTATCTACCGGTTTCCATGTTTCCGAATCTATCTTATGGGATTATGACCGGTTCGAAATATGATTATATTGAAAAAGAAGTGGGGATGAAAATCAAAGACAGCTTTCAGGAAGTCATCCCGGTGCTGCCTTCAACGGATATTGCGGAAGCACTAACGGTCGAGGAGTCTATGCCGATCTTGAAAATTCAATTGTATAGTGTTTTTGTTGATGGTTCGATCTTTGAATATAGTGAAAACTATTTTAAGAGTGATGAATACAAGTTTACGCTTAGGGCTTCCAGACCCTGAACGGCTGCCAACCCTAGACGAAAAGCACAGGCGGAGATGCCTGTGCTTTATTGATGGTCCGATCTGTAGGGAAAGTGTTCAGGGGAAAATCTCTCCGTTTCAGATTCAGGTCCTTTGATTATGAGGGTGAGGAAGGTGGCTGTTGGATTTTATTTTGTTTTCTCGACTTGAAAAGCAAGCCCGTCCAAACGATTAAAGGAATGATGAGGCCGTGCGTAAAGGCAAAAGGAAACCATGTTTCATTGATGAATGTCTCAAAATAAGCGACATCCGGGTAAGCGATAATGGACAATACGACCATCCCCATTCCTAAGGGGAGCAATAAAGGACGGTGGTCATCCATGGTCAGAAATTGGGCGATGCCAACAGTGGTTGAATAATAAAGAATGACCATTTTAAAGAAGATTGTAATCATCCAAATGATGGCGATGATAATCTCCAATCCTTCTAAAAAACCAGCGATATTAATTTTTTGAGCCAACTTGTAGCTTGGATAGGTGTTCAAAGCCGTTAAATCGCTGCCTAATATGAGAGTGCATAAAAGAGTAATTAACGTTAAGACAGCGCCGCCAATGAAAGTACCTAATAACCAGGCTTTTTTCTTTGTCTTCCCGTCTTTGACATACGGGATAATCATAAGAAAAGTGACCATTTCTAATAATGGTGTGCCGATCACGAATGTAGAAGTTTCCAGGACAGGAACAATCCCATTGCTGAGAACCGGTTGTAAATTCTCCATTTTTATTTGCGGGGATAATGTGATCGTGAAAAAGACCAACAGGAGGACAACCCAGGGCATAAACATTTCTGAAGATCGTCCAATGGCTTCTAGTCCAAGGTAGGCTCCCCATATGACTACGATCAAAAAAAGGATATGAGTAAACTGCAAGGGTGTTTCAGGAATGATTTGGGTAGTCATGAAATCGCCGATGTTTCTTAAAACAAGGGAGGCAAGAATATAAAGGAAAGAGAGATAGAAAAAAAGCAGCACCCGGCCCAGCCAGTTTCCAAAAACGGAAATCGTGGCCTGGACGAATGTTTGTCCTTTCATCAGTGTTGCGATGTGATTGTATAGAACAACAAGGAGAAGTCCAACAGCAACCGAAATGAATATGGACATCCAGGCATCCTGTTTCGCGTTGGCCGTAAGCGGAGTAGGAACGATCAAAATGGAACTTCCCACAGAAAACAAGATGACTAAGAACATAAACTGCCGTGGGCTGATCGTCTGATTATCCATATCTACACCTCTTATCATTTAGAATCCAATCATTTTATAGAAACTTTGAATAAGGTCGAGCGGGTTCGGAATCTCAACCTCCAAGCTTTCCAATACACTAATGATTGTGAAGGAAAGAAGGAAAATCGTGAAAAACCACGCTTCTTTTGTTCTGTTTTTTTTGTGCAGCCTGGGGAATTCAAGGAAGAAAATCCCCAGGGCGAGAACGATGATGGAGACCATAGACCACATGTGAATCACACCTATTCTTCTTTTGTGATGGGTTGGGTGGAATTGCCTTTTCTTCGAATTTGAGCTTTGACTTGAATATCGATCTTTAATTCTTTGAACTTGCTATTCCAACTTTTTTCAACCGTCTTCCAATAGGCAGGATTTTCTCGATGAATGAGATTACCGAACCCGAAAATATCACTTCCGAAATCTTCTTGCGCTGCCTTGATTGCAGCTTCCATCTTCTGCTTGACCCTTTTTTCAACTTCTCCATTAATGGTTTCAATGGACTCTGCCTTCGTAAGATCAATGGGGCAGTCCAATTCTCCTACATTACCTTCCAATTCTAATTCAATGGATATGGCAGGGTCCCCTTCCGCGAACTTTGCTTTTGAACTGTTGTCTATACGCAGCACTTCTATACTAATAAGTCCTTCATCTTCGCAAGGGTATGAAACGGTTGTACTTTCTATGTCACCTGTTATATAGTTCAAACCTTTGCTTTCCTCCGGTGTTAACCAGCCGATCAATCGATCCTCTTCCATAACGGCAAGGTTATCAATTCGTAATTGTGTAGGGGCGTCTATTTTTTCTATGTTCTCAATCGCTGTACCAGTTTCAGCCTTCCCATCAAGGAGCAGGCCTGGGAGCACTGGGTTTTGCCCTTTGCTAAGGATTTGACCAATCAATTCATCAATGACAACCCCTTTTGAACTTCCTAGACTCCTCTGTACGGCTTCCATCGAATGCATGAGTTTGTTGGCAGGAACTTTTTCATACGGAGTGAGGACCTTCAAAAGATCTTTCACTCCTGTATCCTTAGCGATGGTCACAAAAAATGCAGTCCGGAATTCATGGTCTCTATAAAAAAGATCAAGAGATGGGAGGATGCCTTCCTCTGCCAATCTGTTTCCGATTACAAGGAGGCGTAATTGTGACAGATACATCTTCCTCGGAGACTTTTCTGTCATATTCCGAAAAGCCTCAAAGAGGGAATCCCCTGTAGATTCATAAATGGAAACAGGGGGCCTTGTAGTCGGTGCATCTGTCGCTATTTCTGACGGGTTGATAACTTGGGTGATCAATAGGAACTGGTCGTCTTCTGTTTTATCAATTCCGACAGCTACGACAATTCCAAGGTCATCTAATTCTTTACTATTCCAACATCCGGAAAGAAGCAGGAGACAAACCACCAGGAAGATTGCTTTAATATATTGGTTCATCGACATCCCTACCTCTCCTTTGAAGTGGAATCGACACGTTTTTGGTCGCTTTTTGTAAAGAAACTAGGCCGGGAAAGAAGGCCCCAATGGGGTAAACGGATCAATACATCTTTTTGGTCTTTCCCAATCATAGGTGCGAGAGGGGCCATATAAGGCTTTCCGAACGATTTTAAGCTACTTAAATGAAAAACCATGGCAATCATACCTAAAATGATACCGAATAGCCCAAAAGTGGCTGCCAGAATCATCATTGGAAAACGGAGAATTCTGATCGAGATCGCCATATTGTAAGCAGGGAACACGAAACTGCTGATTGCCGTAATGGCTACCACGATGACCATGGCAGGAGAAACAAGGCCCGCTTGGACAGCTGATTGGCCGAGTACGAGTGCCCCAACAATGGAGACAGCGGAACCGACGGGTTTTGGTAGACGGATTCCGGCTTCCCGAAGTACTTCAAAAGTCAATTCCATCATTAAAGCTTCTACAAAGGCTGGAAAAGGTACCCCGTCCCTCTGAGAAGCAAGACTGATCAATAGTGGAGGGGGAATCATTTCCTGGTGGAACGTTGTAAAAGCAATATAGATCGATGGCATAAACAAGGCTACCGAAAAACAAAACAATCGGAGTAATCTTACAAGTGTTCCGATATCTGCTCTTTGGTAATAGTCCTCACTGGACTGCATGAAATTCACAAAAAGAGCAGGCACTAAAAGGACATTCGGCGTACCATCAATCAGGATAGCAACCCTGCCTTCCAGGATTCCCCCGGCAATGGCATCTGGCTTTTCTGAATTATATACCGTAGGGAACGGGGAATACTGAGCATCCTGAATGAATTCCTCAATATATCCACTTTCTAACACAGCATCAATATCAATCTGGTCCAGTCTTTCATTGACTTGATCAAGGACTTCTTTTTCAGCTGTGCCCTCTAAATACACGATGGCAACATCCGTACAAGTTTTCCTTCCGATGGTTTTCGCCTCTACTCTGAGGTGAGGATCTTTAATTTTCCGTCTTAATAGAGCGGTATTTGTTCTGATCGTTTCAGTGAAGGCTTCTTTCGGCCCGCGGATGACGCTTTCTGATGTAGTTTCTTGGACGCCTCTGTCGCGCCAGCCTTTTGTACTTGCGGATAAAGCTTTCGTTTGCTTGTCCAGGAGTAAAATGGTTTCACCAGAAAGTAATTTCTTCAGTAGGTCCTGTTTATCTTTCACTTCCGCCATTTCACCAATGGGGAGGTTCGCATCCTTAATGGATTCATATAGATGGTGAGTCAAATGCCTTTTTTCTGGAACCTCAAGCATTAAAGATTCCAAAATGAAGTTTTGTACCGTGTTCTTATCCACAAGTCCATCCATGTAAAGGACAGCAGCGGATGTCTGATGAATGGAAAAGGGACGTGTCACAAGGTCCGAGCTATTTCCAAGTGTTGTGCGGATATCGTTCAAATTTTCATCTAATGACCGATAGAGAGGTTGAGTGCTTGGGGATGTCTTTTCATTCGTTGTTATATCCTTCACAAACTCACACCTCCGCTGTTTTTCATTAGCATGTTCATCTATTGGGAATTTATGAAACGTATCCCTTCTTTTTAACTATGTTTGATCATAGGTGCAAGGTGCAAAAAAGAGATGGAGTTTATGGGAGGAAGGTTCTCCCAAGGTCTGTGGGAGGGGGCAAAAAAACGGCTCGTAGAAGAACGAGAATGGCCGTTGTGAAAATACGAGGGACCGCAAGCGGCAGGATGATGCAGAAATACGTCTGCATCATGGAGGCACCGTCCATTTTAGCGGATTCCTCAAGGTCGAACGGAATCTTACGGGAAAAAAGTAACGAGCAGTCAGATCGATAGAGGCAGGGCGAACGTTGTGTAAGAAGGGGAACATGGATAACGATAAGATCCCCACAAGAATGACCAGGTAGAAGGTAAGGGGCTTTATTGAGGGGGTATCGGTCTGCGGAAATAGATCATGTCCATCCCTTTGATCCCATTTTCATAAAAGGGATCCGAGTAATGAAGGAAAAAGTCATGATGAATTTCATGGAACCGAAAACCAGCTTTCTGATAAAAGGCTAAGTTTTCAATACTAGAATTAGAAGTTCCGACAAGCATTTCTTTGTACCCTTTTTTTTGAAAAAGAATACAGGATGCATCAATCACTTGTTTCCCTAACCCTTTTCCTCGAAAGGCTTCTTGTATGGCAATATTCTTGATTTCGACCGTGTGCTCTCCGGGAAATACGAATAAACAGACACCGATATGCACATCGTCTAAGTAAATGGTATAGAACAAACCATCATCGATATAGCTCTCTATTATGGTTTCAGACTCATCGGCTAACAGTAGGTCTGCCATGAAACGGCGGCGCTCGTTCGTTTCAACTAAATGGATACGGCTCATTAGATCCTGCTCCTTTATGTTCGGCTATTATCGTAAGGATGTGGTTATGATAACATAAGGTTAGTACATCCTTTTCAGAAATCGGGGATTTTTCTGAAAAGATATCATCTTTATGAGTCACATGCTCTGGGTGATTTTTTCCGGTAATAGGAGACCACTTCCCTAAACATTTGAGGAACGTATCATAAAGGAGTCGTCGATAATGGAACAACGAGAAAAGATTTACGATTTGATCGGAGTAGGTGTGGGGCCTTTCAATTTGAGTCTGGCAGCGTTGCTTGATGAAATAGACGAGGTTGCACCACTATTTTTTGAACAGAATGAAGCTTTTGACTGGCATCCGGGAATGTTAATTGAAGGGACAAAAATGCAAGTCCCGTTTATCGCTGATTTGGTGACGATGGCAGATCCGACGAACAAATACAGCTTTTTGAACTATATCAGCAAAAATGAGCGGATGTATCAGTTTTACTTTTTGCAGCGGCTCGACATCCCGAGAAGAGAATACAATGACTACTGCCAGTGGGTCGCTCGACAGCTCGATAGCTGCCGATTCGGGAGAAGAGTTACGAATATAAAGCATTACAAGGATAATGAAGAGCTTTTCGAAGTAGAAGTGACGAATGTAGAAAATGGAGAAACAGAAGTGTACCGCACGAAAAATTTAGTCATGGGTACAGGAAGCGTGCCGGTCATGCCACGCTCTTTCCAAGATGCCTCTTCAGAAGACGTTTTCCATACAGCAGACTTCCTGCCGAATCAGGACCGCTGTCGTAAAGCGGAGTCCATCACAGTTGTCGGTTCAGGGCAAAGTGCGGCTGAGACCTTTCGCGAACTGCTGAAAGAACAACGTGATTGTGGCTATCGTCTCGATTGGATTACGCGTTCGGCGAGTTTTGAGTCAATGGAAGAATCAAAGCTGAGCCTCGAGCATTTTTCACCGGATTACGTGAATTATTTTTACCAGCTTCCACAAAAACAGAAAGATGAGATCTTCGCTAATCAAGGACTGTATTATAAAGGAATCAGCAATCATACGATCAATGACATTTACAATCTCCTTTATGAGTATTCGGTAGGGCGGGAAGAGCTCAATGTCGGACTGCAGGTACTGAGTGAAGTGAAGGATGTTCGTCCAAAAGAAGGTGGCGGCTATGAGCTCGAATGTTATCACTATCAGAAAAAGGAAACGTTCACCCATGCAACGGATCTTGTGATTGCAGCAACGGGTTACAAGCCTTTTGTTCCAGAATTTATCCACCATTTGGAAGATTTCCTTGAATGGGATGAAGAAGGAAGATACAAAGTGACCGCGGATTATCGGCTTGTAACTACGGAAGAGACAGCGAACGAAATTTATGTCCACAGTGGGATTTCGCATACCCACGGTGTAGGATCTACCAACCTGGGATTATCCATCCACCGGAATAAAGTCATTATCAACAACCTCGTAGGACGCGAAGTCTTCGCTACGAACGAAAAAAATATTTTCCAGTCCTTCACGGTCTAATTATTATCACCCCAGCCATTCATGGCTGGGGTTTTTTGCATGATGTATTAAAGAATATGGCAGGAGGATAGCGTAAGACTTAGATTCGAGAGTTTGACACGATGTGGGGGGCGTTCGATGTTGGCACAGGACGTGCCGTACTTAATCGAACTTCCTCTATCCTTTTTGCCCCTCCTCGGACTTCGTCTTGCGAGGTCTTACCGTTTCCCAATCCCCCCTGACTACTAATGAGGCAAACGAACCCCGGTTATCTCGAAAATGAGTCTTCAACAAACGGGAGCTTTTATAGGCGGTAATGGAGTAGGGGGTACTGTTGATAATGTGTATAAAATTGTGCATATGTGAATAAAGGGAGAATGTACGAGAAGAAATCACCACTTATCCACATGTGTATAGAGGGTGATCTTTTTTCACTTTATCCAATCCTATCTCGTTAGGAATTGTGGAGATTATACAGTGTTTCCATTAAGAATCTGTAAAACTAGCAAATTGTGATGGTAATCTATTGACATCTGGTCCTTAAGGGTTAATAATATTGTAAATATACAGATGAAATAATAAATATACATAGAGGTGGATTCAGAGTGAAAGCAGGGATCGTAGGTGCGACCGGGTACGGCGGAATAGAATTGCTCCGCTTATTAACAAATCATCCACAAGTTAAAACGATAACCTTATATTCATCTTCCCAGGCAGGGGAGAAATTTGAAGACATTTACCCTCAATTCCATGGGGGGGAATCTTATGTGTTACAAGATTTAGTACCGGAGAAGATGAAGGAAGATTTGGACGTCATTTTCCTTGCGACGCCGTCTGGGGTTTCAAGTAAATTGACTCCTCAGCTGCAGGGCGGTCATGCAAAGGTCATTGATCTTTCTGGAGATTTGAGGTTAAAAGAGCCCGCATCTTATGAACAGTGGTATAAAAAAGAAGCAGCTCCTGATGATACGCTGGAGAATGCCGTCTATGGGCTCCCGGAGTGGAATCAAGAGCGAATACAGGAAGCCGACCTTATTGCCAATCCAGGGTGCTATCCGACCGCGACATTACTTGGTTTGGGACCAGTAGTCAAAGAAGGTTTGGTGAAGCCTGACTCTGTCGTGATTGATGCGAAATCAGGGGTCTCAGGTGCGGGGAAAAATCCAAATCCGATCACCCATTTTGCTCACGCCCAGGAAAATTTTCAAATTTATAAAGTGAATCAACATCAACACATCCCGGAAATTGAACAACAATTGTCCATATGGGACGACCAAATAGAGCCTGTCACCTTTTCGACACACCTCGTTCCGATGACAAGAGGAATCATGGCGACCATCTATCTTCAGTTAAATGAAGAGGTAAGTGAAGAGGATTTGCGGCAGAAGTTTAAGAGCTACTATGAGTCACAGCCTTTCGTCAGAGTACGTGAATCGGGCGGATTTCCATGCACGAAAGATGTGTACGGATCTAATTTTTGTGACATCGGTCTTACCATTGATGCCCGGACCAAGCGAGTGACCATCGTAAGTGTCATCGATAACTTAATGAAAGGGGCGGCCAGTCAGGCGGTCCAAAATATGAATCTTGTATTTCGATATGACGAGAAAACAGGGCTTGCGCCACTGCCTGTTTATCCTTAATGAAGAGAGGGAGAGATGGTTTGATACAAGCGAAGAACACCCAAACAATCGAAAAAGTAGAGGATGGTTCCATTCTTACGCCGAAAGGATACAAGGCAGGTGGAATTCATAGCGGATTAAGATACAGAAAAAAGGACTTCGCTCTTCTTATGAGTGATCGACCGGCTTCTGCAGCAGCTGTGTATACTCAAAGCCATTTCCAGGCCCCACCTCTTAAGGTGACGCAGGAAAGCATTGCGGAACAGGGGAAAATTCAAAGTGTCGTGATCAATAGTGCAGTCGCCAATGCATGCACAGGAGAAGAAGGTCTGGCCAATGCATACGAGATGCGCCGTATGATTGCAAAGAGGTTTGAGATTCCGGATGAATACGTAGCCGTTGCCTCTACAGGAGTCATTGGACAACAGCTTCCGATGGAAAAGATCGCCCACGGCTGTGAGAATGTAGAGCCTTCAGAAGAAGGATATAAAGATTTTCAGCAAGCAATTCTTACGACAGATACTTGTCAAAAGCATGCGTGCTACCAGGTACAGGTGGAGGGGAAAACCGTCACCATTGGTGGAGCAGCAAAAGGATCAGGGATGATTCATCCAAATATGGCGACAATGCTTGGTTTTATTACGACAGATGCAACCATAGAACCTGATGATTTAAAACGTGCGTTAAGCCCTTCTGTTGATAATTCTTTCAATCAGATTACCGTTGATGGAGAGACTTCAACCAATGATATGGTCCTGGCGCTTGCGAATGGAGAAATAGATCATAAATCGCTGACAGAAAATCACCCGGATTGGGAAGCTTTTCAAACTGCCCTTCAGCTTGTTTGCGAAGATCTTGCCAAACAAGTCGCCAAAGATGGAGAAGGGGCCACTAAGCTGATTGAAGTGGAGGTCACCGGTGCCCGCTCAAACGAAGAAGCGCGCGTCATTGGGAAAAAAGTGGTCGGTTCGAGCCTGGTGAAGACAGCTGTTTATGGGTTGGATGCCAACTGGGGAAGGATTGTAGGCGCTATCGGACATAGCGATGCGGTGGTAGACCCAAATCAATGCGATATCTACATTGAAGAACAACTGGTGTTTAGTAACGGAACCCCTTGTCCATTTTCAGAAGAGCAGGCAACGGAAGATTTGGATAATGAGAAAGTGAAAATGACGATTCGTCTTAACGAAGGAGATGGAGAAGGGACGGCGTGGGGGTGTGATTTGACTTATGACTATGTCAAAATCAATGCAAGCTACCGAACATAAGCCTGCTGTGGTAGTAAAGCTCGGTGGAAGTATGCTCGATCAATTAACCGATGACTTTTATAATAGCTTCAAGGACCTGCAGAAACATTATCATTGTATTATTGTTCACGGTGGCGGTCCTGCGATTACAAAATTATTAGATCAGTTGAATATAGAAGGTGAGTTTTTTGACGGGTTGCGGAAAACGACTCCGGATACGCTCGAGGTTGTAGAAATGGTCCTCGGGGGTTCAGTGAATAGCAAGATCACAGGTCACCTGATTAAAAAAGGGATGAAGGCTGTAGGAGTCAAAGGCTCTGAAACCTCGTTGTTGCAAGCGGATTACTTGGATAAAGAAAATTTAGGTCTTGTAGGAAAGATCAGAGATGTAAATCCGGCGTTTCTCCAAAAGCTTCTTGCTGAAGGATATCTCCCAGTGGTTGCGCCTTTTGGGAGAACCGCTGACTATCAAACGGTGAATATTAACGCCGACGTGGCTGCAGGAGCTATTGCTACGGCTGTCAGCGCTGAAAAGCTTCTTTATGTTACGGATGTTCCGGGCATACTCGTCGATGATGAAATATTGGCGAGCACAACCCCTGAGGAAATTGATGGAATGATTGATCAAGGAATCATCTATGGCGGAATGATCCCTAAAGTTCATTCCGCAACGGAAGCTTTATCCGACCATTTAGAAGAAGTTAGGATTGTAAGTGGAGAAAAAGCCTTGATGGAAGGTGATTTGTTGAATGGTACATCCATCAGAACGAAAAGAAAGGAGATGGTGGAGTGAGTTTATTTCCTACGTATAACCGCTTTCCTTTAACCATTGTATCTGGAAAGGGAACGACGGTGACCGATGATGAAGGGAAAGATTATTTAGACTTTGTATCAGGGATTGCTGTATGTAATCTAGGTCATCGACCTCCAGAAGTTCAGGAAGCGCTGGAAAAACAGTTGGATCAGGTATGGCATGTATCAAACCTTTACCAAATTCCCGTGCAGGAAGAGGCGGCCCAATTATTGTGTAAAGCTTCTGGGCTGGATTATGCTTTTTTCTGTAACAGTGGGGCTGAAGCGAATGAAGCGGCCATTAAGCTTGCCCGTAAACATACAGGGAGAGAGAAGATTATTACATTCAAGCAATCTTTCCACGGACGGACATTTGCTACGATGAGTGCAACCGGTCAGGACAAGATTCATGATGGATTCGGTTCTCTGCTTCCCACTTTCGAATACTTCCCTTATAACGATGTACAAAAAATAGAGGAAGTGCATGACGGCTCTGTGGCTGCGATCATGGTCGAAGTCATACAGGGAGAGGGTGGAGTTGTACCGGGGACCAAAGAGTTTTTGAAAACGGTCGAAGATAAATGCCGGGAATTAGATGCCCTTTTGATCATTGATGAAGTTCAAACCGGGATCGGCCGTACAGGAAAAGCTTTCGCCTATCAACACCATGGGCTGGACCCGGACATCGTGACAGCTGCCAAAGGATTGGGGAGTGGATTCCCTGTCGGGGCTATGATAGGGAAAGCTGATTTAAAAGATTCCTTCACAGCTGGATCTCATGGTTCTACGTTTGGTGGGAATCCGTTAGCTTCAGCAGCAGTGAAAGCGACGCTTGAAAAAATCTTCGTTTCTGATTTTCTCGCTTCTGTTACGGAGAAAGGGACGGTATTCAAAGATAAGCTTGAAGATTCATTGGCGCGCTTTAAAAGTGTGAAAGAAGTACGTGGTAAAGGTTTGATGTTGGGAATTTCCATATCCAGTGAAGCGATTCAAATCGTTCACTCATTAAGGGAAAAAGGACTTCTGGCTGTGGTTGCTGGTCCGAATGTTTTGAGGCTGCTCCCTCCATTGACTGTGGAATATGAGGAAATGGACCAAGCTGTTGCTTTAATTACCGAAGCGATTCAACAGTATGAAGACAGTCTTCAAAAAGCATAAAAAATGTATAGACGGTGATGTTCACAGTCGTGTTCAACACCGTCTTTCTCAAAAGTTAAATGTATAAAAATACGCAATATATAATAAATATTCATTTTATGGGGTGATGGAATGAAAGGATACTTATGTTTACAAGACGGAACATCATTTGAAGGAAAGGTTTCACAGCACTTTGATCGAAGCGTCCAAGGGGAGGTCGTCTTCTTCACCGGCATGACGGGTTACCAGGAAGTTCTCACCGACCCTTCTTATAAGGGGCAGATTGTCGTATTTACGTATCCATTGATAGGAAATTATGGGATCAACGATGAGGATGATGAAAGCAAAGAGATTCAAGTAAGTGGTGTGGTCATGTACCAATGTGCGGAAACTCCTTCACATTTTCAGGCAAGGAAGTCCTTAGGATCTTATCTGGACGAACAAAACATTCCATACATGACAGAAGTAGATACGAGAGAAGTGACCAAGGCCATTCGCGCAGAAGGAACCCAGCAAGCCGCTCTTTCTCTCGAGACAGATTATCTATTCAAGCCGACAAAGACCCATCAGATTCAGCAGGTAAGTGGTGAAACGATTGATACTTATGGAGAAGCAGGGGTGCATGTGGCACTCATCGACTTCGGTTGGAAGAAATCGATTTTGAATGCTCTTCTTGAAAGAGGTGTCCGTGTCTCGGTCCTTCCTTTTTCCAAAATCGAAATGCTGGATACGCTTCAACCAGACGCTATTGTACTATCGAATGGACCAGGGGATCCAAAGGATACTGTCGACTTTTTACCGTTTTTGAAAAAGGCTTTGGAGAAGTTCCCATCTTTTGGAATCTGTATGGGGCATCAGGTCATCGCTCTTGCTTTTGGAGGGGATACGACGAAGCTGACATTCGGTCATCGCGGCGCGAACCATCCAGTCAAAGATGTGGTATCAGGAAAAGTGTTTCTATCCTCGCAGAATCATAATTATGTGGTCAAAGAAGGCAGCCTGAATGGGACGCCGCTCGTAACAAGGTTTTATAACGTTAATGACGGTTCCATTGAAGGGCTGATGCATGATAAGAAGCTGATTATGTCCGCACAATTCCACCCGGAAGCCCATCCCGGGCCGAAAGATGCGGAATGGTTGTTTGATCACTTTCTTACACTTGTAAAGAACAAAGGAGTGAAGGTACATGTCTCGTAAAATATTAGTCATTGGGTCAGGTCCAATCATGATCGGGCAGGCGGCGGAGTTTGATTACTCCGGCACACAAGGATGTCTTGCGCTGAAAGAAGAAGGGTGTGAAGTTATCCTCGTGAACAATAATCCAGCCACCATTATGACAGACCATGACGTGGCAGATGTCGTTTACTGTGAACCCTTGACGGTTGAAAGCTTAACGAAAATCATTGATCTGGAAAAACCGGATGCGCTCCTTGCTGGACTTGGGGGACAGACAGCGCTCAATCTAGCTGTTGAATTGGAAAGAGAAGGCGTTTTGCAGGCCTATGATCTCGAGTTGTTAGGGACCAGTGTCCATTCAATTCAAAAAGGGGAGGACAGAGAGTTGTTCCGGGGATTGATGCATGAATTGGCCCAACCGGTTCCCGAGAGTGAAGTAATTACGACGATCGAGCAGGCGGAAGCTTTTGCAGAAGAAGTCGGTTACCCAATTATCAGTCGCCCTGCTTACACGCTTGGCGGACGTGGGGGTGGAATCGTTCACAGGCCGGAAGAACTGGAAGAGTTGATTGCGACGGGTCTCAAAGCGAGTCCGATCCACCAGGTCATTGTTGAGAAGAGTATCGCAGGTTTCAAGGAAGTTGAGTATGAGATCATGCGGGACCACAATGGGACGTGTATTTCCGTTTGTAATATGGAAAACTTCGACCCGGTGGGCGTTCATACGGGAGACTCCATTGTTGTCGCTCCTTCCCAGACATTGTCGGATAACGATTACCAAATGCTCCGAACAGCGGCGTTCAAGATTGTTTCTAAACTCGATGTGGTCGGTGGTTGTAATGTTCAATTTGCGCTTGATACAGAAAGTCGTCAATACTATGTGATTGAGATTAATCCGCGCGTTAGTCGTTCATCAGCACTGGCTTCGAAAGCCACGGGGTATCCGATTGCAAAAATGGCGACCAAGGTGGCTTTAGGGTACACGCTTGACCAGCTTGAAAATCCACTTACCGGCTATACGTTCGCAAGCTTTGAGCCGGCGCTTGATTATGTCGTCGTTAAATTCCCGCGCTGGCCGTTCGATAAGTTTTCAGAAGCCGATCGTAAGCTTGGGACGAAGATGCGGGCGACAGGGGAAGTCATGGCCATCGACCGGACCTTGGAAGGGGCTTTTCAAAAAGCCGTCCAATCTCTGGATACGAACATCCCCGACATTCAGAACCCATGGGATCACCTGGAGAAACCAACAGACTTGCGCTACTTTGCTATTCTCAACCTCCTAAGAAAAGGAGAAAGTCTGGAGACGATTCACGAAAATACGAAGATAGATCGCTTCTTTTTACAGGTGCTGAAAAACCTTGTCGATTTAGAAAAGTGCCTGCAGCAGGAGACATTGGATGAAGGACTTCTGAGAAAAGTGAAAGTTTGTGGTTTTTCAGATAAGGAGATTGCTCGCCTTGTTGGGATATCTGAAAAAGCAGTGCAAAAAAAGAGAGAAGCTTTCGGGATTCTTCGTCAATTCAAGCTCGTCGATACATGTGCAGCGGAATTTGAAGCAGCTACGAACTATGTGTACAGCACATTTGCAGGTGTGAATGAGATTTCACCACTTCCCGGGAAGAAAAAAGCGTTGATTCTTGGATCCGGACCGATTCGAATCGGCCAGGGAGTTGAATTTGATTATAGTGCTGTGAAAGCCATTCAAAGTCTGCAAAAACAAGGGTGGACGACCGTTATGGTGAACAACAATCCGGAAACCGTAAGTACGGATTATGAAACAGCGGATCGCCTTTACTTTGAACCGATTCAAAAAGAAATCATAACATCCATCGTTGATCACGAAGACATTGACCTTGTATTCACGGCATTTGGCGGGCAGACAGCCATCAATTTAGCTGCTGAGTTAGAGGCAGAAGGGATGCCGCTTGCTGGAGTCGAGACAACCGTTTTAGATGCGCTCGAGGACAGAGATAAATTCTATGCGGCATTAAATGATTTGAACATCCCATATGTTTCAGGAACCACTTGTCATACAAAAAATGAAGCGCTAAAAGCGGCAGAACATTACTCTTTTCCGATTCTTTGCCGCCCGTCCTATGTCATCGGCGGTCAGGGAATGGTCATAGTCAAGGATATGAGCGAATTGAAACAGTCGCTTCAAGAAGCGGATGAACGACACTACCCCGTTGTGCTGGACACCTTTATGCAAGGAAAAGAAGTAGAGGTGGACCTCGTGGCGGACGGTGAAAATATCTATCTTCCTGAGATCATTGAACATTTAGAACCGGGAGGAGTGCATTCAGGAGACAGTATGGCCCTTTTTCCATCAACGCTTGGTGATGATGTCAAGAAGACCATCGAATCCTACAGCCATAAAATCGTATGCCATTTTAATTACAAAGGAATCATGAACATCCAATTTTTACTGAGTGGAGAAAACGTGTATGTGCTGGAGGTGAATCCGAGAGCGAGTCGGACGGTACCGATTGTGAGCAAGGTGGCAGACGTTCCCCTTGTTGATTTAGCCGTTCGTGTATTGGCATCCGGTGAGGTTGATTTGATGTCCATTCCAAAACCTGTGTTTGAGCAAACAGCCGTGAAATATCCTGTATTCTCTTCCTATGCTTTGACGGAAGTGGATCATAAGCTTGGTCCGAATATGAAATCCACGGGTGAAGGGATGTGCCTTGGAAAGACCACAGAAGAAGCCCTGAGAAAAGTGTTCTCCCACTTACCGAATGCGCTAGAAGTAAGAGATTCCTGCTTTGTCGAAGGGGATTCTCCTTTTTCACTTAAGGACTTTGACGAGTGGCTCAAGCTAGAGGAAGCTGCCATTTATGTTAATGATGGATCAAGTTCAGAGGATAGCGAACGAAGAATACAGGCTGTGAAAAATGGAATGACCGTTTTTAGTGAGAAAGCGACGTTCGATGCCTATCTTCAATCTTTGGCTTGTAAAGATTTCACCCCTGCCCCTCTGCCGGGTAATAAACGTGAAGGAGTGCATTCGTAATGAATTTGATGGAACAAATGTATACAACAGATGGTTCGATGCATGGGAAAAACGTTTTGACTTGGCTTGATTACAATCAAGCTGAGGTTTCCCAATTGTTAGCGCAGGCCCAACATTTAAAGGAAAACCCGTATTCCCAATCATTGAAAGGGAAAAACCTGGCGATGATTTTTGAAAAATCTTCGACAAGAACGCGTGTTTCGTTTGAAGTCGGCATGGTTCAGATGGGCGGTCATGCCCTTTATTTAAACACAAGGGACATTCAGGTCGGCCGCGGTGAAACCATTGCGGATACGGCTCGTGTGCTCTCTGGATACGTTGATGCCATCATGTTCAGAACGACCTCCCATGGAAGGTTGAAAGAGCTGGCTGAACACGCCTCTGTACCTGTCATTAACGGCTTATGTGATATCTATCACCCGTGTCAGGCTTTAGCTGATATCTTCACCATTTTAGAACTGAAAGGTCGCTTGTGTGGAGTGAAGGTTGTTTACATCGGTGACGGAAACAATGTCGCTCATTCACTGATGATTTTAGCGGCTATGATGGGCATGGAAATGGTCGTTTCAGCTCCGGACGGATATCAGCCCGATCCTTTGATTACCGAGAAATCACAAGCGCTGGCGAAGCGGTATGGAGGATCCGTTGTACTGGAAAAGAACCCAGAAAAGGCTGTAAAGCAAGCGGACGTTATTTACACAGATGTGTGGACAAGTATGGGGCAGGAAGAGGAGAGTGAAAAGCGCTTGCTGGATTTCAAAGACTACCAAGTAAATGAAGCCTTAATAAACAAAGCTAAATCGAATGTCTCCTTTTTGCATTGCCTTCCTGCCCATCGAGGGGAAGAAGTTACAGCAGGCGTCATTGACGGGAGTCATTCGGCGGTCTTTCAGCAGGCTGAAAATCGTATGCATGTCCAAAAGGCCATTTTACAAGCGGTCGTCGGTTGGAAGTGAATTTATGAGCATAATTCTGACCGAACCAACAATAGGATATAGGAATAGGACCTCATAAATAAAATCATGTAAAAAGAAGGTCGAAAGGCTACGAATTTCATCGAACACACAAATTTTACAAGGAAATCTAGGATCGATGTGGAAGTAGTTAGGGAGAATATTCAAAACCAAAAGGAGTGGCCATGCAATGAGTAAGCAAATGACAACCGCTGTGGAACCCCAGGTTGTTCGTAGGTCCAATATCAAGGTCGTGGGTGTCTCGTGTCAAACCATGATGGATGAACGGGAATATAAAATCCCGCGATTGATGGAGCAGTTCCATACGACCAATTTGCCAAAAGTAAGAAACAGGGTCAACGCGCCACGGTCTATCGGGATGTTCGTCGATCCGCCAAATTGGAATGAGATGACCGATGCCTTTTATTGGATTGCTGCTGTAGAGGTCGATAGCTTCGAGAAAATTCCGCCAAACATGATTACAAAGACCATCCCTGCTCATACGTATGCCATGCTTGAATATGATCCTTCCGTTCATGAATTTAACCCTTACGCTTATTTGCATCAGTGGATAAAAGATGAAGGTTATCAACAAGTAGAAGGATTCGGATTCGAGGAATACAAACCTTATACAGGTGCTGAAACCAGTTATCGCTTATTCCTTCCAATTAAATAGGTAAAAGGAAAGCAAGGATTGCACTTCAGAGTGCATCCTTGCTTTTTCGTGTTTTCAAATATGAGTTGGTGCCAGGCACCGGCGAATCGGCTGCATGTACTGGTCGTTCTGTTCATAACTTTACAATCATCCATTACTTTTGATTACGCTGATCTCCCAATCGATTCAGTTGGTTGGAAATAAGAATTAAAAGAGCGATCACAGGTATGGCAAAAGCCCCTGTTCCTACTAAAGGAAATAGAACACAACCTAACATGGAACTGAGAAACACTGTAGACCAAAGGTAAATAGGATAGTCTTTCATTGTGGAACCCTCCCACAAACGTATCATAATATTTGGCATGGAAGAAGGTGCGGATTAAATAAAAAGCACTCCCTGACAATATAGGGAGTGCTTCCTTCAATTTATGCGACATCTGCATTACTGTTTTCTTCGGTTGTTTTTGATTTGCGGCCGAATAAAAAAGGGATGGCCAGGAGAAGAATGATCACTGCAAAAATGGCAATATTGGAATCAATGAGATTAATCATATTTCCTAAAATGACTCCGATTACACTAAAGTCAGCATCTCCGAACGTTGTTCCTTGGAAGCCTAAAGATCCCAGTACCGGTAGTAATAGAGCCGGCAGGAAGCTGATCATGACACCGTTGGCCATTGAGCCGATCACCGCTCCTCTTCGACCGCCAGTAGCATTACCGAAGACTCCGGCAGCGGCACCAGTGAAGAAGTGTGGAACCAACCCTGGAACGATAACTTTCAAACCAAGTAAAGGTAAGAATAACATGCTTACAAGGCCCGCAATGAAGCTGGATAGAAATCCGATGATGACAGCGTTCCCTGCGAAAGGGAAGATGGCTGGAGCATCAAGCGCGGGTTTAGCGTTAGGGACGACTTTATCCGCAATACCTTTGAACGCAGGAACGATTTCACCAAGAAGCATACGCACACCGGCTAAAATAATATAGACCCCGGCTGCGAATGTAAGTCCTTGCATGAATGCGAAGACTAGAAAGTTCTGTCCGGCGCTCAGTTCGCCTTCAACAAAAGCGGGACCCGCTGCACCTGCAACAACGAAGAACAGAATGATCATTGTTAAAGATACAGAAACTGATGTGTCTCTTAGAAAACCTAGTGACTTTGGCACTTTGATTTCTTCTGTTGATTTTGATCCTTTTCCGACGCGCTTTCCTACAAAAGAAGCGACAAGATAGCCGATCGACCCGAAGTGCCCGATGGCAAAATCATCAGAACCCGTAACTTTTCGTGTGAAAGGCTGAAGCATGGCAGGGAAAAGGACCATCAATGCTCCAAGGATAATAGACCCCAGGATAATCAGGGTAATGCCTGAAAAACCGCCAGTGGATAAAATGACAGAAATCAGGCAGGCCATGAACATTGTATGGTGGCCGGTCAGAAAGATATATTTAAAAGGGCTGATTCTTGCAAGGATAATATTGACGACCATTCCGAATAACATGATCATCGCCGTTTCTGTCCCGAAGCTTTCCTGGGCAAGGGCAACAATCGCTTCATTGTTCGGGATGACTCCGTCTACAGCAAAGGCTTCATTGAACATACTGCTGAATTGTCCCAGGGACTGTACGAGAACATTCGCACCAGCCCCCAGGATGACAAAGCCCATGACCGTCTTAAGCGTTCCGGAGACAACATCCCCTGTATTTTTGCGCTGTACCAGGAGTCCAATCAGGGCAAATAAACCGACAAGGATCGCAGGTGTACCTAAGATGTCTTTCATTATTAAATCAATCATGGGAGACGCTCCTTTGTAGTTTAATAGGGTTATGGGACTTTATAAATTCTGCGCTTCCAATGCTTCACGAAGCTCGTTCTTATCCATTAGGTTCCTTAATTTCACGACATTTTTTTGTCCGTCTTCCAGACTTTCTACGATATCTTCAGAACCTAAATAGACATCTGCTTGTTCCGTTTTGGCTGTTGTTAAATCGGTGTGAGAAACTTCTGCTTCTTTCCCCATTTCGTTCAGTGCTGCTTTAATATTCATCTCCACAATCATGCTGCTTCCTAAACCGTTTCCACATACAACTAATACTTTTTTCATCACAAATTCCTCCTCTATGAATTTAAACTTCTACTGTTTGGTTGATAAGATCTATGACCTGATCTGAGTGATCCGCCTCTATTAAACGCTCTACCTGGCTGTCATCAGACAGCAGTTCTGTAAGCTGCGCTAATGCTTTTAAATGGGTTTGATTATCAATGGCTGCCAGTACGATGACAAGCTGTGCCCTGTGCTTATCTTTGTCAGAAAAATAAACCGGGTCTTTTAGTCTTAATAAACTCATCCCCAGTTGTTCAACGCCTGCTTCCGGACGTGCGTGGGGAATAGCGATTCCTGGCGCAATGACAATATAAGGACCTAGTTCATTCACGTTATCGATCATCGCCTGGACGTATTCCGGACGGATGTACTGCTGATCGAGCAATGGCTGGGAGGCCACTTGGATCGCTTCTTCCCAATTGGAGATTTGGTCTCTGAACTGTATCGTTTGTGCTGTCAATAATTCATTGAGCATGGGCTTTTTCCGCTCCTTTGTCTGCGGGGTATTTTTCTCTAAAAGGTAAGACAATTCTTTTTTTAGTTCGTCCTTGCGATGAACCGTTGCATGGCGTTCGATGACATCCATCAAGTCGTCCGCCGGATCGTTCTCTGTCGAACTCGAACCGAAAAGTTCATTCATTCGCTGAATGACTCGTTCTTTCTCAACATTGGTCAAAATTGCGGGAACATGGACCACAGGGATGTCTTTCGTTTTTATGAACTTTGTTGAAAAAATGACATCCGCCTGATGAGTGTTTCTTTGATACTCTCTCATGGATAAGGTATCGGTGATGTTCAATCCGGCAATTAAATTTTCAAGTTGAGTTCGTAACATATTGGATGTGCCGATACCGTTTTCGCAAACGATGATGGCTGTATGCTTTGTCTCCACCTGCTTCTTTTCTTTTGTAAGCCACCCTCCGAAGTGTAAAGTGATATAGGCAGCTTCCTCATCTGGAATCACCTTGCCGACATAAATCTCTAAGTGCTTCATCACCCGTTTTGTCAGATGGAAGATATCGGGATAGGTCTCCTGGATGGTTTCTGATAAATCATTGGCGATTGCTACGCCGTATTTCAATCGGTAATAGGTGGGCTTGATGTGAGAAATCAGGTTTTCTGCAAGTCCTTCCTTATCATCGAACACCACGCAGGAATACAGTTGGAAATCGTGAATCATCTGATGAACGACTTCTTTCAACCCTGATAATTCCCGTTCGGAATATCGGCTGAAGTCATCATGTTGAACTTTAGAACCCAATAGATTCATAGTAATGAAACAAACTTCATCCTCAGGAAAATCGATTTCCCACCATCCTTCAAGGGCGTTTGTAATGAGTAGAGCCCCCTGGTGAGCTTTGGTCTGTTTGAGGACTTGCTTTTCTGCTGTTTGAACGGTGATATACTTCTCATCATCGATACGTTTTTTTACCATCAACAATTGGAAGGAAAGGATTTCTACCATTTCATCTGTTAGTGTCAATCCTAATTCCTTTTCGGCTTCAAAAAGGATTCTTTTCACTTTGCGCCTCTGTTCTGTTTCCTGGGACCATGTATCGGATTCCGGCTGAATCATCTGATGAACTTTATTTCTCACGTTTTGCCAGTCGGGTTGTGAGAATATGGTAGCGAGAATATTGGAAAGCACCGTTCGCTTTATATCCTCAGGTCCATTCAACCGGTAACCGATGTTCCTTTTGTAATAAAGCTCGAGACCTACATCTTTAAAGTCCTGCCTTATTGCTTTAATCATTTTTGCGATGGTCCCCCGGCTCATGCAGGTGAGATCCATGAAATGCTGCATCGTTGCTTCTTGTTCTTCCAGTAGGATTTTTGCTTTGATGAGAATCTCGCGTTCCTGCCTGGATAGTTGGTACTGCCAGTCATCAAAGCTCTTCTCCTGATTGTCCTTCAGGTGGGCTTTCGATGAATGAGGTAAAAACAATCCCTTTCCATGCTTGCTTTGAATCGGATCCAGGTTCTGGGCAAGCAGCCAACTATTGATTTGATCGATATCATAGTAGATGGTCCGCTGGGACACTTTCATTTTGTCGACTAGATCCTTTGTGGGAATGGGATTGGTTGTTTGTTGAATCATAGATAATAAGTGCGCGCGTCTTTTATCCAATACCATGGGGATCCCCCTTGTTCGAACTTATTGGTACATTTTTGCAAAAATATAAACTGTGGTTTGTTTTGATGATCATCTTGTGAGTTTAGTATAACCGCTCTCCTTGGGTTATGTAAGGGGTTTCAGTGTGTGGTTTTTGTATTTATTAATTTTGCAAAATTGAACAGCGGGAAAATGAGTGTATGGATGGGGACTTTTTTAGGTTGTGCGAGTGCCGGAAGGGAACGGTTCTTGAATTGAAAAAAGTCCTTTGGCTGAAGGACTTTTTTCAAATTCTATTATAAAAAGAAAGACAAACCAAAATAGAGAACAGAAGCGAATCCGGCCGCAATGAGAGCCGGTTTCAGCTTGAATTTTGCATACTTAATCGGATTCAAATTCAAAATCCCAGCGGTCGTATTCGTATCATCACTTAAAGGAGATGCGAAAGCTCCGAATGTTCCACTGGCAAAAACAGCACCGATGACAATGGGCAGTGAACTTCCGGCTACAGTGGCGATCGATATTCCAACAGGCATGAGAATTCCCCACGTGCCCCAGGAAGACCCGATGAAATAAGAAAGCCCGCAGCCGACTACAAATAGGATAACGGCTACAAATCCTGCGGGGATCCAATCAAAAGATTTAGAAATGGTATCTGCAAATTTTAATGCTTCGGATCCACTGCTCAATCCCCATACCATGGCAAGAAGGACGATGACGCTCATCATTTCGTTTCCTCCATCGACGAGGGTATTCATCATTTTCCTAAGCTTCTCGTTACGAAACTTTAAATAAACGACAAAACCAATTAAGGTAAGGACAACAGCCAGCACCATAGCATCAAGAACGTTGGCGTTGATCAGAGCATCAAACCCTGATTTTCCACCTCTGATTCCGACCATATACATAAGAAAGAACGTCAGGACGATGACACTGATCAACGGAACAATTAAATGCCATGGTTGAGCAGGGAGGTTTTTCGTAACCGCCGGGTGGCAGTCTTCCCACTGATCATCATCTTCCTTTTTTTCCTGATCCATGTTTTCTGCATCCGTTGCAGGCTTTTTGTTTTTATGGAAAAAGCTCATATAGAAACCGACAGCCAGCATGGAAAAAGCGAAAAAATTGAACGGAATGCTGCTGATATATAAAGAATAAGCGTCTCCTTCCGTGTTCGCTTGCTGCAAGGATAGCTCAATAACCGAAGTCATATATCCAACAAATGCCGTGGCAATTGGAATTAAGACAACGAGGGGAGAGGCTGTCGTTTCAATGACGAAACCAAGCTCTTGTTTGGTCATCGGAATGTTCCTTCTCAATGCCTTCATCACAGGTCCGATGGTAACGATCCGAAAGCTTGGAGCACTGAACGTTCCTAAAGAAGACAACCATGTGAGGATGAATGCGCCTTTCTTATGGTCGATCCTCTCTGTTGCTTCTTTGACGAACCCTTTGATACCGCCCGACATTTTTACAAGTCCGATTAAAGCGGAGAAGGCATATAGAAAAAGGATGATTTTCAAGTTGGCTTCATCTCTCAATCCTTCAATGATGAACCCTAAGGCTGTCATCATTCCGCCCAGCCAGTGCGGGTCGATAATGTAACCAGCCACGACAACAGCGAATAATAAACTGGGAATGACTTGTTTGGTCCATATAGCAGCAATAATGACCACGATAAAAGGAATGACAGAAATCCAACCCATAAACATATCCCTCGCTTCTCTAGAGTGCTTCCTTTAGCTTGTGTGTGTTTTGCCAGGATATTCTTGTCTCGTAAAAAAGGAGTCGGAGCATGGAAAGCGAATATAGGGGATAGAGCTTTTTACAGAGGAGGATAACTATGGCTTTTATGAATCAGTCTGTGATCATCGAAAAACCTGTAGAAGAAGTTTTTTCGATGGCGACGGATTTCAAAAACAGCCCTGAAATTATGGATACAGTCATCGATGTACAACTATTGAGTGAAGGACCTGTCAAAGAAGGGTACAGGTTCCAGGAAACGAGAGAAATCAGAGGTAGAAAAGCTCGTTCTATTATTGAGGTCACCGACTTTGATCCCAATCGTAAATACTCTGTCCGCAGTCATCAGCATGGATTGGATTTACGGTATCATTATGAGTTCGTACAAACTTCAGAAGGAACAAGGGTAGACTTCCAAGGGGAGCTTTACACGGAAGGCTTACGAAACAAATTAATGAAACCGCTCATCAAGCAGATTATAAAAAAAGAAGATCAAGACCATCTTCAGCATTTGAAGAAGTTTATCGAATCTTCTTCTTAATGGTGGTATAATAAGAATAAGCTATGGATCATGTATGAAAGGCCTCTCCATTATCCAATATGGAAAGAGGTCTATTTTTTATATAAAAAACTCCCTCTTCAACTAAATGGCAGGATTGTAGAAGACTCAGTTTCGATATTTTTGTGAGCGTTTAAGGGCTCCGGGAAACCGTTCGCTTTCCATGGGGCGGGCGGTGAGCCTCCTCAGGCTATGCCTTCCGGGGTCTCACCTGTCCCACACGTCCCATAGGAGTCTCACCGTTCCCCTCCGCCCCTTTGCCATATGTGTGTGTGTCTCGAAACCACTTCCAGAATGCAGTTATTCAGCTTTCAGGGAGTATAAGGGTAAAACTCCTATGCTCAGGTATTTGAATCCTGGAAGCTTGATGCAAAGCGCTTTATGCTTATACAGTGGGATAGTGGAAGACAATCCAACTTGGTAAAGGGATTCGTTTCTCACATTTCCGAATGGGGTGGTTGGGAAGCTGCGAGACTCCCGCGGGAATGGATTGGCTGGAGAGACCCCGCAGAGCTTTAGCTCGAGGAGGCTCTCCGTCATCCCCGCAGGAAAGCGAGTAGCTTCCCAACCAGCCCTGACTTCCAATAAGGTAAAAGAACCCGGGTTATCTAGAAACTGACCCCTACACAAACATGAGCTTTAGTTGGACGGCGGGGTGGGTAATAGAGGGGTATAGTAGGAAATTAAAGATATATGGAAAGGAAAGATTATAGATGACAGAGATCAATCAATCGTGGTTTGAGGAATTATCCCCATCTACGAAAGAGGCTTGGCAGGTTTCAGGATATGAAAGCTTGACGAAAGTTCAGGAACAGGCCATTCCTTTCATTTTACAAGGAACAGATGTGGTAGCTGAAGCTCCTACAGGCAGTGGAAAAACTTTGGCTTATTTACTCCCACTCATTGAAAAAGTAGACCCCGAACAGAAGCATACACAAGTATTGGTTATGGCTTCTTCTCATGAATTAGTTATGCAGATTCATCAGGAAGTCCAGACTTGGACAAAGGGAAGCGGCATTACCAGCATGACGATGATTGGTGGAGCGAATATCAAGAGACAGATGGACAAGCTGAAGAAAAAGCCGCACATCGTAGTTGGTACACCGGGTCGTGTGTATGAATTGATACAGAAGAAAAAACTGAAGGCGCATGAAATCAAAGCCGTCATTATGGACGAAGCAGATCAACTACTTGTTCCGGAACACATCCATACAGTCGAAGATGTGTTGAAAAGTACGATGCGTGATACACAAACGCTGCTGTTTTCCGCGACATTACCTGATGAGGTCATTGAAATCGCTCAAACTTTCATGGATGAAGAGTCAGAAGTGATCCGGGTGACAGAAGAACTAAAGAAACCGGATGTGAGTCACACCTATATTGTTTGTGAAGACAGAGATAAAATCGAGACATTAAGAAAACTGGCGCGTATGGAAGAATTCAAAGGTCTTGCGTTCATGCAGGATATTGCCAAGTTGAACGTCATGGCTGAGAAACTCACGTACAAACACCTGGATATTGGCTTGTTGCACAGTGATGCCAAAAAAGAACAACGGGCGAAGGCGATTAAGGAATTCCGAAAAGGGGAATATCCATTACTACTTGCAACAGATGTGGCGGCCAGAGGGCTGGATATTATAGAAATCAACCATATCATTAACCTTGATGTTCCTAAAGATGTGACTTCCTATATTCACCGTGCAGGCCGGACCGGGAGAATTGGTTCTCAAGAAGGAACGGTGGTTTCCCTGGTAAACCCTGTCGAAGAGAAACGTTTGAAGAAGTTTGCGCGTGATTTGGAGCTGCCCCTTCATAAAGCAGAGATTTATAAAGGGAAATTAAGATTTTCCCAACGTTAAATATTGCCGTTTGCCTTCGTAGCGATGCCATGGAATACTGGAAGAGAGTACTTCTATCGTGAAGTGAGGAGAGAATCGTTATGATTAAAAAGTTCTTTCTCTTTCTTGTGGCCTTGTTTTTGATCATCGTCATTGCGACACCAGTGTCTGCCCAGGATTTTTGGAAAGAAGGCCCGCGGGCTTCCTATGAGAGGGTATCGCAACATGTGCAGGGCTTAGTAGAGAATACAGATATAAAAAACGAGTTTCAAAATTTTGCAGTAGATGTCCAGTCGTTCTTTGAGTTCCTTGAAGATGTGGAATGGAAATACCCCGATGCACCTCTTGAAGAGCAAGAAGCTTCAGATTCCCCGACTGAAAGGGTATCAGAGGATTCACTTTCTGGATATGAATTGAAAGAATTTGAACAAGAGGTTGTTGCATTGGTCAATAAAGAGCGGGAAGAGCGGGGACTGGAGCCATTACAGACGCATAATCGTTTGAGCGCATTAGCCAATGTGAAGTCACAGGATATGGCGGACAAACGTTATTTCAGCCATACCTCGCCGACCTATGGCTCGCCATTTGATATGATGGACGAGTTTGATTTCCGTTACCAGGCGGCAGGGGAAAACATTGCCGCCGGTCAACGGACCCCCGAAGAAGTCGTTGAAGGTTGGATGAACAGTGACGGCCATAGGGCTAACATCTTACATGAAGACTTCACACATATTGGTGTAGGATACATGGAAGGTGAAGGACCTTATAAAAGATACTGGACACAATTATTCATGACCCCTCGTTAATGAACGAAAAAGCCGGATTCCCCATCACAGGAATCCGGCTTTTTTCTGCAGGGCAGAAAGGGTGGGAAATTAGTTTTTGGAGACGGATTTGAAATATCCTTTCACGTTTATAGGATCAGTATTTTTCTCAGCATCGGCCCACTCCATGATTAAGGAAAACAGCTGGATGATCATGATCATCACACCTGTGTAAAAAAAGGCCTCAGATTCATACACTCCATTGAAGTAGAAAGAAGCTTCATGATAAAGCACGAATAATAAAGAGGTAAGCAATAAATAAAGAAAGCGTCTCATGTAATATTCGAGCTGTATAAAAGAGCATTGCAATAAGAGAGGGGCCCAGTAAATAATAGACCCGAAACCTAAAAGGAACAGATGGACAATCCCGCTTAGTGGAAGGTGAAAAGCCAAATCAAAGCTTGCAAGTGCACCCACTACGAAGATCGTTGAACTTAAAACCGGGCGGCGACTTAAATTTATAACCCAGCGGAGACTGGAACGGAACCAAAGCTGCTTGAAATTTGCATAAAGGATCAGAGAAGGGGCTAATCCAAAGCAAATGATACTCCTCACATATTGAAAAGGGGTGGAAGATAAAAGGTAATGGATCGCCATAGCAGCGAGGATGAATAGGGAATAAAGAAGGAATGTAAGAACGAAATTTTTATAGACCTTCATTTGGGGCTCATCTCCTGAAAGCTTTCGATTCATTTACCCTCCCCTTCTTTTAATAAACCTATGTAGAAAAAGATTTCCATCAGAGTAAACAAAACGAAACTCGGGGTGAATGATTAAGAAAAATTTAAAAAGTCTGTTTATAAATGGAAGAGGGTGATGAACTAGTGTTATAATTTTTAAGTTAAAACATTAATTTCTAGTTCTTTTCACCTTATTATTACAGGAAAGAAGTGCTTATATATGAATGCCATCCATTCCTTGATTAACCAACCAGCGATTTTTAAAAATTTATTTCATCATCTAAGTGATGCGGTAGCTATCATTCAAAAGGTAAACGGGAAGGTGATCTTCACCTACATCAATGCAACGATGAAGCGGGCATATGGAGACCTGGAAGGATGTACTTTAGATGACCTTTATTGTGAGGCAAAACGGAACCATATTGAGGAAACGATGGAAAGGGCAGAGAATTGTCGTGAAACTTTAGTGGAGAGCACGGACCTTTATCCTAATCCGTTTCAAATTTCGTATGCGATACAATCGATAGAACTTCAGAATACATATCTTTTATACATAAAAATGGGGTCTACCCAAACGATGAAGCTGATTGAAGAAAAAGAACGTCAACGTGTAGAAAGTGAGAGCCGTTATGAATCGTTAGTTGAAACTTCTCCGGACTCAATTTTTCTGCATGATGAAGAAGATCGGATCATTTATGTGAATCAAGCAGGGTTGGATTTGCTGGGAGCGGAAAAAACTGTAGAGTTACTTGGGCAGGATATAAAAAAGTTCCTCTACAATGAACCGTATGAAGATGTACGAAATCGTCTGAATACGTTATTGTCGGGCGGATATGTGAAAGGTCCCATCGAACGCCAGATTCAAAGGGTGGATGGATCGATCATTGATGTCGAGCTGCATGGAGGTCTTGTGGAATATCATCAACTCAAGGCCGTCCAGACGATCTGCCGCAACATTTCGGAACGAAGAAAACAGCAGCATCAATTAAAAGAGATGGCCTATCATGATCAATTGACAAACATTCCGAACAGGCGGTACTTTTTTGAAAAATTGGAGGATGAGCTGAAGCGGGTAAATCATCAAGAGTCGATTTTTGCCTTATTATTCTTTGACCTGGATAATTTCAAACAAATCAATGATCGCTATGGACACCAAATCGGTGATGAATTACTTGTCATCTTTACTAAGCGTCTCAGTCAGGGGTTAAGGAAAACGGATACGCTCTCTCGTCTGGGTGGCGATGAATTTGTTATTCTCTTATCAGACCTGGATGACACCAATCATCCTCGTAAAGTGGCGGATCGAATGCTGGATCGCGTGCTTCAACCGATCCAACTGCAGGGGTGTGAGATCGAAATCAGTGTGTCGATCGGAGTTTCCATTTATCCCGAACATGGGGTGGATCAGGGAGAACTTCTTACCAAAGCAGATCGGGCGCTATACAAGGCGAAAGAAAATGGGAGAAGTTGTGTTTCGGTTTATACTTATGGTTCATGAAAGGAGAATCAGCCATGGAAATCCAAGAGCTTCATCAGTTTGATGCCATTGCATTAAGAGCAAAACTAGAAAGTAGAGAATTGAACATATCGGAAGTCATTCATCACTATAAAGCAGTCATGGAACGTAAGAATCCAGAATTAAATGCTGTTGTCCGCTACATAAATGAACCTGTCAATGCAGACGGATATTTTCGGGGGCTGCCTTTTCTTATCAAAGATTTGAATGCTGTCGAAGGCCATCCATTGTCCTACGGTTCTAAGGTAATGGAAGGTTTTGAAGCGAGCGGGGATGATGAAATCGTCAAACGCTTCAGAAGGGGAGGGCTGACCTTTATTGGGAAAAGCAATACACCTGAGTTCGGCTTCACGCCTGCTACGGAATCTGTCCATTTAGGGTTTACGAAAAACCCATGGAACAGGAAGTATTCACCCGGAGGTTCAAGTGGAGGAGCAGCAGCTGCTGTTGCGTCCGGTATGGTTCCTTTTGCACATGCCAGCGACGGAGGAGGGTCGATTCGCATCCCTGCTTCCAACTGTGGTTTGTTCGGGTTGAAGCCGACGAGGGGAAGGACGCCGTTTTCCATGCATCTGAACAGTCTTGCCGTCAGCCATGGGGTAACGAAATCAGTAAGAGACAGCGCTGCACTCCTTGATCTACTGGAAGGACCGCAAAAAGGTGACCTCTTTGCAACCCCGGCAAAAGAGGATCCTTATGCCGGAATTTCTCATGAGGATCTTGGCTCATTGAAAATTGCTTATATGGCAGATTTCGGAGAACGGATGCCGATCCAGGAAGATGTGCAATTTGCCATTCGTAGTACAGCGGAGCTTTGTGAATCGCTCGGCCATGAAGTAGAGGTTGCTTATCCAGATTTTGACCTCCATCGCTTCATGGATGCATTCGTTACCGTATGGGTCGTTGGTGGCGCATTGGCTGTCAAAGGGGCAGCAAAAATGAATGGGGTAGAGCCTAATGATCAGAATTTGGAGATAATGCTTTCGACCTTGATCAAAAAAGCGGAAGGCTACACCGCAATGGAATACGAGCAAGCGCGTATGTTCCTGGCCACTGAAAGTGTGAAGTTCCACTCGTTCTTTGATCAGTATGATGTGCTCTTACATCCCGTCAATTCCAAGTCCGCTTTACCTCTAGGTTGTTACAATGGAGAAGAAAAAACGATCGATGAGATCTTGGCTGTGTCTGCCGACTATGCCCATCTTTCACCTGTAGCGAACGTAACAGGACAGCCGGCGATGAGTGTTCCTCTCTATTGGAATGAAGAAAATGTTCCAATCGGTTCTCATTTCACCGGGAGATTTGGCGATGAACGAACCTTGTTGAAGTTAGCCTCCCAGCTTGAAGAAGCCCGCCCCTGGTGGCACAAATATAACGAAATCATCTAAAAGAACCAGAAGTCCCTGCCATGGGATTTCTGGTTCTTTACTTTTGTCCCTTATTGAACAATATGGCAGGTTTCTTGAAGACTCAGTTTCGAGACTTTTTTTGAGTGGGTGGAGGCTGCGGGGAATAGCTCGCTTTCCGCGGGAGCGCGGTGAGCCTCCTTCGGACTGCGTCCTGTGGGGTCTCACCCTGCACTTTTTTCCCGCAGGAGTCTCGCCATTCCCCTCCGCCCCTTCACCAAGGATGATTCTCGAAACCACTTCTAATAGATCAGCTTGATTGATGAAGCGGAATGAACCCTATAAACTTTTCCACTTACGGGACAGCCAGAGCTTAAAGCTTGGTGTAGAGCGTTTAATGCCTACTTAGGGAGAGGCGTAAGAGACACTCACTCTCGGTATAGGGGTTCGTTTCACTCCTCTACGAATGGGGTGGTTGGGAAGCTGCGAGACTCCCGTGGGAGAAGGAGATAGGCGAGATCCCGCAGGACGCAGTCCGAGGAAGCTCGGCGCTCCCCCACAGGAAAGCGAGTTGCTTCCCAGCCACCCCTGATTCCCATTTTGGCAAACGAAACCCGAAAGCATCTCGAAACTGAGTCTTCCACAAACGGGAGCGTTAGTTAAAAGTTTTTGTGGAGCCAGTTGATCGCTGCTTTTTCAACGTGGTCAAGGTAACCCTCAAAGCTGTGGGGGGCTCCTTCAATGATGGTCAACTGCGAGGAAGGTGGGAGCCATTTCAATCCTTTTTGGGTCAAAGGCAGCAAAATTTTTTCTTCTCCCTGGTCCCCATGCACAATCAGGACAGGGCATTGGATAGAGGACAACAACACCTCCTGATCTACTTCTTCAAAGTCTACTAACATCTGCTTTGATATGACAATCTCTTCACGATAAGAGTCTTCCACAGGTTGTTTCAGATAACCGGTTTCCTTCAGCTCCTCTAGTTGAGAGGAAGTGAATTCTTCTGTCCAATCGTATGTAACTGGACCGGTCCCTGCTCCTGTAAGAATCATGGTTTTAATATAAGTAGGTTGATAGCTTTCCAGGCAGACGCGTGCTCCTAAGCTGTGGCCGTATAGAGCGATTTTAGTAAATCCCCTGGAAACGGCATCATCAATGGCAGCTGTAAGATCGCTGATCTCAGCTTCAAGGCTTAACGGGCGGTTTTCACTTTCTCCACATCCACCAAAATCAAATCGCATCACGTTGTACCCGAGGTGTTGGAAACGTTCTGCTAAGCGATCAAATCGACCGCGTGATGAGCGATTGGAACGAAAGCCGTGGCACATGATGATGAGTTTGTCATTTGTTCCTTTTTGAAAAACCCCTCTTAGTTTCAATCCTTGATTATCCCGAAAAGTAATCTTCTCCATTTCCTTACCTCCAAAGCTTTCTTAACAGTTTACCATAAAATGGTGAATATAAAGTTTGAATTTGAGAGTAATTATAATTTCTTTTAAAAGTAAAAGTTGTTGCTTTTAAACGTAATATACATTACTGTATAAAGTAATAAAGGAGGTAAATGATGGAATCTATTCATTTGAATGTTGCGCTTTTAAGAAGACGGGTGCCGAACTTAACGAAGGCGGCAAGGTCAGTGGGGTTAAGGCCTGCAACAGTTTCAAATCTTTGTACAGGTAAAATTGCGTTGGGAAGAACCGAAGTACGAACGTTGGTTGCTTTAGCAAGCTTAGCGGAATGCAGTGTGGATGAATTGATTATCAGAGGGGAGAAATTCGAAATGATTGAAACGGGAATCAAGACGATCGACTTGTTCGCGCCATTGGCTAAAGGGGGAACCGCTGGTTTAGTAGCCAGACCGGGTATGGGGCAGCTGGTGGTTTTAGCGGAAATCTTTTATCGGTTGAAGAAAGAAGGATACTCTATCGTTATGCTTCAGCCGGAAGGAGATCATCCGGAGGTTTCGGACATTACAGCTGATGTAGATTCCATTCACCTCTCCATAGACGAAGCGGAGAAGGCAGTTGTTCAAGCGTCCAAAACCCATGAAGTTATTTTCGTATCCGATCGTTCTCATGTGCAGAATGGAAGTATTTATCGACTTCAGGAAAAATGGGCAGGCGAGGCGTCCGTGACTACCTTTCTCGTGGATTTGAAAGGAGAAGCTGTGGATGAAGATTTGCCTTATGGCCCTCTTGAGACCTTATGGCAATTTGATATGGATCTATCTGCCCGACATATGTATCCCGCAATCCATCCGATCTACTCCACCTCTTCCGTTTTAGAAGGTGCCAACTTAGATCAGGAGCATTTTTCAACCCAACAAAAAGCTCAAAAACTGTTGCGACGGTACCGTGAATTGAAAGCTATCGTCCGTGCGAGTGGGAGGGATCCTTTGTCAGAGGCAGATACGCAGTTGTTTAAGCGTGGAGAGAAATTGGAGTCTTACCTAACACAGCCATTTTTTGTAGCCGAGGCATTTACAGGTGTGAAAGGGGCTCATGTTCCAATTAAAAAGATGCTTGCCGACGTAAGGAAAATTACGGATGGGGGCTACGATCACAAAGGAGTCGACGAATTCTCTATGATCGGTAGTATGGGTTAAAATGAGTTATTTAAAGGGTAAGACACCAGGATCATTCGGAAGAATTTAGAGAAGAAAAAAATTTTCATGAAAAAACGTTTACATGAAAAAAGACAGTTTCACCTGTAAATCAGCGGGGAATCTCCTGAAAACGAACGTTCGAAATATAACAACTTTTCAGGAGGTACCCACATGACAAAGGGAAGAAGTATACATGCATTAATTATTCTTATGTTCACCCAATTTATATCGGGTGGTGTAACCAATACAAAAGGAATAGTACTGGATCAAGTAGAAAAGGACCTGGGACTCGATATGAGCCAATTCGGGCTGGTTGTTTTTATTTTCCAACTCGGATTCACTCTTGCCAGTGTTCTCATTGGCTACTACACCGATAAAAAAGGCTTACGAACGATGACGATCATCGGGTCTATCATCATGGGGCTTGGTTTCCTTGGCACAGGTCTTGCACCTAATATAATGTTCTTCTTAGGTTTCTATATGATTGTCGGGTTCGGCTTAGGGGCTCTCGGTGTCGCTTCTAATGCAATCGTTCCTGCAGCTTACCCGAAAAAGCAGAATCAGATGTTCAACTTTGCGATGGGCGTTTACGGATTGGGTATGGTGGTATTTCCACAGTTTCTAAACTACATGTTCCAATTTGCATCGTGGCGCTATTTTTATATAGGAATTGCCGTCAGTTTAGTAGCAGTGATCATCTATATTACCAGCGTAGCTTTTCCATCAGGGAAAGCAGAAAAAATTGATTTAAAAGCATTCATCCCAATGTTGAAAGATGCTCAGTTTGTTTTTCTCATGATTTTTCTCGTCTTCCAAGTATCTGCGGAAGTATCATTCATGAATTTCTTCCCGACGTATTTGAAGTCGCTCGATCTAGGCGGCATGTCAACGGTTGATAAAGAGGACATGGTAGCCACCATTTTGTCTGTCTTCTCCATCTTTTTCATGGCAGGGCGTCTTGGTGTCGCCTATTTGACCAATTGGATCAATGAGCGCATCATTTTAATTACGTTTTCTGCCGGTGCTCTGTTGATGGTAGGAGTCAGTTTCCTAGTCGCTGAGAATTTCCCTTACTTGTTCGCAGGGGCAGGATTGTTTTTCTCAACATTGTTCCCGACCGCGACAGCGTTTGGTACCCAGCTTTCAAAAACAGGAGGATCAGCGCTTGGACTCATATATATCGCTGCAGGAATCGGCGGTGGTATTGCCGGCTACATTGTCGGACTAGCTTCTGAAGCTTTCGGTATGACCGGTGGTTTCAGTATCGTGATTGTTTTCCTTGCTCTTATGTTCATAACAACGTTCTTCCTGAATAGTAAGAAGTCAAGCCAGACTCAAGCCTAGATGTAAGCACTCCGTCACTATTGGCGGAGTGTTTTTGTGAAGGGCGATCACCCAAAACAAATGAATGGTATGCTTTCATCTTGTTATAAATTTCCTTCATTTCTTGTAAAATGGTAGATATGAGGGAGGATGACGATGAAGAAGCTATTTTTAATAGGGCTTGTACTTTTTATAATTACCGGCTGCAACGGAAAAAATGAGGAAGCTGAAGGACAGGCAGATAAACAGTTGGAAGGTCACTGGGAGGGGGAAATTCAAATTCCCAATCAACCATTGAGCATTTTGGTCGACTTTAAGTCAGGAGAAGATTGGCAAGGGACAATCACTATTCCTGCACAGAACGTTACAGATTTTTCATTAACTGAAATAGCTGCCAATGAAGGAAATGTCTCTTTTCAGATGCCGCTTCCTGGTCAGTCTGTTCAGTTTGATGGGGAACTAGATGGAGAGCAATTGAGCGGAACTTTTACACAGAACGGCCCAACGTTTCCATTTTCACTGACAAAAGGTGAAAAAGAAGGAAAAGAAGAAGAGGGGGAGTTCTTGTCCATCGAAACTTCCACAGGACAATTATATGGCGAATTATTGCTGCCTGATCATGATGGTCCCCACCCTGTTGCTTTAATTATCCCAGGTTCAGGACCGACGGATCGGAATGGAAACTCTCAAGGTGGAGGAAGCAATAATAGTCTCAAACTATTGTCGGAATCCTTAGCAGACAAAGGGATTGCTTCCTTGAGATACGATAAAAGAGGCGCCGGCAAAAATATGGACGCCGTAACCGGCAACAGTGAAATGAGATTTGAAGTTTTTATTGATGATGCTAAACAGTGGCTGGAAACGTTAGAAGATGATAAACGCTTTACGAACATAGCTGTGATTGGTCACAGTCAAGGTTCCCTTGTCGGAATGATGGCGGCAGGTGCTGAAACGACAGAAGCGTTCATTTCCTTGGCAGGTGCCGGTCAGACCATTGATCATGTATTAGAAAAGCAACTCGCTGACAGTTTACCGGAGGACTTGTTCAAAGAAAGTCAAACGATACTTGGGGAAATGCGGGAAGGGAAGACGGTTGATGATGTCAGCCAGTCGCTGCAAGGGGTATTTGCTCCTGATGTCCAACCTTTCCTCCTTTCATGGATGGCATACGATCCTGCTGAGCAATTGGCTGAATTGGATGTTCCGACATTAATTGTTAATGGTACGAATGATATTCAAGTACCGGAATCAGAAGCACAGCTTTTGAAAGAAGCAGAACCAGAGGCGGAACTCATGCTTGTGGAAAGGATGAACCATGTGCTGAAGGAAGCTCCTGAGAATAGAGAGGAAAACTTAGCCACCTACACAAACCCTGACCTGCCTCTTGCGGATGGACTTGTAGACGGCATCATCGACTTCCTGAACCAACATGGTTTTGGCCAGTGAAGGGCTCATCATAAAAGTGAGTCGTCGAGATACAGGGGTTTGAATAAAGAAAAAAGAGGGACCGCCTAAATAGGAGGTCCCTCTTTTTGTGATCGTTCAGCGTCTAAGTTTTTGAAGAAGGCGGAGAATTTCGATGTATAACCAGACAAGGGTTACGATTAAGCCGAAAGCTCCGTACCATTCCATGTGCTTGGGTGCACCCCGGTTGACGCCTTTTTCAATGAAATCAAAATCAAGTACGAGATTCAAAGCAGCGATGGCCACAATGAAGAGGCTGATTCCAATTCCAATAGGGCCGCTGGAATGAAGATAGGGGACGGTCATACCGAAAAAGTTCAAGATGAAATTGACTAGATAAACGAGAAAAATACCTAACGTGGCGGAAACGACCATCAGCCGGAAGTTTCTGGTGACCTTTATGACTCTTGTTGCATAAAGAATCAACAAAGCTCCCATCACGGCGAGTGTTAAGCTGACTGCTTGAATGACAATTCCGGAATAAGCTCTCTCAGCAAAGGCGGAAATGCCGCCGATGAAAAAGCCTTCAAGGGCTGCGTATATAGGGGCGGTGACAGGCGCAGCTTTAGGGAAGAAGGCCGTAATCAAAGCGAAAATCAGCCCACCGATGGCACCGATGATCATCATGAGTGTTACATCGACTCCAAGTGAGTACTGGTACCATGTGTACGCTGCTGTACCTACCAAAAATATAAACAGGAGGGCTATTTTTGCTGTCGTACCGCCCAGGGTCATCGTCTTTCCTGATGTAGCAGAACGCTGAAATGTATCGTCTTTTAAAACGGGGTTTCCCGATCTCATCTTACCACTCCTTCTTTATGCATCTCCTAAGTGGTGTACCCTTCCTGGACACAAGAGACACTTAATGGGCATACCACTTGTAAAGCTTTTTCGGTCGTCCGATTTTCTGATGGCTGACCACCTGCCTGACTTTGCCTTCCTCAAGCAAATGCATGAGGTACCGGTATACGGTAGGGTAGGCAAGACCGATGTCCTTGGAGATGACGTCCACAGGATAGGCCTCGCGATTTTCCTGCAAATAGTTTGAAATGGAACTTAAAGTTCCTTTGCTGATTCCTTTGGCGGTGAATACATCATCATCATCTTCCTGCTTGTTTTTCATATTAGCAATTTGTGCATGAAGCTTGATTCTGGAAATGAGGTCAGGAGCTTTTACTGGTTTTAAAGCAAAGTCGGTAGCGCCTTCTTCGAGGAAACGATCAGCTACTTCCTGCCGTTCATCTACCGTCAGCACGAGAATAGGGACGACAGTATTGTGTTTTCGGATTTCCCTGACGGTTTGAA
Organism: Halobacillus sp. 12SKB; assembly: GCF_052941655.1. Lineage (NCBI taxonomy): Bacteria > Bacillati > Bacillota > Bacilli > Caryophanales > Bacillaceae > Halobacillus > Halobacillus sp. 12SKB. The sequence goes on from NZ_JBRFWR010000001.1 coordinate 1,376,066, forward strand.
GGCCATCCATTTCCGGCATATGATAATCGACAAGAATGACGTCATACGTTCCTTTTAAAAACATATCGACACCTTCGCGTCCGTTCACTGCTGTGTCTGAATCCCACCCGCCATGTTTACAAAACTCTGTCAGCATGTAACGTAAGGATTCGTCATTATCCATGATCAGTATTTTCATCTCGTACTCTCTCCTTCGGTAAATGGATCCAGAATGTCGTTCCTATCCCTTGTTCGCTTTCAATGGATAGCTCCGCCCCGTGTTCTTGGACGACATTTTTAACGAATGTCAATCCTACACCAGGATGGGATTTCGTACTGTATCCTGCGTTCCAAATTTTGTTGATATTGGATTGGCTGATGCCATGTCCGTTGTCTTTTACACCAATCCGTATGCCTGATTGTTCTACTTTAGTAGCGATGGTCACTTTAGCGTCTTTTTTTCCTTCGACGGCATCACTGGCATTATCAATTAAATTGACAAGCGCTCGTGTCATTCTGATTTTATTAATATAGATTTCAATATTTTCATCGGCGGCCAAATCGAACGCATAGATGGTGGCTGAATCTGAAAGTTTGTTCGCGCGTACATATTCGATGAATGTTTTCAATGTGCACCAATTTTTCTTCTCGTGATACAAGATTTCAGAAACCATATCACTGGTCGCTTGAATGGAAGAGGAAATTTTGTTGGTATATTGAAGGATTTCTTCATCCTTTGTTTTCATTTGTATGAGGCTGTTCAGTCCCTCCATCAGGGATAAGGGAGTTTTTAAGTCATGAACGAGATGGAGGGCTTCTCTACCAGAACGTGACTCTACCATGTCGATCCTGGCGATATCCAAGTCCTGTCTCATTTTTGCTTTTTGTTCTGCAACAGTTAAGTACACGGCAAGGAAGGTTGCATTTACGATGAATACCGCAAAAAAGACGAGGCTGTAAAAACTTAACGTACTTCCGAACCCTAACTCCGCAGCCATTCTTTTCACTTCCATGGATATTTCCCCGCCGCCAAATCCGAAAGCGCTTAGGAAAAGTACCGTATCCAGCCATTGGAAACCGAATAGCAATTGGGCGAGAATGAAAGCTTTAAATACAGGGCGTAATTGACCATTTCCTAAAAAATGAAGAACGGCGATCGATAATAAAAGGAAAATGGCAGGGCCGCCGAAATGATAGTTGATTGAATTGTACCCGTTAATCATGGCGTAAACCAACGGGATGATCACTACAGGGACGGCAACCTTCAACCATGGCCGGTTCAACTTCACTCCGAGCTCATCTCCGAGAAGGAGGGCCCCAATGTAATGGGGGAGGGCTCGTACCGTGTTTAACATAACGAGTCCGAATGCAGCCATCATTAATGTGGCCCCTGATGGAGCGGCTTGGAGTCTCTCGATGACAGCGGCTAGACCCGACCTCTCAACGCTCAGCCAGAGCGGCATCGTCATCCCGATCAAGATGAGAACGATTTTAATCCATATACTCTTCGACTTTAGCAATTCCGATATCATGGCAGTCACCCTAACGACGAGATCTTTCTATATATTCTAATATATGAGACTGATATTTTCGATTCTTTTTTCCTTTGAAGCACTACAAAGTGATGTTTTTCCATTCTTATCTTCTATGGAAAACCTGGCAGGCGATAGTATAATAGACATATATTCAAGGATGAAAGGTGTCCGCAACTATGATCATAATCATTGATAACTATGATTCATTCACATATAACTTGGCCCAATATTTTAAACAGATGGATTCAGAAGTAATCGTAAAAAGAAACGACGAATGGCAGATCGAAGAGATCCGTTCGCTCGAACCGAATCTTATTGTCCTTTCCCCTGGACCTGGGAGGCCGGAAGAATCAGGGATTTGCCAGGAAGTTCTGCATCATTTTGGTGGAGAGATTCCCTTATTAGGCATTTGCCTCGGCCACCAACTGATGGTTGAACATTTTGGTGGAATCGTCCTCAAAGGAAATCAACCGATGCATGGGAAAGTAACGACAATTACGAATGATGGCCGGACCATGTTTCACAAGCTCCCGGGATCTTTCCGAGTCACCCGTTACCACTCTCTTCAGGCAGATTTACCTTCATTGCCGGAAATACTCGAAGTTACGGCCCTTTCTGAAGATGGTGTCATTATGGGGGTGCGCCACCGGGACAAGATGATGGAAGGTATCCAATTCCATCCAGAATCGATATTGACAGAATACGGGTATGATCTGCTTCAAAACTTTTATGACCGGGCTGTTCGCTACAAAGCAAGTAGAAGAGAGGAGGTCGGTGTATGACAACCTCACCTTTTTTGCAGTTTGAATTCTCAAATGCCCAGGGGAATCGGGACCCTAAAGTGTTTCATCGACCGGTAGAGGTCCTCACAACCGATGATGTGAGCGAGGTTAAGTCAGTCTTCGAGCGAGTGGAGGAACGGCTCGACGAAGGTTATTATGTAGCTGGTTATGTATCCTACGAAGCTGCCCCTGCTTTTGATCAGGCCCTTCGCGTTCATCCTCATCCGGAATGGCCGCTTGTGTGGTTCGGAGTGTTCGATCGATTTGAAACAGATTGGGAGGATGCAGGTTCCGGCCTGTTTCAAGTATCTGACTGGGATTTGCGTGGGGATTATGCTTCCTATCAAAAAGGAATAGAAGAAGTAAAAGCGGGGATTGAACGGGGCGATACGTATCAGGTGAACTTTACAACCAGAATGGAAGCCTCTTTCTCTGGGGATGATTATACGTTTTATAGAAAACTTGTGAGAAATCAGCAGTCTTCCTATAGTGCCTACCTAAACATGGGGGAAAAGCAGATCCTGTCTGCTTCTCCGGAGTTGTTTTTCCGAGTCGATGGAAACCAATTAAAAACAAAGCCGATGAAAGGAACGGCATCAAGAGGAAGGGATGGCAAAGAGGATGAATCTAAGCGGGGGCAGCTTCAGGCATCAGACAAGGAGCGATCCGAGAACCTTATGATTGTTGATTTGTTGAGAAACGATCTAGGTAGAATCGCTGTGCCCGGGAGTGTTCATGTCCCCAACCTGTTCGAAGTGGAAACCTATCCGACAGTCCATCAGATGACTTCAACGGTGGTAGGCCGCTTATCTGAAAATTACACGATGTACGAATTATTTCAGGCTTTGTTTCCGTGCGGCTCGATTACTGGAGCTCCAAAAGTGAGGACTATGGAATACATTCAAAGATTAGAAGACTCGCCACGCGAGGTGTATTGCGGCGCCATCGGTTATATGACGCCTGAGAAAGAGGCTGTTTTCAATGTCCCTATTCGTACAGTTATGATTGATCAGAAGCAAGAAAGAGCTGTTTATGGTACGGGTGGAGGTATTACTTGGGACTCAACTTCAGAGGGGGAGTATGAGGAATTGAAGACAAAGGCGCGCCTCCTCACAGAAGATCGGCCAAGATTTCAACTTTTGGAGACAATGAAGTTGGAAAATGGCGTGATTGATTTACTCGACGATCACCTGGATCGGATCATGGCAACGGCTTCGTATTTCGCTTATCCCATTAAAAGAAGTGATTTAGAGAATAAATGCTCTCAAGCAGTCACCGCTTATCCAAGTGGTCTCTATAAAACTCGCATGCTTGTTGATGAAGAAGGGAAAGCTGAAATAGAAGTTCATGGTTTAACGCCACCCGCCTTTTGTGTGACCGGCACCTTATCTGAAGATCCTGTAAACGAAGAGGATCCTTTTCTGTTTCATAAAACCACTCACCGGGAAGTCTATCAACGTCATCAATCCGACGAAGCGGAAGCGACGTTGCTATGGAATCGTAGGGGTGAGTTAACGGAATTTACAATAGCTAATCTGGTCGTAAACATCGACGGTCAATACTATACCCCGCCTGTTAGTTGTGGATTACTGGCAGGAACTTATAGGAAAGACTTATTAAGATGTGGAAAACTGAGAGAAAAGGTTCTCTATAAAAAGGATATCCACATGTTCGATGAAGTTTGGATGATAAACGCAGTTAGAGGCTGGGTGAAGGTTAAACTACAGGAGAACGCTCAATAATCCAAAGGAGTGTTTCGGTTAATGAAAAAACATATCGTTTTTTATGACGCACAGTGTCCGTTTTGTTTTTATGTGAAGAAAACGTTCCGAACGTTCGATTGGCTTCATCAAATAAAATGGGTAGCTGTCCAGGAGACAGAAGGGACGGGGAAGTACCCTTATTTGGAAGGCAGGAATACGTTGGATGAGATTCATATGCTTACAAAAGAGGGAGAAGTGAAACAAGGTTTTGAAACCATTCGGAAACTATTGCTTTCTCTGCCTCTATTCGCTGTAATCGGCATTCTTCTCTCTTTCCCGGGATTCGACCGGATTGGGTCTCCATTATATCGCTGGTTTTCTGATCACAGACACCAATGGTTCGGCCGCTACGACCTTCCCAGATACGCATAAAAACCCTCATCAACGAGGGTTTTTATTATGGTAAATGGCAGGATTGTGGAAGACTCAGTTTCGAGACTTTTATTGAGTGGATAAGGGCTACGGGGAACAGCTCGCTTTCCGCGGGAGCGCGATGAGCCTCCTCAGGCTGACGCCTTGCGGGGTCTCACCTAGCACTCTTTTCCTCTTCGATATCCGGTTCCGGCGCCTAGCGGCTAGTGAGACTTCCCTCGCTTCTGTACGGTAAGTCAACATCGAATCACTCCGTTCTTCGTGTTTCCTTTATCTCCGCCAGCTCAATCCAGTCCATACGCCGCTGATCAAGGCGCCTGCACACTTAAGTTAGGAGTCTGGCCATTCCCCTTCGCCCCTTTGCCAAGGCAGATTCTCGAAACCCTTTCTGGGAAATCAGCTTGGATGGTTGTGTGAAGTGGAACCCACATACAAGGTACAACAACTTCCAAAATCAATGCTTTCTAGTTAAAAAGATCTGTATATCGAGCTTTCACAATCAGAATGTTTGCTTGAAAAGTATATACTCCTGTGGCTCCCTAAAGTATGAAAAACTGAAGTGGTTTCGAGACACTTATTTGATAAAGGGGCGGAGGGAAACGGTGAGACTCCTATGGGACGTGTGGGACAGGTGAGACCCCGGAAGGCGTAGCCTGAGGAGGCTCACCGCCCGCCCCATGGAAAGCGAACGGTTTCCCGTAGCCCCTAAACTCACACTAACGTCTCGAAACTGAGTCTTCAACAACTGGGAGCTATTGTGGGGAAGGGTTATTTGTGTTTTTTTCTTAGCATGCTGTATGAACCGAGAGCGATGACGATGATGGCGAAGGTTAGGGATGTCCACTGGCCGTTCGAGATGCCTTGATAAAGACCATGAGAAAGAAACAATAAACATAAAATAAGGAACAATACCAAAGATACTTTATTCATAATGTCCTCCTATGCGTAAACTTCCTTTATCATACCGGAGGACGTTCGTTTTATCTAGTGTTCTGTGTTACATTATTATTGGATAATAATATGAGCTGAGGGGTATCCAAGATGAGAGAAGAAATTACATATATCGGTGAAAAAATTGAGAAATGCTCGGACCAATTGGCTAATCGGGTGCGAGAGTTGAAAACAGAAGAGTTCGGGGCAGCTACCATTCGAACAGCAAATTGGGAAGAACTATTCTCTTATATCGGTGAAGTGATCATCGGTGATGGAGCTTCTTCTATGCAGCACATTGAAATGTGGGCAGATCGCGAAGGAGAGCAGAAGGTAGAGGCGGAAGTCGAGCTGGATCAATCTCTTAGAACGATGAACTTTGTTCGTCGAGCTATTTGGGGGATATTTTCTGAAGAGTTATCCAACGATGAATTTTCTTCTTCCACGGTGGTACACGTCTGCAAAACTATTAATGAAGTATTAGATGAAATTACGAAACACTTTAGTCAAACGTACTCCCGAAACATTCGTATGGAGTGGGAAAGAAAAGAAATGCGGATGGCTGAACTGTCTGTGCCCGTTGTACCGATTACAAAGGGAGTAGCTGTGCTGCCGTTGATTGGAGAAGTGGATACCAATCGTGCCCAGTCGATCATGGAAACCTCCTTAAATAAGAGTTCGGAATTTGAATTGGATTATCTTTTTATTGATGTATCCGGTGTTCCGGTGATTGACACGGTAATTGCCAACTACATTTATCAAGTCGTTCATGCTCTTGAACTTGTTGGTGTTCATGCGACTCTCACAGGATTAAGACCGGAAACAGCCAAATCTCTTGTAGATATGGGTGTGGATTTTACTCAAGTCCATACGAAGGCAGGTTTGCATCAGGCTCTGGAAGAGATCGGCATTTACATACATCATGGTGATTCATAATAAGGTACAGAAAAGGACTGAGAAATCACATTTCTCAGTCCTTTTGATTTTTTATCGACCATTATTTTTGAGTGGGTTCTGCAACTTTGACAAGTTGTTTACCAAGGTTCGCTCCTTCAAATAACCCGAAGAACGCATCTGGGATATTTTCAAACCCTTCTGTGATCGTTTCTTCATATTTCAAACGGCCTTCCTGAAGCCATTGAGCTAAGTGGGAGAACCCTTCTTTGAATCGATCCTGATAATCACCGACTGTGAACCCTTTAATGAGTGCACTGGATTTAATCAAGTGCATCTGCATCCGTGGTCCTTGATCGTTCGGAACATTGTAGGATGCGATGGCTCCGCACTGGGCGATGCGTGCGAATTTGTTTAATAATGGGTAGACCGCATCTGAAATATCGCCACCTACATTATCAAAATAAACATCTACGCCATTTGGACAAGCTTCTTCTAGACGCTGAGGCACACTTTCTGATTTGTAGTTGATGACTTCATCAACGCCGAGTTCATTTTTTAAGTACGCTAGTTTTTCATCTGAACCGGCAATACCGACCACATGGCAGCCTGATATTTTACCGATTTGGACAACAGCAGAGCCTACTGCTCCGGCAGCTCCTGATACTACTAATGTTTCGCCTTCTTTTGGCTGTCCGATATCCATCAGTCCGAAATATGCAGTTAATCCAGGCATACCAAGAATTCCGAGAGATGTAGTGACGGGTCCAAGACTTGGATCTACTTTTCTGAGCGTGTCTGCTGGAGCAGCTGCATACTCTTTCCACGGAAGCATCCCTGTGACAATATCACCTTCCTGGAGAGCATCCGCTTTCGATTCCACAATTTCCCCGACGACGCCACCTTCCATAGGTTCGTTCAGTTGGAAGGGAGCAATATACGATTTAGCGGCGCTCATACGGCCTCTCATGTAAGGATCCACGGAGACATAAAGCAGTTTGACGAGTACTTCCCCTTGAGATGGAACAGGGCGCTCAGTTTCTGCCATTTTAATATGTTCATGTGTAGGAGCGGCTTCTGGACGTTTGACTAATTGAATTTCTTTGTTCATTTTTATCACTCTCCTTGTTTGTATCATAACGGGTCGTATCCTTTATAGGGAAATGATATGTTTGAAGATGTAAGGTACGATAGACAAAAGGAGGCGGTAGTGTGAAGGATAGACTTTATAAAAAAGTGAAATTCGTCGAAGGGGAAAACTTCGTAACCATTGAAGATACACGGGATCTTACAGATGAAGAACTGCAACTATTGGCTCTCAAAATTTTAAAAGATCCAACGTTTGATGGAGTGAAAAACCTGACAATCCTTGTTCCCTCCACCTTCAAAGAAGAGACTACAGGTTACATAAAAGGTCTTGGATTCAAGCAACATGATGAGGTTTATTTTTTTCGATGTGACTTGGGTGAAGTAGGTAAGGGCATTGAAGAAGCACAATGTTTTGAATTCCTATCGCTAAGAAAGGAAGAGGAGGTCTCTTTTAAAGAGACGTGGCGCAGATCAATGGAAGGGTCTTTGAACGCTCCCCAGTCCTTGAACATGGAGGAACAAATGAAAAGCGTGAAGAAAGAACTGGGGCCGGGTTATGTGGATACCTGTTTGACTGCTTATGAAAATGGCACCCCTATTGGAGTGGTCATGCCGCACATCGAACCAGGTACAAAGGGAGAAGGGAGAATTTTCTACTTTGGCTTGGTTCCGGAAGAGCGAGGGAAGAACAAAGCGGCTGCTTTGTATAAAGAGGGATTGAACCTACTTAGAAATCATTTCAAAGCTTCCTATAGTATTGGTGCGACAAGTGTCCATAACAGCCCGATGTTGAAAGTTTTCGAGAGATGCGGGTGTACTGTAACGGAAAGGGTTGGCGTGTACAAATACTCCGAGTGAGTGAACACTCCGGCTTCATTCATTGAGGATTAGAAATTTAGAGTAGATAAGGATTTTGGTTGGGAATAAGAAAACGTCCAGGAATCACCTGGACGTTTTTCCTTACGACTCTATGCTTTCTTTCAGTTCTTTGTACTCCTCATCCGTAAAGGCGCGCGAGCGTGTAAGGAATCTTTTTCCTTCGACTCCTTCCAGGGAAAACATCCCTCCGCGCCCCTCGACAACATCAATGATCAGTTGGGTATGCTTCCAATAATCATACTGCTTTTTGTTGATGTAAAAAGGAGTTTCACCGATCTTTCCAAGTAACACATCTTGACTGCCGATCATAAGATCGCCTTCTTCGTAACACATCGGAGAGCTGCCGTCACAGCAACCGCCCGATTGATGGAAAAGAAGAGGGCCGTGTTTTTCTTTCAGCATTTCAATCAGTTCAAGAGCATCGTCCGTCGCTTTTACGCGTTCCACCATCTTTTCAGCTCCTTTCATATGCCGGAGATCAAGGAGTTAGGTTCTCATCTTAAAAGAATCCAAGTTTCTGTGGGCTGTAGCTGACGAGCATATTCTTCGTTTGTTGATAATGGCTGAGCATCATCTTATGGTTCTCCCGGCCAACCCCGGACATTTTGTATCCGCCGAAAGCTGCATGAGCAGGGTAGGCGTGGTAACAGTTGGTCCAAACGCGTCCCGCTTCAATTCCACGGCCGAAACGGTAAGCTGTATTCATATCACGTGTCCACACACCGGCACCCAAGCCGTAAAGCGTGTCATTAGCGATCTTCATGGCTTCTTCTTTATCTTTGAACGTCGTCACAGATAGGACTGGACCGAAGATTTCTTCCTGGAAAATTCTCATACTGTTATCGCCTTTGAATACTGTCGGCTGTACGTAGTACCCGTCTTTGAAGTCGCCTTCCATTTGATTACGAGCTCCACCAGTCAGGCACTCGGCCCCTTCTTCCTTACCGACCTCGAGGTAAGACAAGATTTTCTCTAGTTGTTCGGAGGAAGCCTGAGCACCCATCATTACTTCAGGGTCAAGTGGGTTCCCAGTCTTAATTTCTTTGACGCGTTTGATGGCACGTTCCATAAATTCGTCATAGATGGACTCCTGGATGAGGGCACGAGAAGGACATGTACATACTTCACCTTGATTCAAAGCAAACATGACCATCCCTTCAATGGTTTTATCCAGGAAATCGTCATCTTCACGCATGACATCCTCAAAAATGATGTTCGGTGATTTTCCACCAAGCTCTAAAGTAACAGGAATGATGTTTTGAGAGGCATATTGCATGATCATTCGTCCGGTTGTCGTTTCTCCTGTAAAAGCGATTTTACTGATGCGAGGGCTCTGGGCTAACGGCTTTCCAGCTTCTAAACCGAAACCGTTGACGACATTCAATACCCCTGCAGGCAGCAAGTCTTCAATTAATTCCAGCAAATACATGATCGATGCCGGTGTCTGTTCTGCAGGTTTCAGGACAATCGCATTTCCGGCAGCGAGAGCGGGAGCTATTTTCCATGTCGCCATCAAAAGTGGGAAGTTCCATGGAATGATTTGACCGACGACTCCTAGAGGCTCATTGAAATGATAAGCAATCGTATCGTTATCGATTTCGCCGATCGATCCTTCTTGGGAACGAATGACCGAAGCGAAATAACGGAAGTGATCAACGGCAAGCGGAAGGTCAGCATTCAGAGTTTCACGGACAGCTTTCCCGTTCTCCCACGTTTCCGCAATGGCCAAATTCTCGAGGTTTTCCTCCATGCGGTCTGCAATGCGGTTGAGGACCAAAGAACGATCCGCCACGGACGTCTGTCCCCAGCCATCCTTCGCTTTGTGGGCAGCATCAAGGGCGAGCTCAATATCTTCCTCCGTCGAACGAGCGACCTGACAAAAAGTTTGTCCTGTTACAGGGGTGACATTATCGAAATATTGTCCTTTGACAGGAGCTGTCCATTCTCCGCCAATGAAGTTGTCATAGCGTTGCTTGAACTGAACTTTTGATCCTTCTGTATTAGGAAAAGCATATACCATAAAAACATCCTCCTAGTGATTTACTTTGCAACCGCTTACAAAAAATATTATGTAAGTAGGCGCGCTTACTTTTAAAATTATCACTTGTACAGAATATTGTCAATTTACAGATAAATGTGTGAGAATTTCTGGTACGAACAAAGGAGAAAGATTGTTATAATGAAACTATTCATAGGAAAAAGGAGTTATTAAAGAATGACAACAACTAATCGAGTGATGGTCGTTGATGGCATGGCGCTGCTTTTTCGTGCGTTTTATGCCACGGCAATGAGCAATTATTATATGATCAACAGTAAAGGTATGCCGACCAATGCGGTCTATGGCATGATGAAACACATGTTTACGGCAATAGAAACCTACCAGCCTACGCACGTGGTTTGCTGTTGGGATATGGGGAGTAAGACGTTCCGTAATGATCTTTTTCCCGAGTACAAAGCGAATAGGGGAGCGCCTCCAGAAGAATTGATTCCACAATTTGATTTAGCCAAAGAAGTCGTAGAGGCTCTTGATATTCCTAACGTTGGTCAAGTTGGTTATGAAGCGGATGACTGTATGGGAACCCTGAGTCGGGCGTACAGTGAACATTCCCAGGTCTTCCTATTAACAGGGGATCAGGACCTTCTTCAATTATTGCAGCCGAACGTACATGTCGTCTTATTAAAGAAAGGGTATGGCAATTATGCAGAATATCAAGAGGACACCTTTACAGAAGAAAAAGGTATTACGCCGCAGCAAATGATTGATTTGAAAGCCCTCATGGGTGATTCCAGTGACAACTATCCTGGTGTGAAAGGAATTGGGGAGAAAACCGCTCTTAAGCTTCTTCTTAAATACGAATCCATCGAGGGAATCTTAGAGAATATCGAGGAACTGACAAAAGGTCAGCGTACGAAAATAGAAGACAGTCTGGATATGCTGCATCTATCCAGAAAGCTTGCTGCCATCCATTGTGAAGCGGATGTGGATTGTTCGTTAGAAGAAGCGCTATTTTATATTGATGATAAAAAGATGGGCGCAAAATTTGATGAACTTGAATTTAAAAATTGGGAAAAGAATATCGTACGGATATAAAAAGGTCGGAGGAATGGTTCCTCCGACCTTTTTTCTATAGAAGATCTTTTTTCTGTGTTTTTCGGTAGTTGTTCACTTCTTTAAAATAAATGGCTGCTTTTTTATACATCCGCTTATCATAATAGAGGTTACCAAGCATTTCGCAATAGTTTTTATAATCTCCGTACTGATTATTTTCTCTAGAATAAGGGATAATCTCATTTTCAAGTTTTTCTAAAAAGAAGTCTTCGTGCGTTCTTTCAAGCATTGTGTTTTTGAGTATGAAGAATTTATATATATACGTTTGATTATTATATTCTTCAGCTTTTTTTTCGCCTATTTCAATATATTCCCACGCTTTGTCTTTATGGCCGGCATAATAATGAGTAGAAGCAAGGAGACGAGTGGTATTTACATAGTAGTAGCCATCATTATTCTCTAGTGCGATCTTGTGGGCGCACTCTAGTAATTCAAGTGCTTCAGCATACCTCTCCTGGTTAGCGTAGACATATCCCAAATTATGATAAACTCTTATCTCATCTATGGAGGTAAGGTGGTACTTAGAGATCTTTTTCAACTTCAAGAAATATTCTTCAGCTATCGGAAAAATTTCTAGTGCTCTATAGTTCAATGCTATGGTCATGTAAGTGTCTACAATCCGGCTGTAGTCAAAGTCCTTAATATATCCCTCCAACGCCATTTGAGCATAGTAATTGGACTCTACAGCTGCTCTTGATTGCGAATAAGTGAGAGCCAGGTGAAAGTAAGTTTCACTATCTGTGAAGGGTAGCTTATTTAAAAGCTCTTCTGTTTTGTGGAAATGATGAAGGGCATTTTTTAATTGGTGGTTTTTTAAAAGATAATGAATGCCGACCGTTTTATGGTAGAAAAATTTATATTCATCATTCGTATAGGGATATAAATCATCAATTTCTTTTAAATCTTCATCTGAGAGCGGGCCTTCATTTAACTTCATGGTGTGCCGAGCTTTAACGATGGTATATAAATGATTAAGTTCTGTATTTTGGTTGGATTCTAATGCTTCTGTACATTTCTGAAAGTACTCTTCCATTAATTGGAGGTCTCGACGTTGAATGATTTCATGCCATTCCAGCAACTGCTGATGAATGGATTCATCAAATTCCTGGTTAATATCAGTCAACTTGATATTCAACCGTTCTCCTAACAGACGGTAAATTTCATCACTGGCGTTAATGGTATCATGTTCAATTTTACTCAGATAGGAGACTGAGCAAATTCCTGAGGCGAGTTCTTCTAATGTTAAATTCTTAAATTTGCGGTGTTGTTTAATTAACGAACCTTTCATATTCACTACTCCTTTAAAGCGCCAATTACTTACATTATATCAAAATATCGTTCTATTCAATGTATATGGTTTCCTTTTAAGGGTTTTATAGGAAGGCAAAAGAGGACATATGTAAAAAGCTCAACCACATGTAGTGGTTGAGCTGTTTGATCATGATAGGGTCTTCAGGGCTTCTTCAATTTGCGTATCTCCTGAAATCATCTCAAATGTTTTATGGTAAGCGTTTGGTTCCTGCAGGGATGCAATCATTGTCTTAGCTACGTCTGCTCGAGGAATTGTCCCTCTTTCAACAGTTTCGCCGACTTGTATTTTGCTGGTCCCTTCATCGTTTGTCAAACCGCCTGGGCGTACGATGGTGTAATCAAGCTCTGTAGATTTCAGGTAATCATCCGCCTGCCCTTTCATTTCGAGATAGTGCTTCAATTCTTCAGGGCCTCTTTCTGGATTACCAGCTCCCATGCCGCTCAACATAACAAATTTCTTTATACCCAGATTTTCTGTTGCTTTAGCAAGGTTGATGGCTCCGTCACGATCAACGGCTTCTGTTTGCTCAGCACCTGTGGTTGAGCCTGAACCAGCAGCGAACATGACAGCATCCATCCCTTTGACCGCATAACCGACATCTTTCGTCAGGTCAGCAAGTACTGGAGTACCGCCCAATTTTTCAACCGTTGCTTTTTGTTCTTCTTTACGGATCATGCCATACGGCTCATGACCATCGGCTTTTAAATTTTGAATAAGTAGTCGTCCTGTGTTTCCGTTTGCTCCTGCTACGAGTACCTTCATTTATAATCACGACTCCTTCTGGCAAATAAGATTACAATACTTATTTAGCCCGTTTCCGTATCGGATAAACATACGGACCTGCCATCAAGAAGGGAAGCAAAGCTCCTGGTAGTTACAACGAGCACAGACTCTGGGATCATCCTGCATAGGAAATTGATCGACAGGAAGGGGTTTATTATTTCCTGCATCTTCTAAATAGAGTTTCATCTGCTCCATACTAATCTGGTATAGGTGTTGGACATTGATGAGGTCCTGTTCTGTTAATTGATGTTCGACATGTGTACCATCCACTAAATATTCGTTTCGAATGATGATATCATCAAGAGATTCGATTCCATGCTTGTTTTGTAAATAAAGGGCATAAAGAGCCAGCTGGTTCCGGTCCTCATCGGATGCTTTTCCCGTTTTCCAATCGACAATGATCCACTTGTCATGATCGAGATCTTTGTACACAAGGTCCATCACAATAAAAACCTTCGCTTCGTCTGTCTTGAGGAACCGGAAAGTTTCCGATTCCATAAACTTCATTTGTTCTTTGTTACGCACATCAGTGAAAGTTTTACTGGAGTAAAAATTGGCGACCGTTTTCTGAAGGCGATCCGTTATTTTGCGCACTTTCGCTTCAGGGAGAGTGTCTGACTGACTGTAATAGATTTCGTGAAGCATCGTATAGTGCTTCGGTCGGTTCATCCACAAATGCTCTTTCTTCGTTGATTCAATGAATCCTCGGTTTAAATGGTGGCGGACTTCATCCATAAAATCCTGTTCCGTCATGACCGGTTGGTTTTTTAACACGCGTTGAATGGTTTGATAGATCAAATCGTGGACCACACTTCCGAAGTGCATTTCCAAGTTGGTCATTTTTTTCAAACGGTACGCTTGCTTGGCCAAGGTATCAGCCGAACGGAGCCATCCATTATGGGATACATAATAATCGTACGCATATTTCCTTGAGCAGGATAACATCGTTTTATGCCTGGACAGAGACCAGGATAATTCTGGGTAGGGTTTCACTTCAAACATGAGTAACATCCTTCGTTAGTTTCATAGATTTAGTGTTCCAATTCTATTCTTCAAAACAGAGAGGAGCATCGTGTTGGTATTCTCTCATTGATATTTTATCATGAATGACAACAACGCCTTCTTTTTCTAAAAGTTGACGTTGCCTGGAGGGGTCCTTCACAGCAATTTCTCCTTTTGCATTGACTACACGGTGCCACGGGAGCTCGTGTTTCTCACTCATACTGTGAAGCGCACGGGCCACTTGTCTTGCTGCCCGTGGGTTTCCAGCGCATGCCGCAATTTGTCCGTATGACATGACACGACCTTTTGGAATACTATGGATGATTTGAATGATGCGTTGTGTGAATGGTTGCATAAATCGGCCTCCTTACTTAAATTTACCAGAGGGCAGGTTTCTGTGAATAGAAGCCTTCCTCTATTATTGATACAATTTCTATAGATGACAGAGAGGAGAAGACTAAGATGAGCATACCAAAAGTATTGACAATCGCCGGTTCTGCTGCACAGGGGAGTGCCGGGATTCAAGCAGATCTTAAGACGTTCCAAGAATTCAATGTTTATGGCATGAGTGCAGTTACTGCCATTGTAGCGAATAATAAACAAACAGAACGAGGGATTTTCACGCAGCCAATCGATGCCATAGAAGCACAGATCTATGCTTCATTCGAACATGTGGGAGTCGATGCTCTTAAAACGGGCATGCTGTTCACCGACGATATTATAAAAAATGTGGCCGGTCTTATAAAAGCGTCTGAAGTCACGAATGTAGTGGTCGATCCTGTGATGATTGGAAAGATGGGATCTCAGTTATTAAAAGATGAGGCGATTGAAACCCTGACAAAAGAACTTGTCCCTCTGGCAAAAGTCGTCACCCCAAATTTACATGAAGCGGCAAGAATGCTTCAATGTGAAGTTCCTGAGACTCCCGAAGATATGAAGGTTGTGGCAAGGGACCTTTATCACCTAGGAGCGGAGTATGTGCTTGTAAAAGGAGGCGGTTTAAAAGGATACCCGGCGGTCGACATGCTCTATGACGGATCAAGTATTACCGAGCTTGAAACCGAAAGAGTGGAAACCATTCATACGAGCGGGGCAGGGTGTACGTATTCCGCCGCCATCACAGCAGAACTTGCTAATGGATATTCTGTTGAAGACGCGGTCAGACGGGCGAAGTCATTCGTAACAAGTGCCATTCGCCACGCTTTATCCTTCGACCGCGGTATAGGCTCCACCTATCACGCCGCTCATAGAATAATCAGTGACTAAAGCATATGGCAGTATTCTTGAAGGGTCAGTTTTGAAATGTTTGTGGAGATTTCGGGGCTACGGAAAATATCTCGAATAGTCTTCAAGAATAAGAAGCATATGTATGAGATAAGAAATCCCCTCTTCACAAATGGTGAGAGAGGGGATGAGAATTAACCGTTGACGCGGTCGTATTTATCAATTTGTTTCTTGCGGACAACATCCCAGCGGTTTTCTGGGTGTTCTTTACATTCTGCTGTACATGCGGCATGTTGCTCTTCTTCACATTCTCTACAGCATACATATTGACGGTTACATACCGGGTTACTGCAGTTGATCATACGATCTTCTGCTTTCCCGCAATGTTCGCACTCTGCGATGACCTTTTCTTCCACTTGGTTGATTGGAACAGAGATACGCTCGTCGAACACATACATTTTTCCATCGAAGAGCTCACCTTTGACTTCTGGGTCTTTGCCGTAAGTGGTAATTCCACCTTCAAGCTGATAGACATCTTCGACTCCGTTTTTCTTAAGAATACCTGTCAGTTTCTCGCAGCGGATTCCGCCTGTGCAGTAGGTAAGGACTTTTTTGTCCTTCCACTGGTCAGCATTTTCGGCAATCCATTCAGGGAACTCTCGGGAATGATTGACGTCCGGCTGGATCGCGTTGCGGAAGTGACCGATGCGGTATTCATATTCATTACGGCCGTCAATAACGATGGTATCCTCATCTTTCAGCATTTCATTGAATTCTTTTGGTTTCAAATGTTTACCACCGAACGTTTTTGGATCGATATCATCTTCTTCAATGCTCCAGTTGACCAGCTCAGGTTTCACGCGGCAATGCATTTTCTTGAAAGCGTGTCCTTCATGCTCATCGATTTTGAAGTGGATATCTGCAAAACGCTCATCAGAACGTACATAATTCATATATTCTTCCACTTGTTCAACGGTACCTGAAACCGTTCCGTTCATCCCTTCGTGAGAAACGATGATACGTCCCTTCAAGCCAAGGTCTTTACAGAATTCCAGGTGGTTTTGGCAATATTCTTCATAGTCAGGAAGGTCGACATACTTATAATACAGCAGAACTCGATAATCTTTTGAGCTCATAAGTGATTCCTCCTATATTTATATCTATACAGTAGTAAATAACAGAAATGTCCATACTCCATCATATTCGATTTATATCCGGATTTCAAATGTCAGTTTTTTGAACAAATTCCATACGTCTGATCTTGTATGAATAAAGCCACAGGACCATGGTGGAAGCTGTCATTAAAACGATCAGTGAACTGAACGGCAGGATGAAATTTTCGGCAGTATAAGGTTGTGAACTAACCTCTAATAATATACCGGCAAGAACAGAACCTGTCGCACTTCCGATGAATTGCATCTGTTGTTTGAGTCCGATTCCGGCACCGATCTGCTCTTTAGGGAGTATTCGTGAAACTTCATTGGTCGAACTCGAAGACAAACTGGAGAATCCGAAACTCGTAAACATATAAGCGATCATAATCATATACGGACTTTTTCCAGCAAGGAAAAAGAAGATTAGAGCAGATATCATCAGTAAAGCTTGAGATAAAAATAGAATTTTGATGTTTCCGTAAGCATCAATCAGGCGTCCGACGTAAATCGCGGCTGCAGCTGACAGCATAGCCCCAGGGAAAATAATGAATCCGATGGCGGCTGCCCCACGTCCATACACTTGCTCGAGCATGATCGGCATTAAAAACAGTACAGCGAAGTGTAAAGTAAACCCGATGTAGCTTGTAAAGACAATCCGACGGTAATGGCTGTTTTTAACAAGTTCAGGCTGAATAAAAGGTGCTTTCGTCCGATTCACTCTCCACCATAGGAGAGAGGCAGCCAGAATCCCACCCAGCAAGTAGGAGAGGGTTAAGGTTGAAATGTATAGTAAAAACATAGTGGCTGTGATGCCGGATAGCAAAGCCCCTATGACATCAAAACGCCCTTTCTCAGCTTTTTCAACAGGCATAAACTTGTAAAGGACCGGGATGACGAGGAAAACCATGATGGTGACGATGAACAAGAAGTTCCAATCAAGGTAGTCTGTGATTAAACCTCCGATGACAGGACCAAGGCCAAAACCCAGGGATGTCGCAGAGGCAATCAATGCATAGGCACTTCCTCGTCTAGTCATAGGGATGTACCTTCCGGCGAAGACCATGGATAAACCTGGGATCGCAGCCGCTCCTGCTGCCTGACATAACCGGGCAATCAACAACCAGACATAACTCTCCGCAAAAAATCCGATGATAGAAGAAAGGCTGAAAATACAGATCCCTATCGTTAATAATGTCCGAATCGGCATATAGTCAGACAAGCGTGTAAAGGTAATCGTAAAAATCGCTAACACAATCGAATAGCCGGAAACGATCCATGCGCCTTCTGAAGGCATGAGCGAGAAATCTTTCAATATATTCGGTAAAGCGATATTAAACATCGTTGTGTTCATAACAACAATTAAAATCGTTGCAGCTAATATGAATACCGTACGAAAATGTTCCTGGGAAGGACGAGAAGTCAGTGGCATATCGTCTCTTCTTCCTTTCTATTATTTCATTAGACACTCGAAATACTATACCACATGTTTCCTAGAGAGAAAAACGACAAGCGTAAAAACTCCCGTTGACGGCAGCAACGGGAGTTTATTTATGGTCCAGGAAATAGTTGGATTTCGTTAAATTCCTAAGGTGTGACACTCAGCCAGAGCCTTTGGTTTTATAAGATTTTTGCACCCAGAGTGGACTCAAAATGTGATAAAGCCCATGTATGGCCAGCTTCATTAAAGCTCGCAACTCCATCCTTGTGTACATGAATGTTGTAGCTGAGGTTATAAGCATCGATAGCTGTATGGAGTACACAGATATCTGTGCAGACTCCGACAAGGTGGATATCTGTAATTCCGCGTTCTCTCAATTTCACGTCCAAGTCTGTCCCTGCGAAAGCACTGTAACGGCTTTTATCCATATAAAAGGTGTTCGGCTTTTGCTTGTTTTCTTCATAGATTTTTTTTAGTGAACCGTATAACTCCCGTCCTTTCGTTCCACGAATGTTATGAGGAGGGAAAAGGTCTGTCTCCGGATGGTAAGGGTTACCTTCTTCGTGAACGTCTATCCCGAACACGATAAAATCTTCCTCATTCATAAATGTCTCCGTTACATCATGAATGTACTTTTCCAGAGCTTGAGCGGGTGGTCCGCAAGTCAATGCTCCATCACTTTCTACAAAGTCGTTCGTATAATCGATGATGATTAAAGCACGTTTCATTCTATCCCCTCCCGGTGTCTTTACACTTATCTTAACAGATGTGGAACAAAAAAGTGTTTTTAATAGCCGGGAATATGCTTCGCGGAGGTCACGCTTCTATTCATAGCTATGAATAGAAGCGCCCCAGAGATGACAAGCAGGGTACTTGTCACGAAAAATACCATCGAAAAGCCATAAACCCCTGCAATCATTCCGCCCATGGATGGACCGATGATATTTCCAAGGAAACGGATGCTTGTGTTGTATCCCAATACCTCACCCTGCATAGCGACCGGAGCCTCTTGGCGGATATAAGCGGTCCGGACAGGGATGATGCCGCCAATGGATACACCTAATAAGAAGCGGAGGACAACCAGCTGCCAAATGTTCGTAACGAAGGCAGCGGGGAGGTAAACGATTCCTGCCATGAACAAAAGAGAAACGAGAATTTTCACATAACCGATCCGATCGGCAATTTTCCCCCATTGTTTGGCCATCATCAAGTTCCCAAGCCCTGCAGCTGAAAAGGCGATTCCTGAGAACAAAGCTAAGTTTTCAGGACCATGTAAATCACCGACGAATAATGAAAGAATCGGTTGAATACTGAAGTGGGCCATTTGCACAAATAAAGAAACAATCATGACCATTAATAGGACAGGGTGCTTGAAAATGTGCGCGAGCACTTCTCTGGATTGATAACTGGTTTTCTCATGGTCTCCTTCTTTTTTAATTCGCTGTTCATGAATGCCAAAGAAAACGATGAGAGCAGATAGGGCAACCGTAATGGATACATAGTGAAAAGTGGTGGCATAACCAATCGAATCTGCAATCCAACCTCCGAGCATTGGCCCCATTAAACTTCCGGTTATACTTCCTGTCTGCAAAGAACCTAGAACTTGACCGGCGATATTTTTAGGCGTCTGGGTAGAAATTAATGCTTGTGACATGGGAATGAACCCCGTGAAGATTCCCATGAACAAACGTAGAAGAAAGAGCTGCCAAACGGATGAAACGAATCCCATAAGAAATACGGAGACCGCAAGCCCTGTAGCAGAGATGATCAAAATATTCTTTCTTCCATATTTATCGCCAATCTTTCCCCAAATTGGCGAACATAGAAAAGCAGACACGAACGTGATGCCGAATACCCATCCAGACCAGGTTTGGACATAAGCATCTGTATAATTTCCGAGTTCTTCTATATATAAAGATAAAAACGGCAGGACCATTGTAATACTTCCGGCTATAAAGAAATTGGCAGTCCACATGATCCACAGGTTTCGTTTCGCCTGAGATTTGTTGGTAAGGATAATATCCCTTCTTCCTATTTATTTCGACACCCTAAATATATAACACACTTCCATATAAAGGGGAACTATGAATGACTCAATTCCAGTAATTTTTAACATTTATAAGTTTTTTATTAGTAAGGAAGGGAATTCCAATTATATCGCCTCGTTGTTAACGGTTGCAAAACATGTATATACAAATTATAATCATAGTTAATTGATGTATATACAAGTTTTGAGTGCTTTAATGAAAGCGTTTGAGGAGGAGAAAGATATGTTTAAGAAGTTGTTTGGAAATAAAGAGACAGAATTGAAAGTGGCTTCACCATTAACTGGAAAGAAGGTGGCTTTGGAGGAAGTGCCGGATCCCGTATTTTCTCAGAAGATGATGGGGGAAGGAATTGCAGTGGAACCAAAGGACGGCGAAGTGCTTAGCCCTGTAGAAGGAACGATTGTTCAACTATTCCCAACGAAGCATGCGGTAGGTTTGGAAACGAAAAGTGGTGCGGAAATTCTGATCCATATTGGTCTTGAAACCGTAGCAATGGATGGAGAAGGTTTCGAAGCTTTTGTGTCTCAAGGGGACAAGGTGAAGGTAGGAGATCCATTGATTTCCTTCGATTTGGACCTCGTGAAAGAAAAGGCGAAGAGTACAGTAACACCAATCATTGTCACGAACAGTGATGACTTTGATGTGCAAGTGGCTGACGATGTCGAAGTGAGCGCTGGGTCAACATCATTATTGACTGTAAAGAAAAAATAAACCACGCCGGGAGGTAGAGAAAAATGAATCACAAAAAACAGGCTGAGCAGATTCTGGAAGCCATCGGCGGAAAGGAAAACTTGTCTGCTGCAACCCACTGTGTCACACGTCTGCGTTTGGCGTTACATGATGAAGGTATAGTCGATCAGGAAAAACTGAACAATATTGATGCTGTGAAAGGTTCTTTTTCAACGAACGGTCAGTTTCAAATTGTTGTCGGACAAGGAACTGTGGATAAGGTTTATAAGGAATTCGTAGCTCTTGCTGGTGTCGGTGAATCTTCTAAAGAAGAAGTGAAAGAGGCTTCCAAAGGAAATATGAATCCTCTTCAACGAGCAATCAAGACACTTGCCGATATTTTCATTCCGATTCTACCAGCAATTGTAACCGCTGGTTTACTGCTTGGTATTAATAATATCTTGACTGCGGAAGGAATCTTCTGGGACAAACAGTCCATCATTGATGTGTATCCACAATGGTCAGGAATAGCGAATATGATCATCATCATAGCCAATACTGCCTTCGTGTTCTTACCCGGACTCATTGGGTGGTCCGCGGTTAAAAAGTTCGGTGGTAGTCCGATATTAGGAATTGTTATAGGTCTTGTGCTTGTACACCCTGATTTGTTGAATGCCTGGACATATGGGGATGCCGTGGCTGAAGGCTCTGTACCAACCTGGGATTTATTCGGGTTAACCGTTGAGAAAATCGGTTACCAGGGGCAAGTCCTGCCTGTCCTTGTGGCGTCGTATTTGTTAACTAAAATAGAACTATTCTTACGTAATCGTATCCCTGATAACATACAATTGCTGTTCGTCGGTCCGATTTCCTTGTTAGTGACTGGTTTCTTGACGTTCATCATCATTGGACCGATTACATTTGCTATCGGTAACTGGATCACAGACGGTCTTGTTGCCACTTTTGATACATTCGCATGGTTAGGCGGTCTTATTTACGGCGGTTTATACGGCGTGCTCGTGATTACCGGGATGCACCATACATTCCTGGCTGTTGACATTCAGTTGGTGGGAAGCACGGGAACTACATTCTTGTGGCCGATGCTTGCTCTATCCAACATCGCTCAAGGTTCTGCCGCATTTGCCATCTGGCTCGCTTCAAAAGACGATAAGCTTAAAGGTTTAAGTGTATCTTCAGGTATTTCTGCATGGCTAGGGATTACGGAACCAGCATTATTCGGGGTGAACCTGCGCTTTAAGTATCCATTCATTATAGCCATCACCTCTTCCGCTCTTGCCGGTCTTTATATCTCAGCCCAAGGTGTATTGGCAAGTTCCATCGGAGTCGGTGGAGTTCCGGGGATCTTCTCAATTGTTGCGGAATACTGGCTGGACTTTACCATCGGAATGGTCATCGTCATTGTCCTTCCGCTCGTAGGTACGTATCTCTATGCAAAGCGTAAAAAAGACGTATAAAAAATTTAAAAACGGTGGTGCTACAATGATTGAACAACCTTGGTGGAAAAAAGCTGTCGTTTATCAAATTTATCCGAAAAGCTTCAATGACACGACAGGAAACGGTGTCGGTGATATTCAGGGAATTATTGAAAGATTAGATTACTTGCATAAACTCGGGGTCGATGTCCTTTGGCTGACCCCGATGTACAAGTCTCCTCAAAATGATAATGGATATGATATCAGTGACTATTACGACATTCACGATGAATACGGGACGATGCAGGACTTTGAAAGACTGCTTGAAGAAACGCACAACCGTGGGATGAAACTCATCATGGACATCGTCGTTAACCACACGTCTACGGAACACCAATGGTTCCAGGAGGCTAAAAAGTCAAAAGAAAATCCTTATCGTGACTATTATATCTGGCGTGACCCTGTGAATGGGGAAGAGCCGACGAATTGGCAGTCTAAATTCGGTGGTAATGCGTGGGAGTACGATGAACAAACAGGTCAGTATTACTTGCACTTGTTCGATGTCACTCAAGCCGATTTAAACTGGGAAAACGAACAGATGCGTGAAGATATCTATGAAATGATGCGTTTCTGGGGTGAAAAAGGAGTGGATGGCTTCCGTTTGGATGTCATCAACCTGATCTCCAAAAATCAGGAATTCCCGAATGATGATGGTAGTGTCGCGCCGGGAGATGGCCGTAAATACTATACAGATGGCCCACGTGTCCATGAATTCATGCAGGAAATGAACCGTGAAGTTTTTAAACCCTATGACCTGATGACAGTCGGAGAGATGTCTTCGACGAGCATTGAGCACTGCATTAAATACACGGCTCCTGAACGCGATGAATTGAGCATGACGTTCAACTTCCACCATCTCAAGGTGGATTATCCGAACGGTGAAAAATGGACGGTCGCTGATTTCGATTTCCATGAGTTGAAGCAGATCCTTTCGAAGTGGCAGCGTGAAATGAACAAAGGAAATGGCTGGAACGCTTTATTCTGGTGTAACCACGATCAGCCTCGTGTATTGTCAAGATTCGGGGATGATGAGACTTTTCCTGAAGAATCTGGAAAAATGCTTGCCACCACCATCCATATGATGCAAGGAACGCCTTACATTTACCAAGGAGAAGAATTTGGGATGACCAATCCTAAGTTCGAAAGCATTGAACGTTACCGAGATGTCGAATCGCTGAATATGTATGAAGAGTTCAAAGCAAAAGGGTTCAGTGAAAAGGAAATTATTGAGATTTTAAAACAGAAATCTCGTGATAACTCCCGTACTCCTGTACAATGGAATAGAGAAGAAAATGCCGGCTTTACTGAAGGAACTCCGTGGATTGATGTAGCAGATAACTATAAAGAAATCAATGCAGAAGTGGTGATGAACAAAGAAGATTCCATCTTCAATCACTATCAAAAATTGATCGAATTACGTAAGTCTCACGATATCATTACACATGGCGATTATCGCTTGTTGAAACCAGGCCACAATCACGTATTTGCTTATCTACGTGAATGGAATGGAGAACAGTTGCTTGTTGTGAATAACTTCTACGGCGAAGAAACGACATTCACATTACCAGAAGATGTTCAGATATCTGGTGAGGCTGACATCCTTCTGAGCAACTATGATGATTCTACAAAAGATTACCGAGACATCAGCCTTCGCCCATACGAGTCGGTCGTTTATCATCTTACCGATAAATAGGTGAGGGGGCGCAATATGAAAAACAAATATGTCGAGATTTATCATAAACTCGTGAAAGATATTCAGAAGGGAGAGTACACAGCAGGTGATACTCTCCCTTCTGAACACGATTTGTGTGCAAGATTCGAGACATCGAGAGAAACGATTCGTAAAGCTTTGAACCTGCTTTCACAGAATGGATACATTCAGAAAGTGCGTGGGAAGGGATCCGTTGTTCTTGACCGTGATAAATTCGAGTTTCCGGTTTCAGGTTTGACAAGCTTCAAAGAGCTTTCAGAGCGGTTGGGGCAAAGTTTTCAAACACATGTACATGAGCTCACCCTTGTTAAAGAGGCGGAAATTTGCCGTCAGCTCAATTGCAAGGAAGGTTCTCATCTTTGGAAAATTGTACGTTCAAGGGAAATCGGCGGAGAACGTATCATTTTAGATAGAGATTTTATAAGACATGACCTTGTACATGACCTTACTAAGGAAATTGCTCAAACGTCCCTTTATCATTATATTGAAAATGAACTGGGACTTGATATCAGCTTTGCGAAGAAAGAGATCGTGATCGAGCCCGTGACGGCTGAAGATGAAGAATTCCTGGATTTGAATGGACATGAGCAAGTCGTTGTTATTCGTAGTTATGTCTATTTAGGAGATACAACCGCTTTTCAGTTTACAGAATCCAGACACAGACCAGATAAATTTCAATTTGTAGACTTTGCACGAAGAACGAAGGTGTAAAGGAAAGAGGGACCAGTTTTTGGTCTCTCTTTGTTTTTTTATCGTTACACGTTAAAATAGGAATATCGAATAGTAAGGACGAGGTGGGCAAATTGTTCGTAATTGGGGCAACAAAAAAGTTACAAAACGAAATCAATCAACCGATCGAAGATGTAGAAGGATATACGGATGTACCAGAAATATACAAGTGGCATGCAAATGTCGTTACCATTAACCGCAGAAAATGTCTTCTTGTAATGAATAATGCAACAGGTCTGAACCTGACGTTGTTCGGTTTAAGAAAACAGCAATTTGAACATCTTGACAATGTCATAAAAGGCTCACTAAAGCAATTGTTTCAACTATTAGGGATAGAGAAAAGAATTGCTGATCAAATGCTGGGGGCGGCTGATGAAATCGTTTATACGAAAACGAACAGCCGGAAAGTTCTCGGTATGCTGAATGAAATTAAATTCTTCTCTGAGGATATGGCAGCAGGAACAGCGTACGAGGATTTAGATGCTGCTGAAATTAATAAATATAATAATATAAAACTTGTATTTTCTAATTTGGATCAAATCACTCCTTATAAAGAATTTATTCGTTACTTCGAAAAGCAGTAGTGCCAAGGCGCTGCTGCTTTTTTGTTACTTTTGAACGCTCACTTGATTACATTTCCTTTAAGAAGGATTTTCTAGCTCAGGTGGATAATAATAATAAAGGGTTATGTTTCTTTGATACACACGAGGGTATATTACATAACAAAGATTTCTTAAAATGGAGGGTTATTGAATGTTTTTCAAATCTTATTTTGATGAAGAGCTAGCACAAATGTCTTATATGATTGGTTGTCAGAAGACAGGAGAGGCCATGGTCATTGACCCTGCGCGGGATTTATCACCTTATTATGAAACAGCCAAAAAAGAAGGATTCGATCTTTCTGTGGCTGCAGAAACCCATATCCACGCAGACTTTCTTTCTGGTGCAAGAGAACTGGCAAATGAGAAGAATCTGAAACTATACCTATCCGATGAAGGTGATGATGATTGGAAGTATCAGTACCTTGATGAAATCAATCATACACTCGTAAAAGATGGCGATGAAATTTATGTAGGGAATGTCAGACTTGATGTGATCCACACCCCTGGTCACACGCCTGAAAGTCTTTCTTTCTTATTGACTGATGAAGGGGGAGGTTCCTCGGTGCCTATGGGAATCTTCACAGGCGATTTTGTCTTCGTTGGTGATGTGGGGCGACCAGATTTACTCGAAAAAGCAGCCGGAGCAGAAGGAACGGCAAGCAAAGGAGCGACGGATATGTATCAATCCGTCCAACGCTTCAAAGAACTTCCTGATTACGTGCAAGTTTGGCCGGGGCACGGAGCGGGAAGTGCTTGCGGTAAATCATTAGGAGCCGTCCCTTCTTCAACAGTGGGATATGAAAAAGAAAACAACTGGGCGTTAAAACACACCGATGAAAAAGCATTCACTGAAGAATTACTGGATGGTCAACCTGAACCGCCGAAATATTTTGCCATGATGAAAAAACTAAATAAAGAAGGCCCATCTCTTGAAAAGGAAAGAGAGGTGAAGGGGATTTCCGTATCAGATGTGAATCGCTACATGTCTGATGAGTACATGGTGGTGGATACTAGACCTTCATCTGAATTCTCGAACGGTCATTTAAAAGGAACAATCAACATCCCTTACAATCGATCATTTACAAATTGGGCAGGTTGGTTGATTGAATATGATCAAAAGATCGTAGTTATTTCTTCTAACGAAACCATACCGGCAATTAAACGTTCTTTAGAGTCCATAGGGCTGGATGACCTTGTTGGCTATGTGGATGAATCAGAAGTTAATGACTATGGCGGATTGGAAACGTATGCAAGCATTACAGCAGAAGAGCTCGAAAACAAATTCAGAGGACACGAAGATTATGTCATCATCGATGTGAGAAATGATAGTGAATGGGACGATGACCATATTGAGGAAGCCCAGCATATTATGCTCGGAAAGCTGAAAGAGAGTATGGAAGATATACCTTCCGATAAAACGCCGATTGTCCATTGTCAGTCAGGTATGAGATCAGCGATTGCCGCAAGTTTATTGCAGGCCTATGGATATAAGGATGTATTGAATCTGAAAGGCGGATTTGCAGCCTGGAAAAAGCATAAAGGAAAAGTGAATTCGTAACTAGTGAAAAGTCTGCCTCATCAGGGGCAGGCTTTTTTATGCAAAAAAAAGACCTCTACCATAAAGATAGAGGCAAAAGTTTGTATAGGTATAGGATTAGGGGAGGTGTTAATTATATAAAAATTGAATTAACACACAAAATTAAACTTGATCATAAGATAATGGTTGTGGGTAAGCATCTTCAGCACTGTCTTGAATGCCTGGTGTGAATGCTGCAGTTGCTAAAAATGCTACAATTCCAATAAGAGCTAGAAACTTTTTCATAACAAAATACCTCCTAAGTGGGAATGTTTATTTAACAATTGAATTGCTAACCTTAGATAAGTTGTTGATTTTTTGTACATCCGTTTTTTTTCAAGTAAATCCGAGAGGACCATTGAATAACGGATAATATATATGTGTTCCTTCTTAGATTGGAAGTATGGTACCACAGTTTCTTCCAAATAATCTAAAGTAGAAGGATCATTATTAATAATCATCTTATAAAATTTAAAGTGAAGTTCATGAGGCTTAGATTGAAGTTTTCTTAATTCCTTCTCACCTTCAAGTATCCACTCCATGCACCCATCATAATCTTCAAATCGATAGTGTTCTAAGATCAAACTGTGAATGGTAGTTAACAAATAAGATTGTTTATAAGTTGTGTCAGAGTCATTGTATTGAATACTTTTTTTATAATTGTGTATAGCAGATAGGTGATTCCCAATTCTAGATTCTAATGTTCCAATATTAATGTAAACTAAATTCAACTGGTTGCGGTCCATAGTCTGGGTAGCAATTTTTCTTGCACTATTGAAATTCTCAAAGGATTTAGCGTAATTCTTCAGCTTACTATAGTTAATCCCTTGAAGAATATGGCAATCAGCGCTTTTCTCTAGGTCATAACGGGCTTGAAAGATTTCCAATGCCTGATCGACATAAAAAACTGAAGCTGATATATGATTAGCCTGACTAGTACTAAGAGCTAAAATATAATACAAGTCACTCTGTTCCCAATCACTAAGCAGTTGCGATAAAGATGAACCGTAATTTTTAGCTTCCATAAGTTGTTGGAAAGAATTTTCATAATTCCCTCTGTAATATTCGAGTAAACCTGTGCTTAAATGGAAGTAATACCTCATCTCTTCATCAAATGTATCCTCATGTTGACGGATATTTTTCCATGCTTCATAAGCCTCCTCCACCTCGTTTTCTAACAGCAGATGGCGAATGCGGAACAGCTCGAAAAATATATACAAATGATGATTATTCAGCGTATCTTTTTGTTGTTTGAGTTCTTCCTTTAATTCCCTGGCCTCTTCTTTCCGTTTAAAGACGATCATCTCATACCATTCCTTCAATTTTTCCTTGGAAGGATGGTGATAAGAAGAGTCGTGGAAATCAAGTCCTAGACGTTCGTAGAGGTGTTCAAGTACCTCGGACGCGGGAACGGTTTGGTCGTTCTCAATCTTAGACAAATACGCCGGCGAGATTATTCCATCTGCAAGCTGGTTCTGTGTTAAACCCTGCTTCACGCGATGGAATCGAAGCACTTTACCATATTCCATTTTTCTCACACCTAGTTGATCAACTGTTGATTTTTCAGAGTTTTTGCTCTTTCAAATCTATATTTAGAATACATGTTCGTTCTGGGATTTTCAACAAAATTCACTAGTTTCCCAAGTTGGGGATTTTTTTTGGCTTTAAGGGGACTTTGGAAGGGGGACTTTCATAGATTTCGTATTTTATGGTTCTATTCTCCTTTGAAGAGGAAGTTTTTGGAACCTATGAGTAATCATACAACATTACGGGTATAAAAGGTATAGGAATTTTATAAAAACTATCAGCAGGACCGTCATCAACTACAAGTGAGAAGGAGGAATAGAAGTGGGTTATAACGTCACACAAAAATTGATTAAGGATCACTTGGTAGAAGGGGAGATGAATCCGGGATCGGAGATTGGATTGAAAATTGATCAAACGCTTACACAGGATGCGACCGGGACGATGGTTATGCTTGAACTGGAAGCGATGGGCATTGATCGGGCAAAAACGGAAGCATCTGCGCAATATGTCGATCATAACTTAATCCAGGAAGATAGTAAAAATCCGGATGATCATCTTTTCCTTGAGAGTGCCGCGAAGCGTTTCGGACACCATTTCAGTAGACCGGGAAATGGTGTCAGCCACCCTGTGCACATGCAGCGGCTTGCGAAACCTGGAAAGACGCTGCTTGGTTCGGACAGTCATACATGTGCGAACGGTTGTATGGGGATGCTTGCCATGGGGGCTGGTGGAATTGACGTAGCCATGGCTATTGCCGGCGAACCTTTTTATGTGAAAATGCCAAAAGTCTGGGGAGTAAAAGTGACTGGAGAACTGCCAGACTGGGTCAGTGCAAAAGATGCCATCTTAGAAATGCTCAAAAGGCATGGCGTTAAAGGCGGAGTCAACCACGTCTTTGAGTATTATGGTCCTGGTTTGAAAAACTTAACAGCTATGGATCGTCATGTGATTGCCAACATGGGGGCTGAGCTTGGGGCCACAGGTACGGTGTTTCCATCAGACGAAGAAACAAAGCGCTTTATGAAGCTTCAAGGGAGAGAAGATGAGTGGATGGAAATAGTCGCAGATGATGATGCGACGTATGATGTTCATGATGAGCTGGATCTTTCTTCATTAGGTCCGATGGTCGCCAAGCCATCAAGCCCGGGAAATGTCGTTCCAGTAGAAGAAGTGGAAGGAGAGCCTATTTACCAGTCGTATATAGGTTCATCAGCGAACCCTGGGTACCGGGACTTTGCGATTGCTTCGAAGATCGTAGAAGGACGTCACATTGCAAATGGCGTATCCTTTGATTTGAATCCTACTTCACGTCAAATGTTGATTGACTTATCCCAAGAAGGTCATATCGCTAACTTCCTTCAAGCGGGGGGAAGATTGCACCAGGCCGGCTGTAACGGGTGTATCGGAATGGGACAGGCACCAGCGACGGGCAGGAACAGTCTGCGTACCACCCCACGGAACTTCCCGGGCCGCTCCGGGACTAAAGAGGATAGTGTTTTCTTATGCAGTCCTGAAACGGCTGCCGTATCAGCTTTGACAGGAAAAATTACAGATCCGAGAAAGTCAGAGTTCGATTTTCCAAATGTGAAGGACTTGGACAATCCAACAGTGGACACAAGATTACTTGACGAACCTTTACCTTTTGAGGAAGCGAAAGAGGTGGAGTTGGTGAAAGGTCCAAATGTGGCCTCCATCCCTGAGATGGGTGAACTTCCAGATGATATGGAACTCCCTATTTTACTCAAAATGGGAAATGATATTTCCACGGATGAAATTCTAGCAGGTGGAGCCCGTGTCCTTCCTTATCGAAGCAACTTACCGGAAATTAGTAAATTCACGTTCGAAATTGTTGACGAAACGTATTACGATCGCGCAATGGAAGCCAGAGATGACGGAGGTCACGCGGTAGTCGCCGGGGCGAACTATGGGCAAGGATCCAGTCGTGAGCATGCGGCTCTTGCGCCGAAATACCTTGGTCTTAAGGTTGCCATCGTGGAGGACTTTGCACGAATCCACTGGCAGAACCTTGCTAACTTTGGAGTATTGCCATTGACCTTTACCGACCCATCCGATCTCAATGAGTTGGAGCAAGGGGATGTCCTTGTATTCAAAGGTCTGAGAGATAAGATTAAGCAGTCTCCTCAAGTGGAAGTTGAAGTAAAAGGAAAAGATAAAACCCTCAAACTTGAGCATGCTCTTTCTGAGCGACAGATTGAAATCATGCAAATGGGTGGCTTAATCAACTGGGTGAAAAATAGATTGGAATCATAAAGAAGCTCCGGCTGGGTTGATCCCGCCGGAGTCTTTTTTATAAATCTTTTTATGGTCTTGTGGTGTCCAGGGGAGTTAAACTTCCTTCAATTTCCTTGCGTTTGTGCTCTAAAAACGGGGGAAGGGCGAGACTTTCTCCAAGATGATCCACGTCCTCATCTGTAGCGAACCCAGGTCCATCCGTAGCCAGTTCAAAAAGGATGTGGTTAGCCTCCCGGAAATACAGGGACTTGAAATAGTAACGATCGACAAGGCCGGAGTTAGGATAACCTGCGGCTTGGATGATTTCCTGCCATTTCTTTAGTTCATCCTCATCATTTACACGGAAGGCCACATGGTGAACGCTTCCTCGGCCTGGTTTTTCGGGCTGTCCATCTGGATCTTCTTCCACATGAACTTCTGCCCCGGTTCCTCCCTCGCCGGTTTCGTAAACGACCCATTCCTCATAGGTTCCTTTTTTTCGAAATCCTAAGAGCTCAGTAAGGACTTTTTCTGTTTTAGCTGCTTCGTTGACGGTGAGGTGAACGGGACCAAGTCCGGTAATGCCATATTGCTCAGGTACAGTAGAATGTTCCCATGCTTTTCCGGAATCTACACCGCTATTGTTTTCATCAGATATGAGAATGAGCCGTTGTCCTTCGGGATCACGGAAGGAGAGCGTCTTTCGACCGTGTCTTTCTTTGATCTCATCTTGTTCAACAGAATGTTCTTTGAAGCGTTGATTCCAATACTTCAGTGCTTCATCGCTTTTTACACGAAGCGATGTGGTCGAGATGCTTCTTGTTCCAGGGTACGTATGTCCTGCTCGGTGAATTTCGAAAAAGGTTAAGTCTGTTCCAGGTCGACCTTTCTCATCCGCATAGAAAAGGTGGTACATGGATGGGGCATCCTGATTAACTGTTTTCTTAACTAAGCGCATACCCATAACTTTTGTATAGAAATCATAATTGCTTCTTGCATTAGCGGTTATTGCTGAAACGTGATGAATGCCCTTGAGTTGCATGGTCATTCCTCCTTGTTTTCAATAATCTTGAATTCGAGATAATTGTATTATTTATATATATCACTGTCAAAGATTCTGTTTCAGCCTTTTCTTTCAAAAGGAAAGATTCTCGTGTGCAGTGACTTGGAGAAATATGTGATGGGCTTTGTTTTAAATAGAGAAGGGGGGAGGAAATCCACAAGTTGGTTCATTTGGATATCGGCCTCCGCCTTTTGCAGCCTCCAGTTCTTGTGGAGAATAGGGCCCTTGTAAATCTTAGAACGTTTCACCACCCATAACGCATACCTTTCGGTTAACCAATAAATGAGGGACCCTGGCTGAGCATGTACAGGGTTCGATACCGTATGGAAGCTTGCGTGAAAATGAGCAGCAGGGTAATTTTTATGAACCCGTCTGCTCGTAAACTGGTAGCCCGTCTCGGTTTGATCCATTCTCATTTGCGCATGCACATAAGGGAGTCCAAACAGCGTGCGGGCTAAAAACACACCAAGGGGATGGTTCGCATCAAGAGTAATGAAATAGACACCTGGTTCACCATTGAACGTAACGTATGTGCGAACATTTAATTCAAGCAGTTGATTACCGAATGGGAGAGAGGGGAGAGCGCGGAAGCGGATATTTTGCATGCGGAAGGGAACGATGGCAATCCAGGCTGAATTGTCATATTCATCGATAGTAAAGGCAGGTGGAATGAAAGGTCGTAATGCTTCTGTCGGAACAGGCCAGTGCATAAAAATCAAGTCATTCCATTCTTGATGCATAATCCAATGATTTCGGTCCATGTGTATCACCTCTATCATGGTTTACCCTGAGGATCATTGAATCATACATCTAGATGCTTTCACTGTGATGATGATATGAAAGGTTATAGTTTTTTTACCAAGCTTTCTTCATTTTCTCTTTTTGATATTTCCTCTTTCAGTAAATATATGAATTCGTCTTCAAGTTTTAAGTCTATAGCTCTTAGGAGTGTATCTTTTAATAACCTTGAAGAGAGCTGTTCAATGATCATTTTATGGCCCCCTACATGTGTGGTTTCATCAATTCCATTGAAACACTTGCTGTTCCTATAATATTGCCCTTGGAATCATGGATGGGCTTGCAGAAGATATCGTAGACGATGGTCCCCTCTGAAAGTGGGAAGGATACCACTTTTCTTATAGGTTGATTTTCTAACACTACTTTTTTCTTTATGTTCAATAATTCCTCTGTGGATTCATGTTGGAATATTTCATCCACCCTTTTACCAATGACTTTGCTCATCGTAAAGTCAAGGTGATTATTGAAGAGCCATGTATAACGATGTTCAAGGTCACAATGGGCAATTGTAATGGGGGAACCTGTGAGTGCTGCTTCAAAAGGCTCACTCAAATGTTCGGAAAAAAAGAGTGAGGGATTAATATGAAGGTAGGAAGCAATGCGAGAAGCGACCGTCATACTTGGATTTCGTGTGCCATGTTCAATTTGAGCATAATAGGCACGGTCAATGTGAGCTCCTGCTGCAACTTCTTGCTGGGTTAATTGTTGTTCTTTTCTTAATTGGATTAGCCATCTTCTCATTTTTTTCCACATCCTGATTTCTGTTTTCATATAATTAGTTCGTTTTTCTTAGCGATATTCCTTGTGGCAGATTGCAACAAAATCATGGATTTTTCTTATATATATCGTTATATTTCCCATTAAAGGTGTAATAAGGAATGGATGGGGAAGTATCCTCATCTATTCTCTACTTAGCATTAGCATTCTATCAAAAATATATAAAAAATGCCTATTTTATCAATGAGAATTTGTTATAATCAATCAGTCTGAAATAAACGGAAAACAGGTTAAAAAAATGGATCATCAGGGAGGGGGATGACGATGACATGGGAAATATTGAACATACTAGCCGTGTCGGCGTTTGCTTTTAGTGGTGCGATTGTAGCATTAAATGAAAGATACGATATATTTGGCACATTTATACTTGGTATTGCGACACCATTCGCAGGAGGAATCATCAGAAATATTGCCCTGGATGTACCGGTCGTCCATGTCTGGGAACAAGGTTACCTGTTTTATGTAGCCCTCGGTACCATTGCCATTGTCTATTTCTTCCCTAAAACGTGGGTCATGACCTGGGATCGTTGGAATATCTACCCCGATGCGGTCGGTTTATCTGCATTTGCGCTTCAAGGAGCGTCTTTTGCTATAGAAAATGGTTTTCCTCTTGGAGGGATTATTTTTGCTGCTATCCTAACAGGTGTCGGGGGAGGAGTAACGAGGGATGTCCTTGCTCAGCGCCGCCCCATGGTCATGCACCAGGAGATATACGCTGTCTGGGCATTGATGGCAGGGCTCCTTATAGGATTAGGTTGGATTGATATCGAAAGCGCCTGGCAGACCTATATGATCTTCCTTCTCGTCATCATCTGCCGTGTGGCCTCCTTCCACCTAGGCTGGCACTTACGCTTCAGAGACCTATACCGCCTGTAAAGTATTGGAGTATCTCTTAAGCTAAATGGCAGGTTTCTTGAAGACTCAGTTTCGATACTTTTATTGAGTGGGTGGGGCTGCGGGGAATAGCTCGCTTTCCGCGGGAGCGCGGTGAGCCTCCTCGGACTGCGTCCTGTGGGGTCTCACCCTGCACTTTTTCCCCGCAGGAGTCTCGCCATTCCCCTCCGCCCTTTGCGATATAAGTGTCTCGAAACCATTTCTAAAAAATCAGCTTGTATGGTTGTGAGAAGTGGAATTCACATACAGTGTAAAACAACTTTCAAAACCGCTGCTCTCTAGTTAAAAAGATCTCTGAATGCTTGCTTAACAAGTATATACGCCTGCGGCTCTCTTAGGTATGAAAAACATAAGTGGTTTCGAGACACTTATAAAGTTAAGGGGCGGAGGGAAACGGTGAGACTCCTATGGGACGCGTGGGACAGGTGAGACCCCGGGAGGCGGAGCCTGAGGAGGCTCACCGCCCGCCCCATGGAAAGCGAACCTTTTCCCGGAGCCCCAGAACCACACAATCGTCTCGAAACTGAGTCTTCAAGTAAAGGGAGCTTTAGTGAAAGAGGGATATAAAAAAGCACTCAGAGTTTGGAGGCTCTGAGTGCTTTGTTTGTTTTAGTAGCGGAATAAGTCTCCAGATAGATAACGTTCCCCGGTGTCGGGAGCGATACATACGATGACTTCTCCCGGCTTTTTCTTTTTGGCCACCTGAATGGCTGCCCAGCAGGCCGCACCACAGGAAGTCCCAAGGAGCAAGCCTTCTTCACGAGCGAGCCTGCGAGTGATGTCGTAAGCATCTTCATCTGTCACTTGGAAAATTTCATCATACACTTCCTGGTTCAAGATGGAAGGAACGAAACCTGGGCTTGTCCCAACAAGCTTATGCTTTCCGGGCTTTCCACCGGAAAGTACAGGGGAGCCTGCAGGTTCTGCTACATGGATGGTCAAATCTTCGAAACGTTTTTTCAGCTCTTCACCTGTTCCAGTAATGGTACCACCCGTTCCAGCAGTAGAAACGAAAGCGGATAGAGGTTTGCCGAGCTCATCAATAGCTTCGATAATTTCTGCAGCCGTTGTATGGCGGTGAGCGTCTGGATTGGCCATGTTTTCAAATTGCATGGGCATAAAGCTTCCTTCAATTTCATCGACCAGTTCTTTGGCTTTGGCGATGGCTCCCGGCATTTTTTCATCTCCAGGTGTCAGAACAATCTCGGCACCATATGCCTTCAAAAGGTTAATCCGTTCTTGAGTCATTGTATCCGGCATGACAAGAATGGCTTTGTATCCTCTTGCAGCGGCGTTCATAGCAATGCCGATCCCTGTGTTCCCGCTGGTCGGTTCGATGATCGTTGCTCCTTTTTTAAGGTGTCCATCCTTCTCAGCTTGTTCCATCATATTGAAAGCGGCACGGTCTTTGACACTTCCGCTTGGATTGTATTTTTCCAACTTCATATAAATATCGGCTCCGCCTTCTGGCGCAATTCGATTCAGCTTAACTAAAGGTGTATCTCCAATTAAATCGGCAATATTATTAACCACGCGCATATCTGTCACTTCCTTATCGTTTGGAATGGTAGTCCAATTTTATCATAGTTGAATGGAGACGTTCATCTGCTTTGCTTGTCACTCCAAATGATCATTTACAACTCGTTGTGCAAATTGGAAAGTGTTGCTCGGCACAGCAATTTTGAACGCAAGCTGGTTGGAGTTCAAGTTGAACCGGTCGACTTTCACATTGAAATTACTTGCCGTGTCCATTTGTGTGACCGCAACATAGATGTTTTCTTCATTTGGATTTACGATGACCCATTCAGGTAAGTTATAGTTGTCTTTCACGAATTCCAATACCTTTTTATTAGGAAGGGGAAGCTTTCCTAAAGAAATTTTCTCTTGTCTTAGAACAAGATCTCCATTTTCCTGCACTTCAGGATGTAACTCTACGTTAATCGGGATGACCTGATCAAAGGCCTTGATGTTACC
Organism: Halobacillus sp. 12SKB; assembly: GCF_052941655.1. Classification (NCBI taxonomy): domain Bacteria; kingdom Bacillati; phylum Bacillota; class Bacilli; order Caryophanales; family Bacillaceae; genus Halobacillus; species Halobacillus sp. 12SKB. The sequence continues at coordinate 1,412,404 of NZ_JBRFWR010000001.1, forward strand.
TGATAATGTTACATTTCGGTCTAAAGTGATCGAGTAATCGAAAACTGTCTGGGTTGAAAGTTCTGAGAGGTATTCATTAGCGAGTTGCTCCATGTTCTCTTTTGTAGAAACGATGGTGAACTCGGCATCAGGGCTTTCTTTCTCTTGATCCACATTAACGATGGTATAAGAACTTGGTAAGAAAACTAAAGCGACAAGCCAAATGACAACCCCCACATTAATCAGAGCCAGCAGCCAAAAGGATGTTCTCCATTTATTATTTAACAATAATCGTTTCATCTTATACATTCCACCTGTTATTGTTCGATGTCTTCTCTAATGTATTGTAACACGCGCTCGGCCATCTTTTTATAACCTCTTTCATTGGGATGGAAAAGGTCTTCTTCCCAAAGGAGCTCTTCTTCATTTCCTTCAAACAAGTCCCGGATCGGAATGAAGGAGGCTTGTTCGTAGTCGTCGGTGATACGACGACTGATGGCATTCCAATCTCCCATAATTTGTCCAAGTTCGGGGATGTTCATGAAGTATTGGTTAAAAGGATTATAAAGACCCAGTAGATATACAGGGGCATCAGGATTCAACTCCTGAACCCGGTCGAAAATGTCGCGCATCCGGTCTTCGTAACCTTCTTGCTCCTCAACAAAATCCTGATAATTCAAGCTTGTAAAATTATTTTTCACTACTTTCATAACATCGTTGGCGCCGATGGTAATCAAAATCAGGTCTGCTTCTTGCAGGGAATCGGCAATTTCCTCATCTTCCATCCGTTCCAGCATTTGGTCTGTCCGATTTCCCCGTTTTCCGTAGTTTGTTATATTGAGGGTCTCTGTATCCGGATTGGCATTGAAAGTTTCTTCGAGAATCCCAATATATCCGCCATTTTCTGTAGAATCTCCAACACCTTGTGTCAAAGAGTCACCAATAGCTACAATATTTAGATCATCTTTAATAAAAACATCCCGAGCACTTTCGATCACACTAGTAAAGACTTCACGTAATCCTTCACTCAGTTTACTCTCATTGTCTTCACTTTCTTCTTCGGGTTCTTCGCTTTCCATCTGTTGTTCTTGAGCAGGTGGAGTTTCCACTGTCTGCTGTGAGTCTTTTGGTTCAGTCGACGGTTCTTCTTCCGGGGTATATATAAAAGCTGCTACGATAAAAAAGGCAATCAAGAAGGAGAGTGCGACGGCTGCCATCCATCTCCATTTTTTCAAGGCTGAATCCCTCCTGAAGGGTAATCTCATTTCTATTATATGTTCTTCCCATTCAATGGGAAATGAAAAGTTTTAACCACAATTATATCATGGTCCTATACAATAGACATACGGAAAAGAGTGTTAGAAGATGAGGGTAAGAAAATAAAACCACTAAGAAGGGAGGAAGATCGATGGACACAAAAATGACGATTTCCGTTCGAGATCTTGTTTCCTATGTGTACAGGACGGGAAGCATTGACGAACGTTTTCAAACGAATACATCACTCGTGGAAGGGACGGCCATACATCAAGAAGTGCAAAAGAAATACAAAGAAAAGGACGAATCAGAAGTATTCCTGGAATATGAATTTCATCAGGAAGGGTTTAGCCTAAAGGTCCAGGGCCGGTGCGATGGATTATTGGATACGGAAAAAGGACCGGTGATTGACGAAATCAAATCTACAGCAAGGGATCTTGAGGAAATTGATGATACCACTTATCCCCTTTACTGGGCCCAGGCCAAAGGGTATGCCTTTATCTATGCAGCCCAAGAAGAGCTGCAGAACATCCGGGTGCAGTTGACATATGTCCAGAAAAAAACAAAAGAAAAAAAGCGGCTCCTACGTACATTTACATACGAGGAATTGCATCAATTCATGAAAGAAACAGTCAGCGAATACGCATCTTATGCGCGGATCCTTCTTCATATGCGAGAGCAAAAAGAAAAAACAGTCCCTGATTTGAACTTTCCATTTCCGAGTTATCGTGACGGTCAGCGGAAGCTGGCGGGAAGTGTTTACCGCACGATTGAAGAAAAGAGGAACTTGTTTGCTCAAGCGCCCACAGGGATTGGGAAGACAATATCCACCCTGTTTCCAGCTATTAAAGCATTGCAATTGGATGATTTGGAAAGGATTTATTATTTAACGGCAAAGACGATTACAAGAGCCACAGCTGAAGAAGCTCTACTGAAGATGGGAGAGACAGGACTCAGCCTCCGGTCGGTTACCTTGACGGCCAAAGATAAAATCTGTTTCCAGGAAGAGACGATTTGTCAGCCGGAATACTGTGAATTTGCCGATGGCTACTATGACCGAATTAATGGAGCTATTGTCGATATTCTTCTTCATGAAACACAAATGACACGTTCGGTTATTGAATCCTATGCAAGAAAACATAAAGTTTGCCCCTTCGAATTTTCACTGGACCTTACGGATGTGTGTGATGTGATCATTGGTGACTATAATTACATCTTTGACCCTCGGGTTTCACTGAAACGTCTGATGCCGGACCGGAAGAAAAAAACAGCACTGCTTGTGGATGAAAGTCATAACCTTGTAGAACGTGCTCGTGAGATGTATTCAGCTTCCGTTGCCAAGCAATCCTATGAAAGAGTTGCGGCTGACTGGGAAGGCGAGGAAGAGAACTTAGTTAAAGTGGCTGACGCAATCAGTAAAGACTTGGATCGTTTTTATTCTCCCAAGGAAGAGTTTATTCAGCTGGAACAGGTGCCTGGAGAGTTGGAAGAAAACATAGAACGTTTCCTTGCAGAAGCGGAGTCGCTTTTACAGGAGAATACGGAAGGGGAAAGATCTGAACAGCTGCTGGATGTATATTTTCAGTCGCAGAGATTCTTAAAAATCCTCGAATATGTAGATGAACACTATCGTTTGTTAGGGGAGAGTACAAGCGAGGGAGACTTTATATTCAAGCTGTTTTGTCTCGATCCTTCACACGTCCTGCGGGAAACAACGAAAACCTTCAGGTCGGGGGTGTTTTTTTCAGCAACTCTTTCACCATTTGCTTATTATAAAGAGATGCTTGGGGGGACCAAAGAGGATTATATCTTACACTTGCCGTCGCCCTATGACTCATCGCAAATTGATGTGATGATCACTCCTTTGTCGACGAGGTATAAGAGCAGGGAGAAGACAGTTGGAGAACTAACTAAGCGTCTGCATGATCAGGTGAAGCTCCACGAAGGGAATCACCTTTTCTTTTTCCCTTCCTATCATTACATGGAAATGGTTTATCGTGAATTCAAAAACTTCTCTTCTGTGCATGCGGTCATGCAGGAGAGGGGAATGGATGAAGAAAGAAGAGAAGACTTCCTTGCTCAATTTGAGGAAGGAGGTCGACTCGTCGGTTTCGCCGTCTTGGGAGGTATATTTTCTGAAGGTGTAGACCTTCGAGGAGATCGTTTAAACGGCGTAGCCGTAGTAGGTATCGGCCTTGCTCCAAGAAGTTTCGAAAAGGAGTTAATCAAAGATTACTTTAATCAAAAGGGAAGAAACGGCTATGATTACGCTTATGTTTATCCGGGTATGAACAAGGTGTTGCAGGCGGGGGGGCGGTTGATCCGTTCAGAAGAAGATCACGGGTCGATTCAGCTTGTCGATGACCGCTTTCTTTCGCGCAAATATTTGCAGCTTCTACCTGATGATTGGGGAAATTATCGAATTCTTAAATGATTTGATTTCCCAGGAAATATTGTGACGGAAAAGGAGAGGTGGGGTGGAGAAGAGTCAAATCTTCTCCGTAATATCATGGCAGAAATCATGGACTTTTGAACGACTGGCACTCGATATTCCATAGATTTCATAAACGGTTTGATCCACCAGCGACTGCCAATCATCCGTTTGAAAAGATGGATTCTCTTTCTTCTTATCAACGATACTCCGAGCTGTTTCAATCATTACCTGCTTTTGCAGAGGGTCAGGTTCTATGTACGGAATCTTCTTGATGTAGCCAGACGTGATCATGTTGGTTCGGTTGAGGACTTTTCTTACCATATACTTAATCAACTTGCTGTTTAACAGACTGAGAAAGTAGTAAAGATCTTCCTCGCGTTCTGGAAAGAGGTTGGCGTTCACACCGAACAAGGATCCTTCTGGAAGTAAGGCCGCGGAGAAATCCACCCCCATGGACGAGCAGGTAATGCCTCTCTGATAGAAATAGGAGCGGTTCCGTACCGTGAAGTTCGTATTACTCTCAACATAGTCCGGCCAATTTTTGTGGATGTAGTACTTCGGTTCATAATACCAGGCATCTTTCCTTCCACCATTTTTATAAAAAGGGATCCATTCGGGTGGCACATGTCCATCCTGGAATGACCGTAAGAAAAAACGATCGTCTCCGGTAGATATACCAGTCCCTCCTTTAAGGACACTTCCCAGGGTTCGGTAAGGGGATTCGAAGTGGCTCAAGATATCTTCAGGTACATTGATTGCAAAGTTATTAGCGGGCATCTGCTCAAACGTTTGCTGTGATAGATACTGGATGTGATTCTCAGGAGGATCGTCATAATCTTGATCTTTTAGACGATCTACCAGCCTCATTTGTGTGGAGGGAACTGCTTCTATGTCTCTTTTCTTTAGAGTAATGATGGCAGTACGTACATCGGCTTTCCCTTTATGAAAAAGACGTCTTGGAGCAAGAACGATTTCTTTGATTTCGGTCTCTTTTAGTAGAAATTCACGAAAGCTTTTGTAGTAAATGTTTGTAAGGAATGAGTCTTGTACAATCATTGTCATCACTCCACCGGGTTTCAAGCATTGTATGCCTTTGTGAATAAAGAGGGAATATAAGTTATGAATACCAACCTTTCCAAATTCACGTTGGATTCTTTCCCGGTTTTCGGAAAAGTAAGGACTTTGCCGTTTAGATTTATAGGGAGGATTGCCTATGATTGCGTCATATTGCCCTGGTTGATCAACCTTTAGAAAATCTTCATAGTGGAAATGAATATCAGGATGAGGAGCAGCTGTTTTTCGGTCGATATCAAAAGCATAGAGGCTTTCAGTTGAAAGGCCTTCTTCCAGCAATGCTTGGATGAAAATGCCGTCCCCGGTCGCGGGGTCAAGAATCTTCATGTTGCTCTTTGTAGGAAGTTCAGATAAAAGCTTTCGAGTCATATATTGCACCGTTTCTTTTGGGGTTGTATATTGCCCCATCGTCCTTTGAGGAGAAAACATATACTCCCCCTCCTACTTTTTGAGTCTATATTACTACAAAAGGAGGAAGAAGTCACCATATAATAGGTTATTATTTCCTAGTTAAAAAGAATGATAGAGGAGTGGTGTAGCGATGCCATGGATTAAACCAGTAAAACAAAAAGAAATGAAGGAACTCCACGTGCAAAACAATATCCCCAATCCAGCCCCTTTGTTTGACCGGCTGCTGGCGAATGATGAAAAATTATATGAAGCTTTTCTCCCTTTGCAGAAAGCAATTAAGGAGACAGACCTTCCGGACGACTTGCGAGAAGCGGTCATTACGTTCGTTTCCATGAAGAATGGATGCAAATACTGCACGGATAGTCACTCCAAATTGCTTGAAGAGCTGGTAGATCAGGAGGATGTGTTGGACTGGCTTAGCCATTATGAGGACTCTGACATGAGTGAGGAATGGAAAGCTGTACTCACGTATGCGAAGCGCTTAATTGCTAAACCAGTAGAAGTGACGAAAGAAGATGTGGAACGGTTGAAGGAGCATGGTTATGATGCTCAGAAAATGTCAGCGTTAAATCAAACGATTGCTTATACAAGTTATACGAACCAACTTTCAATGGGGCTGGGATTATAAAGATAAAAAGGGCGCCGTCCAAACGGCGCCCTTTTTGTTAACTTCAAAAAAACTAAGTTGACATTATGAGGTGATTTCTCGTATCTTAATAATAGTTCATGAGATTTTATATGTAGGAGGACACCGTAATGAAATCATCTCGTTTATCGGCTTACGACATTACCTTGGGAAGCTTGTTCGTTGCTCTCATGGCGATTGGAGCCAACATCACAGCATTCATGCCATTTTTACAAGTCATGGGCGTACCGCTGACGCTCCAAACATTCTTTGCTATTCTCGCGGGGCTCGTCCTGGGTAGCAGATTAGGTTCATTCTCTGTTTTTGTCTATGCTCTTTTAGGGCTGGCAGGGGCGCCGATTTTTGCTGGGTTTTCGGGTGGGATCTCGGTTTTGATATCCCCGACTTTCGGATTTATTGTTTCATATGTAATCTTAGCGTTCTTTGTTGGTAAGATTGCGGAGTCTAAACGAAACCTTCCGACTTATATCACCGCAGCCCTTGTCGGCATTGTGTTGAACTATTTTATCGGTGTCAATCTTTTCTATCTTGCTCTGAATTTCTGGGTTGGAGGAGACGGCATTGGGTTCGTTTTGGCTTGGTCAAGCATGGTGCCATTTTTAATTAAAGATATTGCCTTAGCCATTGTAGCCGCTTATTTTGCTATACGATTAGAAAAAACATTGCTGCAACGTACCCCGCTAAGACAAGCCGCATAAGAAAAGAGATCCGCTATGATAAGCGGATCTCTTTTTATGCGTTTTCGGAAATTTGTTTGCCATGAACGAAAGTCATGATCGCAAATAAGACGAAAGCGATGAGAAGGACGGTTCCTCCCACGATGAAGAAAATCGTGTTGAACGTGCTCAATCCTGGAAGAGGCTGGGTGTAATACAGCCACATACCGACGGTTAAACCGAACACACCAAAGAAGGATGTCCATACGTGCGCTGTAGCGAGCTTAGAATCCTTGGGTATGGAGAACACTCTATAATAAATGCCGAAAGCAAAAAGAGAAAGCCATCCAACAACGAGGATGTGAGCGTGAATCGCGCTTAGTTGCAATCCCCCTCCGCCGGCCATATGAGAACCCATAAATGCGCCGATTAGTGCGTAAATGGCAGCAACCCGCACAAAAAAACGAGTACGGTCCATATCATTTCACCTCCTAAACTTTAATCACCTTTCGCCATTATATCGAATGCTCCCTCTATTGAGAATGAAAAAGGTAAAAGTGTCGCCAAACGTTCACTCCCGTTTTCGGACTTTTGTGTGATTTGGATTGCTGTAAAGATTGAGCTATGATGAAAAAAGAAGCAAAGAGGAGTGATGAATGTTGGAACATCGATTGGAACAATTTTCTCAATACTTAAAAGACACAAACGTTGATGCAGCGTTTATTAATTCAACAGAAAACTTTTTTTATCTGACTGGATTCCATACAGACCCACACGAAAGGCTGCTTGGATTGCTCGTTTTCCCTGAAGCGGCTCCGATTGCTGTACTGCCCGGTATGGAAAAAGGCCAAATCCGTGATGCCGGATGGACGAAGGAAGTGATTGGGTATGCTGATCATGAAAATCCATGGCAGATGATGGCGGATAAGATGAAAGAGAACGGCATTGCAAATGTGAAAACGGTAGGGATAGAAAAACAAGTTCTTTCCTACGGGCGCAGTGAATCCTTTTTTGATCTTTTTGAAGATGTGAAGGTTGAAGATATTGAAGGACAATTGAATGACATGCGTGTCGTCAAAGATGATCATGAAATCAGCATTATGAAAGAAGCGGCCGAGCTTGCAGACTTCGGTGTGAGTGTGGGAGTGGAAACCCTTGAAGAGGGAATCACTGAAATGGAAGTTCTCGCTAAGATTGAATATGAATTGAAGAAAAAAGGCGTTGCGGAAATGTCCTTCTCTACGATGGTCCTGTTTGGTGAAAAATCAGGTCAACCCCACGGAAATCCTGGAGACCGTCGTCTGAAGCCAGGAGACTTTGTTTTATTCGACCTTGGCGTCGTATGGAAAGGATACACGTCTGATATTACTCGCACGTTTGCTTATCGTTCTGTGAGTGAAGAACAAAAGGTGATTTACAATAAAGTGAAGGAAGCCTTGGACGCTTCGCTTGCCATAAGCAAGCCGGGGACACGAATCGGCGACCTTGATCAAGTTGCACGAGACGTCATTACAGATGCGGGGTACGGAGACAAGTTCCCACACCGCATCGGTCACGGTCTTGGAATCAACGTTCACGAATTTCCTTCCATGAGTCATTTGAATGATGGCGTCTTGAAAGAGGGAATGACGTACACGATTGAGCCTGGCATCTATGATCCGGAAGTCGGCGGGGTGCGTTTGGAAGACGATGTACTCGTTACAGCAGACGGATATGTGACATTGACAAAAACACCGAAGGAACTGCGTATTATTGAATAAAAGAAAGGCCGCCTTTTTTGGGCGGCCTTTTTGTGTGCGTTGTGTTCTCTCTCCGAAAATCTCTATCATGCTATACGCCTCTGGTCTTAGATGAAAATATATCTCTGGCTCATTACCACACGATTCTATTCTCGATATGATAAAGACAAGAAATCAGCAAGGAGGGAAAAACGATGAAGAAATTTTTACTATTCCTGGCTGGATTAGTCGCTCTTACTGTATTGCTTGCCAATTTAGGACCGATGATCCTCCTGGGTGTAAGTGTCTGGCTGCTGTATGTCGTGTTCAAACAGTTCATGAAAAGTGATTCTACGGCCGGAAAAATCGGCTGGGTCGTTCTTGGATTGATCATTCTCAGTATAGCCGTCTCAAATGTCTATGCAGTAATCGGTGTAGCAGCTGCTTTTGCGCTTTATTGGGTCTATAAAAATTGGACAAGCAAAAGCGAAGAGGTACGTTCATCCAAGTCTGATGATCCTTTTACCAACTTTGAACGACAATGGGCAGAAATGAACAAATAAACTAAAGGAGAGAAAAACAGTATGGCTAACTTATTTACGAGATTGAAAGATTCCATTACGGCAGATCTGCACGAGGCGTTGGATCAAAAAGAACAAAAGAATCCAATCGCTATGTTAAATCAATATTTGCGTGAAAGTGAAAAAGAAACGGAGAAGGTAAGGAAGCTTGTGGAGCGACAGTACCGATTGAAAGATGAATTTTCCCGTGAGTTACAGAAAGCACAGGATATGGCGGACAAGCGCAGACGCCAGGCTGCGGTCGCTGAAAAAGCCGGGGAATCCACGATGTATGAATTCGCCGTCAAAGAGCAGGAAGAATATGAGGCAAGAGCTGACCGCCTTCAAGCATCAAGAAGGGACAGCATTGAGCAGCTGGAGGCCCTTGAACGTAAATATGAAGAAATGAAGCACAAACTGAAGGATATGCATTTAAAACGGATGGACCTGATGGGACGTGAAAACATTGCCCGTGCTCATCATCGCATGAATCGTGTAATAGAGGACACAGCGGACAAGCCTTACTCCAGATTTTCAGAGATCGACCGCTACATTGAGGACCTCGAGTACAAAGTGAACAGCGCCTATTATCATAATACGTTTGACAGTAAGATGGCCCAATTGGAAAAAGAAATAGAGAAAAGGGAAGAAGTACCTGCTAAATAGAAAACATGGTATGATGAAGGCGCAGATTTCTGCGTCTTTATCGATTTGAGAGAGGGGGATGACCTTTATGCTTAAAAAGCTTTCGACCGATACAATCAACACAATTTTAATCATAGGGGTGATTCTCCTCGTTGTAGAAATCGTCTTTTTCAATGGGGGTCTTGTATTTTCGGTCGTCTTCTCAGGAGTCCTTATGTATATCGGGTGGAAAAACTATCGTCCTTTGTGGAGGAAAATCCTTTTTTGGATTGGTTTGATCAGTTTAATTTTCACAGTATTGAGTATGATTGCTGTAAGGTTCCTCGTCATTGCAATGATTCTGATGTTCTTAAGAGATTACTTCAAATCAAGGGAAAAGCCAGAACACATCCGACCTGAAATCATTGACAACCACAAGGAGATCCCTGATCAGGAACCATTATTAAAGCAGAAGTTCTTTGGTGATGACGCTACACCGAAAACTTCATATGAATGGAAGGATATCAACATACACGGTGGATTCGGGGACAGGATTGTCGATTTGAGCCAGACGGTTCTCCCTCACGATGAGGCCGTCATTTCTATACGACAATGGATTGGCAATCTGACTGTTTATGTCCCTTATGAAGTAGAGGTGAGCATCCATCATAGTGCGCTCATTGGACGCGCATCCATTTTCCAATATAAAAAGTCCAAAGTCCTTAACCAGGTCGTCTCCTACCAAACCGAAGGATACCGAAAAGAAAAGCCACGCGTGAAGATCATTACGTCTATGGTTTCCGGAGAGCTTGAGGTGAAGCGTGTATGAACGTATGGCATAGGCAGTTGTTGTCCGGTACCTTTACTTTTTTCGGGTTCACCATTTTGTTGTTGGCTATTACGTTCTATGCCTTTCCTTTTGGTTCGTGGGGGGAGCTTTTAGAAAGAGACGTTTTTGATCTTCCTTATATTTTCTTTGTTTTGTTCATTGCATTAACTTTCGGGTTTTTGGTCGGCATCATCCAGGGATGGTTTTGGAGAAGGCAGCTCTTCACTATCGAACATCGTGTGTCTGAATTGACGAAGGGAAATGAGCTTTCGGAAGAAGAGGTTGATTTGAAAGAGATGGAGCAGATTGACCTCGCCCTTAAACAACTGGAAGAAAAAATGACGAAACAAACAGAGCTTGCTCAACGAATGGTTACTGAGAGAGCCGAAGAACGGGAGAAGAGTCTGCAGGAAGTGGTGGTTCAGGAAAGGAACCGGCTTGCGAGAGAACTGCATGATTCTGTCAGTCAGCAACTATTTGCAGCTTCCATGATGATGTCTGCCATTAATGAGACCGATTCAGATGATTGGCAGGCAACGAAAAAACAAATGCAGATGGTCGAACGCATGATTCATCAGTCCCAGCTTGAAATGAGAGCTTTGCTTCTTCATTTAAGACCGGTAGCACTCAAAGGTAAGTCCCTCGCTGAAGGGGCTGAAGAACTGCTTTATGAACTCACACAAAAAGTACCGATGGAAATTGAGTGGTCCGTTGAACCGTTAAATCTTGAAAAAGGCATCGAAGATCAGCTTTTCCGGATTCTTCAAGAATCGGTTTCCAATACATTAAGACATGCGAAAGCTCATTCACTAAGCGTCATGCTGATTGAAAGGGATCATAACGTCATTCTGCGTATCGTAGACGACGGGATCGGTTTTGATGTGGAAGAGGTGAAGACGAGTTCATATGGCCTGCAAAACATGCAGGAAAGAGCATTTGAACTTGGAGGGACATTAAAGATTGTAAGCGTGAAGGGACAGGGCACCCGGTTAGAGGTGAAAGTTCCTCATCGGATAAAAGGAGGCGAGGAAGAATGATTACCGTGTTATTTGCTGATGATCATGAAATGGTCCGCATTGGAGTATCGGCATACTTATCTGCACAACCAGATATTGAGGTTATTGCCGAAGCGGACGATGGAAAGGCAGCTGTGGACCTTGCATTGAAACACCGCCCTGATATCATCCTGATGGACTTAGTCATGGACGAGATGGACGGCATCGAAGCGACTAAACGTATAACCGGACAATGGCCGGAAGCAAAAGTCATTATTGTCACGAGTTTTCTCGATGACGAAAAAGTGTACCCGGCACTCGAAGCAGGAGCGACAAGTTATATGCTCAAGACATCAAAAGCAGAAGAAATCGCCAAAGCCATTCGTTCTACATACGCAGGGCAGTCCATCTTAGAACCTGAAGTGACAGGTAAAATCATGACAAAAATGCGTACCCCGGATGGAGCAGAACTTCACGATCAGCTGACAGGAAGGGAAAAAGAAATTCTTCTTCTAATGGCGGAAGGGAAGACTAACCAGGATATCTCAGATCAATTGTTCATCGCCTTGAAAACCGTAAAAGTACACGTAAGCAATATCCTTGGAAAACTCCAAGTCTCTGACCGTACCCAGGCTGTCATTTATGCCTTCAAACACGATTTAATCAAGTAAAACCTCGACCATAGAACGGTCGAGGTTTTTTTGGTTATATAAATGACTCCATATTAATTAAACGCTTGTTCAACAATATGGCAGGATTGTGGAAGACTCAGTCTTAAGATGTTTCCGGGGGCGTTGCTCGAGTTAAGCGCAAGGGGTGGCTGGGAAGCTACTCGCTTTCCTGCGGGGATGACGGCAAGCCTCCTCGGACTTCGTCCTGTGGGGTCTTGCCAGCCAATCCATTCCCGCGGGAGTCTCGCAACTTCCCAACCACCCCATTCGAAGAAGGGATAAACGAACCCCTTTACTGTGGGAGGGCGTCTTCCACTATTCTGAAGTTATAAGCATAAAGCACTCTATAACAAGCCTTTCGCATGCAGAATAGGGTGTTTAGGAGTTTATTTCCCTCCGATTACCATGTGCATAAAACGCCTTATTACGGAAGGGGTTTCGAGAAAATTATATATTAAGGGGCGGAGGGGAATGGCGAGACTCCTGCGGGAAAAAAGTGCATGGTGAGACCCCACAGAGCGAAGCTCGAGGAGGCTCACCGCGCTCCGCGGAAAGCGAGCTATTCCCCGCAGCCCCATCCACTTAACAAAAGTCTCGAAACTGAGAATTTAACAATCAGGAGCATATATGGAGGAGTACCCTAGGGTTTATTGATTTAATGTGACAAGTACGATGGCGGCGATGAGAATGAGATAGAAGATGAACAACTTCCAGTATACTCGTTTCAATTCCATCCCCTGCTTTCTATAGAACAATGGATTACCTTATATTTATGTGAAGACAGCGTTAAGAATGACAAAGTTTTGTCGGAGTATAAGGAAGCGGCTTCTTCATTTGATACACTTTCCTTATCACCCATGCTTGTTTTTTAAGTCATTCGGGAATACCAAAGGAAGAGGTGATACCTGTGAAATGGAAGAACAATTTAGCTGGTCAGCTGGTCTGGTCAGGGGAGATTACAAATCGTGATCGAAAAGAAAAAGTTGCCCAGCAAGTGAGCCGTTTTGTTAAGGATGGAGATGTCGTCGGCATCGGCTCAGGATCGACATCATTTCTTGCTCTCGAAAAGATTGCTGAAAGAGTGGCGGAGGAAAAGCTGGATATATTAGCTGTGCCCACTTCTAAGGAGGCAGAAATGAACTGCAGTTATTATGGACTGACGACGACTTCTCTTCTCAATCACCAGCCGGATTGGGGATTTGATGGCGCGGACGAGGTAGATGGAAAACATCGTCTTATCAAAGGAAGAGGGGGCGCTCTTTTTGCAGAGAAGCTCGTAATGGCAAGCGCTGCAAAAACGTATATTTTAGTAGATGAAAGCAAGCATGTTGAAAAGCTTGGGGAGAAGTTTGCAGTTCCACTAGAAGTGGAGCCACGAGCGATTCATCTTGTAGAAACAGCCCTTCAGACTTTTACGTGTGATCACATCCAGCTGCGTATGGCGACAGCGAAGGACGGTCCGGTTATGACCGAAGCGGGTAATGTGATTATGGACGTAAGGTTTGCTGATATACACGATACGTTGGAAAAAGAGTTGAGTGCAATCCCAGGTGTCATAGAAACGGGGCTTTTCATTGGGTATTCCGTGGAAATTTTAACAGTATGACGCCCATTTTACTTATATTTATTGGTACATCGTAATACTTTTTCTATAATAGTAGTAAATCCTTATTCAAAGGGGAATCATTATGGGACTGCCAAACAGGATTGCTTACCAGGATCAACGATACCCGTATGTAGTACTTGCACCGATCGGAAAGAAGAACAAACAAATCCGGTCGATTGGACATAAATTTGAACGGGGGTTACTATCCAGGCTTAACGACGCAATCGTGGATCAAATCAACGACAAAGCTCTTGATGTTGCAAACATTCGCCCCTATCTAGGGTTGTCAGGAAAAGCTGTCCTACCGGTCTCTTTTGAAAAAGAAGAGACGATCCATCCACATTTGTTGCGCCCAGAATTGTTTTTATGGAGGTCCTTGTCGGAAGAACATGGACTACCTTTAAAAGAAGAGTTTTTATACAGTACAGATTTTACTCAGCTCTCCTCAGAGCAACTTTATGAACACGTAGGGGAAGTGCTTGAGGACTATCTGTTTTTATCACATATAAGTGAATACGATCGCAAGGATTGGATTGATAAAATATCTGCTGCTTTTCACAATCACCCGATCGTACGATTGTTCCATGAGAAAAGGGATGTCATTGATGCAGTTGAAGTCATGAATCAATCAGCTCTCCTATCGGTTCTTAATTACCCGGAGGATGTGGCTTACTGGCGTCACAGAGTCAACATCGTTATGCGTCCTTTCCGCACTTTACCAGCAGATTGGTTGGAAGGAAGGGAAGGGAGTTGTTCACATAAGAAATCGCTCGCCTTTCTTTCAAAGGAGCGGTGCATCTGTTGCTCTTGTGAAAGGTGTGATTATACCCTGCTTTATTACATTGATGAAGACAGAGTTGCACTTGAAGAAGAATTCGATGTGGAACGAGCGACGAAACGAGTCATTACCATTGAGAAACAATTCAATGAAATCGCTGAACAAAACCAGCGCCTCCTTGAACAACTGATTCAATTAAGGGGGTTGAAAAAACAGTTGACTGTCGCCAGAAAAACGCTCGATGAAAGTTTAGATGTTGTCAAACAGATTCAGCGTTATCAACGTAAAACAGAAGGTGTGGAATCGCATCCACTCCTCTACATGTATGATAAATTAAATCGGAGCCGGATCCCGGAACGTACAGCGGAATCTGAACTGATATGGCTTTCCGGAATAGAGCTTGAGGACGTAAGAATGTTGAAAGAACTCCGGGATTGGCAGAAGATTGTTCCGGAAAATGTATATCCGATGACCAGCCACGTCTTAGAAGAGTTGAAAAATAAATTGAGTGAGGTCCGCTATGAAGAAAATGATGTGATCATTACCGTCAAAGGAAGATCGCTGACCTATGCAGAAACTCAACAAGTACTGGATTTGATCTACTATTACGGGACAGATTACCCGGCTCATACCTTAGTACAAGTGCTTGCTGGAAAAGCAACCAACAAACTTAGGCAACTCCACCTGCATGAAACACGATGGTTTGGCATCCTTTCAAGCTGGCCTGAAAAACATATTCAAAAACTTTTTAACCAGCTTGAAAAACAAGGGTGGCTTATGAAACAACAAAAAGGCTATTCCATCAGTGACTATGCAGAAGAGGTCATGTAAATCTGTTTTATGAAGGGGAGAGAGTCAGGTCCACATGCAAATCCTTGAGGTTGTTTGTGCGTCTCTTAGCGGCTAATGTCAAAGAATCTCTGCCCACAGGCACTACATCAGACGAATGCCGTAAGCGGTTGTTTGTAGCTCATTCACTCATCAAAAATACAAGTATAAAGACCTGCTGAAAGGCAGGTCTTATTTAATCACATGTGTAATCGAAAGCGGTTACTTATGCTATAATGCCATTACATCCATTAAAGAAACTAGGTTTCTAACTAAAACCATATTCTGTTTTCAATCCGTTCATACCTTTTTTATTAACCCTGTTTAAATAGGAACATTACATAAGCAGTACGGGGCAAACATGATAAAACCATCCATAAAAAATACGGATGGAAACTTGTTTAGGGAGGAGTTTTTTCCATGAAATCGATTTTTCATCGAGCACTGGGTGAGCAATTCCATAATCTTCACCCAGAGCTTCAAAAGAAGTACGGATTAACGAGTAAACAAAATCTAATGATCCTTGGACAAGGAAGAATGACTGAAATCAGAGGGACACATCCATTGCTGCGACCTTTCCTTCAAGTGGGAACAAAAGATCATCTTGTGTTCGCAGAACGAGGGAAAGATGTGCCGTTCACCCTTGAAAATTATATCTATGTAGATGAAAGAGGGCGTGAGACAATCAGTTGGATTCGGAGGTTTTTCTTCCCTTACTCTATTCGAGGTTTTGATGCAGCAATGCGATTCGATGAAGAGAAAGGTTGTATCGTTGATGATCTCGGAAAGACAGGGCTTCTACAAACAGAGCTGGATCTCCATGTCACTGCAGAAGGTGGACTTTATATGGAGTCTAAAGCAATGAATTTGGATGGACTCATGACTATGGCCAATCCGACGACCAGCGTATACGAACATTATGATGAAGGGGAAGGAGCTTTTCGGGTGCATGTACACGCAGAGCACCCGCTCTTAGGGACGCTTCTCATGTATGAAGGGACGGTTCATACGGAATTTTTACCAATGACTTTTAACAACATTCCTGAACGTGGCGTTTTAGACTGAAGGAGGGACAGCAGTGACAAATCATAAAAATGATGGCAACGAGAGCATTCATACTGATTTTTCAAGCCGGATGACCTATGGTGAATATTTGAATTTAAATGAACTGCTATCTGCCCAAAATCGTCTATCTTCTCATCATGATGAGATGCTCTTTATTATTATTCATCAAGTCAGTGAACTATGGATGAAGTTGACGTTACATGAACTTCAAGCAGCTATAGAAGCCATAAGGGAAGACCAAATGCAGGCGGCTTTTAAGATGTTGGCACGCGTATCCAGCATTCAGAAACAGATTATTCAAGCGTGGGATGTACTCTCGACATTGACTCCGTCAGAATATATGGAATTTCGTGATCATCTTGGACAGGCTTCCGGATTCCAATCCTATCAGTACAGGATGATTGAATTTGCACTGGGGTACAAAACCCCTCACGTGTTAAAGATCTACGAAAAAGACCCTGAGCTGCACCAACGACTTGAAGCGGCTTATCGTGCACCAAGCCTTTACGATGCTGCCATTGAGAAGCTATCTGATTCTGGTTTTCCGATTTCAGAGAAATTGTTGGACCGCGATTACACACAACTTTATGAAAAAGACTCGAGCGTAGAAGCTGCCTGGACGAATGTCTATAAAGATGTAGAACAATACTGGGACTTGTACCAATTAGGGGAGAAGCTTGTTGACATTGAAGACAGTCTGCAGCAATGGCGTTTCCGTCATATGAAAACCGTCGAACGGATCATCGGTCACAAAAAAGGCACGGGCGGATCCTCGGGTGTAGGCTACTTAAAGAAAGTCCTCGACCACCGCTTCTTTCCAGAACTATGGGACGTCCGCACCAACATTTAGAACTTTCCTTACTGGAAAGTTCTTTTTTTATTCCGCTATATGGCAGGATTGTGGAAGACTCAGTTTCGAGGTGTTTCCGGGGTTCGTTGCCCGGTTGAGAGTCAGGGATGGCTGGGAAGCTACTCGCTTTCCTCGGACTGCGTCCTGCGGGATCTCGCCTATCTCCTTCTCCCACGGGAGTCTCGCAGCTTCCCAACCACCCCATTCGGTGAAGGGGATTAACGAACCCTTATACCAAGTTGGAAGGTCTCCCACTATCCTGATTGTTGTAGGCAGAAACGCTCTGTATCAAGTTTTCAGGGTTCAAGTGTCTCTGTATGGGAGTTATGATACTCCATCAAACTGAATAGCTGCTGATTCGGGAAGTGGTTTCGAGATACTTCTATGGCAAAGGGGCGGAGGGGGGTGGCGAGACTCCTGCGGGAAAAATGTGCAGGGTGAGACCCCACAGGACGCAGTCCGAGGAGGCTCAGCGCGCTCCCGCGGAAAGCGAGTTATCCCCCGCAGCCCCAACCCACTACACAAACGTCTCGAAACTGAACCTTCAAGAATAAGGAGTGTTTACGAAAAAAGGGTTTGATGAATTAACTTAATTTACTGAATATATCGAAGTAATTAAGTCATTGTTACATTTGTGTTACAATAGATTGTGTGACTATGAGATAAAGAGGGAAAATCATGAGACAACCGATTATATATACCATTTTGTTTGTTTTGTTGACGGCGTCCGGCTGTTCTTTCATTGCAAATGCTAATGAAGAGTCGGGAGAGAAGACGGGTAATCAGGCAATGTATAAAGTGAGTATAGAAACAGATATCAACGAATACGAAGAGTATCATATGACTGCCCATTATCCACAAACGCCGAATAACCAAATTGACCAAACGATTATAGATTATGTGAATCAGCAGAAAGCTTTGTTTAAACAAGAAAGCTATAAAAGTAAACAAAAAAATGATGGAAACCAATCGCATGAACTGCACATTGATTTCGAAGTCATTCATCAAAACCAACGTTTATTTGTTGTGAGGTTTATGGAAACCATGGACCTTGGGAAAGACGGCGTCATGACCAACCAAACCGTCATGAATTTCGATAAGAAAAATGGCAAAGCTTTGTCGCTGGAAGAATTATTTAAAGAAGACATCTATTATGTTGATCGTCTTCACACTTGGACGAAAGAGAAAATGATAGATGCAGGTGAAGAAAACTCGAAGATTATGGATAAGCTTGAGGCTAAACCTGAATTCTACGAAGATATCGCTATGACGGGTGAAGGGATTCTTGTATTTCTAGATGGTCCTTCTAATGGTGAATCAATTCGTGTGATGATCGAGAAGGATAAAGTATCCAAACTTCTTCGATCAGATTACAAAGATGCCTTTAAAGAGTCTCCTGAAGCAACGTCTAAATCTACTGCAGAGAATCAGGAAAGCGATATGAAATACCAGGACTTTTCTCTAGAAAACCATCTGCATGAGGAAGGGAAAGAAGTGGCTTTAACCTTCGATGATGGTCCTCATCCGGAAGTGACGAGAAAAATCCTTGATGTACTGGACAAGTATGAAGCGAAAGCCTCTTTCTTCATGATTGGAAAACGTGTGGGTTACTATCCTGAAGTGACTCAGGAAGTGAGTGAACGGGGCCACGAAATTGGCAACCACACGTGGAATCACCCCCGTTTAAGCCGTTTGTCTGACGACCAAATCCATCAGCAGATTTCATCGACTCAAACGATTTTGGAACAAGTGACGGGACAGAAGGTAGATTTACTGCGGCTGCCTTTTGGAAACATGCCTTCTGCCAACTACCAAGAAGAAGGTAATGTTGTTCCGTGGACCATCTATTCTGAAAAATGGGAAGATCTAAAACCGGAAGCGGTAGCTGAAGATATTCTTTATGAAGTAGAAGATGGTTCCATTATTTTGCTTCATGACCTTCAACTTTCTACAGTGGAAACCGTAGATCTTCTATTAGAAAAACTGACGGCTAAAGGATATAAAGTCGTTCCTGTCAGTCATTTGAGCGATAAACAAGAAAACCGTTCCGTTTTGAATTAAAAACGGAACGGTTTTTATTTTGCTTATACAGGTGGAAGAGTCATCGCCAGGGAATTATTTTAATTGTTCTTCCACCCATTTGCCCCAACGGTCGAACTCTACGAGAAATCCATCATGACCATAGTCGGTAGATATGTGATGGTGCTTCCCTTTATTACAGGAGATAGAAAAGGGTTGGATCAAGGCTTCAGGATAAAGGAGATCGTGTTCAAAGCTGAAGGTATGAACCTCTGCTTTGTATTGCTTAGCTGCTTGTGCCCAACCATTCCTTCCTCGTCCGATGTCATGGTTGTTCATCGCCTCTAGAAGGTAAAGATAGCTGTTGGCATCAAAGCGTTCTTTGATCTTATCGCCTTGATAATCCAAATAAGATTGGATTTCATAAGAGGTATCGGCGTGATAGGACCGATCGAACCTTTTTTCAAATAAGGTACTGCTTCTGTATGTGACCATCCCCGTCATCCGGGCAATTTCGAATCCCTTTAGATCTTCATTGGAATGATAGTCTCCATTTCGGAAGTGGGGATCACTCTTTATAGCACGAGCACCGATATGATTAAAAGCGATGCCGTAATCACTTAAATAAGGAGTTGCAGCGAGAATGAATAGTTTTTTCATGAAATCAGGGTAAAGAAGCCCCCATTCGTACGTCTGCATACCACCAAGCGATCCGCCTGCTATCGCATGGACATGAGTGATGTTTAAACGATGTAAAGCTTTATATTGAGCGTGAACCATGTCCCGAATGGTAACTTTGGGAAAGGTTTGACGGTATGGTTCGCCTGTCTCTGGATTTATGCTCGCAGGCCCAGTAGATCCGTGACATCCACCCAGGACATTGAAGGTGATCACTTGATAGCGATTGGTGTCGATGGGACAATCTTCACCGATTAAACCGGCCCACCAGCCACGTTCATCCCTTGAACCCACGGCGAGCTGGTTGCCCGTTAATGCGTGGCATACGAGGATGACGGGAGCATTTGTCGGCCCGTATCTTTCATAGGCAAGTTCGACATTCGAAAGTTTCTCACCAGACTCGAAGGTGAAAGCGCCGATCGATATCGATTGATTGGTTCGTGGGTGGCTGGTGGGGTTTTGTAATGACATGCTTTTCATGCTCCTTTCTTTCACTAGACTGATACGAGGGAAGTGGAGAAATCTTTCCCTGATCGGATATTCACAACAGCCTCGTAAAGGCTTACCCCTGAAATGATGGCTGCATCTTCGTGAGTGATTGGTTTACGTGACCATAGAAGGGTTGGTTTAACTTCCTTCGCTATGTTCAAGACATCCTCATTTGCTTCCTCCACATAGACAATATCCCAGTTGACGCTCGTTACTTTTTGAAGGTCTTCAAGGTGAGAGAAAGTAACAACTTCAAATCCCAGTCTTTCCAGCTTGCTCTGTTCCACAAGAAGAGCACTTGAGCCAACAATTCCGATTACTCTTTTTCTCAAATCCCCGTTCGAGCGATCCAGGGAGGAGGATAAAACAGGCTCTGCCACATGTTTGCTTTTACCGTAGGATTTCTTATATCCCGTGGCGTGGAAGATGGCGTTGTCCAGGTCCTGAATTAAATCTTCTACAGACTCTAACCCGACAGACAAGCGGACAAGTTCTTCTGTTACACCTGATTTACTCAAGTTTTCATCGCTTAATTGCTGGTGAGTTGTAGAAGCTGGGTGGATGATTAAAGATTTAGCATCCCCGACGTTTGCTACATGCGACCAGAGGGTGCTTTGATCAATTAGTTTGCGTCCTGCTTCGCGCCCTCCTTTAATTCCGAAAACAACGATCGATCCATGACCGTAGTGGAAATATTTTTCGGCTAGGGAGTAAGTAGGGTGATCCTTCAATCCTGGATAATTCACCCATTCAACCCCTTCGTGATGGTTCAAATATTCGGCAATTTCCAAAGCCTGATCAGCATGTGTTTTCACTCGCAAGTGTAAAGTTTCCAAACCCTGCAAAAGTAAGAAAGCGTTTTGTGGGCTGAGACATGCCCCTATGTCTCGAAGCAGCTGTACGCGTAATTTTATGGCGAAAGCGGCGGGACCCACGTCAATCCCGAATCGGATGCCGTTATAGCTTTCATCAGGCTCCGTAAACCCTGGGAATTTTTCATGATTCCAGTTGAAACGTCCACTATCAACGACAACACCTCCAATAGCCGTGCCATGTCCACCAATCCATTTAGTGGCCGAGTGGACTACGATGTCTGCACCCCAATCAATCGGTCTGCAGACATATGGGGTAGCGAATGTATTATCGATGATGAGAGGGATGTGGTGGTCATGAGCGACATCTGCAATCGCTTCAATATCCAATACATTCAAGCTCGGATTACCGATCGTTTCGGCAAAAATCGCTTTTGTATGAGGAGTAATTGCCTTGGCGAATGATGCTGGATCATCTCCTTCAACAAAATGGACATTGATTCCATAGCGGGGGAGGGTGTGGACAAACAAATTGTAGGTCCCTCCATAAAGGTTCGTTGAGGTCACGATGTCATCCCCGGCTTTAGCGACATTCAGAATAGCCATCGTGATTGCAGACATGCCTGACGCTGTCGCAACCGCCGCGGCCCCGTCCTCAAGAAGAGCGAGTCGTTGTTCAAATACATCGACGGTCGGGTTTCCGATGCGTGAATAGATGTTTCCAGGTTCCGCAAGTGAAAAAAGGTTTTGAGCATGTTCCGTATCATTGAAAACATAAGATGTCGTCTGATAAATCGGTACAGCGCGTGCCCCTGTAGCTGGATCCGGTTCTTGACCGCCATGAAGCAAATTCGTTTCAGGACCGAACGTATAGAATGGTGTACTCATGAAAAATTCCTCCTCTGTTTTTTTCTAGGGCATCCACTTTGTAGAAGAGGGAAAACGAAAAGCCCTCTTCTGTAAGTAAGAAGAGGGCTTTATGTATCTCATACCTCCCCTTATCTTTCAGATCATGTGATCTGTAGGATGTAGCACCTTTTCAAGGTAATGCCTTGAAGGTTGCCGGGCGTCGTAGGGCCTAGTCCCTCTGCCGCTCTCGATAAGAGTTGTTTTTATTAAATTTTTCTGACTTGTTTGAAATTATAAAGGCGTCCTTTCTCATTGTCAAACAATTTTGATACGTTTGAACCCTCCTAGCTGTGGGAATGGATAATTAAGTCTATGAGATAGGAGTGAAGTTCATGAAACAATATAGTGTTGTACCTAATAAAGATGTAACCGGCTGGTTTGTAAAAATCGAAGATGTCGCTCCAACAGACCTTTATGATGAGCGTGATACTGCGGTTGCCAAAGCAGAGGAAATCGCAAAAGAAAACAAACCGAGCAAACTTCAAATCTTGGATCAAAATCATGAAGTTGAAGAAGAACGCACCTACTAACTAAAACTCCCCACCGCGGGAGTTTTTTTATGTGTAACTATCTATATTCATTATTAAAGTATATGGCAGGATTGTGGAATACTCGATTTTCGAGATGTTTGTGTGGATTTAGAGGCTCCGGGAAAAGGTTCGCTTTCCGTGGGCGAGTGATGAGCCTCCTCTAGCTAACGCTCTGAGGGGTCTCATCTACCACGCACTTCCCACAGGAGTCTCACCGTTTCCCTCCGCCCCTTTGCCATATGAGTGTCTCAAAACCACTTCTAGAATATGCAGTTATTCAACTTGATGGGAGTATAAGGATAAAACTCCCATGCCCAGGTTTTTGAACCCCGGGAGCTTGATACAGGGCGCTTTATGCTTATAACAGTAGTATAGTGGAAGACAATCCAAATGGGTAAAGGGGTTCGTTTCTCACATTCATCGAATGGGGTGGTTGGGAAGCTGCGAGACTCCCGCGGGAATGGATTGGCTGGCTAGACCCCACAGAGCGGAGCTCGAAGAGGCTTGCCGTCATCCCCGCAGGAAAGCGAGCTGCTTCCCAACCACCCCTAGCGCCTATTATGGCAACGAACCACGGAAACATTTCGAACTGAGTCTTCAACTGAAGGGAGCTTATCTACAACTGACCACTCTAGAGTTTTCGAGGTGCTCCAGTTATGATGGAGGTAAATGATACGTGAAGGTGTGTGCAATCATGAATGCTCATTATGATGTCATTATCGTCGGTGCTCGTGTAGCCGGCGCAAGTTTAGCTATTTTACTAGGAGAAATGGGGAAGAAAGTCCTCCTTGTTGATAAAGCCAGTTTTCCAAGTGATACATTATCCACTCATTTTATGTCCCACACAGGATTCTTAGAAAAATTAGGCGTACTTAAGCAACTCGAAGCGTCGGGTTTGAGAAAAGTAACGAGAATGAGGACCTATATTGGGAGTAGTTTCATAGAAGGACCAAGGACTTCCTATACCATCATTCCAAGAAGAGACAAGCTCGACTCCATGCTGATTGATCGAGCGGTCACTTTCCCATCCGTCCATTTCAAACCCGAAACGGCGGCACGAGAATTGATATGGGAAGAGGAGAAGGTCGTTGGTGTCAGTCTAATAGAAAAAGGGAAGCCAAAAGATTTCTATGCTGATTTGATCGTTGGGGCTGATGGGAAAAACTCGAACATTGCTCATTGGACAGGTGCAGAGAAGTATGAAGAAACGAAGCCTTTGCGCCCGGTCGTCTACGGATATTTTGAGGGGGTAGAGCCTTTACCGGAACCTGCTACAGAGATCTTTCTTTATGAAGGTCGAATTGGTTTTGTTTTTCCAATGGAGCCGAACCGAGACTGCCTGGGCATTGAAATCCATCCAGAAGAATTCAAATCGATGATGAAAAACCCGGAAGAAACGTTTAAACAAACGTTTGATCAATTGTACGGAATGAAGGAAAGAACGAAAGGTGCCAAGCTTCAAGGGAAGATCATTGGAACACCAGGCATGCCGAACTTTTTCCGAACGCCCTATGGTGATGGCTGGGCATTAATCGGGGATGCTGGGCACAGCAAAGACCCGAGTACAGGATTAGGGATCAATGATGCATTTATGCAGTCATTCCTATTGGCCGATGCTTGCTTGAAGATCGATGAAGGAGTAACGGTGGATGAAGCAATGGAGGAGTTCGCAAGGAAGAGGGACGAGCAGCTTTTCCCTGGTTTCCAAATGACCCTTCATTACATCCATTCCTTAAGAAAATGGACAGATAATGAAGTGGCTTTGTTTCAATCGATGGCTGCAAATCCGATGGTATGGAACAAACTGGTCCCCAATCTATCCCGTCATTTAGAAAATGATGCTGCTGATTTTCCTCTTCTTCATACAGCGATGCAAATGGAAGCAGAACAGTTCGGTTTTAAAAAGGAATCCTATCGATAAAAGTCGAATGTAGGTAATGAGGTGATCAAGATGGAATGGACGAAAGAAACCGCATTTACAAAATTGCAGGAAATCTATAATGATAAAGTGATGCAGGATGAAAAGCGGAGAGTTTTCCAACAAGTGCACAACCATTTGCAGCAGCATCTCGATGATCTGGCTGTCCAATCGGGTTTGAAGGAAAAAGCGCAGGAACAGCTGAAATTTTTTAAGGAATATACGTTCATGCCTGGAGACAATTTGTTTCAGTCGATGCGCTACGTGTTTTTAATTGCCCGTGGTGAAAAAGAAAGGGATCCTGAAGAGACACGTCAGCATCTGAACCGCATCTACCGTTCGCTTTACCAGCCGGCTGGGCTTAAAAACCCTTATATTCCTGATTCCTTTTGGGAAACTCCGCTTGGTGTAGCTTGTTTAGTCGCAGAAGAAGGCGTAGAAGCTGTCTATCCAATTCTCGATGAAGTACTGGAAGCAGAACATGTATAACAAAAAGCTCAGGCCAGATGCCTGAGCTTTTTATATAACCATAGAATGTAGGAGGCTCTTTTTATAATTGATAGTACTTTTTGATGCTGGCGATCGTTTCGGTGAAAAGCGAGGATCCTTCGAGGTTTGCCATCATTCCCTTTAGAATGGCAGTCCGAGGCTGATCCCTCTTCATCTCTTCCGTCAGGACATGCACCGTATCTTTAATCTCCTGGTCACCTTCATTAGCTAGTTCCTCTAAACGAGATAGCAATCGCTCTTTTTCTTCTCCATAGAAGGTAGCAGGTAAGAGCTGGTGCATGGTTCCTCCCGTTATGACTGGTTGGTCACCATTCTTCTCAAAACCTTCGACAATGTAGTCTGTTCTGCGTAACATTGCTTCCGAGAGGGCTTCAAAGTCCAAATCAGCCCCTTCGATAATGATCAGATCCATATACCCCTTGAACATTCCCTGCAGGATGAGACTGACCTCCCATACAGTTTCACTCACCCGGTCCTGATAGATGCTTTGCAAGTGGCTTTTGTAGAAAAGATAGGAGTTCACCCGCATTTGAGTAAGGAATTGTTCAATGTTTTCATTGAAAGGAATGGCTTGTTCACGGATTTGCATAATGATGAATTCCCGGTGATCGGCAAGTTCTTCGAATGTGACCTGCAATTGCTTCTTAAACTTCGTACGATCATCAGCATCGAGCTTTTGAATTTCGTCAATGCGGGTTTGGATCCGCTGATAGTAATAATTGAAAATGTCCAGGAGTAAAGCATCTTTGGATTTGAAGTGGAGGTAGAATGCACCTTTGGATATTCCACATGCACTTGCGATTTCCTGGACGGAAGTAGAGCTGAATCCTTTTTTTGCAAACAGTTTGATGGACTGTTCGATAATATATATTGATTTTTGTTCCATGGTTGTCGCTCCTTCAAACTTGGAGAAGTTGATGTTTTCTCTTGACCTCTGACCAGTTGGTCATTTATATTTTATAGTGTTATGACTAACTGGTCAATAAAGGGGAGAGTTGAGTATGAAACGAATCATCGATTTTTCGATGAATAACAAATTTGCTATTTGGCTGATGACAATCCTCATTACCGCTGCAGGTTTATATGCTGGATTGAATATGAAGCTTGAAACGATACCAGATATCGAGCCGCCGATCATTACGGTGACAACGACGTATCCAGGAGCTACACCAGAAGAGGTGGCTGATCAAATATCAGAACCACTTGAACAGCAAGTGAGCAACTTGAGTGGAGTGAAGACAGTCAGTTCTTCATCTTTTCAAAATGCTTCTTCGCTTCAGTTGGAATATAGCTTTGATAAAAGTTTAGATGAAGCAGAGGATGAATTGCAAGAAGCCGTCAATCAAGTGACTTTGCCGGAAGGGGCGGAAGAGCCTTCCGTATCCCGCTTGAACTTCAACGCTTTTCCTGTCGTGAGTTTGAGTGCCATCAATGGAGATGGGTCTCTTGAACAATTGACGACGACAGTAGAAGAAGAGATTGTGCCTTCTCTTGAGGGGCTTGAAGGTGTCGCGGATGTGCAGGTTTCCGGGCAGCAGCTTGAAGAAGTCCGGATTGATTTGAATGAAGAAGTATTGAATGAACGGGGTCTCGACCAAGAAACCATTACAAGTTTCATTCAAGGGTCTGATGTTTCCTTCCCGTTAGGTTTGTACACGTTTGATGATACTCAGAAATCTGTTGTCATTGATGGAAACCTTACAAGTGTAGAAGAATTGAAAGAATTACAGATCCCTGCTATTCCTTCGGCCGGAGGGGCTCAGCAAGGTCAACAAATGCCTTCACAAGGAGCAGAGCAAATTCCTCCAGAAGCACAGCAGGGAGGTCAGGGACAGGGAGCGGCGACCGGAGACATGCCGGCAATGGATGGCATCCCAACGGTTACCCTGGGCGAAATTGCTGATGTGGAGGTCGTTGGTGAGGCTGAATCCATCTCCCGTACCAACGGGGAAGATTCCATTTCCCTGCAGATTATCAAATCACAAGAAGCGAATACGGTTGATGTCGTAAACCTTGTAAAAGAAGAAACAGAATCTTTCCAGGAAGAACTGGATGGAGTGGAATTTGTTTACTCCTTCGACCAGGGCGAGCCGATTGAAGAGTCTGTCAGTACCATGCTTAATAAGGCATTGTTTGGTGGAATATTCGCTGTTCTCGTCATCTTATTGTTCCTGCGCAACATCAAGACGACACTGATCTCCGTCATTTCCATTCCGCTATCCTTACTGATTGCCATTCTATTCTTGAACTGGATGGACATCACGTTGAACATCATGACCCTCGGAGCCATGACGGTTGCGATCGGACGTGTGGTGGATGACTCGATTGTTGTTGTTGAGAATATATACAGGCGTATGTCGTTTTCGGAAGAGAAATTAAAAGGAAAGGCACTGATTCGTGAGTCGACGAAAGAAATGTTCATGCCGATCCTGTCTTCCACGCTTGTAACGATCGCTGTGTTCCTGCCGCTGGGCCTTGTGGAAGGTACAGTCGGTCAAATATTCTTACCATTTGCACTAACCGTTGTCTTTGCCTTGTTAGCTTCTTTACTTGTGGCTGTTACTATTGTCCCGATGCTGTCTCATTCTCTATTAAAAGAATCGAAGATAAAGGGACGTACACATGAAGAAGGGGCAGGGAAACTCGCTCTTTTCTATAAAAAGGTCCTAAATAGTACGCTGAACCATAAAATCATTTCCAGCATCATCGCTGTCTTGGTTCTTGTAGGAAGTGTCGCTCTTCTTCCACTTGTAGGAACAAGTTTTCTTCCTGAACAAGAACAGAAGATGGTCGTTGCAACCTTCAGTCCTGAACCAGGGCAGACGTCAGATGACGTGGAACGTATCGCTGAAGATGCACAGCAATTCTTTATGGACCGTGATGGAGCGGAAACGGTTCAATACTCTGTCGGTGGCGAAAACCCTATGAACCCCGGCGCTTCCAACCAGGCCATGTTCTACGTGGAATATGCCGATGATACCGAAGAATTTTCGGAAGAAACGCAAGCCGTCATAGACAGCTTGAATGAACAAACCGAAAACGGCGAATGGATGAGTCAGGACTTCTCTGGAGCAGGATCAAGCAGTGGTCTTGAACTGCGTGTGTACGGAGATAATACAGAAGAAATCAAACCCGTCGTTACTGAAGTTGAAGAACTTCTTGCAGAAGAAGAGAATTTGAGAAACGTCGATTCCAGCCTCTCAGAATCCTACGAGGAATATACGCTTGTAGCCGACCACGAACGTCTAAGTGAATTAGGTCTCACAGCTGCACAAATCGGCATGGAGCTCGGACAAAATCGTCAGGAGCCTGTAATTACGACGATTGAACGGGATGGAGAGGAATTGAATGTCTATCTCGAAGTTGAAAAAGAAGACATTACTGGAATTGAAGACTTAACGGAGAAAGAAATCACATCTCCAACGGGTCAGACAGTCGCCATCAGTGAACTTGTCCAAGTCGAAGAGGGGACTACAGCTGATACAATTACACGAAGAAATGGACGTGTGTATGCAAGTGTCAGTGCAGAAATTACTGTAGATGACGTGGGTGCCGTTTCTCAAGATGTCAATGAAAAAGTACAGGACATTGACACGCCATCCGGAGTTGAAATTACTCAAGGCGGGGTAGCGGAAGATATTAATGAATCGTTCTCCCAATTAGGGATAGCCATGCTTGCGGCTATCGCAATCGTGTACTTGATCCTTGTTGTATTCTTTGGCGGAGGACTTGCGCCACTAGCAATCCTATTCTCTTTACCGTTTACCATTATCGGAGCGGTTCTTGGATTATTGATCAGTGGAGAAACGCTTAGTATTTCTGCCATGATCGGTGCATTGATGCTGATCGGGATTGTTGTGACCAATGCCATCGTTCTCATTGACCGTGTCATTTATAAAGAAAAAGAAGGCTTCTCTACACGCGAAGCGCTGCTCGATGCTGGAATGACCAGACTCCGCCCAATCTTGATGACAGCTCTTGCCACGATCGGAGCCCTGCTTCCGCTGGCTCTTGGATTTGAAGGCGGTTCTATCATCAGTAAAGGTCTTGGAGTTACAGTTATCGGAGGGTTAGCGAGTTCAACACTCCTAACACTACTCATCGTACCGCTCGCGTACGAAACATTAATGAAGTTCCGTAGACAGAAAAAGACAGAAACTACGAAATAGATTTTGGTAGAATAAGAACATCCTCACATGATGAGGGTGTTCTTTTTTTATAACATGTAAGAAGATACCGTTTTATTTATATCGCAGTGGGAATGGACTATAAATCGTCGAATGGAGGGGTTCGGATGGAACATTATGAAATTACGATCATAGGTGCAGGACTGGCCGGCATTACAGCAGCACGGAGATTGAAGAAACAAGGCAGAAGTAACCTCTTGTTAACAGATAAAAGTAAAAGTGTCGGTGGACGACTCGCAACTAGAAGAGTAGCAGATGGTCGAGCCGATCACGGTGCACAATTTTTTACCGTACGAACAGATGAATTAGAAGAAGAGGTGCAGGGTTGGCTCGATCAAGGATGGATTAAACAATGGTTTGGAGAGGAATACCCACGCTACACCGCTGTTCAAGGCATGAACGGTCTTGCGAAGCAGTTAGCTTCAGGTCTTCCCACTTCCCTACATACGAAAGTAGTCAAACTGCTTGAAGTAGAGGGAGGATACCGACTTTATAGTGAAGACGGAAAAGAGTGGCAATCAGATAAAGTACTTCTGACAATGCCGTCACCTCAAATCATTGAATTATTGAAGAATAGTGAAGTGGAGGTTGATGAAGAAGAACTGAAGCAACTTAGGGGCATTTATTTCGAACCAACGTATGTTGGCATTTTCCATTTCAAAGAAGAAACGGAACTTCCGGAAGATGGCCATGTAGATGTGGGCCTGCCTGAAGGGATGGAACGGATGGTCGATCATCGTAAAAAAGGGATATCAGATGATACGATTGTGAGCGTCTATATGGAAGCGGACTGGTCACGGAAACATTATGGTGAAGATTACGTGATGTCATTAATTAAAGAAAAAGCTGCTGGGTATCTGAACTGGAAGCAGCTGGAGTCTGAACAGTTGAAACGTTGGAGGTACGCCCAGGCCAAAAAAGTGATGCGGCAGCCTTATGTCGACCTCTCAGGAGATGGACGTCTCGTAGTCGCCGGTGATGCGTTCTTAAGGCTGAATGATGAAGCGGGACGCACGCGGTTTGAAAGTGCTTATCTCTCAGGAAAAGATGCAGCTGCCTACTTGAGTTGGTGAGTTTGCATAAAAAAAAGTGAAAGGTCATCCGTTTCGAGGATGACCTTTCGCGCCAAAGGAGCCCCGAATCGCGCCAAAGGAGCCCCGAATCGCGCCAAAGGAGCCCCGAATCGCGCCAAAGGAGCCCTGGCAATCCGAAAAAAGGATGGGCGCCATGCATGCCGCCCATCCTTTTTAACTTGCTTTCGCTTCATATTTTTTCAATCGTTTCATTCTCGTGATGGTATAAACTGCGAGCCCTGCCCAGATGAGGGTGAAGGATACTGCGTGAACATCCGTGAAAGGCTCATCATATAGGAAGATGCCTATCATCAGCATGATGGTTGGGGCGAAATACTGAAGGAACCCCACCATGGATAAAGGAATTCTTTTTGCCCCTGCCGAGAACAAGAGGAGGGGAATCGCTGTGACGATTCCGGCGCCGAAAACGATGGCCGTCGTCCATGACCAAAAATCGATCGTGGACCATTGGCCGGTCTGTTGTTGGAGAAGAAAGACAAGAGCGATTGGCGTGACAATCAACGTTTCGATCGTCAAACCAAACATGGCATTCAAAGGAACAAGTTTTTTCAAAAGCCCGTATGATCCAAAACTGAAGGCGAGCAGCAAAGCAAGCCACGGGACAGAACCGAAGTTGACTGTCATATACATAACCCCTAACCCTGCTAGAAAGAAGGCGAGCCACTGGGCTTTTGAGAATTTTTCTTTTAACACAATCATGCCGAGCAGAATACTGACGAGCGGATTGATGTAATAACCGAGACTTGCTTCAACGACGTGATCCGTGTTGACCGCAAGGATATATGTAACCCAGTTGATGCTGATTGTGATGGAGGCAAGGGTGATGCCGATCAACTGTTTCTTGTTTTTTACGATTTGCCGGCATTCCCGCATAAACTCTTTCTGTTTCCTTGCCATTAAGATTACAAGTCCCATGAAGAGGAAGGACCAGACGATGCGGTGAGCCAGGATTTCAAAAGCGGGAATCTCTTGAATCATCTTCCAGTAAATGGGGAGCACACCCCACAGGATGTAAGCACCCGCCGTATAGATAACACCTAGTTTTTGTTCATTGATCATGGTGAGGACCCTTTCGTATGTCGGGATATTTGTTCATTCGATTCATTATATCACCGTTGGAAAAGGAGAGCTTAAAAAATGCATGGCCCATAAGACGGGCCATGCACATTAAGGTTGTTCACCATGTTCTTCTGCGTTACTTTCTCCTAGTGGGGCGTGGTGATCCGGCTGCCCTTCCAATGCAATCTTCATCAGAGGTTTGTCAGCAGGGCCTTCGACAACCGCTCCATCATAGGAAAAGCGGGAACCGTGACATGGACAATCCCACGTATGTTCTCCACTGTTCCATTCGACTTCACACCCCATATGTGTGCAGGTCGTGTCGAGGACATGCAGTTTGCCATCATCATCTCTATACGCACCGGCCCTTTCTCCTCGCCACTGGACGATCATCCCTTCTCCTTTTTTGAGAGAGTTCGGACGGTCGGCTACAAGTTCCAGTTTCCCTTCGACCAGGTGTACAGCGACGTCGAAGTTCTGGGATAAAAATTGCTTCATGCTTGGGTCTGACTTGAAGCGTGTAGGTTTGAATAGTTCGTGAAAAAGAGATTCCTCACCAAGGACATAATCACAAATCAGTTTAGCTGCGAGCGTCCCGTTCGTCATGCCCCATTTACGGAAACCTGTAGCGATGAATACGCGATCGTTGTTCCGTGTGATCGGGCCGATATACGGCACTTTATCAAGTGTGGTGAGATCTTGCGCTGACCATTGGAACAGTTTCTCTTTAATGCCGAACGTCTGGGCAGCGAATTCCTCCAGCGCATTGTAATGGAACGATGTATCCACCCCTTGGCCTGTCTTGTGACTTTCCCCGCCGATCAACAACACAGGTTTTCCATTGTATTCAGCTGTGCGGATGGAACGTTTCGGCTCATCGATCGACAAATACATCCCCTCAGGCACTTCTTTCTCAGGTTCAATAGCAAGGAGGTAGGAACGCTCGGCGTACATGCGGCTGAAATAAAACCCTTTTCCATCGTAAAAAGGAAAATGGCTGCATGAAACCAACTTCTCGCAGGCTAGCGTATGCCCATCTCCTGTTTGGATTTCAATGCGGTCCTTTTCTTTTACATCTGTGGCTTTCGTGTGTTCAAAGATCTCTCCACCCAGAGTAACGAATTCTTCAATGAGTGCAGCTAAGTATTTGAGGGGGTGGAAGCGCGCTTGATTCTTCATGCTTAGTGCTTTCGTTGCTTCCATGTCAAAAGGAAGGGCATCAATCGTGTCACCTGGAATGCCGAGCTTTTGGTAGGCCTCATACTCATTTTCCAGTTTGTGCGCGCCCTTTTTCGTAGTAGCGAAGAGGTAAGCATCTTCTTTCACCCAGTTGCAATCGATTTGATACTTATTAATCCATTCCTCCATGGACTGCAGGGCACTCATTTGGGCCTGATAATAAAGCGAAGCTTCTTCTTCACCGAAGTGTTTCATCAATTCATAGTAGATCAATCCGTGTTGAGCGGTTACTTTTGCCGTCGTATGACCTGTCGTACCATTCAACAGTTCATCCGCTTCGATCAGGGTAACTTTTTTCCCTGCTTTTGCTAAAAGGTAAGCGGTCGTAATCCCGGTGATTCCGCCACCGACAACGGCCACCTCTGTCGTTGTATCCTCTTTCATAGCTTCAAAAGTCGGCAGTGACATATTTTCTCGCCATAAAGGTTCTGGTTGAGTCCAATTCTCGTGTTGTTCCATGAGTTTCCCTCCTGAATGACTCGTTTCTTTCAGTCTTTCCCTCTATAAAGGTTTCATGTATTTTTCCATGGAAAAATTAACAACATTTAGGCTTTGTAGTATACTTGAACAAGATGGGAAGAAACGCATGAAGGTGGTAAGCAGGATGGAAGTATTCGTGGCGCGGCAGCCGATTTTGACAGTCGAGAATGATGTATATGCCTATGAACTACTGTATCGTAACAGTGAAGAAAATCGGTTCGTGCCGATGGATGGAAGTCAGGCAACTTCAGAAGTTTTGATGAACAGTTTTGTTACGATCGGCTTAGAGCGCTTGTCACACAACAAGCCGTGTTTTATCAATTTCACAGAAGATCTTCTGCTGGAACAAGTCCCTGAATACTTCAATTCTGAACAGCTGGTCGTTGAGATCCTTGAAGACGTGTCGTTCAGCCTTGACCTCATTAGAGTGTGCAGGACCTTGAAGGAAAAAGGGTATCTGATTGCTCTTGATGATGTCATTGATATCGACCGACCGTCCGTATATGAACTTCTTCATTATGTGGATATTTTAAAAGTGGATATTCGGGAAGTGACGGATGAGAATCGGACGAAAATCATTCAGTTAGGGGAAGAGTATGGGGTGACGTTGTTGGCTGAAAAAGTGGAAACCCACGAAGAGCATCAACGTTGTATAGAGGAAGGATTTTCGCTCTTTCAGGGGTTTTATTTCAGTAAGCCGGTAATCGTCAAAGGAATGGATATCCCATTTCTTTCCTCGACCTATTTTCAAATGATCAAGGAGCTTACCGCTACGGATGAAGAGATTAATATTGAAAAAGTAACGGAAATCATGGAGCAGGATCTAGCCCTCACTTATAAATTGCTGCGATTGATCAACTCCTCTCAGCAGCGGACAAAAGTACCGATTCAATCGATCAGACAAGCTGTGATGCTGTTAGGTACAGAGGGCCTGAAAAAGTGGTTATACGTATTATCGGTTGAACAAACGACTTCGGTCACCTCGACACAATCGCAGCTTGTCATAAAAACAAGTCTGGTTCGTGCCAAATTGTGTGAACAGATGGCCGTCAGAATCAGAGCGGAAAAAAAGGCGGACGGATATTTCCTGACCGGATTCATGTCGTTAATCGATGTCATTACTCAACGCCCTGCCCATGAAGTCATTGATTCATTGCCTCTGGACGAAGAGATAAAGAAAGCTTTAGAAGGGCAGCAGAATACGTATCGTCTCGTTTTGGATATGGCTGTTGCGATGGAAAAAGCGGATTTTGAGTGGTTGGAAACGCACTTGGCTGAGTGGAATTTATCTTATTCGGAAGTGTTTGAAGTATACGGCCAAGCCATCGCGTGGTCCGAACAGCTCTACCATGAACACTTTACCAATGAGGTGACAAAATAGTATAAAACCGAACCATGTATGTTATAATTTTTTAAGATGCTCTCGTAAAGAGAGCCCTTTTTTTGTGAAAAATGTTACCTAGGTAACAAAGGGGTGTTCATCATGAGTTTACTTTTTCACCATATTCAACAGTTATCGAGAAATGTGAATCAATTTTTGAATGAAGGGTTGCAGGACGAAGATATTTATATGTCTCACTGGGCGGTATTATTTCAGTTGCACAGCCATGGAGGTTCGATGACACAGGCAGAGCTTAAAGACCGCTTGAATATTGAAGCACCCCCATTATCAAGGGTCATTGCTAAACTGGAGACTCTTGGGTATATCGAAAAAAACAAGAGCACAGATCAGCGTACGAATGATATTACGTTGTCGAAAGCAGGGAGAGAACGTTATCCGATGTGGCGGCAGGCCATACAAAATACTGAAGCAAGTTTACTGGAACGGTTAGGCGAGCGAAGGGAAAGCGTATTGGAAGAGCATGTACTTACGCTCTCCCGCCTGATTGAAGAAGAAAGGGGGAGAAGGTGATGGAGAGGCAACCACGTCTATGGACGGGTAGTTTTCTTAATGTATGTGCGAGCAATTTTCTCGTATTCCTGGTCTTTTATCTTCTGTTCGTCACCATGCCGATCTATACGATGGAATCTATCGGAGTGGCCGAGGGGGAAGCAGGACTAATCATTACGGTCTTTTTATTTGCAGCCATTCTTATACGTCCACTT
The DNA here is from genome assembly GCF_052941655.1 of Halobacillus sp. 12SKB. Taxonomy (NCBI): domain Bacteria; kingdom Bacillati; phylum Bacillota; class Bacilli; order Caryophanales; family Bacillaceae; genus Halobacillus; species Halobacillus sp. 12SKB. The sequence continues at coordinate 1,447,412 of NZ_JBRFWR010000001.1, forward strand.
TCAGGACAGTGGGTGGAATCCTTTGGTCGGAAGCCTGTAGTCATTATTGCTTTGAGTATATTTTTAGGTAGTTCCTTTTTATACCTATGGTTTGACTCCTTTTCTACGCTGCTCATCATTCGCTTTATACAAGGAATCGGTTTCGGGATGGGGACGACAGCTTTAGGGGCTATTGCTGCAGATGTGATTCCGGATCAAAGAAAAGGGGAGGGACTCGGTTATTTTGCGATGTCGATGAACTTCGCAATGGTCATTGGTCCTTTCCTGGGTCTTACTTTGATTCAGAATGCAGGCTTCACCGTGATGTTCTACGTCTGTGTCGCTCTTGCCGTTTTGGCTTTGCTTACAGGACTTGTTATTCGCGTAGATGCCCTTGCCGCACCTGCAAAGAAAAGCATAGTCCCAAGCATGCACAACCTTTTAGAAAAACCTGTAATTCCAATAGCGTTAACCGGTGCCGTCATGGCGCTTGCCTACGCGGGAGTTTTATCTTTTGTTTCCGTCTATGCAAACCAGCTCGGCCTTGCGCAGGCGGCTAGTTACTTCTTCGTTATTTATGCTCTTGTGCTTCTTGTCTCCCGGCCATTTACAGGAAGGTGGTTTGATCAATATGGAGAAAATGTGATTGTCATTCCATCTATCCTTATCTTTGGTGCAGGGATGCTGATCCTGAGTTTTGCCAACACAGCTTTTGTTCTGTTGTTAGCCGGTGGGTTGATTGGGCTTGGGTGGGGCACCCTCGTTCCGAGTATGCAGACCATAGCTTTGAAAAAAGTACCGGATCGAGCAGGCTCAGCTACAGCCACTTTCTTTACGATTTTTGATATAGGAATTGGAGTAGGATCCTATGTCGTGGGAGCGATTGCTACAGGCATTGGATTTTCCTCTTTATACTTCAACAGTTCTTTTGTCGTATTCGGTGCTGTCTTCCTTTATATTCTCCTGCATGGAAGAAAGGTCCGCTCGAACGCCAAGCAGAGGATTGAATATAGTAGTTAAGAAGGAGGTCTTTTTCTCCTTCTTTTGTTACAATTAATTGAAAACGCTTACAAAGTGAAGGGGGAAGGCCGTTTTGAAAAACAAAGAGAAGCGGATAGAAACAGCAATGATTCATAATCATGAAAAAGCAGAGAAATATGATGGAAGCTTGACGACACCAATTTTTCAAACTTCTACTTTTTCTTTTTCTTCTGCAGCTGAGGGGGAACGGAGGTTTGCTGGGGAAGAGGAAGGTTACATTTATACGAGACTTGGTAACCCGACGGTACGAACTTTAGAAGAGCGTATTGCCACTCTGGAGGGCGGAGAACGGGGGCTTGCTTTCGCCTCAGGTATGGCGGCTGTATCGGCGGTTTTAATAGCACTCACAAAAGCTGGTGATCATATTTTGTGCTCAAATGGTCTTTACGGCTGTACTTATGGTTTACTGCAGATGTTTGAAGAAAAATATGCCATCACCCATGATTTTAGTTATATGGAAACAGAGGAAGATGTCAGGGAGAAGATCACTCCTGAAACCCGCTGTATCTTTATTGAAACTCCCATTAATCCGACAATGAAAATCATTGACCTGGCTATGGTGGCGCGGGTGGCGAAAGAACATGGCATCCCTGTCGTTGTCGACAACACTTTCTGCACCCCTTACCTACAACGCCCGCTGGACATTGGGTGTGATATTGTTTTGCATAGTGCCACCAAATACATTGGTGGGCACGGCGATGTCATTGCCGGCCTTGTGGTAGGAAAAAAAGAATTCATGGATGAGTTGGCCATGTCTCAACAGAAAGATATCGGTGGTGTCCTATCCCCATTTGATGCCTGGCTTTTACTGAGAGGTTTAAAGACCCTCCACGTACGTATGGACCGCCACAGCATTAACGCTTATGACCTGGCCGAAAGGCTGGAACACCATTCCAAAGTAAAACATGTGTATTATCCAGGGATGGAAGGAAATGAGCAATACAACATTGTTCAAAAACAGATGAGAACAGGGGGAGGCGTGCTTGCTTTTGAGATTGAAGGCGGTAAAAAAGAAGCACAGGAGTTCATGGACCGGCTGAAGCTGATTCAAATTGCGGTCAGCCTCGGAGATGCAGAAACACTGATCCAGCATCCGGCTACCATGACCCACGCAGTCGTCCCGGAAGAAAAGAGACAGAAGATGGGGATTACCGATACTCTCATCCGTCTATCCGCCGGCCTGGAATCTGTCGAAGATCTTTGGGAAGATCTCCATCAATCTTTGAGAGAAGTATGATACAAAACCTAGAGCCCTATGCAAAAGCGTAGGGCTCTTTTCATATTCACAAGAGAGTCTTCAACAATCGTTAGCTTATATGTGTTTATCCATCATCACATGGGGAAAAGTATTACAAGTGTGAAGAGAAATAAAAGTTCAAGCTTGCAGCATAAAAAACATAGAAGGGACGATGGAGTTATGTTGAAAAAACTGTTTGGTAACAACAAGAGTGTGGAGGAACAGATTGTTGCTCCGGTAAATGGAAAAGTGGTTTCTTTAGATGAAGTAGACGACCCTGTATTCAGCCAGCGGATGATGGGGGATGGCGTAGCTATTGAACCAACAGACGGAAAGGTAGTGAGCCCGGTATCCGGAGAAATCGTCCAACTTTTCCCTACTAATCACGCCGTAGGAATTAAAACAAAGTCAGGTGTGGAAGTTCTTGTCCACATTGGCCTTGAAACGGTTTCTATGGAAGGGGAAGGTTTTGAAGGGCATGTCACCACCGGAGATAAAGTAAATGCCGGCGATCATTTGATTACATTTGACATGGACCTTGTTAAAGAAAAAGCGAAAAGCACGATTACGCCTGTAGTCATTACAAACTATGATGATGTAGTCGAAAACTTCGATCCATCCTATAGCGACGGCGCCAACGCCGGCGAATCTACTATCGCTACACTGAAAACGAAGTAATTAAACTCACAAAGCCTGAGGTACCCTGGTACTTCAGGCTTTTTCTTAACGTATGATCCAAAAAGAGAACATGTTATAAGACGTGAATAAGATTTATCAGTGGGTTTTCAGCATTTATCGGTGGGTGGCTGGTATTTATCAGTGACTTACGGCTTTTTATCAGTGACATTCGCACATTTATCAGTGACGTCATTGATTTTATCAGTATCTGCAACCAGTCCCTAAATCCTCACCGTACGTCCGTGGAACACCTTGTCTGAAAGAATATGGATCTTTCATGGCGGAGGACGGTGGGATGTTTTATAATGAGGCAAGAAGGAAGACGGATAGGGAAGAAAAAGGAGGAGAAGCGTTATGTCTAAGCGTGATACAGAGCTGCGTGAGAAAGTGGAAACAGAAATACAAGAACATAAGCAAACCGTAGAAACGGACACGTATCGTCAAAACTACCATCACATGCCGCCAGTGGGTTTGATGAACGACCCGAATGGATTCATACAATGGAATGGGACGTACCATCTTTTTTATCAGTGGATGCCGTTCACTACAGCACATGGAGCAAAGTACTGGGGCCACTACACATCTGAAGATCTTGTGAATTGGAAGCATGAGGCTGTCGCTTTGACTCCATCTGATTGGTATGACAAGGACGGCGTTTATTCCGGCAGCGCCGTCGTTCATAATAACCAATTGCACCTTTTCTACACGGGGAACATTGAAGGGGAACATGAACCGGAGGCAGAATATCAATGCCTTGCTGTATCTCAGGATGGTATACATTTTGAGAAAAAAGGGGTCATCATTGAAACTCCAAAAGGCTATACGGGCCATTTTAGAGACCCGAAAGTATGGGGGGAGGATGACAAGTGGTACATGGTGGTGGGAGCTCAAACAGAAGACAAACAAGGGAAGGCTGTATTGTTCCGATCGACCGACCTTCATACATGGGAACACATAGGCCCCATCGCTGGGAGTAAAGAAGGGAAGCTGGGCGAGTTCGGCTACATGTGGGAGTGTCCCGATTTATTCGATCTGGATGGTGCAGACGTGCTTATGGTCTGTCCGCAGGGTCTTGAGTCTGAGGGAATGGACTATGCGAATACATATCAGAGTGGGTATTTTATCGGGCAATGGAACGAGACCGGTGAAACGTTCCAACATGGAGAATTCAGGGAGCTTGATCGAGGCTTTGAGTTTTATGCTCCTCAAACGACACAGGATGAAAAAGGAAGAAGGATACTCGTCGGCTGGATGGGGGTTCCGGAGCAATATGAACAAGCACATCCGACTGTTGAACATGGCTGGGTTCATTGCTTGACGATTCCGCGTGAATTGAAGTGGGATGGTAGAAGAATCATTCAAGCTCCCCTTCCTGAGCTAGCCGAAATGCGTGGACCAGTTTTAATGCATTCATCGATTACGATTGAAAATGATCAAAAAGCGGTGAGAGGGGTGCAAGGGAGATCGATCGAGTTGAACCTCGATTTTGAATCACTGGAAGACATGTTCGCCATCGAGCTTTTTCAGTATGCCTCTTTAAGTTACAAAGACCATGTCGTCACATTATCCAGACCCCACTTAGAAGACCGTTCCAAAACGGAGTTCCGTCGAGTGAAATTGGACGAGGAGTTGAAGAACCTTCGTTTGTTTATCGATCAGTCATCAGTTGAGGTTTTCATTAATGGAGGGAAAGAAGTATTTACTTCCAGGATTTATCCTCAAGCGGAAGAAGAACATATCCTCTTTACGTCTTTAGGATCCACAACTTTCTCCATTGAAAAATGGGACTTGAAAGGTTATGAGTATTCTTAATGGGAGTGGGGCTCGCTTTCTGAAAGCCTCATTATTGTGGTAAGATAACTTTATGTAAATTGCACGAAGGGGTCATGTCTATGAGTCAATCTTCAAAGAAAATGAAAGCAAATGAACGAAGAGAGTTCATTCTCGCTTTATTAAAGCAAAAAGGTGCTCCTGTGACAGGTAGTTCTCTGGCGGAGGAAATGAATGTGACCCGGCAAGTCATTGTCGGAGATGTATCCCTGCTGAAAGCAAAGAATGAGCCGATCGTCGCCACAAGTCAAGGGTATATGTATATGATGGATGGAAAAGAAGAACTGCCTTTTCAACGTACGATTGTATGCAAGCATCAAGGGGACGATACAGAACAGGAACTCAATATTCTGGTCGATCATGGTGTCCATGTTCAGGATGTCGTTGTTGAACATCCGATTTATGGTGATTTAACAGCCAGACTAAGAATTTCAAATCGCCGGGATGTAAAGAAATTCATTGAAAAAGTGAACAGCACCAAAGCCTCTTACTTACTCGAATTGACAGATGGCATCCATACACATACGATAGCTGCGGATAGCCAGGAAGCCTTGAACGAGGCGGAAATGGCCTTGGAAGAGGCAGGTATATTGATGACGAAATAACAGGGATATCTAGAAAAGAGATAGGCATTCTGAAAAGGAAGGCTTATCTCTTTTTACTTTTTTTAATTATAAGGACGACATGACAGGCATGTCGTAATCAACGAACAGAGGGAATATGATATATTTATATCATGATTTCTTGTTAGAAAAAGGAAGGTGGCCACGTTGAACATCCTGCCGATTTTTGTGAGTATCATTCTTACCTTGAACGTGTTGCTTGCTTTAGCCATCATCTTCCTTGAGCGAAGAGATGCCAGTGCAACATGGGCGTGGTTGATGGTTTTACTATTTATCCCTGTCGCAGGTTTCTTTCTTTATTTGATCTTCGGACGCCGGCTCAGCAATAAAGAAATATTCACCTGGGACAAAAAAAGTCGTCTTGGACTTCTTGCCGCGGTCCAGGAGCAATTGACAGCCATCAAGAATAACGACTTAAAAGTCCAACATGAAGATATCATTCCATATGAAGATTTAATTTATATGCATCTGAAAAACAATGATGCGCTATTATCGCAAAATAACCAGGTTGAAATCTTTACAGATGGGCAAAAGAAGTTTCATGCACTTATTGAAGATCTTGAAAAAGCAGAGAATCATATTCACTTGCTTTATTATATTTTAAGAGACGATAACCTGGGGCACCGGCTTGCAGATGTATTGAAAAGAAAAGCGAGGGAAGGTGTGGAAGTCAAACTCCTGTATGATGACATGGGTTCAAGATTGTTGAAGCGTTCATATAAGCGGAGCTTGAAAGAAGCTGGCGTTCAAGTCGAGTCGTTTTTCCCTTCCTTTATCCCTAAAGTAAATATGAAGATCAACTACCGGAACCATAGAAAGCTTGCGATTATTGACGGTGAAATCGGCTATATTGGAGGCTTCAACATCGGTGACGAGTATTTGGGCTTTAATAAAAGGTTTGGCTATTGGCGGGACACTCATTTACGCGTGGAAGGAGAAGCGGTGAACAACATGCAGACACGCTTCATCCTGGATTGGAACCATGCTTCACGCAGAGATATCGTCTATGAGCAGAGATATTACCAGGCCAAATCAAAAGGAGATGTCGGCATGCAGATCGTCTCCAGTGGTCCTGATTCGGAATGGGAACAAATCAAGCATGGCTATTTGAAAATGATCCTGTCCGCTAAAGAGTATGTGTACATTCAAACCCCGTACTTCATCCCTGATGACAGCTTGCTTGATGCGCTTCGCGTAGCGGTCCTGTCAGGAGTGGACGTGCGTATCATGATTCCTAATAAACCGGACCATCCGTTCGTGTACTGGGCAACATTTTCAAACATTGGAGATATGTTAAAAGCAGGTGCCAGCATTTATGTGTACCAAAAAGGTTTCTTACATGCCAAAACCATTGTCGTTGATGGCAAAATTGCTTCTGTAGGTACCGCCAATATTGATGTGCGAAGCTTCCGGCTGAACTTTGAAGTGAACGCCTTTTTGTATCATCCAGAAGTCGCGCAGTCATTAGCCGATCGTTTCCATGAGGACATTGCAGAGTCGACAGAGCTGACATTCAAACTCTACCAATCCAGAACAAAATGGATCCGCTTCAAAGAAGCCATCTCAAGGCTATTATCACCAATCCTATAAATATTTTACTCTTCAAGATTATAGAAGACCCAGTTTCGAGGCGTTTTCGGGGTTCGTTGCTTAGTTTAGCGCCAGGGGTGGTTGGGAAGCCACTCGCTTTCCTGTGGGGGAGCGCCGAGCTTCCTCGGGCTACGCCCTGCGGGATCTCGCCTATCTCCTTCTCCCACGGGAGTCTCGCAGCTTCCCAACCACCCCTTTCTATGTAAGGGAGAAACGAACCCCTATAATTCAGAAAGAATGTTATCTACAGCTCCTGTGCTATACGCAAAAAGCGTTCTATATCAAGTAGCTGAAATCTAATTAACTATTCCATGTGTTCAAACAAACACCTCCATTTAAGTTGGAAGTAGGTTGTCTTAGAAGTGGCTTCGAGACACTGATATGGCAAAAGGGGCGGAGGGGAATGGCGAGACTCCTGCGGGAACAGAGTGCTTGGTGAGACCCCGCAAGGCGATAGCCTGAGGAGGCTCAACGCGCTCCCGCGGAAAGCGAGCTATTCCACGGAGCCCCCATCCACTCAACAAAAGTCTCGAAATTGAGCCTTACACAATCCCGCCATATTTAAATAGATTAAAAAGCCCTGCGCGTATGGCGCAGGGCTTTTTGAGAGAGGTTGTTTTGGTTATTGGTTTTCCTTTGTAACACGAGAAAGGCTGAAGGGAATTCTTTAATCTAATAGCTATTTGGAGGGGGGATCGATCGTATCTATTGGATGTCGAATCCCCATCAGCGTTTCCACTTTACAATCTTTCTTCATCACGTATTCTTCATATCTGTTCAATTATTGAGAGGTTAGCGTGATTTGGACGGTGGTTGGTTGGCCGTCACGGTAAACTTCAAGCTTGGCTGTATCTCCGTCTTGTGCTTGGTTGTAGAGATACTGTCGCAAGCTGATGAGTGACTCGATTTCATTGCCGTCGATGGCGGTGATCACATCGTATTTTTCGAGTCCTGCTTCATCAGCAGGCGAGCCTTTTTCGACGCCTTGGACGAGGACGCCTTCAGTAACATCTTCTGGCAACCCTAGTTCACGTTGTAACACAGGGTTAGGGATTTGGTTCAAGTCTTGCAGGGAAACTCCCATGTAAGGACGTTCAACTTCGCCGTTTGTCTCTAAGTCTTTGATGACAGGTTTAGCAACGTCCATTGGGATAGAGAAGCCAATTCCTTCAACTTCTGCTTTTGCAATTTTCATAGAGTTGATTCCAATGACTTCGCCTTGCAGATTGATGAGCGCACCTCCACTGTTACCTGGGTTGATGGCTGCATCGGTTTGAAGGACTTCGGTCTGCCAATCTGGTTGTTGATCACCGTTAATATCGACTGGAATATTACGGTTCAATCCACTGACAATTCCTTTCGTCACGGATCCTGCGAACTCCATGCCCAACGGGTTACCGATGGCAATGGCTGTTTGCCCGACCTCTACGTCACTGGCTTTACCTAATTCAGCAACCTTTTGCACATGTTCGCTATCTATTTGTAAAACGGCCAGGTCTGTTAAAGGGTCACTACCTTTTAGTTCGGCTTTCACTTTTGTTCCATCACTCAGAATAACTTCAAGTTCGGAAGCATTTTCGATGACGTGATGGTTGGTGGCAACAAAAGCTTTTCCGCCTTCTTCCTTATAAATGACCCCGGAACCTGTACCGGCTTTTTTAGCGCCTTGTCCTGTATTCTGGACATTACTAATACCGACAACCGCTTCGGAAGCTTCGTTGACTGCTTGAGTCACTTCCTCCTGGTTTTTCCCGAGATTCAGTTCATTGGCTTGTGCTGTCGGCTTTTCTGTATTGATATCTATAGAAATGCCCTGCCACTGAAAAACGGTCGTGACTAGAAAAACAGCTGCAATGGCTCCTAAAACACTGAAAGCTAAACCGGAACGTTTGTATTGTTTCTTATCCTTTCGTTTCTGCTCATCAAACATTAGAGAAACGACGCCCCTTTCAATAAGATTCGCTGTTAATCTTTGGTGTTTCCCTCTGACAATTTTTATTCTACGACAGAGTTATGGAATGACTTTGGTGTAATTGTGGAAAAAGTGTGTAATGTAGGAGTAATCCCTGAAAATATGAGAGAATAAAGCAAAAACAGATGTGGATAGAGGAGGAGACCATCTATGAATCAGATGATTGGACTTGTAGAAGATGATCCGAATATTCGAGATATTGTAGAAGGTTATTTAAATAAAGAAGGATACCAGGTTATAGCTGTCGATACGGCAGAAAAGGCTTGGGACATTTTTCAGGAACAGACCCCTGACCTTTGGGTGCTGGACATCATGCTCCCTGGAATGGATGGCTATGAGTTTTGTAAAAAAATACGTCAGACTTCAGAAGTTCCGATTATTATTATATCAGCTAAAGATGAAGAGGTAGATAAAATCCTGGGTCTGGAACTGGGTGGGGACGATTACTTAACCAAACCTTTCAGCCCAAGAGAGTTAGTCGCAAGGGCTAAGCGTCACTTGAAGCGTTGGCAGGCTATGAAATCCAGTGCAGATGAAGGCGGGGATACCATCGTAGCTGGTGAGCTTGAGTTGAATGATGCGGAGAGACAAGCTTACTTCCAGGGTGAAGAGATTGAAGTGACAACGAAAGAATTCGAAATGCTGAAGATCTTAGCTTCTCAGGAGAATCGCGCCTTTGCCCGTGAAGAACTGTTAATTAAAGTATGGGGAGAAGATTATTACGGAAGTGACCGCGCGGTGGACGATCTGATCAAACGATTACGGAAAAAGATGAAGGACCTGCCGATTGAAACGGTTTGGGGACATGGATATCGATTGAAGGAGAAGCGTCCATGAAGCTTTTGTATCAATTGAATGCCGCTTTTGCAACGTTAATCATAGTCATCATGTCCATCACCGCATTTTTTATCTATTCTCTACTGATGGACATGCTCATTCAGGATGAACAGCGCCAGCTTGAAGGGAGAGCGGATCTTCTTGTGGACATTATCAATGATCAAGATCCTGAGCGGAGCCCAGAACTCTCCCAACTATTGCAGGATCGAAATTACCCGATCGTATTATTCGATCGGGAGAACGACGAGATTTTGTTCCGTACGATGCCTGCCGTCGTTGCTTATGCCTGGGTGGAGCGTTATGAAGAGGAACTCATCGATCAGGAAGTTTGGGAAACGATGGGAGAAAAATACGTGGCTTATGATTTTCCTGTGAGCAAAGACGAGAATCAGATCCTCGTCATGGCGACCCCTCTGAATGACTTACAGGCGGTCCAGTCCGTTTTTGCTTCACGGATGATTGTGGTATTCCTCATTGGTTTATTCCTTGCGATCATTGTGAGTTATGTGTTGACCTGGCGTCTCGTCACCCCTCTTACCAAACTGAAAGAAGAAGTGAAGAAAATCGAAAAGCGTCAGTTTTCTGATGTGAAAAAAGTACACGCTTCCGGTGAGATTGGTGAAGTAGAGCAAAGTCTCAGGCACATGGCTGCAGAGCTTTCCAGATACATACACTCCCAAAAGCAGTTCTTTCAAAATGCCTCCCATGAACTTAAGACGCCTTTGATGTCGATTCAAGGGTACGCCGAGGGGATCAGGGATGGAGTGTTTGAAGGAGAAGCGGCAGAAAAGGGTTTGAATGTGATGGTGAGCGAGACGGAGCGTTTGAAAAAGATCGTCAATGAAATGATTCTGCTGGCCAAGCTTGACAGCAGCGAAGACGTGTATAACCCTGAGGGAACGGAGATCTCTGAAGTGATTAGTCAGGCGAGGGATCGGTTGTATCCACTGGCAAAGGAAAAAGGAATTGAACTAAGAACGGAAGATATCCATTCTTATCATACATTCGTTGACAGGGAAAGAGTGCTCCAGGCGATGATCAATATTTTAAGCAATGCGGTCCGACATGCGGAAAGTACAGTAACCGTGACAACGGAAAGAGAAAAGGATCTTTATAGCGTGAAAGTCATCGATGATGGTCCTGGCATTCCAGAAGAGCTTCTGCCTCAACTTTTCGAACGTTTTATAAAAGGAAAAGAAGGGGAAACAGGGCTTGGGCTTGCCATATCCAGAGCAATCATTGAACGGAGTGGCGGGGAGATCCACGCCCACAACCGGAAAGACACGCCGGGCGCAGTTTTTGAAATTGTATTCAGTCAAAAAGAGTGAGATATACCAAACATGGTATAATAGAAGGCAGAGAACGATTCCATATGGAAGTGAGGAAAAATACAATGGAAGCAAAACCTTGTATCGATTCATTAACGGTAAAAAGTTCACACGTTTTACCTCCGGATACCAATAGTCATGGTACGTTATTCGGTGGAAAGCTGATGGCACATATTGATGATGTAGCAGCGATTGCAGCTGTAAGGCACGCCAGAAAGCCGGTCGTAACGGCGTCTACAGATTCCGTCGATTTCCTGCAGCCGGTTTTTGAGGGAGACACCATTTGTCTCGAGGCGTTCGTAACATGGACTCACAATACGTCCATGGAAGTGTTCGTCAAAGCAACGACTGAAAACCTTTTGACTGGAGAAAGAAAGGTTTGTACGACGGCTTTCTTATCCATGGTAGCTGTGGACGAAAAGAACGAACCTTCACCTGTGCCAGGGGTCTACCCTGAATCAGATGAAGAAAAGTGGCTGCATGAGAATGCGCAGAAGCGTCATGAACACAGAAAAAACAGAAGAAAAGAATCCAAGGAACTTGCGGAGAAGTTTGGTACCAGCCTTCCTTGGAAACGCGATTGCTAAAAAAGCTTGGCTGCCGTTATAGGCAGCCAAGCTTTTCTTTATTTGAGCCGAACGAGCTCAGGTTGGCGCATCTCTTCTTCAGCACGCGTCGTCGTACAGAGGGAGTCCCAATCGTGGGCTGCTCCGTCTCTCATTGTAATGATACGATCAGCAATGGCTCTAGAGTCTTCACGGTCGTGAGTGACGAAAATAGAGGTCGTACCTGTTTGTTTAATGATTTCTTTCAATTCACTTCTAATTTTGATTTGAAGGTCTGCATCCAAATTACTGAACGGTTCATCCAAAAGCAGAAGGGAAGGCTCAGGTGCAAGGGAACGGGCAAGAGCGATTCGCTGCTGCTGGCCGCCACTTAATTCGTGAGGGTATCTCTTGGCATAGCTGCTCATGTTCACCAATTCAAGCACTTCGTGTACGCGGTTCTTTCTATCTTTTCTCTTCCAATGCTTTAATCCAAATTGAACATTTTCGTAAACCGTCATGTGGGGGAACAGGGCATAATCTTGAAAGACCATGCCAATCCCTCTTTTTTCAGGAAGGACAAAAGTCCGTTCATCAGTCATGGTCTCGCTTCCGATTTTTATGGTTCCCTTGGAGGGCGTCTCAAGACCACACAAAAGGCGAAGCACGGTACTTTTTCCACTGCCACTTTCACCAAGAATGGAGATGATTTCTCCTTGTTCAATATCCAGGTTGAAATGGTGGATCGTCAAATTTTTAGCGTTTTTATAACCGAAACAGAGATCTTTGATTTGAACGTACATATCAATTCGACTCCTTTTCTAAAACTTGATGAAAAACAAAAACGGCAATGGCGCTGATGACAACGATAATGATGGAGGCGAGAGCAGCCTCATGAATTTGTTCATCACTCGCGTATTTAAAGGCATTCGTGGAAAGTGTTCCAAAGTTAAAAGGCCTTAATATTAAGGTGAGCGGCAATTCTTTAATGATTTCAATAAAAGCGAGCAGAAACCCGCTGATGAGCGGGGCTTTGATCATTTTTAAATCGACTTTGAAAAAGGTACGCGTCATGTTCATGCCGAGCATCCTTGAAGCTTCCGTGTACTTATTTCCGATTTTATCAAAACCTGATTCGATGGAATTGTACCCGATCGCAAGGAAGCGGATGATGTAGGCAGATATTAAGATGACCAAACTCGTACTCAGGAATAGGCGGCTTTCCAAACCAGTAGATTCGTAAAAGCTTGAAAGACCACTATCCAAACCAATAAAGACGGTACTGATTCCGACCGCGATAACCGCTCCCGGAATGGAATATCCTAAGATCGTCACTTTTGCTGCCGACTTTGATAAAGCGCTCTGATGCATCCTGGAAAAGTTAGCGATGATCACAGCAAACAAGACAATCAGTAAGGCACCAACGAAAGAGACAAGAAGTGAATTCCATATGAGTGTTGTAAATTCGGGTGATGCGATTTTTTCAAAAGTCAATAACATCCAGTCGACGAGTTGCACGAATGGAATGAGGAATCCTAATAAGAAAATAAACAAACAGTATCCAAAAGCTCCCCATGCCTTCCAACCTCGTAGCTGGGTAGGGTGGAGGGGGCGGGCTTTAGCCGTTGTCGATGCATATTTTTTACGTCCACGGAGCACCTTTTCCAAAGTAAGAATGGCAAACACAATAAACATAAGCGTCGCCGATAGTTTGATGGCTGAATTGAGATCATTCATCCCGAACCATGTTTGAAAGATCGCTGTACTGAACGTCGGTACACCGAAATATTGAACCACTCCATAGTCATTTAACACTTCCAAAAGCACAAGACTCACACCTCCGACAATCGCTCCACGCGATATAGGGAGGACCACTCTGAAAAAGATATCTACCGGAGAGCGGCCGAGGAGCCTGGCATTTTCAATGAGTGATGCGGACTGGTTAGCTAGAAATGCTCTTGTAATCGTGTATACATAGGGAAAGAGAAAGAGCGTGAATATAAAGACGGCCCCCGGCAAGTTGAGAATATTGAAATAGACTTGATCCACCTCAATGTCCCAGTTGTTCCTTAATGTCGTTTGAATGACGCCTGTATAGTTCAAAATCCCATTGTATGTGTATCCCGCAATATAAGGGGGGATGGCCAGTGGCAGAATCAGCCCCCATTTAAAGAACTTTTTCATAGGAAACTCATAGGCTGACACGATCCATGCTAAACTCGTACCGATGATGATGGTTAAAAATCCTGTGAAAACAATAAGCAATCCGGTATTTTTTAATAAATCCGGCAAGATGTATTCCTGGATGTGATTCCAGTTTTCAGCCTTTTGTGTAAAGAAGTTGAAGAGGATCGTCATGTTAGGAATGAGAATCAAAATGACAATCGCCAGGCTGAGGATCGACCAAATATTCATGTACCCAGGAAGCTTACGTAACAAATTCAAGCGTGACACGTCCTTTATCCTACCAATCGCTCAGCCTTGAATGAAAAAAGCCGGAAAACTTTCTTCATTCAAGGTTGAGTCCGCTTTAATGATAACAGTTCTCAACTGTTTTGTATAGAAAAAACCGCATCATGGAAGGCATGATGCGGTGAGAGGGCTTATTATTTCCAGCCGACTTCATTCATGATTTGAATCGCACGATCGTTGTTCTCGCCAAGTTCATTCAGACGAATGTCCTGCTCTTTGAACTCACCCCAGCTTTGCAGAAGCTCAGAAGGCTCTACATTAGGGTTGACCGGGTATTCATAGTTTGCTTCAGCAAATTGTTTTTGTGCTTCCTCTTTAGAAAGGAACTCAATGAACTTCTTCGCGTTTTCCGTGTTTTGGCTACTTGCTGTCACACCAACACCACTGATGTTTACGTGAGTACCTGTTGTATCCTGGTTCGGGAACATGATTTCTAGCTGTTCCGCAACTTTAACTTCTTCTTCATCTTCAGAATTCAACATTTTACCCATGTAGTAGGTATTCATAACGGCTACATCACCTTCACCGGCAGCTACAGCTTTTGCCTGGTCGCGGTCTCCGCCTTGGGGGTCACGGGCCATGTTGTCCACAATGCCTTGTGCCCATTCTTTCGCAGCTTCTTCACCTTCAGTAGCAATCATAGAAGCGACAAGGGACTGGTTGTAAATGTTGGAAGATGAACGGATCAAGACTTTGTCCTGGAACTCATCTTTTGTTAGATCCATATAAGTTTGAACGTCTTCTTCATTTACACGTTCTTTGTGATAAGCAATGACACGAGCGCGTTTCGTCAAACCGAACCAGTTATTGTCTTCATCACGGAATTTCTCCGGAATGTTTTCACTTAGTACATCACTTTCAATCGGCTGCAGAAGCTCTTGGGATTTCGCACGGTGCAGACGACCAGCATCCGCTGTAATCAGAAGGTCAGCTTCAGAAGCTTCGCCCTCACGGTCAAGACGTGCAATCAACTCATCGTCTTTTCCTTCAATGACGTTGACTTTGATTCCTGTTTCTTCCTCGAACTTGTCGTAAAGCTCTTGGTCAGTGTCATAGTGACGGCCTGTGTAAAGGTTAACCTCTCCACCCGTTTCTTCTGACGCGTTTTCTTCGCTGTTTTCTTCTGTGTTCGTTGTTTCTTCTTCATTTGATTCCGTTGTTTCTTCCTGATCGTCTCCGCCGCAAGCTGCGAGAACGAACATAGAAAGGATAAGGATGAAGCTCATTAAAAACCATTTGTTGTTTCTCATGTTCTTTCCACCTCTTATGTATAATTTTATCAACCATTGATAATGATTTTCATTCCAGATTCAATTTTAATAGATTCAGCATAGAAGTCAAGTGAATATTGAGAATTTTTTTCATTTAGGTTATTAAGTGGTTCTAATTCTCTATTACACTATATGGCAGGATTGTTGCAGACTCAGTTTCGAGATATTTGCGGGGTTCGTTGCTGTGTTGAGCGTCGGGGGTGGCTGGGAAGCTACTCGCTTTCCTGTGGGGGAGTGCCGAGCTTCCTCGGGCTACGCCCTTCGGGATCTCGCCGATTTCCTTTCTCCCACGGGAGTCTCGCAGCTTCCCAACCACCCCATTCGATGAAGGGGATAACGAACTCCTTTGCCAAGTTGGATGACCTTACACTATTTCACTGTTAGAGTTAAAGCGCTCTGGATCAAGCTTTTACGTGCTGTGGAGGTGTTCTAATTATCCACTTTCCATAATCATACGACCTAACCTTTTAAGCGTGGTTTCGAGAATCTTCGATGGCAAAGGGGCGGAGGGAAACGGTGAGACTCCTATTTTTAAGTGTGGAGGCGCCTTGGTTAGCGGCGTATGGACTGGACTGAGCTGGCGGAGATAAAGGAAACACGGAGAGCGTAGCGATTCGATGTTGACTTATCGTACAGAAGCGAGGGAAGTCTCACTAGCCGCTAGGCGTCGGAACCGGATAACTAAAAGGACGTGTGGGACAGGTGAGACCCCGGAAGGCGTAGCCTGAGGAGGCTCACCGCCCGCCCCATGGAAAGTGTTCAAATGCGGAATCGTCCTGGTAGACACGACTGGCATAAGCAGAGCAGCAACGGAATGTGTTTTTCATTCCTTTGCTGTTCTGCTTATGACGCGAGTGTCTGGACGATAGAGCAAGACGAACCTTTTCCCGCAGCCCCTAAGCTCCCACGAACTTCTCGAAACTGAGGCTTCAACTAAAGGGAGCGTTAGCGAAGTAGGGGATTGCATGATATAGGAAGTAGAGGGCAGAGGAGCACATGTGGTAAAATAGTCGAGTTCTTGTAGTTGTGTGTTTGTTTGTAAACAATTATGGGAAGATGTCTTAAAATGGAAAATATTACTTAAAAGAGGTGAAGGTTATGGTAGAAGATCTACTTACTTTTCTGAACGATTGGATGTGGGGAACCATTCTCGTTGCCGCCCTGCTCGGCTTAGGGTTATGGTTTTCGATTAAACTGAATTTTGCCCAGTTCACGTACATACCAGAAATGTTCCGCGTTCTTTTTGATAAGCGCTCGATTTCTGCAGAGGGCAAAAAGGGAACCTCTCCCTTCCAGGCTTTTGCCATCAGTACCGCATCCCGTGTCGGTACGGGAAACTTGGCAGGGGTAGCCGCTGCCATTACGGTCGGTGGTCCAGGCGCTGTTTTCTGGATGTGGATTGTAGCTATTCTCGGCGGAGCCTCAAGCTTTATCGAAAGTACGCTTGCACAAATCTACAAAGTTCCTGAAGAAAATCAATATCGAGGCGGCCCGGCCTATTATATTGAAAAAGGGTTGAAGAACAGAGGACTGGGAATTGTTTTTGCAATAACCATTACATTTACGTATGGGTTGGTTTTCAGCTCCGTGCAATCCAATACCATCCGTCTAGCTTTTGAAAATTCCTTTAATATGGATAAGTGGTTGCTTGGTGGAATTCTCACTTTTATTGTAGCTCTTATTATTTTTGGTGGGTTAAAACGAATTGCCCAAGTAACCCAGTTTATCATTCCGATCATGGCTATTTTCTATATCATCCTTGCAGCCTACGTATTGGTTGTGAATATCGGACAGGTGCCAACGATGTTTGGACAAATCTTCGCTGGTGCTTTCGGTTTTCGTGAAGTTGCTGGAGGTACTTTCGGTGGCATGATTCTAATTGGAATTAAACGTGGGTTGTTTTCCAATGAAGCAGGTATGGGTAGTGCACCAAACGCAGCCGCTACATCTGAAGTCACTCACCCGGTTAAACAAGGTTTGATTCAGACATTGGGTGTATTCACGGATACGTTGCTTATTTGTAGTGCGACTGCCGTCATTATTCTCTTTGCCGGCGATTATGTAGGCACAGACCTTAATGGGATCCAACTGACTCAGGAAGCCTTTGAATCCGAACTTGGCGCATGGGCGGCCGTTTTCATTGCGGTAGCGATCTTTCTTTTCGCATTCAGTTCGATCGTTGGGAACTATTACTATGGAGAGACGAACATCGAATTCATCAAAACAAGCAAACCAGCGATCTTTATTTACCGAATAGCTGTGTTGTTTATGGTTATGTTCGGTGCGATTGCTGAGTTTGGTCTTGTATGGTCACTGGCCGATTTGACAATGGGAATCATGGCATTGATCAACTTATATGCAATTTTCCGGTTGTCATCCGTAGCTTATGCGGCGTTGCAAGACTATCGTAAGCAGAAAAAAGCAGGAAAAGATCCCGTATTTTATCAGGATCATCTCCCGGGTGTCGACGGGATGGAATACTGGAGAAGAGATCAATCCTCAGAAAAAGAACAAGGATAACAAACATAAGCAGCCTCTGGATTTCGTTCCAGAGGCTGTTTTTATTATTGAGCGAACAGGCATCCATTTATAGGATGCCTGTTCGCGCCAAACGAGGTACGGAACGCGCCAAACGAGGTACGGAACGCGCCAAACGAGGTACGGAACGCGCCAAACGAGGTACGGAACGCGCCAAACGAGGTACGGAACGCGCCAAACGAGGTACGGAACGCGCCAAACGAGGTACGGAACGCGCCAAACGAGGACCGGAATGCTACATCGCTCTACACACGCTCAGGTGTGATATGATGGAAAGAGATATTCAGTAAAAGGAATGAGCGGAATGAGTTTACTATCAGTCAATCAATTGAGTAAAAGTTATGGAGATAAAGATCTTTTTGATGATCTTACTTTCACGATATCCAATCAACAGCGAATCGGTCTTATTGGAGTGAATGGTACGGGCAAATCCACACTTATGAAGATTCTCGCAGGCTTAGAGAGTGGAGATTCAGGAGAAATGGATCATGCGAAGGACTTTACCGTGGAATATTTGCCCCAGGAACCGGAATTAGACGAGAACAATACTGTTCTTGAACAAATCTATCATGGGGATGCAGAGATTATGGTCGTCATGAGAGCCTATGAAAAAGTTCTACTGGAGTTAGCCGCTCATCCCGAGGATCCGCTTGTCCAAGAACGTATGCTGGACCTTCAGCAAAAGATGGATGAGAAGGGGGCCTGGGAAGCCAACACGGTGGCCAAAACGGTTCTGTCCAAGTTGGGGATCGAGTTTTTTGATAAGAAGGTCAGCGAACTTTCCGGGGGGCAGAAAAAAAGGGTCGCTATTGCGAAAGCTCTAATTCAACCAGCTGATTTGCTTTTGCTCGATGAGCCTACAAACCATCTTGATAATGAAACCATCGAGTGGCTGGAAGAGTATCTGGCTTCCTATAGAGGATCACTCGTCATCGTCACCCACGACAGGTACTTCCTGAATCGTGTGACGAACTTGATCTATGAGCTGGATAAAAGCGGCTTGTATATTTATGAAGGAAACTATGAAACATTCCTTGAGAAAAAAGCGGAAAGAGAAGAGTGGGAGCGTCAGGCAGAACAAAAACACCAAAATACACTCCGTAGAGAGCTTGCCTGGTTGAAAGCTGGTGTGAAAGCGAGAACCACAAAGCAAAAGGCCCGTAAACAACGCGTGGAGGCCATGAAGGAAGAAACCTTTGATACGAAGAAGGAAAACGTGGATATGGCGATTGGTTCCACGAGATTAGGAAATCAGGTCATAGAGTTAGAGGGAATCACCCACAGCTTTGGGAGTAAACCGCTCATCGATAATCTGGATTACCTTGTCGTACCGGGAGAAAGACTTGGAATCATCGGTCCTAATGGGTCTGGGAAAACGACATTGCTTAATATCATGGCTGAGCGAATCCAACCGGATACCGGGAGTGTCCATATTGGTTCGACCGTGAAAATAGGCTATTATACACAGGATCACGGAGAGCTTGATGAAAGTCTGAAAGTCATTGAATATATCAAAGAAGTAGCGGAAGTCATCACGACAGCCGATGGGGATGAAATTACAGCAGAACAGATGCTTGAGCGTTTCTTATTCCCACGCCCGCAGCAGTGGACGTATATTAAGCGTCTTTCTGGAGGAGAGCGACGTCGTTTGTATTTGCTTAGAGTTCTGATGAGCGAACCGAATGTTCTGTTCTTAGACGAACCGACCAACGACCTCGACACGGAAACGCTGAGTGTGTTGGAAGACTATTTGGAACAGTTCCCTGGTGTTGTCATTACGGTTTCACACGACCGTTATTTCCTGGATCGTGTCGTTGACCGCCTTTTAGCTTTTGAAGTAGATGGCGGCGTCCGGAAGTTTTACGGCAATTACACGGAATATCTTGAACAGAGAAAAGATGAGAAGAAGGTGGCACAGGTAAACAAAAAGCCTTCTACACAGGAAGATACACGCCGAGCGAATCGAAAGCGTAAGTTATCCTATCGAGAAAAACAGGAATGGGAAACGATTGAAGACGAAATCGCTGCTTTGGAGGAGAAGGTTGAGCTTCTTGATGAAAAGCTCGCGGCAGAATCGACGAACTATGATCGTGTCCAGGAACTTTCAAAGGAAAAAGATGAAACTGAATCTGAATTGGAAGCGAAAATGCAACGGTGGGAAGAGCTTTCCTTGATTGTTGAAGGAGTAGAGGATGAATGACTGAATGGAGAGTGGAGAACCTTTGTCCTCCGCTCTCTCTTTTTTATCATGATGTTGGGCTTATTTTTGTAGTTCTGTGCGTTTTATGGAATAATGAATACGGATACAAGCATTGACAGGAGGAGTGTAATCATGAAAATGCCAAGCAAAGAAAACTTGGAAAAATATGCGGAGTTAGCCTTGCGCACAGGTGTCAATTTGCAAAAGGATCAATTGCTTATGATTAATTCTACGATTGCAGGAGCGGACTTCACACGCATCGTCGCACGCAAAGCTTTCGAAATGGGAGCGAAAGATGTACATATTAACTGGGGTGACGATGAACTGACGCGTATGAAATATGAACATGCCGACAAGGAGACGTTGTCAGACGTTCCAGAATGGCAGAAGCAGCAATACACGTACTTTGCGGAGCAGGGAGCGGCCATACTTTCCATTCGCTCTACAGACCCTGATCTCCTTAAAGGGATTGACGCGAGCAAAGTGGCAGCTGCTACAAAAGCGAGATCAGAAGCGATGTCCAAGTTCCGTGACTATACGATGAATGACCGTATTCAATGGTCGATCGTCAGTATTCCAATTCCTAAGTGGGCACAGAAGATTTTCCCTGGAGAAGACGAAGATACAGCTGTGGAGAAGCTTTGGGAGCAAATCTTCAGCATTGTTCGTGTCGACCGTGAAGATCCGGTAGCTGCATGGGAAGAGCATAACCAAACCTTGATTAAGGCTCGTGAATACTTGAATAAAAAACAGTACCAGAAGTTGATTTACAAAGCACCCGGTACGGATCTTGAAGTAGCTCTGCCTGAAGGACACATCTGGAAGGGTGGACCTTCGAAGACGGTGGAAGGCAAAGTCCAATTCAATCCGAACATGCCGACAGAAGAAGTATTTACAGCTCCTCATAAGTATGGAGTAGATGGGAAAGTTTCCAGTACGAAACCTCTGAACTATGGTGGTAACGTCATCGACAACTTCACTCTGACGTTCAAAGAGGGGAAAGTCGTGGACTTCACAGCGGAAGAAGGCGAAGAAACACTCAAGCACCTTCTGGAAACCGATGAAGGTTCACGCAGACTTGGAGAACTGGCGCTTGTGCCGCATGAATCACCGATTTCTCAATCTGGTCTGATTTTCTATAACACCCTTTATGATGAGAATGCTTCTTGTCACCTTGCCCTCGGAAAAGCTTATCCGAACAACATGACAGGCGGATCAGATATGGGTGCAGAAGAACTTGATCAGAATGGTGTGAATGATAGTTTATCTCACGTTGATTTTATGATGGGATCCGGCGAGCTTGACATTGATGGTGTACGAGCAGACGGAACGACAGAACCCGTCATGCGAAAAGGAAGCTGGGCCATTTCATTTGAATAATACAACGGAAACCGGCAGCGTATGAGAAGCTGCCGGTTTTGTTATGCATAAGCGAGGTGGGTTTCTTCTTCTTGAAGGTGTACCTCTTCTCCAAAGTAGACCTCATACCATTGAATGAACACATAGACGGTCCAAATATAACGATGGTGATTTCCTTTCCCTTCATAATGTTCGTCCAAATACTGGACCAAAGCAGGTGTGTGGAAAAATTCCTGAGCGGTTTCAGACGTTAAAGAAGTTTTCACTAATTCATAGTATTCTTTTTGTCTCAGCCAATCACGGATAGGGACTGGGAAGCCGACTTTTTTACGGTTCGCCCATTCTTCAGGGAGCACAGCCTTAGCCGCTTCACGTAAGGCATACTTTGTGTCCTTGCCATTCGCTCTTAAGGAAGGAGCGAGAGAAGAAGCGACTTCCATTACTTTTGGATCTAAAAAAGGAACGCGTAACTCAAGAGAGTGTGCGGAGCTCATTTTATCTGCCTTTTGTAGAATATCACCAGGGAGCCAATGATGAAGGTCGGCATATTGCATTTTCGTAGAATCATTCGCACCGGAAACTCTGGCATAGGTCTTTGATAGAAGATCGGATGGTTTGCGATTCTGTCGATATGCGGGTTTAAGGACTTTGTGAGCGTCCTCTGGCCGGAATACTTTCGCATGTCCGATGAATTTGTCTTCAATCTTCTCTCCACCACTCGTCAAAAATGAGGTGACCTTATTCTGCGGAAGTTTAGAAGAAAATGTGGCAATAGATTTGCGAATCGCAAACGGCACTTTTTCATAGATCTTCTGTTCTGGACTAATTTTATACCAATCATATCCCCCGAAAAGTTCATCAGCTCCTTCTCCTGAGAGAACGACCGTCACATGTTCTTTAGCCAATTCACTTAAGAAGAAAAGAGGGACGGAAGAAAGATTCGCGTGAGGTTCATCCATATGATACTGAATGGTAGGAACAGCCTCGAAAAAATCATCGGCTGATATTAACCGTTTATGGTTTTCGACTTCTATTTTTTGTGATAACTCCTCTGCGAGTGCGGTTTCATTAAACATGCCTTGATAATCTTCAAAGCCGATCGAAAACGTTTTATTCGGTTTCAATAAACTCGTTACATAGCTTGAGTCAATACCTCCGGAAAGGAAGGACCCTACTTCGACATCACTGATTTTGTGATGCCGGACTGAATCATCCATCGCCTCCTGGATTTTCTCAATGGCTTCGTTTAAATCCGCTGTCTGCTCAGAATAAGAAGGTTCCCAGTATGTTTGAATGTCAAAATCCTTCCCATCATGAATCATATAATGGCCTGGGGGGAGTTTGTACACGCCTTCGAAAAATGTTTCCTCCATAGCCGAATATTGAAAGGTAAGATAGGGCTGTAGGGCTTCAGGATTGAAAGATTTGCGAAAGCCCGGGTGAGGGAGAAACGATTTGATTTCCGATCCAAACAAGAAGGAACCATCTGTCGTTTCCTGTGTATAGTAAAGCGGTTTGATTCCGAAAGGGTCCCTGGCAAGAAAGAGGCGTTCTTCTACTTTGTCCCAAACGGCAAAAGCAAACATGCCCCGTAACTTTTTTAGGATCTCAGGGCCGTATTCTTCATACCCATGCAGGACAACTTCACTATCCGCCTGACTTTGAAACGTATGCCCCTTTAAAAGTAAATCCTTTTTTAAGCTCTGAAAATTATAAATCTCCCCGTTGAAAACCATCACATAACGGTCATGTTCACTGAACATCGGTTGATTTCCATTTTCAGAAACGTCGATAATCGTCAGTCTCTGAAATCCTAAACTGATTTTTTTGTTTGTATATGAACCTTGATTGTCTGGTCCACGGTGGTGAATTTTGTCCATCATGCCCTGTATGAGTACATGTTTTGCAACGCCTTTTTTATTGAAAACTCCAACAATTCCACACATAGAAAAGCCTCCTTTTTAAAATCCTATACCTAGTAATAAGTAGGGGAGAATGAAGCTCGCCTCCGGAAGGAAGCGAGGCCCCGTACTCTTTTATGTTTTTTGTTTATTACCACCGAACGTCCATTCCTTCAAATTGTAAATCTTCGTAATTAGGAACGACGGTCGGATCGACCCTGACGATGTTCAAAGATTTCAGTTCAAGAATGTCTTCAGCCGTACCTCTAAAGGAGGAATTAATCAAATTCAAGTACGTAATGGTCTGCAGGCCTTCTTTGACTCGACTCAAATCGTCGACGGTAGGACCGATGAAAGTCGCCTGATCCAAGTAAGGAACTTCTTTTAATAACTCGCCTGGGATGATGGCTTGATTCAGCTTAAGCACGAAAAGGGACTGCATGGCTTTAAAATATTCAATGTCTTCGTCCACTTCATAGATGCCACTCAAATGAGACGCGTTAATCGTCAACTCTTCTAAATATAATAGATCGCGTTTCGTGATCGAATCAGGCTCCTTATCCACGGACCTTGCAATGGAGCGAAGGATTAAGTCGTCCATGACGACGGGTTCATTCGGATTTTTAACCTTGATGAAATTTCGTTCGCGCTGGTATGCTTTGTAGTTTTCTTCGATCAGATCTCCTTTTTCTGATAGGTAAAGGATTGTCGCTTCATTTAGTAAAACCCGCTCTCCCCCCTCTACCCAGTTAAGTTTCATAGATATTTCTATCTCACCATTTTCAAAGGCCTCTTTTGGGGGAGGCAGAGGGCCGTCATAAGCAGTTTGATTTCCTGATTCAAATGCATAATAATTCTCAAATAATTTATACTCGTTTCCATTTGCATTCTCTGTATCTGCTAGTTTGGATTCAACTTCGGTTCCTTCAAATTGGTCAATGGCGACTTTCATCTTACTTTTGCTCGGTATGGAAGTAATGACTTCCTTGAGCTTTTCAACCTTCACATGGGTGGGTTCTTCTGGATTCGGATCGGGAGCAGGTGGCGTTTCTTCCATTGGATCTGATTCCTCTTCCGTAGGTGAAGAAGATTGATCGAACAAGTCTGTACTTACAAAGGTATAAAAGGATCCGCTCAAAACAATGAAAGCAAGAAGGACCGTAACAATTTTCGGAGCAGCAGGGAAACGTGGCCGTCGTTTCGGCTTGTTTTTATAAAAGCGTTCTTTATCTTTATCTGTGAATAAAGGATCCTCCCCAATTTGACGGTTGATGGCTTCTTTTATTCGTTGATGATCCACGGGTCTATCCCTCCTTCATCTGCTTTTTCTCTAAGCAGTTGACGTGCACGCTGCATCCTTGTTTTGATCGTGCTCAAAGGTGTGCCGGTCGCTTGAGCAATCTGTTTCTGTGTCATATCTTGCTGGAAAGTCAGGATCATAACTTCCCGGTATTTGACAGGAAGATGAAGGATGGCTTCCGCTATTTCATCCCACTGTTCCTTTTGGACGACTTTTTGCTCCGTATAGTTCGGGTCTTTTTGTTCGCGCCATTTATCTGTAGCGATTTTAATGCGGTGAATAGGGGAACGCAAATAATCTTTGCACCGGTTGATGGCGATTCTCATCGCCCATGTCTTCAATTGGGAATGTCCGTTGAACCTGTCCCACTTCCGATAAATCTGCAGGAGAACATCCTGAAAAATATCATCTGTGGTATGGTGATTCTTCACATATGTAAAAATGGTTCTTTTCAACGATTCTCCGTATTGGTCCATAATGTACTCAACCGCTTCTTCGCGTGTGTAATGAGTTTGTGTATGTACGGACACCAGGCTTTCCTCTCCTTTCCTTTTCATTAGACGAGTTTCTCATCCAAAAGGTCTGCAAAAATACAAATTTCTTCAATAAATTCATGAATCTCCTCCACTAAAGCTCCCGTTTGTGGAAGACTCAGTTCCGAGACTTTTGTTGAGTGGATGGGGGCTACGGGGAATAGCTCGCTTTCCGCGGGAGCGCGGTGAGCCTCCTCGGACTGCGTCCTGTGGGGTCTCACCCTGCACTTTTTTGCTCTACGATATCCGGTTCCGGCGCCTAGCGGCTAGTGAGACTTCCCTCGCTTCTGTACGATAAGTCAACATCGAATCACTCCGTTCTTCGTGTTTCCTTTATCTCCGCCAGCTCAGTCCAGTCCATACGCCGCTGATCAAGGCGCCTGCACACTTAAGTTAGGAGTCTCGCCATTCCCCTCCGTCCACTTGCCGGAAGAAATTCTCGAAACTACCTTTCAGCAATAGAAGCTTTTATGGTTGAGAAGCCTATGTCAACGCGGTTTATGCAGGATTTAAAAGAGTTTTAGGCAGGGTACTATAAGAGGGATTTCGAGAACCTCATATGGTAAAGGGGCGGAGGGAAACGGTGAGACTCCTGTGGGAAGTGCGTGGTAGATGAGACCCCGCAGAGCGTTAGCTCGAGGAGGCTCATCACTCGCCCACGGAAAGCGAACCTTTTCCCGGAGCCCCTAAATCCACACAAACATCTCGAAATCAAGTCTTCCACAATCCTGCCATTTACTTCAAGAACATTCGTGACGCCTAAAAAGGGGGAGATGGGGGAAAAGAAGGGGAGGGAGGTGTGCGGATGATTTATGATGTTGGAGTTGTTGGTGCGGGTTTTGGTGGGCTCGCAGCTGCTGCTTCTCTCGCCAAAAGAGGAATGAAGGTTGCCGTCTTTGAAGCCTCCAACGAACTTGGAGGTAGTGCGGGCAAATTTGAACGATATGGATACCGTTTTCAGTCAGGGGCTACCCTCGGAATGGGATTTGAAGAAGGAGGAGTTCTACGTCGACTCTTTGATCAGTTGGAAATCCACCCTCCTTCTATGACTTTGCTGGATACCATCATGGATATCCACATGCCGGATCGGACCATCCATTATTTTCGTGAGCGAAGCCGCTGGTATGAAGAAATTCAACGAGTCTTTCCGACACAATCCGCTGCTATACAATCGTTCTATGATGAAGTGTATCGAGTGGGGGCGATTGTAGATGGTTTAACGGAAGAACTTCCTGTATTTCCTCCACGAACCGTAAAAGATTTCATGGATGTCGCCCCTTTAGTGAACAAAGATGCTTTGAAGCTTTTCCCTTTCATGAACCAGACGGTAGAAGACCGGCTGAAAAAGTTTGGCCTTCACAACGATCGTCTTTTCCGCGTGTTTTTGAATGGCGAGTTAATGGATAGTGTACAGACCAGTGTTGAATATTGCCCTGCGTTCCTAGGGTATGCGGCGTTACAAACATTCCATAAAGGCGCCTACGCTGTACATGGGGGTCTTGCAGCGGTTGCCGAACGTTTGGCATCTTTCATTAAGGATTCAGGAAGTGACCTTTATATGCGGCATCCTATTCATAAAGTAGAGAAAAGCGGCCGGCATTTCGAGTTTCATACGAAACGGGATCGAGTCTTTCGAGCTCAAAAGGTTCTGCTGAACAATTCTGTTCACAACTTCCATGATACGGTATCAAAAGATATGGGTAAACAATCCTATATTAAAGCGTTAAAAGAAGAAAAAAGAGATTCATGGGGAGCGTTTATCATTCATGGAGGAGTAGACGCGGCAGTTTTTGAGGGGGAATCCGCTGTGTATCATCAGTTTATTGACCCGAAAAAACCGGATGACCTCCATGATGGGGGGCAGTTTTTACTGTCATTATCTGACCCTCATGATGCGACGATGGCGCCAGCGGGAAAGCGTTCATTGACGATTTCTACCCACACATCCATTTCAAAGTGGTGGGATGCGGAAGAATATGAAGCGGATAAGGAACATATGAAGAACCGACTTCTGAATACAGTGGACTTTTACTTCCCAAGCTTTAAAGAAAGTTTAGACATCGTTCTTCCCGGAACGCCGATTACTTTTCAAAAATGGTTGAGAAGGCAAAAGGGAAAAGTGGGTGGCTATACTCCAACGGGAAAATACAGCTGGCTCAACAGTTACTCCATTCGGACAGGGATTCCGGACGTTTATCAGTGTGGGGATACGGTTTTTCCTGGAGCTGGAACACTTGGGGTAACATTGTCAGGAATGACCGCCGCAAAGGAAATCATGCGATGATTAACGAAAAGCGAATAGGGAATAAGAAAAGAAAAGGTGAAACACAAAGGAGCTGAACTTGTATGTATAACGATGGAAGTAATGAAATGCCAGGGTTCCAAGCAAATCCGAATAACTATGATGAATGCCAGCGTTGTGGCAAACCGCTTCAGATAAAAGAAGAGAGAGAAATCAACCTCTGTAAGGAATGTCAAAACAGGCAGGAAGATCATAAGGTTGAGTCCACAGAAGATTAATGAGAAGCGATCTCTAGCAGGGGATCGCCTTTTTCATGCTATTCTGTATAAAAATCACTCCTCATTAGGATAAAGGATATAGCTTTACACCATAATAATAAGAGTGATAAAGTTGTACATTGTGCATTCCAACACATTATGAATTAAAGGAGACAACTATGGAAAATAAGAACACAGGCCGTATTGACTGGCCGGTATTTGTAATAAGTGGAGGATTATTAGTCCTTTTCGTTATTCTTGCACTCATTAATATTGATTTGGTTGAAATGATCGTTAGCGATAGTTTCGCATGGTCAGCTAAGTACTTCGGTGCTTTTTGGCAAGTGCTTATGCTTGCTACATTCTTTGTTGGGTTATATTTAGCTTTTTCACGATATGGAAAAATCAGAATGGGAGATATGGAGAAGCCTGAAATAGGATTATACAAATGGTTATCCATTATTATGGCAACCCTATTGGCCGGCGGAGGTGTTTTCTGGGCAGCCGCTGAACCAATGTGGCATTTCTTGACTGTGCCTCCATCACAGTCTGGTGGAATTGAAGCTGGAACAGAAGCAGCGATTAATCCGGCATTGGCACAGAGCTTTATGCACTGGGGATTCCTAGCATGGGCCATTCTTGGTACGATCAGTGCGGTCGTTATGATGTATGGTCACTATCATAAAGGGATGCCAATGAAACCTAGAACGTTGCTTTATCCGATTTTTGGTGAAAAATTACGCCACAGCTGGTTAGGTACGATTATTGATGCCTTCTCCGTCATTGCTGTAGCGGCAGGAACAATCGGTCCAATCGGTTTCCTAGGTCTGCAGGCGAGTTACGGTCTTCAGGAAATCTTCGGTATTCCTAATCAGTTCAGCACACAGTTTTCCATTATATTTGCCGTTGTTATCATTTCGACGATTTCAGCAGTTACTGGCTTATATAAAGGTATCCAGTTTTTAAGTAGCTTCAACGTCCGTATGGCCATTGCTTTAATGGCATTCATCGTCATTTTTGGACCAGGTGGTTTTATCATTGATCACTTCTTAGCAGGCTTCGGGTATTATGTGGATCAATTCATTCCGATGAGTACGTATCGAGGAGATGAAGGTTGGCTGTCTCTATGGACCGTATTCTTCTGGGGATGGTTCATCGGGTATGGACCAATGATGGCAATCCTCGTCAGCCGTATTTCAAGGGGCCGGACAATCAGGGAGATCATCATTGCTGTATCTGTCTTTGCTCCTGTTATTTCTACGTTTTGGTTTACGGTGCTTGGAGGATCAGGAATCTTCTTTGAATTGAACAATCCTGGATCTGTGTCCAACGCACTGAATGAAGCGGGGAACCCGGCAGCCATGTTCGCTATAACTGAACAGTTCCCGTTAGCAAGCATCATTTCTCCGTTGTTCTTGTTATTGACGATTCTCTTCGTCGTAACTACGAGTGACTCCATGTCCTACACGATTGCCATGGCGGTTACAGGAGAAGGAAATCCACAAAGCTGGGTTAGAGTATTCTGGGCCGTATTGATGGGCGCGATCGCGGTAATCCTGTTAATCACAGGAGACAGCGGGATTACTCAGTTGCAAAACTTTATTGTTGTCACAGCCGTTCCAGTATCCATCCTTCTGCTGCCAATGATTTGGCTGGCACCGAAAGTAGCGAAGAAGATGGCTATTGACCAACGAATCACAAAAAAATAAAAAACTCATAAAAATGCCCAGGATAGCCTCCTGGGCATTTTTTTTATATTATCCTGTCACTTTCCTGATAACTACGTCGTTATCAGTAGTTTCAACCATACATTAGGGAAACGATTTGGCTGAAGCTGGCTAGGATATTTCATTGCTGCGTAAGACGGCACGGACGGGGCTGCCGTCGGCTTGTTCCATTTTTAGTGGAAATGCAAAAAGCTCATAAATTCCTTGAGGTACTTGAGAGAGATCAATTCCTTCAAGAATTAAGATATCATTCTGATACAAGGTGTGGTGTCCTTTTAACTCTTTGCTCGTTTCAGGATCAACAGAAGGAGTATCGATGCCGATGAGGTCGATGCCCTGCTGTTTTAAAAATGGACCTACGTCATCACCGATGACCGTGTATGGATCAGGGAAGCGGGTACGGTCTTTCCAACTGTCCGTATGGAATAAAATTTTACTTACCTTACTCAAATCTACGTCTTCCAAAAGCTTTTTAGTGATGACCGGTTCATCTTTTACGGACACGATTAGAGCCTGGCCGGAAAATCGATCGACGGGAAGGTCTGCGATTTTTAATCCGGCGGAATCATAGTGGTAAGGGGCATCTACGTGGGTCCCGATGTGATTGCTCCCTTTGAATTGGCCGACATTGACTGATCCCGTATCCTCCATGGACCACGTCAGTTTGTATTCAAATGGCTCGTCTCCCGGCCAGGGAGGCGTATCATTGTTCAGTTTCATCGTAATATCAATGAATTTCATCATTATAGACCTCCTTAAGCGATGGTGTCTCTTTCATTTGTGAACTGCTTTTGTTTTTCATTCTCCATGATGTCTTTCAAGCGTAATACGACGTCATACACATCTTCATAAGACGTATAAAAAGCGATCGGGGCAAGGCGGATGACGTTCGGTGAACGGAAGTCGGGAATGATGTCTTCTTGTTTTAGAGCTTTACAGATGCTTGCGGCCTCGTCATGGATAAGACAGACATGGCCTCCGCGGCGTTCATCATTCAAAGGGTTGCCGATTTTGAATCCGTACCCAGATAATTCCTGGTGGATGAGATCCATCAGTAAACGAGTGAGCTTCAATGATTTGCTTCTAATTCGTTGAATGCCTGCTTCTTCAAAAAGTTCGAGTGACCCTATGAGAGGCGCTGAACTGAGCACATGAGGGGTTCCGATTTGAAAAGCTCCTGCGGATTCTGCAGGAGTTAGTTCGTGACTCATGTCGAACTGCTTGTCTTTATCTGAACTGAACCAACCCGCAAGTCCCGGGCTTTTCCCGAGGTGCTTTTCATTCACATACAGTCCTCCAACCCCGCCAGGCCCACTGTTCAAATACTTATACGTACACCAGACAGCAAAGTCGACGCGCCATTCGTTCAAGTGGTGGGGGAGGGCTCCGATCGAGTGGGCAAGATCAAAGCCGACGATGATTCCACATTCATGAGCTGCCTTTGTTATTTTTTCAATATCGAGCAGTTGACCACTACGATACAAAACGGAAGGCAGGAGAAGAACAGCAATGTCTTCGTCCATTTCTTTTATAATGGTATCTTCAGATAACGTATAGCCATCCTCACTTTGGACACGAATCAAGTGTTCTTCCGGAGCTAACCCGTGCCATTTGATTTGGCTCTTCATGGCGTGTATGTCAGACGGAAAGTTCAGTTCATCAGCCAGGATTTTTGTCCGTTTTCCTTCCGGCTTATAAAAGGTCGCCAGTAACTGATGAATATTCGATGTAATGGAACCTGTATTGATGACTTCTTCCGGTTTTGCACCGATAAGAGGCGCGGTCAGGGCCCCGATCTTCTCTGACATGTAAAACCATGGTTCTTCACCTTCCGTCCATCCCCCGATGGCATGTTTCTTCCAATCATTTAGTGAGGTGGAGAGAGTTACTTCAGAACGGTTCGAAAGCAAACCAAGGGAATTCCCATCCATATAACAAAAACCTTCCTGGTAAAATTCACGTTTAAATGATTTTAGCGGGTCCTGTTGGTCCCATGCTTTTACATCTTCTCTTGAAATGACAGGTTTAGTCATGAACCTTCCTCCTCAACGATCATTCATCAATCAAGTTATGCTTCACAAGGACAGCCTTGATCATAGAGTAGGAATACCCCTCAGGCAGAGACTCTTTCAAGGGCTTTAATTTTCGATCCTCCATTTGATCATAGGCTTGCAAAATGTGACGTTCTTGTTCCTCATCAAACCATCGGTCCCAATCAATCTCATGACCTTCTTTTCCTGCTCGGAAAATATGGTTCTCAATCGTTTGTTTGCCTATACCTCTTTCTTTTGCGATCTCTTTCACATCATTTCCCTGTTCCCAAAGCTCGTATGAAATGATGTGACTGGGACGATCATCAAACGGATCTTTCTTTTGAACAGAAGGTTCCGTCGAGCGAGTCGGGGTGGATTTCGTCTCTGTCGCTTCACCCCACGGGCGCGTTTTCTCTAGGAACT
Source organism: Halobacillus sp. 12SKB (assembly GCF_052941655.1). Lineage (NCBI taxonomy): Bacteria > Bacillati > Bacillota > Bacilli > Caryophanales > Bacillaceae > Halobacillus > Halobacillus sp. 12SKB. The sequence continues at coordinate 1,479,328 of NZ_JBRFWR010000001.1, forward strand.
GCTCTCCATACTTCTCGAACTTTTGCTCCCCGATTCCTTTGATGTTCATCATCTCTTCTTTGCTTTCCGGGAGATAGATGCTCAAGTCTTTAAGGGTGGCATCAGAGAAGATGACGTAAGGAGGGAGGTTGCTTTCATCTGCAATCGACTTACGTAACTGTCGCAACTCTTCGAAGTATTCTTCATTGTATTCTGTTTTCTGTTTCTTTGTTGTGGATTCAACAAGCATAAGGACAGGTTGATTTCCTTTGATGACAGAGACAGCTTCATTTGTCAGTTTCAATGAAGGGTAACGTCCTTCACCGGTTGATAGATAGCCTTCCGCCGTTAAAAACTGAATGAATCGAGTCAGTTCTTTTTCTGTGTAATTCGGCATGATGCCATAGGTCGATAACTGTTGGAAGCGGAACTGCTTTACTTTTTGGTCGGAAGAACCTTTGAGAACTTTTGCTGTCAGGCCTGCTCCGAACCTTTCGCCCATGCGCTTCACACAGGAAAGTACCATTTGCGCTTCTTTGGTCATATCCTGTTCTTCACCATCGTGGGTGCAATTCGTACACTTACCACACGGCTCAGAGTCTGTCGGATCATCAAAGTAGTCGAGAATGTATTGCTGTAAGCAGGAATGGGTATGACAGTAATTCACCATGGCCTGAAGTTTCGTGTACTCGTCCTTTTTCTTTTCTTCATTGGGTGACTGGTCGATCAAAAAACGCTGCAGGTTGATATCCTGGCTGGAGAAAAGCAATACACAATCCCCAGGCTCACCATCACGTCCGGCACGGCCGGCTTCCTGATAATAAGATTCAATATTCATCGGCATGGAATAATGAATGACATACCGGACGTTTGATTTATCGATACCCATCCCGAAAGCATTGGTTGCAATCATTGTGGTCACTTCATCTTGAACGAAATCCATCTGTGCTTGCTTTCTTTGATGTTCTGTCATCCCGGCGTGATATTTTCCAGCGGCAAATCCTTTTTTCGTTAAAAGGTAATGTAGCTGGTCCGCATCTTTTCGTGTGGCCGTATAGATGATACCGGATTCATTAGGAATCTGAGTCAGGTACTCGCTGATGAATTCACGTTTGTCACGGCCTTTGATAATACGGAAGGATAAGTTGTCCCTGGCGAACCCTGTATTGATTACATTCGTATCCTCGACATCAATTAACTCTTTGATGTCTTTGATTACTTCCTGTGTTGCTGTAGCTGTTAGTGCCATAAGGACAGGAAGGTTTGCGACCTTTTTCAAAGTAGGGACAATGGATCGGTAGCTTGGGCGGAAGTCGTGTCCCCATTGGGAAATACAGTGCGCTTCATCAAAGGCAATCAATGAAAGGGAAATGCTGTTGATAGCATCCAAAAAGTTGGGGGAGTCAAACCGCTCAGGAGCGACGTACACAAAGGAGTAGCGGCCTTTTTCCATATCCCTGAGCCTCTGCTGCTGTTCTGTATGAGAAAGGGAACTGTTTATGTAAGTAGCAGCTACCCCATAAGAATGGAGAGCATCCACTTGGTCTTTCATCAAAGAGATCAATGGAGATATGATGATCGCAGTTCCTTGCAAAGTGAGTCCGGGGATTTGATAGCAGAGGGATTTCCCGCCTCCTGTCGGCATGACGGCCAAAGTGTTTTTTTGATTTAAAACATGAGTGATGGCCTCTTTTTGTCCAGGGCGGAACGAGGAATAACCGTAGTATTGGTGGAGAATTTTCTCGGCCTGTTGAATCATCGTGATCATCCTTTTATACATAATCTTCTTTCTCCCACATCTTATCATGTTTCACGTGAAAACTGTGGGGAAAACTATAGAAGTCATACCTCGAAAAAGGAGCGATTGTAAATATGAAGGCCATTGTCATTGAGCAATATGGAGATAAAGAGCAATTAAAGGAAAAAGACGTGGAGCGCCCGGTTCCAAGTGAAAACCAGGTTATCGTGGAATTGCACGCCACATCCATCAACCCGATTGACTGGAAGCTTCGTGAAGGTTACTTGAAAGAGATGCTGGACTTTAAATTTCCTATCATTTTAGGTTGGGATGCTGCAGGGATCGTTGCGGAGGTTGGTTCCTCCGTAGATAACTTTAAGGTAGGCGATCGTGTTTTCGCTCGTCCGGATACAACGCGAAACGGAACGTATGCAGAATATACAGCAGTGGATGAACATCTTCTAGCCCATCTTCCTGAGAATGTCTCTTTTGAAGAAGCGGCAGCGGTGCCATTGGCCGGTCTTACCGCTTGGCAATGCTTAGTGGATTTTGGTGAGATTCAAGAGGGAGACCATGTACTTATTCACGCAGGATCAGGAGGCGTCGGCCACTATGCCATTCAAATTGCGAAGCAAAAAGGGGCTTATGTAGCAGCGACAGCAAGCGGAAAAAATCAGGAGTGGGTAGAAAAATTAGGTGTGGATCGTTTTATTAATTATAAAGAAGAGGACTTCTCAGAATTATTGAGTGATTACGATATCGTCCTCGATACCCTCGGTGGAGAAATTCAGGAAAAAAGCTTTTCTGTCCTGAAAGAAGGAGGCCGGCTCCCATCCATTGTCCAGCCGCCTGATGAAGACCTCGCTTCTAAACATGGAGTGAAAGCAGGATTTGTCTGGCTTGAGCCGAGCGGAGAAAAATTGGCCAAGCTTGCTTCCATGATGGAAGAGGGAAATTTAGTATCCGTCATCGGCCACCGCTTTGACCTTAGTGAGGAAGGGTTGAAAGAAGCTCATAGCGTCAGCGAAACTCACCATGCCAAAGGTAAAATTGTCATCAACATTAAATAGGGTCTACCCCTTCACACCGGACCAGGTCATCCCAAACACGGATGACCTGGTCCGGTTTTTCATTCAAATAAGAACTTCGCATAAGCTCCCGATTGTGGAAGACTCAGTTTCGAGACTTTTGTTGAGTGGATGGGGCTGCGGGGAATAACTCGCTTTCCGCGGGAGCGCGGTGAGCCTCCTCGGACTGCGTCCTGTGGGGTCTCACCATGCACTTTTTTCCCGCAGGAGTCTCCCCATTCCCCTCCGCCCACTTGCCGGAAGAAATTCTCGAAACTACCTTCCAGCAATAGGAGCTTTTATGGTTGAGAATCCTATATCAACGCGGTTTAAGCAGGATTTATAACAGTTTTAAGCAAGGTAATATAAGAGGGATTTCGAGAACCTCATATGGTCAAGGGGCGGAGGGAAACGGTGAGACTCCTGTGGGAAGTGCGTGGTAGATGAGACCCCGCAGAGCGTTAGCTCGAGGAGGCTCATCACTCGCCCACGGAAAGCGAACCTTTTCCCGGAGCCCCTAAATCCACACAAACATCTCGAAATCAAGTCTTCCACAATCCTGCCATTTACTTTAAGAACTCGAAACGACAATTGTTGTGTAAATTTTCTTACAATTTACGAGTGAGTAGAGTAAACTAAGGGTAAAGGATTTGTAGTAAGTAGAAATGGAGGAGATGTCGTGCTCACTAATTATCAAACGGGAGTTTATTTTGATGAAATGATGAAACAGGATGGTGCACCAAAAAAGCATTACCAATGGTTTTATCAACTGGTCAATCAATTTACAGAACGCGATTTGATGAACAAGCATGAAACAGCTCAGCTTAACTTTCTTAGACAAGGCATTACATTTACCGTGTATAACCACACGGGAGGCACAGAAAGAACGATGCCGTTCGACTTTGTTCCGATTATCATTCCGAGACAAGATTGGGAAGAGATTGAAAAAGGGATGAAGCAGCGGATGACCGCGCTCAATCATTTTTTGGAAGATATTTATCATGATCAGGAAATTATAGAAGCGGGAGTCATTCCGAGAGAGTTGATTGAGAACAATCCATATTACTACAACAAGCAAGTCAGTGGCATAGATATCCCTTTAAGGAACCATATATTCCTTGCTGGAGTAGATTTAATTAGAGATGAGAAGGGGCAGTACCGGGTATTGGAAGATAATTTGCGGAACCCTTCAGGGATGTCTTATGTTTTCCAAAATCGTTATGTCATGAGACAAGTCTACCCTGAATTGTTCTTTCAACATTCCATTGAAACATTGGAGCATCAGTTATCAGAACTACACCAGGCGGTAACAAGCCATTTACCTGCCAATGCGAATCCTAATAAAGCGCCGACTGCCGTTTTATTAACGCCGGGCATATACAATTCTGCATACTATGATCATGTCTTTCTTGCTCAACAGATGGGAATTGAACTGGTAGAAGGTAGAGATATGATTGTCAAAGATGATGTTGTCTACATGAAAACCATCAAAGGTTTGAAACGTGTGGATATTATTTATAGAAGAATCGACGATGATTTCCTTGATCCGGAAGCGTTCCGGCCTGACTCTGCTCTCGGAGTTTCAGGATTGCTCAGAGCTTATCAAAAAGGGAATGTATCGATACTTAACGGGATAGGTAATGGCGTTGCGGATGATAAAGCGATGTATGTTTATGTTCCGGATATGATTCGCTTCTACCTCGGGGAAGATCCGATTATCCCCAATGTGGAAACTTACTTCCTCAGTGATCCTGAACGCCTGGATTATGTTCTGGACCACATCCATGAACTGGTTGTGAAAAATGTAGGGGCTTCAGGCGGGTATGACATGTTGATTGGTCCACAGTCGGAAGAAAGTGAACGTGAAGAATTCAAGAAGAAAATTATTGAAAATCCTCATCAGTACATCGCCCAACCGACCATTAAATTATCAAGGGCTCCTGCGTATCAGGAAGGTAGGTTTTATCCATGTCATGTAGATTTACGCGTGTTTGTCATGAATGGGGAAAAGACGAATGTACTTCCTGGAGGGTTATCACGAGTAGCTCTCAAAGAAGGATCTCTCGTTGTGAACTCCTCTCAAGGTGGGGGAGGAAAAGATACGTGGATTTTGACAGAAAGTGGTGATCAACATGCTTAGTCGTGTAGCCGATTCTCTATACTGGATGTCGCGAAACATCGAACGATCTGAAAACAATGCCAGGGTACTCAGTGTACAGCTCATTCATATGCTGGAGGCACAAAATCAGGAGGCCTCAGATCGGGACTGGGAAGAAATTGTGGAAGTCTGTGCTTCCGCGAAAGATTATTACAGTCTGTATGATCGTTTAGACAGGGAAACGTTGATCCAGTACTTGACCATCAGTCCATTTAACGTCAATTCTCTTATGAATAGTATGAATTATGCCCGGGAGAATGCTCGTTCAACAAGGGATATCCTTCCTGAAGAGCTTTGGGAAGTTTTAAACGCCTTCCATTTAGACCAAAAAGATTGGCAGGAGCTCCCGAATACGAGACAGCATACCCAGGATTATCTGGATCGTGTGATTAAAACTTCCATGACATCACAAGGTGTTATTGAGTCCAGTATGAGCCGTGGCACTCCTTATACTTTTATTAAAGTAGGGAAATGGCTGGAGCGCGCAGAAAAAACGGCAAGAATATTGAATGTGACCTGTGAAAAGAACAGAAAAGAAGCCGATGTTCCGACGGACCACTACTATTACTGGCTGACAGCTCTGCAGTTTTTGAATGGTTATGATGCGTATATTAAAGAACATCCACCGACAATGGAGTCGAAGCACGTCCTTAGTTTTTTAATTAAAGAAGGGACGTTCCCAAGATCGATCCGCTACTGTATGGATCATGTCCTCGAAGCGGTTAATAAGCTTGAAGGCGGGAAAATCTCTCATTATTCAGAGGACCTTTTTCAAATGCTCGAGCTCATTCAAGATGAGATTACCAGGACAGACATAGAGGAAATGGATATGAATGAGCTGATGTCATTTCTTGATCATTTCCAGGATCGGTGCATGACGCTCAGTCGAATGTTCTCACAAACCTATTATTTAATTGAACCCGTTCACGTCAAGTAAAGGCTATCCAGGAGGAATACACAGTGAAGTTCCAAATTGAGCATACGAACACCTTTTATTATGATAATTTTGTCGATCAGAGCATGAATCATATCCGCTTGAAGCCAAGGACGGATGAATGTCAGAGGCTTTTGGCTTACCGGACTGAAATCACTCCAGGTTCGATGACGAAGGAACATATTGACCTCTGGGGGAACCACGTGGAAACATTCTTTATTCCCGAGAAGCATGAACACTTAACGTTGAAGACGACATCAACGGTCAGTATCCAAAAAAGCCCGTTCATCCGAATGATTGAATGTTCGAATGAGATGCAGACTATTTTTCATTCAGAGCTTTTTCGTCATCACTATCTGGCTTACTTAAACGAAACACCTTATACTTTCCTGTATAAAGAACAACACGAAGAGATTATCAATGAAGTCGGAGACGCAAAGGATCCTATACGCTTTTCTCTGCGGTTGATGGAGTATATCAATCAATTGATCCGATATGATACAACAACGACCCAGGTTAATACCAAGGCCTATGAATCATGGCCATTAAGGTCTGGGGTGTGCCAGGATTTTGCTCACATTATGATTGGTGTCTTAAGGGCCCAGGGTGTACCTGCCCGTTATGTAAGTGGGTATCTGTATGTTGGAGAAGATTCAGCACTCGTGGGTGATGCGGCTACACATGCTTGGGTAGAAGTAATGGTTCCAGGAATCGGCTGGGTGGGTCTTGACCCTACCAATAACGTCGAAGCATTAGAACAGCATATTAGAATTGGTACCGGAAGAGATTATGCTGACGTCAGTCCACTTCAGGGAGTATATCGTGGAGGCGGACAAAATCTTGATGTGAAAGTCAGCGTAACGCTTCTCGATCAATAAAAAAATCCCTCTCCATCATGGAGAGGGATTTTCATACGTCATCCGTTCTGAAAGCTTTCTTTATGGCGTGGTTGTCCTTTGAAGTAATCGATCATTAATCCGATGATTCCACCAACAATCGCCGGGAAGATCCAACTCAGGTTTAATTCAAACAATGGCAGTTGACTGATCAATGGTTCGATGGCTGATACATCTGCGCCAAAAGCTACGAGCCCATCGTAAACCCCAATGACCGCAGTCAATAGAATGGCTCCTCTGTACACATAAGGTGAGTGATGGAAGAGGGGGCTCATGAATGTTAGGGCGACCAGAACGATGGTAATCGGATAGACGAACACAAGAACTGGAACAGAATAAGCGATGATTTGGTTTAATCCGATATTCGATATCGCTAAACTAATCAAAGTTACTCCGATAATCACATGGTGATAAGTCAGTCCAGGAACACGCTTTGAAAAGAACTGGCCACAGGCAACCGTTAGACCGATGCATGTTGTCAAACAGGCTAGTCCTACAATGACACCAAGCAATAGTGTCCCTACATCGCCATACATGATTTGTGCAGCACCAGCAAGGATGGCACTTCCATTATCAAAGGAGCCTTCTGTAGCCATTCTAGCTCCAATCCAACCAATGGCCACATAGACAGTGGTTAGTCCGATGGCTGTTACTAAACCAGCTTTCAATGTCCGGCGGGTTAATACTTTCGGATCGGTAACTCCGCGATCACGGAAGGAAGAAACAACGATAATACCAAAAGCAAGAGAAGCGATCGCATCCATGGTCAAATAACCTTCAATAAAGCCAGTGAAGAAAGGTTGGGCCTGATATTTCTCACCCGCTGGTTGGATCTGTCCATCCAACATGAAAAAGCTTCCAATGACGAGGCCGAGGATAGCTAAAAATAATGTAGGAGTTAAGATTTGTCCCACGCGATCCACTAGTTTAGATGGATTGCGACTGAGCCAATAAACAATGACAAAGAATAAGACCGTAAAAATGAATAACGTCAACGATTTACCGTTAGTAAAGGGAACGATACCTGTTTCGAATGCGACGTTTGCAGCCCTTGGAATGGCAAAGAAAGGTCCAATCACAAGATAGACCATCGCCGTAAATAATAACCCGAACAACGGGTGTACACGTCCAGCTAATTGTACCGCGCCGTTACGTACAAGCGATATAGCCGCTACCGTTATAATAGGTAATCCTACACCCGTAATGACAAAACCGAAAATAGCCGGAAAATAGGATGTCCCTGATTCAATACCGAGGGAAACAGGATAGATCAAGTTTCCAGCACCGAAAAACAAAGCGAACAACGTAAACCCAATAAAAATTGTGTCTCTTGCTTTCATACTGGCTCCTCCTCATAGATGTCTGTATATTTTGCGTAAAAAAAGCGCTCTTATCCAAAAGATGAGCGGCAATAATCAAGGCTTCTACATGATTTTCATTATTAAAAAAGTGAATGAGATTAACGCACCGCCGTAATACTATCAATGTCACACCTTTCTGTCAATTATTTTTTTAGAAAATTTAAAAGGTTATGATTACCATACCAATTTTTGTGTGATACCCTTACAAATTAAGGGTTTATTCAACAATATGGCAGGATTGTGGAAGACTTGATTTCGAGATGTTTGTGTGGATTTAGGGGCTCCGGGAAAAGGTTCGCTTTCCGTGGGCGAGTGATGAGCCTCCTCGAGCTAACGCTCTGCGGGGTCTCATCTACCACGCACTTCCCACAGGAGTCTCACCGTTTCCCTCCGCCCCTTTGCCATATGAGGTTCTCGAAATCCCTCTTATATCTCCTTGCCTAAAACTGTTATAAATCCTGCTTAAACCGCGTTGACATAGGCTTCTCAACCATAAAAGCTCCTATTGCTGGAAGGTAGTTTCGAGAATTTCTTCCGGCAAGTGGGCGGAGGGGAATGGCGAGACTCCTAATATAAGTGTGCAGGCGCCTCGATCAGCGGCGTATGGACTGGACTGAGCTGGCGGAGATAAAGGAAACACGGAGAACGAAGTGATTCGATGTTGACTTATCGTACAGAAGCGAGGGAAGTCTCACTAGCCGCTAGGCGCCGGAACCGGATATCGTAGAGGAAAAAATGCAGGGTGAGACCCCACAGGACGCAGTCCGAGGAGGCTCACCGCGTTCCCGCGGAAAGCGAGTTATTCCCCGCAGCCCCATCCACTCAACAAAAGTCTCGAAACTGAGTCTTCCACAATCGGGAGCTATATCGGAAGAAGGTTTGATGGGAAAGGGAAGTTTTTTACAGACAATTTAGTTTACAGATGAGGGAGAGGCATATAGAATATGTCTATATTACTTGAGGGTCGTACATACACCTTACAGAAGGAGACTGTTTAATGATAGATTCGTTACTATTACAACTGATGTTAGTGGGGTTTCTCGGCGTAGGTTCACAATGGGTGGCCTGGCGGTTTCGGTTGCCTGCTATTGTAGTCATGTCCATCGCCGGTCTCTTAGCCGGTCCTGTACTAGGCCTCATGAACCCTGAGCAGGACTTCGGAGAACTTTATAAACCAATCATATCCTTGGCTGTCGCCGTTATCCTTTTCGAAGGAAGCTTGAACCTTGATATGAAGGAAGTGAAAGGTTTAGGTCGCCCTGTGTTCAGGATCGTAACATTCGGTGCGTTTCTAAGCTGGATATTAGGTTCATTAGCAGCTCATTATGTGGCTGGTTTGTCCTGGGCGGTCGCCTTTACGATCGGAGGCTTATTCATTGTTACGGGACCGACTGTAATCCTTCCTTTATTACGTCAGGCAAAGTTAAAGCCTCGGCCAGCTAAAATCCTGAAATGGGAAGGTATCATCGTTGATCCAATCGGCGCTTTATTAGCAGTATTTGCGTTCGAAATTATTCTGTTTCTGACCAACAATGATCCTTCTGCGTTACTGATGTTCTTTGCTGCTTCCGCCTTTGCAGTCTTTCTTGGCTGGGTTTGCGGGAAAGGTGTCGGCTGGATGTTCGAAACAGGGTATATCCCTGAATTTCTTAAATCCCCGGCCGTCTTTGCAGTCGTTATTGCTTGTTTTACGATTGCTGATGAAATCATGCATGAAACGGGTCTATTGTCTGTAACAGCTATGGGGATGACTCTTGCGAATATGCACATCTCCTCAATCGCAGATATGCGACACTTTAAAGAAAATATATCCTTATTATTAATCTCTACCATCTTCGTCATGCTGACCGCTTCCCTGACGGTCGATACTTTGGTGGAAATCTTCAACATACAAATTATCGGGTTCGTAGCATTAATGTTGTTTATCGTCCGTCCGCTGTCGATTTTTATATCCACTATGGGGACGGATTTATCTAAATCAGAGAAGCTTCTGGTCGGCTGGATTGCACCGAGAGGGATTGTCGCCCTGACTGTTGCCAGTTATTTTGCGAGTGTGCTTTTGGAGGAAGGATTTGAGGATGCTTCGATTCTCATCTCACTGACCTTCGCGCTCGTATTCACCACCGTTGTAGCTCATGGTTTCTCTATTGGCTGGCTGGCGAAAAAGTTAGGACTATCCATGGAGGGGCCGCCGGGAGTACTCATCGCAGGAGGAAGTGCATTTACGACAGGTCTTGCCAAGACGTTGGAGGATCTTAAAATCCCCGTTCTTCTTACGGACTCTTCTTGGGAAAGACTTTCCCGTGCACGTTCGCGAGGGATTGAATCCTATCATGGAGAAATTTTATCTGAGCAGACTGAGTATTATTTAGATATGACACCATATGAGTATCTCGTGGCCGCTACAGAATTGGATTCTTACAATGCCCTCGTTTGTACGACCTTCGTACCAGAGTTCGGTCGTAACAACTCTTTCCAACTTAGTTTAAGTAATAAGGAGGGGGATGATTTAGAAGATCTTGTGCATACGATCGGAGGGAGAGTCCTGTTTGAAGAAGGGGCTTCCTGGGAAGAATTGAATGCTCGAGTGGAGAACGGCTACGTATTCCGCAAAACGACGATCACAGAACAATATACATTCAAAGACTATATGAAGAACATGGATCAGCACGCCATGCTTCTATTTGCGAAAAGAGCCTCAGGAAAAGTTGAGTTCTTTACCCCGGATATGGAGTATAAGGCAGAGAACGGTGATGTCATCGTTTCCTTAATGCCTCCGAGTAAAGAGTTTGAAAAAATCCAGGAAAAACTTGAGGGGCAGCGAAAAGATAAAGAAAATCAAAAGAAATCCTAAACATGAAAAGACGGAGGGAATCAGTTTCCTCCGTCTTTTATTATTGCTCCGTCTTAGCTAACTGCTTATTTAGTTCTTTTAACTCTTCTTCCATCCGTGCCAGTTGCTTTTCGGCATTTTGAATATTACCTCCGGCGGCTTCAAGCTTATCTAAATCCCCTTGAATACGAATATAATCAGCTTTTAAGAAAGTAATTTGATCCTGGATCTCTTTTTTTGTCATGGTTTATTCTTCCTTTCTTAATATTGTTCTCCATGTCATTGAGACGTATAATGGAAAGAAAAATTCATCTTATTCAGAATTTTATCAAAAAAATGGTTTGAAGCAAAAAGAAAAGGGGTACTCCTAGATGACTATAATTTATGAGCGTGATCCAATCAAGTTCTATGAACGAGTAGAACCATTGCTGCTGGATAAGGAAGCGGAAAATAATCTGCCTTTGGGTATTTTAGAACGTCTGAAGAATTCTCAAAGTAAAGAAGCTTGTCATTTAATAAGCTTCCAGGAAAATGGGGAAGCTGCGTTCATGGCAATGAGAACACCCCCTCATTTATGGATTGTTCCTTCGTTTGATCATTGGGATGCCGATCATATTCGTGCATTTATCCAATATTTGATTAAGGAAGGTTTTGATGTTCCCGGGGTACTTGGGGAACGGAAAGTGGTGGAATTTTTCTTGGAAGAATGGATAAACCATACAGGGCAGAAAGCAGAGGTGCATATGGAGCAAGGAATATTCAGACTGAATCAATTGAAAACGATTCGAAACCAAAAAGGGCAGTTAATTGAAGCGGATGCTTCCCATCAATTCCTGGTCGAGAATTGGTTGGAACAGTATGGAAAGGAAACAGGAGAGGATCATGTAGCTGGACGTTCAAAGGAATTGGCTGAAAGTCTGATTAAGGATCAGCGCCTTCATTTATGGATCGTGGAAGGAACTGCCGTTTCCATGGCAAGTCGGGCACGAACAACGAAAAATGGAGCGACAATCAATGCTGTGTACACACCGGATCAATATAAAAGAAAAGGATATGCCACTCAAGCGGTTTGGCATTTAACAGATAAATTGCTCAAGAGTGGTTACTCTTTCTGCTCTCTATACACAGACCTTGCCAATCCTACATCGAACGCGATCTATAAAAAAATTGGATATGAAAGAATTGGTGATTCAATCGTTTACTATTTTACAAAATAAGGAATTCGTAATGGTGAAATTGGAGCATTTAGCATCTATGATGAGCAATGTGGAAGATATAAGCATCCAACAATTACAAGTTCCTTATAAGGTAAAATTTACATAAAATAGACGAAAAATTCTGTTTAAACTGATTTGAGTGAAAGACCACTATTTCGGTATTATGTTTAGTAATTGACCCAAAAACTACTACACCAATCATTTAGGGGGATTACATAGTTGAATGTATTAAAGGTAGTAGACAAAATCATTCTGAAGATCGAAGAATTCATATTAAGTTATGCTGTTATCATTATTGCTTTGATGGTGGTAGGTAAGGCGCTAAGCAGGGCGCTGTTCAGCTATTCGCCGCCCTTTGCAGACGAAGTGAGTCAAATAGCGATTGTTGTAGCCACATTCATGGGGATTAGTTACGCAGCAAGGAAAGGGCGACATATAAGCATGTCTGCCTTTTATGACCTGGCTCCTTTCAAAGTAAGGAAGGTATTATCTGTAGTCATTCCTATAGGGACCGCTGCTGTATTATTTGTCCTTGCCTATTATTCAGGGTTTTACGTCCTCGATGTCTATGAATCTGGAAGAGTGACATCCGCATTGGAGATGCCTGCGTATTATTTGTATCTTTTCATCCCCATCGGATTTTTACTTGGGGGCATTCAGTTTCTGAGAAATGCATGGATCAATATTAAGCACCGGGACGAAGTGTACTTAGGAACGGATGCAAAGGATTATAACGATGAAAAAACAAATGAACTAGAAGGAACGCACTTGTAAAAAAATTATGATGAAGAAAGGGTAACGATATGATAGCGACAATGCTCATAATTATGGTGATCCTTCTTTTATTGAACTTCCCAATGATGATTCCATTGATGGTGGCACCATTGGTCATAATGTTCATACACTTTCCGAATTTGGATCCTATGATTTTAATGCAACAGTTTTCTACAGGTATAGAACCTTATGTACTTCTTGCTGTACCGTTGTTCATTTTTGCAGCGGATATTATGACGACAGGAAAAACATCAAATCGATTGTTAGATTTTATCGGATCTTTTATTGGCCATATACGAGGAGGTTATGCAGTTACAACTGCAGCTGCATGTACCCTGTTCGGTGCAATATCCGGATCTACGCAGGCGACTGTCGTAGCCATCGGTAAACCGATGAGAGAGCGTTTGTTGAAGATCGGCTACAAAGACCCGACAGCGATGGCCTTGATCATCAATTCCAGTGATGTAGCTTTACTAGTCCCGCCAAGTATAGGGATGATCATATACGGGTTGGTATCTGGAACATCCGTAGGTGATTTGTTTATCGCAGGAATTATTCCAGGCGTTATTGTCTTCCTGTGCTTTTCCATCTACAGCGTCATCTACGCAAAAATGGCGGACATTCCATTAGCCAATAAAGCGTCATGGAAAGAAAGACTGCAGATGACTAAAAAAGCCCTGCTACCATTGGGATTCCCGGTTTTAATTATTGGGGGAATTTACACTGGGCTGTTTAGTCCTACGGAGGCAGCAGGTATGTCTGTGCTTTATGCATTTGTTCTGGAAGTGCTGGTTTACCGGTCTGTACATATTAAAGAACTTCCGAAAATTGCACGGTCTACAGGGTTAGTGACATCTGCCGTCTTCGTTCTTGTGGCTGGTGGACAAGCATTCACATGGGTCATATCATTCGCTCGAATACCGCAGATGATTACAGAAACCGTTCTTGGCTCAGACCCTAGTGCCGTTTATGTGCTCTTGATGGTGACGATCTTTTTCTTCATTGGATGTATGTTTGTGGATCCAATCGTGGTTATCTTGATATTAACTCCGATTTTCTATCCTGCAGCGATGAGCGCAGGAGTAGACCCTATCCATTTAGGTGTTGTGATTACATTCCAAGCGGCCTTAGGCTCAGCTACGCCTCCATTCGGAGTCGATATCTTTACCGCCAGTGCGGTATTCAACAAGCCGTATCTAGAGGTCATCAAAGGAACACCGCCATATATTCTGATGATGTTTGCCATTTCAGTTTTACTAATATTCTTTGAGGAACTTTCACTCATTCTTCTTTGATCCAGAGTGGAAGCTGATATACAAAATATGGGGAGGTCATTGTTATCTTTAGAAAAAATAGTTTATTAACATTCATGTCGTTGGTCATGCTCAGCATGGTTCTTGCTGCCTGTGGGGGAAGTGACGACGGCGGCAATGCCAGTGGTGATGGTGGAGAAACCTACAATTGGAAGTTCGTAACGGAAGAAGTGGATGGACAGGTCCAATATGAATACGCAGAAGAATTCGCTAAACGGATGAACGAAAAATCTGATGGTGCTGTAAATATTGATGTATATGAATTTGGTGGACTCGGAAGTGAAACAGACCAAGTAGAGCAGCTTCAAAACGGAACTGTACAGATGGCAATCATGTCTCCTGGTTTTACGGGGAACATGGTAAAAGAGGGACAAATCTTTGCTTTGCATTTCCTTTTCCCTGATAGTGTAGAAAAGACACAACAAATCTTAAATGATAGTGAAGCATTGAATACAGATCTACGCGAATTGTATGAAGAACACAGTATTTCTCCATTAGCTTACTGGACAGAAGGTGCGATGCAGTGGACATCCAGCAAGCCTATTGAAAAACCTGCCGACTTTGAAAACTTTAAAATGCGTACACAGACGTCTCCATTGATTCTAAAATCATATGAGGCGTACGGAGCAGACCCTACTCCAATGAGTTGGTCAGAGCTTTATACAGCATTGGATAGAGGTACAGTGGAAGGGCAGGAGAATCCAATCTTCTTCATTGGAGACGCTTCTTTCAATGAAGTACAGGATTACATGACACTATCCAACCACAACAACTATGTAGCCATGACGACAGTCAACTCAGACTGGTATGCAGATCTTGACGATGAAATGAAGACAATGGTTGATGAAACCGTTAAAGAAATGCAGGACTGGGTATTCGAAGAGCAGAAGAAGCAGAATGAAGAGTATCTAGAAACGATTAAAAACGATACAGAAAACCCAACAGAAATTATCGAATTGACAGAGGAACAACGGAAAGCTTTCAAAGAAAAAGCGCTTCCTGTCCGTGATTTTTACCGTAGTGATGTATCTACCGTAGACGGACAAGTCCTCGATAAACTTCTTGAAGAAATTGAAGCATCAGGAGAATAAAGAACATAAAAAATGTCCAGAGCCTAGCGCTCTG
Organism: Halobacillus sp. 12SKB; assembly: GCF_052941655.1. Classification (NCBI taxonomy): domain Bacteria; kingdom Bacillati; phylum Bacillota; class Bacilli; order Caryophanales; family Bacillaceae; genus Halobacillus; species Halobacillus sp. 12SKB. The sequence continues at coordinate 1,494,723 of NZ_JBRFWR010000001.1, forward strand.
GACATTTTTTATGCTCTTAATCACTCTACTCCAACTATAGCTCCCGTCTGTGGAAGACTCAGTTTCGAGATGTTTCAGGGTTCGTTGCTGGGGTTGAGCGTTAGGGGTGGCTGGGAAGCTACTCGCTTTCCTGTGGGGGAGTGGCGAGCTTCCTCGGCAAACGCCCTGCGGGATCTCGCCTATCTCCTTTCTCCCACGGGAGTCTCGCAGCTTCCCAACCACCCCATTCAATGTATGTGGGAAACGAACCCCTTTACCAAGTTGGATTGTCTTCCGCTATCTCGATTGTTAAAAGCATAGAACGCTCTGTATTAAGCTCTCAGAGTGCAAATACCTGGGCGCGGGGATTTTATCCTTATACTCCCATTAATCTGAATAGCTGATTATTCGGGGAGTGGTTTCGAGACACTGATATAGCAAAGGGGCGGAGGGGAATGGCGAGACTCCTATCTTAAGTGTGCAGGCGCCTCGATCAGCGGCGTATGGACTGGACTGAGCTGGCGGAGATAAAGGAAACACGAAGAACGGAGTGATTCGATGTTGACTTATCGTACAGAAGTGAGGGAAGTCTCACTAGCCGCTAGGCGCGGAACCGGATATCGAAGAGGAAAAGAGTGCTAGGTGAGACCCCGCAAGGCGTCAGCCTGAGGAGGCTCATCGCGCTCCCGCGGAAAGCGAGTTATTCCCCGCAGCCCCAATTCACTCAACAAAAGTATCGAAATCAAGTCTTCCACGATCCTGCCATATTGTTTAATAAACGTTGGGGAAAACGTTATTCAGGAGCAATCCAGGGTTCGGTTTGTTTTCTGTAGTCCAAAATCGTGAGCAGTAGGACGAGTAGGAAGAGGAAGCTGGACAGTTTGAATAGTGTAGCCGTTTCAACGAACTGATATATAAACCCAAGAATGAATGCACTTGATCCGATCCCTAGATCAATCGATGAATAGTACATCCCATTAGCAATCCCGCTTCGCTCTGTCGTCGTTTTAGAGATGACCCATGCTTGAAGAGCAGGCATCATGGACCCGAACCCAATCCCGAAAATAGCTCCCGCAATGATTAAGTGGACATTTGAACTAGCTAAAGCGAGCACCCACATGGCGCTAAACGAAAGAATGGAGCATATCATGATTAATTTCCACGGGCCGTTTTTATCAAAGTAGCGACCTGTGATTGGTCTCGTTATGGTCGCAAATACAGCATTAAAAAAATAAAAGAGAAAAGTCCCGGAAAGCCCTTGTTCATTGCCGAAAATCACGATATAGGTAACGACAGAGCCGTAGCCGAAGGTATTCAAAATTGTAACGAGTGCCGGATACCAGCTTCTTTTTTCAATGAGGGAGCCAGTAAAAGAAAAGCGTGGAGGATCTTCTTGATTCTTATATACCTGCTCGGGTGTTACAAATCCGGTAACAGAGAAAAGAACAATGGCAATGATACCTAAGGCAACAGCAATACCAACGAGTAGGTCGAAGGAATAATTCTGGTAAAGGTAGATACCCAGGCTCGGCGCCATGATCATCCCTACCGTTACGGAAAGGCCGAAATACCCCATGCCTTCTCCTACGCGCCTTCTTGGAACAAGATCGACAGCAGCGGTCCCGTTTACCGTTGTAGACCATCCCCAGGCGATCCCGTGAATGAAACGAATGATTAAAAGAATCACAACCACTTGAGTAATTGGGTAAAGGGCGGTCATGACTAGTAGGGAGATGGCTCCGATCAAAACAAGGATTTTACGTGGCCGCGTCATCAGCAGGTGTCCGATGAAAGGGCGAATGATGATTGCAGCAAAGGCGAACGTCGTTGTGATCAGTCCTACTTGTAAACTCGAGCCTCCAATGGATTCGATATAGGGAGGCAGATTTGGAAGAAGCATTTGAAAGCTCATGAATGTGAATAGGTTGGCTAAGATTAAAAATATGAACGGCCATGTCCAAAGTTTAGGTTGTGACATTTCTTTTCCTCGCTTTCCGTGATGTTCGTCTTGCTTGCAAAAAATGAAACCCACTATAAATAGCGGGCTTCAGCAGATATTATTCTGGATTCGTTGTTTCTCTTCTTTCCAGCCATTCTTCGTAAAAATGACTGATGATGGCTTTCAGTACCGCGTAGGTCGGGATTGCGAACAACAATCCCAGGAATCCGGCGAGACTTCCTGCTGCCAGAATCAAGGTAATGATGGTCAGTGGATGGATACTGAGCGCTTTCCCCATGACGTTCGGGGATACAAAGTTTCCTTCCAGCTGTTGGGCAATTATTGTAATAACGGCCACCCAGACAGCAAGAATCGGATCCTGGAAAAGTCCAACAAGTAAGGCTGGAATCACAGCTAAAAATGGACCGACAAAAGGAATGACATTCATAACCATGGCAAACAAGGCCAGAGTAAGGGCGTACCTTAAATCTATGATCATGTATCCGATTAAAAGCAGCAGGCCAACGACGATACTTACCGTCATTTGACCCAGGATGAAAGCATTCAGCGTGTAATCCACAGAACGGGCCAGTTTCTCGAAACTCTTAGCAGCACGATCACTTAAAAACTGCTTAATGAAGGGTACAAGCTTATCTCCATCTTTCAACATAAAGAATAGGAAGAAAGGGATAAGCACGAGGGCGAAGACAAATCCGATCAGCTGACTGACGACGTTGATAATGACCGTCGGTGCTCCCTGTAAATAGGTTTCTAAGTTATCGACTACATTATCAATGGTACTGTTGAATTCACTTGGTATAATATCCTGGTTTTGCTGCCAGTACGTAACGGTTTCACTTAGCATATCAGCCATATCAGGAATATTGTCCACAAGTTTTGTGAATTGCTCCTGGGCGATGGGAGCAATGAAACGGGTGATCAGGAATCCTATGAATATGTAGAAAAGAAAGATGATCAGAATCCCTAGTATACGTGGGACCCGGTATTTTTCTAATAGCTGCAGCATCGGACGGGAAATATAAAAAAGAATCCCTCCGCCAATAAGAGGAACAGCGATGGCTGCAATATAGGTTAGGATCGGTTCAAAGAAAAAATGGATTTGGTTTAATAATAAAACCAAGAGGGAGAGAAGGATAGCGGTAACAATGACTTGGAACCAACGTTTATGAATCAAAAGCGGACACACCTTTTTATAAGAGTTTAATCACTATGTTAAGAATACCAAAGTTTGCCGGTGAAGCAATACATTTACTTTTAATCTTAGTAAGAATAAACTGAAAAAAGAAGCATGAATTTGGAGGAGGAACTTGAATGAAGAATGAATTACTGGAACGCTTTACTTCTTACGTGAAAATTGACACACAATCGGATGAAAACAGCCCGACTACTCCTTCGACTGAAAAACAATGGGAGCTCGCCGATAAACTGGTGAATGAACTGAAGGAGATGGGGATGGAGGAGGTCACAGTAGATGACCACGCCTATGTGATGGCGACCCTTCCAGCCAATACGGAGAAAGAAGTTCCTGTGATCGGTTTTCTTGCACACATCGATACAGCGACAGACTTTACCGGGGCAGGGGTGAACCCGCAAGTGGTAGAGGATTATGACGGCAATGCTATTCCATTGAACAAGGATATTGTGCTGTCACCAGAAGAATTTCCGGAACTTCCTACATATAAAGGGCAGACATTGATTACGACAGATGGTACCACACTTCTCGGAGCAGACAACAAAGCGGGAATTACGGAAATTATGACAGCCCTCCATCATTTAATTAAGAACCCGGATATCAAACATGGAAAGATTCGGGTAGCTTTCACTCCGGATGAGGAGATTGGAAGAGGTCCGCATAAATTTGACGTGGAGCGGTTCGGTGCGTCTTATGCTTATACGGTCGACGGTGGCCCGCTGGGTGAACTCCAATATGAGAGCTTCAATGCGGCAACAGCTAAAGTGGTTTTCCATGGTCATAGTGTGCACCCCGGCACAGCCAAGAATAAAATGGTGAACGCGGCGAAGTTGGCGGTGATGTTTCAAGAATTGTTACCTGAACAGGAAGCTCCTGAGCATACAGAAGAGTATGAGGGCTTTTTTCACCTTCACTCGATTCAGGGAGACGTAGAGAAAGCCGAATTGACTTATTTGATTCGGGATCATGATAAGGCTGCGTTTCAACAGAAAAAAGAGAAGATGAAGCAAATGGCGGAAACCATCCGTGAAAACTACGGCATGAAACGAGTGGAACTAACGATAGAAGATCAATATTACAACATGGGAGATAAAATCGAACCTGTGAAACACATTGTAGATATCGCACATCAGGCCATGCTGAATGAAAAGGTAGAGCCGCTTGTGAAACCGATCAGGGGAGGAACGGACGGCTCTCAACTTTCCTACATGGGACTGCCAACTCCGAACCTATTCACAGGTGGAGAGAACTTCCACGGGAAGTACGAATACATTTCGCTTGAAAGTATGGAAAAAGCCACCCAGGTCATTGTCGAGATTGCCCGGTTATTCGAAGAAAAGTCAGAAAAGTAACAGAAGATGCGAATAGCTCAAACGTTCGTTCAATGTTGCATAAGGAAACCTTCCTGTCCCCATACTAGAATTATTCTATAATGTGGGCAGGAAGTCGTTGACAAAACATCGTTGCATGCTATGATGAAGGTTAGATGTAGCATTCCTAAAGGGGAGTAGCTGGGACAATAAAGTCGTCATTTCGGGAAACATTCCCCGGCTTTATTGGCAACGGAAGTTGTTAGCGAGACCTTTACCCACTGTGGTAAAGGTCTATTGTTTTGGTCCTTACCATAGTGGTGGGGACCATTTTTTATGGAAAAGGAGAGAATAGAATTGGATGCTCAATTATTGATTGAATACGGTTGGGTGTTGATCGTGCTTGTCGGCCTTGAAGGAATTCTTGCCGCAGACAACGCGCTTGTACTAGCCATCATGGTTAAACACCTGCCGGAAGAAAAAAGAAAAAAGGCGTTATTTTACGGTTTAGCGGGTGCATTTATACTTAGATTCGGATCTCTGTTTATCATTTCCTTCCTTGTAGACGTGTGGCAGGTTCAAGCATTGGGAGCCGCTTACTTACTATTCATTTCAGGAAAACACCTCTTTGACCGGTGGCGGACCAAAGGGGATGACTATGAAGAAGAAATGGAAGAAGATGCAGGGAATCAGAGAGGAAAAAGCTTTTGGGCTACTGTCCTTAAAGTAGAGCTTGCCGACTTGGCTTTCGCAGTGGATTCTATATTAGCTGCCGTTGCTCTTGCTGTCGCCTTGCCTGAAACAGATTTACCGGAAGTCGGAAGCTTGGATGGTGCACAATTCGCCGTCATTTTAGCCGGTGGTATGATCGGAATTATCATCATGCGTTTTGCTGCAGGTTATTTTGTTAAACTATTGAAATCCCGTCCAGGGTTAGAAGTAGCAGCCTTTGTCATTGTAGGCTGGGTCGGTGTGAAATTGGTTGTATCTACACTTGCGCATCCAAATGTACAAATCCTGGATGAGCACTTTGCTCATTCAGCCTTATGGAAAATCATCTTCTATTCGGTCCTTGTCCTTATCGCAGCACTAGGATGGTTTTTATCAGAGAAAAAAGAAATAGAAGAAGAATAACAAAAAAGCTGTGGCCTTTGCCACAGCTTTTCATATGGGCAAAATCTTTTACTTTCCTTATGAGGAAGTTAAGATAAAAGGAGAGGAAATTAAAGGAGGGCTTACAAATGGGCAAGGCAGCTCAACATCCTTCACAACAGTTTCATTATATAAAGAATAGAATTCAAATGCTCAATCAAGTCGTGTCCAGCATGGATGCAGAAGATGTGGATATCAAAGATTTCAATCGTGTTTTGGAAATGATTGAACAGCTGCAGGTGAAAATGTCCCGCTTTAAAAAAGATTGGGAGCAGGACTCTTGAAGATTCAATGGACACCAACGACTCAACAGGAAGCAGAAGTCATAGCAGGCTGGAAGTATCCTGCTCCCTATGATTTTTATGACATGACAGCTGACGAAGAAGATTTGGAGTTATTCATAAATCCAGAGAAACGGAGTCCCCATACGTACAGTGCACACCAAGATGGGGAGCTGATCGGCTTTTTGGCCGTGGGTGTGAAGGGTCAAAAAGCCGTGGATCTTGGGTTAGGGATGCACCCGGATGAAGCAGGTAAAGGGCAGGGGGAGAGTTTCGTACACTCGTGTCTCTGTTTTGTGAAAGAAAGGTACCAAGCAGATGCTTTTACGCTTTCCGTTGCTACTTTCAATAAGCGTGCAATTGCTGTTTACGAGCGTGCAGGCTTCAAAAAGAAGCACACGTTTTTACAGGCAACAAATGGGGGACATTATGAGTTCCTATCTATGGAAAAATAAAGAAGGAGAGTGACACCATGGCTTTGCATCATTTTCACTTAAAAGCCAACTGGCCAGGCGGAAGAAATGAAGTCGGCTACATTGAATCAGAAAAACTGAAAACAAAAATATCGATTCCGAAAGAGATGGATGGCCCGGACGTAGGGACCAATCCAGACGAAATGCTTCTTGGAGCGGCGGCCACCTGTTATATCATCAGCCTCGCAGCTATGGTTGAAAGGGCGGAATTGCCGTTGGAAGAAATGGACATGCAGTCAGAAGGAATGGTGGATGTTACCGATGGCGTCTTCACCTATCAAAAAATCATTCACAAACCGAGAGTAGTCCTACGCGCAGAAGCGGACGAAAAAGATTTATCCAAACTGAACCGGCTCATTGAAAAGGCGGAAAAGAGCTGTATGATCTCAAAAGCCATTCAGGGTAACGTTGAACTTGAAATGGAAGCAGACACAAGCATTGCTGAATGACAAAAAAAGGACGGCCCTCCTAAGGTGGCCGTCCTTTTTTAGTTCACAAATAGGTGGTAAAAAGGTGATGATTATTGGTTCAGCAAATAAACACGTGCTTCAAACGGTTTAAGTGTGAAACTTGTTTCATCCACATGTTTGTCTACAATGAGGTTTGACAGAATTAAATCCTTCGAGTTCAGATCATAAGAGGACTCGAATGCAGCTGTATTTTTCGTCAAGTTTGCCATCACTAAAGCGGTTTTACCATCAAGTGTTCTTGTATAAGCATAAATCTGATTGTCGTCCGGAAGAATTAACTCATACGTCCCATATGTGAACAGATCATGCTGCTTCTTCAACCGAATCATTTCTTTATAATGATTCAGAATCGAATGAGGATCATCCTGCTGATCTGCGACATTGATGGCCTTGTAGTTCGGGTTGATTTTCATCCATGGCGTACCGCTTGTGAATCCGGCGTTTTCTTCGTGGCTCCATTGCATAGGTGTACGGCTGTTATCCCTGGAAGTATTCCAAAGAATCTCCATGATTTTCTCATGGGACATGCCTTGTTCTTTTTTCGTCTTATATAAATTCTTCGCCGCGACATCATCATAATCTTCAATAGAAGGGAAAGCCACATTTGTCATGCCGATTTCCTGTCCCTGATAGATGTATGGAGTTCCCTGCATGAAGAAATACATCGTGGCAATGGATGTTGCACTTTCGCGCCAGTAGACATCGTCGTCGCCCCACGTAGATACAACACGGGCTTTATCGTGGTTTTCTACGAATAGAGCATTCCATCCGTCACCTTCCAAAGCTTTCTGCCAGCGTGTGAGGACTTTTTTCAATCCTGGGATATCCAGTTGCTGCTCTGCATCTTGATCCCAGAGATCCAGGTGCTCAAATTGGAAAATCATGTCCATTTTTCCGTTATCGCCGACCCAGAGGTCCGCCTCATCTGCACTGACACCATTGGCTTCGCCGACGGTCATGACGTCATAATTGCTGTACGTTTCGTCTTTGAATTCTTGTAAAAATTTATGGATGCCTTCCTGATTCATATGCATATCGAAGGAAGAAACGTATTTCTCTTTCTTCGGATTTGGCATATCAGGGAAGTCCGGACGTTTTTTTATGTGACTGATGGCATCAATGCGGAAGCCATCAATCCCTTTTTCCAACCACCAGTTGACCGTATCATATAACGCTTCACGAACTTCAGGGTTTTCCCAGTTCAGATCCGGCTGTTTGGTGGAGAACACGTGCAAATAATATTGCTCTGTTTTTTCATCGTACTGCCAGGCAGAGCCATCAAAGATACTTTCCCAGTTGTTTGGCTCGGCCCCATTTTTCCCGTCCCGCCAAATATACCAGTCACGCTTCGGGTTGGTTTTAGAGCTTCTTGATTCAATGAACCATGGGTGTTCATCACTTGTATGGTTGAGAACTAGGTCAATGATCAGTTTCATGCCACGATTGTGTACCTCTTGAAGCAATCGATCGAAATCTTCCATCGTTCCGAATTCTTCTAAAATGTCCTGGTAATCGGAAATATCATAGCCATTGTCGTCTTTAGGAGACTTGTACATTGGACAGATCCAAATAAAGTCAATGCCCATTTCTTTTAGATAATCAAGTCTGTCGATCATTCCTTGCAAATCCCCGATTCCGTCACCGTTCGAATCTTGAAAACTGCGAGGATAGACTTGATATCCAACCGCTTCCTTCCACCATACACGTTCCATAGTATTCCCCTCATTTCATTACAGTTATAGTTACCTAGTCCAGTTATATGCAACCGATTGCGCATTTTGTGAAAAAATAAAAACCTGATTAAATTCCAAGCTTTTATTAAATAGATGTTTTTATAAATTCTTCTAAGTTCTGTGCAAACGTTTTCCTGATGTAATCTATCTTAGCCGATTTTATCTGGTTTTACAATAGGGGTTGGGGTGAAAAGTGAAAATAGAGGAGTTCATTTGAATTGCACTTCCTAAACAAATCCGATATGATTTATAGTGTAACGAACAACTGAATAACGTAAACCTTCGGGGTCGGGTGAAAATCCCAGCCGGCGGTAATGAGCATGTGCTCCGAGCCCGCGACGGAGAATCAGTGTTAGGCACGGTTCTCCCTGATTTGGTGAAACTCCAAAGCCGACAGTTAAAGTCTGGATGGGAGAAGGTTGTAGAAACGTAAAGGTACAAAAATTAGAGCATTACGTGTACCCTTTTTTAAGTGTATGCGATTTACGTTCAATGACCCTGGGGAAGTCTGTCTTCTTCAGGGTTTTTTTATTTTTTTAGCCATGCATGCTAATTGGAAAAGGTGGTGAAGGTCTTGGATCGGGATGAAAGATACATGAGAATTGCTATAGACATGGCGCGGGAAACGGTAGGCCAAACAAGCCCCAATCCTTCAGTCGCTGCCATTGTCGTTAACCATAATCAGATCGTGGGAGTAGGGGTTCACGTCAAGGCAGGCGAACCTCATGCCGAAGTCCATGCGCTTCGTATGGCAGGGGAGAAGGCGAAAGGGGCAGAGATTTATGTCACGCTCGAACCGTGCAGTCACCATGGGCAGACCCCCCCATGTGCAGAAGCCGTCATTGAAGCTGGCATTCAAAGAGTAGTAATTGCATCCAATGACCCTAACCCTAAAGTGTCGGGCAGAGGAATTCGAATGATGAGAGAACGTGGTCTTGATGTGAGGACAGAGGTGCTGAAGAAAGAAGCAGACGAAATCAACCCTTCCTTTTTTCACTTCATCCAAAAGAAAGAACCGTATGTCCGATTGAAGTCAGCTATGAGCCTGGATGGGAAAATTGCCACTTCTACAGGGGAAAGTCAGTGGATAACGGGTGAAGAAGCGCGCCTGGATGGTCACTATTATAGACATCTTTCCGATGCGATCTTAGTCGGAATCAATACAGTACTGATGGATAACCCTAAGCTGACAACACGAATAGAGGGGGGAGGACGGCACCCGATCAGGGTGGTCCTCGATACACACCTCAGAATACCGCGTTCCTCTCAGTTAATTCAGGATGACTCGGCACCAACATGGATTTTCGCAGGGAATCATGTGAAGAAAGAACATATGGACCGATATGAAAACCATGAGCATGTCACCATCATCCCGCTTCAAGGGGAACAGGTTTCCATAGAAGAAGTTCTCCGATATTTAGGAGAACAAAAAGTCACTTCTTTGCTTGTTGAAGGAGGAGCGACGATTGCCGATGCTTTTGTACGCGCTGGAAAAGTGGATGAAACGATAACGTATATGGCGCCGAAGTTAATCGGAGGAAAAGAAGCTTTGACGCCTGTGGGCGGTAAAGGAATAGAGCAATTAAAGAATGTAAGCTCCTTTGAAATCGTCTCGACTGAAAAAATAGGGGAAGACATTAAAATTGTTTCCGTTAGAAAAGGAGAATCTTAATGTTTACTGGGATTGTAGAAGAAATAGGAACATTAAAGTCTGTGAAAAATAAAACAGAAGCACTCGAAGTGAATATTTCAGCCAAAGAAATAGTAACAGACGTTAAATTAGGAGACAGTATTTCCGTTAATGGCGTGTGTTTGACTGTAACAGACTTTACGGAGCAGACCGTCTCTTTTGACGTTATGCCTGAAACTTACAGAGCTACGAACATTCATGAACTGCAGCAAGGGGATCCGGTTAACTTAGAACGTGCGATGGCTGCAGGCGGGCGTTTCGGCGGGCATTTAGTTTCCGGCCATATTGATGGAACAGGAAAAATTGTTTCAAAAAAGCCTGAATCCAATGCTGTTTATTATGAAATTGAACTATCTGAAGAACTTATCCATTATTTCGTTTATAAAGGATCCATTGCTGTGGACGGCACATCCTTGACGGTGTTTGGTGTCGATGACTCCAGAGTGACGATTTCTCTTATTCCTCATACGATGGAGCACACGGTGCTCGGCGGAAAAGGACCTGGAGACAGTGTTAATATTGAGTGCGACATGATCGGGAAATACGTAGCTCACTTTTTGAGCGGACAAAATAAAGAAGAGCCGAAGGCAAGACTGTCTAAACAGTTTCTTTCTGACAACGGCTTTGCATAAGAGGGTGAAATGATGTTTGATTCAGTTGAAAAAGCGATTGAAGATTTAAAGCAGGGGAAACTTGTCATTGTTTGTGATGACGAAGATCGTGAAAATGAAGGAGATTTAATAGGGATTGCGGAGTATGCTTCTTCTGAAATGATCAATTTCATGATTAAACATGGTCGTGGACTTGTCTGTGCACCAATTACCAATGACCTCGCTCAGGACTTAGAATTAGTACCTATGGTCGATAACAATTCAGACCCCAACCAGACGGCCTTTACTGTAAGTATCGATCATAAAGAAACAACGACGGGAATTTCTGCAGATGAACGCGCTTTGACGATCAAGGAGATGTTGAATCCAGAAACAACGGCAGCGGACTTCCAGAAGCCTGGACATATCTTTCCTTTAATTGCGAAAGAAGGCGGTGTCCTGCGTCGAGCGGGGCATACGGAAGCGTCTGTAGACCTTGCCAAGCTTGCTGGCGCACGTCCGGCCGGGGTCATTTGTGAGATCATTAAAGACGATGGAACTATGGCACGTGTGCCTGACCTTAGAAAAATGGCGGATGAGTTTGATCTTCCAATGATCACGATTGCAGATCTTATCCAATACCGTCATAAAAAAGAGAACCATGTCAAACGCGAAGTGGAAGTGAAAATGCCGACAGAATACGGGGATTTCCGTGCCATCGGTTTTTCCAACGATATTGATTTCAAAGATCACATCGCGCTGGTTAAAGGCGAAATCAATCCGGAAGAGCCAACGCTTGTCCGTGTCCACTCTGAATGTTTGACAGGAGACGTGTTCGGTTCCTACCGCTGTGACTGTGGTCCACAGCTGCACAATGCACTCAGGCAGATCTCAGAAAACGGAAGCGGCGTCCTTTTATATATGAGACAGGAAGGACGCGGTATTGGACTAATGAATAAACTCCAGGCTTATAAACTTCAAGAAGAAGGTTTGGATACGGTAGAAGCGAATGAGAAGCTGGGGTTCGGCCCGGATTTAAGAGATTATGGTGTCGGTGCACAAATTCTCAAAGATCTCGGAATTACAAAGCTTCGACTTCTTACGAACAATCCGAAAAAGATTTCAGGCCTCGGAGGTTTCGGATTGGAAGTTGTGGACCGCGTTCCCATCCAAATGGAATCCAGGGAAGAAAATGAAAGATATCTAAAAACGAAGCAATCGAAAATGGGACACTTATTTCACTATTAGAAGGGATGAAGGAAATATGGTAAAAACGATAGAAGGTAACCTCGTAGGCACAGGATTAAAAGTTGGGATCGTTGTCGGTCGTTTCAACGATTTCATTACAGGAAAGTTATATGAAGGCGCGGTTGATGCGTTCAAGCGGCATGGGGTTGAATTGAATGATGTGGAAGTTGCTTATGTACCAGGCGCTTTCGAAATCCCACTGGTAGCAAGCAAAATGGCGAACTCAGGAAAATACGATGCTGTCGTTACACTTGGAGCGGTGATCCGTGGCTCTACCCCGCACTTCGATTATGTATGTAATGAAGCGGCTAAAGGTGTATCCCAGGCCTCACAGCAAAGTGGCATTCCGGTCATCTTCGGAGTCATCACGACAGATACCATCGAGCAAGCGATCGAGCGCGCGGGTACGAAGGCAGGAAATAAGGGCTGGGAAGCTGCTACTGCAGCTATTGAAATGGCAACCCTGCTCAAAAACTTCGAATAATGATAAGGAGCTGACCAGAGGCAGGTCAGCTCTTTTTTTATTAGTGGACGATGAAAATTCCTTGATTAAAGGAAAAACTAGTATTAAAAACTGTCCACATGTGGATAAGTGGCTTTCCTTAGTTTATATCCACAAGTAAAAAGGAAGGGTAAAGAAGGAAGGAGGGGGAAGGATGACAAGAAGAGCTGTATGGTTTAGACGAGATTTAAGGTTGAACGACCACACCGCTTTAGCCAAAGCGTTAGAACATACAAAAGACGACGATCAAATTGTTCTGTTTTTTCATATCCATCCATCATTAAATGAATCATTTACTCCAAGGCATGATTACTTTTTCCAAACTTTGAAGAATGTCGTAGACAGGGCCGATGAACAAAAGGCTCCGTTTCATTTCATTTACGGGGAAACGGAAAAAGCGTTCCAACACCTCATCAAGGATTTGAATGTGGAGATGGTTTATTTCAATAGGGATGAAGTCGGATTTGGGAGAGAGCGCGATGAGTCAATTACCCAATACTTAAGTGAGAATGATGTGGAAGTCTATGCTTACAATGATCATCATCTTCACGGAGCCGATGAAGTGAAGAAAAACGATGGAGGTTTTTACAAAGTTTTCTCTCCTTATCTTAAAAAGTGGAAGCAGCTTCAGAAGCCTGCCATCCAAAAAGTTGATCTGGATCAGTTATCTTCTTCCGCTCTGGATGAGAGGGAGGCATTTTCTGAAGGCCGGCGTGCATATGATGATTTGATCAAAAAAACAGGGGGCGCGTATGAGGGCGTCGGAGAAGAAGATGCGCTGGAACGACTCGAACATTTTCTGGAGGAGGACATTTACGACTATGATGAGCGGCGGGACTTTCCTGCTCTCGATGGGACGAGTCTAATGTCTCGTTTTCTTCGTACCGGGGCGATATCCATCAGGACCATCTACCATAAAATCGAAGAGGATGTAGATTTCAGAAAAAACACATCCGGGGTCGATACGTACATTTCCGAGCTTGCCTGGCGGGATTTTTATAACATGATCTACCATTCCTATCCTGATGCTAATTCTAAAGAAATGGTGGAAAAATACAGAGGGATACCGTGGAATAATGATGATGAACTGCTTGAAAAATGGAAAGAAGGTCAGACAGGATTTCCGCTTATTGATGCAGCGATGCGTCAATTGAATGAAATAGGCTGGATGCATAACCGTTTGCGTATGGCTGTCGCTTCATTTTTGACGAAAGACCTTCTCATGGATTGGCGTGAAGGGGAGCGATACTTTTCTGAGCGTCTGGTCGATTATGATCCTGCTTCGAATATAGGGGGATGGCAATGGGCTGCCTCTACAGGCACAGATCCTGTACCGTACTTTCGTGTCTTCAATCCCACACGGCAATCCGAGCGATTCGATCCTCATGGCCGCTTCATAAAAGAGTGGCTGCCTGAACTTGAAAACGTGAAAAAGAAACAGATCCATCAACCATCTAAAATGACAAAAGAAGAGCAGAAGGAAGCGGGATGTATCATTGGGGAAGACTATCCAGCACCGATCGTCGACCATAAAACGATGAGAGAACGAGCGATAGAAATGTTCAAAGATAAAACATAAAGGCGTTCGTTCTAGGAAACAAGGCAGGGATATGAAATAATAGACAGAGAATGAAGAAGTTGGAGGGTTAGATATTGAGTAATCATCAGAAACAATTAGAAAAGTATGCAGATCTTGCTTTGAAAAAAGGTGTGAACCTACAAAGAGGACAAGGATTGATCATCAATGCTCCAATCGAAGCTGCTGAGCTCGTCCGTACGATTTCAGCGAAAGCTTATGGCAGGGGCGCGAAGAATGTTCACTTGGAATGGAATGATGAAGTTCTCAGTTACATGAAGATGAAGAATGCCCCGATGGATGTGCTCGAGAATTTCCCTAAATGGAAAGCGGAAGGCTTGGAAGAGATGGTTAAGGACGGATATGCGCTTTTATCCATTTACGGACCTAATCCTGATTTATTCAAGGGCATCGATTCGGAAAGGATCGCCAAGGCGAATAAAGCAAGCGGCGAAGCTCTCACCAAATATAGAGACTATATAATGAATGATAAAACCACATGGTCGATTATTGCCTATCCTCAGGAAGCCTGGGCTCAAAAGGTATTCCCGGACGATTCCCCTGAGAAAGCACAGGACAAGTTGTGGGAACAAATTTTCCAAATTACACGAATCGATCAGGAAGATCCGATTCAAGCATGGGAAGAGCATAACGAAAAGCTTCGTCAGGCTCGTGAGTATTTGAATCAAAAGCAATACAAAAAGCTTCACTACAAGGGACCTGGCACTGAGTTGTCCATCGAGCTCGTCCAGAACCACATTTGGCATGGCGGTTCAACGACTTCAGAGAAAGGGACGGAATTCAACCCGAACATTCCTACAGAAGAAGTGTTCACTATGCCTCACAAAACAGGGGTGCAAGGCAAAGTCACAAGTACGAAACCTCTCAATTATGGAGGGAATCTGATTGAAAACTTTACGCTGACGTTCGAGAATGGAAAAGTTGTCGACTATAAAGCGGAATCTGGAGAAGAAACATTAAAACATCTGCTTGAGAGTGATGATGGAGCCAAACGTCTTGGCGAGGTTGCTCTTGTTCCGAACGAATCTCCAATTTCTAAGTCAGGTCACATTTTCTACAACACGCTTTATGATGAAAATGCTTCCTGTCATCTGGCTTTAGGAAAAGCTTACCCGACCAATATCCGCGGAGGGTCATCTTTCAATAAAGAACAAATGGATTCGCATGGGGTGAATGATAGTTTGATTCATGAAGATTTCATGATGGGTTCTGACGATTTGGACATTGACGGTGAAACCAAAGAAGGTGAATTTGAAGCGATTTTCCGTAAAGGTTCATGGGCCATCGATTTCGAATGATTCCAGTGAGGCATCCGTAGAGGGTGTCTCTTTTTTAGACGTAACAATTCATAACAGAAGATAACAATTGGTTTACATATGGTTTAAAAATGAATAAAAGTGCCTTAAAAAGCACAGGAATGTGGTAAACAAGAGGTAGAGGATTAATCGATAATGAAGGGTGAGACAACATGAAACGTGATGCCTTTTTTGATAACGCCAAACTCGTTCTAATTTTTCTCGTCGTCTTTGGTCATATCATTCAGCCGTTTACAGACGGATCAAGGCCGATGTACACATTATATACATGGATTTATACGTTCCACATGCCTGCATTCATTTTTCTTGCCGGGTTCTTTGCCAAAGGATCAGGGGAAAAAGACTACATCTTACAATTAGCTAAAAAATTGATCTTGCCTTATCTCATTTTCCAACTTGTGTACACAGGATACTATTTCTTCATTGGAAAAGGAGCGACCTTAAGTGGGATCTTCTATCCTCACTGGTCTCTATGGTTCCTGTTCAGTTTGTTCTGCTGGCACATCCTGCTTTATTGGTTCAAAAAGATTCCTCCATTTCTTGGAGTGGCCATTGCTGTGCAAATCGGGGTGCTTGTTGGGTACTTCAGTGACATCGGGCATCATTTCAGCTTGTCCCGGACGTTCGTTTTCTTCCCTTTCTTCCTTGTAGGGTATTGGATGACGAAAGAACATGTCCACAAATGGAGAACTCGCCGGGTAAAAGAAGTAAGCCTAGTCGTGATGGGCGTTGTTGCCTCCGTCATCGCATTATTTCCGGAATTCAGCTCAGGCTGGCTGCTCGGCTCTAAATCGTATGAAGTGCTGGGAAGCCCCGAAATGGGTGGCTTATTCCGCTTAGGTGTCTATGTGCTTGCTGCTGTCATGACTATCAGTGTCTTTGCGTGGGTCCCAAATACGCAGTACCGTCTGACTTACCTCGGTGGAAGGACGTTATACGTTTACCTGCTGCATGGATTCTTCATTCAATTTTTCCGTCAGGCCGATTGGTTCAAAGTTGACCACGTGTTTGACGTCTTAGGTCTTGCGATCGTAGCTGCTGCCATTGTGTACGTGTTATCAAGTGGAATTATCCGCACGCTGACACAGCCATTTATAGAAGGCCGCATACAGCTCTTGAAAAAATGGTGGCACAGGGTCAATCATAAAGATTCTTCCTTCCAGTCCTAAGAAGGGATTTCCCCCTTTGTAGAGAATGTTATGAAAGATAAGGGAGGGAATGGTAATGAAAATTGTGCCCATGAAGGACTGTTCGTTCAAGGATGCCTTAACATCTTTAAACGAAGGTTTTCAAGATTATCAAGTCCAGATGCAGTTTGATTTGGATGGTTTGATTCAGATGATGAGTTCAAAACGGTTATCTCCTGCTTTTTCATTTCTCGCTTATGATGGGGAGAAACCTGTAGGGATCGTTTTAAATGGTATTCAAGAAATAGACGGAATAAAAACAGCCTATAACGGAGGGACGGCTGTACACCCTTCGTATCGAAAAAGAGGAGTGGGACGCTTGCTGGTCCACTCCTCTTTATCTATGTATGAAAAAGAAAAGGCCTCTGTAGCTACATTGGAAGCGATCTCCACAAACCAGGCCGCGATTGCCTTATATGAAGCCTATGGATATCAAATCGTTGATCGATTACATATTATGAAATCTACAAAAAAGGAAAAGACAGAAAAAGTCCAAGGGCGTTTAGAATTCGTAGATGAGGTTACTTGGACAGAACAGTCCTTCAGAGAGGAATATCCATGGCAGAACCAGTCCTTTTCAAATGACAAAGCGGAGCGGTTTAAAGTCATGGACGACGAAGTGATCGGTTGGCTAATGTTCAACCGGAATCAAAAAGGGGGCTTGACGATTTTCCAGATACAATCGGAAAACCGATGGCGAGAAACGGTGGCCACCCTCCTTACAAACTACCCGGATACCCTCATCACCGCTTTTAATATACCTGAGAAACATCGTGTCTACCAAACATTAAAGCAAGAAGAATTCGAAACCCAATTGCAGCAGGTTTGGATGAAAAAAGTATTGTGATTGAAATGATTTCATTTGTAAATAATAGGAGGGATATGGACAAGGAGGTTGCTGATCATGGATCAAAAGATATTAATGATTGTGACGAATGCGGACCAATTGGACGGTAAACATGAAACAGGATTGTGGCTTCAGGAATTTGTCGAGCCTGCAACGGAATTTCAGGAAGCGGGGTATGAAGTCGTAGCAGCCAGCCCCAAGGGAGGGCGTCCTCCCATCGATCCGAACAGCTACAGCAATAGACTGCCTAAGGTTTGGGATGGCGTCATGGAACCGATCAATAAAACAGTTCCACTAGCAGAAGTAGACCCAACAGAATTTGCAGGAATTTTTCTTTGCGGAGGACACGGGACGATGATCGACTTCCCGGAAAATGATGAGCTTGAAGAATTGCTCCGGCACTTTTTAACGGAAGATAAAGTCATTGGTGCTGTATGTCACGGACCTGCCGGCTTTGTAGGTGTTGAAGACCATAATGGCCAGCCGCTCGTTGAAGGGAAAAAGATCACCGGATTTACGAATGAGGAAGAAAAAGATACCGGTCTCGATTCTGTTGTCCCCTTTATGCTGGAAGATCGTTTGAAGGAAGCTGGGGCAGAGTTTGATCCTGGTGAAGCCTACTCTGATCATGTCGTCAGTGACGATCCCTTCGTCACTGGACAAAACCCACAGTCCAGTCTCTCAACCGCACAAAAAATGCTCGAACTCCTAAAAAACCGCTAAGCCCCCAAAAGCTTAGCGGTTTTTTCCATATAAGCTACCGTTTGTTGAAGACTCAGTTTCGAGACGTTTCCGTGGTTCGTTGCCATAATGAGCGTAAGGGGTGGTTGGGAAGCCGCTCGCTTTCCTGCGGGGATGACGGCAAGCCTCCTCGAGCTCCGCTCTGTGGGGTCTCGCCAGCCAATCCATTCCCGCGGGAGTCTCCCAGCTTCCCAACCACCCCATTCGATGAATGTGAGAAACGAACCCCTTTACCAATTTGAATTGTCTTCCACTATACTACTGTTATAAGCATAAAGTGCCCTGTATCAAGCTCCCAGGTTTCAAATATCTGGGCGTGGGATTTTTATCCTTATACTCCCATCAAGCTGAATAACTGCATATTCTAGAAGTGGTTTCGAGATACTCATATGGCCAAGGGGCGGAGGGAAACGGTGAGACTCCTGTGGGAAGTGCGTGGTAGATGAGACCCCGCAGAGCGTTAGCTCGAGGAGGCTCATCACTCGCCCACGGAAAGCGAACCTTTTCCCGGAGCCCCTAAATCCACACAAACATCTCGAAATCGAGTCTTCCACAATCCTGCCATTTACTTAAGTAAGGAATGGGTTTTATGGAGTAGGATATAAAAAAAGCACTTCCTCGTTGGAGGAAGTGCTTTTGCTTTAGAACAATAGATGTGCGATTAGAGTGATGATCGGCAGTGTAATGATTGTTCTTAGAAGGAAGATGATGAATAGGTCCTTAATATTAACCGGAACTTTAGAGCCCAGCAATAGCCCGCCAACTTCAGACATATAAATCAACTGCGTGACAGATAGTGATGCAATGATGAAACGGGTCATTTCACTTTCGATGGAAGAACCGATGATCGCAGGAAGGAACATGTCGGCGAAACCAACAAGGATGGTTTCAGATGCTTCCTGTGCATAAGGAACCTGCATCAGTTCAAGAAGTGGAATGAACGGCATTCCGATCCATGTGAAAAATGGAGTGAATTCAGCAATTACGAGCGCGATGGTACCCAGCGCCATTACAATCGGTGCTACACCCATCCACATATCCAGGATATTCTGGGTCCCTTGTTTCAGGAAGTTCCCGATTCCACTTGCCTTGCTGCCTCGTTCTACAGCTTTAGTATAGCCATAGGTGATCAAGTTGTGGTGTTCTGGAACTTCTTCTTTTTGATCGCTTGGTTCTTCGGTTACATACGTATCTGCTTTTCTAGAAAGAGGTGGAATTCTCGGCATGATCAAAGCGGCGATGAAGCCTGCGATCGCTACAGTTAAGTAAAACTGACCGAACATATCGCCAAGACCGACCTCTTGAATGACTACAAGGCTGAAGGTGATGGATACGACGGAGAAGGTTGTCCCGATGACAGCCGCTTCCCGCTTCGTATAATAACCTTCTTCGTATTGTTTACTTGTAAGAAGGACACCGATCGTTCCATCTCCTAACCAGGAGGCTAAGGAATCGATGGAAGAACGTCCAGGTAATCGGAAAAGGGGACGCATGATTTTTGTTAAGACGACCCCGAACAGTTCAAGCAGTCCGTAGTTCAGAAGCAGCGGTAAAAACAGTCCTGCAAATAGAAAAACGGCAAAGAGAACGTGTAGTAGGGAGTCAAGAAGCAAGCCACCTGTGTTTGGACTTGTGATGGCTTCAGGTCCGATTTGGAAGTAAACCATGATGGCAAAAATCATACCTAAAAGGCGAGTAATCATCCATACCCGTGGCACATTAAATAAAGACTGGAAAAATGGTGATCCATTGAGGGCTTCTTTGCCTGCTGCCTTAGCTATAACCGTCCCTATAGCTGTAATGGTGATAATGATCGTCATGATCAAGGATAAATAGTCGGCAAGCCACGTTTCCACCCAACCAGCAAGAATAGCTATTGGAATGGTGACGGCCCCGTCATCTCCAAAGATCGGAAACATGAATAGGAAAATTCCGATCAAGGATGGAATTATGAACTTTAAGTGTGATGATGCATTGAAGTCTTTCGCTCTCATCCAAAATCTCTCCTGACGTTGTCTGATTTTTTTATTTATAAATGCTTGAGAATAATTATGCAACACTATTTATTCTATTACGTTTTTCGTCAAAAACCAATAGGAAATTTGTAGATGATATGCGGTTTGTGTTTATAGAAGTAGAAATTGAGGAACGTTTGCTAGTACTTGTATTTGTCAGAAAGGGGAGAAGGAAATGCGGCATTTCCCTACACCAAAAGTCGTGGTCAGCCGTTGTTTGGAATTTGCAGAAGTCCGCTTTAATGGAGCTAAGATTCCAGATAAGGCTGTTCAGCGTATGCAGAATCATGTGGAGTTCATACCCGTATGTCCAGAGGTTGAAATCGGACTTGGTGTACCACGTGAAGTCATTCGTATTGTGGATGGTGAAGAAGAACAACTCGTGCAGCCTAAAACAGGGGAGAACCTTACGGATACAATGAGAGAGTTCTCTCAAGGGTTCCTTGATCATTTGGAAGATGTGGATGGTTTTTTATTGAAAAACCGCTCACCTACGTGCGGGATGCATGATGTGAAAGTTTATCATAGTGAAGGGAACTCTCAAGTGGTAGGGAAGACATCGGGATTTTTTGCTAAAGAAATCCTTCATCGCCATGGAGGGCTTGCCATCGAAGAAGAAGGAAGACTGAAGAACTTTACATTGAGACACCACTTTTTAACGAAGCTGTTTACTTTAGCTGACTTCCGCGAGGTAAAGAAGGAACAGGGAATGAAGGGATTGCAGCAATTTCATGCCCGCAACAAATATCTATTCATGGCTTATCATCCTGGTACGCTCAAGAAAATGGGGCAGACAGTCGCAAATCATAATCATCTTGATTTCCAACAAGTCATAGAAAGCTATGAACCCTTGCTTCATGAACTTATGGAAAGACCAGCAAAACCGAGTGCCCATGTGAATGTATGTCAGCATATTGCAGGATACTTCAAAAAGGATTTGTCTAAAGAGGAGAAGGAAAGCTTCCAAACCCTCATGGAACAATACAAAGAGGAGAAAGTTCCTTTGAGTGCTGTGCTGAGTGTGTTGAATTGCTGGATCGCCCGTTTTCAAAGTGATTACCTCAAGCAGCAGAACTATTTTGAACCCTATCCGTTGGAGCTTATAGAAATATCGGATTCAGGAAAGGGGAGGGCCTATTCCTGAATCATCCGACATATTTCTTCAAAATACGGTCCACCTGTGAACCATACATTTCACCAAAGATATTAAGGTGCACGAGCAAATAGAAAAGCTGATAGATGGGTTTGGTATCCTGATAGTCATCGGGAAGCTCGAAATATGTGTTGTATTGATTGATGAAGTTTGGTGGGAAACCTCCAAACAGTTCGGTGAAGGCAAGTTCAAACGCATGGTCTCCGTAAAGGATGGAAGGATCGATTAAAACAGGTTCACCGTCATGGGTGCTCATCCAATTTCCACCCCATAAATCACCGTGCAGAAGAGAGGCTTTTGGTTTTCGTGGAATAAATTCTTCGACCCGGTCCATCAGTCTTTTCAACCGTTCCTCCCGGAGACCTGAAATCGTACCTTCTGCCATCCCAATTTCCAACTGTCCTCCTAAACGGTAACGACGGTAATACTCTGTCCAAGCTGTGCACCACTCATTTATTTGATCCAGCTCACCCACAAAGGTCGGCTTTCCATAACCGTACTTTTCCGATGTGTGATGATGCATGTGAGCTAAACTCTTTCCGAGAGATTGGGAGGCATCTAATGAACCTTTTTCAATCCATTCCATGACAAGCGAGGCTTTTTCATTTCCATCAGGGCAGTCGTAATGATAGACGTCAGGCACTCGTATAGCTCCCGTTTCCCTGATTAGGCGTAAGCCCTCTGCTTCTGCCTGGAAAAAGTGGCTCGCAACATTTTCGTTGATTTTTATGAAATAAGGACGTTGGCCAGTTTCTACATAAAACGATTGATTGATGTCCCCTCCGCTTACGGGGGTGATGGAGCGTACAGTCGAGGTGTCATTGATTTTTTCTAATGCCTCCCGTATGAAAAGTTCCATGGAATCCCTCCTTTTAATGGATGGTTGTGGAAAGCGGCGGTTCTGGTTTCATTTCTTTTTGATACGCATAGATGGTATGGATTTCTTTAAACCCGAATTGTTTGTATAGGGATTCAGCCTGCTGGTTTTCTGTTCTGACCGAGATCGTGACAACATCCAATTCAAGGGCAAAGAAAGCGTACTGTAACGCATGATGGATGAGCTCTGAACCGATGCCGCTACTTCGATAATCAGCGTCTACATTCACAAAGCAAATTTCCCCTTCATGCCCGGGAATGATGGTTTCGAAGTAAATGTATCCGATAAGCTCTCCGTTTTGCTGGCAGCCCCACAGGTAATTGCCCTCATCCCCGGATAGATGCAGCATTTCCTTTGTCGTGTAGTAAGCGGCTGAAGGGTGGATGTTATCTAAAGCCTCAAAGTCTTCCTGGCTAAGCCCGACGATTGATGTATTCTTGGTTTCATTGGCTTCGTATGACGATTTATGGACAGCTAACGTCCGTTCTACATTGTACATTTGAAACTGGTGTCTCTCTGTAAAGGAAACGAGTGCTTGATTTGCAGAAAAACAGGCAACCTTCACAACATCAAAGTGCAGCTGTGCCGTTAAAGAAGCTTTGTCCCATAAACGCTCGATGACCCCTTCTTTGTCCTTGGTAGCGAACGGCCCTAACAGGCGGCATAGTTTCTGCTCAAAGAAAGGCAGAATCCCAAGGAATCCGACGATCTTTTCTCCTTCCCAGGCCACATAGGCAAGAGGTTCTTTGAACTGGGTCAACGTCCAGATCTGTTCAAATATTTCATTTTGTTCTGAAGCCATCCAGGCCACGTAATGGTGATCTTGTTCGTTCACTTTGAACAACCATTCGGCAACGGTATGTAACTCTTTTACTTCCAATTCACGAATATGCATCAGCAACACTCCTTTGTAATAAATTTTCACACAGTTGGTATAGAAGGCGCAACTGTTAGGGGGAGAGGACTTACTTATTATTTTCTGGACCTTTTTCTTTGTAATCCAAGTTCTTTTGTATTGAATTTCGCAGCCTGAAACAAATCTGATGAGAATAAAGTTTTTATGTTTATATACCCCTTAAGGTGTGAGAATTTTCATGATTGATGAGAATAAGAGAAGGGAAGAATGAAGTACAGAAGTACAGAGGGGGAGGAAAATGGGAAAACGTTTGAAATACATATCCATATACAGAATTACCATCATCGTCTGGATGGCGTTGAAATTTCTTATACAAATCTTCTGGTTTGAAAAAAGACACCGGATCTGGGACCAGGATACAAAACGGAAATGGGAGGAAATGCTGGCAAAGCAAGCAGAAGAATACCGGCGCAAGGCTGTGTTGTTAGGTGGTCTGCTCATTAAATTCGGCCAGTTCTTAAGCTCCAGGGGAGATTTATTACCCCAGTCATTCATTAAAGAATTAGAGGGGCTCGTCGACAGAGTCGAACCGGTTCCATTTAAGTATTCGAAACAGACCATTGAAGAAGATTGGAATGCGCCTCTGGATGAATACCTTTCAAACATCAAGGAAGATCCCATTGCATCAGCTTCAATCGGTGAGGTTTACAAAGCTCATTTGAAAGACGGTACACCTGTTGCGGTTAAGGTCCAACGATACCGGGTCAGGGACACGTTCAGGATGGACTTTAAAGCATTGAAAATCGTTTTCTGGATGCT
The DNA here is from genome assembly GCF_052941655.1 of Halobacillus sp. 12SKB. Taxonomy (NCBI): domain Bacteria; kingdom Bacillati; phylum Bacillota; class Bacilli; order Caryophanales; family Bacillaceae; genus Halobacillus; species Halobacillus sp. 12SKB. Next base: position 1,518,711 of record NZ_JBRFWR010000001.1, read on the forward strand.
CAATAAATTTACCGTTTACGGGAAGAAAGCGGATCTGCCGGCTTTGTATCGAGAAGTCGTCCGGGTGATCAGCAACGAATTGGATTTCACCATGGAACTTCAGAACGGTAATCATTTCAAAAAGAGATTTGCAGATTTTGAAGATGTCTATATCCCTGATTATTATTCAGATCTATCGACGAAGCGTGTACTTGTCATGGAATGGATTGAAGGAACAAAAATTACGGACTTATCTTATATTAAGAAAAATAATATCGACAGGGAAAAAATTGCCCGTACGCTGTTCGACTTATGTGTGGAACAATTTCTGTATGCGGGGATGTTCCACTCCGACCCTCACCCCGGCAACTTGATGTTAAGAGAAGATGGTACAGTGGTGGTCATCGACTTCGGAATGGTCGGGGAGATCAGAAATGAAGATGCCAATTCGATCCGTAAAATGATTCAAGGTTTCATATTAGACGACTACGACAGAGTCATTGAATCACTGCAGGAAATGGATTTTCTATTGCCCGATGCGGATACAGAAAAAGTAAAGAAACTCTTGAAGCAGACGACAGACATGTACTTGGATGGGAACTTTGACAAGTTGGATGCGCATATGATGAATGATATGCTGGGCGATTTACAAGAGTTTGTGAAAGAGCAGCCGATTCAGCTTCCCGCCGATTATGCCTTTTTGGGCCGTGCGACTTCCATTATCGTAGGGGTTCTCACAAGCGTTTACCCTCAAATTGATTTAATCAAGTGGGGCAGACCGGTAATTAAGGAATGGATGTCAGGAGAAGCTTCAAGTTTTTCTCTCTACAAAGAAATCGCGAAAGAGACAGCCAGACCGCTTCTTTCCTTGCCGCGGGCTCTGGTGGAGTATCTCGAAGACGGGGATAAAGAAAGAGAATGGAAAAGTTATCATCAAAAAAATCATTTATTCCATCAATACTATTTATTCTATACATTCTTTTCGCTCGTCATCGCAGGAATCGGTGCTGCCGCTTTATATTACACATTCATTGTTCCTGTGCTCCCGACTGTTTGGATCGGGGGAATCCTATCAGGAGTAGGTGTACTCGGGTTTCTCGTAAGTTCGTTCAATCATTTGAGGATGTTAAAACGCATCCATCACAATAGGAGGAATGAAGGATGAGTGATTTATTGAAGAAAGGATTCCATCTTGGTTTAGGCGCTGCCATCAGTGGCAAGGAACGCTTTGAAAAAATGGTCAATGAAATGGTGAAGCGTGGAGAAATCAGCCCATCACAAGCAAAGACAATGGTCAATAATTGGATGAACCAATGGATTTCAAAGGGGCAAAGCAAAGATAAAGAATGGAATGAACAAGCGAAAGCCAGATTCCAGGATCAAATGAAGGAACTGGGCTTCGTTTCAAAAGAGGAGTACGAAAAATTAGAAGCCCGCATCGAAAGGCTTGAAAATCTACATGGAAGATAACGAATAAGCTCCCGTATCTGTCTCTCATCAGAAACGGGGGCTTTTTTCTATTCTATATAAAGAAAAAGTGTACAGACAGGGTTGCTGAAGGACTGTTGTGAGATGTTTGCGCTGTTCCAGGGTTCTGGAAAAAGCATCGGTTTGCTTATGCCACTCGTGTCTACCAGGACGATTCCGCATTTGAACACGGGCGGTGAGCCTCCTCAGGCTACGCCTCCCGGGACCTCACCTACCCCACACGTCCCATGGGAGTCTCACCGTTTCCCTCTGCCTCTTTACCATGGACGATTCTCGAAACCACTTTTGGAAAAAGAAGCTTTCAAGCTTAATGGAAGTGTAGGCGTTAAACATTTAACCTATGTGTAATTGGATTCTGAAAGATTGTTAAAGAAGGCTTTATGCTCATAAAAGCGGGAAAGTGGAAGGCGGTCCCTTTGAGAGACGGGGGTCGTTTCTCCGTTATATCAAATGGGGTGGTTGGGAAGCTGCGAGACTCCCGCGGGAATGGATGGGCTGGCGAGACCCCACAGTGCGTAGCACGAGGAGGCTTGCCGTCATCCCCGCAGGAAAGCGAGTAGCTTCCCGACCACCCCTAACGCCCAACAAGGCAACGAACCCCGGGAAGTCTCGAAGTCAAGTCTTCCACAATCCTGCCATTATATTGAATAGTGGGGGGCTATCTGGTTTTTTTGATGAGCTTGTAAAGAAAGTACATAAGGGAAAAAACAAAGAATGCTGTTAAAACTAGACTGATATAATACATGACCCCTTCTCCCATCCAATCAAGAGGAGTTCCGGCAATGGGAGGACCATTCAAATATAAATAATTGGTCTGAAAGAATACGTTGAATATGTAGATAAACACACTGTAAATAATTAAATAGAAGAAGGTTTCCAACATGTCTTTTCCCCTAATCAATACTTTTGTCGATACAACCAAAAAAAGACTGGTCCAGGAGATGGCCATGTGATGCACAAAAAACTTCCAAAAGCGGAAGTGCTCATATCCATGTGGGATGTCAGGAGTGATCAAGGCAATGGCAGCTGGCATAATACCTATGAAAAAAGTGATCTTAATCAGCTTCGGATTGTAGGTAAGGAGTGCAACGACACCTAATAAGGAAGCAACTCCGCATAAGTGGAGGGGAAGATGGCTCCCTTCCATCCAGAGACCGTGCATGATTGTCCAGGTTTGATAGCTGATTTCAGATAGAATTAACAAAAATAATAGAATAAAACGCACCATGTTATGTAATACGCTCGAATTTCTTAAAGTCCGATGCATCCCAAGGATTCCTAAAGAGACAACCAAGTAAATGAAGAGCATCCAAGTATGGCTGCTACCGAATGTTGTAAAGGTTTGGTCAATTTGTTCACTGAACCATGCTTCCATAATAGCCTCCTAGAGAATGGGCTTTAGCTGTGCTATGATTCTACCATATCATTTGGCTGAAGAGAGGGTCGATATGAAAAAGATCAACTGCTTTCGTTGCAGACATTTTCGTACCACATGGAACCCGGCTTTTCCGAGAGCGTGCGAGGCCTATGGGTTTAAAACGAAAGAAATGCCTTCCTCATACGTTTTGAAATCGACAGGCACAGAATGCTTGCAATTTGCTGAAAAGAATCAAAAAAAGAAGAATGAGCAAGGTGGAAACCCTTCCATGATCGATTACCGACTGTAAATTAAATGAAATTTCAGAATATGTATGTACACTCGCTCATTCTATGGTATGCTGATGAATATTTCACTTAGCCGAAAAATAGAGAGCGGCTGAAAAAGGTGAATGAGTGAGAGGAGTGTAGTGAGTATGGCGAGAGAACAGTGGGGGACGAAGCTGGGCTTTATGCTTGCCGCAATGGGTTCAGCTGTCGGACTAGGAAATATATGGAGATTCTCCTTCGTAGCCGGTAATAACGGTGGAGGCGCCTTTTTGATCTTGTATTTATTATTCGTACTTTTAATCGGTGTGCCCCTATTATTGACTGAAGTAAGTATTGGGAGAAAAGCGGAAAGCGACGTTGTCGGGTCATTCCAGAAGCTTGCTCCTAAGACCCCTTGGTATTTGACAGGTTTCTTTGGTATTGCCAGTGCTTTCTTGATTTTAGGGTTTTATGCAGTAGTAGCCGGATGGGCGATCTTTTATTTCTGGAATTATATCAATGGATCATTCTTTACTTCCCCTGAAGTCGGCTATGATGGTGCATTTGGACAATTTATCAGCCACTCCTGGCATCCGATTGCCTGGACGGCATTATTCATGATCCTTACTATTGTCATTGTATTGAGCGGAGTTAAGAAAGGGATCGAAGCGGCAAACAAAATTTTCATGCCATTGCTGGCCATCATTTTAATTGGTCTTGCGTTCTTTAGCCTTTCATTAGATGGTGCTTCAGAAGGTTTGAAATTCTTGTTCCAGCCAGACTGGACGGCGTTTAGCAATCCTTCCATATATATAGCAGCTTTGGGACAAGCCTTTTTCTCCTTGAGCCTTGGAATGGGTGCCATGCTGACGTACGGCAGTTACTTGAAAAAAGAAAACAAGTTACCGAGTGCAACACTTGGTATCGGGATCATGGATACATTTTTCGCCGTCATCTCAGGTGTTGTCATCTTCCCAGCTGTGTTTGCATTTGGCATTGATCCAAGTTCAGGCCCGCCTCTTGTATTTATTACACTTCCAAGTATTTTTGAGCAGATGCCATTTGGCGGAATTATTGGATTGGTGTTCTTCTTCGCCTTAATTCTGGCATCCTTATCATCATCTGTATCTATACTGGAAGTACCGACCGCTTACTTCATGAGAGCTTTCGGTTGGACCCGTTTTGCTACGAGTGTATTGGTAGGCTCCATTATGTTTGTACTTGGAATTGGCGTTTCCCTTGGCTTTGGCTTGTGGTCCGGTATCACCCCGATCGGAGACTTGAATATCCTTGATTCAATGGACTATATAGCCTCCAATATCTTGCTTCCTCTTGGAGGTCTATCCATGGCGCTTCTTGTAGGCTGGTACTTCAAGAAGTCCGAAGCATTGGAAGCTACCGATATGAAAAATGGGATCCTTGGCAACATATGGTTTACGATCGTCAAGTTCATTGCGCCAGTCATGATCATTGTAATCTTCTTAAACCAAATCGGAGTCATCTCCCTATAAAACCAAAACCCAAGAACCTCGACTATTCCGTCGAGGTTCTTTTTATATGTTGGAAACTTGGGAGTTATTTATTAACAATAGGGCAGGATTGTGTAAGACTCAGTTTCGAGACTTTCCAGGGTTCGTTACTTGGATTGTGCGCCAGGGGTGGCTGGGAAGCTACTCGCTTTCCTGTGGGGGAGTGGCGAGCTTCCTCGGACTTCGTCCTGCGGGATCTCGCCTATCTCCTTTCTCCCACGGGAGTCTCGCAGCTTCCCAACCACCCCATTTGATGAAGGGGATAACGAACCCCTATACCAAGTTGCAAGGTCTCCCGCTATCCCGATTGTTGTAGGCATAAAACGCTCTGTATCAAGCTTTCAGGGTTCAAGTACCTCGGCTTGGGAGTATCCTTATACTCCCATTACACTGAATAGCTGATTATTCGGGTAGTGGTTTCGAGACCCATATATAGCAAAGGGGCGGAGGGGAATGGCGAGACTCCTAACTTAAGTGTGCAGGCGTCTCGATCAGCGGCGTATGGACTGGACTGAGCTGGCGGAGATAAAGGAAACACGAAGAACGGAGTGATTCGATGTTGACTTATCGTACAGAAGCGAGGGAAGTCTCACTAGCCGCTAGGCGCCGGAACCGGATATCGTAGAGGAAAAAAGTGCAGGGTGAGACCCCACAGGACGCAGTCCGAGTTATCATGAACGAAACTAGCCCCTTACTCGTAAAATCGTAGGTTGAGTTGGGTAGACTGTTTACTGTTAAAAACACTACCTAAATCAGAGCTACATTACGGAAGGAGCTAGTTACTATGAAGGATACCATTAAATACGTAGGTTTAGACGTATCAAAAGAAAAAATTGCTGTTGCTATTGCGGAGGAAGGTAGAGAGAATCCGAGGTATTTTGGAGTTATTCCTCACACCCCAGTAGGAATAAGAAACTTAGTGAAAAAACTCGGAGATCCCTCCACCTTGCGTTTCTGCTATGAGGCTGGACCTACTGGATACCCATTGTACAGGCAGTTTCTTGCCTTAGGACTTCATTGTGAGGTTATTGCTCCGTCTCTAATACCCCAAAGGCCAGGGGAACGTATTAAAACCGATCGACGAGATTCCATCCGCCTCGCTCAATTATACCGAGCTGGTGAGTTAACTTCGATTTATGTTCCTACCCACGAAGACGAAGCTCTTCGTGATCTTGTGAGAGCTCGCGAAGATGCGAAAGAAGACGAGTTAAGGGCTAAACACCGTTTGACCAAGTTCTTACTTCGCCATTCCATTCAACCACCTAGCGGAGTAAACGCATGGACAAAGAAATATCGGGAATGGCTAAATGCGCTTAAGCTTGAAAATTCTTTATTACGTTGCGTCTTTCAAGAATATTACCACCATCTTCAAGAAATTGAACAGCGTATTAAACGCTTTGAAGAAGAAATTCATATCCAAGCGGCGGAAGGCATTCATGCACCTACGATTCAAGCTCTCCAATCCTTAAGGGGAATAGCTCAGATTACGGCTGTAAGTCTTGTCGCTGAGATTGGTTCCTTTAAACGCTTTTCAACCGCTAAACATTTCATGGGGTATGTAGGGTTGATTCCGAGCGAATCGTCGAGTGGGGAAAGTCGTAAACAAGGAAGTATCACGAAAACAGGAAATCGTCATGTGAGGCGTTTATTGATTGAGTCTTCTTGGAGTTATCGACACCAACCGGCTGTAAAAGGAGATTTGAAAAAACGACAAAAAGGACAGCCGGCCAATATTCTGTCGATCTCTTGGAAAGCCCAACACAGACTTCACAATAAATACTTTCGTTTATTATCTAGAGGAAAAGAACAGGGGAAAACAATCACCGCCGTAGCCAGAGAATTGGCAGGATTTATTTGGGCTGTGACTCAAGAATTAGATGAAGAAATCTGCCATTAAGCACTGAGATATAAAAAGATGAAACGTAAGTCTCTTACCCATAGATTTATGAGATTAGGGCTCGAAGGCAAAGAAGAACACCGGAAAGGAAAACCCACGTGCCTCCTTTGTGCTATATCTACTCAGATTAACGCACGTTCCGAGTTAGTGGAAACGTCCTTTATACGGAAAGATAAAATGTGAAAACCCACGAATATCAGAATGCTAACCGCAGCTGAGTTTTTGCCTTCGTGCCGTGCCCTCATCGTCTAACGAAAAGGAGGAAAGTATCTTCTTAAGCTTGAAAATAGAGTCTCATCCCTTGGAGTGACAGTCAAGGAAAGCACTTGACAGCCACTCCAAGGGATGAGAAGGAATCAGTAAGCTAAAGAAGGACCCACTGTGTCTTATCAAGACAAAAATCCACCATTGATAAAGAAGCTAAAAACAGCTTCTCTTCTTTAAAGCGTCTTATTTTAATCCAACGATAAATGTAGTAGGGGTATCTTGACAGTTTCGTTCATATCAGGAGGCTCACCGCGCTCCCGCGGAAAGCGAGCTATTCCCCGCAGCCCCATCCACTCAACAAAAGACTCGTAACTGAGTCTTCAAGTAAAAGGAGCTTATCTGGAATATTGGTTAGAGGGATTTTGCATGGTAACTTTTTAACATTTGATGAAACTGCTGGAGAGAAAAGGACAGGGGGGAGGGGAACATGTTAAACTACGACAGAGAACCATCTTTTATGGAAAAGGAGAAAATGATTTATGACAATCACCAACAAAACGGTCTTGAAAAAGATGTCCAGTGAGATACAGGAAGCTATGCTGCAGCATGGAGATGAGCAAAAAGTGAGGGAGCATGTGCGTTCAGTTAAATTGCTTGCTGACTTACTGTTGGAAGACGAGACAAGCACGCAAAGTTCACCGGGTGCGGTTCAAGAACCAACAGTAGAAGAAATCCGCAAGATGATGGGAGCAGGCAGCCGTCCTGAGCCCGTCCAGAAAGAGAATAAAGAAACAAAAGTCGATCATGATGAGGCCAATGGGTCTTCCATTTTTGATTTTTAAGGGGGAGAAGTAATGAAGCTCTTTTTGATATTAGCCGTAATAAATGGGTTTTTAGCCGTCGCTTTAGGTGCCTTCGGGGCTCATGGACTCGAAGGCAAAGTCTCCGAAAAAGGATTGGATCAATGGGGGAAAGCCGTGGACTATCAAATGTTCCATACGATGGCTTTGTTCGTCACAGCTTTATTGATGAGCAAAATCCAGGCCGGTACCATGACAGGTGCTGGGTGGTTTTTCTTAATTGGAATCCTGCTGTTTTCCGGAAGTCTTTACGTCTATGCGACGTCTGGAATTAAAGTATTTGCTATGATAACTCCGTTTGGTGGTTTGTCATTTTTGATCGGCTGGATTTTGCTGGGCTACGCAATCATTAAGAATCTTTAATCTTAGAAGTAGAGGATGGTTGTAAAAAACAGCAGGATGACCGCTCTCAAAAGTTGAATGATGGCATTTACTTTTTGCTGCCTTTTCATTTCGAGCATCCCTTCCAGAGCAAAGCTCGCCGCTAACACATAGAACATGAGTAAGATGATCCATTGGTGTTCGAGCTGGAATAAACCGACCACGGCGAGAATTACAGCTAACAAAAGGGCACCTAACTGGGCTCTTTGGTAACTTTCATATGGAGGTCGCATGTGTACACCCTTTTCTTTTGGCGTTTAGCCAGTACTTTTGAATATGGAAATGAAAAACTCGCTACCGAAATAGCGAGTTTTTTGCTTCATTAACGAGGTTGCATTCCCTGGCCGGTGCCAAAGGGGTAATTGTAGTTGATTTCTTCGTCGAATGTAATGTAATCAAGATAAACCATCAAGAGTAAATAACGTTTCCCTGTTTGAGGGTCGCTGAGTATGATGTGGTCTCTTCCTGCGGCTTCAATGATGCCTTTGAAAACCTTAGCGTTCCACTGATCGTTGTTTTCAAAAGTCATATACACGGTGGCGGGCTTTCCGGAATTCAGTCGTAAAATGTTTTCGATGTATGATTCTTCGGAAGGTAGCATATTCGGAGGGTTGACGCCTCCTTTATATTGTCCTTGCTGCATTTGCGGAACTTGAAAGCCGCCTTGTTGACTCGGAGGCTGGGTTCCCTGGCCTTGCATGGGTGAAACTGGATAGTAATTCATATACGGGTTTTGGCCGAAATATGGGGAGGATTGGCCGCCATACATCGGCTGTCCCTGACCTTGCCCCTGACCCTGTCCGCCCATTTGCGGTTTCTTTTGTGCCAAATCAATCACTCCTTATTGGAATTAATAAACACTAGGACGGTCAGACCGAGTCGGAGAATAGAAGCAGTGGGATTTGAATCTGCCTGTATTCCATTGGCCGAACCACTGAGCTGGACAGTTCTCCAGAAGATTTGAAAAACCAAAGTAAGTTCGTGGGAGGGTGGAGCTGCTCATCGTTTTTCGTCATCCTTGCAGTCCGTCTGTCTTTTCCCGTGCCCTTTGGTAGAACTATCCCTTTTGAGTAGCCTCAAAGCTTGCGTGACTATGGAACACCATCTTATGAACGATGTCCGAACAATCGATGCCATCCCCTCGCACATGGTTGACTCCTCTATTTCCGACCATAAGCATGCCTCGTTTACCTTCGCATTCAGCCTCTGTTCTCATAAGTATTGTTGATCGTTAATGTGACATTAACCTGATCGAAGGGGACAACAGCCATGCGGTCACCTCACTTGAATAAAGGCATGATTGCATGTTCTTTAACACTATATGTTGGACGCCCATGGAGATATGATTAAAAATATTTTCTGATGGACAACAAAAAAGGACCTCCCAAGAAGGGATGGTCCTTTTGCTGTTCTTCAACAATATGGCAGGATTGTGGAAGACTCAGTTTCGAGACTTTTATTGAGTGGGTGGGGCTGCGGGGAATAGCTCGCTTTCCGCGGGAGCGCGGTGAGCCTCCTCGGACTGTGAACTGACCCCCTATTCTTGGACACTATGTAATTAAGCAGTTTTCTCAAATTTTTCACGGTATTGAACTGGACTCATCCGAAGTTTTGACTTGATCCGTTCGTGGTTGTAATCATCCATAAAGACGGTCAATTCTTTCTTGAAGTGATTGATGCTCTCAAATTCTTTGTAATACAGGAGCTCTGATTTCATGATCCCAAAAAAGTTTTCAATCACCGCATTGTCGTGACAGTTGCCCTTCCGGGACATACTCTGCGTAACCCCAGCTTCCTTGAGTCGTTGACGGTATTGTGGCATTTGGTAATGCCAGCCCTGATCGGAATGCATCAGTAGGTTGTGATTCTCATCCAATTGTTTGAGGCCCTTTTCTAACATTTCTTCGACAAGGGCATAGGTAGGACGGGTGCCAAGCGTAAAAGAAATGATCTCACCATTAAAAAGATCAAGGATAGGAGACAGGTATAGTTTTTCACCAAAGAGCTTGAATTCCGTGATGTCTGTGACCCATTTCTGATTTGGTTTATCAGCCTTGAATTCCCGGTTCAACAAGTTTTCAGCGACTTTCCCAACCTTACCTTTGTAGGAATTATATTTCTTCATCCTTACAAGACTTTGAAGACCCAATTCTCTCATAAGGCGATACACTTTCTTATGGTTTACATGAGTACCCTTGTTTTCCAACTCATTTTGAATACGACGGTATCCATACTTACCGTCATTTTTATAATAGATTGTCTTGATTTTTTCCTTTAAGGCATGGTCGGGGTCTGGTTTATTCATTCGCTTGATCTGGTCATAATACGTGCTGCGGGAGATCCCAGCTACTTTCACTAGTTTTTTCACAGGGAAGGTATGCCTTAGTTCGAAGACCGCTTGGACTTTTTGCCTTTCGATTGACGGTTGTCTTCTTCTTCGACCAAGGCTCTCAACTTTTTTAAATAGGCGTTCTCCATCCGTAGGTATTCCAGTTCTTCCTCCATGGATTTGAATTTGGAAGGTTTTTCGTTTTTATTACCTTTACGGTGTGGCATAGGTTGATTCCCCTTTCGTTTAGACTCAAGGGCTTCCATGCCACCGGCTTCCCACTTGCGTTTCCACCTTCGGACCATGGAAAAGTCGGGAATGTGAAAGATAGCGGAGGCCTCACGAATGGAATACCCTTTTTCCTCGATAAACTGAATTACCCTCAGTTTAAAGGCCGAGGAATAGTTTGTATAGGGGAAGGAAAATGCTTGGTCTCCATGGTGTTCCACTAATTTCACCCAATACCTTAAGGAAGAAGTATCCACGTTGAGTTGCCTCGCAAGTTGACCATAGCCGGCCGAACCATGTAAGTATTGACGCACAGCTTGATGTTTCTCGTCATTCGTAAATCTTTTCAAAACAAGTCCCCCTTTTGGTTGGATAAGTGTCCAACTATTGGGGTTCACTTCAACTGCGTCCTGTGGGGTCTCACCCTGCACTTTTTTCCCGCAGGAGTCTCGCCATTCCCCTCCGCCCCTTAACCAAGTAAGGTTCTCGAAACCACTACTTAAAAAATCACTTGTATGGTTATGAGTAGTGAATGATATAAACTCTATCCCATTGACGTTTAGGATACGCGAATGCTTGATACAACACACTATATGCCCGCCCGGGGGAGAAGGATTGGAACCTTACTTATGAATACATGTGTTCTAATCATCCACTTCCTTCAACCATACTAGCTGTCCCTTTTAGAAGTGGTTTCGAGACACTTATAAAGTAAAGGGGCGGAGGGAAACGGTGAGACTCCTATGGGACGTGTGGGACAGGTGAGACCCCGGAAGGCGTAGCCTGAGGAGGCTCACCGCCCGCCCCATGGAAAGCGAACCTTTTCCAGGAGCCCCCAGAACCACACAAACATCTCGAAACTGAGTCTTCAAGAATAGGGAGCGTTAGTGGAGGATATTGGGTATAAAAAAAAGCTGCCAGATGGGCTGGCAGCTTTCTTCTTTATACTTGTAAAAATTGTTCGACAGCGTCTGGCTTGAGGAGGTTTCCTATATAGAAAGATCCGAAATCACCATAACGTGAAGTTACTTCATCAAAGCGCATTTCATATACGAGCTTTTTGAATTGAAGCACATCATGAGCAAATAACGTAACGCCCCATTCCCAGTCATCAAAACCGATGGATCCGGTAATGATCTGACGGATTTTTCCGGCATACTGACGTCCTGTCATTCCATGGGCATACATAAGTTTGGCACGTTCATCTTTTTCAAGGACATACCAGTTGTCATCGCCTTGACGACGCTTGTCCATCGGGTAGAAGCAAATATGGTTCCACTTTGGAAGGGTAGGGCGTAGACGTGCCTGAATTTCAGGATCATCCTCATTCGCACTCCCCATATAATTGGAAAGCTCTACGACAGAGACATACGAATAAGAAGGCTTTGTGAATTCGGCCAGTTTGGATTTATTGAAGGTCGTTTCGATTTCGTTCAGCTCTTCCATTGTCGGGCGTAGAATCATCATCATGAAATCTGCTTTTTGACCGACAATTGTATATAAAGCATGACTACCTTCTTTGTTGCGTTCTGTTTCTTCCCATTGACCGATCAATTCTTTGAATTCATTGATCGCTTCTTCACGGTCTTCGTTTGATGCATACTTCCATGCTGTCCAGTCGACAGAACGAAAATCATGCAAACAATACCAACCGTCCATGGTAACTACTGCTTCTGGCATGGGATCGATCGCTCCTTTTACATTGAAGTATTGTACTAATAAAATATCCTCCATAAATATAACACATTTATAATTGGATAGATAACGATGCGGGTATGACAAAAGAGTGAACAGTTGGACAAGTATCATCTTTAGAGAAATAGGGTAAAGTTATAAAATGAAATCGCTTCAAACGGAAAACTTGATTCGAACCACTTTCATTTGAACACAAAAGGTCTTATCATGTATAACAGAATGAAAAAATGGAGGGTTAATCATGAGTAACCTATTTGATACTTTGAAGTCTAAGATTGATGGAAAAGGCAAGAAAGTCGTATTTCCTGAAGCATTAGATGAAAGAATCCTGACAGCAGTGAGTCAATTGGGTGCTGACGGATTGTTGACACCTGTATTAGTCGGTAATAAAGAAAAAGTAGAACAGAAAGCATCTGAATTGAATGTGGATATTTCTGCTGCGGAAATTCTTGATCCTGCCAACTACGATGAATTTGATGAGATGGTCGCAAGCTTTGTTGAGCGTCGTAAAGGAAAAGCGACAGAAGAAAAAGCACGTGAAATCCTCCAAGGTGGAAACTACTTTGGTACCATGCTTGTCTACATGGGCAAAGCAGACGGACTTGTGAGTGGTGCTGCTCACTCCACAGCTGATACTGTACGTCCAGCTCTTCAAATCATTAAAACGAAGCCTGGCATTAAGAAAACTTCCGGTGTATTCATCATGGTCCGTGAGGAAGAGAAGTATGTCTTCGCTGATTGTGCAATCAACATCAACCCGGACAGTCAGGATTTAGCAGAAATCGCTTTGGCAAGTGCAGAAACAGCTCAGCTATTCGACATCCATCCAAAAGTTGCCATGTTGAGCTTCTCAACGAAAGGATCTGCTCAGTCCCCTGAAACGGAGAAGGTGACACAAGCGCTTGAGATCGCCAAAGAACAAAACAATGATCTATTAATTGATGGTGAATTCCAATTTGATGCGGCGTTCGTTCCATCTGTAGCCGAGAAAAAAGCTCCGGATTCTCCACTAATGGGTGAAGCGAACACGTTTGTATTCCCAAGCCTTGAAGCAGGGAATATCGGTTACAAAATTGCTCAGCGCCTGGGTAACTTTGATGCCGTTGGTCCAATTCTACAAGGCTTGAACCAGCCGGTAAACGATCTATCCCGCGGCTGTAATTCTGATGACGTGTACAAGCTCGCGATCATTACTGCTGCTCAAGCTCTATAAGGAAGAGAAAAAGCTCGCGGACAACGTCCAGCGAGCTTTTTTGTTCAAACCGGGAGAAGAATCGCTCAAACCCGGGCGAAGAAATAGAAAAGCGCTCGACATCCTTATTCCAGGTTGTCGAGCGCTTTTTCGTTTCGTTTGATCATTTGCTCAAACCGCTTATGAAACCAGTCGATTTCGTCTCCTTCTAAAGCATGGGTGACAAGATGACCTGAGAGTTCGTGTAATTTCATCAAGATGCGGTCACGTACGTCGGCAACTGTGAGATTCGTGCCCAATAACTCATTTAAAGACGCCATAACATTTGGATCGATATCAGGGTAGCTGAAGCGGGTTTCTTCGTTGTGTTTGCCCAGTTCATAAAACCGCTTCAAAAGAGCTGCCCGTTCTGCACCGCTGCCACTTACGTCAAGATAAATCTGGACAGCGGAACCGTTTTTTACCCTGCGCTGGGAAATGCCTGCGAATTTTTTACCATCAATACTCAAATCATAGGTTCCAGGACAATAGGATTGCGTGATTTCATAAGCTTCAATCCCGTCCGTCAAATCGGAAAATAGTTGGCGTATAAACGATACCATCGCTTCATAGCCGTCATGGATGTTTACCTGTTTAGAATCTGGGAAGATGAGGGAAAGGTTCAAAACACCGTCATCCAAAACAACGGCAAGCCCACCGGAATTACGGACGATCACATCATAACCGTTCGACTTCAAATGTTGGATGGCTTCTTTTATATAAGGAAGGCGGGCATCGGGAATTCCGAGTACGATTGTATCGTGGTGGACCCAGAGCCTTGCTGTTGTCGGGCTTATGCGTTCACCGACACTGATCGACAACGCATCGTCCATTGCAAAAGACTGTAAAGCCGAAAATCCGGGGCCTAAATTGCTTTGGTCGATAAAGCGATACGTATCTGGTTTTAATAATGGATGTAGTTCACTCATAGCATTCGTTCTCCTTTTTATTAGCAACGTCCATTATACCAAAAGTCGCCTCTTGCATGAATGGAAGATCGGTTGTAAAATTCTTTGTTGGATAAAAAATTCATATCAAATGTTAGAGCGCTTATAGACAGGTTTCAAGGTGACTACCTGTCAATTTCTGTCTGTCAAGATGTTTTTTTGTCGGAATTTAAGGTATATAATAGATAAAAATGTCGTGTAGAAAGGACAAAATGATGGCCTATCGTGATGAGAAGTTAAGTGAAGAAAAGGTTTTTAAAGACCCCGTACATCGTTATGTCCACGTTCGAGAACGGGTGATTTGGGATTTGATCGGAACGGCTGAATTTCAGCGGCTCCGCAGAATCAAACAGCTCGGCACCTCTTATTTGACGTTCCATGGAGCTGAACACAGCCGTTTCAACCACTCCTTAGGTGTTTATGAAATCGTAAGAAGAATCATTGAGAACTTCAAAGACCGTCCGAACTGGAATCAGGAGGAGCGGTTGCTTTGTCTTTGTGCTGCTCTTCTGCATGACCTTGGTCATGGACCTTTTTCACATTCCTTTGAAAAAGTGTACAAGCTGGATCATGAAGATTTCACCCAGGCGATTTTACTTGGAGATACCGAAGTGAATAAGGTCCTCAGTAAAGTGGAAAAAGGCTTTCCTAAAAAAGTAGCCGACGTCATCAATAAGACATACGAAAACAAGCTCGTCGTAAGCTTAATATCTAGTCAAATTGATGCGGACCGGATGGATTATTTGCAGCGCGATGCTTATTTTACAGGGGTCAGCTATGGTCATTTCGACATGGAGCGGATTCTTCGAGTCATGAGGCCGATGGAAGATCAGGTCGTCGTTAAAGAGAGCGGCATGCATGCAGTTGAAGATTATATTATGAGTCGCTATCAAATGTACTGGCAGGTGTATTTCCACCCTGTAACGAGAAGTGCGGAAGTCATTTTAACTAAAATTCTTCACCGTGCGAAGGAATTGTACGAAGAAGGATACAGTTTCAAATTAGAACCGGTGCATTTCCTGTCCTTCTTTTCTGGTGAGCCTTCACTAGAAGAATATCTGGCGCTGGATGAGGCGGTCGTCCTTTATTATTTTCAGACGTGGATGAAAGAAGAAGATGCGGTATTGAGTGATTTATGCCATCGATTCGTGAACCGTAAACTTTTTAAGTATATAGAGTTCAATCCGAATTCCCAGATGAACGAATGGATGGAACTATATAAACTGTTCACAAAAGCCGGTCTGAATCCTGACTATTATTTAGTCGTGGACTCAAGTTCAGACCTTCCGTATGACTTTTACCGCCCGGGTGAAGAAGGGGAGAGGCTGCCCATTCACCTTCTGCAGCCAAATGACGAGTTGAAGGAACTGTCCAGGCTTTCAGATATTGTCGAATCGATTTCGGGTAAAAAACGGACGGACCATAAATTATATATTCCTCTCGATCGTCTTGAGGAAATGTCGAATCGAAGTAAAACGAAGAAGCGGATTATGGAAATATTGTTTGGATAAGGAGTGAACCTCCATGTTGGAGAATCATGCGAAGTTGATGCAGTTTTTCTCAAGCACTCATGAAATTGTAGGTCGAAAAAAGTTGCAGAAGATGATTTACATACTGAAAAAGTGTGAAATCCCTTTTGAAGAGCGCTATCAGTTCCATTTTTACGGCCCTTATTCGGAGGAACTGACACTAAGAGTTGAAGAAATGTGTAATCTTGGTTTTATTAGTGAGACGAAAGAAGAAAAGAAGAATTATTATCAATACCGTTATCAACTGACCGATAGCGGGAGAGATTTTCTGACCCACTATGAGATGGATCTACCGCCATTGAATGAGCATATCGAAGAAATGAATGGACGCAGTTCCCGTTTCCTTGAGCTTGTTTCCACCATGCTTTTCTTCGAGCACTTACCGAAAGAAGAAATTGCTGAAAAAGTATTCACAGTGAAAAGTGCTCAAAATTACACACAAGAAGATATTGATGAAGGATGGAAATTTATTGAACATTTGCGTTCCATTCATTAAGATAAAATGTAGGTGTACGATGAAGTACACCTTTTTTATTGGGTTGTAATGTCAGATAATTGAAAAAACATAATCCGAAAGTAGAGTGGAGGTCTACGGGCATGAGGGTCATTAAATTTGCTGGGTATTATATGTTCGGTATAGTCGGAATTCTATTGATCAGCACTTCCCCCGCGTTGTTCAGGGGAGGAGCGTTTTTAGATGTAGGAAATTACATAAAAGAGTTGAATCAGCTCGTTGGTTCTGTCGTGAACCCGGGAGATTGGAACTATTTATTCAAAGGACGTCCTGTACCGATTTTTGAACATTTGTGGGACCCTTACCAATACTCCATGACTGTTTTCTTCGGAGGCATTCTATTAGGCTTCGTTCTCGCATTCGCAGGCGCTTTCCTTACCGTATTTTTACCGAAATGGCTGCGTTCCGTCGTCGATCGCATCCTTGGCTTGCTTGAGAGTGTACCTGATTTATTGTTGGCTTTCTCTATACAGTTGTTCATTGTTTGGTTCTATAAACAAACAGAAATTCTGCTGATTTCCTTTGCTTCCCTTGGGCAGGGAGATCAAGTCTACCTGCTTCCGATGCTTGCAATTGCCGTCCTGCCTATGGTGACGATGTATAAAATCATCCTCGCATTGATCGAAGAAGAATGGACGAAATCTTATGTGCAGATGGCCAGGGGAAAAGGGTTGGAGAAAGCTGGCATTTTGTGTGTACATATCTTTCGGAACATCGGAAAAAGCACGTTCTACCACTCAAAAATCATTGTATGGGGGGCGTTGTCGAGTCTGTTGATCATTGAATATATTTTCAATATGAACGGGATTACGACCGCATTTCTCAATGATTTTCGACCGATTGTTTCAAGCTTTATCCTTCTTATGCTGTTTACACCTTTTTATATCATCTATCAAGGCACAGAACTGTTCCTGTTTAAGGATGAGAAGGAGTCGGAAGAAATCGCTACCCGTATGAACAGTTTTCTAGGATCTATTTCCTTCAAAGGGGGCGGGGGTTGGCTTTCTCATGCGTTATCAGAGATCGGGGCCCATTTTAAAAACGTAAAGTTTCTCTTAGGATTTACGGTCATTGCGGGCGCTCTCATCGTAAGTATCGTTTATACCATGACCGCAGAGCCGCTGATCGATCAGTTTCGACTGATTTATGATGATGAAGGGAAACTAGTCAGTTCGATGCCACACACACCGGAGTATGTATTTTTAGGTACCGATGCTCTCGGTTTCAGCGTACTCGACCAAATTCTGGTCGGCGCGAAATACACGATCATTTTCGGTCTTGTAATTGCTTTCCTGCGAATGGCCATTGGATTCCTTTTAGCTATTCCATTTGCTTTCTTTCTCCCAAAAAAGATACAGCTCGTTTTTGAAAAACTTGTGGATAGCATGCACTTCTTACCGATGACGATCATCGCCTTTTTACTATTGAAGCCGGTGTTATGGATGCCTCCGGGCGGGTTTACGACGACAGAAACAGAGAGGATCCTTTATCAGGGAATCATTTTGACACTTTTAGCTGTTCCGCTTGTTATAACATTGTTCGGTAATGAGATGAAATTGATTATGAAAGAGGAGTTCGTAACAAGTACAAAGGTGCTTGGCGGCAGTTCTGTTCATTTGTTGTGGAAGCACTTAATGCCGCATTTGAGCGCACGCATGGGAATTATTTTTGGGCAGCAGTTTATCCAGACACTGCTTATTTTCATCCACCTGGGCGTGTTTGATATTTATTTTGGAGGGACAAAAGTAAGTTATGATTTTGTAGCAGACCCACCAACAAGTACCACCTATGAATGGTCCGGAATGATTGGAGCAGCCAAGGATTCGTTGATGACCGGGCGCTGGTGGCTCATTATTCCTACACTCCTTTGTTTCATGGCGATGATTGTTGCGATGCAGTTGATTGTACAGGGAATCAAGGAAGTGCAGCAGCGTCGTGTCGGCGTACCTGTAGAACAGAACACATGGCTCAAGAAAATTTTTCGTAGAAAAGAAACGCGCGGAAGAAAAGCTGATTCCCTGAAGGAAGCGGATTTTGAGTTTGTGCCAGAACAGAAAAGGACTGATGAATCTCGGGATGACCATGGATATAGGAGAAAGTCGATATGAATCATATTCCTGTCTTTGAAATGGAAAAGATGAAGCTGCGAGGACTAAAAGTAACCGATGCTCCTTCTTTGTTCAAGTTCATGAGCCGTCCGGATACGATGAAGTACATCACTCCCCATCCTGTCCGGTCTTTGGAGGAGATGGAAGCTTATGTAGAAGAAAGACTGGTTGGATTTCATAAACAAAAAGAAATTCCGTGGGTGATTGAGGATGGAAGAGGGAGATGCATCGGCCTGTTCCGTTTTCACAAATTGAATCTGTGGCATAGAAAAACAGAAATGGGTGCGGTCATTCACCCGGATTACCAAAAGACTGGGGTTATGACAGAAGTACTTCTTACTGTTCTGCCTTATGGATTTGAGATATTGAATCTGAATCGGATTGTCGGAGACATTTTTGCTGGAAATGAGGGGTCACGAAAGCTCTTGAATAAATTTGGCTTCCGCGAAGAGGGAGTATTGAGGGAAACAGATTTTGATGGAGAGAGATTTCAGGATACTGTGGTGTTTTCGATGCTGAAAAAGGAATATGGGGAGATTAAACAAACGTTTGACCAATCATTCATGAAGCATCTCTTCTAACAAGAACTGTTTTGTATGTTAAAATGGGACAAAATAAGAGGACGATTGAAGAGGAGGATCGCTTTATGAAAGAGTTTGATCAATTTAAAAACAATGGTGAAAACAACGATAAAAAGAAGAACCAATTCACAATCATTAAAGATGATTCCACGGATGGACATGGAGGTTATGGTGTCGGTTCCATCAGTTTGGAGAATATGACCCCGGTTATTGTGGACCCTAATGAAGACGAAGCCTATGTTGATATGGGTGCTCTTCACGCGCGTAGTAAAGTAGAAAAACGCATCAAGTTCATTACCGATCGTGAAGTCGTTAAAAACGGACTAAAATATTGGATCGCTTGGGTCACGGTCGATCACCAGGAAGGAAAACCGTGTTATCATGGCGTAGCCGCCAGTGAGATTGTCGTGGACCGGTCCATCAAGCGCGGATACAAATTGATGCCTGAACATGTAAATCATATGGATAAATCCTTGAAGGGGCGGTTTGTCGTCGATCACCTTGATGAGAAGTCGAAGAAGCTGCTCGGCGGATATTTGCGTGACTTTAAACCGGAATTATGGGAGAACACGGCGCAGGAACTAAAAGATTCCCTAGGTGTACAATAATTCATAACTGTAAGGTCATAGCATCGTTACGTAGAGAGGGAAATCTGTAGGGTTTCCCTCTTTCTCATTAGATTTTGTTGTGAAAGAAAGGAGTGTTTTTTTTGAAAAAGATTTTAGAAGATGATGTAGTGTTTCATTTTGTGATTGCTCTTGTGGGATTGATCTCAGGAATCCTTCATTTCCTGTTTAAATGGTCTTTTTACGCAGATCATGAGTATTTAACATCAGGATTATGGTTTATTTCAGGCGCTTTCGTGATCTATGTGAGTTGCATATTCGTGTTCGGCTATCAGAAAAAGGCGAACGCAGGAAACAAAGAATTGGATTAGGACGAGGCAAGTCTCTATTCCCATTTTTAAAAAGAGGCACAGGGACATAGGACTGTGTGGCTAAGTATGAAAATTCCAGTTTACGATTCCCTCTTTTATGATAGAATAAGAACAAACGTTCGTGGTGGAGGGAGCCAATGATGGATAACCGGAATCGTGATCGCGGGACGATCAAGTGGACATCGCTCATGCTACCGGAGCATGTAGAGATGGTGAAAAAACTTTGGAAAGAAGATCAGCGTGTAGAAAAAGGAATCATGGATGAACAGAAAGCTGTCGAAATTGACTTTCTTTTGCAGCGGGCACTAACGGACAATCTGTCTGTCCAGGTCAGAGTCCACAATGGTTTCGAGTATGAAGATATAAGGATGAAGGTGACCCATGTAAACCGTAACAACCACACAGTAGTAGGGGTGGATGGACAGACGAAAGAGAAGGTCCGCATCTCTCTGAATGATATTGCTGACCTCGCTATTTTGTAAGGTGTTCACGATTTGTTCACAAAATGTTCATGAAAAAAGTGTAAGAATTCAGACGCCCAATCTTGACGAATCAGCGATAAGGGTAATATATTAAGTAACACATGGGTTATACATGTTTACTAGGACAGAGAAAGCGACCGGTTCCCCCGGTCGTTTTCTCTGTCTTTTTTTATTTTGTGATGAACGTTGATTCATTGTTTTTTTAAAAAAAGCGAAAGGTCATCCGTTGTGAGGATGACCTTTCGCGCCAAAGGGAACGAGAGTCGCGCCAAAGGGAACGAGAGTCGCGCCAAAGGGAACGAGAGTCGCGCCAAAGGAGGCGAGGATCGCGCCAAAGGAGGCATGGATCGCTCCAAAGCGACCGAGAACGCTTTAAAAGAACCAGTCCACCACATCTTTGAACCATGGATCATCTTTAAATTCATCATCCACATCTTTACTTTCGTCCCCGCCACAAACATCCTTAGGAATATCGGACTCTTCCATGTACACTAACCTTTCCTGAGGACAGTTGGGACCTGCAACATAGCCGGTTTCAGGATCAATGTAGACTCCTTTTACCCCTGGTGGTGGAATGAAGGCAGCTGTAGGCTCATTCTCATGTATTTTCTCCATCGTATCCGCCCAGATGGCTTTGGCATATCGGTGGTCGTTGAAGTCTTCGAGCGGCTTACTGCCTTCGTCATAACCGACCCATACACCGGAGACGTATTGAGGGCTGAAGCCAATCATCCAGCTGTCGTTGTCGGTGGTTCCGGATTTCCCTCCATACATGCGTGAAAGCTTCCCTTTGATTGGAGTACCTGTGACAGATGCATAATCGGCATCTAAGACAGGATCGAACATTCCTGTCATCATGTGGGAGACAGTGAACGCCCGTACTCGATCGACAGCATCGTCTTTATTGTAAGATGGTTTGTATTCATAAAGAACATTCCCGTGCCGGTCCGTAATTTTAGCGATCGTATGACCTTCAATGGACTCCGTTCCCTTCACCATTTTTCCATAGGCACTGACCATATCAAAAAGGGAGATGGAGGAGTATCCTAAGGCAAGGGAAGGATGTGGTTTGAATGTTTCCTCGACCCCGAATGTCTTCATCGTTTTTCCTAGTTTTTCTGGTCCGATATCCATGTGGGTTTTCACTGCATAAATATTATCGGAAACGGCCAGGGCTTGAGCCATGGAAATTGGTTCTTCTGCATATTGGTCGTTGAAGTTGGATGGAATATAAGGATCGGTTTTACCTTCTACTTCAATCTCAACAGGCTGCGTCTCTTTCATCGTGACAGGGGAGTACCCTTCCGCAAGCGCTGCATAATAGAGAAAAGGTTTGATAGTAGAACCAACGGACCGTTTCGCCTGGGTGGCTCTGTTGAACGGACTCTCTCCATAATCTTTACCACCGACAAGGGCCGTGATCGCTCCAGAATGGCCATCCATCACAGCAGATGCGACTTGGATTTCTTCACTTCCTGGAATGTTTCTTTTCACCTGCTCTTCCAGAATTCGCTGATGAGCTTCAATTAAAGTGGTGTATATATGATAGCCGCCTGTCTGCACACTTTCTCTGTCTACATCAAGTAGATGAGCCGCTTCTGTAACGACCTGGTCCTGGAAATAGGGAGCAATCTCCTGGATCTCTTCTTTTTCATCGTCCGCATAGGAGATGCTCGCTTCTACAGCTGCTCTTTTTTCAGAGGATGTGATATAGCCGTTCTCTTCCATTTCAGCTAAGATTTGCTGCTGTCTTGCTTCTGCTCGTTCCGCGTTTGCGAGTGGCGAGTAATAGGTCGGACCTTTAGGGATTCCAGCTAACATGGAGGCTTCAGTCAAAGTAAGGTCCTCTGCATGTTTATTGAAATACTGCCGGCTCGCAGCTTCAATCCCATAAGCCCCATGTCCGTAATAGATCGTGTTCAAGTAACCTTCCAATATTTCATCTTTGTTATAAAAAATTTCTAATCGTAGAGCGTAAAGAGCCTCGTTCAGTTTCCGCTTCCACGTTTTATCATGGGACAGGTATAGGTTTCTTGCGTATTGCTGGGTGATGGTGCTGGCCCCCTCGGCCATTCTCATTTGCTTAAGGTCCGTAAGCGCAGCTGCCGCAATACGCTTCAAGTCGAAACCGAAGTGGTTATAGAAACGCCGGTCTTCAATCGCAAGTGTCGCGTCTTTGATAGATTCGGGCATTTCCTCTATATTGATCCAGTAACGTTCTTCTGCGCCCTGCTCTTCTCCTATGATTTCCCCGTCCGTCCCATAGAAGACGGTATTCTGTTCAGTCATCAATGATGGAGGCCCCTGGGTGATGGCGTAGATCAGTACGCCGATGATTCCGACAATCCCTATGATTGTGCCAAAGACGGTGAGTTTCACTCCTCGGATCGCCCATCTATAAGTGGTTCTGAAAAATGATCGCATTCTTTTATACTCCTAACTGTTACGAATGTATAAAGACTGCTATTATTATGTGAGAATACGTAGTAAAATAAACTTCTTGAGTGAAACAAACGTATAAACGATGAAAGATATTTCATAGATGAAAAAGGAGAAATGCAACATGGGTACATGGTTTACTGAGAAACAGACCGATCATTTCGGGATTACAGCGAAGGTCAATCGCTCCCTGCACAGTGAGAAGACAAACTTTCAAGATTTAGAGATGCTGGAAACAGCGGAGTGGGGGAATATGCTCGTTCTTGATGACATGGTCATGACGACAGAAAAGGATGAATTTGTCTATCACGAAATGGTTGCCCATGTTCCATTGTTTACCCACCCGAACCCAAAAAACGTTCTTGTCGTGGGTGGCGGAGATGGTGGCGTCATCCGTGAAGTTTTGAAACATGAGAGTGTAGAAAAAGCAACTCTTGTTGAAATTGATGGGAAAGTCATCGAGTATTCGAAAAAGTATCTGCCTTCCATTGCCGGGGCACTTGAAGATGAACGGGTAGAAGTGAAAGTGGATGATGGCTTCATGCACATCGCCAAAAGTGAAAACGAGTATGATGTCATCATGGTTGATTCCACCGAACCTGTTGGTCCAGCGGTTAATCTTTTTTCCAAAGGGTTCTATGAGGGAATTGCCAAAGCATTGAAAGAAGATGGCATTTTCGTAGCCCAAACGGATAACCCATGGTTTAAAGCGGATCTGATCCGCCAGGTGTATAGCGACGTGAAAGAAACATTCCCGATTACAAAAGTATATACAGCGAACATCCCGACTTATCCAAGTGGACTGTGGACATTTACGATGGGAAGTAAAGTTCATGACCCTCTACAAGTCAAAGAGGAACGTTTTGAAGATATCGATACGAAATATTACACAGACGAAATCCACCGCGCATGCTTTGCACTGCCGAAGTTCGTCAAAGATCTTACGAAGGAGTGACTTCCATGCGTTTTGATGAATCCTACTCTGGAAAAGTATTTATCATGAGCCGGGCGACGGAGGAAGAAGCGGACGCTGTCATATACGGCATGCCGATGGACTGGACTGTCAGCTTCCGTCCTGGTTCACGCTTCGGACCGAATCGTATACGTGAGGCTTCCATTGGGCTGGAAGAATACAGCCCGTACCTTGATCGTCACCTGGAAGAAGTGGACTATCATGATGCCGGCGATTTGATGCTGCCTTTCGGGAATGCTGCGCGGAGTCTGGATATTATTGAAGGGTATATCGATGAATTGCTTGAAAAAGGAAAATTCCCCCTCGGTCTAGGGGGAGAGCATCTCGTCACATGGCCTGTCATTCAAGCGATGTATAAAAAACATCCGGACCTCGCCATTATTCATATCGATGCCCACGCGGACCTTCGTGAAGAGTATGAAGGGGAAGTGTTGTCCCACTCAACCCCGATTCGCAAATCTTGTGAGCTGATGGGGGCAGAGAATGTCTATTCATTCGGCATCCGTTCCGGCATGCGTGAAGAGTTTCAATACGCCGAAGAATCTGGTATGCATATGGCTAAGTTTGAAGTGTTGGAACCTTTGAAAAAAGTGCTGCCTGAACTTGCCGGCCGTCCGGTATATGTCACAATTGATATCGACGTGCTCGATCCTGCCTTTGCCCCTGGAACAGGGACGGCAGAAGCGGGCGGGATCTCGTCGAAAGAACTGCTTGCAAGCATCCATGCGATAGCCGACAGCGATTTGAACATTGTGGGAGCGGACCTCGTTGAAGTCGCTCCCGCGTATGATCCGACAGAGAAGACGCAGATTGCTGCGGGCAAGTTCATCCGCGAAATGCTTTTAGGGTTCGTCAAATAAATGATAGAATGGAACAAGCCACTGTGAGAGGTCTTCATGGTGGCTTTTCTATATGGATTGACCTATTTGAAAAGACACGATATAAAGGAGCATTTGTTTTGGATAAAAAGACGATAGGAGTGGCAGGGATTTATGTATTGATTATGCTCCCTTTGCTGTTTCTCACTTACGGAGCAAATTGGAACCCATCCAATATCTCGTATGAGTTGAATGGAGATACACTCGTAATCCTTGAAGGAATAGGGAAAGAAGAGGTGGCAGAAGTGAACGTAGAGGATCGCATGAACGACCTTTTGCAGTTCACATTGGCTGTTTCTGTGGAAAATAAACAATGGAGTACAGATGTATGGGTGATCGGTCTCTTGCTTCCATTTTTACTTTTCGTCATTGTTCCGGACCGCCGTCCGTTCAAAAAAAATCTATCATTCAAGTGGTACTTGACGATTGTTTTGGCTATCCTAGTTCTATATGCGGCATATTCCATTCCGAATCATGTCGCCCAGGTCAAGGAAGTCAATGAGTACGTCAACCTTCTGTTACAATGATGCTTGCGTTTTTCTGTTCGAATTCTTATAATATATTAGTTATATCATGTACGTAAAAAAGGCGATAGAAAAGGTGGAGGGAAGATGCCAAGTAACGCAAAAGATGTCCAGGTGCAGCTTGTAACGGAGATACAGGATGGGGATCGTAAAGAAACGATGAAGATCCAGGAATCTGGGCAGTTTTTCAAACGAGGCGATACGCAAGTGCTCACCTTTACTGAGCACCCGGAAGACGGAGAAGCGGTCAGTACGATGGTGACGGTCAAACCAGAACATGTCAGCATCAAACGGAGCGGTGGCGTGGAGATGCGCCAGGTTTTCCAGACATCCACGGAGACGGAAAATTTGTATCATCATACCTATGGTGATTTTCATATGAAGACCTATACAGATAAAGTGGAATTCCAATCATTAGGAGAATCCGCACAAGGACGACTGTATTTAAGCTATACCATGACTTTAAACCATGAAGTGACTCAAGCCCACCGCTTGACGTTGACGTTTGAGGAGGAGAGCGATTCATGAATATCGTTGAACAAATGGAACAAAAACTGAAGGATGAAATCGTACGCTCAGTCCTTGCTGCTGAATTGGCTTCAGAGGAAGAGATGCCTGAAGTAATCCTAGAGCAGCCAAAAGACAAAGCGCACGGAGATTATGCTACAAACATGGCGATGCAGCTCGCGCGCGTAGCTAAAAAGAATCCGCGTGCCATCGCGACTGATCTTGTGGAGCAGTTCGACAAGTCTAAAGCATCGATTGAAAAAATTGAAATTGCCGGACCCGGGTTCATTAACTTTTACATGAACAATCAATATTTGACGGAATTAGTACCTACCATATTAAATGCTGATGAGGAATATGGCCGCAGCAATAGTGGCGAAGGGCATAAAATCCAGGTGGAGTTTGTTTCTGCCAACCCGACAGGGACGCTTCACTTAGGTCATGCCCGTGGAGCGGCAGTCGGTGATTCCCTATGCAACGTATTGGATGCAGCAGGATACGATGTCTCCCGTGAGTACTACATTAATGATGCAGGAAACCAAATGGCTAACCTGGCAAAATCTCTGGAAGCCCGCTATATGCAGAATCTCGGAAAAGAGTGGAGCATGCCGGAAGATGGCTACCATGGTCAGGATATCGTCGGTTTAGCTGAAAAGCTCGTCAGTGAAGATGGCGAGAAATGGGTCGATGTTGCGGAAGAAGAGCGCCTTCAGTTCTTCCGTGAGTATGGATTGAAATTCCTTTTGGATAAAATCAAAACAGACTTGGAAGAATTCCGCGTTCCATTCGATGAATGGTTCTCTGAAACTTCTCTGTACAACGACGATCAGATCACA
The DNA here is from genome assembly GCF_052941655.1 of Halobacillus sp. 12SKB. Classification (NCBI taxonomy): domain Bacteria; kingdom Bacillati; phylum Bacillota; class Bacilli; order Caryophanales; family Bacillaceae; genus Halobacillus; species Halobacillus sp. 12SKB. The sequence goes on from NZ_JBRFWR010000001.1 coordinate 1,545,416, forward strand.
GATGCCCTTGCCGTATTAAAAGATCAAGGGTATGTGTTCGAAAAAGATGATGCGACATGGTTTGAAACGACGAAGTTCGGGGATGACAAGAATCGCGTACTCATTAAGAATGACGGAACGTACACGTACTTGACGCCGGATATTGCCTATCATAAAAACAAATTGGATCGTGGTTTTGATACACTGATCAATATTTGGGGAGCCGATCACCATGGATACATTCCACGTATGAAAGCGGCGATCCAGGCGCTAGGTTATGAAAAAGATACGCTGGAAGTAGAAATTATTCAAATGGTGAACCTTTTCCAAGACGGAGAAAAGGTGAAAATGAGTAAGCGTACAGGAAAAGCGGTCACTCTTCGTGAACTGATGGAAGAAGTAGGAATAGACGCCATGCGTTATTTCTTCTCCATGCGTTCCAGTGATTCTCACCTCGACTTTGACATGGACCTTGCCCGTTCAGAGTCGAACGAAAACCCTGTGTATTACGTACAATATGCACATGCCCGCATTTGCACGATGCTGAAACAGGCAGAAGAAAAGGGTCTAGTGAAAGATTCTTATGACGGAAGCTACCTGACAGCGGAGAAAGAAGAAGACCTTCTCAAACGTCTAGGAGAATTCCCGCAAGTGGTGGCGGATGCAGCAGAAAAACGCACGCCACACCGCGTGACTCAATATGCGTTCGATCTCGCATCGAACCTGCACAGCTTTTACAATGCCGTCAAAGTGCTCGACGATGAAAATCCAGAGCTGACAGCAGCAAGAATCGCGTTGATGAAAGCCGTACGTACAACGCTGAACAATGCACTTCGATTAATCGGAGTTTCTGCACCAAACCAAATGTAATTCCATATACTAGGAAAAGGGCGTCTTTGCTAATAGAGCAGGGGCGCTCTTTTTCTATATTTACACAAAAGGGTATTATATTATTGAAGTATATGGCAGGGTTGTTTAAGACACGATTTCGAGAGTTTTGGGGGTCGTTTGCTTTATTAGGAGTCAGGGGTTGGCTGGGAAGCTACTCGCTTTCCTGCGGGGATGACGGCAAGCCTCCTCGGACTTCGTCCTGTGGGGTCTTGCAAGCCAATCCATTCCCGCGGGAGTCTCGCAGCTTCCCAACCACCCCATTCGTAAAGGGAATAAACGAACCCCCTTGCTTAGAAGAGGTGCCTCCCTACACCCTGGTCTTATGAGCACAAAACGCTCTATACCAAGGTTTAAAATGCAGAATAGCGGACTGGAGAGTCAATGATCAAGTGCATAAAAGTGGTTTATTACAGATGTAGTTTCGAGATACTTATAGGGCAAAGGGGCGGAGGGGAACGGCGAGACTCCTGCGGGAAAAAAGTGCAGGGTGAGACCCCACAGGACGCAGTCCGAGGAGGCTCACCGCGCTCCCGCGGAAAGCGAGTCATTCCCCGCAGCCCCCATCCACTCCACAAAAGTCTCGCAACTGAGTTTTCGTGAATAGGGAGCTTATATAGGAATCCGTTGGCTTTTTTGGTGAATCAATAGAGGAGGGGTTTCGTAACATAAAAAGAAGCTTGCATGACAAGACGCATGCAAGCAAAAACTATTTCCGTATCTTACATATCGAAAGGTTGTGGAAAAGGTGAAAGAAGTCATTCTCGCGTTAATTACAGGATTTATCGTAGGACTCGTTTTTGCAGGATTCAAATTACCAATCCCAGCACCGCCTGCCTTTGCTGGAGTTGCAGGAATCATTGGGATCTACCTCGGCTTTAAGGTTATGGCATGGGCAGGACCAATGTTTGCTGAATTTTTCAAGTGAAAGAAATTACAAGAAAGGCCTCAACAATACGGCGATTCTCTGGTTCAGGCGGGTGGTGAATGAACGGCGCTTGAGCCAGTGTTCATCAAATGGGATGGCATCAGCGGCATCCTCGAAGTAAGCAGCTCTCAAGTCACTGATGAAGTCTTCATCATACACATAGGTGTTGACTTCCTTGTTCAAGAAGAAGCTCCGTCGGTCGAAGTTGGCCGTTCCAATATCGGCGAATGTTCCATCTACCATGACGACTTTCGAATGGTAAAAACCCGCATCAAACAAGCGGATCGAAGCTCCCTCGTCGTATAACTCTTTCAAATAAGGGATAGCTGCCGGTTTTACAAAGGGGTGGTCGGCCTTCATCGGTATCATAATGTGAAGCTCGACCCCTCTGGATATCGCCTGTTTTAAGCCTGTTTGCAATTTTTCTGTCGGGATGAAATAAGGCGTTCCGATCAAAATTTCTTTTTGTGCAGAATCAATCATCTTTGCAAATTCTTTTTCGAGCTCCACCCCGTCGGTCGCTAAAATATTCATTTTGTGATGCCCGTCATCAGAAGGCTCACAAGGCGACACTTTTTCCCCTGCAGCCAGGTACCAATCATCCAGCATAACCTTATGGATTTCGGAAACGACGGGGCCTGTTAAGCGTAGGTGATAGTCTCTCCAGTCTCCAAATTTCGCAGATTCCCCTATATAATTCTTTCCAATGTTAAATCCACCCAAATATCCTATTTTTCCGTCAATCACCGTTATTTTTCTATGATTTCTCCTATTTAATCGATAAAAAAAGAAGGGAAACCTGGGGGTTTCGGCGAAGTAAAAGGCAACGCCTGCGTCTTTTAGTTTTTTTCTAGCTGACTTATTGATTTTGTATCCTCCAAGCCTGTCGACAAGTAGACGGACAGTGACACCGTTTCGAGCCTTGTTTTTCAGAACTCCTAAGAAATTCTCACTAATATAATCGTTATCGATCAAGTAGAAGTAGACGTCGACTTGTTTTTTAGCTTCGGAAATTTCCTGGAACATCTGTTCATAAAGAACCGAACCGTTTTTATAAAGTTTATAGTTCCCGCGGGTTTCAGGAAGCGGGAGGGGCCGTGGGTTTTTTCTATGTTCTGCCCGTCCCATTTTGAAGTCAATGAATAGTAACAAAACAAATAAAATGATGAATAGAATAATTGTGACGAGCATCTTTCGTCCCTCCTTAATAAATACCTTCCTGATAGTTTCCCCGATTTTAAAGGTTTCAAAAGGAAAAACGAGAAAATATGTTGACTGAATGCTCATTCATAATTTATAGTAAAGCTATAAGATTCAGAAAATTATAAGATTAATTGTCGATTTTCTGATCGGAGAAAAGGGAAGTCGCCATCGCGCGACAACAACAAAGAGGGGGAGAACCAATGAATCCGTTGTTGGTGGCAAACTGGATTTTATTCCTTGGCGTCCTTGTCTACGGCCTGTACTTGTTCGTCCGTGTCGTTCAGACCCGCGTCGCTTACATTAAACTGGGGAAAAAATTCGAGTATGACAGACAGCTGAAGAGGCGTTTGCAGAAGATTTGGATTTACGTATTCGGACAAAAGAAGCTATTGAAAGATAAAAAGTCGGGCATCATCCATGTCATGATGTTTTATGGATTTATCCTCGTCCAGTTCGGGGCGATCGACTTTATTTGGAAGGGACTGGCTCCAGATTCTCACCTGCCTTTAGGCCCTTTCTATCCAGGTTTTACATTCTTCCAGGAAATCGTGACACTGACGATCCTTGTCGCTGTCATTTGGGCGTTCTACCGCCGTTATATTGAAAAATTGGTTCGCTTGAAGCGGGGCTTTAAAGCAGGTCTTGTCCTTATTTTTATCGGGACGTTGATGGTAACCGTTCTAGTAGGAAATGGTATGGGACTCATCTGGCATGGCCATGAAGGTGCATGGACAGAACCAGTTGCGTCCGGAATTGCAAGCGCTTTCGGTTGGCTGCCTCCGGTTGCAGCTGCGACTGTGTTCTTCATCATGTGGTGGATTCACTTGCTCATCCTGCTTACGTTCATGGTTTACGTGCCTCAATCCAAACACGCACACTTAATTGCAGCACCCGTGAACGTGTTTTTGAGTCGTGAAGAACCACCAGGAAAATTGAAGTCGATTGATTTTGAGATTGACGAAGATGCCGATGAAGAAGACGTGTCCTTCGGGGTTGGAAAAATCGAAGACTTCAATCAGCTGCAGATGATCGATTTTTATGCGTGTGTGGAATGTGGACGCTGTACCAATGTTTGTCCAGCTTCAGGGTCCGGGAAAATGCTTTCTCCGATGGATCTGATCGTGAAACTGAGAGATCACCTGACAGAAAAAGGAGCGGCTGTTACCGGCCAGTCACCATGGGTTCCTGCTTATGCGTTTTCCGGAACAGAAGGAAATACGCTCGCACAAATGTCCCGCTCTCAAGGATCAGATGAAGCAGCAGCTACGCTTGATGCAGTGAATAATAAGAGCTTGATTGGAGATGTCATCACAGAAGAAGAGCTATGGGCTTGTACGACTTGCCGAAACTGTGAAGATGCCTGCCCGGTCATGAACGAACACGTCGATAAAATCATCGACCTTCGCCGTTACTTAGTTTTGACAGAAGGAAAAATGGATGCCGATGGACAGCGTGCGATGATGAACATCGAACGTCAAGGAAATCCGTGGGGACTTTCTAAGAAAGAACGTGAAGACTGGAGACAGTTGGATGAGGATGTTCAAATCCCTACTGTAAAAGAATTGAAAAAGTCAGGAGAAGAATTCGAATACTTATTCTGGGTCAGCTCGATGGGCTCTTACGATAACCGCAGCCAAAAAATCGCGATGGCTTTTGCCAAACTGATGAATGCAGCGGATATCAAGTTCGCAATTCTTGGTAACAAAGAACAAAACTCCGGAGATACGGCCCGTCGTATGGGGAATGAATTCCTTTTCCAGGAGCTTGCTGAAAAGAACATGAAAGAATTCGAAAAACATAACGTGAAGAAAATCATTACGATCGATCCGCACGCCTACAACATTTTCAAAAATGAGTATCCGGACTTCGGACTTGAAGCTGAAGTTTATCACCATACGGAAATGCTTGCCGAATGGTTGAAAGAGGGTCGCTTGAAACCGGAAGGGGTCGTGAAAGAGAAGATTACGTATCACGACAGCTGTTACCTCGGCCGCTACAACGAAGTGTATCAGCCACCGCGTGAAGTGTTAGAAATGATTCCTGGAGTCGAAGTGGTGGAAATGAAGCGTAACCGTTCCAACGGCATGTGCTGTGGAGCCGGAGGCGGGATGATGTGGATGGAAGAGAAATCCGGAAACCGCGTCAACGTCGCCCGTACCGAGCAGGCGCTTGAAGTAGAACCGACAATGATCTCCAGTGGATGTCCGTTCTGTCTGACGATGCTTTCCGATGGAACGAAAGCGAAAGAAGTGGAAGAGGAAGTCAGCACGATGGATATTGCCGAAATCCTCGCAAAATCCATGTTTGATAAAACAGAAGAGAAGACCGCTTAATCAAACGTTTGACCAATATTTTAACCGTCGAACGAGCTCGTTAAAAGAAAAAATAGTATGAAAATTGTGGAAAGTGTACAGCATTTTATGTACACTTTCCTTATGGGACGATTTTGAGCGAGCGTTCAATCGTCATTTTTGAAAGCGTTATCAATAAGAGGAGGAATAAACATGCGTAAAACTGTAATTGTTGCTGGAGCCCGTACCCCTTTTGGAAAATTAGGAGGATCCCTTGCACCTTTGACAGCTGCACAGCTTGGGGGAATCGCCATTAAGGCAGCTTTGGAACGTGCGAACGTGAAAGCAGAAGATGTGGATGAGGTCATTATGGGGACTGTCCTTCAGGGCGGTCAGGGTCAGCTGCCTTCCCGCCAGGCTTCAAGAGAAGCGGGCATTCCTTGGGATGTAAAAACAGAAACCGTAAACAAAGTTTGTGCCTCTGGTATGCGAAGTGTGACGATGGGCGATCAGTTCATCCGTTTAGGGGAAGAGGAAATCATCGTTGCTGGTGGTATGGAGAGCATGAGCAATGCGCCTTACTTTATGCCGAAAGCACGCTTTGGATTCCGTATGGGCGACGGTGCCGTTAAAGATATGATGGTGCATGATGGATTGACATGTTCGTTCGAGAATGTCCATATGGGCAACTACGGAAACCGGACGGCTGAAGAATTCGAATTAACAAGAGAAGCGCAGGATGAATGGGCGTATCGCAGCCATCAAAGAGCTGTGAAAGCGATAGAAGAAGGTACGATGGGTGAAGAAATCACAGCTGTTGAAGTTCCTCAAAGAAAAAGCGATCCGAAAGTTGTCGATACAGATGAGGCGCCAAGAAAAGATACGACGGTCGAAGCTCTGGCTAAACTTCGTCCTGTTTTTGATAAAACGGGAACGATCACGGCAGGAAATGCCCCCGGGGTCAACGACGGAGCCTGCGCTATGCTGCTCATGTCTGATGAAAAAGCGGAAGAATTGGGTGCGGAGACACTGGCTACGATTCTCGCACATGATGAAATTGCTGTTGAAGCTCAGGATTTCCCACAGACGCCAGGGCTTGTCATTAATAAATTGTTGAAAAAAGCCGGAAAATCCATTGAAGAGATCGATCTGTTTGAAGTGAACGAAGCTTTTGCTGCTGTTTCTTTAGCGAGTGGTAAGATCGCAGGACTGGATCACGAGAAAGTGAACGTCAACGGCGGGGCCGTTGCGCTTGGACACCCGATTGGAGCCAGTGGTGCGCGTATTCTTCTCACGCTTGCTCACGAATTGAAGCGTCGCGGCGGTGGACTTGGAATCGCCGCGATTTGTTCAGGTGGAGGTCAAGGAGACGCCGTATTGATCGAGGTACCGAAACAATAAGGAGGAATGCAGGATGACAATCAATCAAGTCATGGTCATAGGAGCAGGCCAGATGGGTGCGGGGATTGCCCAGGTCTTTGCTCAGGCCGGATTGAACGTAAAGATGAATGACATGAGCCAGGATGCCTTGGATCAAGGCCTTGCAGGCATTGAAAAGCGCCTGAAGCGAGCGGTTGAAAAAGGGAAAATGACTGAAGAAAATCAAAAAGCGACATATGGCCGCTTACAGACAACAACCGACTTGAAGGACGCCTCGGACTGTGACCTTGTTGTAGAGGCTGTCGTTGAAAACATGGATGTGAAGGTGAGCGTTTTTCAACAGCTCGACGAAATCACTCCTTCACATGCCATTTTAGCAACGAATACTTCTTCCTTACCGATTACGGAAATTGCTGCTGCGACCAAACGTCCAGAGCAGGTGATCGGCATGCACTTCATGAACCCTGTACCGGTTATGAAGTTAGTGGAAATCATACGTGCTATCCAAACAAGTGATGAAACGTATCAGGCGATTGAGGATATGACGAAACAATTGGAAAAAACACCTGTAGAAGTCGAGGACTTTCCAGGGTTCGTCTCCAATCGCATTTTAATGCCGATGATCAACGAAGCGATTTATACGGTTCACGAAGGAGTAGCATCTCCTGAAGATGTGGATGCCGTCATGAAACTCGGGATGAATCACCCGATGGGACCACTTACGCTTGCTGACTTTATCGGTCTTGATACGTGTCTATATATTATGGAAGTCCTTCATGAAGGATTTGGAGACAGCAAATACCGTCCCTGTCCGCTTCTGCGTAAATACGTGAAAGCAGGATGGCTCGGGAAGAAGTCTGGACGCGGTTTTTACACCTACGAATAACGTGTGAAGGGGAGAGCGAGAATGAATTTGCAGTTCACGGATGAACAGGAAATGATGAGAAAAATGGTCCGCGATTTTGCGGAAAAAGAGGTGGCACCTGCCGTGGAGCGGATGGAACGGGAGGATCGGTTCCCTTCCGAGCTGCTTCCGAAAATGGGGGAACTAGGATTGATGGGCGTGCCGATTCCAGAGAAATATGGCGGTGCCGAGATGGATTACATCTCCTATATCATCGCGATTCAAGAAATTTCAAAGGTGAGTGCGACGCTCGGAGTCATTCTATCTGTCCACACCTCGGTTGGAACAAATCCCATTCTGTATTTCGGTACAGAAGAACAGAAGAACAAATACATTCCGAAACTGGCATCAGGTGAATACTTAGGAGCATTCGCCCTGACAGAACCGAGTGCGGGTTCTGATGCGAGCAGTCTGAAAACACGAGCAGTAAAGCAAGGGAACCATTACATTCTCAACGGTTCTAAAGTGTTCATCACCAACGGAGGAAATGCAGATACATTCATCGTTTTCGCCCGTACGAATCCGGATGTGGAAACAAAGAGAGGATTGAGTGCGTTTATTGTAGAGCGGGACACCCCTGGCTTTTCCATCGGAAAGGCAGAGAAAAAGATGGGGCTGCACGGTTCCAGTACCGTTTCGTTGAACTTTGACCAATGCGAGGTTCCCGTTTCTCAACGACTCGGAGAAGAAGGGGAAGGGTATAAAATTGCGCTTGCCAATTTGAACATCGGGCGAATCGGCATTGCCGCCCAGTCCCTTGGAATTGCGGAAGCGGCACTTGAGCATGCCGTCTCTTATGCCAAAGAACGAGAGCAGTTCGGGCGTCCAATCGCACATTTGCAGGGCGTATCGTTCAAACTCGCCGATATGGCGACAGAAGTGGAAGCGTCGAAGCTTCTCGTCTATAACGCGGCTTCTCTGCAGGCGGCCGGTAAAAAGTGTGGAAAAGAAGTGTCAATGGCCAAACTGATGGCTTCCAAAACAGCGGTGAAAGCGTCGATTGAAGCTGTGCAGGTCCATGGTGGATATGGATACACGGAAGATTATGAGGTCGAGCGCTTTTTCAGGGACGCCAAAGTTTGTGAAATATATGAAGGTACAAGTGAAATCCAAAAAATCGTCATAGGCAATCATCTGATCAGAGACTAGGAGGATCACAGAATGAATTTTACTTTAACAGAAGAACAAGAAATGCTTAGAAAAATGGTTCGCGATTTTGCCAAGAATGAAGTGGAACCAACAGCTGCTGAAAGGGATGAAGAGGAACGCTTCGATCGTGAAATCTTCAATAAAATGGCTGAGCTTGGTTTGACGGGGATTCCATGGCCGGAGGAATATGGCGGCATCGGATCTGATTTCGTCAGCTATGTGATCGCAGTTGAAGAACTTTCCCGCGTCTGTGCTTCGACAGGGGTCACCCTTTCGGCACATATTTCTTTAGCGAGCTGGCCGATCTATAAATTCGGTACAGAAGAACAGAAGCAAAAGTATTTGACTCAGCTCGCTTCAGGTGAAGCGCTGGGAGCTTACGCTTTGTCTGAACCAGGAGCAGGTAGTGACGTGTCTTCCATGCGTACGCAGGCGAAACTTGATGGAGACCATTATGTGTTGAATGGAAGCAAGGTATGGATCACAAATGGCGGCGTCGCGGACATCTACGTCGTCTTTGCGAAAACAGATCCGAATGAGGGTAATCGTGGCATCAGCGCGTTTATCGTGGAGAAAGATACACCAGGATTCACGACCGGCAAGAAAGAGAAAAAGCTCGGCATTCGTTCGTCTCCAACGACAGAACTGATTTTCGAAGATTGCAAGATTCCTAAAGAAAACCTGCTCGGCGAGGAAGGCAAAGGATTTAAAGTGGCGATGATGACCCTTGATGGTGGTCGTAACGGAATTGCCGCCCAGGCTGTTGGAATTGCACAGGGAGCCCTCGATGAATCGGTCAACTATGCCAAAGAGCGTGAACAGTTCGGCAAGCCGATCGCTCATCTGCAGGGAATTTCTTTCAAGCTCGCCGATATGGCGACAGAAATTGAAGCCTCTCGTCTGCTTACTTACCAGGCCGCTTATTTAGAGTCGGAGGGACTGCCGTATTCCAAGGCTTCTGCCATGGCTAAATTGTTTGCAGGAGACACGGCGATGAAAGTGACAACAGAAGCGGTCCAGGTACACGGAGGTTATGGCTACACGAAAGATTATCCTGTCGAGCGTTACATGCGTGATGCGAAAATCACTCAAATTTATGAAGGAACACAAGAAATCCAAAGACTCGTTGTCGGCCGTATGGTCACCCAATAGAAGGTCTGCGTGATGCATCCACTGGCTGAACGAATTCAAAAGCAGGATATGAGGGCGTTGGCCCGAGCCATTACGTTGATCGAGAATGATGATAGAGAGAAACTCACGCTGATGAGCGATGTATTTTCTATACAAAAACAGGCGCATTACATTGGCATTACAGGTTCACCGGGAGCGGGGAAAAGCTCGCTCATCAATCAACTGCTCACTTATTTAAGACAGCAGGACCTTACAGTCGCTGTCATAGCGGTCGATCCTACCAGTCCATTCAGTGGAGGCGCACTGCTTGGTGATCGTACGAGGATGAACCAGCATTTTCTCGACCCCGGGATCTTTATCAGAAGTATGGCGACAAGAGGAAGCCTTGGTGGTTTAGCACGGGCGACGAAAGACAGTATCCGTGTGTGTGATGCTTACGGATTCGATGTGGTTCTCGTTGAAACGGTCGGTGTCGGTCAGTCCGAACTCGATATTATGAAGGTCGTTGACACGACAGGACTTGTGCTGACACCGAATAGTGGAGACGTCCTGCAAATTTTTAAAGCAGGGATTATGGAAATTGCCGATCTGTTCATCATCAACAAAGCAGACTTACCGGGAGTAAGAAAACTAAAATCCACACTTGAAGAATACATGATGATCGTGCAGCCGGAAGGATGGGAACCGCCGATTGTTCAAACGATTTCAACCGAAGCGAAAGGGATGGCGGAACTCTACAAAAGTATGAAAAGCCACCGTGAGTTTTTGTATGAGACGAACAAAGGGGCGGAGCGTCGAAAACAGCAGCTCCAGCTGGAAGTGTACGATTTGATCCGGGAAGAAATTTGGCGGGAAGTCAAAGGTGAGATTGAAAAAGATACACAGAAGCTTGAAGCTTTTCAAAACCCGGATGCGGATCCTTATGAACTGGCCAGATCCTGGTTTCGTGAATGGGGAAGAAAGGGGGAGTGAGTTTGGCTGAAAAACAAGTACCTTCAACCATTAAAGATGAAGCGCTCGTTTCCAAGCGTAGGAATCAGATGATCAAGGGAGCGGTCACTCTTTTTATAGAAAAAGGGTTCCATAAGACGACGACCCGTGAAATTGCCAAGGCTTCCGGGTTCAGTATCGGAACTCTCTATGAATACATTCGAAAGAAAGAGGATGTTCTGTTTCTCGTCTGTGACTCCATTTACCAGCGAGTCAAAGAGCGGATGGAAGAAGCGATCGATCCTCATCAGACGAGTGTACAAAGTTTGATCCACGCGATTCGCTCCTACTTTCAATTGATGGATGATATGCAGGATGAAGTCCTTGTCATGTATCAGGAAGTCAAATCCCTGCCGCGCGATGCTCAGGATTACGTGTTGCAAAAGGAGCGCGATATGGTGGCGATGCTCGAACAAGTCATCGTCAACAGTCTTCCTGGAGAGCACCCGGATGAAGAGATCAAGCTGATCGCCAACAATATTTTTGTCCAGGGACAGATGTGGGGATTCCGCCGCTGGATTCTTCAGCGCACGTTCACGATCGAAAGCTACACCAATACGCAAATTCAGTTGTTGTTGAAAGGTCTCGATAAAGAAGAAACACTTCAATAGAAAGGATGATCGGATATGGAACAACCGACAGTCTATAAGCCGAAAAACCCTGTCCGTTTCGTGACGGCCTCGAGTCTTTTTGACGGCCATGATGCATCAATCAATATTATGAGACGGATTCTACAGGCAACAGGGGCGGAGGTCATTCACCTCGGCCATAACCGTTCCGTAGAGGAAGTGGTCAATGCGGCGATCCAGGAAGATGCTCAAGGGATCGCGATTTCATCGTACCAGGGAGGACATGTGGAATACTTTAAGTACATGGTCGATCTGCTGGAACAGAAGGGCGCCGGCCACATCCGCGTTTACGGTGGAGGGGGAGGAGTCATCATCCCTCGTGAAATTAAAGAGCTTCATGAGTACGGCGTAGCCCGCGTGTTTTCACCTGAAGATGGTCGTACACTAGGCCTGCAGGGCATGATCAATTTAATGATAGAAGAATGCGATTTCCTGCCACCTCTTGATGTAGAAAAAGGTGTCGAGGGCCTTTCATCTGGAGATCATCAGTCCATCGCGCGTTTCATTACTTATGTTGAGAATACGCCGAAGAAAGAAAGGGAAGCCGTTGCAGCATTTGAGAGCGCTGTTGAAAAAATACAGAAAAAAACGATTCCCGTTCTTGGAATCACAGGTACAGGGGGAGCGGGAAAGAGCTCGCTTACGGATGAATTGATCCGCCGCTTCGTCAATGAAATTCCTGATAAAAAAATCGCCATCTTATCTGTCGATCCTACCAAAAAGAAAACAGGCGGGGCCTTACTTGGCGACCGCATCCGTATGAACGCCATTTTCAACCCGCGTGTATATATGCGCTCTTTGGCAACCAGAGATGCCCGTTCCGAACTTTCAACAGCGGTTGAAGAAGCGATCCAAGTCGTTAAAGCGGCTGGTGTCGATTTCATCATCGTTGAAACGAGTGGAATCGGCCAGGGGGATGCGGCAATCACTGACATCACTGATTTATCGATGTATGTCATGACAGCAGAATTCGGTGCACCATCACAGCTTGAAAAGATCGATATGATCGACTTTGCAGACTTTATTGTTATTAATAAATTTGAACAAAAAGGATCAGAAGACGCTTTTAATCAGGTGAAAAAGCAGTACCAGCGCAGCCATATGCTTTTCCATGAAGATGAAAGCAAGTTTCCGGTTTATGGGACGATCGCAAGTCAGTTCAATGACCCTGGAACCAATACGCTGTTTGCGGCAATTGTCGATCAGCTGAACGAAAGATTCTCGTGGCAGGATGAAACCTCTTTCTCTGGTCTTGAAAAAGTAGAAAAACAAAACGTGATCATCCCAAATGAGCGTAAGCAGTATTTGCGTGATCTTGCACTAGCGGTCCGCAATTACCATAACGAAACAGAAGACCAGGCAGAAAAAGCGCGCAAACTCTATCAGCTGAAAGGTACGGTTGAGCTCGTAGAGGATGAAGCAACAAAAGAAAGCCTTCAGCGCTTGATCGAAGATTATGAACGTCATCTTGCTCCTGATGCAAAAGAGAAGCTGGAGGACTGGGATGCGCTTCATGAACGATATAGCGGAGATACGTACACATTTAAAGTGCGCGATAAGGAAATCACAATGGATATTGCGACAGAGAGCCTGAGCGGGACGAAGGTTCCAAAAGTTGCGCTTCCGAAGTACACTGACTGGGGCGACCGTCTGTCATGGCTGCTTCGTGAAAATGTTCCGGGTGCTTTTCCTTTTACAGCAGGAGTATTTCCGTTCAAGCGGAAAGGAGAAGATCCAAAGCGTCAGTTCGCAGGAGAAGGAACGCCTGAACGGACCAACCGCCGCTTCCACTATTTATCAGAAGGTGACGAAGCGAAACGTCTAAGTACAGCTTTCGACTCTGTTACTTTATATGGAGAAGACCCGGATGAACGCCCGGATATTTACGGGAAAGTCGGAGAAAGCGGCGTCAACATTTGTACACTGGAAGATATGAAAAAACTGTACGACGGTTTTGACCTTGTCGACCCGTCTACATCCGTTTCTATGACGATCAATGGCCCGGCGCCGATCATTCTTGCCATGTTCTTTAATACCGCAATCGACCAGCAGCTTGAAAAGTTCAAGGAAGAAAACGGCCGGGAGCCGAATGCCGATGAAGCGGCGTCCATTAAAGCGCAGACAATCAATGTTGTCCGAGGCACGGTCCAGGCTGATATTCTAAAAGAAGATCAAGGGCAGAACACATGCATCTTCTCTACGGAATTCGCGCTTCGTATGATGGGAGATATTCAGCAGTACTTCATCGAAAACGAAGTGCGCAATTATTATTCCGTGTCCATTTCCGGCTACCATATCGCAGAAGCAGGGGCGAACCCTATTACACAGCTTGCCTTCACACTGGCCAACGGATTCACGTATGTCGAGTATTACTTGAGCAGAGGAATGGACATCAACAAGTTCGCACCAAACCTGTCGTTCTTCTTCTCCAACGGTCTGGATCCGGAATATACCGTCCTCGGCCGTGTGGCCCGACGGATTTGGGCGATCGTCATGCGTGATAAATACGGAGCGAACGAACGAAGCCAGAAGTTGAAGTATCACATTCAAACGTCCGGCCGCTCCCTGCACGCACAGGAGATTGACTTCAACGACATCCGTACAACATTGCAGGCGCTGATCGCCATCCAGGATAACTGTAATTCCCTGCATACGAATTCCTATGATGAAGCGATCACGACACCGACAGAGGAATCGGTTCGAAGAGCGATGGCCATTCAGATGATCATCAGCAAAGAGTTCGGCCTGACGAAAAACGAAAACTCCCTGCAAGGATCCTATATCATTAGAGAGCTGACCGACCTTGTAGAAGAAGCTGTGCTGCAGGAGTTTGAACGCATCAATGACCGCGGCGGAGTTCTCGGTGCGATGGAGCGCCAGTATCAACGCGGAAAGATCCAGGAAGAGTCCCTTTATTATGAAGGGAAAAAGCACTCTGGTGAACTTCCGATCATCGGTGTGAACACGTACTTGAATCCGAATCCGCCTTCCGAAGAGGAAATCGACTCCATGGAACTTGCACGTGCGTCCAAAGAAGAAAAAGAGCACCAGATTACAGAATTACGCAACTTCCAATCGTCCCATGAGAGCGAAGCCGGGGAAGCATTGAATCGTTTGAAACAAGCGGCCTCAGGTGGAGGAAACATTTTTGAAGAATTAATGGAAACCGTCAAAGTCGCGAGCCTCGGTCAAATTACGAACGCGCTTTATGAAGTTGGCGGTCAGTACAGAAGGAATATGTAGCGGTTGCTAATATATTGGGACGAATCGCTAATATATGGAGGGAAATCACTAAAATAATGGTGAAACCTGCTAATATATAGTAGAAAGTCGCAAATATATTGTCTAAACCTGCGAATAAAAAAACAGCCCTCGCTAACTTAGCGAGGGCCATTCTATTAGTGACCGCCGACCTGATCATCGTCATGGGCCTGATTCACTTCGGTTACATAAGGTTTTTTCATTCCATACCATTCATAAGTAAGGTTATACGTTTCGCCTTCTTTTAAAAGCATCCATGTACTCGTATCTTTGACGTGGATTTTCTTGTCATCCACTTCTACAAAATAACCTTCATCATTATGAGTTTTCGAAGTGATTTCTGCTTCTTCTTTATGTTCCTCATGGATCATGCCGAAGTTTGTAAATAACCATATGCCTAGGACTAAGGCGGCGATAATGGAGGCCACCCAGTTAAAAGGATGATTTTGCACAGTTCGTCTCTCCTTCTTTCGATCAATTCTATCTTTATTTTAAAATAAAACTGCTGGAACACCAACCTATATGTCTAACCTCTATTTTATATCGAAAGTTTAAATTCATGTAGGTTTGTCTAGAAAAGGTAAGGAAGACTCTATTTGATTTTTGTAAGGCCAACTCATATAATGGATGGTATGATTAAATGTGATTCGTATGCCCATGAGGTCACTTATTCTATTTTGTTTATATAAAGGAGTGCTGGACCGTGAGCTTAAAACAAATGAGCCGAGAGCAAATTGAAGAAACTTCCATGATTGTACTGGCTACTAAAATCCTAGAAGAAGAACGAGAAGCGATTGACTTTAATGAAATCTTCAAGCGCATCGCAGACATGAAAGGTTTTACTGATGCACAGAGAGAACAATACATCGCCCAGTTCTATACGGACATGAATATCGACGGTCAATTCATGACAATCGGAACAAACCGTTGGGGATTGAAGAAGTGGTACCCGGTAGAGCAAATGGAAGAGGAGATTGCCAACCTTCCACAAAAACGTAAAAAGAAAAAGAAGAAGAAGAAGCCTTCCAAACTGCTTGAAGATGAGTTGGGTGTATCCGAATTCGATGATGCAGAAGAGGACGAGCTTGAAGATGATCTTGAGCTGACAGATGAAGATTTAGATCTGGATGACGACGATGACTTCGAAGGTGATTATGAAGATGATGACCTGGATGAAGAAGAGGAAGAAATCGTAGAAGATGACATCAGCTTCATTGGAGATGACGACGAAGAAGAAGATAAATAAGGTGGTTGACTTTTAAAAGTCAAATCAGTAGAATCTTATTTGGGCTCTTTAATTTCCTTAAACGAAATTTCCAAACGCTCCCCGAGAGAGGGGAGCGTTTTTTGTTTTTTATATACGATCACGATAGGCGCCTTGGTTATGGCTAAGGCGCCTGTGCTTTTGTATCATTCAGCGTCCAAGCTCTTTTACGGGCATGAAGTTCCGCCATGGAGGTCTTCCTGGACGCTTGTGCATTTATGTAATTGCCCCTTATCAAATCGCAAGGATTAGTGAATAACTAAATAAGACAAATAGAGAAAGAGGGATTCAACGTGGCAACAAAATACATTTTCGTAACTGGCGGTGTCGTATCATCTTTAGGAAAAGGAATTACGGCAGCATCTTTAGGTCGTTTGTTAAAAAATCGAGGCATGAAAGTGACGATCCAAAAATTCGATCCTTACATTAACGTAGACCCGGGGACAATGAGCCCTTATCAACATGGGGAAGTTTTCGTAACCGATGATGGTGCAGAGACAGACCTTGACCTTGGTCACTATGAGCGTTTCATTGATATCAACCTGAATAAATTCAGCAACGTGACGACAGGAAAAGTTTATTCCAACGTCATCAAAAAAGAGCGTCGTGGTGATTATTTGGGAGGGACGGTCCAAGTCATCCCTCACATTACGAATGAAATCAAAGAACGTGTCTTCCGTGCTGGTCACGAAACGAATGCAGATGTCGTCATCACGGAAATCGGTGGTACAGTCGGGGACATCGAATCCCTTCCATTCCTTGAAGCGATTCGTCAAATCAAGAGTGACATCGGTCGTGAGCATGTGATGTACCTACACTGTACGCTTGTTCCTTATTTGAATGCAGCAGGTGAAATGAAGACAAAGCCGACACAGCACAGTGTCAAGGAACTTCGCTCACTGGGTATCCAGCCTGATGTCATCGTCCTTCGTACAGAAATGGCGATTTCTGAAGATATGAAAGAAAAAATCGCTCTGTTCTGTGACATTAATAAAGACGCGGTTATTGAAGCACGTGATGCCGACACCCTATACAATGTACCGATCACTTTGCAGGAACAAAAGTTGGATGAGCTGACTTGTCAGCACTTCGGTTTAGATTTGCCACCGGCTGACATGACAGAGTGGAACAAGTTGATTGACCAAGTGAAAAACCTTCAGCATAAAACAACGATTGCGCTTGTCGGTAAGTATGTAGAGCTTCCGGATGCTTACATTTCCGTAGTAGAAGCATTGAAGCACGCCGGCTACAGCTATGATTCTGATGTAGACGTTAAATGGGTGAACTCTGAAAACTTGAACGCCGAGAATGTTGCAGATGAACTGCAGGGTGTAGACGGAATTCTTGTTCCTGGAGGTTTTGGTGACCGAGGAATCGAAGGTAAAATCGATGCGATTCGCTATGCCCGTGAAAACCATGTGCCTTTCCTTGGAATCTGCCTTGGTATGCAGCTGGCAACCGTCGAATTTGCCCGAAACGTCCTTGGTCTAAAAGGAGCGCACTCAGCAGAAATCGATCCGTCCACAGAGCACCCGATCATCGACCTTCTTCCGGAACAAAAAGAAGTGTCTGATCTTGGCGGTACTCTTCGTCTTGGTATCTATCCATCCCGCCTGCAACCAGGCACGAAAGCGATGGAAGCTTACGGCGAAGAAGTTGTATATGAGCGTCACCGTCACCGCTTCGAATTTAACAACCATTACCGTGAACAAATGGAAGCGGCTGGATTCAAATTCTCCGGTACAAGCCCGGATGGCCGCCTTGTTGAAATCGTCGAGGTGGAAGATCATCCATGGTTCGTAGCCAGCCAGTTCCACCCAGAATTCAAATCACGCCCGACCCGCCCACAGGAACTATTCCACGGCTTCGTCGGCGCAGCAATGAAAACAAATCAATAATAAATAAAAAAAGAGCCAATGTCCCTGAAAGGGACATTGGCTCTTTTTAGAGTTCTTTAAGTATATGGAAGAGTTGTGGGAAATCCAGTTCCTAGATGTTTCCGGGGTTCGTTGCCTCGAGGGAGCGCCAAGGGTGGCTGGGAAGCTACTCGCTTTCCTGTGGGGGAGTGGCGAGCTTCCTCGGGCTAACGCCCTGCGGGATCTCGCCTATCTCCTTTCTCCCACGGGAGTCTCGCAGCTTCCCAACCACCCCATTCGATGTAGGGGAAAAACGAACCTCTTCAATGTGGGAGGGTGCTTTCCGCTAGCGTGTTATAAGTATAAAGCTCTTATTACCTGGATTTTCGCATGCAGAATAGCGTCCTTGGGAGTTGATTCTCCTCCAATATCTATGTGCATAACAGCAGATTATTCCGTAAGTGGTTTCGAGATACTTATATGACAAAGGGCGGAGGGGAATGGCGAGACTCCTGCGGGAAAAAAGTGCAGGGTGAGACCCCACAGGACGCAGTCCGAGTTATCATGAACGAAACTAGCCCCTTACTCGTAAAATCGTAGGTTGAGTTGGGTAGACTGTTTACTGTTAAAAACACTACCTAAATCAGAGCTACATTACGGAAGGAGCTAGTTACTATGAAGGATACCATTAAATACGTAGGTTTAGACGTATCAAAAGAAAAAATTGCTGTTGCTATTGCGGAGGAAGGTAGAGAGAATCCGAGGTATTTTGGAGTTATTCCTCACACCCCAGTAGGAATAAGAAACTTAGTGAAAAAACTCGGAGATCCCTCCACCTTGCGTTTCTGCTATGAGGCTGGACCTACTGGATACCCATTGTACAGGCAGTTTCTTGCCTTAGGACTTCATTGTGAGGTTATTGCTCCGTCTCTAATACCCCAAAGGCCAGGGGAACGTATTAAAACCGATCGACGAGATTCCATCCGCCTCGCTCAATTATACCGAGCTGGTGAGTTAACTTCGATTTATGTTCCTACCCACGAAGACGAAGCTCTTCGTGATCTTGTGAGAGCTCGCGAAGATGCGAAAGAAGACGAGTTAAGGGCTAAACACCGTTTGACCAAGTTCTTACTTCGCCATTCCATTCAACCACCTAGCGGAGTAAACGCATGGACAAAGAAATATCGGGAATGGCTAAATGCGCTTAAGCTTGAAAATTCTTTATTACGTTGCGTCTTTCAAGAATATTACCACCATCTTCAAGAAATTGAACAGCGTATTAAACGCTTTGAAGAAGAAATTCATATCCAAGCGGCGGAAGGCATTCATGCACCTACGATTCAAGCTCTCCAATCCTTAAGGGGAATAGCTCAGATTACGGCTGTAAGTCTTGTCGCTGAGATTGGTTCCTTTAAACGCTTTTCAACCGCTAAACATTTCATGGGGTATGTAGGGTTGATTCCGAGCGAATCGTCGAGTGGGGAAAGTCGTAAACAAGGAAGTATCACGAAAACAGGAAATCGTCATGTGAGGCGTTTATTGATTGAGTCTTCTTGGAGTTATCGACACCAACCGGCTGTAAAAGGAGATTTGAAAAAACGACAAAAAGGACAGCCGGCCAATATTCTGTCGATCTCTTGGAAAGCCCAACACAGACTTCACAATAAATACTTTCGTTTATTATCTAGAGGAAAAGAACAGGGGAAAACAATCACCGCCGTAGCCAGAGAATTGGCAGGATTTATTTGGGCTGTGACTCAAGAATTAGATGAAGAAATCTGCCATTAAGCACTGAGATATAAAAAGATGAAACGTAAGTCTCTTACCCATAGATTTATGAGATTAGGGCTCGAAGGCAAAGAAGAACACCGGAAAGGAAAACCCACGTGCCTCCTTTGTGCTATATCTACTCAGATTAACGCACGTTCCGAGTTAGTGGAAACGTCCTTTATACGGAAAGATAAAATGTGAAAACCCACGAATATCAGAATGCTAACCGCAGCTGAGTTTTTGCCTTCGTGCCGTGCCCTCATCGTCTAACGAAAAGGAGGAAAGTATCTTCTTAAGCTTGAAAATAGAGTCTCATCCCTTGGAGTGACAGTCAAGGAAAGCACTTGACAGCCACTCCAAGGGATGAGAAGGAATCAGTAAGCTAAAGAAGGACCCACTGTGTCTTATCAAGACAAAAATCCACCATTGATAAAGAAGCTAAAAACAGCTTCTCTTCTTTAAAGCGTCTTATTTTAATCCAACGATAAATGTAGTAGGGGTATCTTGACAGTTTCGTTCATATCAGGAGGCTCACCGCGCTCCCGCGGAAAGCGAGCTATTCCCCGCAGCCCCCATACTCTCAACAAAAGTCTCGAAACGGAGTCTTCCCCATAGTGGAAAGAGAAATTTTTACAGAAATTTTGACAAACAGAACGTACGTGCGCAGGAATACGTCATTCCTATATAGAAAATACATGGATAGAGAGATAGTGAGAGGAATTTATACTAAAAAGATGATAGAAGGGAAGGTAGAAAGCATGGCAAATCGAATCCTTATCGTGGACGACCAGCCAGGAATACGACTCCTGTTAGAGGAAATCCTCAAAACAGAGGGATACGAAACCGTTAGCGCAAAAACTGGCCGTGAAGCATGTGACCTTGTGGAAGAACAGGACATGGATCTTATTATTATGGATTATAATCTTCCTGTCATGCACGGCAGAGAAGTGTTGCTCTACTTAGAAGAAATGCACTTTGGTTCACCCGTCATCATCATTACAGGGGCATCCAAGGAGTCAATTGAGAAGGAAGTGGATTTTCCTTTTGTAACCGATATCATAACTAAGCCATTCGACATCCATAAATTGAAAGAAATGGTTAATGGAACCCTTGTTCACAGCCGTTCATGACTTTTTTCTTGATGTAAGCGCTATATAATCCTCCTGCTGTTGCACCATAGAAAGGGTATTGGTATTCTATTACTGTAACCAAACTTACATGGTGTGTTTTCGTATGGAAACAGACTTGTAAATACAATGCAGTACGCTAACTAAAGGAGGATTCTTTCATGCCACTAGTATCAATGAAAGAAATGCTAGAAAAAGCTAAGGAAGAACGCTACGGCGTAGGTCAGTTCAACCTTAATAACTTAGAATATGCTCAAGCGATTCTTCAGGCTGCTGAAGAAGAGCAGTCTCCAGTAATCCTGGGTGTATCTGAAGGTGCAGCACGTTACATGGGCGGCTTCAACGTTGTTGTCGACATGGTAAAAGCACTGATGAAGTCTTACGGTACAACGGTACCTGTTGCGATTCACTTGGACCATGGTTCAAGCTTTGAAAAATGTGCAGAAGCGATCCACGCTGGATTCACTTCTGTAATGATTGATGCTTCCCACGATCCACTTGAAGAGAACATTGCAGTTACTCGTAAGGTTGTTGAGCTTGCACACATCCACGGGGTATCTGTTGAAGCAGAGCTTGGCCGTGTAGGTGGACAAGAAGATGACATCATCGTTGACGATGCTGAAGCAGCATATGCAATCCCTTCTGAGTGTAAGCAATTGGTTGACGAAACAAACGTTGACGTATTTGCACCAGCGCTTGGTTCTGTACACGGACCTTACAAAGGTGAGCCGAACCTTGGCTTTGACCGCATGGAAGAAATCATGGGACTTGTTGACAAGCCACTTGTTCTTCACGGTGGTACAGGTATCCCGACAGCTGATATCAAGAAAGCTATTTCTTTCGGTACAGCTAAGATTAACGTAAACACTGAGAACCAAATGGCTCAAGGTAAAGCCGTTCGTCAGATTCTTGCTGAACAGCCTGAACAGTACGATCCACGTAAATATCTTGGACCTGGTCGTGATGCGATCAAGGAAACAGTTATTGGCAAGATGCGTGAATTCGGATCTTCTCAAAAAGCGTAAAAATAGTTTGGAGGAAGCCGCTACATTGTAGCGGTTTCCTTTTCATCATGTATGAAAACGCCATCATTCGACCTTTTTCATCAATTTGGAGCAAAAAAATGAAGCGAAGAGGAGTGGGGATATGAAATTTTTCATCGATACGGCTAACATAGAAGATATTCGGGAAGCGAATGCATTAGGGCTCTTAGCGGGTGTAACGACAAATCCGAGCCTTGTCGCGAAAGAAGGAGTTTCTTTTCATGACCGTCTGAAAGAAATCACCGATGAAGTGGATGGTTCTGTCAGTGCAGAGGTTATCTCTGAAGATTCAGAAGGGATGATTCAAGAAGGGAAGGAACTTGCTGCGATTGCGCCGAACATTACAGTGAAAGTCCCGATGACGCTGGAAGGCCTGAAAGCAGTGAAAGCTTTCAGTGATTTGAATATCAAAACAAATGTAACCTTGGTTTTCTCAGCCAATCAGGCTTTGATGGCAGCCCGTGCCGGTGCCTCCTACGTATCACCATTCCTTGGAAGACTGGATGATATCGGTCATAACGGAATGGAACTCGTGGCGCAGATTTCAGAAATCTTTGACCGTCATGCCATTGATACAGAAATCATTGCAGCATCTGTCCGCCACCCTGTTCACGTAACAGAAGCTGCTATACACGGGGCGCACATTGCTACGATTCCTTTCAAAGTTCTGAGTCAGATTGTTAAACACCCATTGACGGATCAGGGGATTGAAAAATTCTTGAATGACTGGAATAATCAAAAATAGTCGTGTGCTTTGGAAAATATTGCACATACTAAAATCATAATCTTCACCTTAAAGCGAGGAGTTTCACATGCATAAACTATTAGTGGAAGGCGGAAGACCATTACGTGGACAGGTCCGGGTGAGCGGTGCAAAAAACAGTGCTGTAGCCTTGCTGCCAGCAGCAATTTTGGCAGAAACCCCTGTGACCATCGAAGGTCTTCCGGACATTTCTGATGTCGGGATCTTGTCGGACTTGTTGGAAGAGATCGGTGGCTCGGTGCGTAAAGATGGAAGAACCGTACATATCGATCCCTCTGAAATGGTCGACATGCCCTTGCCGAATGGGAAAGTTAAAAAGCTGAGAGCTTCCTATTATTTTATGGGAGCGATGCTTGGTCGTTTTAATAAGGCTGTCATCGGCCTGCCTGGTGGTTGTCATTTAGGGCCAAGACCGATTGATCAGCACATTAAAGGGTTTGAAGCTCTTGGTGCTAAAGTGACAAATGAACAAGGAGCGATTTATCTTCGTGCGAGAGAACTGAAAGGTGCCCGTATTTATTTAGATGTCGTCAGTGTGGGGGCTACGATCAATATCATGCTGGCTGCCGTCCGTGCAAAAGGGAAGACGGTCATCGAAAATGCAGCGAAGGAACCTGAAATCATTGATGTGGCCACCCTGTTGACAAGTATGGGGGCAAAAATCAAAGGTGCAGGAACAGACGTCATCCGTATAGAAGGTGTGGATACACTGAAAGGATGTCTTCATACGATCATCCCCGACCGGATTGAAGCAGGCACGTACACGATTATGGCTGCTGCACAAGGCGAGGAGATGATCATTGATAACGTCATTCCGCAGCACTTGGAGTCGCTATTGGCGAAGTTGAGAGAGATGGGAGTCACCATCGAAGAAAATGATGAGCAGCTGTACGTCAAACCAGGGAAAGACTTGCGGAGCGTTGACATTAAAACACTCGTGTATCCAGGCTTTCCGACAGATTTGCAGCAGCCGTTTACTTCCTTGCTCACACAGACCCAGGGCACAGGTGTCGTTACAGATACCATCTATCAGGCCCGTTTCAAGCATGTTGATGAATTGAGGCGTATGAATGCTTCCATCAAAGTCGAAGGTGGTTCTGCTATTGTGACAGGCCCTTCCAAGTTGCAGGGGGCGAAAGTGAAAGCGACAGACCTCCGTGCAGGTGCAGCTCTGGTCATAGCTGGACTGATGGCTGAAGGTGTCACCGAAATCACAGGTGTGGACCACATTGAACGAGGATATGAAAACATTACGAACAAGCTGATCGACTTAGGTGCAAAAGTCTGGTATGAGGAAATGTCAGACGAAGAAATCGAGCAATTCCAAAATTCATAGGTTCATGATTTCCATGGGGAGATGAGGAAAAATCTTTGATTGATTGGGGAGATCACCATGGAAAGAAGTCTATCGATGGAATTAGTAAGAGTCACAGAAGCAGCAGCATTGTCATCGGCGCGTTGGATGGGAAGAGGTAAGAAAGAGGAAGCTGATGATGCGGCAACCTCAGCCATGCGCGATGTGTTTGATACGATCCCGATGAAAGGGACAGTCGTGATCGGAGAAGGGGAAATGGATGAAGCGCCTATGCTTTATATCGGTGAAAAACTTGGCAATGGCTACGGAGCGAGAGTGGATGTGGCTGTCGATCCACTCGAAGGGACGAATATCGTGGCCCAAGGTACATGGAATGCCCTTGCTGTCATTGCTATCGCTGATCATAAGCAGCTGTTACATGCCCCTGACATGTATATGAATAAAATAGCCGTAGGTCCGGAGGCTGTGGGAAAAGTGGATATCAATGCTTCCATTGCTGAAAATCTGCAAGCCGTCGCTGAGGCTAAAAAGAAAGATGTGGAAGATGTCGTTGCCGTCGTCTTGAATCGAGAACGCCACCAGGGGATCATTGAGGAGATCCGTGAGGCTGGCGCAAGAATCAAGCTGATCCCTGACGGTGATGTCGCCGCAGCCATCAATACAGCCTTTGATCATACAGGGGTGGATATTCTATTTGGAATAGGCGGCGCGCCTGAGGGAGTGCTCGCAGCTGTCGGGCTGAAATGTCTTGGAGGCGAAATCCAGGGCAAGCTCCTTCCTGCCAATGACGAGGAACGTTTACGTTGTGAACAGATGGGGATTGAAGATGTCGATAAAGTCCTTTACATGGAAGACTTCTGTGGAGGGGATGATGCGATCTTTGCAGCTACCGGTGTCACCGATGGAGAACTCCTCAAAGGCGTGCAGTTTAAAGGACAGAAAGCCACGACTCAAACGTTAGTGATGAGAGCTAAATCAGGTACGGTCCGCTTCATTGACGGCGACCACAGCCTGAAGAAAAAGCCAAACTTAGTCATGAAACCATAACGAAAACATCCTTCAACAAAGAGAGAGGAAGCTGTAGCACAACCAGCTTCCTCTTCATCTCAAATAGCCCACCTTCTTAAACATTTCAGAAATTAACATTGAAACTGTAGAAAGACAGGAGTACAATAAAGATTGTTTGATTAGGATAGAAGGTAGTGACACACGTCCCCTTATGCTTCTATTTATTGACTTCACTTAAACTTCTTCTCATTCTTCTAACAAAAAAAGTTCTGCTGAAGGAATGTTATCCTCTGTATGGGAAGCAGATCTTCTATTAAAGCAGGACCATTCAATAAATCCTTTAGAGAAGTTTTTAATTCAATATGTAAAAAGACGTCATGTCTGAGGGTTTTTAGCCTTTCCTTCTTTAGGGATGTGAAAAACTTCATGTCTGACAAAGGTTTTTATGCGTTCGTCTGCATGACTTCAAAATAAAGAAAACTAATAAAAAGTGGTGATTACGTGGCGGATTTAACAATCTCCAATTTAGAAACAATGACATTGAAAGGGCTTTATGCCAAAGCTAGGCAATATAAAGTCTCTTATTATGCAAAACTAACAAAGCGCGAATTGATTTTTGCGATTTTAAAAGCACAGGCTGAAAAAGATGGTTTTCTTTTCATGGACGGTATTCTTGAGATTATACCTTCAGAAGGATTCGGATTTTTACGACCGATCAATTATTCTCCAAGCGCAGAGGATATCTACATTTCTGCATCACAAATCCGTCGTTTTGATCTAAGAAACGGGGACAAGGTATCCGGTAAGGTGCGTCCACCGAAAGAGAACGAACGTTATTATGGTCTTTTACATGTGGACGCGGTAAATGGTGAGGATCCAGACTCTGCAAAGGAAAGAGTACACTTCCCTGCATTGACTCCATTGTATCCGGATCGTCAAATGAAGCTTGAAACGGAGACGAAAAAGCTTTCCACACGAATCATGGATTTGATGTCGCCTGTTGGTTACGGCCAGCGTGGTCTGATTGTCGCTCCACCAAAAGCAGGAAAGACGATGCTTTTAAAGCAGATGGCCAACAGCATCTCTACGAACCACCCCGACGCGAAGCTTATCATTCTGCTTGTTGATGAACGTCCGGAAGAGGTAACCGATATTGAACGCTCGGTCGCGCCTGATGTGGATGTTGTCAGCTCTACGTTCGATGAAGTTCCTGAGAACCACATTAAGGTTTCTGAACTGGTGCTGGAAAGAGCCATGCGTCTTGTTGAGCATAAGCGTGATGTTATTGTTCTCATGGACAGCATCACTCGTCTAGCTCGTGCGTATAACCTGGTTATCCCACCAAGCGGACGTACATTGTCAGGAGGAATCGACCCGGCTGCCTTCCATCGTCCGAAACGGTTCTTCGGTGCTGCGCGTAACATTGAAGAGGGCGGGAGCTTGACGATTCTTGCCACCGCGCTTGTGGATACAGGCTCGCGCATGGATGACGTCATTTATGAGGAATTCAAAGGGACAGGAAATATGGAACTGCATCTTGACCGCAGCCTTGCCGAGCGCCGGATCTCCCTGCCATTGATATTCTTCGTTCAGGAACAAGAAAAGAAGAGTTGCTTCTGCCGCAAACTCACCTTGATAAAATCTGGGCCATTCGGAAATCCATGTCTGATTCTCAGGACTTCACGGACAGGTTCCTGCGCCGCTTGAGAGCATCGAAAAATAATGAAGAGTTTTTCGACCTTATGGATAAAGATATGAAAGGTAAAGCAACAACCGCCCGTCGTTAAAAAGGTTTCACGGTTTCTTGAAACTGGATGTTGCATCAGGGGGGAGCCCCTGTTATAATCATTCTATGTGAGTTTCAGTACAAGGTGTTATCACGAACCTTCGACGGCTCTTACAATAACTCTGTTTCCAAAGGATTCAGGGCAAAAAGGAGTGGAAGAACATGAAAGCAGGAATTCATCCAGAATACCGTAAAGTCGTATTCCTAGACACAAGTTCTAATTTCAAGTTTCTAACAGGGTCTACTAAGACTTCTGAAGAAACGATCGAGTGGGAAGATGGAAACACGTATCCATTGATCCGCGTAGAGATTAGTTCTGCGTCTCACCCGTTCTACACAGGTAAGCAGAAAGCTGACAAAGCTGGCGGCCGTGTGGATCGCTTCAAGAAGAAATATAACCTTTCATAATTATGATACCCCCTCTTTTGAGGGGGGCTTCATCATTTTGAACAAAAACAGGCAAATTGTCTCAGATGTTTGCCTGTTTTTTTGTCAAAAAATAGGGGTATAAAAGTCTTTGTGAGAAAGACGCTATACTCTGCAAAGGACTTATCAATAAGGGGAGCTGTCCTTGGTGATCAAAGCCGCCTTTAAATCGGCGTCATCAAGGGAGCTCTTTTTTGTTGAAATAAAGGGGAGGATACCGGATGATCCCCCCATATTTGAAGCTTGATTGAGTGAGAAGGGAGCGACAGTAGACGTGTATGTAATGAAACAAAGCGGATGGGTCGAACTCATCTGCGGAAGTATGTTCAGCGGGAAATCAGAGGAGTTGATCCGCCGTGTCAGGCGTGCGACTTTCGGTAATTTGACAGTCCGTGTCTATAAACCTGCGATTGATGACCGGTACAAAGAAGATGCAGTTGTATCTCATAATGGCACTTCTGTGATGGCTCGTCCTGTGAAAAGCTCGTTGGACATCCTTCAACATGTGACGGATGAAGTGGATGTCGTAGGAATCGATGAATTGCAGTTTTTTGACGAGCATATCGTAGAGGTCGTAGAGTGTTTGGCAGACAAAGGCATACGCGTCATCGTCGCTGGACTGGATACAGACTTCAGAGGTGAACCTTTTGGCAAAATGCCTGAAATGATGGCACTGAGTGAAAGTGTCACAAAATTAAATGCCATCTGCCCTATTTGTGGTTCACCGGCCAGCCGTACTCAACGCTTGATCGATGGAGCGCCCGCTTCCTATGACGACCCAATCATCCTGGTTGGTGCCTCAGAATCATACGAACCGCGTTGCCGCCATCATCACGCAGTACCTAACAAGCCCAGGCAACAGGAAGTGAAAAAGGTTTACGCTGAAAAAACAACATAAACCACTACTCAGACAGCTGATCTCCAGCTGTCTTTTTCTTTTTCCCTATTTTTAAATAGAAGCTCCCTATAATGGAAGACTTAGTTTCGAGACTTATGTTGAGTGGATGGGGGCGGAGGAGAATAGCTCGCTTTCCGCGGGAGCGCGTTGAGCCTCCTCGGACTGCGTCCTGTGGGGTCTCACCCTGCACTTTCTTCCCGCAGGAGTCTCGCCATTCTCCTTCGCCCCTTTGCGATATAAGTGTCTCGAAACCCCTTCCGGAATTAGCTTCTTTTATGGACCTGGTAATTGGAGGGGATGAACTCCTAAGGACGAAATTCTGCATGAGAAAAGCTTGTTATAGAGCGCTTTATTCTTATAAAAGCAGGATAGTGGAAGGCATCCTCCCACAATAATGGGGGTCGTTGATCACCTTCATAGAATGGGGTGGTTGGGAAGCTGCGAGACTCCCGTGGGAGAAAGGAGATCGGCGAGATCCCGCAGGGCGGTAGCCCGAGGAAGCTCGGCACTCCCCCACAGGAAAGCGAGTAGCTTCCCAGCCGCCCCTGACGCCCAACCCGGGTAACGAACCCCCAGAACATCTCGAAAGTGAGTCTTCCATAATCCTGCCAGTTAGTGGAATGAATGTGCTGTCTTATTTACTCGATGTGCTCGGTTCCGTTTAAAAAACGGTGTTATGTGATACTTTAAATGTAGATAAACGTTTGGTCTGGGGGGATAGGAATGGAGAAAAGATCTATTCAATCAGAAATGTCGAGCTATATTGGTAAGTTGCTGCGTGACCACTTCGGAAAAGGACCCTCCTCTGTATTCGTCTCTATGGAAGGGAAATTCCTTACCATTTATTTGAAAGATTTTCTTGCGCCAATGGAACGGGTTTTAGTTGGGCAGAAAAATGATAAAAAAGTGGAAGAAACACGAGACCTCATGATGAGAGAGTTGATTCCTGATATAAAAGCAACGTTTCGCGCCAGTGCGGGAATATATGTCGACAATCTATATTATGACTGGTCTTTATCTAGACAAACCGGTGTACTCATCGGAGTGATTACTACAGATAACCCTGAAGACGATGATGGATTAAAATCTTATGAACACAAAGACGCTGTACATGAAGAAGTGGAAGAACTGAGCAGGAAAGCAGAAAAAACACCTGTTTCTATTCGATCATTTTTGCTGAATGAACGGACATTACTGATAGAACGGAATGGAATATTGGTAGCTATTGAGAAGGAAATGATCCAAGCAGGATACGAACAGCCTTTAAAAATTTCCAAACGGAGGCTGGAAAAACGTCTTTTGAATCATGCCTCTTTTGAAACGATTCTTGGCGCAAGCGTAGAAGATGCCTTTGTAGACTGGGATTTCAATAAGGACCGTAGTTATATGGTTCTAATATTGAAACCATAGAGAGGGGGATATAGAATGGTCGGCGAAAAGAACAGCAAGCTGCTGGAGAAAACGTTATTGCTTGAAGAATGCATGAATGCCTATAAGTACGCGGTAGAAACTGTACAGAAAAACAGCCCGCTTATGGATGAAATGGCTGCTTCATGTGCGGAAGTTTGCAAAATGGCGGCAGAAGAATGCTTGACGCTTGGGGTGATGGAAAACGATAAAATATACCTCATGTGTTTAGAGTATGTCCATTTGTGTGAGGAGCTTGAAGGGAATCAAAGGATTAGACAAGAAGACATGAAGAAATCCGTTTGATCCCGGCTGTTTTCATATCGTCTATTCTGTACTATAATAGAGATTGGGATGAAACGAAAACGTTTGATCCTTACTTGTGCTTAACCATTGAACGAAGATAACATTTTTATATATTATTCGGTAACATTGATCTGGACAATAGAGCTAGACAAAAGCCGAAAAGTATCTTTCTTTCTACAAGTGGATACTTTTCGGCTTTTTTGTGTTTTTGAGCTGATTATGCTCAACGAAAGGAGTATGCGCTCTGTATCGTATAGTTGGATTAGATAGCCACCGTATCGTTATTGAGTTTAGGAAAGATAACAAGGATTTGGTATTTGAAAATTATTCAGATGCTGAAAAGTACCTGAAAAAAATCAAAGAAGAAAACATTATTCCTAAAAAATATCAGTTACTCATCCAAGAGTAAGTCATCAAACCAAGCGGCCCCTCCCGCTTGGTTTTTTTACGCTTCATTCACTAATGTTCCCTTTACTTAAAGACTTATTGTCGAGACTTTTGTGAGAGTTTAGGGGCTCCGGGAAAAGGTTCGTCTTGCTCCATCGTCCAGACACTTGCGTCATAAGCTGATCGTGAAAGCTCGATATAGAGATCTTTTCAACTAGAGAGCAGGGGTTGTGGAAGACGAGCTTCCTCGGGCTAAGGCCGTGCGGGATCGCGCCTATCTCCTTCTCCCGCCCGCGGGAGTATCGCAGCTTCCCAACCACCATCGCATTAATATATATGATAAACGCACTCATTCACCAAAAAGGAATCCCTATGTTGTACGCAAGAATTGCTCTAAGGTTAGGAATCCAAATACCTGACTCGGGTGCATAATTAGACCACTTCCATCAAGTTGAGAATGAACTGTTTCTAGAAGTGGTTTCGAGCCACCAATATGGCAAAGGGGCGGAGGGGAATGGCGAGACTCCTGCGGGAAGAGAGTGCTTGGTGAGACCCCACAGGACGAAGTCCGAGGAGGCTCACCGCGCTTCCGCGGAAAGCGAGTTATTCCCTGCAGCCCCAACCCCCTCAACAAAAGCCTCGAAATCAAGTCCTCCACAGTCCTGCCATTATGTTAAATAACTAATGGGGCATAAGTGGAGTGGTTTCGGAGACAATAACGGTAAAAAGAGAAGAGGTGCTAGAGATGAAACGATTTTTACTTATGGCTGGAATGGCTGTTGTTTTGTTAAGTGCGTGCGGGTTGCAGGGAGACAAATATCAAGGCATGACAAGCCGTGATGATATAGAGAACATGGGCTACAATAATGAAGTGACTCGCGGACAGGAGAGTCCACGTTCCATGAACAAAGTCGGACATACGTGGGGACTGAAGCAGGATAGGGAGAATATGAAAGAAGCAGCCCAGCAACTTTCCGGGGTCGAAGTGAAAAGGATTGCGCTTGAAGCTAACCAAGCGTGGGTGACGGTACACATCAAAGGAGATGAGGATCTTTCCAAAGAGGAAAGAGCCGAATGGGAAGCTCAAATCCAGGAAGCTGTTTACCAGGCTGTCCCCCGTTATGACATTCATGTAAAGATTAAATAACTTACTTTATACGGGGAAATGACTAGAGGTCTGCGGGAGATCCGTGGGAGAAAGTTGTTTCCCTTTTTCAACTTAAAGAATAGCCTGTGGAGTGGAAGCGGATTTCGTGAGGTCATCTTCTTGAGGAATGGGTTGAGCGGTTGTATCCATGACCTCTCTATAATATAATTAGAATGTTATGGAGAAAGAGGTGCATACCATTGATCGAACGTTTACAAACATTAGAAGATCGTTATGAAAAGTTAAACGAATTACTTAGTGATCCTGAAATTATTTCTGATACGAATAAACTGCGTGAGTATTCCAAAGAACAATCCGGGCTGCAGGAAACAGTGATGGCTTATCGTGAGTATAAAGAAGTGGCAGAGCAACTGGATGATGCGAAGGCGATGCTTGACGACAAAATGGATGCGGATATGGTGGAAATGGTCAAAGAAGAAATTCATGAACTGTCCACCCGCAAACAAGATCTTGAAGAACGCTTGAAAGTTCTCATGCTGCCGAAAGACCCGAACGATGATAAGAACGTCATCATGGAAGTGCGTGGCGCAGCAGGTGGAGATGAAGCCGCTCTATTTGCAGGTGATCTTTACCGTATGTACGCACGTTATGCAGAGGCCCAAGGATGGAAAACGGAAGTCATTGAAGCGAATGCAAGTGACGTTGGTGGTTACAAGGAAATCATCTTTATGGTGTCTGGAAACATGGCTTATTCCAAGCTGAAGTTCGAAAACGGCGCTCACCGCGTCCAGCGTGTACCTGAAACGGAATCAGGTGGGCGTATTCATACTTCTACCGCGACTGTCGTTGTCATGCCTGAAGCGGAAGAAGTCGAAGTAGAGCTGCATGATAAGGATATTCGAGTTGATACCTTCGCTTCAAGTGGACCGGGAGGACAGAGTGTTAATACCACCATGTCTGCTGTACGTCTGACTCACGAACCTACGGGAACCGTTGTCTCTTGTCAGGATGAAAAATCTCAGATCAAAAACAAAGAGAAGGCGATGAAAGTTCTTCGTGCTCGTGTTTATGATAAGTTTCAACAGGAAGCCCAGGCAGAATACGATGAAAACCGTAAGTCAGCTGTAGGTACAGGAGACCGTTCTGAGCGAATCCGTACGTACAACTTCCCACAGACACGTGTGACGGATCACCGGATCGGTCTAACGTTACAGAAGCTTGATCAGATTCTCCAGGGGAACATGGACGAAATTATTGATGCTCTCTTAATTGAAGAGCAGACGAAAAAAATGGAGCAGATTGGTGAATAGTATGCAGCCTACTTTTACGTCGATTCGGGAAGCCCGCCGCTGGGCTTCTCTTTTTTTACAACAACATCAAAGGGAACCGAGGGTGGCTGATTTATTACTGGAACATTTTTTGAATTGGACACCATCCCAGCTTCTTGCCTTTGACGATGAATCGTTACCTGAGGAATTGGAAATCCGGTTCGTTCAAGCAGTCAGGCAGCATGCGGATACAGGGGTGCCTCTTCAGCACCTTACAGGCGTCGGTCATTTTTATGGACGGGAATTTCAAGTCAGTGAAAACGTTCTGATTCCAAGGCCTGAAACCGAAGAGCTGGTTCTTGGCGTTATGGATTATGTCCGTCAGAACAACATGAAAGCTCCAAGGATTGTTGACCTTGGTACAGGAAGCGGGGTCATTGCAATCACGCTTGCGACCGAACTTCCGGGCAGTGATGTAAGCGGTGTGGATCTATCAGGAGAAGCTCTTGAAATAGCCGAGAAGAATGCAGTACGTCACGGCGCTGATGTTCAATTTTACCAAGGGAACTTTCTGGAATCGCTGCTTGATCAGCCATTCGACATTATTGTGTCCAATCCTCCGTATATTGCTTTTTCTGAAAAAGAAAAAATGGAGGATACGGTGGTGGATTTCGATCCGGAGATGGCTTTATTTGCTGAAGAAGAAGGGCTGGCTGCTTATAAAACCATCCTTATCCAAACTTCTAATATGAAACAAAGGCCGAAATGCATCGCTTTTGAAATTGGTCATGAGCAAGGGGCATCGGTCTCAGCGCTTATCCACGAGATGATGCCGGAATTCCATACAGAGGTACGGCGGGATATAAATGGGAAGGATCGCATGGTCTTTGCCTTTACCAATAAAATAGAAGATTAATAGATTTATCGTTTAAAGTCTATGCTTCCTGTCCATACTAGCGACTAGTAGAGGGACAGGGAGGAAAAGAAAATGAAAAACAGTTTGCTCTTATTATTATCTTTATCTATTATTATTGCGGTCCTCCCGTGGGGACAACAAACGAAAGCACAGCCTGAATTTCAGATAATTCCGGATGAAGCCATTCGTCTTCGCATATTAGCGGATAGTAATGACCAGGCGGATCAAAAAGTCAAACGTATGGTTAGAGACGAGGTCAATGCTGAAATTACGGAATGGGTAGCTGAATTGACTTCGATCGAAGCAGCGCGGGAATTGATTCAAAGTCGTCTGCCTGAGCTTCAGGAAATTGTAGGGCAAACCCTTGATAAGGAAGGGATCCAACAGAATTATACGGTCGATTACGATTCTAGTGTTCAATTTCCGACGAAGCTATATGGTTCCTTTGTCTATCCGGCTGGAGAATATGAAGCGATTCTCATTACATTGGGAGAAGGAAAAGGGGATAACTGGTGGTGTGTCTTGTTCCCGCCTTTATGTTTCCTTGATTTCTCTAATGGTACGAGTGTAGCAGAAGCAGAAGAAGTGACGGAAGAAGAAGTAGAAAAAGAAGAGGAAGAAGAAGTGCAGTTCTTTGTCGTGAAAATATGGGAAAGCATCTTTTCCTAGCATAGAATCCACACCCCTTTTCATAGAGTAGAACAAAGGGGTGTGGATTCTATTATGTATATCGAACAAGTAGAGGATGAGCTGTATCAATTGAAGAAAGCCGACCAGCCGATCGGATCGTTCCGGCTGATCCAACTATCCAAGGGAGCCGGCAAGCTTGAACAGCTTCAAGTAAAAGATCATATTTCTCCCGGTAGGATCTTAGAGGTGTTTGAAGTGATCCAAACCTATGTGGGAAAAGTAGGGTTAAAAGAGCTGCATGTGGAAAGCCATTCCGATACACTCGACTTTCTTTTGCAACACCAACAGTTCAAGAAAAAGGATGTCGAAAAAAGATTGTGGATTTATGAAGTTAATCACAGTTAATTGTGCATAAGTCGCTTAGTTATTCACAAAAGGGGTATTGTTTGTTAATAACTTGTGAATAAAAAAATTCCATACTCAAATTTACTAACGGATTCTTTGGATATGTGGGTAAAATTGTGGATAACTTGAGGACATCTTGTGAATAATGTCTAAATTTGCGATATTTTGTAGAATTAATCATAATAGACAGTGACAGCAGATACGGAATAAAGGGGTACGTACGATGAGTATGGAAACAAAATGGTGGAAACAAAGGAAGAACTCAAAAGATATGGATGCTCATGTCCAAGAAGCTTCGGCTCTACTTAGGGAAAAACAGGTGGTCGCTTTTCCGACGGAAACAGTCTACGGTTTAGGTGCGGATGCAACGGAAAAAGAGGCGGTCCAACGGATTTTTGAGGCCAAAGGCCGACCAGCAGATAATCCTTTAATTGTTCATGTGGCAGATGAGGATCAAGTGAGTCAGTTAGTATCTGAGATTTCCCCTGTGGCACGGAAACTGATGGATGAATTCTGGCCTGGCCCGTTGACTCTTGTTCTCAAGAGTAATGGGACAGCCGCTGAAAATGTGACGGCGGGATTATCCACAATTGGAATTCGAATGCCGGATCACCCCCTTGCTCTTTCCTTACTCCGTAAAACGGAAAAACCATTAGCCGCGCCAAGCGCAAATCGATCTGGAAGACCAAGTCCTACCACGGCCGATCACGTCTATCAGGATTTGGATGGAAAAATTGCCGGCATTTTGGACGGGGGTCCGACAGGTGTCGGAGTGGAATCAACCGTTGTGGACTGCACGACTGAAATCCCTATCATTTTAAGGCCGGGCGGGGTAACAAAGGAAGATTTAGAAAAAATTCTGCCGCAAGTAATGATGGATCCCGCTCTGGCGGATGAAGAACAGAAACCTAAATCTCCGGGAATGAAATATACGCACTACGCACCGGAAGCACCGCTGTGGCTGGTGGATGGCAATGATGCTTTCTTTTCCGATCAACTTCATCAATTGAAGAAAGATGGAAACCGCGTCGGAGTGATTGCAAGTGATGAACTAGCTGAAAAACTCAGCCACAATTCTCTTATACGTTGTGGTTCAAGATCCCAGCTTAATCAAGTAGCAGAAAAACTTTATGGAGCCTTAAGAGAATTCAAAAAGTCTGATGTAGACCTGATTCTATGTGAAACTTTTCCTGAAGAAGGTGTAGGAGCGGCTATTATGAACCGATTGAATAAAGCCGCTGTCAAAAGAATACAAACCTACTGACATACGCCCCTTCTCTCATGCATACGATGATATAGCATGTCCGGGGAGGGGAAGTTTCAGTTGGAGCATATGACATCACTCATCTTGTTATCGATCGCTTTAGGTCTGGACGCATTCTCTGTTTCATTAGGAATGGGGTTGCAAGCGGTAAGGTTAAGGCACGCTTTTTTTACTGGGATTGTCATCGGAGTTTTTCATATGGTCATGCCTGGATTAGGAATCTTACTTGGAAAGTGGCTGTCAGATAGTGCAGCGGAATGGGCTGAATTAGCAGGGGGAGTTATGTTGTTTGGCTTAGGCGCTTATGCGGTCTTTGCTTCGTTCACTGAAAAACACTCCGTTTCATACCGAATGACTGGTATCGGGGTGTGGTTATTCGCATTAAGCGTAAGCATTGACAGCTTCCCGGTTGGATTTAGTTTAGGCTTAAGGGAAGCGGAAGTGTTTATCTCTGTCCTTTCCTTCGGTGTATTCAGTATGGTGCTGACATGGACAGGCTTCATTATCGGCCGTCGAGCCGGAGGTTTACTTGGAACATACAGTGAACTTCTTGGAGGAAGTATATTGTGTGCATTAGGGTTGAATGCCATTTTTTGACATATTTTTCGTCTGATCTGTACCTATGGTACTATAGAGAAAATGGACTATCGATGAGGGGAAGATTGGCTATGAATATATTATTTGTCTGTACTGGAAATACATGCCGAAGCCCAATGGCTGAAGCATTGCTTAAATCGAAGTTTGAAGAAGGAAATGTTCAATCCGCAGGAATTTTCGCGGGCAAAGGAGAACCTCTGGCAAAGAATTCGGAACTCGTTCTTCGGGAAATCGATTTAGAACTGAGCCACAAAACAAGACCTATCGATCGGGATCTTTTGGAATGGGCAGACCTTGTACTCACCATGACCGACCGTCATAAACAAACCCTCGCACTCCAATATCCAGACTATCAAGAAAAATACTATACGCTAAAAGAGTATGTCCTCATTGATGAAAATCAATGGCAGCACTTAAAGAACCTTTACGCAGCCTTTGAAGAGAAGCGTCTGTCTATTATAAATGAATACAAAGGCAAGATGGATGATCAGGAACTGGAACAAAAATTGTTCGCTGAACTTGAGAAAGAAATAAAAGAAATCGACCAGCGGGAGAAAGAGCTTCCAGATTTGAATATCATAGACCCTTTCGGGGGTAATATCACCATTTACCGGAATACCCGTGATGAATTAAATCACTACATTGAACGTCTCGTAGAGAAGCTTCACGACGAGGAATAAGACGGTTCTTTCACACATGCCATCCTCGTCCTCTCATTGTTTTATGACATCATCTATACATATCCCCAAAATCCCAGAGACTCCTCTGGGATTTTTTATATCCTCCTTTTCCAGAAAATCTCCCTATTTTTGAAGACTCAGTTTCGATACTTTTGTAGAGTGGATGGGGGCTGCGGGGAATAGCTCGCTTTCCGCGGGAGCGCGGTGAGCCTCCTCGGACTTCGTCCTGTGAGGTCTCACCCTGCACTTTTTTCCCGCAGGAGTCTCGCCATTCCCCTCCGCCCACTTTTCGTAAGACATTCCGGTGAGACTCCTGTGGGAAGTGCGTGGTAGATGAGACCCCGCAGAGCGTTAGCTCGAGGAGGCTCATCACTCGCCCACGGAAAGCGAACCTTTTCCCGGAGCCCCTAAACTCCAACGAAAGTCTCGAAATCAAGTCTTACACAATCCTGCCAAATACTTTAATAAAATAGAAGGGGTGGTAGATGGAAAGAGTGGGATGGAGAGCATTGACAGGGGAGAGGGAAACTGTCACGATAAGATTGATATTAGAAGACGGGAGTGTCTATAGATGAAAGTGATCCTTGCCTCCGACCATGGCGGAGTGAACTTACGAAAAGAAGTAGCAGACGTTTTGAATGAACTTGAAGTAGAATTCGAAGACATCGGGTGTGATTGTGAAGATTCCGTCGACTATCCAGACTACGCAATCCCAGCAGCAGAACGTGTAGCAAACGGAGAATTTGATAAAGCGATCCTCATCTGTGGAACCGGGATCGGTATGTCGATCTCCGCTAATAAAGTGAAAGGAATTCGTGCCGCGTTGGTACATGATCTTTTCACTGCTAAAGTCACTCGTGAACATAACGACTCGAACGTATTATGCATGGGCGAACGTGTCATCGGACCAGGTTTAGCTCGCGAAATTGCGAGAACATGGGTGTCAACAGACTTCGAAGCAGGTCGTCACAAAAGACGTGTTAGTAAGATTGCCGAATATGAAAATAAGTAATACAATGGGATATAGAAAAGCTGAAGCTTTTTTAATAGCTGATGCTGACAATTGAAGGAGGAGCCTGACGCTTCTCCTTTTTTTGTAAAATAAGCCGCTTATAGGGTGTTTACCCTATATGTGCTCACACATAGAGGGGGTAGAATAGTGACGGATGTCAAGAAGATTCAAACGGATGTTCGTTCTGTTGTTGATCAGCTTATGGAAACGGGCAGCCTTCAACCGGGTGTTTTTGTTATTGGTTGTTCAACAAGTGAGATTGCAGGGGAAAAAATCGGTACTTCAGGAAGTGAAGCCATTGCTGAAGTGGTTTTCAGTGAGCTGCAACATCTTTCAGAGCGCGCCGGCGTTCATCTCGCTTTTCAGTGCTGTGAACATTTGAATCGTTCGTTAGTTGTCGACCGTTCAGTGATGGAAAAGGAGCGTTTGACAGAAGTTTCTGCTGTTCCTGTTCCCACGGCGG
This sequence comes from Halobacillus sp. 12SKB, assembly GCF_052941655.1. NCBI lineage: Bacteria > Bacillati > Bacillota > Bacilli > Caryophanales > Bacillaceae > Halobacillus > Halobacillus sp. 12SKB. The sequence goes on from NZ_JBRFWR010000001.1 coordinate 1,583,848, forward strand.
GTGGATCAATGGCCTCCTTTGCTTATAAGCATATGAAAGATCCAGTACTTGTGGAGAGGATAGAAGCCAAGGGTGGACTGGATATCGGTGACACACTCATCGGGATGCACTTGAAGCGTATAGCCGTTCCACTTCGTGTGGCTCAAAAAAATATCGGCCACGCACACATTACGGCAGCGAAAACTCGACCTCCTCTCATAGGTGGGGCACGTGCGGTTTATGTAAGTCAAGAAGAAGCAGGTTCTTGTGATCATTAGGAATGGAAAGGGGAAGCTAGACCATGAATCATGTAAAATCAGCAGATGCAGAAATTTTTGCAGCCGTTCAAGATGAAAGACAACGCCAACAGGATAATATTGAATTGATTGCTTCAGAAAACTTCGTTTCAGAAGCAGTGATGGAAACGATGGGTTCTGTGCTTACGAATAAATATGCGGAAGGCTATCCGGGCCGTCGTTACTACGGGGGTTGTGAACACGTAGACGTTGTTGAAAACTTAGCCCGTGACCGCGCGAAAGAACTGTTTGGTGCCGATCATGCAAACGTTCAGCCGCACTCTGGTGCGCAAGCGAATATGGCTGTTTATTTCACCGTGCTTGAACATGGTGATACGGTGCTCGGTATGAATTTGAATCACGGCGGTCACTTGACCCATGGTAGCCCCGTTAACTTCAGTGGTAAGTTGTACAATTTTGAAGAGTACGGTGTGGACGAGAAAGATGAAACGATTGATTATAATGCTGTGCTTCAAAAAGCCAAAGAAGTACAACCTAAATTAATCGTTGCAGGGGCCAGCGCTTACCCGAGAGAAATTGATTTTGCTAGATTCCGTGAAATCGCTGATGAGGTCGGAGCTTATCTTATGGTCGACATGGCACATATCGCAGGGCTGGTGGCTACAGGGCTACACCCGAATCCTGTACCTCACGCTCATTTCGTCACGACAACGACCCATAAAACATTGCGTGGTCCTCGTGGTGGAATGATTCTTTGTGAAGAGTCTTTCGCTAAGAAGATCGACAAGACTGTTTTCCCAGGAATGCAAGGTGGTCCTTTAATGCACATCATTGCAGCTAAAGCTGTGTCCTTTAAGGAAGCCTTGCAACCAGAATTCAAAACATATTCCCGACAAATCATCGCCAATGCGAAGCAATTGGGCGAATCCCTTGTTGAAAAAGGGGTAGATCTTGTTTCTGGTGGCACAGACAACCACTTACTCTTACTTGACTTACGCAGCAAAGGCTTGACCGGCAAAGTAGTAGAAAAAGCTTTAGACGATATTGGTATTACGACAAATAAAAACGCCATCCCGTTCGACCCTGAAAGCCCGTTCGTAACAAGCGGTATCCGTATTGGTACAGCGGCTGTTACGAGCCGTGGCTTCAAGGAAGCGGAAATGGAGGAAATTGCAGATCTGATCGCCTTCACTCTAGATCATCATGAAGATGAAGCGAAAATGAAAGAAGCGGAAAAACGTGTACGCGAATTAACGTCCCGCTTCCCGTTATATCAGACACTCAACTTTTCTTCCATTTAATAAATGGAATTCACCAAGAGCCACTAGATTGATCTAGTGGCTCTTATTAAAGAATCTGGCAGGATTATTGAAGAATTGAATTCAAGACTTTTGTTGAGTGGATGGGGCCTGCGGGGAATGACTCGCTTTCCGCGGGAACGCGGTGAGCCTCCTCGGACTGCGTCCTGTGGGGTCTCACCAAGCACATTTTTCCCGCAGGAGTCTCGCCATTCCCAGCCACCCCTGACGCTCACCATAGGCAACGAACCCCGAAACATCTCGAAATTGAGTTTTCAACTAAAGGGAGCATTTTTGTAATAATTCGTAATACGATCATAGGTTGCGGAGAGGTTTCTTTTTCTGTACAATTTAAAGGATGTAAATTTTCAGAAGGAGTGAATGGCAATGGCAAACGTTTATGTACTGGATCACCCATTGATTCAACATAAGTTGACGTACATACGTAAAAAAGAGACAGGGACAAAAGACTTCCGTGAATTAGTAGATGAAGTAGCAGCACTTATGGCCTTTGAGATCACCCGAGATCTTCCACTAGAAGAAGTGTCTATCGATACACCAGTTGTACAGGATGCGAAGGCAAAAGTACTGACAGGTAAGAAGATTGGACTTGTTCCTATTCTAAGAGCCGGGCTTGGTATGGTGGATGGAATTATCCAATTGATTCCAGCTGCGAAAATCGGACATGTCGGACTTTACCGCGATCCAGAAACATTGCAGCCCGTCGAATATTATGTGAAGCTTCCAAGTGATATTGAAGAACGTGAACTGATTGTCATCGATCCGATGCTTGCGACAGGCGGATCAGCCAATGAAGCAATCCACTCCTTGAAGAAACGTGGAGCAAAACAAATTCGTTTAATGTGTCTAGTAGCTGCGCCTGAAGGTGTAGAAGCTGTGCAGGAAGAGCATCCGGACGTGGACATTTACCTTGCAGCTCTTGATGAAAAATTGAACGAAAAAGGATACATTGTACCAGGATTAGGAGATGCGGGAGACCGTTTGTACGGAACTAAATAAAACCACTTCCTCATTAAAGGAGGAGCACTCATGACAGAACGCATTAAAGTAATGACGATATTCGGGACAAGACCGGAAGCTATAAAAATGGCGCCGCTCGTCCTTGAGTTGAAAAAACGTTCGGAACAGTTTGAACCAATCGTTGCAGTAACCGCTCAGCATAGAGAGATGCTGGACCAGGTGTTGAGTATTTTTGATATTGAACCAGATTTTGATCTTGATATCATGAAAGCCCGCCAGTCACTTGCTCAAGTAACCACTCGTGCTTTGGAAGGTTTGGATGAAGTGATGAAAGAAACAAAACCGGATGTGGTCCTTGTCCATGGTGACACGACGACAACATTCGCTGCTTCTCTGGCTGCCTACTACAACCAAATTCCTGTGGGCCATGTGGAAGCAGGATTGCGTACATGGAACAAGTACTCCCCGTTCCCTGAAGAAATGAATCGTCAGCTGACAGGTGTCATGGCAGACCTTCATTTTGCACCGACCAATAAATCAAGAGACAATCTTCTTGCTGAAAATAAGTCGGAAGACAATATCTTTGTTACCGGGAATACAGCTATTGATGCTTTACAGACCACGGTAGCGGAAGACTATGCGTCTGAAGTGCTTGATGAAGTAGGGGATAAACGCCTTGTTCTGATGACAGCACACCGTCGTGAAAACCTCGGAAACAACATGAAGCAAATGTTCCGTGCGATTAAGCGTCTTGTTCAGGAGCATGACGATATTCAAGTTGTCTATCCGGTTCACTTAAATCCGGTGGTCAAAGAGACAGCTGATGAAATTTTAGGAAATGACGATCGAATCAAGCTGATTGATCCTCTTGATGTCATTGATTTCCACAATTTCGCATCAAGAGCGCATCTCATCTTGACCGATTCAGGCGGCGTCCAGGAAGAAGCTCCTTCTTTAGGGGTGCCTGTCCTTGTCCTTCGTGACACGACAGAACGTCCGGAGGGAATTGAGGCAGGAACTTTGAAGCTTGCAGGAACGGAAGAGGATCACATTTTCCATCTTGCACATGAATTGTTATCGGATGACAAAAATCATGAAGCGATGGCCAAAGCCTCCAACCCGTATGGAGACGGTCAAGCTTCTGCCCGCATTGCAGAGGCGATTCGTTACTTCTTCAAACATCGTGAAGACAAACCTGCACCATTTGAAATCGAATAAGAATTAATTAAAAGGACGAGGTCACCAAGACCTCGTCCTTTTCCTTTATCATCCAACGAACTTTCTTTTATAATAGCTCCCGTTTCTTGAAGACTCAGTTTCTAGACGATTGTGTGGTTCTGGGGGCTGCGGGGAATAGCTCGCTTTCCGCGGGAGCGCGGTGAGCCTCCTCGGACTGCGTCCTGTGGGGTCTCACCCTGCACTTTTTTCCTCTACGATATCCGGTTCCGGCGCCTAGCGGCTAGTGAGACTTCCCTCGCTTCTGTACGATAAGTCAACATCGAATCACTCCGTTCTTCGTGTTTCCTTTATCTCCGCCAGCTCCGTCCAGTCCATACGCCGCTGATCAAGGCGCCTGCACACTTAAGTTAGGAGTCTCGCCATTCCCCTCCGCCCACTTGCTGGAATAAATTCTCGAAACTACCTTCCAGCAATAGGAGCTTTTATGGTTGAGAATCCTATATCAACGCGGTTTACAGGATTTATAGCAGTTTTAGGCAAGGTAATATAAGAGGGATTTCGAGAACCTCATATGGCAAAGGGGCGGAGGGAAACGGTGAGACTCCTGTGGGAAGTGCGTGGTAGATGAGACCCCGCAGAGCGTTAGCTCGAGGAGGCTCATCACTCGCCCACGGAAAGCGAACCTTTTCCCGTAGCCCCTAAATCTACACAAACATCTCGAAATCGAGTCTTCCACAATCCTGCCATTTTGTTTAAAATCCTTAAACGCTTTCGCATAAACGTTCAGCTATAACAAATGCTATGGAAAAAAGGAGCACATGCTTATGCGATATGGGATTATCTTTTTCACCTGCCTATTTATATTGACCGGATTCAGTGCTCCTGACCCGAACGATGAAGTAACCATCATTGTCGAATTAGACGAATCACCCGACAAATTCTTAAAAGAACTTGAAAGAAGACTTCCAAGGCTTGAAGTGGTGACGAGTTACGATACGATTTTTTATGGAGTAGCGATTAAAGGGACGGCAGGAGAACTGGAAAAAGTGGCCAGGATGAAATCGGTAAAAAACCAACATCCCGTTCACACCTATGAGGCATTAGATACGGAGGAAGAGCTGTCTTTTTCTACTGAATTCATTAGAAATCAAATGCGCCATCCGCAAACAGGCAAGGGTGTTAAGGTCGGAATTATAGATACAGGGATTGACTACAACCACCCAGATCTAAAAGAGAATTTCAAAGGTGGCTATGACACCGTTGATTTTGACGATGATCCTATGGAAACAGAGGGCGAGGGCGCGACAATTCATGGCACACACGTTGCGGGAGTTGTAGGGGCTAATGGGGAAATGAAAGGAATGGCTCCAGATGCTGATCTTTATGCATACCGGGCTTTAGGACCTGGAGGGGTAGGTTCGTCTGTACAAGTGATAGCAGCAATAGAAGAAGCTGTCAAAGACGGAATGGATGTCATCAATCTATCTTTGGGGAATGACGTGAATGGTCCAGACTGGCCAACAACCCATGCGGTCAATAAAGCTGTAGAATTAGGCACGGTTGTTGTTGTAGCAGCAGGCAATTCAGGGCCAAATGGCTGGACGATTGGATCACCGGCTACTTCTTCAGACGCCATCACGGTTGGTGCTTCGGCATTATCTATGAAGGCTCCTGTTCTGAAGGTCCCGGGGGAAAGGGAAATGATAGCCATTCAAACAATGTCTGGATCCGTTCCCTGGAAATTAGCGAAAAAGTATCCCCTCACTTATTCAGGGACGGGGGAAGCAGAGTTTGGGGATGTACGTGGGAAAATCGTCCTTTTTGAAAGAGGTGGGATTCCTTTTAGTCATAAAGCTTTAAAGGCCTACCAAAAAGGTGCGGTTGCTGTACTCATCTTCAATAACGAAGAAGGGAATTTCCAAGGAGGGTTGGATGGTGTGAAGCTGCCAATTCCTGTAGCTTCTTTATCAAATGAAGCAGGAAACTGGTTGAAAGAAAATGTCATACAACAAAATCAATGGGTCGAAACAATGAATGTTTCTTTAGGTGACCAGGTTGCTCCCTTTAGCTCGAGAGGGCCAGTCACAACAAATTGGGAGATCAAACCGGATATTCTGGCACCTGGGGTGGATATCTACAGTACAGTGCCAGGAGGGTATCAATCGCTGCAAGGCACGAGTATGGCCGCCCCTCATGTGGCTGGTATGGCAGCATTGATTAAAGAGGCGCATCCAAATTGGACTCCTGAGGAAGTGAAGCAAGCGCTGACAAGTACAGCGGACTTAATGCGTGCAGGTAAGCAGCCTTTTCCACCTACTGAGCAAGGCGCTGGAAATGTAGATCTTAACGAAGCACTGGACCCCGAACTGCTCATTGAACAAAGCTCAATGTCTTTCGGTAAAATTGAAGACCGGATTTATCGCAAACAATTGCCTCTGACCGTAAAGAACTTAAAAGACGAACCTGTTAGCATTTCGATTGAAAAGCCAAAAATGGAACCCGGAGTTTCGTGGACGATGCCGATGTCTGTAAAAATAGATTCCGGCCAAACGGAGAAACTGTCTGTTGAACTTCGTGTATCTGCAGCTTTTTTAGAGGATGGGGTTCATGAAGGTTTTTTTAAAGTCAAAGAAGGCGAAAAAGTTTATACCATTCCTTATGTGTATGTGAAAGAAACATCTAGTTATGAGATTGTATCTGGGTTTGAACTGGAGGCGTCCTGGCAAAACGATCGGGTGGCCGGCTATCGCTTTCACTTAGCTGAAGATGTGAACGAATTAAGAGTGGATCTATACCGGGCAGGTACGATGTTAACCGCGGGTACTCTATTAGATGTGAAAGATTTGCAATCAGGATTGATTGAAGGTGAAGTGGATATAGATGACCTGAACTTAGAGGGAAGTTATCTTGCCATCATAACCGCTGTTACAGATGAAAAAGAGTCGATCTACCCATTCCCTATTTATATAGAAGGAAACCGGTAAAAAAACGCTGCGCTTATTTGCGCAGCGTTTTATATTGAGGGGGAGAAGTCATATAAAAAGGATGGTCCCATTATATAATTTTTGGATTGTGTTCCAGATATTTGAATGGTGTGTAAATTCGACGTAAATGTGACGAAAATGTGATCGAATTTTGTCTGTCATTTGTACTTTTACTCACAAACTCATTGACATCAAACCACCCCTATTGTATTCTTACATAGTGTGGAATGATAAGGTTTTCATAGGTGACATACAAGGTTTTCAGCCACTAGAAAATTGTGGAGGAAGAGCGGATGAAACAAACCGAACCACCCTTCAAAGCAATGGCTTTAACCAGCATGATCACATCCCAACTCGCAGGCGGCCCTTTAGCCGGCGTTTTCCTCGGGAAATGGATCGATGGTCACTATTCCACGGAACCCATTTTCTTAATCATAGGTTTACTCCTCGGGTTAGGTACAGGTACATATGGGACCATTCATTTAGTACGGAAGTACACGGGAGACGATTGACATGCAAGGATATCAACAGATGATGACCCGTCAGCGAAAATGGATGTTCTATCTTCTGGCATTATTTGTACTTGGTTGGGGCATCACCCCTTGGCAACCGATTTTCCTCGGACTTCTGTTAGGAAGTGCATTGAGCTTCTACAACCTCTGGCTCATGCAAAGAAAGATCCGCAAGCTTGGCGAAGCTTCCGCAGATAACCGCTCCGTAAGAGGAATTGGTACGTTTACGCGATTGGCTTCCGGCGCATTAGCCGTAGTCATTGCCCTTCAGTTTGAAGAATATTTCCATTTGATTGCAGTAGTATTGGGCTTAATGGCAGCCTATATTGTCATTTTAATAGATTATCTGTTCAATAAATCAACAGTTTAGCATGATGGAAGGTAGGTGAACAGTTTGAATCACGAAGCACCGATGTGGGAGGATGCGTTTGGACTCTCTTGGTTGGATTTCAACTTGTCAAACGTATTGATGATGTTTGTCGCGTCATTGATCGTATTCATCCTCGGCGTAGCGGCGACAAGAAACATGCAGCGATATCCGACAGGTTTTCAAAATTTCATGGAATGGCTGATCGATTTCATTAAAGGAATTATCGGTTCCAACATGGATTGGAGAACAGGTAGGCTCTTTTTACCGCTGGGACTGACATTATTCGCCTACATTTTCGTAGCGAACATGCTCGGGGTTGTCACCAACGGTGTGGTTGGACACACACTATGGTGGAAATCACCGACAGCTGATCCGGGAATCACTTTGACACTCGCGACACTTGTCGTCGTCTTGTCTCATTATTATGGAGTGAAACTGCGGGGCGGTAGAGAATATGCAAAAGGATTTGTACGTCCATTGCCATTCTTGCTACCATTCAAGATTATTGAAGAGTTCTCAAATACGTTGACTCTTGGTCTGCGTCTTTACGGGAACATTTATGCTGGTGAAATCCTATTAAGCTTGCTCGTTGGACTTGCAGCGACTGGCGTAGGAGGATTTATCGGAGCGACCGTTCCGATGATTGCATGGATGGGCTTTAGTACTTTCATTGGTTTCATCCAGGCGTTTATTTTCGTTATGTTAACGATGGTTTACTTGTCTCACAAGGTGAGCGAAGACCATTAATATAAAGCATTATATTAACTTTTTTAAAAATATTGAGGAGGATTTTCATTATGGGTCTTTTAGCAGCTGCAATTGCAGTAGGTTTAGCGGCACTAGGTGCTGGTATTGGTAACGGTTTGATTGTTAGTCGTACAGTAGAAGGGATTGCGCGTCAACCAGAATTGCGCAGTGCACTTCAAACAACAATGTTCATCGGTGTTGCCCTAGTAGAGGCGATTCCTATCATCGGCGTTGTTATTGCATTCATCGTAATGGGTCAATAATAAGGACGAGCATATACGCTTATGGCGAAGTTCAACTCCATCGATCTTCGCCTTTCCTTTATACCTTACGAAAACTTTATACCCGAAAGTCACGGTAAGAAAACTTCGACGGAAGCTGTGTTTACAGCGGAAGCCGGGTTTTTCGCTTGTCTAGCCCTAGCACCAATGAAAGGGCTGCGGAATTTATTAAAGTGTAAACCTGTTACGAGATGGTGTGGAGAGGAGTGAAAACTGTGCAAGGATTCACAGAGAGTCTGGTCCTCGGAGCTGGAGGGCTTAACATAGGTGACATGATCATTCAGCTTGTTTTCTTCCTTGGTCTACTTGCTCTTTTAGGTAAGTTCGCATGGGGACCATTGATGAACATGATGAAAGAACGTGAAGATTATGTAGCAAATGAAATCAACACGGCCGAAAAGAGTCGTGAAGAAGCACAGCGCATGCAGCGTGAAGCTTCAGAAGAGTTGAAAGCGACACGCCAGGATGCACAGAATATTATTGAGGATGCTCGTAAAACAGCAGGCCAGCAAGAAAGAGATATTCTTGAGTCAGCACGTGCTGAGGCTGAACGCATCAAGGAATCTGCTCGTCAAGAAATCGAGCAGGAGAAAGAAAAAGCTGTCCAGGCCCTTAAAGATCAAGTGGCAACCATGTCTGTCATGATTGCATCGAAAGTCATTGAGAAAGAACTTTCACAAAAAGATCAAGAGGCGCTGATCAACCAATATATCGATGAGGCAGGCGAAGAGCGATGAGTCAATCTATCATTGCCAAACGCTATGCAGACGCACTTTTTCAATTTGGAAAAGAACAGTCGAAACTAGAACAATTTGAATCCGAATTGGTAACTATACGTGATGTTTTTCGCGGCAATAAGGAAATCATCTCATTCCTGAACCACCCACGGTTCTCCATGGAACAGAAGAAAAAGTTTGTTGGCAGTTCTTTTCAGTCTTTTTCTACTGAAATTGTCAACACTTTAAAGCTGTTGGTGGAAAGGCATCGTGAGGAAATCATTGTTGATATGATTGGATTTTATATCGAAATGATGAACGATTCAAAAGGCATTGCAGATGCGGATGTTTACTCTGTAAGGGAACTTTCTGAAGCTGAAAAACAGCGCATTTCAGAAACATTTGCACCGAAAGTAGGTAAACAATCCTTGAACCTTACGAATATCGTTGACCCTTCCATCCTCGGCGGCATTCGCCTGAGAGTCGGTAATCGCATATTTGATGGTTCTGTCAGTGGAAAACTTCGCCGCATAGAGCGCAAGTTAGTTTCTGCGAACAATAGATGATAGGGGTGAAATGGCATGAGCATCAAAGCTGAAGAAATCAGTGCGCTGATTAAGCAGCAAATTGAAAACTATGAATCAGATATAGAAGTCAATGATGTGGGAACCGTAATCGAAGTTGGTGACGGTATTGCCCGTGCTCATGGTCTTGATAATGTCATGGCTGGTGAGCTCGTTGAATTCTCTAATGGTGTCATGGGATTGGCACAAAACTTGGAAGAAAGTAACGTTGGTCTTGTCATTCTAGGACCATATACAGATATTAAAGAAGGCGACGAAGTACGTCGTACAGGACGAATCATGCAAGTACCCGTCGGGGAAGAAATGCTTGGTCGTGTCGTAAACCCTCTCGGACAACCGGTCGATGGACGCGGACCGATTGAAACGACGAAAACACGCCCGATCGAATCTCCGGCACCAGGGGTTATGGATCGTAAATCCGTTGATGAGCCACTTCAAACGGGTATCAAAGCCATCGATGCTTTAGTACCAATCGGACGTGGACAACGTGAATTGATCATCGGTGACCGTCAGACAGGTAAAACATCGGTTGCCATTGATGCGATTATTAACCAGCACGATCAGGATATGGTTTGTATTTATGTAGCGATCGGTCAAAAAGAATCAACCGTCCGTGGAACAGTAGAAACTTTACGTCGCCATGGTGCGCTGGATTACACGATCGTAGTAACGGCAAGTGCTTCTCAGCCTGCTCCATTATTATACCTTGCACCATATGCAGGTGTATCTATGGGTGAAGACTTCATGTACAACGGCAAGCACGTTTTGGTCGTTTATGATGACCTTTCCAAACAGGCGGCTGCCTACCGTGAACTTTCTCTACTACTACGTCGTCCTCCAGGCCGTGAAGCCTTCCCGGGAGACGTATTCTACCTACACTCTCGTTTGCTAGAGCGTGCAGCGAAGCTTAGTGATGCTAAAGGCGGCGGTTCTTTGACTGCTCTTCCTTTCGTAGAAACTCAAGCAGGAGATATCTCTGCATATATTCCGACAAACGTAATTTCCATTACCGATGGTCAGATATTCCTGCAGTCTGATTTATTCTTCTCTGGTGTACGTCCCGCGATCAACGCAGGTCTTTCTGTATCTCGTGTTGGTGGTTCCGCACAAATCAAAGCGATGAAGAAGGTTGCCGGTACGCTGAGACTTGACTTGGCTTCTTATCGTGAATTGGAAGCATTCGCTCAGTTCGGTTCTGATCTGGATAAATCCACTCAGGCCAAATTGAACCGCGGTGCTCGTACGGTTGAAGTCTTGAAACAAGGTCTTCACCAACCACTAGCCGTCGAAAAGCAAGTCATGATCATTTACGCACTGACAAAAGGATTCTTAGATGAAATTCCAGTCGAAGATATCACTCGCTTCGAATCTGAGTTCCATAACTGGTTGGATAACAACCGTAAAGAGCTTCTGACTCAAATCCGTGAGACAGGCAAGCTTGCAGAAGATGAAGATATGAGTGGTGCTGTGAAAGAATTCAAGAAAACGTTTGTCGTTTCTGAATAAATGAATCATAGCTAGAAAGGGTGGTGAAACAGCGTGGCATCCCTTAGAGATATTAAAGGTCGGATTACGTCAACGAAAAAGACGAAGCAAATCACGAAAGCGATGGAGATGGTATCGGCCTCCAAGCTGAACCGTGCCGAGCAGAATGCGAAGAAGTTTGTTCCTTATAGTGAGAAAATCCAGGAAGTTGTGGCAAGCATCGCCCAAGGTGGCGGAGATGCAAGTCACCCGATGCTTGAGGCCCGTGATGTCAAAAAGACAGGGTATCTCGTCATCACTTCCGATCGTGGACTTGCTGGAGCATTCAACAGCAGCATTCTTCGTAAGGTGTACCAGCAAATCCGAAGCAATCATACGTCAGCGGATGAATATACCCTGATTACAATTGGACGTATCGGGCGTGACTTTTTCCGTAAGCGGAACATGCCTGTCGATATGGATATCACCGGAATATCTGATCAACCAGATTTCACTGATATCAAAGATATTGCTTCAGATACCGTACAGCTGTACACAGATGAAAGAATCGATCAGCTGTTTATCTATTACAACCATTATGTCAGTGCCATCACTCAGGAAGTGACGGAGAAGAAAATCCTTCCACTGACAGACTTGAATAAAGAGGGTAAAGCAAACCAAAGTTCGTATGAGTATGAGCCGAACCAAGAAGAGATTTTGGAAGTCTTGCTTCCTCAATACGCTGAGAGCTTGATTTATGGTGCTTTACTCGACAGTAAGGCCAGTGAGCATGCAGCGCGTATGACGGCAATGAAGAGTGCGACAGATAATGCTGATGATTTGATCGGAGATCTTACTCTTTCTTACAACCGTGCCCGTCAAGCTGCTATTACCCAGGAGATCACTGAAATTGTCGGCGGTGCAGCTGCCCTCGAATAGGATCTCTCGGATTTTTGAACAGTAAGTTAGGAGGGAAATCGATGAGTAATGGACGCGTGACCCAAATCATGGGACCCGTTGTTGACGTAACGTTCGATGATGGACATCTCCCTGATCTTAATAACGCATTACACGTAAGTTACGAAGCGAAAAACGAAAACGAAAAGAGCGTCGATCTTACATTGGAAGTTGCCCTTCACCTGGGTGACAATACCGTTCGTACCGTTGCCATGTCATCTACGGATGGTGTCATGCGTGGTACGACAGTTACGGATACAGGTAAGCCGATTTCTGTACCTGTAGGTGAAGTAACTCTTGGACGTGTATTTAACGTAGAAGGCGACACGATCGACCTTGATGAGCCACTTGGTGATGTCCGTCGTGACCCAATTCACCGCGAAGCTCCTAAATTTGAAAACCTGGCTACAGAAACTGAAATTCTTGAAACAGGAATTAAAGTAGTAGACCTTCTGGCCCCTTATGTAAAAGGTGGTAAGATCGGTTTGTTCGGTGGTGCCGGTGTAGGTAAAACCGTTCTGATCCAGGAATTGATCAACAACATCGCACAAGAGCACGGCGGTATTTCCGTATTCGCAGGTGTTGGTGAACGTACACGTGAAGGAAACGACCTTTACTATGAAATGACTGACTCCGGAGTTATCAAGAAGACAGCCATGGTATTCGGACAGATGAACGAGCCACCTGGTGCACGTATGCGTGTGGCCCTATCTGGACTAACGATGGCCGAATACTTCCGTGATGAAGAAGGACAGGATGTTCTATTCTTTATCGATAACATTTTCCGTTTCACTCAAGGTGGTCTTGAAGTTTCTGCCCTGCTTGGACGTATGCCATCAGCCGTTGGTTATCAGCCGACGCTTGCTACAGAGATGGGGCAGCTTCAGGAACGAATCACATCGACAGACAAAGGATCCGTTACATCCATCCAGGCGATTTATGTCCCTGCCGATGACTACACGGACCCAGCGCCTGCGACGACCTTCGCCCACTTGGATGCAACGACAAACCTTGAGCGTAAGCTATCTGAACAAGGGATCTATCCTGCCGTGGACCCGCTTGCTTCCACATCTCGTGCTCTGGATCCTGAAATCGTCGGCGATGAGCACTATGAAATTGCCCGCGAAGTTCAGCGTACGCTTCAGCGTTATAAAGAACTTCAGGATATCATTGCAATCCTAGGTATGGATGAGCTTTCTGATGAGGATAAATTGACGGTTTCCCGTGCACGTCGTGTACAATTCTTCCTTTCTCAGAACTTCCACGTTGCTGAACAGTTCACAGGCCAGCCTGGTTCTTATGTGCCTGTTTCAGAAACAGTTAAAGGCTTCAAGGAAATCCTTGACGGCAAATACGACGATATTCCGGAAGATGCGTTCCGTCTAGTGGGACGAATCGAAGAGGTCGTTGAAAAATCAAAACAAATGCAATAAACAGGTCTGGTGGATAGAGGGGCTTGAGTAAAGTTCCTCTTCCTCTTCATGATCAGCCAAGGAGGAATACGAATGAGCACACTGACGGTGAGTGTAGTCACTCCTGATGGCCCGGTGTTGGAAGATGCATTTGAAATGGTCAGCTGTAAGGCGGAAAGCGGTGAACTTGGAATTCTTCCAGGTCACATTCCGATGGTCGCGCCTTTGACGATCAGCGCTGTTCGTCTAAAAGGGGAAGGCAGATCAGATCGTATCGCGGTGAGTGGCGGTTTCTTGGAAGTTCGTCCAGATAAAGTCACGATTCTTGCTCAATCTGCTGAAAAACCAGCGGATATTGATATCGATCGTGCCCGTATGGCCAAAGAACGTGCCGAACGTCGCCTTCAGGACAAACAAGCCGACATTGATTTCCAACGGGCTGAAATGGCACTCAAGCGTGCCTTGAATCGCTTGAATGTTTATGAGAACAACTTCTAAACTGCTTTCTTTACGAGAGCAGTTTTTTTGTGAAAAATACATCTTTTTTCGCCGGCGAATTTTAGATAGTCCCGTCAAAAAGATGTGAAATGTCTATTATTGCCCGGGAAATGGAGTGGAATATTCCCTCTTTTGTCAGTTTATCTTGAACAATTGATGAAGAGGCGGGAGATATCGACATTCCTTAGGGAAGGAGCAGCACCTATGGAACAATACTTTGCAGAAGAAGCGATCCTAAGCATGACCTCGCATTTGATTTTCATCATCATTACATGGAGGGTTTTGCAGTCGATTAATTTTGATGCATTCTTCAGGAAAAATAAAGTCTTTGAGGCAAGAGCTTTACTCATCATCATAACCATCGCTCTAGGTACAACCGTAAGCAACTTCTTTCTTGATTTTATTAAGTGGTCAAACAGCCTTATATACTTATTTTAATGACGATAGACAAATGTCTAAAGTTGTTAGGAAATGTATCGTATGAATGTTCTCTTCTCAGGTCAAACTTATAGTAAGAAAATGCTTGGGGAGGCATTCAAAATGAAAAGTGTTTTGGCTGGAATAATTGCTCTATTTATTATAGGAACAGGTGCTTATCCACAGGAAATGACAGGCGCTCAAAGAACTCTCTTGGAGTTTTCGTCATTTGCTGCGGATAAGCAGCTTGAAGTAAGTGGCTGGACGATAACGATGAAAGAAAAGGTGTCTAGAAAAAAGGCAGACGGAATGAAAAAGGATGTTACAGAGTTCTGGTCCGATCCTGTCGTTACGGAAGAAATTACGATGAATGCCGTAAAGTACACCGTCAAAAACAGTCATAAAAACGGACAAATCATCGAAACTTTTAGTATGATTGTTCCAAAAAATTCTTGGAGCGATGTGGAAGTGGTTTATACCACAGAAGGACAGGGAACACCTTCATTAACAAACATCAATCAAACGAACATGAATGAGTTATCTCGTCGATTTTTCTCAAAAAATGTCACTAATTTCTCTTGTATTAAGACCAAATTTAGTGGTATTATTGATGATGTTTTAGTGTATAAAAAATTCAAACAAGCTTTCGACATAGCAACAATAGATGAAATCGACGAAAACGGTTGGACGAGCAGGACCGGATACACCCAAAAGTGGGATCAGGCCATTGATGCTGGGGATCGAATGATGAACGTTCAATTCGCAACCCGAACTTTGGGCGGGGAGACAAACATCACGATTGGCACACCCATAATAACTGCTGAATATTAATAATAGTGAATATGGACGCGGAGGAGAATGAACCTTGGAAAAAATCATCGTCCGTGGTGGGAGGCAGCTGAATGGTACCGTTAAAGCAGAAGGTGCCAAGAATGCCGTACTGCCTGTCATCGCAGCAAGTATTATTGCAAGTGAAGGAAAAAGCGTACTGCACGAAGTACCCGCTTTAGCTGATGTATATACGATCAATGAAGTGATCCGACATATGAATGCAGATGTAAATATGGTGGGGAACACAGTCACGGTAGATGCTTCTAATGAATTGGAAACAGAAGCACCAATAGAATATGTAAGAAAAATGCGCGCCTCTGTTCTTGTATTGGGACCACTTTTGGCCCGGTATGGCCATGCTAAGGTTGCTATGCCAGGAGGATGTGCTATTGGTTCACGGCCAATTGATCAACACTTAAAAGGCTTCGAGGCAATGGGAGCTGAAGTAACTGTTGGAAACGGTTATGTGGAAGCTGAAGTAAACGGCCGCTTAAAAGGTGCGAAAATTTACTTCGACGTACCTAGTGTTGGTGCCACAGAAAACGTCATGATGGCTGCAGCTCTTGCAGAGGGAAGGACGATTCTTGAAAATTGTGCGAAAGAACCGGAAATCGTCGACCTGGCGAACTATTTGAATAAAATGGGCGCAGACATCGTCGGTGCAGGAACAGAAACCATCCGCATCGAGGGTGTAGAGAAACTTGTTGGTACGACTCATACCATTATCCCGGACCGTATTGAAGCAGGTACATTCATGGTAGCTGCAGCGATTACGGGAGGGAATGTTCTTGTACAAGGTGCGATGCACGAACATTTACGTCCCCTTGTATCCAAAATGGAAGAAATGGGCGTAATCATTCAAGAAGAAGAAAGTGGCCTGCGTGTAATCGGACCTGATATTTTACAAGCAACAGATATCAAAACAATGCCACACCCTGGCTTCCCGACAGATATGCAATCTCAAATGATGGCTCTGATGTTGAATGCAGCAGGCACGAGCGTCATTACAGAAACGGTTTTTGAAAATCGCTTCATGCATGTCGAAGAATTCCGTCGTATGAACGCGAATTTGAAAATCGAGGGCCGCAGTGTCATCGTAGAAGGACCATCTTCCTTACAAGGCGCAGAAGTCGCTGCAACCGATCTAAGAGCCGGAGCAGCTTTGATCCTGGCCGGTTTAGTTGCCGATGGATATACAAGGGTAACAGAACTTAAGCATTTGGATCGCGGATATGTGGATTTTGCTGAGAAATTAGCTACACTCGGCGCTGATATTGAGCGTGTCAGAGAAGAAGAAGTTTATTCAGAAGATCACGAACCAAGCGAATCAGTATCGACATTATAATATATACATCTTTATGGCTTGCCTGTTTCAATATTTTTGAAATAGGTAAGCTTTTTTAGTTCTATCATCTTCTATTTCTGGATACATTTTTAGTAGAGGGATTTACTATGTAACCAGGAGGATGCGGATGAAAAAAAACAATGGAGTCGGAATACTTGCTGTATGTGGTTTATTCACAATAATACTTATCCTACCAACGATGATCGTCGTCCCATTTACGAATTCCGGGGGTACAGAAGAAGTGAAGGAAACTCCGCAAACAGAAGAAGTAGCGAGCGTGGAGGACTCTCCGTTTGCGGTCAAAGTATTACGCAGCACGACAAAAGAGATCGAAGAAGTTCCCTTGGAAAGTTATGTTGCTCGAGTCGTAGCTTCTGAAATGCCCGTAAACTTCGAAATGGAAGCACTGAAAGCTCAAGCCCTTGCTGCAAGGACTTATATTACCCGTCACTTGGTCCAGGGTGAGAAAGTGTCTTCAGAAGCAGATGTTACCGATACGGTCAGCCACCAAGTTTATAAAGATGAAGATCAATTGCGAAGCCAATGGAAAGACAATTATGAAGAGAACATGAAAAAAATCACAGAAGCTGTCCACGCAACCAAAGGAGAAATTATTACGTACGATCAACAGCCTATCACGGCAGCTTTCTTTTCAACGAGCAATGGCTACACTGAAAATGCAGGAGATTATTGGGAGCATGACATCCCCTACCTTCAAAGTGTGGAAAGTCCATGGGATCAGGAATCACCGAAATTCGCTGATCAAAAAATCATCACAGTTGCAGAGCTTGAACAGACCTTAGGTGTAAGCATAGGGGCAGGAATAGAGCAGACAACGATGACGAAGACAGAAGGAAACCGTGTAGATGAAGTCCACTTTGGCGACCATACGTTTTCCGGAAGAGAAATCCGTGAAAAGATCGGACTCCCATCCAGTGACTTCAGCATCAAGCGAAAAGGGGAACATGTCATCTTCACAACGAAAGGCTATGGCCACGGTGTTGGAATGAGCCAGTACGGTGCCAATGGCATGGCGAAATCAGGCAAGGATTACAAGGAAATCATCCATCACTATTACCAAGATACAGAAATCGCTCCACTAAGCACACAAACGGCTTCGTTAACCATTGAAAAAGAAGACCCAGTAAACTAAAGAGCTGCCCAAAGCAGCTCTTTTTTCTTTGTTCAAACTTATTGTCTTCAACAATATGGCAGGATTGTGGAAAACATGATTTCGAGACTTACCGGGTTCGTTGTCCAGGTTGAGCGCCAGGGGTGGCTGGGAAGCTACTCGCTTTCCTGTGGGGGAGTGCCGAGCTTCCTCGGACTTCGTCCTGCGGGATCTCGCCTATCTCCTTTCTCCCACGGGAGTCTCGCAGCTTCCCAACCACCCCTATCAGAAGGAGAAACGAACCCCTTCACTGTGGGAGAGTATGCTTTTCACTATCCTGGTGTTTGTAAGCATAAAACGCTCTATAATAAGCTTTCCACATACAGAATGGCTTCATTGGGAGTTGATTTCCTTTTAATTACAAAGTGAATGAGAGTAGCTTATCCCAGAAGTGGTTTCGAGAATATTATATGGTAAAGGGGCGGAGGGGGATGGCGAGACTCCTAACTTAAGTGTGCAGGCGCCTCGATCAGCGGCGTATGGACTGGACTGAGCTGGCGGAGATAAAGGAAACACGAAGAACGGAGTGATTCGATGTTGACTTATCGTACAGAAGCGAGGGAAGTCTCACTAGCCGCTAGGCGCCGGAACCGGATATCGAAGAGGAAGAAAGTGCATGGTGAGACCCCACAGGACGCAGTCCGAGGAGGTCACCGCGCTCCCGCGGAAAGCGAGTTATTCCCCGCAGCCCCCATCCACTCAAAAAAAGTTTCGAAACTGAGTAATAAACAAACGGGAGCGATTCTTGTACAAATACTCTATGATTTATAAATTTTTTCCTGCGAATGTATATAATCCCAAATAAGTGTTCAGAATGGTTTTTGAGGTGATGAACATGAAAGAAGAAGGTAAGAAAAGCGTGACTAAATTAAAGTTCAAACGCTTGATGCGCAAGAAGTGGTTGTACCCAGCATTGTATTTGTCAGTGGCTGCATTGGTGCTTGTCGGAGTGTTCTGGTATCAGCAGGGAGCTAGTGATTTGGAAGACCAAATCGCAGAGCAACCAGATTCCAAAGTCCAAGATGAGTTTTTGACGGCAGATAATGAGAAAGATACTGTACCAGTCATGGAACATCAGGAAAACCTGGAAATGCCTGTAGCTGACGAAAAGGCAGCATCCATTGTCACTAAATTCTATGATTACGACGCTTCCGAGCAAGATCAAGAAAGTGCACTGGTCCTATACAACAATAAGTATTACCAAAGTGAAGGCGTAGACATTACTAGAGAAGATGGAGAAGCTTTTGAAGTGACAGCAGCTCTATCAGGAACAGTTACAGAAGTTAAAGAAGATCCGCTATACGGCAATGTTATTGAAATCACACACGATGAGAACATCTCAACTGTGTATGCTAGTTTAGAAGATGTCGATGTATTAGCAGGATCTGATGTAGCACAAGGTGAAGTTCTTGGTTCTGCAGGTAAGAACTCCTTCGGTCAAGCGAGTGGAGTCCACGTACACTTTGAAGTACGCAGTGACGGCCAGCCTGTAAACCCTGAAGAGTTTTTCGGTCAGCCAATGAGTAAGATCATTGAAAATGCCGGAGAAGAAGTTAAGAAAGAAGAAGAAGCTCCGGCTGAAGAGCCACAAGAAGATGGCGAAGAGCCTTCTGAAGGTACAGAGCAGTCTTCTGACGATGCAGAGCAGTCTACGGACGAAGAATTGAATACGGATGAAGATCCAGCTGGTTCTGAAGATGAAGAGCAAACACCAGATGAAGATAGTGCCTCTTCCATCTCTACCACACAGACTTAAAAAATGAGGGTTCTGCCCTCATTTTTTTTATTTACAGCGCGGTATCAGTTTGATTGAGCAATGCGTTTAAGTATATATGAAGCCCTTTGTGATACATAAGATGAAGAAATGGTTTTAAATAGTGTGCAGGAAGCATGAATTTACAAGAAATCACCTCAGCCCTTGCATCATCTGGCATATCTTAGAACTTTTATTAATACAATGAGGATAACCGAGCACTCGGTAACATCCAGGGTGATCCAGCATGATTTAACTTCCAGAGTAAACACCCACACAACATAATTGAACCGCTTTCCTAAGAATCCCACCCCCTTGGATAGTCAATCACAGGAGGCGAGTGGAGTGCATGATTACATCAAAGAGAGGACCATCAAGATCGGAGAGCACATTATCGAAACGAAAAAAACGGTGAGAGTGATTGCGAAAGAGTTTGGAGTTTCTAAAAGTACGGTTCATAAAGACTTGACCGAAAGACTTCCGGAAGTGAATCCCGAACTTGCCAAGGAAGTGAAAAAGATACTCGATCACCATAAAGAAATACGCCACCTCAGGGGTGGAGAAGCCACCCGTAGAAAGTACAAATCGCAATTTGTGGACGATCAACCTGTTCAACCTCTCGCATGAACACTGTTTTCCTCCCTTTGTCACATTTCCTCGATATTTGGTAACTTTTTTCATATCTCAAGAGACGGATGTCGTAATTTTGTGATAGAATAAAGAACTAGATGTGCATGATTTAAATCGAAAATAGAACTTGAAACAATAGGGAAATATAAGTTGAAGGAGATTGATCTCCATTGCCGGTGTAACGTAACGGATTACGAGGGTCCTGTACGTTACTTGGATTATGTTTTTTACAATAGGGAGGATCTACAGAACATGTTTGCGAGAGATATAGGAATTGACCTGGGTACTGCGAACGTACTCATCCACGTAAAAGGTAAAGGAATTGTATTGAATGAACCGTCGGTGGTTGCCATGGACCGTAATACTGGGAAAGTGCTTGAGGTAGGTGAAGAGGCCCGCCGGATGGTCGGACGTACGCCAGGCAATATTGAAGCCATCCGACCGCTGAAGGACGGTGTCATTGCAGATTTTGACGTTACTGAGGCGATGCTGAAGCACTTTATCCAAAAGACGAACGTGAGAGGATTCTTATCAAAACCGCGC
The DNA here is from genome assembly GCF_052941655.1 of Halobacillus sp. 12SKB. Taxonomy (NCBI): domain Bacteria; kingdom Bacillati; phylum Bacillota; class Bacilli; order Caryophanales; family Bacillaceae; genus Halobacillus; species Halobacillus sp. 12SKB. Next base: position 1,604,757 of record NZ_JBRFWR010000001.1, read on the forward strand.
ATGTTGATCTGTTGCCCAACGAACATTACGAAAGTGGAGCAAAAAGCGATCAAAGAAGCGGCTGAGAAATCCGGTGGTAAAAAAGTATATTTAGAAGAAGAGCCTAAGGTAGCAGCGATTGGTGCCGGTATGGATATCTTCCAACCAAGCGGGAACATGGTTGTCGATATCGGAGGTGGCACAACGGATGTCGCTGTTTTATCCATGGGTGATATTGTCACGGCTTCTTCCATTAAAATGGCCGGTGATAAGTTTGACCATGAGATTCTACAATACATTAAGAAAGAGTATAAACTGTTGATCGGGGAGCGGACAGCTGAAGATATTAAGATCAGTGTAGCCACGGTTTTCCCTGGTTCAAGAAACGAGGAAATTGAAATTCGTGGTCGAGACATGGTGTCTGGATTACCACGAACAATCTCCGTCAATTCTGAAGAAATTGAAAGATCTTTACGTGAATCTGTACAGGTGATTATTCAAGCAGCGAAACAAGTGCTGGAACGTACACCACCTGAATTGTCTGCGGATATCATAGACCGTGGAGTCATTATGACGGGCGGCGGGGCTCTTTTGCATGGCATTGACCAACTGCTCGCGGAAGAGCTGAAGGTTCCTGTGCTCGTAGCTGAATCTCCGATGGATTGTGTCGCTACAGGTACAGGCATCATGCTTGAAAATATCGATAAGCGTATTTCTACGAAGCTATAGTTTATTTGGGACGGAAGGAGTGAAGACACCTTGTTAAGGGGATTTTACACAGCAGCAGCAGGTATGATGGCCAACCAGAGGATGCAGGAAACGTTGTCGAATAACATGGCGAACGCGTACACACCAGGGTACAAAGCAGACCAGGGGACGATGCGTGCTTTTCCAGAGCTATTGATCGAGCGGATGGGAAGCAAGACGATCCCGACGAAGAATGGATTCAAAGTACCTGATGCCGGACATGTAGGATCCCTTAATACAGGTGTGTATATGCAGGAAGCCGTTCCTTCTTTTATACAAGGAGACTTGAAAGAAACAGGGGTGGGGACAGACCTTGCCCTTGTACAAAATGAGGGGCCTGACGAATCCGGTTCCCTTTTCTTTCGTGTCCAAAATGAGGATGGGGAAGAAAGATACACACGTAATGGGAACCTCACCGTGGATGGCGAAGGTTTCTTGACGACAAACCACGGGTATTATGTTTTGGATAGAAACGGTGATCCGATCGATGCGGGTGGCATGGAATTTAAAGTTTCAAAAAATGGTGAACTTACCGTAGGTGGACAGGCTTTCACCCTTGGAGTGTCCTACACAACGGATGCTTCTCAAATGGTCAAAGAAGGGAACGATCTGTTTCGTCTTTCTGAAGAGGGCAGCATCATTGTGAATCCTGGAGCGGAAGAGGGCGTGGGTTACTCCATCCATCAATCTCATCTGGAACGTTCTAATGTCGATCCGAACAGAACAATGACAGAAATGATGAATACATACCGTTCATTCGAAATGAACCAGCGTGTCTTAAAAGCTTATGATCAAAGCATGCAAAAGGCTGTAACGGAAATCGGAAGAATCAGTTAAGGAGTGTGGCAACGTACATGAATCGTTCAATGATCCAATCGGCTGTGACGATGGGACAACTGCAGAAGAAGCTGGATCTTGTCGGAAACAACTTGTCCAACAGTGAAACGACGGGATACAAAAGCCGCAACGCCGATTTTTCTTCATTATTGTATCAACAAATCAATAACCAGTCTCATTCTGATGCAGAGGTCGGCCGGGTCACACCAGAAGGCATCCGTATTGGTTCAGGTGCCATGCTTGGGCACACAAACCTTGACCTGACTCAGGGAAGCTTGAACAACACTGGCCGGGAACTCGATTTGGCTTTATTGGAAGATCGTCATATGTTCGGCCTCCGAGTCACAACAGAACAAGGGGAGGAAATTCACTACACCCGTGCTGGAAACTTCTATTTGAACCCGGTTGATGATGGTCAGTTGCTGCTGACAGATGCGAATGGCTATCCTGTCATCGGAGCGGACGGTGAAAATATTATACTTGAAGATAACTTTCAAGCAATCAATATCGATCCAAATGGAAGAATTCTCATCACAAGAGACCAAAACCAATTGGTTGAAGGCACGTTGAATGTAAGTGAAGCTGTCCGGCCACGTATGTTAGAATCGGTAGGGGCGAATCGTTTCCGTATTCCTGCCAATGTAGAAGAGGATGGAATTATGGGAGATGTGCTTTCTGGAGATGTGAAAATGCAGTCCCAGACGCTCGAAACATCGAATGTGGATGTAGCGAAGCAAATGACAGAAATGCTGATGGCTCAGCGTGCATATCAATTCAACGCCAAATCCATATCCACAGGCGATCAAATGATGGGGCTTGTGAGTCAACTGAGATCATAAACGTAAGGAGTTTGACGGACCATGGCAACAGATCCTAAATCAACAGGCAAAAAGCTAAATAAAGATCAGGAAAAAGCAAAAAAGCGTCAAGCTTTAGATGAAGCCACGAAGCAGAAGCCAGCAAAAGCATCGTCCAAAAAGCAGAAATCGGAAGCAAAAGAGAAAGCTCCGAAAAAAGGACGGCGGCGGGTCCTGCCGATCTGGCTGCGTATCATCCTTGTCCTTCTTTTCAGTGCGGCTGCCTTACTGATTGGATTGATGGTCGGATATGGAGTCATTGGTGATGGAAACCCGGCAGACGCGCTTGAAATGGATACATGGCGCCATATTTGGGATATCGTTACGAAAACAGAATAATCTCTAGCTTGTACTTCATTCTATGATATGAGCCTATTCAATATGCAGAACACGAGTCGTTACGGCTCGTGTTCTTTTTAGTTGCATTTGTACTTTTCTGATCACATATTCCGGCACCATCACCGTGTTTCCCTTACCTGACTTTTTTCGGCCCGCACACGTCAAGGGGCGCATCAAATGTTTTCAAGCTATGGATTAGGGAATTACATCCGTACAGAGGACAAAGCAGCGGGGAGGGATCATAATCATGAAGACGGATGTATTCATTGCAGGCGGTGGAGTAGGAGGGCTTGCTCTTGCTGCGAAGCTGGCCAGCCGTGGTGTCCATGTGGTCATAGCGGAGCAGCTCAAAAGAGAATCTCCTGTTTATAAAGGCGAACTTCTGCAACCGAAGACATTGGCTATTCTAGAAAGATTGAATGTACTGGACGAAGTGGAAGAGAACGGGCATGTCATCGACCAGCTGCGCTTTCAGGAAGTTCATCGCAACCGTGGCAGTACCCCCGAAGAGATCAACCTCACAGAGCTGAGCTACAGCCGTGTGGCAAGCATCTACGATCATGCTCTGATGGTACCGCATGAAAAAACAAAAGAGATTCTCAGGAATAAGGGGAAGGAGTTCGATGAATTTTTCCATTACCTTCCCGGAGCAAGGTTTATGGGTTTTGAAAAAGGGATGGCAAAAGTGAAGCGGAAGAAGGAGACATTCTACGTCCAGGCTCAAGTGTACATAGGAGCAGAGGGACGAAGCTCACCGACGCGTGATGCGATGAATGTCCACGTTAAAAGAAAAGACTACAATCATCACTTTCTCACTGTGACCATTCCCCGGCCGGAATCATTTACAAAGGGGAAGATCATTACGACATCCAGCTGTTTTCTAGGGTTATTCCCTCTGCCTGACAACGAAGTGCGAACGGTGTTTTTAATCAAAGCGGGAGAATATAAAAGAATCCAGGAAAAAGGGTTGGAATCCCTCTACCAAGCCTACAGTGAACTCGAGCCTGAGCTTGCAGAAGGAGTGCGGACCATTGAAGAATGGAAAACGGTCCAACTGATGATTCCGTTTACGTATCATGTTGATCGGTATTATTCAGGAAACTTAGCCATCATAGGGGACGCGGCGCATACCGTTCACCCTATGGCGGGAGAAGGGATGAATCTTGCCATACAGGATGCCGATGTTTTAGGTGAACTTCTGGCTTGGTGTAAGGAAGAGGGAAAAAAATACACCGACTACCTTCATTATTACGAAGATGTTCGCAGACCCCGTGTAGAATTTTTACTCAACTTGAGTCACTTATCCGCTCTTGTGTATTCGTTCCAATACGAATGGTGGAGAAAATTCCGAATGAAAGCTGTCCAGAGAATCTATGATGATGACCAGCTTCACGTCAAACAAATGCTGAACATTTCAGGGCTCGGAAAATGGGATTTCAGTTTGGTGGACAGAGCCGTCCAAGGCAGTATGCTTCCACCGCGACGAAAAAGGGTATCAGATCAAAAACAGCGTCAGTATCTCTTTTCTGAAGCAGAAGATTATCCTTGGAAAAGAAACGAGAAAGGAAGGATATCATGAATGAATGGGTAACGGCGATGCAGGCAAGGAAATGGATGAAAAAGAATGAATCGTTCCTGCCAAGCTGGCATGCTTACGTGGGCTCAGAACTTGGTCTTTTTGATGAATTCAGGACAGCAAGAACGGTTGAAGCAATCAGTGAGAAAACAGGCTATCCGTATGACCTTCTTGCCTCGTGGGTTAAGGTGGGAGTGGCGGTCAAGCATTTGAAGAAACGCCCGAACAACCGCTATCGTACATCAAAGAGAAAATGTGCAAGCTTGATGGGAGATGACCAGTCACCCGGTGTCAAAGCCTTATTGAAAGAAATGATGGAATTACATCTGCCGACATTGTTGAAGTATCCAGACATCATGAAGTCCCATGAACGGGCGGAATTCAATCATGAACGCCATGGAGAAGTGGTAGCCGAAACATCTGCCCTGCTTGAGCATTTTGCCATTAAGAAAATCAAGCGGATGATCAAAGATAAAAAAGTGGCTTCTGTCGTAGACTTAGGTTGTGGGCATGGGGGTTACTTAAGGAAGCTTGCTATGGAATATCCCCACCTTGAAATGATCGGGGTGGATATCAATCAGAAGGTCATTGAGAAAGCACGTAGTTTATCAGAAGGTTATCCGAACATCAGTTTCGAAGTTGGGGATATCAACGAGTGGACACCTCGGGATGGCGAGAAAGTGGACGTGGTTCTCCTGCATAACATCTTCCACTATATCCATCCGGAAGACCGCAGGGGTTTATTGAACCACCTCCATACCTATGTGAGGAAACAAGGACTGATATCTGTCATTACTCCAATCAATGAAACGGAACACGGAGAAGCGTTTTCTTCAGCATTTAACAGCTTTTTTGTCGCTCACTCCAACCTTTTTGCCCTGCCAAACAAAGGAGAGTTGAAAGAGCTCTCTCAAAACTGCAAATATGAACTTTTCGATCTTGATCCGATCATTAAAGAAGGATCGTGGTACACGTTCTGGTTGAGCCCGACCAGTCCAGTAAGGGAAATGAAGCATACGCAAATGGCAGGAAGTAGTGAACAAACCCTCTCTACCAGCACTACCACTACAAATGAACTGACGCGCAGCTCATAAATAAAACCGCTATGGAAACGTCCATAGCGGTTTCGTTTGTTTAACTATAATCGTCCACGGCCTTGCACTAGTCTGACAATGAGAACGACGAGGGCTACCACAAGCAAAATGTGAATTAAGTTTCCAGCGATCCCTCCAAGTAAGCCTAGCAGCCATAGGACGAGGATAATAATTAATATCGTCCAAAGCATCTTAGTGGCCTCCTCCTTGTAATAGGTGAACTTACTTGTATATTTTCCCTAAAGCGCTTATTTAAAACGAGCCCTTAGAAAAAACTTTGTTCCTGGCTTGTGCTTCTTTTATAATGAAAGCATGGAATAGGAAAGGAGTCTGATTATGCTAGATATACAACAAATTAAAGAAATCATCCCACACCGTTATCCATTTCTACTGATTGACCAAGTAGAAGAGATTGTAGAAGGTGAGCGCGCAGTCGGATACAAGAATGTAACAATGAACGAACCCTTCTTCCAGGGACACTTCCCTGACTACCCTGTAATGCCGGGGGTGCTGATCACGGAAGCGATGGCGCAAATGGGTGCTGTAGCGATGCTGAAAAAAGAAGAAAATCAGGGCAAGCTTGCCTTTTTCACAGGAATCGACAAATGCCGTTTCAAGCGTCAGGTCAAGCCTGGTGACCGTTTGAAATTGGAAGTGGAAATTGTCCGTTTGAAAGGTCCTGTAGGAAAAGGAAAAGCAACAGCCTCCGTCGATGGAGAAGTCGCATGTGAAGCTGAAATCATGTTTGCACTGAAATAACCATAAAAAAGAACGCAGCCGCCGCTGTGTTCTTTTTTAGTTTATGGCAGGATTGTGTAAGACTCGATTTCGAGATGTTTGTGTGGATTTAGGGGCTCCGGGAAAAGGTTCGCTTTCCGTGGGCGAGTGATGAGCCTCCTCGAGCTAACGCTCTGCGGGGTCTCATCTACCACGCACTTCCCACAGGAGTCTCACCGTTTCCCTCCGCCCCTTTGCCATATGAGGTTCTCGAAATCCCTCTTATAGTACCCTGCCTAAAACTCTTTTAAATCTTGCTTAAACCGCGTTGATATAGGCTTCTCAACCATAAAAGCTCCTATTGCTGGAAGATAGTTTCGAGAATTTCTTCCCGCAGCCCCACCCACTCAAAAAAAAGTCTCGAAACGGAGTCTTCCACAATCGGGAGCTTGACTTGAATAAGGAGGTAGAAAAAAATTTAGTATATATGGATGAACTTACAGGATATGGACATAATAGTTTGGGAAATCATTAAAAGGAGGAAACAACGATGAAAGCATTACTATTGAAACTTTTGGTCGCGTTTTTTGCCGTATCCCTACTAGGTGCTTGTGCTTCTGAAGAGGAGCCACAAGAAGAAGAAAACAACATGGAAGAAGAAGAAAATATGGAAGAAGAAAACAACAATGAAGAGGGCAACATGGAAGAAGACGGTATGGATGAAGAAGGCGATATGGGTGAAGAAGAAGAAGAAAAAGAACAAGATGATATGACAGACGGTGAAAACGGCGAAGACGGCATGACTGATGACGGTGCAACAACTGACGAAGAAAATAATAACGAATAAAAAAAAGCCGCATTCTCAGCGGCTTTTTTTCATGGAAAGAAAAGTGGAAATGGCGATCATACAGACTCCTCCAATAGTGAAGACAGGAGTGAAAAACCTCCATACATTTAAGGGCTGGAGGAGGTAGATACCTATTCCAATCATAAATAAGGCGAAACCGCTCAGAGCCAGGCGTTGTCCGATGTAAACCACCCCTTGAAGGGGAGACAGTAAGAAGCCCTTGTCTCTCCCTTTTTTATCCTCTCAAATCAATTCTGTTGCCGAGATCAGGGTGAGGAACGGATTGTTTAAGCATTTCAACCATTTGGTTCCCCTTTTCTTCTGCATCCCCTTTTACTTTATCCATCAACGCTAAACTGGATTGTTGTTTCAGGCTTGTCGTACTCATAGCCATGGATAGTGCTGCGATGTCCATCTTATCCCTCCTTCTCTTATACCATCGGTTGGTTCCTAATAAACGATAAGCAAGATTCCGCACCAACTATATCTTAGTCCGGATCTTTGAAAACCTTTGGAAATCGTTAGAATCTTATGTAGAATGGAAGTAGAAATATTCATAAAAACTTTACAATCAGGAGTTTTCAGGTTTCTCATGTGTGGAATAAGCGAATAGAGGTGATTATTGATGAAATACAGAACGGCAAGCGACCTGAAAGATTTAATTTTGGAGGACTATGAAAAAGTGGTGAACCGCATTCCATTGGAAAAACTGGATGTGTATCTCTATCTTCATACTGTCTTTCAAGATACTTATGTGCCTGACGATACGCTCTATCAATTCATCTTTCGGCATTTCTTCCGCCTGGACAATCCAAGTCTGACGAAGGAGTTTGAAACGTACTATTTCAAACTGATGGAAGAACAACGTGGATATGAACGCCCTAACATCGTCCACATTACGAAAAGTCTTTACGAGGTAAAAAATCACAAAGGAAACCCGACGATGCAATTTCCATTAGCTGCTTCTATGCTGCATACCATTAATCCGAGTTTCCCAACCTACGATAGTGATATTGTCAAAGCCTTCGATTACTCATCCACGTATCATTTATCAGGTTTTGATAAAAAGATGAAGCGCTATATCGGACAGTACCAACATACATTCCGAACGTATGAGGAACTCCTGGAAGATGAAGCTCTGGAACCTGTTTTTGCGCACTTTGATGAACGTTTCCCGGGCTATGAACTCCCGAAAGTCAAAAAGCTGGACTTGATCGTCGCCCAACTCGGTAACAACCTTCAATAGTAAAGGAAAAGCTGAACCTGATCTAAAAGGTTCAGCTTTTTTTGTGCCCCCTCCTTATCTGAACCAGATTCAGAGTAGAAAGAGTTGGAATATCTGGTCCTGAAAAAGGCCATTCAGGGTTCAGGTAACAGAAAAGATCGCTTCCAAAATAAGTCACAATTTTGTCATTTTCGTAGGAATACTACAAGTTGCATTACAAATCGCTATTTAGTAACATTAATCGTAATTATGACTACTTGGTCAGTGCGTTTGAAAGGGTATCCTCTTGAAGCCGAAGGGGAAAAATAATAAAGGTTATAGATAAAAGTCCGGGAGATTTACGAGAGTCTGATATGGAGAGGAAGTCTTAGATGAAACGGTTGATTTTCATGTTCATGGTGCTCTTCTTTGTAACCGCTTGTAATCAGGAAGAAGCCAATGAAGAAATAGAGGAGCGGATCACGCCGGTCAAAGTGGAGACCGTGAAAAAAGAGGATTTTGTTGTGGAGCGCAAACTGGTGGCCCGTGCGACCGCTGCGGATACTTCACCTGTCCTGCCTGAAACCCCTGGAGAACTGGCGACCTTGAATGTTGCCAAAGGGGACAGAGTAGAAAAAGGAGAAACCGTAGCCGTCGTTCGTCCGGGAGGCAATGTAGATAATCAGGTGGAATTACAGCAAATCTCCCTCCGCCAAGCACAAACGCAGCTTGAAAATGCGCAAGTATCAAAAGAGCAGGCGGCCGAAGGTGTTGAAAATGCGAAGGAGCAGGTCGACCTTGCCAAGCAAGCCTCGCAATCGGAGGCAAGTCAAACGGCTCAGGCAGCGGAAGCAGCGAAGCAGCAATACGAACAGGCCAAGCAATTAGCTGATGAAACGAAAAAATTGGCCCATGAAGGGACTATTCCCGATGCGCTCTATCAACAAGCGAAGAACCGAGCGGATCAAGCGTATGCTCAATACCAGCAGTTAAATGGGCAAAAGCCCCAGTCTTCGTCTGCAGTAGCACAAGCAGAGGCGCAGGTCGATCAAGCGGAACAACAATTGGAGCAGGCCCGAGTAGCCGTTGAGCAGGCGGAGCTTCAGGTAGAGCAAGCCAATCTACAGTTGAACCAAGCTCAGGAGCAAGCCGAGAATGAAGCCATTACTGCTCCTACTTCCGGCGAAGTATCGACATTGAACGCAAGTGAAGGGGATATGGTAAGCAATCAACAGCCACTTGCCACCATCGTCAGCCTGGATCCCATGACGATCACAGCTTCAGTCACTGCCGATCAACTATCCCTTTTTGAAAAAGAAGCGGAGCTGACCGTCGATCTACCTTCCCTGGAAGAACAGGTCACCTCAACCGTCAGTTATGTCTCTTCTGTTCCAGATGATACAGGACTCTATCCAGTCGAAGCTACGGTGAATAATGGGGACGAAAAGATTAAACCAGGGATGATGGCCACTTTCTTACTTCCTGAAAACGTTGTAGAAGATACGCTCATTGTCCCAACAGACAGTCTAGTAGAACAGAATGATGAAACATTCGTCTATCAAGTGGTGGATGAAAAAGCTGTCCAGGTTCTCGTATCAGTTTTAGAATCTCAGACGGACTTCTCAGCGGTGTCCGGAAACCTTACTGAAAATGCGAGGGTCATTACGACAGGACAGCTGACTCTGTCAGACGGGGATCAAGTCACCATCATGGAGGAGGATTCCTGATGAAGCTTGTGAACCTTTCCGTTAAAAGACCTGTCGGAGTTATTATGATTGTTGCTGCCATTCTTGGCCTCGGGTTTGTATCATTAAGAAGTTTAACCATTGATTTGTACCCGGAGATTGATTTACCAATCGCCGTTGTATCGACATCCTATGAAGGAGCAGCACCTCAAGAGGTCGAAAAACTCGTCAGCAGGCCTGTGGAATCTTCCGTCAGCAGTATTGAAGGACTTGAAGTGCTCCAGTCTCAATCACAGGCTGGGGCCTCGCTCGTTCTTATGCAGTTCAATACAGGGGTGAATCTGGACAGTACCCTCTTACAAGTGAGGGAAAACGTCGATCAGGTGACAGGACTTTTACCAGAAGGTGCCTCTGATCCAAGCGTCCTCCGTTTTGACCCGCAACAGCTGCCGATCATGACGGTCGGCTTGTCCGGAGATACGCCGGATGAGCTCCAGAAAATAGCAGAAAACCGGCTGGTTCCTTTTCTTGAACGGCAGGAAGGAGTCGCCTCGGTCAGTATAGAAGGCGGACAGACAAAAGAAGTGCAAGTCCTCGTCGATCGCGCTCAGATGGCTACATACGGATTGGATTCTCAAACGTTGATCCAGGCCCTTAATGCAGCCAACCAGTCAGCTTCAGCAGGAACCATCGAGAAAGGACAGAAGGATCTGCAAATCCGGATCGATGGGGAATTCAGCTCTGTGGAAGATGTGAGAGATACTAGGATTCAATCTCCTACAGGAGCGCAGGTGACGCTTGGTCAAATTGCTGAAGTGAACGAAACGCTTACCAATTCCAACACCATCAGCAAGGTGAACGGTTCGTCTTCTGTCGTACTTTCCATCTTGAAGAAGACGGATGCGAACACCGTTGAAACCGCCGATAACGTGCGGGAGGCGATGGATGAGCTGGAAGCCGATCTCCCCGAAGGTGTCGGCACAAGTATTGTTTTAGATACATCAGAGTTTATTAAAATATCAATCAACAGCGTCGTCTTGAACATCATTCTCGGCGGTATATTTTCCGTCTTGATCCTGCTTCTGTTTTTGAAAAGTGTACGCGCGACGCTCGTCATCGGGTTGTCGATACCGATTGCCATCATATCGACATTTACTTTAATGTATTTCACCGGTGAAACATTGAACGTCCTTACGATGGGTGGACTTGCTCTCGGGATTGGGATGATGGTCGACAGTTCCATCGTCATTCTGGAAAACATCGTCAGCTACCGCCAGCGGGGGTATTCGATGGTCGAAGCGGCTAAACAGGGGGCTTCGGAGCTTGCCCCAGCAGTTGTAGCCTCTGCGACAACGACACTCGTCGTTTTTCTACCGATCATATTCGTAGAAGGCATCGCATCTGAATTGTTCACACCGCTTGCGTTGACGATCATGTTCGCGCTCATTGCTTCCTTAGCGGTTTCTGTCACTTTAATTCCGATGCTGTCTTCGAAATTGTTAACAAAATCCTTGAAAGAAGAAGGACGCAGGTACTGGTTTAACCGCTTTTTAGATAAAGTGAATGATGGCTACCGCTCGATGTTAAGGTGGGTATTGAAATTCAGGAAGACAACCATCGCCATTACCTTCGCCCTCATTGCGGGGAGTGTAGCTCTCATTCCTTTAATTGGAACAGAGTTCATCCCCCCTTCCGATCAAGGACAGGTGGAAGTTCGAGTGAACATGCCTGAAGGGACTTCGATTGAGGAAACGGAAGCTCTCACAGAAGAAATTGATGCCGAGATTGAAAACTATAGCGAAATCATAGATGTCAGCTACCTTTCCATTGGTGGAGGTTCAATGGGAAGCATAGGAAACGGATCGTCTGACTTTGCTTCCTATACCATTCAGCTTGTCGAACCTTCGCAGCGGGAAAAAACGACTCAAACTGTCATGGAGGAATTGAGTGATTCCCTCTCGGGCATTCCAGGTGCTGAAATAGAAGTGAGTGAGTTGGATGCAGGTCTCGGAACGGGCGCACCATTGCAAGTACAAATCAATGGTGGAGAATATGAAGTTTTGGACGAGCTTGCCGGCCAAGTCGCTTACTTGATGAATGAGATCGATGGGGTGCAGAATGCTACATCATCGACGGATGAAGGACGTCCTGAAATGCAGATTGAAGTGGATCAGGATAAAGCATCGCAATACGGCCTGACAGAGCAACAAGTCATCAGCCAGGTACAGCTCGGCTTTAATGGTCAAATTGCGACGCGTTACCGGAATGGAACAGATGAAATTGATGTACGCTTTATTCTTCCGGAAGACGAGCGTCAGACGATTGCAGATCTAGAAGGCATGTCGGTCCAGGCACCGAATGGCACCCTTATTCCACTCGCTACTATTGCGGAGTTGAACCAAGTTCAGGGACCCGTGTCTCTGCTCCGTCAAAATCAACAGCCGCAAGTAAATGTGGAAGCGGAGATATCCGATATTGATTTGGGGACGGCAACAGAAGAAGTGCGGGCAGAGCTCGAGCGTCTGAATTTTCCTGACGGCTACTCCTACACCATAGGTGGACAGGCGCAGGATATGCAGGAGGCTTTTGGTGACTTGTCACTTGCCTTGATCTTCTCCATTTTCCTTGTCTATGCCGTTATGGCGATTCAATTTGAGAACTTCTTGTTCCCATTTATCATCATGTTCTCGTTACCGGCAACCATTATCGGTATCTCAGGCGGTTTATTTGTAACCGGTCTGCCATTCAGCTTGCCGGCCTTTGTTGGGATCATTATGTTGGCGGGGATCGTGGTGAATAATGCCATTGTGTTGGTCGATTACATCAACATTCTTAGACGAAAATCGTACGATCGTTATGAAGCCATTTTAGAGGCAGGACCTAACCGTCTTCGTCCCATCCTGATGACTACCCTGACGACAGTACTCGGCATGGTCCCATTAGCGATTGGAATTGGACGAGGTGCTGAAGCGCAGCAACCTCTGGCGGTCACCATCATCTTCGGTCTGACCGTATCGAGCTTTTTCACGCTTGTACTCATCCCTGTCGTCTACACCTACTTTGACGACCTATCCAACAAAATCACAGGCTTCTTCCGTAAAAGAGCCCAAAAAGAATAACTTACATTTTTTGGTGTACCAGGTCATCCAAATATTGGATGACCTGGTACACCATTATTTTACAAAAAACTTAATGCCAGTCGCCCGAACCATGACACCCGGAACTGGAAACTGAATTGGTGCGGAAAACTAAAAAAGCCTCCATTAAGGAGACTTCGTTTCCATTGGATCACTTTGAACAGACTCCAGGGAACCCCCGAGGCTTTCAATGATCTCTTTTAATTGATCTGGAAATTCAAAGACGTGTACACCGCACGTCATCTGCTGCTCTTCCGTTTTCATCCAAATGAGTCGTCCCTCAGCTGTAAAAGTCTTATTTTCATAAATGAAGGTGAGAAACAACTCATCTTTCATAGACAATCCAGGTTGTGAATTACAGGAAAAGCGTAATCCGTTCATACTGATGTCTTTCACTTCCATAGGACCTGACACATGGCTGCTGAACTTCTTGTTGAAAAAACCTGGGAGAGGTGTTTGGAATGGGTACCGGAAGGGTTCATGTCTGCGATCATTCATGCTTACATCCCTCTTCCTTAACTAGGATGGTTTAATCATATCTTCTCAAACGTGAACGTTCAATCATTTAGCCTTTGAACTTCGAAAGAATTAATCGTCCTCACTTTCACGTCTGTCCACTTTAATCAAATCCCATGTAGTCACAATTCCCATCGGCAAGTCATCGGGACTTCCCGTTTCAGTCAAAATGACGGCTTTCAGTTTCCGATTTTCATTTAAACTTCTCTCAAAACGTTCTTCTAAGTCAAATACAGTAGCACCCGCTTTTAAAAATTCTACACTACGATCCTTTTCAACGGGGAGGACGTCGACAGCGCAAATATTTTCGAGGACGATCCGTTCATTTGTATGATTTTGAGATAACCAGCGGACGATGCCATCATTGGTAAGTAACCCTGAGAAAGCACGGTCTTTTGTATAGATCGGGAATTGAGAGATCCCGTGCTGGTCGAAAGCCTCCATAACATGACTGAGCGCTGTATCTTCTTTGAAAAAGAGGACAGGACGAGTGGCGAATTCCAGGGCTTGTGGCGGTTGGTCAAGCGTTCGTTTAATCCGTTTCAATGCCCTTACAACATCTTCATGAGGGGTGGCGATAAAATAATCTCCACTGATCCGTTCGTGTACGATGGCATTTCTGAGTTTTGCATACTGCTTTAACTGATCAAAATGGATACGGATGACGCTATGCTTCAGTTTGGATCGCTGAAGAAGCTCCACGAAATTATCATTTTTCGGAAAGCCGTTCAGTTCTTTTAAATGTTGATGGATCTGGTTGAATGTAATTTCAAACTGCTCCACAATGTCATTCATCTTGGTCACCTTTTCCTAAGAAATCTCACTCGTTTTTACAGTTAGTGTGTGAATCCTACACAAAACTGATTCATCGTAAACTCAATTAGATATGGAATTTAATAAAGAAGGTTTATTGAAGGATAGCTCCCGATAGTGAAAGACTCAGTTTCTAGGTGCTTGGAGGCTTCGTTTGCCATAATGAGAGTCAGGGGGTGGTTGGGAAGCTACTCGCTTTCCTGTGGGGGAGCGCCGAGCTTCCTCGGACTGCGTCCTGCGGGATCTCGCCTATCTCCTTCTCCCACGGGAGTCTCGCAGCTTCCCAACCACCCCATTCGATGTATGAGTGAAACGAATCCCTGTACCAGGTTTGGCAGGTCTTCCACTATCCTGTTGTGATTAGTATAAAATGCTCTAGAACAAACTTTTCGCGTGCAAAATAGCGTCCTTAGAAGTGTTCTTTCCGTTCGAATTACAACGTGAAATAAGAAGCATAGTGGCTTTGAGATACTTATATGGCAAAGGGGCGGAGGGGAAGGGCGAGACTCCTGCGGGAAAAAAGTGCAGGGTGAGACCCCACAGGACGAAGTCCGAGGAGGCTCACCGCGCTCCCGCGGAAAGCGAGCTATTCCCCGCAGCCCCACCCACTCAATAAAAGTCTCGAAACTGAGTCTTCCACAATCCTGCCATATACTTGAACAAAAGCTAAAAAAACGTTCGTTAAAGTAAAACTTTCACTAAATAATTTGTATGATTGTACGATAATAAAAGATAGGGAATACGAAGTATACACATTGTAGAAACGAAACCATACATAGGACTCCGTATTGATTTTTCGTGCTTTAAATAGAACGGTTGTTCAATGTGTGCTATACTCATACCAACAGGAAAGAAGGTGAGATCATGATCGGTGAGCGCATTCAAAAAATTCGTAAAGACCGACATATGTCGCTATCTGAATTAGCCGAAAGGGCGGGCGTCGCGAAATCTTACTTGAGTTCGATTGAGCGAAATATCCAGACCAACCCATCCATTCAGTTCTTGACTAAAATATCTCAGGAACTAGACGTTTCGATCAACTTTTTACTCCACGGAGAAAATGAACCTCAGGATGAAACGTTGGACAAGGATTGGATGAATTTGGTTCAAGAAGCGATGAATTCAGGGATCTCTAAAGAACAATTCCGTGAGTATCTGGAGTTTAATAAATGGAGAATCCACCAGAATAAATAAAAGCCTGACTCTTTTTTTAAGAGGTCAGGCTTTTCTCTTTTTCCAATGATAAATGCTGCATGGTGTTGGATAATTTATAGATGGTGATGAAAAGGAACCCACCTAAACCAGCCCCGATCAGCACATCTGAAACATAATGATGACCAAGATATACTCGTGAAACAAGGATAATCAATCCAGGGAGAATTCCGATCCATCTAAATCTACTTCCGATCCTCCACACCAAGGTGATAAAAATGCCGACAAATAATGCCTGCTCACTTGGAAAAGAAGCAGTTGCTTCTTTTTCGATCAGTGGGGTGACTTCTTCAAGGGCTACGAAAGGTCTTTCCCTCGGTGCGATCCAGCGAACGGCCCTGCTAATGAATAATCCCATCACAGATGCCGCCATGACTGTAATTCCGAGCTTTCGTGTCTTTTTAGACAAAACCAACAAGAAGAATAAAGCAATCATTGCTTTGTATCCCCATGATGAAAAGAAGACCATGAGGTTATCCACCCATTCGGCTTCAGAAAAATCATACATCCATAATACAAGTGCGTTGTCCATTTGTGTCTCCTTGCATAAAGAAGGAGCGTGAAGAAATCACGCCCTTCCGTTTATTTATTCAGTTGAGGAAACTTCTCTTTTAAGTAATTCATACTGATCTCCAAGCTTTCTAAAGGGGTGCGTCTGCTTTCATCCTGCTCGACGATCCAATACTTTACTCCGGCTTTCTCTCCAAGAACAAACACCGTATCCAAATCAACGCCGCCTGTCCCGAGCTCCGCGAAGTATTGTTCTTCATCAAGAGTCATGTCCTTCAAATGAATTAATGGCGTACGTCCCTGGTAGCGGTCAATCCATGCAGAAGGTTGGTCGCCTGCCTTTTGAAGCCAGTAGATATCAAACTCCGCCTGGACTTGGTTCTCATCCGTTTCCTCAAGGATCGCGTCCAGTGGCTTTCTTCCGTCCGGCAGCGGATCCAGTTCGAAGTCATGATTATGATAGCACAAAGTAAGCCCATGTTGACGGCATTCTTCACCGATTTTTTTCAAATCCTCAATTAAATTCATATAATCCGATTCGCTTCGTTCCTCGATGTAAGGACAAACGACATACTCGCTTCCAATCGTTTTTTGATCCTCGATGACCTGTGGGAGATTGTTCTTCAGTTCATCCAAAGGCACGTGGCTGGAAGCGGCTTTAAGGCCTAGTTCGTCTAATAAACGTTTCACTTCGGAAGCTGTTAGATCACCAAAACCGGCAAACTCCACGGCCTCAAAGCCTAAATCGGCTACTTTTCTCAGCGTGCCGGCGAAGTCTTGCGCTGTTTCATTTCGTAAAGTATAAAGCTGTACTGCGATAGGTATAGGTGTATTCATATCGATCCCTTTCCTTTCATCTTCATTTTCTACGCCTCTTATCAAAATTAGATTTCCATTGTCGAATTCCCTTCCGAAAATGAAAAATAACCCACAGAAAGTAGAAATATGTCAATCAAAGGGTGAGGAAAAGTGCCATTTTGCTGATTTTGCAAGTGCTTAGGTACCGCGTAAGATAACGCTATAACCAAACAATTAAAGGTGGGATACGAATGAATTGGAAAGAGACGATGCAGGAAATGAATGACGTTCACAGCGTTTGCTGGATGTGTAAAAAAGAGCTTCGTGAATTTGAAGTGTGTACGGTTACAGATGGATCGACCCTTGAGATTGATTTGTGCTTTGAGTGCTACGGGAAGTATGGAGGAGAAGTAGGTTTGTCCGAAAAAGACACATTCCAAATGTTCTAGAATAGAATATCAGAAGAAAAGGTGAGGTGAATAGGAATGCCCGTATCCGTCGTCTTCAATCAAATTGCTGTCAACTCGATTACTGAGAATGGAATCATATCTACAGGGCAGAACAATCAGCCTGATTGGTCCTGGCAAGGAAAGAACAATAATGCTGCAGGAATTCCCGTCGGTTTTTTCATTGCGACCAACAATGTGAACACCATTATTGATAATGATGTCACTGATACACCGATCGTTAACCCTACTGTCAATAATCCTCAACCAAACGTCCAGGTATAGGGGGGATTAGAATCGATATTCGGTTTGATTCCATCTATGTTAACCATATGACGAATAACTCGGGCATATTTGTTGGTCCGAATACCCAAACCCATTGGGAAACGCAGGAAAAGCAGAATGCTGCTCTTGGTACAGTCGTAGGGGATGGGAACATCATTTCTTATAATGTCAATGTGATTCATGATAATGATGAAATCGATATGCCGATTACGAAAATGGCACGTCCTTCAAAAAAGGAGAATGGAGCCGATCATTCGACAGGATGATCCTCCATTTTCTTTTCCATTAGTTTTTGCACCCATTCTGGAATTTCCTGGTCGTTATCCTGTGACATCAGGTCAAGGATAGCAGAATCACTTAAAATAGAACGTAATCCTTCGAGAGTATTGCCATCGCCAAATACGTTTCCGAATCCCTGGTTATGCTTTTGGTGACTCTCAAAACCTGTCGGGATATTGTTTCCCATGTTTAGACAAGAAGCGTTTTCAATGGTTCCAATCCTTATGTTTCCTATGAAAAAGTAAGGAGATAAACCGGCCATATCAGGAATCCTCCTTTGATTTGAAGTTGAACTTTAAACCATTGTCTGTTCGGCTCAATTCTGGACGGGAAGAATGTTTCGGTTTGACATTCACACCGAAATTGTTCCCCATGTTCAGGGCCCCGCTCAATTCATCGATATCTAAATGATCCAACTGGAACGTCAGCTGCTCAAGGTTGGGATCATGGATATCCACTTGGTCAAAATGAATATGGTATTCCACATGCTTCCCCTGCATCCCCTGGATCACTTGTTTCAATTCATGTATTTCTTTGACAAGATCATCGATATCCGCTCGCTTTTGACGACGTTTTTTAAAGAACATGACGTCTACACTCTTTGAGAAGGCCGTTTGATGACTAAATGTTTATTATGTTGGAGGGTGTTTTTATGACCAATGATTCTTCCGTTTCCTTCCCAACTCTGTTGTACAGCTTTAAAACCCGACTGGAGGTTTGTTCCTGAAAAAATCCCCGATGTGGCACTGATTTGGTCAACGGACAAATTCTTAAATTGAATCTGACTCATATCATCACCTCCTATGACTAATGTATGAAAGGAAAAGATAAGCATGAAAGACATTATGAATTGGTTCAATCCTTTGGGAAAAGACAGCTCATTTCTCCCTGATGATCTAATGGATATGGGGAAAATGAATGATTTCGTACAAAAGTCGATCCAGGATGCTCTGACACCAAAAGATCAACAGAAACCAAAACAATCGCACAGTGATTTTAAAGTGATGGAGCTGATGAAGGAAGTTGTTGTCATCATCCCCGTTCCTTACGAAGTGGATGTAGAAGGGATCAGGTTAAGTGTTGGAAGCGGGAAGCTTTTCGTAAGCGGCATATGGGCTGAAAGGATGGAGATTGCGCTTCCGGCACAGACGAGCAGAAGAAACGGGTATGCACAGTACCATGACGGGGCCATTGAAGTTCGTTTACAAAAAAAGAGCTCCGATGAAAAAGAGATCTTTCTGCATTATTGAGGGTCCTCTAGTTCAATGGGAATATCCCTGTTTTTCTGACGTTTGAAAATGGTGACCGTCAATAGACCATCTTTGTAGGCAGTCACGATATCTTCCGCAGTAAAGTGGAAGGGGACAGGGATCACACGTTTGAAGCTTCCTTTCAATCGTTCGTTATGGATTAGGTCTTCTTCTGCTACGGGGTAATGGGGAGTAATCTCTCCTCTGATAATCATCGAAGTGCCCTCCTGGGTCAGATAGACGGGATCGCTCTTTGTTAATCCTGGCAGTTCAATGACAAGGACAGCCTGATCTTCCGTTTCGAAAAAGTCGTAAGAAGGACCGCGCTTCGGAATCACATGATGCATGTCGTTCCAGAAATCCTCTCCTAACACCTTCTCCACATTTTCTGAAAAAGCCTCCCAGTTGATCGGGCCATTTTTTTTCTTCATTTCTTTCACCTCACTCTTACAAAGTATGTAGATACGGGGATGTTCATGACACGACACATAAAGGCGGGAATAATCGAATCTATGTAAACGCTGTCTATTTGGAGAATTATTTGAAAAATGCTGTTGTATTTGTATGACCCCCGTGTTATGATTTACTCAACTTCATTAATCAATGAATTTTGTGCAAACGTATTCACATCTTAATCAATAGGACTTTTTATACTCATTGTGGACAAGCTGATGAGTTTTTTAACTACCATTTGCGCAAACGTATGCGCGGAGGGTTTCACAAGTTAAAAAACTCTTTTCTTAGATGTGGTTTGTAAGCGGATTCAAAGATTAATAAAAAATAGGGGTGGATGAGATGAAAAGAAACAAATTTTACTCTGGGATTGCGACAGCATTGTTGGCGTCCACTGTAGCTCTTACCGGTTGTTCCTTTGGTTCAGACGACAGCAGCAGTTCAGATGACAATGCTTCAGGCGATGCCGTTACCGTCGATGTCTTTCAGTTTAAAGTAGAGTTCAAGGACCAGTTTGAAGAGCTTGTCTCCATGTACGAAGAAGAAAACCCGGACGTGAACATCAACGTTAAAACCGTTGGTGGAGGAAACGACTACGGAGCTTCCTTGAAGACATCTTTCTCTTCTGGAGAAGAGCCTGACATCTTCAACGTCGGTGGACCGACAGATGTCGATGAATATGAAAAATACTTAGCGGACCTTTCCGATACAGATGCAGCAAATGCTGCTCTTGAAGGCACACTATCCGGCGTATCTCGTAACGATCAAGTGTTGGGTCTTCCTTTCAACCAGGAAGGATATGGACTTCTTTACAACAAGAAAGTTTTTGAAGAAGCAGGAATCAATGCTGAAGAAATCACAACATTTGAAGCTCTAGAAGAAGCTGTTCAAACGTTGGAGGATCAAAAAGGTGAGCTTGGAATCGATGCACCATTTGCCTTCCCGGCTAAAGAGAAATGGGTCATCGGTAACCACTTAGCCAATGCGTATATTGCAGATGAATTCAACAATGACATCATGGAAGCTTATGAAGCGGACACGATTGAATTCCAAATGGGTGACCAGATGAAGCGTTTCGTCGACCTTCAAAATGAGTACTCTGTGCAGCCGACACTCAGCCTAGACTACTCTCAACAGGTTGAAGAAAACTTCTCTCTAGGAAAAGTTGCGATGATTCAGCAGGGAAACTGGGTGTATAACACAGTTGAATCCATGGATCCTGAATTTGCTGAGAATAACGTCGGACTTCTTCCAATCCCTGTAGAGGGTTATGAAGGAAGCATTCCTGTTGGAGTACCAAACTACTGGGTTGTGAACAAAGAGTCTGAAGAGGAAGTCGTACAAGCTAGTAAAGATTTCTTGGATTGGATGTACACGTCTGATCAAGGTAAGAAATTCGTAACGGAAGAATTCAAGTTCATTCCTGCGTACGAAGGGTATGAAGATCAGGAAATTGCAGATCCGATTTCTCAGGAAATCTATGAGTATGCAAACGAAGGCAACACACTTGGATGGGTCTTCCTGGGAGCTCCTACCGGTTGGACTGAAGACGCATTCGGAGTAGCTGTACAAGAATACCTTGCTGGAGACATCAGCTGGGAAGAAGTAGAACAAAGAGCAACAAAAGCTTGGGAAGATGCTCGTCAATAAGCAGTAGAATTGGAACCAGTAAGGGCTTGCTGCCCTTACTGGTACTATAAAAGATCCCCTCTATTAGGATATTTAAATAGGTAAGTATGTTAATAGATGGGATGTTTTATCCAATCATATGAAATCGATATCATAACGCGCGGTTCGCACCGCTTAAAGTATTGGAGGAGTAAATACATGCAGAATCGAAGTTTATCTTTCTGGTTGTTCCTGACGCCGGTAATCATGGGTCTTGGTATAGTCGTCGTCATTCCATTCTTATATGGTCTCTTCTATTCCTTCACGGATTGGAACGGGATTACAGCAAATGCATTCATAGGTTTTGAGAATTACATCAACCTTTTCCAGGAAAGTGAATTCATGGATTCGATTTGGTTTACGGTTAAATTTGCCGTGGTAACCGTCATCCTTTTGAACGTCATGGGACTTGGGCTGGCTCTTCTTGTTACTCGTAACATCAAGTCAGGCAACCTGCTGCGTACCGTATTCTTTATGCCGAACTTGATCGGTGGTCTGATTTTAGGATTTATCTGGCAGTTTATTTTCATCAGCGTATTTGGGGATATTGCCGGTCTTACTGGAATCGAAGGATTGAACGGCTGGCTGTCTACGACGAACACAGGTTTCTGGGGCCTCGTCATCCTGACCGCGTGGCAGATGGCTGGATATAT
Organism: Halobacillus sp. 12SKB; assembly: GCF_052941655.1. Taxonomy (NCBI): domain Bacteria; kingdom Bacillati; phylum Bacillota; class Bacilli; order Caryophanales; family Bacillaceae; genus Halobacillus; species Halobacillus sp. 12SKB. The sequence goes on from NZ_JBRFWR010000001.1 coordinate 1,626,659, forward strand.
CATGATTATTTACATTGCTTACCTTGAAAACATTCCAAAAGAATTGATTGAAGCAGCGAAAATTGACGGAGCAAGCAGCTTCCAACGCTTCAAAAACATCACGTTCCCGCTCGTTGCACCGGCATTCACGGTCAGTATGTTTTTGACGCTTTCCATGGCTTTCAAGATCTATGATCAGAACTTGTCCCTGACAAACGGCGGACCATTCAACTCGACGCAGATGGTAGCGATGGAAATTGTACGTACCGCGTTCTCTGATAATCAAATGGCTTACGCTCAGGCCAAAGCTGTTATCTTCTTCTTGATCGTTGCTGTCATAGCATTGACGCAAGTGTATTACAACAAGAAACGGGAGGTTGAGATGTAATGAAAAAGAATAAAGAAAAACGGAATTTAATTTCCATTGAAATTCTCGGCCTTCTGCTTGGTCTCATCTGGATTGCGCCTTTCTATTTGATGATTGTCAATGCATTCAAAACAAAGCGGGATATCTTTTCTGGCGTTCTTGGATTCCCTGAAGAAGTTGTATTCTCAAACTTTGTAGAAGCATTCATTGATTTGGCCTTCTTGAAATCACTTTTCAACTCGGTCCTGATTACAGGTTTGAGTATCGCCATCATCATCCTGTTCTCTTCCATGGCGGGATATGCATTAGCCAGGAACAAAAGTAAACTCAGCGGCATCATCTTCTTCATCTTTGTTGCTGCGATGTTGATTCCATTCCAGTCGGTTATGATTCCGCTCGTCTCTATTTTCGGGCAGGCAGACATGTTGAACGCTGGTGGATTGATCTTCATGTACCTTGGTTTCGGCTGTAGTTTGTCCATCTTCCTTTATCACGGTGCGATGACAGGGATTTCTAAGTCCATGGACGAAGCGGCCATCATCGATGGAGCGAACCGTTTCCAAACGTTCTGGTACATCATTTTCCCTTTGTTGAAGCCGATTTCCGTAACCGTAGCGATCTTGAACGTCATTTGGATCTGGAACGATTATCTATTGCCTTCCCTTGTGTTGAGTGAATCCAATGCGACAATTCCATTGAAGATGTTCTACTTCTTCGGTCAATACACGAAACAATGGCACCTGGCACTTGCTGGTCTGACGATCGCAATCCTGCCGGTCATCGTCGGCTACTTCTTCGCCCAAAAACAAATCATCAATGGCGTATCCGAAGGTGCTGTCAAATAAGGTTTTCATACCTTCTAAAAGAGGGATGAGTGATCGGTCATTCCGATCCATGGAATGGGTTTGAATTAAAAAATGAAAGATGAAGAGAGGAAAGGAGGCGATGGGCGTGTCTGTCACGATTAAAGATGTGGCGAGAGTTGCGAATGTCGCTCCTTCTACGGTGTCCAGAGTCATATCCGATAGTCCGCGGATCAGCGAACGGACGAAGCGGAAAGTGAGAAAAGTGATGGAGGAACTGGGGTATCACATCAATTACAACGGCCGTGTCCTCGTTAGTCAGTCGACGCAGACCATCGGCATTGTAACCAAAGTTTCTACCGTCCACTCTTTCGATAACCCCTTTTTCTCAGAATTGTTGAGAGGAATCAGTGATGCCTGTCATGAAGAGGATTACAGCATTTATTTGACGACAGGCAACACGGAAGAAGCGATTTTTAAAGAAGTTGTCAAAATGGTGCAGGGCAAGCGCGTCGATGGTGTCATCGTCTTGTACTCCCGTGAAGATGATCAGGTCGTCCCATACTTGCGGGATTGCAATTTTCCTTTCGTGATGGTCGGTAAACCTGTGAATCGGGCAGGTGAAACGATGTTTGTAGATAATGACAACATCCTCGCAAGTAAAGAAGTGACGGACCATTTGATTCAACTGGGTCATGAGAGGATCGGCTTTATCGGAGGCGACTACCATTTTGAAGTAGCCCGGGACCGTTTAGAAGGATTTCGACAAGCTTTGGCGAATGGTCATTTAGAGGAAGACAAGAATTTACAAAAAAATATCCAATCGGGACTGGCGGATGCCGATCAAGTGGTAGAGGAACTGCTGCAGGAAAAGGATCCACCAACGGGCCTTGTCATCACCGATGATTATAATGCTTTGACAGTTATGAGAGCTTTGACCTCTAAAGGTTTGAAGCTGCCGGAGGATATGAGCATCGTCGGCTTCAACAACACGATGATTGCCCGTTTATCAAATCCCGCACTAACTACAGTAGATACACAGTCGTTTCAATTGGGCCATGAATCAGCCAGAAGCTTGATCGATTTATTGAACCGGCCGGACATGATCAAAAAAAGTGTGATCATCCCGACGGTCATCGTCGAACGAGATTCCTGTCACCCCAGGGAAGCGATCAAACAAACAGATTAATTTTTTCACAGAAAGAAAGCGCTTATTTTTATAGAAAAGGGGAATGAACATGAACGTACTAGTATGGAATGAAAACCGTCACGAGAAAGAGAACCAGGTCGTTGCTGATATTTATCCGGAGGGCATTCATAGTTCGATCGCGGATTTCCTTGGGGAAGACCATGAAAATGTAAAAACAGCGACATTGGATGAGGAAGAACATGGTTTGACAGATGAAGTGCTTGCAGAAACAGATGTACTCGTTTGGTGGGGACACAAAGCCCATGATGAAGTGCAGGATGAAATTGCGGAAAAAGTTAAGCAGCGCGTACTCGAAGGCATGGGACTTGTCGTTCTTCACTCCGCGCATTTTTCCAAGCCGTTCAAAAAATTGATGGGTACCTCCTGTGACTTGAAGTGGCGCGAGGCAGATGAGAAAGAACGCATCTGGGTCGTTGATCCAAGCCATCCGATCACCGAAGGCATCGGCGAGTTCATCGAAATTGAAAAAGAAGAAATGTACGGCGAACATTTTGATATCCCGACACCTGAAGAATTGATTTTCGTCAGCTGGTTTGAAGGTGGAGAAGTGTTCCGTAGTGGGGCCACTTTCCGTCGTGGAAGAGGGAAGGTCTTTTATTTCCGTCCGGGACATGAAACGTATCCGACCTATTACAACAAAGAAGTACAAACCGTCATCCGTAATGGTGTGAAATGGGCGAAGAACACAGAAACGCCGACACCTGTTTACGGAAATGCTCAACCTTTAGAAGAAATTTCAACTAAATCATAAAGGAGCTTTTACTATGACACAATTGAAAATTGCTGTAATTGGATGCGGAAGTATTGCTCAAAACCGTCACCTTCCGGAATACGTAGCGAATGAAAATGTAGAGGTCACTGCCGTATGTGACATTGTTGAAGAACGTGCAAGAGAAGTAGCGCAAGTGCACGGTGCGACTCTTTACACCGATTATGAAGAGCTTTTGAAGAAAGAAGAAGTGGACGCGGTGAGCGTCTGCCTGCCGAACTATTTGCATGCACCCGTTTCGATTACTGCTTTGAATGCCGGTGCTCATGTTCTTTGTGAAAAGCCGATGGCGACATCCAAAGAAGAAGCAGAGGAAATGATTCAGGCAGCTGAAAAGAACGGAAAGAAATTGATGATTGCTCACAACCAACGTTTTGTACCGTCTCACGTGAAGGCGAAAGAACTAATAGAATCAGGGGCAATCGGAAAAGTGTACAGCTTCCGTACGGCTTTCGGTCACGGTGGACCGGAAGGATGGAGTGCAGAAGGAGAAGACAGCTGGTTCTTCAAGAAAGATCAGGCGTTCATCGGTGCCATGGGTGATTTAGGAGTACATAAAGCAGACTTGCTCCGCTACATCCTTGGCGAAGAATTCGTCGATGTGGCAGGTTTTATCGAGAACAATGCCAAGAAAGACATCACTGTCGATGATAACGCCGTCTGCATTCTACGTTCTCAATCCGGTGTTGTCGGAACAATGGCAGCGAGCTGGGCTTACAACCCGAACGAAGACAATTCTACTGTGATCTACGGGGAAAAAGGAACGCTTCGCCTTGAAGACGATCCAGAATACTCCTTGATCGCTCAATATACGAATGGCGATATCGTCAATTACCAGCTTGGTAAAATCCAATCCAACGAAGAAGGCGGACAATCGAATTCACACGTCATCGACCATTTCGTTGACAGCATTGTGAATGATACCGAGCCGCTCATCACTGGAGAAGAAGGTATGAAATCACTGGAAGTCATCCTCGGCGCCCTCCGCTCAGGCGAAACGAGACAGATCAGCAGCCTGGAGAAAGTCACGAAATGACACGCTTGAAAATGGGAATGATCGGAGTAGGGGGAATTGCCCAAGGGCGGCATATTCCCTCTTTCCTTGATTTAAAAGACAAAGTGGAGCTGACGGCTGTTCAGGATGTGAATGAACAACGAGCGGAAGAAGTAGCCGAAGCCCATCAGATTCCCTATGTTTTCAAAGATTATAAGGATCTATTTGCGAAGGTCGATGCAGTCACGATCTGTACGCCGAACAAGTTTCATGCGGAAATTTCCATTGCCGCCCTTGAAGCTGGCGTGCACGTGTTATGTGAAAAGCCGATGGCAATTACGACAGAGGAATGCGAAGCGATGATGAAAGCGGCCGAGAAAAATGACCGCCTTTTATCGATTGCCTACCACTACCGCTATACACCGGAAGCGCAGCTGGCTAAAAAAGCGATCCTCAATAACGAAATTGGAGATCCTCTCGTAACGAGGGTCCAGGCAATGCGACGCCGGAAAGTTCCAGGTTGGGGTGTGTTCACCAACAAAGATTTGCAAGGCGGCGGCAGTTTGATCGATTTCGGCTGTCATTTGCTCGACCTTGCGCTTTGGCTTCTGGATGATCCGAAACCTGTCGAGGTGATGGGACGTACCTATGACCGTCTAAGTAAAACGCCGGGACAGGTCAATGACTGGGGAGCATTCGATCATGAATCGTTCAACGTTGATGACCATGTGACCAGTTACATTACTTTCGAAAACGGAGAGTCCATGCAGTTCGAATGCTCCTGGGCGGCCAACATTAAGGAAGACCACACGTCGCTTTCGATCTCTGGGGTCGACGGGGGCCTCAGTGTCTATCCGTTTGAACTCTACCAAGCCAAATATGGCGCTTTGCTCGATAGTACAGCGAAGATCCGTGAAGGCGATCCGACCCCTGGTCTCGCTCAGGCAGAGAACTTTATCGACAGTTGTTTAGGGAATGACGAATTAGTTGTGAAGCCGGAGCAGGCGTTGAAAGTGACGAAGCTGATGGAAGCGATCTATCAGAGCAGTGAAACAGGTACGAGTGTGAAACTATAAACCTAGCAGGAGGAGATTGTTCATGAAATTAGGCGTTTTTACTGTATTATTTTCCGATAAATCCTTTGAAGAAATGCTGGACCACGCAAAAGAAGCAGGTTTGAAAGCGGTCGAAATCGGAACTGGCGGCTATCCTGGAAATGCTCACTGTAACGTTGATGAGCTCTTGGAAAGTGAAGAGAAGAGAAACGAGTACTTAAAGAAAGTCCATGACCGTGGACTTACAATCAGTGCTTTTAGCTGCCACGGAAACCCGGTTTCACCGGATAAAACCTTCGCAGAAGAGTCTCATGAAGCGTTTGTAAAATCGGTAAGACTGGCAAGCTTGATGGATGTCCCTGTTGTGAACACCTTCTCAGGTACACCAGGCGGTCACGAAAACGATACGGCTCCAAACTGGCCGGTCACTCCATGGCCACCGGAATATTCAGATGTGTTAGAATGGCAGTGGAACGAAAAACTGATCCCTTATTGGAAAGAACAAGGGAAGTTTGCCGAAGAACATAACGTAAAAGTCGGTCTTGAACTGCATGCAGGGTTCCTTGTCCACACCCCTTACACGATGTTGAAGCTTCGTGAAGCGACAAGTGATGCAATCGGAGCGAACCTTGATCCAAGCCACTTATGGTGGCAGGGCATCAATCCTGTAGCGGCTATCAAGATTTTGGGTAAAGAAAATGCCATCCACCACTTCCATGCGAAAGACACGTACATCGATCAGGATAACGTCAACATGTACGGTCTGACAGACATGCAGAATTACGGAAACGTACAGACGCGTGCATGGAGTTTCCGCTCCGTCGGTTACGGTCACGGAATTGAAGAATGGTCCAATATCATCAGTGCTCTTCGTACGTATGGTTACGATCATGTCGTAAGTATCGAGCACGAAGATCCGATTATGTCGATCAATGAAGGATTCAATCAAGCCGTGAAAAACTTGAAGTCCGTGCTGATTGAAGAACCGGCGACGGAGATGTGGTGGGCTTAATTTGGAAACAGCAAAACCCCTCTGACTTTTGAGGGGTTTTTCTTTTAGAATTGTTGATTACATATAAGCTCCCGATTGTGGAAGACTCAGTTTCGAGACTTTTGTTGAGTGGATGGGGCTGCGGGGAATAACTCGCTTTCCGCGGGAGCGCGGTGAGCCTCCTCGGACTGCGTCCTGTGGGGTCTCACCCTGCACTTTTTTCCCGCAGGAGTCTCGCCATTCCCCTCCGCCCACTTGCTGGAAGAAATTCTCGAAACACCCTTCCATCAATAGGAGCTTTTATGGTTGAGAATCCTATATCAAAGCGGTTTAAGCAGGATTTATAACAGTTTTAGGCAAGGTAATATAACAAGGGTTTCGAGAACCTCATATGGTAAAGGGCGGAGGGAAACGGTGAGCCTCCTGTGGGAAGTGCGTGGTAGATGAGACCCCGCAGAGCGTTAGCTCGAGGAGGCTCATCACTCGCCCACGGAAAGCGAACCTTTTCCCGGAGCCCCTAAATCCACACAAACATCTCGAAATCAAGTCTTCCACAATCCTGCCATATACTTTAATAACTATTTTCTGTGAGCTAGCGTTTTTTATAAAAGGAAGGGGAAGATTATGAAACAGTCATCAGGAATCAGAGGAGGATTATACGCGGTCAGCGAATGGATCAGTAAGTTTGCATTGACCAACTTGCAGTGGGCCGTGTTCAATCTGCCTGTCGCACTATTATTATTGAGCTTATTGAACGTGGGAGACATACAGCAATTGTGGTATTTGCTGCCGCCGCTTGTCCTTTTGCTGCCTTTCATCTTTTTCCCCGCCACAACCGCCATGTTTGCAAAGGCGCGCGACTGGGTGAGGAAAGATCATAAAGAAACCGCTGATCGGTCCTACCTCAGCTATTACAAAGAGAATTACAAAAACAGCATGAAAGCTGGAATCGTTCTTACCATTCTGTGGAGTGTGCTCGCCGCCGATCTTTATTATTTTTCTACGACAAGTTCTCTGCTCATGAATCTGTTTCTGATCTTGGGAATCCTGCTGTTTGTTTACACGATTAACACATTCAGTACGCTTGTCCATTTTGATTTGAAAGTAGGAGCGGCGCTGAAAAAAGCGTTTATGCTTACGTTTGTCAGTCCGGTATTGTTTTTGACAGTCGCCATCAGTTCAGGATTCATTCTGGCTGTCAGTCTGTACATCTTCCCGCTGATCATCCCGATTTTCACCGGATCCATCATCGCCTTTCTCGCATTCTCCGCGTACTACAGGCTATATTTAAAACTGAATAATATGGAAAATGCTGTATGACCTGGTCCATTTGGATGAGGTCATCTTTTTTGTATTGCGGACAATTAAGAAAGCGGTTACAATTTAAGTAGTTATTAGTGATAAGTAGGGTGGAGATGGTATGACCCAGACGGTGAAAATAGGAAAGCTTGCGATGCTGCTCGCTTCGCTGGATGAGAATGAGAGAGAGCTTTTTGCTCCTGCGTTCGAACAGGTGGATTACTGCCAGGGGAAAGCGGGTTCGATGGAAGTCCAAAAAGTCATTGCGGCAGTCGAAACCGCCGCCAAACGGAATGGCATCATCGCAGAGAACGTCTACAGGGAGACGCATGCCCTTTATCATGCGATCTTAGAATCCTTGCAGGGCGTGACGCGGGGGCAAATCGGAGTCGGTAACATGATGAGGACCGTTGGACTTCGCTTTGCCGTCGTTCGTGGAAAGGCTTATGACAGATCCGAAGAAGGCGAGTGGATCGCCGTCGCTTTTTACGGAACGATCGGGGCACCGGTAAAAGGTTTGGAACATGAGACATTTGGACTCGGTATCAATCATATATAAAGAATAGGTGGCCTATAGTCATGAGCGATGAGGGGGCGACAATGGTATTTCCTATGCCATTGTCGCCTCTTTTTGTAGAAAATCCACCAGAATCTTTTCGTGTGAAAGGGGGATTGTGGATGATCGAACTGAATGGAAGAGACTTATCGATTGGGCAAATGAAAAAGATCTGTTTCGAGAATGCCAAAATTGGCTTATCCAAAACCAGCCTGATCGATGTCCGGGCAAGCAGAGAAACCGTAGAGGAAATCGTGACGAGAGGACACTCGGTGTACGGCATCAATACTGGTTTTGGCAAATTGAGTGATGTCCGAATTGCTGCGGAGGACGTCGACAGCCTGCAGCACCATCTGATTCGTTCGCATGCGTGCGGAGTGGGCGAACCTTTTTCTGAAAAAGTGAGTCGTGCCATGATGGTACTACGGTTAAATGCCCTCATGAAGGGCTATTCGGGAGTCCGGGAAGTGCTTGTTCAGCGGTTATGCGATCTCGTTAACCTGAACGTCCATCCGGTCATTCCTTCGCAAGGATCACTCGGGGCTTCCGGGGACTTGGCTCCGCTCGCCCATTTGGCGCTTGTCCTGATGGGGGAAGGAGAAGTTTTTTTCGAAGGTGATCGGTACCAAACGAAGGATATATTGCAAAGGCTGTCATTAAAGCCACTAGCGTTAAAGGCAAAAGAAGGCCTTGCGCTCATTAACGGGACGCAGGCGATGACGGCTGTCGGAGTCATCAGTTACATCGAAGCAGAACGCCTGGCCTTGCAGTGTGACTGGGTGGCAAGCCTTACGCTGCAGGCACTGGAAGGCATTCGGGATGCTTTTCATCCGAGCATCCATGAAGCGCGCGGCTATCCGGAACAAATGGCGGTGGCTGAGCGGATGCGTCACCTAATTAACGGCAGCCACCTCGTCACTTTTCAAGGAGAAAAAAGGGTGCAGGACGCTTATTCCTTGCGATGCATTCCACAAGTGCACGGCGCCACGTGGCAGACACTTCATTACGTACGGGAGAAATTGACGATTGAAATGAATGCGGCGACGGACAATCCACTGCTTTTAGAAGGTGGAAAAGTGGTGGTATCCGGTGGGAACTTCCACGGCCAGCCGGTCGCTTTTGCGATGGACTTTTTGAAAATAGCCATGAGTGAACTGGCCAATATTTCGGAACGCAGGATCGAACGGCTCGTCAATCCGCAGTTGAATGATTTTCCGCCGTTCCTAAGTGCGAATCCGGGTTTGGAGTCAGGCTTGATGATTGTACAGTATGTGGCTGCATCGTTAGTTTCTGAAAATAAAACACTCGCCCATCCGGCTAGCGTCGACTCGATTCCATCGTCTGCGAATCAGGAAGATCATGTGAGCATGGGTACCACCGCAGCCCGGCATGCGGCCATGGTCATCGACAACGTGGCAAAAGTTGTAGCGATCGAATTAATCTGTAGTCTGCAGGCGCTTGAGCTCAGGGGCATTGAGCGGGCATCGTTACTTGCCCAGGAACTCTGGAAATCTGCAAGAAGTGTGGTGCCGAAAGTGACGCAGGATCGGGTGTTTTCTAAGGATATTGAAAACGCAGAGAAATGGTTGAAGGAGAGTGCTTTTGATTGGAACAAATGGCGATCCGTCCATGAAGGAGGAGAAACATATGTCGACAACTCGTAAAGTGAAAGCCAAAACTGGCTTGCAGTTGGAATGTAAAGGATGGGAGCAGGAGGCGGTCTTAAGGATGCTCTGCAACAACCTTGATCCGGAAGTCGCAGAAATCCCTGAAGAACTCGTCGTCTATGGCGGCATCGGTAAAGCGGCACGGGACTGGGAAGCGTTTGATGCGATCGTTGCAACGTTGAAGCGTCTGGAAAAGGACGAAACAATGCTCGTCCAGTCCGGGAAGCCAGTGGGTGTTTTTAAAACGCATGAAAACGCGCCGAGGGTACTGCTTTCAAATTCCGTGCTGGTCCCAAAGTGGGCGAATTGGCAGCATTTCCATGAGCTCGATCAAAAAGGGCTGATGATGTACGGCCAAATGACCGCAGGCAGCTGGATCTACATTGGGTCACAGGGCATTTTGCAAGGAACGTATGAAACGTTCGCGTCCCTTGCTGAAGAACATTTCGGAGGCTCTTTGAAAGGAACGATTACACTGACGGCAGGCCTTGGCGGTATGGGAGGGGCCCAACCGCTGGCGGTTACGATGAACGGTGGAGTCGTCATCGCTGTCGAAGTGGACCCTGTCCGGATTTCGAAGCGCCTTCAGTCCGGCTACTGTGATGTGAGTACAGACTCTATGGAAGAGGCGGTTTTATGGGCAAAAGAAGCGAAGGCAAATAGGGAGGCTCTTTCAATCGCTCTCTTAGGAAACGCGGCAGAAATGCATGAACGACTTTTACAAAATGGGTTGGAGATCGATATTGTCACAGACCAAACATCAGCTCATGACCCTCTGAATGGTTATGTGCCTGTGGGATATTCGCTAGAAGAAGCAGCCGTTTTAAGGAAAAAGAATCCTGACGAATATGTGCGTCTTTCATCGAAGTCCATGGCTAAACATGTAGAACTCATGCTTCAGTTCCAAAGGAAAGGCAGCATCGTTTTCGATTACGGGAACAATATCCGCCAGGTCGCACTCGAAGAAGGTGTTGAGGATGCCTTCGACTTTCCTGGATTCGTTCCCGCTTATATACGTCCATTGTTTTGTGAAGGGAAAGGACCATTCCGCTGGGCCGCTTTGTCCGGTGATCCGAAAGATATCTACCGCACTGACCAGCTCATCAAAGAACTTTTTCCTGAAAATGAGAAGCTTTTGAGGTGGATTGACATGGCACAGGAAAAAGTCCAGTTTCAAGGCCTTCCTTCAAGGATTTGCTGGCTCGGATATGGGGAGCGGAAGAAGATGGGCATGGCAATCAATGAGCTTGTGAGAAAAGGAGAATTGAGTGCGCCCGTGGTGATCGGAAGGGATCATCTGGATTGTGGATCGGTCGCCTCACCAAACAGAGAAACGGAATCGATGCTGGATGGCAGTGATGCGGTTGGTGACTGGGCGGTGCTGAACGCGCTCATTAATACAGCGGCCGGTGGCTCGTGGATTTCTTTCCACCATGGCGGTGGTGTCGGAATGGGCTACTCCCTTCATGCAGGAATGGTCGTTGTAGCTGATGGTACTGACCTCGCCAAAGAAAGACTGGAACGTGTCCTCACGACAGATCCTGGCATGGGTATACTCCGACACGCTGACGCCGGTTATGAGAAGGCAGTCGAAGAAGCGGATAAGCATGAGATTGATATTCCGATGAAAAGGAGGGGGCAGTGATGTACGATACGCTCATTGAAAATATTGGACAATTGATTTTACCTGCTGAGGGTCCATTAAAAGGGGAAGCGATGAAGCAGCTGGAAGTAAAAGAAGACATGGCCATAGCTTTTCAAGATGGCAAAGTCGCCTGGATCGGCACAAACGAAGAAGGACAAAAACTAAAAGCCAGCGAGCGGGTCGATGCTTTGGGAAAAACTGTAACACCTGGTCTCGTTGATCCGCACACGCATCTCGTTTTCGGAGGGTCGCGGGAAAATGAGATGGCATTGAAGCAGGCGGGGGTCCCTTATTTGGAGATTTTGCAGCAAGGGGGCGGGATTTTATCAACGGTCGAAGCGACGAGGGCGGAGAGTGAGACGGAGCTTTATGAAAAAGCAAAACAGACGTTAGAGCAGATGGCAGCACATGGGGTGACGACGCTTGAAGCGAAGAGCGGCTATGGACTTGAGCGTGAGGCAGAGTTGAAACAGCTGCGTGTCGTCAAACGGTTGAACGAAGAAAGCATACTCGATTTAGTTTCGACATTTCTAGGTCCTCATGCGATTCCGCCGGAGTACAAGGGGAAGGAAGAAGCATTTCTTGATGAAATGATCCGTCTGCTTCCTGAAATCAGTGAGGATGGGCTGGCGGAGTTTACGGATATTTTTTGTGAAACAGGTGTCTTTACCATTGAGCAGTCCCGTCGTTTCATGAAAGCTTCCCAGGAACTCGGCTTCCAAACGAAGATACATGCCGATGAAATCGATCCGCTTGGAGGAACAGAACTTGCTGTTTCTATGGGCGCGGCATCGGCGGACCATCTAGTTGCAGCTTCTGATGAGGGAATCGACAGCCTTGCTGAAGGGGAGACGGTCGCTGTGCTGCTTCCGGGAACAACCTTTTACTTAGGAAAAGAACATTACGCGAATGCTAGAAAAATGATCGACCGTGGAGCTGCCGTCGCCCTCGCCACTGATTTCAATCCTGGCAGTTGTGTGACCTACAATCTGCAGATGATTATGTCGCTTGCCGCATTAAAAATGAAGATGACCCCGGAGGAGATATGGAATAGTGTCACGGTGAATGCCGCACATGCGATTGGAAGAGGGGATGTGGCCGGGTGTTTGAGTGTGGGGAGAAAAGCGGATGTTGTCCTGTGGGACGTTCCGAACTATAAGTACATCCCCTATCACTATGCCGCTAATCATGCGAAGGCTGTATGGAAGAGTGGAAGAAAGGTGTGGGAGAGGAGGGGCGCTCGTGTCTTTTCAGTACCTCAACCGGGGCAGGGATGCTAGATTCAAAGATCGTCATACGACGAAAGTTGATGAGACGGTTTCTTATTACGAGCCTGGGAAAACCGGGGATATAGGGCTTATCGGTCTGCCTTTATCTAAAACTTCTATTTCATTGTCAGGCGCATCGGAAGCACCTGGGTCGATTAGAAAGGCGCTGGGGTCTTACAGTACGTATTCAGGGGAGAAAGATAAAAGTTATGAAGGTGTGCAGTTGTTGGACTTTGGGGACGTCCTGGTGCATCCGACGGATAACGAGGAAACACGGAAGCGGCTGAAGACGAGTGTGAAAGAAATGATAGACACCGAAGCTTGTTCCAAGTATGTCATGCTTGGCGGGGATCATGGAGTGAGTTTCCCTAGTATTTCAGCCTTTCATGAGAAATACGGGAGAATCGGAGTCATCCAATGGGATGCTCATCATGATCTGCGAAATGTTGAGGATGGCGGCCGGACAAACGGAACCCCCTTTCGTAGTTTAATTGAAGAAGGAATCATCCGCGGCGAAGATCTCGTCCAAGTCGGCATTCGCGATTTCTCAAACGCTAAAGCCTACGCCGACTATGCCAAAGAACACCACATCCACACCTACACCATGGCCGACGTGGAAGAGGAAGGCATCCATAATCTAACAGACCAGGTCATACAGATATTGGAAGATAAATGCGACTGCATTTATCTGTCTGTCGACATGGATGCGGTTGATCAGGCGTATGCACCTGGTTGTCCTGCTATTGGGCCGGGAGGATTGACGGCAAGAGAGCTCCTAAACAGTGTATCAATTGCTTCTCGTCATCCTATGGTCAAAGGGATGGACATCGTAGAAGTCGACCCTACTAAAGACTTCAGAGATATGACGAGCAGGCTTGCTGCTCACGTTATGATGAGGTATATGTATGTGTGATATGGAAATAACTGTTAGACCTGGTCATCCATGAAATGGATGACCAGGTCTAACAGTATTTGTAAGAAAACATATACAACCGTTTCTCCTTATGGTATTTTTAGTTTAATCTTGTGATTTGTTTTAGCTTTTGAGATGGGAGAATGAGGGACTAGCAATGAGAGAAGTTATTTTATTGTTGGCTGATGTAGTCAATGTTTGGCATGATGTGATTTTGAAATTCACGCGATTGATGGGGTGGAATCTTACAGATAAGGACCTCCATTTCTGGGTCATTGGTATCCTTGGAATCATCGGCCTTATTTTCGTGGATATCCTTTTCCATGCCATAGCAAAATGGAGCATTACGGCCATTTCGTTCTTATTTACGTTTGCGATGGTACTTGTCTTTGTTTTTGCAGTTGAGATTCAGCAGAAAATCACCGGCAGTGGAAATATGGAGTTTGCAGATGCCTTTGTCAGCGTGCTGGGTTTCTTCCTGTTTTGCGGCATTTATTTTGTTTTTATTGGGATCATTCGCGCTATAAAAAAATATACAGCAAAAAAGGAAGACCAGGATGCGGCCTAAGCAGGGCTTCCTGTCTTCAAATGAAAAGCCCCCTTCTCGTTATGAGAAGGGGGCTTAGTGTTATTCAGAACCGAAATTGACGATCATGTCATGCGTTTTTTGAATTTCCTCTTCAGACATGTAAATCAAATACATGCCGTTAGCCCGGAAGTTTTCTCCCTCCATCTGATAGGTAGTCGAATTTTTGCGGGCACTGCTGTATTTGGTTACGAGTCTGCGCATATCCGCGAACTGCATGTTTGTGCTTACATTGTCACCCAACACATCCATGACGTCACCGACTTTGTTCACAGCGTCAAGACGCGCTCCTTTATCAATGATTCCCTGGATGACCTGACGTTGTCTTTCATTACGACCCAAGTCTCCGTTAGGGTCATTTTTGCGCATGCGGACGAAAGCGAGCGCTTCACGACCGTCCAATTTTATTTCGCCTTCTTTGAAATCAAATGGACCTGAGCTGAAAGCACGGTCGTTATTGACAGTGATTCCATTCACAGCATCGACCACTTGAGATAGTCCTTCCATATTGACTCTGATGTAGTAATCCAATTCAATATCAAGGAAGTTTTCCACTGTATTTACGGCCATGTCACTACCCCCGTAGGCGTAGGCATGATTGATTCGTGTCTTTCGTCCGTCCCCGGCAATCTCTGCATACGTATCCCGCGGGATACTGACCATCTGCATTTGGTCATTGCTCGGATCAAGCGTCATGACAATCATTGTATCGGAACGACCAACATCATTCTCCCGTTCATCGACACCGAGAAGGAGGATGTTTAACGGTTCCTTGTTATCTACTTTTTCTTTGGTTTGATCTGTATCGATGGACGTTACATCTTCGTGTAAATCCTGGTTCACCGTCGTACGAACTTCATTATAGATGGTATATAAATAAACGCCTCCGATTAAAAATATAAGTGCAACTACAAATAGGAGGACTTTCCAACGTCTGCGTTTACGCCTTTTCTTTTTCTTCAATTCCCTGCGTTCCATTCACCCACCTCTTTCTATAAACTACTATCCTATTATACGATTTTTGTAGATACATGTAAAAATTCTCCCATAAATAAGAGAGAAGTATAAGATATAAATGGTAAATATTGGTGTACCAGGTCATCCAGAATATGGATGACCTGGTACGTTATTTTCTGGAAGGTGTGGTACGAGGGAGGGGTGCGGCATATAGTGGTATAAGTTATTCTTTTGGAGGAATGTAAATTGAGAAAGTGGTTGGGGCTGTTGCTCGTTTTGGGTCTTTTAGTAGGGTGTGCACAGAATGCGACAGAGAGATCGATCCAACAGTTTACATCTTCTATGGAGAATGAACTGCATTTTGTTTATTTTTATGATGAAGAGCCGCCGGACAAAAAAATCCGATCGCAATTGAACGGAATGAAGGTGTATCTGGCTCGGAAAAACGTCATCGCGACCATCAGTTATCAAAAAATCGTGGCCGAAAAAAATTATGAGGAACTCCTCGATGTGAAAGATAGCCAGATTCTTGTTTTTGATTTCAAAGGAATCCGGTATAACGCAAGGAATATCCATGTGTTAGAAGGAATGGTCCTGCAAATGCAGGCCAATCCATAAAAAAGAGCCTGCCGACAGTAGTAAACTGCTGGCAGGCTCTTTTTCTTATCTCGAGAAAAATTCTTCTAATATCAGTACGCAAGCCCCGATCGCTGATGCGTGCTCTTCTAATTTGGATAGGACGATATGCGTTTCCTTCGCTTTACTTGTCAGGCCCCGGGAGTGGATCGTTTCTTTAATTCCATCCATCAGAAAGTCCCCAGCCTTCGAAACGCCCCCGCCGATAATAATCCGTTTAGGGTTCAATGTATGGATTAAGTTGGTCAAGCCGATGCCGAGAAACCTTCCTGTCTGATTCAATAGTTCAATACTGAACTCGTCACCCTCACAGGCCGCTTCATAGACAAGCTTTCCGTCCACTTTTTCAAAATCGTGATCCACAAGGTCACGGATCATAGATGGCTTCCCAGTTTTCAATTCCTTGCGGGCTCTTTCTGCAATGGCTGGACCGGCAGCAAGCGTCTGCAGACAGCCGTAATTGCCGCACGTACATTTCGGGCCGGAAAGGTCGATCGTGATGTGACCGATCTCTCCTGCGATATTGTTTTCTCCATGGAAAAGTTGGCCCTTGATCATCATCCCGGCGCCGATTCCGTTCCCGACGTTGACACCGACCATGTTATCCGCATCGTTTCCGTTGCCGAACCAATATTCACCAAGCGTCATGGCCTTTGCATCATTCTCTACTTTGACGATCATATCAAACTCATGTTCAAGCTCCGCTTTTATCGGGATATCGTAGAGCTGGAAGGATGGAGCGAAACGAGAGACTCCTTCAATCGGATCCACAATTCCGTGCATACCGATTCCGATGCCCAGGAATTTCTTCGGATCACATTTCCCTGATGTGAAAAATTCGCGAATGCCGCTTTTCATCGTTTCAAGAATATCCTCTTTTGACGGATAAGCAGGGATTTCTTTTTTCGCAACATCCTTCAGTTCTCCATATAAGTTCGTTACGACAAAGTTCATATGGAAGGTCCCTACATCGACGCCGATGATGTAAAAATGATCGGCGTTAATTTCAAGTAGTGTTGGTTTACGCCCACCTTTGGACTGCCCCTGTGTCGTTTCAATAACAAATTGGGTCTGGATCAGTTCTTTGACAATATTACTGACTGTGGGTGGAGTCAATCTCGATTGCTTCGCGATATCCGCCCGGGAGATTGGCCCATGCTCGCGAATCATATTCAATATAATCGAGCGGTTCATCGATTTCATCAACTGAAAACTGCCTCTAGTATAGTGCGTGCTCATACGATTCCTCCAACTATGTTGTACTACTTCCATTTTACCACAAAAAGTAACTTATTAAATTTATTTTACTAAGTTACTAGGTTAAGTGCTCTACGTAGCGCATCTATTATAGAACAGCTCTCTTTTTAAAAGAGTTAATTTTGAAAAAACTCTTTTCATTTGTAAGGTTCTGTGCTACCTTATAACTAGTTAGTTAATTTATTTTATTAAGTTTTGAAAACGCTATCAAATAAGGGGGAGGAAGACAGAATGAAAAATTGGTTGAAGAGTTTTCTTTTGGTTGGCCTTGTGGCAGGTGGACTTGCTGCTTGTTCCGGTGAAACAGGAGGAGAATCCTCTGGTGAGAGTGAAGAAGGTGGAGAACCAGCCGGCGAAATTACCGTTTGGGGCTGGAATGTAGCTGCTGAATCAATGGAACTTGCGGTGGACGGGTTTAAAGAGCAATACCCTGATGTTGAAGTGAATGTGGAAGATATCGGCCGTTTGGATGTTTATGAAAAGTTAACCGTAGGACTAGCTTCCGGCGGAAATGGACTTCCAGATGTAGTGATGGTCGAGTCCGATCGTCTAGCCAACTATCATGATCAATTCCCGGATGCGATCGCTAACCTTTCTGAACTTGGTTATGATGAGCACGCAGATAAATTTGGCGAATATAAAAAGTCCGTTACACAAAATGAAGACGGAGAATTTTTTGCAGCTCCTTGGGATGTAGGACCTGCAGGTGTCTTCTATCGTACAGATATTTTTGAAGAAGCGGGCGTAAACCCGGATGATATCAAAACGTGGGACGACTACATTGAAGCAGGTAAAACCATTCAAGAAGCAACAGGAACAAAAATGGTTCCAATTGATGTTGCAGCGGACGATGCGCTTTACCGTATGATGATGAACCAACAAGGTGCGTTTTACTTCGATGAGGAAGGGAACATTGATGTCGCTTCCGAAGAGTCACAAAAAGCCTTTGACGTGATCCAGCGTCTGCATGATGAAGATCTTGTCCTGAACAACAACGGTTGGGATGGCGTCGTTTCTGCAACAGTTAACGGCGAAGTGGCAACCGTTCCATTTGGTGTATGGTATTCCGGTACGATCATGGACCAGGCTCCTGATCAAAGCGGCAACTGGGATGTTTTCTACTTGCCGGCATTTGAGGAAGGCGGCAACCGCGCAGCCAACCTTGGTGGATCTGATCTAATGATTCCATCTTCAACAGATAACCAAAGCACAGCGTATGCATTTGTTGAGTACTTCACTACAGAAATAGAGCCACAGATGACGGCACTTAAAGAAAAAGGAATCTTCCCATCTTTGGAAACAACGTATGAAGAAGATTACTTCAGTCAGGAATCCGAATTCTTTAACAACCAACCTGTTTTCCAACTGTTCGCGGATGAAGTATCTGATATTCCTGTAGCGAATTACACAGCTGATTATGCACGTGCGTTCGATACGATGTCTGATACGCAAGCATCCATTCTGCTTGATGGCACGCCGATTGAAGAAGCGCTTCAAAATGCTGCTGACAAGCTTGAAAGTGAAACAGGGCGCAGCGCCAATTAATTTACTCCCTATAAAAAATAGAACGATAAAAGGTCGATCTCCCAAAGCGGGGATCGACCTTTTTTTCGTGCCTTTATTAAAGTATATGGCCGGATTGCAGAAGACTTGATATCGAGATGTTTTTAGGTTTCGTTTCTTTGTTGCGCGTCAGGGATGGTCGGGAAGCTACTCGCTTTCCTGTGGGGATGACGGCAAGCCTCCTCGGACTTCGTCCTGTGGGGTCTCGCCAGCCAATCCATTCCCACGGGAGTCTCGCAGCTTCCCGACCACCCCTTTCGATGTATGCGTGAAACGAACCCTTCTTGGCTCAAAGGGACTGCCTTCCACTATTCCGATTTTATAATCATAAAGCGTTCGCTAATAAGCTTTCAGAATCCAAATACACATAGGGTAAAGGTTTAACGCCCACACTTCCATAAAGCTTGAAAGCTTCTTATTCCAGAATTGGTTTCGAGACACTTATTAATAAAGGGCGGAGGGAAACGGTGAGACTCCTATGGGACGTGTGGGACAGGTGAGACCCCGGAAGGCGCAGCCTGAGGAGGCTCACCGCCCGCCCCATGGAAAGCGAACCTTTTCCCGGAGCCCTATCCACTCATCAAACATCTCGAATTAGAGTCTTTCACAATCGGGGGCATTTATTGAAATGAAAATGAATGCAATTTTTCTGAAAATGGAGCAGACAAACGAAGGATGCTATGTTACTATTAAGTAAATTAAATTAATTAACAAAGTCTAAACGCAATATTTTGAAAGCGCTTTTAGAACCAGCGAATATCTTTGAGGGGGTAGAACATTGTGAGTCAAACGAATGCTGAACAGATGGCAAACGACAACCACGAATCGAACAAGCAGCCATCTAAGAAACCAGGTCCGTCCAGTCAAAAACCAAAATCCCGTAAGAAATGGATTACACCAAAAACGGTGCCGTACTTATTTATTCTTCCAGCCGTTACTTTCTTCTTGATCTTTACCGTTTATCCAGTCATTTCGTCATTATTATTGAGTTTTCAAACGCGTGCAGGATCAGGGTATGAATTTGTCGGACTGGATAACTACATTCGATTGTTCCAGGACACGTTATTTTACAAAGCGCTCGGGAATACGTTCCTCATCTTACTCATTCAAGTTCCGATCCAGTTGTTCTTAGCCGTCGTCATTGCGGTGGCTCTTAATTCTCAACTGGTCAAAATGAAGAGCTTTTTCAGGGTAGCCTTCTTCATGCCGGCCATTACGGCATTAGTCGCTTCCTCCATCATCTTCATGATCATTCTTGATGAAAACTACGGCCTTGCGAACTATGTGCTTTCCCTTTTTGGTATCGAGGCGATTGCCTGGTTGTCCGATCCATTCTGGGCTAAAGTCGCTTTGATGGCGGCAATCACATGGCGCTGGACCGGGTACAACATGGTCATTTTCCTTGCCGGTCTCCAAAACATTCCCGGCTCTCTTTATGAAGCGGCTGAGATGGACGGGGCAGGAAAAGTTCGTCAATTCTTTTATATTACCGTACCTCAGTTGAAACCGATCTTCTTGTTCACATTCGTATTATCAACGATCGGAACGCTGCAGTTGTTCGATGAACCTTACATTCTAACGCAGGGTGGCCCGAACAATGCCACACTGACGATCACTCTCTACTTGTATCAGAATGGTTTCCGTTACTTTGATTTCGGTTACGCATCCGCGATTGCATACGTTCTTGTATTAATCATCGGGGTCCTTTCCTGGGCACAAATGAAATGGGCAGGTGAAGATAAATGAACCAACAGGTCAGTCCGCTTAAAAAAACACTCTTATACGCTTTCTTATTCATTGGAGTCATCATCTCCGTCTTCCCGTTCTATTGGATGTTTGTCGGGGCGACGAACCCGTCCGGGGAAATCTTCAAGGTTCCACCGAACTTTCTGCCAGGTGACTATGGATGGGAAAACTTTAAAAATCTGAATGAAAACGTGGGCATCATCCGCGTCATGGGGAACTCCTTGTTCATTACGCTGACGTTTACTGCGATTTCCGCCATCGTTTGTACAGCGGCGGGCTACGCGTTTGCAAAGTTCAAATTCAAAGGACGTAACGCGATTTTCTTCATGTTGCTTGTCGCGATCATGATTCCATATCACGTGACGTTGATTCCTTTGTTTGAAATCTTCGGAAATGTCGGTTGGTTGAACACGTTCCAGGCGGTCATCCTTCCACAAGTCGCTTATCCATTTGCCATTTTCCTTATGAGACAGAACATGCAGTCGATTCCAGATTCCCTGCTTGAAGCTGCGCGTGTTGATGGGGCCGGAGAGTTTCATATCTTTTTCCGCATCGTCCTTCCAGTCATGCGCCCGGCGCTTGCTGCAGTTGCGATTTTCTTGTTCATGTTCCAGTGGAACAACTTCATTTGGCCGCTCGTCGTCCTGCAATCCCAGGAAATGTACACCTTGCCGGTCGCGCTCTCCAGTCTTGTCGGGATGTCACGAATTGACTACGGCCAGGTCATGATGGGGACGACGTTGTCTACCCTGCCGATCATGATTTTCTTCTTGTTGCTGCAAAAGCAGTTCATCTCCGGCATTCTCGGCGGATCTGTCAAAGAGTAGAAGGAGGGGCAGCCGTTGATCTTTATTAATGAAGAAACACAGCAATTTCATTTAACCAATGGACAAATCAGTTACATTTTCCATGTCATGAAAAACGGGCAGCTCGGTCATCTCTACTATGGCAAAGCCCTGCGTGACCGGGACTTCCGTCATTTTCAAGACTATGCAAATACCAACCCTTCGACGACTCATGCGTTTGAGGGGGATCCTGGTTTTTCCTTAGAAACGGTCAGGCAGGAAGCGCCGGTTTATGGAAAAGGAGACTTCCGTACGCCAGCACTCATTTTGGAAGAACACAAGGGCGCGTCTGTTGCTGATTTTCGTTACAAAAATCACCAGTTCATAAAAGGAAAGCCAAAGTTAGAAGGCCTTCCGGCAACTTTTGCGGGAACTTCAGAAGCAGAAACGCTTGTAGTTAAGCTCGTAGACGACCGGGCGCAGGTAGAGTGGGATCTCATGTACACGATTTTCCGTGACCTGCCTGTGATCACAAGAAGTAATCGGATTACTAATAAAGGCGAAAGTTCTGTTACGTTGAAGCATTCCATGGCTGCATCTATCGACCTCCCTGACGCTGATTATGAAATGGTTCATCTTTCAGGTGCATGGGCTAGAGAACGCCATATCGAAACGAGAACCCTCACTCCCGGCCTTTCGTCGATCGGAAGTGTGCGCGGAGCGAGCTCGCATCAGCATAATCCTTTTCTCGCTTTGAAAAGGGAGGAGACGACCGAAGACAGCGGGGAAGCGATTGCGATGCAGTTCGTCTACAGTGGGAATTTCCTCGCTCAGGCTGAAGTCGATCATTACGATACAACACGCTTGTCGATGGGTATTCATCCTCAAGCTTTTCAATGGAAATTAGCACAGGATGAGAGCTTTCAAAATCCGGAAGTGATCATGACTTACACGGAAAATGGCTTGAACGAAATGAGTCAGACGTTCCACGACCTGCACCGCAAGCATTTGATTGCCCCAAGGTGGATGGAAAAAGAACGTCCGATTCTGATCAACAACTGGGAAGCGACGTATTTTGACTTCAATGAAGAGAAATTGGATCGTTTTACAGATGAAGCGCGAGATTTAGGCGTCGAACTGTTCGTCCTTGATGACGGCTGGTTTGGAAAACGCAATGATGATACCACTTCGCTTGGCGACTGGTTTGTTGACCACAAGAAACTGCCAAACGGAATCGGAACGTTAGCGAAAAAGGTGAAAGACAAAGGACTTCAGTTCGGCCTCTGGTTTGAACCGGAAATGATCAGTCCTGAAAGTGAACTGATGCAGCATCATCCGGAATGGGTCGTCGGTCCACCGCACAGACATCAGACGCTGGAACGGAATCAAAAGGTGCTCGATTTCGCCAACCCTCAGGTAGTCGACTATCTGTTCGTACGGATGAGTTCACTTATAGAAGAAACTGAACTCGACTACATCAAATGGGATATGAACCGCAACATCACAGAACCCTATTCCCAATATCTGTATGACCAGGTCAACTTTTTTCACCAGTACATCCTCGGAGTCTATGAGTTGTATGAGCGTTTGACTACGAAATATCCGGATGTCTTGTTCGAATCTTGTGCGGGCGGAGGCGGACGGTTTGATGCCGGGCTTCTTTATTATGCGCCACAGGCTTGGACGAGTGATGATACGGATGCGGTTGAACGGTTGAAGATTCAATACGGAACTTCAATTGCCTACCCATTATGCAGCATGGGATCGCATGTCTCCGCGGTGCCGAACCACCAGACCTATCGGAACACGCCTTTGAAGTTCCGTGCTGATGTCGCCTATTTCGGGACATTCGGCTATGAATTTGATCCCAGCCAATTGTCAGAGGAAGAAAAGGCGGTCGTAAAAGAACAAATCACTGAATTTCAATCGCTGCGTCGTTTGATTCACTCGGGGACGTTTTACCGCCTCTCCCATCCATTCGAAAATCAAGATACGGCCTGGATGGTTGTGTCAGAAGAGAAAACAGAAGCCGTCATCGGCTGGTACCGTGCTCATTATTTTCCGAATCCGAAGAACGACCAGGTTTTAAAACTAAGCGGTCTGGATCCTGAGAAACGGTATGAAATAGAAGGAACAGACCGGACGTTTTATGGTGATGAACTGATGTATCACGGACTCCCGCTTGGGGTTGAGTTCAATGGAGCGAACCATGAAAAAGCAGAACGCAGCGGAGACCACCAGTCTCAGCTTTTCGTTATAAAAGAGAAAAAATGAAGAAGGAGGGAATAGAAATGGAAGATTTACTTTCCGTTTTTTATGAGAAATTCAACGGAGAACCGACAGCCCAGACGTTCTTTGCGCCGGGTCGTGTGAATTTGATCGGGGAGCACACCGACTACAACGGAGGCCATGTGTTTCCATGTGCACTGAGTGTAGGAACGTATGTCGCTGCGAGAAAAAGAGACGATGAAAAGCTCCGTTTTTACTCTATGAATTTTCCAGACAAAGGAATTGTCGAATCTCATCTAGAAGGACTTGTATATGAGGAAGATCACGACTGGGCCAATTACCCTAAAGGTGTCCTTGATGTTTTTCGAAAAGCAGGCTACGACGTGGATACAGGACTTGATCTTGCTTTTTACGGCAACATCCCGAATGGTGCGGGACTCTCGTCTTCCGCCTCCATTGAACTTGTCACAAGTGTCGTTCTGGAAGAGCTGTTTGATTTATCAATTGACCGCGTCAAAATGATCCAGCTTGCTCAACAAGCAGAAAACGAATTCGTCGGCGTCAACTGCGGCATTATGGATCAGTTTGCTATCGGGTTGGGGAAAAGGGATCACGCCCTGCTTTTGAACTGCGACACCTTGGACTATCAGTACACGCCTCTCCAACTCAATAACCATGCTTTAATTATCGCGAATACGAATAAGCGTCGTGGTCTTGCGGATTCCAAATATAACGAGCGGAGAGAGGAATGCGAACAGGCGCTGAAGCAGCTGAAACAAGTCCTATCGATTCATAGTTTAGGAGATTTGAGTGTCGAAGAGTTTGGAACACATCAATCAGTGATTAAAGATGAAACTGTATTAAAGCGCGCGAAACATGCCGTCTATGAAAACGAGCGCACGATTGAAGCGGTCCACCAGTTGAATGCCGGCGATATTGAAGGGTTCGGGAAGCTGATGAACGCCTCGCACAGATCACTGAGAGATGATTATGAGGTCACAGGAAAAGAGCTGGATGCCCTCGTCGAAGCGGCCTGGAACGAAGGGGCTGTCGGCTCCCGCATGACAGGGGCCGGATTCGGCGGATGTACAATAAGCATCGTCAAACGAACGCACGTGGACGGTTTCATCGAAGCAGTCGGACGACGGTATAAAGAACAAACAGGCTTAGAAGCTGATTTTTATGTTGTAGAAATCGGAGATGGAGCGAAACGTTTGGAGGAGGAGAAGATATGACCGTACTTGTGTGTGGAGGAGCGGGATACATCGGAAGTCATGCCGTAGCACAGCTCCTGGACCAGGGCGAAAATGTCATCGTCGTCGATAACCTTCAGACGGGGCATCATCCCGCGGTGTTGAATGGAGCGAAACTCTACGATGGAGATTTGCGTGATGAGGCGTTCTTGAACTCTGTATTCCAAGAAAACCCCATCGACTCCGTGCTCCATTTTGCTGCCGATTCTCTTGTTGGAGAAAGTGTGGAGAAACCTCTACAATACTACGATAACAATGTCGGGGGAGCAATCTCTCTTTTGAAAACGATGGCTGACCATGACGTGAAACGAATCGTCTTTTCTTCCACGGCCGCCGTTTATGGAGAGCCGGAACAGGTTCCGATTCAGGAAAACGATCCAACGCAGCCGACGAATCCTTACGGAGAGACGAAGCTTGCGATTGAAAAAATGTTGAAGTGGGCCGAAGAGGCGCACGGGATCCAGTACACGGTCCTTCGTTATTTCAATGTGGCGGGAGCAGATGTGAAAGGACGCATTGGGGAAGATCACCGTCCGGAAACACACCTCATTCCAATCGTTTTACAAGTAGCCCTCGGTAAAAGGGAGAAGATCATGATTTTCGGTGACGATTATCCGACTGTGGATGGCACTTGTATCCGGGATTACATTCACGTCGAAGATTTGGTAGCTGCTCATCTGCAGGCGATTGACCGCTTGAAAAAAGGAGGCGCAAGCGCAATCTACAACCTCGGCAACGGGCAGGGTTTCAGTGTGAAAGAAATCATTGAAGCGGTTCGTAAAGTGACTGGGCACCCGGTCCCGGCAGAAGTTGCACCGAAACGTCCCGGCGACCCGGCGCAGCTCGTCGCCTCCTCTGAAAAAGCGAGGAAAGAGCTCGGCTGGGATCCTCAATATCCAGAGGTCGAAAAGATGATAGAATCCGCATGGAAGTGGTTTCAAGAACATCCACATGGGTACGAAGATTAAAAGGGTGGTGAGGATATGACGATTTATCAAGACATTGAACATCTCATTCACTATGGGCTGCACAAAAGCATGATTACGGTATGGGATGTCGATTACATCCGCAACCGTTTCTTTCATTTGTTCGAACTTGAAGGCGCTTCCGTGGAAGTATCATTTGAAGAGGAAGACTACTCTACCCCTGTCGCCATCTTGAACCGCATGCTCTCCTATGCGGTTGAAAAAAAGATCATCGAAGAAGATACGGTCACAGACCGGGACCTCTTTGATGCAAAAATCATGGATATCCTCGTCCCGCGCCCATCGGAGGTGAACAGGGACTTCTACTTCAAATTTGAAAAAGAAGGACCGGTAGCAGCAACGGACTATTTTTATCAACTATCCAAGGACTCCCATTACATCCGCACAGACCGCATCGCTAAAAACAAGCACTGGTACAGCCCGACGGAATATGGAGATTTGGAGATCACCATCAATCTATCAAAACCGGAAAAAGACCCTAAAGCCATCGCAGCAGCGAAAGCGAAAAAGCAAACCTCTTATCCGGATTGTCTGCTTTGTAAAGAGAATGTCGGATACGCCGGCAGGCTCGACCATCCGGCAAGAGACAACCACCGCATCATCCCGGTCGATCTCGAAGGCGAGCACTGGTTCCTGCAATATTCTCCGTATGTGTACTACAACGAGCATGCGATCGTTTTATCAAGGGAACACCGTCCGATGAACATTTCAAAGGAAGGTTTTGATCGTCTCCTCGATTTCACAGATCAGATGCCTCACTATTTTGTCGGATCGAATGCCGACTTACCCATCGTTGGCGGATCAATCTTAAGTCATGATCATTTTCAGGGCGGCCATCATGAATTCCCGATGGCGAAAGCATCCGTGGAAGAAACATTCGTTATTCCAAGATTCAAAGATGTCCAGGCAGGAATTGTCCGCTGGCCGATGTCTGTCATTCGTTTGAGAGGCGGCGACCGTCACCGGGTATCTGAACTCGGAGATATCATTTTACAGTCCTGGCGCAGCTATTCGGATGAAAAAGTGGAAGTTTTCGCAGAAACAGAGGACGAACCTCATAATACGGTGACCCCGATCGCCCGTTACAGAGATGGGCAGTATGAGCTCGACCTCGTCCTCAGAAACAACCGGACGAACGAGGCGCATCCGATGGGAATTTTCCATCCACATGAAGAAGTCCATCATATTAAAAAAGAAAATATCGGTCTGATCGAAGTCATGGGTCTTGCTGTGCTTCCAGGACGATTGGTCGATGAAATGGAACAGTTGAGCCGTTACATCAAAGAAGAAAAGTTAGATGCGGCTGTGAATGATGGGGCTGTCGCCAAACACGTGCCGTGGGCGGAGCAGATCCATTGGAACACAACATCAGAACAAGCCGTCTGGGAACAGATGCAAGAAGAAATCGGCAAACGATTTTCCGAAGTTTTGGAACATGCAGGGGTGTTCAAACGTACAGAAGTAGGGAAGGAAGCGTTCCAGCGTTTCATGAAACAATTAGGTTAAGGAGGCGGTGACCAATGGTCGATGTTTGTACGTACCAGAAGACGAAATTCAAGAGTCTGGATGCCGTTGTACTGGAAAATGAAAGTGTAAGAGCGGTAATTCTGCCGGGATATGGAGGCAAGATGGTCAGCTTTTTTGATAAAGAAGCCGACTACGAATGGCTGTATCAGACCGACCGTCCAAAACTCGAGATTCCACCGTACGGAGCGGATTTTTCCAAATACGATTCCAGTGGTTTTGACGAAATGTTTCCTGGGATCGACAAGGGCCCTCATCCGATAGACTGGAAGGAGATCCCCGATCACGGAGAAGTGTGGACGCTGCCGTGGGAATATAAAGCGACCCATGATGGGGTTTCGCTTGAAGTTCACAGTCCTGAATTTCCTTACGCATTGAAAAAGAAAATCTGCCTGCACGGCGATGGTGTGACGATTAAATATGAAGCGATCAACAAAAGTGATGAGCCGTTTCCATTCATTTGGACACCACATGCCCTGCTCAATCTTAATCAACACACAGCCATCGAAGTACCTGAAGATTTGAATCAAGTAATGAATGTGGAAAAAGGATCACAGCATCTCGGTGACTGGGGAACGACACACGTTTATCCGGAAACGAAGTCAGCGAAAACAGGCAGTACGATCGACCTCAGGGAGCTTGAGCCGATGGAAGAAGGAACGGCGGAGAAATTTTATTTCACAGAGCCGCTCTCTAAAGGATGGTGCTCGCTCGTTCAACCGGATTTGAACAGGAAACTGACGTATCGTTTTCCAGAAAACAAAGTGCCGTATCTCGGCGTTTGGAAAACTCGTGGAGGCTATCGGGGAGAACATAACATCGCATTGGAACCCTGCACAGGCGTATATGATGATGTGTATCTTGCTGAAAAAATCGGCAAAGTTTCCTATATCCCAGCACACGGCTCGTACACGTGGACATTGAACATCGAGACAGGAGGCTTATAAATGACGTATTTAGGTGTCGATTACTATCCGGAACACTGGCCGGAAGAAATGATAGAGGAAGACATTCAAGGCATCAAAGACATGGGGGCGAACATCGTCCGCATCGGAGAATTTGCGTGGCATCTCATGGAGAAAGAGGAAGGAGCGTTCGACTTTTCCTACTTCGACCGTGTGATTGAAAAAGTAAAACAGCAGGGCATGAGTGTCATGTTCGGAACACCGACTGCGACATTCCCAGCCTGGCTCGCCCAGAAACACCCATCCATTTTATCCGAAGATGAAAACGGTAACAAGAGGGTCTTCGGCGGCCGCCGCCAATACTGCTTCAACTCGGACAAGTACCGTCAGTACGCAGCAGGGATCACGGAAAAACTCGTTCAGCACTATAAAGACGAAGAAGCCATCGTCTCCTGGCAGATTGACAACGAATTCGGTCATGAAGGAAGCGACATGTGTTTCTGTCACCAGTGTCATGCCGCGTTTCATCAGTATTTGGAAAACAAATACGACAGTGTCGAGCAGTTAAATGACGAGTGGGGAACGATTTTCTGGGGGCAGACGTACAATGATTTTTCTGAAATCCCGATTCCGAAGCCGACGGTAACCACTCACAATCCGACATTAAAACTGGAGTGGGCGCGCTTCCGTTCTGCTTCCGTCAACGGATTCACTCACGAAATGACGGCGATTGTGAAAGAGCACAAAGGCAGCCATCAAACCGTTACGACCAACGTGTCCGGCGGATTTTTCGATAAATGGTTCGACCATGAAGAAAATGTGAAGCCAATGGATTTCGTTTCCTATGATAACTATCCGGTGTGGGGCGGACTTGAAAAGCCGATTCCACCAGAGGCGATCGCCATGACGCATGATTTCAATCGTGGCTTGCTCGATCAGAACTATTGGATCGTAGAAGAATTGATGGGAGCCCAGGGCCATGATGTCATCGGCTACCTGCCACGACCAAATCAGGCGAAAATGTGGTCCTATCAAGCTTTCGCACACGGCTGTTCCAACATGCTTTATTTCCGCTGGCGCGGCATGACGAAAGGCGCCGAACAGTTTTGTTACGGTGTCGTCGATCATGACAACGTATATGGCCGTAAATATAAAGAGGTTCAATCTTTGTTCAGCGAGATTAAAGAACATGAAGAGCTGTTGAATGCGGAAATCAAGTCTGATGTTGCGGTTCTCTATGACTATGACAACATCTGGTCCTGGCGTTCACAAATCCAGAGCAAAGACTTCGACTTCAACGAAGAATTGCTGCGTTTGTACCGCCCGTTTTACCGTAAGAATACGAACATGGACGTCATTCCGGCAAGCCGTGACCTCAGTACATACAAAGTCGTACTGGTCCCTGTCATGCAGTTGATGGATGATGTACTTGCCAGTCGTCTCCGGACCTTTGCAGACGAAGGCGGCACCGTCATCTTTTCCTACCGTGCCGGATTGAAAGGCAAGGACAACAACATCCGACTCGGGGAAGTCCTTCCGGGTCCTGTCCGCGATTTGATTGGTGCGCGTGTCGAAGAAATCGAATCTTTAACAGCCGCGCATCAGCTTGAATTGCAAGGAGAAGGAGCGTTTGCTGATGTTCCGGCATCTATTTCCGTCTGGCGCGACCTCCTTGTCCCTGAGCAAGCAGAGACACTTTATTCTTATCAGGATCAATTTTACGAAGAATATGCAGCCGTGACGAAGAACACGTTTGGAAAAGGAAATGTCTATTACGTCGGCGGAGGTTTGAGTGAAGAGGCTCTGGAGAAAATTGCTTCTGATGTGACGAGTGACTGCGGCATTCAAACGATCGAGTCCGAACGTGATGTGGAAGTGTATTGCCGTAAAGTCGGAGGATCTTCTTATCTGTTCCTGATGAATCATAGTGCTTCAGAAAAGTCATTCGGTCAGGAGAAACTCGGACCATTTGAAAGCAGAATCGTGAAGGAATAAGCAAAGTGCAGGAGGCAGCTCCTGCACTTTTTTTGTTCAAATAGGATTTACATAAACTGGTGTACCAGGTCATCCAGATTCTGGATGACCTGGTACACCAAAAAAAGGAAACTAAAGCAGCAGTAAGGCGACGATGGTGGAGGCGATCAGTCCGAGGATGACGGGGATGAAGTTTTTTCGGACGAGTTCCATGATGGGTACGCCGCAGAATCCTGCGATCGCGATCAAGGACGACCAGGCGATGATGGTACCGCCACCGGTCCAGATTGATCCCATCTGCCCGATTGCTGCGAGGGTGGAAGCGTCAATCGTTCCGTTGGCGAGCGAGGCTGATAACGCCCCGGTAAGCGGAAGTCCTGAGAAACCAGAACCGTCCAATCCTGTAATGATTCCTATAATCAAAATACTAAAAGCGGTCAAAAAAGCGCTCTGCGGCAAATAATCCTGGCTCGATTGAACGAGGTCAAACAGGAAGGAAGGCGTCGCTTCAGCAGGCAGGACAAGAATGTCTTTGGCAAACTCCCCACTACCGAGAAAAAAGAAACCGGCAATCGGAATCACAGGCCCCATCGCTTTGAAGGCAAAGACGAACCCTTCGGTAATGTGTTCGCTCACATCATCGAGCGCTTTCTGCTTTCCGAAGGCTACACTGGAAAGTAACAGTAAAACGACAGCGACGCCTCCGATAAAAGCCGCTCCGCTTCCTCCTTCAAATCCACCCATCCGTCCTGAACCGAGCTTGGTGGAAACCATGTAGATCATTACGGCAAGCATGGAGAGCGGGACGAGGACGGCGAATACTTTGCTCCATACATGGACGCGTGCGGTTGTCGTCTCTTCTGTTGTTTTGAGTCCCTGCATCTGAACAATTTCCTGCTGGTTCTGAGGATCATCTTTAGAACGGAAACTTTTCCTGTTAAAGAAATAAGCAAGGCCGATGGCGACAACACCTGTCACTACTGATAAAAGCAGCGCCTGATCCATCACGCTTCCTGTATCAATTCCTGCAGATTTCGCTGAGAGCTCAGGTGCTACCTGAATAATATAGTCCGAAGATAACGCCATCCCCTGTCCGGCAAGCGCCACAGCCATCGCCGCCACCATCGCTGGCAATCCTGTCCGGATAGCTGCAGGAACAAGGAGGGCACAAATGAGCGGAACAGCTGGAGTCGGCCAGAAGAAAAGGGAGACGACATAGGTGACGCCGACGAGAATAAAAAACGAGACATGACTGTTGATCATCACTTTTTGAATCGGCTGGATCATTCTGGTGTCGGCCCCGAGATCTTTTAAGGAACGCAACAACGCGACCATAAAAGTAATGATCAAAAAGATATTGAACAACTCTTTAGCGGCCACAAGGTTGGCATTGAAGACACCGACAAAACCACTGATCAAACTCCCATTAAACATCCATGCGACTAAAAAGGTCCCGAGTAAAGTGGGGAGAACGACCCCTTTACGGAAAATCATCGTCACGATGATGAGAAGGGTGAACAGCCCATAAATCCAATGAGACATTGTTAATTCCATCAAAATGCCTCCTTTTTTATATAGGCTATTCACCAGGGGAGGGAGAGGTGAGGAAGAGGATTTTTGTTAAGGGAAAGTATAGCGTCCTAACACCATTAACCCCTATAAAAAAAGCCGTGGGATATCCCACGGCTTTCATCCTATTTATCTTCTTGTCCTGGTACTTCACAGCCATCTTCCGTACAAGCCGCTCCGCTCTCACTAGATAAATCTTCAAAAGCAGGCGTCTGTTCTTCTTCAGCAAAAGCTTTTTCAAGCCCCTGTACGAAAACCTCCGTCGGCTGTGCGCCGGAAACGGCATATTTCCGGTTGATGACGAAAAACGGCACGCCCTGCACACCGATTTGCTGTGCCTCTGCTTCTTCACGGCGGACCGCTTCCGTATAATCCGATCCTTCAAGCACAGAAACCACCGCATCGCGATCAAGACCGATCTCAACGGCTAGCGATGTGATTGTTTCATGATCCCCGACATCTTTGCCATCCGTCAAAACTGCCTTGAAAAAGCGTTCAGCAAAAGCTTTGCCTAACCCTTTTTCATTGGCCAATTGAGACACGCGATGGGCATCAAACGTATTCGTAGGAACGACCGAATCAAAGCGGAAATCGAGACCGACTATCTTCGCCTGCTCGGTCATGTTCTGTGTCATCTCACGCGCCTCTTCCAGAGACCGCCCGTATTTGGCGGCAAGCTTCTCATGCATGTTTCTTCCTGTATTGCGCTCAGCATTCGGGTCGAGCTCGAAGCTTTTATAGACAACGTCCACCTGTTTTCCAGGAAAATGTTCCAGCGCTTCTTCTAATCTGCGTTTTCCGATATAACAAAAAGGACAGACGAAATCTGACCAAATTTCTATTTTCATTGCGTTCACCTCTTCATTAGATTCCCCTTCATTTTACGATGCTTATCGACGGAATTCCATGATTCTGTTTCAAAGCGATTCAACGTATATATGGGAAAAAAGGAGGTTGGACTTTATGGGGATTACGTTGATTAAAATTTCAGCCGTCTATTTTGCCATTGGAGTCGCGATCGGTTACTACATGTCGAGTGCCCACGACTATGCGCTCACAACGGTTCACGTCCACATCAATTTGCTCGGGTGGACCGCCCTCACGCTTGCAGGTATTTTATATCATCTTTTCCCATCACTAGCGGAATCGTTATCAGGAAAAATTCACTTCTGGCTCCACAACACCGGTCTGCCGTTAATGATGATCGGCTTATTTTTCGTCGTTCTTTTTGAAAATGAAGCGTTGCTCCCTCTTGTAGCCACAGGGGCAACGGTGACCTCCCTCGGCATTTTTTCATTTGTATTCAATGTGTTGAAAAATTTAAAAGCTTCGTGACACCAAATCCCTCTCCGCTTCGATTATAGAAGCAGGGAGGGATTGATATGCTGACTGTGGAAACGTTGAAACAACGCAGCTTGAACAAAATGGGGAACGTCCAAACGATTGTGAAAGAACAGGTGTGGAAAATGATTGAGCAGGCTTATTCCGATGGGATATTCGTGCAAATCTCCTCCGGGCATCGAACATATGAAGAGCAGGCTCACTTGTATGGACAAGGCCGCCCGGACTATTATTGGAACGGAAAAAGATACGGGCACAGCGGAAACATCGTCACCTATGCCAAACCTGGGAAAAGCAATCACCACAGCGGCCGGGCCGTTGATTTTTTTCTCGTCAGTTCAGATGGGAAAAAAGCACTATGGACGGTAGATCAGGATTGGCGCCACGTAGTGGATATCGCTAAGTCTCTCGGTTTTCAGTGGGGAGGAGACTGGTCAAGCTTCAAAGATTACGCCCATCTCGAATGGCCGGAAAAGTCCAAGGATGTCCGTGACCTTCAAACAAAGCTTCAGAAGTTAGGCTACGAACCTGGACCATTGGATGGCATTTATGGACCGCAAACAAAGAATGCGGTTGTCGCATTTCAACATCAGGAAGGATTAGAAGTAGACGGAAGCGCAGGTCCAATAACGACAAACAGGCTCAACGCGCGTACCTATCCCGGCTATCCCATTCACTTCGGTGCTGAAGGATCCGTGGTCAAACGAATCCAAAGAGCAGTCGGAACCACTGACGACGGTCACTTTGGCCCCATAACAGAAGCAGCCGTGTGTGCATTCCAGCAACAGCATCGTCTTGAAATTGATGGTGTCGTCGGGCCAATGACTTGGCGGCAGATGTTTGGTAACCAGCATCCCTCGTAGGGTGCTGGTTTTTCAATAGAATCGCTCAGAGTAGCTTAGAATTCGCTCAAAGTAGCTTGAAAATCACTCAAACTCACGGAAGCATCCCACAAGGGAGTTGAAAAATCACACAAATCCACGAAACTTGTCTAGTCATATCGTACCTATTGACAAATTATGAGAATTTTAGAATAATACAAGTTGTAATATTCAGTTAAATCTAAATATTCTCAAAAATTTTTACGTGCCTATGTTAACGCTTACAAAAAAGGAGGGTAGAGTCGTTGCTGATTCCGATTATTCTTTCTGTCATCACCGTACTTTCTGTTGTTTTGGCACTGAAAAAGAAGCGGCCGTTCTTGCTGGCGGTGCCGTTCATAGCACTCTTTGGTGTCGCTCTTGCCAAAATCATTATGGTTCCGATGCCGTTCTGGGAAACCGTACAGTTCATTTTTAACTTAAGGGGATAATGCGAAGGGAGGTGAATCGTTGTGAAAAAAATGGATCCAGAGAAGGCGAAAGCGTATTTTCGTTTGCGTACGACTTTAATTATTATCTATCTCGCCATTGGCGCAATCGTATCTTTCGGTGTTGTTCTTTTTGCCGAAAGCCTTCAGTCCTTTACAGTGATGGGGATACCTCTTCCATACTACATGGGAGCTCAGGGAGCTATTATTACTTTTATTGCACTCCTTTTCTTCAATGCCATCATAAGTGATGTCGTCGATAAAAAATTCGGGCTGGTTCCCAAAGAAGATTCCGATCAAAATCAAGTGGTTAACCAATAAGATAGGGGGAGAAATATGGACGCACAGTTTATAGTCTCCCTTGCTTTAATTGTCGCTACTTTTGCTCTGTACATAGGTATCGCTGTCTACAATAAAGCAAGGGCTACATCAGATTTCTACGTTGCCGGCCGCGGGGTGCCGCCTGTTTACAATGGGATGGCCATTGGAGCGGATTGGATGAGTGCAGCTTCATTCATCGGACTCGCCGGTACGGTCATGATTCTTGGATACGATGGACTCGCATACATTATGGGTTGGACAGGCGGGTATTTGCTGCTTACGTTCCTTTTGGCTCCACAGTTAAGAAAATATGGCCGCTACACCGTGCCGGAATTCATCGGAGACCGCTATCGCAGCAATACGGCCAGGTTAATTGCGGCTGTAGCAACCATCATTATCAGCTTCACCTACTCGGTCGGACAATTATCTGGGTCAGGGGTTGTTATTGGACGTCTGTTTGAAATAAACACGGTAACTGGGACGTTGATCGGTGTTGTGTTGATTGCTTTTTACTCCGCCATGGGTGGAATGAAAGGGATCACATGGACACAGGTCGCCCAATACTTGGTATTGATCATCGCATATTTGATTCCGGTCATTTTTATGTCACTGCAGCTGACGCAGAACCCTGTCCCTTGGATTTCCTACGGGGACGTCATTTCGGAAATGCGTACGATCGATCAGGAGTTGGGTATTTCTGAATATATCATTCCATTTACAGAAGGTTCGAAATGGCAGTTCATCGCTCTGATGTTCACACTGACGGCGGGAACAGCGGGTCTGCCCCACGTCATCGTCCGTTTCTATACGGTAGCGACGATGAAAGCCGCTCGCTGGAGTGGCGCCTGGGCATTGCTATTCATAGGGTTACTCTATTTGTCTGCACCTGCTTACGCCGCCTTTTCCCGTTTCATCCTGATGACGGAAGTGGCTGGTTCACAATTGAACAATCTTCCCGCATGGACACAAGCCTGGGTCGATACCGGTCGCCTTTCCCTTGCCGACAATAATAGTGACGGCGTGCTTCAGTGGTCGGAACTTGTCATCAGTAATGATATCGTCGTTATGGCGACGCCAGAGATTGCAAACCTTGGTATCTTCGTCATCGGGCTGATGGCTGCCGGTGCAATGGCGGCTGCCTTATCGACGGCCGGTGGATTGATGATCGCGATTTCCGCAGCCTTGTCCCACGACATTTATTTCCGCTCCATCAATCCGAATGCGAGTGAGAAGAAACGTCTGGCTGTCGGACGTTGGTCGATCGTCCTTGCTACCGTAGCGGCAGGTTTGATCGCCTTAAATCCACCAGGTGCCATCACGCAAATCGTTGCCTGGGCCTTCGCTTTAGCATCCGGTTCGTTCTTCCCGGCCCTGCTTCTCGGCGTATGGTGGAAGCGGGCAAATGGACCTGGGGTGATTGCCGGTTTGCTTGTCGGACTTTCCGTAACGCTCGGGTACATTTTCGCAGCGAAATACGGCGGATTCACGATTCTTGGAATCATCGATACCGGTGCTGGAGTCTTCGGAGCGAGCGCTGCTATTATAGCGAACGTTGCTGTCTCTCTCATGACCGCACCACCATCAAAACAAACCCAGGACGAAGTTACAGACCTCCGCTACCCAGAACAAATCGAATACAAAGACGGAGAATACTGGCTAAAAGAAAACGTCAAATAAAAATGGAAAAAATAGGTGTACCAGGTCATCCAAATATTGGATGACCTGGTACACCATTTATTTACATCTTACATACGATGAAGTTTTTCGAAGTCGGTTTGCAGTTTGCCTGACACGGACTCGTACACTTCAAAGAGGGCTTTGTATTTCTCATGATTCTGAGCATTTGGTTCATAATGTTCCTTCATGGGAATGGAAGACTTAATGGATGCTAAACTGTCGACATGGCCGAGGCTGTACAACGCAACCCAGGCGGCTCCCCAGGCGGAACTTTGGTGGCTTACCGGAATATCTATACGCTTGTTGAAAATGTCAGCAAGCATTTGAACCCATGCCTCTGATCGTGCAAATCCGCCGCTCGCATAAATTTTGTCATGATTGTTGCCAAGACGCTCCAGGGCACTTCCAATATGTAAAATGGAAAACAGCACGCCTTCCATCGCGGCTCTCGTCATATGTCCTTTGCCGTGAGCAGGAGTCAGTCCGATGAACGATCCTTTCGCTTCCGCGTTCCAGAACGGCGCACGCTCCCCGTTTAAATAGGGAAGGAAAATTAAATTCCCTGCACCAGCTTCCACTTCACCCGCAAGCTTCGTCAGCTCTTCAACCGGAAGATGATCCTCATTTGAAAATAGCTCCTGGATCCACTTCAGCACCAGACCACCATTATTAGACGGTCCGCCGGTAATCCACAAGTCATGAGTAAAGCTGTAGGAGAACACTTCCTGATGGGCGTCGAGAAGCGGTTCACTGGAAAATTGACGGATCGCTCCACTCGTGCCAATGGTAATGGCTGTCTCACCAGGCTGGATCGCACCAATTCCAAGGTTCGCAAGCGGACCATCACTTCCACCGATGACAAAGGCCGTTCCCGCATCGAGACCAGACTTTTCAGCGGCCTCTGCACTCATGCCTCTCATTGCATACGTAGGCTCCACCGGTTGGAAAAGCTGTTCCCGACCAATGCCTGCAATGGCGAGCGTTTCTTCATCCCAAGTGTGTTCGTGAATGTTGAAAAGCCCGGTGGCTGCAGCAATCGAATAGTCAACCACTTTTTCCCCGAACCAGCGATATAATAAAAATTCTTTCACAGATACAAAGTAGTCTGCCTCTTTCCAGGGTTCATAATGGTTGTTTTTCATCCATATTAGTTTTGACAGCGGGGACATCGGATGAAGCGGTGTCCCTGTGCGCTGATATACATCGGGGTGGCTTTCCTTCAATGAGGATGCTTCACCAGCACTGCGAGCGTCCGCCCAAATCATAGACGGAGAAAGAGGTTCACCTTTTTGATCCATGCAAATAAGAGAATGCATGGCAGCGGAGATTCCGACACCCACAATCTCCTCCCGTTCAATAGATTGTGTACTTGAATGTAATGCTTCAAGTGCGGCCTGCTCCATTTGAAGCGGGTCCTGTTCGGCATGACCGACGACGGGGTGGGAGAGGGGGTAAGCCACTTCATATTCAGCAGCGACCTCTCCATTTTTATGAAAAACGACGGATTTCGCACTCGTCGTTCCAAGATCTAATCCAATCACATAACTCATGTAAAACTTCCTTTCTACACACGCTTCCTTGAAATCGCATCACGCATACGTTGGGTAGCGGTTTGCGCTTGTTCTTTCTTTTTCACACTATAATTGACAAAAAGAGAATCGATCAGCGAGAGACCAGCGATCCTTGAAGCGAGTGCTTCTGACCGGAATTCCGTTTCCTCTGCGACTGTATATAAGGACAAATCGACCACTTTTGTCAGTGGAGATTTAGCGAAGTTCGTAATGGCGATAATCTTCACATTGTTTTCTTTTGCAACATCCACGATATCAAGAATATCCTGATTCGATCCAGTATGGGAAATGACAACTGCTACATCCGTTTCTCTCATTTGAGAGGCAGACATCAGCTGCAAGTGCGTATCCGGATATGCATACGCTTCCATTCCTGTCCGCATAAACTTGTGCTGAGCATCCATAGCAAGGATGTTCGATCCGCCACTTCCGAAAAAGAATACACGATCGGCTTCAACCAGATATTCCATCGCTTTTTTTAATGAAAGCGGGTTTTGGACATCCCGGGAAGTTTCCAGTGCACGGATATTGGCTTGAAAAACTTTTTCCGTAATTTCAAAGTCGGTGTCGTCTTCAGTAATTTTTTCATGAATGTCCTGAATCGGATTGACGATTTCTGAAGCTAAAGCAATTTTCATTGCCTGATAGCCTTTAAAACCTAAGCGCTTACAAAATCTGAAAACGGTTGCATCAGCGACCATAAGATCATCCGCGACCTGGTTAATGGTAGAGTGAACAATTTCTTCTGTATTTTCTAAAATGTAATCAGCGATCAGCTTTTCTTTTTCACTGAATTGTGTATAAGAAGAACGGATTCTACTGATGACGTGTTTCGTGGGAGCTTCAATCATAGGGATTCCTCCTTCGAATTTTCACTTTCTCTTATTGTATATGAAATTTATTTCAAAAGAAAGATTCGGGTCGGTGAAATTTTTTTCTGAAAAACTATTGAACTAAAAAAGATTTATTGTATAATCGAAATTACAGAAAATAATTTTCACATTTTTCAACCCGCTTTTTTTAGAGGTTCTTTGAAAGCGCTTCTAAAACAGGCGGTGGCGAAGAGGATGAACATAAGAAAACTATTTTCTATGGAATCGATTCCTGTTTTGTTGGCCCTTCATTGAAAGCGGTTACCGATTCAGGGAGAGTCCGTAAGCTTTGTGAAAAAAATTTTACATACAAGGAGAGAGGTTGAACATGAAGAAATTATTTGGTTTATTGTCGATGGTTCTATTGATTACGGTTCTGGCCGCTTGTGGTAACGGCGATGCAGAGTCCAGCAGTGGCGATGGTGAAAGCGCTTCAGGTGATAGCGGCGAAGCAAAAACGATTAAAGCCGGTATCGGCCTGAACAGTGATCACCCTCAGTACAAAGGTCTATTGAAGTTTAAGGAAATTGTGGAAGAGAAAACAGACGGCGCGATCAAAGTGGATACATATCACAGTGGTCAGCTAGGTGACGACCGTTCCATGACGGAAGCGCTTCAGCTTGGTACACAGGAAGTGGTTGTTCCTTCTACAGCACCACTAGCGAACTTCGTACCTGAATTCAGCGTCTTCGACATTCCGTTCCTTTTCCCTAACGAACAAGTAGCGGACGAAGTACTCGACGGGGAAGTTGGACAAGAATTGCTTGGAAAACTGGAAGAACAGAACCTTGTAGGCCTTGCTTATTGGGAAAATGGTTTCCGTGACCTTACAAACAGTGAGCGTGCGGTAGCATCTGTTGATGACTTTGATGGTCTTAAAATCCGTACCATGGAAAACGACCTTCACCTGGATGCCTTCAAGGCACTAGGAGCAAACCCTACACCAATGGCATTCACAGAATTGTTTACAGCGATGCAGCAAGGTACAGTGGACGGTCAGGAAAACCCTTATGCAACAATCTATCTTCAAAAGTTCTATGAAGTACAGGATCACGTTTCTAACACGCACCACATCTACAGCCCATTCGTATTCTTGATGAGCAAATCTTTCTATGATGGTTTGACAGAAGATCAGCAGAAGATCGTTAAAGATGCAGCTGTTGAAGCAGGGAAGCACGAGCGTAAGTTGAACCGTGAAGCGAACGAGAAGTACTTGAAGCAGCTTCAGGAAGAAGGCATGGAGTACACGGAAATCACAGATGAAGCTCGCCAGGAAATGGTCGACGCCGTAGCTCCTGTCATTGAAGATTACAAGAGCAAGATCGGTGAAGAAACCGTAGACAAAGTGTACAAAGCGATTGAAGACGCGCAAAAATAATAGAATGCAAAAGGGTACGCTGTAGCGGGTCTGCAGCGTATTCTTCTCCATTCAGGGTCAGTTGAGGTGAAGGAAATGAACATCATTCGAGCGATCGACCGCAGATTTGAAGAAGTATTGCTCGTCATTTTCTCGACCATCATGGTCAGTGTCATTTTCCTGCAAGTCGCGATGCGAGTGTCGGGAAATTCATTGTCCTGGTCAGAGGAACTCGGACGGTACTGCTTCATTTGGTTAGTGTATATCGGAATCAGTTACGGAGTGAAGAAGCAGCGCCACATCAAAGTAGATGTCATGCTGCTTTTACTTAAAGGAAAAGCCAAATTGATGCTCGCCATCATTGCAAATCTACTATTCTTAGTTTTCAGTTTGTATGTCGTCGTCAATGGTTACAGCATCGCTTCCCAGTTACTATCGTTCGGCCAGCAGTCACCGGCCTTACATATACCGATGGGACTCGTTTACATGGCGACACCAGTCGGATTTGCTTTGACAGCCATCCGTCTTGTACAAAACTTGATTGTTCAGATCAAGATGTTGATCGGTAAAAAAGAACTCGATGTCGACGATGAACGCGATCGTATGCAGCAGCAGGAAGGAGAGGATGAATCATGACAACAATCGTATTATTTGGGACATTCGCCCTCTTCCTATTGCTTAGTGTACCGATTGGAATCGCTCTCGGATTATCGACACTTGCGACAATCTTCTATACTGGTGCCATTCCGGTCCAGTTTTTAATGAAGGAACTCGTCACTTCTGTCGACTCATTCCCATTGATGGCCGTTCCCTTTTTCATCCTGGCCGGTGAAATCATGGGGAAAGGCGGCATATCCGAAAGACTATTCAACTTCGCAAACGCTCTTGTTGGTAACAAAACGGGTGGATTTGCGATGGCGACCATCGTGACATGTATGTTCTTTGCAG
Source organism: Halobacillus sp. 12SKB (assembly GCF_052941655.1). Lineage (NCBI taxonomy): Bacteria > Bacillati > Bacillota > Bacilli > Caryophanales > Bacillaceae > Halobacillus > Halobacillus sp. 12SKB. The sequence continues at coordinate 1,667,541 of NZ_JBRFWR010000001.1, forward strand.
CGATTTCCGGTTCAGGACCAGCAACCGTTGCAGCGATCGGTGGCATTATGATTCCTGCCATGGTGAGACAAGGATATGACAAAAAATTCGCCACAGCGACAGTAGCTGCAGCGGGTTCCATTGGTGTCATCATCCCTCCAAGTATTCCGATGGTCATCTACGGAGTCGTGGGTGGAGCTTCGATCGGTGACATGTTCATCGCGGGGATCATCCCAGGATTCATCGTCGGTGGAGCACTGCTTGCTTGGGCGTACATTTATTCAAGACAACAAGGGTATAAAGGTCTGGCAGAAAAAACGTCCCTCGCAAACATCGGAAAAACATTCTGGGAAGCCAAATGGGCGCTTGTCATTCCAGTCATCATCCTGGGAGGAATTTACGGCGGGATTTTCACCCCGACAGAAGCAGCGGTTATTGCTGTGGTGTACGGTATGATCGCCGGCTTGTTCCTTTATGGTGAACTCAGCATCAAAGACATGCCGAAAATTTTCGCAGATTCTGCTTTGACGACTGCGACGGTCCTGATCATCGTAGGTTCGGCAACAGCCTTCGGTCGGCTGCTTACGATTGAGCAGATCCCGACACAAGTGGCCAATTTCATGTTGTCCATTTCAGAAAATGAGATCATTTTGATTCTATTGATCACATTGCTTTTGCTCATTGTCGGATGTTTCATGGATACATTGGCAGCGATCATCATTTTGACACCGATCCTGCTTCCAATTGCCGTAAACCTTGGTTACGATCCGATCCACTTCGGAATCATCATGGTTGTGAACCTGGCGATTGGTTTCATTACACCACCACTCGGCGTAAACTTGTTCGTCGGATCCGGAATATCCGGGCTCTCGATCGAGCAGCTGTCCCGAGCGATCATCCCATACTTTTTCGCGATGATCTTCTCGTTACTAATGATTACGTTTATTCCAGAATTATCACTATGGTTGATCAGCTTCGCTGAATGATGAAAAGAGGACTGACCCTCCTTGTACGTCACCCGGAATCCCTTGCTTTTAGGCAAGGGGTTTTTCGGTTTTAGAGTAGTTGTTTTGAAGGAGCGATTTCGGTGAGTGGAGGCGGAAGAAAAATGGATCTCCTTCTCAAGCGGAAGGCTCAAAGCTTAGATGTAAAGGTTATAGAACATAAAACCCCTTAGTTAAATAGGAAAGGCGGTGCGGGCGCTGTCTATTCGATGGCGGCACGCAGCCGAACGGTAATTTTGTTATGAGTGTATTCATCCAAGTCGTATTGCCGGTCATTCTCATATTCGGAGCTGGCTATACGATCCAAAAAATCGCTAAATTAGATGTGAAATCTGTATCGACGATCGCTCTGTATGTGATGCTGCCCTGTTTAGTTTTCCAGACATTTTACGAAGCGGACTTGAATGGAGAATATTTAATGATGCTTCTCTTCTCCGGATTGTTGCTTTTCAGCATTCTTGGAATCAACAAGATTGTCAGTAAAGTGAAAAACTACGATCAGAGCATGGAGAGCGGGTTGATTTTATCGACGGCGTTCATGAATTCCGGGAACTATGGTGTGCCCATCATTCTTTTCGCTTTCGGGGAAGAGGGGTTTGTGTACTCTGTTTCCTTCATGGTCCTGCAGGCAATCATTATGAACTTTTTCGGCGTGTACTATGCAGCTAAAGGAACCTCAGGCCTGAAAATGGCGCTGCTTTCTGTTTTGAAAATGCCGCCGACGTATGCGGTGCTTGTGGCACTTCCAATGAACCTGGGGGGCGTACCGGTTCCTGAGAATCTGATGAACAGCATCGACTTACTAGCGGCCGCAACGGTTCCGATGGTGATGGTCGTACTCGGCATGCAGCTCGCAGGAATCCCGTTAAGGAACCTGGAATGGCCGAAAGTTTCCTATGCCACGACCCTTCGTCTGGTCGGTTCACCACTGATCGCCTTCGTATTGACATTAGTTCTGCCAATGAGTGATATGATGGCTGCCGTGTTGATTGTTTCCGCAGCCATGCCTTCAGCTGCAACGACGACGATCTATGCGGTCCAGTTCAATTCGAAGCCGGATCTTGTTTCTAGCATCACCTTAGTGACGACGCTATTTAGTATCGTCACAATCCCTATTTTATTGAACCTATTCATATAAAGGAGGAATAATAAATGAGTGAAAAAGTATCCAAAGATGTAACGGTACACATGAAAGAAACGCAGACGATTATGGAGCTGTCCCAAATCATCCAGCGTTATGAATCAGAAATCATACTGAAGAAAGTGGTCCAGGGAAGCGTCCACGAAGCCAACCTGAAAAGCTTCCTCGGCCTCATCAACTTGAGACTACAAGAAGGCGACAAAATCGAAGTCACCTGCATCGGCCCAGACGCCCCCCAAGCCTTAGAGGAAGTAGAGACCTTTCTTCAGCCTTGATTGGGATTTTATGTAAGACCTGGTCACCCATTACTTGGGTGACCAGGTCTTACTTTATTTGCCAGTTGAACAAAAAACTCATACTGCTTCACGTCTTTGAAGTAACCGAGAATGGTAGATGTGGTCACGAACTCGGAGTAATAAGGGGTGGGGGATAAGTAATGAGCGTAACTGCTCCACTTGTAATCTTCAGGCTGGAAGGTAATGAGGGCCCGGCAAGGGTTCAGGTGAATGTAGCGACTAACTTGAAGTACAGCATTTACATCATCCTCAAGCTTTGCCTTATAGGGTCCTTCAAAAAGATGACCGACATATCCATATTTCTTGTTGAAGTACATCGCGTATTGGGAGTGAAGATCTTTCATGAAGGTACCTGGTGGAAGTTCGATCGTTTCAATAAGAAGGTGAACGTGGTTAGACATGAGGCAAAAAGAGTGGAGGTGGAACGGATGGGAAAGCATAGCTTCCTGCAAGAGTGTTAAATACTTATACCTGTCTTTGTCATCATAAAAAATATCTGTTTTTCGATTTCCTCTAGCCGTTATATGATACCAGGCCTTCGGAAACCATCGACGTTTCCGCATTACATCAATCCTTCCTTAATCAATTATCACACCTACCCTTTATTCGACATAAACGCCCAAACTCCTGCACCACTTCCAAATATTGTTGTACCAGGTCTTACAATTTTTGTTGTACCAGGTCATACAAATAATTCCAATCCCACGCCCGAATTCTAACATCATGTCACATAAAAGCCACACAAAAAAGATCCGCCTTTTGAGACGGATCTTTTTTATGTGGAGCTTTGTTTTTTCTTTTCTTTCCAGAACATGTAGAGGTTCAGGCATAAAAACGCGACACTGAAGACAGCGCTGAATGTCGACATTTCGATGACATTCGTGAACCATCCCAGAATTAAATAAATGAGAAAAAATCCGGCAAAAGCGAGATAGAGCATCGTCTCTTCCTTTCCATAAAACGTCACGTCTATTATAACATTCTAAGGAACGTAGAGGAAAATCACGGTTACTCCGGCGGATACATGTGAAACCGATAGACGTTGAATTCATTGCCTGCTTCGATGCTGTAGGACTGAATGGGGAGGTGGGCAAATAGTGTGCCGTCGGTTTGTTCGATGGAGATGTCGAGTACAAGTTCTCGATCTTCTAACAGTGGCAGAGGGAAAGGATTGACGATTTCAACCATCCATTCGTAAGCCAGACGCTCGAGGAATGCATGGGTGAACGTTGTTGGTGCGTCATCGAGCCAAATATTCGCAAGAGGGAACAAGGATCGGGACGTTTGCTCCAAAGAGGATTCCTCCGTTTTTTATTGGGATATCAATATTTTCCCTATTTATTCTGTTGATAAACAGCCGGCTACTTTTCTCTTGATCTGTTTTCGGGCTCTTTTAATAGTAGAAGGACTCTTTCCAGTCAATAAAGCGATTTGATTCACGGTGTAACCGGTATAGATTTGCTCAAAAATGAATAGTTCCATAGGGGTAAGAGAAGAGAAATGGTAGATGTCAAAAAGGAGAAGGTCTTCTTGCAGAGGATCTTTTTCCTGCGGTCTTTGATGTACGGAGAAAAAATGAGCAGCTTCCTTGCCTCGATGATTCTTCCGGTGCATCGTTTGAAAGTGTCTGTACAAGGATTGAATGAAAAAGGTGGAGAACTTGCTACGTTCGGGTTCGTACCTTTCTGCACAGCGTAAGTATATGAGATAGCTTTCCTGCAGGCAGTCTTCATAAGGTTCGGGGAGGTTCCAATGACGGAGGGAGGAATGGATGAAACGTTGATACGCGTGGAATTCGAGAATAGGATCTTTCATGGCACACACCTTTCTATGTCACTATTATCCTTTATTTCCCAACAGAAGGGAAGCAAAATTCAATTTTTCTCTAGATAAAATTGAAAAATATGCTAAATCATGACACCAAAATCCCTTTTTCTATCGATTATAGTATGAAGGAACATTTAGGGAGGGTGTCTGATGAACACGGATGAAATGTTTGAAAGACTAGTAGCAGAAAGTGAAGAGTTGATTCATTATCACATTCATAAACTGAACATTAAAGATAGAAATGGGGACTTCTATGCTGAAGGTCTTTTCGCCCTGTGGAACGCCTACCGTACATATGACCCTGAGGCAGGAACCTTGAAGTCGTACATGCACTGGAAAGTCCGCAATGCCTTGATTGATAAAATCCGTAAAGATTCAAGAACCTATCAACAGGAGGAAGGGATCGCCGAGCGGATGGTGCAGGAAGGACTTGACCAATGGGAAGACGAAATTACGGATGAACTCCTATGGAAACAGGTGAAGGAGATTCTCACTCCGAATCAATGGAAGTGGGTCTATCATTACATTATTATGGACCGTTCCATTGCGCAGATCGCTGGTTTGGAAAAAGTAACCCATGATGCTGTGAAAAACTGGGGCAGACATGCGAGGAAGAAACTGAAGGAACTTGGTAGGACCATGTAAAAAGCCTCGGAGAATCCCCCGAGACTGTGCGCTTACTTATTAATGGTTATGTTTATTTTGCTCAATCCCAGGGCACGTGCTGCCTTAATCATTTTAGCAGCTTCTTGTTCTGCATCCTGGATTTGGACGTCATTTCTGGAAATGCTCAACGTCGTCCCGCCAGACAACATCGTCGCTTCCTCTGATGTATGTTGATCCTCTTTAATCGATAAAAACGATTGTGGTTGTTCTTCCATCATATCTTCCTGACGCATACGATTGACGCGTCCGCGAATCTTACGACCGTGATACACGACGCTCGCATACGGGCATCCTGTCTCAGCAGCAATTTCTCGGTAGTTTTTATCTGTCTCGCCGATCAGACGCTTCACTTCGCTGAGGTCATAGTCGTATTGTTTACTCTTCTTCGCCATTTCGAATCCCCCTTTTCATTTTCTAATAATATTGTATACAAATTTCCTCCATAATAATAGTAGGAGTTAGTAATTCTTTAAATCTTTTAAATCCCCTGACAGTTGTTGTAGACTATTAGATATGCCAAATGAAAAGATAATAGGAAAGTGTGACTTGTGTTGTATAAAAGAACTATTTATTTTTTATTACCCCTGGGTGTAATGGGATTAATATTCTTCTTTTCTTCCCAACCCTATGAACAACAGGACCTTCGTCCTACAATGAACCTTTATATCAATTTAGACTTACTAAAACCAGTCTTATCTGCGATCGAATTTACTTACCACGGGGAGACAATCAATATAGAAAACCGTGGGGTCGACGGGATGCTGGAGTTTCTCATCCGGAAAGCCGCTCATCTGACCGTATTTTTCCTCCTCATGGTCACGACGTTTCTTGCTTTCCATCACAACACGGGCTGGGGGTTAAAAGGAAAGCTGATTGCATCTTATATCACTACCGTCCTCTATGCCTGCTTTGATGAGTATCATCAGTCGCTCACACCAAATCGCACACCCTATGCAGGGGATGTCGTCCTAGACAGCGTCGGAGGTATGATAGGGCTCTTGGTGATTCTTCTCATTTATTTTAGAAAAAGGAAGGTTAAACGTTAGTTCTGGATTAATTGTTTTGTAGGAAGTGCGGTCTTGTAAAATCCAGCAAAAAATCAACCATTGATGAAAAAAAAAGAGAACCAGTACGCCATGTACTGGTTCTCTCGTCATTTTTCAGGAGCTAAAACAAGCGTTTCCGCCCCATTCAAGTCTACTTCAAGCGGTTCGACCTGGTAATCTTCCAGAGTCTCTTCGAGTCGTTCTCGTTTACGATCATCCCATTTATCAAAAAGGGCGACCGTGGTAGGCCCTGCCCCGCTGATGTAGTGGCCAAGCGAATGTTCTTTCTCCAGGATCTCTTTGAAAGAGGAAAAGCCGGGAATAAGAATCTGCCGGTAAGGCTGATGCCAGCGGTCGCTCTGCATCATTTTTCCGGCAAGCGGCCAATTTTTCGTTGCTAAGGCGGCGACGAGGACATTGGCGCTCCCGCTATTGTTGACCGCCTGTTTATAGTCCATCTCCACAGGCAGCAGCCCACGTGCTTTTTCTGTTTCCAAATGGTAGTCCGGAATGATCGCGAGCCAGGTCAAATCATCCATTCCTTCTGTAAAATGGACATAATCCAAATGCTCCCCATCGTAATTGGAAACCATAATGCCGCCGAAAATAGCGGGGCCTACATTGTCAGGATGCCCTTCGATTTCACAGGCGATTTTAAACTTCTCATAACGGCTCAAACCAAGATCGAGAAGGTGATCGGCCAGTTCAATTCCACCCACTACGGCGGTTGATGAGCTGCCAAGTCCCCGGGCGATCGGCACATCATTCGTCAACTCTACGTGGGTCGCCGGAAGCTCTTCATGACCCATGGCTTCGGCTGTGAATAGCGCCGTTTTGTAAATCAGGTTGCTTTTGCCCGAAGGAATATAGGGCTGGTCTTCTTCAGGAACGGAAAAAAACCACTCCTCCGCCGGCTGACAGTCAAACGTCACGTATTTCGATAGCGCAATGCCGACGGAATCAAATCCCGGCCCCAGGTTCGCTGATGTCGCAGGCACTCGGATTTGAAACCGGCTCATGATTGGACACCTGTGACAGCAGAAGCGAAAATGTTGTAATCATTCTCGATCCTTGTAGGCTTGACCGGGCTCTTATCAATGGCAGTGTTCGGGTCTTTCAAGCCATTCCCTGTTAACACATGAACGATTTTCGAGCCTTGCGGGATTGTGCCGTCTTTGACTTTTTTGATCATGCCTGCGATAGAAGCACAGGACGCCGGTTCAGCGAACACGCCTTCTTTTTCAGCTAAATATTGATAAGCTTCAACGATTTCTTCATCGGTTACTTCATCAATCAGACCATTGGATTCATCACGCGCGCTCAACGCTTTATCCCAGCTTGCCGGGTTGCCAATCCGAATCGCTGTCGCCAGCGTTTCCGGATCCTCGATGATTTGATTGCGGACGATCGCAGCAGAGCCACTCGCTTCAAAGCCCATCATCTGAGGCAGACCGGAACCATGGCGCTCGTTGTATTCCTTGAATCCCTTCCAGTACGCCGTAATGTTTCCGGCATTTCCGACGGGGATGCTTAAAATATCCGGTGCAGAGCCAAGAGCATCACAAACTTCAAATGCCGCCGTTTTCTGACCTTCGATGCGGTAAGGGTTCACAGAGTTCACAAGTGTGACCGGCTCATTCTCCGCCATTTTCCGGACCATACGAAGAGCGTCATCAAAGTTTCCTTTGATTGCAAAAATTTCCGCGCCGTACATGACGGCCTGCGCCAATTTTCCTTCCGCAATTTTTCCATCTGGAATAACGACGATGCAGCGAAGTCCTGCTCGTGCAGCAAATGCAGCCGCTGAAGCGGAAGTGTTTCCTGTAGAGGCACAAATGACAGCCTCTGAGCCTTCTTCGATCGCTTTTGCCATCGCCATCACCATGCCGCGGTCCTTGAAGGAGCCCGTCGGGTTTGCTCCTTCAATTTTTACATAACCTTCGATACCCAGGTCCTGTGAGATGGACGGGATGGGAAGGAGCGGGGTATTCCCCTCATGCAACGTCAGCTTTGGTGTTTTTTCGGAAACGGGTAAAAACTCTCCATATTCATGAATTAATCCACGCCACATGTCAGTTTCCTCCTTCTACACGGAATATACTGTCGATACTTCTTACGGAAGCAAGTGACTCAATGTCCTGGATTGCTTTTTCAAAATCTTCCTCACTGACTTGATGGGTTACCATCATCAATTCACGTTCGCCATCCTGATCGGTGGAACGTTGAGTGAACTGATCAAAGGAGAGATCGTATTGGGCGAAAATGTTCGTCAGGTCGTTCAACATCCCGGCCTTATCATCGACGTGAAGACGAATGTACTTCTTCGTTAGTTGATCTTTCTTCGCTTTCACCTGCTTAGGGAATTGCGGCTGTACATACGCCGTTCCTGTCGTGCCAAGGCGGATGTTTTTCAACACAGCGATCAGGTCAGCAACAACCGCAGTGGCAGTCGGAAGCTTCCCGGCTCCTGGGCCATAAAACATCGTTTCACCGACGGCATCCCCATACACGTAGACCGCATTGAATTCATCGTTAACAGAAGAAAGCGGGTGTTGGATCGGAAGCAATGTCGGCTCGACACTGACAGAAACTCCATTGTGGTTGTTTTCCGCAATCCCGATCAGCTTGATGCGGTACCCGAGCTCTTCTGCGTAGGTGATGTCATCAGACGAGATACCACGGATCCCTTTAATATCAACATCTTCTAAACGATAGGGCATAGAGAAACCTAAGATTGATAGAATCGTCATCTTCCTGGCCGCATCGAGACCATCCACATCAGCAGTTGGGTCCGCTTCTGCGAAGCCAAGATCCTGCGCTTCCTTCAAGACACTGTCAAAATCAACACCGTCCTGCGCCATTTTCGTCATAATATAGTTGGTCGTTCCGTTCACGATCCCCATCATTTTCGTAATGCGATCGGAGGACAAGCCATCCATGATCGAGCGGATGATCGGAATCCCTCCGGCCACACTCGCTTCATAATACAAATCACACTTATGTTTCTGGCAAGCTTCGAAAAGCTGCTCTCCGTGCTGGGCGACAAGATCCTTGTTCGCCGTTACGATGTGTTTTCCGTGTTCAATCGCTTCTAATAATATAGTAAGCGTGTGATCGATCCCACCCATCACCTCTACGATGACATCAATCTCCGGATCTCTCGTAATATCCTGGTACTGATCCGTCAACTGGGTTTCAGCCGGAACCTCGCGGGGTTTGGACATGTCACTGACAAGCACAGACTTAATCGTGACGTCACACCCTGTCTTATGTTCAATGCGTTCTTTATGATCGCGGAGGATCTCAATCACTCCACTTCCGACCGTTCCAAGTCCTAGTAGTCCTACGGTAATGGCTTTATTCATCGTTCACACTCCTTGTCTACTTGAAATAAACATTATTCTTTGTATAAAGGACATTGTAACGGAAAGGAAATTGAATCACAAGAGCGAATTATCCGACTATTTGATTATCCAGAATTTGTATGACCTGGTACACCAGTAAATGGAAAATAGATTGTAGGTTTCTCCCTTGCCCCCTGGTCTAAATGGATTCAATGGTGGATGCTATAGATAAGGCAGTGCTTTTTAGTAGATTGAATATCTTTACATTAAATTAACAAAACCAAAAATTTTCATTTTAGAAGTCATATTCTTATTAAAATGGGCTTTTTTATATAATTTCAATGATGAAAATCGTTTTCTTTGTATCGTTTATTGTAAAAATTACAAATGGAGATATTTTGAAAAATATAGGATATATTGACTAATAATGGAAGGTACATTATAACTAAATGGAACAGATGAGGAGGTGAAACCATAAATGACACAGTCGGGGATACAAGGCGTCCTACAATTACCCAAGAATTTCGAAGTCTATGATGAATTCGTAAGAAGACTCATTAAAGAATGGGGAATATATGGACGTGAGGATGAATTTATAAGAGAAGGAAGAGCAACCGTGTATCGCGTCCATAGAGAGAAGAAAGAGACGATGGATATAGAAATATGTATAGAGATAAAAAACGATCTACTGAAATTTTTCCCCTCAGACTAAACTCATAATAAGGAAGCAAAAGAAAAGGAGGCCGCTAGCTACATCCACAGCGGCCTTTTTTTCTTTTGGAAATAATAGTGTGACCAGGTCATACAAATATTCCCATCCTTAATCTGCATAATCAAACAGCATAAATAAAAGAAATCTATCGATGGGAATAAATGGTGTACCAGGTCATACAGATATTTCCACATCAACCCCCTCCTAGATAAATGTTACAATTAAAGTAAGCCGTTACATAGTTTATTAGCTTTCGGTGTAAAAGGATAAGAAAAGTAAAAGATTTCTATCTAAATGCGCCGAAAAAACAGGAATTCGACCAAATAATGGCGAATGAAAAGAACTAGAGAAGAACGAGTAGGATTTCTATGTCGGGCTCATTCACCCGTCACTAGTCGAATTTCCGCTCTTAGAAAAGAACTTCCCTATCTAACTAAAGAAAAAATAATCACGAAGGAGTGTTGTGCATGTGGAAAAATGATTACAACCGTTGGAAAGAATTTACCGAACTTGATGCCGATCTTGCATCAAAGCTAGAAGAACTAACATCAGATGAACAATCTTTGGAAGATGCTTTCTACAAGAACCTGGAATTCGGGACAGGTGGAATGCGCGGAAAGCTCGGACCAGGAACAAACCGCATGAACATCTATACCGTGAGAAAAGCGGCTGAAGGTCTGGCAACGTATGTCAACGACCAGGGCTTGTCCAACAGGGGCGTAGCGATCGCTTATGATTCCCGTTATATGTCCAAGGAGTTCGCGGTAGAGACCGCTCGTGTCCTTGGTCACCACGGCATTCCTTCTTACGTCTTCACGTCCTTAAGACCGACACCGGAATTATCCTTTGCTGTCCGTCATTTGAACGCAGCAGCTGGCGTTGTCGTAACGGCGAGCCACAACCCGCCGGAATACAATGGTTTCAAAGCCTACAATGAAGACGGGGGACAACTGCCTCCGGAGCAGGCTGAAATCATGATCGATTTTGTGAACAAAGTGGAAAACGAATTGAAAGTCGAAGCGGCTGATCAACAAGAGCTTGAAGAACAAGGGCTGCTTCGCTGGATTGACGATGAAGTCGATGCTGCCTATTTGGAAGCATTGAAAGGCGTTACTGTCCAACCGGATATCAAAAAGGACCTTTCCCTTGTATTCACACCTCTGCACGGTACCGCTCGTGACCTTGTCGAAAAAGGGCTGCAGCAGAGTGGGTTCACTTCCATTCACATTGTGGAGGAGCAAGCGAAACCGGACCCTGAATTTTCTACTGTCGCATCACCGAACCCTGAAGAACATCAGGCCTTTGAGATGGCGATTGATCAAGGAAAAGCCATTGGAGCTGACTTGCTGATGGCGACAGATCCAGATGCCGACCGCCTCGGAATTGCTGTCCCTAATGAAAAAGGAGAATATGTCGTCCTCACAGGGAACCAGACAGGTGCCCTTTTACTGGATTACATTCTTGGTCAATCCGAACAACTGCCGAAAAACGGACTGTTGATCAAAACAATTGTAACCTCTGAATTCGGTCGGGTCATCGCAAACGCTTACGGCATTCGTTCCCTCGATACGCTGACTGGCTTCAAATTCATCGGAGAAAAAATACGTGAATATGAACAAAGTGGGGAGCACACGTTCATGTTCGGCTATGAAGAAAGCTATGGATATCTCGTTAAAGACTTTGCCCGTGACAAAGACGCTGTTCAGGCTGCTGTCCTTGCAGCAGAAGTCGGGGCGCATTGGAAGAATCAAGGAAAAACGTTACTGGATGCTCTGGATGAGTTATATGAAAAACACGGCTACTTCCTTGAAGACCTGCAGTCGATGAAGCTTGAAGGTAAATCAGGCACAGAACAAATCAAGGCGATTATGGACGACTTCCGTAACGCAGAAATCAAAGAAGCGGGTGGAAAGAAAGTCGTTGCCATCGAAGATTATGCGACGACCATCCGTAAACATGTGCAGGACGGAACCGAAGAGGAAATCGATCTTCCTACGTCCAACGTGGTCAAGTTCATCCTTGAAGATGACTGCTGGTTCTGCCTGCGTCCATCAGGGACAGAACCGAAAATCAAGTTTTATTACGGTGTGAAATCCAGCACAAGAAAAGAAAGTGAAGAACTACTGGCCTCAGTAAAAGCAACCGTTAACGAACGCTTGCATGCGCTCATCTAAATCATAAAACCTCGATTCCGTTTTCCACGGAATCGAGGTTTTTTTATTGTCGATTAGGTGTTAAGTCACTGCACGACTCACTCTGGTCGTTATACACCCATGTTCAACATTTTTCTCCTAAACACAAACTTAAAAACACTCCAAATCCACCGCCCATTCCGGATTAATCGCTTTCTTTTTGTTGACAAATGCGCGATAATAGAATAAAATACTGAAAATTCAGATTTAATGAAAAAGGGGTGGGCCTATGCTGAACATAAAAATGCTTAAGCCATACTATGTTAAAGAAGACAAACGCTTCATTCGAGTCGTTCTAGCCTACCAGTACTTTTCGCTGCTCATCGATAACGAGTTGTATCAGTTCATCCCAATGGAATCAAGAGAAATTATAATCGACCGCAATCGTCAACGGGTGCATAACGTTTTCGATATATTCGTCTTCCAACGGGGCAAGAAAATGGTGTATGTTTCTGTCTCCGATTTACTGCAACTGCCTGAGTTTATCAAGCACCTTCATTCGATTGTGTCGCCGTATTATGAAGAGGGGATCGAAATCAGTCAGCAATCATCTAAAGAAGTGAAGGAAATCATCCGTGAATTAGAAAAAAACAACCTTCGACGCCTCATCGACAAGGCGATCGATCAAAATGATGAAGACGCCTTCCGTCTTCTCACTGAAAAATGGAATCACATGTACAATTGAAGGGATCCAGGTATGAATCAACTCATGCCTGGGTATTTTATCCCAATACTCTATTCTACAAAAAAATACAATAAATTTGTGAAAAATCTGAAAAATTAAGTGAAAAATGTGAAAAAATAGTGAGTATTTTTCAATTTCCATCTATATCCATCCATTATAATAGTACATAGAAGATATAGGTTTAGGAGCATGAGAGCTCATAGAATCGGGGGACAACCGATCGTGGAGCTCACCTCATCGATTTAACCATTTTAGGGAGGGTGACCGGATGAAAACGCTGCCTGGAAAGCAAAAGTTGGATGATGAATGGGTTTCTCTCATAAAGGAAGCAAAAGCATTGGGGTTAAGCACGGAAGAGGTTAAAAGCTTTTTTCAGGAAAATCAAAAACAAAAGAAATCAGTTTAACATCCTTTACTTGAAAGGGTGTTCTTTTTTTGACATGATAGAATTAATGAGTAAAAAGATGCAGTGAGGGGTCTATCATGACGAAATATGAAATTATTAATTTATTAAAGGATTGTTCTATTGCCCTGCAAACCCCGGTTTTATTAATTAACGATCGTAACAAACTGTCATACCATTTTCCTGATAGCTTTCAAAAACCACCGTATATATTGAGAGACTTACATAGAAGTTATATCAATGAGAGTAGAAAACGTCCGTACACCATCCAGATGTTTACAGATCCGTATGATCAACACCTTTTTCTATATCCCATAGAGTTGGAAGGAAAAGAATATGTATTAGGTGTAGGTCCATTTTTGGAAAAGGATGTATCAAGGAAGCATGTAAAGCTGACGCTTATTATGAATGATCTTGATGATACATTAGAAGAACAGTTCGTTCAATACTACCAGCAGCTTCCTGTATTGAATCAGGTTCAAATCCAGTCGGTTAAACGGTTGCTTAACCAACTATTTCCGAAAAAAGAAAAGAAAGTAACATATGCACTTGAGGATGAAAAGATCCGTAACCAGTATCAAGCGTTTACACAGTCGCTTCATTCCTATCCTGAAATCACCGCTTCCAAACAGAATTTTATTGATCTCTTTAAAAAAGGGGATGCCCGTGCTTTGGAAGAATATCAGGCGCACAGAGAAAAAGCTCTCATTAACCCTGATGTGCGAATGATGAAGAATCATATGATCCGTCTGGTGTCGGAGCTAGGTTACATATGCACGGAAGAAGGAGCTCAACAGGATGAAGTCAATTCCCTTTGTGACTTCTATATCAATTTCTTAGAATCCAAGGTGTTGGTGGAGGATTTGAAATCTCTCGAGATGAACATCCTGCAATCCTTTTTGGATCGGATAAAAAAAATAGACGACCAATCATTTTATTCACCACTTGTCGAACGAGCACAGAAATACATTTTTCAGAATTTGACGCAGGAGCTCACATTAAAAGGCATCGCAGGAACTCTGAAAGTGAACCCCAATTACTTGTCAGGGGTGTTTACCAAAGAGAAAGGGGTCTCCATCACTCACTTCATAAACCAGCAGCGAATTAAGGAAGCGAAGGAGCTTCTTTGTATCACGCAACATTCCTTGTTGGATATTAGTTTGCTGCTCGGATACAACAGTCAAAGCTATTTCACGAGAGTTTTCAAAAGTATGGAAGGCATCGGTCCAAAAGAGTTCAGACGAAAATATCAGATGGAAAAAGGATAACAGTCAGGAAATGTTCCTGGCTGTTTTTTGTTCTCAAAAAAGAAATGAAAATAAAGGAAATTCGTGTTATCGGTAGTATTTTGTATATAAAACGGACATAGTAAACAAATTCAAGCGTTTTCTTTAAAGAACCGAAGCGTTATAATATTCTTTATAAAGAACATGCGTAAGAAAGGTCAATTCCTAAGAAGGTGAGGGAAAGTGGATGTTGTCTATCGGGGAAAAAATCCGTGTGCTGCGAGTAGGAAAAGGGATGTCTGTCAATGAATTTGCGAAAAAGTCCGGAGTTTCTAAGTCGTACATTAGTAATATTGAAAGAGACGTACAAAAAAATCCTTCATTGATCATAATGGGGAAGCTGGCAAAGACACTTGATGTCCCATTAGAAGAATTACTGACACATAAATACAGGGAAGACGATAAAAAAGATGTGAAATGAGCTTTGTAAGAAAGGAGAAAAAGCTTGGGTAATTACGAGAGTCAAACCGATAGTGAATGGATCGATCTGATCAAAGAAGCAAAAGAAATAGGGCTTTCACTTAATGACATTAAAGGCTTTCTCCAAAACAATAAAGACTAAGAGTTTTTTTAAAAGGAACAGGAGGAGCAGGTGTGAAAAATAAAACGATATTTAAGCGCGAGGCTACCTTTAAAAATAGGGTCAACCCTCCTATTCCTCCCATCCCATTACAAACGGGTGAAAGGATACGTTTAGATGGAGTAGTCGATCAGTATTCGCAACTATATTTGAAACATGGATGGTCTTTATTATGTTCGGATAATGATGTTTTTGCGAATCACTATGAACAAGGACTCGAAGATGAATTCATGTTGAGTATTGCAGGAGACGAGTCCCCCTTATCTTATGTACAAGCAGCGATTTGTTATCATCACCTGCTGGAGTATAGTCATAATAAAACGGATGTCATATCGCAGGCGATCATTGATGATGATTATGTCCGGCAATTGGATTTACTAGGCAAGTGGAAGCTGAAAAAAGTAAACCGAAGTTTCAATCCCATCTTCTTTTATGATTCATTCATGCACCCCGCGGTCATCTTTTTCACGTACCATGTAGAAGGATTGGAAGTGATCCAAAAACATGTACACAGATTTGATGTAGGGGGGAGTTACAAGCTGAGGACCCTCCGGAGAACATGGGCTACCGTCTCTTAGAATAGAGAATGAACCAAAAAGTGACGTGAAGCTTAGTTCAACCAGGTGTTTTGGGCTAGGCTTTTTAATCGTTTTATTCACGGAAGGCTATAATTTTCATAAATTACTAATAATAAAACGCTTTTAATTATCTAACAATTAAGCTATGATTATATGAGCGTTTGTTATTTAGACATATTTCCCAGGAAATAACTAGATTTTTGAAACCTTTTAGGAGATGGAATCGTCTAATGCAGTAATTACATAGGCAGCCGTCAGAAAAAGTCGTTTAAGGACGAAGGTTTAAGTAAATATAAAAGATTAAGAGAATAGAAAAGGTGGGTGGCATGGAAAATTTACAGGAAGTGTTGCAGAACATTATTCAAAGAACAGAAAATGCTGAATTGCTATCGTCCCGCGAAGTTATTGATCAATTAATAGAGCAGCTGCAAGAATAGAAAAAAGACGCCCTCCAAGGACGTCTTTTTTTTATCGCGGCTTTAATGAAATAACTTTCTTCATTATCAATGGAAGCAATGTGGTCAAAAAACCTGCAATGAATAAGAATACTATGAACATGAACGGTTGGTTGTACCGATCATAGGAAAAGAAAATATTGTTTAAGATGGTCGTGTAGAGAATGAGCAATAGCAAAAACATGTATTCCCTTTTCCCTTCCCGCAGCATAAAGAAAACCGTTAAGGAAGCTAATCCTATATACATGATCCAAACTTGGATCTTATTAATCAGTTCCTTGCTTATGTTGAATATTTCAATCCAGTAGAATTGGGTTTCCCATTGATTGATGGTTTTAAATTCGATATAAGACTTTAAAAACAGCCTTGGGTCCTCTTCCCACCAGGTTTTTATTCTTTCAATGGCTGCTTCTTTTTGCAGGCTCAACCTTTCGTAGGCGTGAGCAGTGTCCATGTCTTTTATATCCTGCTTCACTTTTTCATAGGGTTCGCCAATATTATATCCATGTCCCTGGTACGTTCCTAATAAAAGAGGGTTACCGGATCCGCCCGTCAGTGGGATGAATTCGTCATAATGGATATAATTCCTCACCCACCACGGGCCGAGAGTGATGAGTAAAATACCAATCGCGATCAGTGCTTGTTTGAGAGCTAACTTTATCGGGTATCTTTTTGCGATGAAGTAGATGAGCAGTACAAATGGATATAAAGCGATCGTAGCCTTGAACATGATCGCACTTACGTAAAAAAGCATCAATAGAAAGAACTGAGACATTTTCTTCTCATTGGCTAATTTGATGGAAAAATAGACGAGACCGAGCAGGCATGTCATAAATGGTGTTTCCGTTAATAGTAAATTATCCGTCAAAACCTGGGGCACGAAAATTGCTAAGAAAAAGGCGGCTAGAAGGCCGACTTTGATATTGGCTATGTACTTGCCAAGGCAGTAAACGAGGTACACATTCAATGTACCTAACAGGATGAATAAGGTTTTGGCTGCATAAATGCCTACATCTCCATGGCCTAGGAAAAAGAAGATACTTGCCAGCAGGACGGTCTGTCCAGGCATGATGTGAACGGTCGGATGTGTAGGGTCATGGTAGGTAAGCATACCCGTTTCAAGAAACGTCACAGCACTTGAGATATACCCGGCATCGTCACTATTTAGAAAGAGAGACAATCCATAACTGAACAGAGCGGTTAACCTTAGAGCAAGCGCTAGTCCCACAATGCCCCAGATGAAGTGGTTTTGATATCGTTTAAAAAAAGAAATCATAATGTTGTGCTCCTTACATGCTGTTACTGGAAAATCCGATCAATGAAACACCAACCATGATCAACAGGACACCTGCGATTTTAGTCGTAGAAAGGGGTTCATTAAAGATAAAGTAAGCGCCGAAGACAGCAAGGATATAGGCGATACTTTGAATCGGATAAGCGACACTGAGTGGGACTCTTGTTAAGATGAACAACCACAGGACGGTTGCGAAACCGTATAGAGTCAGTCCTCCAATAATAAAAGGTGATAAAAATAATGAAATGATGTCCCCGATATTTTGAAAGTTGACTTCTTTCTGCATGAGTCCATACTTCCATAAAAATTGTCCGGAAACTAATACCAGGGTGTTTAAAAAGATTAAACCAAAGTTCACGATTCCCATGTCAAACATCTATCCTTTGAGTTGATTTTTCTTTATTTCTCGTATCTCTTTGTTTAAATAAGCTAATTCTTGAGTTAAATTTTTTACTTTGTTTTGCTGCTTCGTAAGGCTGATCGTATGAAAGATTAATAGGTTCAGGATGATTAAAAACGCGATGACGAAAATAAGGGATGGCATATAGGCGATCCCTATGGAACTTGCGAGCTGGTTGATTTTATTTAAGAACAAGGCCAGCAAGACACCGATGCTTGCAAACATCAACCATATAAAGGCTTGTTGATCCTGTAATTTATTTTTGGAAGTGAAATACATCACCTGTCCGAAGAAAAATAAAGCTGAGACAATAACGATGATTTGTACGATGCTCATAGGTCCTCCTTAAAAAATCGACCTGATTAAAGAGAAGTAGGTGACTTTTGTCATGTAATAAATAGACTTGATGGGCGTGATGGAAGATTGCCCTCCCTGCCGGTTGTTCATTTCGACTTTAATCTCTTTGATTTTGAATTTCTTCTTCGTCAAATGAACCAGGACTTCCACTTCTGGATAATCAATAGGGTAATGGTTGGCAAATTCCTGGATGACTTTTCGGTTGGCTACCCGATAACCAGAGGTAGGATCGGTAATTCTAATTCTAGCAAGTAGTTTAAGCATGGCATAAAAGTAATAGATTCCAATTCTTCTTGTGACGCTGCCTTTATAACCACTGCGCTCTACAAATCGGGAGCCTATGATCATGTCATATCCGGTACTTTCAATTTCATCAATCAAGTTTCTCAAATCTACTGGATTATGCTGGCCGTCGGCATCCAGTTGAATGGCATAATCATAACCGTTCCTTAAAGCATATTTGTACCCGGTCTGCATGGCTCCCCCGATCCCTAAATTGTTAGGAAGGGTCAGGTGGTGGATGCCATTTTCTTCGAGAATATATGGGGTGCGGTCTTTGGAACCGTCATTAATAACGATATAGTCGTAATCCGTCGATGCTTTTACACTTTGGACAGTATCATAAATCGAATCTTCTTCATTATAAGCTGGTATAATGATAAGAACCTTCATACGTTCTTTTTTCTCCCTTCCATAATGGAAAATAATGTTTCAAATATTTCTGCACAAAGAATATTGTAACATAGAGTAGGAAGAGGTACATGCTCAAATTCTACTGTGAAATTGGAAATCAGATGATTTTTTACAATAAACGACATCATGGTTGCATCCGTATGATATAATGTAACCGCCAAAATCACGTAAATATCAAAAATAAGTGAGGATTTTTATGAACATATATGTAGAAATGACAATAGCGATATTACTTTCGATGACCGTCAGTTATGTCCTCGTCTTCCCGGTTATGAAGTTAGCAGTGAAATGGAAGATGATGGACTATCCAGAGCTACGGAAAATACATAAAGAAGTGACTCCCCGGATGGGAGGACTTGCTATATTTGGCGGGGCGGCAGCGGGGATTCTCTTCA
Organism: Halobacillus sp. 12SKB; assembly: GCF_052941655.1. Lineage (NCBI taxonomy): Bacteria > Bacillati > Bacillota > Bacilli > Caryophanales > Bacillaceae > Halobacillus > Halobacillus sp. 12SKB. The sequence continues at coordinate 1,686,874 of NZ_JBRFWR010000001.1, forward strand.
TACGTCCTGAGCTTCCGTATATCATCCCTATCTGTATCGGTGCCATCATCATCGTGTTGACAGGACTTTTCGATGATCGTTTTCAAATACGTCCGATCATGAAACTGGGAGGGCAGGTATTAGCTGCGGCTATTCTCATCTTCTCCGGTCTGAAAATTGATGTCTTGAGCATCCCTTTTATCGGAATGGTGACATTAAATGAGCCGATCAGTATCCTGTTCACATTCTTCTGGATCATTGGAATTACGAATGCCATCAACTTAATTGATGGACTCGATGGCTTGGCAGCCGGAGTGTCGACCATTTCTTTAATCAGCATTGCGGTCATGGCACTGGCCATTGAACCTCAAGTGGCGATCGTATACCTTTGTGTCGTCTTGATAGGGAGTAATATCGGCTTCCTTTTCCATAACTTTTATCCAGCACGCATTTATATGGGGGATACCGGATCCCTTTTCTTAGGGTACTCGATGTCTGTCATCTCAATGGTTGGCTTATTTAAAAACGTGACCCTATTCAGTTTTGTGATTCCGATTATCGTCCTGGCCATCCCGGTCTTTGATACACTCTTCTCCATATTGAGAAGGCTTATTAATAAACAGAAGATCATGATGCCGGATAATAAACACATTCATTATCAGATCTTGGCCGCGGGCTTTAGTCATCGGGCAACGGTTCTCATTATATACGCCTTCAGTGCATTATTCGGATTTTTAGCGTTATTGTTCTCTTTAACGTCATTTGGAATCTCCTTGATTATCACTTTCGTTTTGCTCTTATTGCTCCACTTGTTTGCGGAAATGACTGGAGTCGTTTACCGAGGGAAACGGCCGATCATTGACCTCTTTACGAAAAAAGAAAAGAAGAAAGAAAAAGATCATTAAAAAAGTCTTGCTGGCTTCTGTCCAGCAAGACTTTTTTAGATTGATTAAAAGGAGTCCACATCTCCAGGGGTAATGAACCATTTTTCTGGATTTTCCAACCCGAGGGTATGGGCTGAAATTCCTTTACCAACGAGAGGCATAGGGCTGTCTTTATGGATAAACCCATGCTTCTTCAGTGCCTTAACCGGTGGAGAGTGTTCTAAACACCAGGTCTGGATGATGTCGGCATCGTGAAGATTGAGAAAAGCCTGTTGCAATAACAGTGGCCAGACATCGTCAGAAAGGGCAAGCCAGTCCACGATGAAGCCGTTGGTGAATTTCCCTTTTTCTTTCGACGTTACCACGTACCCTTTTAACTCGTCCCCTTCATATAATCCGCGCATCTCATAGGTGTTTTCCGGGTGGTCATGATACCTCCAGTTCAAGTAGGCTGAATCTCGTACCACCATAACGTGTGATTGGCTTCTAACTTGATCAGCAAGGTGGTCAAAGGAGTGGTCGCACTTGGTGATTTTCTTGATGCTGTAATCACTGTCTACTCTTTTAGGCCCTCTGAATTTCTTATAGATCTTATCTAAAGGTTTGAAAATGCCTATAGGACTTATTTTTGTTGATAAAAGCGAAAAAGGCTGCTGGATAAACATCCAGCGAGGCATGTCAGTCATATGATGGGCTCCTGTGTAGCGGAGGAACAACTCTTTCGCTTTTGGGGCAGGGAAACCATAGAGATAATCAATGCCTGCCTGTTCAGCCTCGACGAGCAGAGAATCGTTCAATTTCTTATAAATGCCTTTTCCTCTTGCCTCAGGGTCGACCATCGTATCTGCACGCAGCCCAATCTTTGATTTCTTTCCATCAATATAGGCTTCGGTTATCCATAAACTTATGTGGCCTAGAATGTTGCTATCTTCATCGTACAAGAGAATAAACGGCTCTGTTTGTTTCGGGTTATCTATAAACTTCCATCTCCAAGATTGTAGCGAGCGATCCTGGTGGAATGTTTTTTTGAAAAGTTCCTGAATTTGATGCTCATCTCCAGGCTGATAATGTCTGACAGTCATAGTTTTCTTTCCTTTCAAGGTGTATTGCCTTCACATTATAACAGATGAAAGAAAGTGAGGACTCCCAAATAGGAGTCCTCACAGTCGTTATGCTTTGCGTAAGCGGTTATTAAGGTCAAGCATATTCGTCAATAACAATACGATACTGATAGCAAGATAAATGCTTACCGCGGGGGCGTAAAGCACATGCCCAGCTAAAAAGGCAATTCCTGTACCAAAACCGATCGACAATAAGATCAAAATGTTTTGTGGATGTAACATTTCTCCTGGTGCATTAAAGAGCAGCTTCAAGAACAGTCCTGCGACAATTAAGAATGGTGTAAGGATTAAAAGAATTCCTAGAATACCGAAAGAGAAAAATAGGTCAAAGAAGTCCATCTCGATCAACTTCCGAATGTCCTCATAATTTCCTGCATACCCCATTCCGAAGGATTTCTGTACGATATCAGCTTCTTCATACATTCCATAGATATGAGCGAAATAAATGTTACGTGAGCTCAGGATGATTTTCAGGATAGGAGATTCGATCAGTGCCTGCTCACCGAGGGCGGCAGCAGCATCATCTCCACCTTTGGTTCCTTCTCCTTCTTCTCCTGAAGGATCCTCACCGGCTCCTTCTTCGATTCCATCCTGATCAGGGTCTTCACTGGCTTCTCTTTGTTCATTGATTTGACCGACGTCTCCAGAAACATTCGAGAAAGTCGGAGAGAATGGTGCGGCAGCCAAAAATAGAATCAAAAAGATCAGGGAGCTGATCAATCGTAAATGAAGATGGGATTCTTTAGTCGTTGTTTTCACTTTGGAAATCAACCAATAAATCAGGTAGCTGGCAAAAACAATAATCGAAGCACCCAGGACGGCGAAGAAGCCGACTTTCGTTCCAAGTAGGATGGAAACAAGTGCAATGAAGATCATCGGGATAAAGTAATACAGCTTTTTAAGGTTGTCTACTTTATTCAACGTGTAGATATAGACCAAAGGGAAAGAAATGGCGATGATCGAGCCGATTTCGTTTCCGGAGTTGAACCAGCCTTTAAAGCCGAATTTGTTCCATTCATACGTTTCTGAGGATGTACCAGTAAGGATGGCAAGGAACATGCTGACAGCGATGATGACCATGGCGATCGTGATCGCTCTCATGATTCGCATACGTACGATTAACGTTTTATCTAACGTGGTAAACAGTAACAGATACGCACCGAGCATGATCGGGAAATACACGGTTTTCGCAAGGAACTGTAGTTCAAGGAACGGGTTGAAGATCGGCTTTGCAAAAAAGTTATAGATCAATCCGATTGTAAGCACAGCGGCTAAGGCTATTAAGTAAGTAATGACGTATTTCTTCAAGCGGCTGGAATTACCAAAGAAAATAAACCAGAGGGAAGCGGCCATGAAAAGGACCCGGACGATTATTCCGATTGTGAGGCTCGCATTCAACGCTTGCATAGAAAAGTATGTTAAAATATCTAGTATTGGCTGTATGATGATAAAGATCAATAAGAGCTTTTCGAACAGTTCTCTGTTTAATAATTTCGACATGATTAACACCTCAGTAAGTTTCCTTGAATATGGGATTAGCCACATTGAAGTATAAACCATTACTTGACAGCTGTCTATAAATGATCGAACTTGTCTAATTGCGTTGAGAAGTCGAAATTTTTGTTGATGCTCCAAGGGAAAAGCAAGTATAATGAATAGTTGTGAATACATGATCATAATTAAAAAATTCCCACTGGATTTACAGGATAGAATACATCGTGGGAACAGATAATACGGGAAAAGGACTTCAGGAATTATTCGCAATAAACAGAATAGTATGAATGTCTGAATGGAACGTCACAAACCAGCTGAAGAAACGAATATTATAAACAAAGCGCTTTTAAGCGCGATCGACTCAAAGATATTCTAAGAATAAACTAATTTCTACATAGGAAATTATGTTTTTATATTATCATGGAACAAATCATTACAATTCATCCACATCAGGTCGCCTTTTTAGGATTACCGGCCAATCGTGAGTGCATCTGATTAAGATGATCAGCAGGAATGTTTGGAAGAGAAAGGGAGTATTGGAATGAAGAAGTCATTATGTGTTGTCGGGTTAGGTTATATCGGGCTGCCCACATCAGTAATGTTTGCTATCCACGGTCATAAAGTTCATGGGGTGGATATCAACCATAAAGCAGTAGAAATGATCAACAATAAACAACTTCATATAGAAGAGAATGGATTGCAGGAACGGTTGGAAGAAGCCGTTGATGCTGGAATGTTCAAAGCTTCGGTAGAACCTACGGAAGCAGATGTCTTCGTCATTGCCGTCCCATCTCCAATCCGTGAAGATAAGACCGCGAACCTTGATTACGTAAGGAAAGCGACAGAAGCGATTGTACCTTTTGTCAAAGAAGGGAACTTAGTGATCCTGGAATCGACCGTCCCACCGAGAACGGTTGAAGATGTCATGATCCCAGTCTTGGAACAAACAGGACTAGCGATCGGCGAAGAGCTTTTCGTATCTCATTCACCGGAGAGAGTCATTCCAGGAAAGGTCTTCCAGGAATTGGTGGATAATGATCGGATCGTTGGAGGAATCAACGAGAAGTCTTCTACAATGACCAAGGAGCTTTATGAGTCTTTTGTTAAAGGAAACATCCATTTAACGGATGCTACCACAGCAGAAATGGCTAAGGTCATCGAAAACACCTACCGGGATGTGAATATCGCTTTTGCCAATGAATTGGCTTTGATCAGTGATAAAATCGGTGTGAATTCCTGGGAAGCGATCAAGCTTGCCAATTACCACCCACGCGTAAACATTCATACTCCAGGCCCTGGTGTCGGAGGACACTGTATAGCAGTTGACCCATGGTTCCTGGCAGAAATAGAGCCGGAACTTTCTAAAATCATTCAGTTGTCACGGAATACGAATGATCACATGCCGACGTACACGGCCGAACAAATTCAGGAAATTTCGAAAGAACAATTCATCAATGATCCGAAAGTGGCTCTGTTTGGTCTCTCATTTAAAGCAAATATCGACGACCAAAGGGAAAGTCCATCTCTTAAAGTCATCATGGAACTCGTTGAAAAAGGGATCAGTTTTACGACGTTCGACCCTCATATTAAAGAAAATGTGGCTTCCAACCAAACGCAGGATATGGAAGAAGCACTGAAGGATGCTGATATTCTTGTCATCCTTACAGATCATGATGAGTTTAAACAACTTGACCCTGAGTATATAAAAGGTAAAATGAGAAATAGGCTTGTCTTTGATACGAAAAATGCGTTATCGTTAGATGAATGGAAAAATGCAGGATTCGTAACGAAGCGATTAGGAGATTCAAAAAACGGATAAGGGTCTAGGTGAAAACATGAAGGAAAAGTTTTTAGGGGTTGACGTTAGTAATTACACATACGATCAGCTCAAGAAAAATATAATGACGGATATTAATGAGCACCGCAAGTCCTTTATTGTGGCCATCAACCCTGAAAAAATATTGCAGGCGCAGAAGGATGCAGACTTGTTAAACTTGTTGAATACTGCAACCTATCAGATCCCTGATGGTGTAGGAATCCTGATAGCGTCTAAAATGACCGGCGGTACGATACGTGAACGGGTCACCGGTATTGATATGCTGCTCGCTATGTGCGAACAAGCTTCCCTTCATGGAAAATCCGTATTTTTATATGGAGCAAAGCCTGGGGTAGCAGAACAGGCTAGTCATCGCTTAAAAGAAATGTATCCTGACTTGAAAATAGCCGGCATCATTGATGGTTATGAAAAAGACCAGGATCTTATAAAAGAAACCATAAATCAGGCAAAACCTGATATTGTCTTTGTGGCCTTAGGCAGTCCCAGACAGGAATATTGGATTGTGGACCACATGGAAGAAATGGACGCGAAAATCTTCCAGGGAGTAGGAGGTTCTTTTGACGTCTTGTCCGGACGAGTGAAAAGGGCACCAGATGCCTTCCAAAAAGTCGGTCTTGAATGGTTGTACAGACTCATCAAAGAACCGTGGAGGATCAAACGTCAAATCAAGCTGCCTACATTCTTGTTAAAAGTTTGGAAAACGAAAAAATAGAGAGCATCCGCTATAGGATGCTCTCTATTTTTTATGTTTGAGGTGATGGAAAGCCGTTTGGGCTGTTTCTTTCGCTTTCCTGGAGAGGATAGCTACCCTCTCTTGCAGTCTTTCTGTTTGAACCAGCCTATTTTCATAAAGACGATCGACTTCTTGCGAAATGGCCGCAGCTTCCCAAGCGGGATCGTTAACATCGACGGTGACAGGGAAATCGAGCTGGTCTGCTAAAGCATCAATCTTAGGGTCGTAGGAAAGGGCGACAAACGGAACAGAGCACACCCCCGCAAAAATAAGGGAATGAAGGCGCATGCCGATCAATAGGTCTGCCTCTGATAACAAGTGCAGTTTTTCATCGATTGACATGTGACCGGGATGAACCTCCACTTCCTGGTCTAACCGTTGAGCTACCTTATTAGAAAAAGCTTCATCAGATGCCCCGTGCATAGGAATAAAGCGTAGGCGATACCCTTTTGCCAAACAGACGTTGAATGCTTCCGTCAACTTCTCCGCAAGTTCATCTGAGTCCCCCCATTCACGGATACTCACAGCAATCAAAGGTTTTTGTGAATAGCGGTCTGTTTCTATAACCTTATACTCGTAACCGAAAACGGGATCAGGGAAGAGATCGATGCTTTTTTTTACCCCGATTCTTTCAAGAAGTTCTTTTGATTTCTTATCACGAACAGAAATTCCAGTAACTCCATTCAAAGCGATACGAACCAACAGCTGGTGGATAGGTTTTCGTATGGGTCCCATTCCTTGGGCGTATATGAAAACAGGCTTCCTCAGCCATTTGGCCATATGCATGATACCTGTATAGTACAACACGGATCTCGGCCCGGTGGCATCTTGTAATAAACTGCCTCCACCACTAATCAAGCCATCCGATTCCTTTAACGCTCGAATGATTTCTTTGAAATTCCATCGATCCACGGCGGATACTCCATAATCGATTTCCGTCTTGGATGGATGCTGAGATAGAACAATGATTTGGATGTCTGGATCGAAGGTTCTCAGATGTTGGATCATCGATTTTACGATCGCTTCATCGCCTGTATTATCAAAACCGTAATAACCGGAAAGTACGACTTTCATTGTTCCACCTCTTCCACTCACAAAAAATATTTAATAACTTACATACGATTACACCTACATATCTCACTTGAACTAGAGCGATCACTTCAGCCATTTCGATAATAAAGGAACACGCTGAATCATTTCTTGATCGAAGGCTTTTACCTTCAGGAGAGATAAGCAGTAAATCACTACAAAGAGTAAACCGATCGTGGCCACATATAAAAAGGAGAAAACTCTGGACCATTCGAATGGGCTGGCAAGTAAGTAAGTAGCCGCCGTCACTCCTCCTAAGAGGACAGACAGCACCAGAATTTTCACCATGTGTGCCGGGAAGACAGGAACTTCGACAAGTCTCCTGATCATCTTATTATTGATCACAACGATGAAAAGGTATGTGATCAATGTGGCTACAGCAGCCCCTTCTATACTATAAAAAGGAACGAGAACGGTATTGGCTATCGCTTTGATCAGAGTACCGGATAGAATAATGGCCGCCGCTAATCGAGAAGCATTCATTCCTTGTAAAATGGCTGTTCCAACGAGAGTCATAGAAATGAATACAGAGGAAAATCCGGTAATGCTAAGCATAAGGCTTCCTTCGGAGTTAGTGAAAAGCGCAATATTGATCGGTACAGCCAGGATGAGAAGAAGGAATGCTGCAGGCCAGGACAATACGTGTGTAGCCCAGCGTGTCGTCTCAATCAGTTTTCTTGCATCTTTGAACTGGTTTGATTCTACATGTTTGGTCAGTGATGGAATCAACGGGAGCACGACAGATGTAGCGAAAACCGTAGCGATTTGCACGACCGCAAGCCCGCGGCCATAAATGCCATAAAGATAGGTGGTTTCACTCCCATTTTCCGTCCGTAATAAATGTGGGATCGTGATTGAATCGACCACGTTAAAAAGAGCCATAGTGACAGTACCTATGGCAATGGGTATGGAGACAGATAGGATTCTTTTTCCCCAGACTTTAAATGTATTCAAATGATAGTTGTACTTTTGGTCGATCTTCATATTGGATCGGTATAATCGCGTTTTCAAATAGACCATGGAGCTGAGGACGCCTAATAACGAACTTATCATCACTCCAGCAGCTATGTAAGGGGGGCTATACTCTAGCGTAACCATATAAAAAGCAACGCCGATGATAAAGATCACTCGAATGAACTGTTCAATGACCTGTGACACAGCCGTAGGTCTCATATCTTCATACCCCTGGAAGAATCCTCGGTCTACAGCCATATAAGGGGCGAAGAGTAAGGTTAAGGAAACGGCAATTAAAGCAGGCTCTGTTGAGACACCGCCAATCAGCTGGGAAATCGAACGGGAAAAGAGCAGGATGAAGCTCAGACTGATCGCACCAAGCAGCAAGCCAAGAATCCGGGCTGTCTTTTGAATATAAAAGATATCCTGTGTTGTACCAGATGCGCGTGCTTCAGCAATCAACTTCGAAATAGCAATCGGAATCCCCGCTACCGAAAGAATGAGAGCAACCATGTATACCGGATAAACGAGACTGAAGATCCCCAGTACTTCATCCCCGGCAATATTCTGTAAAGGCACACGGAATAAACTCCCCAACACTTTGGAAAGTAGAGTGGCTACGGTTAGAATCAGAGTGCTTTTTAGAAAAGTAGAAGGTTTCACGATTGAGAATCAGACCTTTGTCGATAAACTTGATAGGCGAACCTCGGAAGGGCAAGCATCCGTTTCCACCGGCTTGGCTGTTTGATCAATCGATAGAGCCATTCCAGGTTCATGTTCTGCCACCGGATCGGCGCACGTTTCACTTCACCGGACACGACATCAATGCTTCCTCCCACACAAATGAATACACCCTGGTCAAAGTCAGAGAAATTTTCTGCGATCCATCGTTCCTGTTTCGGTACACCAAGAGCAACAAAAACGATGTCCGGCTTCTTTTCTTTAATGTCTTCCGCTACGGAAGAATCATTCCAGGTAAAGTACCCATTTCTATGGCCGACTACTTCTATATTCGGGTAGTCGATATTTATATTTTTTATAGCCCCATGCAATGTTTCTTCTTTTGCACCGAGCAAATAGATCCGATACTTGTTTTCGTTCGCTTTTTCAAGGAATTCCATCATAATATCATAACCGGTCACCCGCTCAGGAAGAGGGGCTTTCAAGAGTTGTGAAGCTTTCACAATACCTATTCCATCAGCAGTTATATAGGAAGCTCGTTGAAGGCAGTCCATATAATAGGAATCATCATGAGCACGCATAACAATTTCAGGGTTTGCTGTTACGACGAAGGATTTTTCCTTGTTTTCTATATGTTTTTGTAATTGTTGGACTAAGGTGATATGGTCCATGTTGGTAAAAGGTATTCCTAAAATGTTTACCTGCTTCATTTTATGATGTTACTCCTTTAATTTACACATTCATGCTCTCCATAATATAACATAAAACGGGGAGTAACATATAGTTGTTACTCCCCGTTTTTCGTGTAGTCGGAATTATTCAGCTATTGGGAGCTTTTCTAAGCTCGTTCCATAAGCACCGTAACCGTGACTGTAAACGAAAGCTTGTTCATAATCATGGTCACCGTAGGCTTTTGGCGTGATTTCATACCATGTGCCGATTCCTTCGATCGTGTTTAAAATCTGCACATTTGATGCAGGTTTTTTCATTTGGTAAAGCAAGTTGTCCTTCCCGGTTTCAGGCGTGGAGCGGACATTGACGTTTGATGTTACGGTTTTTGCGAGTTCATACTGACCGTATTCCGGTTCTTTGTCGTATTTCTCGCTCAAATAAGCATCTGCCCGATACATGAATCCGGCGATTTTCTGTCCCCAGTAAGGGTCTGAGGCCCAGCGGACGTTCATACCGGAACTCTTGTTTCCTAAGTGGGCGCCGTTGGCCTTCCAATTATCCTGGTTGAAATACCCTGGCACAATGAAGTCTCTAGCCGCCTCTAAAATCCCTGTTTCATAATCATCATACGTCTTTGCACCTGCCATTGGGTCTGTATCAATGGCATTAATTCCAAATAGATTATTTTTAGTTACAGCGATTGGGCTCGTTCCCCATGTACTCTCATGAATGGCGTGTGCCATGAGGTAGAGGGCATTCGTGCCATGAAGTTCTTCTGCCTTTTTGAAAGATTCCCCCGTCCCGATCAGGAGGTTATCCGTTCGGCCATATTCTAGATACTCATTCAATTGTTCAGCTGTGTATTTCGTTTCTGTGTACAACGGCATGCGGTTGAAGTATTGATAAGCTTCCCCTGCATGATTTCCGTTTTCATCGTAAAAGCTATTTCCGTTGTCACTATAGTATTTAGTGCCTTCTTTCATGAAAGAAGGTGCAGGACCGTACATGTAAGTCTTAAGGTCATCAGTGATAGGGAAGTAAATGTAGTGGTGGAGATTCCCTTCCTTAACGGAATAGTAGCTTTTCCCTTTAACTAAATGTGTTGGAATCAAGTTGAATTCTTCTTTTTTAACGAAACCCTCTGTATCTGCGACTTTGACTTCTAAAGAGTTCTCATTTACATCCAATAACTCTACCTCGATGCCAGCCTGGATGTACGTGGCGTGAGCAGAAAAGGATTCGCTAGTGAAAATGGTAGCCTTAGCATTTGCGACAGCCGTGCCCTCAGAAATCCATACCACCTGATTCCCACTTAATACAACTTGGTTCCCTTCAGCGTTCTTCACAGCTTCCTCGTATGTTTCATATTGACCTTCAATCACTGGATCTTCCAACTCAGTTAGAGATGCGACTTTAAAATCAAATTCCACAGGCGGCGGGTTAAAAACCTTCAACAAACGGTTAATAACAGCAGCTGTTTCCCCACGTGAAGTTTCATCATAAGGGGCAAAGAACAATGACCCATCTTTGTGCTGCTTTCCGCTGATAATTCCTAAGCTCGTCAAGCGTTCTACTGATTCAACTGCATACTCACGAATTTTGTCATTATCTTCGAAGGCTAATTCTTTACGCTCAGAAATGATGTTTTTGGAATCTGCCGCATTCATGATCATGACCGCCATATCCTGACGTGAAATGATTTCTTTAGGGCGGAAAGTCCCATCTGGATATCCATTGATCAAACCGTGACTGAAAGCCGTCATAATAGAATCGTAATACCAATCCTCTACTTGGATATCACTGAATCGATCAGCAGAAACGTCCAGTTCCGTATCATCTAATTCCAAAGCTTTGTTAATAAAAATAGTAAATTCTGCACGTGTAACTGATTTCTCTGGTTGATATGTACCATCTTCGTACCCGGTCATAATCCCGGCTTCAATTAATGCTCTTAAGTCTTCTTCGAAAGGTGTTCCTGTGATGTCATCCTCGGCATGAACAGCAGAGCCGAAAGACGCGAAGAAGAGGAGAAAAAGCATAAGTAACGATATTTTCTTCACATTCCATCCTCCTTTATTTACCACTATTAATCTATCAAATAATGAACAGGATAGATAGTTTAATTCAAGAATTTTTGGAAAAGTGGGGTCGAAAGAATCAGGAAATACCCGTTTTTATGAGAATTAAATCTAAAAAACTACAAAAATTAATAAAATGAGACTTTCGTATGATGAAAATCCTTGGTATAGTGAACGATATATTAAGTGACAAAATATTGGTTTCATTTACATAAAATTACAAAATAGCACAGGAACCTACAAGGGAGGCCGGTAAGTCAGTTTTACAAATGTCAATGTGAACGCGAAGATTATGGACAATCTAAAATACGGTTTAGAAGGAGCATGAGAATTACTATGCTGAAGAAAATTGGAAGTCTGCTGTTTGCCCTTTCTGTTTTGTCCCTGGTCATTTTCCATCCGATTCAAGAGGTGTCTGCTGAGGAATTGAGTGATATACCGGATCGGTCTAAAGAGAACATTAATCTATTAATCGAAAAAGAGATTATCTTTGGTTATACAGATGGTACATTCAAACCGAAAAATCCTGTTTCCAGACAAGAAGCTACAGCAATGATCGGTCGTGCTTTAAATTTAGACAACACCAAACAAGCAACGACTTTCCCGGATGTCACCTCTAGTATGTATGCTTCAGGTTACATAGCTTCTGCGACAGAAAAAGGGATCATTACAGGTCATTCCGATGGAAGCTTCCGCCCGAATGAAACGGTAACGAGAGCTCAAATGGCCATTATCATCTCCCGTGCTTTTGATATTAAAGGCGAGACGAAGAAATCTTTTCCTGATGTAGCGAATGACAGCCTTTACTATGAAGCGATCAATTCCATCGCATCTGCGGGAATTTCTGTCGGCTATCCGGATGGAACATTCAAACCTTATAATAAGCTGACTAGAGAAGAGTTCTCCATTTTAGTGGCTAAGGCCATCAGTGAAAATGGGGAGTACGTTGTTCAGGAGCCATCCGAAGATAAGCCTGTGGAGCCTCAAGAACCGGAAGTGCCAAAAGATGAAACCCTTGAGGTCATCGATGAGAGAATTGTCACGGCCGATTCCTTGAATGTTCGTCAAGGTCCAAGTATTGATTACGATATCGTTGGAAAATTAACGACTGGAAATGCTGTGAAAGTTCATAAACTTGAAGGGGACTGGGCTTTTGTTTCTCACGGGGAACTAAAAGGTTATGTCCACACCTATTACCTTGTCGCTAAGCCGGGGGAGGCAGCACCTCGAACGGTAGCCATTGATCCAGGTCATGGAGGCAAAGATCCAGGTGCATCAGCAAATGGCTTAGTAGAAAAAGAAGTCGTTTTGGATGTTTCTTTGATGGTACGCGATTACCTGAAAGACTCTGGGATTAACGTAGTAATGACACGTCAAAGTGACTGGTATCCGTCTCTTGATGGACGAGTAGCCATTGCCCAGAAAGGGAAAGCGGACGCTTTTGTCAGTGTCCATGCCAATGCATTCATGAGCAGTGCGAATGGGGTCGAAACGTTCTACTATGCGGCCGGCATGACCGATCGTGAAAGAAAAAGCTACCATCTGGCGAAATTCATCAATGACCGTTTGTACAAAGCGATGGATATGAACAATCGTGGAGTTAAAAATGCAGGGTATCGAGTGATCAAAGCTACCACTCTACCATCGGTTCTGACAGAAATCGGCTTCCTTACGAATGATAATGATGCAAGAAAACTTAAAACTCAACATTATCGTGAAGAAGCAGCTCAAGCTATTGCTTTAGGGATCATTGATTATTACAATTGGAGAGATTGATAAATGAAGAGCGGGATTTTGTTCCGCTCTCTTTTTTTTAACTTCATAGATTATATTCATAGGAGGTCCTTAAATGAAAGAATGGGTAAAAGTTTGTTTGGTTGCTTTTCTGGTAGTAGTTGTAACGCCAACCCTTGTCGCTGCATCATCCGAGACAGAGGATCCAAAGAGAGTGATTCTTACATATGAAAAGGATGAAGGGATGACCTTCTTGGACGAAATCCCTCATACGATTCATCATCATTATGAACGGTTAGGAGCGGCTGCTGTGACCGTAAGTGAATCCGATCTGCCACTATTGGAAAACGCGGAGGCCGTTACTTCGATCGAAGAAGACCAGCGGGTAAAAGTAAGCGTCCAGCAAGAAGGATGGGGGTACACAAGTGTAGGTACACAAAAATCTGAAAACCTCGGTCTGACGGGTGAAGGAGTAAAAGTGGCTGTCATTGACACAGGGATTAACACAAATCATCCAGATTTAAAGGTTACGGGTGGAGCGAGTTTTGTGGAAGACGAGACATTTGTGGATGATAATGGGCACGGCACCCATGTGGCGGGCATTATCGGAGCGTTAGATAACGATGAAGGAACGATAGGTATAGCCCCTGAAGCACAACTATATGCGGTGAAAGTATTGGACCAGGATGGTAATGGCCTTGTCAGCTCAGTACTTGCCGGGATTGAATGGGCCATAGAAGAAGAAATGGATATTGTCAATTTAAGTTTGACGGCTTGCACTCCTTCTGACTTAACGAGACAAGCCTTGAAAGATGCGAAGGATGCAGGGATCATTGTAGTGGCTGCCTCCGGAAATAAAGATGTATGTACATACGATGAGGTGACGGATGTTCTTTATCCAGCCAGGTATCCAGGAATCGTAAGCGTCGGGGCGGTAGAAGAGGACCAATCAGATTCGGGCTATACCTATGGAGGGCCATCGCTTGATTTTACAGCCCCCGGGATGAATATAAAGAGCACCTATATCACGACGGAGGATAATCAGAGTGGTTATGAAATGCTGAGTGGATCTTCGATGGCCGCCCCACACGTCACAGGCGTTTTGACCTTATACAAAGAAATGTTCCCTGAGTTCAATAAAGACGAGTTGCTGAATCTTGCAATCAATAACAGTTTGGACCTTGGAGTGAAGGGCAAGGATAATATTTATGGGCACGGAATGATCCAGGCTCCTACCACACCTTTTTCTGATTTTGAAAGAACCCGTTGGTACAGTGAAGCTCTTGAATTGATGGCTCAAAACAATTGGATCAGTGGATATAGAGATGCTTCTTTTATGCCACAAAAAGAGATTACGAGGGAAGAAGTAGTTTCCATAATCGGTAGAATCCTCGATTTAGACAATGAACAGAGAGAAACACAGTTTTCAGATGTCCCGAAAGAAACTTTTGGATCAGGATATATAGACTCAGCGGTTGAATCTGGATTTGTTAACGGATATCCTGATGGCACCTTTAGGCCGAAAGATTCGGTCACGCGTGGAGATGTGGCTATTCTTATCCATTATGCTTTCAATATAGAGGGGGATAAGGAATCAGAATCTTTCCCGGACATTTCAAAAGACAATTATTATTACGACAGCGTAACCACTCTAAAAGACTCAGAAATTGTTAATGGATACCCTGACGGGACCTATAGACCTATGGAAAATATCTCACGATCCGAGGTCGTTTACATGCTTTATAAAGTAATAGAAATGAAATAATAGAGGGATAAAATTGAAATAGCGTCACCGATCATAAAATCGGTGGCGCTATTTTTTTGAAAAAATACCAGTAAAATGTTAAAGATCTCAGACAATCTGTCGATATTTTCTATGTAAACGCCAAATTTCTGTAAAATTATTGGCGCTTTTGGAAGGAATACCCTACTTCGTGTTGTATACCTATGTAATGATTTTGTAATTGGAAATGGAATCTACTAAAATTATTTTCTTCCAATTTATTAGGTAAAATGGTTGACCTTCCAGTATAAGTGAAATATACTAAGACTTGTGTCATCAGGAATTTGTTGTAGTTTTATTACTTATCTTGGAGATTTGTATACATAAAGACTCATGATGGCATCCACGATCTATGAGTCTCTGGGATCAGTATTATTTTATAGTATATTCAAGGAGGAATTATTTACATGTCTTACAAATCTAAGTCACAACGTAAATTGTTTGCTACATCATTGACGGCTGCTATGGTAGCTTCAGCTGTAGCACCAGTTGCAGTCTCTGCAAGCACGGATTCAAATTTCCCTGACCTTCCGGACGGTTACCAGTTCAACGAAGCGATCAATGCACTAGTAGCTGAAGGTGTCATCAATGGTTACCCAGATGGTGAATTCCACCCAACGGCAAGCATCAACCGTGGTCAAGCAGCAGTTATGCTTACAAAAGCGCTTAAACTTGATACGGACGTTGCAGCGGCTGACTTCCCTGACGTTGATCAAGAAGCTTGGTATGCAGAGTACGTAAACGCACTTGTAGCTTCCGGTGATATCAACGGTTATCCAGATGGAACATTCGGTCCACTTGATAACATCAACCGTGCTCAAATTGCTGTACTTCTAGTTAATGCTTATGACATTCCACAAAAATCTGCGGATACTACTTTCGAAGATGTGGATGGAGATGCTTGGTACACAGAAGCAATCGAAACTCTATACGCACACGGTCTAATCTCTGGTACGAACGAAGAAGGAACAGAGTTCAGCCCGATGGAAGACATGCGTCGTGACCACTTTGCATGGTTGCTTTACAACGTTGAGAAAGAATTCGGCAGCCTATTCGATGAGGAAGCTCCAGAAGTAACAGTTTCCAGCGCGACAGTTATCGATGAAGATACAATTTCTGTAACGTTCTCTGACGGTGAAACAATGGAGTACGATCTTGATGAAGTACTTGTTGACGGTGAAAACGAAGTAACTGTTGAATACAAAGGTGAAATGTACACAGTAACCGTTGACTTTGACGCACCAGATAACCCTGGTGACGATGGAGACGATCCTGATGTTGAAGCGGATACAGCTATTCAAGGTTTCGTGAATCCATTTGCAACAGTTAAGGTTGGTGACGAAGAGGTTGTCGCAGATAAAAATGGCTACTACTCTATCCCGGCAACTCCAGGGTTGGTAGAAATTGAAGTGAGTAAAGAAGGTTACTTCACAAAGACGGAAGAAGTAAATGTTACTCGTAACCATAAAACAGCAGAGAACATTTCACTCGAGCTTGTAGATCTAGATGAGTTGGCAATTGAAGGTAACATTGTTGATGACAAGACTGGTGAGTCTGTTAAAGGTGCTATGGTGACTCTTCAAGAGAAGAATGGTGACGAATGGTTGACACTTGATACTGTTACTACAAAAGCTGATGGTAAATACGGCTTCTATAACAGTGAAGCTTCTGCTAGCGACGAGCGTGCAGCGCTAGAGTTTGACAATGCTTTAAACAAGCGTATGAACGAAATCAGCACAGATAGTGAATACCGTGTTGTCGTTTCTAAAGATCTATCAAGCAGCAATCTTGATGATGTTTACCACGAAACTACAACGGAATTCACTTCAAGTGATGATGAAGCTCTTACAACTGTAGGAACAGAGTTCACACCTGTTGAAGAGATTGAATCTATGAAGCTAGCTGGAGAGTGGAACACTCAAAATGGTTCTGTTGAACTTCTTGATGTAGATGGTTCTACAATTCTTGCATCTCTAGATGATTTAAATCTAGACTCAGAAGAAGAAAATGGAAAATACAAAGCAGATGTCAATCTAGTAAAAGCATTTGGTCAAGATGTAGTGACTCTTCCAACAGGAACTTATTTCTTACGCATCAATGACGCTAATGCTGCTACAGAAATTGTAGCGGTTGAAGTTACTGAAGGAAACAATACTGCCTCTTCTGTTTCTTTAGAAGAAGCGCAAGAAGTACAAGCTACAAGCACATTCACTAGCTTCCCTTCTGATTCTATGGGTGAAACATTCGCTGGAAGCCTTAACGTTTACAAAGAGGTTAACGGAGTGGAAGTGTTAGTTGATACACTAAATGATGGTAAATTAGAATATAAAAAGGATAGCAATGCTCTAGTAGCTTCTTATAATTTTGATACAGCAGAAACTACTGATTACAAGTTTGAAGTGAGCGGCGATTACATCCTAGAGCCAGTTTCTGAAACTGTTAGCGTTGTTAAAGGCAAGACAACTTCTCCATCTCTAGAAGTTGACCCAGCAGGAACGGCTTCTGCAAATGTAGAATTGCTAGACAACGATGGAAATGCACTTGACCTTTCTGAAGGCACTGAAGTACCTGTCACAGCAGAACTTGTAAATGCAGACGGTGAAACGGTTGATTCAGTTACTTACTCTGAACTTGATAAATACGATAATAGTAATGAAGATACAATGGATCCAATGAATTCCCCGTTCTTCGATAGTGTTGAACCTGGTAAATACATGATCAAAGTATCTGCGCCAGGCTTTGAATCTAACACTTCAGAAGAATTTGAGGTTGTAGAATTCACAGGCCAATCTCCAGCTGATTTCGGAATCAAAGCGGATCCTGAAGTTACTGTAGAAGGGTATGTACGTTACGATGGGGATCTTGAAAACGAAGAAGTTGAAGGTGAAGTTTTCGTTTATCAAGGTAACAATTTAGTTACAGTAGATGAAGTTGAATTCAATGGCGAAACAAATAAAGGGACGTATGTCATTGGTGATGATGAGAACCTTGAAGAAGGCTCTTACACATTCGTCGTCCGTGGACCTGGATTCTTTGAAACTGTTACGGATACAATTACTGCCAACAAAGGTGAGCAAACGTTAAACTTTGCTGTAGAAGGTGGTTCTCAAGCGATTGCAAACCTTACTTTGGTTGATACTCTAGGTAACAAAGTAGATGGTGAAGATGTAACTGTATCAGTGACTGATAAGTGGGACGATCCTCTTAATAGCTCTGATGATTACACTGTGGAAAACCCTAAAGATGGAAGCTTCATTACACCAGCTGAACTATCAGCGGGTACTTATGAAGTAACTGTCCTTGGTGACGATGATGTGTATGAAGATACGAGCTTTGGTTTAGAAGTAGGGAAGAATGAAACAGTTTATGAGCGTATCACTATTCAAAACTCAACTAACGATCTTCTATTTAATGTAACTGGTTCAGTTGCAGGCGTTGATAGCACAACTGATGTTGTAGTAGCTGCTATCGATGAAAATGGGTACGTTGTAGATTATTCCATGACTGTTGAAGGATCTTATTCCCTAGACGTACCAAACGGTAACTACGAAGTAGCTGTCTTCGCTGACGGTACTTATGTAGGTGACCAAGAGGTATCCGTAGAAGATACAGATCTTGATAACATCAATTTCTCTCTAACTTCTACATCTCGCTAATTTAATCTAGCTAATCAACCCTGCAGAGGATATTCTCTGCAGGGTTTTTTAATGATTCTTTGAAAGTACAAAATTTTGTAAAGGAATCGTTTGAAAATCTTTAAAGTTATGAAAATTGTGTGGGAAATGATAGAAAATTCTTGTAAGATAGAAATGTATGGGGGTATTTGTCCCTTATTAAGTTACATAGAATGGGACCGAAGTCCGCCAGATTATATATTCAAGGAGGAGTCATTTTAATGAAGAAAGTTAATAAGAAAAGTGCTTTATTCCTATCCTCAGTGAGTGCCGCGCTAGTTGCATCAGCTGTAGCCCCAGGTACAAGTGTATCTGCAGAAGATGTATTTCCAGACGTCCCTTCCGATCATCCCTACCATGATGTGATTCATGCGTTAGCAGAAGCTGGAGTTGTAACCGGTTATGAAGACGGAACCTTTCAATTATATTCTTCTGTAACCCGTGCGGAAGCAGCGGTCATGATGGCCAGAATTCTTGACTTAGATATGGAAACAGGAGAAGGTTCTACTTTCTCAGATATATATGAAAAAGATTGGTATGCTCCAGCTATCAATGCCTTGCATGAGGCTGGGTACATCAGCGGTATGGAAGACGGAACTTTCCAACCGAAAAAAGAAATGACTCGCGGTGAATTTGCTCAATTGATTGTAGAAGCCTATGGTCTTGAGAGTGATGCAAGCGAGCATCCATTTGAAGATGTCCAGGAAGGTGCCTGGTATGAAGATGCCATTGCGACTCTTTACAATCTTGATCTCGTAAGCGGTCAAAGTGAAACGAAATTCGGGCCGAAGGATGATGTCCGCCGAGGGGACTTCGCCTGGTTGCTTGCGAATACAGATTATGAGTATGGAACAACACTTGGTGATGAGCATTTTGAACTCTCTTTAATGCACACCAATGATACCCATGGTCATTTGGATGAAGTCGCTAAACGTGTGACAGCCGTGAATGAAGTAAGAGCAGAAAATCCGGATACTCTACTTCTTGATGCTGGGGATGTCTTCTCTGGAACGTTATACTTCAATGAATTCAAAGGTCAGGCAGATTTAGAATTCATGAACATGATGGGTTACGATATGATGACTCTTGGAAACCACGAATTCGATCTTGGCTCAAGTGAGAATGGTCATAAAGCTCTGGCTGAGTTTGTCGAAAAGGCGGATTTTCCTTTTGTAAGTTCGAATGTGAACTTCTCTCAGGATGAGAACATGAAAGGACTTTATAACAGCTACATCAGCAAGAAGCCTGCCGATGGTGAAATCTATAATAGTGTCATTAAAGAAGTAGATGGGGAAGAAGTTGGTTTCTTCGGATTGACGACAGAAGAAACGGCCGATATCTCAAGCCCTGAAGCCATTACTTTTGATAACTATATTGATACAGCTGAAGAGCGAGTGAAAGCACTGGAAGCCCTGGGTGTTGATAAGATTGTAGCTCTGACACACATTGGGTACGATGATAACCCGAACTATGACAATGATCAGTTGTTAGCCGAAGTGGATGGAATTGATGTAATTGTCGGAGGACACAGTCATTCGAAGCTTTCAGAACCAGTGGAAGTGACAACTGATGAGAATGGAGATCCTAAAGATCCTACCGTCATCGTTCAAGCCGGACAATATGGAGACTACCTGGGTACATTGGATGTAGAATTCGATGATGAAGGTGTCGTCGTCGGATACGCGGGCGATTTGATTGATGTTAGTGAAAAAGAAGCAAACGCTGAAGCGGCTGCTGCTCTTGAAAAATACACGTCCAAGATCGAGGATATCCGTGACGAAGAGAGTGGAGCAGTTGCTACAGAAGCCTTCCCGAATCCACGTCTGGAAGATGGGGACGAAATCAGTGTTCGTAACAGTGAAACGGGACTGGGTAACCTCATCACCGATGGAATGCTTGATAAAGCAAAAGAGTACAACCCGGATACAGTTGCGGCCTTCCAAAACAGTGGCGGAATTCGTGAAGCGATCGACAAAGGACCAATCACGATTGGTGAGATCCTGACGGTTATGCCATTTGGTAATACACTTGCAACGATGGAGCTTTCCGGCGCTGAGATTATGGAAGCATTAGAGCACAGTGTGAGCAATGCCCCTAAAGAATCTGGTGGATTCCTGCAAGTTTCTGGATTGAACTATACGTACGATAGCTCCATGGCTGTTGGTGAACGTGTACAATCTGTTGAACTGAATGTTGATGGAGAATGGGTTGCGCTAGATGAGTCTGCGACTTATACGGTTGCAACAAACGCATTCACAGCTAAAGGTGGAGACGGTTATGATGTCTTTGCTAACGCCTATGAAGAAGGACGCGTAACAGACCTGGGTTCATCAGACTGGGAAAACTTCCGTGACTATGTTGCTGAACTAGGAGAGGTAACACCAGTCATTGAAGATCGTATTGTAGACGTAGCATCAGAAGACGAATAAAAAACAAGAAACGCAGGAGATCATCTCTCCTGCGTTTTTTTATGCGAACACATGGAATAAAATGCCACACCAGGTCATCCATATATTGGATGACCTGGTGTGGCAATATTTTACATTTCATCCTCACTTGGAGTTGGGGCGGTTTTTGAGGGCTTCTAGTTTTGCTTTGGCCTGTTGTCTGCGTTTTTCGGTTTCTTTATGAAGGATCCGGTAGTCATCGTTGTCAGATGTCTCTATCAGATCTCCTTCTTTAGCGGACTTAGGTAATACGCTTCGATCTACCAGTTTTTCTGTAGTTTCGTTTCCTTTTAACAGTAAGACCGCCTTGGTACCTTCAAACCGATCGATTGTATATGTTGGCATCCAATCACCCCAGTGTTATTTCTGGTCGCATTTCTTCCAATGTTACTTCTCCAATATAGCTGACATTTAACAGTTCACTGTACGTCTCAAATGGACCGTTAGCCTTCCGGTAATCGATAATATTTTGTGCAATTGTCGGACCGACGCCGGTTATTTCCTGAAGCAATTCATAACCGGCTGTATTTACATTGATCGGATAGGAGACCTCTCCATCATCGGACCCATTTCCACCACCAGATCCTGAATCACCATCATTGTCTTCCGTCGTGCATTCATCGCTTCCATCAAAAGGAGAACCTTCAACATCGTAAGTCGATCCATTTGTAGTGACTGTAATGTCACCTGTGTCACAGGTGGAATAAAGGTCTGTTCCGTAATCCCATAAGCGATTGGTTACTTCGGATTCAGGGTGGCCATAATGATTGTCCCCATAAGATAAAATTCCGACTTGCGGGTCTACATAATGGACAAATTCATTTGAAGTTGAAGTGTCAGCTCCATGGTGGCCGACCTTGAGAATTTCTGCTTCGACATCATAGAGACGGCTCATCGTCTGTTCGTTTTCCACCGTCGCATCCCCTGTGAATAAGAAATCAATCTCTTCATAAGAGGCCTTCAATACAATCGATGACTCATTGTTATCACTCGATGTATTTTCAGAATTAAGGATTTTAATGTCCAGTTGTGAGAAATCCAAACGGTTTCCCTCTTCCGCTATTTCAAGCGGGATATCTTTTCTTTCAATAATGTCCAGGTATTCAAAATAAGTATCCGTGGTATGCGTCTTTCCGCTATCCAGGACTTTATTTACTTCGATGTTTTCCATAACATCGATCAATCCACCGATATGGTCGGCATCCGGGTGTGTGGCGACAAGTAAATCAATCGTGTCGATTCCAGCGTTTGATAAGTAATCCACGACTTCTTCGCCGGCAGATTTCCTGCCACCATCGATCAAAATCGTTTTTCCAGAGGGTGTTTCGATGAGGGTGCTGTCACCTTGACCAACATCGATAAAATGAGCGGTCATTTCAGGGTCTGGTCGCAAATCCTCATTAATAGTAAAGGCAAGAATAACAGAAAACTCAGCACGAATGATGGATTTTTGCGGTTGGAAAGAACCATCCCGATAACCATTGATGATTTGGAGGGAAGCTAATTCTTCAATCGATTCTTTCGCCCAGTGATAGTCCAAATCATTAAATGTCGTTGTGTTTCCTTTTCCTTGAACGTCATAAGCTTGGTCAATCATATAAGAAGCTTCGGCGCGGGTAATTGGTGCCGAACCTCTGAATGTACCATCCGGGTAACCACTGACCAGCCCTTTTTCTGCAGCAATGGCAATGGCCTCATAATAAATGCTATCCTTATCCAGATCACTGAAACCCGGTTGGGATTGAGGGTTCTCATTCGGATACAAGTCATTCACGAGCATCATGGCTGCCTGCTGACGTGTAATCATATCCCTCGGGCCGAACAGGCCATTTCCGTAGCCGTTAATGATTCCTTCTTCATTCAAGTACAAGATTTCTTCTTTCGCCCAAGGGGTCTGGTCTAAATCATCAAAGATTTCTTCCGCGCTCACCATATTCCACTGTCCTGCTAACAAAAGGGTGAGCATGATGATCCATGTTGTTAAGTACTTCATCCAAGTCGCCTCCTCTTTCTATGTTTAAGATCTCTAATACTAGGAAATTAACATTATAGAGTGTTTATGTAAATAAAAAGTAAAAGATTGACAACTTTTGTAACATAAATCTTATAAATTTCCATTTATGTTACAATTAAATTACAATCGATAGAATAGTAGGAGGAACTCTCATGAGAAAAAGACCCCTGTTGTTAGTACTAATGACTTGTTTTGCGTTAACTTTGTCGGGTGTCTTCATTCATTCTAAGGTGTATGCATCTTCAGATTTTCAGAACATCCAGGAAACCTATGAAAAGGAACAATACCAAAAAAGTTCATTGAGAGTAGATCTTTCACAAATAGACCAACGTAGTATAGTAGTGAAAGGAAGTAAAACCTCCGTTCAACACGTTATACATACATATAACTTAAAGCCACTGGATGTATCAGAGGCGCTGAGCAAGCGAAACTATCATGTCCTTCAAGTGCCGGAATCACAAAATTATCAGGATGTCCTGCAAAAGCTGAAAAGGGAAGCAGATCTACAAAGGGTGGAGCCGAACTATATCCGGACATCGACCGCTGGACCTCAAGATCCTTATTTCGAGGAACAATGGCAGTTCAACCCTTTAAATATGAGTGAGGTTTGGGGGATGCGCGGTTCCCATGACACGGTGATCGCTGTCCTGGATACAGGAGTGAACGCTGATCACCCCGATTTGAAGGGGAAGATCCTCCCTGGTTATAACTTTTTAGATGATACACAAGATTCCTCTGATGATCATGGCCATGGCACCCATATTGCTGGACTGATTACAGCGAATGCAAACAATCAAGGAATCGTCGGTGTGAATCCTTCAGCCAAGGTCCTTCCGTTGAAAGTGGCCGGAAAGGAAGGGAATGTCAGTTTCTCCGCAAGTTTGGATGCGATTTATTATGCGATCGATCAAGGTGTGGATGTGATCAACATGAGCTACTCCAGTTATCAAAAGATGGACAGTGAGCGGGAGGCTCTCTATGAAGCCTATAGAAAGGGAATTGTATTGGTAGCTGCTGCCTCCAATGATGACTCTTCCAAACCTGCGTATCCAGCTTCTTATCGACCGGTCATCAGTGTTGCAGCAACAGATGAGATGGACCGCCCGACAAGCTTTTCCAATTATGGAGACTGGATCGATCTTACAGCTCCGGGTCAGAACTTAGTCAGTACCCATTACAAAGGAGGCTATGCCTATAATGATGGGACTTCTTTTTCATCTCCTCTTGTGGCGGGAGTGGCAAGTTTAGTGAAAGGTCATCATCCTTCCTGGAATCCTTCGGAAATTGAATGGGCCATGCAGAATACGGCGAAGACATTTACGGGAGTGACTTGGAACTTATATGAGGGATTCGGTATCCCAGATGCATCTCTATCAATCAATAGTCAGCCCTATGACTCAAGTGCAGATGCAGCGGACACGTATGGAGATGCCTATCAGATGACAAGCACAGGCGTAAGTAACCGAATTGGGAAACCAGGAGACGCAGACTGGTACACTTTCGAAGTTAAAGGAGACGGAGAAACGACGATCAACATGGATCAATTGGATGACCACATGGACCTGGTGGGAGTACTTGTGAACGAAGACGGAGACCATACGATTATTGATGATAATGGAAAAGGTGAACAGGAATCGTACACATTTTCAGCAGAAGCAGGAGAATATCGCTTGCAGATCTTTGAATATTACAATCATTGGTCATCAAAATCATACAAACTGAATGTAACGACCCCGGATCGTGAATATGGGCCGGCAGCTCAAACGTTCCCGGATGTGAAAGGGACATGGGCAGAATCCTTCATCAATTATCTAGTAGAAGAAAAATTGATGGTCGGCTACCCGAATGGGAACTTTGGTTTCAAAGATTCGATTACTCGAGCCTCTGCTTCGGTCATGATCGCCAAAGAGATGGATTTACCACTGAAAGAGTCGCACTTTCCTGACGTCAGCCCCGACCATTGGGCGGCGAAATATATTGGAGCGATGGAAGAAGCGGGAATCTTTCTAGGTTATGATGACGGGACATTCAAACCGAACAGAGCTTTATCGCGTGAAGAGATGGCGAGCTTGGTTGTCCGTGCTTATCAGCTAACAGGGGATAAGGAGAATGAGTTTACGGATGTCCAAGAGGGAACATGGTCTTATGAACCCATTTCTACCCTAGTATCCAACGACCTCGTCACAGGATTCCCGGATGGTACATTCCGACCGAAGAAAGAAATCAACCGAGCTGAATTCGCCACGCTTATGGCTCGTTTATTACAGAATAATAGGTAAAAGAAAAAGCCAGCTTCTATCCAGGAAGCTGGCTTTGTTAGGTCTTCTGTTTTTTAATAGACAGCATATCTCTCCAATAATCAGTCAATGGGCTGGGATGGAAAAGGATTGGACAAAGTTATTAGAAATAAACGTTAGAATCATATAACAATCCAGTGATTCAGAAACATCAAAAAGAAGCAGTTAAATCCATTTGTTCTTGTATTATACGACTATTATCTATGATGAAAGGCCTGGGTAATAGGGTGATGATAGAAAGAAAAAGTTTACAAATTTGGTGGAATGTTATTAATCCTTATGATAATCTATGAATAATAATCTTAACAACCATAGATGACAGCAAAAGAAAGACAGGGGGACTTCAACGAAGATGAAAAAGCAGGTAAGTGTAAGGGTCAGTGAGTCATTACATGATGAAATTGAGCAGAAAGCGAAAGAGCTGGGGCTTAGTAAGAGTTCCTTTATTTCCTTTTCCACGCAATTTTTTCTGAATCAATTGAACCATATGGAAAGCTCGCCAGCTTCTAAGAGTGTAAACATGTACGAATTGTTAAGAACAAATATGGAAAATACATATAAAGAATAATAAAAAAGCCACCCAACGGTGGCTTTTTTTTATTTCGGATAAACCTTCCATCTGGACAAGTCGACCTCATCACGGTTTACCTTGTTCTTAGGGAATACAAAAGTCCATGGCTTGCTTGTATGGGCTTTTACTTTTAAATCATTCAGTTTAAATCCACCCTTAGCAATGACCTTTCCTGTTGCATCTTCAACGACAAGGGGAATGGACTTCAAAGTGATATCTTCTTCATTTCCATTTCTCACAAGGAGAGTTACATGCAAATTGCCCTCATCGCTGAATGTCACCTGCAATCCTAGGAAGTTGACTTCCCCAGGCTTTGGCGGGGTTATATGGCTCACATACTCTTCCAGTTTATCGATTTCTTCCGTATCCAATGATTTTTCCCAGGCCTCTTCAAGGTCGAGGGAGTGTTTTCTTGTTTGAGTCTCGAAAGCTAACTTCCAACCATTGACCGGGATGTTGGTATCATCATTGATAAAGTCCTTTTGATGAAAGGAGAAGATCCATGGACGGCTGGATCGGCCGGGTAATAACCCTACATCCGTGAGATCGAATTGTTTGCGGGCCATTAATTGTCCTTGTTTATCTAATAGTAAAATCGCAGTAGGTTTGAAATGAATGCCTCTTTGCAAAGAATTCCGTAGAAAAGCTTTGACGAGAATGTTTTGATCCTTCTTTTGAATATCAAACCCAGTGACACTCACTTGATTCGGTTTGAGTGGAGGCAGATCACTGTTATAAAAGCGGTAAACATACGTTTCTTCTTCCGGAAGGTGCCAGTCCGGGTGGAGAGATAGTTCCGTGTATACTTCTTCCGTATCCTGAACCTCTTCTTCTTTTCCGGTGAATAAGGAAGCGTCGACTGCCCCCTCATCATACGCTTTCGTTTCTTTCTCTTTCTTTTTCCATTTAAACATTTGATTCCGCCTCCTTATCCTGTTGTTTTATGAGCTTCGGCTTCATCACTTGCGCAAGCATGAACACCATCTCTTTGTTGATTTCAGCATAATTATGCTGGAAGATGTCATACCCATCTTGCTGATAGAGGCGCAGCGGATCTTCTTGTTGATATTGTCTGATCCCGACCCCTTCTTTTAATCTTGTCATCATTTCCAAATGGCGGACCCAAAGCTTGTCCAGGATATCAATGGAGAAATGGCGCAGCTTCAGTTGGAGTGATTCATCTTCAGACCATGACTGGATTCGTGCGCAATACTCCTCGGCATAGGCAAGAACGTCTGCTTTTAATTGCTCGATATCCTCATAACTCTTTTCAGATAGCGCTGGAGCGGCACCAGGTGCACTTCGCTGGATTTCATTTTCGAGCCTTTCCAGCGGCCAATTTTCAGGAACGACCGTTTCCGGACAAAGTTTGTCTATTAG
Source organism: Halobacillus sp. 12SKB (assembly GCF_052941655.1). NCBI lineage: Bacteria > Bacillati > Bacillota > Bacilli > Caryophanales > Bacillaceae > Halobacillus > Halobacillus sp. 12SKB. Next base: position 1,714,296 of record NZ_JBRFWR010000001.1, read on the forward strand.
ATGTAAGAAGTGCGTACGAACTTGTTTGGAAATGAGGCTGAGAAGATCTTCTTCAAGAAGAAGCTTCTCTCTGAATTCATAAATGACTTTCCGTTGGTCATTGACGACATCATCCATTTTCAGTGTGAACTCGCGCACGTTGTAGTTGCTGCCTTCACTAATCAGTTGAGCGGTATCGACGAATTTGTGAATGTCCTTGTTCGTGACCTGACCCTGATCATCCGTTTTGAGGGACTTCATTTTTCTTTCCTTCTCATCTCTTGCAAAACGAACAATCAAATCGTCTTCTAAGGAGATGATGAATTGAGAAGACCCCGGGTCCCCTTGACGACCGGATCTTCCTTTTAATTGATTATCGATTCTTCTTGCTTCATGACGCTCGGTTCCGATGACGTGAAGACCACCTAACTCCGCCACTTCTTCACCAAGAACGATGTCGGTACCACGACCGGCCATGTTCGTGGCGATGGTGATCTGCCCTTTTTGTCCGGCTAAGGAAATAAGGCGTACTTCCTGTTCTACACTTTTCGCGTTCAACAGTTCGTAGGAGAGACCGGCCTCATCTAAATAGGTGGCCACTTCATCTGATTGCAAAATGGAAGTCGTCCCGATCAGAATCGGCTGACCGGTACGGTGGACGTCTTGAACTTCACGCACTAATTCTTCGTATTTCTGCTCTTTTGTAAGGAACACTTTATCAGAACGGTCTTCTCTGGCTACGGGTTTGTTGGTAGGAATCTGGACAACATCCATACCATAAACCGTTTGGAATTCTTTCTCTTCCGTTTTGGCTGTCCCTGTCATTCCCGCTAGAGAAGGGTACATACGGAAATAGTTTTGAACGGTGATGGAGGCTTGGGCCTTGTTTTCTTCGGTAATTTCAAGACCTTCTTTTGCTTCGATAGCCTGATGAAGACCATCAGACATCGTACGTCCTTCCATCATTCTTCCTGTAAACATATCAATCAGTTTCACTTCCTGATCGTGGACGATATAATCCACATCTCTCTCAAAAAGAACGTTGGCTCTTAAGGCCTGGATCATATAATGATAGAGCGTTTGATGCTCCAGGTCATAGAGGTTATCAATTCCGAAGGCCCGCTCGATTTTGTTCATGCCATCATCCAGCAGATTGACCGCTTTCGTTTCAGGATCAAAGTGATAGTCGACTTCCGCTTTAAAAGCACGGGCAAGCATGGCCCCAACTTTATGTAAATTTGCACTAGGTTTCATTTTTCCAGCAATGATCAATGGCGTTTTTGCTTCATCGATCAAGACGCTGTCAATTTCATCTACGATGGCATAGTGGTACGGACGCTGGACTTTTTGATGGACGGCTGTCACCATGTGATCCCTTAAGAAGTCAAAGCCGAACTCTGTTCCGATTCCATAAGTGAGGTCAGCCATGTAGGCTTTCTTTTTATCCGCCGATGAAATTCCTGGAACATTCAAACCGACCGAAAGACCTAAGAACTCATATAAAGGCCCCATGATCTCCGCATCTCTCCGGGCAAGGTATTCGTTGACCGTAATGACGTGGACGCCTTTGCCTTCTAAGGCTCTCAGATAAGTGGGAAGAGTAGCGACCAGCGTCTTTCCCTCACCTGTCGCCATTTCGGAAATATCCCCATCGGTCAGCACAAGGCCTCCGATCAGCTGGACATCAAAGTGACGCATGCCCAGAATTCTTTTCGCAGCTTCACGTACGACCGCAAATGCATCATTACGAATATCATAAATCGATCGTCCATCCTTGAGTTCCCGTTTGAAATGATCTGTTTTAGCACGTAGTTCCTCATCACTAAGATTCTTATAAGTTTCCTCTAGTGCATTAATCTTATCTATGTATTTACTATACTTTTTCAGCTGCCGCTCACTTTTGTTCGGCAGTATACGCTTCACTGAATCTATCATTAGTCCTAGACGCTCCTTGATGTAGTAGTCATTATCTTTCATTTTACCATGTTCCTGCTAGTCATTTCTACACAACGAAGGGAGTGTTTGGAAAATTTGTAGAATGAAGCACAGAATTGTTTGATAAGTAAGAAAAATAAGAATATACTAGAAGAGGATTAAGAGAGGGGGGACAATGGAGCACGAATTTGGAAATTATTGAAGGAGGAGAAAAGTAGAATATGAAAAAAAGCTTAATTTTGTTCTTTGTATTCCTTCTAGCATTCTCTCATTCTGTTTTTGCTGCAAGTGGAGTTCCAAACAAAAATTTGGAAGGTTCAAACAAATCTGCAGATAAAAAGACAGAACGAGTATTTTCGCTGGAAGATGACCATGAGAATTATGGACCAAATGATGAAGTACGAATCATTGTTGAATTAGAGGATGAGCCTACCATTTATTCGGCTCAGAGTTTAGGAAAGAGTTATAGTGAACTATCTGAAGCGAATAAGAACAAGTTGCGGGAGGAAGCTTTAGATGCGCAGGCGAAAGTGAAAGCTGCCATTAAGAAGGAATCCGTCCCAATGGATTACAAACAAAGCTTTACCACAGTAGTGAACGGCTTCAGTGGTACAGTGAACTTCAAATCGGTAGAAGTCATTGAAACTCTACCAAATGTCGGCAAAGTACATATCACAAACGAATACCAGCGCCCGACAGAACAGCCGGAGATGCTTTATAGTAAAGAGCTTGTCAATGCACAGAAAACCTGGCAGGAGTATGGCTATAAAGGGGAAGGAATGACGGTAGGTGTCATCGATACAGGAATCGATCCAGAACATAAGGACATGATCCTAAGTGAGGAAACGGATCCTGAAATTAGTAAGAGTGATGTCGATACCTTACGTCAGTCTGGTGAACTGAAAGGGAAATATTTCACCGAAAAAGTCCCTTATGGTTACAACTATGCAGATGAGAACGGTACGGTACTAGACCTGGGTCCTGATGCGAGTATGCACGGTATGCACGTTTCCGGAACAGTAGGTGCCAATGGTGATGAAGACAATGGAGGAATTAAAGGGGTTGCTCCGGAAGCTCAAATCCTCGGATTGAAAGTTTTCGGTAATGATCCTGAAATGCCTTCGACTTATGGAGATATCTACATTAAAGCGATTGATGATGCGATCCTTCTAGGAGCGGATGTCATCAATATGAGTCTTGGTTCAACAGCAAGCTTCGTAGATTCCGAAGATCCTGAACAGAAAGCGATTGCAAGAGCTGTCGATAATGGCGTCATGATGGCTATTTCTGCAGGTAACTCTGCACGTTTGGGAGATGGCTTCGCTAATCCGTTAGCTTCGAATCCTGATATCGGAGTCGTTGGGGCACCGGGTCTTTCAACAGAGTCCCTGCAAGTCGCTTCTTTCGAAAACGAATATTTGATGCTGGACGGATTCAATACACGGGTAGATGGGGAAGAAGGAATTCCTGTACCATTCCTTTCTGCAAGTGATGTACACCCTGATACACTGGAAGAGGGTTACCATGAGCTTGTTTATGCAGGACTTGGCCGTACCCCAGGTGATTCAGAGGTAAATCCGGAAGCGAACGACTTTGAAGGTGTTGATGTTGAAGGGAAGATCGCTCTCATTCAGCGTGGGGAATCCACATTCGTAAGTAAGACGCTGAATGCCCAGGAACGTGGGGCAAAAGGGGTCATTATCTTCAATAATGTTTCTGGTTATATCAGTATGGCATCCAGTGGAGAAATCAACATTCCTCAACTGTCCATTCTGAAAGACCTAGGAGAGAGTTTGAGAGATCAATTGCAAGAAGGAAGCACAGTGGAAGTTTCCTTTGAAGGGGAAGAAGTAAAATCGATCAACCCTGAATTCGGTAATCTTTCTTCCTTCACTTCATGGGGAGTGACACCAAACCTTGACTTCAAACCTGAAATCACAGCACCAGGTGGGAACATCCTATCCACTTTGCAGGATGATGCGTATGGTTTGATGAGTGGTACATCCATGGCTGCTCCACACGTAGCTGGAGGTTCAGCATTAGTCATGCAGCGCCTTGAAGATGAATTCGATCTTGCTGGTGAAGATCGTGTGGAAATGGCGAAGAACCTTCTTATGAACACGTCTGTACCGCAAGCAGATACAGGTTTGTATAATGACTTCTACCAATCAGGACTTGCATTTTCTCCACGTCGACAAGGGGCAGGTCTGATGGACCTTCATGCGGCAATGCAGACTCCTGCCATTGTGACTGAGAAAGAAACAGGTTTAGGTAAAGTCGCCTTGAAAGAGATGGATGGTAAAGAATCCTTTACATTGACCGTTGACAACTTCAGTGATGAAAACACGGTGTATAATGTGTCAGGTACCGTTCAGACAGATCTTGTATCAGAGGGTGAAAACCTTGTAGAAACACAAGGAATCTACAAAGAAGGAACAATCAGTGAGGAGTCACCGTTCGCAGGTGAATTCCCAATCGAGATCACTTCAAATGCTGGAAGCGAAGTAGATGGAGAGTATCAAGTTCTTGTACCGGCCAACTCTTCCATAGAAATTGATGTAACTGTCGATTTAACAGACGGAATTGACTGGTTCGGAAACCAGCCATTGGATGAAATCTTTGAAAATGGCTACTTCGTAGAAGGTTTCGTGACACTGGAAGATCCTAATGATGTCAATGCGTCACTTAATGTTCCTTATGTAGGGTTTGATGGGGAATGGGACCAAGCACCAATCGTTGATGATACCATCTATGAAAAAGATGGGGATTCTTTCTATGGTCAATCAGGTCTTCTTGCTCCATACGGTGCTGAACTTCAGTACCTAGGTGTCGATCCATTGTTAAGTGAAGAAGAAGCACTTGTTGGTTCCCAAAATAACATCGGGTTCTCACCGAATAAGGATGGAATGGCGGATGTCGTCATGCCGATCCTCTCATTCCTGAGAAACGCGAAAGAAGTGGAATTCAACATTTTAGATGAAGATATGAACGAATTACGCACGATTAGTTCCCAGGACGAAGTTAGAAAGAATTACTTTGACGGAGGAGCTGCTCCATCCTATACAATCTTCGATCAAGGCGCATGGGATGGTAAAGTAGATGGAGAATTTGTCGAAGACGGTCTCTACTACTATGAAGTGAAATCAGTCGTTGACTATCCAGATGCCGACTGGCAGTCTAAAGTGATTCCAGTCCGTGTCGATACGAAGACTCCTGATTTAGATGTTTCCTATGATTCTGAAACGAAAGAAGTTACATGGGATGCGGAAGATCAAGGCGCTGGACTTTCCCACTTTGACGTTATTGTTAACGGTAAAGATGTCACAGAAACGCCTTTAGCTGCAGGTACAGATGCTTACACTGTAGAAGCTAAGGAAGTTACAAGCGTGAGAGTCGTCGCCTACGACTATGCGGGTAATTCAACAACGGACAGCGCTCTTGAAGGCGAAGATGACACGATTCCTTATGTGAATGCTCTTACTCCTGTAGCTCTTGAGCCTACGGACAGTAGAGAAGTACTCGTTACTGGTTATGTAACGGATGATTCCAAAGTGGAAAAACTTACAATGAACGGTAAAGAAGCGAAACTGACATGGGATGCTGAGAATGAACGTTATGCGTTCAACGAAACCATCAGCTTCAAATCTGACGGAGTCAAAGAAATCGAATTCCATGCCGTTGATGACAGCGGAAACGATATTTCATTCATCCGCCGTTTCATGATCGACTCCACAAGCCCTGAGTTGGCAGTCGAAGGTCCCCACTACACGGACCAGGATGAAGCAACGCTTGAAGTCTCCATGGCAGACAACTTTGATGAACTTCGTTTGACGGTCAATGGTGATGAGGCGTTTGCCAAAGCATTCAAAGAGCCATTTAAAATGAGAGCGATTGAAAAAACACTCGAGCATACGGTCGACCTAAAAGATGGCAAGAACAAGTTCACGATCGAACTCGTCGACCTTGCTGGAAACACAACGACGAAGCATATTACGATCTACAAATCTGACGACGCACCAGCTTCCTTCGATGATGTAGCGGACGGCTACTGGGCGAAGGATGCCATTGAGAAGCTGAACGTTGCAAGTATCATTTACGGTTACCCGAATGGCAACTTCGGTGTGAACGATGATATTACACGTGTACAAGCGGCTCAAATGATTACGCGTGCGCTTGGTTTAGAGACAGACAATGTCGAAGATCCAGGATTCAGCGATGTCGAAGCGGGCGATTACGGGTATGATGCCATTGCTGCTATTGCGGAAGCAGGCATTATGGTCGGTTCACCAGATGGTGAGTTCAATCCGAAAGCGACGCTGAAACGTTCTGAAATGGCGAAAATCGTTGTCGACGCCTATGACTTGAAAGGAAGTACGGATGATCGATTCAGCGACGTTCCTGTCGCGCATTGGGCTTCCAGCTATATCAACACACTAGCAGCCAATGAAATTACCGTCGGTTACCCGGATGGAACGTTCAAGCCGAACAAAGAAACGACACGTGCAGAATTCGCTCGTTTCCTTGCGAAAGCAGAAGACGATCGTTTCTAATCACAATCAATAAAGTAAAACCGGATGGGGTCCTACCCATCCGGTTTTTTGTTTTAAATGCAGGATTCTTCATTCATAGGTGAACGACAGAATTTGATAGGATTATGGATCATGTTTCGACAAATGTAAAAGGGAGTTTAGCCGCGGTATATTTTAGATATTTTTGACTTACTTGGAGGGCTTTCTTCTTAGTAGCAATTAAGTAAAAACACACTATGATAGTGAATAGTTTCCAAGTATAATAGCAGTAGAATCGAAAAAACTCGAGAAAGGGAGATTTTTGGAGAATGTTGCAAAATCGTATGAAAATGTTGGTGTTCCTTTTAGCTTTAGTTACTGCAGCTGTTTGGCCATCAAATGTGGCCAAAGCTGATTCTTTATCGGATATACCTGATCGGTCAGAGGAAGAAATCAATTATTTAATGAATCAAGGAGTATTGAGCGGTTACCCGGATGGAACCTTCAAGCCCCATAAGGAAGTAACCAGAGAAGAAGCGGCGACGCTAATTGCGCGGGCGCTTAAACTCGACGGTACTCAGAGAAACACGGTATTTTCGGATGTTTCACGTTATTCCTACGCTTCTGGATACATACAGTCTTCTTATGAACAAGGAGCCATTTCAGGATACCCTGATGGTACATACAAACCAAAAGAAACGATGACACGTGGACAAATGGCTGTTTCCGTCTCTAACGCTTTTTCATTAGGTTCCGGCAGTAATGGAAGCTATGGAGATGTCAGCCCATATGCGTACTATTATGACGCAGTCAAAAGTGTAACAAGTGCCGGGGTAGCGGCTGGATACCCGGATGGTACCTACCGGCCGGAATCAGCGATTACAAGAGAAGAATTTGCGTTATTTGTTGCTCGTGCTTTGAATGACCAATTCAGAGTTTCTACGGACATTGATTCCTACGGGGAACGCGTAGTCACGGCAGGTATTTTAAATATCCGCTCCGGCCCAAGTACGGGTTATTCCATCGTCGGCAAACTATCTGAGGGAACAACGGTTCAAGTTCACAAAGATTTAGGTGATTGGCTGAAAATCTCTTATGGTAGTTTGAACGGTTATGTGCATGAAGATTATACGACAAGTCATTCGTCCAATTCGCATATCATTGCGATCGATGCAGGTCACGGTGATGGAGACGGCGGCGCAACAGGTAACGGGTTGTTAGAGAAAGAGATCAACATTGATGTAGCGAAGCGTGTTCAGAAGTATTTGGTGGATGCAGGGATTAGAGTAGTCATGACACGAGATGATGATACTTTTGTTGAATTGGAAGACCGCGTGGATTATGCCGTCAATCGCAATGCGGACACGTTCGTAAGTATCCATGCCAATTCTTTCGATATAGAAAGTGCCAATGGAATCGAAACTTACTATTCTTCCGCCAGCTTGGATGACCGGGCTAGAAAGAGTAAGCAGCTGGCCACTTATATACAAAACCGCCTGGTCCCAGCCCTCGACTTAGCGGATCGCGGTGTGAAGGATGTTCCTTATCATGTGATTACAGAAACTCCATTACCGTCTGCCTTAGTAGAATTAGGGTTTATAACGAATGATACCGATGCCTCAAGACTCGGATCAGATTATTGGAGAGAACGTGCGGCAGAAGCGATCGCACAAGGTATTCAAGATTATTATAATTGGTTGGATTAACAGATGCCCCTCTGCAAAAGCAGAGGGGTTTTTGTATGTCATGATATTTGTAGATAAACTGGGCTCCTAGTAATGGAGAAGTCCTTCTAGTTATTGTCCTGTTCACCTGACGGGGCCGTCATTTGTATTACGAAGGAAAGTTAGCTGCTTTAGTTGGAAACAACAATCTTGATGCCTCTCATACCACCCCACTCCTGTGTATGTCTATATCCTTTTCTTCAGCCGGGGGGATCATGTAGTATAGTGGAGAGAATCCTCGCCACTGATTAGTAATTAGAGGTGAAAATATTAGGTGGGGGATGTTTGGGGCCTAAGACAAGCGGGAAATGTTTTGTGAGTAATAATTAAGAAGGTCATCATAACGTCTTTCTAAACAATGAAATAGACGGGAAAGACTATTAACCTGTGACCATAAAAAAGGCAGCAAAAAAAGCCCAGAGTCATAAACTCTGAGCTTTTGTATCAATCTCCTATTAATAGAGTGCTCTGTACAAGAATACAGCGAACTCACTACGAATCGTTTCTTTACCTGGCTTGAATGTGTTATCAGAATAACCTGTAGCAATAGAGCTTGCAGATAATGTCTGGATATCTTCATAAGCCCAGTGATCAGAACTCAGGTCAGCGAAGCTGCCGGATCCGCTTGCTTCAAGATTGAATGCGCGGGTGAATAGAGCGGCGATTTCTGCACGTTCGATCGGCTCGTCCGGTTTGAACGTACCGTCTTCATATCCGGAGAAATAACCTTTAGCCGTCACACCGTTGATGTAATCAGATGCCCAGTGGGAGCCTGATACATCGGAATACTCGCTGTGAGAAGAAGTCGGAAGATCCAGTGCGATACTTAACATCGTAGCGGCTTCCGCACGTGTAACTTTATTATCAGGTTTGAAGAGGCTTCCTTCATAACCGTTGATGATGCCTGTTTCTCCAAGGTGGCTGATGTGATCAAACGCCCAGTGATACTTGTTCACGTCATGGTATTCACCTGCTGGTAGTTCTTCATCCGCAGATTCTGTTACGGTTTCTCTTTCTTCAATGACACGTTTCGCACCGGAGTAGTTGCGTCCCCAGTAACCAGTGAGGGAAGCGACTTGAATGTCGTCTCCAGGATTTTCAGCTGAAATCATTTTGTTATTCCCTATGTATATTCCTACGTGCCAGATCGGGCTGCCGAAGAAGACTAAGTCTCCTTTTTGCAGATTGGAGCGGCTTACATATTCGCCTTGTGTGTATTGTTGGCGGGAAGTTCGATTAAGGTCGATGCCCGCTTTTGCAAAAACATACTGTGTAAATCCGGAGCAATCAAAACCATGTGGTGATGTTCCGCCATAAACATATGGTGAACCTGAGTAATCAAATGCGATATCTACTACTTGGTCCCGAACACTTTGTCCTGCGAAAGCATTAGGTGTAAATAGTAGAAAAACCGTGGCAAAAGCGACAATCGACGTTAAGAATTTTCTCATTCTAGTAAGACTCCCCTTGTGTTTTTTTGTCTGTCTTTGTAATCCTTTACAAGCGTAACATAACAAGATTCGTCATAGTTTTACAGTTGTGTAACAATTAAGTTTCATAGGTTTTACTAGTGGGGAATAGTCTCTAGATCCATAACAAAAACGACCAGGAAACCCTGGTCGTTTTTACCTTTTTTCTATTAACTTGCTTTCATTTTTGCTTTCGATGGTGCTGATGTCTTAGGTGTATTGAACTTGCCGACAATCAAAGCTCCGTATGGTACCTTGTTCAATAGATAGGTAACCAAGATCGGTCCACCGACGCCAATGATGAATAAGAGTAGGATGTGCACGCCGAAGTTTGTATAGAAGGGCATGCTTTTCAAAAAGTCGATCGTGGTGAACTGGAATAGCGGGTGAAGCAGATAGATTCCATAGGAACTGCTGCTGATCCACATGACGATCGCCGGTGTTTTCTTCAGCTGTCTCGCAATGAGATAGAGCAGACAGAAGATGAAGAACGTATAAAGCACTACGTCAAACCGCTTCGAGGATACGACCGAATAAATGTGGTTGTATCTCATGAGTAACGGGACCAATCCAGTCAGTGCAGCACCTGCGAGTAGATAGTATTTATACTTCTGAATGAAGCTTAAGAATACATCAATGTTTTTCCCTGCGTAGTAGGCGACCGTAAAGTAGAAGATCCAGCCAAGGAATGGCAGCTTATAATAAGGGCGTAGGGCAGCGACAAAAGAAAAGTCGTGGAACCAACTGAAATTATAAATCGCCAGGTAGAACATGTTGACGACGAGAGCGATTCCAATCATCAAAAATGGATTAAAACGATCGAAATACTTCTTCAATAAGAAATGCAGCGCATAGAACTGGAAGATGATTAAGACGAAGTAACCATGCCACAGTCCTAAGAATCCTTTCTCAAAGAACAATTCCATAAAGCGTCCCCACGTAAAGCCTGTCCCTACCAATAGAGGGTAGGCGGAATAGGTGACAGCCATCACGATATAAGGCACTAGAATATATAAAATTCGCTTCTTCCAAAAAGCTTTTGGAAGTTTATCTGGATAAGAGTAGGATAATAAAAATTCAGAAATCATAACAAAAACGGGTGTCGCAAACATAATCGTCAGTTTGAACATATACATCAGTTCATCCGTCAATCGGAACAGCTCATAATTATGCTGGGTCATCGTCATGGAATGGATGAGCACGACACATAAGCAAGCGATCGCCCGGATGAAGAAAATCTCGTTGATCATCGTACGTTTCATAGGATGCTCCTTTCTCATAACTCCTATATTTTATAGGGTATAGATGGAAAAGAAAAGGAGAAATTTCACCCATCTTTCGTCGGGCTTTGTTGTATTCCGTTCACCCATCCCCGCAGCTGTGGTAAAATCATGCTAATGGATTCTTACTGTCAATATATGAAGAGATATGAAAGAGGTATAGAAATTGAAATCGAAGTTAGGGATCGCAAGTCTATTATTTATCGGAGCGACACTGCTCCTGAAAGTCTCTGGTTTGATCAGGGATATGGTCATTGCCTATTATTTCGGAGACAGCTATGTAGCGGATGCGTATTTAGCTGCGTTCATCATTCCGAACATGCTCATTTTGTTCATGACGAATGGTATGAAAAACGCGCTGGTGCCGAGCTATATCGAATCGGTCGAACAAAATAATGGGAAAAGATACTTAGGGCAGGTGTTCAAAGGGACGCTCGTCCTTGCCTTCATTCTATCGGTCATCGGTATGCTGATTGCTCCCGTCCTCATGCCGCTGCTTTACCCGAACTTTAGTGAAGAAGCGACACAGATTGCGACATGGGTGACAATCATCTTTTTTGCCTGCATCTCCTTTGTCGGGATGAACAGTGTGTTAGAAGCGTTCTTTGATGCAGAAAGCAAGTTCTCCTTGTCGATCGTTTCCCAAATCATCGTCATCTTAAGCTCGATCGGGGCGGCCTTTTTGTTCGCCAATCAAATCGGCGCCTATTCGCTGGCGCTCGGGTATTTAGCCGGAACGATTTTATCCTTGATCTTCAAGCTGTTCCTCGTTGTCCCGAGAAAAGTGATGGATGTGAAGCAGAAGATCGACTGGCCGGAGGTTAAACAGTTCTACTGGATCTTCTTACCCGTCGGGCTCACCGTTGCCGTCGGTCAGGTGAACTTGATGGTCGGAACGATTTTCGCTGGCTACCAGGGCGAAGGTGCCGTCACGTACATCAACTACGCGAAAAACCTTGTCCATATGCCACAGGCGATTTTCGGTGTGACGATCGCAACGATCATCTTCCCGCTGTTATCAAAAGCGGTCACCGCCAACGACAACGATCAGTTCAAAAAAGGCATCGAAAAGGGACTGACGACGATGTACCTCGTCCTGCTTCCTGCGGTCATCGGGATGATGCTGTTGATGCCGAACTTGATCGAGCTTTTCTACGAACGCGGAGCGTTTTCCAATGAAGCGACGGCCGCTACGACACAGGTGGGATACTTTTATTTCGGTTCGGTCGTATTCTTCAGTTTGAATAACGTCATCAACAAAGGATTCTACACGATGAAAAAAGGCCATCTGATTTTGATGATCAGTATCGGGTCAATTGCACTGAATGTGGTGTTCAACTTCCTTTTCGCTGAATGGCTCGGGTACTTGGGCATTCCACTCGCTGCATCCGTCATGGCTTTGTTCTACACAGGTGCGTGTTTGATCGTTTTCGTCAAGCTCGTCGGTGGACTGGACTTCAAGTATTTAACGATCGACTATTTGAAAATTACGTTGGCCGTTGCTGCGATGAGTGGTGCGGTGATCGGTATTCAACAGCTGATCACTGACTGGCCGAATATCGTACAGATTGTCACCGTCGCCATCGTTGGCGCGATCGTATTTGCCGCTGTTGCTTTTGTATTAAAAACACATGCCTTCTTGTTCTTGCTAAGAAATGTCACGAAACGTAAGGGGTAGGGATTATGAGTAGAAAAGAAACCTTAATGAATATCGCAAGACCGGTCAACCGACCTGTCACGCGCAGAATATTGAAAAGACATTACAGTGCCGATTTAGAGGTAACATCTGTTGAAGGGGAGAAAAAGGTGCTTGTCCTCGCGCCTCATATGGATGATGAAACCATCGGCCCCGGCGCGACCCTCCGTAAACATGCCGAACATGGGGCAGAGATTCACTGCCTTTTCATGACGGATGGAGCCGGAAGTGTCAGTGATTTAAGTGAAGAAGAACTGAAGCAAAGCAGGAAAGATGAAATCGATCAAGTGATGGACATTTTGAAGCTATCCGATGTCTCTTATATGGACCTTCCTGATGGTGGCGTCTCAAGCAGCGAAGAGAATATCCAATTCTTAAAACAAAAGATCGAAGAAGTTTCACCTGATGTGATTTATACGACACCATATGTCGATGCCCACACCGATCACACAGCAACCGCCCAGCTTCTCGCGGACACGCTGAAACAAATGGATTATCGGGGAATTGTCCGTATGTACGAAATCAATTGCGCGTTTCCACCGGATTTCATCAACTGTCTTGTCGACACATCCGATCAGTATGGTAAGAAAGTACAGGCGACGGAAGTGTTCGCTTCCCAGGCGATTGCTTTCGACGGCTTCCTTGAACTGAACCAATTGAAAGGGAATCTTGCTAAGTTCCCTGTCCAATCGGCCGAAGGATTCATCGAACTGGACAAGGGTGCGTTCATTAGTCACTGTGACACGCTGAAGGAAAAAGAAATCAACTTCCCGAAAACGTTCAAACAAGTGAACCGGACGGACACGCTACTGTGGGCAATTTTCAAAAACTATGACCAGAAAAAAGATTTCTATCGTCACTCGATCAAGTAGTGGCCGGGGAGGATTCATCTATGAGTAAACGTGTACTAGTCATCAGTAATATGTATCCCAGCCGGAAGAACCCGACCTACGGCATCTTCGTAAGGAACCAGGTTGAAGCTTTGAAGAAAAAGGGACTGAACATCGACACGGCGGTCAACCGTGATAACCGTGGCGGAAAGGTCAACCTTTTGAAAAAGTACGGCCTTTGGTTTCTGAAAACGATCAGCAAACTGCCGGCCGGCCGTAATTATGATGTCGTCCATGCCCATTACATCTTTCCAAGCGGGCTGCCAGCACTCTTGTTCAAAAAGCTCTTCGGGACGAAGCTGGTTGTTACCTCCCACGGCGGAGACCTCGATCAGATGGCGAAAAAGAACAAGTGGATCCGGAAGATGACGGGATACATTTTGAAAGAAGCGGATCATGTCATTGTCGTCGGTGAAGCACTGAAAGAAGAAGTCATTCAGGGCTTTGGTATTGCTGAGTCGAATGTCTCTGTGATCAACATGGGAGTGAATCGAAACGTCTTTGCTCCGAGGTCTAAAGAGGAGACGAAGCAGGAACTCAATCTCTCAACAGACGATCGACACATCCTTTTTGTCGGGAACTTGATTGAAGCGAAAGGGTTACGTGAATTATTGGATGCCTTCCAGTCCTTGAATGAAAGAGAAGAGAACCTCCAGCTTCATATCATAGGAAGCAAGAAGAGTGAGAATTTCTTACAAGAATTGAAGTCTTCCATTCAACCAAATCAAAAAGACCGCATTCATTTCCATGGACCGAAAGATCAGGCGACTGTCGGGAAGGGGATGGCAGCGGCCGATCTTTTCGTTCTGCCCTCCCATATTGAAGGGTTCGGACTTGTTGCGCTTGAAGCGATGTCCGCCCATACCCCGGTCGTCGCTTCTGATGTTGGTGGATTGTCTTATCTACTGAAAGACGGAGCGGGCGAGCTTGTCCAACCGAAAGATGCCGGAGCGCTTGAAGAAGGAATGGAGAAAGTCCTGAACGATTCTTCTTTAAGAAATGCCAGGATTGAAAAAGGGGAACAGCTGGCTCAGGAGAATGATGAGGAAGTCATGCTGGAGCGGATTATTGATATTTATAAGAAATGAAAGTAGAAAAGCCATGAAATCTCAATGATCTCATGGCTTTTGGTTTAATCTTCTTCAGAAGAAGATTCCTTCACTTGTTCAAATACGGCCGTTACTTGTTTGTTACGATTCATTGTGATCGATGTACTCGCGGAACCGCCTGATCCATCACCTTTCCAGCGGACGAACGTCCAACCTTCAGCCGGGATGGCTTGAATGGAAATTCTCTCTCCTGCAGGTACCGTCTGTGTGGAAACTCGAATATACCCTTGTCCATCCGTGGAAGTCGATAGTGTATAGAGTTCCGGTTCGGGCTCTGGTTCAGGTTCAGGCTGAGGGTCCGGGTCAGGTTCCGGTTCCGGCTCCGGAGCAACTTCTTGGAACACGGCTTTCACAGAATAATGACTGTTCATTTTAATGGTCACTGTCCGAGACGAATGATTCACATCACCCCGCCAACCAACAAACGTATAACCATTCGATGGGGTAGCGGTTAAAGTTACAAGCGACCCACCTTCAAAGCTTGACCCGGATCGACTTTGCTTGATTGTTCCTTTTCCTGATTTCCCTACGTTCAGTCGGTATTTGGTCGTTTCTTTCTCTTCTTCTATTTCTTCCTCTTCCTGTTCTTGATCCTCATCTTCCTCGTCTTTTTCAACAAAGACCGCGCGCAGCTGCTTATCTTCATCAAAAGTTAGCCGAGTGTTCGTAGACGATGATGTCACATCACCTTCCCAGCCTTCGAACGTCCATCCAGATGCCGGGCGTGCGCGTAAGGAGATCGTCTCTCCATGCGAGTAAGTGTTAGTGAGAGAGTCACGGAAAACTTCGCCTTCTCCTTCAATCGTAAGGTTCAATGTATGAAGGTTGGTTTCAAAGATGGCGGTGACGTTTAGATTCCCATCGATCGTATGCTGTATCGTGCTTTGGTTGCCTTCAAGGTCGCCTGCCCAACGGACGAACGTCCAACCTGGTTCTCCAATCGCTTGAAGCTGAAGTTCGTCTCCAGATTCATAACTTTCTTTTTCAGGGGTGACCACGATGCGTCCCTGTCCCTCCAGGTTGGTTTGGATGTAGGATTCATTTTCTCCTTCAACCATCAAAGGGATTTCTTTCGTGAAGTCTTGATAGGAGAGGGTCAATACATCCAACCCCGATTCTTCAGCTGTAAGTGTCACGGTTTGGTCGCTTGCCTCAAGTTCAAATTTTCCTTCTGATAGTGTCCACTCGGGCTCAAAGGTCATCTCTTCACGAGCTGCGTCTTTTCCTATGACTTCTAGTGTAGAAGTTTGTCCGATAGAGAAAGGTTCCAATTCGTCAAAGGTGACTTCTTCTAAAACCTGATCCTCGACGACCATTTCCATCGTTTCAGTATAATCTTCCCAGGAAACAACGACTTCTGTTCGTCCAACTTTTGTTCCTTTGAACATGACAGAAGGTTCTTCTTCCACAGGGGCTATATCTACAATTTCAGCGTCCTCAACCGACCATTCAGCATCAAGGGGATAAAGGTTTCCGTCTCTGGATGACCAAACCAAACGGTATTCCCGTTCATAGCCTTCTTGGACGAACCTTCTGTCTGAGTCGATGGTTATACGGGATAGAAGTTGTTCCATCGCTTCCTGTACAGAAGCCTCTTTGCTGTACCGTTTCCCTTTTTCCAGTGTTCGATAGGCTTTATCTATGCTGCCTTCTTGAATGTACAAATCTGATAGAAGGGTGTATAAAGAACCAACTTCAGGTGATTCATAAATCCCTTCATTCAATGTTTCAACAGCTTTCTCGATTTGTTCTAATTGTATGTAGGATTGCGCAAGTTTCAAACGTGCTTCATGGCGGGAAGGGTCCATCTCCAATACTTTTAAATAGATTTCTACACTCTTTGCGAAATCTTCCTCTTTGAATGCTTCATTTGCCTGTTCATACTGCTCTTCAAGTGTATTAGCCTGAACAGCATTCACGGTGAAAATTGTACCGGCTGTCGCAATACTGAGTAGAGCGATAAAAACCAGCAGTCGTTTTATGTTCATCACATCACAGTCCTTTCTAGGAAACTAGTACTCATTTTTCTTATTGTACACCGGTTATAGAAAAATCGGAATACTAGGATAATTGTCGTGTTTTCACTATTTATATCGGTTTATCCTACAAATTGTCGAAGAGATATCCGATAATTAATTTTAGAAAGTCGTAACACTTTTGTAAAAAAACAGTGAAAGATTCAAGATTACAGGGTCGATAGAAAGATATCTTGTGCTATAATGCTGATATCTGTTTATTCGACAAACAACAGGAGGTTTATCATGGAAGAAACGATTTCCTTGAAAGAGATTTTCGAGGTGCTGAAAAAGCGAATTTGGCTGATCATCAGCTTAGCAGTTGTAGCGGCAGGATTAAGTGCAGCGTACACCTTTTTCCTAGTTACTCCCACGTATCAAGCTTCATCCCAATTCATTGTCAGCCAGTCCCAAGGTCAACAGGAGAATACCCCATATGATATCAATGACATCCGTACGAATGTGGAGTTAATCAATACATATAACGATATCATCAAGAGCCCCAGGGTTTTAGATATCGTTGTTGAAGAACTTGGAGTGGATTACTCGTCGGCGACATTGGCCCAAAAATTACAGGTTTCAAGTTCTGAACAATCCCAGGTCGTGAGCGTTACAGCAACAGACAGTAACGCAATGCTTGCTGCAGACTTGACGAATACAACGGTGCGTGTCTTTAAAGAAGAAGTGCCTCAGCTTATGAATGTCGATAATGTCAATGTCCTTTCCAGTGCAGAAGTTGGACCGGATCCTGCACCTGTCAGTCCGAACCCGGCTTTAAACATTGCCATCGCTCTTGTTGTTGGTCTTATGGCTGGTGTAGGAATCGCATTCTTACTTGAATATTTAGATAACACGATTAAGAGTGAAGACGATATCGAAGAGAATCTGGGACTTCCTGTCCTTGGAGTGGTCTCAACAATTACCGCTGAAGAGCTTCCAGCCCCGGGTCGTTCCAGAAAAAAGTCGAACGTGACAGAAATGAGAGGTGAGTCAGTTGGCACGTAAAAAGAAGCAAGCGGTCAATACAAGAGCACGAAACATTATTGCCAATGAGAATCCGAAGTCACCGATTGCAGAACAGTTTCGTACCATCCGCACCAATTTGCAATTCACTACTGTCGACGAAGATTTAGAGACGATGCTCGTGACATCGGCCAGCCCTTCAGAAGGAAAGTCGATCACGACGGCCAATACAGCGACTGTCTTTGCTCAGCAAGGGAAAAAGACGTTGTTGATCGATGCTGATTTAAGGAAACCGACCGTACATTACACATTCCGAGTATCTAATACAAGTGGTTTGAGTAATTACCTTGTTGGTAATGAACATGTCGTTCAACTGGCTCGTGAAACCGATGTGGAAAATCTTGATGTCATCACATGCGGACCGATCCCGCCAAACCCATCGGAATTGCTTGGATCCAGAAAAATGCAGCAGTTCATCGAAGAGGCTAAACAAACGTATGATATGGTTATTTTTGATACGCCGCCTGTTTTAGCTGTGACAGACTCTCAAGTTCTATCTAACTTTGTCGATGGTGTCCTGCTTGTCGTCCGCAGTAAACAGACAGAAAAGGAAGCGGCTGTAAAAGCAAAAGAAACGTTGGAACAAGCGAAAGCGAATATACTAGGCGTGGTGCTTAATGATCAAGATTTGAAATCCAGCAATTATTATTACTATTATGGTCAATAGTTGAGGAGAAGAGCTTATTACAGCTCTTCTTTTTTATTAAGAAGATCCCCCGGTATTTACAGTGATGTGACATTTTTAAAAAACATGTAAAATATTTTAAAAAAACGATAGATTCCCCTTTGAAAAGATGTCTGAAATTGGTATAATCTAAAACAGATTTTATAAATACAGAGGAAAATATTAATAATAGGTATAAAAAATAAAGAGGGGAGTGGGCCTTTTGATAGATATTCATAGTCATATCCTACCAGGTGTTGATGATGGGGCTCAGACAATTGAAGAAAGCATCCAGATGGCGGAAGCGGCAGTGAACGATGGTATTACCCATATTGTTGCGACCCCTCATCACAATAATGGAGCGTATGACAACTATAAAAACAACATCAAGATCCAGGTAGCAGAGTTGAACCGTACGTTTAAGGAAAAAGGAATCGACCTGCAAGTTCTACCAGGGCAGGAAACGAGAGTTTTTGGAGAGATGATTGAAGGATTGTCAGCCAATGAAATCCTTCCGATCAATGATGATACGAACTACGTGTTTGTCGAATTCCCGTCCAACTCCATACCGCGCTATGCTCCACAGCTGTTTTTTGATATGCAGGTAGCTGGTTATCAGCCGATCATCGTTCACCCGGAGAGGAATAAAGCGATCATCGAGAACCCAGAACTTCTTTATTCGTTCGTGAAAAAAGGAGCGTTCGTCCAGCTGACGGCGGCAAGTGTTTGTGGGAAGTTCGGTAAGAAAATCAAGAAGTTCTCAGAACAATTAATTGATGCTAACCTGGCTCACTTGATCGCCAGTGATGCACATAATACGACATCCCGAGGTTTCTGTATGTCAGAAGCTTACGCTGAAATCAGAAAGAACTATGGCCTTGATATGGTGTACATTCTTTCTGAGAATGCAGAGGATGTCATTTCAGGACGGGTGCTGCAGGCAGAACCACCTCAACACGTGAAGAAAAAGAAAAAAGTTTTTGGTTTGTTCTAGTAGATATGTAGAGAGTGATTTTGGCTTAAGGTGCTGGAATCACTTTTCTTTTATCAACAAATAATAAATGAAAGCGTTTTTTTACAAAATATATAAAAATTATGTAAATATCCACAAGAATCCCCTTTAAAGGATACAATGTTATTGATACAATACATATGTTACAAAATAGTTACAATGTATTGTTAATCATATCCAACAGGTGTGAAAAATTTGATTAACAGAAAACCACCATAGTCTTTTCTGGAAAATTCATTACATCAAGTATTCTTTGCCACATGAAGAGTTGTCGCTATTTAGAATAATAGCTGAACCTACGAAACAACGAAAAGCAACTAGCTTGGACAAAGGGAGAATGTGTTGACACAAGCATGATTTTTATTGATTCCAGCTTTGTTATTCTTCCCATGTTTCCAAGTATCACTTCTTATTATCCCTTTACGTAGCTTTTTTGTTTTATAGAAAACGGTACTATAGGTAAATAGTTTACGTTCTGTAATGTATATGAAAGTACCTTGCGTTTAAAAAATAATACATATTTCACTTATCGGTGCAGTGTGCATAGCCAGGATGTAGTATGAAAGTTAACATGTCGATGCTCAATCGTTTTTGCTGGCATTGAAAAGAATCTAAAGACTTAGTTGAAAAGCTGTAATTATAATATCGTCATGGTCCTGCTATCTATTAAGTGAAAAGTCACAAAAAGTGGTTATTTTGGTTGATGAATTTCTAGGGAATAACTAAATCCTTATGATAAGTAATGTGATTTAATTCGTGAAATGTAAATTATTTGGTCTCGTTTACGCTCACCCTCATTTAACACTCAAAAGGTAATAAGCACATGACGTTGATGGAAGTGAACCCGATAGAAAGGGTGATAACATAGTAAGTGAAAAACATACAAAATATTAAAGAGGTGTTAATTATGAAAAAAGTAAAAAAAGCTATCATCCCAGCTGCTGGGCTAGGAACGCGTTTCCTACCAGCCACGAAAGCAATGCCTAAAGAGATGTTGCCGATTGTGGATAAACCAACAATTCAGTACATTGTAGAAGAAGCAATTGCGTCAGGAATAGAAGACATCATTATCGTTACTGGTAAAGGAAAACGTGCGATTGAAGATCATTTTGATAATAACTTTGAGCTCGAAGATAACTTATTGAAAAAAGAGAAGTTTGAACTGCTAGATAAAGTTAAAGAAACGTCCAACGTAGATATCCATTACATAAGACAAAAAGAACCAAAAGGACTTGGACACGCCGTTTGGTCTGCAAGAAACTTTATCGGAAATGACCCATTTGCGGTTCTTCTAGGAGATGACATTGTAGAAGGAGAGATACCTTGCCTTAAACAATTGATTAACCAATATGAGGAGACTGGTTCTTCTGTAATTGGAGTTCAACAAGTAGGAGACGATCAGACACACCGTTATGGAATTGTAGATCCAAGTGCGAGTGAGGGTCGTCGATACCAGGTTAGCAACTTTGTAGAAAAGCCAAAGCAGGGAACTGCTCCTTCAAACTTAGCTATTATGGGCCGTTACGTCCTAAATCCAGAAATTTTCGGTTTTCTCGATCAACAGAAAACAGGAGCGGGTGGAGAGATCCAATTAACCGACGCCATTCAAGAGTTGAATGAATTACAAAAAGTGTTTGCTTATGATTTTGAAGGTAAGAGATATGATGTAGGCGAAAAATTCGGGTTCATAAAAACAACAATCGAATTTGCATTGAAAAATGAAGAGATAGGTGCAGATGTAGAAGAACTGCTTCAAACATTAACGAGGCAAAAAGTTAAGAACTGAGTAACCAGGAGGTAATCACTTGAAAATAGCTGTAGTTGGAACAGGCTACGTCGGATTAGTTACCGGCGTGAGTCTTTCTGAGATAGGTCATACCGTTACTTGTATAGATGTTGATCTTGAGAAAATAGAGAAGATGCAAAAAGGAATATCTCCAATTTATGAGCCTGGTCTTAGTGAAATGATGGTAAAAAATTTAGATGAAGAACGCCTATATTTCACGACTAGCCATACAGTAGGATTCAATAATGCTGATGTTATATACATAGCTGTTGGGACTCCTGAGAATGAAGATGGATCAGCTAACTTGAACTTTGTTTACCAGGTTGCTGTGGATATTGCTACAAATATTGAGAAGGACACAGTTGTAGTTACCAAAAGTACAGTTCCAGTAGGAACAAATAATAATATTGAAGAAATCATAAAGAAAAATATGAAAAAGGACTTAAAAGTCAGTGTGGTTTCCAACCCTGAATTTTTAAAAGAAGGATCTGCAATCTATGATTCTTTCAACGGAGATCGTATCGTCATTGGTACGGAAAGTGAAGAAGCAGGTGATATCCTTGAAGAGATTAATAAACCATTTGGTGTACCTGTATTCAGAACTGATGTAAAGAGTGCTGAGATGATTAAGTATGCATCTAATGCCTTTCTTGCAACTAAGATTAGCTTTATAAACGAAATCTCAAACATATGTGATCGCTTAGAGGCAAATGTGGAAGATGTTGCCAAAGGTATGGGGATGGATAAAAGGATTGGTTCCCAATTTTTAAATGCTGGTATTGGGTATGGAGGCTCCTGCTTTCCTAAGGATACAAAAGCACTTATCCAAATTGCTGGAAACGTTCACTATGATTTTGAACTGCTTAAAGGTGTAGTGAATGTTAACAAAAAGCAGCAAAGCTTGATTATTGATAAGTTGCTAGAAAGATTGCCATCCATAAAAGGGAAAAAAATAGCAGTCTTAGGGTTGGCTTTTAAACCAAATACGGATGATATGCGGGAAGCTGCTTCCATAGTAGTTACGAATCATTTAGTAGAAGAAGGCGCGAAAGTAATAGCATATGATCCTATAGCTACTGAGAATGCTAAAAATATTCTTAACGCAGAAGTTACTTACGCAGAAAATATCAAGGAAGCTGTCTATGAAAGTGATGCAACTTTGATATTAACTGAATGGGACGATATTAAGAAAATAGATTCGAGTCTATTTTCTGCTATGAATTACCCATTAGTAATAGACGGTAGGAATTGTTTTGATTTGGAAGAAATGCGAAAGTGTGGGGTGGAATATCATTCTATTGGGCGCCCTGTAATTTCAGCAGAGCTTAGTGAAGTTCTAAACTAAAGAATTGAGGGTAGGTGAACTTCGTGACTCAAATGAATACTAAAGAGACCTCTAGCCAAATAGGTACTAGGCAAGTAGATAATAGCGATAGTACTATATACTTGATTATAAAAAGACTGATGGATATATTTGGAGCGGCGATAGGTATTATAGTATTATGCCCCTTATTTATATTAGTTGGTGTACTTATTAAAATTGAAGATATAAAAGGACCTGTCTTATTTAATCAAGTTCGTATAGGTAAGGATGGTCGAGAATTTAGAATGTATAAATTTCGTTCTATGGTGTCAAATGCAGAAGAGCTAAAAGCTGAACTTATGAAAAAGAATGAGGCTAATGGGCCTGTTTTTAAAATGAAAGAGGATCCTAGGATAACTAAGATAGGGAAGTTTATTAGAAGAACAAGTGTCGATGAACTACCTCAACTATTTAATGTGTTAAAAGGTGATATGAGTCTAGTTGGGCCACGACCGCCCTTACCAAGTGAAGTTAAACAGTATAACAATTATGAAAAACAAAGATTGTCAGTTACACCAGGGTTAACTTGTTATTGGCAGGTTAGTGGAAGAAGTAGTATAGGGTTTGATGATTGGGTGAGATTGGACTTGAAATATATTAATGAAAGAAGTATCTATTTAGACGTGAAATTAATACTTAAGACAGTTCTTGTTTTATTTGGTTCTAAAGATGCTTATTAGAAAGGTGGAAGGCTGTTATGGATTTTAATTCAAGAATTTATGTAGCTGGCCATAGAGGTTTAGTAGGGTCAGCTATTTTAAGGAAATTGGAGCGTGAAGGATACACTAACTTAGTTTACAAAACTAGTAAAGAATTAGACCTCACTAATCGTGATGCTGTTAATAACTTTTTTGAAAATGAAAATATAGATTATGTGTTTCTTGCAGCAGCCAAAGTGGGAGGAATAGTAGCTAATAACGAATTCCCAGCAGATTTCATAAGAGATAATATACTTATTCAAACAAACGTAATAGATGCATCTTATCGATATGATGTTAAAAAGCTTCTATTCCTGGGGAGTACTTGTATCTATCCAAAGCATGCAGCTCAACCGATGAAAGAAGAATATTTATTAACTGGAGAGCTTGAGCCAACTAACGAACCATATGCCATTGCTAAAATCGCTGGAATAAAAATGTGTCAATCATACAATAGACAATATGGAACAGATTACATATCTGTCATGCCAACGAACCTGTATGGTGAAAATGATAATTTCGACTTGGAAACATCCCATGTACTTCCTGCATTAATTAGGAAATTTCATGAAGCTAAAGTTGAAGGTAAGCCAAGTGTTGAGATTTGGGGAACTGGTACGCCCAAAAGAGAATTTCTCTATTCCGAAGATTTAGCAGATGCAACTATATTCTTAATGCAAAACCACACGGGAAATGAAATTGTTAATATTGGTGTAGGTAAAGATATATCTATTAATGATTTAGCGGTTACTATAAAAGATATCGTTGGCTTCGAGGGGGAAATCACTTTCAACACATCAAAACCAGATGGTACCCCTAGAAAATTGGTGGATGTTACTAAACTAAACAGCTTAGGTTGGGAAGCTCAAACAACACTAGAGAATGGTATAAAAAAGTCATATGAATGGTATTTAAAAAATGAAAAAGCAAAAATAGAAAGCAAATAGCAGGAGGATACTATGAAAACAGCTTTAATCACAGGGGTTACAGGTCAAGATGGATCATTTCTAGCAGAATTATTATTAGAAAAGGGTTATGAAGTGCACGGTATTGTTCGAAGAAGTTCTTCATTTAATACAGAGAGAATAAAACATTTGTATGTCGAAGAGTTAAGGTCTAGTCCAAACTTCCACATCCACTATGGTGATTTAACTGATACGTCAAACGTAATCAGATTGATAAACGAAATTAAACCAGATGAAATATATAATTTGGCAGCAATGTCACACGTTAAAGTATCTTTTGATACACCTGAGTATGTAGCAGATGTAGATGGGGTAGGTACTCTCAGAATTCTAGAAGCAGTAAGGATACTAGGTTTAGAGAATAAAACTAGAATTTATCAAGCTTCAACATCTGAATTATATGGCAAGGTACAAGAAGTTCCTCAAAAAGAAACAACTCCCTTTTATCCAAGGTCTCCTTATGGAGTGGCGAAAATGTATGGTTTCTGGATCACTAAAAACTATAGGGAATCCTATAATATGTTTGCAGTAAATGGTATCTTGTTCAATCATGAGTCCGAACGCCGTGGTGAGACCTTTGTAACTCGAAAAATTACAATGGCGGCTGCAAGAATTGCTAAAGGAAAACAAGATAAATTGTATCTAGGAAATCTGGATGCCAAACGTGACTGGGGCTATGCAAAAGATTATGTTGAATGTATGTGGTTAATGTTGCAACATGATCAGCCAGAAGACTTTGTTATTGCAACAGGTCAGATGCATACCGTAAGAGAATTTGCCACCTTAGCATTTGAAAATGTTGGGATAGAACTAGAATGGCAAGGCGAAGGTGTGAATGAAAAGGGAATTAATAAAGAAACGGGTGAGACTCTAGTAGAGGTGAGCCCTGAGTTCTTCCGTCCAGCGGAAGTTGATCAATTATTAGGTGAGCCGAAGAAAGCCAAAGAACTACTGGGCTGGAACCCTGTAAAGACATCGTTTGAAGAATTAGTAAAAATTATGGCTGAAGAAGATATGCAGAACATTTAATTTATTACTTTTGCAGGGTAATTCAAATTCATTATGTTAAGGGCTGGGTATAGATGAATGTATTATATATTACACATTATTCTAACATGTATGGAGCAAATAGATCTCTTTTGAACATGATTAGTGAATTAGATAACTATGGGGTTAAACCGTTAGTAATTTGCCCAACTAATGGTCCACTTACTGATGAACTTGAAACTTTAAATATTCCATACAAAATATTACCTTTTAAGTTATGGGTTTCAGAAAACCGCAAATATTTAAGAGTAGTTGCTAGGCTACTCTTAAATATTTTTTATGGTTATAAAATTAAAAATTTTATTAAAGATAATAACATAGATATTGTTCACAGTAATTCTAGTGCAACACAAGTTGGAGCAATTGCAGCAAACCTTGCTAACACTAAACATGTATGGCATATAAGAGAGTTTTTAAAAGAGGATTATAATCTAAAGTTTGATTTAGGAATAAAAACTTCTATGCATTTCATGAATAAGAATTCTTCAAAAGTGATAGCCATTTCAAAAAAAATCAAATCAAAGTATAAAGACTATTTGCAAGAAGGTAAAATTGCTATGATTTACAATGGAGTACCTGGTAATATATCTGCTCCTGTTGAAAAAGATCAAACAGAAATAGATCTTAATAAAGAAACAAATATATTATTGATAGGCAATATCAATACCCAAAAGGGTCAAAGAGATGCTATATATGCAATTGAACATCTTAAGAATAAAGAAAAAATAAATTGCATATTAAATTTAGTTGGTGATGGGCCTGATAGTGACAATTTGAAGAAGTTAACTAAAAGGCTAGATATAGAAGAATTAGTGAATTTTTGGGGGTATAAGTCAGATATTAATGAATTTCTGAATAAGTGTGATATAGCTTTGATGTGTTCAAAAAACGAAGCATTTGGAAGAACTACTATAGAGTATATGTTGGCCGGACTTCCAGTAGTAGGTGCTGAAGCTGGCGCAACTACAGAGTTAATTCAACATGAGTTTAACGGGCTTTTATACACTTCATCTGATTATATAGATCTCGCTAAAAAAATAAAGTATTTAATCGAAGATAATGAAAAAATGGAAAAAATAAGAAGTGTAGCAATGGCCGTAGCAAGAGAGGAGTTCACCTCAGAAATAAACGCATCTAAAATTCACAATATATATAAACAATTATAAGATATTAAAAAAACTCTTAAATTAAAATCGCTTATTATATGTATTAGTATAAATATTTTGAAGAGGATTATCATGTATAAAAAGATTAAAGATAAAATATATCAAAAGAATGCTTTTATGAAAATAATAAAAAACACTAGTTGGCTAACTTTAGAACAGTTCATTAAAATGGGGACTAGTTTACTCATAGGAGTATGGATAACCAGATATTTAGGTCCGAGTGACTATGGTTTATATTCATTTGTCTTGTCATTAGTATTTCTGTTTACTCCTTTAGTAAAGTTTGGATTAGACAGAATTATTGTAAAAGAGTTAGTGAAAGAACCTGAAAACGAAAAGGAAATACTTGCAACTGGTTTCTTCATTCAAGCAATTGGTGGTTTATTATTAATAGTGCTTTCATTAATAAGTACTTATTTATTATCTCTTGACAGTTTTACTAAGGTATTAGTATTAATAGTGTCTTTAGGGTATTTTTTTAAGTGTTTTGATATTATCGATTATTACTTCCAATCAAAATTAAATTCGAAATATTCTGTTATTGCTAGGGGCGTAGCTTTTAGTGTAATTTCCATAACAAGAATCGCTCTTTTAATGTTTGATGCTCCATTAATATACTTTGTAATAGCTACAGCTTTGGAAGTATTCTTAAATGCAATAGGTTTTATAGTATTATTTATTAAAAAGAATGAGAATAAAACTAAATGGAGATTGTCTTACACAAGAGGAAAGAGTTTGTTCAAAGATAGCTTGCCACTGACTATATCAGGAGTAGCAGTAGCATTATATATGAAAATTGATCAAACAATGATAGCTCAACTATCTAGTGAACGTGAAGTGGGTTTTTATTCAGCAGCAACTAAACTAACTGAGGCTTGGAATTTCATCCCGGTTGCTATTATGGTTTCAATCACCCCGGTCTTACTGAAGTTAAGGGATAGTGATTGGAAAAAATATGTATCGAAATTCGAGCAAGTATTTACATTATTATTTGTGTTAGGTTTATGTTTAGCTATACCCGTAAGTATATTCGCTGAAAAAATCATCTACTTTTTATATGGAAGTTCATATTTAAGCTCTTCCAGTATTCTTTCTATACATATATGGACATCAATATTCATTTTTATTGGACTAGGAAGAAGACCATATATTTTAAGTGAAAGTTTATTTAATTACTCGATGTGGACGAACTTAATAGGAGTAACAATAAACATTTTATTAAATTTTATTTTCATTCCTAAATATGGTGCACTAGGGGCTTCCTATACAACACTTATCTCTCAGTTTTTTGTAACATATTTCTGTAATGTTTTTCATAATAAAACAAGATTTTTGTTTCTTCAGCAGTCTAAAGCATTGATTTTATTACCAATATTTAAAACCATCACAAAAAAATTAAGCTCAGATAATAATAAATAATTGTATTTCAGGGAGTGGAGAAAATGAAAGTTGGAATTTTTGGATCTTATTTTTATGGTAACTTCGGAGACGATCTTATGGCATTAATGTTTGCAGAAGTTGTAAAGGAATGTGGTGGAGAACCCCTTGTTTATAAACTGGATAATAACTTATCAGAGCAATATAATATAAAAACTGTTAATTCAATAGAGAAGTTAGTGAAGGAGTCAAATTTTTGTATTATAGGTGGTGGCGGCTTCCTAGTAAATCACAAGAATGTCAGTTCAGTCCAAAGTGATAGAAATAAAAGATTACATGAGCTTGTAAAGAACCTAGAAAAATACAATTGCTCTATCTATCCTTTATCAATAGGCGGAAGTGGTACCTCGAGAGATGTAGAGGTATTAGAAGGAATGAAAAAACTACTTTTAAGTGAGAGAACTAAACTTGTTACAGTAAGGAATCAAGAAGATTTAAAAGTAGTTAAGCGATATAATAATAATGTAAAGCTTTTTAATGATGTAGTATGGCAACTCCCTCTATTTTTTAATGTGAAAAAATCAAATCAAAAAGAAAAAATAAAGGTTGGTATAAATATAAATAAAGGAAAAAAAACAAAAGCAATTGATTATATGGTAAATCGATTATTGAACAGTAAAAAGAATTCATATGAAATATACTATATGGATACTCATTTACCTGAATATGATATGAAGCATGAATATATGCCTAACTTAAACGAAAAAAACATTAAGTTATTTCACTATACAAACCCTGATGAAATAACTCAATTTATATCTGAATTAGACATATTAGTTACTCAAAAGTTACATGTAGGAGTTGCAGCGCTCTCTTATGGAGTTCCATTTATATCTTTAAATGGTGCAGATAAAACCAAAACGTTCTTAACTAATATGAATTTAGAAGACTACTATGTAGGTAAATTAAACTTGTTAAAGCTATCTAAGTTAATTAAATCTAAGAATCTGTCAGTTGACGCTGATTTTGATAATTTCGAATCTGTTAAGTCAGATAGTTATAATCATATACGTGTTTTAAAAGAAATAATCAATGATCATAAGGCTTTATGAAATGTTAAAAAAGAGTTCTGACTTGAATGGATTATTTTTATAATTCAGAATCCTTGTGTCTTACTTAGTATTAAGTTTACAGAAATTTTTATTGGATTAACGAAAGCTAGTATAAAAATAGGGTGAGAAAATGAACAAAGCAAAAAGTATCCTACTTGTAGATAATACACTATCAGGTCATCATAAAATTTATTTAGATACTCTCTTACGTATAAAAGGTACTAGTGAAGGAACAATTATTACTAATTTCCCTACAAACAAACTTGATGTAAGATATTATTTTTCAAGGAATAGATATATTAAAAATGCTATTAAAAAAGCATATGATGTAAATGCCAAAATGCTTCACTTTCTCTATGTCGATAATTTATATGTCAATCCCTTCTACTTGAACATAGGAAGAAACATGGTAGTACTTGGAACTTTGCATCATTATCCTCAAAATAAATTAAAGATGAATTTGCTTAAACGATTTGCGAAAAAAATTGCTTTGCTTATAGTTCATTCAGAGTATATCAAGTTAAAGTTAAATGAAAATAATATTATGAATGTTGTTGTGGTTAATTATCCTAGTTTCTATGATTATACAAAATCGTCTAGTAAAAAAGAATTAACCGATCTTTATAATATACCAAAAAAACAAAAAATCTTTACTGTTCTAGGTGAAACTAGGTATGATAAAGGGCTAGATATTTTGCTGAATGCATTTTATTATATACCAAAAGAGTATAGGGGATCAATTTTACTAAATGTTGTTGGCAAAGAAGGAGATATTAATAAAAGTTATATATTAGATAAAACAAAAGAATATAACATTAATTGTAGATATGAGTTTGGGTTTGTGGACGATATAAATTTTATGAATAATGTCAAATTAAGTGACTATGTAGTTTTGCCTTACAGAAAAATTTTCACCGGAAATAGTGGCCCTATGACTGAAGCTATAGCAACTAACAAAAAAGTAATATGTCCTAAGGAGGGTAACTTAGGATACTTAGCTGAAAAATACAATTTAGGGTATGTTTTTACTTCTGAGAATGCAAAGTCATTAGCTGATGCATTAATAAAAGCAATAGAAGGTAATGAAAAAACATCATATAATTATGATGTTAGTGTCGATTCATTTCTGGATAGCTATAAGAATGTTTATTATAATATAAAATAATTTGAGTTTCTATTTTTCATAAAAGGATCATATGGTACACGAGAAAATATCATTATTTAATCCTTCTCTCTTTCTACAGCCAATTTAATACAGTAGAGGAAAACATCTTTTTATGTAATGCTTTTGTGGAACAAACAAGGGACTATATTTAGATTTTCCCTACAAGTATGTATAAATTGAGAGCTTGGTTTGTCAAAAATGTTAGGATTTTAAATAGAAAAAAAGTTTAAAAGATCTTAATTACCTTACGTAAAGGATCACCTCCAATTTAATACTAATATTTTTTCTTATATCCATTTAGAATACTTTTTCATATTATTCTTATTGGCAAATGATAAAGTGTTATATTTAACATTGAAAGATAAGTTAATAATACTATTAAATTAACACTATATTAATAAAAAACACAAGTTAAATCATTCGTATCCTAGAATAATATAATTAGCTACATCCTTCTCTCTTCTAAGGTTATGGTAAAACGACACAAGAAACACCAAAGAGAGAGGTATGTAGATCACAACGTTGTAGAAATTCCATAATTTATAGAGGAAACGTGATAACGTTACTATTCAAGGGTGCTAATGTATAATTTATCCTTATGTATATTATTTCTCTGGCTAAAGGCCCTATAACTAATTCTGCAATTAACAAGTTCCAAATACTGCTGTGAAATATGTAGTATGGGGATTGTAAACTATTTGGATTAGATTGATAGTGAAAACTAACAACCCTGAAACTATAACTAATGCTGTTATGTAAGTCATGTTTTAAAAAAGTTATGGAAATGCACTAGGAACATACTATAAAAGGGGAATGGTCGAAGGTTTGTAAAAATCCAAGACCTATAACAAAGGACAAATTGAGGGTGAGAAAATGAAGAATGTACTTATATTAACAGAGGGTATGACGCCATATCGTATTCCTGTATGGAATGAAATAAATAAACAAAATGATATAAACTTAGAAGTTTGGTATTTGCAAGAGAAGGAAAATAACCGTAGTTGGCATATAAATAAAAATTACATAGAGTATAAATATTCTATTTTAGACGGAAAGCATTACTTTATTCAAAGTATGGACCTTGGGTTTCATTTTAATCCGGGTCTATTTGCAAAGCTTAAAAGTGAAGCACCGGATTTA
Organism: Halobacillus sp. 12SKB; assembly: GCF_052941655.1. Taxonomy (NCBI): domain Bacteria; kingdom Bacillati; phylum Bacillota; class Bacilli; order Caryophanales; family Bacillaceae; genus Halobacillus; species Halobacillus sp. 12SKB. The sequence goes on from NZ_JBRFWR010000001.1 coordinate 1,745,419, forward strand.
ATTATTACTACGAGTTATCACGTATTAGGCTTTTGGACAGCACTTTTCTATGCAAAGCTTTTTAATAAGAAGCTAATGGTATGGTGGGGAAGCACGTTGAAGAGTAGCAGAGTAAAGAACCTATTAATGAACTTAATAAGGAAAGTGTTCTTTTTTAACACCGATTCGTTTATCACATATGGAACAGAAGCTACAAATGCATTACTTCATTATAATGTAGATGAAAAAAAAATCTTTACAGGATACAATACTGTGGACATCAATTACTTTTACAAAAATCAAAAAAAGCAAGTTCTAAACCTTGAGAAAAATAGAAATGTAGTAAATTTTTTATTTGTTGGTCAGTTAATAACAAGGAAAGGTCTAAATGAGACATTTAAAGCACTATGTAAATTAAGTATGGATGATTGGAAGTTAAGTATAATTGGAGATGGAGAGGAAAAAGATAGTTTGGTAACTTTGGCAAGGACTTTAGGGATAGAAAAAAATATCGAGTTTCTTGGCTATAAACAACAACATGAAGTTGTTTACTATTTAAGTATTGCAGACTGCTTGATTTTTCCTTCTTTAAGAGAAGTTTGGGGACTTGTAGTAAATGAAGCATTAGTTACAAGGACCTTTGTCTTGTCTAGCGAATATGCTGGAGTTACAAGAGATCTCATCCATGAAAAGAAAAACGGAATAGTAATAGACCCTTATAAAGAAGATGAATTTACAAACTCAATAAATTGGGTAATACAAAATATTGATTACGTAAGGAATGAAGCAAAGAGCCCTTTGAGTGTTTGGAAAAAAATGCATCATAGAAATTATGGAAAACAAGCTATTAATGCGATTAACTCAGTTTTTGAGTAATTATTATAATTGATCTTTGTGGATCAATTATAACTTTGGAGTAACAAGGGCTTTATATAAGTTGCTGGAGGGGTTTTTTTGAACCTAATATTATTTTTTTTAATATCAGTAATCAGTTATTTTTTTCCTGTATCTGGACTTATCTTGGCTAGTCAAAGTTATCTAATCCGTATATCAATCCAAGATGGAAGTAGTGTAATAATATCAGAGGAATCAGATTTATTATTAGGTTTGATATTACCACTTTTAATTTTTGCATTGATTATTATTAAGGAGAGGAGTAGATTAGTTGAGTATTCAGTAATTAAAATGGATTTACTACTGATTTTGTTAGGGGTTGTTTTAACGTTGGGGGTTTTATACGCCCCTGATCATATCAAGGCTTCAGAGACCGTATTAAGATATTTCGGCCTAGGCATTAGCTTCTACTTCTTTTTAAGGCTTCAACCACACTATAATAAAGAAGAATACAATAGAACATTTACTCAATTTATATATTCTTTTTGGTCAATAGGAATAATCTTAAGCATTATTGCTTTCACTAACCCAAACGAAACTACTTCTCGACTTTCACCTGGTTTAGCTCATCCTGTGCCTTTCAGCTTTTTAATTGGTGTTGCAGTTATTGTTAGCGTATATATATTACTAAGTAGTCGAAGTACTTTATTTCGTGTTTTGAGTTTTTTTAGTTTTTTCTTTCTTATCTTCGTTTTATTTAGTACTAATACAAGAGGTACAATAATAGCTAGCTTTTTAAGTGTTTTATTTATATTCTCTAATTATTTGCTTAAAAGAGAGTTAAGCATAAAGATCTCACTAAAGATTTTACTTTTACTAACATGTATATTTATAGGTGCAGTGTTAGCTTTACAAACAAAGCCTCAACTTTTCAATAATATAATTTCTAAATTCAGCTCATTATTTGAAGAAAATATTGACGCTTCTGCTCAAGCTAGAACAACAGCCTTCAACAAATCTTTAAGTTTATTTCAGGAAAACCCGGTTTGGGGATCAGGTACCGCATCATTTTCTTCTGTTTCTCAGATGGAATATCCTCATAATTTATTCTTGGAGATATTAGGGGAAAACGGGTTGGTTGGTTTTTGTGTTTTAATTCTTACTATAATCTATATGTTATATTGGATTTATGTTAGTAAAAAAATAGTAAACCAGAATCAAAGGGTAGTAATAATAGGTCTACTTATTTATTGTTTTATAGAGGCCCAGGTAAGCTTAACTTTGTGGATGAATAAGGTATTGTTTATGACAATTGCTCTTTTTATAAATTTATTGGTAGTTAAGGGAATAGAGGAAAAAAAACGAGGCATGGATGCAGAGAGAGGAAAGAAGGTAAATCATGTATACCACATGTAAAAAGTAGGTTAATATATGAAGGAGGATACAATGAAAACAGAAAGAAAAAAAATTGTATTTGTTATTAACTATTTCTATCCAGATTTAGCATCAACTGGACAATTAATGACAGATCTATGTAGAGATTTACAAAATGATTTCGATATCACGGTTGTTGCTGCACAACCTGGTTATGCTGGAGAAAGTACTACATCCAGTAAGTTAATTGAAACAGATTATTTAGAGAATATTAAAGTAATACGTGTGAAATTACCTACTGTCGATAAAACTTCTAAGGCTAGTCGTCTCAAATATATCTCTTCTTACTTTTTCTTGGCGTTATTTTCATTATTAAAAGAGAGGAATATAAGTGTCATATATACTATCTCACAACCTCCTATTCTTGGGGGGTTAATTGGCACGATTGGTAAGTTAGCTAAAAGAACGAAACATTTGTATAATATTCAAGACTTTAATCCTGAGCAAGCAGAGGCTGCTAAATATTCAGCTAGCCCTATAATATTTAAAATTGCACGTGCTATCGATTTAATTAATTGTAGATATGCAAATGAAGTAGTAGTTGTGGGAAAGGATATGGCTGAGACTTTAAAAAACAGATTTAAAAGTAAAAAAACACCTAAACATAGTGTTATTAACAACTGGATAAATGAAGAAGACGTTGTTCCTTTAGAATCTAATAATGCAGAAATCCAAAAATTCAAAAAAAAACATAACCTAGATGGTAAATTCATTGTAATGTATTCTGGTAACTTGGGTTTATATTATGATTTAGAAAACATAGTTACTATTGCTGAACACTTTAAAGATAATGATGATATATCTTTTGTATATATTGGCGAAGGGGCTATGAAGCAAACAATGGTGGATTATGTAAAAGATAAGGGGTTACAGAATGTAACTTTTTTACCTTATCAACCAAAATCTTTTATCAAGTATTCATTAAACAGTGCAGATGTACATCTTGTGGTAAATCAAAAGGGTATAAAAGGTGTTTCAGTCCCTAGTAAAATATACGGAGTTATGGCAGCTGGGAAGCCGATTTTAGGAGTACTGGAAAAACATAGTGAAGCCGAAAGGTTGATTTCGGCTAGTGAATCAGGGGTTGTAGTAGAGCCTCATGACTATTTAAATATTGTTAGCAAAATAAATTATTTTTACAATTTGGATAATGTTGAAATGGCTGAAATGGGGAAAAATGGAAGGGTATTTTTAGAGGAAAATTTGAAGAAAGATGCTTCAATAAATAAGTATAAAGACATTCTAAATAATATATAAAGGTGGAATCTTAATGAAGTTAATATTACTTTCCGGTGGTTCCGGTAAACGACTATGGCCTCTATCTAATGATACAAGGTCAAAACAATTTTTAAGAATACTGGACAATGGGGAAGGGAAAAAAGAATCTATGGTTCAACGGGTATGGAGGCAAATAAAAAATGCAGGATTAGCCTATTCTTCTACAATTGCTACATCAAAACTGCAAAAAGAAATGATACATAATCAGTTGGGTTTTCAAATTCCAATTGTTACAGAACCTGAGAGACGAGACACCTTTCCAGCTATTGCGCTTACTGCGTCCTACCTATATTCTGTCGATAATATAAGTGAAGACGAGGTAGTGACAGTTTTACCTGTAGATCCTTACGTGGAAGGCGAATTTTTTAATAGAGTTAAAGAGTTAGAGGCTCTTGTAGAAAAAACGGGGTCAGATTTAGCCTTAATTGGAGTTAAACCCACCTACCCGTCTTCAAAATATGGATATATAGTGCCTAAAGGAAAAGGAGAGCACTATATTGAAGTTAATAACTTCACGGAAAAACCTAATGAGGAAGAAGCTGAATCTCTCATTCAAAGTGAAGCCCTTTGGAATTGTGGAGTGTTTGCTTTTAGGTTAGGCTATTTACTTGATTTATTAAGGGCTAAGCATTTACCGATAGATTATAACACTTTAAGGAACCAATACAACGAGCTTCCTAAAATTAGTTTTGACTATGAAGTAGTAGAAAAAGCTAAAAAGATAGTAGCTCTTCCTTACAATGGTTATTGGAAAGACCTTGGAACTTGGAATACTCTAACAGAGGAAATGACATCTTCTCAGATTGGAAGAGGGGTTGTATCTGAAGATTCAACTGGTACTCATCTAATAAATGAACTTGATATTCCAGTTACTGTTCTTGGAGGCCAGAATCTAGTTGTAGCAGCAAGTCCAGATGGGATACTTATTAGTGATAAGGAGTCCAGTCCTAAAATTAAAGAGCTTATTAAGAATTATGATAATCCACCGATGTACGAGGAAAGAATATGGGGCTGGTCAAGAACGCTCGATTATACAAAATATGGAGACGGAGAGGAAATGGTCACCAAGCGTATCTGTATTAAAGAAGGAAAAAACTCTAGCTATCATTATCATAATTTAAGAGATGAAGTATGTACGATTGTTAAAGGACAAGGAGAACTTGCTTTAGACAATCAAATCACGCGCGTTAAGGCTGGAGATGTCGTGCATATTCCAGCTGGAAAAACACATGGTTTAAGAGCAATTAAGGACTTAGAATTTATTGAAGTACAAACCGGATCGGGTATTACGGATGAAGATTTTGTTAGGATTACCTTCGATTGGGAAGAAGTCATTGCTGAATTTCAAAAAGCCAAGTCAGTATTTATTTCATGAGTTAGGAATATTGTCAATTGAAAACTATTGCTTACTATATATCAGATTATGGATATGGACATGCTACGAGAAGTATAGCAGTCATAAGAGAATTAATTAAGGCTGGCAAGAAAGATTTGAAAATTATTGTGTGTCATTCTTTTGCTATAGATTTTTTGAAAGAATCTTTACACAGTAATCAAATAGAATATCGTGAAGTAGAAACTGATATTGGTTACATACTAAATTTAAACAGTATGTTTCCAGATTCTTCTGCTCAAGAAAGGGAATATCTAAAATTCATAAAGGAATGGGATGAACGATTGCAGTTTGAGGGTGATTTTATTAAGGAAAATAATGTAAATTTAGTCATTTCTGATATAAGTCCCATTCCTTTTATTCCCGCTCATAGATGTAACATTCCTAGTATTGGAATATCTAATTTCACTTGGTACACTGCCTATCATTCATTGGTCCAGGATGAACACCTACAGGTTTTTAAAACAGCCTATGAATATATGAGTTATTATTATTCATTAGCTGGAAGTGGAGAACCTACATGGGGAAAAGTTGAAGAAGAAAGTTTTAATTGGTTAGCGAGAACCACAGAAAGTTATGAAGTCCAAAGAATCAAGGACAAAGTAAACCAAAGTGGAGAAAAGGTTATTGTTTATTTTGGTTTAGGTATGAAAATTAATATAGAGGATATCCATTTATTTGAACTTTGGAATAATGATGATTGTATATTTCTAGTTTCAAGTAACCTTAACGTGGATCTTCCTAACGTGTACAAGATTCCTGATAATATAACAGAGTCTCAAAACTACATAGCTGCTGCTGACATTGTCATATCTAAAGCAGGTTGGAGTACGGTAAGTGAAGCTGTAATAAATAGAAAACCCTTAATAGTTTTAAATAGAATTAATATGCGGGAAGATAATAATACTATTAACTACCTTAAAGATAAAAAACACATCATGTTATTGACTTGGGAAGAAATAATTAATTTAAAAGTTGAAGCCAAATTACTAGAAGCTTTACGGAAACAAAAATCATCTGATAATCAAAATGATTTACACCTGATTGGGCGAAAAATTCTGGAAATTATAAGTTCTTAAAATATCTCATTAACAGTCTTCAATTGGTTTAAATTTTACATGAATTTTGTTGTAATTATGTTAAGTGAAAGAATCGCATTTAAAATGTACAATATAGTCTTTGGTAAATACACTTTATTTCGATAAGCTTCATAATTGCTTATGAATTTCAACGGCCACTAAGTTTTACCACCCTTACCATCTTACCCCCAGTTACGACGCGGAATTTACCGCTCAATGACAAAGCCATTACTAAAAGACAAGCCCCGGGATTTTTGGAAGCTTGTCTTTTAGTTTTTTTGCTTTAACTACTGCAATTTCAGACTAATACTTGCAATCTATCATTCACAGAGTCTCTTACAGCTTTTATTAGTTTTTCACTTTCTGATATAGAAGTAGACTTAACTCCATAATAAAACTTGATCTTCGGTTCTGTTCCGGATGGGCGCAAGCAGAACCAGCAATCATCTTCAAGAATAAACTTAATGACATTTGATGAGGGTAAGTCTATTTTCTCTACTTTTTCATCCTGCAGGTATTTCCGAGTAGATGTAGTATAATCTTCTACAGCTAAGACCTTTTTACCGCCTACTTCAATTATATCAGCATTTCGGAAATCATCCATGATAGCTTGTATCCTGGAGGCTCCCGATTTTCCTTCTAATTTCATCGATTGAAGATCTTCCAGGAAATAGCCATTCTTTTCGTACAATTCCTGCAGGGCATCTAATAAAGTTTTCCCTTTATTTTTCCAAAAGGCAGCAACTTCAGCTGCAAGTACGGCGGCTTGTACAGCATCTTTATCCCGCGCAAAGTCTTTCACAAGGTATCCGTAGCTTTCTTCGTAACCGAACATAAATTCAAACTCTCCTGTTTGTTCGAATTCACGAATTTTCTCACCGATAAACTTAAATCCAGTCAAAGTATCTAAAGACTGAACTCCATAAGAGTTTGCGATAACACGGCCAAACTCCGATGTCACAATGGTTTTAATTAGAAGTGCGTTATCATGTATTTCATTACTTTGTCCAAGAAGATAATCAAGCATAAGAGCACCTGTTTGATTTCCTGTAAGGACTTTGTAGTTACCTTCTTGATCAGGTACAGCAACCCCTAAGCGGTCAGCATCCGGATCAGTAGCCATTAATAAATCTGCCCCTAAAGATGATCCGTATTCAATCGCCTTTTCAAATGCTTGGTGTTCTTCTGGGTTTGGTGAGGATACGGTTGAAAATTCAGGATCAGGCATAGCTTGTTCTTTTACTGTATAAACTGATGTAAAACCACTTTGCTCCAGTCCTTTTTCTATTAGGTCTTTGGCTGTTCCATGAAGTGGAGAGAAGACGAGCTTAAGATCTTTCTTTATGTCTGAACGAACAGTTACGTTTTTTAATTCATTTAAATAGGCTTGATCAATTTCTTCGTCGATCCATCTAAGGAGTTTGTTATTTTCTAGCTCATTTTGTTCTGCAACATTTATATTTAATTCGTCTTCTACTTCATTTACGTAAGCAATAATATCTTTCGCTTCTTCTGGTGGGACTTGCCCTCCATCCTCATTATAAACTTTGAATCCATTGTACTCAGGAGGGTTGTGACTTGCTGTAATGACAATACCGGCTCCAGCGTTCAAGTAACGAACAGCAAAGGAAAGTTCAGGCGTCGGTCTCAATGATGTGAAGACATACGCAGGAATGCCATGGTACCCTAGTACTCTCGCTGTTTCTACAGAAAATTCTTTAGACATATACCGGGAATCATAGGCAATAGCTACGCCACGGTCACTAAGGTCCTGTTGTTTTATGTACCTTGCCAGTCCCTCGGCAGCTTTACGGATAGTATAAATATTCATTCTGTTTGTCCCGGCGCCTATTTTCCCTCGTAAGCCACCAGTACCAAACTCTAGGTTCTTATAGAAAGCATCTTCCAGTAATTCATCATTCTCAGAGAGTTGATTCAACTGGGTGGCTAAATCCTCGCTTAATTCGTTGAAATCTTTCCAACGGTTATACTCATTCTTCCACATGTATTGGGCTCCTTTATTCTTGATGTTGATTTGAATGAGAGACAATTAAAGTTGCGTCTCCCTGTAATTTGTATGATTTAATAGTAGACGGAATGATAAAATGGTCTCCCTTTTTGAACTCATATGTATCATCTTCTATAGTTATCAGGCCGTGTCCTTCTATAGTACTTAACAATAGGTATGTTGACGGCGATAGTTCTTGACTCTCTCCTTGCAATTTCCAATTAAAAACGGAAAAGTAATCTTCCTCAATAAGCTTCTCTTTTATTAAATCATTTGAGTAGGCAAGAGTTCTGTTTATATTTGGATCACGGTGAGGAATTGTAGTCACTTCAAGGGATTTATCTAAGTGAAGTTCTCTCTTTTTACCATCTTCTCCAGTTCTGTCATAATCATAGACACGATAGGTAATATCAGAACTTTGTTGGGTTTCGAGAATTTGTATGCCCGCCCCAATGGCATGGATGGTCCCACTTGGAACATAATAGAAGTCACCAGGTTGTACTTTAACTTTCCGAAGTAAGGTATCCCATTCACCTTTTTGTACCATTTGTGCTAATTCTTCAGCGTTTTTCCCATGATGACCGAAGACGATTTCAGCGCCTTCTTCACAATCCACTACATACCAGCACTCCGTTTTACCGTAATTTTTCCCTTCGATATCTCTAGCATATGTATCATCTGGGTGGACCTGTACAGATAAACTTTTTTTGGAATCTAATAACTTGACGAGAAGAGGAAATTCTTCTCCTTGTTGATGGGCAAAGAGTTCACGGTGGTTATTCCATGCGTATGCTAAGGATTTACCCCGTAATGGCCCATTTTTAATAACGCTCGATCCATTAGCATGGCCGGATATACACCAAGCCTCACCAGTTTGATCAGAAGGAATATCATAATTAAATAATTCCTTGAGTTTAGTTCCACCCCAAATTCGTTCTTTATAATCGGGATGGAAGAAAATTGGTTCATAATATACCATTCTTTCACCTCTGAAAAATTAATAACAAATATGATTGTATCATAATCTAATTAAGGTAAATATATTAAATTCAATAAGTAAAAAGAAATTTACAAAAACCTTTAATTGGAAAATCTGAGAGGGATAAGAATTAGTTTATTTTGAATTTCAATTAGGTATTTTAGCAACCATCAAATTTTTCGACATAATTAGAAGCATGGGTATTCGTTTTAATTACAATTTTCTCGGGAATATAGGTGTTATATTATGAGAAAGCGTTTACATTAAATGAAGAAAGAGGGTAATTACTAATGATGATTAGAGAAGGTGACTTTATTACCGGGTTAGTAAATGGAATGATGCTTTCTATTCCATTATGGGGTATCCTCTTCATTACGATTTACATTTAATTCAATAGATTTTTATGAAATATTTTGCCTCCTCTTATGGAGGCTTTTTTCTTTTTAATCAATATATGTTAACAATTACAATCTAATAGAGAAGCTTTGGAAATATAATAGCATTTGGAATGATCTGTACTCTAATGATATAGTAGGGAAATATATAATTACAATTCATGACGTTTATAGCATGCAAACTGAAATATGGAGTGTATCGAATATGAAAAGTCTAAAGGTTAAAGGAAAGTGGTGGAAGATTCCCGCACTTGTGTTATTTCTTATAGTTGTTGCAGGTGGAGGATATCTTTTTAGTGTTTACAGTAGTGCTAAAAACACGGTTAATGATAAGATGCACGAAGAAGTAAAAGCTATAGATCATAACTTAACAAAGAAGAAAATAGAAAAGAAGGAACCACTACATATATTACTGCTTGGGGTTGATGAGCGTGAGGGAGATCGGGGACGTTCAGATGCGCTTATGGTCTTGTCTGTCGATCCAAACAATAATAGAAGTCAGTTGATTAGTATTCCCAGGGATACAAGGACAAAGCTTGTCGGTGACGCAGAACAATCCGGGAAAATGGATAAAATCAATCATGCCTATGCGTTTGGTGGTACAGAGATGTCCATACAAACTCTTGAGAATCTGTTAGATTTTGAATTAGATTACTATGTTCGTATGAATATGGAAGGTCTCTCTGAAATGGTTGATGCCATAGGGGGCATCACAGTTAATAATGAATTAGCATGGACTGACACAGGCTACTATAAAAAAGGTTATGAGTATAACAAAGGTGAAATTAAACTCGATGGACCTAAAACGATGGGTTTTGTCCGAATGAGGTATCAGGATCCAAACGGGGATTTCGGTCGTAACGAACGTCAAAGGAAGGTTATTGAGGGAGTCATTAATAAAGGCGCAAGTGTAGGTTCAGTTAATAAAATTGACAGCATTATGGATGTCCTTGGAAACAATGTAAAAACGAACATCGATTTTGCAGTAATGAGAGATTTACTCGTTAATTATAGAAGTGCCAGTGATAATCTGACCACCTATCAAATGACAGGGACAGGACAAAAAATCGACGGGATTTATTACTTGCAAGTGAATGAGCAGGAAGTCAAAGAGATTCACGATATGATACAAGAATATAACTCTTAAAATAAGCGAATCGACTTAGGAATAGTCGGTTCGCTTATTTAAAAACACCATAAAAAATACTCGATGCACTGGAGAGTTTTTTCTCGCTGAAAGATGTTTGTGAAAGTGAGAACATCAACGGAGAGTATGTTTAATGAGAATAAAGAGGTTATTAATCTTTTTAAGGCGATAAGAAAGAAGGGGCTCGTAGTATGAGTGAGTATAAAACAATCGGTGTAGACTTAGGTGGGACTAATTTGCGTGCAGGCATTGTAAGTTCTTCAGGTCAAATTCTTTCCGAAAAAAGTATCCGCACAGAGGCAGAAAAAGGACCAGATTATATAATCGATAATATGATAAGGCTAATTGGTGAGGTTAAGGGGAAAACTCCTATCAACTCAGTTGGGGTTGGTGCACCAGGGCCGCTTAATCCTCATCAAGGTTTGATCTTAAGTCCGCCTAATTTGCCTGGATGGGACCGAATACCGTTAATAGAAAGGTTATGTAAGTCGATCGATGTACCGGTGCACTTGGATAACGACGCGAATGTAGCGGCGTTAGCGGAGACGAGATTTGGTGCAGGAAAGAATTATTCGTCTGTTTTCTACATTACAGTCAGTACAGGTATTGGCGGTGGCTATGTACTTAACAATAGAATTCTACAGGGAGAACAGGGATATGCCGGGGAAATTGGTAATATGATTTTACAGCCCAATGGCCCTCGGTGGTCTAACCTAAACGCAGGTTCTTTTGAAGCATTGGCTTCGGGTACTGCCATTGGTCGAAAAGGGAAAGAACGTCTCGCCATAGAAGGTGGAGCCCAAGAAGTGTTTTCCTTAGCTAAAGAAGGTAATCAAGAGGCCAAAGAAATTGTGGAAGATACAGTTACATACTTAGCCATGGGAATTGCAAATTTGTCTCATATTATTAATCCGTCAATCTTTGTCCTCGGTGGGGGAGTTATGAAGGCAGAAGATCAAATATTGATGCCGTTGAGGGAAAGAGTAAAAGATTTTCTATATCCAGGCCTGAGAGAAAAAATTAACCTCCAACCTGCTAAACTTGGAACAAAAGCTGGAGTGATAGGTGCAGCACTGTTGGGTAATTAATAAGTAAGCTTATAAAGGGGGGAACACTAGAGGTTAAAAGTTCTGGTGTTACCCCCTTAATGAGAGTGTTATGAGGTAAGATAGTCCCCCTATTTTCCTTAGCTTAGGGATTACATTGTTGTGAAAAGCTAGTATCTTCAGTTAACCGGGATTTCTCCAACACTAACTTCCCTTCTTTCGCTATAGCAATCAGTACACTCACAGTGCACTATTGATAAACAACGTATCTGCATTGAAGAACATGGCGATAACACATTCCCAATCAAGTTGTGAGATGTAAAGTCGACAAATAAGGATGCCACCGTAAGCGGTGAAAGCACCATAATGATTTGCCCGCCCCCCAGAAAAACTATCGTAATAGGTGTGATGATGCCTACCTGGAAACCTACACCATATTGCCAGGACATGTGCTATGAATTATATCTACTCTAATGATTCTCCATGGACTTGTTGACCACGTACTCTTCCTAAGCTTGGAAAGTGGCGCAAGGATTCCAGATTGTCCTCGGACTCCTGTCCCTCTACTTCTTATTACAATTAACAGAGTCGATTGCCCTTCTGATCCAATGCTTTCCATCAATCATACTAATCAATTTTTATGTATATCTATTTCGACCTCCGGTTTATCCACATTTTGTGTGATACCTACTCCTGTTTTTCATTTTAAAAAATGTTTCTCAACAATTTAATTGTAAGTAGATAGGTATGGAGTATATCAACCCATTTATAAATGCATGGGGGAAGCCTTGTATTGAATTTCTCTAACGAAGAGATTTGTCCACCAATTGAGGTGAATAAATGGAATTAGCTGATCTATGTGTAGATAGATTTCTGAAAAAATCGTGACAAGTATGTTACAAAGGTGTTACAATTTTCAACGTTGTGTTTTTTGGATAATTATTTTTAAATAGTTATTTAATGGAACTAAAATGTAAATCAAAAGTCAATGGAACTTTTACGCTCGGTCTAATCGTATTTTTTATTTACATAAATTATGCACTAAGAAAACGCAAGGTGTATGGAGTTCTTATGTAAGCCCTTATCTTGATATTCCCAAAATGGCCTGCTTCAGAAAATGGAATGAAAAACGCCCGCCAGTATCCATTTGCTAACTGTTTTGGAGCTTTCCAAAACAAAAGCAAAAGCGGTTTACTTTAGAGGATGAGAGCAGGTGGCGCAAATATATAAGAACCCCAATCCTTGAAGTCACAACCCCATACGGCTATGTTTACCGCTTCTCTGTAAACGAGGGAGAATATACTTTAAATGTCGTTACTACTAATGAATTAAAATGGAAAACTTTTGTTAATAAGCTTGAGAAAATGAAGGGAAAAATAACAACGAAACAATCTCATTAAATGTACTTGAAAATGTAATAGTTGTTAAATAGAGAATGATGAGGAGAGAATCAAATGAAGAAAATTACTATAGGAATTTTCATGACGATCATGGTTGCGGTATTAGCAGCCTGTGGAGGAGAAGAAGCAAAGGGGAAAGTTGATGAGGAAAATCAAAAAGAGGTAGAAGTTGCTGTTGAAGAAGAGAAGGAAGAGGGATCAACAGAAGAAAAGGAAATAAAAGAAATCCAAAAAGATTTTGTTTTTAATAATCGTGGAGAAAGTAAAGAAGTCTCGTTTGAAGAGGTTCAAGTGCATGATGGGTTAAAGGCACAAGTATTTCTTCCACAGGGTTTTGAATTAGCGATTGATAAGAATGGGAGTATCGTTGCTGACGGAACAGGGGAATTCACCGGTGTAGAAGTCGATGTTGTAGTTTCTGATCGATTCTTTGATGAGCCGCACAAAGAGTTTGAAAACTTTAGGATTGGATTAGAAGGGAGATTAACAGGTTCAGAGGATGAAATCACAGAAGAAGAAATTAATTTAAATGGGCATTCTTTAGATGGTCAATATGGGTATGTGATCACGCTAGAAGCGGACTTCGATGGAGAAATGGAGGAATATGAACAAAAGGTATATGGAGGTATCCAAAGCGTTGATGACAAAGTCTATATCGTCGAAGTTTGGATCTATGATAGGGAATTGTTTGAGAACGATGATTTTGTTTATGGGATTATGAAAAACATCATACCAAAACAATAAAAAAGAGGGGATGACCCTCTTTTTTTATTATTTATGCCGATAGAATGGACTGTATTATTTTGAGGTCAGTCCTTTTATAAAGATAATTCTAGGAAGATTTTCAAAAAGGATTTTGATTAAATCTGCAACTCTTAATTCGTAGAGCTATTCCTTTTCTGAATAATTGTCTATGTAGCTTGGACATGGTCGAAAAATATGAGAGTTCCCGATAGCACACATGTAGTCAGACCCATGGTGTTGAGATTATTGGAGTTCATGTTGTGAGTGCAACAAGAGTGCCATCTTTGGAACATGTGAGCCCTAGTGTCAGGCAACATAGATAGTATAATGAGAAATAAAGTAAACATTATGATTTTTTTTCATTCAATTACCGTCTTTTTTTCTAATAAATTCGTCTAATTATTAGAGGGGGCGGCTTTTTCATTTCATCTGGTAGGAATTTGGTGCATTGAAACTATGCAATACATAAGTTAAGGAAATAAGTACAAAATCATAGAATGTACTTACTATGAAAGTATTAGCGTTAACATATGAACGATTATACGACGAGGTTAATGGCCGTATTTGAAGTGAACAAAGAGGCGTTGATACACGGCTAATTTACAAATTCACAATGGAATTAAACGATAAAAAGGGGATGGAGAACTATATGTTGGATAAAATTCTAAAATGGTCATTGTATTCGTTGGGGGCAATATCTTTTATTGTGATTGGGGTGATTGTTTGGCTTGTTTTTTCGGGATTTCAAGCAGAAAGTGATTCCATGACGAAAGAACAAGAACAGGTTATGAAGGAAGTCAACGAACCAACGGAACAAAAAGAAATAAAAGCAGTTGAAGAAGACGGTATTCCTTCCGAACGGTCTTTTATGCAGGAACTACACGAAATGACGCACCAAAAGGTTCGAGCAAATGAAAAGCACGGAAGCCAGCAAATGACGTCGGAACAAATTGACCGTATGCTTGGAATATTGAAGTCAGTTGAAGAAACCGAGGACCATTACGAACATTTCGGTTTTTATAAGAAGTCGTTGGAAGCATGGGACAAAGGTGACTTCTCTAATGCCGTGACTGTTCACAATACCATTTGGGAATGGCAAAACGGCACGATCGGAAGGGCGACTGGCCTTATGAACGAAGAAGAAGAACGTGAATATATCCAGCGGAACTTCTAACAAACAACTCTTTAAAAAAATCTACTTTCCAGATAAAAAACCGCTCCAAAGTATTGTGGCTTTGGAGCGGTTTATTAAACTTTAATAAAGTAGCACACCATCTTCCTTTTGAGACTTCATGTCGTAAATCTTCCATTTTCCATCTTCCTTATAGAAGCGGTAGGTCCCAACCTCCGAGATGGAGGAAGTCCAAACTTTACTTCCATTTCGTTCATAAGGGAAAGTCACCGTTCTTTCCACTTCCCCCTGGGTGATTTTCACATCAGCGAATCGATTGGCAACATGAACGGCATCTCCTTGTTTCGGAGTAGTCACATCATATTCCACTGATGTACCATCTTCCATTCCTTTGATGTCGTATGAAATGCTGATCGATTGCATCGTTCCATAATACCCAGTGGTCCGGTCTTGTGTCGCTTTTAACTTTTCATAATCCTTCGTTTCAAGAGCAGACGTCCATTCATCGGATAATTGGTGAATGAGGCTTAGCAGATATTCTTCCGAAGGAGCATCACTTTGTTCTTTGTCTAAGGCACGCTTGATCATTACAATGGATTCTGCACGATTTGCGTTTCGGTTTGGCTTGAATTCTGTCGGGGATACCCCGTGAATAATACCGACTTTACTCGCCTGATTGATCGCATCTAATGCCCAGTGATGAGATACGTCTTCAAACGTTTTGACAGATCCTTTAGAAAAGTCAATGCTATCTTCCGTCGCTCGAATAATGATGGAAGCTATTTCTGCTCGTGTAATGGGCCGGTTTGGTTCGAACTTGTTTTCTCCGCTCCCATAAACGAGTCCATGGGAAGAAGCAATACGGACGTTCTCTTCATACCACTTTCCTTTAATATCTTTAAAATCCGTTCCACCATCTACTTCCTTCAGGTCTAAAGCCCGATTTAGGATGGCTACGAATTCTGCGCGCGTAATCGACTGGTATGGTCGAATTTCTCTTCTCCCATCCGACAATTCATACCCCTCAACAAGAGAAGCTTTCGCAAACTGATCCAGTTCTTCATACGCCCAATGCCCCTCAATATCGATCGGTTCAAATGGATAAGCATGAGCTTGAAGGTTAGGAATCAAAAAGAAAACCATAACTACAGACGTCATAAACACTAATTTTTTCAAAACATTCATCCTTTATATATTTTTTGAAAGGGAATTGACTCCTAAATAAATAGGAGGACTGCCATTCAAAGAGTGCTTTCATTGATATATTCATAGGTCCTATTATTTATTTAAGGTACAGCGACAACAATAGGTTGATATGTAAAGGTAAAGTACTAAAAAATGACAAGAAGAGCCACGGACCAGATTAGCACAATCATCGCCTTTTTACAATCCATCTTTCCTGAGGATAACACCTTCCGCATCATCATTATTTAGAGGTAATTTTACTTGTTTTTTAATAGAATTTATATGCTTAATTGTTCCTATCATTCTGCCCACATTGTTAAGTGCAATGGAGCTTTTGAAGCGTATGTTGTGGGTGACACCTTTGGGCATGGAGGCTAGCGTCAGACACTATGAAGTTTATAGATCATAGATTTCTAATTTGATACAAATGGTATATTATTCTCTCCTTAAAACTACTGAGAGCTAGTATAGCTTCAATGGTAATAAGGAGAAAAACAGAGGATTTGTTACACAGTTGTAAAATAATGTCGAAATATAGTGTGCTACGATAGTAAAAGAGAAAAAAATTCATTCATACATAATCGGGAGGTACAATCTTTTGGGGAAGAAATTTTTCAGTGTCGTGTTAACAAGTCTTATGGCCATGGTCTTATTTGTACCACATACACAGGCAGCATCCGTCTCAGGCGATGAAGTAATCAAACTTGCAAAAGAACATCTTGGAACGCCATATCAGTGGAGTGGAGAAACTCCCGCTGGGTTTGATTGTTCCGGATTTACATACTACATAATGGACAAAGTAGGAGTCGATCTTTCAAGGGGTTCCTATGATCAATATAAACAAGGGACCTATGTATCGAAATCAAATCTACAAAAAGGGGACTTGGTTTTCTTCTCGGGTACATATAAACAAGGAATTTCACATGTAGGGTTTTATATCGGAGACGGGAATATGATTTCGGCTACTAAAAGTAGAGGAGTTGCCATTGACCCCGTCTTTTCTGGTTATTGGGGAGATAAGTACACGGGTGCCAAAAGGTTTTTACATAACAGTTTTTTCAATGATGTATCCAGTGATTACTGGGCTTATGATGAAATTAAACAATTAAATAATGAAGGAATCATCAATGGTTATTCTAATGGGAATTTTGGACCTACAGATAATGTCACTAGAGCACAAGTAGCTATGATGGTGGGCAAGTCATTAAATCTTAATCCTTCTTCTTCTGCCCAATTCAAGGATGTTTCTTCTGCACACTGGGCATATGATTACATCAATGCGGCTGTGAATGCTGGTCTGATCACTGGTTATGAGAACGGTGCATTCAAACCAGATGAAGCGATTACCAGATCTGAAATAGCAGCGATCATCAATAGAGCTTTCGAATTCAGCACTAACAGCAATTCTTATCGTTTTAAGGATATGAGCTCTTCTCATTGGGCCTATGATGATGTGTACGCATTAGCTTCGAATTCCATCACTTCAGGATATAATGACAACACATTCCGCCCTAATCAGGAAGCAACTAGAGCTGAATTCAGTGCTTTCTTATATCGTGCTTTAAATTAAAGCATTTCACAAATATCTATAACTCAAATGGTTGATGATTAAACCTGTTTGGTTAGGCTGGGTATCGGACAAGGTATTGAGTTGAAGGGGTTTACTACGTAGGTTTATGGTCGCAGGCATTTTTACTTGCGGTTTGGTCATATATAAAAAATCCTAAAATCATTATAGAAATATTAAACATACAACGATAGCCCCCACTTCTTATCTTTTAAGAAGTGGGGGCTATTGCTGTTGAAACTAATTAACAAAGTGGGCTTCTGCTTATGGTGTGGTTTTACTTTAATGCTTCGCTTCTAATTATGAAAAATAGTACTTGTATGTGGATTGATTGTACCGGGGCTTTTTTAATAAAACATTTATCTCTCGAAATAATAAGAGAGAAGGGAGGGAGGGATAATCATGGCGAAAGGAAACAAAAAACTTTCGAATAAAAATGCACAAATTCATGATCGTAAAGAAGAGAAACAGCCGAGGGAAAAACGTTAATAAAAGTACTTCTTCTTAAGAGTGCCTTTTCTAACACTTGGGTGCTAACATTTGTAGGGAAATAAAGTGATTGATTTGGTGAGGTAGATCACCGTATGATGGCGTAACACCATAGGAAATGTTCTATGGTGTTACGTACTTATGTCCTAAAAGAATAATATGTGAGGGTATGTCTGTATCTGGTTAACTAGATTTCTCCAACACCAACTTTTCTTCTTTCGCTTTAACCGTCAGTACACTCACAATCCCCATAATGACAAATGCCGCAGCTGCACTAAAGAACATGGCGATAAAAATATTTCCGATTAAGTTAAGAGTTGTAAAGGTTACATACAAGGAAGCCCCCGTAACCACAGCTGCGATGGCGCCATAATGATTCGCCCGGTTCCAGAAATACCCGAGGGTAATCGGCGCGATAATCCCGGATATGATCGCGGAAAAGCTGAATTGAATCAAGAAGGCGAGCGACTCTGGTCTTTCTAATGAGAAGTAGAGGGACAGGAGTCCGACGACAATCAGTGACCCTTTTGCGACTTTCAACGATTTGTTGTCCAGTTCTTGAGAGGACATTTTCCTTGATATAAAGAATGGTGCGACAACACGGTACAAGTCGTTCCCGATACTTGTCGTGATTCCTAAGTACAAGCTGTCTGTGCTGGATAAAATCGCGGAAATGATTCCGACGATCATGATAGCTGCGATGACACTCGGGAAAGCCTCAATGACATAGGTAGGAATCGCTGCATCGGCACTTTGTAAGCTCGGGAAAAGCACGCGGGCGGCGAGTCCGCCGAGCACCATCAGTGTAGAAATGATGCAGAGCACCAACCCTGCAGATAATGTGAATGGAGCCAGGTCTTCTTCTTTTTCAATCGACAGCACTTTGTTCAACAGGTGTGGCATCAATACGAAACTGAAGAGGAGGAACTGCACGGCCATGATAGCGAGCGCACTGTTATAGGGACCGCCGTCCGCAATGGCTGCAGTCAGGTTCGGGTCGATGCTATTCAGGCGGTCGGTCAGCACACCAAACACGTTCCACCCTCCACCAATCGTCCAGAAAAAGGATAAGACGATGAATACTGATGTAATTGCCATTAGAATCCCCTGGATGCCGTCCGTGATGATTTGCGCGAAGGCACCTCCTAGACCAATGTAAAGAATCGTGATAGCTACACCGATGATGATGCCCCAGAAGTAGGGGATACCGATGACGGTTTCAAAGATGGTCGCAAGTCCGACATTTTGTCCGACGATATAATAGACATTGAATAAGATCAGTAAAGAGACGATTGCTTGCAGGGCTTTCGAGTTATAACGTTTTCCAAGCCATTCGGGAAGTGTCGACACATGACCGAATTTCTTCCCGTAACGCCAGAATGTTTTGGCAAAGAGAAGCAGTCCGACCCAGGAAACGCCAAAGCAGCCAAGGGTGTACCAGAGCACGGCGGTCCCGTGTTCGTAGGCGAGGCCTGGGACTCCGATGAATAGGTTGGCACTGGCGTAAGAGGTGGCAAAACTTGCGCCGACAAGCCAGGGGCTCACTTTTCCGCGGGCGGTAGCAAATCCGGACATCGACTGGCTGTGCGCTCGCCCTTTTTTACCCACCCACGTCACAGCGGCAAAGTAAACAACTAATAAAAAGACCACGGTCCATAACAATACACTGGAACTTGTAAGCATCGTTTATCGTTCTCCTTTCTTCGTCGTGTAAAAATTCTTCCATATAAATAGTCCGAGTAACCAGAATAAAGCAACAGCGATGAAGTAAGTAAGAATCATATCGTTTCCTCCTGTTTTTTGAAAAATGGCAAGGGGTGTGGTCCGATTTCACTGATTTCCATTTCGACTTTTAGGTTATGTTTTAAGTTATCTTCTTCTACTAATACATGCGTCAATAGGGAAGGTCCTTCTTCAAGAGCGACGACGCCGACCACATAGGGCGTATGTTCCTGCCACGCTGGATGTCCGGCCCGATGGATGACGCTCCATGTTTTCAGCTTCCCTCGTCCAGAAGCTTTTTTCCAAGTTAACGAATCATGAAAACAATGGGGACAGTGCTCGCGAGGGTAGAAAATCCATTGCTCGCACTTGTCACATTGCTGAAGACTGAGGGTTCCGGCATGGATGCTTTCCCAGAAAGGCTGACTAACAGGTGTAATCGTAGGACGTGGCAGAGAAATGTTCTGTAGTTGGCTCATCGTTCTCCTCCTAACACAAGGGCTGTCGTTTCGCTTAATGTGGCTCCGTTTCCCGTCACAAGGGCTTGTCTGGCATCAGGGATTTGACGGTTTCCAGCTTCGCCTCTCAATTGATGGACGGCTTCCACGACGTGTGACATGCCGCCTGCTAAGTCTGCCTGACCGAAGCCCAGCTGGCCGCCATGCGTGTTTAATGGATAATCTCCGTCATGACCAAAGCTATGGTTTTTGACAAAATCACCGAACTGCCCTGGCTTACATAGACCGGCACTCTCAAGGGTTGTGGCAACGACACTTGTATAACAGTCGTATAGTGAGAAAAGGTCTATGTCTTCCACATTCGTACGCGCTTGTTCAAGCGCCCTGGGGATTGAATAGTTGAATGGCAGAGCGTCTATACTTGGCGCCTGGCTGACCGCCCGGTGGGTGATCTTTTCACCAGCTCCTTTCAAATAGACTGGTTTATGCATCCCTTCGGCAGCTTTTTCCGCTGATGTTACGACGACGGCTGCTCCACCGGCGACAGGCATGACGATTTCCAACAGGTGAAGCGGATCGGCAATCATCGGAGAGGCAAGAATATCTTCGACTTCGACGGGCTTATCATAAAAAATCGCATCCGGGTTTAACTGGGCATTCTTCCTGTGCCAGTAAGCGATTCTTGCGAAATCTTCCTGGGTGGATCCGTATTCTTCCATGTGCTGTCTTTTTAAGAGGGCATAGGAAGTATTGGCTCCCGATGCCCCGAAAGGCACATCAAATTCACGGATCGGATTGCGGTTTGGAGATCGTAATGTTTCTCCTTTTTCATTTTTGTTAGCTAGAACACAGACGACGGTTTCGCACATGCCGGCCTGGATCGCTGCGGCTGCTCTCCAAATCATCCCTGGCCCGGTCGCTCCTCCGAGATCGACCGTATTGGACATATTGGGCTCGATTCCTAAGTATTCGGAAACCGTCGCCGGCACATGTTGGGGTGTCTCCCCGACTTGTGGTCCGACGAGGAGGCCGTCGATGTCATCCTTTGAGATGCCGGCATCCTGGATGGCGAGACGGACGGATTCTACAATCGAACTTAAGGTCGTTTTTCCTTCTGAATAACGGACGGGCTTCAGCTCACCGATTCCGATGATCGCCCCTTGGGTTTGAGTGGCCATTACACGAACTTCCTTTCTGAGAGCTGACGAAATGCTTGTAAACTGGATGGATTACGTAAAGATGCTTCGTTTTTCACTTCTTTTCCTAAAGCGGCTGTTTTCGCTGCTCCTTCAACTCTTTTTCCATTGATGGTATGGGGGATATCTTCCACTTGATATATTCGTTTCGGTACGTGCCTTGGAGAAGCTTTCGTCCGGATTTGCCGGCGTATTTCTTTTGCTAATTCATCTGTCAGATGTTCCGTGACGACACAAAGGATGATTTCTTCGTCATGTTCTATCGGTAATCCGAAGACGACGCTATCCATGATTTCTTTGATATGATCGACGACTCCGTATATTTCTGCGGTACCGATCCGAACGCCGCCTGGATTCAAGGTCGTATCGGCACGTCCATAAATGATGAACGATTGGTCGATGGTCTGTTCGGCTAAGTCTCCATGTGTCCAGATTCCAGGTCTTTTGGAAAAATAGCTCTTGCGGTAGCGTTCCTCTCCACCTTCTCCGAAGAAGGTAAGCGGCATGCTCGGGAATGGTTTCGTGCACACAAGGTCGCCTTTTTCTTCGTAGACCGATGCTCCTCGCTCATCCAATACATCCACCGCCATCCCTAACGCTTTGCATGCGATTTCGCCTTGCTTCAGAGGATGAACGGGAGAGCCCATCACAAAACAGCCGATAATTTCTGTTCCTCCTGAAATGGATGCAAGGAACAGATCCTGTTTGATGGCTTGGTAAATCCAGTTGTATTGCTCAGGTGCTAAGGGAGCCCCGCAGGATAGCAGACTTTTCAAGGAATCAAGCGAATGACTATTTTTCAGATCTACGCCTGCTTTCATTAATGTATCGAGGTATTTAGGACTTGTACCGAAATGGGTGATGCCGACTTCATCCGCAATGTCCCACAAATGGGTGAGGGAATCCTTTCTTACGGGAGAGCCGTCATACAACAGGATGGCCGCTTCACTGGCCAACCCAGAAACGAGCCATGGATACATCATCCAGGCGGTATTGGTGTACCAGAACAACACATCATTTTGCTGGAGATCGCAATGGAACTGATGCTCTTTCACATGTTGAAGCAGGGTGCCGCCGACCGAATGGACGATTGCTTTCGGCAGCCCCGTCGTTCCCGATGTATATAAAATATATAAAGGGTGATTGAAAGGAACGGATTGGAACGTTGGCTCTACTGCATCATTGGTGCAAAGCTTGTTCCAAGAAAGAGATTTAATTCCTTCGATATTTGTCTCTCCTCCGAAAGTGACAAGTGCAGACAGTCCTTCGAGGTGCTCCGTCGTCTGCTTGATTTTTTCTTCGATCTGGAATGGCTTTTGCTTATATTGATAGGAGAGAGTAGCGATCAATACTTTTGGTTTCACCTGACCGATGCGATCGACGATTCCTTTCGTCCCAAAGTCGGGGGAACAGGAGGTCCATGTCGCCCCGAGTGAAGTGGTCGCAAGCAAGGCGACCAACCCTTGGATATCGTTCGTCGTGACCCCGGCCACACAATCGCCTTCCTGTACACCTAATCGCTTTAACCCTTCCTGAGCTTTGGCAACGGATTGCCTTAGCTCATGTAAAGTGACGCTTCGTTGAACGCCTTCCTCATTTGCTTCATAGGCAACGATTCGATTAAGAGAACCGCGCAGCAGGTTTTCAGCGAAGTTCAACCGTGCTTCCGGAAACCAGATACTATCCGGCATGGAAGGACCTGGGACAAACACACGGTCTCCCTTTTCTCCGATAATTCCCGCATAATCCCACACCGCTGACCAAAATTCAGTAAGGTGGGAAACGGACCAGCGGTGGAACCGTTCGTAAGGGAAAAGCGGCTGGCCGGTATATTCAGCAAAAGCTTTGATATGCGATTGTTCTATTCGTTCGCTCGATGGTTCCCATAGGTAAGGGGAAGGCTGAGCTGTGATGGTTGTACTCATTGGGTTTGTCTCCTTTCGAGTTATGAATGAGGAACTTCAATTAAGATGGCCATTCCCTGGCCGCCACCGCCGCAAAGGGAAGCGATGCCTTTTCCTCCGCCGCGCCGTTTCAGTTCATGAGCAAGGGTCAAAACGAGCCGGAAGCCTGTGCCGCCTAATGGATGACCAAGAGCGATCGCGCCACCATTGACATTGACCCGGTCATAATCGATGCCAAGATCCCGGCAGCTCGCAATCACGACACTGGCAAAAGCTTCATTGATTTCAAATAGATCGATATCTTCGGTCGTCAATTGGTGTCTGTCTAATAGTTCCTGGATCGCTTGCGATGGTTTGGTTTGTAAACTCGGATCTGGTCCGGCAATCTCTGACCAGTCGATCATTTCGGCAAGAGGATTCTGTCCGAGTGATTCTGCTTTCTCTTTGGTGGTAACGATCCCAATACTCGCCCCGTCCGTCATTTGAGAAGCGTTGCCTGCCGTAATCGTGCCTTCATTGGAAAAGGCGGGGGAGAGGCTGGATAACTTTTCGACTGTCGTTTCTTTGCGGATGCCTTCATCTTCCCCGAGTAATCCTGTAAAAGGAGCGATTTCAGGTTGGAACCATCCTTTTTCCTGAGCAAGAGATGCTCGTTGCTGGGATAGAGCGGCATACTCATCCTGTTCCTCACGACTGATTTCGAAGGAGCGGTTTTTCTCATCGGTGAGAGCTCCCATCGAGACATCGGTTAAGGCGCACCATAAACCGTCGTTCAGTAACGTGTCTTTGAGGATGCTATGACCGAGTCCTGAAGAAGCACGTACAGGAGCGGTATGAGGAGCGTTCGTCATCGAGTCGAATCCACCGACGATGTATAATTCTCCCTCGTTCAATTGCAGCCTGCGGGAGGCATCCGCGATTGTAGCGATTCCTCCTAAGCAGACATTGTTCAATGTGATAGCGGGTGAACCGATGTCTACTCCTGACTTATAAGCGACTTGCCGGGCAGGGTTTTGGCCACCCCCAGCCTGGATTACTTGGGCAAGAAGCACACCATCCGCCTGTTTGACTATCGGATTTCTCTCAAGTAGAGCGTTTAGCGCGTGCGATCCAAGTTCTGCTGCGGATTTTTTCTTCAAAGCCCCTTTCCACTTTCCGAAAGGGGTACGGATGCCATCTAAAAGTACAGTACTCATCTATGTAGCCACTCCTTTTTCTAAAATAGAAAGAGCCCTCTTCACAAGAAATAAGAAGAGGGCTCTTGGCTCTTCTTATCTTCCAGGAACATCTCCTGCAGGAATTAGCACCTTATCAAGCTAATGCTTGATGGTTGCCGGGCGTCAACGGGCCAGTCCCTCTGCCTCTCTGGATAAGAAATAAGTATTTAATTGGAAAATATAAAACCTCTCTATCAAGGATAGAGAGGCTCGAGATTATGTAAATCTCTTATCTTCCTGAGCGTTCACTCAGTAGGATTTGGCACCATGCTATGAATATAGCGGTTGCCGGGTTTCACAGGGCCAGTCCCTCCACCTCTCTGGATAAGATGTTCTTTCGTTATTTGGTTAAGTGCCATGTTAGCAAGGGAAAGGATCAGTGTCAATGCATTTTATAGAAAAGTGTGAAAATTAATTTTATTTGGTGCCTAATCTCAAGCGTATTAGAAAACGAAAAGACAGCATAACAGCAGGGGGTTTCACTGGTGTTTCATATCTTTTTCGACTTTATATGTGATTATGTTTTTTGAAGCTTATGTGTTTGATCATTACCTAGGTTTGTTCTTAATTGTAAAAGTCGTTTTCTAGGATAAGCAGGAATTTGGATGAATCGTGTAGTAAATATGTAGTACAAGAATCTATTTTAATTCTTGTCATCCTCGCTATTCCTAACATTCAAAAGAACCTGACGAATGAATGCAGAAGCGAGGAAAGATTTCAAATAAGGGGGCATACACATGGCAGAAGTATCTTCGATGAAGCAGGCCGTTGATGTTTTACTTAAAAAGGGATTATCCAAGCGGGAGATCCTAACCAATGTAGATAACAGCCATTTCCCGTTTGAGGATGAAGAAGTTGTGATGACTTTTATTGATCTACAAATCGAGTGTTCCTCTGATGATGAATTTAACAAGTTGGTCGAGTATTTATATGGATTTAATTTGAAACAATAATAGATTCCCCCTCCACCTTTTTACAACTTAACTCAAAGTGTAAGGAAACTGTAGGAAAGCGAAGTACTATGGTTTAATAGGTGTTGTTGGCTTCTCTAATCGTATTAGCGAACTGAAGGATGGCGTAGTATCGAACTCCTTGTGGGTGATACTACGCTATTTATTTTAGGTTTATTCATATGTATTGGTCTTCTAGATGACTTAAGGTCAGGAGGGATATTCACAGGAGGTAACTATATGATTAAAAAGATATTCTTTTACGTATTCATCATTTTCGCTCTTAGTGCTTGCAGCCAACACAGCGTAGCAGATGAAGCCCTTATCATACTAGAAGAGGTGCAAATCGCTATCACAGATCAAGGATTGGTTCTAGAGGATGCAGATTTACCAAGCTTCAATGCTTTCACTAGAGAGTTAAACGGTGTTTCGCCCGAAGCATTTTTTATAGATGGTGATACACTTTCTATTTATGTATTTCCATCTACAGATGAACGAAAAGAAGGAATGGATGATTTTGAAGAAAAATCAGCTGCAGCTGGAGTCGTTGAACACGAAAAGTACACGCATAAAAACATCTTGGTATTTTATGAACTTGGAAATGAGGAAGTGGATAGTAAACTAAAGTCAGCAATAAATGGATTAGAGTAATCTTAAAAATGATGAAATGGAAACAGCGTAGCATCCTATTTAGGGTGCTACGCTGTTTCTGTTGAGAAAGGGAATGTTTAAGGATTGTAATAATAATCAGGATCATTCATGAAACGGTCAAAGACATTCCATCCTTGTTGGTCTTTGACTTCATAGGTTGCTGTATTCGTGGCTGCTCCATTTTCAAAATTAATTTCCCAATCATTAATAAAGAATGACCAGGTTGAATTGTTATAAATAATGGTTTGGAAATGGTTTTCTTTTACATGCTTGATTCCGTCTTGTGCGAAGCAGAACATAGAGTTATCTGTATCCATAACTCCAATTCTATTCATCTCTCCATTTTTAGCATAGAATAATTGTCCACACGTCACATTGGAGCTCTGAACTTCTGTTGCAACTAATACATCAGGGTTACTATCAAGGACATACAAATTTTCTTGTGATTCGTTGTAAGTAAAGTCCCCAATGGCAACTTTTTGATCCATCGGCGAGGAGTCGCCTAGTTGTAATGTCATTTCATAATAGCCTGAATAGAGAATGTCCCCTTCGTTGGCTCCAGCCCAAGGCAAGTCATTGATTGTCGTTTTCTCATGATCTGCAAAGACCCGAAGTTTATAAGAACGGTGAAGGCCGTCAAACGAAGTTTCCAATCGTGCAGGTGAACCTGGTACACGAAACTCTGGATTGATAGTCGCACCTAACACTTTGGCAAATGCAGCACGCGTAATATCATTTCCTGGTTTGAAAGTTCCATCCGTGTATCCGCTAATAATCCCTTTAGAATTTAAGTCCAAAATACTTTCCTGTGCCCATGGGAATGTATGGTCATCACTAAATCCCTTAGGGTTTCCTTCACGATTAATGGAATACGCACGGTCTACAATGAGAGCCACTTCAGCTCGAGTTATGTATGCATTCGGTTTAAAAGTTTGGTCTGGATATCCAGAAATGATTCCTTTTTCATACGCGACACGAACCGCATCCGTATAATACTTGCCCTTTGGAACGTCCACAAATGGATTGCTTTGTTGCGGAGCAGTTTCTGAATATAAGTCTTTGATCACCATTAAGGCTACTTGGCCCCGAGTCACTTCTTCCTTCGGTTTAAATGATCCATCGGGATAGCCGCTGATGATGCCATGATCGCTTAAATACAAGATCTCACTCTTGGCCCATGGTACCTGATCTAAATCCGGGTATGATTCCGAAGCGCTCACTGTGAGTGCTGGAATAGTCATGAGTACAAAGATTGCGAAAAATAATAAAAAGATTTTTTTCAAAGTAGTCCCTCCTTCTTTAGTAGGTCTTATTATAGTAGATAAGTAGATGAAATGGTAATTTTGGACTGTTCTTCTTTATAAATTATAATCAGGAGTGTATATACACCTTTCTGTATTCCGTTATCTTCCATTTTATTAATCATTTAGTGCAAAATGCACACTTCCCCTTAGTTACATATGCTCCTTCTGTATGGTGTGTTCTGATATTCGATGTTTCTTTTTACAGGGGGAAGGGTCTAATTGGCAGAATGGAGGAGTAAATATTATTGGCAAGATATTATGTTTAATCTTACCAGTTCCTTTACAGGTGCCTTAATTTCGAATGATTATGACGAACAGATGTAGAGAGAATACATTTTAAGAAATAATGGGGGATGCACATGGGTATTGAGACCTCAATCATCAACTTAGTTTCTAATGGGGATTTTAGTGGGGGTACAGGAGGTTGGCGAAGTATTGCAGCTGCGATCACCTCATCTTCAAGTAATGAATTATCGTTTGTTGCCTCCAATAATCGTGGAAGGGTTTTTCAGACCATTGATTTTCCAGACGGTCATTTAATCTACAGGAGTGCTCAAGTGAAGTCTACGTCTAATTTAGTTGCTTTAGGAAGGACATTTGACCCCCTCAAGTACCATACGGGTAGTGGTTCATATGAGAGGTTATCTCATGTGGATTCACAATCTAATTTGAAGTACGTGTCGGTATTTGATAACAGGAATGGCGGATGGGATACGGTTTTTGTGAAAAATGTTATCGCTATTGATTTGACGGCTTCATTTGGTTCTGGTAATGAACCAAGTGCAGAAGCAATGGACTCACTTCTTTTAACGCTTTTTGAGAATGGTTGGTTTGATGGCGAAAAAAATCTTTCGTCAACGAATAAAGATGATATAGAAGACTTGGATACTAGAATAACAGCTAATACGAATTCTAAGTGGGAAGTAGTGAATATAAAGGAACAATTTGGTGCAGTTTCTGATGGCCCTGATAATTCCCAGCCGTTTCAAGATGCCATAGATTATGCAAGAACGAATAATCTTCCATTATATTTACCCCAGGGAGATTACAATCTAGCTGAAAGTATTAATATTGATGGAATTACGCGTATTGTTTTCGAGGGAACAGTAAATATGGATTCAGGAAAAGTATTAGAAATCAGCTACAACTCAAACTTCGCTCCTGTAGACTGGAGATTCACAAATATCAGG
This sequence comes from Halobacillus sp. 12SKB, assembly GCF_052941655.1. Classification (NCBI taxonomy): domain Bacteria; kingdom Bacillati; phylum Bacillota; class Bacilli; order Caryophanales; family Bacillaceae; genus Halobacillus; species Halobacillus sp. 12SKB. Next base: position 1,774,100 of record NZ_JBRFWR010000001.1, read on the forward strand.
GGTGGGAAGTTGAGGTTAGTGGGTTTGAATTCTTCCAAGATAGAAGTATTAAAGGCCGACGAATTAGAACTTTATGCTTATGGCGACATACCTGGTAAAGATTTTATTGCTTATAACACCTTTATACTTGGAAAGATAGATACGTTTACAATGGATTCACAAGGAAATGCGGACGGGTGGATCAATGAGAATAAATTTTATGGTGGTCGATTTCAGCTTCTTTCCATTAATGGTAATTACAATCATAATAATAATATTTTTTATGGAACGATGCTTGAGAATTTTACTCTGAATTTGGTAAATGGAAGCTCTAATTATTTTTATGACGTTAGGATGGAAGGGACGAATAGTATAACGTTTGGATCAGGATCGTCTAATAATGTTTTATATAAGAGTTATTTTGACTCCCCATTTGAATACCTGAGAGATACAACGAGTATTGAGTACACAGATTTTGGAATTAATAATCATGTCATTTCTAATATTGACACGTTCTTCAGGAAAGAATTGATTTATCATCTTAATCATTATTCTGCCAATTACCAACTGGAAACATTGACTAGGAATGAATCGGATTTAACGATTAAAGCATCGAATGTTCCATTATTTGAAACAGACTTCATTGAATTAAGGAGACCTATTTCATTCATTACAAAATCAAACCAGGATTTATTCGAAATATATTTATACGCTTATGATGAAGATAAAAATATAATCTTAGAAGAACAAACAAACTTTACATCATTAGCAGGCGGGCTATTCAATACAAGTACTGGAGCGTATAGCTTTGGTGCGAATGTTGGTACTAAATTTACTGGGGTACCTGCTGTTCCAAACGGGGTAGTTAAGTATATCAAGTACCAAGTAAATACGGGAAATGGCACCACTGGAGATTCTTTTGAATTTTTGAAGGTTGAGAAATGTGAATCCATCAGGGATCATACAATTATTGATACCGTCAATAAACATAAAAGGTGGTCCAGTTTAACTATGCCTTCTGAAGGCTACTGGAGAGATGGTGACATTGTTTGGAATACTGGAGGAGATCAAACCGTAGCATTTTGGAGGCGAGCTTCCAATGGATCATCACACGTTTTGAATATCGACTGGATTGCTCATTAACGCGCTAATGGAATGGACTAAAAGTAAGATTTGACTCTGCGGAGTCTTTTTTTTATGGTCTCATCCTTAATTCACTAAGCAATAGGATATCATCTATACAGGAAAAATCAGTATTTTCTTTCTTTAAAAGAAAATGTAAGAAAACTGAAGATAATGAACAATTTTTCTTTTAAAGCAGTCATATTTTGCATTATATCGAACGATTTAGTAGTTTGCATTTTCTAATCAAGCAAGTATACTACCGTTAAGTTCTTTATAGTGAACGAAAGGCGATATGATAGATGTGCTTATTCTTTGTTGAGAACAACTGCCGTGTCTACTTCGATATGGAGGGGAAAGTTATGAGCGAATATAACATCTTATTGTTAAGTGCTGGAAGAAGAGTGGAATTGGTTCAAAGATTCCAAAGTGCCGCTCGAGATCTAAATATTAAAAGTAAAATTGTGACAGGGGATTGTTCTGATACCGCTCCTGCTATGTATTTCGCTGATCAAATGGTCAAGCTCCCTTCCATTCATTCAGAAGAGTATATAACTGCTATTATCAATGTTTGTATTCAAGAAGATATTTCCTTAGTTGTACCAACGATCGATTCAGACTTACTGGTCTTATCTTTAAGCAAAGATTTTATTGAGGAAAGTACCAAAGCAAAAGTCATGGTATCAGATCATGAAGTTGTAAAGATATGCAGAGATAAAATGGAGACTCAAAGATTCTTGGCTGAGAATCATTTTGGAGTTCCTAAATATTATTCAGAAGAAGAAATTATCAAAGGGGATATAAGCTTCCCTGCGTTCATTAAACCCAGATATGGGAGTTCTAGTGTCAATGCGTTTAAAGTATGCACGACGAATGAATTGAAACTTTATAAAGACATACTAGATGATCCTATTTTACAAGATTATATAGAAGGGGAAGAGTTTACTGTAGATGTATTTACAGATTTTGATGGGGCGATCATAACGATCGTGCCCAGGTTAAGGATGGCTATACGTGGTGGGGAAATATCAAAGGGAAAAATAATAAAAGACCCTGAAATTATAGAGAACATAAAGACTCTCGTTCATGTTCTAAAACCCATTGGCCACATTACCGTTCAATTAATGAAAACAACAGACGGTATAAAGTATATAGAAATCAATCCAAGGTTTGGTGGAGGAGCACCCATGAGTATTTTAAGTGGTGCAGATTCATGTACAAATTTATTTAAATTGTTAATGGGACAAAAGATAGAATATCACGAGAACTATAGAGAGAACCTTGTGTATTTAAGATTTGATAGCTGCATCTGTTTAGACGAAAACATGGAGCAGATCTTATGAACAAAGGGATGATTTTTTTATATATGGAGGTTAAATAAAATGAGAGACGTTCTAATTATTGCTCATTTTACTCAGGTGCCTGGGGAACACGCGAATGGCAGGTTCGATTATATTGCCGATATGATGGCAAGTGATGGGAACCAAGTTGAAATCATTACCACCAAGTTTTCTCACAGAGATAAAAGTCAACGTAAAGTAAGTCAAGAACAGTTAGATCAGTTGAATTACAACTTAACGATGCTGAAAGAAAGAGGCTACAAAAAGAATGTGTCATTAATGAGGTTTTATAGTCATCAAACGTTTAGTAAAAGTTTGAGCAGATACTTGAAAACCAGAAAAAAACCAGATGTCATCTACTGTGCGATCCCTTCACTGGATGCAGCGTATGTAGCAGCCAAATATGCGAGAAAGAATAAGGTTAGGTTTATCATTGATGTTCAAGATCTTTGGCCGGAAGCTTTTAAAATGGTTTTTGATATTCCAAAGATAAGTAATCTGACCTTCAAACCAATGAATAACAAGGCAGACTATATCTATAATGCTGCCGACGATATAGTAGCTGTTTCTGATACTTATTTAAAGAGAGCTCTTTCAGCGAATGAAAAACTGGAAAAAGGATTAAGCGTGTATTTAGGTACGGATTTATCCTATTTCGATGAGTGTGCGAGGAAGAACCCTATTGAGAAACCAGAAGATGAAATTTGGTTGGCTTATATTGGAACATTGGGTCATAGTTACGACTTAAGTTATGTTATTGATGCTCTAGCTATATTAAATGAAGAAAGGTTCCATAACATTAAATTTATTGTTATGGGGGATGGCCCAAAGCAGTCAGATTTTGAAAAGTATGCCGCACAAAAAAATGTGCATGTTCAGTTCACTGGAAGACTCAGCTATGAAAGTATGGTTGGTGTGTTGAATTGTTGTGACATTGCTATAAACCCGATTAAATCTAAATCAGCCGGCAGCATCATTAATAAAGTGGGTGATTATGCCGCAGCTGGGTTACCGACAATAAACACCCAAGAATCTCCGGAGTACAGAGCGCTTTTAACTACCTACAATGCAGGAGTCAATTGTGGAAATAAAAGTCCACATGATCTCGCGCATGCGATTAAAGGTTTATGTGAGAACAAAGATTTAAGAGAACAACTAGGTAAAAACAACAGGAAGTTAGCTGTAGAGAAGTTCGACAGAAAGTCTACGTATCCTCAAATCATATCTAAACTCATAGTGAATTAAAACGATTTTCAACAGAAAAGAACGGCTGGGGAGGGGGGATTTTGTGACCGCAATTCCTGCAGGTACTAACAAAATGGGATCTGTATTATATAGTTGCATCTTTATTTCTTTGCTGCCTGTTTTGTTTGTTTCTTCTTTTTACAGTGATTTAGCGGAGGGCATGGCCTTTAATCTAATCGTTGGAGCTGGATTCTTACTTCAAATCTTTTTAGTCGTGTACTTTTTTTCAACGGAAGGAAGCATTGAAACGAACAACTTCCTGTTAATCGTCGCTGTATTTTTTTCAATCTCACAAGGATTTACCTTGTATCTAGCGACAGTCTTAGGACAACCAGTGAACATATTTGATTATATTAATGTATTTGTGAGGTTCATAGCTTTACTAATCTTTGTGTGTATCCCTACCCAGTTCAATTTATCTAAAAAAAGCTTAAAACACTTTATGTTAATGATTGTAGTGTTTGGTTTAATTGCCTGCTTTTATAATGTCATTAGTAATTTCACCAGCTTATTAGCGATAACTACAATTACCAATTCCTATCAAGTAAATTTCCAATCTTTTTTTGTAAATAGAAACAGTTTCGCTCAATTTTTATTTTTTAGTATTATAGCGAATGCTCTTCTGTATTTTACTACCAAGAAAAAAATGTATCTATTATTTTTTTTTATTATTGGGTTCAATATACTTTTAACATTGTCAAGAACGGTGACGATGTCCGTTTTGATCTTTTTTACAGTGTTTTTGGTAATTCATTATCATCGTTATATCCTGACGCAGATCATTTTGCTTTTTAGTTTCATTTCAATCGCTACATTGTTTATTCTAAATAGTACTATGAGGAAAATGTTCCTGGATTTATTTGTTCGAGCCGATGCAGGGACCAGTGGACGAAGTGAAATCTGGAACACTGGGTTTGAAATGTTAAGTGGAATGAATTGGTTTTTCGGGATAGGGTACCTAACCAGTTCAAGTTTACTGGAAAAGATGGGTTATCCAAGCCAATTTCATAGTTTTTATATAGAAACCCTGGTAGGTGGGGGCATTATAGATTTACTGCTTCACTTCGTATTGTTTATATTTGTAATCCAAAGAGTCTTCACCATTTACAAAGGGGATCAAACTATAGGGTTAATCTATATGGCTGGTTACTTAGGGTTGATCTTTTACTGCTTTTTTGAAAGTGCATCTTTTTTTTCAATGGGATATGTAGATTCAATCTTTAGGATCTTCTTTATCACCATTCCCATCATGTATTCTAACAATTTTGACAAAAATATTGATTCTTGATTGATCATGGGTATTTTCTTTTCATGCGAGAAGATAAGAAACAAGAGGGGAGTGAAGATCATGATGCAGGGGATATTGAATAAATACAAAACCATAATATTCGAATTTGGATATAATATCTTCTCTTTTTCACTTCTTATCTTTGCTCAGCAACTATTTGCCCTCCCGATCATAGCCAGATTTTACGATTCTGATCAATTTGGAAAGATTGTATTAGCTTTTGGTATAAGTAATATTCTAACTTCTATGTTTGGTTTTAGTATAGGTAGTGCAAGGTTACTGGATGAAAAATATTATAACTATAATTATTTAAAAATATTTTATGTAAGCTGTCTTTTTATTAGTTTCATTAGTTTTGCGATTTACTATTTTATCATTGGTGGTTATTTAGACAGTTTGATTTACGTATTCATTTGCTTACTCGGAAGTATCAGATATTTCTATCTTGCTGAGTACCGTTTATTAGACTCTCATAGTTGGGTTCTTAAACAAAATGTATTCTATTTTATAGGAATCGTTTTAGGATTAGTATTTTTCCTCTTTTTTCAAAATTGGTTGTTCGTCTTCTTTATAGCAGAATTACTATCTGTTGTTATTACCAGCTATTCTCTTTATAAGGCTGATTTTTTTAAACTATTTAAAGATAGAAGTGATATTTCTTTAAGTAATGTTAATCAGTTGGTTATTAATAATGGCGCTTCATATTCTTTGATGTACTATGACAGGTTTATCATCTTCCCGATTCTAGGTGGTGCCAATGTTAGTATTTATTACTCCGCCGCCATATCGTCCAAAATAGGTGGGTTGATTTTTAACCCTCTTTCCAATTTCATACTTGGCAAACTTTCTCCCAAAAATAGTGGGAACAAAGTGAAAATTCATAGGTATTTGTATGGTTCGATTGTGGTGATTATGTTTTATTTTACTGTAAGTATAATCACAACTCCTATACTTGTGAGGATCTTATATCCTGATTTCCTTTCAAAGATAGAGAGTGTTTTTATCCCGATTTGTTTAGGGGCCGCAATAATGGGCGGGGTAAATATCCTTAAGCCACTATTAATGAGACAACTAAGTGTGAAATTGTATAATGAATTATTTTATATTTATGGTATAACTTTAGTGTTTCTTTCCATTGTATTGTGCTTTAAATATAAACTATTAGGTGTAGCCATTGCGAATACTTTTTCAAGCACACTATTCTTCATCTTGGTTTTTTGGAAGTTGTACAGAAGTGAAAAAAAGTAATTGTAAGAAAATGAAAGAAATAAGACGGTATTTGATGAGAATTGTCTATATCCTAAATAATAGAGTATATCTGGGGATTTGTTCTCAATGAAGAACTTCAATATACTAAAACTAGTATAATGTCAAGGCGTTGTTTCTTTAACAGAATGATCTGAAGGTGAAAGATTATTTTGTAAAGGATCAGATGGAGCACATGGGTATAGTGAATGTTGGAAGGGTTATAGTCTTTTTGAATATTTTTTTATAGTTGGATTCTTTATATAGAACGATTTGATTGAGATCAAATACTAAGAAAAGGTGGTTACTAAAGTTGGAACAATCACTAAGAGATGTACTGTACTTACTTAAAAAGAACCTAGGGTTAATCATTTTTACAACGGTAATTTTCATCTTAGCTACCGGTGTCATTAGTTACTACATCGTCCAACCAACTTATACAGCAACCTCACAATTTATTGTTAATTCAAAACCAGACCAGAACTCCATGCAATATAGCGTGAACGATATTCAAACGAACGTAGAGTTAATTAACACATATAACGTCGTTATCAAAAGTCCAGCCATTCTCGACAATGTAAGATCTGAATTGAATCTTTCCCAGACCCCGGAAGAATTAAGTAATCGACTAGATGTTTCAAATGCAGAAAATTCACAAGTTGTTGCAGTGACTGTTACAGGCCACAGCCAAGAAGAAGCTGCAAAAATCGCAAACAAAACGGTAGACGTATTCAAAAGTGAAATAACAAAATTAATGAATGTGGACAATGTGCATGTATTATCACCTGCCCGAATAGAGAATGACCCTACCCCCACAAATCTTAACCCAGTGCTGCAAATGGTCATTGGTTCATTTTTAGGTCTTGGGTTTGGGATTGGTCTCACACTAATAAAAGAATACATGAATCGCACCATTAGGACACGTAAAGATTTGGAAATCAACATAGATATTCCTGTCGTCGGTGTAATTTCAACTATTAAAAATAAAAAAATGAAGGAAGATATAAGTAATGTTGGAGCTGACAGGAGAGGAGATAAAATAAATGTTAAAGAGAAGAAAAGGATTGGTTGATAAAAATTATGCGTTAATCACAAACTTTGATTCCCACTCTCCCATGGTTGAACAATACAGAGCCGTACGTACGGATTTGCAAATTGCATCGAATTACAAGGAAATCAATAAAATTATGGTAACATCTGCTAATGCATCGGAAGGAAAATCTCTAACAGTTTCTAACTTGAGCATTTCATTCGCCCAACAAGGAAAAAAAGTTTTGTTAATAGATTGTGATCTGCGCATTCCATCTCTACACTATACCTTTCGTTTGGACAATAGAATGGGCTTGAGCAATGCATTATTAAATAATTCAACCTGGCCACAAGATTTACACATTCAACCGAGTAAGGTCACAGGATTGGATATTCTTCCGTCTGGCCCGATCCCAAGTAATCCAGCAGAATTAATTGGTTCAGATCGAATGAAAAAACTACTTGATGAATGCTTGAAGCATTATGATTTGATCATGCTTGATACCCCACCTTTATTAGCAGTGACGGATGCCCAAATTTTAGGGCAGATGTGTAACGGGGCTCTATTAGTTGCAAGAAGTAAAAAAGTAAAAGTGGATTCTATTCAAAAAGCAGTTGAACTCTTGAAACCATGTAATTTAACATACTTTGGGTCTGTCTTGAATGATGTGAAAAATAGTCAAGCTGATTATTATTCTTATGGAATGTAAAAACAAAGGCGCCGCTTTAATAAAACTTTACTACCCTTACGTTCTTTATTGAGAACTAATGAGCCACTAGAGTCAAAAGGAGATGGAAGAATGAAGCGTACCATTGATTTAATGATAAGTACATTTCTTTTAGTTTTACTTTCCATAATAATCATCTTCACTGCACTACTAATAAAATGGAAACTTGGTTCTCCAGTCATCTACACTCAGCAAAGGATTGGTCATAATGAGAAACCTTTCACTATCTATAAGTTTCGGACCATGACTAATGAAACCGATGATAAAGGAAAGTTGTTATCCAATGAAGCAAGGATGACTAAATTGGGTGGGTGGATTAGAAAACTGAGCCTTGATGAAATTCCTCAATTAATTAATGTCTTAAAAGGAGATATGAGTCTCGTAGGTCCACGTCCACTATTACCAATTTACTTACCTTATTATACAACTGAGGAATCAAGACGACATGAAGTGAGGCCTGGTATAACGGGGCTGGCTCAAGTTGAAGGTAGGAATTATGTGAACTGGGAAAATCGGTTTGCTTTGGATGTTTACTATGTAGCACACCGATCTTTTTGGATGGACATTCAAATATTAGTGAAAACGGTTGTGAAAGTGTTAAAAAGGGCTGATATCGAAGACTTCCCTGGGCAAAGTCTTCAGAGGTTGGATGTAGAGCGCAGGGAGAGGCCCCTCGAAGAAGAGAATGTATGTCGGGAATCACACATTTGATCCGGGAGTAGGGAGGGCAAAATGAAGTTTCATGTATATCACACAAAAGATAAAGAAATATGGCATAACTACTTAAACAAACTACAGTGTAAAGATATTTATTTTACACCGGAATATTTAGAAGTCTGTGAAAGAAACGGAGAAGGTAAAGCGACTCTTGTTATATATGAAGAAAATGGAGATGTAGTCTATTATCCTTTTTTGATAAGAAAGTTAAGTAATGTACCACATTTAAAAGAAAAAATAAACGATTTGGGAGAGCTGTACGATATCACTACTCCATATGGCTATGGAGGGCCAATATCCAATGTAGATGGTATCGTAACCAATCAACCAATATTTAAGAATTTTTCAAAACGCTTACGTGATTTTTGTCGGTCTAACAATATTGTTACGGAGTTTGTTAGATTTCATCCATTGATAAAAAACCACTTCATTTATCCAGACGCACAACCAACAGAGATACGTAACACCATTCATATAGATTTAACTAAAGATTTGGATACGATCTGGAGTAATTACTCAAAAAATAATCGTAATACAATACGAAAGGCCAATAAAATAGGACTGCAAGTCATTCACAAACCATTGGGTGATCGTAATAATTTCTTGAAACATTACTACGCTACCATGGATAAAAACAATGCCGGGAATTATTATTACTTCTCAGAAGATTACTTTGAGGATCATGCACGTTTACTGGGGGAAAATGCTGAGATCCTCGAAGTTTCATTTGAAGAGAAAATCATATTTTCAGGAATATTTATGAGTTATGGAGATTTCACACATTATCACCTTGCAGGGTCAGATCAGGACTATCTCAAATTTTATCCAAACAATTTTGTGCTCGATTACGCGATTAGGTGGGCTAAAAATAACGGAAGAAAACACCTTCATTTAGGAGGCGGCCACAAAGATAATGACAATTTATATCGCTTTAAAAAGCGATTCAATAAGCAGGGCGATTCTCCTTTTCTTGTAGGAAAAAGGGTTCATAGTGAGGAGATATACTTCAAGTTAAATCAGAATGTATCCAATATGGATAATTTCTTTCCATTGTATCGATCTCCATCATTCAGTTAGATAGTTATTTATTCTAGAGGATTAAGAGGAGGAGTAATTATGGAAAAGCAGCTCAAAAGAATTCACTTATCTGCCCCTCATATGACAGGTATGGAAGAAGCCTATATTCACAAAGCATTTGAGTCCAATTGGATTGCTCCCTTAGGTCCAAATGTTGATGCGTTTGAAGAAGAGGTGGCCTCCTATTTAGGTGTTAAAAGCGCCCTTGCCGTTAGTTCCGGAACCGCAGCCATTCATTTAGCGTTACGTTTACTAGATATTAAACCGAATGATACTGTTTTCTGCTCCACATTTACATTTGTAGCTTCAGCTAATCCTATCCTTTATGAAAAAGGTGTTCCAGTATTTATAGATTCTGATACCGAAACCTGGAACATGTCTCCTATCGCTTTAAAGAAGGCATTTAAAACTGCGGTGAGGGAGCGGCGGTTGCCTAAAGCAGTCATTGTGGTTAACCTGTATGGTCAGAGTGCGCAGATGGACGAAATTGTATCGATTTGTGATCATTACGGGGTTCCGATCATTGAGGATGCTGCAGAATCACTTGGAGCCCTTTATAAAGGTAGAAAAAGCGGTACGATCGGTAAATTTGGTGTATTTTCTTTTAATGGAAATAAAATTATCTCGACCTCTGGTGGAGGGATGCTTGTATCTAATGATGAGAAAGCTATTCACAAAGCGAAATTCCTTGCTACTCAAGCTAAGGAAACCGCACCGTTTTATCAACATCAGGAGGCCGGATATAACTATCGAATGAGTAACATCCTTGCTGGAATTGGTCTAGCGCAGATAAAGGTTCTTGAGAAGAGGGTACAACAAAAAAGAGAAATATATAACCGTTATTTTAATGCATTGAATGGGTTGGAAGGACTGACATTTATGCCTGAATATCATGAAGGAAGGCATACTCGGTGGTTAACCACATTATTACTAAATAAAAATAGCCAGATAAGCCCATTGTCTATAGTAAATGCCTTAAATGATGAAGGTATTGAAGCGCGACTGCTCTGGAAGCCTATGCACTTGCAACCGCTATTTAGAAACAATTCATTCTTCACCCATGACAGAAAAGGAAGTGTAGCAGAAGGTCTATTTGAGAGAGGAATTTGTTTACCTTCAGGTACAGGGATGGCAACAGAAGACCAGTTCCGGGTGATCGAATCTCTTAAGCTGCACATAGGTCTGGAGCCCCTGGCTAAAGTGGCAAGGGTTTGAAAATCCACTGTTAAGTTCGTTATAAAGAACCAGAGGAGTAGGATAGGAGGATTAAAATGAGTAGACAAAAACGTTTGCTGTACTTCGGGGTCTTGGATTCGTTGATTATCTTTACATCAATCTATATTAGTGTATGGATTATGTTCCCGTCTTCCTCTCTTTTTACAGGTCGACTGTTTATCCTTTCTGCTAGCTTGGTGATAGGGCATGTGTTTTTTGCTCATTATTATAAAATTTACAAACGAGCATGGGAATATGCAAGTGTAGAAGAAGTGATCCTACTTGTGAAGTCCATTACTTTTTCTATATTGGCAGCGGGAACGTTTCAATTTATCCTTTCTAATGAATTGTATTATAGAGTATTAACTTCTACATGGATGATTCAAATAATACTGATTATCGGTTCAAGATATTCTCTTCGGCTGATCCGTGAAAGAACGAAGTTTAATCAATCGGTAGTCAAAGGTAAAAGAACCCTGATTATAGGCGCAGGAAAAGCAGGCTCTTTAGTTGTAAGTCAAATTAAAAGAAAAGAGGGCTGTGAATTAAACCCTGTTGCTTTTTTAGATGATGATATACGAAAGCATGATCTCCATATTCTCTCGGTACCAGTAGTCGGTGGTTTAGATCATCTACAAGAAAAAGTCCTGGATCTCGAAATAGAAAGAATCATCATAGCGATCCCTTCCCTCAGCAAGAAAAAGCTGGATAGTATATATAGGGAGTGTAAGAAGACTAGAGTTGAAGTGCAGATGGTCCCGATGTTCGAAGATTTAGTTACTGGAAAGCTTGAAATAAATGATATGAAAAAAGTAAACATCAATCATTTGTTGGGGAGAGAACCAGTAGACTTAGATACATTATCCATGAAACGATTTATTAAAGGTAATACAATTCTGGTAACTGGAGCGGGCGGGTCTATCGGTTCAGAAATTTGTAGACAAATCTCTCAATTTAATCCCGCTAAGATTGTACTGTTAGGGCATGGGGAAAACAGTATTTATTCTATCCATAGAGAATTGCAAGAAAGTTTCGGTGATCATGTGCACTATGTAACTGAAATAGCAGATATAAAAGATAGACATCGAATGATGGCAGTAATGGGAGAACACCAGCCACAAATTGTCATCCATGCAGCAGCTCATAAGCACGTTCCTTTAATGGAGAACTACCCGTTTGAAGCCGTTGCAAATAATGTCTTTGGAACTCGTAATGTAGCTGAAGCTGCTGACACTATGGGAGTAGATACATTTATCATGATTTCCTCGGATAAAGCGGTCAATCCTACTAGTGTTATGGGATCGACCAAGAGAATTGCCGAAATGATAGTACAAGATTTAAATAAGAAGAGTCCCACTCGTTTCGTTGCTGTACGATTTGGCAATGTACTCGGAAGCAGGGGCAGTGTTCTTCCTTTATTTATGGATCAGATAAAACGTGGTGGACCGCTTACTGTCACTGATGAAAATATGACTCGCTATTTCATGACTATTCCGGAAGCCTCAAGACTAGTTCTGCAGGCAGGAGCATTAGCGGAAGGAGGAGAAATCTTCGTTCTGGATATGGGTGAACCAGTAAAAATCATTGATCTTGCTAAGAATTTAATTCATTTATCTGGTTTTACGGAAAAAGAAATAGGGATCAAAGTCACAGGTATAAGACCAGGGGAAAAGCTCTATGAGGAATTGTTATGTGATAAAGAAATTCAAGAAAGGAAAGTTCATCCACGTATTTATATTGGTAAAACGATGGAATTTGAAATAGAGAAGGTTTTATTAGAGGTTGAAGATCTATCGATGAGAGATAAAGAGTATGTAAGGGAAGTGCTTCTAAGTATCGCAAACCCAACACGGTCTGCATTCGCAGCTGCGCGTTAATTAATTTTTATATTTCCCCTCTTTTCATTCTTCACGAACATATTAATCAAAAGTATGAGAATGTAACATTCTAAGTCGTCGCTGGATATCTATACACTTACTGATTATCACCATTGCCGTATAAACTTCAGGTATTTGCTCATATTATTATCCCAAAACTTCGGATTATCTGTAAGAGCAAAATAGGGTAAAAAAAGAAGGCCGTAAAACTACGGCCTTCTTTTTTAACTTACAACCCTATTGATATATTACTTGTCTCCAAATATTCCTCATTTCCATGGTGACAGCCTTCACGACCTAAGCCTCTCTGTTTAAACCCAACAAAATAAACTTTGGAAAATGATAAATATATCAAACTACTTCGTAGAAGAGTACTGCTTTTTATCTTCATAAAAATAGTTCAGTGCACCAGTTACTTTTTCTCCAACAAAAGGAGTCAACGTTTCCGCATAAGTTCTCGTCAAGTGGTGCCCATCCTGATAAACCAATACATTTCCGATGATCGGTTTACAGACATCCTCTTCACAGAATTTATCCGTCAAATCCGCATAGTACACATTATCCAACTCAAGGTTTTCAATGTCGTCTGATAAATCCTCAAGATCATTCTCCGTCGTACATTCCTTGGAATTAGCGCCATGCTCATCGATACAAGTAGGAATATCAAATTCAGCTCTTGGATTGTCTTTTAAAGCAAACACGTTGATATCATGTTTCCCAAGCTCTTCCCATTGATCCACATAACCTTCAGGAATTCCTTCCCACTCTGTAGCATCGGCGGTTGTGTAAACCAGGTCAGGTTTTTTCTCAATCAATTCGTCCATGACACTATCATTCCACTCTGCGCATGTTTTTTGATCGAGTTCTGTCGTCAATAAATAAGATTCGCTTGAAAACCTGCAGGCACTACGTGTATAGTTCAGAATTTTGATGTTCTCTTCATTTGCATAAGCTTCTAATGGAGCCAACCAGTGGGCACTATGGGAGCCTCCGACTAAGGCGATTGTATAATCCGGGTTGTCGACTTTTCCATATTCACACAGAATGACTTCTGCCTCTTCCATCCCTTGGTGACACCCATCATCATAACTTTTCGGTGTTTCTTCTTTTGCCTGTAAAACACTAGGTGCGAAAGGTTCATCTGAATGGAATTCATCGTCAGATGCCATCACTAAGGCACCGGGATAATCATTGCTATTCGATATTTCCACACTGGCCGAGGCGAATTGTGCATCTTTCACGTACCAGGACCAGGATCCATTCAGAATCACAACTGGAACAGCAATAGCCACTAGGATAAATGCTAGCTTTGGTTTTGACTGGATTTTTTTATTTCTGATTGGCTTTTCAAATAGGTTCGTAGTCGCGTAGGACAACACGACGGCCAACCCGATAATTAATAAACCGTGGGTGATGGGAACCGTGTCATTTCCGATGATGTTGAAATATAAGATGAGTAACGGCCAATGCCATAGGTAGAAACCGTATGAAATTCCACCGAACCGAACCAACGGTTTCGCACTTAACAGCTGGTGTACTCCAAGTTTCCCACCACTATTCCCAGCAATCAAGATCAACACCGCTGACAGAACCGGCCAGAGAGCCGCATATCCAGGGAACACAGTCGACACTTGTAGGAGCAAACCACAGCTTACGAGTCCGATCAAACCCAACCAGCCAATGACTAGATTCGTAGATTTATTCAAGGAGATATTGGCAATGACCAGAGAGAGGATGCCCCCCACTGCAAATTCCCAAGCCCTAGCGAATGTATCAAAATAAGCCCACGGCTGATTTACTGAAGTTTTATAGACGGAATAGCTGATGGACACGGCAAAGATCACAATGAACGTATAGAACAAAGAGTTTCTAGTTTTCATGTTGAACTTCTTTGCGATCGCTATGGATGTGAGCAATACTAAGGTCCAAATAATATAAAACTGAAACTGGGTACTCATGGCCCAGAAATGCTGGACTGGGCTGGCGACGTTATTTTGCGCTAAATAATCCACCGAGTTGCTGGCCAGCTGCCAATTCTCGAAATAGACCAAAGAAGCGGCGACTTCCTGAATAATTGATGACCATTGAGACTGAGGTAAGAAATAAAAACTAGTAATAATGACAAAGATTAGTACGGAGAAGGCTATTGGAAACAACCTTTTTCCCAGTTTTAGCAGAAATCCAAATACATCTACTTTCCCTGTTCTTTCAAACATATTTAAAAGAGAGATCGTTATTAAAAATCCGGATACAACGAAGAATACATCGACGCCACCTGATACGTTACCTAACCAGATATGGTAAACAGCGACTAAAATGGCAGCAACCGCCCGTAATCCTTCTATTTCCGGCCTGAATTTTCTTTTCTTTTCTTTATATAGATTCATATAAAGCCTCCGTTTTATGTTCAATACCGTTACACATTTTACCATAGAACGTGGGTCGGATGTTATCCCTCATTGAGGTTTTTATCTTCGTCAGTTTCTATAAAAAAGAAGAAGAGGGAGGCATGATCGCTTCCCTCTTCTTCTTTAATTCATTATGTAGCTTTTGATGGTTCAGGGTACAACCCGAGCGTATTAAGCTCCTTTGGCAACAGGTGAGACAATTTCCTGTTGTTCTAATGTTGCTTGATCGCTTTCAGTCGCAGGACGGTATCCCTTCTCCAGCAACCCTTTAATGTAGATCTTGTTATAAACAAAAGAAAATATAATTCCAGGGATCCAAGCACCAATTCCAAGGGTGAAAATGCCGGCAAGTATGGCAGTAACAAACATGATCACGGCCCACTTTAAATCTCCTCTAATAAGAGCAGGAATAAAACCGAAAAAGAAAGTAGTCCAACTGAATCCTACTTTGACCTCTTTGACGACTCCAGCATCATTCTTTAATTTGACATTCATAATTACACCTCCATTCAATTAGTCATACGACTATTATACTAGATAATCTGGGGAAGTATAGTGTTTTTTTGTTAGTTTATATTACTTCTCCTTAATATTACTTTAAGCTTCTTAAATATATAATCTATGCCCCAGTTGAGACAAATAAGGTATTTTTCAGAATTAATTGTTTTCATTATATGGGAAAAATTAACGCTATAATTGGATTGATAAAAATAGGATTGGAGACTTACAGATATGAAAAAATGGATGACTACCGCAATTGTACTAATTATTCTATTGGCTGGATCGCTTTACGCTTATAAGTACTATGAAGGTTATAAACAAACTCAAGAATTCCTAATCTTTAGAGAGACTGTGTTAGATGAAGTGTATTACCCGATTCTTAGAGAATCAGAAGGTTATTTTAAAGAAATCGAAAGTGGAAAGATGAGCTATTATGACCCTTGGTATACGTTAGAAGGATTTGAAAAAAATAAGAAATTAAGCACCGATTTATTAAATGCTCGGAAGACTATAGTTGATGTAAACCTTAAGTACAGAGATGCAACCGAATTGAGAGAAGTTGTTTTACACAATATCCAAATTCATCAAGGGATACTCCAGGAAATCGATAGTTACGGGGAAAAGGTTGAGCCATATGATTCAAATGAATTTTACGATCGTTTTAATAGTGGTTTGAATGAGTTATCAGATGGAATAGGAAAGTTATCAGATCACTATCAAAAGTATTACTGATTATTTCGTCCTTGCCCTCAGTTTATATAAATAATTCAACGTCGTTAGAATTAAATAACCATGTCCATTAGCCGATAAACATAATGAATTAAAGGTTACATACAAAGGAGGTACATACTATGAAAAAAGTAATACTTATATCGCTTGTCGTAATGTTTCTTATTGTTTTAACTTCTTGTGGAAATGACAGGCGAAATGAAGCGGAGGCAGTGTCAGGAGAATCCAAGCAAGCTGAGCAGGAGAAGGTAAGTGGAGAAGACAAACATGCAGAGAGTAAGGGAAAGCTTGAGCAGAAAAAAATTTCTGAGGCAGAGGTCGGAGAGGTATTTGAAACTGATTTTTTGGAAAAGGTTACACTCTACTTCGATAATGATCTTCAACAGCACATTGAATTAGGATCCCTGCAACTTAATATTGAGCGGACTACAATTATACAAGGGGAAGGGTTTAAATCTGATGATGATATCAACTTGTTTTACAACGAATATGGCTATGAAGAAAATGATCCTATAAATATTTTGTGGATAGATCATAGCGTTGAAAATACATCTGAAACACCCTTGAAAACAAATGATATCATCACAAAAGTTATCTTAAATACGGGTGAACAGATTGATGTATTTGAGAATAATTTCATGGAATGGGGAGATAACGAATTCTATGGAAATTCTTTTGTAAATG
Organism: Halobacillus sp. 12SKB; assembly: GCF_052941655.1. Classification (NCBI taxonomy): domain Bacteria; kingdom Bacillati; phylum Bacillota; class Bacilli; order Caryophanales; family Bacillaceae; genus Halobacillus; species Halobacillus sp. 12SKB. Next base: position 1,791,284 of record NZ_JBRFWR010000001.1, read on the forward strand.
AATTATCCGTTGGACTCCCTTTTGATTCCAACCCAGAAGAAGTGACTTCTTTCCGGATTATTACCGGTGAGGTTTATGATATGGATTATAATGATATCACTGCACCTGTAGAGGCTACACTCGAATTAAAATAAGTTACTTTTTATTCCTCAATATAGCTTGAATCCTAATAATCGCTTAGAATCAATGAATGATAATTGGTTCTAAGCTTTTTTAATCTCATCTATACCTTAGATAAATATAAGGGGTTACGGTTTAAATAGACAGAATTTTGCGATTATAAAAGAACTATAGTATAATTTCCTAATATTTCAAATGGGAGAATTTTAGGAGGTATGTCGTTAAATGAGTTTGCCTGAAAAAGCACCAGAAGTTTCTAGTAATCAAAAGAAGAAGTGGGAAATGCCGGATACGTACGTCATTCTATTTGTCGTTTTACTAGCCGCTGTTATCGCTACATACATTGTTCCCTCAGGATCATTTGAAAGAGAGACGATTGATGGGGTGGAGCGGGTCGTCCCGAATACATATGAAAGCGTTGAGGGAGAGCCTGCTGGGTTTATGGATATTTTCTTAGCATTGCAGGAAGGGATGGTCCAATCTGGTGGATTGATTTTCCTCGTTCTTTTCGCTGGTGGTGCTTTTGAGGTCATTGAGCGATCAGGTGCCATTAAGGGAGGAATCTTGCGTGCTGTAGATAAAACGAAAGGGAAAGAGTTTTGGCTGATTGCCATTGTCTCTGTTTTATTCGCTCTGGGCGGCGCGGTTGGTGCGGTAGCCAATTCTGTCATCCCATTTGTTGCGATTGGTGTGATTATTGCTAGAGCGTTGAAACTTGATGCGATCGTAGCCGTTTCGATTACGTTTGGAGCCACGTTTGCCGGCTTTAACGTAGGCTTTTTAAATCCTTATACTGTAGGAATCGCACAGTCGATCGCAGACCTTCCTTTGTTTTCGGGGATGGCTTTAAGAATCATTGCTTTTGTAGTGATCGTAGGGGTAACGATTCTTTACACATGGAGGTACGCCAAAAGGGTACTCCATGATCCATCAAAAAGCTTAATCGGCGTATTGGATGAAAAGGAGGCTTCTAATGATGAACTGCATGCCCCTTTTACTGCCAGACACAAATGGATTCTTTCTTTTGTAGCTGTGGCTCTTGCCTTCTTTATTTTTGCTACTATCCAGTATAAATGGACGATCAACCACATGGCCGCCTTTTTCATCATTATCGGGATTGTTTCAGGAATCATTGCAGGCATGAATTACAATAAGGTTGCTCTGACCTTCCTGGATGGGTGTCAAAAACTTGTATATGGTGCACTGATCATTGGAGTTGCGCGTGCTATTTTGATTGTCATGGAGAATGCCAGCATCCTCGATACGGCTGTTCATGCATTATCTGTTCCTTTAGAGGAGCTTTCTCCCGTGATGGCGGCACTTGGAATGTTTGTAGCCAATGGTGTCATGAACTTTCTCATCCCATCTGGAAGCGGGCAGGCCATGATTGCTATGCCGATCCTGTCCCCGCTGGCAGACATGATTGGAGTCACCCGTCAGGTGGCCGTGCAGGCTTATCAGTTTGGGGATGGATTCACGAACAGCATCTTTCCAACGTCAGGTCCGCTCATGGCGAGTCTTGCTGTTGCTGGAGTGCCCTGGATTAAATGGGCGAAATGGATGCTGCCATTGTTATTGATTTGGGTCGTGATCGCTGTGATTATGCTGACGGTTGGGGTGTTGATTAGCTGGGGACCGGTGTAGGAGAATATTTGTGATTAATCGATTAATCTTAGAAGTGGTTTAATCAAACGACCTGTACCAAAAGGTAGAAGATGAAAATCCCATCATTCAGAGAAACAGATTTATAATCATGAAAGGAGAAACCACCTATGAAGACACTCTTACTCACAGGCTTTGAACCATTTCTCGACTTCCCAATTAACCCGACACATCAAATCGTAGAGGAACTGAAAGGGAAAGAGATGAATGGATATCGTATCGAAGGACGGATTCTATCCGTTGATTATAACAAGTCTGGCCGTGAAATTTTAGAGCATATCAACGACGTTGAACCGGATGCCGTCATTTCACTAGGGCTTGCTGCCGGCCGTTACAAAATCACACCTGAGCGAATTGCCATCAACTGTAACGAAAGCAATGAAAAGGATAACGAAGGGAACACACCTGATGGCGATCCTATCCAAGAAGAGGGACCGGATGGGTTGTTTTCTACGCTGCCAATAAAGAGCTTTGTTGAAAACTTACAGGCGAGAGGGTATCCGGCTGAGGTATCCAATACCGCAGGGACTTACCTATGTAACCATGTGATGTATCAAGCGCTTTATCATTTTCACGTGAACAATCAGCAGGTTCCTTCTGGCTTTGTTCATATTCCTGCTTCTCACGAGCTGGCGGTTCAGCACGGGGAACTGCCAAGCTGGTCACAGAAAGATTTGACTGAATCCGTCAAACATATCATTCAATTGATGCCCTAAGTGTGAGAAAGAGTCTGGTTGAAGACCAGACTCTTTTTTCACAGCATGAAGCCCCGTGAATCTAGTTTGTAGTGAATACGTGTGAGGTCAATGAGGCCATACTAGCATATGAATCCAGAATGTTGGATGCATATGCTTTTTTTGCGTCTTTCATTATTATACTGAACGGGGTGTGGGCAAGGGATGGAAAGTGTTTTCTGCTATTACAGGAAGTCTATTAATTTTGGAGACTCATGGACTCCGGTCCAGCGCATTGTCCATCAGGATAAAGTGTTGTTTGATTATTGTTTATCTAATCACTTGAATGTTCTTAAAAGGTTCAGTGACCTAGGGTATTTAGGCTCACCATTTCAACGCCCTGAATTGCTGAAAATCAGAAAGATCATAGAAAAACCGAAGAACAAAGCTGATTTACTCCTCTTCTATAGCATCGCTGGCTTGAGAACGGAGATGAAATCGAATGCTAAGTTGCTATTAGAAGTGGTGAAAATTATAGGGCAGGTCCATTTTTATAGAGAAGGGCTGACATTGGATCATAAGAAGTTAGAGCTATACTTAAAGGGTGCTGAAAGCGTGGACATATATATACAGGACCAAGCCTTGAATACTTTGCTTAATAAGAAAGGAGGAGCATGACTTTTCCTCCATTTTACTAAAAAAATATTTTTAATGTTAAAATATATGGATTTTTATATTAATTCACAACTTATATGGTACAATCATACCGAGTAAATAGAACTGTGTAGAGCTGGAGGGGAGATTATATAAGATTGTAAACGCAGGATTTATCATAGGAATCAGTACATACATAAACTAGTAGAATCATTGAAGTTTTAAATTAAAACGGATCCATAGTAGGGGAATTTTTTAGTCATGACGCAAAATCAAGTGTTATTGACAGAACACACTTCAACATGGAGTTTCACTGCAAGACTAATAGAACATCATAAAATGATGGCATTCATTTATTATCTATTTTTATTTTAGGAGTTGGTTTCTTTGTTTCAAAAATTCTTGAGCTTTGACAATATGATTACACCGACCATTTTAAAAGTTGTTTTTTGGATTGGTGTGGGCTTGTCGGTTTTAGCAGGTATCATTACCATGATTTCAGGATTCAATGCATATTATGGGGGAGGATACCAGGTCTTTTCCGGTTTATTGATGATTATCTTAGGACCACTAGTTGTTAGGATTTATTGTGAGTTATTAATTTTGGCTTTTAAAATGTATGAAGTAATGCAAGAGATAAGGGATCATGTAAAGGTGAGTAAAAAAGACCCAGTAGAATAAAGAGGACTGGACACCATTACGAACCGGTGGCAGAGCTATCCTGTAAACAAAGTTGGTTTTGTTCTAAGTATTTCAAATCAATGACCTTTGTTCTTATGATAGGTATGATACATCAGATAGAGATTTATGTGTTTTCAGGTAAGGGACTCAACGGAGAGTATGGAGTGAATATAAGGACCTCCATGGATCATAAAAATACCCCACCCATAAAGTTTTCGGGTGGGGTATTTTTATGATAGGCGTGCCCATAATAACCCTGAATTAGCTCGCCTTCGAACGCGTATAAGAATGCTGATGAATATAATCACTAAAGTAATGGTTCGTCTCTTTCACAATCACTTTATAAAGAAGTAGTAAAGCGATTAAGTTGGGAATCATCATCAAGGCATTCGCCATATTGGCAAACGCCCAAACGAGGTCAAGCTGCATGACGGCACCCATAAAGGTTGCAGTAATGTAGATGAAACGATATGGAACGATATAGCGCAGACCTAAGAGGTATTCGAAGCACTTCTCTCCGTACATGTACCACCCGACAATCGTTGAAAAGCCGAAGAAGATGACGGAAAAGGCTACGATGTATTCTCCTATCGTTCCTAGTGCATGTCCGAATGCTGCACTTGTAAGAGCCCCACCGTCCAGGCCAGTCGCGTGTTGGACACCTGAGATCGCTCCACCGGATGGATCCCAGAATCCTGTCATGATCAGGACAAGCCCGGTCATGGTACAAACGACGATGGTCACGATGAACGTACCTGTCATGGCCACAAGCGCTTGTTTTACTGGATGATCGGTTTTAGCATTTCCAGCAATCAACGCGGCCGTACCTAAACCAGCTTCGTTTGAAAAAATACCTCGTGATACACCGCTTCTGACGGCTTCCATAACGACAACACCTGCGAAACCACCAGCGGCGGAAACCGGACTGAATGCGTATTGGAAGATCATTTCAAAAGCAGGGACGATCGCCTCGTAATTGGCGATGATGATGAATAAAGCTCCTCCAATATACAGAAAAGCCATGATCGGAACGAAAAATCCTGCCACTGTACTGATTCGCTGGATGCCTCCGAAAATGATCAGTCCTGTCAGTATAGCCAGCACGGTTCCTGTAAACCAGCCATTGATATGGAAGCTTTCCGTCATCACATCAGAAATGGTATTGGACTGAACACTGTTTCCGATTCCTAGAGCTGCAAAGGCACCGAATAACGCAAAAGCGACCGCAAGCCATTTCCACTTCTTGCCGATCCCGTGTTCTACATAATACATCGGTCCACCGGAATACTCTCCGTTTTCATTTTTCACTCGATACTTCATCGCAAGGAGCGCTTCGGAGTATTTGGTCGCCATTCCTAATAAACCGACGATCCACATCCAGAAAATCGCTCCGGGGCCACCAAGCGTCAAAGCTGTAGCGACCCCCGCGATATTTCCGTTTCCGATTGTTGCTGATAGCGCTGTCATTAAAGTTTTAAAATTACTGATATCCCCTTGGGAATCCTCGGATGTTTCTGTTTTATCCTCTTTCGTGAAGGCAAGTTTAAAGGCGTAGAACAGTTTGCTGAACTGCAGCCCTTTTAACATAATCGTTAAAAACAACCCTGTCCCGAATAACAGGACCAAACTGGGTGTTCCCCATAGTACATCATTGATTTGGTTCAATACGTCTAGCATCATTACCCTCCTAATCCTGTTGTAACCGTCTATGTAGGGCGGTCTTGTATAATGTCCATGTTCTACCCTATCACGTTTTCATCCATAAACATTCGTTGAAACAACAAAATATAAGCGCTTACATTTGTGTGTAGTGAACAAATGTAAGCGAAAATCCTGGCCGATTCGTTCTCTTTCAATCAAATGAACGAATTTTTCGTTATAAAAAAAGTGAGGAGAGGGCATGAATTTTAAGAGGAGGTGAAAGGATGTCGAACCAAAGGTCAGATAAGCAGAAATACATCGATCTTCATGTAGGGAAACATGATGTCTTTTTTAAAAAAACGTACGACATTCTTTATACCGTCAATGACGTCCTGCTGGGTATTTGGTTTTTGATCGGTAGTATCTTTTTTTATTTCGATATGAAAACCTGGGGCGTGACGCTGTTTGTCCTCGGAAGTACGCAAATGCTCATACGGCCGACGATCCGGCTTGTTCATTACTTTCATATGAGGAAGGAATATGGAAAGCAATATGATAAGACAAGTGGTTCATGATCATACTCATCTTAATTATCTAAACCGGGAACGTGAAAAAGCGAAGCATCCAATGAAATCGTGGATGCTTCGCTTTTTTCAAACGGCAAGAAGTTTACTCCATACGCCATGGTCATGCATAAACTCATATTTCTATTTGGAAATGTACTTTTTCACAACTTCATAAACATAATCCTGGTTTGCTTCAGCCGTATCTGGATTATATTCTCCGCCATTCGTTTTGTTATTGGATAGTGTGCGAATGCCGAGGTAAGGTACATCATAGGCTTTGGCGATTTGCGCACCGGCCGCTCCTTCCATTTCCTCAACGGAAGTCCCGAAGTTTTCATGGAACCACTGGATGCGGTCGACTTCATTGTTCCAGACGTCTGCAGAGCCGATTGTACCCTCGACGACTTTTCCTTCTTCATGAGTGTCTTTGACCGCTTTAGCAGCTTTCAGCAGTTCTTTGTCTCCTTCAAAATAACGGATGTTTTCAGCATCAGGGTCTTCTCCGGCACTTCCTTCTGAAGCCATAAGATCCATAGGAATCCATTCTTTCGGAGCGATGCCTTCTCCATCTTCCAGATGTCCTGTTTTCATGGAACCGATGTTGACCGTTCTTTCTCCTAGGACGATATCAAACACATGCAAGTCAGGATCGTGACCGCCGGATGTTCCTTGGTTGATGATGGCAGCCGGGTCGAATTTTTCGATAGCGATTGCCGTAGCGGCGGCTGTATTTTCCATACCTTTTCCTGTTTTCATGACAATCACAGGATAGTCATCGACTTTCCCTTTATAAAAAACGAAGTTCCCTGAGGTTTCTTCTTCTACATCCTCAAGCTTTGCTGCGAAATTTTCTGCTTCGATAGGCATAGGTCCCTGGATCAGGATCGGCTGCTGTTCGTTTTCTTCAGCGGATGCTTCCCCTTCTGTGGAACTCTGACATCCTGCCACGAAAGATAAGATGAGAGTGATGAATAGTAAGATTGCGAGGTTGCGAATGTTTTTCATGAGTAGCTCTCCCTTGATGTAGTACTCAATCACATTGCTGTACATCGTTAATCGCAAATAAAAAAGCCTAAAAAGGAAATGATCTACCTTTCAGACTACAAAAAGTTAAAGCAAGGGCAAGAGGCATCGCTGAAAATTCTGATTCTTAGGTGCCACTTGATTGCTCCAACTCGTAGTCTGGTTCTTTCATTGGGAACCAGGTAGAGACGCTCAGACCTTATTACTGAGAATATACGAGTACGGTATGTAATTGGTTGTGGTGTAACTATAACAAAGACGTTATAAACAAACAAGAAAAAAGGCGAACATTTATATAATTTTATAATTTAATGTTCGTTTTAAGTGATTTTTTGGTGATTTTTTATATACTTTACAATGATTTACATGATAAATGCGTACATGAGGAGATTGTGGAAAGTGGGGTGGGAGAAAGTGTGCTAAGAGTGGTGGACCAAACAGGTGAGGTTGCTCCACTAGCATTTTTGACCTGACCCCCCCATAACGAAAGGAGGTCAGGTCCATTGACTGAGGTAAACACGTCACAGCCGTATTCTATATTCCAAACAAAGATAATACGAATGTAGCTAGGCAAACGAAGACCAATAACCACAGGCTATATTTCAACGTCATCTTAAATAGGGCGGACTCTTGTCCGGTTTGTTTAACAGCCGCCGTCGCGATGGCGATGGACTGTGGAGAAATGAGTTTGGCCATGACCCCGCCAGCGGTGTTCGCGGCAAGCAAGAGTGCCGGGTTTGCCATGATCTGGTTCGCTGTGACCACTTGCAAATGTCCGAACAAAGCATTGTTACTGACGACGGATCCTGTAATGAACACGCCCAGCCAGCCGAGGACCGGACTGACAAGAGGGAACAAATCACCGGTCTTTGCTAATGCGAGTCCGATAGAAGAGCTCAAACCGGCAAAGTTGGATAGATTGGCAAATCCCATGACGAAGCAAATGGTCAGTATCGGAATCCATAGTTCCTGGATCGTCGTTTTTAGAGAGTCCATTCCTTCCGGCAGGGTGATTGCTGAACTGAACCACCCGGTAAGCAGAACAGCAACCAATATCGCTGTTCCTGTTGCAGATAGTAAGTTTAATTGGAAGATGGCATCTAAGGGAACGATTTCAGGTGAAATCGGCGGTGCTTTTTGAATCTCACCATGTAAAAAAGGAACAGGAATCATGAGTGTTGTTTTGGCCAGTAACCCGCCTTCACTGAATAAGGCTTTAAAGGCAGGGAGGCTCCAAACTGTAATGACAGCCGTTAAAATATAAAACGGAGACCAGGCTTTAATGATTTCTTTGATACTGTAAGTTTCCGTCTGCTGGACAGCTGGGGCATTCTCTTCTCTATGAATGTTTTTCGGCTGCCATTTCCGTAAGAACAAAGCAAGTCCAGCCATACTTGCAAGGGCTGCAAGGATATTGGCAAGTTCTGGGCCGAGGAACAGGATGGTAAAGAGCTGCACTCCTGTGTAAATTCCGCTCACCACGAAAAGGGCAGGTAAGGTTTCTTTGACCCCTTTTCTTCCATTAAGAAGGAACACGAGTAAAAAAGGGATGATGAAAGAAATCAAAGGTAATAGATAAGCAAGGGTGCGAGATAATTCCATCGTTTCGAGGTTTCCCATCTGTGCACCAACAATGACAGGAATACCGATGGCTCCAAATGCTCCTGATGCTGCATTTGCAATTAAGCATAAAGCGGCTGCTTTCAGAGGTCGAAAACCTAACTCGACAAGAAGAGCGGCACTGATGGCAATAGGGACACCAAACCCGGCTGCACCTTCCAGAAAGGCGTTAAAGCTGAATCCGATGAGCAAAAGCTGCAGGCGCTGGTCCTGAGAGATGTTGGCTATACTTGACCGGATGACCGTGAATTTTCCAGTGCGCACGGCGATTTTGTATAACCAAACAGCCATGATGACGATGTAACCGATCGGCCATAGTCCATTGGCGATTCCATGAAAAGAAGCAGCTATCGCGTTCCCAACCGGCATGTCAAAGAATAGTACGGAAGACAGGACGCTTAGGATAAGGGTGAGAAGGGCAGCGAGAATGCCCTTCATCCGGAAACGCGTCAATGCTAAAAAGAAGAAAATAATCGGCAGCGCAGCGACCAAAGCGCTCAGCCATACGTTTGAAAATGGATCATATTGTTGTAACCACATCCGTTATCACTCTTTCTGTACAGTCTAGTGGGTAGGTTTCACTTCGAAATGATCAGCCAGGATATTTTTCAGTACATCTGCGCTGTATTCCAGCTGCGTTTGTTCTTTTTCACTTAAGTTCAGCTCTACGATATTACGGATGCCCTGGCAATTGATAATGGCTGGTACACCGATATAAACGTCCTGCATGTTGTACTCACCATTCAAGTAAGCACTGACGGTCATTACACTGTTTTCATTACGAAGGATGGCTTTCGTAATCCGTGTCAGACCCATGGCTATGCCATAATAAGTGGCGCCCTTTTTCTCAATGATCTGATAGGCGGCATCGCGTACATTGGTGAAGATGTCCTCAAGGTCCACCATGGTGTAAGGTTCATGTCGGCGGACCAGTTCAAGTACCGGTACACCACCGATTGTCGCGTGACTCCATACAGGGAGTTCTGTGTCCCCATGTTCTCCTATGATATTGGCGTGGACGTTTGTCGGATTGACATCAAAATACTCCCCTAACAAATACCGGAACCGCCCGGAATCGAGAATCGTTCCGCTTCCAATCACACGTTCTTTCGGAAGTCCACTGAATTTCCATGTTGCATAAGTAAGAATATCCACAGGGTTCGTTGCGACAAGGAAAATGCCGTTGAATCCACTAGCCATCACTTGATCCACGATCGTTTTGAAAATAGATAAGTTCTTTTTCACAAGATCCAAACGAGTTTCCCCAGGCTTTTGGTTGGCTCCTGCACATATGCAAACAATATCTGCATCTTTACAGTCCTCATAATTTCCGTACCAGGTTTTAGTCGGATTCGGAGCGAATACTTTCCCGTGATTCAGGTCCATGGCATCTCCCATGGCTTTCTTTTCATCCAAATCGATAATGACGAATTCCTGCGTCACAGATTGGTTCAACATCGCAAAAGCATAGCTGCTTCCCACAGCTCCAGCCCCGATCAAGGCAACACGGTTTACATGGTTTGTAGTCATTTGAATTCCTCCCGAACCTTCGAATTATGTTTGTGAAGTATTTCACATATTTATTGTGCAATATATTTAGAGTGGATACAATAGTTTTTGTGTAAAATTTCACAAAGAAATCATTTACATACGAAGTAAGCGATTTCTTGTTCAAATGTTGTACACATTTTTGAATGGCTTAAGATCAAATGTCTTGGAGACCGCTTATTAAGGCGGTCTGGATAAGTGATTTCTGAGAAAGGTCTTGTAGGGGATGTGAACTATACAAATGATAGCTATCTATATAGGTGACTTTCACATAGAGGGATAGAGTTCATGTTACTTCTGGGGATTTATGTGAAAATAAAAGGGTATGCTCACCATATAAAGAGATGAGATACACATAGATTTAAACTAAAAAAAGGAGATGTGTTATGTCAGGAGAATATGAGTACGAGGGAGCTGCCGATCTTTTCAAAGGTGTAGAAGCTGTGGGTGGGAAATTATATTTAACCAGGAATGCATTAATTCATAGGCCTCATAAAGTCAATATACAAAGTGAAGAGACTATGATTGAACTCAAGGACATTGCAGAAGTCACAATTAGAAACACATGGCATATCATCCCCAATGGGATAATTGTTAAAACAACCGATAGCAAAAAGTATAGATTTGTGTTGTATAAACGGAAAATCTGGATGGAGAAAATTAACTCGTTAAGAAAACAAGATTAAGATGAAAGTCACCTGAGGAGAAACTATATACTCCCTCAGGTGTTGACCGTTTATTTGTCAATTCTATTATGGTTGTTGGCATATTTTTTGAGCTCTTCCACTAACCTTTTACTCTCCGATTCATCCAGGTCCATATAAATTCCATAATTGAACCCAGCGACTTTTTTCTTCCAAACAATGCTTCCGGGTAGGAGGAAAGGGTGGTCATTGAGGTTGAAGCTGATGGACAATTTGATCTCGTGCCCATCCTGGTGAGGGAGATCTAAGTTGGTATTTAACTTCATCCCTTGAGGACTGATGTTTATGATTCGGGCTTCCCCTTTGGAAGTATTGACTTCTTTTATGCCAACTCTATGAATACGGAAATAAGCTTGGAGTGGCTCTTTGAAATCATAACGGAAGTAATCTTTTCTTTTATATCTCATGCTCCAACCTCCCAGTCTGATCATTTTCATGTTTATATGTTCATCATACGTTCCTGCATTCAGTATGACAAGATATGGATGTAGCGTTAATGTGATGAAACCCGGGTATAGATAAAGGGGATGGATGTGATTTAGAAGCGAAACCGTTTATGAGATAATGAAGGAGAACGATCTATCTGATAGGATCTTTTAATAAAACCGAAATAAAGGAGTTTTTGTAATGGGAAAGTTTGTTGGCTATGTTGGAACCTATACAAAACAGGATAGTAAAGGTGTATATCAGTTCACGCTGGATACAGACAATAAAGAATTGAAAGACGTGAAATTAGCAGCAGAGTTGGGTAACCCGACGTATGTGACGGTGAGTGATGACCAGAAAAATCTATATGCCGTCACAAAAGAAGGAGAAAACGGTGGCGTTACAGCCTTCTCCATTCAGGATGGAACAGGAGAGCTGACCAAATTAAATATCCAAACCGCTGCAGGCTCACCTCCGTGTCATGTGAGTGTCGATCATGAGAAGAACACGGTGGTCACAGCGAATTATCATACCAGAAATATCGTATCCTACTTAACCAATGAAGATGGATCATTGAATCCAGCTACATCTGTCATTGAACATGAAGGCACTGGTCCTCATGAGCGTCAGGAAAAACCGCACATGCATTATGCTGGTTTCACACCTGATGAAAAATACGTCATCGCGATTGACCTGGGAAGTGATCGTGTGATCACGTACGCCGCAGATCAAGGTGATTTAACTCAGGTGCAAGTCTTCAACACAGAACCTGGCAGTGGTCCAAGACACATCACTTTCCATCCGAACCAAAAGTACGCGTATGTTATGACAGAGTTGAGCTCAGAAGTCCTTGTCCTTCACTATGACGAGAAAGACGGTCGTTTCACACAGCATCAGGCGATTAAAACAATCCCGGAAACCTTTAACGAAACCAATGACGGAAGTGCCATCCATATTTCTTCAGATGGACAATTTGTGTACGCTGGAAATCGAGGACATAACTCCATTGCTTCATACAAAGTCGATCAGGACAATGGTCAGTTAACGTTTGTAGAATGGACTTCTACGGAAGGAAATTGGCCGCGTGACTTTGTGCTGGATCCTTCTGAAGAATTCTTAATTGCGACGAACCAGAAGTCAAACACAATGACGTTGTTTGAAAGGGACAAGAATACTGGGAAGCTATCCCTCGTTCAATCGGACGTTCACGTACCGGAACCTGTTTGTGTGAAATTTTTGAATACCCAAAGCTAAATCTTGAAAAACAGGAATTTTGGGAATTGGAATCAAAACGCTTTGGTCTCATGTCCCACTACATGAAATCTCCCTATTAAGAACTGAAAAGAACAGGATAGAGGTCGATGCTATTCTGTTCTTTTTTTAGTAGATGCCGGGGCTTATATTAAAAGTGCTAGACCAACCTGGCGTATTATCTTTATTTGCTATACAGAAAAAGGGCTCCCTTTAAGGGAGCCCTTTTCATGTTCACAAAATGATTTAATTTATATACATACCCACGCCAGGGCCAAACGGAATGCCTAATAGAGCAAAGGCTAGTAATAAAACAATCCAGACACTCAAGAAGATTAAAGCGTATGGCAGCATGAGTGCGATCAAGGTACCAAGACCAGCTTTCTTATCGTACTCTTTCATAAACGCAAGGACGATAATGATGTACGGGTTCATCGGTGTAATGATGTTCGTCGATGAATCGGCAATACGATAAGCCGCTTGGATGAACGCTGGGTGATAGTCTAATAGATAGAACATCTTCAGGAAAATCGGTGCTTCAAGGGCCCACTGGGCAGAACCACTGAAGATGAACATGTTCATGATTGCGGTCAGGAAGACAAAGCCGATGACGACAGGAAGGCCTGTCATGTTGATAGAACCAAGGAAGTTTGCTCCGCTTACGGCAATCCATGTGCCGATGTTTGTCCAATCAAAGTAAGCGATGAATTGAGCGGCAGCGAAGATCAAAACAATAAACCCGGACATTTCTTTCATTGCTTCTCCCATGTAGCCGGAGATATCACGTGTGGAAGTGATTTTCTTAACGGTTACCCCGTAGGCGACACCAATGGTAATGAAGAATAATAGGATAATGGGTACGATTCCGCTTAAAAATGGAGATGGAATGATTCCGCCTTCTTCGTTTCTTAGAGCTGAACCAGGAACGGCAATCGCGACAATCAAGAGCGCGATAAATCCAAGAGCTGCCAGTACGGCATTTCTGAATCCGCGTTTTTCAAGTTTCGTACTTTCCTCCATTTCCGTTCCGCCTTCTCCTTCATATTTTCCTAGACGGGGTTCAACGATTTTTTCTGTAATCAGTGCACCCGTGACGGATAGAACAACAACGGAGGCAATCATGAAGTACCAGTTATCTACGGGTGTAACGACGATGTTTGAGTCCAAGCTTTCCATGACTTCTGTTGAAATACCGGAAAGCAATGCATCGGTTCCTGCAATGATGATGTTTGCTGTGAAACCAGATCCTACACCGGCAAATCCGGCAGCAAGTCCAGCTAACGGGTGACGACCAAGCGTATAGAATACCATAGCCGCTAGTGGAGGGACGATAACGAACGCTGCGTCAGAAGCTAAGTTACCTAGAATACCAACAAAAATAACGGCATAAGTGATCAATGATTTCGGTGCTTTCAAAATCGTACTCTTAATCGCTGTTTCTAGTAAACCGACTTTATTGGCTAGACCAATACCAAGCATCATAGCCAATACAAGTCCAAGCGGCTTGAATCCAGTGAAGTTTTCGAGCATCGAAGTAAGAATGTACTGTAATCCTTCACCTGAAACTAAACTTTTAATGGCGATTTCTTCTCCAGTGCCAGGCTGGGTAGTTGTGACTCCGAAAAGGGAAATGATCCACGAACCTAGGATGGTAAAGACGGATAGGTAAACAAACAGCATGAATGGATCGGGCAGTTTATTCCCCACTTTCTCTACGCCGTTTAACATCCTGGAGAAACCTTTTGCTTTCTTCGTTGAGCTTTTTTCGCTCATATTCATCATCCTTTCTATATTTAGGAAATATTCCTTTATTGTTCCGTAAAAAGGGGAGAAGGAAGAATTATTCCTCCTTCACGAAGCGATACACCTTTCTCGGTCTCCCGCGTTCGCCCGATTGTCGTTCACCTGCCTGTTCCACAATATGGACGCGCTCTAGTTCTGTCAGGATCCTTCGTCCATTTCGTTCGGTACTTTTCAACCATCGGGACAAGTCTTGAGATGAGAAGTGATCCCGGTGATACTGCCTGGAATAAGCCAGAAGCTTGGAAATCACCCCTGGGCTTAAATTCGCTTCTTTCATCTTGTTTTGCAGGGTATGACCGATTTCGGTCGTATGATAACTTAAGGTCTTTTGCTGCTGTTTCAATGAGATGGATTGATCTTCATCCACAATGAGGAGCAGCGGTTCTTTTTCTTCTTTGATATGACGGAAACCGATGCGGACATGATTTTCAGCTTGTGATACGGTTTCACCAAAACCGATGGACACGCGAGCGGTTAAATTGGTTTGCAGACGGATGTCTTCAATGAGAGTAAAAAGATCAGCTTCTGATTCTTCACTTAATTCCCCCCGTGTCGTAAAGATGAAAAACAGTCCATCTCCGAGTTGCATGACAGATCCGTTCGTTTGTTCTGCAAAGGAAAGTAATTGACGACGCACATCGAGCTCTTGATATTTCGTTTTGAACGAGTAGTAGTTTTCTTCTGAGTGGGAGGCATTCATCTCGACACGACAGCCGATGATGGCCACTTGTGAATTGCGGAAATGTTTAGATTGGGCGCGCTCCTCTAAGAACTGAATGAGCATTTTAATCGATAAATAAGAGGGGGTCACCCGGAAAACAGGAATGTTCTTTTCTTTCAATTCTTTATATACGGACTTAATGGAAGTGATGACGACTTCTGTTTTTCCTTGTTCATACAACTGGCTATGAAAAGCGGTCAGTTCATCGGTGTGGCGGACCTTCTCGAATGGAAAGTTTTCGTATTCAAGGGCGTCCAGTTGGTAATAGGACAAAATCTTATCAAACTCTTCATTAGCAATCGTATCGATGCTGACTTTCCGGTAAACGTGATTCGTCGTCAATTGAGCTTCCAATAATATTCCGAAAAAGCTGGAACCGTGAAGAGGAGGGTAAGCACTCTCCTCTTCCGTAATCAAGCCATTTTCTATCGCATAGGTGTGGTTGAGGACGCCTGAGAAGAACCATTGATCGACTTCATGTCGGTGCTCTTTCAGGATATCCGTGACGTCCGATAACTTTTCATAGGCAAATGGGTAGAAGGTAATTTGCTTAAATTCCTCGGCGACATACATGACTTGCTCGACGGAATCCTTCGGGCCGATGACTCCTATCTTTGTTTTCATTGGTGATCACTCGCTACGGATTCCATATAGGCTGCCAGCACATGCGTCCCTTTATTTAAGTCATCAATGGATGCATATTCTCTAGGGTGGTGGCTGATCCCTTCCCGGCAAGGGATGAAAATGAGTCCCGATGGCCAGCGCTTCGCCATATTCATCACATCATGACCGGCCCCGCTGTCCATGGCATGAGCACGGTAACCGATGTTCTCCGTGATTTCCTGAAGCTTCTCTTGAATGGAAGAATCAAGATGGACAGAATCATTGTCCACGAGCGTATGGACATGAACCGTTACATCCTTAGATTCTTGAATCGTTTCACAATAGCTGCGGATTTGGTCGGCAAGTCCTCTTTTCAGCTCATCATCTACGCTTCGGATGTCGATTCCTAATTGGACTTCTCCTGGAATGACATTCATGACGTTCGGTGAAAGTTTCACTGTACTTGTCGTCGCGACAATCGGGGTCTGCTGTTCCTCATTCAGCTTACGTGCTTGTTTTTCCACATAAGTGATGATGGGTGCGGCAGCGACAAAGGCATCGGCACGGTTGGTCATCGGTGTCGTTCCCGTGTGGTTGGCCATCCCTTTCACGGTGACCTGCAATCTGACAGGGCAAGCGACTCCACGAACAATCCCGATTTCTGCTCCGTTGTCTTCAATTTGGGTCCCTTGCTCGATGTGCAATTCAAGGAAGCTTTCTAGATCGGCTGGAGATTTTTCGGCTTGATCGATGGCATCCCAGGATAATCCATAAGATTCTACGGCTTCTTTCACCGTTATGCCGTCAGCATCCACAACACTGCCGAGCTCTTCCTTATCAATCATTCCGGCTGTCGCCTTGCTTCCTACGGTGGAGACGCCGAAACGTGCCGATTCTTCGGAAGCGAAACAGACAATATCAATGTTTTTTTTCGGTTGGAAGCCTTTATCTTTCAGAAGTTTGACGGCAGCCAAGCCTGTCAGTACACCGGCAGCTCCATCGTATCCACCGCCACTACTGACGGTATCCAGGTGGGAGCCGGTAGCAATCGTCGGTGCATTCTCATCGTTTGCTTTCCATCGAGCCCATAAATTTCCGGCCTCGTCCTGGCTCACATCAAGGTTCAGTTCATTGGCTACTTTTCTAAAAGCTTCGTGGGCCTGTTTTTCTTCATCTGTATAACTGAGTCTTGTGAATCCGTTCTCTTCATCCATGTATTCGGTAACATTGAGTTGTAATAATTTTTCTTCTAACCATTGCTTCATTGGATACTTCCTCCTCTTAAGACGTGAGCATAGGCAGCGAGTGCTACAGGTAATACTTTTTCTTCAAAATCAAAGGTTGGTGAATGGTGGTTGGATGGCAGGGATGTACCAAACAGCATGTACGTTGCTTTTCCTCCGTGCTCCTGAACCGCATTCATCATGAAACTGGCATCCTCGGACCCTGACACATAAGCGACAGGATCGATTTGGTGGATCAAGGAACTTTCTGCGCACTGTTTTTCAATGAATGGAATCAAGGAATCATCACAGCGCATTCGCTCCGTTTCCCCGACAAATTCGATATCGACGCTTACATCATACATGGAAGCGGTAGAATGGATGATGCGTTTAGCTTCCTGCTGCATGAATTGATGGATGCCCTCTGATTCTCCTCTTGTTTCAATCTCCATATACCCACGGTCGGATATAATGTTCCGACCGCTTCCTGCAACCAGTTTTCCTACATTCACTCGGCTTACTCCTTCACTGTGCCGGGGGATGGCATGCAGTTGGGTGGCAGCGGTTGCAGATGCAAGTAACGCGTTCCGCCCATCCTCAGGTTTCATACCCGCATGGGAAGACTGGCCGCGGAAGGTCACGTTCCATTTGGAAGAAGCCAGAAAGCCTTGCGTTGTTGCGGCGATGGTACCTACAGGGAGGGAGTTGATTCCGATATGGCCGGAGTAGAATTGGTCAACTCCGGCCAACCATCCTTGGTCCACCATCGCTTTTGCCCCTCGGCCGCCTTCTTCTGCCGGCTGGAACAAGAGGGTAAACCTGCCGACAAGGTGTTCTTGAAATTGAGCTATCAGATGGGCAAGCCCGAGCCCTATCGTTGTGTGTCCATCGTGCCCACATGCATGCATGACGCCATCCTGCTTAGAACGGAATTGACGATCATAAGGAATGTGGTCTTTGTCAGATGCTTCCAAGATCGGGAGAGCATCGATGTCAAAACGAAAGGCGAGATGAGGGCCGTCTTTTCCAGTGTCCCACTGAGCGACCACTCCGGTGTGGCCTCCTGCCATCCGGTCGATCCACTCCGGTGGTACACCATTTTCAAGGGCTTGCTTCTCTGCCTTTTGAAAATCATGAGGCTCAGGAATACCGTACCTGGAATCGCTTTTGACCGCTTCTTTTCCAATATGGGTGAGGAACCCGAGTTTTTCTAATTTCTTGCCGACTTTGTACGAGGTTTGATATTCAAGAAAGCCGAGTTCCGGCTGCTGATGAAACTCGCGTCGCCATGAAGTTAGTTGTGGCTCAAGTTCTTGGATGAAAGAATCAAAGGAATCAATCACTATTATCCCTCCTTATTGGATAGAGACTGTAACGTGTCTAAAGCAACTTCCGCTAATAAGCGGCTTCCCATAGGCAGGGCTCTTTCATCCAATTGGAACCCTGGATCATGAAGCGGCTTTTGTTCAGATGCCTGCTCGATTTGTGTTCCAAGCCAGAGGAAAGCCCCTGGGTATTCAAGTAAGAAACGTGAGAAATCTTCTCCCGCAAGCGCAGGCTCGACTTCAGGTGTCGCATTTTCTCCGAAAAGTCTTTGAGCTGTTTTACGAGCTTGTTGAGCGTAGGCTGGTGTATTAATGGTCGCTGGGTAACCGTCCAGGTATTCAATGTCGACATCCGCATCGAATGCATCCGCTGTTTGGTTGAGAATCGTATGGAAACGATCTTTGATTTTTTGTTTCACTTCAGGTTTGTAAGTCCGGATCGTGCCTTCAATCGTCACCTCTTTAGGAATGACGTTGTAGCGGTGTCCGCCTTCAATCCTTCCGATGGTCACGACTGCGGAATCCAAGGGGTTGATGTTACGACTGACAATGGTTTGCAGGCTTGAAATCATCTGATTCGCAACGATGATCGCATCGTTTCCTTCGTGCGGCATGCTCGCATGTCCGCCTCTTCCAGTAACTGTAACTGTGAAGCGATCTGATGCGCCCATCATTTCCTTGTCGCGAATCCCCATCTGACCAACAGGTAACCCCGGCCACACATGTTGTCCGTAAATCACGTCCGGTTTGTACTCCTCGAATACCCCATCTTCCATCATCGGACCAGAGCCCCCGGTAGGTGAGGCTTCTTCTGCTGGTTGAAAAACGAGAAGGACCGTTCCTTCGATGTGCTTTTGGATTTGTTTAAGGGCATAGCCAGCACCAAGAAGCATGGCGGTGTGTGCATCGTGACCGCACGCATGCATGTTTCCATCTACTTGTGAAACGAAATCATGGTCGTTGGTTTCCTGAATAGGGAGAGCATCCATATCAGCCCGTAACGCAACTGTTCTTCCGGGCTTTCCGCCTTCAATGATCCCAAGCACACCTGTGTTTGCAAAGCCGTTCTTATAAGGAATTTCGTATTCTGTGAGTTTCTCTTTTACGAGAGCAGAGGTGTTCACTTCTTCCCCGCTCAATTCTGGATATTTATGCAAGTGTCTTCGTATTTGATAGATGTCATTTTCAATTTCATTGATGTATGATTGTAAGGTTTCCAAAAAGGACACCCCTTCATTGTTATTTTGGACATTGTCCTTAAATGTTCCGTTATTTATGTACTATAACAAAACTTTCATGAAAATGCATCATGTCTTGACGAATTTTCTGAAATTTCCTTTTGTAATTTACTGAAGTTGTACAGCTATAAAGGATCAGAGGAATGGGGGAAAGTAACGGGTGGAAATTGTTAGCATGGGGATTTTTATTACATTGTATTTATCGGCTAAGAAGGGTTTCTTCCAGTAGAAGTCTAGCGGCTATCGAACACTTAGGTATAAAAGCTGTGCTGTGTCCCTTCTTTGTGTGCGGGAGAAGAGGAGTGTACTACCACAGAGAGTGCCTTCCATAATGGCGCTAACATGAATGTTTGAATAATGATGAAGGTGGGTATAAACGAAACATTTCAAATCTCTGGATAGTGTTCATTTTAAAAAGTGAAAGATAGGTGAAAAGATGAACGTGCGCCAAGTCTTATTTTTAGCTGGATGGATTGCTTTTATATCCTATGCACTATTCCTTGCCCCGGACGGTAACCTCGGATACTTGGATCAACTGTTAACGATGGATGAACCAGATCCTTTCTTATTGATGGTGTTCAGCTTTCTCGGGATCTATCCACTCGTTTTTGTGGCTCTGCTTATAGGGGAAGATCACGGCCGTCTACCGTTATGGCCATTCCTTTTAGGGATGTTCATGCTAGGGGCATTTGCATTGATGCCCTATTTTTTCTTGTCAAAGGCAAGGGAGATTAAAAGAGGAAGAATCCCGGACTGGTTCGTGAAGATCTTCCATACTCGTTTTTTCATTTTTGTTCTTATGGCTGTAACTGCCGTTTTATTATGGCATGGGCTGGGCAATGGAGACGATCAGGCGTATTGGCGTGCTTTTCAAACGTCTAACTTTGTCCACGTAATGACCATTGATTTTATGGTCTTAACCTTGTTGTCTATTTTCGTGATCTATTGGAAGGAACGTAGGGATGGAAGAGCAACCCACCGACACTGGATGGGGGCAATCCCTATATTCGGAGCGCTTGTCTATTTGTTGCTGCTGAAAAGGGAAGAGTAGTATGATTTTTATTTGGTATTGAATGTTTGAGATGTGAGAAGGCTGGGTACTTATATCCTATGAAATCATAAACCGTCATTTTTCTACAATTTTCCATACCATCCTATGCTTTATGAAAGGAGAACGAAAATGAGAGAAGATATGCTAAGAGTGTTGGACCAAAGAGATTTGCTTGTTAAAGAAAACAAGAGGCTCCAGGAAGAGTTGGAAGTAGAGCGAACCAAGGTACAGCAGTTGAAAAAAGAACAAGAGCAACAAGATAGAAAACCATCGCTTTCGACGATGGGTGCCTAGACGAATACATGTTATGAGAACTCAAACGGTGAAAATGAATTTTCACCGTTTGAGTTTTTTTTGTCTCATCCTTTCTTCATTTACCACAACATCTTTACAATTCCCTCTGTTTCCAAATCTCCAACTAGTATGCTTGTGGTGTATAGCCTCCTCCTTTTTTGTTCTATATAAAGAATATATTTTTTCTAAAAAAGATGATTTTAAATGAAAATAGAAGTAAAACTGAGGTTAACCGCCGTTTATCGTTCTTTATAAAGGTATTTCGCTCTTTTTAAGGTTTCCTTAATAGGGGGGGTGGATATATAATCATGCTATAACATTCTCAATAAAGAACGAAAGGTAATTGTGAAGAACATGAAAAGTTTTGAAAAAGGGGTGAGATCCTCTGGAGCCTAGGGATGAAAAACTTAGAAGGCGGCGTAAAAACAGAATGGTAAAGACAACGAAGCACATTACATGCAGTGTAGCAATTACTTCACTGATCGTCGGTACGAGTTCACAAGTTGTTGGTAATACATTAGGAGCCTTTAGTGATTCGGATAAGGATTCATCAAGCATACAGGCTTGTGAAGTATTTCCCGGATACATAAATGAACTGTTTTCAGACGTGAAAGAAGAGCTACTTCTCTTTAATAGTGATTTGAAAGACATTCCGGATATTATCGTCTATACAGTGTCCAATGAGAAATTGGATGGCTTATCGGAATATTCCGATAAACAGATGAAAGAGGAAGTAAAACGCCTGGAGGATAGTTTTACTAAAGTAGATAAATTACAAAACGAACACTTGCAGCTGGATGAAAAACTGAAAGCTAAAAAAGAAAAACTCATAGAAAGAGCTCATACCATTTACAAATTATTCAATAAAATATCCCAGCTTCCAGACCAGACGACAGCCTCCTGTCTGCAGGGTGAATATCCTTTGGCCGTACATGAGTTAAAGGAGCTGATTCTCAATAGCGGCTTGAGTCATAGCCAAATTGAAAACCTTTTAGTTTATTACCATACCAATCAATTTCGAGAAAAGAGTTCTCCTTACATAGGGGAATCCGTTTGGAAGGAATTTAAAAATTCAATTGAAGAGACCTTCTCTTCTTCCATATCCCAATCAGAAATGAACAATAAAACATTAAAAGAACAAAAGGAACAGGTGAAAACAGAAATCACTTCCGTGCTAGCTATGATTAAGCAATTTGAAAAAGAGAAGGAAGCTAAGGAAGAAGCAGAAAAAGAGAAAGAGTCAGAAGAACAAAATGCCAAAAAGGAGCAGGAAGAACAGCAAGATATTCAGATAGATGCTGCAGATGAATCTTCTAAAGAGGAAGAAGTCAACCAAGAAGATGGAATCACGGAAAATGAAGAGGGAAACAAAGAAGATGAACCAAGTGATGCGGAGACCTCTTCCAGCGATGAACAAACTCCTGAACAAGATACAGAGCAACCAAAAGATAAACCAGTAGAAGGTGCACCTAAAGAGAAAGAAAAATCAATAGATGAAAATTCCTCCTCTAAAGAAAATCAAGAGGTAAAGAGTCAGGAGGACAAGAAGAATGATTCCTCCAACAAAGTTGGAGAAAAAGAAGGAGAGTCACCCAAACAAGGTCAAGCCCCTTCCAAAGAAAAAGAAGATGAATGATATAAAAAAGGAGAAACATGATGAAAAATGCGCTGAGTACTCTCATAACATTTCTATTGTATGGCATCTTAATCTTCATGGTTGTCATTGTAGCCATTTCTAAAATTTCTGGCGGTGAATCCACTTTCATGGGGTATCAATTAAAAACCGTCCTTTCCGGCTCCATGGAACCTACGTTTCAAACAGGATCAATTATTGCGATAGAACCTACTGAAGATGGAACCCAATATCAAGAGGGCGACGTTATTACATTTATTCGTGAGGAAGGCGTTCTCGTCACTCACAGAATTATAGAGGTTAAAGGATCAGGCGAAAATACCAGCTATATCACTAAAGGTGACAACAATGATGGTGTTGATCTTGAACCAGTGCTAGCAGCCAATGTTGTTGGAAAGTATGTAGATTTTACAATTCCTTATATCGGTTATGTAATGGACTTTGCTAATTCCAAATTAGGATCTCTATTACTGCTAGTCGTTCCGGGACTCGGGTTATTTGGATATGGATGTATCTCTATCTGGAAAGAAATTTCCAAGCTGGAAGATAACAAAGAGAAAGAATCTGCTAAAGCTTAACGGTTGTACTCCTTGTACATAAGCAAGGATTCAATATAAAACACATATTTTTGAGGAGGAAGTTTGTTATGGGTTTGAAAAAGAAATTAGGTTTGGGTGTTGCATCAGCGGCTTTGGGGTTGTCTTTGGTAGGTGGAGGAACGTTTGCCTACTTCAGTGATACGGCTGAGGCAACAAGTACGTTTTCTGCCGGAACTTTGGATTTATCTGTAGATCCAACTGAGATTGTGAACATTGGGGACTTAAAACCTGGCGATACTATGTTAAGAAACTTTGAATTAATCAATGGAGGTAGCTTAGACATAAAAAATGTAGTACTTACTACTGACTATACTGTTAATGGGAATGGGAATAATGGTGGAGAAGATTTTGGTGAACATATCAAAGTTAATTTTATGTGGAATGCGGATAAAACTCCATTGCTTAACCCTAGTGCTGGAATAGTGGTTTGGGATACCACATTGGCTGAATTAAAGGCGATGGATCCTGAAGTTGTTGAGGATAAATTCGAACGTATCTTTGGAGATCGTTGGGGTACCAAAGGTTTAGTGACTGGTAGTAATGATTTTCTAGCAGTACAATTTGAATTCGTTGAAAATGGTGAAGATCAAAATAAATTCCAAGGAGATTCTCTAAACCTTGAATGGACATTCACTGGTATGCAAACAGATGGTGAAGCTAGATAAGTTAAACCAAAAGGTGGGGTTTATCCCACCTTTTTTTACTAATCTTAAAGGAGAATACATATGAAAAACTCCCCTATCTTTCTTAAAATCTTCAGCATTTACAGCATATGTATTCTTGTCTTCGTCTTCCTCCCACCGATTGGATCAACCCAGGCATCAGAAAATGCTTCGGAAATCGATCTATCAACCTCCCACGAACGTATTATAGATATCGAGAACTTTAAACCGGGTGATTATGCTGTCCGAACATTTGCTTTGAACAATAACGGCACAGAAAAACTACAATACACCGTGACCTCCTCACGTAAAAGTGGTTCAGAAAAATTGTATGACCAGTTAGCCTTTACCCTTGCAATTGAAGGTGAGGAAGTATTTTCGGGATATCTACCAGATTTTGAAAAAATATCTGGTAGGAAGCTTGAAGCTAACGGTTCTAATGAGATGACCTTGAAGATCGAATTTCCATACGAATCAGGGAATGAATTTCAAGGATTGGCAACGGAAATAGTTTTTACTTTTTTCGCAGAAGGTGATGTCCCACCTGTGTCCATACCGGATGAGGGAACTGATTCTCCCCAAAGACAGACAGGTCAGCAGGTTGTACCATCTGAAGGAGGAGTGCTACCACAGACAGGAGAAGAATCTCCGTTTCATTATTATCTTGTGGGTGGACTATTATTAACATTGGGTACGTTCCTTTATATTCGTAGTTTCCTTAGGAAGAAACAAGGTGTTGTCAGAGCAGAATCGTCTTAGGATTTTGCTCTTTTTTCTTAGGAGTGGTGAAAATGAAATGGCTGGCATTGGGAATCATCCTCGTGGGATTGGGTGTCATCAGTTATCCGTTTGTCGAAAATCAATGGGCTTCTTTTAAAAAGGACCAATACATCCAACAATTTGAATTGGGAGAACGAAAACCTCCTCCCTTCCTTAAGGAGGATGACCAATTAGAAAAAGTGAATCACATTCTTGAAACAGGGGATAGCGGTGCTCGCTTTTTTACAAAAGGGGATGGAGATGCTTCTGTCACAGGAGCAATCGAAATTCCTGGGATTCAATTGAAACTGCCTATTTTCCAGGGGGCCAGTGAATACAATTTAAAGTATGGGGTGGGGCATATGAATGGGACGGCTCCCATTGGCCATAATGGTAATGCCGCATTGGCTGCTCATAGAGGCTATAGCCACGGTAAACTTTTCAACCGATTGGATGAGCTCAATAAAGGTGATTCGATTTTGGTTACTACGACAGAGGGAGAGTTTGAGTACGAAGTCAAGAAATCTTTCCTTGTTACACCTGATGATCTAACGGTGCTGAATCAACCAGAACAGGAAATAATGATGACTCTGATTACTTGTGACCCTATAAAGGATCCCACTCACCGTTTAATAGTTAATGCTGTATTAATAGATAAAAAAAGCAGTACCAATAAACAGTAAAGAATAGAAAGGAGAAGAGAATGTGAAGAGACGATATAAAGGCGTATTCATTATCGGCGGTGTAGTCACATTGGTTGCATTAGGGGGAACGATCTCATTTGGAGAAAAGCTCTTAGGAAGTGGAGGTGACACACCTGTTGAAGTTCAGCAGGAAATGTTAGAAGGGAAAGAGGTATTTAAACAATCTATCCAAGCCATGACTCAATTGCAAAGTTTTCATATTATAGGGGAGAGAATAAAGGAAGATGGACAGTCGCAACTAATTTTAGAAATGGATGTCTTATTAGGGGATGCACCGAAAATTCATTCCAAATCTAAACTGCCCGGTGAGAATGGGGCAGGTCAAGGAATTGAAATTTACTTGAATGGCGACCGGATGTATATGAAGACTACTAATGAATGGATGATGCTTCCGGGGGGAGGGGGAGACTTTGGGAAGCTGAAAAATATAAACGCGGACCAAATGGATGAAATTTGGGAAGATCGCGAAGTGTTGGAGGTCGAGGAAAGTGGAGGCAATTATATCCTTTCCCTTCAGGACGGCAACCCTCTCCCGGATTTTGTTTCTAGTGAAACCATGGGGGCACCTAACACAGAAGAAAGTCAGTCCACAGAAATCGTGATTGAAAAAGAAACTTATCATATCAAAGAAGTGGTAGTAAAACGTAATTCTGAAAAGGTGTCGTATACGATAAGTAAAATCAATGCTATAGATAAAAATTCTTTTCCAGAAAAAGAAATAGAGAACGCTTCCAATTTCCTGGATGAAGCGCATTTCAATAAATAAAGTTTCATTGAGAAGCAGGATTCCGGTTTATGCTATGGTCAATTTTTTTAAAAGCTTAGGCCACAATCATCTGATGTTTTTTGTATGATTTATAAGAAGCGCAGCATCA
This sequence comes from Halobacillus sp. 12SKB, assembly GCF_052941655.1. NCBI lineage: Bacteria > Bacillati > Bacillota > Bacilli > Caryophanales > Bacillaceae > Halobacillus > Halobacillus sp. 12SKB. The sequence continues at coordinate 1,817,344 of NZ_JBRFWR010000001.1, forward strand.
ACGTTTTCAGTTGATGCTGCTTTTTTAATAGAATTTAAAAATGATAAGACCCATCATGGGAATAAAGGGAGTGTTGAAGTTATTAAGACCAGCGAAGGCAGTATACAAATAAGTTGTAAGTTTAAAAAGGTATGGTTATTAAATTGCTCCTACCCTCTTTGTGAAGTGGATTCTATGCATCAACCTTCAGTTGTTGTCTTGCAAAATCACGATAAAGCGTATGTTTCTGGAACAACTCCTCGTGGGTACCAATCCCTGTCACTTTTCCTCTCTCTAAGAAGACAATTTGGTCAGCATCGACAATCGTGGAGAGACGATGGGCGATGACGAGTGTCGTGCGTCCTTTCATTAAATTCTTCAAAGCCTGTTGGACAACGATTTCTGATTGGCTGTCGAGGCTTGAAGTGGCTTCGTCCAGCATGAGGATTTCAGGGTCTCTTAATAGGGCGCGGGCAATCGCGATGCGCTGTCTCTGCCCACCGGACAACTTGATGCCCCGTTCACCAACTTCCGTATCATATCCGTGGGACAACGATTGGATAAACGTATCCGCATAGGCCATCTTTGCTGCGGCATGAATTTTTTCTATAGGGATATCCTTGTTCAGTCCATAGGTTAAATTGTCTCTAATGGTACCTGCATAAAGTGGACTTTCCTGAGATACGTAGCCGATCATCGTGCGCCAGGATTTAAGGGTGTAAGTTGAAATGGGTTCTCCGTCATACTGAATATTTCCGTCAGAAGGGGAGTAAAACTGTTCGATCAGAGAGAACAGCGTCGTTTTCCCGCTCCCACTAGGGCCGACAACGGCCGTTACCTCTCCTTTCTTTGCTGTAAAAGAAACGTTCTCTAATATAGGTTCTTCAGGCTGGTAGTTAAATGATAACCGATCCACGACCAGACTGTGGTCGAAAGACTCCACCTCACGTCCAGTCTGCAGATCTTCCCCGTCCAACGATAAAATCGAAAGCACTTTTTCCGTGGCCCCGACAGTCTTCTGGAATTGGGTCGTGAATACGACAATCTGTGTAATCGGCATGATGATTTGGAACAAGTAAATGAAGAAAGCAGCGAGCTCACCTGGTGTCATGGCTCCTGAAGTTACCCGGACACCACCGAAGCCAATGATCAAAACAAGCACAACAATGATCAGCGAAGAAACAAGGGGCGACATCAAAGCCTGGATGACACCTTCCCGTAATCCGAGGGCATACAATTTCTTAATTCCTGATTTTCCTTTGTTCCACTCCCGCTCTTCGGCATTAGAAGCTTTCACAAGGCGTATTTCTGATATGACCCGGGTCAAATGAGCAGAAAAGCCGGCGGTTTCTTTTTGCAGATTACGAGAGATGTTCGCCATCTTTTTGCCGATCGGAATAAGGAAAAGAAGAGCTAACGGAATAATGGAAAACATCACGAGCGTTAACGGCCAGTCCAAGTAGAAAAGAATGACGATTGCTCCGACGACGGAAATGATCCCGGTAATGAAGCCTGTGAAATGCTCGGTAATCAGGTTTTTGATGACACCTGTATCGTTCGTCATCCGACTGACCGCATCTCCGGTCTCATGAGAATCATAATAAGACACCGGAAGGACGAGGAGCTTTTTCCATAACTGTTCCCGCAATGAAGCAATGATATGCTGTCCGACTTTGGCAAGGAAATAAACAGACACCCCACCTGCAAGGGCTTGGACAAAGAAGGCAATAATGATGCCTGCGATCATAGTTGTATTTAAATTATTCAGATCAAAATTGTCGATTAACTGGCTGGCGAGTAAAGGGATTGCAAGACCTGCCATTGTTGTGAGTAAACTTAAGAATAATGCAATTGAGAAAATCAGTTTGGGTGGATGGGTCGCACGGATTAATTGAAAAAGTTGTTTCCATTTCGGCTGCATGTTTGTCATCACCTTCAAAAAATAGGATACCTCTATTATAACGAAACTTTATCGATCACTAACAATTCTTCCATATTCTCCATACTCTTTTGCTTTTAGTCACGATAAAAATTACGCACGTTTTTAAGTTCTTTGCAAGTAGTTAAGGGAAAACGTACCACCTGGATATCCAATCATGATGAGCTGGGAGGTCAAATCCAGCAGCCCGTACATAACTGACGGGTTGTCTCTTACTCCCTGGATGTCATAGGCTTGAACAATCATGACAGCCGCTTCTGCTCTTGTAATCTCCTTCTCCTTACTTCGTGAAAAGTAGGGAGGAATTTTAATGTTTTAAACGTATTAGTATGGTAAAAGGAATGAGGGAATTTATGATAGGAGTGAGTGAACGTATGGAAAATAAAGGTCACCCATCCATTGAAACCATCTACAACCATTTACATGAGCACCCGGAGATCAGCTGGCAGGAAAATAATACGACCGATTACATAGAAAGACAATTAGGAAAGACGAGCTTCAAAGTTCAACGTTTTGATGATTGTCCTGGATTGGTCGCAGAACTTGGTCAAGGAGAACCATGTGTGGCTCTCCGTGCAGACATGGATGCTCTTTGGCAGAAAGTGGACGGAGAATTCAGGGCCAACCATTCATGCGGCCATGATGCCCACATGTCGATTGTGCTTCATGCTCTTTTTGCGTTGGAAGAAAAACAAGCGGAATGGCAAGGGACGTTGCGCGTCATTTTTCAACCGGCAGAGGAAACGATTGAAGGCGCTCTTGCTATGGTAGAAAAGGGGGGCGTGGATGATGTGGATTACCTTTTCGGTCTCCATTTGAGACCAATCCAGGAGTTGAGGTCAGGAGAATTTGCCCCAGCCATTCGGCACGGGGCTGTACGATTCCTCCAAGGGCGGATAGAAGGAGAAGACGCTCATGGAGCGAGACCGCACCTAAATAAAAATGCCATTGAATTAGGAGCAGAATTGGTTCAGCTGCTTAATAACATCCACGTGGATCCAATGGTCCCACACTCCGCTAAAGTGACCTCGTTTCACAGCGGAGGAAAAAGTACAAACATTATTCCAGGTCAAGCGACGTTTTCCATTGATCTAAGAGCTCAGGCGAATGAAGTGATGGATGAATTAGCGGCTAAAGTAAAATCAGTCTGTGAGGCACTATCAAACTTGCATGGTGTGAGTATTCAAGTGGAGGAGAAGGGGAAAGTTCCGGCGGCAGTGGTCAGTAACGAAGCAGCCGGTTATTTGGAACGGGCTATTCTTAAGGTCATGGGTGAAGATGCTTTAAAAGCAACCATTCAAACGACCGGAGGGGATGATTTTCACTTTTACACGATACAGAGGCCTGAGTTGAAGGCATCAATGCTTGCCGTTGGTTGTGATTTGCAGCCAGGGCTGCATCATCCTCATATGACATTTGATCAAAGCGTCATGACTGATGCATTTCGTGTTTTAGTAGAGACGGTCATTGGTGTTTTGGGAAACAGATAAGAAGTCACTGTGCATTCTTTTGTTTCTGTTGGAAAAGCATGTGGTAAACAATGTAAGAATATGAACTTTTCCAAGGGAGATGTAAAAGTGATGAAAAAGACACAGTTAGGAAAGTCAGATTTACAGATAAACCCGATCGGACTTGGGACAAACGCTGTCGGTGGCCACAACATTTATCCGAACTTGGATGAAGAAGCCGGAAAAGACGTAGTCCGCACAGCTTTGAATCATGGCATGAATTTCCTGGATACCGCTTATATCTATGGACCTGAACGTTCCGAAGAACTGGTCGGAGAGGTTATGAAAGAGTATAAAAGGGATGACATTGTTCTTGCAACGAAGGGAGCTCACCAATTCAAGGGAGAAGATGTCGTGTTTAACAATGATCCTTCCTTTTTGAAAAAATCGGTGGAAGACAGCCTTCAACGATTGAGCACGGACTATATCGACCTCTACTACATCCATTTCCCTGACGAGGAGACACCGAAGGATGAAGCGGTGGGTGCATTAAAAGAGTTGAAAGGTGAAGGGAAGATACGGTCCATTGGGGTTTCCAACTTCTCGGTGGAGCAACTGAAAGAAGCCAACAAAGATGGCTATGTTGATGTCATCCAAGGGGAGTACAATCTGTTCAAGCGCGAAGCGGAAAAGGAAATGCTGCCTTATACGGCTGACAATCAAATCTCATTCGTCCCTTACTTCCCATTTGCCTCCGGTCTTCTGGCTGGAAAATATGATGAGAATACGACGTTTGATGATTTTCGTGCGAAGAACCCTCTTTTCCAGGGGGAGAACTTTAAACAGAATTTAGCTAAAGTCGATCAGTTACGTCCTATAGCGGAAGAAAAAAGAGTAGAGGTTCCTCATATTGTGTTGGCCTGGTACTTGAATCAGCCATCTATTGATGCCGTCATTCCTGGTGCGAAGCGTACGGAACAGGTGGTTGATAACTTGAAGACGTTGGATGTTCAGCTTTCGGATGAGGAAATCACAAAGATTGATTCGATCTTTTCATAAATATAAAAGCCTGCTACTATTAGCAGGCTTTTTTGTTTTTACATATGATTTTCCTTTATATGTTTCCAGATCAGATCACTTTTTTCTTTAGTAACGGAGAATAACGTTTGGTTGAACCCAGGGCAGCCGTTTTATTTAAGTTGGAAGCATGAACTACATCATCTACTCCACGATAAAGGTAGCCGCCAATCCTTCTTCCACTTCTGTATCAGAAACACCCAGACGCTTGATGATTCGGTGTTTTCCTTTTTCAAGATCATAGGATTCTAGTTTGACAGTATGGACGGTTGATTCCTTTGGAAGTAGAATATATTCCATAGCTACGACTGCTTCTGGTCCTTCGACCGTCTTCCATGCCTCATTCTCATAAGATTGAATGATGAACCTGGCCCCATAACTTAACCTGGAAGGACCGAAATTGGTGATTCTGAAATCCATCGTGTCGGTGGGAGAGTAGGAAGTCTTGTCGATAGAAACTTCTGCATTCACTTCAGGCTCTGGTGGTACATAGACAATACCGACATAAGTATCGATGACCTCTCCTTTCCTGTTGATCATCTCGGCACTAAGGGAATAAAGTTGGTCTCTTTTATTCGGAAGGGTGGTGACGAGTCCTTTTTCGCCTTCTTCGTACGTCACTTCTTTTACTTTATCTATTTTCTTTAATTCTTTCGTCCGTTCAATCAGTTCTACTTTGACTGTATGTCCTTCTGGAATCCCTTCAATGTATGTCCCTTGTTCTTCTCCAGGATGGTTGATTTGGAAATCAGCAATTGGGGCGATCATATTGCTGCTGTTAAACCCTTCCCCTGTTTTAGGACCATATCCTGTTTTTTCAAAGATTTCTTCTTCTGTGTAAGGAAAGCGTTCCGTGAACATATACTCACTGGAATCAGGTTCTCCCATTTGACTGGGAATCGTATCACTATATGGATTCCCTGAAGTTTCTTTAGTTGTCATGCTTTCATAGATCCATAACCCAAATACCGCAAAGGTGCAGATGGTTATGATGCTTAGCAGGGTTTTTAGCACAGAAACACCCCCTTTTCTTTAATTGTATCATATGGAATATATTACTAGGTTTGGAGTTTGTTTGGGGATCTTATGTTAGAGTAAATGTAAAGCGTCGTTAACTAAGAATGGAGGCTCTTATGCAGAAATACTTGGAAGGAACAGGGATGACCGCATTTTTTTATGTTCTTGTTCTGATGGTTGGGTACTTTGTGGACACACGATTTGTGGGCGGATTTGAGGTATCGGGTATCTTCATTGGAGCACTCACTGTAACCATCCCCTATGTCCTGTTGGGCGTGTTTTCGAGTATCATTCTTGGGGAGAGAAGTTCGTTGAAAAGTGTGATTACTCTAGGTGTTTTTGTCATTGTAGCGGAAAGATTAGCTGTCTATCTTATAGGATATACTCACGTCCTGCGGGATGTTGGACCAAGAGAGCCTATGTGGTCGATTGGGCTGCCCTATTACACCCCCGTTTATATATTTTTTGGTGGGGTTGTTAGTCTGCTGTTATACATTATGGTGGCGAGTCTTCAATCAAAGAATGTGAAAACCGTATAATAATAGAGAGGATAAAGAAACTCCTGGATGTTTCTTTATCCTTTTTTTTATGAGGAAATATGAGTCTAGGAGTTTTTAGAAGATGAAAAATTCAGAAATTAGCAATCTCTCGAATCTTCTCCTATGTTACGATAGATTGAGATAACGTTTTCATAGGTGGAGATGTCATTGAAAGTTTCCCTGCGCACGAAAATTATGGTGTTGATTTTGTCGTTACTTGTTCTAGTGATCGGACTGTTATCCGGTGTTTTTGCCTATATGGAAAAACGAGATGTCGAAGACCAAATGGGCCAGCTCGCCCTCCAGGTCGCGAGTACGGTCTCTTTTATGCCTTCCATTAAAGAAGCGTTTGACACAGAGAACCCCTCTGAAGTCATTCAGCCGATTGCTTTGAGTGTGCAGGAGGAGTCCGGGGCAGAGTTTGTTGTGATCGGAAACGAGGACAGCATCCGCTATGCCCATCCCGATGAGTGGAAAATCGGCAGGCGTATGGTCGGTGGAGATAACGAACGGGCGCTGAAGAATGGAGAATATTACATATCGAAAGCAGAAGGTACGCTTGGTCCTTCCTTAAGAGGGAAAGCGCCGATTATTGGTGAGAACGGGGATATTATTGGCATCGTTTCGGTCGGCTTTTTGTTGGAGGACGTTCGATCCATTGTGTGGAGTAAGCTCGAGAACGTCTTTGGTGTCGCAGTCCTTGTTTTAGTAGTCGGGGCTGTCGGAAGCCTTTTACTGGCGCGGAGTATAAGAAAAGATACGCTCGGCCTCGAACCTTATGAAATCACCTCCTTTTACCAAACGCGTGAAGCCATTCTTTCTTCTATTAAAGAAGGGATCATATCCATTGATGCAGCGGGCCGGGTGACGATGATCAATCAGTCGGCGATTGATCTTTTGAACTTGTCAGAGGGGGCCGAGGGGCGTTTGATTTCTGAGGTCTTTCCGAATACGCAAATGCTGAAAGTGCTTGAAACAGGAAATGCGACCAGGGACGAAGAGATGGTTTTGCTGGATAAGGTCGTCATCGTCAATCGAACTCCGATTATGCATGAAGGACAGGTAGCCGGAGTCGTTTCCAGTTTTCGTGATAAGACAGAGGTGAGGAACATGGTCCAGACTTTATCCGAAGTAAAAAGGCACTCGGAAAGTCTGCGCTCCCAGACGCATGAGCATGCCAACAAGATGTATGTGCTGCTCGGTCTTTTGCAGTTAGGGAAACAGGAAGAGGCGATGGGAATGATCGAAGAAGATTTCCATATGTCGCAAAAGCATCAAACTTTGATTTTTGATCGAATCCAGGATGAAACGGTTCAGGCCATCCTGACGGGGAAAATGAGCGCGGCTTCAGAGCAGAAAGTGGAGTTTATTATTCAAGAAGATTCGGAGTTAGGGCGCGTTCCTCCACATATCACAAGGACGGAGTTAGTCACGATGTTAGGAAACATGATCGACAATGCTTTTGAAGCAGTGAGTGGTCAAAAGGAAAAGCGAGTCGAATTTTTTGTGACGGATGTTGGTCATGATATCGTTTTTGAAGTGTCAGATAACGGACCGGGCATCCCTGAAGACGTGTACACTTCTCTGTTTGTCCGAGGTTTCTCTACGAAAGAAGGAGATCATCGGGGGTATGGTCTTCATAATGTGAGAGAGATTGTCGAGCGGTTGTCTGGAACGATGGAAGTGGATAATAGTGCCGATGGTGGTGCCGTTTTCTCAATTTTTTTACCAAAACATACAGGAGGTGGACCTGGTGAAGGTGATGATCAGTGAAGATGATTTCAGAGTGGCTGAACTGCACGCGCAATTTTTGAGAGTGGTGGATGGTGTAGAAGTTGTCGGGAAGGCTTTGAATGCTGAAGAAACGTTAGAGATGCTCGAGGAAGAACATCCGGATCTTCTTTTGTTGGATGTGTATATGCCTGATCAGCTTGGCGTCGACCTCCTGCATCACATTCGTTCGATAGCACCACAAACGGATGTGATCATGATCACGGCCGCAAAGGAAAAAGAGGTCGTGGAAAAAGCATTGAAGTATGGCGTGTTTGATTATATTATCAAGCCGATTACAATGGAGCGTTTTCAGGAGACGATTGAAAGCTATCGGGCACGGAAAAATCGTATGTCACAAATTGATACTTTTGATCAAGCGACCGTCGATCAGTTGATTAAATCTTCCAATGAAGCGGCTGCCACTTCCATTACTGTTCCAAAAGGCATAGACCCGCTTACCCTTGAGAAAGTGGAAGGGATGCTTTCGGATGCTGGAGGAAGTGGATTAACGGCTGAACAGGCAAGTGGTGAGATGGGAGCTTCAAAAACCACAGCTCGTAGATACCTTGAGTACTTGATCAGTATTGGGAAAGGCAAGGCAGAGATGAACTACGGAAAAGTCGGCAGGCCTCAGAGAAAATACTATAAAGGGTAGAGCACAGAGAAGACTCGTCGAAATGACGAGTCTTTTTTTGGTTTAAACGGAGGAAAGATTAAAAAAGGAAGAAACTGTAAGACCTGGTCACCCAAGAATTGGGTGACCAGGTCTTACAGTTTCTTCCATATTAACAGCCGTGAATTTTATTTGGTTAATTGGTTTTATGCTTTTAATTTTGATTATTTTGAAAACGGTTACATTTTTGGGTGTTTCTTATAAACTATCATCAAATAGCAAGAAGAGAGGGGACTCATTATATGAAGAAGCATTTATGGATGATTGGTAGTTTATTGATTGTTTTGTTCTTAGCTGCTTGTGGCGGCGACTCTTCGGAAACGAGCGGAGACGGCGGCGATGGTGAATGGACGCCAAGCAAGAATATTGAAATTGTCGCTCCTGCTGGTGCCGGCGGTGGTTGGGATACGACGGCCCGCTCTGTTGGAAAGATTCTTGAAGAAGAAGGAATCACCGAGCAGAACGTCGGTGTCGTTAACAAAGAAGGTGGCGGTGGAGCTGTTGGTTGGTCTTACATAAACAGTACGAACAACCCGCACAACATTTTCGTTTCTTCTCCTCCATTGATTTTCGTTCCATTGAACGGACAGTCTGATTTGTCTCACGAAGATTTCACACCACTTTCCAACATGATTGCGGATTATGCAGCATTCGCTGTCGCAGATGACGCAAAGTGGCAGGACTTGAAAGAGCTATTTGAAGATATGAAAAACGATCCTTCCAGCGTAACGGTCGTTGGAACGTCTTCCCCTGGTTCTATGGACCACATGCAGTTCGTCACCATCGCTAAAAAAGCAGGTGTCGACATCCAAAAAATCAAGTACGTTTCTGCTCAAGATGGCGGAGGGATGACACAGATCCTCAACGGTAGTGCAGACGTTTATTCAACTGGAATTGCTGAAACAGTCGAACAAGTGAAAGCAGGAAAAGTTCGTGTACTAGGAATTACAGCAGAAGAACGTCTCGAAGGAGATGTTATTGAAGACTTCCCGACAGCAACAGAACAAGGCATCGATGCCACATTCGTTAACTGGAGAGGTTTCTTTGGACCTGGAGATATGACGGAAGGACAAGTCGCTTATTATGAAGAAAAGCTGAAAGAAGTCAGTGATTCGGAAGCATTTGCCAAGATCCGTGACAACTATGGTTGGGATGAAATGTACATGGATAGTGAAGAGTACAGTCAGTTCCTGGATGAACAAAGAGAGGAACTTGGCAGCTTAATGGAAGAGCTTGGGTTGAATCAATAATAGATAGAAAGGGTCTGTACGCAGGCCCTTTTCTATTAGATTGAAGGTGATGTTCTTGCTGAAAACGTTGAACCAGAAAGTGAGTATCTTCTTGATTTTGTTCGCTGCTGGTTATCTTTATTTGACCTATAACTTAAAGGAATACCCTTACGTGCCAGTAGATTCGGATTTTGTTCCAAAGATCCTCGGCTATTTATTGATCATTCTTGCAGTCTTTTTATTCTTTGATAAATCCTCAGAGACAGAAGAGGAAAAAGAAAAACGTCAAGTACCGAAAAAAGAAATGCTCTTTTTACTCGCGGTTGGGGGCATGATTTTTCTTTACATTTTCCTATTAGAAATCATCGGTTTTGTTTTGAGTTCTATGCTATTTATTATTGCCTGTTCCTGGTTCCTGGGGTACAGAAAGCTCGTAACCACTATCCTCGTTGCGGTTCTATTTCCACTGATTATGTACCTTTCGTTCAATTATTTACTACAAATCCGTCTCCCACAAGGAGTTTTACCATTTTAAAAGGAGGTGAGTCACCATGGGTGCAATGGAAGGATTAATGCAAGGAATACAGGTCGCGTTCAGCTGGCAGGGGATTTTGTTCGTTCTGATTGGAGTCGTTGCCGGCACGCTTATTGGAATGATGCCCGGCCTTGGTCCGATCAGTGCAATTGCAATTATGATTCCGATCACATATGGAATGGACCCCTCTGTCGCCTTAGTGATGATGGCGGGTGTCTATTACGGGGCTGTATTCGGTGGATCGACGTCCTCGATTCTCTTGAACGCACCTGGGATTTCAGGAACAGTAGCCACATCCTTTGACGGCTATCCGATGGCGCAGAGAGGAGAGGCCGGCAAAGCATTGGCGATTGCAGCGATATCATCCTTCGTCGGAGGTACGGTTTCCGTTGTTCTTTTGATGTTGTTCGCTCCCGCCTTATCTGCAGTCGCGGTTTCATTCGGTCCGCCTCAGTATTTTGCCCTCATGTTCTTAGGTCTGACGGCTATTGCAAGTCTATCCGATGGCTCAACGATCAAAGCTTTGATCACAGCTACCGTCGGTTTTATGGTGGCGACCATTGGGATCGACGGCCAGACGGGGACAAGCCGTTTTACATTCGGTAACCCGAACTTACTGGAAGGGATCGATTTTCTTGTCATTGCTCTTGGGTTGTTCGCACTAGCTGAGATTTGTTTTCTTGTGAAAAAGCGGAAAGATCAATCACTGCAAAATCAAGGCGACATCGGAAGCTTGAAGCTTAGCAAAGCTGATTTTAAAGAGATGAGCGGACCGATGAGCAGGCAGTCGTTCCTCGGTTTCATTCTTGGCGTTTTGCCAGGAGCTGGCGCGACAATTGCTTCATTTATCGGTTATATTTCAGAAAAGAAAATCGCCAAAAATCCGAAAGAGTTCGGGAAGGGATCAATCAAAGGGTTGTCTGCACCGGAAACGGCCAACAATGCAGCGACCAGTGGTGCCTTTGTTCCTTTGCTGAGCCTTGGTATACCAGGGTCCGGAACGACAGCCGTCATGTTAGGGGCTTTTCTCGTCCTGGGTATTCAGCCGGGACCACTCCTGATGGCGGATCGTCCGGAAGTTTTCTGGGGCATCATTGCTAGTATGTATATCGGAAATATCTTTTTATTGATTCTGAACTTACCACTCATTCCATACATCGCAAAAATATTGAAAATCGCACGTCCCATGCTGATCTCCCTAGTCGCGATCTTCAGTTTGATCGGTGTTTATGCGATCAGCTTCAGTACCTTCGATTTGTATCTATTGCTGATCTTTGGTTTTGTCGGCTATTTAATGAGATTGTTCAGTTTCCCGGCAGCTCCGTTCATCTTAGCTTTCATTCTCGGGGGTATGATGGAGCAGTCACTAAGACAATCACTTACGGCCGCAGGTGGAGACATGATGATTCTCATCTCCGACCCAGTATCCATCGGACTTTACATCGTAAGTATTCTGTCGTTCGTTGTTCCGATCATTCGTAATCGCAAAAATAAACAAGCGGATCATGCAGAAGAAGAGTCGAATGCTTCCTGATCAGGAAGCATTCGGCTTTTTTAGGGTGAAGACGAGCTGGTATCGCTCAAATGGGATTGGAAATCACTCAAATTAGGTAAAGAATCACTCTGCCCGAGCAGGATATCAATCAAAGTCAAAAAAGCACCTATTTCAGAGCCAAACCGCCTTTATAATTCAAATATAATATGAAAATTTTTTTCAATCTATTGCAAATAAGAGTGAAAACGCTCACACTAAGAGTATAGCCGACATACAAAGCGTCACGTTTCTCACATCGCTGAAATTAAGCCTGATGCGGACTGTGTGCCTCCTGTTGCCTCTTTAAAAACAGCCGAATTTTCAGTAAAATAATTTTCATGGCAAGCTACACATTTTAGACACATTTCATAAATGTCATGAATGAGGTAAACAATAAAACAGTGTTCCTGGCGTAAGCCTGTTCACTTACATATTTGGTGCTCATGCTTTATACTAATAAAAGCGCAAAAGTACAGGAGGTAACACGAATCATGGACCAACTCAACACGAAAAGTCATGGAATCGATACCGCAGAAATGATGGACGACATGACCTTTGTTTTATTCGGAGCAAGCGGTGATTTGGCGAAACGTAAAATCTATCCCGCTCTCTATAACTTATATATAGAAGGGAAAATGCCGAATTCCCTTTCCGTTGTAGGCCTTGGACGTAGACAGTATTCACAGGAAGATTTCCACAGCATCATTAAAGAGTCTCTGGAATCTTTCTCAAGAAGAGATGTAGACGAATCGAATTTGGACGAGTTCCTTGCTTCTTTCCGTTATTTCATTTTTGATGCGATGAAGGATGAATCGTATCAAGGATTGAAAGCCTTTATTGAAGAAAGGGAAAGTGAGCTTTCGATACCAGAAAACCGTCTTTTCTATCTTTCGGTTGCACCGAAGTTGATTGAGCCGATTGCGGCTTCTCTTCACGAAAATGGAATCACAGACACGAGTGGCTGGAAGCGCCTGATCGTTGAAAAGCCTTTCGGAAGTGACTTGCACTCTGCTCGTCATCTAAATAAAGAGCTAACCAAGGTATTCCAGGAGGAAGAGATTTTCCGTATCGACCACTACCTTGGAAAACCGATGGTGCAGAACCTTGAGTCGTTGATCCGTCCGAATCCGATTTTGAAGGCATTGTGGAATCATGAGCAGATTGCGAACGTTCAGATTACAGCGAGTGAGACCGTCGGTGTTGGAACGAGAGCTGGTTATTATGATAAAGCTGGAGCCATTCGTGATATGGTACAGAACCATTTGCTGCAGCTTGTGATGATGACCGCGCTTCATCACCCGGAAAAATTGACGCCGAAACAAATTGAAGAAAAGAAAAAAGCAATCATGGAATCGCTGCGCCCAGTAGAGGAAGATGAAATTTCTAAACATGTGGTGCGTGGGCAGTATGAAGCGGGTGAAATGAACGCAGAGCCGATCCCGGGTTATTTAGAAGAAGACGGTGTTGCGGAAAACTCGAACAACGATACGTACTTCGCTGCTCGTTTGTACATCGACAACGATTACTGGAAAGGCATTCCTTTTTACATTCGTACAGGGAAACGCCTCGAGAAAAAATCGACACGTATCATTATTGAGTTCAAGAACGAGGTTGCTGCTGATGAAGATGCGGCAGGGGCTGTGTCCAACTTGTTGATGATCGAAATCAATCCGAACGAAAGTGTCGGGCTGCGCATCAACTTGAAGGACGATTCAAATGAAAAGTTCGAACCGGCGTACATCAACTTTTCTAAAAACTTGGATGCTCAGCCAGAAGCTTACGAAAATCTATTGGATGATGCTATGCTTGGGCATTCTACGTATTTCGCTCATTGGAGTGAGGTGGAACTTTCCTGGAAGTGGGTGCAGCCAATTCTGGAAGCATTCGAAAACGACGCTCTCCCTCTTCACGGCTATCAAGCTGGATCTGAAGGACCGGAAGCAGCTGAGAAGCTATTGAACGAAGACGGCTATACATGGTGGTAAGAACTTTTTACAGATAGAATGGAAAGGATTTGATCGGAACATGGATAAGCAGAATATTGGAGTCATCGGTTTAGGAGTCATGGGGGCGAACCTTGCCCTGAACATCCAGGATAACGGCTACACCGTGTCTGTCTATGATTACTGGACAGACCGTGTGGACGAACTGGTCGGAAATGATGAGAATACAGGCAATATTTCTGGTGCTTACAGTGCCGAAGAATTCGTCGCTTCTCTTGAAAAACCACGCAAAATCTTGATGATGGTCAAAGCAGGCGACACGACAGACAAAGTCATCGAAAGCCTTGTCCCTCACTTGGAAGAAGGCGACATGCTGATCGACGGCGGAAACACGTACTACGAAGATACAGAGCGTCGTGCTTCCTACTTAGAAGAAAAAGGTATCCACTTCATTGGTACAGGATTCTCTGGCGGTGAAGAAGGTGCCCGTAAAGGACCTTCCATCATGCCAGGAGGACCAAGCGAAGCGTATGCAGAGGTTAAGCCGATCTTCGATGCGATTGCAGCGAACGTTGAGGACACACCATGTGCTGCCTACATGGGACGCGGCGGTGCCGGTCACTACGTGAAAATGGTTCACAACGGCATCGAGTATGGTGACATGCAGTTGATCTGTGAAGCATACTTTATCATGAAAAACGTCCTTGGTCTCTCTGCTAAAGAGCTTCACGAAGTCTTCAAAGAGTGGAATGAAGGCGAACTCGACAGCTACCTGATCGAGATTACGGCAGACATTTTCACAAAAGTGGACGAAGAAACAGGCAAGCCGCTTGTTGAAGTCATCCTTGATACGGCCGGTCAAAAAGGAACAGGAAAATGGACAAGTAAGAGTGCCCTTGACCTTGGTGTTCCACTACCGATCATCACTGAATCCGTATTCGCACGCTTCATCTCTGCGATGAAAGAAGAACGTCAAAAAGCGAGCCAATACCTGACTGGTCCAGAAGTCACTTTTGATGGAAACAAAGAAGAAGTCATCGAGTCTCTACGTAAAGCGCTGTACATGAGTAAAATCTGCTCCTACGCGCAAGGTTTCGCGCAGATGCGTGCACAGTCAGAAGAAAAAGGCTGGGACCTACAGTACGGCGACATCGCGATGAACTTCCGCGGCGGCTGCATCATCCGTGCCCAATTCCTGCAGAAGATCAAAGACGCGTACGACAAAGACGAGAATCTGACGAATCTGCTTCTTGATCCGTACTTCCAGGATATCGCTGTTTCTTATCAAAAAGAGCTTCGTGAAACACTCGCTCTTGCGATTCAAAACGGGGTACCGGTACCTGCGTTCTCAAGCGCCCTTGCTTATTACGACAGCTACCGTACGGCCAAGCTTCCAGCGAACCTGCTGCAAGCACAGCGTGATTATTTCGGTGCGCACACATATCAGCGTGTGGATAAAGAAGGTACGTTCCATACGGATTGGATTAATGGATAAGTATTTGGAAAAAGCACAAGCCTGTAAGTACAGGCTTGTGCTTTTTTATATCAAAAACGCTCGCACGCAATAAACTCCGCTCATGCTAGTGCGTTTTGATTGAATTCCACGCCCTCTGTCTTGCTCATTTCGTACATGCTACCCCTTCAAAAGGACTATATTTTACAAAATGTGGTATACAGTCTTTAAGACAGAAAGGGGATGGAGAAATGAAAATCAAGCAACCAGCAGGATTTTGGGTGCGGTTAGGTGCCAGAGCACTGGATGGAATAATCTTGGGCGTCGTATTCAGCATACTCACTTACTTGATTTACGGAGAATTTTTTAGAGATTACACTCCTTTAGACACTTTGAATATGCTGTATTTCGTACTAATTCCCGTTATCTGGTACGGCTATACGATTGGAAAGAAAGCCACTGGAGTCCGGATTATACGAAAGAATGGAGAAAAAGTAGGTGTTGGAAGAATGTTATTGAGAGAGTTTGTAGGTTCGCTGATTTACGCTTTGACCCTTGGCATTGGAATTATAGTCAGTGCATTTATGGTTGGGTTACGTGATGATAAAAGAGCGATTCATGATTTTATTGCCGGAACCTATGTCACTCATCAGAGTCCTGAAAATTCTTCACAACAGGTGATGGAAGGAAAGCATGCATAATCAACTGGAAATATCGCTAACCTAAACCATAGTCTTGATTCTGTAATATCCGTGCCCGGTTCCTGCAACACACATATCAGCGTGTGGATAAAGAAGGTACGTTCCATAGGGATTGGATTAACAGTTAATCATTATGAAAAGAGCGCAAGCCTTATAAGGCTTGCGTTTTTTTATACAGCTGCGATCAACCATTTGATTAAAATTGCTTGTTCTAAAGTTAGATCTTCACTGTTTAACACGACTAAAAATTCCATTTAGTGGTATATGTTACATAAGGCGTGGAGAAAATTGAGTCGTGGATATATGTAAACGAAGCAGGCCAGGGTTACTTCTCCGCTGCGTAGCTCCCGTTCCTCTGAATATCATTTGAACTTCCTTAAACAACCCTGGTGGTTATAGTGACCCTCACCCAATGTGAAAATTATTACAGATACGAATGGCGTAACTATGTTTTTTTACCTATTAAAAAGTTCTCATCATTGAACAATAAAAAGAAATATAAAGTCCAACTATGTAGATTTTTCTACTAAAGTACTTTATTAATACCAATCGTTCGTATATACTAAAAATAGTTCTTTATAATGAACGATTGAGTTCAACTGTCAATCTTCATTAAATAATGACATAGGGAGTATTTATGTTCTTGATGATAGTAAATCCCTGAGTTATCCATTTATCATTCGGATATAGAGTGATGAGTTTAATTTATTTAGAAGAATTAATCTGCGTGCCAATGTTTTTAGTAAAGATAGATTTTTAAGGTCTAGCGTTAAAAACGACGGAGTATCTTTTTGCTGGTACACTTTTATCCTTAAACCTATAAAAGTAAAAGTGGATCTGCCTAGTAAATGTTTCGAGAAAGAGTTTTTTTAACCGTTCGTTCTTTAATAAGAACCGTTGTAAACAACTAACGAATGGATTGAAATACTGTTTTCCAGAATGTGAGATAAGGGTGACGCAACCAAATTACCTGCAATCTTTTCTTCTAAGAAGATCATCGAATTCCATTCGTAAACTGGATAGTTTTTGAAGCACTTTTTACCATACTACGAAATAAATCGAACCCATACATTTCGGTTCGAAATAAAATCTAGGGGTGGAATAAAATGATAGATTTACACAGTCACATTTTACCTGGACTGGATGATGGAGCTCAGACGATGGAAGAAAGCATTAGAATGGCTAAAACCGCCGTCGATCAGGGAATTGATACGATGGTAGCTACTCCTCATCATCTTCACGCAAAATATAATAATCCGAAGGAGCTCATCCTACAGAAAACGGCTCAGTTAAATAATGAGTTATTCCAACAAGGGATTGATTTGACGGTGCTACCTGGGCAGGAAATAAGAATCACAGGAGAAATGGGGCCATTTGAAGCTAAAGAGGTACTTTCTATCAATGACAAAAGCGGCTATGTTTTCCTAGAGTTGCCCAACCATGAACTCCCGCACTATGCTAAGAAAATGTTGTACGACATTCAAATGTTAGGTTATAAACCTGTTCTCGTTCATCCCGAGCGAAATAGAATTCTTCGTGAGCAACCAAAGGAGCTCTACAATTTAGTAAAGAATGGAGCCATCACACAAGTTATGGCTGCCAGTGTAGCAGGTAAATTAGGGAGGGAAGTTCAAAAATACGCTTACCAAATGATTGAGTCTAATCTGACCCACCTTGTAGCTTCCAATGCCCATGATTCGAAGAAACGTGGTTTTTTCATGAAAGAAGCTTACAGTAAAATAGAGAATAAATTCGGTGCAGATCTTATGTATCAATTCATGGAAAATGCTCATGTTGTTCTTGAAGGGGAAATGGTTTATACAGATCCTCCAGAACGGATTAGAACAAAAAAACGCCTGGGAATTTTTTAATATTGAAGAGTAATGTGGTTATAACAACAATTATGATGGCAGTAGTGCAGGGTGGTTGAAAAATCTATCGTCTGCAAAGGAGAATTATTCGATGGCACATTAAAAACGCAAGTCCCCGTGATCGGGGGCTTGCGTTTGTTTCTAGCTGCTAATCGTTCGTGTTCTAATATTCTAGCTTACTTGCTCATTATGCGTTTTATCCAAGGTTTAATCATGATACTTCGCCTTGTTAGTACTTTTTTAACATATGTTTCGGCTGCGAATCAATGGAAGAAAAAAAGCCACTGGAATATTTCCAGTGGCCTATATCATTATTTGAAAATTAACACTTTACCAACCGTACCATCTTCACTTTGACCAGTGACTCTGAACTTCAGTCCATACTCAGGAACGTTACGTCCTGCATCTACAAGACCTTTGTTGGAGTAGTCTGCACTATCGTCAAAAAGAGGTGTGCGCTTGGTGTAATTATCTTTCATCGTTACACCTAAAAGGTTCCTATAATCTAAATACATTTTTTCAGATTTATCAAGGCTGAATGCAGCATCATGGACTTGGAAACGAGTGGATCCAACGCTGCCATCACTCCATTTGTTTACATGCTGGTCTGCATCGACAACCCCTACAAAACCATCTCCAGGGTGAATACCTGTCCAGTTTTCAGAGTATTGCTTATCCACGTACCATACCACTAGTCCATCATCGAATGTCATGAGACTGTCGCCACGGCGGATGTTTGCTAAGCCTTCATCCACGCCATTGTGACTGCGCCATTCAAGCATGTAATAGTGCTCAGAACGTTTAATTCCATCACTTTTATCGAAGCCATCAAGTGTGAAAAGAGCTTCACCTTCTGCATCATCAAATACAACTTTTTCTCCATCAACCACAATAGAAAGGTCGTCTGCATAAAGACCTGGGTTGGATACAGCCGCATCTGTTACGTATTCAATAGCCACTTCGACTTCCTGACCTACGTATGCAGAAAGGTCGAAGGAAGCGTCAATCCATCCGTCCGAGCTTCCAGTTATGCCGTTACCAAGATTAGAACCATATGGATTTGTGTTTGTCGTAATATCGCTTGCGACTGGCTCACCATCAACAGTTACGTATGCATAATCCCAATCTTTTTCAATGTCGTACCAAGCTTTAAAATTAAATTCAGCACTTGTTGCATTAGTTAGGTCTACAGTTTTTGTTAGGTAATTGTGAAGATCATCAGCGCTATCGGAGAAGTACTCATATTCACCACTGGCAGGTTCGTTGATGACTGTTTCTTTTTGCGGCAAATTCACTTTAACGACATCTTCGTTCGTACCTTTTGTATTTGCTTCGTCTAAAAGAACTTCTAATCCTTTACCGTCAATCTCTTCATGGTCAACTTCTGTACCTGTTAACCAGTTACCTTTAGTACCTTCGTTATCTACTACTGCCGAGGCTTGAAGCATTTCTTTCATATAAGGACTGAATCCTGTCGGCATCGTCCCTGGAATCTTCCCAGCCCAGCTGCCGCTCGACATAATGGACCAGTAGCTGACCGGCTCGCCGGCACCTGTGTATTGAGTATCATACTCATCCGGAAGCCCAAGGTCATGTCCAAATTCGTGGGCCATGACTCCTACAGCACCGTCTTCAGGCTCGATTGTGTAATCGTAGGCCGCCATAGCACCGCCCCAATATCCGACAGTTGCTTCTGTATCGGAAATAGGAGTTACTGCTCCAAGATTCCAACGGTGAGACCAAATCGCATCAGAACCAAGGGATCCCCCACCAGCTTCTTCACCAACTCCAGAGTGGATGACCATTAAGTGGTCGACTAATCCATCAGCCTCTAGGTAGTTTCCGTCACCGTCCAGGTCATAGCGATCCCACTTGTCATAGTCAGCAAGGTTTACTTCTGGATCAGCAGCAGCAGCTTCCAAAGCTTCTTTAACTAATCCACGTGCATTGACATCACTATCATCCTCTGACGGATAGTTACCGCCATACTCAGCAGCAGGTTTACTAGCCGTGTACCAGCCAGCTACTTCACCTTCAACAGAGTAACTCCCACCAGATTGCTGTTCATAATATTGTTTCATAGATACATAGTTTTTCCCGTCCGGACCTGTCCAACCGCCTGTACCGAAGAGCATGTCCTGATAATGTTCACGGGAATAGGCATCATCATTATCATAATACATATCTGTTTCATCAGCAGACATGGAATTATGAGGTTTATCCGGGTAGTCTACAAGAAGTACTAGAACTTTGTCTGTACGCATTTCGCCGTCATAAGCTTCTTCTTCGACACTATCAGGCGTGTCCGCTTGTCCAAGTTTGTTTCCTTTCCCATTCGTCAAGCTGTTATTGTCCATGGCTTTTTCTAATTTTGCCTTCGTATCTGCTTTTTTATCATCTAACTGACCTTTCGCTTTTTCAGCGGAAGCCTGTTTAGATTTCAGGAACTTCTTCAAGCCCTTCTCAGCCTCGGCAGGTGAAGCATCTTTTGCGATTTTTCCACTTTCCTTCAACATCTCGATCAATCGTTCGTCATTCGCAATAGCTCCGTCGAAAGGCATGCCTCCCTGGGAATGTGAATGAGTTT
Organism: Halobacillus sp. 12SKB; assembly: GCF_052941655.1. Lineage (NCBI taxonomy): Bacteria > Bacillati > Bacillota > Bacilli > Caryophanales > Bacillaceae > Halobacillus > Halobacillus sp. 12SKB. The sequence continues at coordinate 1,837,642 of NZ_JBRFWR010000001.1, forward strand.
TATGTACGTTCTCATGACCGGTGGTCGGCATTTCGAAAGCACTGGCGCTCATTGGCCCCACAGCGAGCGCTAAGGCTAAAGCAGATGTTACAATCTTTGACGTTTTCTTCAATAAAATGACCCCTTCCTTTAGAAACTTTTTTTATCCTACATTTTCTAATTTATCAAAATTGAACGAACAATCAACATTATATGCAAATAATTCAGAAAAATAAGAAAAAAATACTATGGGGTGATATATATAGAGGTGTTTAAAGTTCATCATATGACAATAAGCAATGTGAAACGTCAGAATTTGATCTCTTATTCTATTAATTTTTCAAAAAAAGTATATATACTGAATGAATTGGCAACATTTCGTTATAAGTATGGAGCCCAACTAATTTTCCATTTTTAAATAAATTAATTAGGTCCTCATCAATGTAATGGACAAATGGTGAGCAATTACTAAAGTTATTCTACCTCTCATTTAAGGACTTCTGCATGAAGGTTTTCGATTGACCTTCAATACTTGATGCCGTTTCAACAGCTCTCTAGGGGTTATAGGGCTTATGGCACTTCTTTGTCATTGTCCATACTAAATGAGTTTTTTTGCTTGTTCTTAATAAAGAATATGAGATAATTCCAGTAAATTGGTTTAATTAGAAGATATTTCTCTACTTTTGTCTCCAAATGCTTCGAAATGAAAGTTGATATTAACATCTAAACTACTATAATTAGTTAAAAGGTCAGGTGTCAAAAGTTTTATATTTTTCTTTTTATATAACATGAAGGGAGGTACAACGCTGCGGATAAAAGTGGTTCATCGCTATGCCACGATGAACCGTTATCTTTAAGTAGTCATGTGTACACTTTCATTCTCTATAAATAAGTTTTGTCATATGAAAAGATTGAAGGTTATTTCGATCGTCATAGTGATTGTATCCTTGTTACAAAGATGAGCGAATTTCGTTATTAAGTGTAGCTTGGGCCTACTAGGTTGGATTAAGTGTCAGCGAATAGAGCCAAGTCAGGAAATAACTACCACAAATGAAATGGAGGGGGAACCATGGATAGCTATATTTATAAAGGTAAGGACAGCGAGCTTTGGCACGAATATTTAAACCAGATGAGAAACAAAGATATTTATTTCACTCCTGAATACTTAACATTGCACGAGCTGAATGGGGAAGGAGAGGCGACCCTCTTTTTGTATGTAGAAGGCAACGAGTTTATTTATTATCCTTTTTTGAAGAGGAAGCTAAGTGAATTGCCGCACTTGAGTTTGAACTCAAATCTCTCTGGAGAGTTATATGATATAACGACACCTTATGGGTACGGGGGACCTATTTCAAATATTAAGGATGCTTCAAGAAAGAATCAATTCTACAAGAATTTCACGAAAGCCTTTGAGAACTATTGTGAAAAGGAAGGAATCGTGACGGAGTTCGTACGCTTTCACCCTCTGATTGGAAATCATCAAGATTATCTTTCTATAGATTCTACTTATCTTCGAAATACCATCCATGTAGATTTAACAAAGGATTTAGATGAAATTTGGGCTAATTATGACAGCACAAACAGAAACCGAATTCGTAAAGCAAATAAAAATGGTCTCGAGGTGATCCACAAGCCTTTGCACCAACGTAAAGATTTCCTTCGCATCTACTATGCCACAATGGACAAAAATAATGCCAGCCAATATTACTATTTTTCAGAGCAATACTTTCAAAATAAAGCCGAATTACTTGAGGAGAAGGCAGAACTATTTGAGGTGAGGTACCGAGGACAGATCATTTTCTCAGGAATTTTTATGAGATATGGAGATTTTCTTCATTATGATTTAGTAGGGTCCGATTTAAATTATTTGAAGATTTGTCCTAACAATTACGTCATTGATTATGCAGCAAGATGGGGTAAAGAAAGAGGGATGAAGTACCTACACCTTGGAGGAGGATATTCAGGCAACGACAACTTGTTTCGTTTTAAGAAGAGGTTCAATAAATATGGAGAACTTCCTTTTTATATAGGAAAAAAAGTGCACAATAATAACATCTATCAAAAATTGACAGAAAGGATGGATAGTGGGAGCGGATACTTCCCAATGTACAGAGATACGTCGATATTAGAGAAAAAAGAGACTGTCGTAGGTTAAGAACAGATCATGGAGAAGGGATCCTCATGGGAAAAGTGCCCTGCCTAAGTTTTGATCTTAATTGCAACAGTGAATTTTCTATATGAGATTATGGATTATTTTCAATGATTCAAAGAAGATATTTGTAGAACATTGTTATGGCAAAACGATCGAACATGCTTTAAGAGGTTCCTCTGAGAGAGAAGTCCTTGTTAAAGATTGGTTTCGAAGTCAAGTTCTAACGAGCACCACTACGCGGCCAACGTCTGGTAATGCTTCTGTGAAAAATCCGGTTCAATGAAAACTGTTGGATAGTAATAATGGTGTACGAAATCCAGACACCTACCCAATCTTTTATTAGATCAATAACAGTAAATGATCGTCCATCAACGAACAGTTGGTGGACTTCGTCTATCAATCCATAAAAAGAGGCAAAAATAGCAGCAAGTAAATTTGTCGCTTTAGTGAAGCGACTATGAACGTGAAGAGCCAGTACGATGAGAATGTAAAGAAATGCAAACTCAACCAGGTGCAAACTTTCCAGGAAAAATCCTAGTGTCATAAAATCCACTCCTTTATCGTCTCAATAGAAAGACTAGATTGAATCCAAATAAGTATCATATAAAGGAGGGGCAGTATTGTAATTATTGACTTTTTCATCATAAGACCTCATTCCATGAACTTTTTAAATAGTATGGGAGATAATCTATGATTTTATAATTGTAGAATTGTAAGTCTTTCCTTCTCGCTATATAATAGAATGAAAAAGTGATATAAGGTGGAGAGATTTGTAAATGAAACGTTCGGATAAACATAAGAAGAGAAAAACACGATGGTGGAAAGTCGCGCTTGTTTTATTGGTATTGTTATTAGTCCCTGCAGGTGTATATAGTTACTCCTTGTACAGTGGAGCGAAGAACACGGTGGATTCAAAGATGCACAAAGAAGTCTCATCCATCGATCATGAATTGACAGAGAAAAAGCGCAAGGAAAAAGAACCGCTTAACATTTTGCTGATGGGCGTCGATGAAAGAGCTGGCGATTCCGGCCGTTCCGATGCTTTGATGGTATTGTCTGTGGATCCGAACGAGAATCGCAGCCAAATCATCAGCATCCCTCGTGACACACGTACGGAGATGGTCGGCGATTCTTCTCAAGCGGGTAATCTGGATAAAATCAATCATGCTTACGCTTTTGGTGGAGCAGACATGGCTATACAGACTGTCGAAAACTTCCTTGATATTAACCTTGACTACTATGTCCAAGTGAACATGGAAGGTTTGGAAGAAATGGTGGATGCCGTTGGCGGAATTACCATCCAAAACGATATTGAATGGTATGGGAAGGATAACTTCCATTATAAAAAAGGTGAATTGACCATGGATGGGGAAGAAGCTCTAGGGTATGTTCGTATGCGTTATGATGATCCACAGGGTGACCTTGGGCGTAACGAACGTCAACGTAAAGTCATCCAGGGTATTGTAGATAAAGGGATGAATGTCGGATCCATTAATAAAATTGGTAATGTCATGGACGTTCTTGGTAAGAATGTTTCTACCAATATGGATTTCAGTACAATGCAGGATTTGATGAAGAACTATAGTGGGGCGAGAGAAAATCTGTCTACCTATCAGATGACAGGTACTGGCACTAAAATTGATGGAATTTATTATTTAGAAGTACCGGACCAGGAAGTGCAGGATGTCCGGGAAATGATACTAGATTATAATTCATAAGCTGCTCTTATACGAGCGGCTTTTTTTCTTTTCTTAGATTTGTAATAGAATGATGACGAAATAAATATTACCCGGGAAATTATTGTCTGTTTTTAGTGAGTTATATGCAACCATATAGAAAATGAATAATGAAAAAGAAGAGGAGAGCACTAAGCTTTCCTCTTCTATTTGATATTCAGTAAAAATAGTCTTCTTTCCACTTTTCAAGTTCAGACTGCCAATAGTGATTAAGTTTAAAATATTCTTCCGTCTCATTCCCAGCATCTGTTGAATTACCATTTGGATCAATCCATCTAATTAATAGACCATCTTTGAAGTAATAGCGATTTTCCTTGTTATGATCATCAGAAGTAAATATGAATAGCAGTTCTCCGTCATCACCATAATAGGATTCAACTCTTGAGCCGTTGAATTTTTCCTGGACTAACTTTTGTCTCATACCATTTTCGTCTTCATACTCGTTTACATCAACACTAACTTCCAATTCGGTGTAAAGGTGTTCGTTCTCCTTTATTTTATTGTATTTTTCACGGATGTTTTCTACCTCAGATGGCACATCAAAGTCTCTTGATAGTATCTCTTCATTGTCTTTGAATACGAGTGTATGGATGAATAAAGAAAGGTCCTCTTTTGAGCTTCCGGTGAGTATTGGGATGGAGTATCCACAGGATCCTGATGTTTCTAAAATATCGGATGAGAACATTGTTTCTGGTGCTTGCGAATCGCACATGGTTTCAATATTGAATTCTGTATGGATGCCTGTTTCCTTTTGTACTTTTTGTGCTATATAAAAGATATCTTGAGCCCATGCTCTTAAAGCCTCATACTCCTGTGAATCATAGGATTGGTACAATTCCCCCAGGCCATCATCTTTTATGTCTTTGATATGTATCCTTAGGTGATTTTCGTTATCATCAATCTTCCAAACACCTAAATCGTAAGGGTGAACTTTGGACAGCCGATTTAATTCTTCTTCGTATTGGAAGAGTCGTTCCTCTTTCTCATTGGCGTCAGGCGTTACTGAATCTTGATCTTCAACTTCATTTCCTTCATTTGCATAAGCAATTGGTTTCTCTTCTGGTATTTCTGTTTTTCCGTAGACTTTACTAGTCTCTTTTACTGGCTGTTCCTCAACTCCCTCTTGATCATCCGCTTTTCCTTGCTGATGGATTTCCTTGTTGGATGTTCCTTCCCATACGAAGTATAAAACGGTTGATAAGGAGAGTATTCCAATTAGCGCCAAGATAAGTATTCGTCTTTTTTTCTTAACGTTTCCTTCAGTTTTTTGAGGAGGTTTCGCTGCTTCTAAGTCGAGGATCCTCTGACCACATTGCACACAGTATGGTTTTCCTTCTACCAGCTTTCCTCCACAGTTTTTACAGAAGTTGTTCATTTGTTAACCCCTTTCTTAAGTTGCGTGAAAATAGATCTAGGCTACATGCATTTCTTATCTTATTTAAAGGAGAGGTGATCTTGTTCTTACTTTTTAAAAAAACTAGAATTCAACAAAAAAAGAAAGGGTCTGCTATGTTTTGTGGATTGTAAGGCAACCAGTCTACCTTTTAAAGGGGATGTGGAACAACCACATACTTTTATTGGAAAAAAGGTTCTTTTTTATTTGCTTTTTACCATACATATATATTTGTACCCATACCTCCTAAACATTTGTGACTACACCCCTCTTCTTCATGATAGGAAAACTTTCCGCCATTGAATCTTTACTAATCCCTTTGAAGGAAAGGAAGTGAATGCAACCGCTAATATGAAACAGAGGAGGATCCTACTAAAAAAGTGTCATGGCCAAGTTTTCTAATCCGATAAGTGTAAAAGTATTCAGATAGGCTCCTCGCTGTACTTTTCAAGCTGTTATAAAAGTGTCAGCGACAATGTTTAAGGGGAAGGGGATCTTTTTAGAATTCAACATTTACTCGCGTGATCCAATCCAACAGAAAGGGTTGATTCTATGTTTTGTTCGAAGTGTGGAACCCAAGTGGAGGCAGATTCAAAATTTTGCGGAGGATGTGGCACACAAGTGGAAGGAGGAATGAACCAAAGCAATCATCAACCATCTACTCAAGCCCTTCAACCGTTGGCGGCGTCTGTAACGGCCCCTGCTCCTCAAAATGAATACGTAGAAAGAGCGAAAAATACGAGCAGGCAATTTTACCAATTTGCTATCCAATCTTTGAAAAAGCCGTTTTCCACTTGTAAGGAAGTCAATGATGGACAAAAAGTCAACGGCCTTATATCCCTGGCTTTATTTGCATTTCTATTTCCATTGTTCTCCTATTTTGTTACTCGGAATGTTTCGAGAGGTGTAGGTTCTTTCACTGGTGTTAACCCTGATATTCCATTCGGTTCCTTTGTAATTCAGCCCTTCTTTTATGCTCTTCTTTTCTTTGCTGTTTTTGTAGCGGTTCACCTGGGGGTTGGGAAAATGATGAAAGTTGAAACCAATTATCTATCTGTCCTTGCTAAATACGGCTCTCTACTCGTCTTACCAATCACCGGATTGCTTATAGCCAATCTCTTTGCTTTATTGTCCTTGAGTGCCGTGGCGACATTCTTTTTCTTCATATCCCTAGCTTTATTCACGGCAGCGAGCTTCTCCTTATTATTTACATTGAATGCTGAAAAGACCTCTGATTCTGGTTTGGATGTCTTCTATGGTCTGGTTATTACAAATATCGTTATGGTCATTTTTTATTTTATTGTTGGAGTGAGCATTTTTAATCAGATTATTAGGGATCTTCAATCAGGACCTCTAGGATTCTTTATGTAATGAGTCATTTGTACAAAAGCGAATGTTTTTGTTTTAAGCCTCCCTTAAATGATGACCACGGGGAGGTTTTTCTTTCATCATGAACTCTTTTGTTTTATTTCATCTGAAAAGGAGGGGGAACGGTGAAGTATTGTACACAGTGTGGAAATGAGCTTCCCCTTAAAACAAAGTTTTGTACGAATTGTGGAAAGACACTTGAAGGAAAACGTGTTCCTTATGGGAGTATATCCAATCGAAGAAAGGTTATGGGGATTTTGGTGAGCGTAGCTATTGTTCTTTTTCTTACGCACCTGTGGGTGGAAAACATAATCGATCCATACAAAAGAATTGAAAAGCTGGATGACCGTATGATGGCTGATGACGCTCACGGTTTCTTTGAGCACGTTAGTTTAGAAAAAGACGGGATTGTGAATAAAGAGGAATATCTGCAGTATATCCGGGAAGGCGATTGGGATTTTGTTATAGACCAAATAATTCAGGTTATCGAACATTCCGATAAAGATTCTGAAGTTGTGATGGGATGGGACGGTAGAGAAGTATTGAAGGTTGAAAAGCGCAAATGGCTGTTAGGCTTTTATGAAACCTATAACATTCAGGGCATTCACAAGAATCTCCATTTGAAAACGAACGTTGCCCCGTTGTCCATAACTATAAATGATGGTAAGGAAATGAATATATCAGAGGAAGATGAGTATCGGGATATAGCTGTCGTCTATCCAGGAAGTCATACCATTCGATGGAAGGGTGAAAATGAATTTGGAGAGTTCGTCGATGAAGAGGAAATGAGCGTCTCGCTTTTTGAAGGTGGATCCCCGGAAGTGAAAATGGAGGTTGACTTAGATACGTTTACCCTAAAGAGCAATCAGATGGATGCGGCTCTTTTCTATAATGGGGAGGACACAGGGTATCTGCTAAAGGACTTTGCTGAGTTAGGTCCATTTCCTTCTGAATCATCATCCATTCTACATGCAGAAATCCAAGATGCTGAAGGTAATGTCCTTCGCACGGAAGCCATACAGCCGGAGCAACTGTCGTCTGATTCAATGTCGTTTATCTTTGAAGTGGAAAAAAGTGATGAGGAGAAAGAGTTAGAGAACGCAGAAGAGAAGCCTATTGAAGAAATCGATCTGAATGATGTGCCGGAGGAAGAGTTAATAGATCAAGCTGAACAGCATGTTTTACATTTCAGAGAAGATTATGAAAAGGCCTTAAACACGGAAGACTTTACATTGGTTGCTTTTTACTTAGGTGAAGGGAGCGAAGCAGCTATTGAATTAGAAGAATACATGGAAGATGTGAGGGGGAATGGTTATCATTTTGACTTTCAGGAAAATGTGATTGATGATTCCCAAAAAGTAAGGGATGACTTATATAAGGTTACGACAAGAGAAACATTTACGTTTACAGACCAAGGTGGAATGGATACGGATTATGAACGATATAAAGAATACGTGATTTATTTTAGTTCACACGGTTTCAAGATTGTGGAGATCCATATTAATGATACGAAGCGTAACCAAAGATCATCGATTCATCAAAAGTAAAAGTATCCATGAAAAAGACCTGAAAAGTGAGGGCTGAATAAGCCTGCACTTTTTAGGTCTTTAGCATTTCCTTATGACCTTTTGATTGCTAGCGCTGATGTAAAACTTTTTGGGCTGTCTCCTGCGTAGCTATGAATTGAAGATCTGTATGGTCCTGAAGTAATGTCACTGGATAGCGGACATTTTCTTCCCCGTAAATGGCTTGATAAAAGGCTTCCTGCTGCCAGGATCCCCCATCGCAATAAAGGCGGATTTTCCTTGCGTTCAGAATATCTTTCATCCCTAAGGTGATGGCCATCGGAGGAAATTCATCAAAACTTCCGCCATTAGTTCGGATACTATTCATCACATGTGTTTCAGGCGCTAAGGATAGAATGCGGGTTTTAGAGTTTTTGAATTCTTCGGTGGTTACTTGCTGGAAGCGGGAAATGATAGGTTCATTGAAAGCGACGTGCCCATGGACACCCACTCCTCCCAAACATAGATCAACGCCACCAACCTTTTCGATTTTGCTGCTTATCTCATCAATGTTGTACACATCCGGAAAATGGCACTGATCTTTCGGGGGCCTGAGTGGAGGATTTAGGCTTTTGTAAAATTCGTTCATGAACTTTCTAAAACTATACGAATGATCTTCTGCAATGGGACGTCCTTGCCAATCCAGGTATTCATCCATGTTGAAGATATGGACGTTCTGCCAAGAAATCTTTTCTTCATTAATGATGCGGGCTAGAATTGGGTAGGGGCGAACAGGTCCTACCGGCAAAATCAGTCTGGTCGGTAAGTTCTTTTCGTTGCGCTCTTGAATAAAATCAGCAAGATAACGGGCAAAATGATGGGCTGAAGCATCGGGTTCTTCTGTCAACGTGTAGGAAACGTTTGTTCTTTTCATCTTTTCCCTCCAATCATAAATCAAGAATGGTGTTCACATTTTCCGAAAAAATGCGTTTCTGAGTGGTTTCATCGAGATTAAGCATCTGAAATAGTTTTTTATGGTCGTTGTAAGAAGCTTCCAAGTCATCGTAGTGGACATCAGAACCGAAGACGAGTTTATTAAAAGCTCCTTCCCAGTAGAATAGATCCTGAAAGAAGGAAGGAGATTTTCGGTTTCGCCACCCCATTGGTGACCCTGACAAATCGACATAAGCATTGGGGTGGAAGCGAGCCATCATAGCGGCCTCTTCGTGCCACGGCATTCCCAAGTGAGCGATAAACATGGTCAGGTTGGGAAAAGAGCGCGCTACCCTGTCTAACATGACCGGACGCATGCGGGCCGATGATACATCATCGCGCTGATCCACTTTCGTTTGCAGAATGAAGCCTGTATGGAAAAGGACCGGCATGCCAAGTTCTTCGATCTTTGCATAGATAGGATCATAGCGGGGGTCATCATAATTGTGCAGCGGGCGGGTCGTTTTAATTCCTCTAAAGCCCTCGGCATATAAGCGTTCCACGTCTTCTACGGTCGACTCCCCCAAACGGATCACTCCGAATCCTATTACTAGATCTGGATAGTCTTTCATCGCTTTTCTGACATCTTCATTTGTAGGAGAAAGATCTCCAAGCCAATTATCTGAAGGGAGACCGAGACCGCTTAAGCAGACACGGTCAATACCGATTCGGTCCATGTGCTTTATTAAATTCTCCGTATAGTTTGGGACGTTGAGGATGTGGTGGTGCATATCAATGACGCTCATACTTTTCCTCCTTTAAAAGAAGTGAGTGGATCTAACAGAATTTCCTTTCCGGTTCGGACCGATTCCTCCGCGGCAAAGGCAATTTTATGACTCCAATAAGCTTCCTCCAGACCTCCGTCCATCGTCTTTTCTGATTTGATCAGACGCGCGAATTCTTTCATCTGTTCAACTTCACCTGGATGATCAAAACCTGTCTGTTTAATTCCACCAAGGTGAAAGAGGGAAGCGTTTTCCGTGTTCTCTGAGATCAGTTTTTGCTCGTTGGGATTGTATATAAACGTATTTTCTTTTTGAAGAACGCCGACTTCCAGATGGTGTTGCTCATAGGATAGAGAAACCCCTAAGTTTCCAAAGGTTCCGTTCTCGAATTCTACAATGACCCATCCGTTTTCTATCATCTCTCCAGGGTGGTCTCCTTTCGCGAATACAGCACGAGGAGGGGACTTTATAAGATTGACCATAAGATCAAAATGGTGGATGTTTTTTTCTAAGAATGTCCCTCCGGTCCGGCTTCTCTCCAGTCGCCATCTCTCACTCCCTTCACGAAAGGGAGGTCTGAACTCATGGCACCAAACGGATAGAAGGGGTGTTGTATCCAAGTGTTTTTTTAACCGAATGAAACCAGGGTCGTGTCTCAGTTCTGTACCGATCACAAAAGTTTTTTCGTAAGTTTCTATCTTTTTATAAAGATCTATGAATGGATCATGTTCCGTAACCAAGGGCTTTTCTGTAAAGATAGCCACCTGGTTTTCCATCGCTTTGTTCATGTTTTTTTCATGAAGGTCATTGGGTGTAGCAATGACGACAGCATCTATCGTTTCATTCCTATACAGTTCTTCTTCCTTTTGATAAAAATGGGCCCCAGGGAAGTGGTGTTCAACAAATGCTTTTGGTTCTTTATCTACATAACCAGCGACTGAAAATTCGTTGGTATGTTTCATTGCTTTAAGTAAGGATTTTGAACGATTCCCAGCACCAATCAACCCAATTGAAATGGTCATCTCAACAGCTCCTTATCCTTTTACTGATCCAGCTGTCATTCCAGCTATGAAGTATCTTTGCAGGAACACGTAAGCAATAATCATGGGTGCTGAAGCAATCATGACACCAGTAAACAACATCGGGAAGTTCGTCATATACTGTCCTTGGAATTCTAATAGAGCGAGAGGCAGGGTTTTGTATTCGTCTTTCGTAATGAACAGTAAAGGATACAACAAGTCATTCCAATGCATGACAAAAAGAAAGATGGCTGTTGCAGATAATGAAGGCAACGATAAAGGCAGGGCAATTCTGCGGTACACCTGCCAATTGTTCGCTCCATCAATGGTACAAGCTTCAAATAATTCTTTCGGAATGGTCTTCATAAATCCTGTCAAAATGAAGACTGCCACTGGTAAAGTTACAGATATATTGACAATCATCAATCCACTAAGCGTATTGGTTAAATCCAACCGGTAGATCAATGAGTAAAGTGGAATCATATTTACCTGTGCCGGCACCATCATTCCGAGGGTGAACAATCCGAAAAGTAAACCGCCCATCCATTTGTTCATTCTCGTAATGGCATAGGCAATTAAACTTGCAAAAAACAATGTGAACGTTACGGATACAAGGGTAACGATGACGCTGTTTTTGAAATATGTAGCCATAGCTGTCTCATTGAAGATTTGTACATAATTGGAGAAGTTGAATGATTCAGGCAGGCCTATGGGATTTTCATACATTTGTGATGTTGTTTTAAATGTAGAAAAGAAGACGGTCAACATGGGAATGATGATGATGGCTGCATAAATGAACAGCAGCACTCTTTTTCCTAATCGATCCATAGATTCTTTCCCTCCTTTTTACGTGGCTCTTGATCTTAAGACTCTCATTTGAACAATGGTGATTATCGCAATGACAATCATGAAAATGACAGATTCAGCTGATGCATATCCGAAGCGGTAGCTCCGAAAAGCTGTATTGTAAATAAGCGTTGCCAGGATTTCTGTAGAGTAGTTCGGGCCACCTCTGGTCATGGCAAAGATCAAATCGAAAGCCTTAAACGATTGAATCGTTGTATAAGCGACAACAATCGTAGCCGCAGGTGCAACAAGTGGCCAGGTGACTTTTTTGAACGTCTGCCATTTGTTTGCTCCTTCCATTTTGGCGACCTCATATAAATCTTTCGGAATCCCCTGCAGGCCGGCGACGAAAATAATCAGCATCTGCCCTGTATGGAACCAGACTTGAACTGCGGAAATGGAGTAAATGGCGATATCTTCATTTCCAATCCAATTCAAAGCAAGTGAATCCAGGTTGATCGCCTGCATGACGGTGTTGATCAGTCCGAGGTTCGGGTCATACATATAGGACCAAATAAAAGCAACGGATACGGAAGACAAAATCGTTGGAAAAAAGTAAAGCGCCCTTAAAAATACACTGCGTTTAGAGTTCTTCGTTAAAAACAGGGCGAAAACTAAAGAGAACAAGGTTTGAAAGATTACGACAAACAGCATGAACTCAATATTATTCACTAAAGATTTACGGAAGATCGCATCAGCCGTGAAAATTTCAACGTAGTTGCTGATTCCGACAAAATCGTACTCTGCAGATAATCCATCCCAGTTCGTGAAGGAATAGAAAAGAGCACTTAATGTAGGGTAAATAAAAAAGATCAAGTACAGGATCAATCCTGGAACGACAAATAGGTAAATGGATTTTCCAGCTTTCATAAGTGCCTCCTTAGTCATAAATAGAAGAAGAAAGCGTCTGTTATCATGAACGGCTTTCTTCCCCTATAAGGAATCATGGTTATTCTACAAATTGGTCGACCACTTTTTGTGCTTCAGCTGCGGCTTCTTCTGGAGATGTGCCTCCGATAACGGATTGAATGGAAGCAATGACCGCTTTTTCAATGTCTGCACTATTGATTAAGTAGCGAGGCTGGAAGCGTGTCTCTTTGTCCATCCAATCGGCTGTGTTTTTCAACACTTCAGACTCATAATTCACATCGCTGACGGTGAGGTGCTGACCCGTTTCATTTGCATAAGTACTGGCATTCTCAGGTTGGCTTAAAAACTCAATGAATTTCTTCGCTTCATCTTTTGTGTCCGAGTTCTTATTGACAGCCATCATGAATGTCGTGGTGTGAACCCCTTCATAGACGGCTTCATCTGCAGGAACGGTGATCGGTGCCAGTAGTCCAAGCTCCATGTCTGGATTCTGTTCTTTGATACTAGCCATGGCATACGAACCACTTCCGAGCATCGCTGCTTTTTCTTGAGCCATTAGTGCAATCGCACCGTCGTGTTTTGTTCCAAGGGAATCATCCTGGAAATACCCTCTGTCGGCTAGTTCCTTGAATTGACTTAGTGTTTTGACCCACCACTCGTCCGTCAATTTTGTTTCTCCATTTTCCAATTGTGTAAAGATATCTTCATCTGTTGCATTATTCATCATCATACTGTTCATTAATTGTCCTGGACCAATGTCTGCACCAGGGAAGGCCATTGGGGCGTACCCATTTTCCTTCAACGTTTCATTCATAGCTAAAAACTCTTCCCAACTCTGAGGGATTTCAATTCCCAACTCCTCGAATATCCCTTTGTTGTAGACGGGCTGGTTGAACACCAACTGATAAGGAACGGCCCACTGTTTCCCGTCTTTCTGACCAGCTTCAAGTAAACTCTCATTAAAGTTGGAGAGTAATTCTTCTCCAGATAAATCCGTCATCAATCCTGCTTTATCCATAATTTCGAATTGAGAACCTGGAAAGGATGTGAATACATCGCCGACTTCTCCATCTCGAATGAGTGTCTGTGCTGTGGATTGATATTGTTCGGATGGATAAATGGTCATATCCACTTTAATTCCTTCATTTTCCTTTTCAAACTTTTTAATGAGCTGATCGAAAACCTCTTTATCTTCCCCACGCCAATGAATGAAACTGATCGTTTTACTTCCATCAGCATTATCAGATTCACCAGAGCTCTCCGATGAACAAGCGCCTAGAACCATTGTCATTAAAATAAAAACGGCAAGCATCATATGCTTAACATTCACTAATTCGTCCCCCTTTTATTTTACATACTAACGTTGCTACCTTAATTAATAACGTTACAACCTTTAGTTCCATGCCTCCTCTCTTGATAACGCTTTCATTGTCTAATATTATATGGACGGGTCCCAAATATTTCAACACTTTTTAGAAAATTAAAAATTTTGTATTCGATATAAATATGTTTAAATCGCTGTTTCATGCGGTTTAGTGGAAGGTAATTAAAATTTCCTCTTGCCAGATTGAATGCGCTTCCAGTACAATGAATAACAACAAAGATACCTACGTTTTATGAAAGGTAGATATCTTTAATGTGGAGGGATGATATGCTGGACCAATTGCAAAAGATGAATGTTTCTCTAAATATTCGACACGTGGAGGAAAGTTCCTTTAAGAATTTTGGCCGAATAATTGATACTTTTCCTGATGAAAAGCTCATTCATTTGATGGAAATATTCCGGTTCCGGAAAATGGGAATGTTTATGTTCCTTCAGAACCTGCTTTGGAGTTAAAGGATTTGAAAAGTACCATTGAAAAAAGGTACTACGGGGGCATGAACATTCAAATCGGTTACTGTAATGGGAACAATTCCAATCTAGGTGGACTGGAATATCATAAGGGCAGCGAAATCAATGTAGCTGCGACTGATATGGTCTTACTTTTAGGGCACTTGAATGATGTGGAGGAAGATGCTTTTTCTACAGAACATTTGAAAGCGTTTTATATTCCGAAAGGGTATGCGATCGAAATGTTCCAAACGACCCTTCACCTCGCTCCTTGCAAAGTGACCGGAGAAGGATTCAAATGTATCGTCATTTTACCTGAAGGTACCAATACTCCATTAAAGGATGAAGAAAAAGGGGAAGATTCCTTACTTTTTATGAGAAATAAATGGCTGATTGCCCATGAGGAACATCAAAGGTTTGTCTCTCAAGGCGCACATGTCGGAATTAAAGGTCCCAATGTATTTGTACAATATTTGAACGATAAAGAAGGAGGAAGTCAATCATGAGTATTCTATATACACTGGTCACGTGTATCTTGTTTATGGGATTGGTCGGATGGGTGTCTTACCGGAAGGCGAAAGGGCAGGTCAATGATTCTGATGGGTATTTTCTGGCCGGTCGTGGATTAACAGGTGGGTTTATTGCTGGTAGTTTGCTGCTGACGAACTTATCTGCAGAACAATTGATTGGTCTAAATGGACAGGCTTATCGCACGAACTTGTCCAACATGGCTTGGGAAGTGACAGCACCAATTGCTGTCATCATTATGGCATTGATCCTGCTTCCTAAATACTTAGGTGGTGCATTTTCCACTCTTCCTGAATTTTTAAGTACACGATTTGATGATGGTGTCAGACGTTACATAGTGGTCCTGTTTATGCTCGGGTATGCGTTTGTGACCATACCATCCGTTCTTTATTCCGGCGCACTAGCGGTGCTGAAGCTCTTTGATGTGCCAGGTCTCTTAGGTATTTCTTTCGAATCATCGGTCTGGCTCGTTATCTGGGTGATTGGTATTATCGGTGCCATTTATGCGATTTTCGGCGGATTGAAAGCGGTTGCAGTATCTGATACGTTAAATGGAATTGGTTTGCTGTTGATTGGTTTAATGATTCCTGTGATCGGACTTTTCGTACTAGGGGACGGGAACTTCTTTCAAGGGTTCAAGACGATGGCTACTGACAATGCAGACAAGTTGAATGCGATTGGTGGAAAAGATGATTCTGTTCCATTTTCCGCTATATTCACCGGGATGATCTTCATGAATATGTTCTATTGGGGAACGAACCAGTACGTGATTCAGCGTGCCCTGGGAGCAAAGAACTTGGCGGAAGGTCAAAAAGGGGTCTTGTTCTCCGGTTTTTATAAGCTGGTTGTACCTATTCTCATGATGATTCCAGGAGTTATTGCTTTCCATTTATATGGATCAGGCTTCCAAACGGTCGACTTGGCTTATCCAACCATGGTGACCAATTTGATGCCTACGATTTTCTCTGGATTGTTTCTAGCTGTATTGTTAGGTGCGGTTTTCTCAAGCTTTAACTCACTTTTGAACTCAGCGGCAACGATGTTTGCTTTAGATGTGTACAAGCCTGGTTTTAAACCGGATGCTTCTGATGAACAGTTGATTCGTGTAAGTAAATATTTCGGTACGATTTTGGCACTCGTTTCATTCTTTATCTCCCCGATGCTCATGAGTGCACCGGACGGCCTCTGGGATATCATTCGTAAGTTTACCGGATTCTTTAACATTCCGATTATCGCCATCGTACTCGTAGGAATTGCATCCAAATTTGTTCCGCCGCTGGGCGCGAAGATTGCAGTGATTTTTCACGTCATTACGTACTACATGCTTGTATGGGGATTGAACCAGATGTTCGGCATTGAAATCACGATGAACTTCATCCACATTTCTGCCATCCTTTTTGTTATCGAAGTCGGTATTATGTTGGCAGTCGGATATATTCGCCCACTGTCTAAACCTTATTCGTTCAAGCATGCTCCTAAAGTGGACATGGTCCCGTGGAAGTATGCGATTCCGACATCGATTATTTTGTTAAGTTTGATTGTATTTACTTACATCGTCTTCTCTCCAATCGGACTTGCTTATCCGGACGCGGTGGTTTCTCAATGGTTCTGGATCGCTTCTGGTGTGTTGATTGGTTTAACTTCTGTAGCACTGGTCTTTGCTATGAAGAAATGGGAAAAGAAATATGACCGTGTCGTAGAAAAGCACATGAAAAAAGCGGCTAACTTATAATTTTCAAGGAGGATTCCACCCATGCAAACGAAACAAAAACAAGGGCTTTCTATTCAATACCAGGATACTACATTCGAAGTTGTGCTCGATGGACGAAAGATCCTTGAGCATACACCGACATCCCCGTGTTTATTTGTCGGTCAAGGAGAAGAAAAAATTGAGATGTACCGAGGCAATTATGAGATCGAAGATTATGTCGTGGAACGATTCGGATTAAAGAGTTTTGAAGTGATGGAAGAAAGCGAACAGGGTTTCCGCGTTGACTTTAAACGGACTTCCATGGATTCAGAAACTCTATCGGTAGCCTTCAGCTATGAAAATCAAAATCTGAAACTGGATTTTTCAGGAGATCGAAAGGCTTTCAATCGGTTCTGGGTCCGTATCGCCGCTGATACCACAGAAAAGGTGTACGGATGCGGGGAGCAGATGTCTCATTTGAATTTGCGGGGCAAACATTTCCCATTATGGACCTCTGAGCCAGGGGTTGGCCGTAACAAGAAGACGTACACCACTTTTCTAGCAGACCTTCATGATCAGGCGGGGGGCGACTATTATCATACCAATTACCCTCAGCCGACATTCCTGTCTTCGAAGAAGTATTTCTGTCATGTCGATACGACTGCTTATGCCGACTTTGATTTTCGAAAAGATCATTATCATGAACTCCAGGTGTGGGAAGTCCCGTCGCAAATGATGTTTGAAACGGGAGCAAGCATCAAAGAGTTAGTGTCTCGACTGACTCATCATCTAGGAAGACAGCCGGAGCTTCCCGAATGGACTTATGATGGCATCTGGCTCGGAATGCAAGGCGGCACGGATGAGGTTCAAAAGAAAATCGATGCTGCACGTGATAAAGGCATGAAGGTAGGGGCTGTCTGGGCTCAGGATTGGCAGGGAAAAAGAGTCACCTCTTTTGGCCGCCGTTTGAACTGGAACTGGCAGTGGGATGAGAACGAATATCCTGAACTGGACCAAAAATTGAAAGAATGGAAAGAACAAGGCATTCGTTTCTTAGGCTATATTAATCCTTATTTGATTTTAGATGGAGCATTGTATAAAGAAGCTGTGGCGAATCATTATTTTGTCCTCAATCAACAAGATGACGTTTATTTAGTTGACTTCGGTGAGTTTGACTGCGGAATTGTCGATCTTACGAATCCGGCAGCCTTTGAATGGTATAAGAGCGTCATTCAAAAGTACATGATTGATTTCGGTCTAGATGGCTGGATGGCTGATTTCGGAGAATACTTGCCGACCGATGCCAAGCTCCACAATGGTGAGCCGGCAATGCTTATGCACAATGCCTGGCCGATGCTGTGGGCAAAAGTGAATTTTGAAGCTGTTGATGAAGCTGGTAAAACAGATGACATTGTCTATTTCATGCGTGCAGGCTACACAGGAAGCCAAAAGTACTGCCGTTTGTTGTGGGCGGGGGATCAGAGCGTCAACTGGGATCTTGATGATGGGATCGCGTCTGTCATCCCTGCTGCACTGTCTGCGGGCCTTGTCGGGAATGGGCTTCACCACAGCGATATCGGTGGATACACGAGTCTGCATGGAAACAAGCGTTCCAAAGAATTGCTGCTTCGCTGGGTGGAACTCGCTGCTTTCACGCCGGTAATGAGAAGTCATGAAGGAAACCGCCCGACCGATAGTCACCAGTATGATCATGATGAAGACACGATGAATGCATTTATAAGAATGACAGATGTCCATGTGACATTGGCTCCTTATTTGAAAGATCTTGTGAAAGAAAATGCGGAAAAAGGGATTCCGGTTCAAAGACCGTTGTTTATGGAATTTGAAGATGACGCACAGACGTATGATCTTCAATACCAATACATGTTGGGAGACGATGTGCTTGTTGCACCTGTCTACGAGGAAGCAGCCAGCCAGTGGAATGTTTATCTTCCGAATGAAACATGGGTTCACCTCTGGAGCGGTGAAGAATTTGACGGAGGCCATGTAGAAGTTTCCGCTCCTATCGGTCAGCCTCCTGTTTTTTATAAAAAAGGATCCGGATATGCTGACCTCTTCGAGAAGATTCGAGAAAAATATACACCTGCTGAATAAAAATAAAGGTAATAACCTTTGTTTAAAGGTAGGTATGTATGGTATGATGTTTTCAAATAGAGAAAAAGGTGGGACGGATCAATGAGCATGAAAGTATTGTATCTTCCGATTGGGAGAAAAACATTTGATTTAGAAGCAGGCGAAATCCAAAGGAAAAAGAGTTCGGAGATGTTGAACGAGTTAGGCATTGAAGTAATTGAACCGGAAGGCATTCTTACTTCACCGGATGACTTGAACGACTTTTTGAAAGCGATTGCCAAGGATGACATCGGCGTTTCCATTTATCAAAGTGTCACGTTCGCGGATGGTGAATTTGTAGAAACACTGATCAAGCAGGTGGAAGCGCCTGTCATGGTGTGGTCCATCCGTGAACCGAGCATTAACGGACGTTTGCGCTTAAACTCCTTAACGGGTGGGAACAGCACCAGCCACGTGTTGAAATGTGCGAAGCATCCTTATTCCTTCCTTTTCGGTAATCCGGAAGAAGCTCAAATTCGCGGGCGTTTAAAAAAATATTTAAAAGTTCAGCAGATGATTCAAGATTTAAAGCAATTCAAAATTGGCGTCATCGGGGAACACCCTCCCGGCTTCTTTTTCTCAGGAACGGACGAAGAGATGCTTCAAAAGCAACTGGGGGTTGAGGTTAAAAGTGTCGATTTGATGAAAGCTTTCGAAGAATCTAAGAAACTATCAGAAGGTGAATGGGAGCATGCGATTGACCGGGCGCAACAGCAAGTGATCGGCTTGAACAGAAATGATGAAACCGTTCAGCGTTTTGCTCAGTTCACGACATATGTCGAGTCTGTCGTTAATCAAGAAAACCTTTCAGGGCTCGCCATCCGCTGCTGGCCGGAGTTTTTCAATGAATTAGGCGCAGCCGCTTGTTCAACACTATCCCAATTTACCGAAGACGGAATCGTCTCTTCTTGTGAATCGGATATCCATGGTTCTGTTTCCATGTTTATTTTACAGCAACTGAGTGGAGGAAAAGCGCCTTACTTAGGAGATATGGTTCATGTGAATGAAGCGAGTAATTCAGTCGTCTTCTGGCATTGCGGCGCAGGTGCCTACTCTCTTGCTCACCCTGACCAGGGAGCGCAGCCTGGCGTGCACCCTAACCGTAAACTCGGATTTACGATGGAATTTGGTCTGAAGCCAGGGCAGGTAACGATGTTCCGCGTCAGCTATACACCAGATGGGTATCGTCTGCTTATCATGAGAGGAAACGCATTGGATACTCCGAAACGATTCAACGGGACGTCTGTAGAAGTAGAACTTGAGACGGAGATCAATGACACGCTGTACAGTTTAATGGAAGAAGGTTTTGAGCCTCACTATGCTCTTGTTTACGAAGATGTCGTTGAAGAGCTTTTGGAACTTGGGCGTCAACTGGACCTTGAAACTATCGTCTATACGAAAGATTGATTGAAGGAGGACACCTGATGAAACATGTCGCAGTAGGGCAGGCAGGAGGACCGACAGCTGTCATCAACGCTACCCTGGCTGGTTTTGTTGAAAGTGTAAAAGAACAGTGTCAATTGACCTTCGTTGAAGGAGGTTATCAAGGTCTGGTGGAAGAGAACTTTCTTTACGGTGATTCGGAAGTCATTGATTGGATTCTTGAGAATCAGTCAGTGCCGGGGGCGTGCTTACAATCCGGGCGTTATCCTTTTAACGATGAGGCGATTGCTCAAGCGGTCCATTCCCTGAAGAAGCACCAAATCGATACCCTCGTATTTATCGGTGGGAATGGGACGATGGAAGCTTTGTTAAAAGTGAAAAAAGAAGCCGAACGTCAGGGTTACACTCTGCAGGTACTCGGACTTCCGAAAACGGTGGATAATGACTTAGGAGGCACAGACCATGCTCCTGGTTTCGCAAGTGCAGCGAGATCGATCGCGCAGACGACGAAAGATTTGAGCCGTGATCTATATTCCATGAAGAATTTTGAGCAGGTCCGTGTACTGGAAACGATGGGCCGTAATGCAGGGTGGTTAGCTGCCGCTGCAGGGGCTTTTAGAGAGTATGAGGAAGAGGGCCCCCATTATATTGCTCTTCCGGAACAGCCGTTGAATAAGGATACCTTGTTAACAACAGTCAAAGAAGCATTGAGTTCCTATGGTTACGCCATTGTCGTGGTCAGTGAAGGGGTTCAGTGGGAACGAGGATCTCAAATTGAACTCAATCATGTAGGCGGACGCTCCATTCTCGGAGGTATTTCCAAAGAAATCAGTGAATTTATCAGTGAAGAGTTACATGTGAATACTAGGGCAGAACTGTTGGGGATGAATCAACGGGCAGATACGTCGTCTTTATCCCCCATCGATACCTATGAAGCTTATCAAGTTGGCAGAGAAGGTGGGCGATGGGTGCTTGAAGGGTATGATGCAGTCATGGTCGCTGTTGGGCGAAAAGCATCAAATTATTATACAATGGAGATAAAACCAGTAAAACTTGAAAATGTGATTGCTGAGGGAGAAAGGCTGTTACCAGCTCAATTCATCACAGATCTAAAGGCTTATTATCAATGGTTGACTCCACTGTTAGGAGGTGACCGGCCTTCATACCCTCCGCTTTCGAAAAGGAGAGTCGAATATAGTGAACACTAAAGTTAATCCCAATAAAGATTTAGCCCTATACTTACAATTGAAAGAATTATTCATTGATCGTATTCATAATGGACAATGGGAAGCAGATAAATTGATTCCGACTGAACAGGAACTTATGAAGGAATTCGACGTCAGCCGCACAACGATCCGTCAGGCCATTTCCATTCTCGTGCAGGAAGGGTTGGTAGAAAAGAAACAAGGTCGCGGAACAATCGTGAAACCTAGGAAATTGAGCGGAAATTTGAGTCAATTGAAAGGGTTCGCTGAAGAAGTTCTGGAACGTGGGCAGATTCCCCGAAGCAAGTTGATCCGGGCGGAGTTCAAGTCCAACCTTCACCACGAAAAATCCATGCTCGAAGTCAAAGACGATGAACCCATTTTGTTAATTGAACGGATTCGTTTAGCGGATGAAATACCTGTAGCCCTTGAACGTACATGCTGGCCGAAAGAGATCGGCGAAATCCTGATGAAGCACAATTTAGATGAAGCGCGTTACTACGAAATCCTTGAAAACTACAACATTTATTTGAATAGAGCCAGCGAAAAGATAGCAGCCATCAATGCAACCATTGATGAAGCAGATGCTCTCGGTATACGGGGAGGCGAAGCTCTTCTTGAAATGACGAGGCTGAGTTTCGGTGTCAATGAACGGCCGATTGAATATACGAAAACGAAATATCGTAACGATCAATACCATTATAGTCTTGAACTTAAACGATAAAAGGAGTGGTCCTCTATGCCATTTGTGGATGGAAAAACATTGCTAACCCATGCTTATGAGAACAAGTACGGAGTCGGAGCCTTTAGTGCTCATAATGCGGAAACCATTTTAGCTATATTAGAAGCTGCGGAAGAAAAGCAAGCCCCTGTGATGATTCAGATTGGCCAGAAAGTGATACAAACCCTGGGCTTGCAGCCGATGAAAGATATGGTCGATTCTTTTGCGAAAGAGTTCACTGTTCCTGTATGTATCCACCTCGACCACAGCCGTCAGTATGAGCAGACAATGGCAGCCATTCAGTCCGGTTTTCAATCGGTGATGTTCGATGGTTCGGGATTGTCATTTGAAGAGAATACCAGAATTACGAAACAGGTGGTTAATGCTGCCCGGGCGCTTGGCATCGGCAGTGAAGGGGAAATCGGTAAAATTGGTGGAACCGAAGATGATATAACGGTAGATGAAAAAGATGCGTTGATCACGACAACTGAGGAAGCGGTCGACTTTGTGAATGAAACGGATGTCGATTATTTAGCAGTATCCATTGGAACAGCCCATGGCATTTACAAACAGACACCAAACCTGCGATTCGAAAGGTTGAAAGAAATATCTGAAGCTGTGGCTCGACCAATCGTTCTGCATGGCGGTTCAGATGTGCCGGATCAACAAGTGCAGGAAGCTATTAAGCTGGGGATCTCCAAAATCAATGTAGACACGGAACTTCGCCAGGCCTATACGCAAGGACTGCAGGATTATTTGGCTTCAAATCCAGCAGACATTGTTTTAGCTAATTCTTTAGGTGCAGGTCGTGAGCGAATGAAGGAAAAAGTGAAAGAGAAGATTGATGTCTTTGGAAGTGCTGGACGTGCGGAAGCATTTAGCAGTGAACAAAAGGTCGTAACGTTATAATATATAAGGAGGTTGTTGTAATGAATAAAGTAGCAACAGACTATTCTTTCGGTTTATTTATCAATGGCGAATGGCGCACAAAAGAAGACACCGTTCCTGTCTTGAACAAATACAATCAAGAAAAAATCGGTGAGACAGCCGTAACCAATGAATCCGACGTCAAGGAAGCTGTTGAAAGCGCCAAAGAAGCTTTAAAAGTGCCTTTCTCTTTATATGACCGTTATCAAGTTTTACTGAAAGTCGCTCAATTACTGAGAGACAACACCGAGGAATTTGCAGCGGTCATTGCCAAGGAAGTCGGAAAACCGGTCAATGAAGCAAGAGGGGAAGTAGGTCGTTCTGCCTTAACTCTGGAAAATTCAGCGGAGGAAGCAAAACGTATCCATGGAGAAGAAATTCCTGTTGAAGCAGCTCCGGGATCTGAAAATCGTAAAGCTTTCACAAGACGTTATCCTGTCGGTGTGGTTGCGGCCATTACGCCGTTTAATGTCCCGTTGAACCTTGTCTGCCACAAAGTTGGCCCAGCGATTGCAGCTGGAAACAGTGTTGTTTTAAAACCTGCAGAGCAGACTCCGCTTACTGCTTTGTTACTGACGAAGCTGTTTGAAGAAGCAGGACTTCCAAAAGGGAGACTGAATGTACTTACTGGAGAAGGTCATGAAGTAGGACCACTGCTGACATCCAATCCTGATGTGAATATGTTTACATTTACCGGAAGCCCGCAGGTCGGAGAACGGATTCGAAAAGAAGCAGGCTTACGTGATGTTGCTTTGGAACTAGGCAATAATTCCGCAACGATCGTTCACAAAGATGCCGATGTTGAACAAGCGGCACAACTGGTCGCACAAAAAAGCTTTAACAATGCAGGGCAGGTATGTATTTCCGTCCAGCGCGTCTACGTTCACGATGCTGTGTATGACCAGTTCATTGAAAAAGTAAGAGAAGCGACCTCCCAAATAAAATTAGGAGACCCGATGGATCCTTCCACACAAATGGGTCCAATGATTGCAGAAGAAGAAGCGGTACGAGTTGAAGAATGGGTCAACGAAGCGGTGGCTGAAGGTGCTGTTGTTGAAACGGGAGGAAAGCGTGACGGTGTTTTCTACCAACCTACTGTTCTTACAAACGTGAACGCAGAAATGAAAGTTTGCAAGCAGGAAGTATTCGGACCTGTCGTAGCGGTTGATTCCTATGCTGATGAAGATGAAGTCATCTCTTACGTCAATGACTCTGAGTATGGACTTCAGGCAGGGTTGTTCACAAACAGCTTGGCTTTTGCTATGAAAGCCATGGATCAGATTCACGTTGGCGGCTTGATTGTCAACGATACTTCCGGCTATAGAGTCGACCACATGCCATATGGCGGCGTGAAGAAGAGTGGAACAGGAAAAGAAGGTCCACGCTATGCGATTGAGGAAATGACAGAAGAGAAAATTGTTGTATTCAACTTGTAACTAGGAAGGGAGTCCATACGGCTCCCTTTTCTTAATTTAACTTATAGGAGAAAGCATATGGAGTTTATCACGATTTTACTGCCAATTTTCTTAGTGTTTGGTATTGGTTATGGAGCTCAGAAGATCTTTCAATTCGATACCTCTACGTTTTCAAAACTAGCTCTCTATATTCTCGTGCCGTTCCTTGTCTTCCAGACGTTTTACGAGGAAAAGATCACCTTTTCCTATGTTTATATTTCGATCTACATGCTGGGGCTCTGCATCATTATCATTGGCATCGTTTCGATCCTTTCCAAGGTGCAGAATTATACCGAAAAGGAAAGATGCGGGATGGTCTTGTCCTGTGCCTTCACCAATAACGGAAACTACGGCACACCACTCGTTTTGTTCTTATTCGGAACGGCAGGAATGGAAACCGCGATTGTTCTTATGGTCTTACAACAGCTGCTGATGAGTACCTTAGGCGTTTACTATGCGGCTAAAGGAGGAGGAGACAAGGGAGATGGAATGAAAGCTGCCCTTCGTTCCGTTCGTCGAATGCCGATGGTTTACGGGGCTATAGCCGGGTTCCTTTTCCAAACGTTCGGCATCTCTATTGGAGAGCTTAAAGGAGGCGTAGATTTAATTGCAAGTGCTGCAATTCCTTTAATCATGCTCACTCTTGGCATGCAACTCGCGAACATCAAGGTCAAAGGCTTCGAATATAAAAAAGTATCCATCGCCTTAATGATCAAACTGATAGCTGCCCCAGCCATCGCAGCCGCTATCGTTTGGGGAATGCCTGTCGACCCGTTGATGAAGCAGATAATGATCATCATGGCGGCCACTCCTACAGCTGCAAATACGACGATGTATGCCATCCAGTTTCAAACCGAACCCCAAACCGTTACGAGTGCGACTCTAGCAACGACGGTACTCAGTCTGGTTACTATCCCTATTGTGATTTTTTTAGCCACGTAATGCTTAGAAAGACGCCTTGAGCTGAGGTGTCTTTTTTCTTCAATCCGGATCGGTTTTTGTAGAAAGTTTTAAGGTAAGAATTCAATTGGTGTTGTCCATACTGTTTCTAAAGAGGTGATGGTATGGAGCAATATGAGGGGGACTTTTTCAAAGGTCTATTATGGGCGAGCCTTCTTTCTCTGCCGTTTTGGGGATTGGTTGGGGTAGTTGTTTATCTCGTTTGGTAGATGATATCGCTCAAAGTGTTGGGAAGTCGCTCAGGGTGAGGGAGTTATCGCTCAAAGTAGTTGGGAAATCGCTCAAACTAGACGCGGAATCACTCAAACGTAAGGAGAAATCTTTCAAACATAGAGTGAATATGATTTAAAAAGGTGGTGAGCCCTACCCGAGGGGTCACCACCTTTTTTTATACTAATATAAACCATAGAAATGAAGTGACAATGATCGCTGTAAGTCCTTGAAGCAAGGTTCCCATCGTTTGAGCTTTGTAGGCTTGTGTGATGGACATCCCACTGAATTCTTTTACGACCCAGAAATAACTGTCGTTGACGTGGGAGACGACCATGGCACCTGCACCGACGGCCATGACAACAAGGGCCAGCGGGACAGCTCCTTCGATTCCGATTTGCGGAAGAAGGGGAGCAATTAAGGTTGATGTGATGACAATGGCTGCTGTTGACGATCCTTGAGCACTCTTCAAGGCGGCTGCGATGATGAATGGAATGAAGATGAATACTGCACCGACCGCTACTTCATTTCCAGCGATTCCTTTAATGAGATCAGCGATGCTTGTAGAGCTGATGACAGAACCGAACGCTCCACCTGCTCCTGTAATTAACAGGATTGGAGCGGCCTCTTTAATCCCGATTCCAACCCATTGAGTAAGCGTTTCTTCATCATATTTTGGAAGAAGAGCGAAGGCGAATAACACGCCAACGAGAAGGGCGACAACAGGCGAACCTAGGAATAGGAAAAATGAAAATAGCGGACCTTCCCATCCAGCGAAAGTGATGACAGAGCTGAATCCGATCAAAAGAATTGGAACTAAAATAGGAGCGAATGATTTTGTGGCCGATGGCATATCGCCAAAACTGCTGACGACCTCATCGTAATCATAGAGAGCGTCATCTTCGCTTTGCTCTATGTGAATTTTAGTACCGGCTTTGACCGCCCAGAGGTATCCCACCAAAATTGCAGGGATAGCGACGATGATCCCGAATAAAATGACCGTTCCTAGATAATTTTGAGCACCGATGTTCCCTGCGGCTGCGATAGGACCAGGTGTAGGCGGCACTAAGGTGTGTGTGGCGAACAGACCTGTAGACAAGGCGATTGCCATAGATGCAACGGTAACTTTTGTTTTATTTGCAAGCGCTTTCTTTAAAGAGGATAAAATAACATACCCTGAATCACAAAAAACGGGGATACTGACAATACTGCCGATGGCGCTCATCGCGAGCTGCGGCCTTTTTTCTCCGACGATTCTTAAGACGACTTCAGCCATACGTAAGGCAGCGCCTGATTTTTCTAAAATGACACCGATGATCGTACCGAATACGATGACGAGTCCGATACCTCCCATTAATCCTCCGAACCCGCCATTGACGGCTTCTACGACTTCTCCAAGTGGCATGCCGGATAATATTCCGATAGCAAAGGCAGAAATCAAAAGGGAAAGGAAAGGGTGGAGGTTGAATTTTGCCGTGGCTAAAATGACGAATAAAACACCGAGTAAAATAATAAGTACAAGTCCGAAACCTTCCATATACTGCTCACTCCTTTTTATTGTTTGGTGATTAACCTTGCGATTTGTCTTGTTGCCTCAAATAAATATTCTTCTGCGCTATTTAGGCAGTCCTCCAACGTCAAAGGCCCTGGAGCTATGGAAAAACAACTCGTGAACTTTTCATTTAAATCTCCATAATTTGCACCTAAACTCCCTGATAGGAGAATGACGGACGTATGGCTTTCTTTTGCCAGTTCTGCTACATACCCTGGCGCTTTTCCATAAAGAGTCTGTTCATCGCTTTGTCCTTCTCCGGTAATGACATAATCAGCATCACGAATGGCGTCATGGAGTTGGATGGCTTCGCCGACTAACTTTGCGCCTGATTCAAGCTGCGCACCAATGGTAAGAAAAGCAAAACCAAGACCGCCGGCTGCCCCAGCGCCAGGCGTGTTCATGATGTTTTTGCCAAGCACTTCTTCAATAAGTTTTCCATAGTGGTCTAAAGCATGATCATAAGCATATACCTGCTGCTCGGTCGCTCCTTTTTGTGGGCCATAGATATGACTTGCTCCTCGAGTCCCAGTCAATGGATTGTCTACATCAGAGGCAACACGGATCGTAACGTCTTTGAGGCGCGGGTCCAGTTTAGAAAAGTCCACCCGTTTTACGGCATGCAGGTCCTTTCCGTATATCCCTGTCTCTTCGTCATTTTCATCATAGGTCTTCATCCCAAGTGCCTGTAACATTCCCAGCCCGCCGTCATTCGTTGAGCTTCCCCCGATAGCTACGATGAAGTTCGTGCATCCTTCGTCTAGTGCATGATGGATGGCCTGCCCAATGCCATAGCTTGTTGTGTGATCCGGGTTACGTTTTTCTGTTGGGACGAGAGGTAAGCCCGCAATCTCTGCTCCTTCAATCACCGCCAGACCATCCATTAGTTTTACATACCAGCTTTCCCGCTCTTCCCCTAACGGCCCTTTACATGTAAAATGAACTTTTTCATGCGGCACAGATGTAGAAAATACTTCTAACGTGCCTTCACCACCATCGGCCATTGGCTTCATGATCGTTTCCGAATCCGGGATTACTGAATGCCAAGCCTTTTTCATGATTTCAGCGACTTGAATGGAAGACAAACTCCCTTTGTAAGAATCAGGGGCAAAAACGACCTTCATCATTCCCCCTCCTTTTCTAAAATTGGTTACTTTCTATTCAACAGGAAATGAGAAACGATAACAATTGATGAGATACACAAAATATCAGAAAACTGTAAGCGTATTCTTGTGCATTTGCACAAATCAATGATTTATTAGTATGGCTTGCAGGATGATTGCATCTTTGAAGTTCCGTGCATCCAATCCTACTTTTTTATGGACTTGATCCAGACGGTAATGGAGAGTATTTCGATGGACATGCAATTCATCAGCTGTCCGGTTCATTTTTAAGTCGTTTTTGAAAAAAGAATCGAGCGTTTCCACATAAGGTGTTTCCAATCTTTTTAAACGATTGGCATAAGGTTCCGTAATCTCTATGTACGTTTCTTTTGTAATGCTCGAAAGCAGCCTTTCAACTTTAAATGTCCCACTGTGAATGATTTTTCCGGATTTTCCTGCAATTTCTATCGTCTGCGAGGCTTGTTGGAAAGATGTATAAATCCCTTTCGCACTATACCCTGGTTCACCAACAGCGGCAGGTCCATCTGTTTTGATTGGTGGGAAATGCTCTTGAAATGGAAGAGGCATGACCACTGAATTTTCCTGGTAAGGGAGGATGAAGAGAGGACTTAGCTGCAGCTGTTCTGCCTGAATGCGGAGCCTCTCTGCGAATTCAAAAGGTGAGGGTGTCTGGAAAACGAGTACCTGCCATGCCTTCTTAAGGTCTGCACGTAAAGAATATAGGGCTTCTTTTTCCAAGTCTTCGGTTTCTCCGTCTGAAATGAGGCGATGAAACCAGTGGTTCCACTGCCTTTCCTGATAAAAACTCTGCTGCTGAATATATAATTGTTCGAGCGCAATCTCTACGGAAGCTTGAGTCATACCAGCTGCCTGAAAGACTTGGTCCGGATCCCCTGTCAAACCGACCACACCTGCAAGTTCGCCTCTATGAAAAATCGGGAGGTTAACCCCGGGCTTCGTATTGGAATAGTGGTCTGAGATTTCTTTCGTTATTTGCTGTGCTTCCAGCGTTTCTATCACTCTTTGCGCACCACCATGGACTTGATTGATGCGCACAGAGTCTGTACTTGCCACAATTTTTCCGGTCGGATCCATAAGGTTGATGGCAACATCAATGTATTTAGAGAGTCGATGAATGATTTCTTGTCCTAGATGATCAGTAAGTTCCATGTTGGACCACTCCTTTTTCTAACATTCTACCAGAATGGAAATGGGCAGGTTTAGTAAAGTAGATGAGAAGGTATCATTAGGGCTTAATGGATGGGAGGGAAATTATATGAAGTAAGTATTAGCGTTTCTTGTCCAGAAAAAAGGGGAGTGTACATGAAAAAATGATTGCTTACTGGGTTAGAACCGTTTTTGAGTTATTCATTTCCAGAGAAGAAGCAAGAAGCCACCTCGGGCTCCTTACTTGATTCTTTCACACTCGGTTTATTTCCAATAAATGTATGACCTGGTATGGTGATATTTGGTATTATCTAACGGTACATTCTTGGTACGCGTCTGCCGATTTGGCAGGTAAGTTCGTAATGGATGGTGTTAAGCTGATCGGCGATTTCCTGAAGGGGGATGTGACCTTCTGTTGATTCGCCGAAGAAGATGAATTCTGTCTTTTCGTCAAGTTCTCCGACAGATGTAATATCCACCATGGTTTGGTCCATACACACTTTCCCAACAATCGGCGCTCTCTTCCCGTTGACGGCAACCTCTCCTTGATTTGAAAGGGAGCGGGGGAGGCCGTCTCCATAACCGATGGGGACAGTGGCTACTTTTATCGGATTGTTTGGTTCGTAGGATCTTCCATAACTGATTGGTTCGCCGGGATGAACGGTTTTTATCATGACAGGTTTTGTTCTAAGACTCATCACTTGATGGAGAGGAATTGATTCCCGCATATGCTCACCTGGGTAAAGGCCATACAAGCTCACACCCACTCGAACCATATCCATGTGCATATGTGGGAAGCTAATGGTGGCCGCACTGTTACAGCAATGCTTGGTTGGAATCGTCCCATGAGCCTTTTCCACTTCTTCTACGACAGATAAAAAATGATCAAATTGTTGCTCTGTATAGGTAGGGTCTTGATTATCTGCATCAGAGAAGTGAGTAAAAATCCCTTCTACATGGACAAAAGTCGAGGCATGTTGTTCTATAAGCCGGATGATATCCGCAGCTCGTTTGAGACCGATCCGGTGCATCCCGCTATCGACTTTGATATGTATGTTCATAGAACGCTGCCGCTGCTGGGATACTTGAACGATTTCTTCTAAGACATCTTCCGTGAAAACGGTCAACGTTATGTCATGGTTCATAGCATCCTGGACGGCTTCTCTCGGCGTGTAGCCAAAAACGAGAATAGGGATTGTGATTCCTGCTTTTCGCAACTCCAAGGCTTCTTCAATAATGGCAACGCCCAAACGGTCTGCTCCAGCCTTAATCATAACTTCTGCACATTCCAAAAGGCCGTGGCCATACGCATCTGCTTTGACGACTGCCATCAATTCACAGTCCTTATCGATATGTTTTTGAAAGGCGTTCACATTGTTTTTGAGTGCTTTCATGGAAACTTCTGCCCATGTCGGACGATAGTTGGTCATGATGATTCTCTCCTCTCTATGAAAAAAGCTCCCCCATCAATGTGGAGGAGCCTGTTGTTTTATACGCGTGCCAAAGACTGAAGGGCTTCTTGTACAGGCTTGTAATCATAGCCTAGATCACGAGCAACGGCTTCATAAGTCAAGTGGCCGTTGGCTGTGTTCACACCTGCTTCAATCGCTTTATTATCTTCCACTGCTTTGTTGACACCTTTGGAAGCAATCTGCAAAGCGTAAGGAATCGTTACGTTTGTAAGAGCGATCGTCGATGTGCGTGGTACAGCTCCTGGGATGTTTGCAACCGCATAATGAAGGACGCCGTGCTTTTCGTAAATCGGATCATCGTGTGTCGTGATGTGATCGACCGTTTCGAAGTTTCCACCTTGGTCGATGGCGACATCAACGATGACAGATCCGTCTTTCATTTCTTTGACCATGTCTTCGGTCACAAGTTTCGGTGCTTTTGCTCCTGGGATCAGGACAGCTCCGATGACTAGGTCGGCTTCTTTGACCGCTTCTGCAATGTTGAACGGGTTGGACATCATGGTTTGGATGTCTTTGCCGAATTGATCATCCAGCTCACGAAGACGGTTCGGGTTCAAGTCCAATACGGTTACGTGAGCACCAAGGCCGATCGCGATTTTCGCTGCGTTCGTACCAACGATGCCGCCGCCGATGATGACAACTTTTCCGCGGGAAACGCCAGGAACCCCGCTTAACAGGATTCCTTTTCCACCGAAGGATTTCTCAAGGTATTGAGCTCCGACTTGAGTCGCCATACGCCCGGCTACTTCACTCATTGGAGTAAGAAGAGGAAGTTTGTTATCAACAGCCACCGTCTCATAGGCAATGGATGTGACTTCGTTCTCAACTAATGCTTTAGTCAGTTCAGGTTCCGCTGCAAGGTGAAGGTATGTGAAAAGAATAAGTCCTTTACGGAAGTATCCATATTCAGATGGTAGTGGTTCTTTTACTTTCATTACCATTTCTGAATTTGACCAAATATCGGAAGCGGTTTCAACAATCTCAGCACCTGCATCACGATATTCTTCGTCGGTAAAATTACTTCCTGTACCGGCTTGGGTTTCGATGCGGATCGTGTGTCCGGCTTTCATGAGATTGATGACACCTGAAGGCGTAATCGCTACGCGGTTTTCATTATTTTTAATTTCTTTTGGAATTCCGATAATCATGGGGAACGTCCACCTTTCAAATTGAATGTAAACAAAGTATAGCCCGCCTGCGGATATTTTTGTTTAGGTGAAAGTGAAAAAATAAACAGGAGGATTTGTGTAAAATCACAAATCCTCCTGTTCGTTTTCGTGGATCAATAAATCCAGGTAGAGCATCGTCTTCTGATTCATATCTTTAAAATCGACGTTGCCGATTTCTTTGATCCGTTTCAATCGATAATTCAATGTATTAGTATGAATGTGCATATGAGCGGCTGCCTGGTGGACGTTGCTGTTCTTCTCCAGAAAAACCTTTAATGTCTCAAGCAACATGGAGTTGTTCCGTCCATCGTATGCTTTGATATTGGTCAGGGCATCGTTTTTGTAGTTTTCCCGCTTCTGTAGAACCGACAGTTCGTTAAGGAATTGATAGACACCAAGGTCCTGGTAGTTGTCGACGTTCTGAAGCCCTGTGGAATACTGTTCTTTTAATTCCAAGACTTTTAACGCCTGCTTATAACTGTCGCTGATTAATGTCGGGGAGTCATAGATCAGACCGAAAGCCCCTTTTAAATCTTCAAAATGAAGACGTTCCTTCATCTTTTGGGTAAATTCACGAATGAATGCCTGATTCATTTCATTCGCATCTTCCTTATTATCTGTACGGACAAGAAGAATGAGCTGCTGATCATCAAAAATCCGGTTTACGATCCGGGTTTGATGAAGGGTTTCTGTTAAGTAATAGGCGTGACGTTCCACGGCCTGGCTCATTTCTTCCGTAAATTCAAACACGGCTACGCAAAGCTGACCATGCAGATTCATATGAAACTTCTTGGCCAGTCGTTTGATCTCTGCCTGGTTTTGAAGAGAGCCTGTCAGCAACTGCCAGAAAAACTCTTTCCTGTTTTCATCGGTCTTTTTCTTTTTCGCCTGCTGTCTCAACAAATGATGGCTGACCCACTGGGCGGCTTCCTTCATCTCATCCAAATGTTTAGCTGTTACGGAGAGATCGTTCGTCTGGGCCCAGATAAAACCGAGAATTTCATCGTTCTTGCGGACAGAGACAGCTAACCTGTGACCGAGTCCAATAGAATCAATCGTTTTTACAATGAGAGGCTGGTCGCTTTCGAAAAGCTTGGCCATGATGCCTTGTTTCCATAACCCATTGATGACATGCTCGGGCACTTTCCGACGCATGATCGTTGCCGTTCTTGCTTCATCCACGTTTTTCTCATGTTTACTGTAAGAGACGATGCGGTGGTTGGCATCTTCAATGGTCACCGGACATCCTAAGGTTTCCGCGATGCTGTCAGCAAGCCCCTCGGGGGAATCGATGTAATCTTTATATGAATAGTTCATGTGTGATGAAAGGTTCATAGCGGTACTCCTTATGGTGTGAATACCTTTATATTATCATTGATTCTCTTATAGAAACATCCATTTTCCTATTGAAGTATTTGTTAAATTGAACGAATATAGATGAGGGGATTTGTGGATTTCCCCCAATCATAGAAAGCGCATTCATGATAAACTGTGCCTATCCCTTTGTTGTGTAAGCGTTTTACCATGCCGGGAAGGAACGAGACATCTTAGATAGAAGGAGGATTTTCCGTGAAAAAAGTACTTAAAATTGCAAGCGCTTTTATAGGAATCATCGTCGGTGCAGGCTTTGCATCCGGTCAGGAGATTCTTCAATACTTTACGAGTTTCGGTTATTTAGGAACGATCGGAACAATCATTTCAACCGCTTTGTTCGCCTATATGGGGATGATGCTTGTGAAGCTCGGTACGAGGACGCAGGCCACTTCACATAAGGAAGCTGTCTATAAAGTCAGTGGAAACAAATGGCTTGGATTGATTGTGGATTACGTCATCATTCTGACGTTGTTTGGTGTTGGAGTCGTGATGATCGCAGGAGCGGGGTCGATTCCAAGTCAGCAATTCGGTCTGCCTCCTCTGGTTGGCGTGATTGTCATGAGTGTGATTGTGATGGCAACCATCATGATGAATGTGGACAAAGTCGTCAATGTCATTGGAAGTATTACGCCTTTTTTAATCATTACCGTTTTAATAATATCCGGCTACAGCTTATTTACGATGGATCAGTCCTTTAGTGATTTGAACGCGGTTGCCGTTGACCAGCCATCTGCTTTATCCAACTGGTTCATCTCAGCCATCAATTACGTTTCCTTCAACGTGGCGGTGGGTGCGTCGATGTCCTTGCTGATGGGAGGAAATGAAAAAGATGAGCGAACCTCAGCGCTCGGCGGGCTCCTTGGGGGATTAGGGCTTGGGATCATGATTGTGATCAGTCACCTGGCCATTTTCTCAAAAGTCGATGCCGTCGCTTCTTACGACATGCCGCTTCTTGCACTTGTCGATGGCCTTTCACCGGTATTAGGAACATTCTATTCGGTCGTTTTGTTCGGGATGGTTTTCAATACAGCTGTCAGCATGTTCTTCTCTTTTGCTGCCCGTTATACGAAGGTCGGGACAAGCCAGCATAAAAAATTCGTGCTGATTACAGGAATCGTCGCTTTCGGACTCAGTTTCGTAGGATTTACAGAACTTGTCGCGTTCTTCTACCCACTGATCGGGTTTATGGGACTGTTCCTAATTCTAGCTCTGGTCACAGCACCATTCCGGCTGAAAAAAGAACACAAAAATGCAGAACGCCTATCCGCATAAACCAAAAGACCACCTTTGTGAAGGTGGTCTTTTTCCATTATTTGTATGACCTGGTACAACAAATAATGGAAGTGAACCGCGGTTTTGCGTTATGGTTATATGAGAAGGTTTTCATAAGGGAGTGGTTGAGATGAGTAATCAAGAGTGGTGGAAGAAGAGTGTCGTCTATCAAATTTACCCGAAGAGTTTTAATGATACGAATGGGGATGGAATTGGTGATATCCCTGGAATTATAGAGAAGCTGGATTATCTGAAAGAGCTGGGCGTGGATGTTCTTTGGCTTTCGCCGATCTATGATTCTCCGCAAGAAGATAATGGCTATGATATTCGTAACTACCGCCAAGTGGATGATCTTTTTGGAAGTATGGAAGACTTGGAACGGTTGTTGGAAGAAGCTCATAAGAGAGACTTGAAGTTGGTCATGGACCTCGTTGTTAATCACACATCTGATGAACACCCATGGTTTGAAGAGTCTTCGAAAAGCAAGGACAATCCGTATCGTGATTATTACATATGGAAAGATGGCAAAGAAAACGGAGAGCCACCGACAAACTGGAACTCTGTTTTCAGCGGCCCGGCTTGGGCTTATGATGAAACGACAGGCCAATATTACCTGCACATCTTTGCAAAGAAGCAGCCTGATTTGAACTGGGAGAACCCGATGCTACGCGAAGAGGTGTACGATATGATGAAGTTTTGGCTGGATAAAGGAATGGACGGATTCCGGATGGATGTCATCAACTTTATCTCTAAAGATCCCGACTATCCGGATGGAGAGAATGGAGATGGCAGCCCTTATTTTATGAATGGCCCTCGTGTCCACGAATTTTTACAGGAAATGAATCAGGAAGTTCTATCCAACTATGATGTGATGACAGTCGGGGAAATGCCGGGTGCTTCTCCTGAAGATGCGAAGCGTTACACAGATCCTGCGAATGAAGAAGTGAACATGATTTTCACATTCGAGCATATGGATTTGGATTCAAACGGGGATAAGTGGAACTGGACGAATCTGAATCTCGTAGACTTGAAGGAGAATTTTGAAAAATGGCAGACCGCGCTCCATGATGTCGGTTGGAACAGTTTGTACTGGAACAATCATGATCAGCCCCGAATCGTTTCCCGTTTCGGTGATGATGGAGAGTACCGGGTAAAGTCGGCAAAAATGCTCGCGATCTGCCTGCACATGATGCAGGGAACACCATATATATACCAGGGCGAAGAACTTGGCATGACGAACGTCCACTTTGACAACCTCGAAGAATACAGGGATATTGAGCTTTTCAATATGTATAAAGAAAAGAAGGAACAAGGATGGTCTCATGAAGATCTCATGAAAGCCATCTACGTAAAAGGCCGTGATAATGCTCGGACTCCGATGCAGTGGAATGATTCGGAAAATGGTGGTTTTACAGACGGAACCCCATGGATACAGGTGAATTCGAATTACAATGTGATTAATGCGGAGCGTGCTCTGGAAGATAAGAACTCTGTGTTTTACTTCTATCAACAGTTGATCCGCTTGAGAAAAGAAATCGATATGATCACGGATGGCAGGTTTGAACTCTTGATGAGAGAAGATCCGAACATTTTTGCTTATAAGCGTGTCAGTGGGGAAGGAAGTCTTCTTGTCGTCTGTAATTTCTCTTCAGAAGAAGTGGCATTAGATGAGGAAATTGTGAAAGAGATTGAAGGAAAGCCTATTGTGATTACAAATGAAACGGAAACATCTAATCGCGCTGAATTGTCTCCTTATCAAGGAACGGTATATAGGTTCTAATGGAAATAATATCCACACCAGGTCATCCAAATATTGGATGACCTGGTGTGGTATTTTTTTACATAATGGGATCTTTGCCGATATTAATGATGTACATCAAACGTCATGCTTTCGGGGGAGATATAGTGTTCTTTATGATTGTGCTTTTGGTTTTTGTGTTTTTAGGAGGAACTCTTGCCAATCCAGTGGTTAAAGGGAAAATTGGAGAAGCGAAGGTTTCTCTTCTACTTAAAAGGTTGAATAAGAACGAGTATTATGTGTTCAATGATTTATTGCTGGAGACGGAGAAGGGAACGACTCAAATTGATCATGTAGTGGTATCGGTTTACGGGGTTTTTGTCATTGAGACAAAGAATTATAAAGGATGGATTTTTGGTGCTGAAAGAAGTAAAAAGTGGACGCAGGTAATTTATAAGAGGAAACATACATTCATGAACCCGATCCACCAGAATTATGGTCATATGAAGAGCTTAGAAGAGGTATTAGGCAAAACATATGCCCATCCTTTTTGTTCGATTATATCGTTCAGTTCCAAATCTACGCTGAAAGATATAACCATTGCTTCTCCTTTGGTACATATCGTGAATAATTTCCACTTACTAAATACAATCAAAATGTATGATGAGAGACTGATCTCCCATGCAAATATGAAAGGAATCATTTATAAGTTAAACCACCGTAATATTGAAGATAGACAAACGAGAGAAGACCACGTGATTAAAATTAAAGAGAAACAAGAACTGAATCGACAAAAAGTAAAAGAGATGAAGTGTCCTGATTGCGGAGGAGAACTGATCGATCGCATTGGTAAACACGGGGCGTATAAAGGGTGTAGAAACTTTCCGACGTGTCGCTTCACCTATAACCGAACATCATAATTCGAATCAAATGAAAAAAGTGGTGTACCAGGTCATCCATAAATTGGATAACCTGGTACACCACTTTTTCAATAGATCTAAATGATCTATTGAAATATAATTACAATATTTCCAAACACATATTGACATAAAAATTCATAAATTCTATAATAAAGCCAACAAAGATTTGGAGGAAGTCCATGAACTATGTGATTGGAATAGACGGAGGCGGGACAAAAACGACGTGCCTGTTCCTTGAAGCAGATCACTGTACATATCCGGAACAACCAAAAGTCATCCAGGGGCCGGGGACCAACCCTCATCAGATTGGTTTTGAGGAAGCGGGTCACCGCTTAACGGCTCTTATTGAAAAAGGATTACAAACATTCCACGTAGATTCTGCACAGATCATAGGCATTGGCTTCGGACTCGCTGGTATTGGTAGACCAGAGGACGAAGCAAAAATGAGAACGATCGTGCAGGATATTTTTTGGAATTTATCATTTTCTGAAAATTTAAACACATTTGTAGGATCCGACAGTTTAGCCGCGCTGAAAGGAGCGCTTTCCCTAAAAGATGAATCTGGCATTCTCGTTATCTCAGGCACAGGATCGAATGCAATGGGGGTAGATCGTGAAGGGAAAATCCATAAATGTGGAGGCTGGGGCCACCTGATTGGGGATGAAGGAAGTGGATACTACCTTTCTTTGAAAGCGTTATCAGTAATAGCGAAAGCCGCAGATGGACGTGGAGAGGAAACGCTAATTACCCCTCTTATATTAAAGAAGTTAAATCTCCAAAAGCCTGAGGATCTTGTCCGTCACATTTATGGAAGGTCTTATGAAAAACACGAGATTGCCAAGCTTGCGACGTGTGTAATAGAAGCGTCGGAACAAAAGGATGCAGTCGCGGTGGAAATATTGAAAGAAGCTGCCGATCAGCTCGTTTTACATGTGGAAAGTATCGCTCGCCGCGGCTTTGAAAGAGATGCAGCCATTACAGCAGCAGGGTCTATTTTCAAGCATTCTAAAATCCTGAAACAGCATTTCATCCAACAGATTGAAACAAAAGGGTTAGGCGTATATAAAGAGCCCTATGCTCCACCTGAATTTGGAGCAGTGCTATTAGCAATTCCGGAAAATTTATAAAAGGTGGTGCCAAAGGTGACGAATTCCTTGACGTTCCTCACAACAGAGCAACGAAATGAACGAACGAAAAACATGGATGAAATGACGACCGAACAAATCTTGAAAGTCATGAATGAAGAGGACCACAAAGTCGCTGAAGCCGTCAAACAGGTTTTGCCAGCAATTACGAAAGCTGTGGATCATATTTCCGCTTCTTTGAAAAAGGGAGGCCGACTCTTTTACGTAGGAGCAGGAACGAGCGGCAGGCTGGGCATTTTGGATGCGTCCGAATGTCCACCGACCTTCCTCGTGGACCCGGATATGGTTCAAGCGGTCATGGCCGGGGGCGGGGACGCCTTCACGAAGGCTAAAGAGAATTCCGAAGATGATGCGGCGCAAGGTGAAACCGATTTGAAGGCAAGAAAAATCACCTCAGACGATGTCGTTGTCGGAATTACCGCCAGCGGTCGGACGCCTTATCCAATTGGAGCTCTCAAACACGCGCGTTCGATTGGTGCTTATACGATCTCTTTATCCTGTAACCATCATTCGGAGATCAGTAATTTTGCTGAGTGCCCGATCGAAGTTGTCGTCGGGCCGGAAGTTTTGACAGGTTCGACGCGGTTGAAAGCGGCGACGGCGCACAAAATGGTGTTGAACATGATGACTACCACAGCCATGGTGAAACTCGGGAAGGTTTACGAGAATCTGATGGTGGATGTCCACGCAAGCAATCACAAGCTGCGTGAACGTGCGAAGAGCATTTTGATGGAGTGTACTTCCGCGACCTATGAGGAAGCCGAAGAAACGTTGAAAAAAGCGAAGCTGCAAGTGAAGCCGGCGATTGTCATGCTGAAGCAGAGTGTTTCTTATGATCAAGCGAAAAAAATGCTTCAAGCGAATGAGGGCAATTTGCGGAAGGCCATGGATGAATCTTAATGATTTGAAGACCATTTAGCATGGTTTCAAATAAATTTTTCAATCAAAAAGGGGGAGCTTATGTTGAGCATGTGGCGGAAAACATCTGCTTGGTTGATGATGGCGGTTTTGTTCGCTTTCTTGTTGTTGGTCGGTTGTACACCTGGAGCAGGAACGGAAGAAACAGACAGCGAGGGTACAGAAGAGGAATCCAGTTCTGAATCTTCCTCAAAGTCTGGTGAATCCGGTGAAGTTTCAGGAGAGCTTGAGATTCAGTACTTTGTCGGTGGTTATGGAGATTCCTGGTGGAAAGAAGTTATTGCTGATTTCCAGGAAGAATATCCGGATGTCTCGATCACGGAACATGCGGGACCTAATATTAATGAAGAAATGCGTTCTCGCTGGGTATCCGATGATCCACCTGATGTCGTCTATATTGATGGTGCCGGTTCCAGTGAAACACAGATGGTTGAAGATGGTCAGCTCATGAACATGACGGAATGGTTGAGCGGCGTTGAGCTTGAGGATGGCTCCGCTTTAGGTGAAAGCTTCATTGTTGATCCTGCTACGTACGATGGAGAAATCTACAGCTTACCACTTGTCTTTGATACTTGGGGCACTTGGTATGACAATGCCTGGTTTGAAGAAAACAACTGGGATGTACCGAAAGACTTCCCTAGTTTCATGGATACGATGAGTCAAATCAAGGAAGATGAAGGCATTGAACCTTTCGTTACGACAGGACAATATCCATACTACTTCCTACGCGGTGCGCTTTACCCTGCCTTTGGTGCAGCGGGTGGCGACGAGTTACTTAATGATGTCATTACAGGTGCAGAAGGCGCTTGGACGAGTGAACCTGTCCTTAATGTCATGAAAAAAGTGGAGCAGATGCAGCAAGAAGGCATGATTGATTCTGGTTTCGGTGCGTTGAACCATACGCAATCCCAGATGAACTTCCTGCTTCATGACAATGCGTTCATTCC
The DNA here is from genome assembly GCF_052941655.1 of Halobacillus sp. 12SKB. Lineage (NCBI taxonomy): Bacteria > Bacillati > Bacillota > Bacilli > Caryophanales > Bacillaceae > Halobacillus > Halobacillus sp. 12SKB. The sequence goes on from NZ_JBRFWR010000001.1 coordinate 1,878,068, forward strand.
GGTTGGTTTCTGGCTGCCGAATGAAATGGCGAATGATACACCAGAAGACTTCGAATATGGATTCATTCCTTCTCCAATGCAGGATGAAGGCGAACCATATGCGATCGTTCCGGACCTTCGTCCACTAGCGATTGCAGAAAAAGCGGAAAACCCAGAAGCAGCGAAAGCTTTTGTGGAGTTCGTTTTCACAAAAGAATATGCGAAGAGTTTCTCTGAACATACGGGAGCGATCATGAACTTGCAGGGAGTCGACCTTGCTTCCAGTGAGGAAGTTCCTTCATTCTTGATTGATGCCAACCAGATGATCAACGATCCTGAGCAAGTCCAGATTTATCAAAAGCCACACCCGATGAGTTCAGAGCTTGAAACGCCGATCAGCAACTCTCTCGTATCTTTGATGCTCGGTAACATTACAGCCGAAGAGTTCGTTGAGGAAGCTGAGCAAGCGGCAGCGGAATACCGCAGCAGTTTGGAGTAAAGGACATGTGGAATGTGGAGGCGGACGTCTTCACATTCCATTTTTCTTAAAGGCATAAGCCAATCAACCGCGGGAAAGCAATCCTGCTGTTGCTTGACTTATGCTAGTAAAAACATATTCAAACTAGAAAAAGAGGTGGTTGTAAATGGTCCAGTCCAAACGACAGCGGAACTTGTTCCTTGCCTTTTGTCTTGTTCCGACATTTTTATTGTTTGCCGTGTTCACCTTGTATCCCTTGTTCAATGGTCTTTATTATTCCTTTTTCAAATGGTCGGGAGCATCTTCACTCGCCGAGTTCGTAGGTTTTGATAATTACCGCCGGTTATTCAGCGATGATATTATCCCAAGAACGATCTGGCATGATTACTTCCTTGTCATTACAAAAGTGTTCGGCATCATGATTCTGTCGACCTTTTTTGCCGTCGCTCTAACACAAATGAAGATCAAAGAGGCGCCTTTTTACCGGATTGTCTTCTTTTTCCCGAACATCATGTCCGTCGTCGTCATCGGGATTTTGTGGATGTTCATCTATAATCCAAGTCTCGGTCTAGTAAACTCAGGCCTCGAATTGATCGGTCTTGAGAGTTGGACGCGGCCATGGCTCGGGAGTGAAGACTGGGCTTTACCAAGTTTAGTGCTTCCTTCTGTATGGGCAGGAATCGGGTTGTTCATGCTCATGCTGATGGGCGGGATTTCCAACATATCGAAAAGTTATTATGAAGCAGCAGAAATTGACGGGGCCACCGAATGGCAGCAGTTTTGGAAGGTGACCTTACCGCTGATCTGGCCGCAAATCAAGATTTCTATTTTGTACATCATCATTACGACCTTGAATGGATCCTTCATTATCGTCCAGGTCATGACCAAAGGTGGACCGAATAATTCCACACACGTAATGGGTTCCTACTTATATGAGCAGGCTTTTGTTAAATACAACTTCGGATATGGGGCAACCATCGGGGTTATGATCTTAATTTTATCTCTCGTGACCGTCTTGATTATGCAGTTCCTGATGAGAAGAGAGAAAGTGGAGTATTAACAGACAGGAGGGGAATAGAGTGCAAAAAGGGAGTATTTTCTCAAGAACGATTGTACGTATCCCATTGATCATCTGGTCTCTGGCCGTCTTATATCCGATCTTCTGGATGGTGTTGGGGGCATTCAAATCCAACGCAGAAATCTACGCCAATCCATGGGGGCTGCCGGAATCGTTCAGCTTCAGCAATTTCGTCAATGCATGGAGTAATTACAATATAGATACGAGTGTGTTTAATAGTTTCATCGTCACCGGTCTTGGAGCAACCCTGACCCTTGCAATGGCCATTCCGACTTCTTACGCTTTAGAGCGCATGCGCTTCCGCGGAAACCGTTTGTTGTTCACGCTTTATATTTCAGCGATGATGATTCCGATGGTCCTCGGCTGGATTCCGTTGTTCTTCCTACTGATGCAGCTGAATCTGCTTGATAACATTTTCGGACTCAGTATCGTTTATGCGGTCAGCCAATTGCCGTTCAGTATTTTCGTTTTGACGAGTTTCATGGCAACGATTCCAAAATCACTGGAAGAAGCGGCAGCGATTGACGGGATGTCTCCATACGGCATCCTGTGGAAAATCATTACGCCACTTTCGACAACAGGGATCATTACCGTTACGATTATGAATATGATTCAGTTTTGGAATGAGTATTTTATGGCGCTCATCTTCCTGCAATCGGAGGAAAACTATACACTTGCTCTCGCGATTGATTATATTAGTAATGAAACGCAATATACGAATGCCTGGGGGACGCTGTTTGCGAGTCTTGTCATTGCGATCGTTCCTGTCATCGTTTTGTATGCGATTTTCCAACGCCGAATTGTTAAAGGAATGACTGAGGGAGCCATTAAAGGATAAGTGTGGTGAAACAAATGAAGAATTCTCTAACCGGCGGACTGGTCATCTTAAATGAAATGAAAGATAAGCTTCCGCCTTCTGAAAAAAAGATCGCCGAATTCATTTTGGATCAGCCTCATGAAGCGATCCACTGTACAGCGACACAGCTCGGCGAACTGAGTTCGACGAGCAGCGCCGCTGTCATTCGCTTATGCAAGTCTCTCGGTCTGAAGGGTTTGCAGGAATTGAAATTGAGGATTTCCGGGGATTTGCAAAAGAAACCGGAGGCGCGGTACCGGGACATTCAACCGGGAGAGCCGTCCGATTCAATTGTTGAAAAAATAACGAGCAACAGTTTGCAGGCGATCCGCGAAACAACGGAAATGGTCGACTACCGAACATTGTCGGAAGCGGTGAAGCTGTTAAATGAAGCGGGTGCGATTCACTTTTTCGGTGTAGGAGCGTCGGGGATCATCGCTCAGGATGCCCAACAGAAGTTTTTACGCATGAACAAGCCGACCTCTGCTTTTACAGATATGCATAACGCAGCGATGAACATTGCGAACGTAACGGAGAACGATGTCGTCTTCGGCATCTCTTTTTCCGGTGAAACCTATGAAACAGCGAAGATTATGGAAATCGCGAAGAAAAAGGGAGCGCGCACCATCAGTTTGACACGTTATGGACAGTCTCCCGTTACAGAACATGCCGATGTTTCGCTGTACATTTCAGCTTCAAGGGAGATCCCTGCACCATTTCGAAGTGGTGCCACATCTTCCCGTCTTGCCCAGTTACATATGATCGACATCCTTTTCGTCAATGTCGTCACAGAACAATGGGACAAGGCCTCCGAGTACTTTCATGAAATTACCGACGTTATGGATTTGTTGAAAGGGAAGAAAACGAAGGGATAAGGAGGAATCATCGTATGGAAAAGTGGTTGGAAGAGCTGCAATCTCTGCTTCCGGAAGGGCGTGTTTTAACGTCTCTGGCCGACCGTCATAGTTATAGTTTTGATGCTTCTTTTGGGGAACACTTACCGGATGCAGTTGTGCAGGTGAAAGAGAAGCAGGAAGTCGCTGATATTCTGAAACTTGCCAATCGTTACAAAGTACCGGTCCATCCGAGAGGTTCAGGCACCTGTCTGAGCGGTGGTCCTCTTCCTGTTCACGGCGGAATTGTTTTAGATATGTCGCAGTTCCCGGCGGTTATAGACCTTAGTCCGCGCGACTTGACGGTAAAAGTGACGCCGAGTGTATTGACCGGAAACATCAATAAAGCGGCAGAACAACACGGACTGATGTATGCCCCTGATCCAAGCAGTGCCCATGTAGCCACGATTGGCGGCAATCTTGCAGAAAACTCCGGCGGTCCCCGGGGATTGAAGTATGGCGTGACAAAGGACCACGTGCTCGGGTTGGAGGTCGTGACTCCTGAAGGTGAAATCATTAAGACGGGTGGTCAAACGATCAAGAATGTTACGGGCATTGATTTGACGAAACTGATCGTCGGATCGGAAGGAACGCTTGGCGTCATTGTCGGTGCTACATTGAAGCTGATGCCGAAGCCACCCGCCGTGCAGACGATCATGGTTGCTTTTGACGAAGTGCGAAAAGCAGGGGAGGCCATCTCCCAAACGCTGACTTCAGGAATTCTCCCAGCCAAGATGGAATTTATGGATCAAGCCTGTATCGTAGCCGTTGAAAACTTCCAGCCAGTCGGTCTGCCTGTTGATGCCGCTGCTGTGATTATCATTGAACTCGATGGACATCCGGAAACGCTGCGTGTCGAGCGGGGGCTGATCGAAGAGATTATGGAAGAGATGGGCGCAAAAGAAATCATCATTCCTAAAAGTGATGAGGAAGCGGCCAAGCTCTGGCATGCACGCAAGCAAGTGTCACCTGCCATTGCGAAAATTAAGCCGACGAAAGTATCCGAAGACGCGACCGTTCCGAGGAGCAAAATTCCGGACTTTATGGACCGGTTAGAGCTCATCAAAGAGAAGTACGGCCTGGAAGTCGTGGCCTTCGGGCATGCGGGGGACGGCAACCTGCATCCGAATATTTTATGTGACAAGCGGAATGTGGAAGAAATGAAGCTTGTTGAACAAGCGGTGGAGGACATGTTCCAGGCTGCCCTCGATCTTGGGGGCACGCTTTCCGGCGAGCACGGAATCGGTACGATGAAGGCGCCGTTTATGGAGCTTGAGCTCGGAGAAGTCGGTCTTGATATGATGAAGCGCATCAAAGACAGCTGGGACCCGAATAGTATCTTGAACCCGGGCAAAGTTTTTCCTGAAAAAGGACAGAAGTTGGTGCTGCACCATGAGTAGTTCGCTGAAGGAACGCCTGAATTATGATAAGACGTTCGACTGTGTCCAGTGCGGCTATTGTCTTCCGGCCTGCCCGACGTATGAAACGATGGAAAAAGAAACCCATTCGCCGAGAGGGCGCATCAATCTTGTGAAGATGGTTGCGGAAGGAAAAGCTTCTGTTGAGGATTTGAAGGAGCCGATTGAGAAGTGCCTTGGCTGTATGGCCTGTACAACCGTCTGTCCGACGAACGTCCAGTATGGAGAAATCTTTGAAGGAGCGAAACGGGTGATTGATGAGGAGAGGCCGCGCAGGATTGTAGAGGACTTTTTGTTCCAGTCATTCTTTCCTTCTTCCAAATGGATGAATACATTGGGGAATGCGACTTGGCTTTATCAGAAGAGTGGATTGCAGAAGGTTTCCCAGCGGTTTGGGCTGACGAAAAGAGCTCCGATTCATATACACGAATTCGAAGCGGCTTTACCGAGTATGCCTACACCGAAAAAACGTCAGGCGCGCGCGGATCGTTATGTACGTAAGCGGCCGGCTGCGGCAAAGGTTGGATTCTTTAAAGGCTGCGTCATGGACAGCGTCTTTTTTGAAACGAATCAGAATACGGTGGAGCTTTTGCTTCGGAGCGGCGCGGAAGTCGTTTTTCCAGAAGCGCAGACGTGCTGCGGAGCTCTTCACGCTCATACAGGCAAAGTGGACCAGTCGGTGGAACTTGCAAAGCGGAATATTGAAGCTTTTGAGGAAGAAGGCTTTGATTATATCGTGAATAATGCGGGTGGTTGCGGTGCGCGTTTGGTGGAGTATGCGCATTTGTTTGAGGAGGGCACTGAGTGGCACGAGCGTGCGGAGCGGTTAGTTGATCGAGTGCGGGATATTTCTGAAGTGCTTGTAGAGTTGGACGGGCTTGTGTTTGAAAAAGAGTTGTCGAGGACCGTAACTTATCAGCCTTCCTGTCATTTGCGCAATGTACAGAAGGTGACGAATGAGCCACTCGATTTGATTCGTCGCATTCCTGGTGTAGAATTGCGCGAGTTGGAGCGGCCGGAGTTTTGCTGCGGATCCGCTGGCGTTTACAATATTACAAACTATGAAGACGCGATGGATATTTTAGACGTCAAAATGCAGGATGTTTGTGGTACGGGAGCTGGTGGTGTTGTGACATCCAACCCTGGCTGTCAGCTGCAGATGAAGCTTGGTGTCGAGCGTGAAGGTTTGGGGATGGATGCTGTACATTTGGTAGATTTATTGATGGAGGCTGATCCTAGGCCGAAGTGGTGAGGCGATCTCTTGATGAGGTCGTCTTTTTTTGTGTTTGGGTGGGGTGTGGCTGAGTGAGTTTATCGGTGGGTTTAGCTATTTTATCAATGGCTTTGGCCAATTTATCGGTAGGTTTTAGTGTTTTATCGGCGACTTTAAAGAATTTATCAGTGGGTTATGCTTATTTATCAGTATCTTAAAAAATAGACTCTAGATTTTTTTGTGCCTTCATACCTTGCACACACTTTTTTGAGTATTCCTTGAGCAATGGTCGGGGATTCGATGAGGAGAAACTCTCGTAAGCTTTTATTTGTAATCTTAGATCCGTTTAACAAACAAAAGTCACGTAGTGCGGGGTGATGTGCTGTCTTATCTTTGTGCCTGCATTTATTGCATTTCCATTTTCCATATTCCCAGAGCATTGCTAATTGCTGACAGGATGTGCAGAACACGCCTTTTCGAATATCTGAATCTTTAACTGATAAATCTTTCAAGTAATCAAAAGCGAGGGGAGAATCTGATTTTAAAATCTCTTTGCTTATTAAATCAGGAAGGGAAGTCGATAATCTTTCCCCTGTATGATGATCAGCAATTTCCCCTACCTTTTCTGGCAGAGCTTCGGTACGGATCACGATATCCAGTGAAGGGTCATCTGTGTTTATCGAAGTACCAGGATGACTGTTGGCAACGAGGCAGTAAATAGGTATGTCGGGAAAACCTTTTAAATGAAGCCATTGCTGCAACTGTCTTCGATGCCTCCTCACTTGAAGGACAGGATCAGAAAACGTTTGCGGTCCTTCATCCCATGTTCTGGATAGGAAGTTGAATCTTTGATTGTAAAACAACTCTCCTCCAATGTTCTTCGCTTCAACAATCAAAATCCATTGGTTCGTCATAACAAGGCAATCGATTTGGAAGTAGTGGGTGCCGTCATAGAGACGTAGGTGATGGAAGATTCGGTAGTGTTCGGGGAGGTAGGAGAGTGGGAAGTTGAGAGCGAGCTCTCCTTTGTGGCCGGAGAGGCGGTTTTTGAGGTGTTCTTTAATCTTTGGCATTTGGAGGTGGCTTTCATGAAGGCGTCGTTCTATTGTTTGCAGTTGTTCGATGTCTCGTGGAAATGCTCGTTGCTTAATGATCATGACATTCGTCCTTTTTATTTTTATCATACGATAAAAGATGCTTACTAGCCTAGCAAATATTTCAACCTATCCCCTGCCCATATGCTAGAATGAATGCAACAAAACAAATGAGGGATGAGCATTGAGCAAACCTAGTATATTAGTCGTTGAAGATGAAACAAAAATAGCTCGAGTGTTGGAGCTGGAACTCGAATATGAAGGTTATCAAGTGACGAAGGCTCATGATGGAATGGAAGGTTTACGGCTGTATCGTGAAAAAGAGTGGGATTTGCTTCTTCTTGATATCATGCTTCCTGACTTGAGTGGTACAGACCTCCTTAAGAGAATTCGATCAGGTGATGAGGAAACGCCCGTCATTATGCTGACTGCGAAGGATTCAGTGAAGGATAAGGTGACAGGGCTCGACCTTGGAGCAAATGATTACGTTACAAAACCCTTTGAGATTGAGGAGCTCCTTGCAAGGATACGAGCAGCTTTACGGACAAAATCTGATCAACAAGTCATGAGGTTTGAAGACTTGAGCGTCAACGTAAACACTCATGAAGTGCACCGGGGCGAAAACTCTATCGAATTGACGGCCAAGGAGTTTTCTCTTCTTGTCTATCTAATGAAAAATAAGCGTCAAGTGCTGAACCGTGAACAACTGCTGGAAGGGGTATGGGGCTTTGACTATTACGGGGATACGAATATCGTGGATGTGTATATCCGTTATTTGCGTAACAAAATGGATAAAGGGTACGAGCCGAAGCTGATTCATACCGTCAGAGGAGTCGGCTACGTCTTGAAGGATCCACGATGAAGCTCGGGAATCGGATTCAATTTTATACGACCGGTCTGTTCATTATCCTTCTTGTGCTGATCAGTGCGGCGGTTTATTTTTCTTTCAGTAAAATTGTTTATGACAGTGATGTGGACCAAACGAGACTTGAAGCGGAGCGCATTGTGACTGGTATCAATGAGCGTGCTGGTGATTCTCTGTCCGCAGACATCCTGAGGGCTTATGTCCCTGCCAATGGCATGATCCGGCTGGTCCTTCCAGATGGAACTTCAGAGATCAGCTTGACGGGAGGGAGTCAGGAGAACCTCATTGAACAAGCGTATCCGTATGAAGCAGGGGAAAAAGCGGAGGTTCGAAGGTACGAAGGTGTTCCTTATGCTTTTGTATCCATACCAATCGTGTGGACAAACGGGGAGGTCGTTTCTTTTCAGCTGACGAGAAGTTTGGAGGCGACGGCACAGAATTTAAATATTCTTAGAATTGTGCTCATCACCGTTGCTCTTCTCGCAATGATTCCGTTTTTCTTTTCCTCAAGACTTTTAAGCCGGTTGATTGTCACTCCGATTCGCTCATTGATTCAAACGATGCAGCAAATCAGGGGCAGTGGTCAATTTAAAAGGATTTCTTATGAAGGGAAGTCCAGAGATGAGTTAGCTCAAATGGCTGATACGTTTAACAAAATGATCGTTCAGCTTGAAGAAAACTACCAAAAGCAGGAGCAGTTTGTTTCAAATGCTTCTCATGAGCTGAAAACCCCGTTAACGGTGATTGAGTCCTATGCAAGTCTTTTGAAGAGAAGAGGAAAACAGGAGGAAGAACTTTTTCAAGAATCTGTGGAAGCCATTCATTCAGAGGCGAAGCGCATGCGTGAACTTACGGAACAACTTCTTCTTCTTGCAAGAAAAGAGGAACACTTGGATGTTTCATTTGAGTCCGTCAATCTCTCACAGTTACTGCAGAGAACCGTCGCTTCTTTTGAAAAAGCATACCAACGAAAAGTTGAACTTTCCTGCCCTCAAGATCTTCATTTAATAACCGATGAGCAGAAATTGAAGCAGTTGCTTTATATTTTCATGGATAATGCCAGAAAGTACAGTGAAGAGCAGATTGAGGTGAAAGTTGATAAGGAGGGAAATCATGCAGCCATCCATGTCGTGGATCGAGGAATCGGGATGTCGCAAAATGATCTTGAAAAAGTCTTCGATCGCTTTTACCAAGTGGACGAATCCAGGACCGAAGGATATGGATTAGGCCTTTCGCTAGCTGAAGAGCTGGCTCATGCTCTTAAGGCTGACATTCACCTTTCCAGTGAGGAAGGGGCGGGGACGACGGCCATGATTCGTTTGCTGCTCTCAGAGGATTCTCATTTTCAATGAGTATGATGATATGGAGGAGGGAGTTTTATGGCTAACCGTTTCAAAGTGATGATTTCCATAGGTTTGCTTGCTCTCTTAATCATCATAGGGTGGCAGTGGGTGAACCAAAAGCTAAGTGCTGAACCGTTATCGGAATCGGAGATCCGTGAGAAAATACAAACGCAATACAATGGTGAAATTACAGATCTAACTTCTATGGAAGATCATTACCTGGCCACTATAAAACTAGAGGAAGGCATTTATGAAATGACGGTTTCAAAAGTGGATGGTCGTATTTCTGATATGAGGACGTTTGAAAATTTCAAGGACGACGAACCACCTGTATCCTCAGAAGATCAGTCTGAAAATGCACAAGCGCCGCCGATTACAGAAGAAAAGGCAGTGGCGGTGGCCTTGAATGAAATCGAAGGGGACGTGGATGACGTCGACTTTGAAGCGGAAGGTAATCCAGCTTTTTACCTTGTCGAAATCGAGAGGTCGGGTGGAGTAGAAGCAACCATTCAAATCCATGCTCTTACAGGTGAAATTATGTCCATCACTTGGGACGATTGATTTCTCATCAAATTCTCATTTTCCTCTTTCTTTGTTCTCATCGTGGGTGGATATAGTGATAGTAGAACAACGAAGAGGAGGATATATAATGAAGAAAAAATGGCTGATCGGCGGTATTGTGAGTGTTGTTGTAATAGGCGGTGGAGCATTCGGTGTGAATGCTGTGTCGGGAGATGATCAATTTTCAGAGAGTGAAGTGGAGCTTTCTCAAAAAGAGGCAGAAGCTGCCGCTAAAGAAGATGTAGATTTGACGATCGAAAAGGTAGAAAAAGATAAAGAGGACGGTATTTCCGTCTATGAGTTTAAGGGTCAGACAGAAGATGGCAAAGAAGTTGAAGTGGAAGTGGACGCGAATACGGGAGAAGTCTTACAAGTAGAGCACGAGGACGACGATTCCAATGAAACTTCAGCTGAAGATTTGAAAGTAACAAAAGAAGAAGCGGAGAAAGCCGCTAAAGAAAAAGCCTCCGGCAGTGAAATGAAAGACATGGAAATCGATGATGGTCACTATGAGTTTGAATTCCAAGATGAGGAATTTGACTATGAGGTTACCGTTGACGGCCAGTCAGGTGAAGTTAAAGAGTTTGAAAAAAACAAACGAAAATAACTAGTTATGTAATAAATGGAGCTCCACCCTTCGTAGGTGGAGCTTTTCCTATGGATGAACGATATGAAACAGAAAGCCGCCGGTGAGGCAGGATTTAATGACTTTCTACTAATTTAAAACCAATTGTTGAAAGAGCGGTCTGCAGGTTCGGAACGGTCTTAGGTTTCGTTTTGGTCAGTACATTGGTTTCAATTTCTTTCTGTGCTATTTCCGGGGTAATACCCGTCAATATTGTATCAATTCCCATAACTTGTAGAGCGTGAATCAGCTTCGGTAACATTTCGGAGAAAAATTGGTCTCTGACAACTAATCCGGAAAGATCGAGGACGAAATAGTCGGTATCCTGTTCTTTTCCATATCGAAGGACATCACTCAATAATTTGTCCGCACGTTCTTGGTCAACAATGCCCTGGATAGGGATTACGGACACTCCATCAGTAATCGGGATGATCGGTGCATTCATCAGTCCCATATTATAGTGGGTCTGATCAAGATCGATCATGTGAGAAAGGACAGACGCGATGGTTTGTAGAAATTCGATATCTTCTTCTTTAAAATTCTTTTCTTCCTTATCCATTACGCAAAGAGTCCCGAACACATTTCCTTTTAAATCTTTCAGCGTCACGCCGAGGTATCCTTTTACCTGCAAGAGAGCAGAGGCTTCCATTTCACGTGTGAGTTTGTCTTCCATTAAGTTGTTTGTTCTAAGTATTTGGTCTTGATCATTAATGATTAACCGGCAGTGACTTTCTTCATAATCAATCGTGAACCCCTCGGGGACGATTTCTTCCTCTTTATTTAACGAACTCAGTACAGTCATGGAGTTTTTACCTCTCATTGTGATGTAAGTGGTCTGTACATCAAGTCGCTGAGTTATGACTTCAAAGATCTTTTGAGCAGCTGATTTGAGAGAATAATATTGCTCTGATCCAAAGTGATATTCTTCCGACATGTAAAACCTTCCCTTTCACAAAATTAGGAACTATCCCCTATTATACCCTATTACCCTTTCCGACTGTGATTAACACTTTTATTTCATAATTTCTTGTCGTATTCGTTAGTTAATTGACTTAAAACTAAGAAAAAGTGAGCATTTATCTGAAAAGTTTAATAGAATCGCTATTTTCGGTCAAAAAAAGCGTTAAAAGTATTATTCAGAAAATTTGCAAGAGTAGTAAAATTTGAGATAATAGAAGTCACATAATAAAAGGGGGAAAAATGAATGAAAGCAAAATGGTACTTATTCATTATGGTTATGGCTTTAAGTATGCTTCTTGCTGCCTGTGGCAGTGACAGCGAAGCCGGTACATCCGGAGATTCCGAAGGGGATTCCGGTGGAGAAACATACACAGTAGCGACGGATAACAACTTTGTTCCTTTTGAGTTCATGAACGAGGAAACGGGAGAAATGGAAGGATTCGATATTGATTTGATTAAAGCGATTGCCGACGAAGCTGGGTTCAATATTGAAATTGAATCTATGAAGTTTGATGGCGTAGTCGCTGGTATGCAATCCGGTCGTTATGACATCGGTATTGCTGGTATGACGATTACTGATGAACGTAAAGAGACCATCGATTTTTCTGACCCTTATTATGATGCTGGTCTCATGCTTGCGGTAAGCGCAGATAATGATGAAATCCAGTCCGAAGATGACCTTGCAGGTAAAAAGGTGGGAACTCGTTCTGGTACAACGAGTGAAACGTACATCCGAGAAAACCACCCGGATGCAGAGTTGATTACATTCCCTGGAATCGTCGAAGCCTACATGGACCTTGAGTCTGGTCGTTTGGATGCGGTTATGTATGACGTTCCTAACGTCCAATACTACGTAGCGAATGACTCTGAAGGCTTAAAAACAGCCGGAGACATTTTGCAGGGTGAGCAATATGGGATCGCATTCCCTAAGGATTCTGAACTTGTGAGCGATGTGAATGAAGCATTGCAGACATTGATTGATAATGGCACATATGATGACATCTACGAAGAATGGTTCGGTGAGCGTAAATACGGCACAGAATCTTCGGAGTAATAGAGAGAAGCTGATCAGAAAAGCGTAGCAAGTGATTGGCTTGTTACGCTTTTTCCATGAATTGAATACTGGCATGAACCATTACACCATTCAAAACACAAGGAGCGAATACATATATGGAGTTCATTACGGAGTCGCACTATTTTCGTGTCATGCCGTTTTTACTTGAAGGATTGGTATGGACACTACTCATTACGTTCGTTGGATTAATTTTCGGATTCGTTCTCGGGGCGGTTTTTGGATTTGCCCGTTTGTCGAAAAATAAAATCATATACGGACTTGCGACGGTTTACGTTGAAGCGGTTCGCGGGACCCCGATTTTAGCACAGATTTTATTCATCTATTTCGGTCTATCAGATCTAACCGGAATCAATATTGATAAAATTACGGCCTCCATCATAGCGATCGCCATTAATGCCGGTGCTTACATAGCGGAAATTGTACGAGGCGCGGTTTACTCGATTGATAAAGGACAGGAAGAGGCTGGCCGTTCGATTGGTCTTACACGGAACCAGACAATGCGTTACATCATCTGGCCACAGGCATTCAGAAGAATGATTCCACCGCTTGGTAACCAATTCGTCATCAGCTTGAAGGATACATCCCTATTCTCCGTCATCGCGGTAGGGGAACTACTCTATATGGGACAACAGTATTACGGGATGACGTTCCAGGCTTTCCAGGCATTGACGATGGTTTGTGTCATGTACTTGATTATCACGGTACCGACAGCGGTGTACTTGAGAAGAGTTGAAAGGAGACTGGATGTGTAATGATAACCGTCAAAGATTTGCATAAATCATTCGGTTCCAACGAAGTGTTGAAAGGAATCAATGCAGAAATCAAAGAAAAAGAAGTGGTTTGTGTCATTGGACCATCTGGATCTGGGAAAAGTACTTTTTTAAGGTGCTTGAACCTGCTTGAGGAAGTTACTTCAGGAGAAGTCATCATTCAAGGAGACAACCTGACTGATCCTAAAATCAATATCAATGATGTACGCTCTCGTGTCGGAATGGTGTTTCAGCACTTTAACCTTTTCCCGCACAAGACCGTACTCGACAACATTACGATCGGTCCGATTAAAGTGAAAAAAATGAAGAAAGCGGAAGCCGAAAAAGTGGCGCGCCCGCTTCTTGAAAAAGTCGGCCTGAGTGATAAAGCGAACGCTTATCCTGAGAGCCTTTCCGGTGGGCAGAAACAACGTGTAGCGATCGCCCGCTCACTAGCGATGGAACCAAGTATCATGTTGTTTGACGAACCGACCTCAGCGCTTGACCCTGAACTTGTCGGGGACGTGTTAGCCGTTATGAAGGAGTTGGCGCAGGAAGGGATGACGATGGTGGTCGTCACCCACGAGATGGGATTTGCCCGCGAAGTCGGGGACCGGGTTCTGTTTATGGATGAAGGAATTATCATGGAAGAGGATGTACCAGATAATCTATTCGGTAACCCACAAAATCCTAGAACGCAGGAGTTTTTAAGTAAAGTATTATAAAGGAAATCCGCAGACGATGTTGTCTGCGGATTTTTGATGTTTAAAAAAGGAAATAAGAAGAGACAAAATACATGGCGACAATAAGAAGGGAAGGAGCTGCATAGCGAGTGAAGCTCTCGACATTTTTTCTTACCATCATGAAAATCGTCAGCACCATCATCCCGATGAATAAAAGAGCGATCGGGAGGTTGCTTCCTGATGTCGCATTCAGAATCGGACCATTTTGATAAAAGAGGTCGGTGATGGCAAGGAGCTGCAGGTTGAACAAGTTACTCCCTAAAATGGAGCCCACAGCCATATCGTAGTTCCCCATTTTGAACGCTACAAGTACGGTGACGAGTTCAGGCAGAGAGGTGGACGCAGCAATCAAGAAGCTCCCGACGAAGCTTGAACTCATCCCGGTTTGTTGAGCCAGCTGATCCCCGGATATGGAGAGCGCACTTCCGGCAGCGAAAACCACCACGGCGCTGATCGCAAAACCAATACTTGCCGCTTTTAAGGAAACCGTTTTGCCTGTGGCTGCTGCTTCGTCCATTTCTTCTGATTCATCATTTTCAAAGAAACGGACGGTCAGGACGTACAACCCGACAAGGATGAACATTTCGATTCCGATATTAAAGAGCGAAAGTGTCGAGCTCATAGATAGCGAGACTACGACGACCAGCGTAAAGATTATCCCGGCGATCGCAGAAGGGAGATGCTGCTTCTGCTCAATACGGTTGAACATTTTTTGCTTGCGATAGATGAGATCTACAGCTGCGAGTATCAAGACATTGAACACATTACTCCCGAGCATATTCCCTACGGCAATGTCAGGGTTATCGATGTAGACGGCTGTTAAACTTGTGGTCAATTCCGGCAAAGATGTAGCTCCCGCTATAAGGAATGTTCCTACGACAGCCCCGCTCAATTTAGACTTTTGACTGATGACATCCCCATAACGGTTCAGCTGAACCGCAGCTAGTACGACTACAACGGCTGAGATGGCGAATATAAGAAAGTTCATCGTTTTCCTCCTCTGGATTGAGCCAATAAAAAAAGACCTTGGCCCTAATTTCGTGCAGGCCAAGGTCTTGCGTACTATGGTCATAGTTTGGTGAACCGAGTGTTTGCACACTGAAATGACGATTCACCAACCGCATTATACGGTCGCTACTCCCCTTGTTACTATTAATATAGCTAATTCTTTTGAAAAGGTCAATAAAATAGTCTTTTACCTATGACGATGGTCTTCAACTATATGGCAGGTTTGTGGAAGACTCAGTTTCGAGACTTTTATTGAGTGGGTGGGGCTGCGGGGAATAGCTTGCTTTCCGCGGGAGCGCGGTGAGCCTCGGACTGCGTCCTGTGGGGTCTCACCATGCACTTTTTTCCTCTTCAATATCCGGTTCCGGCGCCTAGCGGCTAGTGAGACTTCCCTCGCTTCTGTACGATAAGTCAACATCGAATCACTCCGTTCTTCGTGTTTCCTTTATCTCCGCCAGCTCAGTCCAGTCCATACGCCGCTGATCAAGGCGCCTGCACACTTAAGTTAGGAGTCTCGCCATTCCCCTCCGCCCCTTAACCAAGTAAGTTTCTCGAAACCACTACTTAAAAAATCACTTGTATGGTTATGAGTAGTGAATGATATAAACTCTATCCCATTGACGTTTAGGATACGCGAATGCTTGATACAACACACTATATGCCCGCCCGGGGGAGAAGAATTGGAACCTTACTTATGAATACATCTGTTCTAATCATCCACTTCCTTCAACCATACTAGCTGTCCCTTTTAGAAGTGGTTTCGAGACACTTATAAAGTAAAGGGGCGGAGGGAAACGGTGAGACTCCTATGGGACGTGTGGGACAGGTGAGACCCCGGAAGGCGTAGCCTGAGGAGGCTCACCGCCCGCCCCATGGAAAGTGTTCAAATGCGGAATCGTCCTGGTAGACACGACTGTCATAAGCAGAACAGCAACGGAATGTGTTTTTCATTCCTTTGCTGTTCTGCTTATGACTCGAGTGTCTGGACGATGGAGCAAGACGAACCTTTTCCCGGAGCCCCCAGAACCACACAAACATCTCGAAACTGAGTCTTCAAGAACAGGGAGCTATTGTGAAACAAAAAAAGCGGCCGGGTGGCCGCTTTTAAGATTAGTAGTTTACTGCGTCGTAAGAGTTGATCAGACCGTGTTCGAAGTAGTAGCCGGTACCATAGATCGGATCAGCTGTTTGTTCGATTGCAGCACGGATATTGCTGTTGGAGCGTCCTTGAGATGCAAGCAATCCAGCCAAACCTGCTACGTGAGGGGAAGCCATGGATGTACCAGACATGTAGGCATATCCTCTGTTCGGTACAGTGGAAGCGATATCGACACCAGGAGCGGTGACATCTACCCATGTTCCGTAGTTGGAGAAGGAGGCCTTGTTGTTGTTGCTGTTTACAGCACCAACAGCGATGACATTGTCATAGGAAGCTGGTTCGAATGTCGTAGACACACCATCATTACCGGCGGCAGCGATGACAACAGAGCCTTTGCTCCATGCATAGTTTACGGCATCTTCCAGGGTTTGCGTATCACAGTTACAACCGAGAGAAAGGTTGATTACTTCAGCACCTACATCAGCAGAGTAACGAATCGCATCCGCGATATCATAGAGGGAACCGTTACCACTTGCATCAAGTGCACGGACAGCAAGGATTTTCGTGTTCGGAGCCATTCCTGCAACACCTGATCCGTTATTTGTTTCTGCAGCAGCGGTCCCTGCGACGTGTGTTCCGTGGCTGTTCAAGTCCATTGGATCATAATCGTTGTCCACAAAGTCATAGCCTTTGATTGTTTTTCCATCAAGGTCCGGGTGATTGTAATCGACACCGGAGTCGATGATTGCGATTTCCTGACTGCTGCTTCCTCGGGTAATATCCCAGGCAGCTTCCGTATCTGTGTTCTGTGGACCATACTGGTATCCACTATAGTAAGTATCATTCGGGCTCCATGTTGCTTCGAAAACGTAGTTTGGTTCTGCATACTCAACGTTCGGGTTTTTATTGAGAGCTTTTACTACTTTATCTACGTTTCCGACCTTAAGTACTTTTACCTTCGAATCTACGAAAGAACGCTTTTCCGAGATTTCGTCAGCTCCGAACCCTTTGAGCTGTTGACGCTTCAGCGATTTTCCATTTTTGAACTTAACCACAACTTCTCCTTTTACGAACTCTCCTTTGTCTTCCTGTACGTTGATTTTGTTCAACGACTTCGGCTCAGAATCGGCGAATGCCTGCCCTGTTGTAGGCAGGAAGGCCAGTGTGGCGGCCAGTGATAATGTTGCTAGTTTTTTAAACTTCAAATCTATTCCTCCTTAAAAGTTTATATTTTAGTAATTCTGTGATTTTCGCCGTTTTCCTTCAAAATACGGGTTGGGATAGTTGGAGGGAAAACTTGTCTTTAAAGGGTGTTTTTCGAACGGATATTCCCAAGTGAAAAAATAAATTGAAATAGTGTTGTGATGGGGATTTTCGCTTTTGTACAGATTTGAATTCTTTTCCCATTCCATAGCTTGATCTGGCTTCTGGATTAAACTTAGATAGAATGACTCATTTTTTCAACTATTATCTAGGGAAAGGTTTTAGATGAGCATTCTTGGGTAGTAGGGGAAGAAGTTTAACAAAACTAGGGGAAGGAAGATCGGGAGGGTACTTGACGATCATTCCAAATAATACCTTTTGATTCTATACAAACGGTCATAGTATTGTTTTTTCAGAGGGAAGAGAGCTTTTATATTTAGGGATAAGGAAATTTCTTACTATAATATTACTGTAGATAAAAAATAGATGATAAAGTGACAACAACCCCAAAAATTAAAGCAGGCCATGGTAAGATAACTAAGGTTTAATCCGAATTACAAATAAAGGATGATTAAAATATGGCTAGAGAAAAAATTGAGTCCATCTTTCTATTACGACTCTTCGCCATGTCCATGGTGGTGCTCGTTCATGTGACAGGAACGTACGCGTCTATATTACCAGCGGATGGGGACGCCTTTGCTAAATACCACTTCATTAATAGAATCATAAGAATAGAAGCTGGAATCTTCATTATGATCACCGCTATGGTGTTTTTCTATAAATATATTGAACAGAAAATGGATTGGAAAGAATTAAAGTCTTTTTACAAAAAGAGAGCCTTGTATATTGTTGTCCCGTATCTTTTATGGGCTTTATTCTATGAAGCTTATTCCATTTATATTGGGGCTGTTAGTTTTGATATGAGTGAGATTGGGATGCGGATTTTAAAGGGTGAATCCTTTTATCAGCTTCACTTTATTTTCCTGATTGTGCAATTTTATTTATTTTTCCCAGCGATCTTATTTGTTGTGAAAAAGGTCACCTTCATTAAAAAGTATTTATGGCTATTTGGAATGGCCGTAGCTGTTGCCTATCATTTTCTGAATCGTGAATTTCAGATCATCCCATTCACTTTCTTTTTGAGCAGTATGGGACCGTATCTTTTAGGAGCCTGGATTGGAATTAACTTCAAAGAACAAAAACAAAGAATATACAACAAATCAACCATTGCCTGGGTTTTTGTTGCGGTTGCCGCTGGCATAGCGACTGTCCAGCTTTACTACCATCTCTACACGGTATCTTCTATTTATTTGCCAGGATGGACCTATTTGATCGTGAACTTGATTTATATGATGGCGGGAAGCTACGCCATGTTCCGCTTGATGGAAATTATCGCACGCAAATGGAGACCGATTCTTCCATACGTGAAAAATATAGCGGTCTATTCGTTTGGGTTTTATCTCCTTCACCCTATTGTTTTGAAAGTAGTAGCGCAAGTTATACCCACTCCTGGTAACTACTGGTTTCATATTGGTATCATGCTAAGGTTTGGACTGACCTTGTTCTTCTGTTATCTCATCATTTGGCTTGCGCATCGTTACTTGCCTTTTGCCGGTTTGCTTTTCGGTAAGTTGCCAAAAGAGAAGCCTGCTTTCTTAGGAATTACACGTTCTGTTAACAAATATGAAGAAGCAAAAACATCCGCCCAGTAAGAGGGGAGCAAATGCTTCTCTCTTTTTTTATTTATTATTTTCAGAAAAATCTGTATATCGCATTGAATTCAGAAAGGAAAGTAATATATAATACATTTAAATGTAAACGCATACATATTTTTGTAGATTGAGGAGGGTTTTTGTGAGTGGGATTTGGTTAGCTGTTGTTGGAGGTCTCATCTTTTTTCTAGGTTATCGGTATTATTCAAAATTTATTGCCGAAAAGATTTATCGTCTCGATCCGAACTATGTCACACCCGCCCATCAGTATAAAGATGGTGTCGATTTTGTTCCTACGAATAAATTCGTATTGTGGGGACACCATTTCACCTCCGTCGCAGGTGCGGCTCCGATTGTCGGACCGGCGATTGCCGTGTATTGGGGCTGGCTGCCAGCTGTGCTCTGGGTATTATTAGGAACTGTTTTCGCTGCCGGGGTCCATGATTTCGGTACTCTTGTATTGTCGGTTAGAAATAAAGGACAATCCATCGGTACGCTTGCAAGTAAGTTGATCGGTCAAAAAGCGAAAGTGCTGTTTTTATTTATCATTTTACTGCTTGTTCTAATGGTGAACGCTGTTTTCGCCTGGGTTATTGCGAATCTATTCATTTCATTCCCTGCGAGTGTCCTATCTGTTTTCATTCAAATACCTCTGGCCATATGGATCGGTTACAGTGTGTATAAAAAGCAGGGGAACATGCTGCTTCCATCCATCGTAGCGCTTGCGGTCATGTATTTAGCTGCGATCGTTGCGAGTTATGTACCTGTACTTCAAATCGACCTTGTCCGCTATTTTGGTGGCGAAGGTGCTTCAACATTATTTGGACTTAATGCGACGTCCATGGCCTTTTTTGTATGGATTGTCGTGTTAATGGTGTACGTGTATATCGCTTCCACTCTGCCGGTTTGGAAGCTGTTGCAGCCGAGAGACTATATTAACTCGCATCAGCTGATTGTCGGACTTGGTCTTCTATATCTAGGGCTTCTTTTCACAAACCCTGAAATTACGGCACCTGTGACCAAAGCTTCTGCGGATACGTCCTGGTTCCCACTGTTGTTCATTACGATTGCCTGTGGAGCGATTTCCGGGTTCCACGGTCTTGTGTCGTCAGGAACGTCGTCAAAACAGTTGAATAAAGAGACAGACGCTCGTTTTGTCGGTTATTTGGGGTCTGTCGGTGAAGGGGCTTTGGCTCTTGTTGCCATTATCGCTGTTGTAACCTTTTTCCCTACAGCAGGTGAATTTTCAGCGACCTACAGCGGATTTACTGCGGCGAGTGGGGCTGGACTTGGCGTCTTTATCCAGGGCGCAGGACAGCTTGCATCAGGACTTGGTATTCCGGCATCTGTCGCAGCAACGATCGTTTCCGTCATCGTCGTCAGCTTTGCCGCAACGACCTTAGACTCTTCCGTTCGTTTGATGCGTTACATCATCGCGGAACTTGGAACGGAATATAAGGTGACGCCGCTTACGAAAACGCATGTGGCGACAACAGTCGCTGTGGTTTCCAGTGCGGCTTTGACGTTGATTCCTCAGGGCCCTAAAGGGTTCGGCTCTGGTGGATACCTGCTTTGGCCTTTATTCGGGACCTCAAACCAGCTGTTGGCAGGGATCAGTTTACTGCTCGTTTCCATTTGGTTGAAACGTCAAGGACGTAACTATCTGCCGACGATCATTCCGATGGTTTTCCTCATGTTTATGACGTTGTGGGCCATGATTGATCAAGTGGTGACCGAGTGGGCGCCATGGAATGATGGAAGTGACTGGATGCTGTTTACATTCGGCGCCATCATTCTCGTGTTTACCTTCTGGATTCTCATTACTGCGTTTTCTGCCATTGCAGGAAATCGAGACGATTCTATTGAGAAAAGTGCGTAATCATTTAAGGAAGCCGGCATTTGTCGGCTTTCTTTTTCCTTGAAAGGAGCATCGACCCCATGAAAGAAATCATGATCATTCGCCCTGAAAAAGAAATCGGCATGGGATGTTGTGGAGGGATTTGCAGCGATGACGATGGTTTCATAGACATGAAGGAAGAGTTTAAGCACCACGACCAGGACCGTGAAAAATTAGGAGAGTGGTATAGAGAAAACCAGAGGGAAGGAGTTCATGTGGATTATGTAGATCCAAGGAATCTCCTGGCCATACTCGTTTATTTTATTAAGCATGTAAAGCGAGGGCATATATCCATTTGGAGTGCGTTACGGTCGATCTTTTTTCGAATGCGTTACAATAGTTTGTTCATTAATGGCAGGTGGATTGAAGATAGGGAGGGAGAGGTATGGAGAAAAAGTTTTCGTTAAAACGGTTATTTGAGTTTTATGATGAAGTATTGAGCCTCCCTCACAAACAGGAAATTGCCAGGGAACTGAGGGATGAGGATGATCTCTTTTTACTTCTTGTGTACTCAGACATGTTAGGAATACCGAATCCGGCTTTTTATTATACGTTAGAACTGTATCCGCACATCATTGAAAAGTTTCACGACTGGCATTTGCGTATGGGGATGGAAAAGTCTCCGCTCGATGGCATTCGTTGTTGTTAGAGGAGGAGTAGAATGAAAGGTTTGCATGAGAATAAGGTTATTTTTGTTGGTGGAAAAGGAGGAGTAGGGAAGTCAACATCTTCTGCTGCCCTTGCTGTTGCGCTTGCGAAAGACGGGCATCGGACCCTTGTCGTATCTACCGACCCCGCCCATAACCTTGGAGATATATTTCACGAAAAAGTCAATCATGAGAAAACAGCATTAATGGAAAACCTCTGGGGAATTGAAATCGATCCCGTTCATGAATCTAAGCGGTACATTGCAGGGGTGAAAGATAATTTAGAAGGCCTTGTGAAATCAAAAATGGTGGAAGAGGTTCACAGACAGATCGATATGGCTAGTGCTTCCCCGGGAGCGGATGAAGCGGCTCTGTTTGACCGTCTTATTTCTATTATTCTTGAAGAATCCGAGCATTTTGACAAGATCGTATTTGATACAGCGCCAACAGGGCATACGATCCGTTTATTGACGCTGCCGGAACTAATGAGTGTTTGGATTGATGGGATGCTTGAACGCAGGAAAAAAATTAACGACAACTACACGCAGCTGCTGAATGATGGAGATCCGGTCGATGATCCCATCTACGATGTGTTGCAGCGCAGGAAAGAAAAATTCGCTGCCGTAAGGGAAATCATTCTTGATCCTGCTCAAACCGGTTTTGTATTTGTACTGATCCCTGAACGGCTTCCCATCCTTGAAACCGAGCAGGCGATTCGTAAATTGAAACAGCATGACTTGATTGTGAAGACTTTGATCATCAATAAAGTTCTACCCGATTACGCAGACGGTGAATTTCTTGCCAAGAGACGGAAACAGGAAGGAACATATCTGGAGGAAATCAGAGAGAAATTCAAAGAACAGCAGTTAATTCAAATCCCATTATTTGAAGAAGACGTTTCCGATATGAACAAACTAAAAACCTTCTCAAACAACCTGAGTGAAGGCGTAAAGGCACGGAGATGATTCTAACTTCCAATTTATGTATGACCTGGTACACCAAAAATATCCAATTATATCTATTAAAAAAGAAGAAAGCGCACAGTCAGCTTGTATTTGCTTGACTGTGCGCTTTTTTATTTGGGGTGACAAAAGATTTCTTCAGCCATATTCTTGATTTCCATCTTCGCAGCATAAGGACACCACGCAGCCATTCGTCGACGATGAATCCGATCCAGATTCCAATCAACCCGTAAGCAAAGTGGAGACCGAAAATCCAGGCGATGGTCACTTGAATTCCCCACATCGATAGAATTCCGACGATGACGGGAAAGCGGACGTCGCCAGCGGCTCTTAGGGAGTTGATGACGACAAGGTTGAAGGCTCGTCCAGGCTCCAGTAGAACCGTCAGCAATAATAAGGTTCCTCCCGTTGCTAGGATGGTCTGGTCATCAGTAAAGAGTCCTAACAAAAAGTCGCTGGAAAAATAGAATACGACCGCGACGGATAAAGAGATGACAATGGCTAACTGTAAGCTCCTGATACACTGCCGGTACGCTTTCTCAGTCTCTTTTGCGCCGATATGATGTCCAATTAATATTTGCGTCCCTTGCCCGATAGCGATGGAACATAAGAAAATGAACATCATCAGGTTTTGAGCATAGACTTTTGTCGTAATGGCCGTCGCTCCCATTTGTGCGACAAAATAGGTGATGACCATCTGACTGGCATTGTACGAAAGCTGCTCGCCGGCAGATGGTACACCGATATGGAGCAGGTTCTTCATATGTGCTTTTTCATAATGATAAAAAGACCGCCATGTCAGGTCGCCCGACACGCGCTTAATGAGCAGGAAAAGGAGAACAAAAAAGCCAAGAGCTCTCGAAATCGCTGTTACATACGCAACACCTTCTACTCCAAAGACGGGAAGACCGAATGGCCCGAAAATGACAAAGTAGTTACCGATGACGTTCAGGATATTCATGCCGATTGTTACATACATCGGATCTTTCGTGTGCCCATAACTTCTTAGCAGCGCTCCAATGGTCATCAGCATGGCCTGGACAAAAATAAGTCCGCCGACAATGTTCATATAGTCCGTGGCGTCTCCCATTAGAGAGGGAGGCAGATCCATCACATTCAGGATCTGTTCGCTGAATACAAAGAGGCCCAAGCTGAGAAGGAGTGAAAACCATAAGTTGACACTGAGTGATGTAACCGAAATGCTTCCTGCCTCTTTCTTTTGTTCGGCACCAAGGTTCTGCGCGACTAAGATAGCCGCCCCCGTCGCGACGAATCCAAACATGACAATTACGACGGAAAGGATTTGGTTCGAGACCCCGACGGCCGCTACGGCGTCGTCGGAGTATTGACTGAGCATGAGTGTATCCGCGTTACCCATCAACATGTGGAGCAGAACTTCAATGAAGATCGGCCACGTGAGGGCGAACAGCGTCATTTTTTTAGCTTGAGTCATGGAAAGACTCCCCTACATTACTTTTTCTCCAAAACTAAATATCCAGATGGGCTCAAAGATGCTTTTTCCTCTCTAAGTGTGGAGTTTTTGTCACTGTCCACGATTCTTGAAGGTGCTTTGTTCTCTATAGAAAGGGAGTCGGATGTAAGGTTGATCAAGAACAACAGTGTCTGCTCATCAGACTTTTTCTCATAAGCAAGGACGTTATCCCCGTAATCAACGAAGGAGAACCGACCTTGATTCCCAAACGCTGGCTCTGACTTTCGAAGGCCGATCAACTTCTGTATAAAGGAGAACAACTCCTGGTCCTGGTCCTCTTCGTCCCATACCATGCATTTTCGGCAGCCAGGGTCCTGCCCGCCTGTCATGCCGATTTCATCTCCATAATAAATGCAAGGGGTCCCTTCATATGAAAGCTGGAAAAGGTACATCAATTGAGCGGACTTCTTATCGCCATCGGCATAGGTCAGGACTCTAGGGGTGTCATGGCTGTCGAGAAGGTTGAACGCGACTTCATTCACGGATACAGGATACATATGCTGGACATGGGACAGCACATTTTTGAATTGCTCCATCCCGATTTTTTTCTTAGCAAAAAAGTCGATGACCGCGTTTGTGAACGGGTAGTTCATAACCGCATCGAACTGATCTCCCTGCAGCCAGGGCATCGAGTCATGCCAGATTTCCCCGAGGATATAAGCGTCCGCTTTTGCTTCCTTGACGGTTTGACGGAACTCTCTCCAGAAAGCATGGTCCACTTCATTCGCAACATCCAGCCGCCATCCGTCAATATCAAACTCTTCAATCCAATAGCGAGCAACTTTCAAAAGATAATCTTTGACTTCAGGATTTTCTGTATTGAGCTTCGGCATGCTGGATACATAAGCGAAAGCGTCGTAGTTCGGGAGAGGATCTGTGATGACTTTGTCTCCTCTTAAATGGAACCAGTCGGCATATTTTGAATCGATTCCATTTTTCAGTACGTCCTGAAACGGTTCGAAGTAGTACCCGCTATGATTGAAGACGGCGTCCAACATGACCCGGATGCCACGTTCATGACACTCTTTTACAAGCTTGCGGAACGTTTCTTTATCACCGAATTGCGGGTCGATTTCCATGTAGTCGATCGTGTCATATTTATGATTGGAATGGGCTTTGAATATCGGTGTGAAATAAATACCGTTGATGCCGAGTTTTTCAAGGTGATCGAGATGATCCATCACACCTTGAAAGTCTCCTCCAAAAAAGTTCGTCGGTGAGGGATCTTTACTTCCCCATGCCAAGGTCCCATCAGGATCCAGGGAGGCATCTCCGTTCGCGAACCGTTCAGGGAAAATTTGATACCATACCGTATCTTTTACCCACTCAGGTGCCTGAAAGACGTCGATGCTGTTCAGGAACGGGAAGCAGAAGTGATACGCGGTATCATCTAATGGAACCTCATCATAAAAGCCTTTTTCGGTGAAGACGGTTTTCTCTTTTCCGTCCTGCAGTAAAAAGGAGTAGCGGAGTCTGCGATAGGGTGGCTCTAATGTTGCAAACCAATAATCGAAAAGTTCGTCAGTGCCTGATTTCTGCATGGGCTTTTGTTCGGCCTGCCAATGTCCACCGGACCAGTTGTAAGGATCTCCGTGGATGAGTTGGACAGCATCGATATCCTCTTTTTTTGTTCGTAAACGAATGTGGATGGTCTTCTCATTATACGCGTAAGCATAGTTATTCTTCGGTCTGTGGTAGACGGCTTCTTTGAACATGATTATTCATCCTTTCTGAACAAGCGTTTGCACATGAATATACGTTTCTATTAAATAAAACTATAGAAGAAAGAAAGGGAAGTCAATGGAAATGTGAAAGCGTTAACGTACTGTTATAAATAGTGAAACATATTTTTAATATTTTATAAGAAAACGCTTGCAAATCTATTTTTAGTTTGTATAATTAGAATCAAGATGTGTGCAATCGGTTTCACAAGGTTGCGTGGCATATCCATTAGGAAACTATTAGGGGGAGTTAAGTATGAAAAAGTGGTTGAGCTTATTGTTTATCGCTTTTCTTACGGTTGCGATGCTGGCTGCGTGTGCGCCGGATCGTGAAGAGGAAGCGAGTGGAGGAGAGTCTGGCAGTGATGATACATCTTCGGAATCCTCTGAAGACGGCATGCCAGAAAAACCTGAAAAGCTGGTCGTTTGGGAAGATAAAGAAAAAGGTGTCGGCCTTGAGCCTGCGATTGCTAGTTTCGAAGAGGAACACGGCATTGAAGTAGAATTCAAAGAGTTGGATATGTCAACGAAAATGGGGGAACAGCTTCGTCTTGATGGACCGGCTGGGACAGGCCCTGACGTATTGACACTGCCACATGATCAGATCGGTCAAATGGCTATTGAAGGATTGCTTTCTCCTGTTGAAGTGGACAGTTCTGTGACAGATCTTTACACAGAAGCTTCCATTCAGGCACAAACATACGATGGAAGCCTTTATGGCCTTCCAAAATCTACAGAAACTCCGGTTTTCATTTATAACAAAGAACATATGACAGAAGTACCTGAAAACTTTGATGAACTATTCGAGTTTTCGAAAGAATTCAATACTGGTGATCAATACGGTTTCTTAGCTTTATGGGATAACTTCTACTTCGGAAACTCCATCATGGCTGGTTACGGTGGATATGTATTCGGTGAAGAAGGTGGAGCTTTGAATCCTCAAGACCTTGGGTTGAGTAACGAAGGCGCTGTTGAAGGTGCTCAGTACATCCAAAAATGGTATGAGGAAGTCTTCCCATCCGGAATCGTTGGCGAAAGTGGCGGATCTGCAAAAGATGGCCTTTTCCAAGAAGGTAACGTGGCTGCCATGATGGACGGCCCTTGGGCGTACCAGGCATTGAATGAAGCGGGAATCGACTATGGTGTGGCACCATTACCGAAGCTTCCAAATGGTGAATATCCGCAAACATTCGTTGGTGTGAAAGGCTGGCACTTGTCTGCTGCTTCTGAAAATAAAGAGTGGGCGACAAAGTTGATCGAGTGGATTACGAACGAAGAAAACGCGAAAATCCGTTATGAAGAAACCAATGAAATTCCTCCAGTGAAGTCCTTGATTGAGGATCCGATCATTGCCGATAACGAAAAAGCACGTGCGGTTGCTGTTCAATCTGAGCGTGCGGTTCCAATGCCGAACATCCCTGAAATGGGAGAAGTTTGGGAGCCGATGGCACAAGCTTTACAAGTTGTAGCGACTGGTAAAGCTCAGCCGGAAGACGCGTTGACGGAAGCACAGGATACGATCAAAACACAAATTGAGTTGAATCACTCAGGAAACTAAGATCGGGCAGAGCCATACCCGTCTGTCGGGTATGGCTTTTCCTTATTAATGAAAAGTCTTATAAAAGTGCTGGATAGTTAGAAAGGAGATTGAACATGGGGGAACGTCAACCGAAGTCCAACTATGAGGGAAACCATCGTCCATCGAAGAAAAATAAGAAGCATGATCCTCATGGGATGACCAATCATCGTAAGATTGCTTTAGCGCTCTCGATCATTCCTGGTTTTGGACAGTTCTATAACAAACAGTGGCTGAAAGGTTCCGCTTTTTTCATTTTAATGGCCTCTTTTTTCATCGCCTTTTCCGACTTGCTGCAGTTCGGATTTTGGGGTCTATTTACGCTTGGAACCGATCCCAATTACGATCATTCCATCGTTTTGCTCGTAGAAGGAATATTGACACTGATCGTCACCATTTTGGGATTAGGCGTCTATGCATTTAACTTAAGAGATGCTTTTAAAGTGGGAAAACAAAGAGACCTGAATGAAGCACCAAACTCGGTCAGGCAACAGTATCAAAACCTGGTAGGTGGAGGATTCCCTTACCTGATGATGACGCCTGGCTTCCTGCTGCTCGTATTCGTCGTCATTTTTCCGATCTTATTCGTTGTTTTATTATCATTTACAAACTATGACTTGTATCATTCGCCGCCTGCGAACCTCGTCGATTGGGTAGGATTCCAGAACTTTATCGAGATTTTCAACATTCCAATCTGGCGTGATACGTTCTTTAGTGTATTGGCCTGGACGGTTATTTGGACGTTTGGTGCTACGACATTGCAAATTGCGCTCGGCATTTTCCTTGCCGTATTGATGAATCAGAAGGGAATCATCCTTCAAAAAACAATCCGTACGATTTTCATTTTACCTTGGGCGGTGCCTGCGTTCGTATCTATTCTAGTTTTCGCTGGAATGTTCAACGAAACGTTCGGTACCATCAACCGTGATATTCTGGCTGCCTTCGGGCTTGGGGATATTCCTTGGCTGACAAATCCGACGTACACGAAAATCGCATTGATTATGATCCAGACGTGGCTTGGATTCCCGTTCATTTTTGCGATGGTTACGGGTGTATTGCAGTCGATTCCTAATGAATTGTATGAAGCGGCGGATGTCGATGGCGCTTCTATTTTCCAGAAATTCAGAGGCATTACTCTCCCGCTCGTGTTGTATGCAACAGCACCAATCATGATCACTCAGTACACGTTCAACTTCAACAACTTTAATGTCATCTTCCTCTTCAATGGAGGAGGTCCGGCCGTTCCGAACCAGAATGCGGGTGGAACAGATATTTTGATATCCTGGATCTACAACTTGACGATGACATCTGCCCAATACGGAAAAGCGGCAGCGATTACGATGATCCTGTCCTTGATCGTCATTACCGTAGCCTTGTGGCAGTTCAGAAGAACGAAATCATTCCAAGAAGAGGATATGATGTAATATGAAAAATAACAAACGCATCCTACAGCTGACGTTTTCGTATATAGTGATTCTGGTTATGGTCACGATCATCCTATACCCGATTCTATGGATTGTCGGATCATCCTTTAACCCGGGGAACAGTTTGTCAGGTTCCTCGATCATTCCTGAAAATGCAACGTTGAAACACTATAAAGAATTGTTCGACCCGGCACAAAGCGACTATCTGATCTGGTATTGGAATACGATTAAGATCTGTGTTCTGACGATGCTTTTCTCTGTGGCGCTTGTGTGTATGACGGCTTACTCATTCTCAAGGTTCCGTTTCGTTGGTCGTAAAAATGGTTTGATGACCTTCTTGATTCTGCAAATGATCCCGAACTTTGCTGCCTTGATTGCTATTTATGCTTTAGCGAACTTGACGGGCTTGCTCGATACCCACCTGGCGTTGATTCTCGTTTACACAGGTGGAGCGATTCCAATGAATACGTACTTGATGAAAGGGTATCTGGATACCATTCCGAAAGAGCTGGACGAGTCGGCTCGTATGGACGGTGCAGGGAACTTCCGTATTTTCTGGCAGATCGTCATGCCACTTGCAAAGCCGATGATTGCGGTCATCTGCCTGTTTACATTCATTACACCGTTCACAGATTTTATCCTGGCTCGTATTCTTCTGCGTTCGGAAGATAAATTTACACTCGCAGTAGGACTTTATGAAATGATTGCCGATCAGTTCGGGAATGAGTTCACACTGTTTGCTGCCGGTTCAGTATTGATTGCGGTGCCGATTTCCTTGCTTTTCTTATCCTTACAGAAATATTTCGTTACTGGATTGACAGCAGGGGGTACGAAGGGATAACCTTGAAGACATATGTATGGAAGGAGAAGCGGAGCAGCCCTCCGGTTCTCCTTTTTTAATAAAAGAGAGATGAAAGCGTCCACATGATACAATGAACCATAGTATGCAAATAGAAGGTGAAAGTTATGGCGGTAACCATTAAAGAAGTGGCCAAAGCGGCAGGGGTAGCTCCTTCCACCGTGTCCCGTGTCATTGCAGATCATCCGAGAATAAGCCCGGCTACGAAAAAACGAGTGAAAAAAGCCATGAAAGAGATGGGGTATCATCCGAATGCCAATGCAAGGAACCTGGCGAACCGTTCGACGCAATCGCTCGGTGTCGTCATGCCTTCGAGCGCAGACAAAGCGCTCCAAAACCCCTTCTTTCCCGAGGTTTTGCGTGGAATCAGTGCGGTCGCTCATGAGCTTGATTACTCGATGCTCTTATGTACAGGAGAGACAGATGAAGAAATGCTCGAGGCCGTCAAGCGGATGGTATTCAGTAATCGGACCGATGGCATCATTCTTCTTTATTCACAAGTGGATGATCCGATCATGGAATTTTTATTGGAACAGAATTTTCCTTTTGTCATCGTCGGAAAACCGGCGACACGTGTGGATGAAATTACGCACGTGGATAACGATAATATCCGGGCCGGTAAAGAAATTACCAATCATCTGATTGATATTGGGCACGAATGTATTGCATTCATCGGTGGTTCCGAGGACCGTATTGTAACCATTGACCGTATGCGCGGCTATGAATTGGCTTTAGAAGAGGCTGGATTGCCGTACTTGGATGAGTACCGGATTCACACAGAATTCTTAAAATCCGGCGGACGTCAGGCGGTTCATGAGTTGTTCGCCCTTCCTAAACCACCGACAGGCATTGTGATCGCCGATGATCTCATGAGCATTGGTGTGGTGAACATGCTGGAGGAATTCGGGAAGCGCGTGCCTGACGATATCTCGATCGTCAGTTTCAACAATGTGTATTTATCCGAAATTACCCGTCCTCCTTTGACGACTGTTGATATTCATATTCATGGCCTGGGCAGTCAGGCGGCCAAGTGTCTGATCGAAAAAGTGAAAAACAAAGAGGAACCAGCGAAACGGATTATTGTTCCCTTCGATATCAAATATCGTTCCTCCACAAAAGAAATCAAACCACAGCTCGAAGGCTAACCTTCCAGCTGTGGTTTTTTTGTTGGAAAGAGAAAAGTTGTGTGGTGTTTAATGATGTAAGAAAATGTAAGACCTGGTCACCCATTTTATGGGTGACCAGGTCTTACATTTTTTAACATGTGACTGAGAGTCACATCATCCAATTAATGATCGCCTAAAATGGGAGACTGACTTTTTAATTTTCTATCTACTATTAAAAAAGATGAAATGTTTAGGGCGTTTCTTTCGTCTTGTATGTAGAAGGTTAACAAGAAGGGAGAAATGACCATTGATTAAAGTGGAGCAGTTGTCTCATTCGTTTTTTGTAGGAAAAAAGAATAATAGACAGGAAGTTTCTGTTTTAAAAGATATCAATCTTGAGGTGAGAAAAGGTGAGATTGTATCGATTGTAGGACGGAGTGGTTCCGGTAAATCAACATTATTAAACTTGATGAGCGGTTATATTAAGCCGACAGAGGGCGATATATTTATAGCTGATGAGAGAGTTACAGACTATAAGGAGTCTGCCTGGGCTGAGTTTCGAGCAGATCATTTGGGGTTCATATTCCAAAGCTTTCAGCTGATTCCCAGTATGACGGCCTATCAAAATATTGAACTTCCACTTGTTATGAAGGGTGTTTCTGAAAAGGAGCGCGAGAAAAGAGTCAATGAATTGCTCGATAAAGTCGGGCTGCACGCATATCGCGAGCACTATCCATCGGAATTATCCGGTGGTCAGCAACAGCGTGTATCCGTAGCTCGGGCTCTCATTGTCCAACCGCCGATCATTTTAGCGGATGAACCGACGGGGAGCTTGGATCAGGAAACAGAGAGGGAGTTGCTGGATTTTATTCAAAAGTTGAATAAAGAAGAGAACATCACTTTTGTCATCATTACTCATGATGAAGAAGTGGCACGTATAGCTGATCGGACGATTCGTCTCGAGGATGGGCGTTTAGCGGCGGATAGAGAGGTGGTATTTCGATGAAATGGAAAGACCGGTTCCAATTTATCAGACAGAACATGAAGAAAAATAAATCACGCGTATTTATGACCATTCTTGCTACAGCCATCGGGTGTGCCTTTCTAATCGTCCTTGCATCTGTTGGGTTCGGTGCCCAAAGATTTATCGTTAACGACATTATGCAGGACCGGGCGATCACGGAAGTTACGGTTTATGGAAAACAATCGATGGAAGAAGGGGAAAGCCCTGAAATTACGAAGGATGACATCGAAACCTTTGAATCGATGGAAAACGTAAAGGCTGTCTCACACAAAATTCAGTTGCGGACAGAAACGGATATTCTTTATGATGCCTACTCAGGCGGCTCAACGGTTAGTGTCGTAGATTTTCAATCAGAAAAAGAAGCAGGACTGAATCTATCAACCGGCCGGATGCCGCAAGGAGAGAATGAAGTCCTTATCGGGTACCACCTGGATCAGCTTTTATATAAAAAGAGTGAGGAAGAATCAGAGGATCAGATTTTTAATCCAAATGGTCTTGTAAAAGAAGAGTACCGGATGGATGAGGAGTTATTAAATAAAACGATCGAGATTGAAATTGAGCAGTACAAGGGTGACGAATGGGTGACCGAAACCTTTCCGGTAGAAGTGGTTGGGGTTATGGAAGAACCTGCACGAGATTGGCAAGTGAGTAACGATGTTTACATTTCGGAAGCTGTGCTGACGGATGTTGAAGCATTCACAGGGACAGCCTATGGGGCTACCCTTCACCCCGACATGAAAGAAAATGAGATGGAAACCTTACAGTCCGAGGAGCAAGAGCGGGTGTACAGCGATGTCCAAGTGATTGCGGGAAACATGGAACAGGTGGAAAAGCTCTCCCAGAACTTGAAAGATGAAGGGTATCAGATCTATTCTGTGACAGAGGAATTAGATCAGGTCAACATTGTCTTTGCTGTTGTCAAAATAGGATTGGTGATCGTGGGTACGATTGCTTTACTGATTGCGTCGATTGGCATCTACAATACGATGTCCATGGCTGTCACGGAACGAACGCAGGATATCGGCATCATGAAAGCCATCGGTGGCCACCCTAAGATGATCCGCAGCATCTTCTTGATGGAAAGTGGCTATATCGGGTTGATGGGAGCATTTGTCGGTGTGGGGATGGCTTATCTAGTGAGCATAGGAATTAACATGCTGCTTCCTTTGGTCATTCAGCAAGTGTTCGACCAGACATTAGAAGAAGCCATTCAATTGTCTTATATCCCCCCTTACTTGGCTTTGGTTTGTGTGGCACTCAGTATCGGTGTGGCCATGCTATCCGGTCTCAAGCCAGCCAAAAAAGCAACGCGCATTGATGTGCTGAGTGCATTAAGAAGAGATGTATAAGTGTGGATTTTATTTCCATTTACTGTAAGACCAGGTCATCCAAATATTGGATGGCCTGGTCTGTATATAATTTCCTCCTTCTTTTTTCCTTGATTTTTTGCATGTTTGCTCAATCTTCGGTACTCTAGTAGAGTTGA
Organism: Halobacillus sp. 12SKB; assembly: GCF_052941655.1. Taxonomy (NCBI): domain Bacteria; kingdom Bacillati; phylum Bacillota; class Bacilli; order Caryophanales; family Bacillaceae; genus Halobacillus; species Halobacillus sp. 12SKB. The sequence continues at coordinate 1,911,214 of NZ_JBRFWR010000001.1, forward strand.
ACGTTTATGAATTAAGAGAGGGATTTATATGAGTAAGGTAAAAAGAAATGACCCATGTCCGTGTGGGAGTGGGAAGAAATATAAGAAATGCTGCATAAATAAAACGGATGAAGGTGTGGGATCAACAAGCCTTCATGAAGAGTTAAAAGGGCACTATAGTCACTTTATGGCCTATGTGAACCGTAATTATCCGAATGTTACGCCTAACGAAGAGCGTGAAACGCAGGAGGAAGAAGTAGAAGCGGCTTTCCGTATGCTTCAAAGTGTATTTATGGAGCAGCAAGAAGATGGAACAACGCTTTACGATGAGTTCTTTGAAAAGAAACAGGACAAAATCGTCCGTCCAGCTACTTTAGCTTCTATGGAAGCTTGGAAATCACCACTCGCAAGTGTTTTCCATATCCAGGAGGTTCAGTCCGAGCAAACCGTTATGGTTGAAGATGTGTGGAGCGGTCTAACGTATGAAGTGAAGCGTGATGGTATTCCATTGAAAGAAGAAAATTATCCGCACATGCCGTATGTGATTGGAGTTGTTCTAAAATGGGGACCAATCTTCAATTTCGTACCGCTTGCGATTCCAAACTATGAGGAATCCTACCAAACTTTCAAACAGACGATCGAGGAGAAATCCCAGCAAGCTGGATATGAATCCATCCACGCCTACATGCAGGCAACGCTTATTGAGCAGTTGAGAAACTGGATGTATATGAATAGTTCTGAAGAATCCTCGGAAGACCAAGAGGTGCTGGAAACAGAAACTCCAGCTGCCGGGGAAGATGAAGTGCTCGACCTTGTCGACGATGAGCTGAAAACTGAACCAACTTTCGAGAGGTTGCGTGAAGCTTGGCTTTCTTATAAACAAGAAGAAGATCCGACGTTCCGTAAACCGGAAGTGGTTTCTGCGGCGCTTGAACACATCTATCGTACTTCTGAAGAGTTCCGCACAGAACCCGAGAAGGTGACGAAAAAAGCAGTAGCGACGAAATATGATGTTAGTCCGAGCAGCATGAGTAAGCGGATTACTCAGCTGAAAGAATTTATCGAAGGTTGATTATTTTTTTAAGCTTAGAGCAAAGTGCTCTAAGCTTTTTTTGTAGGGATACTGATAAAAGCTTGAAAGTCACTGATAAAATACTGAAACCCACTGTTAAAAGTGCGAAAGTCACTGATAAAAGGCTAAAACCCACTGATAAAATTCCTGAAGTCACCGTAAATTCCAAAACACAAAACACGCCAATATAATCCTAAAAGTCGCTAATAAAACCCTGAAAGGTGCTAATAAACCTCTGAAAGTCGCTAATATCCTTCCGTCCAAGATTCATTTCCTCTTTTGGAATAAAAAACCTGAACTCAGCAAAAACTCTTCCTATACAAAAGAGGAGGGAAAGGTATGGATAAACATGAGCAAGGACCAGGAGGACCAGAGGATCAGCGTTTTTCTGAAGAAGAAAACGAAAAAACATTAACGACGAGACAGGGACATCCTGTCCGCACCAATCAAAATTTGCGTACGGTCGGTAATCGCGGACCGGCGACGCTTGAGAATTATGATTTTATAGAAAAAATCTCTCACTTTGACCGTGAGCGGGTTCCTGAGCGAGTCGTGCATGCCCGTGGAACAGGAGCGCATGGATATTTTGAGACGTATGGAAAAGTCGGGGAGGAACCTGTGGAGAAATATACGCGGGCGAAGGTGTTTTCTGGTGCTGGAAAACAAACCCCTGTCCTCGTACGTTTTTCTACCGTGACGCATTCAGCAGGGTCTCCGGAGACGTTACGTGATCCGCGCGGGTTTGCGGTAAAGTTTTATACAGAAGACGGGAACTGGGATTTGGTGGGAAACAACTTGAAGGTTTTCTTCATTCGTGATGCGATGAAGTTTCCGGATCTGATTCACTCCTTCAAGCCGGATCCTGTCACGAACATCCAGGATAGTGAGCGGATTTTCGACTTCATCAGTCAAACACCTGAGGCGATGCATATGGTGACGTTCCTTTTCTCCCCGTGGGGAATACCGGCGAATTACCGGCAGATGCAAGGGTCGGGTGTGAATACGTATCGCTGGGTGAATGAGGAGGGCAAAGCTGTCCTCGTCAAATACCACTGGGAGCCTCTAAAGCACGGCATAAAAAATCTGACGCAGGAAGAGGCGAACGAAATCCAGGGCGAAAATTTCAATCACGCCACACAGGATTTGTATGAAGCAATTGAAAGCGGCGACTACCCTGAGTGGGAACTTTGTGTTCAAATCATGGATGATCATGAGCATCCGGAGCTCGATTTTGATCCTCTTGATGATACGAAAATCTGGCCGGAGGATCAGTTTCCATTTTTGAAGGTAGGAAAAATGGTGTTGAATAAAAACCCGGACAATCACTTCAATGAAATTGAGCAGACGGCCTTCGGTACAGGGGTGCTCGTGGACGGTCTCGACTTTTCCGATGACAAAATGCTTCAAGGCCGTACGTTTTCTTATTCCGATACGCAGCGCTACCGGGTTGGTGCGAACTATCAGCAGCTGCCGGTGAACGCACCGAAGAAACATGTGGCCACCAACTATGAAGGTGGGAACATGTCTTATTTTACAGATCGCCCGAAAGACGCGAATCCACATGTGAATTATGAACCTTCGTCACTAAATGGTTTGGAAGAAGCCACACCAAAAGCGAAACCGCATCAGCCTTATACAGAAGGCAAGTTGAAGAAAGAGCCGATCGATCGCGAAAATAACTTCAAGCAAGCCGGCGAGCGTTACCGCCTTTTCAAAGACTGGGAGCGGGATGATCTGATCATGAACCTCGTTACTTCTCTCAAACCATGCCAGCCTCACATCCAGAGGAAAATGATTTCCCTTTTCTCCCAATGTGATGAGGATTATGGCAAGCGGGTAGCGGAAGGGCTTGGCATGAACTCAGGAAACATGAACGAAGAGATGGCGAGGGAAATCACTCCGACGAAAGGAAAGCTGCCGAAAAAAGGTGGCTCTCCGATCGGAAGTGCAGGAGCAGCGGATGCCGTTGATCATGCGCAGGAAAAAGGACACGAAGCGGATCCGTATTGACATTGTAAGCCTGACTCAAATAAGAGTCAGGCTTTTCTTTTTTTCTACCCCCGTGCATAAGGTAAGTAGGGGAGGGGATCACATGAAGCGCAGCCGTTCACCTATGATTTTCACCTTTGTTTTAGGCTTGATTCTTATCCTTGCCATTGTCCTCACCATTTTCTTCATGACTCGACCTGGCCAGCGTGCAGAAAGTACCATCGAGCAGTTTTATTTACATGAACAACAAGGGAAGTTTTCTGATTCGTGGGAGCTTTTTCACTCCCAAATGAAAGAGAAATTTACAAAAGGACACTACATACAAGACCGTGCGCACGTGTTCATGAACCACTTCGGCGTCGAGAGCTTTGAATTTGTAATGGGAGATTTGAAAAAAATTGATCAATGGACGATGGAGAAAGGGGCTAAGCCTCTATCACCCGTTTATCAAACGACTGTGATTCAAACGTATAAAGGAAAGTACGGTCTATTCCGCCTGCATCAAGATGTTTATGTGGCAGAAGAAAAAGGGGAGTGGAAGATTCTGTGGGATTATCATAAATGACAAAAAGCTTCCTACTGAAAAGTAGGAAGCTTTCCTATCAGGCGGCTTCATTCTTGCATTGAATCCGTTCCACTGTCGCTTGGTATTCATTTTGAGGGTCAAAAATAAAGATGTATTCCCCCTCTGCTTCGGGTGTAAAGCGGAGGTTATCGCCTTCGAGCCATTCGCCGTCACGGACAAATTTATATTCGACCGTTTCTCCAGCTGTCAATTCAATCGGCTCACTTTTCCAGAGGGCATCCTGTATATCGAAGGTCAGCATGTTGGCATCACTGGACCAGTCGAACGGGGCAGAACCACGCAAGACGACCTTGTTGTATTTCTTTTCTTCTGAAGGAGCCTCATAGCGCAGCTTCCCTTTGACATCATAAATGGCAACAGAGCGTGCTTCGCTTGTCATCTCAAGCTTGCCATTATGACTCTTCAGTTTTTCTTTTTCAAGAAGGGAAGTGAGCTGTACTTTGTTCGGTGTCTGTTGATTGTAAAGGTCAATGATATCCAGCTTCCGTTCCTCTTCGCCGAGATTCATGACGACAAGCACTTTGTCCTGCGGCACGGAACGTTCAAACACAAGGACTTCATCATCAGAGTAGATGATGTTGAAATCACCATGCGTTAAGGCCGGTTGGTCATTTCTTGCATGTATCAACGTCTTGTAATGGGAGAGAATCTCCTCGTTCTGTTTTTCTTCCTCCCAAATCATCCTCTCACGGTAATAGCGGTCTTTCCACTCCTCCACACTGTTATGATCAGCGCTTTGGGACAAGCCGACCTCATCTCCATAGTAGATGATTGGTGCGCCAGGTAACGTAAACTGAAGAGCAGCCGCGTTTTTCAATGTGTCTTCGTTCCCATCCGCTTCGAACAAAAAGCGCGGCATGTCGTGACTGTCTAAGAAGGTGGCCGCAACGAATTCATCCCCATAAGTCCCGAAGGTCTCTTCGAGAGAGGACGCTAGTGCGTTTACTGAACCATTTTGAATGAAGGCATTCGTTATCGCGGAATGCGTCTCGAAATCGATCGCTCCATCCAATTTCCCTTTGTACGAAGAAATGGTATCCAGATTGTCCCACACTTCTCCGAAGATGAAGGCATCTTCATCGAGCGATTTCACTTTATGACGGAAATCAACCCAGAAGCTTTGGCTTGGACCTTTGGCATAATCCAGGCGGAACCCGTCAACACCGATTTCATTCATCCAGAACGGAACGACTTCATCAAGCATATAGGCGCGCGTTTCCGGGTTGTCGTTGTTCAACTCAGGCAGCTCTTGGATGCCGTAAAACGTTTCATATTCATTCGGGTAATTCGTAAATGTGTACCAATCATAGTAAGGACTGTCCGTCCCTTTTTCTAAAGCATCCTGGAAAAAGTCGTGCTGATCGGATGTGTGGTTTGGCACAAGATCATAAACGACTTTCATATTACGGTTGTGCGCTTCAGCGACAAGTTCCTTCATAAGCTGGTTGCTGCCAAAGCGAGGATCGATGTTCATAAAGTCTGTCGGATGATACCCGTGAGAGTATTGGCCTTCATAAATCGGTGAGATCCAAAGGGTATTCACACCAAGGTCCTCAATATAATCCATTTTTTCAAGGACACCTTGAAGGTCGCCGCCCATCCAGCCTTTCAACTGTTCATCGTAGGGCTGTTCAGGGTTTACAGACGTATTGTTCTTTGTACTTCCATCACGGAAACGATCAACGAAGACTTGATAAATGACCGCTTCTTTCGCCCATTCCGGAGATTCATAGGTGTCTACATAATAAGCGAACTCTGTAGCTTCATCAGAACTCAACACATTGTTATCGGCAAATTGAGACCCGTCACTGTTGGAGTTCCAAACATCGAGTTTATATTTGACGCGGGTTTCTTTTTTCTGAGAAGGAATAACACCTTCCATGATGGATGTTTTCAATCCATCGGCATTCTCAGATGTATCCGTTATTTTCAAAGGAACGGTCTTTCCATTAAAAGCTTCTCCTCGTTTTCCATCAGGAGTGGTACCGTCCGTCGTGTAATAAATGGCTCCTTTGTCGATCGGCCCAAAGTGCTGGACTTCGACTTTTGAGGTTACATCATCACGATGATCCGGAACGTATGGGGAATGGTTATAATCGTGGGTGACTGACTGGGCGACAGGGACTTTCTTCCACTGGGTGACCGTGTCCTCTATGGTATCGCCGGATGTGGTTAATGTTACTGTGCGAGGTTCGTCGAGGTCTTCCTTATAAGACTCCCCGGCAAGGCTGTAAAAATAAGAAACTTCTTCGTCTGCTTTTCCTACCATTTTAGTCGTGTACGTATTTTCAGAGGTTTTCGTCATAGGCGCGGCTGTGTAATGAAAGTCATTTTTGCTTGAAGCGACTGTAGGTGTTACCCACTCAGGGGTTCCCTCAGGTACGGTTAGCTCAAGCTCCACACTGGCTTCGTAAGTATCAGCGAGACGGATGTCCACTTTGCGTTCGTCTTCCGGTTGAAAAGCAAAAGTGTACTCCGCATCTTGAGGAGCTGTGTATGTCAAATTCGCTCCAGGCATCCAATTTCCATCATAAACAAACTTGAACTCTGTCACTTTTCCACCTTCCAAAGGAATCGGCTCACTGAGCCAAACGCCCTCCTCGGCATTGTAAGTCAGAGGGTTGTTATCCGAACTCCAATCTAAGGTTTCAGCGTTTCCACGCAGAACAACATCATCGTACGTCTTTGCATCTGCATAGGTTAATGCAATCGGTTGCGCAAATGACAAAAATAAAAGCGCGATTCCAATCAGCCATATCCACCGTTTTTGAATCAAACGAATCCCATCCTTTCATATTTATAAGTGAAATCGATTTCATGATAAAGGAGTGGATATAGATTGTCTATAGGGCATAATAATTAAATGTCTGAAAAGAAAGAAAAGTCCCGCTTACTCTAAGAGCAAACGGAACCAGTAGACCCCTATTTTTACATATTCTCCGAATGTTTTCCTTTTCTCATTCTCCGTCAGTCCATCAGAAGGTTCAAAGGGAGAGGGGGAAAAGGAGTAGTCAAGCTGTATTTGGTTGCCGTATATGTCATCAAACGTCATCTTTGTACGCCTGGAATGGTAATCGCTTGTGACAACAAGGGCTGATTCAAAATCTTCTTCCTCCATAATATCTTTCGATAGGGTCGCATTTTCATATGTACTCGTGGCGGATGGCTCTTTAATAATTGCATCGTGAGGCACTCCTATACTCATGGCTTCCTCAGGTGTTGTTCCACTTTCCGTAGAATTCGTCAAAATCATATAATCTGCCACCCCTTCTTTGAAAAGCTCGGCCGCATGGTGGAGGCGTTCGCCACCTCCACTCAAAACAACGATCGCATCATATTCTGAAGAGGAGTCCAGGGAATCTTTAGCCATAAGAAATTCTGGTCCCAGCAGAAGAGGTGTCATCACTGCTGCTGATAGGAATAGAATGAATATTAGGAAGGACGTAAGGATGATCTTTTTCGTTTTCTTTATATGAGATGCCATAAAAAACCCCCAATTTTTGTATAACTCCATAATCTTGTATATATCTCTGGAGAAATTTATTAAACCTATTATTGTTTTACTTGTATAATCTTGTCGAATTTAGTAACATATATTGTAAAAGTTTTGTTTGAATTGTTTGTTAATTTATTGTAAAGTTTATTCAAAATACGAGGAAGAGAAAGGGTAGAGAGATATGATACAACCTGATGATCGCATTGCCACTCCAGGGCAAGTCGTAACTTTTGAGAGAAATGACATCATTTTCAAAGGAAGAGTCATTCCGAGTCAATGTCAGCAATCCGTTATTGTAGATTTGACGATTATGGATAACTTAGATGAAATCGATTTCGAGTATGATCGAACGGTTGTGGCTCATACCAATTATCGTATTATAGAAGAATAGCACAAATACCCTTTCCTATAAATGGGAAGGGTATTATTTTTGGGTAATTTTTTTGGTTAAATATTCCTCTATAATTAATAATTACTAGTCCCATATGCTGTTTCGGGCATACGGATTTACAGATATATTAGTAGAAGGAAAAGAAATTGCGTACGATTGATGAGAGGGTGTAGTCATTTGCCGCAATTAACCAAACTATTATTAGAGCATAAAGAATTGACATTAAGTGCACGTTACAGTGTGCGTATCGATCGAACGATTGTGATTGAACCTTTGAGACAGTTGACGGAAGATACGTTTAGAAATGTACTGAACCAGCAGAAAAGTGTACATAAGATTGCCATTATGAACGCAGATAGTGCATCTATAGAAAAGTATGAAGGACCATTTCGATTCTGCCGGATGAATGGCATCCTCATTTTTAAACCAATGGCATGAAAAAAGGACTTCCTCTAATGGAAGTCCTTTTTTTGACTCAATTGAAAGAGTCATCATAGGTATCGTTCTCAGCTTCAGGAACGGGTAGATCTAATGATTTCTTCAACTCGCGTTTCGTTTCTTCAAGACTTTCTTCATCGGGGACAAAATAATACAATCCGTCATTCAGACGTTTATTTTCACCGTCTATTTCCGAAGTCTCAACGGAAGTACGATCGGAAGAGAAGGCTTTTCTTAAACTGAGCATCTCACCTGGGGTTAGGTTTGTGCTTACGTTTTCCCCTATGACATCTTTCATTTCGCCTACTTTAAATAGCGTGCCTGGAGATAAAGCTTCATTAATACCGGCCTTGATAAACTGTCTTTGCCTTTCATCTCTCGTATAGGATACGGCTACATCCCGCTTTCTCATCCTTACAAAGGCGAGTGCTTCCTCCCCGTCCATTTTCATTGGACCTTCTTCAAATTCGATCTTTTTATAGTAATCTATACTGCTTCGCTCCCAGAAACCTTCTTTGACATCTACCGTCACTCCACCGAGGAGGTCGACAATTTCAATGAAACCCTCAAAGTTGACGGTGGCATATTTATCAATAGGGATCTCTAACAAATCCTCAACGGTTTCTACGGTCAATTTTTCTGCACCGTATCCTGTCACTTCACCTAATGTGTAAGCCGCGTTGATTTTGTGAGAACCGGCATATTTTTGGCGTACTTTTGAAGCAGGGATATCAACGAGCGTGTCCCTCGGGATGCTCGTCATCGTCATTTTATTTGTGTCAGGATCAAGGGTTAATACAATTTGGGTATCTGCGCGACCGGCTTTTCCATCTGTGGAATAATCCTCTACGCCCATCAAAAGGATGGATATCGGATCTTCCTGGGCATCGACCGCTTCTTCTCGTAGATCTGATTTATCTCCTCGATCCAGACCTTCATAGGCAGCGGTGTACACTTGGGTCACGTAGTAAAAGCCTCCGCCAGCCATTAAGGTTATTAAAAACAATAGAGCCGCAATCAGACGTATCTTCTTCTTCTTTTTACGTCTGCGCACTCGTATGATTCTTTTCGTCAAAATAGAACACCTCAATTTCTAACCTCTCGCTTATCTATTTTACCACAGTTGGAAACATCCGATAGATACGCATCTTTTGTCGGATAATTTGTAAAACAGCTGTTATAAATAGTCGTTTTTTCACGTGTCATTGGGAACATTTACATTTTTTTACGGAAAACAAATATAAAATCTATTCTGAATTTTATATACTAGACCTGATTGATATTAAAGACAAAGGGGATGCCTTGTGAAAAAATTATTTCATTTGTTGTTAATCGTATCATTAGTTTTCAGCTATGCTGTTATACCTACTTCTTCAGCTAAAGCTGAAGGAATGGACGACCTGATTATTTCTGAATATGTGGAAGGTTCGGGTTTTAACAAAGCCTTGGAGATTTACAATGGTACCGGGGAAGAGGTTGATCTATCCGCGTACACATTGGAGTTGTATTCCAATGGTAGTGTGGAACCTTCTCGAACGGAATCTCTTACTGGGACACTGGCTTCAGGAGATGTGTATGTAGTGTCTGATAGTCAGGCTGGCGGAGAAATTCAGTCTGTTACAGACCTGACCAGCAGTGTGACAAGCTTTAATGGGGATGATGTCTTAGTTTTAAAAAATGATAATGACGTCACTGACAGCATTGGACAGGTGGGCGGTAGTGATACTTTTGGTAAAGATGTCACCCTCGTAAGGCAGTCGGAAGTGATGACTGGCGACCAGGACCCTACGGATGCCTTTCAGGTTAGTGAAGAATGGGATACGTACGCTAAAGATACATTCGATTATCTTGGAAGCTACGAAGTAACTGAGGAAGAAGAAGTCGAGTTACAGACGATAGCAGAAGCGCGTGCTATGGAGACCAGAGCAACTGTACGCGTGGAAGGAATCGCAACCGCAGCTTTTGAAGCAGGTGGACAGACGAACCTTTACATACAAGATGAAACAGCTGGCATCATCGTCCGTGCCCCCGGCCTCAATATCGAGGTGGGTGACCGTGTAGTAGCTCAAGGCGAAAACAGCGATTATTATGGAATGGCTCAAATTCAAACTTCTTCCGGACATGTGGAAGTTGTAGAAAGTTCAGCAGGAGTTCCTGATGCTCAAGAAGTCAACAGCTCTGCTTTCGCCGGCTCCGATGGAGAATCAATCGAAGGAGAGTTTGTACAGGTAAATCATGTAGAAGTCATCGACAAAAATGAATTTGGTGATTTTACTGTTCAAGATGAACAAGGGACTTTCGTGGTTCAACCTCAAAACGAAGACTTGCTAAGCGTTGGGGATACGTTTGAACAATTAAAAGGCGTGGTGGACTACAACTACGGGGAGTATAAGCTGCTTCCTCGTTCACCATCTGATTTGATTGAAAAAGTATTTGCTGTAACCGCCAATCCTGATTCAGGATCAGTCGTGCAGGGAACAGAAGTTACGTTGAATACGGCAGAACCAGACGCCACTATTCATTATACATTAGATGGCTCTGAGCCGACTGCCGAAAGTACGGAGTATGAATCACCGATTTTGATTTCGGAAGATACCGTCGTTCATGCTGTGGTTGTCCGTGCAAACGGCGAAACGAGTGAGGTCGCTTCCTTTGAATACGAAGCATTAAAAGCATTGGATGACATTGAGATCCATGATCTTCAGGGAGCCGCTCACACGTCTCCATATGAAGGACAAAACGTTGAAGGTGTTGAAGGAGTAGTTACGAAGCTTGATGGAAACAACGGGTTCTATGTTCAATCATTGAATCCTGATGAAGATCTGGCTACATCCGAAGGAATTTATGTGTATAAGCGTTCCTCTGGAGTAGAGACCGGTGATGTCGTATCTGTGAACGGAAAAGTGAACGAATGGCGTGAAGATGGTTATTCTGATGCAGCCGATCTATTAACGACACAAATCAGCGCCAGTGAGGTTACGGTTCTCTCTTCTGGTCAGTCTTTACCTGATCCTGTTGTCATTGGTGTGGACCGTGAACAACCGACAAAAGTGATTGAAGATGATGGACTGGAATCCTTCGATCCAACTCAGGATGGTCTTGATTTTTATGAAAGTCTTGAAGGGATGCTTATTGAGCTGCCAGAACCTAAGGTCACGGGCCCTGTTAAATATGATGAGCTGCCTGTTTATGTAGAAACAAGTAAGGATCAGGATTTCACAAGAGCCGGAGGTTTGTTGATTTCACCGGAAGACTATAATCCTGAACGGATGCTTGTTGACGTAGATGGATTGGATGTACAGGCGAAGACGGGAGATTATTTCGAACAATCGATTACGGGTGTTGTCAGTTATGACTACAGCAATTACAAAATCCGTGTCACTGGTGACCTTCCTGAACTTCAAGATGGGGGCACAGAGAGGCAGTCCACGAAGCGTAAAAACTGGAAGCGGAAATTGACAGTAGCTACTTATAACATGGAAAACTTCCATGCAGGTACTGATCCTGAAAAGGTCCAGCGAATTGCCGAGTCAATGGTTGAAAACTTGAATACTCCAGACGTTGTAGGGCTTGTAGAAGTTCAAGACAACACGGGTCCGACAGATGATGGAACGGTCGAAGCGGATGAGAGCTATCAAACATTGATTGATGCGATTGTAGAAGCGGGCGGTCCGGAATATGAATTCACAGACATTGCACCACTTGATAAGACAGATGGTGGGCAGCCAGGCGGAAACATCCGCGTCGGTTTCATTTATAATCCTGATCGTGTCACGTTGACAGAAAAGCCGACTGGAGATGCTACAACGGCTGTGGATGTGAATGAAGACGGATTGACGATGAACCCTGGACGCATTGATCCGACGAACGAAGCCTTTGACGATTCCAGAAAATCGCTGGCTGCCGAATTCGAGTTCAACGGTGAGAAAGTGGTTGTCGTTGCGAACCACTTCAACTCCAAGGGCGGCGATGATGGGTTGTTCGGTGCCAATCAACCGGTCGTCCTTGGAAGTGAAGTGCAGCGTTTGAAGCAAGCAGAAGTAATCAATGATTTTGTAGAAAAAGTAGAAGAACGTATGGATCATTCAAACGTTGTGGTTCTAGGTGACCTGAATGACTTCGAATTTTCAGCACCTGTTGAGACCCTGAAAGGGGACGACCTCACGAATATGATGGAAAAGCTTCCGGAAGAAGAACGGTACACGTACATCTACCAAGGAAATTCTCAAGTGCTGGATCATATCCTTGTCAGTAATCACCTGGCCAAGCGTACGAAAGTGGAAACCGTCAACATTAATGCTGACTTTTCTGAAGCGGATGGTCGTGCGAGTGACCATGATCCTGTTCTTGCACAAATTCATTTGAAAAAGTCGAAGCCTTTTCTTCCTTTTTGGTTAAAAATATACTTGTATCATAAGTATAATTAACTAAAAATTCCCCGCTATTTCCAGCGGGGAATTTTTTAAATCTCTTCTTTTTCTAATATCAGATAGTTCATTTCTTTCCGGTCAATGCTGTTGTAACGTTTGGCGTTGAAAGCGTAGAAAGCAACACCCAATACGACCCAAATCAGGAGAGCAAGATAGGACTCTTTCCCGAGTGAAGCGGGGGAGAATGGGAGTAAAAGTAAAGCCAGGAACCCTACAGCACTAATCATTCCGATCAGCGAGAATAATTTCTTCCAAGGGGCAGCCGTACGTGATGAATCGGCATTGGTTTCTTTCCAAGCGAAGAACTTGTAAGCCGTTGCCGTACAAAAGAAGTAGGCGATGGCTACACCTGTGGAAGACATATCTACTACCCATAACAAGGCTTCTCTTCCAAACCATGGAGCAATCAGACAAATCAACATTGTGAAAAGGATTCCAACGTAAGGGGTATTGTATTTCGGATGCAATCTTCTGAACAAGTCTGGTAAAATCCTTGCTCTTCCCATCGCAAACGTCAGGCGGCTTGCGGATATGTAAAATCCATTCAGCCCTGTGAAAATCCCCATACAAACAGCTACAGCTATAATCCACACGCCTGCTCTGCCAAGGTAACTTTCAATAGCGTCTCCTGTGCCCCACACGGACTGGTTCTCCGATATGTTCAATAGAAGCTCCTGCCACGGCATCGTGCTTGCGGTAATGAGGATCATCGCACTATAGGCGAGCCCTGCAGCAAGCAGAGACCATATGATCAGTCCAAATGCTTTTTTCGCTTCGAATTTAAACTCCTCAGCTGCCTGAGGAATGTTATCAAAACCGACGTAAGCAAAAGGAGCAATCGCTAAAATCGTCAGTATGGAAGCGAGCGTCGATTGATCCGGGCGGAAAGCAGGTCGAATGTTTGCTATCTGCGGCCCCTCTGCAATGATGGCTCCGATCGCTAACAGCACAATTCCTGCAATTAAAATTAAACTGAAGACGAATTGAGTCTGTCCTGAAAAACTGGCTCCGCGAATGTTTAAAATAGCAAAGGCAATCAAAGCAAGGCTTGCGATCGCGATTTGAATGATGGACACTTCATAACCAGCTACCGTATAGAGGTTACCTGTCCGGACCAAGTCAGGGAATAAAAATTTCGTAAGTAATGCCAATGCTGATGCATTCAAAGCGACGATACAGATGTAGCCAAGCGTCAAAAACCATCCAGCCACAAATGCAAATTGTCTTCCGAATCCTATATAGGCATATGCGAATTCCCCTCCGGTGACCGGGAATTTTTCAATAAGGAATCCGTAACTGACCCCAATAATCATCATAAGAATAGCCCCAAGTAAAAGGCCGATCACTACGCCTAGAGGACCGGCCTGACTGATCCAGTCTGTCGGCAGAACAAAAGCCCCCCAGCCAATCGCTGATCCGAATGCGATGGCCCATACCCAATGGGGCTTCAGTGATCGTTCTAATTTTCTTCTCTCTCTCAAATCCATGACCTCCCTTTTTGAAAAAAGATTGTAAATTTTCATATATGTGTAAAATTTTCCAATCCAATCTGTTATGATGAGATAAGCTGTAAATGCCTGATGAATTTTGCATGATTATAGCGACTCTTGTCAATTTTTTCGCCTTATCAGTGGGTGGATTTTGGAGGAATTTAGCGTTTCTTTACATAGAAATGTTTCAAAAAGTGGGGGTTTGGCTAAAGAAAAGTAAATAAATCGTTACAATCAAAACCGAATTCTTGTGATATAATTTTTCACGGTTAATATGTAGCAAAACCGATGTAACTATACAGACAAATATGGAAATTATATATCAGCTTATGACCTCTGGGAGAGGACATAATAAACCTGAGGAGGATCTTTATGGAGTACAAGGCCTTGCTATTTTGCTTGATCGCTTCGATTTTAATTACACCCCTGGTCAAGAAAATAGCCGTGAAAATTGGTGCCACCGATCAACCGAATCACCGTAAAGTTCACAAAAATGTGATGCCGCGGTTAGGTGGCTTGGCGATCTATCTGAGCTTTGCTTTAGGAATTTTATTTTTCTTTCCAGAGAGCGATTATACGTGGCCGGTATTTATAGGGGCAACAATCATTATCATTACTGGTGTCCTTGATGATCTTAAAGAGTTATCTGCCAAAGTAAAACTGGGCGGACAATTATTGGCTACCTTGGTTGTTGTTTTAGGTGGCGTTCAAATTGATTTCATCAACCTGCCTTTTGGCGGTCAGATCGAATTTGGATATTTGAGCATTCCGATTACGATATTGTGGATCGTTGGAATCACAAATGCCATTAACTTGATTGATGGCCTTGATGGATTAGCGGCAGGGGTATCAGCGATTGCGTTGCTGACAATCTCTGGTATGGCAATTACCATGGGGAACGTTTTCGTCGTCTTTGCTGGATTAATGATGCTTGGAAGTACAATCGGATTCCTTGTTTATAACTTTTACCCGGCGAAGATTTTTATGGGAGATACAGGCGCGTTATTCTTAGGTTTCATGATCAGCGTGCTTGCCCTTCTTGGTTTTAAAAATGTCACATTGTTTTCTTTCATCATTCCGGTCATTATATTGGGTGTACCTATTTCTGATACTTTGTTTGCGATTGTGAGACGAGTGATTCACCGAAAACCGTTATCAGCTCCTGATAAATCACACTTGCATCATTGCTTACTGAATTTAGGTTACAGCCATCCTGAATCTGTCCTGATGATTTATGCAGTCAGTGCCTTGTTCAGCCTGGCAGCCGTTATTTTCTCACAAGCGACGATGTATGGTGCGGTCATTGTACTTGCCATGTTGGTGTTGATGATCGAGATGATCGTTGAAATGACAGGATTAATCGGCAAAGATTACAAACCGATCTTGAATATGATTAAGGGTCCAAAAGAAAAATAAGAAAAACGGCTTCCTATTGGAGGCCGTTTTTTCTTTACATGGATTCTTCCATTTCGTCCGGTTGGCTTGTGGTAGAGGATGGATCATCAGATGCAAGAGGATTTCCTAAGCCAAGGTGATTCTTTAATTCGTTACTGGTGTTTTGTATATCTTCCTGTGCTACTTGATAATACCATCCTTTATCTGTAAATCCGCCTTCTCCTTCAAGCTGCATTTTCTCGAAAGTGAAGCCTTCTTTTTGAAGGAAGTAATCTTTGAAGGTGATGATTTCGTCAAACGTTAAGTTTGTACTCATGTTTTCACTGACCGATGACAGTATATCATCGAAATTATTTAAGCCACGGGTTGAAGCTGTTTCACGGAAAATTTGTTGAATAATCTCCATCTGTCTCTCTCCACGCGCCAAGTCACTATCGTATTTACGGGTTCTCGCTAAAGCCAGAGCTTCTTCTCCGTTCAACGTTTGTTGTCCTTCCTCAAGCTCAATGGCACCTGCGAGGTCAGAGCTGTTTTGTTCCGTAATTGGAAAAGGTACGTCATAGGTAATCCCGCCAATAGAGTCAACAATCTCTACGAAAGACTGGAAGTTCAAACGCACATAATAATCGACAGGCACGTCAAGCATCCGCTCCACCGTTTGGACTGTAGCATCAATTCCACCGAAAGCGTGGGCATGAGCGATTTTATCCTCGTAGCCGACTTCCGGGATGTACGTCAATGAATCGCGGGGGATGTTCAGCATTTTGATGGATTTATCATTGTCGTTGAAGGTGGCCAGAACGAGGGCGTCCGAGCGTGATGCATTTTCAGACCGTGCCTCACTATCATCAATTCCTACAAAAAGAACCGATGTGTGGTCTTTGGCTGGATTTACAACTTCCACACGCTTTTCTGATTTGTCTCCCCGGTCAAGTTCCTGGTGGGATTCCGATGCTGTTTCTTTCACTTGATCGGTAAGATAGACGGCATAGCCGGTGGCAGCGCCAACGCCGATTAACACGATGAAAGCCACGGACCACATGAAAATGGCAAGCTTGCTGTGTTTCATGTTGATGTGAGCTCCTTTACTCAGGTGTGACATCAAATTCCACGTAGGAAGCGTCTCCTCTTTCAATTGTGGCTTGACCACTAGTCAAGTCAGTCATCCAATGTTCGAATTCTTCTTCAAGACCGCTTTCTACATATACTATTAATTCCACATTCTCCAAGTAATTAATCGTCTCCAATGTGTAGGTTGAATTTCTTACTGCATTTTCTACTTTACCGAGCAGGTGGTATTCAATTTTCACTTTCATCTCCTGCATCAATTGGCGCTTCACAACACCCGTCGTATCAATTGCAGCTGATGTTGTTGATCCATAGGCACGAATCAGTCCTCCAGCTCCAAGCTTAACTCCCCCAAAGTAACGGGTGACGACGACAGCCGTGTCCTTAAGGCCTCTTTTTTTCAAAACTTCAAGCATCGGAACGCCAGCTGTGCCGCTCGGTTCTCCATCATCGTTCGCTTTTTGTATAAGGTCATTTTCTCCGATCATGTAGGCGGAGCAGTTGTGGGTAGCATCATGGTGCTTCTTTTTTATTTGTGCGATAAAGTCCTGGGCTTCCTCTTCGGTTTCGCAGCGTTTGACGTAGCCGATGAAGCGGGACTTCTGGATCGTCACTTCTTCTGATCCTTCTGGTTTTACGGTATAATAGCTTTCTAACATGGTCTGAAAAACCTCCTAAGGTTTTATTATATCGATGGGTAAAAAATTCGGCAAACGCTTGAATTTCCTGTTCATTATTTTACATTTTTACTGAAAAACACCCCCACAAATGGACATGGGACTTACGAATGAGTATGTGAATATTGATGGAGGGACTTATGATGAGTGTACAAAAAACTGGGGATATCGCCCTTGACCATATCATTGATGAAATGGTTGATACGGTGACCAATAGCAAGGATGAAATTTTCCAGATTGGTGAAGAATCCCGCAATGAATTTGAAAAGTTGAACAGTGAACTAGCTGACACCAAAAAGCAGGTCATCTCCCTTATTGATGAAGGGGACAAGCTTGAACAGAAAGTCCGTTTTTCAAGGGTGCGCTTATCAGAAGTCAGCAAACAGTTCCAGACGTATTCAGAAGAAGAAATCCGTAAAGTGTATGAACAAACACACGGCCTTCAAATGGAGTTATCCATGAAGCGTGAAAAGGAAAAACAGCTCCGTGAAAGAAGGGATGACCTGGAAAGACGACTCCGGAATTTAGAAGAAACCATCGGGCGTGCAGAAGCCCTTGGTGGGAAGATTTCTATCGTATTGAACTACCTCACAGAGGATTTCAAACATGTCAGTGATGCTTTAGAAGATGCTAAGGAAAAGCAGGAGTTCGGCTTACAGATCATCGAAGCTCAAGAAGAAGAGCGACGTCGGCTATCAAGAGAGATCCATGATGGTCCTGCACAAATGCTCGCAAACGTCATGCTGCGGTCGGACCTCGTTGACCGCACCTACCGTGAGCGTGGTGTGGAAGAGGCGATGCAGGAAGTGAAAAGCGTAAGAGCGCTCGTACGGTCAGCATTATACGAAGTGAGAAGGATCATTTACGATCTGCGTCCGATGGCTCTTGATGACCTTGGACTTATTCCTACACTGAAGAAGTACTTAGCGACCATCGAAGATTACAATAAAAGCATTCACATTTCTTTTGCTTCGTTCGGAAAAGAACGGCGTTTAGACACAAAATACGAAGTTGCTCTTTTCCGCCTGGTACAGGAAGCCGTCCAAAATGCGGTTAAACATGCGGATCCGAAAGAAATTAAAGTGAAAGTTGAGCTGAAGTCGAACGCTGTCATGATCGTCGTTAAGGATGATGGAAAAGGCTTCGACACGACTCAAAAGAAAGAGAAATCCTTCGGTTTGGTCGGAATGAGGGAGCGCGTCGATATGTTAGACGGCGAACTTAATATCGACTCAAGTGTAGGAGAAGGGACAATTGTCACGATTCATTTACCAATAAATTGATATTGCAACGAAAAACTATGTAAATGGACTTGAATCGTTTATAATAGGGAATAGGATTAGGGTAGATTCACATTTCTAAAAAATAGAGAAATAATAATAGAGAGATAGAGATAGGTTAGGGGAACAAAATCCCATTCTATGTATGAGAAACAGGAGGAAATGACCATGACGACCAGAATAGTCCTAATTGATGATCATAAATTATTTCGTGAAGGTGTAAAGAGAATTTTGGATTTTGAATCAAGCTTTGAAGTTGTAGCTGAAGGTGATGATGGGGATACAGCGGTTAACCTGATCGAAGAGCATATGCCGGATGTTGTCCTGATGGATATCAACATGCCGAGCATGAACGGAGTCGAAGCGACAGCTGAAATTACGAAACGTTATCCAGAAATGAAAGTGATCATTCTTTCTATTCACGATGATGAGAACTATGTAACACACGCCCTCAAGACAGGAGCGCAGGGTTACCTTCTTAAAGAAATGGACTCAGATGCCTTGATTGATGCGATTAAAGTTGTAGGTGCCGGTGGTTCTTACCTGCATCCGAAAGTCACGCACAACTTAGTGGCTGAATATCGTCGTCTGGCCGATAGCAAAGGTGGCAGTGCATATCGCACGATCGAATATCGTAAGCCATTGCACCTTCTGACACGTCGTGAATGTGAAGTGCTGCAACTGTTGGCGGACGGAAACAGCAACCGTGGTGTAGCAGAAGCTCTTTATATCAGCGAAAAGACTGTAAAGAACCACGTGAGTAACATCCTGCAGAAAATGAACGTTAACGACCGTACCCAAGCGGTAGTCACAGCAATCAAAAACGGCTGGGTCGAAGTCATCTAAATAAAATATTCTTAAAGAGTAGGGCTGTTTTTTTAAGGTGCAGAAATGTATACCTGAAAAAACAGCCCTTTTTGGTGTGTGTGGATTTGGAGTTGAACAGGGGGCGAACTGCAGTTCATTTGGAATTATTTGGTGTACCAGGTCATCCAGAATCTGGATGACCTGGTACACCAAATATAGACATGCGGACAACTGTTTTCGTATTAGTTGGTGCATTGTGGGTGGGGTTCATGTAAAATAGATAGAGAGAATATCGGAAATTATTTTACATATATTCATAGAAAAACGATAAAGAAAACAAGGAGTTGGATCGGATGAAAACAGCGGTAATCACAGACAGCACAGCTTACCTTCCGAGAAATGTACGTAAAGCCAACAACATACATATGGTTCCGTTGAACGTAATTTTTGGTCATGAATCCTATCAGGAAGAAGTAGATATCAACGCAGATGACTTTTACGATATGGTGAAAGAGGGCGGAGAACTTCCGAAAACTTCTCAGCCCTCGATCGGCATTATGACTCAGAAGCTCGAGGAGCTCTCTCAGGACTATGATGCGGTCATTTCAATTCATTTATCCAGCGGCATCAGTGGGACTTACCAAGCGATGGTTACCGCAGGCGAAATGGTCGAAGAGATCGATGTTCACGTGTTTGATTCAGAAATCAGCTGTCACATGCAGGGCTTTTATGCACTGGAAGCTGCTGAATTGGCGGACAACGGGGCAACGCCTGATCAAATCATCAGTCGACTCAATGAAATGAAAGAATCAATGAGCGCATACTTCATGGTCGATGATCTCAGCCACCTGCAAAGAGGCGGTCGATTGAATGGTGCTCAGGCCTTTGTCGGAAGTCTTCTGCAGGTGAAGCCTGTTCTTCATTTTGTGGATACTAAAATCGTACCTTTCGAAAAAATCCGTACACGGAAAAAAGCGATCAAGAAGATTGTTTCCCTTTTTGAAGAAAAGGTGCAGGAAGGCGGAACGTACAAAGCCTGCCTGATTCATGCCAATCGACCGGAAGAAGCGGCAGAGTTGAAAAAAGAACTGGAAGAAAAACATGATAACGTCGAGGTCGTCCTCAGTTACTTCGGTCCTGTTATCGGTACTCACCTCGGTGAAGGGGCTATGGGCCTTGGATGGTATCGCCAGTCCTAAATAGAAAAGAGCCTGTTTGTGAGACTCAAACAGGCTCTACTTTTCTATAGGATGGTGGTTGCATGTTCAAAACGGTTAAGAAATACCTTCGAAAAGACTTCTCCTGGATTCCTCATGAAAATCCCACTCATAACTACGCTACTCTTGCCGGAAAACTCCTTCTGCGTCACGAAATCCCTTATGAAGATGAAAAAGTAGATCAGCTCATAGCTCATTCTATTCTGAGAAAAGTAACCAGCATTGAGTCCTATCCCTGGGGCCATCGCTGCAGACGTTGCGGAAACAAGAAATCCTACCTTTTTGCGAAAATGCCCCACGCGACATGTGGTCAAACCTGTGTATATTGTCGTTCCTGCATTCAAATGGGCAGAGTGATTGAATGTGAACCGTTATATTATGGAAGTTCTGATTTTGAGTGGAACGCCCATGAACACCCCTGCCAATGGGAAGGGGAATTGACGGTACATCAACAAAAAGCGGCAGATGAACTTGTGGCACTCGTTCGAACTGGTAGTGGTGAAAAACTAGTGTGGGCGGTTTGTGGAGCTGGAAAGACAGAACTTCTTTTTCCTGCTCTTACGGAAGCACTGGAAAAGGGGAAGCGCATATGTCTTGCAACGCCTAGAACGGATGTTGTGAGAGAGCTGCTCCCTCGCTTGCAAAAGTCATTTCCTGATGTGAAGATCCAAGCTCTATACGGAGATAGTCCGGATAAAGCTGCTGATGCTCCTTTTATAATAGCGACTACTCATCAGCTCCTGCGGTTTGCGCATACCTTCGATGTCATGATCATCGATGAAGTCGATGCCTTCCCTTTTCATAACGATCCATCACTCCATTATGCCAGTGAACGAGCGGCCAAGCCCCAAGCCGCTATCATCTATTTGACGGCCACACCAAGGAAGAAGCAGAAGCGGAGGATTCGTTCCAAAGACCTTCCCGTCGTTTTCATCCCTCAACGTTTCCATGGCCATCCTCTACCCGTGCCTCAACTGAAGCTCGCTCCTACCCTTCATCGTTATTTACAAAAAGGAGAACTCCCACTAAAAATTGTTCAACAAATTGTCCATCAGCAACAGACCCCGAGGCAGCTGCTTCTTTTTCTTCCCTCGATAAAAATGGCTGAACAAATCGCTGACTACTTAAAAGAACGGAACTATGAGGTGCAATCCGTTCATGCGGAAGACAGTCAGCGGGCAGAGAAGATCCAGTCATTCAGAAAAAAAGAATACCGTGTACTCATCACAACAACGATTTTAGAACGGGGAGTGACGTTTCCTTCAGTCGATGTTTTTGTCATTGACGCAGGGCACGTTGTTTTCGATGAGGCAGCGCTCGTTCAGATCGCAGGAAGAGCGGGGAGAAGTAACGACGATCCTACCGGAGATGTCATCTTTTATCATATAGGGAAAACGGATGAAATGCTGGATGCTGTGGAGTCGATCCGCTATATGAACAAACTGGGACGGAAGCTATGAGGTGTCTCATCTGTCAGATTGAAACCATTCCTGATGTCACGTGGGGGACGTTTTGGAAGCCTCCTGTTCAGAAAAAGATATGCCAGGAGTGTGAGGAACAAATGGATAAAATAGGACCCCCTTTTTGCCCTCGATGTCATCGTCCCGGGCATGAAGGAGTGTGCCGCGACTGTGAAATATGGGAGAAAACAAACCCTGGTCTATTAGAAAGAAATGTTGCTGCTTTTCCATACATTGCGTTCAATAAAGACCTTGTGGCACGCTGGAAATATAGAGGAGACTATGCGGTGTTGGATGCTTACAAGGAACACCTGCAAAACGTGTGGTTATCTTCAGGGCTTGAAGGGAAGCTTGTTATAAGTGTCCCTCTCAGTAGCAGGCGTCTTCAAGAACGTGGATTCAACCAATCAGAAGCCATCATCCACGTGTTGGAGGAAGTACCTCTCTTTATATTTGAACGGTCGCATAGTGAGAAACAGTCGAAAAGAGGACGGAAAGACCGCATGCAATCAGAGAACCCATTTCGTCTTTCGAATCCAGTTACAGATCCTGTCGTCATTGTGGATGATATTTACACGACAGGAAGAACGGTCCGCCATATGGCTTCGTTACTGAAGGAACAAGGGTGTCCCTCTGTGTCTTCTTTTACTATTTTCCGCTGAATGGGCGATAGGACTTTTGAATCTCTCTTCTTGTGCCGATATAATAGATAAATAGAGAACATGGAGGACGATGAAGATGGGGGAATTAGCGAATTGCTCACGTTGTAACGGACTTTTCTTGAAAGGGTCGAGCACCGTTTGCCCTGAGTGTAGGAAGCAGGAAGAAAAGGACTTTCAAACGGTCTACGCCTTTTTAAGAAGAAAACAAAACCGGACAGCAACAGTAGATGAAATTGAGGCAGAGACAGGGGTTTCTGAACGGCAGATCCGTAAGTTTGTCAAAGAGAAACGCCTTCACCCTGCTCACTTTCCAAATGTGAGCTATTCATGTGAGAAGTGTGGAGCGTCCATCAGAGAAGACCGTTTATGCAAGGCCTGTAAAGAATCGATTCAGAAAGGGCTCGATGTGCAAGAACGTAATGAATCTTTGGAAGCTAGAAAAGAAGAGAAGGAACGTGAAAAAGCAAACAGGACTTATTATTCATGGTGAAATGAATCTTAAGCATGATTTATATCTTCATGAGCCTTGTCGATATAAGGAGTAATAGACAATCGGAAGGAAATGAGGTGGCAGAATTGAAAATCAACGGCCCGAATCAGACGAACTTAAATCCATATCAAAAGCAGATGAATAAACAGGCAAACCCTGGACCGAAAAAGCAAATGACCGATAAAATCGAGATTTCTGAGACCGCCAAACAGATGCAGGAATCCGGGAAGAGTGATTCTGTACGAAAAAAACTGGTTGACCAAGTGAAATCAGATGTACAGCAAGGAAATTACCAGGTGGACGCCAAGGCGACCGCTAAAAAGATGCTTGATTTTTGGTCGAAGTAATTATAGAGGAGAATCATCATGACGATCGATCCGGTCATCAATCATATGAAACAGCTTCAGCAGTTACATGAGAGTCTTTTGTCTTTGTCCAAAAATAAGACTGAGGCATTAAAAACGAACGATGTAACAGGAATTCAACAGCTGTTGATTCAAGAAAAGAAGCATGTGCAGGCGATTGAAAAAATCGAAAAACAAAGGGAGCATTCTGTGACTCAGTGGGCATCGGACAAAGGGATCCCTCCACGTGAGCGGACTGTATCCGAACTTATTGAAATTCTTGATGGAGAGGAAAAAGAGAGGCTTCAGGACGCGTACGAAGCTCTCATCCTCGTGTTAGCTGACTTGAAGCAACAGGAAAAGTTGAACACAGAACTGACACAGCAATCGCTGCAGTTCATCAACATGTCGCTCGACCTTCTTCAACCATCGATTCAGACTGTGAATTATGGAGGGAAAGAGGCAAACAACGATAGCACAGCTAAACGTTCCATCTTCGATTCAAAAGCATAAAGCAGAGGAGTAACCATCATGGGATCAACGTTTCACGGATTGGAAGTAGCGAAGCGCGGGCTTTTCACTCAACAATCCGCTTTATATACGACAGGACATAACATTGCCAATGCGAATACAGAAGGATACACAAGGCAGCGCGTCAATTTTGAACAAACAGGGCCCTATCCACCTGCTTCAAGGAACCGCCCGGAAATACCCGGACAGGTCGGAAGTGGGGTGGAAGCGGGTTCGATTGAACGGGTAAGAGTCGGGTTCCTGGATCAGCAGTATCGTGGCGAAAGCAGCAAATCCGGCTACTATGACACTCGCTCTAATGCTTTAGGAAGGTTAGAGAGTGTCATGAATGAACCTTCTGAAGATGGTCTTGCGCGAACGATGGATCGTTTTTGGCAATCTTTACAAGACTTGTCTGTTAATCCGGAAGACTCTGGTGCGCGCTCTGTCGTACGTCAACGTGGGCAAGCTGTAGCAGAAACATTCAACTACCTATCAAACACAATTCAATCGATGCAGAAAGACGTCAAAACAGAGGTTGGTGTTACAGAAAAAGAGATCAATTCATTGGCGAACCAAATCAATAACATTAATCAGCAAATCGCTGAAGTGGAACCACACGGCATGGTTCCGAACGATTTGTATGATGAACGTGATCGATTGGTCGATCAATTATCACAGCATGTGAATATTGAAGTGAAATACGAAGATACACCATCCTCCGCTGATCCACTGGCAATGGGTAAGGCGAGTATTTCGATTGTAGGTAATAATGGGCAGCCACTGGAGCCACCGGCCAAGCTTGTGGATGGAGCAGTGAATGAAGTGAACACCCTAAAAGTCAATTATGAAGAGGGGGAAGTTCACGCAAGCAGTATCCAAGTCGGGGACAGTACTTCCTATACGATAGAAGACTTTTCTTCCAAAGGTAAATTGAAAGGTTTGCTTGATTCCGGGGGATATATGGAAGGTGATGAGAAAAAAGGAAGCTATTCGCAAATGCTCTCGGATCTGGATCGGATGGCGACAGGATTTGCCCGTGAGTTCAACAATGTCCATAAACAAGGTGAATCTTTAAATAGTATCAAAAATGGGGATGAGGTTCCTAACTTTTACAATATTGATATGGAAGCAGAAGGAGTCATCGAAGGTGTAGCAGGTACCATTGGTTTGACTGATGAAATTTTAGCAGATGGTGATCATATTGCTGCAGCTGTCTCAGATCAAGCTGGGGATGGAGAAAATGCTTCGAATTTAGCGGATGTCCAAAGTGAACCGAATGCAGTTTTTGGTGAAGAAACTTCTATGGACAGCTTTTATGAATCGATGATTGGTACGATGGCTGTAGAGACACAGGAAGCGGAACGGATGTCAAGGAATGCAGGAACGCTCAAAAGCTCTGTAGATGAACAAAGGCAATCAGTCAGTTCTGTGTCATTGGATGAAGAAATGTCGAACATGATCAAGTTCCAACATGCTTATAATGCCGCAGCCAGGAATATTACCGTCGTCGATGAGATGCTTGAACGGGTCATTAATCAGATGGGCCGAGTAGGAAGGTAGGTGAATGACTAATGCGTGTAACTCAAAGTATGCTTTCGAATAATATGCTACGAAACTTGAGTGATAGTTATAGAAACATGGGGAAGTATCAGGAGCAATTATCGACAGGGAAGAAAATTTCCCGACCTTCCCAAGATCCTGTAGTAGCTATGAAAGGCATTAATTACCGCCAGCAAGTAACAGAAGTGGAGCAATTCCAGCGTAATATCGGCGAAGTCCACAACTGGATGGATAATAGTGATGCAGCTCTTGATAAAGCGACGCAGGCGATGCAGCGAGTTCGTGAACTGACCGTTCAGGCGAGCAATGATACATACGATGAAGGTCAACGTGAAAATATTGCCAAGGAAATTCGTCAGTTGAAAGAGCATATCGGATCGATCGCTAATACGAAAGTGAATGATAAATACATTTTCAATGGATCGAATACGACGGAAGCTCCTTTTGATATGGATGATTTAGAAGGTTCAGTCCCCCCATGGAATGACCCAGTCAATATCGAGGTTTCATCCGGTGTTAAGATTCAGACGAATGTTACACCTGGGAATGTGTTCAATCAGCAGCTTTTTGAAGACCTCGAGAATTTCGCTTCTGCCCTCGAAGGTGATACAACCCAGAGAGACCTTGGCGATTTTATTGAATCATTCGACGGTCATATCGGAAATATCGTCAACGAACGTGCCGACTTGGGGGCACGAATGAACCGTGTCGAGCTGATTGAGGATCGTTTGGAGTCACAAAAAGTAAGTGCGACGAAAATGATGTCCGATAACGAAGATGCAGATATTGAGAAAGTAATCACAGATTTGAAAACTCAAGAAAGTGTCCATAGAGCTGCGATGGGCGTCGGAGCCCGGATCATCCAGCCGACGTTGATGGATTTTCTAAGATAAGGCTGTCTCACTTTGAGACAGTCTTGTTTTTTGAATAAGCTTTTCATTGGAAGACACCTTCATGAGGAGGAACACGGATGAATATTCCTAAGCTTCAAATGCAGTCCACTCCAGGACGGATTGGGCTTACGATTAATAAGCCGGAACAAACGATCAAGCAGCATACAGCTGAACAGTCGATTCAACAGCCAAAAGCGGATATGAAGCTTGAACAGAAGCCCGGGAAGCTAACGATTGATCAGACAAATGCCTGGCACAACCTAGACTTAAAAAATGTAATGGTGCGAACTGAAGAGTTCGTCGGCATTGCAAAGAGCTTGTGGATGGAAGGTCTTACTCGTGTCTCTCGAGAAGGAGATGAGCTTATGCGCATTGAAAATGGTGGGAATCCCATAGCAGCCCAGGCGGAGCGGAATACAGGATTTGATTTTACCTTTCAACCTGGGGGACGTCCGACATATGAGCTCGTTCAGGTGAACTATCAACCAGGAGAAGCACAAATTGATATCCAACGGCGTGAACCGATAATTGAAAATCAGAAGCGTGACCCTGAACATCACTACCGTCCTGGTAATGTTGAAGTAAACATGGAACAAATGCCAAACTTGAAGATTGATTGGAAGGTGTAATCATGAGGATCGAAACGAAGTACTTTGGTACGATTGAGATTGAGAAGAAGGATTGTATTGAATTCCCTGCTGGACTCCCTGGGTTTGAGAGCTATCATTCTTTTGTTCTTTTACCTGTTGATGAGTTAGGTACATATTTTGCATTACAGTCTGTTGAGGAAGGAAGTTTATCGCTTATAGTCACAAACCCTTATCATTTTTATAAAGGTTATGAGTTTGATATTAATGAAGAAGACTTAGGAATTGAGCGTCCAGAAGATGTTGCGGTTTATAATGTCGTGACATTGCGGGATCCTTTTGAAAACTCTACCTTGAATTTGCAGGCGCCTATCGTTATGAACATAGCACAAGGGAAAGCGAAGCAGTTGATTTTAAATCAACCAGAATACAAAACGAAGCATCCGTTGATTAAGTTCGGGAAAGGCGGTGAATCTCATGCTCGTCCTTAATCGCAAAAAAGGAGAAACTGTTAGAGTAGGAGATGATATCACTATTACTGTTGTCGAGGTCGAAGGTGGACAAGTGAAATTGGGCATAGAAGCGCCTAAAAGTGTGGGAATTCATCGTCAGGAAGTGTATGTGGCGATTGAGAAAGAGAATGCGGAAGCGGCAAATGTATCTGGAGATTTGCTGAATCTATTAAAAAATGCAAAAAAAGATTAAAAAGATTAGGAAGTCGGTCGATATAAGTAATGTAAAACATTACATAAGTCGGCCGACTTTTTGTTTTGTAACTAGAGAATCACACAAGGATGTGTGGTTACTTACTTCAAGGAGGAATTTTTAAGATGAGAATTAATCACAATATCGCGGCACTTAATACGCACCGTCAACTAGGTCAAGCGAACAATGCAAACCAAAACTCTATGGAGAAATTATCGTCTGGTCTTCGTATTAACAACGCTTCTGATGATGCAGCGGGTTTAGCTATTTCTGAAAAAATGCGTGGTCAGATTCGTGGTTTAGATCAAGCACAACGTAATGCTCAAGATGGTATCTCCTTGATTCAAACAGCTGAAGGTGCACTAAATGAAACGCACGATATTCTTCAGCGTATGCGTGAACTTGCAACACAATCTGCGAATGACACTAATACTGAGACTGATCGTGGAGAAATCCAAAAGGAAGTTGATCAGTTGTCTGAAGAATTAACACGTATTGCGGATAACACAGAGTTTAACACTCAGAATTTACTAGATGGTTCGTTTGAAGGTAAATTTCAAATTGGAGCAAACGAGGGCCAAAATATTGAGTTATCAATAAATAAAATGAATGCTTCTGCTCTTGGGGTAGAAGGCGGAGAAGCTGGTGTGAAAACTGGTGAAATTACTAAGCAAAGTACTGCTTTAGGAACTAGTGGAGATAGTGTTGTTACCACTGACGTTAATGCTGAGTATACCGTAGAAAAATTAGATGGAGAATTCACAGCAGCAGCTGCCAATATGGATTCTTCTAGCGCGGATGTCACTGCAAATTATGCTTTAAAAGATGAGGATGGCAAATATACTGCAATTAGTGAAGATGGAAAAACGTGGCACTTCGCTGAAAGTGCAGCTGATGATGTAGAAAGTATAGATTTAAAAGGCGCTTCTAATGAATTAGCAAATGCTAAAGTAACTTTAGGTACTAATGCAGCATTAACAGATGGAACTGTAAAGGTATGGGAAGATGGTTCTAAGCAAATTAATATGAAGACATCTGATGCACGTTATGACATGGGTAGTAACTCCAATGAATTAAACGCAGGGGAGTACACTATTAGTACAGATCATACTATGAAACCTGCTAGTGCTACTTCGGTGTTACTTGATAGTAATAATAATGTTGTTGCATCGAGTACTGATGAGACAACTTACACTGATTTAGAGGGTAATAATATTTTCACTTCGGATTCAGCATACTCAAATGGGGATACGATTACTGTTTCGGGAGGTGGAGGAATTGATGTCTCCTCTCAAGCGTCAGCTGATGATGCGATAACAAAAATTAACAATGCAATTGAATCAGTATCTGCAGAACGTTCTAAACTTGGAGCATACCAAAACCGTTTAGATCATACCATCAATAATCTAGGAACGTCTTCCGAAAACCTAACTGCTGCGGAATCTCGTATCCGTGACGTAGATTATGCATTAGCTTCTTAAGCTAAGCACAGTCGTCCTAACTGGTAACGGTTAGTGATTACAATCGGGTGAATTGCTGGAAACCCCTTAGAACTTTTCTTACCACAACGTAGTTGGAAACGACAAGCGTGATGGTTGAAAAAAGAAGAGATTGGGCAATCAGCAGCCAAGCTCCTGTCTTGAAAAAGTGGAGAAGGTTCAACGACTAGGATAGACCACCGTTTAAGGTGATGAAATCCGTAGGTGCAACAATGGTCATCAGCATTGTGAATCCGAAGTGCCCGACCCCTTTTAGAAAAAAGGGTGAAGATATAGTCTGGTCATTTATGAAAATAAATGTTCGCACGATGGCGAAAGAAATGATGAACCAAACGAAACAAAGTATCCTTTCTCAAGCTTCTCAAGCTATGCTTGCAAAAGCGAATCAACAACCACAAGGAGTTCTTCAACTTCTTCGTTAATAAAGTTAAAAAGACCCTCATTTTTGAGGGTCTTTTTTATGTGCAGGTAGTGTTTCAGTAATGATCTATAGATATTAATGAAATCGTAGGTACTGTAATTATGGGATGGTTATACTAATAGTATAACCATCCCATAATTAGTGATTGGTTGTGTTAATACATTTAATTATTTTCACTTCTAACCGATATAAAAAGAAACTACATAGCGTTAGGGAGTTGTTGAAGGTGGATGTAAGCAATCGTATGACCCAATCACAACTTCTGCAGAGAAATAACTTACAACTTGGTGTCCGTTCAACTGTTCAGAAGAATGAACCAATAAGCATAGGAAAAATGAATGAAGACTATAAAGAATACTCGGCAGGTAATGAAAAAGAAAAGCTGAAACAGGCAGCAGAAGATATGAATGTGTTTTTCAAAGCTGTAAATACCTCCTTACGATTCCAGTTTCATGATAAATTAGAAGAATACTATGTAACCATCGTAGATAGTGATACAGAGGAAATAGTGAAGGAGATCCCTCCGAAAAAGCTGTTGGATATGTATGCTTCGATTGCCGAACGGCTCGGATTTATTGTTGATGAAAAAATATAAGCGGGTGATAGAATGAGTGATATGCGCATTGGTGGTCTTGCTTCGGGTATGAATACGGATCAGATTATTAAAGATCTGATGAATGCTGAGAAGCAGCCGCTTAATAAAATGGAGCAGGATCGTGAATGGCTTACATACAAAAGAGACGCTTACCGTGATGTAAATAAACAGCTTTCAGAGTTAGATACAATGGCTTTTGACATGAAACTGGAGCGTTCTTATAACTCAAAAGAGGTCAGCTCTTCAGGTGCATCTGTATCTGCGACGGCGCTGTCTAGTGCTGATGAAGGCAGCTACAAGATGGAAGTTTTAGAACTCGCAGAGGCTGCTTATAATTATAGTCAAAATGGCATTAGTAACGGTGAGTTCGATCCGGATGATTCGCTGGCTAATCAGAAAGATAATCTAATCAATGGAATAACTCTTGATGATACTTTTTCCATTACCACGTATGGTGAGGGAGGAGAAGAAACAACCGTCTCTTTCAATCTTACTGGTAATAAATCTCTTAATGACATTCTGGGAGAGATTAACGAATCTGAGCTAGGTGTCCGTGCTTTCTATGATAAAGGCGCAGATAAGGTGATGCTTGAGCGTACAGAAACGGGGAATTTTAATACAGATGAAAGTAAATTTCTCGGAGCGGAGATTGGCTTCAATGGAACGTCTGCGTCTTTCTTGGCTGATACACTCGATATTAAAAATGGTAAGAATGATGGAACAGGCTGGGTACTGAATGAAAAAGGTGGGGCGGATGCCCGTTTCACTTACAACAATTCATTCGAAATGTCTTCCCATACCAATGACTACTCCCTGAACGGTATGAATTTCTCGTTCAATGAAGTTGGTACCTCTACTGTCACCGTTTCTAACAATGTTGATGATTCCTTTGAAAAAGTGATGAAATTTGTTGAAAAATACAATGAAGTCATCGAAGATTTGAACGGGAAAACTGAGGAGAAACGGTACCGTGATTTCCAACCTTTGACTGCAGAACAGAAAAAGGATATGGAAGAGGAAGAAATTGAGCTTTGGGAAGAAAAGTCAAAAAGCGGAATGCTCAAAGGGGATTCAGTAGTCAGTGGTGTCCTGAGCAGCATGCGTCAGAACTGGTACACTCCAGTTGGGACTGATGGGGAATATAGCATGGCCTCTCAGATAGGAATTACCACTACATCCAATTACCGTGAGGGCGGAAAGCTGGAAGTCGATGAGGATCAATTGCGTCAAGCATTGAGAGACAATCCTAATTCTGTTGCCAAACTTTTTTCGGGATCAGACGCTAATCCTGGCATTGCCCGTCGCCTTGAGACTTCTATAGAAAATGCGACTAAATCCATCGAGCGAAAAGCTGGCAAGCCCACTAGTTTAGATAACAACTTCCTGTTAGGACGGCAGATTGAAAGTATTAATGATGAAATGGATTCATTTCAAGATCGTTTAAATGCTATTGAAAATCGCTACTGGCGTGAATTTGGGGCCATGGAAAAAGCTATACAAAAAATGAATTCGCAATCCGCTTTTATTATGCAAAACTTCAGCGGTGGAATGTAACGATAAAAGGAGTGCTGGCTAGATGTCTATTCAAGCCTATCAAAATAACTCAGTAGAAACAGCTTCCCCAGGGGAACTCACTTTAATGCTTTATAATGGATGTATTAAGTTTATTAGAATCGCTCGAAAAGCAATGGAGAACAATGATATTGAGAAGAAAAATACAAACATTCAAAAGTCACAAAAGATCATTCAAGAGCTTATGGTAACGATGGACCAGCAATATGCAGTGACACAGGAAATTATGCCATTGTATGATTATATGAACCGTCGCTTGGTGGAAGCGAACACGAAAAATGATGTTAAGATTTTGGATGAGGTCGAAGGACTTGTGGTAGAGTTTCGTGATACTTGGAAGCAGGTCATTTTAGAGTCGAGAAGAATGCAATTTGGTCAAGGTGGAAATGCCTGATGGGTGTATGGACTGAGTTTACCTCTATTACAGAGAAGCTGGATGAGGTTGTCCATCAACCAGTTAATGAGAAGAATCGAACAGCTGTATTAGAGGAAGTGGAGACTCTGTTAGATAAGCGGGCAGCCATGCTTGAACAATTATCAGAACCTTCTCAGGAAGAGAAGGCGATGGTGAGAGAAGTTATAAAACGTGATCTAAAGATCAATCAAAAGCTCGAGTTCCTTTTTGACAGGTTGAAGAGCGACATGCGTAATGCAAAAAAACAAAAGTCCAGCAAACAGCGCTACGTCAATCCCTATCAAAGTGTTTCGGGCTATGACGGCATGTATTTGGACCATAAAAAGTAGAATAGGTGATTCTTTGTCAGAACTTACAGCAGAACAACATGAAATGCTGGAGCGGTATGATGAGCTGTTAAGTACCATTAGTGAAGGGCTCAAATATTTAGAGGACCATATGAAAACAGAAGAGACACCAATGGCACAGCAAGTGTTTCAGGATGTGCTCCTTAGCTTGGAACAAATCAGCCGCAGCCATGATCAGATGGAGATCTTTTTTAATGGGAACGAAGATCTTCAGGATTTAGTTATTGATTTTCACGGAATCGTCAATCATCTGCAAGGGTGGTTCGAGCGTGACACTGCACAAGAAAAACATCAGTTGTTAGTGGAACATGTACTTCCTGCATTTGAAAGTTGGCGGACTCGGATGGAAGCATTCGTAAAACCCTATATTGCTCATTAGAAGAAGCATCCATGACGGATGTTTCTTTTTTATGGTAGTTTTTGAGAAATCTTCTATATCATCCCGCAGTGGATGGGTGAACTCCTGCAGCCGCAGCAAAGCGATGCTGATTATTTTAACGAAGAAAGAAAGCATACCAGCGGTTACAGAGAACGTTCTCTGTAATTACAACCAGGTTTATGTCTTTGTGGGGAAAGGGATAGTTAGAAACATGTGTACCGTCAACTGCCAGATGCTAATCCGTTGGTGAGGGCTTAGAGGAAAATAGTTGGTCGATCTACGAATAAATATTTAAGGAGCCTGTTCTACATAGGTTCCTTTTTTATCTAGTAAATTGACAAAATATCATGTAGAAAAGACCTCCATTTCTATTCAAAGGTACATCTTCCAACAATTACCGACACAAATTAGACAAAATTTTAAGAAAGTTTATGCAGGAAAGGGTGTGGGTATGATAGAATATATATCACATAAGGATGAAAGGAGGACACTTCTAATGCTACAATACAACATTCGTGGTGAAAACTTGGAAGTGACGGATTCTATTAAAGAATATGTGGAGAAAAAGGTGAGCAAGCTCGAACGCTACTTTGATACTCCGCCGTCTTCCGAGGTACACGTTAATTTAAGTGTCTATAATGATGAGCAGACAATCGAGGTCACAATTCCGATGAAGAATCTACTTCTTCGTGCTGAGGAACACAACACAGATCTATACGCTGCCATCGACCTTGTGGTAGATAAATTGGAACGACAAATTCGTAAGCATAAAACGAAAGTGAATCGTAAGTTCCGACAAGAGGGTGCTCCGAAACACGTCTTTGCCGAGCTTGAACGCGAGGCGCAGCAATATCAAACGCAAACGATTGATGATGAATTTGATGTTGAAATCGTGAAAACGAAACGATTTGACTTGAAACCGATGGATAGTGAAGAAGCGGCATTGCAGATGGATATGCTTGGTCACAACTTCTTCGTCTTTACAAACGCAAATACAGATGAAACGAACATTGTTTATAAACGTCGTGACGGCCGTTATGGTTTGATCGAAACTTGATAGCTTCATAGAGTAAACGCCTCTGCTTCGGCAGGGGCGTTTTTTTGTTTTTCCAAGTATGCGGGATGAATAAATGATCATTCGCCAGGGGAAAATCAATTTTTCATCATTCTTTAGAGTGTAAAATGGAATTTTGCGCGTTCGCTCATACTTAAAATAAGTAGTATAAAGGATAGGACAGGAGGTGATGGCATGAATGGCAAGGAATATGAGTACATTTATAAACGTTTAAATCAGCAGGAAGAAACGATCGCTCAGCTTGTGGAGATCATTGGAACGACGAATCGCCGCATTACGGATTTGGACCGCAGGCAGCTCGGCGTGGAACACCAGATGATCCGCGAACGTCCCCTCTCTTTTACTCCTTCTACATAATTCTCTCATCGGTGTCCCTGGTCCTATGTCGTTGATTGTCAGGCCGCTTCTCTTAGTGTTATGATAATAGAGGATTAAACTATTCAACCGAAGTTCGGAAATCAACAGAGGAGCGGTTGCAATGCTTGGTACTTTAAAGAAGATTTTTGGCGATGGAAATACACGTCAATTGAAGCGATTGGAAAAAATCGCAGATGACATCGAAGCGATGGAATCGCAAATCGAAAAATTGTCAGATGATGAATTAAAAAATAAGACAGAAGAATTCAAAGAACGCTATCAAAATGGCGAAGATTTAGATGATATGTTGGTCGAAGCTTTCGCGGTTGTACGTGAAGCTTCTAAACGTGTGCTTGAAATGCGCCCGTTCCGTGTCCAACTGCTGGGAGCTATAGCCCTTCATGAAGGTAACATTGCCGAGATGAAAACCGGTGAAGGTAAAACGCTGGCGTCTACGATGCCGGCATACTTGAACGCGATTACTGGAAAAGGCGTGCACATCATCACGGTTAACGATTATTTGGCGAGCCGTGACGCGACAGAGATGGGCGAACTTTTCCAATTCCTTGGACTGACCGTCGGGTTAAACTCAAACGGTATGTCGAAGGATGAAAAGCGTGAAGCGTACTTGGCGGATATTACGTATGGTACGAACAACGAGTTCGGTTTCGACTACTTGCGTGACAATATGGTGCTTTACAAAGAGCAGATGGTTCAGCGTCCGCTTCACTTCGCAATCATTGACGAGGTCGACTCGATCTTGATTGACGAAGCGCGTACACCATTGATCATCAGTGGTTCAGCATCAAAATCCGCTGATCTCTATCAGGGAGCGAACTCTTTTGTTCGTTTGCTCGCGAATGAAGAAGATTACACGTACGACGAAAAGACGAAGAACGTACAGCTTACAGAAGAAGGAATCAACAAGGCCGAGCGCTTTTTCAAAATCGAGAACTTGTTTGATCTTTCCAACGTATCCTTGATCCACCACATCAATCAGGCGCTCAAAGCGCACACGTCGATGCAGAAGGATACCGACTACGTTGTCGAGGACGGCGAAGTGGTCATTGTCGACCAATTCACCGGTCGTCTTATGAAAGGCCGCCGTTATAGTGATGGCTTACACCAGGCGATTGAAGCGAAAGAAGGGCTCGAAATTCAGAACGAGAGCCAAACGCTTGCTTCGATCACGTTCCAGAACCTTTTCCGTATGTATGAAAAGCTTTCCGGTATGACCGGTACAGCGAAGACCGAGGAAGAGGAATTCCTGAACATCTACAATATGCGTGTCATCGTCATTCCAACGAACCGTGATATCATCCGTGATGATAAGGCGGACCTTGTGTACAAGACGATGGACGGGAAGTTCAAAGCGGTTGTCGAAGATATTAAGGAACGCCATGAAAACGGACAGCCGGTGCTTGTTGGTACCGTAGCCGTTGAAACGTCCGAAATCATTTCCCGTTACTTGACGAAAGCGGGGGTTCCGCATAACGTCTTGAACGCGAAAAACCACTTTCGTGAAGCGGAAATCATCGAGAACGCTGGTCAGAAAGGCGCGGTAACGATCGCAACGAACATGGCCGGTCGTGGTACCGACATCAAGCTCGGCGATGGTGTCAGAGAAGCTGGAGGCCTTGCTGTTATTGGTACGGAACGTCACGAATCCCGCCGAATCGATAACCAGCTTCGTGGTCGTTCTGGTCGTCAAGGAGACCCGGGAATGTCCCAGTTCTACTTGGCTACAGATGACGAATTGATGCGTCGATTCGCTTCTGATAATATTCGCAGCATGATGGACCGACTTGGAATGGACGACTCTCAGCCTATCGAAAGTAAGATGATCTCCCGTGCTGTTGAATCCGCGCAGAAACGTGTGGAAGGAAACAACTTTGATGCGCGTAAGACGATTCTCTCTTATGATGATGTCCTGCGTCAGCAGCGTGAAGTCATTTACAAGCAGCGTTATGATGTGCTGACTTCCGAAAACTTACGTGAAATCATTGAACAAATGATCGAACGTACCGTTTCTAAAACGGTAGCGGCTCACACGAGTGAAGAGGAAGAAGAAAACTGGGAGCTTGATAGCCTCGTCGAATACCTGCGTGCGAACTTGCTGCATGAAGGTGATGTAACGGCAGATGACT
This sequence comes from Halobacillus sp. 12SKB, assembly GCF_052941655.1. Taxonomy (NCBI): domain Bacteria; kingdom Bacillati; phylum Bacillota; class Bacilli; order Caryophanales; family Bacillaceae; genus Halobacillus; species Halobacillus sp. 12SKB. Next base: position 1,947,550 of record NZ_JBRFWR010000001.1, read on the forward strand.
TGAAAGGAAAAGACCCTCAGGAGATGGAGGAGCTGATCCTTGAAAAAGTAAAACAGCGTTATGATGAGAAAGAAGAAGAATTGACGCCTGAACAGATGCGTGAGTTTGAAAAAGTCATCCTGCTTCGTACGGTCGACCAGAAGTGGATGGATCACATCGATCAGATGGACCAATTGCGTCAGGGAATCCACCTGCGTGCCTACGGTCAAAACGATCCGCTTCGTGAATATAATTTCGAAGGCTTCCGTATGTTTGAAGCAATGGTTGCCAATATTGATGAAGAAGTCTCCCGTTACGTCATGAAGGCGCAGATCCGCAACAACCTGCAGCGTCAGGAAGTGGCTCAGGGAGCACAGGCTGTCTCTGGTGGCAGTGAAAGTAAAGAGCCGAAGAAGAAAACCCCTGTCGTGAAAAAGGATCATGTTCGTCGTAACGACCCATGTCCTTGCGGAAGCGGGAAGAAATATAAAAATTGTCACGGAAAATAAGAGGTTGAGGCACTCTCTTTCTAGAGGGTGTCTTCCCTTGTTTTAAGAATCATATAGGAGTGATGGATATGGATATGGCAGAAATCCGCCATGCATTGGATAATACAGCTAAGCGATTAGCGGACTTCAGGGGGTCTCTTTGACGTCGATCAAAGAAAAACCCGAATTGCAGAACTAGAAGAACAAATGACAGAGCCAGGTTTCTGGGATGACCAGAATACAGCGCAAAAAGTCATTGACGAAGTGAATGGACTGAAAGGATTGGTCCACACGCTTGAAGAGCATGAAGAAACGCATGAGAACCTGGAAGTTTCTTATGAGCTTGTTAAAGAAGAAGACGATGAAGAACTGCGTGAGGATCTTGAACAGGATGTCCAGCAGCTGAAGAAGGACCTTGACCAATTCGAATTGAATATTCTTTTGAGTGAGCCTTACGACAAGAACAACGCGATTCTTGAGCTGCACCCGGGTGCTGGTGGTACCGAGTCTCAGGACTGGGCGAGCATGCTTCTACGTATGTACACACGCTGGGCAGAGAAAAGAGGCTTTTCTGTTTCGACAATGGACTATCTTCCTGGGGATGAAGCAGGCGTGAAGAGCGTGACTCTTTTGATTAAAGGTCACAATGCGTACGGTTATTTGAAAGCAGAAAAAGGTGTGCACCGTCTTGTCCGAATTTCTCCTTTCGATTCCTCAGGCCGTCGTCACACGTCCTTCGTATCGTGTGAAGTGATGCCGGAGTTCAACGATGAGATCGAGATTGATGTTCGGACAGAAGACTTGAAGATCGATACGTATCGTTCCAGTGGTGCCGGTGGACAGCACGTCAACACGACAGACTCTGCCGTACGTATCACGCACTTGCCAACGAATACAGTCGTGACGTGTCAGTCGGAACGTTCTCAGATCAAAAACCGTGAACAAGCGATGAAAATGTTGAAGGCGAAGCTTTATCAGCTGGAGATCGAGCGCCAACAGCAGCAGCTTGATGATATCCGCGGTGAGCAAAAAGAAATCGGTTGGGGAAGCCAAATCCGTTCTTACGTATTCCACCCTTATTCCATGGTCAAAGACCATCGTACGAATGAAGAGGTCGGAAACACGCAAGGCGTCATGGATGGTGACCTTGATAAATTCATCAACTCATATCTCCGTTCCAAAATGGACGGTTAATACAGAAGACTCTCACGATGGTGAGGGTCTTTTTTTCTGTTCAGTATTCACTATTTTTGCTACTATGAAGGTATCTTACATACAAAGGGGCGAATAAAGGATGAAGGTGAAAAAAGCGATTATTCCTGCAGCTGGACTTGGCACACGTTTTTTACCCGCTACAAAAGCGATGCCGAAAGAAATGCTTCCGGTTGTCGATAAACCGACGATTCAATACATCGTGGAAGAAGCGATCCAATCCGGCATCGAGGATATTATCATCGTAACAGGAAAAGGGAAGCGTGCAATTGAGGATCATTTTGATCATGCGTTTGAACTTGAGGATAACCTTTATAAAAAAGGAAAGCTTGATCTCCTTGAAGAAGTACAGCAATCGGCTGAAGTTGACATTCATTATATTCGCCAAAAAGAACCGAAAGGACTTGGACATGCCGTCTGGTGTGCCCGCAAGTTTATCGGGGACGAACCTTTCGCCGTGCTCCTTGGGGATGATATTGTTCGTTCGGATGAGCCTTGCCTGAAACAGTTGATCGACCAATATGAAGAGACACAATCGTCAGTGATCGGTGTCAAACAAGTCCCTGAAGATGAAACCGATCGCTACGGAATCATTGCGCCTGAAAAACAAGAGGGCCGCCGCTATCAAGTGAAGCATTTTGTAGAAAAGCCGGCCGTCGGCGAAGCACCGTCGAATTTGGCGATCATCGGCCGTTATGTTTTTGCCCCGGAAATCATGGATCTGCTTGCCACTCAGGAAGAAGGTAGAGGCGGAGAGATCCAACTGACAGACGCGATTGAGCGTTTGAACCTTGATCAGCCTGTGTATGGGTATGAGTTTGAAGGCGAGCGATTCGATGTCGGCGATCAGCTCGGCTTTATCAAAACGACCCTCGCCATTGCCATGGAGCGGGAAAACATGCGGGACGATGTCCTTGCTTTGCTTGCAGAGATTATGGAAAAACAAGAATCGATGAATTCCTGAAAGAAGCGGCGGGTCTTAGACTCGCCGCTTTTTGTATAGAAGTGCAGAGGAAACGAAAACTAATAGGAATACGACGTCTTGCTCCTTTACCGTGTTAACACGTTATTCTACTCTCATTTACAGGAGAATGCCCTAGTGTTATACTCCTTACGGTTTATGGAGAACGATACATAGGGAGAGTCGAACAGCATGATGATGATGGCAAAAAAATATCGACGGGAGCCGATGCCACCGGCCCTCAGACAAACAATGGATTATGGCCTGGTGATTCTTGGATCATTTTTTGTAGCGTTAGCCTTCAATTTATTTTTATTACCGAATAACATCGCCTCTGGAGGAGTAGCAGGTGTCAGTACGATCACGAAAGGCGTGTTCGGCTGGGAGCCCGGCGTCGTCCAATGGGTGTTGAACATTCCACTGTTCATCATGGGCGTCGTCATATTAGGGAAAAACTTCGGGCTCAAGTCATTCGTCGGAACCGTGACCCTGCCGCTCTTCGTCTTGATGACGAGTGACATGGCGCCGGCAACACCGAACCCGCTGCTTGGAGCCATATTCGGTGGAATGGGCGTCGGTCTCGGCCTTGGCATTGTTTTTAGAGGACGGGCATCGACAGGCGGAATCGACTTAGCCGCTCAAGTCCTGCACAAATTCACACACTTACCCCTCGGCATCAGTGTCGCTTTACTGGATGGAATGATTGTCCTGACATCGGCGATTGTCTTCTCACTCGAAGAAGGATTGTATGCGCTGATCGGGTTATTTGCGACCAGCCGGACCATCGATTTTGTCCAAGTGGGATTGAACACTTCGAAAAACGTGATGATCATTACAGAGGACGTTGATGAAGTGCGTTCGGCTATTTTTGAACAAATCGATCGTGGGGTAACCGTATTAAGTGGCGCTGGAGGCTACACGGACCGGGAGCGCCGGGTCGTCATGTGTGTCGTCCAGCAGAATGAATTCATCAAATTGACACAAACCGTAAAGACGGTTGACCCGGGGGCATTTGTCGTCGCTATGAACGCCACCGAAGTGCTTGGAGAGGGTTTCAAAACGTCGTGACTCGGTTATAATATCTCTATATCTCATCAAAATACGAGAGGGGATACAGGAATGAAAAAACTATTATCTGCTTTATTTTTAGGGCTGATCCTCGTCTTGAGTGCCTGTGGGGGCGGCGGAGACGAAGGAACGACTGATGATGGCGCAAACGATGAAACGACAGAAGAACAAACCGGTGAAGATTCCGGCGAAGGTACAGACGAAGGGACTGCAGACAGTGGAGACGGTGAGACGGTCGACACAGCGGCTGCAGAAGAAGTGTACCAGAACAACTGTGCGAGCTGCCACGGCGGTGAACTTGGCGGAGGAATGGGACCAGCTTTGACAGAAGTAGGTACTAAGTACTCAGCTGATGAAATTGTTGATATCATTAAAAATGGTAAAGGCGGTATGCCAGCCCAAGGTCAAGTATCTGATGACGATGCGCAGCTTGTAGCAAGCTGGCTTGCGACAATGAAATAAGCTTCTAATGAAAAAGTCTGGTGACGCACCAGGCTTTTTTTGTTCCTTTTTCAATCCAATACCTAGGTCTCGATTATATTGAAGGGTGTTTCCCGATACAACCCTCCTATGAAAAACAAATGTAATAATTTCATGTCTAAATAAATCGAAAATTAATGTTATAATAAATGTGTTTGTAGACAAGAGAGAAGACAACTGACTTAACATTATGAGAGATACAGGTGATTTTACATGATTAAAATGCAAGGAGTATATAAAACATATCCGAATGGTGTCACGGCTTTGAACGGATTGGATATCCGCATCGATCAGGGAGAGTTCGTCTATGTCGTAGGACCGAGTGGTGCTGGTAAATCAACATTCACAAAGCTGATCTACAGAGAAGAAAAGCCGACGACGGGAACGGTTCTTGTGAATGATATGGACACATCGACATTGAAACAGCGCCGCATTCCGATGCTTCGCCGTCAGATTGGTGTCGTTTATCAGGACTTCCGTCTATTGCCGACGCTGACCGTTTATGAGAACGTGGCGTTTGCATTAGAAGTTATTGAAGAAAATCCACAAAACATCCGCCGCCGTGTCATGGACGTGCTTGATCAAGTTCGTTTGAAAAACAAAGCGCGTTTCCTTCCGGATGAGCTTTCTGGAGGAGAGCAGCAGCGTGTATCCATCGCCCGTGCGATTGTGAACCATCCGAAAGTACTGATCGCTGATGAGCCGACAGGTAACCTCGATCCAGAGACATCCTGGGAGATCATGCACATCCTTGAAGAGATAAATACGGCAGGGACAACCGTATTAATGGCGACCCACAGCCAGGAAATTGTCAACACGATCCGTAAGCGTGTCATCGCGATTGAAGACGGCATGGTCGTCCGTGACCAGAGCAACGGAGAATATGGATACGAAATGTAAATGCGGGAAGACTGTCTCAGTTAGGGGACGGTCTTTTTCTTTGTTTCTGATGAAGAGTGGCACCAGCTTTCCTCCGTTTGTTGCGAAGCAGTGGAAAGGCTTCTGATACCATAATGAAGTGAAGCGGTGCAGGGTGCGAATTTCTACGATTCTCGCTTCTGATCCATTTACAGGTAGATAGATAGGTGGGGATGTCCTATAATGAAATGGACATGCTATAGTCATTTCCGGCATATGTTAACTCAGAGAACAATCGTTGATTTACGTTGAAGGCGCTTTTTTGCTAATATAGAGGCAACATAGAATCCAAATTAGAAGGGTGAATGCGATGAATATAAAACCGCGCTACGTTGCGCTGTTGATGGCGCTAGCGGTCCTATTTGGAGCGGCAGGCTCGTACATAGGAATAGAATACTTCGCTGACGGCACGAACGAACAGGCACAATCCGAACAGTATGCAGATAAAGATGCGGAGAACTTTGGGAGTCTGTCCGAAGAGGAACAAAAGGCATTCATACAAAATATGTCCGGGAACACCGATTTGAAAAAGGTGGAACAGGCATTCAGCACAATCCAGGAAAATTATGTAGAAGAAGTAGATAAAAACACTCTTGTCGAAGGGGCGATTCAGGGGATGCTCGATACGCTCGAGGATCCATACAGTGTGTACATGGACCCTGAAACGATGGAGCAGTTCAACCAGACAATCGAATCCTCTTTCCAGGGAATCGGTGCGGAAGTGAGTATGGTCAATGATAAGGTGACGATTGTCGCGCCCATTAAAGGCTCACCTGCGGAAGAAGCAGGCTTGAAGCCGAACGATCAGATTTTGAAGGTGGATGGCGACAGTGTCGAAGGCCTTGACCTTTACGAAGCCGTTCTGAAGATCCGTGGGGAAAAAGGGACGGAAGTGACGCTCCAAATCGACCGTCCTGGAGTCAGTGAACCACTGAACATCGATATCACCCGTGATGATATTCCATTAGAAACGGTTTACACAGACACGAAGGAGGTCAATGGCAAAAAAGCCGGGGTTATCGAAATCACTTCTTTTTCTGAGAAGACTTCGGATGAATTCCACGAAGCTTTAGAGAAGCTTGAGAAGGATGGTATGGACGGGCTTGTCATTGATGTCCGTGGAAATCCTGGTGGTTTGTTTACAGACGTTCAGGAGATTCTGAAAGAGTTCATTCCGAAAGATAAGCCGATTGTCCAGGTGGAAGACCGTAAAGGTGAGAAAACGCGTTATTTCTCTGAAAACGAGGAGAAGAAGCCGTATCCAATCACCGTCTTGATGGACGAAGGAAGTGCCTCCGCTTCTGAAATCTTAGCTGCGACCATGCAGGAAGCAGGCGGCTATGACCTTGTCGGAACGAAGAGCTTCGGTAAAGGTACCGTTCAACAGGCGTTACCGATGGGCGATGGCAGTACAATCAAGCTGACCTTATTCAAGTGGTTGACGCCGGACGGCAACTGGATTCACGAAAAAGGGATTGAACCTACGGTGAAAGTGAAACAACCGGAATACTTTTACACGAATCCAGTGGAAGTAGAAGAATCGCTTCAATACAATGACAATGATGAAAAAGTGAAAAACATCCAAATCATGCTGAAAGGTCTCGGACATGATCCTGGCCGTACAGATGGATACTACAGCAAAGAAACAGAAGCTGCAGTCCAGGCGTTTCAGGAAGAAGCGGGTCTTGAAGCGACAGGCGTTGTTGACGAGAAGACCGGCGGCAAGCTTGAAGAAGCGATTATAAAAGAAGTCAGAGATGAGAAAAACGACAAACAAATGCAAAAAGCGGTCGAGGTCTTGTTTCAATAAGCAGGAATTTGCCGCTGGATGACGAATTATATCCGTAGTCTGCGACTGCGGATTTTTTCGTTAATAGGTTTAGACAACAGAGAGCGACACGACTTGAAAGGAGAATCATGTTGGACGTTTGGTTGATGGAATTTGCAAAAGGGATCGGGATGATGTTCTCCCTCCCATTTTTATACATAACTATAGCGATGATCTTCATCGTATCTGGGAAACGAGTGAAAGAGGAACGAGCAGCTTTCGGCACACGGATCTTTGACCGCTTCACCGAATGGAAAGGAACGTGGGGGACGGCCCTCATCAGTGGCTTTATATTATCCGTGATGGCGGTTGGGGGAGGAATGGTATTCAGTTATCCGCTGCTTCTTCTCCTATCCGGTGTTTTATTGATCGTCAGTTTGACCGGCCGTCTGAGCTGGTACTCGTCTGCTTATACGCTGGGGTTGAGTTACCTGGTCCTGCTGGTTATCCCGTATCTACCTGAATCTGTGCGTAGTCACGAATGGATGGAAGTACTCCAAGAAACGCCTCTCCACACACTTGCGGTTGTGATGGCTGTTCTTTTACTAACCGAATCGATTCTGATGCTCCGCACGACAGCTGCTCATACGTACCCTGAACGATTGAAAGGGACTCGGGGAATGTGGATCGGTCAGCATCGCTCCAGAAGGATGACGATCGTTCCGTTTCTAGCGTTGTTCCCAGGGGGGATGATTGAACCGTTTGCCACGTGGTGGCCGATGATTCCGCTTGGTGGAGAAACATACGGGATGATTCTGATTCCTTTTGTTATCGGATGGGAATGGAAAGCTCGCGGCCAGTCTCCTGTCGTCGCAGCAAAGACGATGGGGCGGCACGTTTTTCTGCTGTCGATCATCGTCCTGGGGCTTGCTGTCGGGAGCTTTTTCATAGGTGTGCTGTCCCTGGCAGCTGTGATGATCGGATTGATTGGTCGTGAATGGATCTTCGTTCTGCACCGGATGCGTGAAGAGAAAACCCCGTTCTTTTCTTCTGCCAAAAAAGGCATCCGCATTCTTGGAGTCATCCCTCGGAGTCCTGCCGATCAAATGGGGCTCACGCCTGGTGAAGTCATTGAACGAGTGAATGCGATTCCTGTACGAACAGAGAATCAATTTTATGAAGCGCTGCAAAATTCAGGAGCGTTTACGAAAATGGAAGTGCGAGATGAATGGGGAGAAAACCGCTATGTGCAGCGGGCGATGTACGAAGGCGAACACTACGAACTCGGACTTGTTTTCGTAGAACCGGCCACCCATGAAGAGTCGGTGGGCTTTTTCTAAATATATGGTATCAGAACGGTTATCTTCTCGGCTAAGGTTTTGGAAGGTAACCGTTTTACTTTTTGGAGGGGGAGAATCCATGCAGAAGCTACATATTTTGAATGGTGAAGAAATGAATAAGGCTTTTCAACGTCAGGGGCTTTTCGAAGGGGAGCACATGATTCCTTTCAATGAAGCGATGTGTGCCGGTGAAACTTGTGAAACTATCTTCTCGGAAGCATTTATAAAAACAAGGGCTGTGACGCATGGAGTTTCTGAAAATGACTACAGGCGGATCACTGTAGAAAAACTGGAGGCGGTCTTCCGTGAAGGGCGGGATCACCTTCAGTTATGGTTTGATGAAGATATGTTCTGCCAAATCAATCTCCTCACATTACTGGCATGGCTGGAGCAAATCGGCTATGAAGGGAAGGTTGAGCTATGTTTAACTACACACCAGTTCGAACCTCTCGCCTCATACCAGCTTGATGTAGCTGGTTACCATGCCATGTATAAACAAGTACTTATAAACCGGGCACATCCCTCTGAAGTTCTTCTGCCCCCGCTAAAAAAGGGCATTGAATTGTACTTGCATTATAAGAAGGTAGATAATGAACTGATAACTTTCATCAAAACTCACACTGCTTTATCGGAAGAGCAGCTTGTAGCGTTGATGATTGAAACTTTTCAAGAGTATGGACTGGGGGATGTTCAATATATGCAGATGATCAGGAGTGTAAGAGCTTCTGAGGTGTGAAGAGAAAGATCACTTCTTCGCCTTCATAGAAATTACTTACTGTAAGGGTCGCTCGTTATTCTCGGAAAGTGCTTCTACCCAAGGGAGAAGTTCTCTTTTCCTGGTGCCATGCATACACTTTTCACAGTCCAGTGATGAAAATGATTCTCAAATTCATTGACAGAGTGGAACCGAGCCCATAAACTAGAAAGTAGAGAAAATATATAGAATTCGTGATTTTTCGTGTAGCTCCAACAGCGATAGATTTCGTGAGACATAAAGGAGAGATCAGATTATGGATACCCTGTTGGCGAATAATTTAACTCTAGGCTATGGAGATTCCATCATCATAGATTCATTGGATATTACGATCCCGAAAGGCAAAGTTACTGTTCTCATCGGTGGAAACGGTTGCGGCAAGTCTACTTTGCTTCGTTCGATGGCTCGTTTATTGCGTCCAAAATCAGGAGAAGTTGTGTTGGATAGTGCGGATATTTCCAAGATGCGTACGAAAGATGTGGCGAAGAAGATGGCGATTCTTCCGCAAAGCCCGACAACTCCTGAAGGTCTCAGCGTCTATCAGCTTGTAAAGCAAGGCCGTTATCCTTATCAAGGGTTCGCCAAACGCTGGTCGGACGAAGATGAGAAGGCTGTCACGCGTGCGCTTGAAGATACGAACTTGATGGAGTTGAAAGACAGGACGGTCGATTCTCTGTCCGGCGGGCAGCGTCAACGTGCCTGGATTGCGATGACGCTGGCTCAGGATACCGATATTCTTCTATTGGATGAACCGACCACTTATTTAGATATGACGCACCAGATTGATATTCTTGATCTGCTCTTCGATTTGAATCAGGATAATGGACGTACGGTAGTCATGGTGCTTCATGATATTAACCTGGCCTGCCGTTATGCGGATCATATTATTGCAGTGAAAGATAAAACGGTCTTCGCACAAGGAAAGCCTGAAGATGTCGTCACTTGTGACATGATGCAGCACGTATTTGAAATGCTTTGTGATGTCAGAGAGGATCCTCTTTTCGGTACACCGATGTGCATCCCGCATGGAAAAGGGCGCTGTTTAATTAAACAAGCGCAGGCGGAAGCTCAGGCTCAACAAAAACAAACGGTATAACTCTTAAAAGCAATGTGCGCTGCACATTGCTTTTTTATATATTTGGAAAGGATTTCTGGCTTTTTGGTAGAAAGATACATAGAGAAGCAGGAACCAAACATGATAACATGGTATACATGTGTAAATACGATTATATGATTGAGGGGATAGTCCATGGAACGAGTGAAAGAATGGATGGATCAGGGAATCATAGCAGGGATTGCTGAACGCATTCCCCATGAACACTTGTTACATATGCTTATGGATGGAATATCCGACTATATCTTTTTTATGGAAGTCGTCGGCGAGAGACGATTTAAATATGTATATATGAATGAATCCGCCAAAAACCACTCTCCGATTAAAGGAGCGGGATGGGAAGGCAAATACATAGAGGATCTTCTGGGTGAATCACAAGCGGAAGATTTAATTGAAGCCTATCAAACGGTTGTTAAGAAAAAAGAAGCCCTCACGTACGAAGATGAAATCATCATTAATGGAACACTTTTCAGAGGGCATTCCGTGCTTACCCCGACGATGAACGAGGCGGGGGAAGTCACGCACATTGTAGCGATTACGAGGAACATTACAGAAGTGATAGAAAAAGAGCGGGACCTCAGCCGGATCAATGCGATGTACCGTTCCTTGATGAAGGATACGACCGATGCCATTTTAATTGTTGATACAGCGGGCAATATTTTAGAAGCGAATCGTGCTATAGAAGAACTGTACGGCTACACGAAAGAAGAAATGCAGACGTCTTCGTTCCCTTTTGTCCCTTCGAACCGAAGAGAAGAAGCACAGGAGCTTGTCCGTAAAGGAAAGGAAAGAGCGATTGGCCGATATGAAACCGTCCGCCAACGAAAAGACGGGACGCTTGTGGATGTTTCGGTCAGCATATCTCCGATTCAGAACGAAGACGGTGAAACGATCGGCATCAGTTCAATTGTTAGAGATATTTCGAACGATAAGGCTGCCCAGCGGAAATTGGAAGCAAGCAGGTCCCGCTATCGATCGTTGTTCAAACATAACCCGCAGCCAATCTTGACGCTTACGTTCGAGGGGCTGATTAAAAAAGCGAACACAGCGACGCTGCGTCTTTTGGAAACTGAGGAAGATGTCCTGGTGCAAACGTCGATCATCGAGTGGGTACCGGTAGAACAGAGAGGCTGGTTAAGGAAGCAGCTGTTAGAATCCTTTTTCCATAAAGGCACACGGTTTGAAACAAGTTTTTGGATGGATGGAGAAGAACGTATTCTACGAGTCTCTCTCGTTCCGATTCTTAATGAAGGTCAGAAAGAAGGAATTTACGCCATTCTTGAGGACCGGACGGAACAAGTGAGGGCTCATGAAGCTTTAAGGCAGAGTGAAGAAAAGTTCCGGCTGATCGCGGATCATTCCAACGATTTGATCTCTGTTTTCTCACCAATGGGAGAGCTGGTTTACGCATCTCCCTCCCAGGAGAAATTCTTAGGCCGCGCCCCGCATGAGATGTCTTCAGAAGAACTAATGCATCAGCTTGAGCCTGAGGATTTAACGAACCTCTCCTATGCATTTAAATGGAGTGAAAAGAGCAAAGAAGCGTTTACGGTTTCCTTGACCTTGAAAAGCCAGAATGGAGAACCTGTCTGGTTTGAATGCAGAGGAACGCCGGTGGTCAGTGAACAGAATCAGGTCAGCCATTTCGTCATCGTAGCACGAGATATATCTGAACAGAAAAATTATGAAGAGAAGCTTGAGCGTTTTGCTTTTTATGATTATTTGACAGACTTGCCGAACCGGAGGCTGTTTGAAGGCAGGGTCGAGCAGGCGATCGCAAAGGCTGAACGATCCGGTGAATCATTCGCCCTCCTTTATTTAGATGGTGATGGCTTCAAGTATATCAACGATGAATACGGTCATGAAGTTGGAGATGAATTTCTATGCCATGTCGGGAAGCGGATGAAAGAATGCATCCGGTCGGGAGATTCTGTCGGACGGATTGGTGGAGATGAATTTGCGATTCTTTTGGAAGACATCGCAGACCGTCATCAAATCTATGAAGTCTCCATGCGCGCGCTTGAGAAATTGAGAGAACCTTATTTCGTCAAAGGCGAGGAAATCTGTTCCTCTTTTTCAATTGGTGTTGCCTGTTATCCGAAAGATGGACAAACTTTGGATGACTTATTCCGATCAGCCGATAAGGCTCTTTACAAAGGAAAGCGAGACGGAAAAAATCAGGTGCGCCTATACGAGCAACCCCGGTAAAAGACGGAGCCCCCTGGGGACTCCGTCTTTTCTATTCTGGGATTTCATTCAGGTTACTGATGATGTGTGTTGGGTTGATTCCAAGTTCCGGCCACTTTTGCTGCTTCCGATTTACCCAGGCCGTATGGAAGCCGTAAGAAGCTGCGCCGGTAATGTCCCAGGGATTACTAGAAAAGAAGAGAATCTCTTCTTTTTCATATCCTAACTGCTCATGGGCGTAGCTGTAGGCATTCGGGTGAGGCTTGTAGACCTCAACGTCATCAGCGCTGAGTAAGTCAAAGTCCTCTTTCAGCTGATTATTTTCCAAAAGGGGCTCAAGCATGGAACGTGTGCCGTTTGAAAAAATGGTGAATGTCTTGTCTTGATGGTTCTGTTTTAGTGAAGGGACTTCATCGTAAGGCTGGAGTTGTTCATATTCGTGCATCAGATCTTCAACAACGTCCGGTTTCACATCCACATCACTGTAAGCAAGGGCATCTAAAAGCGCCCATCTGGTAATATCGGTGAATGGCTTGTATCCCTGGATCAACTGTCGGACGAGAAAATAGTGAACCTGACGGCTGCGCCACTCTTCGCTTACCTTAGGACCTTGATCAGGGAAAAATTGATGAATCTTTTTCATGACGCTATGAACGTCGAACAACGTTCCATACGCATCGAAAACATAGGCTTTATATGTCATAAGTTCAGACTCCTTTCCATGGATTAGGTTCCCCTTGGTGATTAGGGGTAAACAGGAAGTTAGGGGAGGGAGAAAAAATGAATACACTGCACCATGGCTACTGGACATTTTTTACAACAAGAAAACAAAGGTACACCGGTTGGTTTATTTTTGGTAGCCTTTCACCGGATATTGTGTATTATGTCATGTTCCTTTATTTAAGTGTACGAAGACAGGCTTGGCAGGTGGTGGACGATGCAGAACCGATGCGGTCTTTATTCAGTTTAGTCCATGACCTGTTTGAGCATCCTGTCGTTTTTATTCTGCGTCATGCGGGTCATTCCTTGTTTGTGTGGGGGGTCTTTTTTGTTATTGTTCTGATCTGGAAAGGAAGAGGGCTCTCCAAGTGGACCGCTTTTTCCTATGGGTGGCTTGGACATGTGGTTCTTGATATTCTTACCCACCATGATGATGCGGTTCCCATGTTTTATCCGATTAGCAGCTATACGTTTAAAAGCCCTGTTTCCTACTGGGATGATGACCATTATGCCAACGTTTTTTCTATGGTCAATACCTTGCTGATTGCGGTTTCTCTCCTTTATTTGCTCATTAGTAAAATAAGGAAGAAACGCCGTTCACAAAAAGTTCATGACTCATGACGGCGCTTTCCTTTCTCTATCATCTAAAATTCATGATATGATTTACTTAGGAAACAAACAATATTCATGACATCATGATCATAGATAGAGAAAGGGTAAGACGATGAAGAAATTTTCAATTCTAACAACGTTCGTTACGTTTCTCGCGTTAATCCTCGGAAACCTTGTCGTTGCGACAGATTCAGGGGACGCGTGTGGGACGACGTGGCCGGTCTGTAATGGGAAGATCTTTCCTGATATTACGGACTATCACGTCATTATAGAGTATTCACACCGTTTGATGGTTCCATTGCTTATCATGCTAACTGGACTCAACGCTGTTGGTGCGATCTATAAATACCGCAAAAACAAATCTGTATTCATTTTAGCTATTCTAAGTTTGGCGCTGCTTGTATTTCAGTCCATCGTAGGTGGATTGAACGTCCTTCTCGGTACACCCCCTGGGTTTACGACGTTCGACGTTACGTTCAGTCAGCTGCTGTTAATCGTTCTCGTGTTGTTGAGTTACAGTCTGCATGAGAAGAAAATCGAGCTGAACCGGACGAGCTGGGCATCGGTATCAATGAGTTACCGTGCTTTTCTGATCGGGTATATCGCCTACATTGGCCAGGTGATTCTCGGTGCATTCTTTAAACACAGCCGTGCGAGCAATGTCATGATGGACATTCCAGCGATGGAGTACTTGATCACAAGTGAATCTGTTGCGAATGCCGTGTATTCCTTACACTGGGTTGCCACCTTTGTGGTCATTGTCGCAGCGATTTGGTTCGTCATCTATGCTTCAAGGTTTAAATATCATATAGCGTTGTCCTGGGCCTATTTAATCTCCCTTCTGCTGAATGCAGTGGTAGGATTCATCATTGTCGTGACAGGCAACGTTGTTCTCGCTTCATCGATGCACATGCTGCTCTCCACGGTGACGATGGTCATCGGAGCCTCCATCCTCGGAGGATACTGGTTCAAACTGCAAAAGAAAACAATGAAAGCATAAAAAGGAAGCTGCCGAGATGGCAGCTTCTTTTTTGGATTGTGATGGAAATTTCTGTATGACCTGGTCTGGAACAAAGTTCCAGACCAGGTCATACAGAAAATACCAATTAAAATTAAAAAAAGAAAAAGAGCCGTTTGGGAACGGCTCTTTATTGAAAGAGTTGTTTGATTTCTTCTTCACTCAGGGAAGTAAGCATGGATTCTCCAGGTTGAATAATTTGGTCGACTAGGTCGCGTTTCTTTTGTTGGAGCTGATAGATACGCTCTTCTATTGTACCTTCGGATATCATCCGGATGACCTGTACGACTTTTTCCTGACCGATGCGGTGCGCACGGCCGGCGGCTTGCTCTTCGATGGCCGGGTTCCACCAGAGATCGTAGAGGATAACGGTATCCGCACCTGTGAGGTTTAGACCGGTTCCTCCAGCTTTCAAGGAGATGAAGAACGCATCTTTTTCTCCTTCATTGAAAGCTTCAACCATTTCCATTCGTTTTTCGGATTTTGTACTACCATCTAAATAGAAGGCCTGTAATCCATCCTTGGCCAGTTCATCGTGCATCTTGGTCAGCATGCTTGAGAACTGAGAAAAGATCAGCAGTCGGTGCCCGCTTTCCTTCAGCTCACGGGTCAGTTCTTTCAACTGTTCAAGCTTTCCGGACTGCCCTTCATAGTTTTCAAGGAACAATCCCGGGTGGCAGCAAATTTGCCGCAGTCTCGTAAGTCCAGCAAGAATCTCGAGCTTACCCCGCTGGATCCCTTTGGTGGCAATTGTTTCTTGGATATCGTTTTGAATCCGCTCCAAGTAGGCGAGGTAAACTTCTTTTTGTTCTCGCGTCAGCTCTGAATACTGGACAGTATCAATCTTATCCGGCAGTTCATCAAGCACTTCTGTTTTCATCCGGCGTAAAATGAACGGACGTGTCATAAGAGAGATTTTTTCCGGTTTCAATTGCAAAAACTTTTTCTTGCTCGTGAAAAATCCTGGCATGATGGTCCGGAACAGCGACCATAGTTCCTGCAGGGAATTCTCAATCGGTGTACCACTTAAGGCAAAACGATGTCTCGATTTAATCGATCGAACAGCCACAGCTGTTTTCGTCGTTTCATTTTTAATCGCTTGTGATTCATCGAGGACCATGGCGTGAAACTTTTGCTCTTCATAAGAGGTGATATCCTGTCTGAGCAATGGATACGATGTAATCCAAATATCTTTATCTGCTGCTTCGTTCAGCGCTTCCTGTCTTGCCATCGGATCCCCAGTCAAAATCTGCACCGACAATTGGGGGGCGAATTTTTCAATTTCCTTTTTCCAATTGTAGACGAGTGAGGCAGGAGCGATGATGATGGCTGGGTCTGTCATGTGCCCCTTTATCTTTTCATCTAACAAAAAGGTGATCGTTTGGATGGTTTTCCCTAACCCCATATCGTCTGCGAGCACGCCGCCTAAACCGTAGTGGCTGAGCATTTTCATCCAGCGAAAGCCGGTCAATTGGTAGGGCCGCAAGTCCGCCTGCAGACCTTCTGGAGGATCAATCTCAAAGGACTGAGGTGATTTCAGTCGATCGACAAGCTCTTGGAAAAGCTGGTTTCTTTCTGCTTCATTCGGATTCAGGGCATCTTCTACCTGCAGGCTTCGTGCTGTAGAAACTTGAAAGTGATTGTCCTGTAAATCTTTCGTGCTCAAATCCAGATCATCGACGAGCTTTTGGAAGCGATCGAAGGATTCGCTCGTTAAAGCCATGAGTGCACCATCGGATAGGCGGTAATATTTTTTCCGTTCAATGACGGCTTTAAGAGCCTCGGTCACATCGTCATCACTAATGCCATCAATAGTAAAATTGATATCCAGCCAATTACCGTCGCTCTCCAGTTCAACCGACGTCTGCAATTCAAGTGGTCGATCTTCTACAAGGGAACGGACGGAAGAAGATAGATAGACGTCACTGTGCTCTTTCAATTTAGGCAGGTAATGATAAAGGAACTGATCCAGCTTGTCCTCGTCTTCAATGTAGACCATCTCTCCATCAAACTTGAATTCGGCAAGCTCAATGATCTGCATGATTTCCTGTTCTGTTTGTCGATCCCGTCTGACAATCGTCTGATTGCTCAATGGCTGCTCCTTGAACGGATCGATCGTCAAATCACCATATTGAAATTTTACATCAATCGTGAGTGTCCACTGTTGAAAATCCAAGTAGGCCTTAGCGACGAGCGACTCCTGCACAATTTTTTCTTGTGCTGAGCGATCAAGTTGTACATCTGCGATGGTCTCAAGTTCAGGAAGAACATAGGATACAATCCCTTCCATATCATGATGGCTTACTGTGTGGCTGCCATTTGAATTGTAAGGAAGGATGGTGTAAAGCGTTTGAAGGACCTCTTCCTTCTGATGATCGACAGGATAAAAGCTGCCTTTTTTATAAAGAAGATGGTAATCCGATAGATAATCGTAATCTTTCAAATGGTTCATGTGCATATGAAAATGGCCTCGTTCTTCCGAAACGTAAAAAGAAAGGTTCGGGAACTCTTCTTCGAAACGAACAAGTCCCACGTTTTCCCCTCGCTCCATGACCTCTGCCTGCTGCTTTTCTAAAAGCGGGAGGAGTTGATCAGCAAGAGTTGGAGTAATTTTTAATACTTTCGGTTCGGCTGAATTCCACTGTTGCTCATAAAACTGCTCTTGTTCATACGCAAGCTGTAAAAGTCTTAAAATTTCCTTGTCATCAGCAGAAAAGGAGTGTTCTGCCGGATCGTATGTGAACTTTTTTGTAATTCGGTACGCCTGATCTTTACGGATATGGTCAAGCAAATCACGAATGTTTTTAATCACGTAGGGATAATTTTCACCGAGCTTCATTTCCAAACCGAGACTTTTTGAGCCGAGAATCGATTGGAGGTGAAGGTAATATTGGATTTGAAGAGGTTTCTTCAAGTCCTGGGCCCCGCGATTTTCCTGACGCTGTCTGAAAGCCTCAAACAAGCTGACTGCAAACATCCGGTCCTGGTTCGTCAAACCGGACTGTGATTTCCGCCCTTTTTCCGCCAGTTTCGGCGCCAGATCTTCTAACGTTTTTTCACGGATGGCGATCAGAACGGCAGCAATATGTTTACACGTGTAATAGGTGGAATACGCTGGACATTCACACGTGGCTTCGACATCTTCGTCCTCAAAAAAGAAAACACGGACTTCATAGTCGTGTGTACCTGCAACGACTGCCCGCCATGAACGAATCGCACTATTATGAGAAAGGCCGTACACTTTTCCACGGTCGAAATATTGCTTTCCACGTGTGTAAAAAGCCTGACCAGTAATTTTCTTTATATCGTTCGGTTGTAATAAGTAACTCTGCATAACTGGCATCCTTACTATCGTTTTTATCCCATTATAACAGGTTTGAACACCTAAAGAGAATGAGAGGAATTTAGGAAGAACTGTATGACCAGGTCATCCAGATTCTGGATGACCTGGTACACCAATATTTGGAAGGTGTTCGTTTTTGTGATTGATTTTACATGTGGGTTATGCTAACTTTCAAAGTATAATCAAAAAATTCGACGAAGGCGCTTGAGTGTGTGAGCGCTTTTTTTATGGAGTGAATCTGCCAATGTAAAACGTATATCCTACCCAGCCTAATGTATTGAAATTCTTAATAAACGGAGGATATCACGATGAGTCAAATACAAAATGAAATGAAAAAACGCCGTACGTTTGCTATTATCTCCCACCCGGACGCCGGTAAAACAACGATGACGGAGAAAATGCTATTATTCGGAAACTTGATCCGATCCGCAGGTACGGTAAAAGGGAAAAAGTCTGGTAAGTTTGCGACATCGGACTGGATGGAAATTGAGAAGCAGCGTGGAATTTCTGTTACGTCCAGTGTGATGAACTTCCCTTACAAAGATTATCAAGTAAATATTCTGGATACACCCGGACACGAAGATTTCAGTGAAGACACGTACCGCACATTGACTGCTGTTGACAGTGTTGTCATGGTCATCGATGGAACAAAAGGGATTGAGGCGCAGACGCTCAAACTGTTTAAAGTTTGTAAAATGCGCGGCATCCCGATCTTTACTTTTATTAACAAAATGGACCGTGAAGGCCGTGAGCCGCTGGAATTGATGGAAGAAATCGAAGAAACGTTGAATATCGAAACCTATCCTATGACTTGGCCGGCAGGAATGGGCAAGCGCTTCTTAGGCGTTTTCGATCGTGAAAATGAGCAGTTTGTTCAATACACAGGAAACGAGGAAGAAGAATACATTCCATACAGCGAACTTGATCAGCATCCTGAATTAACGGAAAATGCCACGTTCCAGGAATCGGAAGAAGAAATGGAAATGGTCGCTGAAGCTGGGGATACCTTCGATATGGAAAAAGTGATGCGGGGAGACCAGACGCCTGTCTTCTTCGGAAGTGCCCTTGCTCCATTCGGTGTGGAAACGTTCTTCAATTCATTCATCGATATGGCTCCTGAACCGGCGCCAAGAAAATCGACAGAAGGTATTGTTTCTCCGGATCATGAGGAGTTCTCTGGTTTTATCTTTAAAATTCAGGCGAACATGAACCCACAGCACCGCGACCGGATTGCTTTTGTAAGAATCTGCTCCGGGAAATTCGAGCGCGGGATGAACGTTACACTTTCCCGTACAGGAAAAACGTTCAAGCTGGCACAATCCCAGCAGTTTGTGGCTTCTTCCCGTGGAACCGTAGAGGAAGGATATGCCGGGGATATTATCGGAATCTATGATCCGAACGTCTACCGAATCGGAGATACGATCGTAACTGGCAAATCCAACTTCGAGTACGATGAGCTTCCGCAATTCCCACCTGAACTATTTAAGAAAGTAACGGCGAAGAACGTCATGAAATCCAAGCAGTTCCGAAAAGGTTTGGAACAGCTTGTGCAAGAGGGCGCCATTCAGTTGTTCAAACGTTATCGTTTTGAAGACTATATCATCGGAGCGGTTGGTGAGCTTCAATACGAAGTCTTTGAATACCGCATGAAGAACGAGTACAACGTAGATATCGAGTTGACTCCTCTTGGCGAACGCATCCCACGCTGGTTGAAAGAAGACCAGGTCGATGAGTCGCTGTTTGATGAGCGAAACATGCTTGCAGAAGATCGGGAAGGCAATCCGCTTGTCCTCTTTAAAAACGACTTTTCTCTACGTTGGTTCCAAGATAAAAATCCTGACATCGAGCTGATCGACCTGTTCCAAGTCAACGAATACAACCAAACGCTGAATTCCTAATAAGCCAAGCACTTTGCATCCTGCAAAGTGCTTTTTTTATTGTGGGGAATGGGATAAACTGGATGACCTGGTGTGGAATTTTATTCCACACCAGGTCATCCAGTAATTTACAGAGAATATCCAAATGCGAATGTTTGTTCGTTCGATGTTAGAATGGTAAACTGTTGTGGTAAACTAAAAAGTACGAGTATAGACAATGAACGGAGGTTTTCGTCGTGGAGGAGAAGTTTGAATTAGTTTCACAGTATTCACCTCAAGGGGATCAGCCGCGAGCGATTGAGGAGCTTGTTCAAGGGATTGAACGAGGAGATAAGCATCAAACATTGCTCGGGGCCACAGGTACAGGTAAGACATTTACGATGTCCAATGTAATTGAGCGAGTGAATAAACCGACACTGATCATCGCCCATAACAAAACGCTTGCTGGACAGTTATATAGTGAGTTCAAAGAATTTTTCCCGAACAATGCTGTCGAGTATTTTGTCAGTTACTATGACTATTATCAGCCAGAAGCTTATGTGCCATCATCAGATACGTTTATCGAAAAAGATGCGAGCATCAATGATGAGATTGATAAATTACGCCACTCGGCCACTTCTGCTCTGTTCGAGCGGAACGATGTCATCATCGTTGCTAGTGTTTCTTGTATCTATGGTCTCGGTTCTCCCGACGAATACCGCAGCCAGGTGCTTTCTATAAGAACGGGTATGGAAAAAGACCGTGATGAGTTATTGAGAAATCTTGTGGATATCCAATATGCAAGAAATGATATCGACTTTCAGCGTGGTACCTTCCGAGTCCGTGGAGATTCGGTTGAAATCATCCCCGCTTCTAGAGAGGAACATGCGATGCGGGTGGAATTTTTCGGAGATGAAATCGACCGCATTCGTGAAGTTGATGTACTGACTGGTGAAGTTATCGGTGACCGGGATCACGTTGCGATTTTCCCAGCTTCACACTTCGTTACCCGTGAAGAAAAGTTGAAAAAAGCGATTAAAAACATAGAAAAAGAGTTAGAAGTCCGTCTGAAAGAATTGCGTGATCAAGATAAATTGCTGGAAGCCCAGCGTCTTGAACAACGGACAAATTATGATCTGGAAATGATGAACGAGATGGGCTTTTGTTCTGGTATCGAGAACTATTCGAGACACCTGACATTCAGAGAAGAAGGAGCAACACCTTACACCCTGCTTGATTATTTTCCAGATGATTTCCTTATGATGATCGATGAGTCTCACGTAACACTTCCTCAAGTCAGAGGGATGTACAACGGGGACCGAGCGCGAAAACAAGTACTGGTGGACCATGGGTTCAGACTGCCATCAGCCATGGATAACCGGCCGCTCATGTTCCCTGAATTTGAAGAACATATCAATCAGATCGCTTATGTTTCTGCGACTCCAGGCCCTTATGAAATTGAACATACACCGAAAATGATTGAACAGATTATCCGACCGACAGGGCTTCTGGATCCAGAAATTGACGTCCGCCCGATCCATGGTCAAATTGATGATCTTGTAGGTGAAATCAATAAACGAAAAGATAAGAATGAACGCGTCCTCGTGACGACATTAACGAAGAAGATGTCTGAGGATCTGACCGATTACCTCAAAGACTTAGGGATTAAGGTTGCTTATTTACACTCGGAAATCAAGACACTGGAACGCATTGAAATCATACGTGACCTCAGGGTCGGTAAATACGATGTCATAGTCGGAATCAACCTGCTTCGTGAAGGACTGGACATTCCTGAGGTTTCCCTCGTGACCATCCTGGATGCGGATAAAGAAGGATTCCTGCGTTCCGACCGTTCACTCATCCAGACGATTGGTCGAGCGGCACGTAATGAAAACGGTCGAGTGATTATGTATGCGGATAAGATGACGAAATCCATGCAGTTTGCGATTGATGAAACGTACAGACGTCGTGAAAAACAAATCGCTTATAACGAAGAGCACGGCGTCACACCGAAAACGATCAAGAAGGAAGTGCGTGACGTCATTAAAGCGACGAACGTTGCCGAAGACGAAACTGGATATGATACAGGTAAGAAGCCTTCAGAAATGACGAAGAAAGAACGTATGGAAATGATTGACAACTTGGAAACCGAAATGAAACAAGCCGCACGCGACCTCGATTTCGAACGGGCAGCCGAACTGCGTGATGTGCTGTTGGAATTAAAAGCGGAGGGATGAGAACAGTATGGTCAGCAAACATATCAGTATTAGAGGAGCACGTGCTCACAATTTGAAAAATATCGATATCGACATCCCGAAAAACAAACTGGTCGTCATGACCGGCTTGTCCGGTTCGGGGAAATCTTCTTTGGCTTTCGATACGATCTATGCAGAAGGACAGAGACGCTACGTTGAATCACTAAGTGCTTATGCACGCCAGTTTTTAGGACAAATGGACAAACCCGATGTGGACTCCATTGAAGGACTGTCACCGGCAATCTCCATTGACCAGAAAACAACGAGCCGTAACCCGCGTTCAACCGTAGGTACGGTAACGGAAATCTATGACTACCTGCGGCTATTGTTCGCACGCATCGGACGTCCGACGTGTCCGAAGCATGGTGTGGAAATCAGTTCACAAACGGTTCAGCAGATGGTCGACCGCGTGATGGAATATCCGGAAAGAACGAAGCTCCAAATCCTTGCGCCCGTTGTGTCTGGTCGAAAAGGTGAACATGCTAAAGTCTTTGAGCAGCTTCAGAAAGAAGGTTATATCCGCCTTCGTGTCGACGGGGAAATGCGCGAAATTTCCGAGGAAATAAATCTCGAGAAAAATAAAAAGCACTCGATTGAGGTCGTCATCGATCGAATCGTCGTGAAAGAAGGGGTGGAAGGCCGACTTTCTGACTCTATTGAGACCGCTCTTAAACTTGGCGGCGGTCATACGATCGTTGATGTGATCGGGGAAGAAGAGCTGATGTTCAGCGAACACCACGCCTGTCCTATCTGTGGTTTTTCCGTTAGTGAATTAGAGCCAAGAATGTTCTCATTCAACAGCCCTTATGGAGCTTGTAATCGTTGTGATGGATTAGGGACACAGCTTGAAGTCGACATCGACCTTGTCATCCCGGATTGGGGCCGCTCCTTGAATGAACATGCGATTGCTGCCTGGGAACCTCAAAGTTCTCAATACTATCCGCAGCTTCTGAAAAGTGTTTCCGATCATTACGGCATAGATATGGATAAACCATTCCGTGACCTGCCGGAAGAACATAAAGAAAAAGTGCTGTATGGAAGTGGCGAGGACAAAATCTATTTCCGCTATGAAAATGACTTCGGAAAAGTAAGGGAAAACGATATTTTCTTCGAGGGCGTCATTCCAAACATTTCTCGCCGTTACCGTGAAACGAGCTCGGATTATATCCGTGAACAGATGGAAAAATACATGGCACAAAAACCGTGTCCGAAGTGTAAAGGAAATCGGCTGAATGAAGAAGCATTAGCGGTCTTGATCGATGGAAAGCACATCGGGATCACAACCGATTATTCTGTGACTGAAGCGAAGGAGTTCTTCGAGGCTCTTGAGTTGACGGAAAAAGAAGAAACGATCGCCCGGATGATTCTTAAAGAAATCTGTGAACGTCTCAGTTTCTTAGCGAACGTAGGGCTGGATTATTTAACTCTCTCACGTTCGGCCGGGACATTGTCTGGTGGTGAGGCTCAGCGAATTCGACTGGCGACTCAAATCGGTTCGGCCCTTACTGGCGTTCTATATGTCCTCGATGAACCGTCCATTGGTCTTCACCAACGGGATAATGACCGGTTAATTAACACACTGAAACGAATGCGTGATCTTGATAATACGCTGATTGTCGTCGAGCATGATGAAGATACGATGCTGGCTGCGGATTACCTGATCGACATCGGACCGGGAGCAGGAGCTCATGGTGGCGATATCGTCACTCAAGGTACACCGAAACAGGTGATGAAAAGCCGGAAATCCTTGACAGGTCAATATCTATCCGGTAAAAAGTTCATTCCTCTTCCATCAGAACGTCGGAAGGCAGATGACCGCTTCCTGAAAATTAAAGGAGCGGAAGAAAACAACCTTAAAAAAGTGGATGCAGACATTCCGCTCGGAGTGTTCACAGCCGTAACAGGCGTTTCCGGGTCCGGTAAGAGTACGCTTATTAACGAGATCCTGTATAAGTCTCTTTCGATGAAGCTGCACAATGGAAAACAAAAACCTGGGAAACATCAAACAATTGAAGGTATGGAACATCTGGATAAAGTGATTGATATCGACCAATCACCGATCGGCCGGACTCCACGCTCCAATCCGGCTACTTACACGGGCGTATTTGATGATATCCGTGATGTTTTCGCTCAAACGAATGAAGCGAAAATCAGAGGTTATAAAAAAGGCCGGTTCAGTTTCAATGTCAAGGGTGGCCGCTGTGAGGCCTGCCGCGGGGATGGAATCATTAAGATTGAAATGCACTTCCTACCTGACGTTTATGTCCCTTGTGAAGTTTGCGATGGAAAAAGATATAACCGCGAAACATTGGAAGTGAAGTACAAAGGAAAGAGCATTGCTGATGTATTAGGGATGACGATTGAAGAAGCGCTCGACTTTTTTGCGAACATCCCTAAGATTAAGCGCAAGCTTCAAACAGTCGCTGATGTGGGACTGGAGTATATTAAACTCGGTCAGCCCGCCACTACTCTTTCGGGAGGGGAAGCACAGCGTGTGAAACTCGCAAGTGAACTCCATCGACGCTCGAATGGGAAGTCCTTTTATATTTTGGATGAGCCGACAACGGGTCTGCATGTTGATGATATTTCAAGGTTATTGAAAGTTTTGCAGAGGCTTGTAGATAACGGTGATTCTGTATTGATCATTGAGCACAACCTTGATGTCATTAAAGAAGCCGACCATATTATTGACCTCGGACCAGAGGGTGGAGAAAACGGAGGTCGAATTATTGCAAGCGGCACTCCTGAGCATGTATCGGAGCAGGAGATCTCTTATACGGGGCGTTATTTGAAACCGGTACTGGAACGTGACCGGGCACGGATGGATAAGAAAATGAATGCCCGTGAAAAAGTAGGGAACAAGTAGATGTTTTGACGCTTGCCTCTAAATTGAGTATCGTTAAACAAGAATCGTTTGACGGGAGGAATACGAGTGGATGCCATTCAACAGAAAGTTGTTCAAGACAAAATTGATCAACTTGCGAATAAAGAAGTTTATGTACACTTAGAAACGACGAACGGGGCTTATGCCAGTCACTTCGATGAAAATGCCTACAACGTCGGGGCGTTTATCCGAAACGCGCAAGTCTCTTATCAACACGGAAAAATCGTCAGTACCGGAGGGTCTTACCGCGTAGGTCTGAAACTGGACCTGGGCTGGGTGTATGCTGAAGGATTGACAGATTATGAAATTGATGAAAAGAATCGACTGCTCATGGCCGGTCATGACCGTGAGGGACGTCTAATGGTTGCTCTTGAAATCAGTGAAACACCTTTTTCACATGAGGCGGATCCTGATGAGTAAAGAAAGAGTGGTTGTCATTTTCCCTCATCCGGATGATGAATCGTTCGGAGCGTCCGGAACGATTTCTAAATTCCGTGATGAAGGCGTACCGGTCACTTATCTATGCGGTACGCTCGGGGAAATGGGTCGAAACATGGGCAATCCTGTGTTCGCTAATCGCGAAACGCTCTCTTCTTTTCGAAAAAAGGAGCTGGCTGAAGCGGCGAAACAGTTGGATATAGACGTTGAAATGCTTGGTTACAGGGATAAAACATTAGAGTTTGAACCCCGTCATCAAGTGGCTGAGCACCTGAAGGAACGTATCGAATCATTAGGAGCTACCATTATCATTACTCATTACCCTGGGTATGCTGTTCATCCGGATCATGATGCACTCGCTGCCGCAGTGGTTGAGGCTGTGGAAAACATGCCTGAGAAGAACCGTCCTCAAGTATGGATGCACGCCATATCCAATCAATCGGAACACGATCTTGGAAAGCCGGAGATCATTACGGATGTACGTCCTTACTGGGAAAGGAAACTGGCAGCTATCAAGGCCCACCTCTCCCAGGCTGACGGGATGATGAGTCTGATTGAAAATCATGACCAGGCTTCTGAACAATTAGAACGGCTGAAAACAGAACGTTTTTATATGTACAAATTTCAATGAACCCTTACACCTGAGAAATGAACCTCGTTTTCTCAGGTGTTTTTTAGTTTTTGAACCCTTTCGATAGGGAAAAACGTAAGAGATGAAAAGGAGCTGATTTTATGAATGAAGAACGTATGAAAATTCTACAAATGATTGAAAAAGGCACGATCTCTGCAGAAGAAGGAGCGAAACTATTAGAAGCTGTAGAAGAACCTTCTTCAAAAAACTCAAAGCAACGCGAGAAGTCTAAATACGGGCTGAGAAACTTCCTGGATGACGCGATGGAAAAGATTAAAAATGCAGATTTCGATTTTTCTTTTGGAGAATACGTTGAATTCAGTGATGAAACGGTTCTTCCTAACGAGGAGTTTCATGATGCCGACCTTTCTATATCCAACGGCTCTCTAAAAGTCCATACTTGGGACCAGGAGAATGTGAAAACTTCCTATCAGGTCAAAGTCTATCAAGTGGAAACGGAAGAAGAGGCGCGGAAAAGGTTTCATGATGAAACGCAAGTCGAGATTAAAAATGGTCTTCTACGCATCGCCAGTCCATCTAAAAAGATAAAAATGAATGTAGATTTATACATTCCAAATAAGAAATACGAATTCATCAAATCACAACTAACGAATGGAAATCTAAACATGGAGAATATCAAAAGTGATCATTTCCAGATGAAAACATCAAATGGAGCGGTTAAAGCGAAGCAGCTTTCTGGCGAGACGTGTAAAATGCAGACAGGTAACGGCGCGATTCACTTGCAGGAGAGTACTTTCGAAGAGTGTGAAACAGATACGATCAATGGTGCCATTACACTTTCAGGGGATATTGGAAAGACGGATGCTTCTTCGGTCAGCAGCAGTATAACGGTTGACTATAGCGGATCCAAAGCACACACAGGTTTTTATAAGACAACGACTGGAAAAATACAAGTATCTCTTCCGACGGAAAAGAAAGTCGATGGCGTACTGAGAACGAAATTCGGTCCAATTCAATGTGAATTGGATAATTACAAAATTTTGAAAGACCGAAATGATGTCGCCAACAAAATGTTGGAATTCGAAGCGTACGAACAATTCGAAGATGCATACCATATAGAAGCAGAGACGAAGACGGGTTCAGTGACCGTACAACCTCCTGTCCGCCTCTGAGAAGAGAATGATTCACGAAAGGCAGGGTGAAATTATGAAGAATTGGTTGATCCATATTGTCGTCAATACCATCGCCATCATTGCGGTCGGAGCACTCTTTGATTCTGTAATCATTGACGGTGTTGGAGGCGCATTGCTGGCGGCATTCATTTTATCGATCCTCAATGCGATCGTAAGGCCGGTCTTAGTGATTCTTACTTTACCGATTACGATTCTATCGCTCGGTTTATTCCTATTCATCATCAACGCCATTACCTTGTGGCTGACGGATGCTTTCCTGGGAAGCACGTTTGAGATCGATGGATTCGGCATGACCATCATCGCCGCCATTATCATATCTCTGATCAACCTTGTGTTAAACAGCTTAATCAAGGATATGAAAAATTAACCCCGTACCGTATGAGTTTTCTCATACGGTATTTTTATTGAAATCCTTACCTCACTAACGCTCCCTTTACTTGAAGACTCAGTTTCGAGATGCTTTCGGGTTTCGTTTGCCATAATGGGAGTTAGGGGTGGCTGGGAAGCTACTCGCTTTCCTGTGGGGGAGTGGCGAGCTTCCTCGGGCTAAAGCCCTGTGGGATCTCGCCTATCTCCTTTCTCCCACGGGAGTCTCGCAGCTTCCCAACCACCCCATCTCATGTAAGGAAAACGAATCCCTGTACCCAGAAGCAGGGCTCCCACTAGTCCAGCCTAAGTAGGCATAAAGTGCTCTGTATCAAGCATTTACATTCTAAATGCCCACCGGGAAGAGTTGATATCATCCACTTGCCTCAACCATACAAGCTTATTTTTCCAGGAGTGGTTTCGAGAATCATCCTTGGTGAAGGGGCGGAGGGGAATGGCGAGACTCCTGCGGGAAAAGAGTGCTAGGTGAGACCCCGCAAGGCGTCAACCTGAGGAGGCTCACCGCGCTCCCGCGGAAAGCGAGCTATTCCCCGCAGCCCCACCCACTCAATAAAAGTCTCGAAACTGAGTCTTCCACAAACCTGCCAGTTAGTATAATAAGTAAGCTCTGGTAGGGCGATTGGCTCATGGGAAATACTGCTAAAAAACCTCCCTATCCAAGATTTATTGAAAACATGCTACAATAGGGGACAGTGATTGATGAAAGAGGAGGTTGATGGACAAATGAGCAAGGTCCGTACACAAGATTTGTTAGAACAATTTGCGCTTGAACTCGTTGCCGGTGCTGACGGCGTCCACCGTGAAATACATATGAGTGATATTTCTCGTCCTGGAGTAGAAATGACAGGGTATTTCAAATTTTATCCGAAAGATCGTCTGCAGCTGCTCGGCAAGACAGAACTCTCTTACTTTAATGAACTGACAAAAGATCAGAGGAGAGAGCGGGCAGAAAAACTTTGTACAGATGTGACACCTGGAATCGTTATTACCCGGGGAATGGATATTCCTGATGAGCTTAGTGAAGCCGCGAATGAGGCGGGCGTTCCACTGATGTTGTCCCCATATAAGACGACAAGAGTGATTAGTCGCCTGACGAATTATCTGGAATCCAAGTTTGCTCCGTTTACGGCCATTCATGGTGTACTAGTCGACATTTACGGTATCGGTGTGTTGATCACTGGTCAAAGTGGTGTTGGTAAAAGTGAGACCGCTTTGGAACTAGTCAAGCGCGGTCACCGTCTTGTGGCTGATGATAGTGTTGAAATTCGACAGGAGGATTATGACACATTAATCGGAAACAGCCCGCCACTGATTGAGCACCTTCTGGAAATTCGTGGACTAGGCATTATCAATGTGATGACATTGTTCGGTGCGGGAGCTGTTCGAAGCTATAAACGGATCACGCTCGTCATCAACCTTGAATTGTGGGATAAGAACAAAGCATACGACCGTCTTGGTTTAGAAGAAGAAACGATGAAGATCATGGATGTTCAAGTTCCGAAAGCCACGATTCCTGTTCGTCCTGGTCGTAACCTTGCCGTTATTATAGAAGTTGCTGCTATGAACTTCCGTTTGAAGCGCATGGGCGTCAATGCGGCTGAAGAGTTTTCAGAGCGTTTGACGAAAGTCATTGATCAAGATCAAACGCAGGAGTAAAGGAGGAGATCGCTAATGATGTGTACACCTGAACCGTTGAATCCGGTCTTCCTCCAATTAGGTCCGCTTTCCATTTACTGGTATGGATTGATTATTGCCACAGGAGCTTTTTTAGGATTATGGATTGCAACGCGAGAGACCGAACGTCTCGGTTTGAAAAAAGACTACATGGTCGATATCGTCGTATTTGCGATTCCGGCAGCCATCGTGTGTGCCAGGATTTATTATGTCATTTTTGAATGGGATCGTTATGCTGGTGGACCATGGTGGAAAGTTTTTGCCGTGTGGGAAGGCGGAATCGCCATTCACGGTGCATTGATTGGCTCAGTGCTGACCGCCTATATTTATACGAAAATTAAAGGTTTGTCCTTTTGGATGATGGCAGATATCGCTGCGCCGAGTATTATTCTTGGTCAGGCGGTTGGACGCTGGGGAAACTTTATGAACCAGGAAGCCCACGGCGGTCCGGTATCCGAATCTTTTTATAATAACTTTATGCAGTATTTGCCTGGGTTCATCAATCAGCAAATGTGCATTGATGGTACGGTTTATCACCCGACCTTCTTATATGAATCGGTGTGGAACATCATCGGATTTATTTTGCTTTTGGTGTTGCGTCATAAGTTTAACCCTCGCCGAGGAGAAGTGTTCTTAAGCTATGTCATTTGGTATTCTGTCGGCCGTTTCTTTGTAGAAGGAATGAGGACAGACAGCCTTTATCTATTTGGTGAGATTCGTACGGCGCAATTTATATCGATCGTGCTTGTCATTGGAGCGGTTATAGCGATCATTTACCGCAGAAAGAATGGCATGGCAAATAAATATTATAACGGAAAGAAAGTAAAATAAGGGAGCAGGTAGCATGAAGGGGATTCTAAAAAGAGGGAGTAAAAAAGGATTGGAGTTGACGTGGACGCTCGGGAAAGTCATTTTTCCTGTAACGTTAATTGTTACGATCCTTCAATACACACCGGTTCTTCCCTGGGTTATGGAGAAGCTGGAACCTTTGATGGGGTGGATCGGACTATCCGGTGAAGCGGCTGTTCCTCTTGTTATTGGTAACTTTTTGAACCTTTATGCAGGGATTGCGGCCATCATTTCTTTCGATTTCACGGTAAAAGAAGTGTTCATTCTTGCCGTGATGCTTTCCTTTTCCCATAATTTACTGATTGAATCGACCGTGGCTAAAAGGGTAGGCGTGAGCTGGTGGTTTGTAGCCGGGGTTCGATTAAGTCTCGCATTGGTTTCAGCTGCGCTTATCAATGTTTTTTGGAAAGGCGGAGGCGAAACAGCTAAATATGGCTTTGCCCCTGAGAATTCAGCTGATCCGAATGGATGGGCAGAAATCATTTTTCAGGGAGTGCAGACCGCATTTATGGGCATCGTGCAGCTTGCCTTGATTGTCATCCCTTTAATGATTTTCATGCAGTATCTACGTGAAAAAGGATGGCTTGACCGTTTTTCAGGCTGGGTCGCTCCTGCAACAAGGTTACTTGGAATGGAACGCAACACATCCATGACCCTTGTTGCCGGGTTGACGATCGGGCTCGCTTATGGTGCAGGCTTGATGATTCAGGCCGTGGAAGAGGATGGCGTTTCAAGGAAAGATATGTATCTAGCCATTCTATTTCTCGTGTCCTGTCACGCGGTCGTTGAGGATACACTGATCTTCATCCCGCTCGGTATTCCCGTTTGGCCCCTGCTCTTGATCCGTCTATTAACCGCCATTGTGTTAACGGCAGCTGTCGGCTTCGTTTGGAACAGACTACAACAGAAAAGAAAGGATCCTTCCAATGAGCATACGTACCATTCTCTTTGATTTAGATGGAACGTTGATCGATACAAACGAATTGATCATCGCTTCCTTTACGCATACGATTGAACAATATTCTGATCGCACCTATGAGCGTGAAGAGATCCTCGACTTTATCGGGCCCCCTTTAAGGGAAAGCCTGCACAAGGTGAACCCTGACAAAGTTGAAGAAATGGTTGAAACTTACCGTAAACATAACATTGAAAATCATAACCGCTACGTAAAAGCCTATGAAGGCGTGGTAGAAACGATTGAAACGCTGAAGGGCCAAGGTTATAAATTGGGCATTGTAACGACCAAGATGCGGAACACCGTTCACATGGGGCTTGAACTGACGAATTTGGATGGACTATTTGAAACAGTCGTCACTCTGGATGATGTCACAAATGCGAAGCCGCACCCGGAGCCGATTGTAAAGGCTTTGAACCAATTGGATTCGCAAGCTTCGGAAGCGATGATGGTCGGAGACAACACGCATGATATTGAAGCAGGGCAGAATGCTGGAACGAAAACGGCCGGGGTTGCCTGGACGGTTAAAGGAAGAAAAGTACTCGACGACTTGAACCCTGACTACATGCTTGATAATATGCGTGACCTATTAAAAATTACAGGAGGATGACTGTATGAGGAAAACGGAACGCTATCCGGTCAAAGGAGCCAATTCGCTTTGGCACATTTATAAGACGGTCCCGTTTTTCAAAGTGGTCAAAAACTTCATTGTGATTCAAATGGCCCGGTACACCCCTTTTCTTTCAATGAAGAATTGGTTGTACCGGACTTTTCTCCATATGAAGGTCGGAGATCAAACAGCTTTTGCCTTGATGGTGATGGTAGATATCATGTTTCCCGAAAAAATCAAGGTCGGGCGGAATTCGGTCATTGGATATAATACAACGATTCTCGCTCATGAATATTTGATTGAAGAGTACCGTTTAGGGAATGTTGTGATTGGGAATGAAGTTTTGATTGGTGCGAACACGACGATTCTTCCAGGGGTTACGATTGGTGACCGTGCCGTTGTTTCTGCTGGTACGCTTGTGCACAAAGATGTTCCTGCAGGAGCCTTCGTGGGAGGAAACCCGATGCAGCTCATTTATACGAAAGCGCAGATGGAAGAACGGAGAAAGAACGGGGGAGAAGAATGACTTTGACTCAGTCGGTTCTGCCTGCAGTGAAAAAAATCAAAGAATTTGAAGCTTTGTTAGAGAGTGAGACGGAATACATCATCCTCTTGGAGAGCCGGTTAGGTCTTTTAAGGAAACTTGTCAAAATTGGACAAAAAGCTGGCAAAAAAGTTTTTGTCCATGTAGACTTGATTCAAGGTTTGAAAGCGGATGATTATGGGATGGAATACATAGGGCAGGAAGTGAAGCCGGATGGTGTCATTTCCACGAGAGCTCATGTCATTCAGCAAGCCAAAAAGTATCACCTAGTTTCTGTGCAGCGGTTGTTTTTAATTGACAGCCAGGCGATTGAACATAATGTGAAGATCATCCGTAAAACAGAGCCTGACTTTGTTGAAGTTTTACCAGGGGTTTTACCGGGAATGATAAAAGAGATCAAGGAGCACATCGGCATTCCTGTCATTGCGGGAGGCTTGATTCGTTCAAAGGAAGAAGTGGATCAAGCGCTGGCCTCAGGTGCTTCTGCAGTCTCTACTTCACGTTCCGAATTATGGCGTTTTAACAGCGAGAATACATAAACACCTTCCGTGAAGAGGCTGACGATCCACACAATGATTAGATCATACTAATGTTGTGTGGTTTTTTGTACGTCAATCGTGGTACACAGAAAGGAGATCACATCATGACTGAATTCATGGGTGAGCTGATTGGCACCATGATCCTCATCATTTTCGGGGGAGGCGTTATCGCAGGTGCAAATTTAAAAGCAACAAAAGCAGAAGGGAACTGGGTGTTGATTACCATTGCCTGGGGACTTGCTGTAGCCATGGGTGTTTACGCCGTTGGGAGAGTGACAGGGGCTCATATCAATCCTGCCGTTACACTAGGACTTGCAACGGTGGGGGATTTTCCCTGGAGCAAAGTCCCTATGTATATTACCGCGCAGATGGCCGGAGCATTTCTGGGAGCTGTCATCGTCTTCTTTCACTACCTTCCTCATTGGAAGGATACAGAAGATCAATTGGCGATCAAGTCGATTTTTTGTACAGACCCTGCCATCCGCAGCCCGATTTCAAACCTTGTAAGTGAGATCATTGGAACATTTGTATTAGTCATGGGGATTTTGTTTATCGGCGCTAACGATTTTACACAAGGGTTGAACCCTCTCATTGTTGGTTTGCTGATTGTAGCAATCGGGATGTCGCTCGGTGCCACAACAGGGTATGCAATCAACCCAGCCCGTGATTTGGGTCCTCGACTGGCTCATGCTCTCTTACCGATTCCAGGAAAAGGAGGATCGGATTGGGGATACTCCTGGATCCCTGTTCTCGGTCCGATCATCGGTGGTGTATATGGCGGGTTGTTTTATCAGGCCATATTCCAAGCCAATGCGAACGGCTGGTTCTGGGGCGGCACCATTATCATTTTACTTATTTTACTTTCCTCCATGCGTGTGGAGCTGAAAAAAGTGCATCAATCTGAAAAAGGAGTGGAATCATGAAGCAGTACATTTTATCAATCGATCAGGGTACAACAAGTTCACGAGCGATTT
The DNA here is from genome assembly GCF_052941655.1 of Halobacillus sp. 12SKB. Lineage (NCBI taxonomy): Bacteria > Bacillati > Bacillota > Bacilli > Caryophanales > Bacillaceae > Halobacillus > Halobacillus sp. 12SKB. The sequence goes on from NZ_JBRFWR010000001.1 coordinate 1,981,262, forward strand.
TGTTCAATTATGAAGGACAGATCGTAGAAACCGCTCAAAAAGAATTCGAGCAGCATTTTCCTAAGCCGGGCTGGGTAGAACATGACGCTAACGAAATTTGGACATCTGTTCTTGCATGTATTGCGGATGTTCTAAGAAAATCAGATATTGAAGCGAGTCAGGTCGCAGGCATTGGAATTACGAACCAACGTGAAACCACTGTCGTTTGGGACAAAAACACGGGCAAACCGATCTATAAAGCGATCGTATGGCAGTCCCGTCAAACACAAAGCATCTGTAATGAATTGAAAGAGCAAGGGTTGGAAGATACATTCAGAGATAAAACAGGTCTCCTGCTTGACCCATACTTTGCAGGAACTAAGGTGAAATGGATTTTAGACAATGTGGACGGGGCAAAAGAAAAAGCAGAAAACGGCGACCTCATGTTCGGAACGATTGATACGTGGCTCGTCTACAAGCTTTCCGGCCAGAAAACACATGTAACCGACTATTCCAACGCTTCCCGGACATTGATGTATAACATCCATGACCTGAAGTGGGATGATGAACTGCTTGATATCTTAGATGTACCGAAAAGCATGCTGCCAGAGGTGAAGCCTTCCTCTGAAGTTTATGCAAATACGGTAGATTATCACTTTTTCGGAAAAGAAGTCCCAATCGCCGGAATCGCCGGAGATCAGCAGGCCGCTCTTTTCGGACAAGCTTGTTTTGAAAAAGGAATGGGTAAAAACACATACGGAACTGGTGGTTTCATGTTATTGAATACCGGCGAAGAAGCAGTCAAATCCGAGAATGGTCTGTTGACAACACTTGCCTGGGGTATTGATGGAAAAGTCGAATACGCTCTGGAAGGAAGCATTTTCGTATCAGGTTCAGCCATTCAATGGCTGCGTGACGGTTTGAATATGGTTGAATCTTCTCCGCAGAGTGAGGAAATCGCTGGACAGGTGAAGTCGACGGACGGCGTTTACGTTGTTCCTGCATTCGTTGGTCTTGGCACGCCTTATTGGGATAGCGAAGCTCGTGGAGCTGTCTTTGGTCTGACGCGTGGAACGACTAAAGCTCACTTCGTACGCGCAACGCTTGAATCCCTTGCATACCAGACGAAAGATGTGGTGGATGCGATGGTCGAAGATTCCGGCATCGAAGTGAAAAAACTTCGAGTCGATGGAGGTGCCGTCAAAAACAACCTCTTGATGCAGTTCCAAAGTGACTTGCTCGATGTGACCGTTGAGCGTCCAGAGGTCAATGAAACAACGGCTCTTGGTGCGGCTTATCTAGCCGGTCTTGCTGTAGGTTTCTGGGAAGATCGAAAAGAAATCGCAAACCAATGGAAAGTGGAAAGAGAGTTTGAGCCTAGTATGAATGAGGAGAAAAGTAAGAAACTATACAAAGGCTGGCAAAAAGCTGTGGAAGCAACAAGGGTGTTCAAGCAAGAAGAATAATTCCTTGAAAACATCTCCCTCTCTGATATAATAGTAGTACAAGTTAATGACAACGGTCGGAGATACGGAGAGACCACGAAGCTTTATGCGATCCGCATAAGAGTTTTCGTGGTCTCTTTTTTTATGACAAGAATGAGCACTCAATAAGTAATCCCACACATATTCTTTGCTGGAAAAGGGAATACCCGTATCAGACCATGAATTAGAAGACAACGGAAGAAGGAGAGATAGCATGCAAACATTTTCTAGTTACGAAAGACAAAATCAGTTCAACCGTTTAACTCAGGAAGAGTGGGATGTCCTCGTCATAGGCGGTGGAATCACAGGTTCTGGAATCGCTCTCGATGCTGCGAGCCGTGGCATGAAAACAGCGGTTGTGGAAATGCAGGATTATGCAGCAGGTACGTCCAGCCGTTCCACAAAATTGGTGCACGGCGGATTAAGATATTTGAAACAGTTCGAAGTGAAAATGGTCGCTGAAGTAGGGAAAGAGCGAGAAATCGTTTATGAAAATGGTCCCCACGTAACGACACCGGAATGGATGTTGCTCCCATTCCATGAAGGCGGAAATTTCGGGCCGTTCTCTACAAATGTCGGTCTTCGTGTATATGACTACCTTGCAGGAGTGAAAAAAGCGGAGCGTCGAACGATGATGAGCGCAGAGGAAGCCCTAGAACGTGAACCGCTAGTGAAAAAAGAAGGCTTGAAAGGCGCAGGGTATTATGTAGAATACAAAACAGATGACGCGCGTCTAACGCTAGAAGTGATGAAGAAAGCCGTAGAATATGGAGCATGTTCAACCAACTACGCGAGGGTCGTGGATTTCATTTATGATGACAATGGCTCCATGGTTGGCGCGAAAGTGGAAGATACCGTTTCAGGGGAACAGTATCATGTCAAAGCGAAAAAAATCATCAACGCAGGTGGACCGTGGGTTGATGAATTGCGTGAAATCGACGGTTCTAAAAAAGGGAAAACGCTGCAGTTGACGAAAGGCGTCCACCTTGTCTTCGATCAATCCGTCTTTCCTTTAAGACAAGCGATTTATTTCGACAGCCCGGACGGTCGCATGATATTCGCTATCCCACGTGATGGCAAAACTTATGTGGGTACGACCGATACGACCTATGATCAGGAAATTGCTCATCCGACAATGACAGAAGACGATCGTGATTATATTCTGGACGCGATGAAGACGATGTTCCCAACGGTCGATGTCACCGCTGACGATGTAGAATCAAGTTGGGCAGGACTGCGTCCCCTTATCCATGAAGAAGGGAAAGATCCATCTGAGATTTCTCGTAAAGATGAAATCTTTGTTTCAGACTCCGGCCTGATCTCCATGGCTGGTGGAAAACTTACTGGATATCGCAAAATGGCACAAACGGCCGTTGACCTCGTTCGTGATCAGTTGATGGAAGAGTATGGCATTCGTTATTCTGACTCCGAAACGAAAACCATGCCAATTTCCGGTGGGGATGTTGGAGGTTCCAAAGGCTTCAAGAAATACAAAGAAGAGCGGATTCAAATCGGTGAATCTCTAGGAATAACGAAAGAAGATGCCGACAAATTGATTCAGCTGTACGGTTCAAATGTCGACAAAGTGTTCAACAACTTCAAGGATCGTAAAGAAGAAGCCGCACAAGAAGGGGTGGATCCAGTCGTTTTTGCTCAGCTCGTATATGCCCTGGAAGAAGAAATGACGTACAAACCTGTGGATTTCTTTGTACGCCGAACCGCCGCTCTATTCTTCAACATTCAGTGGGTACGTGATCATAAAACATCTGTCATCAATTATATGGCGAAAGCCCTCAATTATAGTGAGCAGCAAAAACAAGAGTACACAGAACAGCTCGATCAACTTTTAGAAGAAGCTGTCACACCAATTGAATACGTATAAATCAAAAAGACTTCTCCCTTTACGGAGGAGTCTTTTTCTTACATATTCTTGAAACTTTCATCGTTCTCATTCGTACTTATGGTATAGCTTCTTTTTTTAGGAGGATTTAAGATGTCGCTTGTTCAGAACATGATTTATCAAGATGCGCGAAGACAATTATGGACCGGAACACTTCTCTCATTCATATCTATCGTTTTTATCCTTGGGATGGTCACATTAAATCCCAGCAGTTTTATTATTTCTGTCGTTTACGCAGCAATTTTTGCCATCACAGGAGCTGGGCTTATAAAAGGAGGTTACGCCGATCTTCAAAAAACCAAAACCGTTTTGGATTTTGAACCGGACCTCACAAAGGATTCAATAGAAAGAGTACCAGCACGGATGTACATGGGGCAAAAAGCGCTTAAAACCTTCCAAGCAGGAATATTTGATATGGACGGTGAAAGTTACGGAGAAATTCAAGAAAATATCCAGTGGAAACATAAAGTGCTAGCCATGTTTACAGCTCTGTTTTCCTACGACCAGTTCAGACCAGCGGTGTACACTTTTAAAAATAAGCGTGGTCAATCACTCTATCAGATTGAAAAGAAGGGCGGCTTTCAGTGGAGAGGATATATTCAGCACATAGAAGGATCTTACGTCGCTTATACGAAGCAAACGAAAAATAAAACGACAGGGCAGCGCATCACCCGATATATAGAAGCGGACCAATGCCGCTGGAGTGCAGAAGGCGACGATTTCATCGGACATTTCAAAATCAAGGACCATGAAGGAAAGGTATGGGCAGTCATTAAAAGGGGGGCCATTCCTCGTGAAGCGGCTGAGCGTTTCGAAAAAATGCCCGGCTACTTAGTCGAATGGAACATCCGCGACAACATCCCCGCCTCTCTCTTAGCTTTCCTATTCCTCCTCCAATCCAAAGAAAGATAGTCACTTGCCTTATTAAAGAATATGACAGGTTTGTGGAAGATTCAGTTTCGATCCTTTTATTGAGTGGATGGGGGCTGCGGGAAACTGTGAGACTCCTATGGGACGTGTGGGACAGGTGAGACCCTGGAAGGCGTAGCCTGAGGAGGCTCACCGCCCGCCCCATGGAAAGCGAACCGTTTCCCGGAGCCCCTAGAATCACACGAACATCTCGAAACTGAGTCTTCCACAAACGGGAGCTATATTTTATGAAAGCACCTTCTGAGGAAGGTGCTTTTTCTATTGGGAATTTCCATATTTTTATAGTTGAACTTTACGTTAACGTTAATGGTATAGTGAAATTGTTAGAATTTTCATTTAATGAGAGGGGATCGAATGACAGGACGTTTATCCATACAAGAAGTGGCTGAAAAATTCGATGTGACTCAGCGGACCATCCGATACTATGAAGAATTGGGACTGATCAGACCTTCCCGCAGCTCAGGTGGGCACCGCTCTTTTTCTCCGAAGGATCTTACACGTCTCGGGCTTGTTTTTCGTGGGAAAAAGTATGGCTTCCAGCTTGATGAAATCAAAGAAATGATCCATCTTTTCGACCAGGACCCCTCAGGCGTCCGTCAGCTTGAACGGACGCTTGCTTATGGCAGAGGAAAAATGCAGGAGGTGGACGACCGGATCCGGGAATTGGAACAGTTAAAAGCGGAAATGGGTCAGTGGCTCGACAAATTCGAGGAAGAATTAAAGGAACGGAGAGGAGATCCTGTATGAATCTTTCTGAGTTATTAGCTTATCAGTCTCGCAAATATCCAGGAAAAGAAGGGATTGTTACACCCGAAGAACGGCTGACTTATCAGGAGTGGAACAGTCAGGTGAATCAGCTTGCCAGAGGTTTGATGAGGTTAGGGGTTCAGGCTGGAGATAAGGTGATCATCCATATGCCGAACACAAAAGAGTTCGTCATCAGTTACTTTGCCATTCACCGGCTCGGGGCCATTGTTGTTCCAATTAATGCCCGGCTGGTATTGAATGAAATTACTTATTTATATGATCATAGTGATGCTGTCGCTTTGCTCACCCATGACCTGCTCATCGATCAGGTGAAAGGGCTTGCTGATGAGAGGGTGGGTACCTTTATAAAAACCGGAGATGTCGACGGAGCCTGGCACTCGTTTTCAGACATCCTTTCAAAAGAAGAACCGCTTGAAATGGTCAACGATGCGCATGAAGATGAAGAAGCTTCGATTTTATATACATCAGGGACCACCGGGCAGCCAAAAGGGGTTGTCTTTACTCACAAAAACATTTTGACGGTCTCTTCGATGATGGCTGTGGAACTGGAAATGAAACCATCCAGCCGTATGCTTCATATGATGCCATTCAGTCATTCCGCACCATTGCACCTCTTCTTAGCAGGGGGCACGTTCGTCGGTGCTACCCACATCATTGCTCCTACTTTCACTCCCGATTTATTATTAGAACTTGCTTCGACTGAACGGGCGTCACACTTTTTCGGAGCACCTGTCGCTTATTTAATGACCGCTAAGCATCCAAAAGTAAAAGAAACGGATTTGAGCTGGGTGAAATATTGGACCTACGGAGGGGCACCTCTGTCTAAAAAGGAAGTCCAGTTTGTGCGAGAGCAGTTTGAAACGGACAGCCTCTGCTGTTTATATGGTCTGACGGAAGCAGGTCCAAGCGGGACACTGCTGCTTCCACAGGAGCATGATGAAAAAGCCGGCAGTGTAGGAAAGCGTGCGGCGCTTCATTGTGAAGTTCGTATTGTTGATGAAAATGGGCAGGAGATAGGAAACGGTCAAGTAGGAGAAATTGCTCTTAAAGGTGAAGGGATTATGAAAGGCTACTATAAAGATGAAGAAAAAACCGCTGCCACCTTCCGTGATGGATGGCTGCTTACTGGAGATATGGGCGAGAAGGATGAAGACGGCTACCTGTGGGTCATAGACCGGAAAAAGGATTTGATCATATCGGGTGGTGTGAACATTTATCCCCGTGAAGTAGAGGAACTTTTGCTCCAGCACCCACATATTGAAGATGTAGCTGTCGTAGGCGTTCCGCATCCAGATTGGGGCGAAACCGTCAAAGCGCATATCGTTCAAACCGGGCAAATGAAAGATATGGAAAACGAATGCCGCCGCTTTTTGCAGGAGCACCTGGCGGATTATAAGATCCCGAAGCTCTATGAGGAAATGGAAGATCTCCCAAGGAACGCGACGGGGAAATTGCTGAAGCATCGTTTGCGTGAACAGGCGCGTCAAGTCTAGGGGGGGAGTAAAATGAATTTTTACGAAAGAGATGAGAATCTCCAGGATCTTCTGAAAGAGGCGTGGGACGAGCCTTTTTTCCAATGGGCAGATGATCGACTCCGATTCTTCGGTGAGAAGTGTGCTGAGGAGATCGATGAACGGGCGGTTCACACCGATCGTGAGGGTCAGCCAAAGTTGATCAAATACGACAAGATGGGTCATGACATATCAGAGGTATGGTTAAACGAAGGGTATAAAAAAACAATAAAAGAAACGTATGGCGAAGGAATCGTCGGTTATCTTCATAAGGACATCCCTGAGCTTGGACAAAAAGGCGACTACTTGTATTCGTATGCGCAAGGCTATCTTCTCTCACAGGCAGAGCCTGGTTTTTACTGCCCGGTGACGTTGACGATGGCCACTGCCTATTTGATCGACCATTATGCAGATGAACCATTGAAAGAAAAATATTTGCCGCATGTGTTATCGACGGGAGATGTGGAACTGTATGAAGGCGCGACTTTTCTAACGGAGCGACAGGGCGGTTCAGATGTGGGCGCCAATGAAGTGAAAGCCATTAAAGAAGGCGACCATTACAGAATCCATGGTGAAAAGTATTTTGCCAGTAATGCAGGCGCTTGTGGCGTGGCGATGGTTCTTGCCCGTACAGAAGGCGCACCACCAGGGACGAGAGGTCTTAGCTTGTTTCTCATTCCCTGGAGGAACGAGGACGGGTCCTTGAATGGTATTCAAATCCGCCGCCTGAAAGATAAACTCGGCGTTCGTGCTGTTCCATCGGCTGAGGTCGAATTTACCGGGGCAGTAGCCTATTTGGTGGGAGAAGCGGAACGAGGGTTCTATTACATGATGGAAGCCTTGAATCTTTCCCGTGTTTGTAATGCGGTCGCTTCTATTGGAATTATGCGTCGTTCTTTAACAGAAGCCCGGGATTACGCTGAAAAAAGAAATGCGTTCGGCCACTCGTTGATCGAATATCCGATGGTGAAAGATACGCTCGTTTCCATGACAGTGAAGCAGGAAGTGGAAACGAGAGCAGTTTTCGACTTGATCCAAGCGTTTGATAATGTCGCGCGTATGCCGGAAGAAACGAGGATAGAAGAACATATCCTCAACCGCATCCGGATAGCGATAATGAAAAAGGAAACAGCCGAACAGGCCGTCGATTTCACACATGAAGCGATCGAAATGCATGGAGGAAATGGTTATATTGAAGACTTTGTTACACCCCGTCTCTTGCGTGATGCTCAAGTGTTGACGGTATGGGAGGGGACAGCAAACATTCTCGGCCTTGAAGTCCTGAAACTTTTCAACAAATATCAAGGGCATGAGTTGTTTGTCCAACATATTCAAGAGCGTTTGGACAAAGTTCACAATAAAGGGAAAGAGTTCACACTCGTGAAAGAGACGCTCCAGAATTTCATTCCTTATGTAGACGAAGTTTTAAAACAGGAGGCTGACGTGCAAACCTATTACAGCAAATCTCTGGCTGAAAAAATGGCCGTGCTTTTTGAAGCCGTCATTGCTCTTGAGATGATAGAAAAAGGGGCAAGGTTTGAAAAGGTTGGCAAACTGTTCATCCACCAACAGATGCAGACAGAGGCACCGAGTGCAGAACCACTGGCTCTTCGTTACGCTGATGAAATCCTCCACTTGTATAAAGCTTTAACCTGACCAAACGGGCGCACATTTGTGCGTCTGTTTTTTTTTATAGTTGCTGTAACAAGTTAGCGACCCTAATCTAAAAAACACGTCTTCTCCTCCAAGTCCGTATTTATGAAACGGTTTCTGCTATGATAAGAAGGGGAACAAAGCTAATGAGTTTCTTCATTGACGCCCTATCTTTATCGTGTTAGCATATTAGCAAGCTAAAGGATTTGAGGAAAGGATGAATTCCATTGGTTAAACGCCTGATGTTTGAAAAACCACTGGGAATGCGGGATACGCTTCCCTTTTTTTATAATCAAAAATCAAAAGCACGCCAGCAATTATCGAATGCGATTCTTTCGTTCGGATATTCGTTTATGGATACGCCGATCATGGAATATCACGAAACGGTAGGAAAAGTAAGTGCGACGCTCGACCAGCAATTGTTCAAGCTACTGGACCAGCAAGGCCACACGCTTGTATTAAGACCGGACATGACCGCACCAATCGCCAGAGTGGCTGCTTCTCAGCTCAAAGACGCTGAGTTTCCGCTTCGTCTCGCTTATGAAGGGCCGGTATTCCGTGCCCAGCAGACCGAAGGAGGGAAGCCGGCTCAGTTTGAACAGGTGGGAACGGAATTGATTGGTGACCATTCCTCTTATGGAGATGCGGAAGTTATCGCTCTGCTTGTCGAATCTTTGAAACAAACCGGACTCGATGATTTTGTCATCACGGTTGGCCACATTGGCTATGTGAAAGCCTTTTTCACAGATTTACTCGGAGATGATGAGGATACGATTGAATATCTTCTAAATTACTTATATCGAAAAAATTACGTCGGTTACAGGGAAGCGGTGAAAGAGCTCTCTGTTCCAAATGATAAAAAAGATGCGCTCCTTCAGCTGCTCGCACTGAAAGGCGGCGAAGAAATCTTTGAAAGCAGTCGTTCGCTTGCGCGGAATCAAGCGTGCATGCAGGCTGTGAATGAATTGAAGCAATTGTACCGCCTGCTGCAGCAGTATGAGGTGGAAAAGTATATTCACTTTGATTTGAACTTGATCAGCCATATGGACTATTACACCGGGATTTTGTTCGAAGGTTATGCGCCGAATCTAGGTGCGCTTCTTTGTAACGGAGGGCGCTATGATACGTTACTGCCTTCTTTCCAGCTGAGTGCATCAGCGACTGGTTTTGCCGTCCATCTGGAACGTCTGGTAGAAGCCTTGAATGAACAGGAATCGGATGATGGTCGCATCGGTGTGATCGTCGACGATGATAGTTACGGAAAAGGATTGAAAGAAGCGAAACGCTACCGTGAGGAAGGGCAGGCGGTTCTTTTACAACATGTGGACCAAATCCCGGACTTGGCAGCATTCAAAGCAGAATTATCAGAAACGATTGATTTGACCAAAGGCGGAGGTGAGCGTGATGAGTAAGCCGTTGACCATTGCTATGCCGAAGGGCCGTATTTACGAAGAAGCGGCGGAACTGATGAACAGAGCGGGGTATGAGCTTGAAGCGGACATGGATGAGTCTAGAAAGTTAATCCTGGAGTTTCCTGAACAGAACATTCGTGTCATGATGGCCAAACCGATGGATGTTGTCACTTATGTAGAATATGGAGCGGCGGATATCGGGATCGCCGGCAAAGACGTCCTGCTTGAACAGGATCGAGATGTGTACGAAGTGCTTGATTTAAAAATAAGCCCCTGCTATGTAGCCGTTGCTGGATTACCTGATCAACCGCTGAGCCGGATTGCGCCGAAGATCGCTACGAAGTATCCGAAAGTCGCCTCTGACTATTTCCGCGAGCAGGGCGAACAGATTGAAATTATTCCATTGAATGGATCGATTGAGCTTGCGCCGTTGATTGGGTTGGCAGATCGAATCGTTGATATCGTGTCGACAGGCCGTACGTTAAAGGAGAACGGCCTGGTCGAGTATGAGAAGATTACAGAAATTACTTCGCGTTTGATCGTAAACCCGGTCAGTTACCGGTTGAAGAGTACAGAGATTGAGGAAATGGTTAGCAAACTAAGTGAAGTGATGGAAGGGGAGCGCTGATGAAGTTCATGAATAAGGCCGACTTAAAGTCATTGAAGCGTTCCGTCGACCAAGGAACAGAGGAACAGCGAAAATCTGTTCAGGAGATTATTTCGCAGGTGAAGACCCGGGGTGATGAGGCGGTCAAAGAGTACACAGAGCGTTTTGACAAAGCCACTATGGAATCATTCAAAGTGTCAAAAGAAGAGTTCGAACAAGCATATGCCTCTCTGGATGGGGAGTTCGTCCAAATCTTACAGGAGGCTGCGGACAACATCCGTGCTTTCCACGAAAAGCAAAAAAGCTCATCTTGGTTTGATAGCTCAGAAGACGGCACTCTCTTAGGACAGAAAATCACACCGATTGATGCCGCAGGGGTGTACGTGCCGGGCGGAACGGCTGCCTATCCTTCTTCTGTCTTTATGAATGTGATTCCCGCACAAGTAGCCGGCGTGGAGCGGATCGTGATGGTGACCCCTCCCGGACAGGATGGAAAAGTACCAGATGGTGTCCTTCTTGCAGCGCAGATTCTTGGCGTGGAAGATGTGTTCAAAGTAGGCGGCGCACAGGCGATCGCTGCTCTGGCTTATGGCACAGAAACGGTTCCTTCCGTTGATAAAATTACAGGGCCCGGAAATGTCTTTGTCGCTCTTGCAAAGCGTGAAGTTTTTGGAGATGTCGATATCGATATGATTGCCGGCCCAAGTGAGATTGCCGTTCTTGCTGATGAAACCGCGCGTGCCGAAGAAATCGCTGCCGACCTCCTTTCTCAAGCGGAACACGATGCCCGTTCTTCAAGTGTCCTTGTGACAACGAGTGAGACGCTTGCGAAGGCTGTGGAGAAAGAAGTGCAGGTACAGCTGGATTCTCTGCCTCGTGCTGATATCGCAAGAAAGAGCGTGGAAGACTATGGAATGATCGTCCTTTGCGAGACATGGGCAGAAGCGGTCGACACCATCAATGAAATAGCACCCGAACACCTGGAAATTGTGACGGAAGATCCTTTTCAGGAACTGGGGAAAATCAAGCATGCGGGAGCGATTTTCCTAGGACCGTACAGCAGTGAGCCTGTCGGGGACTATTTTGCAGGACCCAATCATGTACTGCCAACGAATGGGACGGCGCGTTTTTCCAGTCCTCTCAATGTCGATGACTTTGTGAAAAAATCGAGCGTCATTTCATACAGCAGACAGGCTCTTGAAACGAACGTCGACAAAATTGCCCGGTTCGCCCGGTTGGAAGGGTTGGAAGCCCACGCACGCGCAGTAGAGACACGTAAGGAGCGATGGAAATGACAGAAACGAGAGCAGCTAGAATTGAACGAAAAACGAGAGAAACAGATATTCAGCTTGAACTTGGAATTGATGGAGGTGGAAAAGCGGACTTGGACGTTCAAGTTCCTTTTCTTTCTCACATGCTGGAATTGTTCACAAAACACGGCCTCTTTGATTTAACGGTTGTCGGTCGAGGCGATGTGGAAGTGGATGATCATCACTTAACGGAAGATGTCGGGATTTGTCTTGGACAGGCGTTACGAGAAGCGGTCGGCGATAAATACGGCATGAAGCGTTACGGGTCGATGACTCTGCCAATGGACGAGACGCTTGTCACGGTAGCCGTAGATTTGAGTGACCGTCCGCACCTGGAGTGGCGCGCTGAGCTTCCCAAAGATCGTGTCGGTACCTTTGATACCGAAAATGTTCACGAATTTTTCTGGAAACTTGCTGTAGAAGCTCGGATGAACTTACATATCGTCTTGCATCATGGGCATAACACCCATCACATCATTGAGGCGATGTTCAAAGCCTTTGCACGTGCTTTGGATGAAGCGACTCAAATCGATCCACGTGTCAAAGGAGTTCCGAGTACGAAAGGAAGTTTATAATGATAGGCATCATCGATTATGGAATGGGAAATTTATTCAGTGTTTCAAAAGCGCTTGAACGACTTGGCGTGGACTATAAAATCGGGGACCGGCCACAGGCATTGGGAGGCTGTGATGGCTACATCCTTCCAGGGGTGGGCGCGTTCCCGGATGCGATGAAAGCACTGCAAGAACATGGATTCATAGATTTTATAAAAGATAAAGTGGCTGAAGGTACACCGGTCTATGGCATATGTCTAGGGATGCAGCTATTATTCGAGAGCAGTGAAGAAGGTGGACTTACAGACGGGTTAGGGTTGTTCCCTGGTACCATTTCCCGCTTCCCGGGGATTGATGAACAAGGACGTTCGTACAAAGTTCCTCATATGGGATGGAACCAGCTTGAGATTCATCAGCCGGATGAACCTCTGATGACAGACGTAAACGAAGATCACGTCTATTTCGTCCACTCTTTTGTCGTGAAGACGAATGATCCCTCTATCCTTTATGCGACTTCTGACTATCACATGGAAGTTCCAGCAATCATTGGAAAAGGAAACCTTGTAGCCAGCCAGTTCCACCCGGAAAAAAGTGGAGCAGCCGGCATGCAGTTATTAGAGAATTTTTGTAAAGTAATGTGCAAACAGTGAGGAGTTTTAGCGATGAGCTTTACGATCTATCCAGCAATTGATATGCGCGACGGAAAATGTGTGCGTCTTGAACAAGGGGATTTTGAAAAAGAAACCGTCTATGGGGAGAATCCTTTTGAGGTGGCAAAGGAGTTTGCTGAAGCAGGAGCTTCATGGATTCATATGGTCGACCTTGATGGAGCGAAGCAAGGTTCCAAGCAAAATGCGGAGCATGTGTTGCGAGTAGCAAAGGAATTGAACTGCCGCGTACAGATTGGCGGCGGTATCCGATCGGAAGAAGATGTTCGTTTTTACTTGGACGCGGGTGTGGATCGTGTCATCATCGGTTCTCTCGCTGTCCGCGATGTGGAGGCAACTAAACAGCTTCTTTCAAACTATGGAGAACGAATGGCGATTGGACTGGATGCGCGTGACGGTTTTGTTTCGACAGCCGGATGGCTGGAACAATCCGAAGTGAAGGCTGTGGATTTAGGAAAGGACCTGGCAGACGCGGGAGCGAAAACATTCATTTATACGGATATCGCAAAAGACGGTATGCTTTCAGGTCCGAATACGAAGGAAATCGTACGCTTGGCAGAAGAAACGGGAGTGGATGTCATTGCATCTGGCGGCATTAAAGGTCTGGATGACCTTGTCGAGCTGAAAGAATATAAGGATCGGAATGTTGTGGGTTCGATTGTCGGAAAAGCTTTATACACGAACCAATTCACTTTACAAGAAGCACTTGCTGTGGAGGTGGACTGAATGCTCTCCAAACGAATCATTCCCTGCCTGGATGTAAAAGAAGGCCGTGTGGTGAAAGGGATCCAGTTCGTTGACATCCGGGATGCCGGCGATCCTGTTGAACTTGCAAAGGTGTACGACGAACAAGGAGCGGATGAGCTTGTGTTCCTCGATATCTCCGCCAGTCACGAAGGAAAGAAAACGATGATTGATGTTGTCCGATCCGTAGCTTCAGAGCTTGCCATTCCTTTTACAGTCGGAGGCGGCATAAGGACACTGGAAGACATTAAAGAAACCCTGCGAAATGGAGCAGATAAAGTATCCCTAAACTCATCCGCTGTGAAAAGACCGGCTTTGATCACAGAAGGTGCGGATTTCTTCGGAAGTCAGTGCATCGTTGTGGCGATTGATGCGAGATATGATGAAGAGGCAGCAAACTGGCGAGTTTATACGCATGGGGGCCGGACACCGACCGATTGGCTCGTGACGGATTGGGCGAAAGAAGCGGTCCAGCTTGGAGCAGGAGAAATTCTGCTTACGTCCATGAATAAGGATGGAGAAAAATCCGGTTTTGACCTGCCTTTATTGAAAGTCGTACAGGAAGTGGTGAGTGTTCCTGTTATTGCTTCCGGCGGGGCAGGGACCAGTGAACATTTTTATGACGTTTTTAGTGAAGTTGAAGCAGATGCCGCGCTTGCCGCTTCCATTTTTCACTATAAAGAAACGTCTGTGCAAAACGTGAAAGCATATTTAAAGGAAAAAGGAGTGCCTGTCCGATGAATTTAGATGACATTCAATTCGATGAACAAGGTCTCGTTCCAGCGATCGTGCAGGATGCCAAATCAAAAGCTGTCCTGACTTTAGCCTATATGAACGAAGAATCTTTGAAAAAAACGTTGGAGATCGGTGAAACCGTATTTTACAGCCGCTCCCGTCAAGAGTTGTGGCACAAAGGGGAGACATCCGGGAACACGCAGGAAGTAAAAAGCATTCATTACGATTGTGACCAGGATGCCTTGCTTGTTCAAGTGGTACCCTCTGGGCCAGCCTGCCATAAAGGGGAATATAGTTGTTTTTCTGAAGAACTGACAGATTCAGAAACTAAGGTAAAAGAAAACCGCTATCAAATTCTGGATGAGCTTCAAACCGTACTGGCTGAACGAAAAGCAACTCTTCCTGAAGGATCATACACATCCACACTGTTTCAGGAAGGGGTCGACCGGATTGCGAAGAAGATCGGAGAGGAAGCAGGGGAAGTCATCATCGCTGCGAAAAATGATGATCCAGAAGAAATTGCTTTGGAATCCGCGGATCTTTTATTCCATCTCTTATTAATCCTGACTGATCGTCAAGTTCCACTGGATGATGTATTGGATGTTTTGGAAAAACGTCATTCCTAAATGGATTACATTTTTCTCCTATTTCTCTGTGAGCATTTATGTTATACTGCATAATTAGTGAGATTTGAAACGGAAATAGGGGGACAGTCATGACGACAACACTTAAAGGAACTACAGCACAACAGGATACGAATATTATCCCATTTGTACCTACTGGGTCATTTTATTTTTCCCATGGGATTCAGGCTTTTCAAAAGCGTCGTTTCAGTGCTGCTGTCAAGTGGCTGAAAAAGGCGATTGAAGCTTCTCCCGAGGAACCATTATATCCATGCCAACTTTCTGTCGTTTATACGGAAGTTGGCTCTTATCATGCCGCAAATCAGGTACTGACCGAGGTATTAGCTGAACACGGCAGAGAATACGTCGATTGTTACTATCTGATGGCGAATAATTACGCACACCTCGGTCTTCTTAATGATGCCAAAAAATATGTCGACACCTATTTAGAGCAACCAGGAGACGGCGAATTTGAAGAAGCAGCGAAGCAATTGAGAGATATGCTGGATTCATTAGAGGAAGAAGATGAAGACGATGATTGGGCATTTGAGGATGAAGATGAGCTCATCATTTATCAGGAAACAGCCTTTTATCACTTAGAGCACGAGGAGTGGGAGGAAGCCTTAAGTGTTCTCGATGAAATGATGGAGTTATTCCCGGAATTCAAAATCGCCAAACATCGGTACGCGTACGCGTTGTTCATGAACGGGGATCGTGACGAAGCGATTCAGCTCGAAAAAGAGACCCTGGACAACGAACCGTCGAACCTCCACTGTGACGTGAATTTGGCTACTTTTTATTTGAAGCAGGGGATGAAGGAAGAAGCTTCTTTCCACATTGAACGGCTCCGCAATGTATTTCCTATGCATGAACAGCAGAAACTAGTCGTAGCTGAAACTCTTGCAAGGGCCGGTTATTATCAGGAAGCGGTTGAACGGTTCAGGTCGCTTCGTGATAAGCAGGTCACACGCCGGAGAATTTACTACAAGTGGTACAGCATCTCCGTTTATCATACGGGCAATCCATCTAAAGCGTTGCAGCTATGGGAAGAGGGATGCAAGCAGTTCCCTAAGATGGGGAATGAAGGCGGCCCCTGGGAGCAGGAATAGGTAAAGATGCATTTCTCTCTTCTGTAAGCACATTAATGGACGGTTTTCGTATGATTTACTATGATATGTACAGGAATTGCAACTCAGATTATTTGGATTCATAAGGAGTGAAGATTGATGAGTGAAGATCGCATTTATGATGTCATTATTGCCGGGGCAGGCCCTGCTGGCATGACAGCAGCTGTTTACACCTCCCGTGCTAACCTGGATACGCTGATGATTGAGCGCGGCATTCCAGGTGGTCAAATGGCGAACACGGAAGACGTTGAAAACTATCCGGGCTTTGAAAGCATTCTTGGACCAGACCTTTCCAATAAAATGTTCGACCACGCGAAAAAATTCGGTGCAGAATATGCCTATGGAGATATTAAAGAAGTCGTAGATGGCAAGGAATACAAGACAGTCAAAGCCGGTAACAAAGAATACAAAGCACGCGCTGTCATCATAACGACAGGTGCTCAATATAAAGAACTTGGTGTGCAGGGTGAAAAAGAACTTGGCGGCCGTGGTGTTTCTTACTGCGCAGTATGTGATGGAGCATTCTTCCGAGATAAAGAACTCGTCGTTGTAGGCGGTGGAGATTCTGCAGTCGAAGAAGGTGTCTATCTTACACGCTTTGCAAGCAAAGTAACGATTGTTCACCGTCGTGACGAATTACGCGCACAAAAGATTCTTCAAGACCGCGCTTTTGATAACGATAAAATCGACTTCATCTGGGATACTGTCGTCAAATCCATCAACGAAAAAGATGGAAAAGTAGGAAGCGTTACGCTTCACAATAAAAAAACCGATGAAGTGTACGACTTTGATACCAACGGTACGTTCATTTATATCGGAATGATTCCATTGTCCACACCGTTCGAAAGCCTGGGCATCACGAATGAACAAGGGTATATCGAAACAGATGAAAACATGGAAACGAGAGTACCAGGCGTATTTGCTGCCGGGGACATCCGTGAAAAAGAATTGCGTCAAATTGTAACAGCAACTGGTGATGGAAGTATCGCCGCACAATCTGTTCAGCACTATATTGAAAATCTTTTAGAGGAATTGAAGGTCGTCAATTAAAAAAGAAACAGCATTTTAACTCCGGTGTAACACCTATGAAATATTTTCCTGTTACGATGGAAATGATTAATTGACCCCCTTTTAATAGATTAATCTCTATGAGGCACAGGTGCTCGTCATCTGTGTCTTTTTTTGTTTTATACATGAAATTTGTTGAATTTAGGCCTTTTAACAAGTAGGTACTCTTTTAAGATTTCAGCGAAGGTTTCGTTCCATTCAGTCTCAACGCAAGCAACGAAATCATTATCCAAATAAGTTTAAAGGAAATAGTTTTCAATCCAGGCTGTGGAACATAATATTGTAGCAACCTGTGAATTCATTGTATAATGGGTGGAGATGCCCTCTAGAAAGAAAATGAGGTGACCATAACGATGCAGCGTGTAGCGAATTGTATTTTGAAAGTTGATGATTCCGTATTGATGTTAAAAAAACCACGCAGAGGCTGGTATGTAGCTCCTGGCGGCAAGATGGAAGCCGGAGAGAATATTAAAGATTCCGTTGTCCGTGAATTTAAAGAAGAAACGGGACTTTCCATTGAAAATCCAGAGCTTCGTGGTTCATTTACATTTGTCATGCGGGAAGATGGGAAAACCGCTCAAGAATGGATGATGTTTACTTTTTACAGTACGAGCTATTCCGGGGATTTGCTTGATGAAAGTGAAGAAGGTGAACTGGAATGGGTTCCGGTTGAAGAAGTTCTTCAAAAGCCGATGGCAGAGGGAGATCGGAGGATTTTCAAGCACATCTTAAGTAGTGAAGAGCAAGTATATGGAACATTTGTATATACGACGGACTTCCGCTTGATTGATGAAGATTTGGATCCGTCACGACCTGACTAATGGGGAGCGATGAAAGATGCCAGTAAATGCCAACGAAACTCAGTTAGTAATCATCACAGGAATGTCAGGAGCAGGGAAAACCGTAGCTGTTCAAAGCTTTGAAGATCTCGGTTTTTTTTGTGTCGATAACTTACCACCGGCCCTGCTTCCAAAGTTTCTTGAACTGATGAAAGATTCCAGCAACAACATTCAAAATGTGGCTCTAGTGATGGATTTACGTGGACGGGAATTCTTCGATGCCCTCTTTGATTCTCTTGACCGTCTAGGAAAAGAGGAATGGCTGCAAGAACATATTCTTTTCCTTGATTCAGAAGATCAAGCGCTTGTTTCCCGCTATAAAGAAACACGCAGGTCCCATCCCCTTGCTAAAGAAGGGCTGCCACTTGAAGGTATACGCAAAGAGAGAAAAATGCTGGATGAGCTGAGAGGCCGTTCGCAAACGATCATTGATACAACATCATTGAAACCGAAAGAACTCCGGGAGCGGATTATTGAAAAGTACCGTCAAAAGGAACAACAGGTGTTTTCCATTCAGATGGTATCCTTCGGTTTTAAATACGGCGTACCCATTGATGCCGACTTAATGTTTGATGTCCGTTTCCTGCCGAACCCGCATTATGTTGAACATATGCGCCCGTTGACAGGGTTGAACACAGAAGTATCCTCCTATGTTTTTAAATGGACAGATACACAGAAGTTCCTTGAAAAGCTGAAAGACTTGCTGCAATTCATGCTGCCTCAATACAAACGTGAAGGAAAAAGTCAGCTTGTTGTTGCTGTCGGCTGTACAGGCGGTCAACATCGCTCTGTAGCACTTGCTGAGCACTTATCGGAATATTTCTCTACCGACTTCGTGACCCATGTCACTCACAGAGACATTGATAAAAGAAAGGGTTTGTAACGGATGGATCATAAGACCAAGCCGCGTGTCGTCGTTGTAGGTGGCGGGACCGGAATGCCTGTGCTTTTGCGCGGGTTGAAAAATTTACCGATCGACCTGTCAGCCATTGTTACAGTGGCTGATGACGGTGGGAGCTCCGGCCGCTTACGTAATGAGATGGCCATTCCCGCTCCAGGGGATATCAGGAATGTTGTCGCTGCCTTATCGGATGCTGAACCTATGCTCCTTGAGCTTTTTCAACACCGGTTTGCAGCGGGTAACGGCCTGTCCGGTCATTCCATGGGAAATCTCCTGCTAGCTGCGATGGCATCCATGACGGGAGATTTTTATAAAGGGATCAAAGAAATCTCCAGAGTCCTGAACGTGCGTGGTCATATTTATCCGATTGCCAATCATTCAATGAACCTCCATGCAGAAATGGAGGATGGGACGGTTGTGACCGGTGAGTCTAGTATTCCTAAGCAGAACAAGAAAATAAAAAGGGTGTACGTAAGCCCTACACCGGTTCAGCCTTTGCCGGAAGCCGTAGAAGCAATCAAATCCGCAGATTTGATTGTCATCTCACCTGGAAGTCTTTATACAAGTATATTACCGAATATCATTATTCCTGAAATCGGTCAGGCATTGAAAGAAACGAAAGCGATGGTCACTTATATATGCAACGTGATGACGCAGCAGGGGGAAACTTCTGGTTACACGGCTGCTGATCATATACAGGCATTATTTGATCATATCGGAGAAGATGTGTTACAGTCAGTGATTGTGCATAATCAACCGATTGATCAAGGGGTAAGGGCTGCATATGCGGAAGAAAATGCCGAGCCCGTTGTTTATGATATTGAAAGAATTAAGTCCATGGGATTGAAAGTCATAGAAGAAGATATCATCGACCATAGCAAGCCTATGCTACGTCATGACACAGATAAATTAGCAAAGTTACTGCACTCCATGCTTTAGGTGTTGCGTGGTAGGTAGAAGGGGGTGTACATCATGTCATTTGCATCAGAGATCAAAAAAGAATTAACCAATGTAGAAGCAGATACTTGCTGTATGGAATCGGAGCTAGCTGCCCTTGTTCGCATGAACGGCACCTTTTCCCTTTCCAACCGTGAATATATTCTGGATGTACAAACAGAGAATGCAGCGATTGCGAGAAGGATCTACACGTTAATCAAAAAGCTTTATCCCTACCCGGTTGAACTCCTTGTCCGGAAAAAAATGAGGTTAAAAAAGAACAATGTTTATATTGTCAGGATGACGGAGAAAGCGAAAGTCGTCCTTGAAGATCTTGAAATCCTGAAAGGTCCTCTATCCATTAATCCAGACATCCCTCAAAAGTATTTGAACGATACATGTTGTAAAAGGGCTTATTTACGAGGAGCATTTCTTGCGGGTGGTTCAGTCAATAACCCGGAAACTTCTTCCTATCATCTTGAAATTCATTCTTCTGATGAGGAACACAACGAGGCGTTGTGTAAGCTTATGAATAGTTTCGGGTTGCACGCAAGGACACTCAGTCGGAAAAAAGGATACATTACCTACTTGAAAGAAGCGGATAAAATCACGGAGCTCATTAGTAATATAGGAGCACACCAGGCGCTTTTCAAGTTTGAAGATGTGAGGATCGTCCGCGATATGAGGAACTCCGTCAATCGTCTCGTCAATTGTGAGACTGCGAATTTGAATAAGACGATCGGTGCCGCTTTCCGTCAAGTAGAGAACATAAAATTCATTAAACGGACAGTAGGTTTAGAGGCCCTGCCGGATAAATTGCAGGAGATTGCATCTTTAAGGCTGCAGCACCAGGAAGTTTCTTTAAAAGAGCTTGGTGAGTATGTTTCTGGTGGATCGATCAGTAAATCAGGAATCAACCACCGCCTGCGTAAAATCGACGAGTTTGCCGAAAAAGTTAGAAAAGGTGAAGTCACAGAAAACACAAGAAACTAATGTTTCCTTAACAAATTCATGCTATAATGAAATACAATTATAAACGCTTTCTACAAGAGAGCGTTCTTTTTTCTAAGTATTGAATCCGCTTACAAAGAAGTTGAAATATAGAATGAGAGGAGAATGACAGGTGATTGAAAGGACGATAACGATTGAGCTCGAAACAGGTTTACAGGCAAGGCCAGCAGCACAATTCGTACAAGAGGCGAACAAGTTCACCGCAGATGTTTTTATTGAAAAAGGTGAGAAACGTGTAAATGCCAAAAGCATTATGGGGTTAATGAGCCTTGCTGTCGGGACCGATGAAGAAATCAAATTGATTGCAGATGGCTCTGATGAGGAAGAAGCAGTTCAGGTTCTTACCGACTTTGTGAAAAATGAGTAATAGATGTTTATGTGAAAAAATGAACGTTCTCCAATGAGGGAACGTTTTCATATTTCACAAAAAAATCCGCTGTGTAATCACAGCGGATTTTGTGTCTTTATTGTTCGTTTTTCTCCATTACTTTATCAATCAAGCCGTAGTCAACAGCTTCGTGGGCAGACATGAAGTTATCACGATCCGTGTCGCGTTCGATGACTTCCATTGGTTGTCCAGTACGCTCAGCAAGGATCTTGTTCAGCTTCTCGCGCATCTTAATGATACGCTTCGCGTGAATTTCGATATCTGAAGCCTGACCTTGTGTGCCTCCAAGTGGTTGGTGAATCATAACTTCACTGTTTGGTAGTGCATAACGTTTACCTGGTTCACCGGCGTTCAGCAGGAATGCACCCATAGATGCAGCCATACCTGTGCAGATTGTGGATACGTTCGGCTTGATGAACTGCATCGTATCATAAATCGCCATACCTGCCGTGATTGAACCACCAGGGGAGTTGATGTATAGGGAAATGTCTTTTTCCGGGTCGTCAGCCGCAAGGAAAAGCAACTGCGCAACAACAGAGTTTGAGATGTTATCATCGATCGGGCTTCCCAGCATGATGATCCGGTCTTTAAGTAAGCGGGAGTAAATATCATAAGCACGTTCTCCGCGGTTTGTTTGTTCAATAACTGTAGGGACTAAATTCATTTGAAATTCCTCCTTAACATCAAATTAATAATGATGGAATACATTCATCATACCTATAAGGTCAATAAAGGTCAAACAAAAACAATCGACCTTTTATCCTTTATTTCAGCAAGGTTTGTTATGCCTTTTGAGTATGAAAAAAGGTTATTCTTATTCGTTCTATGTGATGTGTTCCAATTCCTTCTACCATCATACCCTAAATTTACCTATATAAACGTCCAAACCTATAATTAAGCTACATGGCAAGGGGGACATTTTTATGAGATGTTTTGGGGTTTGTTACTGAATTGAGCGCCTGGGGTGGTTGGGAATCTACACGTCTAGCTCCATCGCCCAGACACTCGTGTCTACCAAGGCGATTCCGCATTTGAACACTTTCCTGTGGGGGAGGGTCGAACTTCCACGGGCTACGTCCTGCGGGATGTTGCTATCTCCTTCTCCCGCGGGATTCTCACAGCTTCCCACCCGCCCCATGGAAAGCGAACCTTTTCCCGTAGCCCCTAAGCTCTTATAAAATCTTCGAAACAGATCCTTCACAAGGGAGCTTTTCTGGAAGATCATAAAAATGGGTTGCGTTTTTTGGTGATTCTCCTTATAATATTAAATGCATGTCGCTTTTGCGCCCGTAGCTCAGTTGGATAGAGCGGTAGATTCCGGTTCTACGTCAGTCGGGGGTTCGAATCCTCTCGGGCGCGCTGAATAAAAAGACCTTCCTTGAATGTAAGGAAGGCCTTTTTTTTACAAAAATATCATTATATTAATATACTAATCCTTTGTGATTTATGGTGGTTACAAGAGTGTTATTTAAATATTAATTAAACAGATATCACACAGGAATTATACGAACGTTTATTTGGTTTTATTATCGTCATGTAGGTTCTTTTTGCCTTATTTGTGTGTTATGATTGAATAAATAAAGTCAGACTTTTCGCTTTATTTAGAAGAGGGGTATTTATGACAAACCTAATCCGTTACAAAATGTTGTCGACCGAAGAGGTTTCTGAAGACAGGCGGATTCACTTGTTCGATATGCAGGAACAGCAAAAGTTATCCTTCAACTATAAGTCATTGAAGCGAACACCTGAAAATTATGTAGGTGAAGAATTAGCTCATTTCTTGGATAAGCGTAAGTTGAAAATCGATAATGGTTTTTATGATAAAAAAGGACATGCTTCCTGAAGCGTGTCTTTTTTTGTGTGAGAAGCTCTGGAGGAGGATGGATATTGGAGTGTATCCTTTGGTATGATGAAGGTGAAAAGTTCAGGAGGGCTTGTGCATGTCTGAAGTCGTATTATATGTAAAAGAAAACTGTGGATTATGTGAAGAAATCAAAGGCCTATTATCACTGTTCGATGTCAAAGTAGTCATGGTGGATATTGAGAAAGATCCAGAACTATTAGAGAAGTATTTGCTTGAGGTACCGGTGTTAAAGATCGGTGCGGAAGAGTTGGATTATCGTGAAATTGATTACATAGAACTAATGAAGCGTTTACAATGAAAAACGTATGGGTTTTCGCTTGCACGTGGACAACCCCACTGTTAATATAAAGTTGAAATAGGATATTTTTTTGCTCCGAGCGGGACATAATATGACTAGCTGGGACGTAATACATCCCGGTTGGTACCATTTCAAAGAAGGAGCTTTTTCCATGAGAGCGTTCATCGACTTACAAAAAAAATTATTCCCGGATGTCCTGGACGTTATACAGCGCCGTTATCAGCTGTTGTATTACATCCAGATCATGCAGCCTGTAGGCCGAAGAGCGTTAGCTGAAAGCGTTGAGCTGGCTGAACGTACGGTCCGAAGCGAAGTGGACTTTCTGAATAAACAAGGAGCTGTAGAGATTACCTCAAGAGGCATGCACTTAAGTTATGAAGGGCAGAACATTCTTGAGCAGTTAGCTGAGTTTATTAAAGAGGTCTCTGGGATTAAGGTTTTAGAACAACAATTAAAGGATAAATTAAATTTAGACCATGTCGTTGTTGTTCCTGGTGATAGTGATGAGCTTAATTGGGTAAAACAAGAGATGGGAAAAGCATGTGTCCAGTATTTGAAAGAACATATGTCGCCTGACCAGGTGATAGCCATTACAGGCGGAACAACGATGGCATCCGTCGCGCAAGTGATGACGCCGCTGTCTGGAGCTGATCAGTGCTTATACGTACCTGCACGTGGAGGCTTAGGTGAAAGAGTTGAAAACCAGGCCAACACAATCTGTGCGGAAATGGCGAAAAAAGCAAGGGGTGACTATCGTCTTTTATATGTACCCGATCCCCTCAGTGAGGAATCCTATCAGACGATAAAAGAAGAGCCTTCGATAAAAGAAGTGCTGGATATCATCCGGAACGCTGAAATCGTCATCCACGGAGTAGGCGATGCGCTTACGATGGCAGAACGAAGAAAGACTTCCCCTGAGCAGTTGGAATTAATCAAACAGCATAACGCAGTAGGCGAAGCTTTTGGTTACTATTTCAACGTAGAGGGTCAGATCGTTCACAAAGTTCGTACGGTCGGTCTTCAGTTAGAAGATCTAAAGCGTGCGAAACATGTCATTGCTGTTGCCGGGGGGCGTTCGAAAGCACAAGCCATCTCATCTTATTTCCAACCGGGCCAGAGTAATGTCCTGATCACTGATGAAGGGGCAGCCCAAGAGTTAATAAGGGATTTATCCCTTTAAATAAATATGATTTCAATCATCCTAAGGAGGAATTTTGCATGACAGTAAGAATTGGTATTAACGGATTTGGACGTATTGGACGTAATGTTTTCCGTGCTGCTTTGAACAACAATGAAGTAGAGGTAGTAGCGGTTAACGACTTGACAGATGCAAACATGCTTGCACACTTGCTTCAGTACGATACTGTACACGGTAAGCTTGAGCAAGAAGTGACAACAAACGGTGACAACCTGATTGTCGGCGGAAAAGAAGTCAAAGTACTTTCTGAAAAAGATCCAGCTCAACTTGGTTGGGGAGATCTTGGTGTAGATATCGTGATCGAATCTACAGGTCGCTTCACTCAGCGTGACGATGCGAAGAAACACTTGGATGCAGGTGCTAAGAAAGTCGTTATCTCTGCTCCAGCGAAGCAGGAAGACCTTACAGTCGTTATGGGTGTAAACGAAGATCAGTATGACAAAGATTCTCACCACGTCATCTCTAACGCTTCTTGCACAACGAACTGCCTTGCTCCATACGCAAAAGTTCTTGACGAGAAATTCGGTCTTAAGCGCGGTATGATGACAACTGTTCACTCTTACACGAACGACCAGCAGATCCTTGATCTTCCACACAAAGATTACCGTCGTGCTCGTGCAGCTGCTGAGAACATCATCCCAACAACAACTGGTGCTGCACAAGCCGTTGCAAAAGTTCTTCCACACCTTGATGGCAAGCTTAGCGGTATGGCGATGCGTGTACCAACATCCAACGTTTCCATCGTAGACTTGGTTGCTGAACTTGATAAAGACGTAACAGCTGAAGAAGTGAACGAAGCTCTTCGCGCAGAAGCTGAAGGTAACCTTAAAGGAATCCTTGGCTACAGTGACGAGCCACTTGTTTCCACGGACTACAATGGCAACACTCACTCTTCTATCATTGATGGTCTTTCTACACTAATCCTTGAAAACAACATGGTTAAAATTGTTTCTTGGTATGACAACGAAACTGGTTACTCCAACCGTTGTGTAGACTTGGCTGTATACCTTAAAAACCAAGGCTTGTAATATCTGAGCCGTTTTAGAAAATACTATGAAAAAGCTGGAAAGGAGGAGGTCTCAGGTCCTCCTCCTTTATCCATGTTTTTTCGCATCCTGCTTATCGGCGTTTCTGCACAATGAAACTGTGGAAACGTACATAAGGGCAGGCGTTGAACCTGACCACAAACCAAGGAGGTTGTCATTCTATGAATAAGAAAACAATCCGCGATGTTGAAGTGCAAGGAAAAACGGTCTTTTGCCGTGTGGACTTCAACGTACCGATGAGTGAGGGAGAAGTCACAGACGACACTCGAATCAAAGCTGCCCTCCCTACAATCAAGCACCTGACTGGAAACGGTGCGAAAGTCATTCTTGCCAGTCACCTTGGACGCCCTAAAGGGGAAGTTGTCGAAGACCTTCGTCTTGATCCTGTAGCCAATCGTCTGAGCGATGTTCTTGGACAAACCGTTACAAAAACGGATGAAGTACACGGGGCTGAAGTAGACAAAGCCATTTCTCAAATGAAAAATGGTGATGTTCTTCTGATTGAAAACGTGCGCTTCCATCCTGGTGAAGAGAAGAATGATGCGGAATTGGCCAAGGCTTTTGCAGACATGGCTGACCTCTATGTAAATGATGCATTCGGTGCTGCTCACCGTGCCCATGCTTCTACAGCGGGTGTTGCGGAGCATATCCCAGCCGTTGCTGGTTTCCTGATGGAGAAAGAAATCAATGTTCTAGGTAAGGCTCTATCTAACCCTGAGCGTCCATTCACAGCCATCATTGGTGGGGCGAAAGTAAAAGATAAAATCGGTGTCATTGACAACTTGATCGATAAAGTAGATAACTTGATTATCGGTGGAGGTCTTGCTTACACATTCGTAAAAGCGCTAGGTCATGAAATCGGTAAATCGCTGCTCGAAGAAGATAAAATCGATCTAGCTAAAGAATATATGAAGAAAGCAGAAGAAAAGGGCGTCAACTTCCTTATGCCTGAAGATGTCGTCGTTGCTGATGATTTCTCTGATTCTGCGAACAAGGAAGAAGTCGGAATCGACAGCATCCCATCTGATTGGGAAGCTCTTGATATCGGTCCGAAAACGAGAGAAAAATATGCGAAAGTCATTAAAGAATCCAAATTGGTTATCTGGAACGGACCTATGGGCGTCTTTGAAATCGAATCTTTTGCTAACGGTACAAAAGCTGTAGCGAATGCTCTTTCCGAAACAGATGGCTACACGGTCATCGGTGGAGGCGACTCTGCAGCAGCCGTTGAGAAATTCGGATACGCAAATGACATGGACCACGTCTCCACAGGTGGCGGTGCTTCCTTGGAATTCATGGAAGGTAAAGATCTTCCTGGTGTATCCTTGTTGAACGATAAATAAAAAGGAGAGGTGAAACCATATGCGTAAAAAAGTAATCGCTGGTAACTGGAAAATGAATAAGAACCACCGTGAAGCGGAAGATTTTATTCAAACAGCTAAAAATGAAGTACCTTCCTCTGAGCAGGTAGAATCTGTTGTTTGTGCTCCATTTCCTTTTCTGCAAAAACTTGTAGAGGAAACAGAAGGTACAAGCCTTAAAATCGGTGCTCAAAACATGCACTTTGAGGAAAACGGTGCGTTCACTGGTGAAGTAAGCCCGGTCATGCTGAAAGAACTTGGCGTTTCTTACGTCGTACTTGGTCACTCCGAGCGTCGTGAAATCTTCAAGGAAACGGATGAAGAGGTAAACAAAAAAGTTCATGCTGCATTCAATCATGGCTTAACACCAATTATTTGTGTAGGGGAATCTCTAGAACAGCGTGAAGCAAATGAAACGATGGACGTTGTTGAGACACAAGTGAAAAAAGCATTAGACGGTCTGACAAATGATCAATGTGCAGAAACAATCATTGCTTATGAGCCAATCTGGGCGATTGGTACAGGTCGTACTGCGACATCTGAACAAGCGAATGAAGTTTGTACACACATCCGTAAAGTCGTCAGTGATTATGTAAGTGCAGATGCAGCAGAAGCTGTACGAATCCAATACGGCGGCAGCGTGAAGCCTGCAAACGTTGATGAACTACTATCCCAGTCCGACATTGATGGTGCTCTAGTAGGAGGAGCCAGCCTTGAAGCTGATTCTTTCCTAAAACTAGTGGAGGCAGGTAAGAATGAGTAACAAAAACCTGGCTGCCTTAATCATCCTTGATGGCTACGCTCTTCGTGATGAAGAGAAGGGGAATGCTGTCAAACAAGCGAACACGCCGAACTTTGATCGTTACTGGAACCAATTTCCGCATTCTCAATTAACGGCATGCGGGGAAGCTGTCGGACTGCCAGAAGGTCAAATGGGCAACTCTGAAGTTGGACACTTGAACATCGGCGCAGGACGTGTCGTCTATCAAAGTCTGACAAGAATTAACCTTTCCATTCGTGAAGGGGATTTCTTTGAGAATGAAGTGCTGCTTAACGCGGTTCGTGAAGCGAAAACAAAAGATAAAGCTCTTCATATTTTCGGCCTGTTATCTGATGGGGGTATTCATAGTCATATCGACCATATGATCGCTACCTTGAAGCTGGCGAAAGAAGAAGGACTTGAGAAAGTTTTCATCCATGCTTTCCTAGATGGCCGTGATGTAGGTCAGCAATCGGCTAAGACTTATATCAAACAGACACAGGAAGCGATTGAAGAAGTGGGCGTTGGTCAAATCGCTACACTTTCCGGTCGTTACTACGCGATGGACCGTGACAATCGCTGGGAGCGTGTCAAGAAAGCTTATGATGCCATTGCCTACGGTGAGGGTCCGACGTACAAGGATCCAATCAAAGCCATCGACGATTCTTATGAGCAGAAAGTGTACGATGAGTTCGTGGAGCCTGTTGTTCTAACGGATGAGGACAACAACCCGATCGGAAAAGTGGAAGATGAAGAGAGTATCATTTTCTTCAATTTCCGCCCAGACCGTGCCATCCAGCTTTCTCGTACATTTGCAAATGACGATTTTGATGGTTATGATCGTGGGGAAAACGCACCGAAAAATCTTCACTTTGTTGGAATGACGCAATACAGTGATCAGGTCAGAAGTAAGATTGCTTTCCCTCCGAATGACTTGAAAAATACAGTCGGGGAAGTCCTTGCTGACAATGACATGAAGCAATTGCGGATCGCTGAGACAGAAAAGTATCCACACGTGACGTTTTTCATGAGCGGCGGCCGCGAAAAAGAATTCGAAGGGGAAGAGCGCATCCTCATCGATTCTCCGAAAGTAGCGACGTATGATCAGAAACCAGAAATGAGTGCTTATGAAGTCACAGATGCTCTTCTTGAGGCACTGGATGCTGAAAAGCACAACGCCATCATTCTAAACTTTGCCAATCCTGATATGGTTGGACACTCAGGGATGCTTGAGCCGACCATTAAAGCGATTGAAGCAGTGGACGAATGCTTAGGCAAAATCGTAGATAAGATCCACGAAAAAGGTGGACATGTGATCATTACGGCTGACCATGGTAACTCTGATGAGGTGACGACCTTGGATGGAGACGCTATGACAGCTCATACAACAAACCCTGTGCCCGTCATTGTGACGAAGGATGGGGCGGAACTCCGTGATGGAGGAATTCTTGGTGATCTTTCACCAACATTGCTGGAACTCTTGAACGTAGAACAACCTGAAGAAATGACAGGAAAATCACTAATTAAAAAATAAGGGAGAGATATTCATGCCTTACATTACTGACGTATATGCACGTGAAGTCCTTGACTCTCGTGGTAATCCAACTGTAGAAGTAGAAGTTTACACAGAATCCGGAGCTTTCGGTACAGCACTTGTTCCAAGCGGTGCTTCTACTGGTGAATACGAAGCGGTAGAACTTCGCGATGGTGACAAAGAACGTTACCTTGGCAAAGGCGTACAAAACGCTGTAGATAACGTAAACGAAAAGATTGCTCCAAACCTTCTAGGTATGGACGTAACACAGCAGGTCATCATCGACCAAATGATGAGAGAGCTAGACGGTACAGAAAACAAAGGTAACCTTGGTGCGAACGCTATCCTTGGCGTATCCATGGCTGTTGCACATGCGGCTGCAGACGTTGTAGGTCTTCCACTTTACAAGTATCTTGGAGGCTTCACAGCAGCTACGCTTCCAACACCAATGATGAACATTGTAAACGGTGGAGAGCACGCGGATAACAACGTAGATATCCAGGAATTCATGATCATGCCTGTTGGCGCGCCGACATTCAAAGAAGCGCTTCGTATGGGTGCTGAAATTTTCCACGCTCTTAAGAAAGTACTTGGCGGCAAAGGCTACAACACGGCTGTAGGTGACGAAGGCGGATTCGCTCCGGACCTTGGTTCAAACGAAGAAGCTCTATCTACAATCATCGAAGCGATCGAAGCGGCTGGTTACAAGCCAGGCGAAGAAGTACAGCTTGCGATGGACGTTGCCTCTTCTGAGATTTATGAAGATGGCAAGTACAATCTGAAAGGTGAAGGTGTGGTACGTACGTCTGAAGAAATGGTTGATTGGTATGAAGAGCTTGTGAACAAGTATCCAATCGTTTCCATTGAAGATGGTCTTGATGAAAACGACTGGGAAGGTACAAAACTTCTTACAGACCGTATCGGAGACCGCGTACAGCTTGTCGGTGACGATTTGTTCGTAACAAATACTGAGAAGCTAAGCCGTGCGATTGAAGAAGGCGTTGGCAACTCCATCCTAATCAAAGTGAACCAAATCGGTACACTTACTGAAACATTCGAAGCAATCGAAATGGCGAAGCGCGCTGGTTACACAGCTGTCATCTCTCACCGTTCTGGTGAAACAGAAGACGCGACAATTGCAGACATCGCTGTTGCGACAAATGCGGGTCAAATCAAAACAGGTGCTCCATCCCGTACCGACCGCGTAGCGAAGTACAACCAGCTTCTTCGTATCGAAGACCAGCTGCTTGGAACTGCAACATATGCAGGTAAGAAAGCATTCTACAACTTGAATAAATAAGTTTTAAAATGAGCCTCTCTGATGATTCAGGGAGGCTTTTTTCTATGATATGATGGAACATATATTCAGGGAGTAGGAGAACCAGAAGATATGAAAAGATTCATTCAAATCATTTTATTATTGATGATAGCTTATGCATTATACACCGGATATTCCGTGTGGACCTATGGCGATGAAAAAGTATCGGAAGCCGATGCAGCCATCGTACTCGGCGCTGCGCAATGGAATGGAAAGCCAAGCCCTGTCTTTGAGGGGCGGTTGAAGCAGGGAATTAAATTATATAAAGAAGGACATGTCGAATATTTGATTCTTACGGGTGGTAAAAGTGAGCAGGCCGCTTCCTCTGAAGCAGAAGTAGGAAGAGACTATGCGATGGAACATGGAGTAAAAGAAGAAGATATTCTGTTTGAGGATCGATCACTCATCACCGAAGATAATTTGAGTAATGCGAAAGAAGTCAGTCATGAAAAAGGGATTCGTTCCTTTCTAATTGTCAGTGATCAATTTCATTTAAAAAGAGCTGTGGCTATGGCCAAGCATCTGGATATGAAGGTGGAAGGTGTTCCGACTGAGTATTCGGCCTATAAAAGTATGGAAACGAAAGTACCATTTTTCTTACGTGAATGGGGCTATTGGATGGGACAGCCTGTGACAAAGTTGATCATGTTGTGAGGTGTACGAGATGGAGTTGTTGGAAGCAATACAAAGCCGCCGCTCGATTCATGAGTATAAAGAGGAGAAAGTGGATCGTGGAGTGTTGGAACGCATCTTTGCTGAGTCTTCATGGGCGCCTAACCATCGGATGAAAGAACCGTGGCAGATTCGTTTATATCAGGATAAAGGAAAAGAAGCGTATGCCGATGCAGTAATGGAAAGTTATCGAAGGCAAGGCTTCTTTAAAGGGTATGACGTAAACAAAACCCTTCGACTGGAGGAAGGAATCCGCGATTTCTTATTGAATATTCCTCACCATGCCCTGATTTACATGGAAAAAGACGAAGATATTCGGAAATATGAAGAAGATTATGCGGCTGTTTGTGCCTATATACAAAATGTGCAGCTACTAGCGTGGGAAGCGGGAGTTGGCGTACTTTGGACGACGAGTCCCTATTTACATGATGATCAATTTTCTGAAGCTGTCGAACTCGACAGCCGACGTTTCAAGTTGGTTTCTGTGTTGCAGATGGGCTACCCAAAACGAATCCCGAAGCCGAAAGTACGTACACCTATCCAACAGAAACTTGAGATATGCGATGGAAATTAAAAAAAGCTGACGCGATCTTTAAGCGTCAGCTTTTTTGTGTTCATCTTTATGGCGTTTGTCGTCTGGTAATGGGTCAACGGTGTGTTTGTAATCGTAGCCTTTAGAGACAGCCATGCCGAACATAGCGGCAATCCCCAAAACAATCGCGATACATACGATCATGATCACAGTAAATGTCATGGAAACACATCTCTTTCTCGTTTGAAACTAGAGCCGAATTAGATCGGCACACACCTATTGTCCCACACTCATCAAACAAATACTACTTCGTTTGTGTTTTTTCTTTGACAAAAGCGACAACTTCTTCTGCCGTACCCATAGAAAGGATTTCTTCTTTGTAAGAAGTCCATTCCTTTCTGGATAGATCTCTGATCTGCGTACGGGCAGGAAGGATGGATGTCGCACTCATGCTGAATTCATCCAAACCAAGTCCAAGTAGAAGAGGAATGGCAATCTCATCTCCAGCCATTTCTCCACACATGCCAGCCCATTTGCCTTCTGCATGTGCTGCTTCAATCACGTTGTTAACCAGGTTAAGAATCGCCGGGTTGTACGGCTGATACAAGTACGACACGCGCTCGTTCATACGGTCTGCTGCCATTGTATATTGAATCAGGTCATTGGTACCGATACTGAAGAAATCGACTTCTTTAGCGAACTGACGGGCAATTACTGCTGTTGCAGGAATTTCAACCATCATTCCGACTTCGATTTCCTCAGACACATCCTGACCTTCTTCTTTGAGGTTTGCACGCTCTTCGTCGAGGATGGCTTTAGCTTGACGGAATTCTTCAAGCGTAGCGATCATTGGGAACATGATTTTCAAGTTTCCGTGGACGCTTGCACGCAGTAATGCACGAAGCTGAACGCGGAAAATATCGTCGCGCTCCAGGCAAAGACGAATCGCACGGTAACCAAGGAATGGGTTCATTTCTTCAGGGAGATCCAAGTAGTCAAGTTCCTTGTCTCCACCAATATCCAGAGTACGTACGACGACAGGCTTGTCTCCCATTTGCTTCAGCACAGAAGAGTAAGCATCAAACTGCTCTTCCTCAGTCGGGAGCTGGTTTTTGCCCATATAAAGGAACTCTGTACGGTAAAGGCCAACACCTTCGCCGCCGTTGTTCAAGACACCTTCAACGTCGTCAGGAGTTCCGATATTCGCTACAAGCTCTACGTGGTCACCTTCAGAAGTGACAGTCGCTTCATCTTTAAGTTTCGCCCACTCTTGTTTTTGTTTCTCGAAGTCATCCTGCTTTTGCTTGTATTCAGCAATTTGATCTTCACTCGGATCAATGATGACGTCACCATTGATTCCATCAACGATGATCATGGTATCCTTCCCAGCCTGGGAAGTGATATTTTTGGTTCCGACAACGGCAGGAATCTCAAGAGAACGAGCCATGATAGCAGAGTGAGACGTACGGCCTCCGATATCTGTCGTGAACCCTTTTACGTATTGTTTGTTCAATTGAGCGGTATCAGAAGGTGTTAGATCGTCTGCGACGATGACGACTTCTTCGTTGATTAGTGCAGGATCCGGGAATGTCACTCCAAGAAGGTGAGCCATTACACGTTTTGTTACGTCCTGGATGTCTGCCGCACGTTCACGCATGTATTCATTGTCCATGCCTTTGAACATGTCGATGAACATGTTTGCCGTCTCAGAAAGAGCGGCCTCTGCGTTCACGTTTTCGCTCTTGATCTTATCTTCGATCGGTTGGATCAATTCTGGATCGCTTAAGACGAGTAGGTGAGCAGAAAAGATTTCCGCGTGTTCGTCACCTAAAGATTTTCTTGTATGTTCTTTAATTTTTTCAAGCTCTGACTTTGATGTTTCCAGAGCCTCATGTAGGCGTTTGACTTCTTGTTCCGGCTGCTCGATTTCTTTCTTATCGAAAGAAAGGTCCGGAGCTTCCAAGCGGTAAACCTTTGCAATCGCAATCCCGCTTGAAGCTGCAATACCTTGAAGCTGTGTCATGCTGTTATTCCCCCAAGCCTTCGTTCTTCATAGTTGTTTCCAAATGGTCGATCGCTTCTTGTTCGTCACTGCCTTCTGCTGTGATTTTCACATCAGCGTCTGCAGGGATCCCAAGACTCATGATTCCCATGATGGATTTAAGATTAACGGATTTTTCTTTGTAATGTAGGTTAATATCAGACTCGTACTTTCCTGCATTTTGTACAAGTACTGTTGCTGGACGTGCGTGAACACCGTCGGACGATGTAATTTTAAAAGTTTTCTCTACCATTATAATTCCTCCTTAAACATGCTATTGTTTATGACTTACCCTAACTTTATTATTTTAAGCCTTTTGGAGGTCTTTTTTCAAGAATCCTAC
Source organism: Halobacillus sp. 12SKB (assembly GCF_052941655.1). Taxonomy (NCBI): domain Bacteria; kingdom Bacillati; phylum Bacillota; class Bacilli; order Caryophanales; family Bacillaceae; genus Halobacillus; species Halobacillus sp. 12SKB. The sequence continues at coordinate 2,015,377 of NZ_JBRFWR010000001.1, forward strand.
AACAATTGCTGCAAGAATTGTACCGGCAATGATTGCCACTAGATAAAGGACGATTTGCATGAATCCACCTTCTACGAGCGGCGTAACGATAATACCGCCGTGCGGGGCGCGTAGACCGATTCCGAATAACATCGTCAGCATACCTGTCAAAGCACTACCTGCAACCATAGAAGGAATCACACGGGCCGGGTCAGCTGCTGCGAATGGAATGGCTCCTTCTGTGATGAAGAAAGCTCCAAGTGGATAAGCGGCTTTCCCAGTTTCGCGCTCTTGTTTCGTGAATTTATTTTTGAAAATAGTTGTGGCTAAGCCCATTGCAAGAGGGGGAACCATGCCGCCAGCCATTGCAGCTGCTATAAATGTATAGTTCCCTGCATCAAGAGCTGCAATACCGAATGTGTAGGCAGCTTTGTTTATTGGACCACCCATATCTACAGCCATCATGCCACCGACAATCAGTCCGAGGAGAGCAAGGTTTGATCCACTCATGTTTTCAAGAAATCCAAATAACGCTGTATAAACGCTTGTCAGTGCTGGGTTAATCAGTAACATAATCATACCAGTGGCGAAGATTGTAATGACAGGATAGAAGAGCACGGTCTTCATACCATCTAATATAGCTGGTAAACCTTCCAGCCATTTTTTAACGAGTAACGTCAAATAACCGGCTAAGAAACCTGCAATCAAACCACCAAGGAAACCAGAACCGTTCGATGCATTTTCATTGGCCGTTTGTGTGATAGCAATCAATCCACCAACCATTCCCGGCGCAAAGCCTGGGCGATCCGCAATACTGGAAGCAATAAATCCGGCAAGGACTGGGACGAGGAGGAAGAAAGCATTTCCGCCACCTATGATATTAAGCATTTCTGCGAAGCGGTTGTACTCCTCGTGTGTTGGATCCGCAGAATTGATACCCCAGAAGAAGGAAAGCGCAATTAAAATACCTCCACCAACGACGAAAGGCAGCATGTTTGATACACCATTCATCAGATGTTTGTAAAAACCTGTGCGCTGTCCTTTATCCTGAGAATCTTCTTTTTTCTCGCCGGTGCCTTGATAGACAGGCGCATCCTTTTTGGTCGCTTTTTCGATCAATTCTTTCGGTTCATGTATCGCTTTAGCGACAGGTACTTCAATGACCGGCTTCCCTTGGAAAGGTTCCATTTCCACTTTTGTATCTGCAGCAACGATAATGGCATCTGCCTCGTCAATGTCTTCACTTGTCAGCCGGTTTTTGACTCCGCTTGAGCCATTGGTTTGAACTTTGATGTTCACACCCATCTCTTTCGCTGTCGCTTTTAGTTTATCTGCTGCCATATACGTATGGGCAATTCCTGTAGGACACGCAGTAACCGCCAGAATCTTACCTGTATTTTGTTCTTCCGTTTCTTCTTCATCGTCTTCTTCCGCTTCTTTAGCATTGATCGCTTCAATCACGTCAGCTTCTGTCTTTGCTTCTTCCAACTGCTGACGGAATTTGTTATCCATTAAAAAGGAAGAAAGGCGGGACAGTGTTTCCAAGTGAGTGTTGTTAGCGCCTTCAGAAGCTGCAATCATGAAGAATAGGTTTGTCGGCTGTCCATCCAGGGATTCATAATCTAATCCATCCTGTGATCTTCCGAAAGCGATGGCAGGATCCTTTACAGCAGAAGTTTTTGCGTGCGGGATGGCGATTCCTTCGCCAATCCCTGTGGTACTTTGTTGTTCACGTGCCTCAATGGCTTGCTTGAAATCATCACGATCATTAAGCTTACCGGCATGATCCAGTTGACCGACAAGCTCATCGATCGCCTCTGGCTTGGAAGAGGCAGACATATTCAATACGATGGTTTCTTTCGTCAGTAAATCTGTAATTTTCATGGTGGTTCACTCCCCTTAATTAATATTGGAAACATGGATATCTGACAATAATCGTTCTACATCATCTTTTTGACAAAGATCATCCTGAAAAGCAGTGGCACTTCCTGAAGCTACACCATAACGGAAAGCTTGTTGGATTGATTCCTCTTTTTCCAGTGCTGCTAGAAAACCGGAGACAACGGAATCTCCTGCTCCAACTGAGTTTTTCACATGACCTTTAGGGACATTAGCGAACATTTCGTGGTTTCGGCCTACATACACAGCGCCTTTACCGCCCATCGATACAATCACGTGCTCAACACCTTGGTCAATCAACTTCCTTCCATACTGAGCCGCCTTTTCCTTTGTATCAATATCAACATTGAAAAGCTCACCCAATTCATGATGGTTCGGCTTCAATAGGAAGAGGGGGTGGCCAAGGATTTGCTCCAATGCCTTCCCTGATGTATCGGCCACGACTTTCACTCCATTTTCAGCACAGATCGAAGCCATGGTTATATAAAAATCGGAAGGCAGGGAAGAAGGAAGACTTCCGGCAAGAACGAGAGTGTCTCTATTGGAAAGGTCCCTCACTTGGTCTAAGAGCTTTTCCTGTAAAGGGGCTGTTATTTCCGCTCCAGGGCCGTTGATTTCTGTTTCCTTGTTACTTTTCAGTTTCACGTTCACTCTTGTCGTTTGAGATGTTTGAATAAAAGCGTGATCAATGGTCTCCTGGTCGAGAAACTGTTGAACAAAGGCACCGGTAAAGCCGCCGATATACCCGAGCGCTTTAGTTTTGACACCAAGACGGTTCATGACACGGGAAACGTTGATGCCTTTCCCTCCGGGGTAATAGAAAGTTTCTTTTGCACGATTCAAAGCCCCGGCCTCAAAATCTTCGACGTTCATAATGTAGTCAATGGAAGGGTTTAAAGTACATGTATAAATCATGTTGTCACAACCTTTATATTCGTTTTCTTACGATAGTCTTCAATAGATGTTTCATTGTAGTTTGTAATGATTTCTGCTTCCGATAGATCAGAGAATTTCATGAAAGAAACCTTTTCAAATTTGGAGTGATCGACAAGTACGTAACGATTCTTCGATAAGTTCAATGTCATTTGTTTGATTGCAGCTTCTTCGGGATCCGGTGTTGTGTATCCATCATCTATTGTGACTCCGTTTGCACCCATGAAGCACTGATCAAAGCGGTATTGCTGTAAATTTTGAATTGCACCGGCACCGACGACTGCTCCTGTCTGGTGTTTGACCAGTCCACCTAGGACGTAGGTTTTAATATGGTGAGTGTTTAAGGCATCCAGATGACTTAATCCATTCGTTACAACGATGATATTTTTCTCTTTAAGGAAAGGAATCATCTCATAAGTCGTTGATCCAGCATCGATGAAAATGCAATCCCCACCTTGTACGAGAGAAGCTGCGAATTGAGCGATTGCCTGCTTTTCGCTGTGGAACTTCGAGATTTTTTCACCCATGGTTGGTTCTTCACTTGCTGAGCTTGAAAGCGATGCCCCCCCATGGACGCGTCTTAAGAGACCTTGTTCCTCCAGTTGGTCCAGATCGCGGCGGATTGTCGATTCTGAGGCCCCTGTCACTTCGACTAAACGTTTGATTTTTGATGTATGATCGTTTTTGACAGTTTTTAGTATGAGTTGTTGGCGTTCTGGTGTAAGCATGTTCCTACACTCCTTGCTTGTCATCTATATTCATAATAAAAGAAAACCCTTACAAAAATCAACCATAAACTATCAAAAACAATCAAATTCAATCATAAATATTCACTAAAGGGAAGAATAAAGAGGGGATGCCTGCTTCGAAAGCTCCTGGAGACGTGCATTTTCCGAGCATCCAATGACATTAAGGACTTACGAATTCTCTCATTTAATGTGTTCAAAACATTCTATCTTTAAGATCTCCCATCATGTGAGTCATCCCCTTTTTGAATAAAGAATTAGCTTGCTGAGGAAAGGCTTTTATGCTACATTTAAACTAGTTATCTGTACGTTTTTAGGAGGTGTGGGCACATCATGGAAACACTTGCGATTACTTTACTAACCATCAATACGATTGCAATGATCGTCCTTGTACTATTGCAATCCGGAAAAAGTGCCGGTCTTTCAGGAGCGATTTCTGGCGGAGCGGAGCAACTATTTGGGAAGCAGAAAGCACGGGGAATTGACGCAGTGTTGCACAAAGCAACGGTAGTAACAGGCGTTCTTTTCTTTGTATTAGCTTTCTTAACTGCATATATCCTCGGTTAATTAAAAAAACTGCGCTTCATAAAACGAAGCGCAGTTTTTTTATGCCCACTTCCTCAGAACCCGATCCTGCACAATAGCTCCCTTTACTTGAAGACTCAGTTTCGAGACTTTTGTTGAGTGGATGGGGCTGCGGGGAATAACTCGCTTTCCGCGGGAGCGCGGTGAGCCTCCTCGGACTGCGTCCTGTGGGGTCTCACCCTGCACTTTTTCCTCTTCGATATCCGGTTCCGGCGCCTAGCGGCTAGTGAGACTTCCCTCGCTTCTGTACGATAAGTCAACATCGAATCCCTCCGTTCTTCGTGTTTCCTTTATCTCCGCCAGCTCCGTCCAGTCCATACGCCGCTGATCAAGGCGCCTGCACACTTAAGATAGGAGTCTCGCCACTCCCCTCCGCCCACTTTTCGTAAGACATTCTCGAAACTACCTTCCAGTAATAAGAGCTTTTGTAGTTAAGAATCCTATACCGATGCAGATTAAGCAGGATTTCACAACACTACTATGCAGGTTACTATAAGAGGGATTTCGAGAACCTCATATGGCAAAGGGGCGGAGGGAAACGGTGAGACTCCTGTGGGAAGTGCGTGGTAGATGAGACCCCGCAGAGCGTTAGCTCGAGGAGGCTCATCACTCGCCCACGGAAAGCGAACCTTTTCCCGGAGCCCCTAAATCCACACAAACATCTCGAAATCGAGTCTTCCACAATCCTGCCATTTAGCTGAATAACAGGGGGAAACGCTTGTTCAGGTTCAAAATGTGCCAGGGGAACTTAATTTTGGTAAAATAGAATACATTGCACTTTAGAATGAAATCTTAAAAACAGGACATAGATGAAGTAAGGAGAGAATGACATGAAAATTAAACAACCTCAGCCATTTACGTTTGAGGAAGGAGAACGTGCGGTATTATTACTACATGGATTTACTGGCCATTCTGCCGATGTGCGGATGCTTGGCCGGTTTTTACAAAAGCACGGCTATACCTCTCATGCTCCGATTTATGCCGGGCATGGAAAAGAGCTTGAAGCATTGATCGAAGCAAGACCCGAGGACTGGTGGGCGGATGTTCAGAATGCCTTGAATCATCTTCGTGAACTCGGCTATAAGAAAATTGCCGTCGCAGGTTTGTCCCTTGGAGGTGTCCTTGGCTTAAAGCTTGCTTATTCGGAGCCTATTAAAGGAATCATTACGATGTGTTCGCCGATGTTTTTTGATAATGAGAAACAACTGACCCAAGGGTTTGAATTTAAAGCTAGACAGTATAAACAATTAGAAGGAAAAGATAAAGAAACCATTGATCGCGAAGTACAGGAACTGCTTAGTGAATCAGAAGAGATGTTTAAGCAGTTGGGTGGATTCATTACGGAAGTCCATAATGAAGTGGATCAAATTTACACGCCCACTTTTGTTGTACAAGCAGAAAATGATGAAATGATTAACACAGAAAGTGCAAACTATATCTATGAACAAGTAGAAACCGATCAAAAAGATATTAAATGGTACAAAAACTCTGGCCATGTGATCACGATGGATAAGGAAAAAGAGCAGTTGCACGAAGACGTTCTCGCTTTCCTTGAGTCACTGGACTGGTCATGATCCCAGAGTGTTGTCCTTCATTTAAAAGGAGGTATGTCAATTGAGTATAGAATTGAAACAGCAAATTTTAGACTTTTTCAAAGAAACAGCATCAAAACCACTATCTGTACAAGAGCTTGAAGACACGTTGGAACTTGGGAGTTCTGATGAATTCAAGGACCTCATGAAGGCATTGAATGAGCTTGAGGAAGAGGGAGAGCTTGTCCGGACGCGTAAAAACCGCTTTGGTCTTCCGGAAAAAATGAACCTGATTCGCGGGCGGATTCAAATGCATGCAAAAGGGTTCGCTTTTCTGATCCCTGATGAGGAGGATAAGGATGATGTGTACATTCATCATTCCGACCTTCATTCAGCCATGAACAATGATAAAGTCCTCGTTCGTATTGAGAAACGGAAAGAGGATGGGACGCGGCCGGAAGGTACGGTCATCCGTATCTTGGAAAGGGCCACGACACGTGTCGTCGGAACATACGAATCCAGCCGCAATTTCGGCTTTGTTATTGCCGATGATAAGCGGATCCCAAATGATATCTTTATTCCGAAGAGCCAGAATAATGGGGCGATTGATGGACATAAAGTCATTGTTAATATCACGAAGTTCCCTGAGGATCGGATGAGTGCTGAAGGGGAAATCGTAGAAATCCTTGGTCACAAAAATGATCCGGGCATTGATATCATCTCCATCATTTATAAACATGGCATTAAAGTGGACTTTCCTGAGGAAGTATTGCAGCAAGCGGCAGACACACCGGATGAAATTCACCCGGACGAAATCAAGAACCGCCGCGATCTGCGTGATGAAATGATCGTGACAATCGATGGGGCAGACGCTAAGGACCTTGATGATGCCGTCATGGTCAAAAAGCTTGATAACGGAAACTATAAGCTTGGCGTTTCCATTGCAGACGTCACTTATTATGTGAAAGAGGGCTCTCCTATTGATCAGGAAGCGAGAGAACGTGCGACGAGTGTGTACTTAGTGGATCGTGTGATTCCAATGATTCCGCACCGTTTATCCAACGGGATCTGCTCCTTGAATCCGCAAGTCGATCGTCTGACTTTGACTTGTGAAATGGAAATCAACCGACAAGGGGAAGTCGTCAATCACGAAATTTTCCAAAGTGTTATTAAGACCAATGAACGAATGACCTATAAAGATGTGAACAGCATTCTACAGGACGAGGATCCTGAATTGATTAAAAAATATGAAGAGCTTGTGCCGATGTTCAGAGATATGGAGAAGCTCGCAAGTATCCTGAGAGGGAAAAGAATGGGGCGCGGCGCCATTGACTTTGATTTTAAAGAAGCTGGTGTTGTTGTTGACGAAGAAGGTAAAGCGGTCGACGTCCGCTTGCGTGAACGGTCTGTCGCAGAACGTTTGATTGAAGAATTCATGTTGGCTGCGAACGAAACCGTAGCGGAGCATTTCCACTGGATGGATGTTCCGTTCATTCACCGTATTCACCAGGATCCGGATGAAGATAAGCTTCAGAACTTTTTTGAGTTTGTTGCCAATATGGGATATTCGGTCAAAGGAACGGCTGATAATGTTCACCCACAGGCTTTGCAGAAGGTGTTAGAAGAAGTGAAGGGCACACAGGAGGATATGATCATTTCAAAGTTGATGCTGCGTTCCATGCAGCAGGCGAAGTATGATCCGCAAGGTCTTGGTCACTTCGGGCTTGCAACAGACTTCTACACACACTTCACGTCTCCAATACGACGATATCCCGACTTGATTGTCCACCGTCTGATCCGTACGTATTTGGTTGAAGAAAAGTTGGATTATAAGACGCGGAAACACTGGAAAGATCAAATGCCTGAAATCGCCCGCCATTCTTCTGAAATGGAGCGAGCTGCAGTTGATGCCGAACGGGAAACCGATGATCTGAAAAAGGCTGAATTCATGCAGGATAAAATCGGTGAAGAATATGAAGGTGTGATCAGCTCAGTGACCAGCTTCGGAATGTTCGTTGAACTTCCGAACACGGTTGAAGGACTGGTTCACGTGAGTACATTGACTGACGATTATTATCACTATCATGAAAAACAGTATGCCATGATTGGTGAACGTACAGGGAATGTTTACCGTATCGGTGATGAAGTAACCATCAAGGTGACGAACGTCAATATTGAAGAGCGGGTCGTGGATTTTGAAATTGATGGGATGAAACCGAGAAAAGAGCGGAAACGTCCAGAGCGTCCGAAACAGATCAAATCCAAAGGTCCGGATCGGAAAAAAGATAAAAAGAAAAACAAACAAAAAGGAAACAAACCTTTTTATAGAAACAAAGGCGTCCCTAAAAAAGGAAGCAAAAAGAAAAAATAAAAAAAAACGCGCGAATGATTTCGCGCGTTTTTTTAGTGATGTCTTATGCACTAATTGTATTTTGAACAGTGGCTACATCCTGCTCATTCAAATAGCGTGCGGAATTGGCAAGATCCAGATTTACGAAACGGGACCACTGAGACAATTCATCAGCTTCCACGAGGTGATTGTTCATGATGCTGCCTTCGTTTTCAGAGCAAATGTGATAAGAAACAAAAAGTTTCCCCTGCATCAATTCACGATCGTGAGAGACAGAAACAATCGTCCATTGATCTTTATCTGTTTGTTCCCAATCAGAAGCGAGAGCATCATCTGTGGTTAAAGAGTAAAAAGTAGGTTCATTATGATCAAAGAAAACAATCTTTCCTTTTTCATCTTTTACAATATATCCGGAATTCTTCCATGTATGACGTTCCAAAGCATGACCTTCATCTAGTAGCTGTACGGCTTGCATAAAGTTCATAGTCTTTAATCCTTTCTTGCGTTAAAATTTTTCCTTTAGAGGATTCTAAATACTATGAAGGAGCTTGTCAATATATGCAGAAGATTTCTTATAATTATGCCTTTTTCCAAGTGCCGTAGAGGATCCATGGTTCCTGAACATCATAGGGGGAGAGTTCAGGTATGTTCTTGAATCCCTGGTCGGAAAAATCAATCCAGCACCCCACATTATCCGGGTTGTTGTTCCAATGATGGAGGACCGTTTCAAAAAAGCCGGGTTGATCATAATGATCGTCCCAGAAGTATTTGACATGAGAATAATCGTATTTCTTTGTATCATTCTTTAAGATGACGAACCGACTTTGATCAGGATTCTCAAAAAAGGAGCATGCCTGTAAATAATCATCGGTGAAAAGCGCCTCATCAAAAGGGAAGGGATAGTAGCATTCGTATGGAAATGTTCCTAAGGCGTTTTCTTTCAAACCTGTCAGCAGGTCACGCTTCCTTTCTAATCCATCGACAGGCTCCCATACAGGACCCTGGGTATGTCCTGATAATAAATCAGGGCGTTTTAAAGTCAGGTAGTGAAGGATTGGCCCTTGATCGATCCCGAGTTTTTCAAGGACACGTCTTGCAGGTAAATTTCCAAGGTGTGTGTTCGCGCCGATCCACCTCACTCTTGGGTCTTTTTTCAATTGATCAACCACAGGTTTGAGCAGTTCCGTAGCGTTTCCTTTCTTATGAAAACGCCGATCACTTCTCAGACGGCCGAGCATAGCGAATTTATCCTGACCGAATAAGCTGTAGCCGCCAACTGCAAGCATTTGGCCATTTTGAAAAAGACCGAAGAGTTCATGACTGTCAGAAGTGATGAGTCGATCAAAAATCCGAACCACATAGTCGTCTTCAATCCCTGTATCCAATTCTTTGAGGGTCGGATAGTCTTCAATCGTTAAGGGTTTTACATTCATGACTTGTTCCATGGGTTGTATCTCCTTTATCAAGCATGTGCAACTTTATATTCTCACACGCTGACAGAAAAAGTCTATTCAGAAAGATTAGACTTCATCCCGCCTGATATCAATTGGAAATGCTTATGAGTTTTGGTACAATGAAGGGACGCAACAGAGGAGGAAAAGGTATGCCAAGAGGACATGGAAAAACATTAGCTCAAAATAAAAAAGCCCGTCACGATTTCGCCATAGAAGAAACGTTCGAAGCAGGAATCGTCTTACAGGGGACAGAAATCAAATCGATCCGTAATGGACGTTTGAACTTGAAAGACAGCTTTGCCCGCATCAATAAAGGGGAAGTGTATTTGCACAACATGCACATTTCTCCATATGAGCAGGGGAATATCTACAACCATGAACCAACAAGGGCACGTAAGCTGTTGCTGCACCGAAAAGAAATCAATCAGCTGATCGGTCAAACCCAGCAAAAAGGTTATTCTTTAGTACCATTGAAAGTGTATATTAAAAATGGTGTGGCTAAAGTGCTTGTTGGAGTTGGTCGAGGCAAGAAGAAATATGATAAACGAGAAGATTTGAAACGTAAACAGCAGAAGCGTGAGATCGACCGTGCCATCAAGGACAGCCTTCGCTAACGCCTACCCCTTGAAAAATAATATATTTCTGCTATAATAATATTTGTCGTCAACACGACATGGATCAACAGCTTGACTGTTATCCCTTAATCCTAACGGGGACGTTACGGATTCGACGGGGATAGGTCGAGCTCGGGTTGCGAGTCGAGCGACGCCTCGTAAAACCGTCATTTGCCTAAATATAACTGGCGAATCTAACGAAAACCTAGCTGTAGCTGCGTAAGTAGTCTATAGCTGATCCTTCCTGGCATCGCCCATGTGCTAGATGAAGGGTCTCAAACTAAAGTGGGCTACGCGTTTTTCCACCGCCTGAGGAAAAACGAAGAGAACAATCAGGCTAGCTCCTCGGAAGCCTGTTGGTAGGCTGAAGAGGCAGTGAAATATAATATATCAACTACGCCCGTAGAAGCCCGAGTGCCGATATCTCCGGACGTGGGTTCGACTCCCACCGTCTCCACCAATACATACATTGGTGGTTTTTTTATGCCTGAAATCAGGTGTCCTTCATGTATCTCCTGATTTCAATACAAAAGTTAAGAGATAATTTTTGTATATAAGCCGGAATAAATTTGATAAAATACACATAAGGAAACCTTTTGCACAGAATGAAAGAAGAGCAGGTGTTTAAGCGTTTCTTTATGAAAAAAATGAAAGCGTTTCCTTAGGTTTTGATAAGCTTTACTATTAATAAATACTTCTCTGAAGGGGCGGTTCTAATGTCGCAAAAAATTTTGGTGCCGATTGATGGATCAGATTTTTCAATAAGAGCTTTGCAACATGCAATGGAAATAGCAAAAGCATTGGGGGCAGAAATTCTACTCTTAAATGTACAATATAATTACAATACCCCTAATATTAACCGGTTTGTAAGCAGAGAAGAAGTACGTAAATACCAACAGGAAAACGCAAAAGAAGTGATTGAACACGCATTAAAAGTCATTGGAAATTCAGAAGTAACCATACACACAAAAGTCAGAATTGGTTCACCCGACTTCGAAATTGCTAAGGAAGCGCGAGAATTGAATGCTTATAGTATCGTAATGGGGTCCCGTGGCTTAGGTGCTATTAGAAGTAAAATTCTAGGGAGTGTTAGTTTCAACGTGTTACATGAAGCCTCCTGTCCGGTAACAATGGTAAAGTAATTAAAAATTTCATGCTGAAATCAATTTCTTTCATGTACGCAAAATAAAATAACGAGAAAAAGTAGACCTGGCCACCTAACATTCAGGTACCCAGGTCTACTTTTTTCTCGTTATGTTCATATGGCGTCCTATCTATTTTCATTTGGTTCAGCACGCTGCTTATCCTCGTTCTATTGGTAAAGTCATACATCGGATTCCGCCGCCACCAGCTTCCAATTCGTCCACATTCACTTCGATCAGCCGTTTCTTTTTCAGGCGTTCGTGATGGAAGATTTTTTTGTGGGCTTTTGAGCTGATTAACAACGTATCAGGGTCGAGGTTTAAAAAGTTGATATCCGCTACCGTATGCTTTACTTCATCTGTCCAAATGATTTCATAACCGTGTCGTTTAAGAAATTCATGCATCATGACATATGACGACCCTGTGCTGGTTAAAACTTCGACAGGGAAATAGCGCATATAACTTTTGGCTAAGGCTATTCCTGCTCCTGCAATGTTAAAATTCATGTCTAAATGCATGGTGTCTCCCCGACGAGGCAGGTCGATGATACCAACCTCAGAAAAGCCGAGCGGGATGATCTTCTCTTTTAACGCTTTCGCGCTCTCGTAACTTGACCGCATTCCTACATTGATGAAGGCGGCATCCTTGTTTAGAACAAATACATCGCCATTCTCAAGTGCATTAGCCATGTCATTTTCATGGATCGAATATTGTTCGTCGTCAAACCACTGTTCGAAAATTTTGTGGGCATGAAAATACTCTGGTCTTCTCATAGTGGTCCCCGCTTCACCTGGGATTACTTTATTACCGAAGACACAGGCAAGGTCTCTTACAAAAACGCGATTGATCAACTGTTCATGGAAAGCATTCTCTTCTTTCTTGAGGTAAGTGGAATAGTCGACAACCTGGACTCCCTCTTTACTCATAGCCTCGACCATCTGGTTAAAACAGTGCTTCATTTTATCGCTATCCGCTGTTTTTTCCCAACGGATATCTGTTGCGGTTTGTTGATCAGGGACATGGAGAACGGAAGGTGTACAAACCACCACACTTTTAAGTTCATCGTATTCATTCCAGCAATTAGGGTTCCAGTTCATCATGAATGCCACGCTCCTTCTTTATCTCTTGATACTTTCTCCTCATCTACATAAAACATTCTTCGTTTCACACATAATCCTGGCGAATCCTTTCAAACTAAATGCAGAAGGAGGGGTGATCATGGCCGAAGTACATAAAGAAGGGAAACTATCATGGTGGCAGCTGTCGTTCATCGGGATTGGATGTATTATTGGTACCGGATTTTTTCTAGGGTCCAGTATTGCCATTGAAAAAGCCGGCCCAGCGGTATTGCTAGCCTATTTAATCGCAGGGATTGGGACGTATATTGTTTTCCGTTCCTTAGCCGCCATGACAGCGAATCATCCGGAAAAGGGATCGTTTCGCACTTATGCTAAACAAGCCTTTGGTCCATGGGCTGGGTTCAGTAATGGCTGGGTTTACTGGTCTTCAGAAATGTTGATTATGGGGAGTCAATTAACGGCCCTCGCCATCTTTGCACAGTTCTGGTTTGAAAAAATTCCTCTTTGGGTGTTGGCTTGTGTCTTTGCCGTCCTTGGTCTCGTAGTGATATGGCTTGGAGTCAAACAAGTAGAGCGAATGGAGAATGTTTGCGGGCTAATAAAAATATCTGCAATCATCATGTTCATTCTTATAGCGATCCTTGCTGTGACTGGAAACATAGGGGGAGGAGAACCGAAAGCTATGACAAGCCCCCTGTCTTCCATTTTTGATGGGGAGTGGTCCGGGCTGTGGATCGCCCTGCTTTATGCGTTTTATGCGTTTGGAGGGATCGAAGTCATGGGGTTGATGGCCAATGAATTGAAAGACCCTAAGGATGCACCAAAGTCCGGGACGATGATGCTTTTCGTGCTCACTAGTGTCTACGTGGTCGCCTTTTACTTTGTCCTTAAACTCACTTCATGGAAGAACATATCCACAGAGGAAAGTCCTTTTCTGACAGCCTTGACGGAATATTCTCTCCCCTGGGTGCCGCATGTATTCAACAGTGTCTTAATCATCGCTGGATTTTCAACAATGGTAGCATCTCTATATGCTGTCACAACCATGCTGATGGCCTTGAGTGAAGAAGGGGATGCACCTGGCATATTCGCTGAAAAGGAGGAAGGGAAAGTATCGAAGCCTGCCTTTCTTCTAACCATTTTGGTTGTCATTCTCTCGATTATCCTTGCTGTGCTGCTTCCTGATCGGATTTTTGAATATGTAACAACGGCAGCAGGATTGATGCTTTTGTACAACTGGGTTTTCATCCTCCTGTCTTACAAGAAGTTGATGGTGAAAGGGAAAAAGGGAACGGTGCTCGTGCTCATTGGGATCGGTCTGATCATTATAGCTGTAACAGGCACGTGGATTGATTCCATGACTCGGGTCGGTTTTTTTGTAAGCTTAGCGTTTCTGGTCCTGATTGGCTTTGCAACATGGGTGAAGCAAAAGAAAACACCCCATTCAGACTCAGGGGCGTAAAGTTTTCCATTTGTTTTTCAATGCCATGAAGGGACATTTGGATAAGGTTGATTCGTCATCTTTCAAGAAGTATTGTTTCCACTCATGGTTATCTTTTTGTCCATACCATTTTAAAGCGGGGTGGGTCGGTATACCATCGTAATCCTCTAATCGCTTACGAATCACCTTTTTGATTCTTCTTCCAAAGGGAGTCGAATCGTTGATTTCATCAAATACCCAGCGAGGCTGAAAAGCAAGCAGCATACAGGGGAAGCTTCGACTGTTCCTGATTTCATGGGCAGGGGTCGCACAAAATGCGAAGTAAGGTTCACCATTGAAACAAAACTCCCACGCAGGGTCCTCAGGGTTCTTTGGTATGTCTTCCGGCCAAGGGGATGGATCTTTCGTGTGTGCGATGTTCAGTAAAGTCCAAAAAACCTCTTCATATTCGTCCATCGTCGTTTGTTCATCCAGAAGTGTTCGTGTATCACAGAAGATCACGAGGGATGCGTAGTTCCCTGTGGATCTCGATATTTCACCATATTCCTTTAATAATTCAGCTAAATGATCTGTACTTGCATCTTTACGTGGATCTCCGACAAACCCGAAACGCAACATGTTCTTCATAAAACCTTGTATTCCAGGTACACAAGGATAAGGGTTCTCCCGCTGAATCATCATGTTCGAGAATTGCTGATAAGCCGTAAGCTGCCAAAGGTCGAGGTCATTCGCCTGGTTCTCTATTTCTTCTTTGGTGTACAACATAAATAATCTCCCTCCTAGGATACATCCATATCCTATTGGAGAGAGCAGGTATAGGTGACTGTCTACCCAACAAACATCTTGACTGCTTGAAACGCAAAATAAACACCGAAACCAATCAGCAATAGTCCAGAAAGTATGGAAACCCCTCTTAATAACTTTTCTGTCATCCACCTTCTAGCACCTGATGCTGCTCCAGCCATCGTAAAATCCCATAACATGATCCCTATAAAGATGCCCCCACTGTAAATAAGTAGTTGAGTGTGTTCATATTGAGAAGAAATCTGGGCGAGAATGGAACCGTAAATACCAATCCAGAAAAGAATGTTCAATGGGTTTGATAACGCCATCAAAAATCCTGTTTTAAAGGATTTCATTTTTGTCGATGAATAGGACCGATTCGTTTCTTCCGTATGAGAGGCCGTCATGCTCTCAATACCAGTATAAATCAATACAAAAGCTCCAAAAGACCAAAGGAATGTTTTTACAAGAGGAAGCTCTACGTATTGAGCCAGTCCAAAGTAGATCATCAGCATGAACAAGGCATCCGCGCACATCGCTCCCACACCGACAAGCCAGGCATGCCAAAAGCCATATCGAATCCCCTTGTCCAACTGGGCAGCGTTGATGGGGCCGATCGGAGCGGATAATGATAAGCCGAGTAGAATATAACTGAATAGCAAGGTGAAGGACCTCCTTTATAGATGCTTGTCCCTATACTATATTAAAACAAGGCTTTTGGTATTAATAAAATTACAATTCAACAGTATTCATAAAATCCACCCTTATGAATGATGGCACTTTTTATCCGTCACAACGTCATTCAGACAAATGTAGTTTTAACATGAAAGCATTAAATAAAAAGGACGCCTGTGGAAAAACAGGCGTCCTTTTTATTTAATGTGGCATGTTGCCTTGTGGTGCGGTTGTATAGCTTTGCAACATCTGGTTCATATCTTGTTGCTGCAATTGTGGAACTTGGTAGTACCCGTGTTTGTTCTGATAAAGGAAAATCTCATAACTCATCTCGATGAAGTTCGGGACACTATCTGCAATCACACGACGCAGGACTGGGTTCGTCATTTCAAGCGCTGTCATAGACAATAGAGTTGCAAGCGTCTTTGTTTGTCCCAGCATATAGGCAGAAAGTCCTTTATCTGCAAGTTCATTGACCGATTTGTTCGGTTTTTTGGGCTGGCCAGGTTTGATTCCGTAAACGACTTCGTTGCTTTGCTGCATTTTATATTGTTGTGTATCTTGAGCTGGATCTTGACCTGTGCTGAAACTCTGGACAATCGTGTTGTACATTTGGGTCACAAACGCATGTTGACGCTGCTGGATGCTTTGAAGTTCTGGGTCCTGGATATGCTGAGCATACATTTGGTATTGATCAAGCATATTGATTAAGCTTGCAATGACTTCATGAGCATCAAATAACTCATGACCACCGTGGTTTGGATTCATCATGGTTGGTGGCATTTGTTGTCCCTGCGATTTTTGGTTTTGGCCTTGATTTGGATTCATATCTTTTCCTCCTCCTTTTTCATCTTTTAAGTTTTCCTTATTTTCTTGTTTCATGTACAGGGAAAGAAACCCACATAATAAACTTAAGGAAAAGGAGACAGGTTGAGGAATGGGTTTGGATATCGCTATGTGTATTTGAAACCGTATGGATGCCTTCGAAGCCCCAAATAGTATGTATGACTATTCACCAAAAGCTATAACAATGATGAACTGGAAACGGTTTCTTTTTACTTATGGACAACTTCGGAGAAAATGGTAAAATGAAGTCATCCTGAAGTAGAGGGAGACTTTCTGAAATGAAGCCGCTAATGAGAAAAGTATTTGTTGTACTTATATCTGTCATGACTCTGGGCCTTTACGTACCACCAATGCAGATCGATACCGATGCAGCTGATAAAAAAGAGCTGTCGGCCGATCGTCATGTTCAAGAATCACCTCATGCTACAAAGACAGAAGAACTTGAAATCACACCTCCATCATCTGTAGAGCCTTTGACCACTGATGACTGGATTGAAACCATAACAGAGCAAGCCAAAACACAAACCCTTACAAAAATGGGACCGCGAATCATTGAAAAAGTAGATGAAGACATGACCACAACGATTTTACCGAAGATTGAAGAGGTGATGGAAGAGATTCTTACATCTGCTGATGAAAACGAAGTTCCTTATTATGAAATTACCGAGATCCGTCCCCAGGATACGGTGAAAGAATTTTTAATATCCATAACAAACATACAGATGAAGAAGTCGCTCGTTTTCATGTCCGCAGGGATAAGCGGCCTGGTGAAGGGTACTGGTTTAACTTCCATTACCATTTGCAAGAGGACAACTTCATGAAACACCATGAACTTGGCGAGATTTACTGGGAAAAAAACACGCCTCCGAAATGGATGTCTTAAAAAAGAAAGCGACCTCAACAGGTCGCTTTTTATTTTTGCATAAAATCCCGACCTGTCCAACAGCTGTTCATCTGAATCCCTTCTTTATCCGCATACTCATCCCCCCATTGACACATTCCATAAAGAACTGGTTGCAGCTTGCGGCCGAATTCAGTGGTAGAATACACCACCCTGGGAGGAACTTCTTCATAAACTGTCCGTTCTACAAGTCCATGTTCCTCAAGCTCTCTCAATTGTTGTGTTAACATTTTTTTGGTGATCTCAGGAATGGTTCTCCTCAATTCATTGAATCTTTTGTCCCCTTCATTCAAATGCCAGAGCAATAAAACTTTCCATTTCCCTCCAATTAAATCGATGACTAAATTGATCGCGCACTGGTATTCAGATTGCAGTTCTTTCATCGTGTTTCCCTCATTTCTAACCATTGTTTAGGTTACCCTTTAGTAACTCAGTTACTGAAAAGTGCCTTCTTGTTTCTTCTTGAACCTCTCGTTAGTATATAGTATATCGTTTCAAATGTTGATGGAAACTGTTTAAAGAGGAGTTGAAAACGATGAAAGCCCTACTTTTACATGATAAGAATCAATGGAAGGGAATGAAGGTGGAGGAAGTAGAAAAGCCTCATCCTCAAAAAGGGGAAGTTCTTATTGAGGTTCATGCGGCTGGGTTGAATCCTGTCGACTATAAAACCGCAACGAATGGGAACCCGAATTGGACGTATCCTCATATCCTCGGTCTGGATGCTGCGGGTACAATTGCTGAGATTGGAGAAGGTGTGACGGAGTGGAAGAAGGGCGATCGAGTGGTCTACCATGGTGATTTGCTAAAGAAAGGGGCTTATGCGCAATATGCTGTAACAACAGCTCATACGATCTCTCGAATTCCAGATGAAATCAGCTTTGAAGAGGCGGCTGCCATACCCACAGCTGGTTACACCGCTTACCAGGCGATCCACCGTAAGCTTCCGTTGGATCAAGTGGAAACCATTTTGATTCACGCAGGAGCAGGAGGTGTCGGAGGTTTCGGTATACAACTTGCAAAAGCGGCAGGGAAGACGGTTATTACCACAGCTTCTTCCCATAATCACGATCACGTCCGCCAGTTAGGCGCAGAATTCGTTATTGATTACCGTGAGGAAGATGTTCACCAAAAAGTTAAAGAAATCACCGAAGGTAAAGGTGTCGATGCAGTCGTTGACGCAGTAAGCCGTGACAATGCTAGCGCATCATTGGACTTCCTTGCCTTTATGGGCCACCTGGTATATATCGCTGGTGCTCCTGATTTCACTAAAGTAAAACCCTTTACTACCGTTGTTTCGTACCATGAAATTGCCCTTGCAGCGGCACATAGAGCGGATGTAGAGTCTCAAAAGGATCTTGCAGTTATCGGGAATGAAATGCTTAAGATGATGGTGGATGGTAAACTTTCTTCTCTACTGGAAGAAACCATTTCATTGGAAGAGGTTCCACAAGCTCTTGAGCGTCTGTCCGAACGGCATGTAAAAGGTAAAATCGTGGCAAAACTAAAATCATGATGAAGGAGTTTTAAATAATGTACCCATATCCAAGAAGTTTTTCACATATCGGTTTGTCTGTACCAAATTTAGAAAAAGCGATTGAGTTTTATACCGAGTTATTCGGGTGGTATGTCATTATGGAACCATCAGACGTCCATAACGATGATACACCAGTCGGTCAAATGTGCCGGGACGTTTTCGGCAACGATTGGGACACATTCAGAATTGCTCACCTATCGACCGGAGATAAAATTGGCATTGAACTTTTTGAGTTCCCGCATCAGGAAGAGCCGGAAAACAACTTCGAATATTGGAAAACAGGTATCTTCCATTTCTGTATTCAAGACCCGGATATCGAAGGCGTTGTGGAGAAAGTGAAGGCCAAAGGCGGGAAACAGCGCATGCCTATCCGCGAATATTACCCTGGAGAGAAACCGTACAAGATGGTTTATGTTGAAGATCCTTTCGGTAATGTCTTCGAAATTTACACCCACAGTTATGAATTGACCTATTCCAAAGGGGCTTACTAAGGAACCATTTTGAGAACAGGAAGCTTAGGTGAAGAAAAAGAGCCTGCGCATTGCGCAGGCTCTTTTTTTAGTCTTTATCGTCACCGATAATTCGAACTTCTCTTTCCAAATCGACGCCGAATTTTTCTTTCACCGTTTTTTGAACGTGCTCAATCAGAGAAATGTAATCAGAAGTTGTTGCATTATCTTTGTTAATGATAAACCCAGCATGCTTTTTAGAAACCTCGGCACCACCAATATTGGTCCCTTGAAGGTCGCTGTCTTGAATCAGCTTACCAGCGAAATATCCAGGAGGTCGTTTAAAGACACTTCCGCATGAAGGATATTCAAGTGGTTGTTTAGATTCACGCTTGTACGTTAAGTCGTCCATCACTTCTTTAATTTCATCATATTTCGCAGGTTTCAGATGGAAGGTGGCCTCTACTACGATATCTCCATTAGCAGAAATATTACTTGTTCGATAATCAAGATCAAGTTCAGCGGCGAGACGTTTCACGAGATTTCCATGCTTATCTACCACATACGCGTAATCAAGTACATCTTTAATTTCTCCACCATATGCACCCGCATTCATGTACAGAGCCCCTCCGACAGTTCCTGGGATTCCGCAGGCAAACTCCAATCCGGATAAATGCTTATCAAGAGCGTAACGAGAGGCATCAATGATACGGGCACCGCTTTGGGCGACCACTGTGTTCCCTTCAGAATAAATGGTGTCCAGATGTTTTAAGTTGATGACGATTCCACGGATGCCGCCATCTTTAATGATTAAGTTGGATCCATTTCCAAGCAAAGTGAAAGGAATGTTGTCTTCATTCGAAAGCTTAACGACATTTTGAACTTCTTCGTAGGATGTTGGAGTAATGAAAAAGTCGGCTTTTCCACCGAGCTTTGTGTACAAGTGGTCTCTCAACATTTCATCCACTTTCACATTTTCCTCTTTCACGAGTTCCAACAATTTATTATAGATCTTTTGTTTCTTATTCATAAACACCAGTCCTATTATAAGTTGATTATATTCTGATTGGACCTCAATCAGTCTTTCCAGCGATCTCTTTTAATACAATTTATGAAAGAACGTGGGAAAAGTTCATTTTGACCATTTACAATCACGCTTCCTATTCTATCACAAAACAAAGTGGTCATTGTGTAGGATTTTACTTCAGGTTTTTTATGGGCACCACTGACACGTATATTGAAAGTCCTATTAGCAGAAAATAACCGCTATAGGGAGGTGTAAGAGAATGGCGCTGGATGTAAAATGTGAAGTCCGAAACTGTGTTCATAACAATGACGGAATTTCCTGCGGAGCGGATGAGATTTTCGTTGTCAGTCATAAAGGTAAAAAAGCAAGTCACAGTGAGGAAACGGATTGTAAAACATTTGAACCTGCAAATGTGTAATATTCCCCCTATAGATCGAGGTCTGCTTTAATAGCAGGCCTTTTTTTCATTTTTTTCTATCAATGAAAGCGTTTTAATTGTAGGGAATGTTTATTATATTCAGAAAAATCATTGCTATGCTCCTTACTTGTTAGTATTATCATGGTAAGTTCATTCATTTACACAATGATTCGACCATTTTTTATAAGGAGTGTTAGGGATGGAGAAAACGAAAAAAGATCTAAGAATAAGAAGTAAAGACATCAGTGAAGGCGTCAATCGAGTCCCGAACCGCTCGATGTTGAGAGCTGTTGGATTTACAGACGAAGATTTCAAAAAACCGATGATCGGAATTGCGAGTACGTGGAGTGAGGTTACTCCTTGTAATGTACATATCGATAAACTTGCGCAAGAAGCGAAAAGTGGTGCAGGTAAAAATGGTGGAGCACCGATGATTTTCAATACCATAACAGTAGCTGACGGTATCGCGATGGGACACGAGGGGATGTTTTACTCTCTGCCAAGCCGTGAAGTGATTGCGGACTCCATCGAAACGGTCACCAATGCTGAAAGGTTGGATGGTCTGGTTGCCATTGGCGGCTGCGACAAAACGACACCAGGCTGTTTGATCTCCATTGGCCGTCTGAACATTCCTTCGGTGTATGTATATGGAGGAACCATTCAGCCAGGAAAGCTTGATGGAGAGGATATTGACATTGTGTCGTCGTTTGAAGCTGTAGGGAAGTACCATGAAGGGCAAATTGACGATGAACAGCTGCACAGAGTGGAATGTCATGCATGTCCAGGAGCGGGTGCTTGTGGTGGAATGTACACAGCGAACACAATGGCCTCTGCTGTAGAAGCTTTAGGGATGAGCATTCCTGGATCTTCCTCTACACCAGCGGATAACGATTATAAAGAAACGGAATGTAAACAAGCGGGCGAGCTTGTCATCGAGCTGCTCGAAAAAGAAATTTATCCTCGCGACATCATGACCAAAGAAGCATTTGAAAATGCTATCACCGTCGTTATGGCCCTTGGTGGATCGACAAATGCGTTCCTTCACCTCCTTGCCATGGCTCATTCTGCAGGAGTGGACCTGGATCTTGATGACTTTGAGCGTATCAGACAGGAAGTCCCTCACATTGCTGATATGAAACCGAGTGGGAAATACGTCATGCAGGACTTGTATGAAAGTGGCGGCGTACCGGCTGTTATGAAATTGCTCCTTGAGGAAGGTTTATTGCACGGGGACTGCCTTACAGTCACTGGGAAAACGGTCGCTGAAAACCTGGCAGAGGTCCCTTCTCTCAAAGAAGGCCAAAAGGTCATTGTTCCTTTTGACCAGCCAATTAAAGAAAAAGGACCACTCGTCGTCTTAAAAGGAAATCTGGCTCCAGAAGGTGCTGTAGCTAAAATGTCAGGACAGAAAATCAGCCGTTTCGAAGGACCTGCACGGGTGTACAACAGTGAAGATGAAGCGACGGAAGCCATCGTTAACGATGAAATCAAAGAAGGAGATGTCCTCGTCGTTCGAAACGTAGGTCCAAAAGGGGGACCTGGCATGCCTGAGATGCTTTCTATTACAGCCATGATCGTAGGTAAAGGGCTGGGTGGAAAGGTTGCGTTGCTTACGGATGGTCGTTTCTCCGGTGGATCACATGGTTTCGTAATCGGTCACGTGGCTCCTGAAGCAGTGGTAGGAGGTCCTATCGGACTGCTTCAAGAAGGAGATACTATCACGATTGATAGTGATACGCAGCAAATTAACTTTGAAGTTAATGATGAAGAATATGAGCGCAGGAAGAATGAGTGGAAACGTCCAGAACCTAAGCATAAAAGAGGCGTGCTGGCGAAATATGCCAGACTCGTATCTTCCTCTTCCAAAGGTGCCGTTACAGACTTGGACCTTGATGAATAAAATTATATGCCTCATGAAAAGCCCGGATTCCACTCCGGGCTTTTCTATTTAACCCACAACAATCTTCTACTAAAGCTCCCTTTCTTGAAGACTCAGTTTCGAGATGTTTCCGTTGTTCGTTGCCTGGTTGAGCGTTAGGGGTGGCCGGGAAGCAACTCGCTTTCCTGTGGGGGAGCGTCGAGCTTCCTCGGACTGCGTCCTGCGGGATCTCGCCTAACTCCTTCTCCCACGGGAGTCTCGCAGCTTCCCAACCACCTCATTTAATGTATGTCAGAAACGAACCCCTTTACCAAGTTGGATTTTCTTTCGGGTATCCCGATTGTTAAAAGCATAGAACGCTCTGTATTAAGCTCTCAGAGTGCAAATACCTGGGCACGGGGATTTTATCCTTTTTCTCCCATTAAACTGAATAGCTGATTATTCGGGGAGTGGTTTCGAGACACTGATATAGCAAAGGGGCGGAGGGGAATGGCGAGACTCCTAACTTAAGTGTGCTGGCGCCTCGATCAGCGGCGTATGGACTGGACTGAGCTGGCGGAGATAAAGGAAACACGAAGAACGGAGTGATTCGATGTTGACTTATCGTACAGAAGCGAGGGAAGTCTCACTAGCCGCTAGGCGCCGGAACCGGATATCGAAGAGGAAAAAAGTGCATGGTGAGACCCCACAGGACGCAGTCCGAGGAGGCTCACCGCGCTCCCGCGGAAAGCGAGTTATTCCCCGTAGCCCCCATCCACTCAATAAAAACCACGAAACTGAGCCTTCAAGAAACCTGCCATTATGTTTAATAAGCATTTATGAAGGAGGTAGGTTTGAAGGATATGATCGTCTTGTTGTAGAAAAAGAAGGAGGGAGGTGAAGGAATAATGACGAAGGTTGCATTGATTAGACATGGAAGTACACCATGGAATAAAGAAAAAAGAGCGCAGGGAAGCTCTGATATTCCTTTAGATGAAGAAGGCATGGTGGACGCTTGGCAATTAGCTGAGCGCTTACATAAGGAAACATGGGATGTGCTTTATTCAAGTCCTTTGAAAAGAGCGGAGCAGACAGCGGAATTCATCAGTGAAAAAGTAGGATTGACCATCCATTTTGACTCTCGGATAGAAGAAGCCAGTGGTGGTCAGATCGAAGGAACTACAGAACCTGAGAGAATCGAAAGATGGGGAGAGGACTGGCGTTCTAAGGAATTGGGCATTGAAACCCCTGAGAGTGTTGTTTCGAGGGGAATGTCGTTTGTGGATGATGTTTTGAAAAAGCATAAAGGGAAGAAAGTTATTGTTGTTAGTCATGGTGCTTTAATCAGCCATTTATTGAGGGAACTGGACAGTGAAAATGTTCGCGATGAACATATGAAAAACACTTCTTTATCAGAAGTTCATTTTAGAGAGGGACAATGGGTTTGTGATCGTTTTAATTGTACGATCCATTTGGATTGAGAGAAGCGGCTCAGAGGTGAGCCGCTTTATTTATTATTCTTTTGTATAGTTCAAATCCCAAGTTATTCCGTAAGGGTCTTTCACTTTCGCATAGATCGCACCCCAAAAGGTATCCTGAAGTTCCATTACCACGTTTCCGTCTTCTTTTAATCGGTCGTAATAGGTTTGAATTTCATCGGCACTGTCACATTCTATTACGAGGGCTATATGGTTCCCGGTCTTAACACTTTGATCAGTGAATGAATCAGAAACCATAAAGAACAAGGCATCTTTTTTGAACTGAGCATGCATGACTCGCTCGTCCATTTCCTTCGGTGTTTCAAATTCTGCCTCGCCGAAAGTTTGGAGATTGATAACGTCACCATGGAAAATTTGTTTGTAATAGTCCAGCGCCTCTCTTGCGTTACCATTAAAACTTAAATAAGGGGTAGCTTGATGCTTCATAGCCGCGAAACACTCCTTTTGGAATTTATTTGCTTCACCATCATTATAAGGTGTTGGGAGGAATAAAACAAGAACATTTGTTCGTTATTTTTTAAAGGCGTTATTCCATGCCTTCATCTTATCCAAGGCGAGCAAATCTTCCTTGATTTCTCCAGGTTTGACGGCATTGCCTATCACATAATCTTCGAATGGCATTCCTACAAAATCGAAAATATGACCGAACTGTTGAATTAAAGGCAACCCTGTGACATATGGATTGCTCCCGCCTGTTGTAATCACATAGGCCTTCTTACTGCGTACCTGTTTTTTGAAGTCAAATCGATCATCACGCATATATTGGGACCAGCGGTCGAAGAACAACTTCATGTGGGAAGTCATTCCAAACCAGTAAATTGGAGTGACAAAAATAATGAGATCATGAGCTAGAAAAGCCGACAGTACGGATTCATAGTCATCCTCAACAGGTGAAAAACCTTCATCCGTATGCCTCATATCAATGATAGGGTTAATCTTATAATCACTCAGACGTAACTGTGTATGCTCAAGACCTTCAAGTGCTTGTTTGACAAGGTATTCAGAATTACCGTTCTCTCTTGAACTTCCTAATATAGTCAATATTTTCATTAAACACGGCCTCCTTTGCTTCTAAAAAGTATATCATTGAACAAATCATCACAGTTATCTATACTTATCGATAATAACTATTGTAAAAAATGATAGAGGTGTATGTATGGATGTTTCTTATCTTTATACATTTAAAGAAGTAGCCAAGTGGGGGAGCTATACCCGCACAGGGGAAGAACTCGGTTATGCTCAGTCTAGTGTGACGACACAAGTGAAAAAACTTGAAGATTACTATGGGGTTAGACTTTTTGAGCGGGCTGGACAAACGATGCGTCTAACCCAGTCTGGTGAACAACTCTTATATTATGTCGACCAGGTCATCGACTTATTGGAAGAAGCGGAAAGCAAGCTTTCGGATTGTGTTCAAATGCGAGGGACTGTGAGAATTGGAGCTGTTGAATCCTTGGCCGCTTATTTTATATCCAAGTCTTTGAAAGCTTTTAAAGAGCAAAACCCCGACTTGCGCATTCAGTTGGAATCAGGACTTTGTCCAAATCTAAAAGATGATGTGTTAGAAAGCCATTATGATCTCGCTGTCGTACTTGATGAAGAAGTGAAGCATTCTCATTTGAAAGCTTTACTTCTTCGAAAGGAAAATATGGTTATGGTCGCTGCTAAGGAGCACCCACTAGTTGGTGAGAAGGAAATAGACTTGCAGTGTATAGAGGACGAAACACTCATTCTGACAGAAAAAGATTGTTCCTATAGAAACATGCTGGAGCGGCTTTTAAAGAAACGTGCAGTAGAACCCCGCTCGGTAATTTCCTTTACAAGTCTTGAAGCAATCAAACAATGTGTGATTGATCAACTGGGGATCGCCATGCTCCCAGAAATGACAGTCGCCAGGGAACTTGAAAATGGAAGTCTTTGTGCTTTGGATTTTGACCATGAAGAATTGGCTTTATACATCCAAATCATTCATCATCATAAGAAATGGTTATCTCCATCGTTGGAGAAGTTCATTGAATTGCTTTATGAGAAAAAATGAAGATGAATTTGTCTGTATTAAAACAGTAATTTTAGTCAAATCAAGTAGTATATTCATTTTTCAGTAAGAAACCAAAAGAAATTAAGATACAAAAAAGGCGCTGAATCCTTTCGCAGCGCCTTTTTTGTATGCGGCAAATGCCTAAATTAAAAAAACTTTCAGAAAACGGTTGCAATTTCCTCTTCCTCACAGTAAACTGTACCATAACAGATAAACAAAATAACTTCTGTTATAACAAAGGAGGAGCTAAAATGAAAAAACAACAGAATGTCCCTTGTCCGCAGTGTGGTTCTAAAATCGAAGGTCATACTTACAATTACATGATGGAATGTGATCGTTGCCTTTCCAAAAAAGATGAATAATTTTTTTGGTGTAACTGTTATATATCAGTGATTATTATTCGTTATTAGTATACAACAGAGGTGGCGATTCAATGGAAACCAAATTGTCTGGAATACAAATTCATGGAACGATGCACGACGGATTTTCAGAGATTTTAACAGACGAGGCATTATCCTTTATCATTCAATTGCATAAAAAATTTAATGACAATAGAAAACAGTTACTTGCAGACCGGCTCGAAACCCAAAAGAAAATTGATCAAGGAGTACGGCCTGATTTCCTGAAAGAAACCGAACATATCAGGAAATCTGACTGGACGATATCCCCCATACCTGACGATCTTAAAGATCGTCGGGTGGAAATTACAGGGCCTGTGGATCGGAAAATGGTGATCAATGGCCTGAATTCCGGGGCGAAAGTATTTATGGCTGACTTTGAGGATGCGAATTCTCCGACCTGGCTGAATACTATTCACGGCCAGATAAATTTGAGAGATGCGGTTAGAGGAAACATTCGTTTTGAGAATCCAAACGGGAAAGTATATGAGTTAAACGAAAACACCGCTGTACTCAAAGTACGCCCACGTGGCTGGCATTTAGATGAAAAGCATATGACATACAATCAGGAACGGCTCTCAGGTAGTCTCGTGGACTTTGGTCTCTATTTTTTCCATAATGCAAAAAAACTCATAGAAAATGGTTCGGGGCCGTATTTTTACTTACCGAAGCTTGAAAATCATCGAGAAGCGAAGTTGTGGAATGATGTGTTTGTCTTTGCTCAAGACTATCTCAATATCCCACAAGGTACTGTGAAAGCGACTGTCTTGATTGAAACGATTTTAGCTGCATTTGAGATGGATGAAATTCTTTATGAATTAAGGAATCATTCCGCTGGGTTAAACTGTGGCCGTTGGGATTATATTTTCAGCTACTTGAAAAAGTTCCGTCATGATGAAAGTTTTTTACTGCCTGACCGTGCGGATGTGACGATGACTGTTCCATTTATGAGGGCCTACTCGCGGTTAACGATTCAAACCTGTCACAAGCGGAACGCTCATGCCATGGGTGGGATGGCGGCTCAAATACCAGTGAAAAATGATAAAGAGAAAAACGAAGCTGCTTTTGAAAAGGTACGTGCAGATAAGGAGCGGGAAGTGAAAGATGGGCACGACGGGACGTGGGTCGCCCACCCGGCCATGGTAGAGACAGCGATGGATATTTTTAACAAACATATGCCTGATGAAAATCAGATTCAAAGAGATCAAGCAACCGTCTTTTACCGTGCAGAACAATTACTCGAAGTACCTGAAGGATCTATTACAGAGCAGGGGTTAAGAACAAATATTAATGTTGGGATCCAATATATGTCGTCATGGCTGGATGGCAGAGGGGCAGCACCGATCCATCACTTGATGGAGGATGCGGCAACTGCTGAAATCTCGAGAGCTCAAGTATGGCAGTGGATCAGACATCCGAAAGGCATATTAAAAGATGGCCGGGAGATCACGATGGAGCTTTACGCATCGTTGAAAGAAGAAGAGATGGAAGCGATACGGTGGGAAGTTGGAGAGAGTGCTTTTGAAAAAGGTTCCTATATGGAAGTCGCTCAGTTGTTTGACCAACTGATTCGAAACGATGAATTTGCTGAGTTTTTAACTTTAGAAGCTTATAACCATTTATCTTAAGGGGGATTTCATAATGAATGATCGTATAGAAAAGTTGCGTCACCAGTGGCAGGATGAGAGTCGATGGAGCGGGGTGCAGAGACCATATGAAGCCGAAGAGGTCATTCGGTTAAGAGGGTCCATGGATATTCAACATACCTTAGCGGAAAAAGGTGCTGAAAAGCTTTGGAAGTTAATGATCGAGGAAGATTATGTGCACGCTTTAGGTGCTTTGACAGGAAACCAAGCGATGCAGCAGGTGAAAGCAGGGCTGAAGGCCATCTATTTGAGTGGGTGGCAAGTGGCGGCTGATGCCAACCTTTCAGGTCACATGTATCCTGATCAAAGTTTGTACCCGGCTAATAGTGTACCGCAAGTGGTGAAAAGGATTAATCAAGCTTTGCAACGAGCGGATCAAATCCACCACATGGAAGGCAAAGACGATATCGACTGGTTTGCGCCTATTGTCGCAGATGCGGAAGCTGGTTTTGGAGGGCAGTTGAATGTGTTCGAGTTGATGAAAGGAATGATTGAAGCGGGTGCGGCAGCCGTTCACTTTGAAGATCAGCTTTCTTCGGAGAAAAAATGTGGTCACCTTGGAGGTAAAGTCCTCTTGCCGACACAGACGGCGGTTCGAAATTTGATTTCCGCAAGGTTTGCTGCGGATGTTATGGGAACACCAACGATCATCATTGCAAGAACCGATGCGAATGCAGCGGACCTGATTACGAGTGACGTGGACCCATACGATGCGCCATTCATTACTGGGGAGAGAACGGCTGAAGGTTTCTTCAAAACAAGGTCTGGGTTAGATCAAGCGATTGCACGTGGTTTGGCTTATGCGCCATATGCTGATCTTGTTTGGTGTGAAACATCGGAGCCTAACCTGGATGAAGCCCGTCGTTTTGCAGAAGCCATTCACGAACAATATCCTGGGAAGCTATTGGCTTATAACTGCTCTCCTTCTTTCAACTGGAAGAAGAAGCTGGATGATGAAACGATTGCAAACTTCCAGCGGGAGTTAGGAAAAATGGGATACAAGTTCCAATTTGTTACATTGGCAGGTTTCCATGCATTGAATCACGGCATGTTCGAACTTGCTCGTCAATATAAAGATCGTGGTATGGAAGCCTATTCAGAACTTCAGCAGGCAGAGTTTGCGAGCGAAATTCACGGATATTCTGCGACGCGACATCAGCGTGAAGTTGGAACAGGATATTTTGATGAAGTCGCTCAAGTCATCTCAGGTGGAACCTCTTCTACAACGGCATTGAAAGGGTCAACAGAAACGGAACAATTCAACACGGAAACCGTCAGCCCTTCTTCCTAATAGGAGCAAATAAATGAGTGAGAAACGTCGGGAGTGTTGAACTTCCTGGCGTTTCTTTTTATTGTCCATAAAGCACAATTCCCAGCCAAATTAATATGGTATGATATCAGTTATTTTCAGTGATTGCGAAAATCAGGAGTGATATCATGCCGGTGATTTCAGGAAAAGAATATATGAAACGGATCGATGCGATGCATGCGGAAGTGTGGGTAGCCGGTGATAAAGTGACGGGAAATATTTCTGAACATCCTGCTTTTAAAGGGATCATCAACAGCCAGGCGGAACTCTACGATCTTCAATGTGATAATAAGGAAGACATGACTTTTTCCTCGGAAACGACAGGGAACCCATTAGGGCTGTCTTACTTAATTCCAAGAACGAAAGGGGACTTGGAAAGAAGGAGAAAAATGATTCAACGGTGGGCTCTTCATTCTGGAGGAGTGATGGGGAGAAGCCCGGATTACATGAACACCGTGCTCGCTGCCTTCGCCGCATCTATTGATGTTTTGGACGGCGAAGAGAACTGTCATCCGGAACGGCTTCTGCAATTTTATGAATATGCCCGAGAGAATGATTTGTCGTTTACCCATACGTTCGTTAACCCTCAAAGCAACCGCTCCAAGTTAGCTTTCTTAGAAGAGGATGTCACCAATGCTCGAATCATGGACCGGACCGAACAAGGTTTGATCATTAAAGGAGCGAAACTTCTGGCCACTCAAGGAGGAATAACGGATGAGATCATTGTCTTTTCCGCTCCTGGTGCACAGGAAAATGCTCACGCCTACTGCTTTTCAATTCCGAGCAACACAAAAGGATTAAAGTTTATATGCAGGGAATCGTTCGCGAATCATGGACCATCTTATGATTATCCTTTATCCTCACGTTTCGAAGAGATGGACACGATCGTTATTTTTGATGATGTCCTCGTTCCATGGGAGCGGGTTTTCATCCACGATAATATCCGAGCAGCAACCCGTTTGTATGTGCAGGGGAAATTTGTTCCTTTTACGTTACACCAAATTGTTTCACGGCAAATCATTAAAACCGAATTTTTACTAGGAATTGCTCAAGGAATCGTGGACACCATTCAAATCGGTGATTATCAACATGTTCAAAGTAAAGTTGTGGAAATAGTCAAAGGATTGGAAGTTATGAAGGCACTTATCATCAAGTCCGAACAGGAAGCGTCTGTGGATGCTTCAAGGATTATGGTTCCTGCAAAGCAACCGTTATATGTGGCTGTTAATCAATTTCAAGAATCCTATCCGAGATTTGCTGAGATCCTTCAGATTCTTGGAGCCAGCGGGATGATGTCAATTCCGCAAAAGGCAGATTTTGAAGGGGAAGTCGGAGAGCAACTGGACCATTTTTTACAGGGGGTCGAGGTGAGTGGGAAAGATCGAGTCTCCCTTTTTCGGTTAGCCTGGGATTTGACGATGAGCAGTTTTGGTTCCAGACAAACGCTTTATGAACGATTTTTCTTCGGGGATCCTGTCCGGCTCTCGCAAACCATTTATCAACTTTATGATGAAAATCATGCTTTGAAAAGCATTCAAGCGTTCTTACCAAAAAAAGCTGACAAGTAAATGTCAGCTTTTTAACGTTTAGCGTTCGCTTTTTTTGCTTTTTGTTCTAACTGAGAGCGAGGTTGCTGATCGGCGACATCTTCAGAAAGTCCCTGCGGGTTTACCGTATTGCCGGCATTTCTTTTAAATGCATTGCTTTTCTTACTCATAAGCACACCTCCTATTGCTTATTTTGGAATATTGATCGATTTTTATCCATGTTTTTAATAGGCAAAAGCTTACAACGAATGGGTTGTTCAAACATGCAAAGGCTAAGCTTAAAGGAGGAATGAGGTATGAAGCAAAAGCAAGATAAGCGTAAACATAATCAGGACACGAGCGACTTCGGTTCCCAGGGCTTAGCCATTACACAGGAGCAGGTATCCGACACGCTCACGGAGGGGACGTATGATGCCAAGATTGATGAAGTGGATGAAAATGGTCAGTTGATCAGCCATAAAGGTGAGGATATCAAAAAAGGAAAGAAGCGTGACTGATCATGGCTCGAAGAAATAAACTGCTTGTTCCAGAAGCGAGGGCAGGGCTGGATCAAATGAAAGCTGAACTCCTCCAGTCCTCCTCTCCTGATCAGACGAAATATGAAGTGGCAGAGGAACAGGGAATCCCCTTAAAAAGAGGAAACAATGGTGATCTGTCTACGCGGGATGCAGGTAAAATCGGAGGGCAGATTGGCGGACGAATGGTAAAAGAATTGATTCGCAGAGCCCAACAACAAATGGAAAAAGATCAAAGGTAAGAGGCGCGAAGCAGCGCCTCTTTTATGACACTGTATGCTATTCGGAAAAGCTTATGTTTTATTAGCTAACATGTCTTTTGGATGCATCATTCTTAACTGATCAAGTTCTTTTTTATGGTAAAGGAATTCGGATTTATTTTTATATACAAGGGCCTGATCAATCTGGTGTTGATGCACAAGAATGGCTAATTCAAGATCCATTTCTGTATAGAGTGAACGGTCCTCATATTTTTCATCAATAAAAGGAATCGACATATAAAAAGGGTCCGCATCATTTTTTCTAACCGCGATATACCATCCTGCATTGTCTACATAAAAAGGATCTTCCAGGATGTGAAGGTGATCCCCTTGGTTGAATTCAATGATTTCATGGCACGTGCATTCTTGATTGCCTTTTTCGTATGTGAACGTTTGTAGAACGGTTAAGGTATTCTCCATAGCCATTCTCCTTTCAAGGTGATAAAACAATAATAATTGATAATGATTATCAATGTCAAACAAAAATCCACTTCTTTTTCTGATAATTTTGGTATAATGATATAAATAAAATGGATTTTTCATAGAGGAGAATCTTTATGGGGAATATCAAAGATTTGGTTGGAAACGTACAGTTTGATGGGAATTGTGCCATCGTTGTACCTCGTGAATTCCAATGGATCGGCCAAGGAAGAAGTGCCGTGGTGTACCGGTTGAAAGGGACAGATACAGCGATAAAGATTTTTTATCCAGGTTATGAGGATCTGGCCCTTATTGAAGCAGAAGTTTATGAGAAGCTTAATAATCATGAGTTTTTTCCAGCTTTTTATGAAAAAGGAGAAGGTTATTTAACCATGCAGTACGTGGAAGGGATCACTTTTTATGACTGTCTCGTAAACGGGGTGGCTATCACGGAAGAGATGGTCCAACGTGTAGATGAGGCGCTTGAATTTGCCTGTCGTTTAGGCTTCAACCCTTCTGATACTCATTTGAAGAACATCCTGCTTACTACTGATGGTGAAGTGAAAGTGATTGATGTCGTTCGTTTCACTCAGGAATTTGATTGTCCGCATTGGCGTGATTTGAAAAAAGCCTATGCAACCTTTTACCAACGCCGCTATGTCCCGAAAAAATTCCCGAGATTTTTTATAGAGTTTATCATTCGCTTGTATCGTAAAAGGTTGCTGCCGATTTAAACATTCCCGTTGTTTGATCATCCAATTTTCTGGGAAAACCATGAACTAGAAAGGTGGAATGTGATCATGACACAGCATCGTTTAAGTGATGTAGAAGTCGGTAAAAACTACAAGGCCAAAGAGTTAGACAGTTTTGTATCCACAACTGATGTTCTTGTTCTTTCCAACAATGATTCACAACTTTTCACAGAACCTGAAAGGGAGTATAAAGTTGTCGATGTATTTGGAGGTTTTTTTGAACATTCCTCTGAAGATGGAGAGAAATATTTCCGTGAAAAGAAAGCCTATGTCGTTGAAAAGGTATAGAAAAAAGGCGTCCAGGAAGGGCGCCTTTTTATGTTGAAAAATCAGTATCTTAATTTCATGAGAATTTCCCTGATGTCCTCGTCGGCGATGAGAATTTCCTCGTATTTCTTCGTAATTTCAGTCAATGCCACATCATGGTAGAAGAATTCAGTAAAGAATTTCACTAATGGTTTGGATAAGGTATGAATCCCCTGAAATGCATCCCCCTCCACACCTGCAAATAAAATTTCCTCATGATCAATAATTATAAGCTTGTGCCTCTCAAGGGCTTCGTGTTTTTCGTCGGGAAGGAGGATATGGGTGTGCAGTTTTTCTGAATCCAGTTCACCGACAGAAAGCAGCTCTACTTTTATACCTTCTTTCTTTTTTTCTTCCAAAAGGGGAAGTAGGGGAGCCAATTCATCACTCCATCCAGTAACGAGTATTTCCTCCGTTGCGGTTTGAATCCGCTCTTTTAATAATGCATTGATAGAAGCATCATTTTGAATCGTCCACACACGTTCATCTGAATCATGAAGCTTAAAAGTCGAATTTCTTATTTCGTCTATGTTGGATTGAAATTCAGTCGTCAGCTTCTCAATCGTGGTCTCCAGTGAAAGGGCGGTGTAAAGTTTTTTTCTTTCTTGAAAAGAAGTAAGAATCAACCCTTTTTCTACAAGACGCTGAAGGACTTCATAGATCTTCGATTTCGGGACTTGTGAATATTTGACGATGGATGTGGCATCCATAGGCTCTTCACTTGCTGTAAGGACTTCGAAAACTTGGCTTTCATACTGAGTGAATCCGAATTTCTGTAACATCATGTACCTCGCTTTTTGTGAACAGATTTTAGATTAATTGTAGAATAACCTTATTCAATATAATGGCAGGATTGTGGCAGACTCAGTTTCGAGATGTTTCGGGGTTCGTTATCGTGTTGAGCGCCAGGGGTGGCTGGGAAGCTACTCGCTTTCCTGCGGGGATGACGGCAAGCCTCCTCGCGCTTCGCACTGCGGGGTCTCGCCAGCCAATCCATTCCCGCGGGAGTCTCGCAGCTTCCCAACCACCCCTTTCAGTGTAAGGGAGAAACGAACCCTTGTACCAAGTTGGAGGGTCTTCCACTATCCAACTGTTAGAGGTATAAACCGCTGTGGATTAAGCTTCTAAGTTTATGGAGGTGTTCTATAACCCACTTCCCATAATTATATGAGCTGACCTTTTGGTAGTGGTTTCGAGGATCTTCCTTGGCAAAGGGGCGGAGGGGGATGGCGAGACTCCTGCGGGAAAAAAGGGCAGGGTGAGACCCCACAGGACGAAGTCCGAGGAGGCTCACCGCGCTCCCGCGGAAAGCGAGCTATTCCCCGCAGCCCCCCATCCACTCAACAAAACTCTCGAAACTGCCACAAACGGGAGCTTTAGTATAATGCAATCATTTTATTGATGCTTTAGATTTAGAATACATGGAGGAATGAAAAACGTAAACATTTCCTCTTGTTTTATCCTTTCCTAATGGTTACCATTGTAGTGGTAACCTAATAGAAAGGGTCATGCAATCATGAATAAAAAAGTTTATTTGTTAGCACTTGTTGCATTTGTTGTTGGAACCGTTGAATTGATTATCGGTGGGATTTTAGACCTTGTTGCTGATGATCTAGGGATTACTCTTGGTCAAGCTGGTCTATTAATCACTATTTTTTCCTTAGTATTTGCGGTGGCATCACCGATTTTACTCACGGCAACCGCCCGGTTTGACCGAAAAAAATTGATGCTTGTCACGTTGGTTATTTTCTTTCTTGGAAACATGCTCGCCTATTTGAGTCCGAATTATTCCACAATCATGCTGGCGAGGGTAATAACAGCAGCGAGTGGATCATTGCTTGTAGTGCTGGCTGTGACGATTGCCTCTGCAATTGTGACTAAAGAGTACAGAGGTAGAGCGATTGGTACCATTTTTATGGGCATCAGTGGTTCTCTTGTTCTTGGAGTTCCTATTGGATTGACGATTGGGAACAGCTTTGGCTGGAGAGCACCTTTTTTACTGATTAGTGTACTGTCTTTGCTCTCTTTTGTGGCCGTTTGGATTTCATTAGGGAAAATTGCTCCGAAACCCGTCATTTCTATTAAGGAGCAATTGAGAACGTTGAAAGATAAAAAGATTTTCTCTGCACAGCTGACCTCATTTTTGTTTTTAACGGGTCACCTTGCTCTGTATGCTTATCTGACTCCATTTCTTAAGTCGGAAATGGGGATGAACGGGACTTGGGTGAGCATTGTTTACTTCATCTTCGGTGTCGCTGCCGTTATGGGTGGAGGAGTCGGAGGATTCTTGTCAGACAAATTTGGATCTGAGAGAAGCATTCTGGGCATTATTCTAGTTTTTGCGGTCGCTATCTTTACCATTCCGCATGTCACGTTCTCTCTACCCTTATTTTTAATGGTGATGGTGATTTGGAGCGCATTAAGTTGGGCGGTCACACCTGCACAGCAAAATTATCTGATTTCCTCAGCACCTGAAACTTCAGATATTCAGCAAAGCCTGAACAACTCTGCGTTACATTTCGGGATTGCTTTTGGTTCTTCTATCGGTGGTATTGTCATCGAGCAGACTTCGGTCATTCATAATGCAACCGTTGGAGGATTTTTCGTGCTTATCGCTCTGGCTACCGCCTATTTTTCCATTACTCGCGGAAGACAAATGTATGAAAAAGAAGCTTTGCAGCAATAGCAGTAAAACCCACCGTACTCGGTGGGTTTTTTTATTCTCCTTTATATTCAATAGCAATCATGTCCCAGTATTCCAAGTGAGGGAGGGTGAAGGAAAGTTGCTCACCGGTTTGCTCAAATTCAACAGGAACCGGGATCCCTTTCTTCAAATCAGGGGAGGCCATCCAAACTTTCTCTACTTGTCGTGTTTCATCCATTTGAATAGAGAGATCATTTTTCACTTCTGGTTTCTTTTGTGTTCCATTGGGATCACGCCAGTTCATATGCTCAGCATCTGTAAAGTTAAGAAGGTGAACAATCTTTTTGTCCTTGGTTTTTTTGCTGAATGTATAAACCGAACCCTTTTCTGGTTGAAGAGAGATATTTGTTGTATTTGAAGCGATAGCTAACTCATCGGGGGAAAGCTCATCTCCTCGTAAAAGGTTTTGATAGCCGACCATAAAATCATAGTAATGGACGAGACGCTCTTCCAAGTTTTTTGTCATCGTCAAGTGATCGTTTGGAAAGTACTCTTTGGACAGCATATGTTCTCCAAGTTCTATATGGGCGCCGCCATGAGCAAAAATCAATGCGTCTGTAAGCAAAATGCCTGGAAGGTTAAACACGCCTTCCTGATCTGCAAGGTCATAGTTCATGTATGCAGCCAAGACGGTATTTTTATTCCATTTTTGCTCGTTTTCAATCAAGACGTTCTTTAATTGTTCGTAGGTAGTGATTGGATCCCATACTTCCGTGTAAAGAAATGGAGCACCAGCATTGGAAATTTCCTCTTGGCCATATTGATTGACCGCATTCATAATGAAAGAATAATCAGGAAACCTTGACCTCACAGCCTCGAGAAAATGTTTGTAACTTTTCTTCATGAATAAGGGGTCACCAGAATTTTTGTAAACATCCCCACGCTCTCCTAATTGATCGATATGCCAACCATCAAAGGAAAGAGCATCATACACGTTCTGTTGTTTTGCAAAAATGTAGTCCTGCCATTCAGGGTTTCCTGGGTCGGTTAAGAAGATATCACTCTTCCAATTGTCAGGAAGGGCGTGGCGGTCTACTTCAATCGTATCCTTGTCTTTATAAACATACCATTCCGGACGAACACCATCATGCTCAGCACCTGATAGAGTCCCGTATAAAAGGTTGTAAGCCATTGCCTGCATGTCTTTCTCGTGAGCTAAATCAATGTAATGGTCTAATGTATTAAATGCTACGGGCTCATTGGCTATGTTGGACCAGAGATTGAGTGGTTCTTCATTAATCATATTTAAAGGCTGGTGGTGCTCGTCATGCCAGTCATAAAATTGAAGCGCATTGATATGGAAACGACTCAAGCGATTGATGACTTCCTGCTGCTCTTTTTCTTCCATCATATGAAATTCAGATAAGAACCCATATCTAGGGAAGGCTGTCCATGAAGAGGAAACATCAACAGCGATCGTCTTCGTTGCCTTGCTGTCATTAGAAGGCTTCACTTCAACTAAATATCCCTGGTGATCTCTTTTCGGTGGAGTCCAGGTCCATTCTAGGGATTCTCCCTCTTGTTCAACGGTGGTACGTTCGATGAGTTGGCCTTTGTAATAATATTGAACAACAAAATTGGTCATGTCCTCGTTATTGATTTTCGCTGTAAATTCTACAGCCTCTCCCGGGTTATATTTGGCCTGGTCTTTGGAAAGCTGTTGGATTTCCACATGAGGTTCTGGTTTGTCATTACATATTGTAATGATTACCAATGCTTGGAATAAAAGGAGGATTACTAGTACGATCGATTGTTTGTTCATGAAATCAGCCTTTATGACAAATGGCTAGCAGAAAGACTGCTAGCCATTTGTATATTATTTAAAATGGTTAAAGAAAGCGAAATGGAATTTTTCTTTAAAGAATTGGAAGAAGATCGAATATAGTTCTTGTTGTCTTTCTTCTTTAGATTTCTCTTCTTCTTTATCTTCTGATTGATCACTCTCGTGGTCATCATCCTTATTCCATTCAGATTTCTTATCGCGATTCTCTTGTTCATCACGATCGTTGTCTTTGTCTTCCTCATGTTCATCATCACGATCTTGTTGCTCATCGCGGTGGTCATCTTTGTCTTCCTCATGTTCATCATCACGATCTTGTTGCTCATCGCGGTGGTCATCTTTGTCTTCCTCATGTTCATCATCACGATCTTGTTGCTCATCGCGGTGGTCATCTTTGTCTTCCTCATGTTCATCATCGCGATCTTGTTGCTCATCGCGGTGGTCATCTTTGTCTTCCTCATGTTCATCATCACGATCTTGTTGCTCATCGCGGTCGTCGTCTTTGCTTTCCTCATGTTTATCATCGCGTTCATTTTGCTCATCACGTTTGCCTTCATGATGACCAGGTTTGTCGTCTTTCTTACCATTGAAGAAAATCTTCACTTTATGTTTCTCATCTGCTGGTACATTCACATAAAGAGCTTGTTCTTCATTGTCATAGAAGAAGGACTCTTGATTTGATTTTACTTCCTCTACAGAGCTGACTTCCATGTATTTCGCTTTTGCAGCACGTACACGTGTAGGTGCTTCTTCTCCATTAAGCTTCAGTGTATAAGATTCTAAGTCAGTATCGTAGCCTGTAGCTTTTTCTTTTTTCTTGAATTCAATGTGTTTCCCTTTACGTTTCACTTCCAGGTCCGTCACATTGTACTCGCCATCCTTGTAATCTAATGTTGCGCCATCATCTTCATAGAAAGAGTAGGTTGCTTTCTCATCCAAGTAGGTGTCTAGAACAAGGTTTTCAAGTGGCTTTTCACCGGTATATTGCTGAACTTCACGTGTAGGGATCATGGAATCCTTTTTAACGTAAATGGGAAGGTGGTCCAGTTGTGCTTCTGTCGTGATGGTCTGACCGCCGTCAAATTCTTCACCCGTCCAATAGTCCACCCATGTTTCTCCTTCAGGCAGGTATACGTCACGTTCCGTTTGCCCCTGCTTAACGACAGGTGCAAGCATCATTTCTTTACCAAACATGAATTGATCACTTACGTCATAGGTGTTCTCGTCTTCTTGGAATTGGTAGACAAGCGGTTGCTGGACAGGTGTTCCATTTTCAGCCGCGTCGATGAATGCGTTGTATAAGTAAGGCATGAGTTGATAGCGCATTTCGATGTATTTTCTGCTGATGTCTTCCACTTCTTGACCGAAAGCCCAAGGTTCTTGAGCTTGTTTCTTTCCTTCTGCTTTCTTATCACTATCATAGTGTACACGGGAGAATGGCAGGAATGCCCCTACTTCCATCCAGCGTGCAAACATTTCGGCATCTGGTCGACCTGCGAACCCGCCGATATCGTTTCCTACGAATGGAACACCAGAAAGTCCAACGTTCATGTTCATAGGTAGAGACATGGCTAAGTGATCCCATTCACTTACATTATCGCCTGTCCAAAGAGCAGCATAACGTTGAGAACCTGCATACATATCACGTGTCAATACGAATGGACGCTCGTTCGGCTTGTACATTTCGAAAGCATTGTATGTAGCTTCTGCTTCGTCATGTCCATAAAGGTTATGATATTCTTCGTGTGTTCTTTGTTTTTCGCCTTCGCCAAATGTTACATCCAACGGCATGGTGTGATAAGGACCATCGAAGACAGCTGGTTCGTTCATATCATTCCAAACCCCATCGATTCCTTTATCAAAGAGGATGTCATGCTTGCCTGCCCACCAGTCACGCACTTCTTCTTTTGAGAAGTCAGGGAACATGGAGTCTCCAGGCCAAACTTCTCCTACAAAGTTTGTTCCATCAGGATTTTTGGCCCAGTAGTCGTTGGCTGTACCTTCGTCGTACATGAAGTAACCAGGATCTTTTTTAACGGCAGGATCGTTAATTGTGATTTTTTTGAAGTTCATGTCATCCAGTTTTTGGTGTAGAGCTTCGTCACCAAATTTATCGGACCATGTAAAGACACGGTATTCATCCATATAGTCAATATCGAAGTGCATCGTGTCTACAGGGATCTCTTTTTCACGATACGTTTCTGCTACACGTTCGATATCTTCCGCTGAATATTCCCATTTGGATTGGTGCAAACCAAGCGTCCACTTGGCGGGCTTGTCCATTTTACCCGTCAATTCTGTGTAACGATCAAGAACATCTTCAATTTCAGGACCATACATGAAGTAGTAGTTTAATGTGCCGTCATCGGCGTAGAAGTAATAGTAATCGTCGCTTTCACTCGCCATTTCAAAATAAGAACGGTTCGTGTTATCGAAAAACATTCCGTATGCTTTTTCATTTTTCAAACCGATGAAGAAAGGAATGGATGTGTATAAGTATTTCGTGTCTGTTTCATATGCATATGCGTCCGTATTAAACATTCCAATGCTTTCACCACGCTGGTTCACATCAAGCCCAGATTGTTCGCCAAATCCGTAAAAAGCTTCATCTTCTGTCGTTTTCTTATATACGTATGGCCTTTCACCATCATATCCAGAACCGTTTTCCATGTAATCTTCGTTGATTACATTCCCATCCTTATCAAGGAATTTAACGCCGAAAGGTTCTTTTTTGATTTTGATGGTGATCTCTTCAGTGGCGAGAGTAATTTCGCCTTCTGCATCAGACATATCAAAAGAAGGGGTATTCCATTCTTTTTTGCTGATGGCTTCAGAGAAGTACTCTTCTTCTCCCTCTTTTAAAATCGAAACTTTTGCCATGTCTTCAGAAAAAAGACGGATAAAAGCGGTTTGATCAGAGGATAAATCGAGCTTCACTCCATTTTCAAGCTGTTCAACACCTTCTACCTGAAGTTGTTTCTTTACAGCTTCCTGGTTCAGCTCTTGATCAGGGTGGGGTTGTGTTACCGCTAGTACGTTCGGTGCTTGTGCTGCCAGTACCGTAGCGGCAATAGCCGTTGTAGCAACTAAGCGGGAAATTTTTCTGGATGGTTTGTTCATCTTCGTTATTCACCTCGAATGGAAATATTTGCGTCAACCGGTTGCGCAAATCAACTGTATACCGAGAGTGAAAAACTGACAATATAGGAAATATGGAATCGTTACCATAAGTCATAAGAACCATAAGCCTTATGATTAAGGCAATGGAAGCGGTTGATAGAGATTTTGTAAGAGTTTCCAAAAAAAAGTGAGATTCCAACCAATGGTTCATGATTTACGATTCCTTAACAAATGTGGGGACTTTGGGTTCTTTTTATGTAAAAAGTGTGTGAACCCCCATAAAGGCATTGTTCGAACCGAATATTCGGCCACTGAGGTTTTATGATAAGAATATTTTTGGCGATTCGAAAAATACTATCCTTGTTCCAATTAAAAAGGAGGGGAAGAACATGGGTAGAGACGAACACCGTAAGAACAAAGGAAAACAAAAACGTAAGTTACCTCAAACTCCTAAAAATCAGAAGAACATTGATGTAGAGTTCTCTGAAGAATTAGCGGATCGTGAAGATAAAATCGCTCAACAAAGAGCGGAAGCTGCAGACCGCCGCGCTCACAAAAAACAATAATTGGTAAAAATAGCCACACCAGGTCATCCAAAATATGGATGACCTGGTGTGGAATATTCATACAGAAAAACATTTTGTACAGTATAAATTGTTTGAACTTAAATTACTTCATGATATAATTTTAAATTGTGTTTAAAAGATCAATCACATAGTAAATGAATGAATACTTAGAGGAGGTCATTTGTTATGAAACAATGGCGTAAATGGTTACCGGCTGTATTGCTTGGTATTCTCTTAACTTTAGCTGCATGTGGCGGAGAGTCAGGAGAAGATACATCAAATGGTAACGAGAACGAAGGTGAAAGTGCCGAAACTTCTGAAGAAAAAGGAACCGTCAGAATTGGAATGAACAATTGGGCGGAAAACGTTGCCGTTTCGAATATGTGGAAACTTGTCCTTGAAGAGAAGGGCTATACCGTAGAGCTGGAGCAAGTAGAGAAAGGTTTCTTATATGAAGCTTTATCCAGTGGAGATTTGGATATTGGTATGGAGATCTGGCTTCCGAACACGGACAAAGCGTTCTATGAGAAATATAAAGAAGATATCGACTGGCGTGAAACTTGGTATGAAGGAACAAAACTAGGTCTGGCTGTGCCAAGTTATATGGAAGATATCAATTCTATTGAAGATTTGAAAGGCTCCGATGCATTTTCTGACAAGCAGATTGTAGGGATTGATGCAGGAGCAAGTATTATGTCCCTGACAGAAGAAGTCATCAATGAATATGACCTGGATTATACGCTTGCCGCTTCATCTGAGCCAACAATGATCACAGAGTTGAAAAGTTCCATGGAAAGTGAAGAACCTATCGTTGCGACTCTTTGGAAGCCACACTGGGTATTCTCTGAAATGGACCTGAAGTTCTTGGAAGATCCTAAAAACGTTTATGGGGACTCTGAGAATATTTCTTACGCTGCGCGAAAAGGATTAAATGAGGACCAGCCTCAAGTGGTCAAGTGGTTTGACAACTTTATGTTGAACGATGATGAGCTTGGCAGCCTGATGGCCAGTATCAATGAAGCTGGCGACGCACAAGAAGGTGCACAGAAGTGGATTGATGAACATCAAGATCTTATTGATAAATGGACAAAAGAATAAGACACCCAAGACCCGCTTTTCTCTTAGCGGGTCTTTTTTTTTTTGCTCTTAATATCCGGGTACATACTAATAAGATCCTTAAGGAAGAAGAGGTATAATCCTCTCCCGTGGAAAGCGAGCTTCTTTTCAGACCATCCATTTATCCATCGGTCTTCATGTATATGATTTAGGTTTGAATTTCATAGGATATAAGAATCATCTGAATTAAAAGAATTATCTAACACAATTTGGTATAATGGGTAACTGAAGTTTTAGTACAAAGGAGCCCTTTACATAATGAGTATAGAGAAAATAAGAAAAGCGAAAGAAACGATTGGCCGGGTAATTCTCGGTAAAGATGAAGTTGTAGAACTGCTGTTTGTCTCGATCATTGCAGATGGACACGCACTTCTGGAAAGTGTGCCTGGATCTGGGAAGACGAAACTTGCTAAAAGTTTCGCTAAAGTGATGGATGGAAAATTCTCACGGATTCAGTTCACTCCAGATGTCCTCCCGAGTGATGTCACAGGTATTCAATTCTTCAATCCTAAGACACAAGAATTTGAATTGCGTGAAGGTCCGGTCATGACGAATGTCCTCCTCGCAGATGAAATCAACCGGGCAACCCCTAAAACGCAGTCCAGTTTGCTTGAGGTCATGGAGGAGAAGCAAACGACTGTGGATGGCAAAACGTTAACGATTGCTCCACCACTCTTTGTCATTGCAACTCAGAATCCTGTGGAAGGAAACCATGGGACATTTCCTCTTCCTGAAGCCCAATTGGATCGGTTCTTATTCAAAATCGACATGGGATACCCAACAGAACATGAAGAAAAAAATATTTTAAGAACATATCAAAAAAATGAACCATTTGAAACACTTGCCCCCAAAATTTCCTTAGAAGAAATTTTGGATATTCGAGCACAATCAAAAGATATTACCATTGCTGAAGATACAATGAATTATCTTTTAGATCTCGTTCGTATGACGCGTGAAAATGAAGATATCGAGTTAGGGGTCAGTACGAGGGGGGCCCTCGCTTTCATGAGAGCAAGTCAGGCGCGAGCATTACTATTGGGGAATGATTTTGTCCGCCCGGAAGATGTGAAATTCCTAGCCCCTTACGTATTAGAACACCGTATTGTGCTCTCCATGGAGGGGTCCATACGGAAAACAAAAAGCCAGGTGATTCGAGAAGTGATCCAGGAAGTTCCTGTTCCCGTTGAAGCAGGTTCGGTACAGTGAATCATTGGGAAAAGCAACTTGGGTTGGGAAGAAGGTTTTATGATGGCGTTTTGGCTGTGGTTATCCTAACCGGATTGGTGGGGTTTATTATCAATCAGCCGATTTTTTATTTCCCTACAGGACTTCTCATTATATTTATACTTGGGAGTAAAATTTTTGATCATTTCAGTGGTTCAAATTTTGAACTGCATAATGATAAACATTCCATTCGATTGTTTCCAGGAGATGAAGCTGAATGGGAAATCCGTGTGAACAATTATTCAAGGGTTCCTATGTTAAATGGAACGTTATCCTTTGAGACAGGAAAAATGGTAAGTAGTAGAGGAGAAATGATGAATGAATTGAACCATTCCTTTTCTTACAAATTACCTTTTTCGTTAATGAGTCGTGGGGAGTCCGTGGTCCATGTACCAGTGAGAGCTGAAAAACGCGGGGTAACAAAAGCAAGCAATATGTCGTTCCGATTCCCTCACTTACTTAATTTCACTCCTATAAAAATGTGGTATAAAAAGCCGTATCAAACCGAATTTATCGTTTATCCAACTCCGGAACCTGTACTGGGTGTCAAAGAATATATTCATCCGTCCATTGGGGAACAACGTTCAAATTTTTCGCCCTACGAAGATGTTTTAACGCCTTTGGGTACCCGTGATTATGAACAGGGAGATCCCTTTCATAAAATTCACTGGAAAGCGAGTGCGAAATCACAATCTTTGAAGACGAAAGTATTGGAGCGTCAGGTG
Organism: Halobacillus sp. 12SKB; assembly: GCF_052941655.1. Taxonomy (NCBI): domain Bacteria; kingdom Bacillati; phylum Bacillota; class Bacilli; order Caryophanales; family Bacillaceae; genus Halobacillus; species Halobacillus sp. 12SKB. The sequence goes on from NZ_JBRFWR010000001.1 coordinate 2,059,551, forward strand.
GATGGGAGTTGGACGATCATTGTCAATGTAGTGGAACAAACAAGACTTGGAAATGAACACTTGTCACCTCGCCTTGAGTCATTATTATCTTATGCGTGCTATTTATGCTATACGGCCACAGAGAGAGGTTATCCATATGAGATGATTATCAATATGCGCAGACCTCAAAGAAATTCTTATTTTTATCAAGAAAAGGGGGAAGGAAACGTTCATTTACGTCAATCCCTGGAAATGTTGGCCCGAATTGACAAAGAACAACGGCTCCTGCCTATGGATCAATTGTTCCACTGGTTTGGGTCCCGCGGCTTAAGCAGTAAAGTTGTTCTCATTGTGGGGGAAATCCCTGATGGAACCATAGATCAGTTAAAAGACTGGGAATCTAAAGGTACTGTTGTCGTTCAGGTGCAGACCAATGGTTCATCTGCCTATTTACGTCCCTTGTTACAAAGGGGGAGGGTTTGAATATGGTGGAAGGAAAAAAGAATATCATTTTTGTATATCAGACCTTAGGGGAAGCCATGCTTTTCTTTGTGCTTTTTTTTCCTTTGATTCAATGGGCATCTCTATCCCTTTCCTATATTCTTTTTAGTACATACGTGATCGTTAGTATGGTTTTATTTTTCCTTATGAGAAGGTGGTTGACAGACTTTACTCCCTATTTAGTTGGTTTAGTGGCATTAATAGCGGCTGCCTATATTATGGGAGACAGTATATTAGTAGCACTCGTGGTCGGATCCTTTCTAGTATGGAGATATTACCGGCACGAAACGGATCCTGATTTGAATAATGAAATTTCATTAATTATATATGCAACGGTTTTCACTTTTATCATGATCTTCTTCTTCCAGTCCTGGGATCTTGTCTACGCATTGATTTCCCTTTACGTGGTCACGTGGGGAGGATATGCTTTTTCACATTATTACAACGTAAATAAAAGGGAGAGAAGAGGTGGGGGGAAAAGTCTTTTCGTCATCTTTCTGTCTTTAATCACAGGCACCTCTCTTATGCTGCTTCTTTTTCCATATCTACGTTTATTAATCGGAACACTCTGGAGTGGGGTTTCGTACGCCTTCCTTGTAGGAGTGAACGGAATTTTGACGCTGCTCGCCAAAATCGGTCTTGATGTATCTAAAATCGAGCCTGTGGAAGAAGATTCTTTGCCGAAAATGAAATTTTCATCTCAGGAAAGGCAGGAAGAGCTCCAACGAATGAATGATAGCAATCAGGAAACTACTCAAAAAGTAGCAGAGGCAATTGAGACAGGAACACTGGTTCTGATTGTCATTGCCATTCTTTTGGCTTTGGTCATCTTTTTCTTTTTAAGAAAAAGAGCGACCATGGATATGGGTCCCGCCTCTGATACTCTCAACTATCAGTATCATGCGTATGATAAAGGAAACAAAAAAAGGTCCTCCTCTTCCATTCCTTTTCGAAGATCACTTACAGAAGGATGGGAAAGAAAGCAGTTTCGATCATTTGAACATTTTGCAAAGCGGCATGGATATGGCAGATATCCCAATGAATCACTGGAAGACTGGTTTGATAGAATCGGGCTTGCTATTGAATCGACGGTCCTTTATCAAAAAGTGCGGTATGGCAGTCAAAAATTAACCTCCGACGAAAAGGATCAATTTGCGCTTGAATTGAAAGAACTGAAACAAAAAATCATCGATAAAAAACATTGACCTCCAGGAAATGAGTTTAAGCACTTCTTTTTCAGGAAACATACAGAATAGATTACATTTACAATTCTTGAAAGGAGTCGCTGTTTTATGGACTTAAATAAAGAAATAAAGAAACTAGAGGCAGTACATTTAGAAAAACCACAAAAAGTATTTACGATGTATTTAAACACCGACCCTTCCGACCCTGATCAACAAGGGGGAGAATGGAAGATCCATTTGAAGAACGGATTGAATAATTTCGAATCTTATCTCCAAGAAGATGGCGATTCGGACGAAAAGAGAAACTATTGGGCAGTAAAAGAAAAAGTGGAGCAATTCATAGAAGAAAATGAACAAAACTTTGCTAAAAGCGTTGTCCTATTCGCCACTGGCGATGATACGGTATGGTTTGCGGAGCGCTTCCAAATGCCTGTGAAAACAGAATTCTACTGGGAAGAAACTCCTGTCCTGGATCAATTGAAAGAAATGCAGAATAAGTTTCCTAAGACAGGAATTATCTTAACTCAGAAAAATCAAATTAAATTGATTGATGCAGAACTTGGAACGTTGAATGACACTCAGTTGTTTGAACTTGATCTGGATACGGAAGATTGGAGACAGCATCAAGGGCCGCACCGTGCACAGCCTTCTATGGGATCTGGTGGTGCCAAAACTTCCAAGAGGGATCAATTTCAAGAGCGCTTTGAAGCCAATCGATATCGTTGGTACAAGAGTGTAGCTCCTAAGATTGATAAACTGGCTAAAGATTATGGCTGGGAGCGCTTCTACCTTGTCGGTGATAAAGAAGAGTTAAAAGACCTGCAGGATAACATGAATAAAGAAGCGGATGATATGATCAACAAGAATCTTCTGGATCATGAAGAGATGCATGTACTTGAGGAAGTTGTACAATAGTAGGAGAAAGAGAGAAGGTGCTGGTGTGATAGCCGGCACCTTTTTTAATGCATGGAGAGTTCTGGACTAAGGAGGTGTTCCCTCGTTTGGAATAGGAACAACCTCCGTCTCTAAAGTCTTGACCATATTTATAGTTGTGGATTATCCCCATGAGGTTTTTGTACATATATTTGATAGCTTTAAGGAGAATCTTAACATTATACATAGAAGAAATAGGTATGATAAAATATTATTTAATGAAAATAAATAGATTGGGGAATGACACATGTTCGTCGTAGATTCTATGGTGCAGGTACCAGATCATAAAGCGGATGATTTAATTGATATATATAGAAAACGATCCCGACTTGTAGATCAGGCGGATGGTTTTATTTCGTTTCAACTGCTGCAGAACGACAGGAAGCCCGGGGAATTAACGGTACACTTGGAATGGGAATCTAAAGAGGCATACCTCAATTGGGCCCGTAGTGAGCAATTCAAGAAAATCCATGAATTAGAAAAGCAATATCCCGATCAGGAACTTCAGGGAATCGTGCCGAAGGTATCTAAATACGAGGTGGTCGCAACGTGAATAAGTCGGAGCAGAGCCGCTTAGTTCAATTAGTAGCAGATGAAATTTATGAGGCTTATCCATACCTTTGGCAAAAATTCGGTCAGAACGGAAGAGACCGGACCGAAGAAGATAACTTTCATCACTTAGATCATTTGCAGGCGGCCTATGAGATGGATAGTGTCGATTTTTTTATTGATTATACGAAGTGGCTGAATACAGTCCTTACCTCGAGGGAAGTTCCTACTTCCCTGATCATTGATAATTATGAACGCCTGGTGCGCCTTCTTAAAGACATGGAGGTTGTGGACGAGGCCCAAAAACAGTGTTATATCAAATATTTGGACGAGTCCTTACAACATTTGTATACACTTTCAAAGAGGTGAATACTTTGGACGTGCAACACGAAATTTTAGCCCATTATTTCCTTCAAGGGGATGAACAAGGGGCAGAAGAATATATTAAAACTTTATTAGAAAAACATCCGAGAGCATATTTGTATGAAGATATCATTACTCCCGCCATGTATTATATTGGAGAACTTTGGGAGAGGAATGAAATATCCGTTGCGGACGAACACCTGGCTACAGCCATCTGCGACTTCGTGCTTTCAAAACTTCACTCAGAAAGCGGTCTTGTAAGTAGAAGACACCAAAAGAATTTCAAAGCTATGTTATTCGGTGTAGAAGAAGAACAACATTACATAGGTTTGAAAATGGTGGCTGATACATTTAAAGACCATGGGTGGAGAGTGCGTTATTTGGGACCGGACCTTCCTTTGGAACACTCTTTTACCCAAATTGAAACATACAGACCTGATGTCATTGGAATATCCGCGGCCTTGCCTTATCGTCTAAAAACAATTAAGAGGTTGTTGGAGCAATTTTCTCAATTAGAATGGAATCCGCTAATTATGATTGGCGGAAGAATAGTGAAGAAGTATGACTTGAAAGAATTTGAATCTAAACACGTGATGGTTGTCAAGGATCTGGATCATCTTAAACGTTGGTTCAATGAAGGAAGGGAAGAAACGATCAATGAAACGAGTTGAACGCAGCTTTCCTTTGCCGCACGTTATCATCAATAAAAACTTTAAGATTGAATCCTTATCGGATGAGGCTGTTGAGATGTTCGGCGAAATAAACAATCTTCTAAATATCATGGATGAAGGTAGCCTCACCAAGATTGATAAATGGGTCACCCCGGATGTTCATAAACTTTCTGTAGAAATTGCAATCAAGCCTTCTGATGAAAATCAGAACCCTATCACATGCGATATGCATGTGAAGTGGAAAAATGATTTGTATGCAGAAGTGTTGATCATACCAAAAGATGAACAGTTATTGAAAGTTACCAAAACTATGGATCAATTGCGGTCCCGTTTGAATGATACAAACTTTCAACTGCTTGAAGAAAAAGAAAAATTGGAAGACGCAATCCAACATGGGAATCGACTCTCGGCTCCGTTTATACGCTTAACGGAAGAAACCGCCTTAATTCCACTCTTTGGTCATATTACGGCTGATAAAATGTACACAGTGGAAGAGCCATTGCTGAAAGCCACACAGAATGGGGATACAGAGAAGGTTCTTTTTGATTTTACGGCAGTAGGACAAATCGACGAGGATGGAGCTCAACTATTGAAAAATTTAATGACTTCCTTATGTTACATGGGTTCACAAGTCATCATTACCGGGATTCGTCCAGAGCAGGTGAAACGAATCCAAATGATTCATTTTTCTTCAGAAATTACTTTTATAAATTCTCTGCATCAGGCATTAAAGAAGTATTGCAGCTATTAAAACTACCCGCTCCTTAAATTAGGAAGCGGGTTTTTTAAATAATCAAAGGTCATCTTTTATTAATATTAAGTTAAGAAATCATTCTTTTGTGGAATAGTTCAATAAGAGCTTAGATTCAGAAAGGGTGTAAGATCATGGAGATGACTTTAGAAGTAAATGGTATGACTTGTAATCACTGCGAGCAGTCCGTAAAGGGTGCCCTTCAAGAATTGGAAGGGGTACATGGTGTTGAAGTTGATCTGGACAGTGGGAAAGTAAATATCACATATGATGAAGCTTATGTAAGCAAAAAAATGATGAAGAAAGCCGTAGAAGCTCAAGGATATGAGCCAGTAGGGTAAACAAAAAGAAGCCCGGAATACCCGGGCTTCTTTTTTAGGTCCACAATCCTTATAAATTACTGGACATTGTATGGCAATTGAGTCTTGTACCCTGTGAATTGTTGATACGTCTGGTCGATTTTTTGTTTCTCCGCCTGCTCAAGGGCATACCACCCATTTTTAAACATGAGGTTATATAAGTTGCGTTGGCAGTCCTGTGTTTCTTTAAAGATTGTAGCAAGATCCTGATAAAGGTTTTGGTTGCTGGCTTCGTTCAACGCAATGTTATAAGAGGCTGTCATGTATTTTTCAGTGGTCAGCTGATCGTTAACAAAGTCTCTCTCATTCATTTGTGGAGTTTTAGGTACGTTTGTTTCAGGATTCTGTATCTTTTGCGTCTGATTCATGCTGTTCCTCCTCAGTTGGTTGTTTGGGATTGAGAATTCAAATGATTAAGGAGCTTATCATAGTGCCGCTGGTGCATTTGCCCAGCTTCTTCTAAAGCTGCCTGAATTTCCGGTGTTTGGCAATTTTGTGCAAAGAAATGAGCTTTTTTACAAGCATTCAAATTCCAGGACAACATATCAGCAAGATAAAGCTGATCTTTTGTGCTCACGATGTTGGGTACTTGAGACATAGGCTGGGATTGCTGCATCGATTGATTTTGTTGTTGCATCACGTTTCCTCCTTCTTTTTTCATTTTTTATTATGACCTTCATCTTCATTTCTATAAGGAAAAATCACTCCATTAAGGCTAGGTAGTAATTCCATTGTGAAAGAGAGGAGGGTTTGTCGAAGAAAACATTATTTTTACCCAATTCATCTAATAAATGATAAAATAGTAGTATGTTTACGATTACATGACAGAAAAATCAGAACGAATTTTGTGAACGGGAACAAGGTTTAGGGGGTTGGAGAATGGAACGGATACTCAGAAACTTTTTTCTTTTTTTATCAAAAAATCGCTTTTTTACAAAGTTAGCAAAAAAATATGGTCTTCGCTTTGGTGCAGGGAAGTTCGTAGCAGGAGAAACTGTTCCTGATGCCGTTGAAACAATCAAAGAATTAAATAAGAAAGGGATGGCTGTGACCATCGATCATCTAGGGGAATTTATTGATAGTGAAGCAGAAGCAAGGGAAGCAGCGGAAGGCTGCATAAAAGCGATCGAGGCGATTGCAGAACATCAGTTGGACTCTCAGCTTTCTTTGAAGTTAACGTCTATGGGCCTTGATATATCTGAAGACCTTGTCATGGAGAATATGCGCAGGATCCTGGATGTCGCTGAAGAAAAAGATGTGTTTGTCACCATTGACATGGAGGATTACGAAAGATGTGAAAAGACGCTTGAAATATTCAAGCGGCTGCGTGAGGATTACGAACATATTGGAACCGTACTACAGTCCTACTTATACCGCACCGTAGAGGATATAAAAGAACTCGATAAGTATAATCCCAATTTAAGACTTGTGAAAGGCGCCTACAAAGAGTCGCCGAAGGTCGCTTTCCCTGATAAGAAAGATGTAGACGAAAATTTGAAAAAAATCATCCGTATCCATTTGCTGAATGGAAATTATACAGCTGTAGCCAGCCATGATGATCGAATGATTGAATATACGAAATCTCTAGTTGAAGAAAAGGATATCTCAAAAGAACAATTCGAATTTCAAATGCTCTATGGAATCAGAGTGGAAAGACAGGAGGAGTTAGTAAAAGAAGGGTACAAGATGCGGGTCTATGTTCCTTATGGCAATGACTGGTATGGATACTTCATGAGAAGGCTGGCAGAGAGACCGGCAAACGTTGCTTTCGTGTTAAAAGGTGTGTTCGGAAAATAATCAACTGCCCGCAGAACTGCGGGCAACCTATGGGATGATCGTGCATAGTATATATGAACAGTAAAAAATTCCAAGGAAGATTTTACAGAATTATGGGGAAAAGGATTGCGAAATGTCTGAAAATATTTTATATTATACATAGATACGAATTAGCCGTACTTATTTTTTTGGCTGTAAAATGAATGAGTATTCATTCAAATGAGATAGGGGGAAATGTAATGAATCACAAAATCAAGCGGGCAGCCGTCCTTGGATCAGGAGTAATGGGCGCAGGGATCGCCGCACACTTAGCCAATGTAGGAATTCCTACATTAATGATGGATATCGTCCCTCGCGAATTGACGGATGCAGAGGCAAAAAAGGGGCTCACGTTAGAAGATAAAGCTGTGAGGAACCGAATTGCTGCTGATAATAAAAAAGCACTTCTTAAACAAAAACCTTCACCACTGACAAGTAAACAAAATCTAAACCTCATTGAAGTTGGAAACTTCACAGACGATATGGAACGTCTAGCCGAAGTCGATTGGGTCATTGAAGTAGTCGTTGAGAACCTTGATATCAAGAAAAAGGTTTTAGCAGATGTGGATCGTCATCGTAAGAAAGGCTCATTTGTTAGTTCCAATACATCTGGTATATCTATTGAAGCGATGTCTGAAGACTGCAGCGAGGATTTCAAAGCCCATTTCCTAGGTACACACTTCTTCAACCCGCCACGTTATTTGAAGTTATTAGAAGTGATTCCTACGAAGCATACCAGTCAAGAGGTTCTCCAATTCATGAAAGAATTCGGAGAAGATGTTCTTGGCAAGGGTGTCGTTGAAGCGAAAGACACGCCGAACTTCATTGCCAACCGAATTGGAACATACGGTCTTTTAGTTACCGTCCAACAGATGCTCGAAAAAGGATACACAGTCGGTGAAGTGGATTCAGTAACCGGACCTACGATAGGCCGTCCAAAAAGTGCTACTTTCCGAACGCTTGATGTTGTTGGGTTAGATACTTTTATTCATGTAGCGAACAATGTGTACGACCAGGTGGATGGAGAAGAGAAAAAAGCTTTCGAAATTCCTTCTTTCATGAAAAACATGCTTGAAAAAGGATGGCTGGGATCAAAGAGCGGGCAAGGATTCTTCCTTAAACAGAAAGGTGATAAGGGAAGTGAAATCCTGCAGCTTAACCCTGAAACCCTTGAGTATGAAAAACGAGGCCGGCTGAAAACCAAGGCCACTGAGATGGCGAAACAGGAAAAAGGGCCACAGCGGAAATTGAAAACCCTCGTAAACGCTGAAGGAGACCGTGCTGGAGACTTGGTCTGGTCTGTTGTAAAACCTGTCCTCCTCTACTCAGCAGAATTGTATGGTGAAATTGCGGATGATGTACCATCTATTGATGAGGCCATGCGATGGGGATTCGGATGGGAGCTGGGTCCATTTGAGATGTGGGACAGCATCGGAGTAAAAGCTTCTGTTGAGCGTATGAAGAAAGAAGGAGAGACAATTCCGGCATGGGTAGAGAAGATGCTGGACGAAGAATTTACTACATTTTATAAAAAAGAAAATGGAAACGTTTACTTCTATCATGAAGGAGAATACAAGCAGCAGTCCTTCAATGAAAAGGTTATTAATATTAAACGCTTGAAAGAAGAGCGGGAAGTTATTAAGAAAAATGCCGGTGCGAGCTTAATTGATCTTGGCGACGGCGTTGCAGGACTAGAGTTTCACTCCAGAAGCAACGCCATTGGGCTTGATATCATTCAGATGATCAATTTTGCCATCGATCATGTTGATGAGAATTTTGAAGGTCTCGTCATTGGAAACCAGGCGAAGAATTTCTGTGTGGGTGCAAACCTTGGCATGATTCTTATGGAAGCTCAAGACTTCAACTTTTTTGAAATCGAGATGGTCGTTAAAAGTTTCCAGGACAGCATGATGAAAATGAAATATTCGGATAAGCCGGTCGTTGCCGCACCTTTTGGAATGACCCTTGGGGGTGGAGCAGAGGTTTGTCTGCCTGCTGATGCCATCCAGGCTTCACAGGAAACCTATATGGGGCTGGTAGAAGCTGGTGTCGGTCTAATCCCAGGTGGTGGTGGAAATAAAGAACTTTATATCAAGCACTTGAGGAACATACCTGAAGGCATAGATTTTGACCTTCAAAAGGTTGCAAACAGTGTGTTTGAGAAAATCGCTATGGCGAAAGTTTCTACTTCTGGGGAGGAAGCGAAGGAGAATGGTTTCTTAGATTCACGAGATGCGATTAGTGTCAACGGTGATCACCTTCTTCATGATGCCAAACAAAAAGTGCTCGGGTTAGCTAGGTCAGGCTACCAGGCACCTAAACGGACAAAAATACCGGTAGTTGGCGAGCAGGGCTATGCAACGATGGTTCTAGGAGCTAAATCCCTTGCTTTAAGTGGATATGCGAGTGAACACGATCTTAAAATCGCTGAAAAACTAGCTTTTGTCCTATCTGGAGGGAAGTTGAAAGAAGGAACGCTCGTGGATGAACAGTATTTATTAGATCTTGAACGTGAAGCCTTTTTAAGTCTTGTAGGTGAGGCGAAGTCTCAAGCACGTATGCAGCATATGCTCATGAAAGGCAAGCCGCTACGTAACTAATTAAAAAAAGAGGGGGAAGAGCCGTGAAAGAAGCAGTAATCGTATCAGGAGCTCGTACACCAGTCGGTCGGGCGAAGAAAGGGTCACTTGCACATACGCGTCCCGATGACCTGGCCGCTTTGACAATTAAAGAAACTTTGAAAAGAGCCAACAATTATGAGGGCAACATTGATGATGTCATTATCGGGTGTGCGATGCCTGAAGCAGAACAAGGAATGAACATGGCTAGGAACATCGCAGGTCTTGCTGGACTTCATCATAAAGTACCAGCCATAACAGTTAACCGTTATTGTTCCTCTGGCTTGCAAAGTATCGCTTATGCAGCAGAAAAAATCATGCTTGGTTACAGTGACACAGCCATCGCAGGTGGAGCAGAGTCCATGAGCCTCATTCCTATGGGGGGACATGTGATAAAGCCGAATATCCAGTTGGTCGAAAACGCTCCAGAGTATTATATGTCCATGGGTCATACCGCTGAAGAAGTAGCGAATCGTTTCGAAATCTCAAGAGCAGATCAGGATGCATTTGCGGTTCAGAGTCACGAACGTGCAGCTAGAGCGATTCAGGAAGGGAAATTTGAGGATGAGATCGTTCCAGTTGAAGTGACAAACCGGGAGCTTGGGAAAGACAACAAAGTAAAAGAAACGAAAACCCTATTCTCAATGGATGAAGGAGTTCGAGCAGGTACTACGCCTGATGTACTCGGTAAACTGAAGCCTGCCTTTTCAACAAAAGGTTCTGTAACCGCCGGAAACTCTTCGCAAATGAGTGATGGAGCAGCAGCTGTTATGGTGATGGACCGGGAGAAAGCAGAAGCTGAAGGCCTTACACCTTTAGTTAAATTCCGCTCTTTTGCAGTGGCTGGAGTGGAGCCAGAGATCATGGGAGTTGGACCGATTGAAGCGGTACCGAAAGCTTTGCGGATGGCTGGTCTTTCTTTATCCGACATTGGACTTTTCGAATTGAATGAAGCGTTTGCTTCTCAATCTCTTCGAGTCATACGTGAACTGGGATTAGATGAAGGTAAAGTAAATGTGAACGGTGGAGCCATTGCTCTAGGTCACCCGCTAGGATGTACAGGAACAAAGCTTACGTTGAGCTTGATTCATGAAATGAAACGCAGAAATGAGCAATTCGGTGTTGTGACTATGTGTATTGGCGGCGGCATGGGAGCCGCAGGAGTGTTTGAACTAATTTAACTTGGGGAGGAACAGAAAGATGAGCGATTTAAAAGAGATGATTAAAGGCGGAGGATTTATTGTTGAAGATTTGGCTGCAGAGGATGTTATTACACCAGAAGATTTCACTGATGAACATTTAATGATTGCCAAAACGGCAGAAGATTTTGTCCTTGGTGAGGTTGTTCCAAAGATCGAAAATCTCGAGAACCATGAGTTCGAGCATTCCGTTGCCTTACTTAAACAAGCAGGTGAGTTGGGATTGTTGGGTGCCGATGTACCAGAAGAGTATGGCGGGTTACAGTTGGATAAAATCAGCTCTTCACTAATCACTGAAAAGTTTTCTCGTGCGGGAGGCTTTTCCGTTACTCATGGTGCTCACGTAGGAATCGGATCACTGCCGATTGTTTTCTTTGGTAATGAAGACCAGAAACAAAAATATCTTCCCCTCCTTGCGACTGGGGAAAAAATTGCAGCTTATGCTCTGACAGAGCCTGGTTCAGGTTCCGACGCTCTTGGAGCGAAAACGACAGCCAAGTTAAATGATGCAGGTACTCATTATGTTCTAAATGGTGAGAAGCAGTGGATTACGAACTCTGCTTTCGCTGACGTCTTTGTTGTATATGCAAAAATCGACGGCGATAAGTTTACTGCTTTTATCGTGGAGCGTGATTACCCAGGAGTATCGACAGGACCTGAAGAGAAGAAGATGGGGATAAAGAGTTCTTCCACTCGTACATTGATTCTAGAAGATGCCGAGGTCCCTGTTGATAATGTTCTTGGGGAAGTTGGCCGCGGGCATGTCATCGCATTCAACATTTTGAACGTTGGTCGTTATAAGCTCGCTATTGGTGGAGTAGGTGGATCTAAGCGAGCAATTGAACTTTCTGTCAAGTATGCCAAGGACCGCAAACAGTTCAAGACTCCAATTGCAAGCTTTCCATTGATTCAGGAGAAGATTGGTTCCGTAGCAGCCAACACCTATGCCAATGAAAGCTCCGTGTATCGTACGGTAGGGTTATTCGAACAAAGCATGGGTAAATTGTCTGACGAAGAGCTGAAAGATGGCGCTGCCGTTGCTAAAGTAATTGCAGAATATGCGATCGAATGTTCACTGAACAAAGTGTTTGGTACAGAACTCCTTGACTTTGCCGTTGATGAAGCGGTACAAATCCATGGTGGATACGGGTTCATGGCTGAATACGAAGTAGAAAGAATGTACCGTGACTCCCGAATCAATAGAATCTTTGAAGGAACGAACGAAATCAACCGTATGATCGTTCCAGGCACGTTGTTGAAGAAAGCAATGAAAGGCGAGTTGCCTCTCCTTCAGAAAGCGCAAGCCCTTCAAGAAGAAATCATGATGATGATGCCGGAAGAACCAGGAGTAGAAGTACTGGAACAAGAGAAATATCTGCTTAAAAATGCGAAGAAGATTGGCCTCCTTGCCGCAGGTCTTGCCGCACAGAAATACGGAGAAAAACTGGAAAATGAACAAGAACTTCTTGTGAATATCGCGGATATGGTAGGCGAGATTTATAACATGGAATCTGCCGTTCTTCGAACTGAAAAAGCGATCAACAAATCGGGTGAAGAGAAGAACAAACAAAAACTTCTTTATACGCAAGTGTATGTGCAGGAAGCCTTTAACCGTATTGAAGGACATGCGAAAGAAACATTAATCGCAGCGGAATCCGGTGATTCTTTGAGAATGATGCTCGGTGCCCTGCGTAAACTGACACGCCATACACCGACGAATGTTATTCCTAAGAAGCGTGAAATCACCAAAACATTGATCGAAACAGAAAAATATACAGTCTAAGAATACAGGGTGAATGTGACACAGGGCCTGCACTTTCGAAAACGCGAAGGTGCAGGCCTTTGTTTCTTCCCTTCTTCTTAAACAATATGGCAGGTTTCTTGAAGACTCAGTTTCGAGACTTTTATTGAGTGGGTGGGGCTGCGGGGAATAGCTCGCTTTCCGCGGGAGCGCGGTGAGCCTCCTGATATGAACGAAACTGTCAAGATACCCCTACTACATTTATCGTTGGATTAAAATAAGACGCTTTAAAGAAGAGAAGCTGTTTTTAGCTTCTTTATCAATGGTGGATTTTTGTCTTGATAAGACACAGTGGGTCCTTCTTTAGCTTACTGATTCCTTCTCATCCCTTGGAGTGGCTGTCAAGTGCTTTCCTTGACTGTCACTCCAAGGGATGAGACTCTATTTTCAAGCTTAAGAAGATACTTTCCTCCTTTTCGTTAGACGATGAGGGCACGGCACGAAGGCAAAAACTCAGCTGCGGTTAGCATTCTGATATTCGTGGGTTTTCACATTTTATCTTTCCGTATAAAGGACGTTTCCACTAACTCGGAACGTGCGTTAATCTGAGTAGATATAGCACAAAGGAGGCACGTGGGTTTTCCTTTCCGGTGTTCTTCTTTGCCTTCGAGCCCTAATCTCATAAATCTATGGGTAAGAGACTTACGTTTCATCTTTTTATATCTCAGTGCTTAATGGCAGATTTCTTCATCTAATTCTTGAGTCACAGCCCAAATAAATCCTGCCAATTCTCTGGCTACGGCGGTGATTGTTTTCCCCTGTTCTTTTCCTCTAGATAATAAACGAAAGTATTTATTGTGAAGTCTGTGTTGGGCTTTCCAAGAGATCGACAGAATATTGGCCGGCTGTCCTTTTTGTCGTTTTTTCAAATCTCCTTTTACAGCCGGTTGGTGTCGATAACTCCAAGAAGACTCAATCAATAAACGCCTCACATGACGATTTCCTGTTTTCGTGATACTTCCTTGTTTACGACTTTCCCCACTCGACGATTCGCTCGGAATCAACCCTACATACCCCATGAAATGTTTAGCGGTTGAAAAGCGTTTAAAGGAACCAATCTCAGCGACAAGACTTACAGCCGTAATCTGAGCTATTCCCCTTAAGGATTGGAGAGCTTGAATCGTAGGTGCATGAATGCCTTCCGCCGCTTGGATATGAATTTCTTCTTCAAAGCGTTTAATACGCTGTTCAATTTCTTGAAGATGGTGGTAATATTCTTGAAAGACGCAACGTAATAAAGAATTTTCAAGCTTAAGCGCATTTAGCCATTCCCGATATTTCTTTGTCCATGCGTTTACTCCGCTAGGTGGTTGAATGGAATGGCGAAGTAAGAACTTGGTCAAACGGTGTTTAGCCCTTAACTCGTCTTCTTTCGCATCTTCGCGAGCTCTCACAAGATCACGAAGAGCTTCGTCTTCGTGGGTAGGAACATAAATCGAAGTTAACTCACCAGCTCGGTATAATTGAGCGAGGCGGATGGAATCTCGTCGATCGGTTTTAATACGTTCCCCTGGCCTTTGGGGTATTAGAGACGGAGCAATAACCTCACAATGAAGTCCTAAGGCAAGAAACTGCCTGTACAATGGGTATCCAGTAGGTCCAGCCTCATAGCAGAAACGCAAGGTGGAGGGATCTCCGAGTTTTTTCACTAAGTTTCTTATTCCTACTGGGGTGTGAGGAATAACTCCAAAATACCTCGGATTCTCTCTACCTTCCTCCGCAATAGCAACAGCAATTTTTTCTTTTGATACGTCTAAACCTACGTATTTAATGGTATCCTTCATAGTAACTAGCTCCTTCCGTAATGTAGCTCTGATTTAGGTAGTGTTTTTAACAGTAAACAGTCTACCCAACTCAACCTACGATTTTACGAGTAAGGGGCTAGTTTCGTTCATGATAACTCGGACTGCGTCCTGTGGGGTCTCACCCTGCACTTTTTTCCCGCAGGAGTCTCGCCATTCCCCTCCGCCCCTTTACCATGGTAGATTCTCGAAACCACTACTTGGAAGATCACCTTGTATGGTTATGGGAAGTGAATCATATAAACTCTACTCAATGGACATTTAGAAAACGTAAATGCTTGATACAAAGCACTTTATGCCTGCCTATGCGGGGGAAATTGGAACTTCACTTATAAGTTTAGGGGTTCTATAATCCACCTTCCATAATCATAAGAGCTGACCTTTTAGTGTTGGTTTCGAGAATCCTTTCCATGCCAAAGGGGCGGAGGGAAACGGTGAGACTCCTATGGGACGTGTGGGACAGGTGAGACCCCGGAAGGCGTAGCCTGAGGAGGCTCACCGCCCGCCCCATGGAAAGCGAATCTTTTCCCGGAGCCCCTAGAACCACATAATCGTCTCGAAACTGAGTCTTCAAGAAAAGGGAGCGATTATGGAAGAGCTTTTGGTGAATATGGAGACAATCTTAGAAATAAATGAAATCTTTACCTTCATTATGATAAAATATTAGACAATAAGAATGAAGGAGGGTGTGTAGATGTCTTTAACCTTCTATTGGTACCCGAATTGCGGTACTTGCAAAAAAGCTAGAAAGTGGTTGGATGAGGAAGGGATTGAATACGAATCTGTACATATTGTCGATCATCCCCCCTCAGAAGAACAGTTGAGAAGCTTTGTTGCTACTAGTGACAAGCCTGTAAAGAAATTCTTTAACACTAGTGGGAAAAAGTATAGAGAACTGAATATGAAGGAAAAGCTAAAAGAAGCAGAGGAAGCCGAAATGATGGAGTGGCTTGCATCTGATGGGATGCTGATTAAGCGGCCCATCCTTACTGATGGTGAAAAAACAACGGTGGGGTTCAAACAGGAAGAGTTTGAAAATGTTTGGGCTCAGTGAGCACATTATTGGGAATAGAAGCCTATAGCTTTTATGTTTATATTAGTTTTTGAACTATAATTATTTTTTTGGAGGTAATTTAAATGAGCGTACCTAAAGATCTGCGTTATTCTGAAGAACACGAATGGGTAAAAGAAGAAGGGGAGAAGGTTAGAGTCGGTATTACTGAATTTGCGCAATCAGAACTCGGAGATATCGTATTCGTAGAACTTCCTGAAGTTGGGGATGAATTAGAAGCGGATGAGCCATTTGGCAGCGTAGAATCTGTCAAGACTGTTTCTGAACTTTATGCCCCTCTTAGTGGTACAGTTGTAGAAGTAAACGAAGACCTGGAAGACAGTCCGGAGTTTGTGAATGAATCTCCATACGATAAAGCATGGATGGTTGTTGTTGAACCAAGTAACAATTCTCAAATCAACGACTTGATGACCCCGGAAGAATATGAAGCAATGATCGATGAAGACTAATAAAAGTGCATTGGACAGGCAGGGCTTTAAGAAACCTTGTCTGACATGATCGCGTTTGATCTTAATCATGTTCAGACCATGCCTGATTGGCATGGTCTGTTTCTATATAGTAGGTGATGAAGATGGATGGAGAACGAATCGTCATTGTTGAAGGAATTACGGACAAGAAGAAGTTGAATAAAGTTCTTGATGAAGAGATTGAAATCATCTGCACCCATGGTACTTTAGGAATCGAGCGCATGGAAGAAATGATATTTGATCATAACTTAGATGATCGTACTGTGTATATTTTAGTAGATGAAGATGACTCTGGTTACAAACTAAGAAAACAATTGACTGAAGAGCTTCCTCACGCCGAGCATATCTATATAGATAAGGCTTTCAGGGAAGTGGCAGCTACCCCGGAACCTGAATTGGCAAGAGCCTTACTCAGTAGACATTTCAACGTAAAGTCGATCTATTTAATATAGGAGGATGACTTTTGGAGGAAATAAAAACAACAGAAGTAAACAAGCTCTTCAATACTCCACAAAGGACCCTCACATTCGTTCACAGCCCTTTTTGTGCAACTTGTCATTTAGCACGTCAAATGCTAACAACACTTGAAGCTGTTTTTAATAGAGAAGTTTTTATGGAAATGAATGCTTCTCTACACCCCGAGTGGATGCAGCATTATAAGATAGAAAGTGTCCCATGTCTGCTTGTGACCAGAGGAGGAGAGGTAGAGGAAAAGATTTATGCGTTTCACTCTGTCTCCTATATGTATGAGAAAGTGGTAGGTTTTGTTGAATAGTGTTTATATTTCCCAGGAAATGACCGCTAGTGTAGAATTAAAAATTCTCTTCAATATTTAAGTGAGATGTGGAAGTTATTCAATAATAAAAAAGACAGCAAAGACGTTCCAACGTCTTTGCTGTCTTTTTTATGAAAATTACACGATTTCTCCTAATTTACTAACAATATCTAAAAAAGAGGCCTGATCGCCAAAATTAGCATGGATATCTCCTTGTTGATCAATGATGATGGTGGAAGGAACACCATGACAATTGTAGAGGTTATAAACGGAAGTTCCGTCATCAGAAAGAGTAGGTTGTGTTAGAAACTTTTCTTTGAATTCAATGCTCTCCTCTACATTCCGCTCTCTTCCAGTTACATTGATCGTCATCATCTTTACTTTATCATGGTCCATCGTTTTGTACAGCTGTTCTTTCATAGGTAAGTCTTTTCCGCAATCGGGACACCATGAAGCCCAAAAGGTCAAGACGATAACTTTCCCTAAGTCATCCTCAAGTTTATAAATAGAAGAGTGGTCGTTCATATAAGACAGTTCAAATAAAGGGGCTTGTTTACTCAAGGTCATTCTCCTTTTATTTAGCGGTGGTTATGGATTGACGCTCATCTATTCCCCATGCTAACATAATTATTAATTTCATATCGACATCTTCACTTATCCAGAGTGGCGGAGGGACTGGCCCTACGATGCCCGGCAACCGGCAGGTACACTGCACGGTGCTAATTCCTGCGAAGTCTTATGACTTTGATAGATGAGAAATGTAAAAATGACGAATCTCTTCTATTAAAGAAGGGATTTTTTTATTTTTTAAATTGATGGAATATTGGATGTTTTTGTGTGGATGATTTAAGGATTTCATTAGTGCAGGTGGGTTTTATTTTTCTGAACAATCTGTTTATGAGTTGACACAAAATTCGTACGGTGCTAAAATCCTCTTTGTACTACTTAAACGAGTTAAAGCAATAATAAGTTAATAAATTAAAATCTCTTATCCAGAGTGGCGGAGGGACTGGCCCGATGATGCCCGGCAACCGGCAATACTGTTTTGCTCAGGTGCCAAATCCTGCAAAGTATAAAGCTTTGACAGATGAGAGAACAGATTTTTAGGTATGAATAAAAACGCCATTCTGTTCTCAAGGACAGAATGGCGTTTTTTTGGAAGTGGAGGGAAAACAGCATGATTAAAATTAAAGGACTATCTAAGATATTCCACACGAAAGATCAAGATGTACGAGCAGTGGATGATTTAAGTCTAAATATTAACAAAGGGGAAATTTATGGGGTCATCGGCTATAGTGGGGCCGGTAAAAGTACATTCATTCGTTTACTGAACCGATTGGAAGATCCCACTGAAGGAAGTGTTCTTGTCGATGATCAGGAACTTACGTCTTTAAGCAAAGGGAAATTAAGGTTGGCCAGACAAGAAATAGGAATGATCTTCCAGCACTTCAATTTGCTCTGGTCACGAACCGTTCATGATAATATCGCTTTTCCTTTGGAAATTGCAGGGATCCCGAAAGCAGAAAGGCAAAAACGTGTCGATGAATTGATAGAGTTGGTAGGGTTAAAAGGCCGAGGGGGTTCTTATCCATCCCAATTGAGCGGTGGACAAAAGCAAAGAGTGGGAATAGCCAGAGCGCTCGCAAACAATCCTAAAGTTCTTTTGTGTGATGAAGCCACATCCGCGTTGGACCCTGAGACCACGGATTCGATTCTTGATCTTCTAGTGGATATCAACGAAAAACTCGGACTTACTATTGTTCTAATCACACATGAAATGCACGTCATCCGCAAAATTTGTCATCAGGTGGCGGTTATGGAAGATGGAAAGCTTGTTGAACAAGGAGAAGTGCTGGATGTCTTTCTTCATCCTCAAAAACCGGTTACGAAGAAGTTTGTGGATCAGGTGATGGGGGACCCGGAAAAAGAGACGTCCCTGCAGTTGATCAAAGATAATTATCGGTCCGGAGAAATCATACGCCTTCACTTTGTGGGAGAAAGTACAAATCAGGCATTAATCAGTGATTTATCAAGGAAGTTTGAAGTGGATGTCAATATTCTGCATGGAAAGATTACCCAGACGCAGAAGGGGGCGTACGGGACAATGTTTGTTCAGTTTGACGGAGACCAAACAGAAGTCCAGCGTGCCATTGAATATATTGAATCAACATCTGTAGAAGTAGAGGTGAATCCACATGTTTAATCAATGGTTCCCGAACGTAAGAATGGAAGACATGATTACAGCTACAAACGAAACTCTTTATATGACGCTGGTTTCTGTCGCTGGGACATTTGTTTTAGGTTTGCTTTTAGGGCTCCTCCTTTACTTGACCGGGCCCGGAGGTCTTTGGGCAAATAAAACGTTGAATTGGATCACTGCTTCCATCGTTAACATATTTAGAGCGATTCCTTTTATCATTCTCATATTATTATTGTTCCCGTTTACTGATTTTCTGCTGGGGACCATACGAGGACCGCAAGCAGCATTACCTGCATTGATTATCGGGGGGGCGCCATTTTATGCCCGTCTGGTGGAAATTGCGTTGAAAGAAGTTGATAAAGGTGTTGTTGAAGCAGCAAAATCTATGGGAGCGAAGTATTCCACCATCATTTTCAAAGTATTGCTTCCGGAATCGATGCCAGCTTTAATATCAGGGATTACCGTAACAGCTATCGCATTAATTGGATACACCGCAGTAGCCGGTGCAATCGGATCTGGTGGTCTCGGCGATTTTGCCTATTTCTACGGGTTCCAACGAAGTAACTTTGATGTTGTATTCATTTGTACCATTTTAATCATATTCATTGTGTTTATATTCCAATTTATCGGAGATGCCATCTCACGGAAATTGGATAAAAGATAAAAAATAAAAGGGAGAGAATTAAAATGAAAAAAATCTGGACAAGTTTAATTGCCGTGTTGCTTATCGTTGTTCTCGCAGCTTGCGGGTCATCGAGTGAGGATGAAAATACATCAGGAGCTGAAGGTGAAGAAGGTGGAACCAAAGAGATAAAGGTAGGAGCTACCAGTGTTCCTCATGCTGAAGTTCTTGAAAAAGCAAAACCTTTGCTTGAAGAAGAAGGAATTACGTTAGAGATTGAAGAATATCAGGATTACATTTTACCGAACCAGGACTTAGATGAAGGCCGTATAGACGCGAACTATTTCCAAACGATCCCTTATATGGAGATCCAAGAGGAAGAGAAAGGGTATGACTTTGCAAACCTTGGTGGTATCCATATTGAGCCTATCGGAGTTTATTCTCAAAAGTATGAAAGCCTGGAAGACGTTGAAGAAGGTACGACACTAGTTATGAGTCGTTCTGTCTCCACTCACGGTCGAATTCTGTCGCTCTTAGAGAAAGAGGGACTGATCAAGTTGGATGAAAGTGTTGAAAAAGTAGATGCTACTGTGCAGGATGTTGTAGAAAACCCTAAAAACATTGAATTTGATACAGGAGTAGATGCTGCCAACCTTCCACAAGTTTACCAACGTGAAGAAGACGTACTTGTTGCGATTAATACGAACTATGCCATTGAAGCGGGACTGTCGCCTAGCGAAGATTCAATTATTCTGGAGGAATCTGATTCTCCATACGTGAACGTTGTTGCTGCAAATAGTGATGATAAAGACAATGAAGCATTGAATACACTTGTAGAAGTTCTTCGTTCTGAAGAGATCGTGAACTTCATAAAAGAAGAATATGATGGTGCTGTTGTGCCGGTATCAAGTGATGCTGAATAACGGATAAAATGGGTGGCTGCGGTTTATACTAACCGCAGTCACTTATTTTTATTGGGAGGTTTTCATATGCAGGAGCAAAATATGACGTGGACGCAAACGTATTTACATGATTATAAAGAAGGAATGGGAGCCTTCAGAGAGCACATGCCGGAAGTTTCTCATAAGTTTGATGAATTTACACAAGAATGTTTTAAAGCTGGAGAACTATCTAAAAAAGAGAAGCAATTGATGGCATTAGGAATCAGCATTGTTGCACAGGATGAGTATTGTATGATCTATCATACGAAAGGCTGCGTCGATCAGGGCGCAACAGAAAAGGAAATACTGGAAGCTTGTGGTGTTGCAGCTGCATTTGGTGGGGGAGCGGCTTTAAGTCAAGCTGTAACACTTGTACAGGATGCGTACATGGATTTGACGACAACGGTCAATTAATTTAAATAATTAGAAAATTGAAGTAAATTGAATGTATTCTATATGCTCGCCTGCGGTAAACGCTTACATTAACGATGAGGATTTGTTTTGCATGAATTTAAAGTTTCAAGGGGTTTTATTTGGGTATAAGAATTATGGTATTTTAAATTGTGTAAATAATCTGAAAGGATTGATTCGTTATTAGTGACGATCTGAACTTGAATTACACTGCTGATATGGAGAAAGCCATGCACCAATCCCATAACATGAGTTATGCGGAGTACAGCAGAAAGTTGGATACACGCTTGAAAGTAGAGGAAAAACGCCAACGTGAATTCGAAAAGAGTCAGAAAATGTTTGCCCAGGTCGACCGTCAATTGCATAGATAATAAATGATAAGAAATGAAAAAATCAGGTGTGTTTAGCCACCTGATTTTTTCATGTTATAATACACATGAAAAATGTAGAAATTTGTTTGTTGTCTGGTCATTTCCTTGGCTTCAGCTAATGGGAAAAAGTTGATAACAAGCACTAAATGATATAAGATTGTAATGAGAATAAATTGAGAATAGTTCTTTGTTTCCGATTAACTTGGACATTCTATAAAAATAGATACTGGAGGTATTCATTTATGGCAGGATCAACTTTAGAAATCAAAGATCTTCACGTAGAAATCGAAGGTCAAGAAATCCTTAAAGGTGTTAATTTAACAATCAACGGTGGGGAATTCCACGCTGTTATGGGACCGAACGGAACTGGTAAATCCACACTAGCTTCCGCAATCATGGGTCACCCTAAATATGAAGTGACAAAAGGTGAAGTATTGCTTGATGGCGAAAACGTCCTTGAAATGGAAGTGGACGAGCGAGCTCAAGCAGGTCTATTCCTAGCTATGCAATATCCTAGTGAAATCAGTGGTGTAACAAACTCTGACTTCTTACGTTCTTCTATTAACGCACACCGTGAAGAAGGCGATGAAATCTCTCTTATGAAATTCATTAAAGAGATGGATGCGAAGATGGACACACTTGATATGGATAAAAATATGGCACAGCGTTACCTTAACGAAGGTTTCTCCGGTGGTGAGAAGAAACGTAATGAAATCCTGCAGTTAATGATGATTCAACCAGCAATTGCCATCTTGGATGAAATTGATTCTGGACTAGATATTGATGCACTGAAAGTAGTCGCAAAAGGAATTAACGAAATGCGTAACGATGCTTTCGGTTGCTTAATCATCACTCACTACCAGCGTCTATTGAACTACATTACTCCTGATAAAGTACACGTTATGATGCAAGGACGTGTTGTCAAATCTGGTGGACCAGAACTTTCCCAGCGTCTGGAAGCGGAAGGTTATGATTGGATTAAACAGGAACTTGGCATCGAAGACGAAACCGTTAACGCGTAATTAAGATAGGAGGGTAACCATGACAGTAGAAGTCTCACTACCATATGACAAAGAGTACATCTCACAATTCTCCCAAGGGCAGAATGAGCCTGAATGGATGAAGAACCTTCGTCTTAGCGCCCTGGAGAAATCGGAATCTCTACAACTTCCGAAACCAGATAAAACGAATATCTCCAAATGGAACTTCACGGAGTTCGAACATCACGTAACGGGTGATCGTATTGAATCCCTTGATGAACTTCCAGTTGAAATCAAAGATTTCTTAGATGAAGAAAAAGAACAACAAAACCTGGTCATTCAGCGTAACCATACAGTAGCATACGGAACAATTGATCAGAAATTGAAAGATCAAGGTGTCATTTTCACAGATATCGGAACGGCACTTAGAGAGCACAGTGAATTGGTAGAGAAGTATTACATGAACGATGCTGTTCACATGGATGACCATCGTTTGACAGCTCTTCACGCAGCTCTTATGAACGGAGGAATTTTCCTTTATGTTCCAAAAAATGTGCAGATAGAGGATCCTATTCAGGCGATTTTCTGGCAGGAAGATCCAAAAGCTTCTCTAATCAACCACATTTTGGTCGTCGCAGAAGAGAATAGTTCTGTAACTTATGTTGAGAACTATATTTCTCACAATAAAGAAGATAAAACTTCTGCAAACATTGTGACAGAGGTCATTGCTAAAGATGGAGCGAAAGTATCCTTTGGAGCTGTCGACAACTTCGAAGCAGGCACTACCGTGTATGCCAATCGTCGTGGAGTTGCTTACCGCGATTCAGTCATCGAATGGGCTCTGGGGCAAATGAATGAAGGGAATACTGTTTCTGAGAACATCACACACTTGATTGGTGATAACTCTCACTCTAATGCGAAAACAGTTGCCATTGGACGTGGAACACAGAAGCAGAACTTCACAGCCAACATTACCCACTTCGGAAAAGGTTCTGATGGTTATATTCTTCAACACGGAGTAATGAAGGATAAAGCATCTGCTATATTCAACGGAATCGGAAAGATTGAACATGGGGCAAGCAAATCCAATGCAGAACAAGAGTCACGTGTTCTTATGCTGAGCAGTGACGCACGCGGAGACGCAAACCCAATTCTTCTCATTGATGAAGACGACGTAACTGCAGGACACGCAGCTTCTGTTGGACGTGTAGATCCGATTCAACTGTATTACTTGATGAGTCGAGGAATTTCCAAGTTTGAAGCCGAGCGTTTAATTATCCATGGTTTCCTAGCTCCAGTAGTAAACCAATTACCTGTAGATGCTGTGAAACGACAGTTGAAGCAAGTGATTGAAAGGAAAGTATATTAATGGATGTAAAAGCGGTACGCGACGAATTTCCAATTCTGCATCAAGAAGTTAATGGACATCCGCTCGTGTATTTGGATTCATCAGCGACTTCTCAGAAGCCGATAAAGGTGATTGAAAAGCTTGATGAATACTATCGTGGTTACAACTCCAATGTCCATCGAGGTGTACACACGCTTGGTACAAAAGCGACAGACGAGTACGAAGGGGCACGGGAGAAAGTGAGACGCTTCATTAATGCGTCCAGTACCCAGGAGGTTATCTTTACACGTGGGACAACAACCGCTATCAATACCGTAGCAGCAAGCTATGGCCGCGCGAACTTGAGTGAAGGTGATGAGGTTGTCATCACCCCTATGGAACACCACAGCAATATTATTCCATGGCAGCAGATTGTTAAGGATACGGGTGCTACTTTGAAGTATATCCCGTTGCAGCCTGATGGCACGATTCATTTAGAAGATGTTCAGAAGACAGTAACATCTAAAACGAAAATTGTTGCCGTTATGCATGTATCGAATGTTCTTGGAACGATCAATCCGGTGAAAGAGATAGCGCAAATAGCTCATAACCAAGGAGCTGTGATGCTTGTTGATGGAGCTCAAAGTGCTCCTCACATGAAGATTGATGTTCAAGACTTGGATGCTGATTTTTATGCGTTTTCAGGTCATAAGATGTGCGGTCCAACTGGAATTGGAGTTCTATATGGCAAAAAAGCGCTTCTTGAAAAAATGGAACCTGTCGAGTTTGGTGGAGAAATGATTGATTTCGTTAACCTCTATGATTCGACTTGGAAAGAGCTTCCGTGGAAGTTTGAAGGCGGTACACCCATCATAGCGGGAGCTGTCGGTCTCGGTGCAGCCATTGATTTCCTTACTGATATCGGTTTGGATGAAATTAAAGACCATGAAGAGAAGCTTGCTTCTTACGCCATGCAGGAAATGAATAAAGTCGATGGCATGACCATCTATGGTCCAGAGCATCGGGCGGGACTTGTCACTTTCAATCTTTCAGATGTCCACCCTCACGATCTTGCGACGGTCTTGGACGCTGAGGGAATTGCAGTACGTGCAGGACATCATTGCGCGCAGCCATTGATGCGTTGGTTGGAAGTTTCAGCGACGGCAAGGGCAAGTTTTTACTTGTATAATACTGAAGAAGATATTGATCGACTTGTTGCAGGATTAAAAACAACAAAGGAGTATTTTGGCGATGTCTTTTAATAACCTGGATACACTTTATCGTCAAGTCATCATGGATCATTATAAAAATCCGCGCAACCGTGGTTCCATCGAAGGTAACCCTATGACTGTAGATATGAACAACCCTACATGCGGGGATCGCATACAGCTGCAACTGCTGGTTGACGATGGTATGGTAAAGGATGCTAAGTTCGATGGTGAGGGCTGTTCCATCAGTCTATCCTCAGCCTCCATGATGACACAGGCAATCAAAGGAAAGCCAGTTGACGAAGCACTGAAAATGTCTGAGCTCTTTTCTGATCTGATGCAGGGGAAAGATATTGACGAAGGCGATATAGACCTTGGAGATATCGAGGCTCTGCAGGGAGTTTCCAAGTTCCCTGCTCGTATTAAATGTGCGACGCTTGCTTGGAAAGCAATGGAAAAGGGTGTAGATGTAGAGAAGGAAGACTAAGCTTTTCTATACCAAAAGGAGGTATATAACATGGCCAAAAAAGCGCCAGAAGTGGGAGAGTATCAATACGGTTTCCACGAAAAAGATGTTTCGATTTTCCGTACGCAAAAAGGTTTGACGAAAGAAGTCGTTGAACAAATCTCCAACTATAAAGAAGAACCGAAATGGATGCTCGACTTCCGATTGAAGTCTTTGGAGCAGTTCTATAAAATGCCGATGCCTCAGTGGGGCGGCGATCTTTCTGAGCTTAATTTCGATGACATCACTTATTACGTGAAGCCATCTGAACGTTCAGAGCGTTCATGGGATGAAGTCCCTGAAGAAATTAAAAACACATTCGACCGTCTGGGAATTCCTGAAGCGGAGCAGAAATACCTTGCAGGTGTATCCGCTCAGTATGAATCCGAGGTCGTCTATCACAATATGGAAAAAGATCTTGAAGATCTAGGTGTTATTTTTAAGGATACAGACTCTGCCCTTAAAGAGAATGAAGACCTTTTCAAAGAGTACTTCGGGAAAGTCATTCCACCGTCTGACAACAAATTCGCAGCATTGAACTCTGCGGTTTGGTCCGGAGGTTCGTTCATTTATGTACCGAAAGATACGAAAGTAGAAACGCCTCTGCAAGCGTACTTCCGTATTAACTCTGAGAACATGGGGCAATTCGAGCGTACGTTGATCATTGCGGACGAAGGATCTTCTGTCCACTACGTGGAAGGCTGTACAGCACCAACGTATTCTTCTAGCTCTCTGCACAGTGCCGTTGTAGAAATTTTCGTTAAAGATAACGCTTATTGCCGTTATACAACGATCCAAAACTGGGCGAACAACGTCTATAACCTTGTTACGAAACGTGCGGTTGCTGAGTCAAACGCTACGATGGAATGGGTCGACGGAAACCTTGGTTCTAAATTGACAATGAAGTATCCTGCTGTGCTTCTTAAAGGTGAAGGAGCGCGTGGTATGACGCTGTCCATCGCTCTAGCTGGTAAAGGGCAGCACCAGGATGCCGGCGCTAAAATGCACCACTTGGCACCGAATACATCTTCTACGATCGTGTCTAAATCCATCTCTAAACATGGTGGTAAAGTAACGTATCGCGGAATCGTTCAATTTGGTCGTAAAGCTGAAGGTGCTCGTTCCAACGTTGAGTGTGATACGCTCATCATGGACAATGAGTCCACATCCGATACGATTCCTTACAATGAAATCATGAACGAAAACATCTCTCTTGAGCATGAAGCGAAAGTTTCTAAAGTGTCAGAAGAGCAGTTGTTCTACTTGATGAGCCGCGGTATTTCTGAAGAAGAAGCGACAGAAATGATCGTTATGGGCTTTATCGAGCCATTCACAAAAGAACTACCAATGGAGTATGCCGTAGAAATGAACCGCCTAATCAAATTCGAGATGGAAGGTTCTATCGGTTAATATTAGAAAAAAGCCGTGCAGATATCATCTGCACGGCTTTTTCATCGTGGGCTGGTAATTTTATTATGATAGTAGTTATTAAAGTATATAGCAGGATTGTGGAAGACTTGATTTCGAGATGTTTGTGTGGATTTAGGGGCTCTAGGAAAAGGTTCGCTTTCCGTGGGCGAGTGATGAGCCTCCTCGAGCTAACGCTCTGCGGGGTCTCATCTACCACGCACTTCCCACAGGAGTCTCACCGTTTCCCTCCGCCCCTTTACCAAATGAGGTTCTCGAAATCCCTCTTATAGTAACCTGCCTAGTTGTGTTGTGAAATCCTGCTTAATCTGCATCGGTATAGGATTCTTAACTACAAAAGCTCTTATTACTGGAAGGTAGTTTCGAGAATGTCTTACGAAAAGTGGGCGGAGGGGAATGGCGAGACTCCTAACTTAAGTGTGCAGGCGCCTTGATCAGCGGCGTATGGACTGGACTGAGCTGGCGGAGATAAAGGAAACACGAAGAACGGAGTGATTCGATGTTGACTTATCGTACAGAAGCGAGGGAAGTCTCACTAGCCGCTAGGCGCCGGAACCGGATATCGTAGAGGAAAAAAGTGCAGGGTGAGACCCCACAGGACGCAGTCCGAGGAGGCTCACCGCGCTCCCGCGGATAGCGAGCTATTCCCCGCAGCCCCCTCCACTAAAAAAAGTCTCGAAACTGAGTCTTCAAGAAAAGTGAGTTTATCTATAATTAATGGGGAGGTTTGATTCTCCAGTGGAGGCAAGATGTTTTATGAATACAAAACATGATACTATAATATTATCTATTAAGAGTTAAGGAAGATTCGATATGTATTTGATTATGTTTGTGATCGGTTTAATTACCGCCCTGGTCGGAAGTGTGGCAGGCCTTGGAGGAGGAGTTATTTTAGTTCCTGTTCTCCTGTTTTTAGGTGATCATTATGCTTCCTTCAATTGGGTAACTCCCCAGGCGATTGTGGGAATTTCTTTAGTCGTGATGATTTTTACGGGGATGTCTTCGGCCATCTCATATATGAAGCACCACCGTGTGGATACGGGAATTGGGCTGGTTTTTTTATGTGGAAGCATTCCGGGAGGCATTTTCGGCTCCTGGCTGAATCAATTTTTTGAAACGGATGGTTTCTCACTTTTCTTTGGAATTGTTATGATTGCGGTTTCTTTATTGTTTTTCATTCCGAGAAGACAAGCAGGCCAATTGTTATTTAAAACAGGTATGTCTAGAGAAAAAACAGTGGACGGGAAAGTGTATAAATACCGGATGCCTTTTTGGGTTGGGTTTCTCTTATCGTTTGGCGTAGGGATGTTATCTGGTCTATTAGGCATAGGTGGAGGATCTTTAATGGTGCCGGCAATGATTTTATTATTGAACATCCCTCCTCATATTGCGACAGCGACCTCTATGTTCATGATTTTTTTTGCAAGTATAACAAGCTCTGCGACACATATTCTTTTAGGGCATGTGGATTGGAGTCATACACTTTGGTTTATTCCGGGAGCTTATTTGGGGGGAACACTTGGCGCATGGGTCAATCGACGACTTGATGGACAGGTAGTGGAAAGATTCCTCAGAGTGCTGCTCGTATTAATTGGCATACGTTTAATATGGCAAGGTTTAGGGTGAGGAGACTGATGATGAAGGAAAAATTATACTTTTATTATACAAGCGATCTGCACAGTCACTTTGAAAATTGGCCACAAATCGTCGGTTATTTTAATGAACAGAAAAAGAAGCATGAGAAAAAAGGCGAAGAGTACTGGCTTTTTGATAATGGAGACCATGTGGATCGTTTCCATCCGATTGCGGAAGGGTTGATGGGAAAAGGCAATGTTGAACTATTGAATGATGCTGGATATGATGTGGTAACAATCGGTAATAATGAAGGCATCACTTTAGCAAGTGAAGATCTTCATTCCTTATACGATCATGCGACTTTTCGAGTCGTTTGTGCCAACTTGGATTGTAAGAGTTCCTCTTCACCTGCTTGGTTAAAGCCTTATCACATTCTTGAATCCAAATATGGGACGAAAATCGGTGTATTAGGCTTTACTGCACCATTTCAAGCGTTTTACCAGCAGTTGGGATGGGATGTGGTTCCTCCCTTGGACATTCTGGATGGTGTAATCGATGAGTTGAGGAATCAAACCGATATCATTATCTTATTATCACACCTTGGTATAAATGAAGATGAAGAAATTGCGAGGCGTTATTCAGACATTGATATTATCATTGGGGGACACACCCACCACCTCTTCAAGAATGGTGAATATATTGATGGTGCTTTATTAACAGCGGCAGGTAAACATGGGACGCATCTTGGTGAAGTTGTTGTTGAATGGAACATCGACACCCGTCATTTGGAAAAGAAAGAAGCCTATGCTATACCAACGGAACAACTGAAAAAAGATGATGAAGTAACTAAGAAAGTCAAGGAGATACGTTCTAAGGCTGTTCACGAACTAGGTACTCCCGTGTCTTATCTCAAGGAACCTCTGCATATTGCTTGGTTCCAAGACACCCCGCTTATGAACCGCTTAACTGAACAATTACGCTTATGGACATCGGCGGATATAGCGATGTTGAATGCAGGTGTGCTTCTTGACCATTTATCCGCTGGAGAGATCACTTATGAAGATATTCATCGCATTTGTCCACACCCCATGAATCCCTGCCTTGTGGAGTTGAAAGGGGATGAGTTGCTGGAAGTGATACGAGCGGCTCATACGAAAGAACTTACGGAAATAAGGCTGAAAGGTTTTGGATTCAGGGGCGAAGTAATCGGAAAGATGGTTTTTGCTGGTATTGACATAGAATTGGGGATAGATGATGATGGAGGTGAACATGTAAAGCGTGTCACGTTTGATGGTGAACCGATTGATTATTATCGAACCTATCAGTTTGCTACAGCTGACACATTTACGTTTGGCCGATTCTTTCCTGAAATTGCCTATGCTAAGTCAAAGAAATATTTTATGCCGGAACTATTGCGTGATTTATTATCTGAAGCACTTAAATCATAACACTGAGAGCTACCTTTGCAGGTAGCTCTCTTACATAACGGGTCGATAGGAGTTAATTATGAGAGGCTGGATGGATTAGGGTATCCGTATTAAGAGTGGTGAATTTATCTATATGGAAAAATCCTTGCCATTGCTGCGTGAAGCGATTGTAGATAAACAGAACCCAACTGTGTGCAATCGTCCCATAGTAAGGGAAATAAACAAAGTTGGGACGAGAGGAAGAGACATTGACTTGTCCAAGGAATTGAATATTATGATTTCCAATTGTCATCTGACATCAGTAAGTTAATGCTTAAACCCTTCTCTTCTTTCATATAGATAGATGAGGAGGGTTGTTCTATGCCAAAAAAGAGTGCGACTACTGGTTCCACGATCGGAAAAAGGATTGTGCTTAGTCTGCTGTTTTTCGCCCTTTTCACAGCGTTAAGTCTTTGGTTCATTAACCGAGGGGTAACTCCAGCGCTTGTTGAAATTGCTGAAACAAAAGCTCAACAGCTGGCTAGGGATGCCATAAATGAAGCCGTCAGCAAAACGATCGCAGAAGATTTACAATTTAATGATCTTGTGAATATGGAGAAGGATAACCAAGGAAACATCGTTTATATGGGTTGGAACTCTGTCGTAGTTAACCGGGCACTTCGCGATACGACCATACGTGTTCAAAACTTTCTCAAAAGAATGGAGCTTGGAGAGCTTCCTATGGAGGATACGTCTTTAGAGCCGAATATTGATCCCGATCGCACACAGGAAGAACTAGGAGAACAGCCGGCAACCTTAATTGAACTTCCTATCGGGGTAGCGACGAACAACAGTTTACTAGCGAATCTTGGGCCAAAAGTTCCTGTTCAACTAAGAGTGATTGGAGATGTTCAATCGGAAGTGGATATCAAGATGACGGAGTATGGGATTAATGCAGCTCTTTTTGAATTGACCATTCATTTTGAAGTGAACGTGCGGATTGTTATTCCATTTTCTACAGAAACGACTGTCGTAACGAATAACATTCCAATTGATCAAGCCACAATTCTTGGGAAAGTACCTAATTTCTATGGTGGCATGGGTGGAGAAGGGGATCCATCATTTTCCTATCCAATGGACCCCTTGCAATAAATGCTTGGAATTGTTAAACTTACTGAGAATTGAATATGCGTGACCTTATCAGATCGGTGAGGTAGAGGTGCAAACACCATCAGTAATCAATTGGAGCGAGACAAGCGACGATGATTGATGGAAGGGGATGTTTGCCGAAGTGTTTTGTAGTTCGTCAAGCTATAAGACGCTGGTGTATATCTGAACAAGAGATACACTGTCATGCATGCTTTTGGGTGCATGGGGCGCTACTGATCGAAATGGAGGATAATCAAATTGCCACTTACAAAGGCAATGGTAGGTTATTTTCTATCATTGTCTTTTTTTATTCCTCATTTTTTCATCCGCAGTAGCCTTCCATTCCCGTTACATCAAGATTTACGGAGGGGAAAAATCATGGAAGGAACCATCTATTCTTTAATTCCAGCAGTATTAATGTTAATCCTTGTTCTGCTGACAAGGAAAGTCATCCTGTCCTTAGGGATCGGGATCATCGTAGGAGCATTCCTGCTCACTCAAATGGATATTGGCGGAGGATTGACGTTAATTTGGTCGATTTTCGCAAGCATCTTTGTTAGTGAAGGCACACTGAATATGGGCAACATTTATTTGTTATCATTTCTATTTCTACTAGGAATTACCACTGCCTTCATGACAGCATCAGGAGGAAGTCGGGCCTTTGGTCGCTGGGCTGTCGAACGTATTCGCACGAGAAAAGGAGCCACACTTGTACCAGCTCTTCTTGGAATCATTATTTTTATTGATGATTACTTCAATGCACTAGCCGTTGGACAAGTGGCGCGACCTGTAACCGATCGATACAAAGTATCACGGGCGAAATTGGCGTATTACATCGATTCCACATCGGCTCCGATTACTGTTATTTCACCGATTTCCAGCTGGGGAGCTTATATTATTGGAACAATAGGAAGTATCCTTGCTGCTAATGAAATCACACAGTACCAAGCGTTTGAAGCATTCGTGCTTATGATTCCAGCAAATTTATATGTATTTGCAGCATTATTACTCGTATTCCTGACGATTTATTTAAGATTGGACCTTGGTCCGATGAAAGTTCATGAAAAACGTGCTATTGAAACAGGTGAATTGAACAACCCTGAAAAGGGAGATGTTCCTGGTGATTTAAATGATGAGTTTAAAGAGCATAATCACGGCAAGATCTCTCATTTGATTTGGCCTATTGTAGCGCTCGTTGTCGGAACTGTGTTAACAATGATTATCACGGGAATGCGTAACACGGAAGGTAATGTTGATCTTCTCTCCATCTTTGCCAACACAAATGTCAATATCTCGTTGTTCACAGGCGGAGTCGTTTCTGTAGTTATTGCGCTTATGTTGTATATCGGTCAGCCCAAACCTAAATCAGGAATTTCTCTTGTCTTTCTTCAAGGGATGAAAGCTATGTTACCAGCGATCTACATCTTGGTTTTTGCCTGGATGATCGGTGATATTATCGGCCAGCTCCAAACCGGTGAATATTTAGCCCAGCAATTTACTCAAGCAGATATCAATCTTGCCTATCTGCCTTTGATTATTTTCCTGCTGTCAGGCTTCATGGCATTATCTACAGGTACTTCTTGGGGAACATTTGGAATAATGCTTCCAATTGCAGGGGAAATCGCAGCAGTATCTGATCCTACACTGATTCTTCCGGCACTGTCAGCCGTACTTGCCGGCTCTGTGTTTGGTGACCATTGTTCACCGATATCAGACACTACGATTCTTTCCTCGACTGGGGCAGGATCGAACCATATTGATCACGTTCTCACACAGCTTCCTTATGCTCTTATCGCAGCAGGAGCTGCTTCGATCGGTTATGTCATCCTAGGCCTGTCAGGTGGAGTTTGGCTGCCACTGTTGCTGACATTGATTATTGTCACAGTTGCAGCGTTTATTATTCACAAGTTTAATCATAGTCAACCAACGGAGTAAAATAAGAACGATTAGTTTTCCCGAAGAGTATGGAACGTTCAACGTCCATACTCTTTTTTGTTTCCATTCTCCCTCAAAAAATTTTGAACTTCCTTTTTTAAAATGCACAGTTACGTAACTTGTTCCGCGAAAGAATATTGGTAAAATGATGTGGGTCACCCTGCCACACACTCCACTAAATTCTCAATTTGAGTCTTACAATATCCTTCCATATAGATCAAATGGTTAAATATTGAAAATATAAATCCATATTATGGTAGTTCTTTTTGTTCATGTCTTTTATCTCACCTTCCAATTTTTAGAATTTTTAAAATTATTTTGACAAGCTATGCATTGCTAGTTATAATTTAAAGCAGAATAATCAGAAAAATAAAAATTTAAAAACATCTTTTCTTAGATGTTTAACTCAGGGAGGTCTTTCGCATGGAAAATCGTGCACAATGGGGAACACGAGCCGGTTTCATACTGGCAGCCGTCGGCTCAGCTATTGGTTTGGGTAACATATGGCGTTTCCCGGCAGTAGCTTATGAAAATGGTGGTGGCGCATTTTTTATTCCTTATTTATTTGCTCTATTAACAGCAGGGATACCGCTACTTGTCATGGAATTTACCATCGGTCACAAATTTAGAGGGTCAGCACCACTTTCATTCTTCCGAATGAATCGTAAAACAGAATGGCTTGGCTGGTGGGCAGTACTTGTATCCTTTGTTATTTCGACATATTATGCTGTCATTATTGCCTGGGCAATTTCATACAGTATCTTCGCATTCAATCTTTCTTGGGGCGATGACACAGAAGGCTTTTTGTTTAGTGATTATTTGCAATTATCCGTAGATCCTGGTCAGACAGGAAGCCTTGTACCTGGTGTTCTTATTCCACTTCTTATTGTTTGGTTAATTACACTTGGTGTACTATTCAAAGGAGTCAAAAAGGGTATTGAAGCAGCAAATAAAATCTTTATCCCGACATTGATTGTCCTTTTCATGATTATTGTCATCCGAGCGATTACTCTTCCGGGGGCGGCAGAAGGTCTTCAGACATTCTTTGCTCCAGATTTTAGTGCTATTACAGATAGTTCCGTTTGGGTAGCAGCTTATGGACAAATTTTCTTCAGTTTATCCATCGCCTTTGCGATTATGATTACGTACTCCAGTTACCTACCGAAGAAATCGGACTTAACGAACAATGCTTTCATTGCTGGCTTTGGTAACTCAAGCTTCGAATTACTTGCTGGTATTGGTGTTTTCGGAGCTTTAGGATTCATGGCTTCTCAAAGTGGTGTTCCAGTTAACGAAGTCGTCAGTGGTGGCGTGGGACTTGCGTTTGTCGTGTTCCCACAAATCATTAATGAGTTTCCTGCATTGAATGGCTTATTTGGTTTCTTATTCTTTGCATCCTTGGTACTAGCCGGATTGTCTTCATTGATTTCAATTTCAGAAACTTATGTAGCTGCCTTGAGTGAAAAATTTGGAATATCAAGGAAAGCTGCTGTAGGATTAGGCGGAGGATTAGCTGCCGTCATTTCCCTGCTTTTCGCAACACAAGGTGGACTTTATCTCCTGGATGCAGCTGATTACTTCATTAACCAGTTCGGAGTAGCATTTGTCGGACTTGTAGAAGTTCTCGTCATAGCGTGGTTCTTACGCAATCTTAATGACTTTCAGGCTCATGCTAACGGTATTTCTGATATCCATCTTGGAGGATGGTGGAAGATTTGCCTTGGTGTGATCACGCCAATCGTACTTGGGTTTATGATGTTTGATCTATTCAAGACGAACCTTCTTCAACAATTCGATACAGAAACAGGGAACTATGCAGGATATACAGATGGTTTCATTTTATTCGGAGGTTGGTTTGTAGCAGCGTTTGCCATTGTATCCGGCTTCCTGATGACATTGAAACGCTGGGATTCTAAGGCTGTTGAAGAAATCAAGAAGGAGGTAAGCTAATATGTCAGCTGGTGCAGTAACAATGATGATTATCGGAATAGTCGTTATATGGGGTGGCCTGGCTGCCAGTATTACGAATGCCGTTAAAAAATCCAAATAATAAGAAAAGCGTCGCACAGTAAAGTGCGGCGCTTTTAATTTTTTGTCATCCTTTCCCATTTTCGCAGGAATGGGTAAGGGTCAAAGGACCATTCATTTTTTCCATTATCTTGATACATGCCATAATGAAGGTGGGGAGGGAACTTGCCGGAGGTTCCAGGAGGTCCATATCCAGAAGCTCCTACCGAACCAATCACATCCCCAGGTTGTACGATGTCACCCACTTTAATTTCTTCTGAAAAACTGTGCAGGTGAGCGTAATAGTGGTAAATGTTATAAATATCCCGAATCCCAATCCTCCAACCACCGAACTTATTCCACCCTTTCATCTCTACAACTCCATACGTTGTAGACTTAACGGGCACACCGTAATTAGCAAAGATATCGGTGCCTTCGTGAATGCGTCGTCCTCCAAATCCTCGAGCATCCCCCCATGTGCTTCTATAACTGTAATTTGCTTGAAGAGGGAGGGGAAAGTCACGGTTTGTTAAATTTACGGTCTGGAATTTTTTAAATACTCTGGCTGTGTTCATAATGGTTTGAACGGTAAGGTCTCTCTTGTAATAATTCCATAAGGCAATTTTAATATCATCACTCGTAGTACCATAAGACTTCAAGTATGTGCCTATTGAATACAACACATCTTCATCATTATCCAACTGAACCTTTTGATCCCCATTTCCATCTTCACCCCAGCCTTCCGGAAAAAATGTTGAAGGCATTTCTCCAGCAGAACCGGTCCAGAACATCGGATCTGCTTCAATTGCAGTGACACGTCCATCTTTGGGGTCGTCATGAACTTGTCTCTCATATTGGTCAATCGCCGCCAAATACTCCCAGGGAATATCTGTGATGGCTGAGGTTTTCTTATATAATGCCATTCGCGCATCGCTCTCTTCATCTGCATGTATGGAACCTGCGAAGAAAAGAGTACACATGCTAAGACATAAGATCATTGAACCGATGTATTTCATAAACTCACCTTCAATGTTTTGATATCTATAGCATGAGGCAGGCATGCTTTTGTTATGAATGGAAAATTAGGGGTGAAATCAGTTTTCCATGCCTGTTTCTTCTTCTGTATTCATATTTGGTCCAACATCCGGCTGATTAGGATTGGACTCATCGACTTTTCCTTGGGGTGACTTTTTCATTTTTTTGATAATGCTATCGATCGTATCGTTATACCCTTGATCATAAACTGTAGAGTTACTTAAGCTCTGGATATCTCCGAAGGAAGCAGGGTTGTCCGATACATATACATGGTAAAAGCTCGGGACTAAAGAATAGGCCGTTTTCTGAACCATATCAGCAGCTGATTCTCGATCTATATCATCTGCTTTTTTGTAGGCAACGAGTACCTCATTATCCGTTACTACAGTGGCTACGTCATCGAATTGATCATAACGGAGGATCATTCTAGAGATCATATCCGCCATTTCTTCACGATTGACTTTAATTTCACGGTGCTCTTCCGAATCTTGATTTAATTGATCCTTGTTGAAGCGTACATAACCTACTTGACCATCTTTTGGCTTTTCGTTATATCCATCCATCGCATTGCCATTCAACGTGTCATCATCCATCATATTTTTTGCTTGTTCTTCTTTGGTTTCCTGACATCCGGAAACGATGAGTGTAACAAGGGATAGAAGGGTAAATACTTTCCATATTTTTTTCAACATTGTTCCTCCTTAATGTAACTCTTTATAATCATTAGATTGAGCAGTTTTACCGGAAACATACTTTTTGCTTTTGTTGTATTACCTAACATGTGAAAAAATGTGATACACTAAAATAGGATAGAGGTGATACAAATGATTGAGCTTGCTGGGAAAACATATGATCTCCTAGAGGACTATCAAGAAGGCTTTCAACAGGAAGAAGTAGAAAGTCGATTTAGTGATATCCTGAATAAATATGACTTTATTGTTGGGGATTGGGGTTATGGTCAGTTAAGGTTAAAAGGGTTTTATGATGATCAAAATTCCAAAGCAACGTTTGATACTAAAATCAGTACCCTGGAAGATTATTTGTATGAATACTGTAACTTTGGATGTTCTTACTTTGTATTGAAAAGAATTCGTCAATAAGAAACGGCGCGCAAATCATCGCACGCCG
The DNA here is from genome assembly GCF_052941655.1 of Halobacillus sp. 12SKB. Taxonomy (NCBI): domain Bacteria; kingdom Bacillati; phylum Bacillota; class Bacilli; order Caryophanales; family Bacillaceae; genus Halobacillus; species Halobacillus sp. 12SKB. Next base: position 2,096,618 of record NZ_JBRFWR010000001.1, read on the forward strand.
TTTCTTTTTGTATTTCACCGATTTAATGTGCTTCCTCAGAAGGCTTTACATTTTCACCTTTTTCATCATGCGTGGGGTGAGCACCATCCTCATGTCGAGGGAGGTCCTGGTGGAGCCCTTTATTTTCATAGTTGAAAGCGCTGTAATAGCGCTGCTCATCTGTCCATGGTGCACTTTTATCATTGGTTACAGGTTCATATTTGTTTCGGGGTGCACCATAAGGCCCCTCAGGAAGTTGTTCGGGAGTCAAGTAATTACGCTGAGCTTCGACATTGGCAAAATCCGAATATTTACGTTTTTCTTTACCCATAAAAAAACCTCCTTCCGCTTTATTTTTTGCGGAAGGAGGTTTTTTATGCCTACACTTAAAGAAGGTCCGGAAGATAATTCCTTAATTCTTCGGCTTCGATCGCACTGAGTTGAAACATATGTTCCAAGTGGCCGATTTCATTGATATTCTCATGATCAAGCAAAGCTTGACGGTTTTTTGGTAAATTGATCACCATCGTTTGATTCTGAAAATAATCGGCTTTCATGAGAGCAAGTTCAAACCGGTGACTCCCTGCTGTGAACGATACAAAACGTGTGCTTGTATTTTGAGTGACGTCTTCCAGAAGCGGACGTTGTGCCATGATGATCATCTCCCATTCGTTGTATTGTTAAATCCGCTGCGAAAAAACTTTAGCATTAGTATGCCCGATTTCTATGAATTAAGACACTTAAAAATCAGGAAGCGTGAGAGGAAGTCTTTTATGGTATCATGAATGACAAAGCTCACTTTTTGTAGGAGGTTACAAAGATGTATTTCGTGAATCGAGAAAAAATTGAAGAAATTTTATCATATATGGAAAAAATACAAGGGGAATTGGCGGAACACTCTTACAAGCGTTTTGCAGACCAGCTTCTCTTAGAGCGGATGACACATTTAAACATTGAAGCCATCATAGACGTCGGAAACATGATGATTGATGGTTTCATCATGAGAGACCCAGGAAGTTATGAGGATATTATCGACATATTGACAGATGAACAGGTGTTACCTGAGGATGAGCAGGAAGCCTATAAGCAATTTGTTCAACTTAGGAAAATGATTGTACAACAATATACAGAAGTCGATCATGAGCAGATCGTACAAGTGTGGCAGGAACAACAAGACTCGTTACAAGCTTTTCCGAATCGAGTGCGTAATTACTTGGATAATGAGCTTGGACCTGTTTCTGCCTTTTCCAAGAGTTGAGGGGTGTGTAAAGTTATGAGCAAGAAGGAATACAAAGGCTATCTTATTGATCTTGATGGAACCATGTACAAAGGTGCTGAAAGAATTGAAGGGGCAGCGGAATTCGTCGAGCACTTAAAATCGAAGAACCTTCCATTTATGTATTTGACAAATAACTCTTCAAAAACTGTTGATCAAATTGCAGAGAAACTTAATCAAATCGGAGTCCATGCTAAGCCAGAGCAAGTCTATACGAGTAGTCTCGCAACCGCTGAATATATAAGGAGTGAAAAAGAAAAAGCCCGTGTATTTGCCATCGGTGAAGAAGGATTATTCGACGCATTGCGCCAAAAGGATTTGGAATTGGTGGAAGAGGGAGCAGACTTCGTGGTAATTGGTATTGACCGGGAAATTAATTATGAGAAGCTGGCCATAGCTTGTTTGGAAGTTAGGAATGGAGCTGCTTTCATAAGCACAAATGGAGACATTGCTATACCTACAGAGCGTGGGCTCGTGCCAGGAAATGGAGCTGTGACATCCGTAATTACTGTTAGTACCGGTGTGGACCCAGTTTTTGTAGGTAAACCAGAGCCTTTGATTATGTCTAGGGCACTGAAACGGTTAGGTCATCATAAAGAGGATGTCTTGATGGTTGGGGACAATTACAATACAGATATTAAAGCAGGAATGTCAGCAGGGATGGATACATTAATGGTAGAGACTGGGTTGAGTACGTTTGATGAGATCAAGGATAATGAACATCAGCCCACATACAAATGCAAAGATCTATTCCAATGGATCCAACACTTGAATTCGAATGAAGAGAAATAGAGAAACGACCAGAGAATAGCTCTGGTCGTTTATTTTTACATTAAGTAGGGACCAAAAAATACAGTAATGAAAAGAATGTGCATCCCTATAAAATAGGTCAATTGGATCGGATTGGACCAATCCTTTGAACGTGCCGCGGCTTTTAATATTCCGTAAGCAATGCCTGCAAATCCAAGTAAAAACAGTATAGGGCTGCCAGGAAAACTTAAATAATCGGGAGCTCTAGCGAGAAGTGCATCCGAAAACATTGGATCCCTTGCCACAATGGCTGCCACTAAGTATATGAGAATCCCTGTATAAAGCACCCAAGAGCGGTCCTGATCCAGAGCGTCGGCTTTAGAGAACATGATGAATATCATGAATAGCAATGGCCATAGGAACCAAAATGTCGAGATGATAAGGGCAAATAAGCCTGCGGAAAGCATACCAATCGTTTTTCCGGAAGCAAGAAGCAAACCTTGTTTTGTTACCTGATCAGCGCGCTGGATCACTTCAGGTTTACTTGAAGCTAATAACAGCTTATGATTGTCTCCTCCATTATCCACCCACAAAACTGTTTCTTCATTTAGCCTGACTGGAAAATTAGAGAATGACGGTGTATTGCTTAATCGTGTTACTGTTGTAGAGTTACTCTCACTGATCGTTGCTTGGTAAATGTTAAATTGTGGGCCAGGTCGGAATAGCGTGTCGGTCCAACCGTTTGCCTTAAAGAGAAGTACTGGCCCGTTCTCCGTATTATGGATGCTTAGGTCTGTTATTTCTTTCAGCTCATACGTCGAGAAAGGATCTTGAAAACTTACCCTGTTCAGATTAGGGTTTTCCCCAAAGGGAGCCTCTCCATAGTAATAATGGTTTTGTATCTTACCAGATTGGCTTTGTTTTTGTATCGTTGAAACAAGCAGCTGATAACTGTTTTCTTTGGTCGTAAATTGGATATCGTTTACTTGTTCTGATTCTTTGACTGAGAAAGTTGCTTCACCGAGTGGATTTATACTGTTTTCTTCCACCTGGTAGTATTTCAGTAAGTTTCCTGAGGACGTCACTTCATCTGTCAATAAATAAGTACCGCTGTCCGTCTCTGTCATATGAACAGAGGCTTTCGGATTTTCCAGTGATAAAAGCTCATCACCAGCAGATTCATTTAAATCAAAGCTATAAATCTTATCCTCATTCCTGTAAAAAGCCCTGCTATCCAGAGGGTAAAATGCTTGAATATCAGTGATTTTCTCCCCTGTCTCCTGATCATACATGCTGTAATAATCGGCATAAATCACTTTGTTTTCACCTATGTAGAATTGAGTGAATTTATCGACAGGAATATCATATGAGTTTTCTTCCTTCATTTCATATTGAGCATTGTAAATGTTTTGTTGGATGCCATCTTCGGTAAGAAAGGAAACGGACGGGTTTCCTTCGTGAAGGCCAACATTAGGAGTCCGTAAAACAGGTGTGGTTCCAATATCCAATGCACGGCTCCAATTCTCATCCGGAGGCTCTGTGACTTTTTGATAATTATGAGAAAACAGCAAGCTTACAGCGACCAGAACGATAATCGAAGGAAGCAGCCAAACCAACTTTCCTCTCCAACTTTTCATCTATTGCATCTCCTTCCTTTTTCTGTATCTTCTTGTAGTACGTAAATAAGATTATAAAGGTTTCAGAAAAATAAAAATACGATATGAAAAAAAGTCTGAAAAATCATATTTAGCTTATCTATGACCATGCTCCTTATTAAGTTATATGGGAGGATTGTGGAAGACTTGATTTCGAGATGTTTGTGTGGGTTTAGGGGCTCCGGGAAAAGGTTCGCTTTCCGTGGGCGAGTGATGAGCCTCCTCGAGCTAACGCTCTGCGGGGTCTCATCTACCACGCACTTCCCACAGGAGTCTCACCGTTTCCCTCTGCCCCTTTGCCACATGAGGTTCTCGAAATCCCTCTTATATTACCTTGCCTAAAACTGTTATTAATCCTGCTTAAACCGCATTGATATAGGATTCTCACACATAAAAGCTCCTATTGCTGGAAGGGAGTTTCGAGAATTTCTTCCAGCAAGTGGGCAGAGGGGAATGGCGAGACTTCTAACTTAAGTGTGCAGGCGCCTTGATCAGCGGCGTATGGACTGGACTGAGCTGGCGGAGATAAAGGAAACACGAAGAACGGAGTGATTCGATGTTGACTTATCGTACAGAAGCGAGGGAAGTCTCACTAGCCGCTAGGCACCGGAACCGGATATCGAAGAGGAAAAAGTGCAGGGTGAGACCCCACAGGACGTAGTCCGAGGAGGCTCACCGCGCTCCCGCGGAAAGCGAGTTATTCCCCGTAGCCCCCATCTACTCAACAAAAGTCTCGAAACTGAGCTTCAACAAACGGGAGCTTTTATTGAAGAATTGAGTAAAATAAAAAAGCAGCTCAATGGAAAAGTACAGAACGTACATTACATTGAACTACTTTAATCTTACATTATTCATTTTTTATTATACCTCGTTGTCTCCAGCGATGGTGTGGGCGAGTCTGCTGGAAGCGGCGGCTGCAATGGCACCGACAATGTCATCTAAGAATGTGTGACATTCCCCTGAGGATTTGTCATTCAATTTTTGTAAGATTCCTGGTTTTTGTTTATCAATATACCCGTAATTGGTAAAACCGATGGATCCGTAAACGTTAACGATGGAAAAGGCAATGATTTCATCAATTCCATAAAGGCTTTCGTCTACTTCAATGGTGGACTGTAATGGCTCTTCAAGCATTTTCTTTTCTGCTAGACGATCCATTTGAATCCCTGTAATGACTGCATTTTGAACTTCACGCTTTGTAAGTACTTTGTTCACATTAAAGCGGCAGTCGTCCATGGATAAATCATCGTGATATTTAGACTGTAAGTAATAGACAAGGTCCGCAATGTCATCAATGGTGACCCCTCTTTCCACCAGCCAATCTCTTGCTGTTTTTTCAAGAGTGGATACTTTTCTTTCTTCTGCCATAGTGAAAAACCTCCCTGCTCATCATGACTTGCACAGCACCATACCCGCGTTTATTATTGCACAAACGGGCGGTGTTATGTTCATTATATCAAAACTTCTTCTTGAAGGTGCAAAAGTGTAGAAGGTTGGAAAGCCTCAATGGTTATTTCCTATGATAAAATAGTTAAAAATGAATGGAGGTTCGATCATTGACTAAACCAAAAGTGTTTATTACCCGTCGTCTCCCTGAAGAAGTCGTGGATCCTTATAAAGAACAGTTGGATATTGAGATGTGGCCAAGTGAAGTGGAACCTGTAAGTCGCCAAGTGTTGCTTGGACATGCCCAATCTTCTCATGGTTTATTGACCATGTTGACGGAAAATGTAGATGAACAAATGCTTCGAAAATCCAACAATCTTTCCATCGTAGCGAATATGGCTGTTGGCTATGATAATGTGGATGTGAAAACAGCTGAGTCGTTAGATATTGCTGTAACCCATACACCAGATGTGCTTACGGAAACAACAGCGGATCTCACCTTCGGTTTGTTGATGGCTACAGCGAGAAGAATTGTAGAGGCGAGCCAATACATAAAGGACAACAAGTGGGAGCATTGGTCTCCGCTGATGTTAGCCGGTACGGATATTCACGGGAAAACAATAGGCATTGTCGGGATGGGGAGAATTGGAGAAGCGGTTGCAAAAAGGGCGAAAGGCTTCGGTATGAACGTGTTGTATTATAATCGTTCTCGTAAACCTGAAGCCGAAGAGTCTCATGGTGCGAGCTATGCAGGTTTTAAGGAGTTGCTTGAACAAGCCGACTATGTCGTGTGTTTGACTCCTTTGACAGATGAAACCCACCACATGTTCAATAAGGAAGCATTCCATAGGATGAAAAAGAATGCTTTTTTCATCAATGCTTCCAGAGGTGCTACAGTAGATGAGAAAGCCTTATATGAAGCAATCATTAATAAAGATATTGCCGGAGCGGGACTTGATGTATTTGAACATGAACCGATTTCCTCCGACCATCCATTGCTTTCATGTCCTGAAGTGGTTTGTTTGCCGCATATCGGTTCAGCTACGAAGGAAACTAGATATAAAATGATGAAACTTAGTCTTGATAACCTTGTTCATCACTTCCAGGGAAAACCTTTACTTACACCTGTTCCATAGATTTGTCTTTATTTATTTTTCGAGTCTAAAAGTCATCTTAAGACTTGATTTCGAAATGTTTTTGTGCGGAGGGGCGCTTTCCAACCAGCTTTGACTTCAAATATAGCAAACACTTCCCGGATCTAAGCCTTTCACAATCGGAAGCTTATTTTACATTAGAAGATGAGTATAACAAAAAAAGAGCCGCTCTTATGGAGCGGCTCTTCCAGTTAGGTGTATTAAAATACTTGCTCGACTTCGTAAATGCCTGGTACTTCTTGTGCAAGAGCTCTTTCGATTCCTGCTTTCAAAGTGATTGTGGAACTTGGGCAGTTTCCGCAAGCACCCATAAGTCGCAGACGGACGATTCCGTCTTCAACATCGACAAGCTCGACGTCCCCACCGTCACGTAGTAAAAATGGGCGAAGTTTATTGAGTACCTCTTGAACCTGTTCATTCATGTTCAATCTTCCCCTTTCTTAAGTATCATTATAAAACGAAATAACTAAAAAATCTATGGTTGTCTAAGTCTCTGTATAATAATGTTGAGAACTATTATCATTTTATCTTTTTTCTTTTCTTTTGTAAAATAGAAAAAACGTAATATAAAAAGGGAGAGGGTACGGATGGGGGAGCATCAGAAAGTTAGAGTGGCGGTTTATGGAGCTGATGTGAGATGTGCCAGCTGTGTCAACGCACCTGGTTCGAAGGAGACATATGAGTGGCTGCAGGCGGCTATTGGAAGAAAGTATAACGATTCAATGGTTACCTACAGTTACTATGATATCCAGGAGGAAGCTCAGGATGGAGCGGATCCTTCTATTATCCAACAGCTGTTAGATGATGAACTATTTTATCCTCTCGTCCTTGTTGAGAATGAAATTGTAGGTGAGGGAGATCCTAGATTAAAAAATGTTTATAAGGCCTTGGATAAGAACGGACTCCAGCGAAAGGAAAATTCATAGCAGACGTGGCTGACGGTATGATATGATTAGGATAAGATAGGGTTTCATCCATTCTAGAGGTGAAGCGGATGAATCCATTAATTGAATTTTGTATCAATAACTTGATCAGTGGATCGCAAGAAGCTAAAGAAAAACTTGAGAAAGACCCTGATCTTGATGTTGTCGAATATGGGTGTTTAAGAAACTGTGGACTATGTTCCCAGACGTTATATGCTGTTGTAGAAGGAGAACGTGTCATGGCTGATACACCTGATGAATTAGTCGATAAAATTTATGAACATTTGGACGAAACCCTATAATACGGTGTAGCCATGGAAGGGAAAGGTATCCTTTAAACAAGGGTGCCTTTTGTTTCGGAATACGGGATGTTTGATTAAAAGTTCTGGCATTTAGTATACTGACGATAAGAAGAGAAAGGAGAGGCTTGGTATGATTCTGAATATCACAGAAGCCGCAAGTCACCAAATCAAAGAGATGATGAAAGAAGAAGAAGGAGATGTTCGTCTTCGCTTCGGTGTTAAAGGTGGAGGCTGCAGTGGATTGTCTTATGCCATGGGCTTCGAAGATGAAATCAATGAGGAACTTGATCTTGTAGAGGAGTCCAGTGGGATCCCGGTAGTCATTAACCGTCAAGACGCCGCTATTGTAGAAGGAACGACCATCGATTTCAAACAGAATATGATGGGTGGCGGGTTCACCATTGATAACCCGAATGCGATCGTTTCATGTGGATGTGGATCATCGTTCAAAACAGCAACCAATGCTGGAACACCTGATCCAAATTGTTAATATCAAACCTTTCTGTGTCTACAGAAAGGTTTTTCTTATCTCGGAATATGAAAAGGAAGAAGCCCACTGATGAGGCTTCTTCCTTTTGCTTTTTTATGAAAACATGCTTGTCGAGTGTTTAGGTTGAACACGAGCACCTGGATCGATATAGGCTTTAGCATTGTTAACTGCCGTTGGGCCTTCACCAAAACCCGAAGCGATCAATTTTACTTTCCCAGGGTAGGTACAAATATCACCCGCTGCATAGATCCCTTTGATATTGGTTTCCATCTTGGAATTGACGACGATGCTGTTCTTTTCGATTTCCAATTCCCAATCTTTTATCGGACCGAGAGAGGAAATGAAGCCGTAGTTCACAATCACATCATCAACGTCGATCGTTTCTACTCGATCTCCTTTGACTTCTTTCAATTCCACCTGTTCAATGCGTTCATCGCCAATCATTTTTTCAGGAGTAAATGGAGTCATTATTCGGACGTTGGATTCATTGAGCTGTGACACACTATGTTCGTGTGCTCTGAATTTATCTCTTCTATGGACAAGAGTCACTTGTTCAGCAATTGGTTCAAGCATAAGGGCCCAGTCGACAGCAGAGTCACCGCCGCCTGCAATCATGACTTTTTTATCCCGGAACTTGTCCATATTGCTGACGTGGTAATGAAGGTTTGTCTCTTCAAAACGTTCTGTATCTTCAATTTTCAATTTTCTTGGTTGGAAGGCTCCGTTTCCTGCTGTGATAATAATGGTTTTTGTATAATGAACCTCTTTGTCTGTCGTCAGTTTGATGGTTTCATCATCCATTCTTTCAACGGAAACCACTTCCTGGTTCAAAGAGATGGTAGGGTTGAACATCATCGCTTGTTCCTCTAGGTTGTCAACAAGCTCTTGTGCTCGCACTTTTGGAAATCCGGCTACGTCGAAAATGTATTTTTCTGGGTAGAGAGCGGTCAGCTGACCTCCTAGATGGGGAAGACTTTCAATGATGTTTACACTTGCTTCACGCATTCCACCATAGAATGCTGTAAATAAACCAACCGGCCCACCGCCGATTACCGTTATATCGTATATTTTTTCACTCATAATAAACCTCCTGATGAAAATTTCACTAAAATACATTCTATCATAAAAAAAATTCTGATGGGAACAATGAGGGGATGTAAACCTTTACAGTGGGGGAATTGTTGTATAATTCCGATAAAGACTTTTTGGGTTGAAAATGGGTAAAAAAAGGTCTAAGATAAAAACATAATAAATAGTAAGAATTTGTGACAATTTTCCCCTGAAGCCGATTCAGGTTTTTTCATGTTCTCTTTTGTGAAAATAGTCACAAGCATTAGTCAATGGATCATTATTATGAGATGGAAGTGATTAAATCATGAGAAACCCTAACATTGTGATTCTTGGTGCCGGATATGGCGGGATCATGACAGCAGTGAAGTTACAGAAAAGCCTAGGTGCAAATGATGCAAACGTGACACTTGTCAATAAACATAGTTACCATTATCAAACGACATGGTTACATGAAAATGCTGCGGGTACTTTACACCATGACCGTACGCGCATTGAAATCAAAGATGTCCTCAATACGAGCAAAGTGAATTTTGTACAAGATACCGTTATGGAGATCAAGCCCGAAGAAAAAAAGGTACGGCTGGAAGACGGAGAACTCTCTTATGACTACCTTGTGATCGGCCTTGGTTTTGAAGCGGCTACGTTTGGGATTTCTGGTCTTAAGGAGAATGCCTTTACTATAAACAGCATCAATAGTGCACGGATGATTCGTCAGCACATTGAATATAACTTCGCAAAATATAATAATGAAGCGGAGAAAAAGCAAGAACGTTTGAACATTGTCGTAGGTGGCGCCGGATTTACAGGCATCGAGTTCGTAGGAGAACTCGCTAACCGTGTACCGGAACTTTGCAAAGAATACGACATCCCACGTGAAAAAGTACGTATCATCAACGTGGAAGCTGCTCCAACTGCACTTCCAGGATTCGATCCAGAACTTGTGGAGTACGCGATGAACTCCTTAGAAGCAAGAGGCGTTGAATTCAAAATCGGAGCGATGATCAAAGAAGTAACTGAGAACAAGCTTGTTTTCGAAAAAGACGAGCAACGTGAAGAAATTGAGACGAACACGGTGGTTTGGGCTGCTGGTGTACGCGGAAACTCCCTTGTTGAAAAAGCCGGATTTGGAGCAAACCGCGGACGTATCCCAGTCGGAGATGACTTGCGTCCAGAGGGTTATGACGATGTCTTCATTGTAGGGGACTGTGCTCTGATCATGAACGAGGAAACTGGACGTCCTTATCCTCCAACAGCACAGATTGCCATCCAGCAAGCGGAACAAACAGCAGCGAACCTTACTCGTCTGATTAGAGGCGAAGATCACCTTGAGCCATTTGAACCAGACTTGAAAGGGACCGTAGCCTCTCTTGGTCATAATGATGCCATAGGCGTGGTCTTTGATGACAAGAAATTGTTCGGATGGTCAGCGACGGCAATGAAGAAAATTATCGATAACCGTTACCTGCTGAAACTAGGTGGCGTACCACTAGTTCTTAAAAAAGGAAAACTAAACTTCTTTCATTAATCATTACGAAAAGCGAAAGCAGAACCACTGCTTTCGCTTTTTTATTAACAAAAATTAACCGTCCTTCTCCTAGAATAGCTCCCTATTCTTGAAGACTCAGTTTCGAGACTTCGTTGAGTGGATGGGGCTGCGGGGAATAACTCGCTTTCCGCGGGAGCGCGGTGAGCCTCCTCGGACTGCGTCCTGTGGGGTCTCACCCTGCACTTTTTTCCCGCAGGAGTCTCGCCATTCCCCTCCGCCCACTTGCCGGAACAAATTCTCGAAACTACCTTCCAGCAATAGGAGCTTTTATGGTTGAGAAGCCTATGTCAACGCGGTTTATGCAGGATTTAAAAGAGTTTTAGGCAGGGTACTATAAGAGGGATTTCGATAACCTCATATGGTAAAGGGGCGGAGGGAAACGGTGAGACTCCTGTGGGAAGTGCGTGGTAGATGAGACCCCGTAGAGCGTTAGCTCGAGGAGGCTCATCACTCGCCCTCGGAAAGCGAACCTTTTCCCGGAGCCCCTAAACCCACACAAACATCTCGAAATCAAGTCTTCTACAATACTGCCAGTTTGTTTAATAACAAACTGTATCGCTATGGAGAGCTCTTGCGCTTTTTATGTAACCGTTATAGAATGAAATTTGGATTCGTTTGTGTTTCGTTGAACATACATAGGGGGAAACGTTAGTGAATATCGTGCAGTTCATCGTGTCAATGTTGTTATTTTTCGTGTTATTCTTCGGAATCTCTTTCTTATTGAATATGATTTTGCGTTCTTCATGGTTGATGGCCTTTGTGTATCCGATCATCGTGCTTTTCATCGTGGATGACTTTTCATGGACAAAGTATTTATCGGCTCCAGGGACAGCATTTCCTACAGTCTTTGAACAATTATCCAACCTAAAGCTTGTGGATATCGTTATCTTAGCAAGTGGCTTCGTAGGGACTATAGTGGCTGGGATTGTAATTAAAAAATTACGTAAAAATGGATATCAAATGTTTTAAAATGGAAAGGCTAACAGCACGTAGTGCTGTTAGCTTTTTTTGATGTTACTAGAGAGGGGATGAAGTTCTGACTGAATAAAAAAATGGGGCTTGGACATGATTACACCTAGAGGTGATTTCATGAACAAGCGGACGAAGTCTATCTTTTTTATTCTACTGTTCAGCTTTGCTCTTTATAGTACTTTTACAAATGTAACAAACCTATCGCTTTCAGATTTTGACGAATGGATTGCATCTAAATTCAAAGGGGAAACCTTAGAAGGGGAGACTCTTCTTCAAAAAGATCGTGCATTTTCTGAGAAAAGCTTGAAAATAAAAAATGCCCCACAGACCTACGTATCCAGTGCGGTCATAGAAGCGGTAGAACTGTTGGAAGAAACGATTGATTTCAGTCAATACCCGAGCCATGAAGTTGTAGCGACAGGTTATACAGCGGGGTATGAATCCACAGGTAAAACCCCCGAGCACCCTGGGTATGGAATTACGTATTCAGGGGTAAATGTGAAGCGGGATTTATATTCTACAATTGCTGCTGATTTGGAAATGTTTCCGTTAGGGACTGTGCTGTTTATCCCTGGTTATGGGTATGGAGTGGTTGCTGATATTGGCGGGGCGATCAAAGGGAATAAGCTTGATCTTTATTTTCCAACCGTGAATGATGTTTACAATCAATGGGGAAAGCAAACGCTCAATGTTTATGTGGTTGAAGAGGGGAACGGTCAACTATCTGAAGAAGATTTGAAGAAATTGAATGAGGATGAATCGTTGCAGGTCTTCCGCTCCCAAATGAGCCAATAAAAAATCTCTTCCGATACAATGGATTCGGAAGAGATTTTTTGTTTTTTCAGTAGATCAGGGAATGAAGAAGGAAAGTGAGCAGAATCCCTGTCAGCCCCCCGAAGAAAACTTCTATTGGCTGGTGGCCCAAAAGTTCTTTAAGTTCTTCTTTCTTTTGATAGCCTTCTTTTTGCTGCCAGCTTTTGGCTTCACTTACGAACCGGTTGAAATCGTTTAGTAAGATGTTCAGCATAATGGCTTGTTCACCGGTTTGACGCCTTACTCCGGTGCTGTCAAACATGACGATGATACTGAACACACAAGCAATAGCAAAAACAGATGAACCGAATCCTTGTTCAATTCCCACCCCTGTGGCGAGGGCAGTAACAGCTGCGGAGTGACTGCTGGGCATGCCGCCTGTACTGAAGGCGAGACTTGTATTCAATTGTCTGGAAGCGATAAATTGAATCGGGATCTTAATTACTTGGGCGAAAAGGATAGCAGCGATTGACGCCCAAAGGGGAAAGTTTTGAACTAAATCTAATAGCATGATGACATCCTTTCTGATCTTCCGGGGAATAGAAATGGCAATCTATGTAGTTGTTCATTCATACAATATAGAATAGGTGTGCAGGATCAAGTGCATCCATAGGATCATGGCATGCTTTTTTGTAGCGTTCATATGGAGATGGAGCAAAGTCATTATACCATATGATTCATGGAGCGAGATAGTTATATTCATGTTAAGTTAAGATCTAAGAACGGATCTTTTTGGCAAGGAAAACACAGCGGATTTGTGTATACTTGGGTATGGAGGTGTATCAATATGTATACTGTAACAAATGAATGGAAAGATACGGGTTCGTTACTCGTGGGTCTTTTTGAAGAAAATGAAGTGAACAAGCCTACGATTGACAAGGTGAAAAATTCGTGTGGAGTCGATCTTGAAGCGTACATAGAAGCTGGGCATTTGTCTACGGAAAGCAAAAAACTGGATAAGGTTTTAGTCATGAATGAAAGAAAATTGAAGAACATCTATGTCATTGGTTTAGGATCATCACAGAAATTCGACGAAAACAAGTATCGCAAGACATTTGGTCGTGTATTTCAAAGCTTAATCAAAGACCAAGTGTCCTCTGTTACTGTTTTACTCGAGAGTCTAATTCCTAAAGGGGAAGATATAGAACGGTACTCCGCTCTTCTTTCAGAAGCTATGCTGACATCGACATATCGTCTCCCTTCTTTTAAAACCAACCAAAAAGAACCGGTGGATATCAATGAACTCACTGTTTGGACAACACAAGAGGAAAAGACTGTCCTTGAAGCTTTGAATAAAGGGCAAGCCTTCGCTGATGGGGTGAACACGGCAAGGTATTTGGTTCATCTGCCTGCGAATGTTTTGACTGCATCAGAAATGGCTGAGTTCGCTACAACGATGGCGGAAGACTACCAGTTTGAATTGAGCATCCTTGAAAAAGAAGATATGGAAGAACTGGGAATGGGAGCTTTACTGGCTGTCAATCAAGGGTCAGTAGAACCACCAAAAATGATTGTGCTTAAATATCAAGGGCTGGAAGAATGGAAAGATGTCACGGCCCTCGTTGGAAAAGGAATTACGTATGACACAGGTGGCTATTCGATTAAGCCAAAAACCGGAATGCCAGGTATGAAAGGTGATATGGGTGGAGCGGCAGCTGTCCTCGGCGCTATGGAAACCATTGGTCAATTGAAGCCGAAAAAGAACGTCATCGCTGTCATTCCATCTTCCGACAACATGATTTCAGGCGATGCCTTCAAGCCGGATGATGTGATTACGTCTATGAGTGGCCTGACAATTGAAGTATTGAATACAGATGCAGAAGGCCGTCTTGCCCTTGCCGATGGGGTCACCTATGCTCAAAGTCAGGGTGCGGATCGAGTAATTGATGTCGCTACGTTAACTGGAGGCGTCGTAACGGCACTAGGATCTTGGATGACAGGGGCTATGACGAATGATGAGCGCTTGTATAAAGATGTTGAGGATGCAGGGAAATCTGTAGGAGAGCCTATTTGGTTGTTACCTTACAATGATGATTATAGAGCGCAGGTGAGAAAAAGTTCGATTGCGGATCTGAACAACTCCCCGACGAGAAAAGCGCATCCAATCATGGGTGGAGCATTTGTAGGTGCCTTCGTTGAAAAGGTACCGTGGGTCCATTTGGATATCGCAGGTACATCCATATCGGATGGTCCTCATGATTTGGGTCCTAAAGGTCCGACAGGGGTCATGTCCAAAACGTTAGCTCAATATATTATGGAATAGATTCAAAAACCTCCCCGAAAGCGGGAGGTTTTTTTGTTTTAATAAGTCCACACCTCGCACCTCGCAGAACACAGGCGTATAACATATAGGGAGGGAGATGAGCGGGGAGGCTTTAAGATGTTCCAACTGACATCGTTGTGGCGGAGAATCCGTCCCTCGTCACGCAGGCGTGCCATCCTAAAGATGATAAAAAAGAATCTAGGGACTTTCCTTATCGTTCATACGGTGAATGGTGCTTATTTCGGAAAAGTGGAAAGAGTGTGGGACGAGAACGTTCTTATCAGCATTGGTGACCGAATCTATATGGTCAATATCAACGATATAGAAGAAATTGCACCAAAATGAAAGCACCCACTACATTCACTGTAGGGGTGCTTCTTCATTTAGTCTTGAATCGCTGCTTCCAGGGCAACTTCGATCATTTCATTAAATGTCGTTTGGCGTTCTTCTGCCGTCGTTTCTTCCCCTGTAAGGATATGGTCACTTACCGTTAATACCGATAGAGCCTGACGATTGTATTTCGCTGCCAGTGTGTACAGCGCTGTTGTTTCCATTTCAACTGCCAGGACATTGTATTTCGCGAGCAGGTTGAAAAGATCCATCGCTTGATCGCGGTAGAAGCTGTCGCTGGTAAATACGTTTCCGACTTTCAGCTTCAAGCCTTTATCTGTTCCCGCATCATACGCATTTTTCAGAAGGTTGAAATCAGCCGTCGGTGCAAAGTCAATGCCGCCGAAGACCATGCGGTTCATTTGTGAATCGGTGGTGGAAGTAGATGCAAGGATCACGTCACGGACTTTAACGTCGCTTTGTAATGCACCGCAGGAACCGACACGGATCAGCTTTTGAACACCGTAGCTTTCCATCAATTCATTAATGTAGATGGAGATGGATGGAACGCCCATGCCTGTTCCCTGCACGGAAATTCTTTCACCTTTATAAGTACCTGTATAACCGTACATGCCTCGTACTTCGTTATAGCATGTCGCATCTTCTAAAAAGTTTTCTGCAATGTATTTCGCTCGTAGCGGATCACCAGGAAGAAGGATCTTGTCTGCAATGTCTCCGGGTTTCGCTCCAATATGTGTTGTCATGGATATGACCTCCTCCATTACTTTTGACTATATAAAATTACCATACCCTTGAATAGAAAACAAATACGAAAAAAAGCGCTGTCATCCTTTGATTTATCCAAAGTACTGCTTCTCTAAATCATCCAGCTGCTTTTTCGCATTCTGATTGAATTCCGTTTCTCTTCTCACAAGCTTCGTTTTAAGAGCATCCACTGCTTCCTTCAAAGAATCTTCATAGGAAGGGATCTCTCCTTCAAAAGGCTTAACGGCTTCTTTTTGTACATTCGCTTTTTCATTGTAGCTTAAAGCTTTCCGCTGATGGAAAAAGACTTCTTCTGTTTTGCCGGGGTTATGAAGATCCCCTTGCATCGGGTGTTTAACGACGGCGAGCACTTTTACAAGATAAAAGCGGTTGCGGTCTTCGACGACTTCTCCGATATAAATACCTGTTTTATAATGCGCTTGCACGAATGAACCGTTTGGAAACTCTGACATACACTCACTCCTCTCACTTACTCCTTCTATTGTAACAAAAATCGAAATTGTGAAGATATCGTGAAGCCCTTCATTGGTGAGGTGAATCTTTGATATACTTCTAGTTAGAAGGATGTGTTGCATTATGATGGAATTTCTATATTTTCCTCAAGATAAATCAGAGTATATTCCAGCAATCGTTATGTTAATGCTTTTTATAGTATTTGCCGCAGTGACAATGATTTGGTTCATTAAGATTTCTCAAAAAGAAGAGCAGAAAGTAGACCAAGCCTACACAGTAGAAGAGCAAACGGATAGAAAAAATGAAAAGCCGCGTTAGGCCCTGAGCCTGACGTGGCTTTTGTTATATTTTTATAAATCCAAGGAGATACTATCCATGGAGTATTCCATGGAACGGAGGATTAATATGAGAATGATAATCGGACTATCGATGGTATTTGTATTCATTCTTGCTGGGTGTTCAGGAGAAGAGCGTTCACCTTTAAATACGTCAATCTATAATGCCGACAACGATAAAATTGGTACGGCAACACTGACAGAGCAGCCGGAAGGGGTAGAAGTCCAACTAAAAGTAGAAGGACTTGAGCCTGGGATGCATGCTGTTCATATTCATGAGTTTCCGAAATGTGAAGCCCCTGATTTCAAGAGTGCCGGTAATCACTTCAACCCCCTTTCTAAAGATCATGGGTTGATGAATCCGAAGGGAGCTCACGTCGGGGATATGCCGAATGTAGAAGCGGACCAAAGTGGTATGGTGGACACTAAATTAATGCTGCCGGAAGCCAAGCTTAAAGAAGGGCAGAAGTCTTTACTTAGAGACGAGGGGACATCCATCGTGATTCACAGCGGCCAGGATGATGGCATGACACAACCAGCAGGAGACTCAGGAGATCGTATCGCTTGTGGAAAAATTACTTTAAAAGCAGATGAAGATGAAACCAGTGATCCGACAGAGCCAGACAAGAAGCAGGAACAATAAAAAAGTCTCCCACATAGGGAGACTTTTTTATTGTTCCTGCGCCTTCACAGCTTCAATGATACGGGTGACGCCGTCTTCAATAATCGATTTCGGGGCGGCTATATTCAGGCGCATGAACCCTTCCCCTTCATCACCGAACGAAGCACCATCGTTCAATCCCACTTTCGCTTCTTTTTGCATAAAACGCTTCAACTCTGTTTGGTCCATCTTCAGTTTTCTACAGTCCAGCCATAGAAGGTAGGTGCCTTCTGCTGGAAAAACGCGGATGGACGATGTTTCGTTGTGGAAGCGGTGAGTGACGTAATCGCGGTGATTTTCCAGAACATCCATTAATTCTTCCAACCATTCTTCCCCATGATCATAGGCCGCTTCCATAGCTGTAAGGCCTAATGTATTTAACATTAACATTCCCTGGTTTTTAAAGTAACGATCGACTTTTTCCTTGTTTGATTCATCTGGAATAACGACGTATGAAGCCTGAAGACCTGCTAGATTAAATGTCTTTGTTGGTGATAAGCATGTGATGGTTTGTTTGGAAGCTTCATTTGACAAGCTTGCTACAGGAACATGGACGTTTCCATGGTAGATCAAATCTGCGTGAATCTCATCTGCAACCACTTTGACATCGTATTTTAAGCAGATGTCCATCATTTTTTGCAACTCTTCTTTTTTCCAAACGCGTCCGACTGGATTGTGAGGGTTGCAAAGGATGAACATGGAGACATTGTGATCTTTGATTTTCTTTTCGAAATCAGCGAAATTAATTTCGTATTGCTCTTCGTTCAATTGAAGAGGATTCTGTACTACATGCCTTCCATGATCTTTGATGACGCTGTAAAAGGGAGGATAGACCGGAGTCTGAATAATGATATGGTCACCAATTTCCGTGAGTGATTGAATAATCATATGCAGGGATGGAATAACTCCAGGGCTATACGTGATCCACTCTGGATCTATTTTCCATTGATGACGGCTTTCGAGCCAATGCGTGATGCTTGCTTTGACTTTGTCATCCGGAATTGTGTATCCGAAAATCCCGTGATCTGCTCTTTCTTTTATAGCATTTGTTACAGCTGATGGAGTCTTGAAGTCCATATCAGCGACCCACATCGGCAGCACTTCTTTATCCTGATAAAGATCTTCTGCCATGTCCCACTTGACGGACCTTGTTCCTTTTCTTGAAACGACTTCTTCAAAATGTTCCATATCGTTTTCCTCCAATACTCCATTTTGTTATCTATCTTACCCGAATCACTCAGGTGAATGAAAATATGTTGTTTGTGTGCAGTGCCCCTACTGATAGATAAGGGTTATTGTAGTAAAGATAAGGTAAGAAAATAGCCTTTTCTTTATGAGAATTGTTACTGAAGGTGTATTTTTAATAAAAAAAACCAAAAAAAAAGCAAAGCGAACGTTCGCTCTGCTTACACAGGGGGAATACGAGAAAGTCTTACGTTATTTAATATAACCATCTTTCATAGATTATAAACCTATTTTTTTAATTTTTTTGTTGATTTAAATCATAGAGGAGATTCATTGCGCGAAGGACGTCCTGTTCTGAGAAGTCACGGGCTTTTTTTAGGAGGAGTTTTGAACGCTTCACGCCAATTTCCTGTATTAGGTTTTGTAATTCTTCATCCAGTTCTGATGAGTTTTCCTCATGATTTTCCAACAATTCAGAGGCAGGGATATCAAGGACCGTTGAAATCTTAAGAATGGTATCTAATTCAGGAATACGTTCGTCAGTTTCATAACTTTCCAGAGTGTGGACCCCAATTCTTGCTTTCATTGCCAGATCTTCCTTTGAGAAGTTCTTCAACTCTCGGTATTTACGGATGTTGTTACCAGTGGACATAAACATACCTCCTCTGTTCTTTCCTATATTATACCACTTTATTGGATGGGAAATTTCAAACGTTTTGAGAAGTTTAAGTTTACTTTGCTAAATGGTCGCTTTTATGGTAAAATCATTTATTGCGTGAAAAGAAGCGAATAATAATTAAATCAGGAGTTGTATAGCATGTCAGATAAGTTTCAAGAAGGTCAAGTATTAGAAGGTAAAGTTACAGGAATTCAGCCATACGGTGCGTTCGTCGCTTTGGATGAGCAAGTACAAGGTCTTGTACACATTTCAGAAGTCACTCACGGCTACGTGAAGGATATCAACGAGCACCTTTCCGAAGGTGATGAAGTACAAGTTAAAATTTTGAACATTGATGAAAAGAGCAATAAGTATTCTCTTTCTATCCGTGCGACTCAGGAAGCTCCAAAAGCAGCAACACGCCGTCCACGTAAGCAAGCAGCACCTAAACAAGAAGAGTCAACAGCTGGTTTCAACACGCTGAAAGACAAGTTGGAAGATTGGATCAAACAATCTGACGACCGCGAGAAATTCCGTAAATAAGGAAGATATGAAAAGGATCAGTCCAATAGGGCTGATCCTTTTTTGATTCATTTCTTGAAGATTATTCCGCAGGATCGGATGCCGGTGCGTCCTCATGCTCGGCTACCGGTGAAAAATAAAGAGATATGACGATAAGTCCGCTAATACCGACAAGAGTGTAGATGACTCGTGCAAGCCATGCCCCTTGTTCACCACCTCCGAAAAGTCCAGCAACAAGATCGTATTGAAATAACCCAATCAACCCCCAGTTAATCGCTCCAATAATGACTAGAAGAAGTGCCACACGATTTAACCAATTCATTTAAAACACCTCCTTACCAATATTCTTTATTAGCTTAAACACAGGGAAAAATATTATACGAATTGCATATCTTTTGAGAATACCTTGGAATTCGGGGATAATATCATCGTACGCTCAGTTTAGAAAGGGGAATTCCATTATGGATGCTTTTACGTTTCATAATCCGACGAAGTTGATTTTCGGTAAAGACCAAATAAGTCAATTACCTTCCCAATTACCAACCGGCACTAAAAAAGTGCTTATTGTATATGGTGGAGGAAGTATAAAGAAGAACGGTGTTTATGACCAAGTGATGAGTCAATTGAATGAAGCGGGTGTGGAAGTCCAGGAACTATCTGGTGTAGAACCCAACCCGAAATTGACTACTGTAGAAAAAGGGGTCCAGATTTGTAAAGAAGAGAACATCGATTTCCTTCTGGCTGTAGGTGGAGGAAGTGTCATTGATTGTACCAAGACCATTGCAGCTGGAGCAAAATACGATGGAGCTCCATGGGACCTTGTTACAAGAGAAGCGAAGCCTGAATCAGCTCTTCCATTCGGAACCGTACTGACTCTGGCAGCTACAGGGTCCGAGATGAATGCAGGTGCTGTCATTACAAATTGGGAAACGAACGAAAAATATGGATGGGGAGCAGCCCCTCTAACGAACCCGACATTCTCTATTCTTGATCCTGCCTACACAGTGAGTGTTCCGAAAGATCAAACGATCTATGGAATTGTTGATATGATGACACACTTGTTTGAACAGTACTTCCACAACCCAACACAATCTCCTGTGCAAGATGAGATGGTGGAAGGTGTATTGAGAACTGTCGTCGAAACAGCTCCTAAATTGCTTGGAAATCTTGAGTCACTGGAGCATAGAGAAACCATTTTGTATGCCGGTACCATTGCGCTCAACGGCATGCTTCAAATGGGATATCGAGGCGATTGGGCCAGCCATAACATTGAACACGCAGTATCTGCTGTTTATGATATTCCACATGCAGGCGGACTCGCCATCCTATTCCCGAACTGGATGAAACACAACATGGAGGTCAATGAACAACGTTTTGCCCGTTTGGCTACAAAGGTGTTCGGTGTCAATCCAGAAGGGAAAGCGGAAAAAGAAGTCGCTGAAGAGGGCATCAACGCTCTACGTTCTTTCTGGAGTTCAATTGGAGCTCCTGAAACCTTGGCTGATTACGATATTGGTGACGACAAATTCGATGTCATCGTCGACCGTGCAATGAAACGAGGACCATTCGGAAACTTCAATCAATTGCATGAAGAAGACGTTCAGAAAATCTTGGAGATGTCTAAATAAAATATGTGAAAATCGGAGGGGTTCCCCTCCGATTTTTTTATCCATTTATTCAGCTAAATGGCAGGTTTATTTAAGACATGGTTTCGAGATGTTTCCGGGGTTCGTTACGTTGTTGGGCGTCAGGGGTGGCTGGGAAGCTACTCGCTTGACGGCAAGCCTCCTCGTGCTTCGCACTGTAAGTCTTGCCAGTCCATCCATTCCCGCAGGAGTCTCGCAGCTTCCCAACCACCCCGTACGATTAAGGTGAGAAACGAACCCCTGTACCAAGTTGGAAGGTCTTAACTATCAAACATTTGGGGTGTGAAGTGCTCTGGATCAAGCTTTTACGTACTTTGGAGGTGTTCTAATTATTCATTTCCCTCAACCATACATGCTGACTCTTTTAGAAGTGATTTCGAGACACTTTTATGGTAAGGGGCGGAGGGAAACGGTGAGACTCCTATGGGACGTGTGGGACAGGTGAGACCCCGGAAGGCGAAGCCTGAGGAGGCTCACCGCCCGCCCCATGGAAAGCGAACCTTTTCCCGCAGCCCCTAGACTCACCCCATTGTCTCGAAACTGAGTCTTCTACAAACGGGAGCGTTTGTTGAGTTGGTTGGTTATTCTTGGATAAGTAATATTCCAATATTTTTACAGATGTATGAAAGTTTCGTATGTATCCGTTTACAATTTCACGATTGCTTGATTTGAAGGTAAGGTTTCGATAAAGTGAAATTGGTCAAGCAAAAAATGACGATTTGGAGGGTCATAAATGACACATGTTCGTTTTGATTACGAAAAAGCTTTACCTTTCTTTGGTGAGCATGAACTAGAATACATGCAAGGAGCTGTATCGCTTGCACATAAATCCCTGCACGAAAAAAAAGGAGCAGGAAATGACTTCTTAGGGTGGTTGGAACTACCAGAAGCTTACGATAAAGAGGAATTTGCACGTATTAAAAAATCCGCTGAAAAGATTAAATCAGACTCAGATGTCTTGCTAGTTATCGGAATCGGTGGATCATACTTAGGGGCACGTGCTGCGCTTGAAATGTTGAACCATAGTTTTTATAATGAGTTGTCTTCTGATGACAGAAACACTCCTCAAGTGTTCTTCGTTGGTAACAGCATTAGTGCACCATATATGAATGAACTTTTTGATGTACTTAAAGACAAAGATGTTTCCATTAATGTTATCTCTAAGAGTGGAACGACGACAGAACCGGCTATTGCTTTCCGTATCTTCCGTAAGTTCCTTGAAGAGAAGTATGGCGTAGAAGAAGCGCGTAAACGCATCTATGCAACAACTGACAAAAATAAAGGGGCCCTTAAGACATTGGCTAGTGAACAGGGCTACGAGTCCTTCGTGGTACCTGATGATGTCGGTGGCCGATATTCTGTTTTGACTGCGGTTGGTCTTCTTCCTATTGCTGCAAGCGGAATCGATATTGATGAAATGATGAAAGGTGCACAGGCAGCTCAAAGTGAGTTGAGCACGGATAAACTGTCTGAAAACCCTGCGTATCAATATGCTGCTGTCAGAAACGTCCTTTATAACAAAGGAAAAACGATTGAGATGCTTGTGAACTATGAACCATCTCTTCAATATTTTGCTGAGTGGTGGAAGCAATTGTTCGGAGAGAGTGAAGGAAAAGACCAAAAAGGAATTTTCCCTGCTTCTGCAAACTTCTCTACGGACTTGCACTCTCTTGGGCAATACGTGCAGGAAGGACGTCGAGACTTGTTTGAAACGGTCTTGAACGTAGAAACGCCATCTTCCGACATTACGATCGAAGAAGACAGTCAGAACTTGGACGGCCTCAATTATCTTGCGGGAGCTACAGTGGACGAGGTAAATGAAAAAGCTTACCTTGGTACAATGCTTGCACACACAGATGGGGA
The DNA here is from genome assembly GCF_052941655.1 of Halobacillus sp. 12SKB. Taxonomy (NCBI): domain Bacteria; kingdom Bacillati; phylum Bacillota; class Bacilli; order Caryophanales; family Bacillaceae; genus Halobacillus; species Halobacillus sp. 12SKB. Next base: position 2,119,637 of record NZ_JBRFWR010000001.1, read on the forward strand.
TGTGCCGAACTTGATCTTGCACCTGCCTAAACGCGATGCATTTACATTTGGCTATCTCGTGTACTTCTTTGAAAAAGCATGTGCCATTAGTGGTTACCTATTGGGTGTGAATCCTTTCGACCAGCCAGGTGTAGAGGCATATAAAGTCAATATGTTTGCTCTACTTGGTAAGCCAGGGTTTGAAAAAGAAAAAGAAGAACTTGAAAATCGCTTGAAATAAAAAAGAAAAGCTCAGGTCATCCAGAAAATGGATGACCTGAGCTTTTTTTGTTTGGGCATAGTAAGGAATAAAGGAGTGATGACAGTGATTCCATTATCTTCACCAATTACAGGTCAAGTGTACACATATAATGATGTAGAAAGTGAACTGAAGGCTCTTGGCTTCAAACTTTCCGATAATTGGGATTATGAGCATGGGTACTTTGATTACAAAATCGACGACCATGTAGGTTACCAATTCATTCGTCTTCCGTTCGTCGTAACTTCAGGTTCTTTAGATGCGCCTGGCGATTATGCCATGATTGAAATGAAAGAACCGTTTCTCTTATCTCATAAATACAATCCAGGACTGGATGATAATGTTAAAGAAGGGAACTTCCGTGCGATTTTCGATCAGTTCCAGGAACCGGTGGATAAAGATGCCTCTTTTCCTGAAGAACACATCAATAAGGGAAGAGAGCTGCTTGCTCAAGTTGAACAAGTGTTACTTTCGAAGGGGTGAAAAAACGACAAGGACATCCCCTTCTTCCAATACAATATCAGGGTGAAGGTCGAAGGAGAGATCTTCGCCTTTTTTTATGCCGATAATTTGATAGTGTTCTTTCAGATAATGTTCGAAAGCTTTGAGCATAGGCTTTCCAATGAGCTCACCACATATTATTTCTTCATGAAATTGTCGTTCCGTCAATAAGTCAAGAAGAAGTTCAAAGGGTTTGACCGGATCGTTACGATAGAGCTCCTGGTAAAAGAGGCTGCTCATAAAGTCATTAGAACGAATGATGGTATTGGCGCCTGCCCGCTCTGCATTGATTTTTTGTTTTTCAGTCAGTACCTCCGCTATGATGAACAACCCTGGATGGTGTCCTTTAAGCGAGACAATCTGATGAATGACCGTCTGATCCGACTGTTCTTCTTCCATGGATGGATCAGCGGTTATGATCGCCATTCTCGCTTCACTTACATTGGCTTGTTCGAGCGTTTCTTCATTCGTGGCACTTCCGTTAATGAAATGAACACTGGATAAACGCTGATAAAATTGGTTCATCGTCCGGTCGATCAGAACGATTCTTTCTTGCAGGTTTTGTTCTTCCAGCATGTCCAGCAAGTGACGTGTCCGTTCATTCCATCCAACAAGAATCAGGTGACCGTTTCCTTTGTAAGGTACTTTTCCTTCTGTTAAGTCCGTTTCATGTTTCACGGTAGATGCTGAAAGTGTCGCCATATAAAAGGTTACGAGGCCTCCACCTGATAGAATCAGAAGAATCGCGATGATTTTCCCTGTTGCACTTAACGGGACATAATCACCATAACCAACAGTGGCACCTGTCACAAATGCCCACCAGAGACCATCAAAGAAAGTAGGGAAGTTTTGCGGCTCAATGATATGAATGATCAACCCGAATAATGACATGGTAAACAATACGGTAGTCAATAACCGCAAAAACAGTGGCATTTGGAAGTATAGGCGGATTAAGGATTGCATAACATATGCCCCTTTTTTATCCTCAGTATGGCTGTTCTGGTCTTTATTCAAACATTAAAGGACTTCCTTACATAGTAAGGAAATCCTTTTGAAAATGGGGCTATGAAATTTTTTCTTTCAAATCTTTATAAACACATGCCCAGAAGTCACGGTTATCACGATAAGCCTTTGTAATGAAGGTAAGCATTTCCTTACGTTTTTCGTTAAAGTCGTCAGCATCATGATCAGGGAGCTTCGCTAATGATTCATCGATGAATGCTTGAATTTCGGGAGCGCGTGGTCCCCAAGTTCCCACTTCATTCCCTTTGGTGTCGATGAAAATAATCTTAGGGATGGATCTTGATTGTCCGTTTGTCAGATATTGATCCATCAACTCTAGATTTTCATCACGCAAAAGGAAGTGAACGGGAATATGCCCCTGCTCTGCAATTTTTAAGAAAATCGGCAGGTTCAGCATCGCATCACCACACCAATCCTCTGTAAGAACAAGGGCGCGTAATTTCTTGTTTTGTACTTTTTCGAATAGTGGCTGATCTTCAACGGGGACCGGGAAGTTTTCATATATATAGATGAAGTCTTTCTGGTGTGTTTGCATGTGATCGACGTAGGTCTGGGCTGTCATTCCTCTGTTAAACCAGTCTTCTAAGTTCATTCCAATTCCTCCTCTACAAACTCCGTACAAGGTCATGTTCCCCCATTAGGCTGAGAATAAGCGTCTAATTATAATGAGATCCCTCTTTTTTGGTATGATAAAAGAAAAGGGGGATGATTATGGAAAAAGAACGATTGAACTTTTTAATGGAATTGCTAAACACACCTTCTCCATCCAGCATGGAAATGGAAATACAAAAAAGATGGATCAAAGAGATGCGTCCATATGCTGACGATATCAAAACCGATCATGCCGGGAATGCTATCGCTGTATTGAATCCGGAAGCGGAATTCAAAATCCTGTTAGCCGGGCACTGTGATGAAATTGCTCTCGTCATCAACCGGATTGATGAGCAAGGTTATCTTCATTTTGACAAAATGGGGGGCATAAACCCGAAAGCAGCTGTAGGAATGAAGGTTCAAATTCTTGGTTATGCCAAAGAATTGACAGGGGTCATTGGAGTGAACGCTCAACACCATGGTGGATTAAAAGGGGACTTCGGTTTAGACGACCTTTTTATTGACTGTGGAGCAAAGACGAAAGAAGAGATGGAGCAATTTGTTCAAATTGGTGACCTGGCTGTTTATAAGAGGGAGCCGGAACTGTTGATGGATCGATACATAGCTGGACGCGGTCTGGATAACCGTACCGGACAATTTATTGTAGGGGAAGTATTGAGAAGGCTTTCTAATGAAAACATTCAAGTGGGAGTCTATGCGGCAAGCACTGTTAATGAAGAGACCAACATGGGGGGAGCTTATTTTGCTGCGGCCGGCATTGAACCAACGATGGCGATTGCGTGTGACGTGACGTTTGCTACCGATTATCCAGGGGTTAACAAAAATAAACACGGGGACGTACGATTAGACGGGGGGCCTGTACTGGCAAAAGGAGCCCCGATCAATCGCAAGATTAACAAGCTTCTTGAAAGCACAGCAAAATCTCTTGATATGGACGTCCAGTATGAGCTGACGCCTAGAATGACTGGGACAGATGCCGATAAGATGAGACTTACCGGAAAAGGTGTTCCAGTCAGTCTCGTTTCCCTGCCGCTCCGTTATATGCATTCTCCTGTAGAAACTGTAAGTGTTCAGGACATCGAAGAAGAGATCACCTTGATGGTGGAAATGATTAAGAATATGACAGGTAACGAAAGTTTGAATCCGCTAGAAGAATAATCCTTTAAGCACCGAGGGGCTCCTCGGTGTTTTGTTTATTTAAAGCATAATTGGAGAGAATAGCAGATATAATCTTCTATATTAAGGAGTGATCTGCATGGATCGGGAAGTACTGCATCACCAAATTATGACGTTGAAAGGGAAGATTTGTGCCGGACAGTTACAGTTGCATGGGTATGATGAATACATTCTTATGCAGCTTGATAAGGTAAAAGATTGCGAAGATGGTCTCGTCGATGTATCTACTGTTTCTTCAACTCTCCGTCTTTTTATAGATGCTACAGAAAAAATGCAGTCGCCATCGGCATAAAAACAAGGCGCTGGAATGTGTTTTGTTTTTATCCTTAACCACTATTCAGAGAAGGTAGTGAGGAAGGGGTTTGGTTGAAATTGAACGGAAGAGAGTGAAAAGTGGAAGCCATAATCATTGGCTTCCACTTTTTATTATTGATTATTTTTTGGGAGAGCGTTTTGTAAATTTTGAGCCATTTCGCTATTTTGGAGATTTTGACCAACTTGCTGCATTCCACCATTGCGATTCATTCTATTTATCCCATACATAGCTGCAGCACCAATGGCTCCAGCTGTTCCTAATGCTAACCAAGAATTTCTTCTACCCATATTTCAATCATTCCTTTTGAAGTAATGGTTTGAAAGGAGTTACACACCTATTCTGCCTCGAATAATGGATATTATCATGGGTTTTAAGATTGGATTGCAGTCATTTATTTATGAAAAAATTACGTACAAGCTACTTTAACACAGTTGTAGTAAAGACTAAGACATAAGACAATACAGAATAATCTTGTCAATATCAACCATCATAATCCTCTAAGAACAGAAAACATTCATTCCAAAACATTTAGCTTGCGCTATCCCAGCGTTTTGTATAAAATAAATTTACAATAATATATCGATTCCATCTTCGGGGCAGGGTGCAATTCCCGACCGACGGTAAGAAGAAAAATGATTTTTCAAGTCCGTGACCCGTATGGTTGACCATGCGGTGGACCCGGTGAAAGTCCGGGACCGACAGTTAAAGTCTGGATGGGAGAAGATGTCGAACGGAACTGGTAGATTAAACACTACCTCTATTTCCTATGGACACGACTACCCTTAGCCCTAAGTGCTACAGGGTTATTTTTATGTGTTTTTTTAGGCCGTTTACCTTCATCTGGGATGTGAATCGATGAAAAGATGAAGGAGGAGATCGATGATGAACGCTTACACGGGTCAATCATCAAAACTGCAAAAGTTAGTCATTTTAGCGTTACTTGGTACAATATCTATGGTGTTAATGTTTTTGAAATTCCCACTTCCTTTTTTACCCCCTTATTTAAAAGTGGACTTTAGTGACATTCCAGCTCTTCTAGCTGCGATTTTATTTTCACCACTCGCAGGTATTGTGGTGGAAGCGTTGAAAAATGGTCTATATATGATTTTTACAGGAGTTTCTGATCCCATTGGGGTCGTTGCGAACTTCTTTGCCGGAGTCCTTTTCGTTGTTCCGGTTGCTATGATCTATCGAAAAGGAAAAACGATGAAAGCACTCATTTTAGGTTTGGTTTTTGGTTCAGTCTTTATGGCAGTAACTATGAGCGTACTCAATTATTTCCTTATCCTTCCTGCATACAGCTGGTTTATGGGCTGGGAGACAATGAGTACAGATGTGAAATGGATGACGATTGTAGCGGGTATTCTTCCTTTCAATGTAATTAAAGGAGCCATTGCTGGATCCTTGTTTATCATGTTATTCGTGAAAATGAAGGACTGGATCGAACAAAAAAGTGTTCGGCAGTCAGCCGCATAAAAAAAGCGAGGGGAATGGGACCCCTCGCTTTTCTTTTACGTAGTTATTAGTTTTCCATTTCTTCCACTTTATAGCGTGCTGTCGGCATGGCTTCCAAACGTTCAATTGGAATGGGTTCACCCGACTTTTCACTCAAACCATACCGTCCCTCTTCCATGCGCTGCAGGGCATCTTCTACTTCCATTAATTTTTCGCGCGCCTGCTCATAAAACGTTTGTTCTTTCGCTCTCTCAAATTGATCCGTTCCCTGGTCACCAGGATGATCAGCCACGCTCGATATTTCACCGGTTCGATCATTTTCATAATCTTCTTTAGCTTGGTCTTCTTTGTATTCTTCCATTTGTGCTTCTGCTTCTTCCTTCATTTCTAAAAGGCGGTTCTTGAATTTTTGTTTTTGTTTATCATTCAACATGCTAAACGTGACTCCTTTCAATTGGACAATTCGGTTATTTTTTGGGGACAACCCCTACAGTGCATCGGGATATACACAACAACTCATCAGCTTCATTAACAATTTGTATTTCCCATACCATCGTATTTTTGCCGATATGAACGGGGGTCGCTGTTCCCTTTACATATCCATCGCAGGCACTTTTTATATGGTTGGCATTGATTTCTATCCCAAAAACTTGTTGTTGATCAGGGTCAATGTTCAAAAATGCCCCGATGCTCGCAGCGCTCTCGGCTAATGCCACACTGGCTCCGCCATGGAGAAACCCCATAGGCTGATGGGTACGGTGATCCACAGGCATACGAATTTGAACCTTTTCCGCGTCTGCCGTCAGAACTTCCATCCCTAGTGCTTCCATCAATGTATTCTTCATCATAGATCTGTTCATTTTCATCCCGTCCTTTTTGTATTATTCCCATTGTAAAAATGGTCAAACCTTCATGTTACATACTGAAATTATAAATGACTTGTTCAACAATCTGGCAGGATTGTGGAAGACTTGATTTCGAGATGTTTGTGTGGATTTAGGGGCTCCGGGAAAAGGTTCGCTTTCCGTGGGCGAGTGATGAGCCTCCTCGAGCTAACGCTCTGCGGGGTCTCATCTACCACGCACTTCCCACAGGAGTCTCACCGTTTCCCTCCGCCCCTTTGCCATATGAGGTTCTCGAAATCCCTCTTATATTACCTTGCCTAAAACTGTTATAAATTCTGCTTAAACCGCGTTGGTATAGGATTCTCAACCATAAAAGCTCCCATTGCTGGAAGGTAGTTTCGAGAATTTCTTCCAGCAAGTGGGCGGAGGGGAATGGCGAGACTCCTAACTTAAGTGTTTAGGCGCCTTGATCAGCGGCGTATGGACTGGACGGAGCTGGCGGAGATAAAGGAAACACGAAGAACGGAGTGATTCGATGTTGACTTATCGTACAGAAGCGAGGGAAGTCTCACTAGCCGCTAGGCGCCGGAACCGGATATCGTAGAGGAAAAAAGGGCATGGTGAGACCCCACAGGACGAAGTCCGAGGAGGCTCACCGCGCTCCCGCGGAAAGCAAGTTATTCCCCGTAGCCCCCATCCACTCAACAAAAATCTCGAAACTGAGTCTTCAAGAAACGGGAGCTTTAGTGAAAATAAAAAAAGGATGGTGGGGACCATCCTTTTTTGTTGCTCCTGATGTGTTTTTTCTGGTTCTCTCTTTTAAGAAAGAGGGAAGTTAAGGTGTAATAGTAAGGATAGACCCAGGAGAAAACCATAAATGGTGTTCGTCTGCGCCGTCGCTTTCATTGCAGGCATCATTTCTAACGGTTGAGTTTTTCCTATAAATCCCTGAATGGCTTTTGTTGCTTTTATTACACTAAAGAAGGTAATGAGCGACCATAAAGGCAGTGTGCCCACGATGATTAACACGCCTGTCCAGAAAAAGGCCACTAGGAAAAGTGAACTGATGAAAACGATAGATCCTTTGTGGCCGAAAAGAATAGCCAGCGTTTTTCTCCCGTTTTCGGCATCTCCGACACGGTCCCTGATGTTGTTGGCTAATAGGATGGTACCGACAAAGATAGCCACAGGAACAGAAACGATGATGACTTCAGCGGTAATCATAAGGGTTTGAATGAAATAACTAATCGCAATAATGATGGTACCCATGAAAAAACCTGCTGTTATTTCACCGAATGGTGTATAGGCAATTGGTAATGGGCCTCCTGTGTAAAGATAGCCAAACAGCATGGAAACCAACCCGATGGCTGCGATCCACCAGCTTGAAGAAGCGCAAATATAAACGCCTAGTAATCCTGCAAGTATAAAGAATAGATAGGCTAACGAAAGTACGGTCTTAGGGTTGATTCCGTCACGGACAATGGTCCCTCCGATACCAACCGAATTTTCATTATCTAAGCCTCGCTTGTAATCGTAATACTCATTAAACATATTGGTGGCGGCTTGAATGAGAATAGAGGCGAGCAACATGGCTGCAAATAACCAGAAGTTGATCGATTGTTCCATAGCAGCAAGCATTGTCCCTACGAAAACAGGGACAAAGGCAGCCGTCAGTGTGTGTGGTCGAAGCAAACGCCACCATACTTGGAAACCTTCACGTTCATTCAAGGAAGCTTTTATGTTTTGGTTTTGAACAGAGCTCATTGGTGTTCTCTCCCTTGTCACTATACTCTTGTTATGATAACAGTTTAATTTTAGGGAAACCGTCCTGGAGTGTCAATCAATGTAAGAAAATGTTGGTTTTAAAGCAAGATTCCTTGAGTCAAGAGAAAAAAGAGAATAAAATAGAGAGTGATGCATGCACACAAAAGCATTTATTTGCTGTGTGGGGAAAGAGTAGATAACGTCCCTTAAAGAATGGGAGGAATATATATGCTTCATACGAAGGCCCCTCATATAGAAGAAATAGTAGGGGAAGCTCTTCAGAAAGCACATCATCTTGGGGAACCTCTATTTATTAGTATAGTTGAACATATAGATGAACAAGATCCTTTTCAATTTTTTGAAACAGGTCAGCATATTGATCAGCATCGCTCGTTTTGGCAGAGTGCTGAAAATGATTTGACCATGGTCGGAATAGGGAAGGCCAGTCAATTGTATGCAAAAAGTAAACAACGGTTTCGTGAAGTTCAATCCCTTTGGAATCATTTGCAGGAAAATGCGATGCTGCATGATGATTATAATAAAAAAGGAACAGGGATGGTGGCTCTTGGCGGGTTCAGTTTCGATCCTGTACAAAAAGAGGATACACCATGGGAGTCTTTTCCTGATAGTCAAATGACGATTCCTGCTTTCCTGCTTACGAAAGTAGATGGGGAAACTTATTTAACCATCAATGCACTAATTTTTCCTGAAGATCACCAGCAGCAGATCGCTACTCAAATACAAGAACACCGGGACTTTCTTCTTAAAGAAGGAGAGATGACCGGTTCGCTGCCTGACGTTGAGAAGACTTTTGAGGTAGCTCCTGAAGCTTGGAAAAAATCTGTTAAAAAAGCGACAGAAGACATTACAGCAGGCCTAATGGAGAAAGTCGTCCTGGCAAGAGAGCTCCGTGTCACATTCAAAGAGGATGTGCACATCACCGCTGTTTTGAAAGCTTTGGCTGATACTCAGCCAAACAGCTATATTTTCTGCTACGAAAGTGAAGGAGACTACTTTATTGGTGCGACCCCAGAGAGACTTGCGAAAGTGGTAGACAGAGAACTGGTATCCACTTGTCTTGCAGGGACGGTTCCTCGTGGTAGGACCGAGCAGGAGGATCTTAAGCTTGGGGAAGAATTGCTTGGAGATCCGAAGAATCGTCAAGAGCATCAATTTGTAGTGGAAATGATTAAAGAGGCGGTAGAAGCATGCAGCAGCCAAGTAGAAGTGCCAAATGGACCTGTCCTTTATCCGCTCCGGAACTTGCAGCATTTGTACACACCAGTGAAAGCCGTTTTAGATCAAGGATATACCTTGCTTGATGTGATTGAAAAGCTCCATCCGACTCCGGCTCTTGGTGGAATGCCTCAGCAGGTTTCCGTCGAGTATATTCGTACGCATGAAACGTTGAATAGAGGCTGGTATGCTGGACCGATTGGTTGGTTTGATGCACAGGATAACGGCGAGTTTGCTGTAGCGATTCGTTCCGCTCTTATTCAGCAAAAGGAAGCCTCATTGTTCGCTGGGTGTGGAGTAGTCGAAGATTCCGACCCTGAAGCGGAATATGCTGAAACGGCTGTTAAATTGAAACCGATGATGGATGTATTGGGAGGATCTGAATGGGACATGTAGAAGCTTTATCGAAATATGTCACTCATTTTGTAGACCAACTCGTGTTCTCAGGTGTCGACCATGTCGTCATATCACCAGGTTCCAGGTCTACTCCATTAGCTATGACTTTTGCTGAGCATTCCGAGGTGAATCATTGGGTTCACCTCGATGAACGCTCAGCTGCTTTTTTTGCTCTGGGAATAGCGAAGCAAGAGCAAAAGCCAGTAGCGCTCGTATGCACCTCGGGAACCGCAGCGGCGAATTATTATCCGGCTATTGTCGAGGCTTTTTATAGTCGAGTACCCCTGGTGGTCTTGACCGCTGACAGGCCGCATGAGTTAAGGGAAGTCGGTGCCCCTCAAGCTATTAATCAAATACAAATGTACGGCAGTTATGTTAAGTGGTATCAGGATTTAGCATTACCAGAAGAAAACAACTTTCACTACGCGAGACAACAGGCAGCGAGAGCGATGGAAGAGGCGATTGCCGGGCAAGGTCCTGTTCATTTGAATATTCCATTTCGCGAACCGTTAATTCCAGACTTCGAGTTGGAAGAGGCATGGCGCGGCGGTACCCAGCCGATTCCGAGAGCTCAGAGAGGGAAGTTAGCGATGCCAGATGATCAGATCAAGCAATTATTTGAACGTCTCGCTCAAGGAGAGAAGGGTTTACTGGTCGTTGGGCCCCAGCCGGATTCCCGTTTAGCTGAGGCAGTCACACATCTTGCCTCCCGTCTTGGGGTTCCTGTATTTGCCGATCCTTTATCACAGCTTCGTACAGGGAGTCACGATAAGAGAAATATCATTGAAAATTATGATGCTTTGCTTAAGTCTACCTCGATTAAAGGTCAAGTCGTGCCCGATTACATCGTACGATTCGGAGCCATGCCTGTTTCCAAAGCATACTTAAAATGGGTCAAGGAATATAAAGATCAGATCGATCATTATGTTGTGGATGACCAAAAGGAATTTCGTGAGCCTGCGGGTATTACAGCGACATTCGTTTGGAGTGACCCCGTGAAATTATGTGAAAGCTTGTCCAGTTTTATGCCTGACGGGAATGTAGAGACATCATGGCTTTCAAGTTGGCAGCAGATGAATGTTTTAGCGAAGAATGAAATGCTCCTCGAACCAGAGCCTTCACTCAATGAAGGTCATGCGGTCGTTTATCTGGCAGAATCCATTCCTGACCATTCAAATTTATTTGTGGGAAACAGCATGCCGATCAGGGATGTCGACAGTTTCTTCATGTCATCACCTAAAAATGTTCAGCTGATGGCGAATAGAGGAGCAAATGGGATCGATGGTGTGGTTAGTACAGCAATCGGCACAGCAGCTACAGGCAGACACACAACGCTTTTGTTAGGGGATATTTCTTTTTTCCATGATTTAAACGGACTATGGATGGCAAAGAATAAGGAGATTCCGTTGACCATCGTTGTTATTAACAATGACGGAGGGGGTATATTTTCTTACCTGCCTCAATCCAAACATCCGGATCACTTTGAAGAGCTCTTTGGCACCCCTTTAGGTTTGGATCTCGCACCTGTCATCAGCATGTATGGGGGCAAACACAGGCAGGTGACAAGTTGGGAGTCTTATAAACGTGCTTTAGCAGAAAGTTATGCAGATCCAGGGCTGAACGTCGTCGAAGTGGTGACAAGTCGTGACGACCATGTAGCGTTTCACAGAGAGCGTTGGTCCAATGTAGAAAAGGCGGTTTTGGATTGGAGCGAAAGTTTATGAGGATGAAGGTGAACGGCAGAGAATACTGGGTTGAGGATGAGGGAGAAGGTCAAGCCCTCCTCCTGCTCCACGGGTTTACAGGCCGCGCTTCAACGTTTGACTCCATCACTTCCCGTTTTGAAAACTCCTATCGACTCATAAAAGTGGATTTGCCTGGTCATGGAAAAACAGGATCGATTGGTAGGATAACGATGGAGCGGTTTTGCCTGGATCTTAAAGCCTTACTGGATCAGCAGGGATTAGAAAAGGTGTCCTTGCTTGGTTATTCTTTGGGAGGGAGAACAGCTCTATCATTTGCCGTGCTTTACCCAGAATATGTCGATCGATTAATACTCGAAAGTGCTTCTCCAGGTTTACCCACAACCGAAGAACAGCTGTCACGACAAGCAAAAGATAAAGGTTTGTCAGAAAAATTGATGGAAGAAGGAATCGAATCGTTTGTAGACTTCTGGGGAAGTATCCCACTTTTTGATTCACAACGAAAGCTTCCTAATGATGTGAAAAAAGCATTGAGAGAGGAACGCCTGAGTCAGACGGCTGAAGGTCTTTCTGAATCACTTCTCGGTATGGGTACAGGTCACCAGCCCTCCTGGTGGAATCAATTATCTTCGCTCAAGTGCCCGGTCTTATTAGTGACAGGAGAGGAAGATGCAAAGTTCCGAAGCATTAATAGGGAAATGGCAGACCGTTTCACACATGCCACTCATCGGGTGGTAAAAGATGCTGGTCATACGGTCCACCTTGAGAATCCTGGGATTTTTGCTAAAATTGTAGATGGGTTCATGATAAAATGAAAATTGCAGGAAAGCGTTTTTCATGAGGAATTTACGAACTGAATGTAGAAAAAGGAGGAAATACTATGTCTTTTGATTGGGTTAGTGAACGCGAATATGAAGATATTATGTACGAGAGATTTGAAGGGATTGCTAAAATTACGATCAACCGTCCGGAAGTTCGTAATGCTTTCCGCCCGCAAACGGTACATGAGTTAATTGATGCTTTTGCTTATGCTCGCGATGACTCCCGGATCGGGGTTATTGTTCTTGCAGGAGCTGGCGATGATGCTTTCTGTGCTGGTGGAGACCAGAAAGTACGTGGCCATGGTGGCTATGTTGGGGATGACCATATCCCTCGTTTGAATGTACTTGATTTGCAACGTTTGATCCGTGTCATTCCAAAGCCTGTAGTAGCTATGGTTTCCGGATATGCAATCGGTGGTGGACATGTATTACATATCGTTTGTGATTTAACGATTGCTGCTGATAACGCCATCTTCGGTCAAACAGGACCAAAAGTGGGAAGCTTCGATGCTGGTTACGGTGCAGGATTGCTTGCTCGTATTGTCGGTCATAAGAAAGCCCGTGAAATTTGGTACTTGTGCCGTCAGTACTCTGCAAGAGAAGCGGAGGAAATGGGACTGGTCAACACAGTTGTACCATTGGAAGATCTTGAAGCGGAGACTGTACAATGGGGTCGTGAAATGCTTGAGAAGTCACCGACTGCCTTGCGTTTCCTGAAGGCTTCTTTCAATGCCGATACTGACGGTTTAGCTGGTCTTCAACAAATGGGTGGAGACGCTACTTTGTTGTATTACACAACAGAGGAAGCCAAAGAAGGGCGCGACGCCTTCAAGGAGAAAAGAAAGCCTGACTTCGATCAGTTCCCTCGTTTCCCTTGATTCGACTCTATATATGAAACCACGTGTGAAGGGGCATCCTGTAGAAAGGATTGCCCCTTTTGTGGTTTGAGAGGCAGTATAAAAGAACTAAGTAAAGGAAGGGTTGAAATGGGCGAACGTATTCCACATTGGTTAGATAAACAGGCTTCACTAAACCCACAGCGTACAGCCATTGAAACATCAGACGGCAGGAGCATTAGTTTTTCTGAATTAAGGGAAAAAAGCCGGAGGATGGCCGCTGTTCTTATGACAAACGGGGTGAAGCAGGATGACCACATAGCCTTATTAGCGAGCAATAGTACACTGTACACGGTTTTCATACACGCGGTAAGTTATGTTGGAGCGGTAGCTGTTCTGTTGAACACGAGGCTGACCCCAGCAGAAATTGCGTATCAGCTCACGGATGCGCATGTTTCACATTTTTTTTCTGATGATCAGCACGTGCCAGTTGCTGCCGAATCGGTAACAGAGATGAACCTTGAGGTGCATAGACTTGAACATTTGAAAATGGAGAAAGGCATCCCCCATGAACTTCAAACGGACCTGGATTTCGAAGACGTTTATACGATGATGTATACGTCAGGGACGACAGGGAATCCGAAAGCCGTGATGCATACGTATGGAAACCATTGGCACAGTGCGGTCGCTTCTGCCTTGAATTTAGGAACAGGAGAAAAGGACAAGTGGTTGAATTGTTTGCCTTTGTTCCATGTTGGTGGCTTTTCAATCCTAATGAAGAGTGTCGTTTATGGTATGCCGGTCATGCTTTTTGAAAAGTTCGATGCATGCAAGGTTCATGAAGCCGTTATGGAAAAAGGGGTTACTCATGTGTCCGTGGTGACGGTTATGCTGCAGAGGCTACTCGAGATGCTTGATGAAGGTACGTACCCAGATGACTTCCGCTGTATGCTTCTTGGCGGGGGGCCTGTTCCTGAAGTATTACTCGAGCAGGCATCAGAAAAAGGAATGCCTGTTTTCCAGACATATGGGATGACAGAGACTTCCTCCCAAATCGCCACACTCAGTCCGGAGTTTGCTTTCTCAAAACTTGGTTCAGCGGGTAAGGCTTTAAGCTCTGCGCACCTTTATATAGACTGCAATGAAAGAGGTGAGGTTGGTGAAATCATCGTTCGTGGTCCGATGGTGTCGAGGGGATATTACAACCGGGAGAAAAGAGAAAACACGTACTTGCGGACAGGGGACCTCGGATTTGAAGATGAAGATGGATTTTTGTATGTCGTAGACCGGGTGAAGGATGTGATCATTTCAGGGGGAGAAAACATTTATCCTGCAGAAGTTGAAAGCGTGTTATCATCCATGCCAGGAGTACGGGAAGCAGGTGTGGCCGGACGTTCTGATGAACATTGGGGAGAAGTTCCTGCAGCGTATATTGTGACTGAAGATGGGTCCAGTCTGACTAAAGAAGATGTACTGAACTGGTGCCGGAAGCGTTTGGCGAAATATAAATGTCCGAAAGAGGTTCATTGGATCGATGAACTACCGAGAAATGCCTCGAACAAACTATTGCGTAGACATTTGTCATCCTGCCTCAAGCAAGGGGGAAACGGATGAGAATCCAGTCGGTCCGTTTAAGGAAAGTCTCCATGCCGCTAAAAGCTCCATTCGTTACTCACCAGGGTGAATTGAAAGAGCGTCCTCTTATTATTGTAGAGGTAAGAGATGATGCAGGTTGTATAGGTTATGGCGAGGTGACGGCATTTCCTACCCCTTTTTATACCTATGAAACGTTAGGTACATCCTGGCATATTTTAGAAAATCACCTGATTCCGTCTCTTTTGAAAAATGGAGCGGAGCATCCTTCGGATGTGGCAGAACAAAATGACGGAGTGCAGGGTCATCCGATGGCAAAAGCGGGGCTCGAAGCAGCGCTATGGGACTTGTATGGAAAGCAAACAGGCAGAAGTCTTGCCGATCTCCTGGGGGGGATCCGGTCATCAGTGAGCGCTGGGGCGGTGATCAGCTTAGGGGATTCGTTAGAAGAAGATGTGTCCAGGTTGAAGGAAGAGGGCTTTCAAAGATATAAATTGAAAGTGGTTAAAGGAAGAGAAAAGGAAGCGATTGAAACCATACAAGAAATCGACCCTTCTCTTCCAATCATGATCGATGCGAATGGTCAATACAATTCAGAGGATATAAGCCATTTACGTTCATTAGATGATTATGGATTAACAATGATTGAGCAGCCTTTTCCAGCAGGAGACTTTTATTGGCATAAAGAACTGCAAAAGGAAATGAAGACCCCGATTTGTTTGGATGAATCGATCATGTCTTTTCACGATGCGATTCAGGCGGTTGAACTGGGAAGTTGTCAAATCATCAACATAAAAATCAGTCGTGTCGGTGGATTAACTGCAGCGATTCAAATCCATGACTTCTGTCAATCACGAGGGGTTCCTGTATGGTGCGGAGGGATGGTGGAATCAGGAATTTCCAAAGCGCATAATCTTGCGTTAGCTTCCCTGCCAAATTTCACGATTCCAGGTGATTTGTCCGGTTCTACAAGGTATTTTTATAAAGATCTTGTACACCCTGAGATTGTTATGCACAAAGGTACCATTGAGGTTCCTGCGGAAAAGGGAATGGGTATAGAAGTGGATGAAGAATATTTAGATGAAGTAACCCTCGCTTACCAGACATTCTCCTGAATGATCCATCTGTAATAGGTTTCCCCTCCGTGGTTCACACTAGAGAAGAGGAGGGTGAATGATGGATAAGGATAAGTATTATATCAACATGGGAACAAGGGAAATTTCTTTAAACCACGATGCAAACAATGATGATTTCACGATTTACGCAACGGAAGAGGAAGTAAAAGCGCTAAGAGAAGTATTTGATGAGATTTATAATGCAGATGAGGAGTCTTTCTGGCGGTCCCACGTTCCGTTTAATCCCTATCATAACGATCAGGCGAACGATGAAGTGGATCTTGATATGAAAAAAGCGTTTCAAAAGATTTATGATCTTGGAGATGAAGCGACTAAACATCATATCACGGAGATGGGTGTATTAAATGAATAATTGAACCGCTTCTTTAAAAGAAGCGGTTTTCTATGCTTCATTAGAATATACCAGGCATAACTTTCATTGCCTTTACTTAATTAAGAATGTCCTTTGGTACGACAATCTCTTCAATCTTGTTAAATAAAAACAGACTGACCATCGCTACATAGGTTCGCTGAGCCATTATTGCTCTCCTATCTTTTTATGCTTTCTTTCTTGTATGAATAATAAGAATCGATCGCTTTATGTTTATCGGAGTTTTTACATTTTTTTCAGAAATACGGGAAGTTTGTCTGCTGACCGGTTTGTATTTAGCGTGGCTTGTGGTACGATTTAAACAGGTGAAAGACAGAACGTATATCAAGGATTAAAGGCAGTTGAGCAGACATGAAAACATTTTATGATTATTACCACAACCCTGTCCGGTTATCTTTTGAGGATCATCCTTTTTCCGAGACACCGAAACATGTGTGGGTGATATGCCGATACAAAGATCAATGGCTGCTCACCAAGCATAAAGATCGTGGTCTAGAATTTCCAGGCGGAAAAGTTGAAGAGGGAGAATCAGCGGAAGACGCCGCTGTCAGAGAAGTCCGAGAAGAGACAGGAGCCCTCATTTCTCATTTATCCTACATTGGTCAGTATCATGTAGAAGGGAAAGGGGGGACGGTCATTAAGAATGTGTATTTTGCAATGATTGATTCGATTGATGATCAGGATCATTATTTTGAAACGCACGGGCCAGTATTGTTCCGTAATCTCCCTCGTAATTTAAAATCGAATGATCGTTTCAGTTTCATGATGAAAGATGAAGTGTTGCCAGAGTGCTTGAAAAAGGTAGAAAAGTTCAACTAAACTTTTCTACCTTTTTTCTTATGTTTCTTCAACAATCTGGCAGGATTGTTGAAGACTCAGTTTCGAGACTTTTGTTGAGTGGGTGGGGCTGCGGGGAATAACTCGCTTTCCGCGGGAGCGCGGTGAGCCTCCTCGGACTGCGTCCTGTGGGGTCTCACCCTGCACTTTTTCCCGCAGGAGTCTCGCCATTCCCCTCCGCCCCTTTACCAAGGAAGATTCTCGAAACCACCTCTAAAATGTTAGCTCATATGACTGAGAGAAGTGGATCATATAAACTTCTCTACTATGGACAGCCAGAACTTAATGATTGAAATAGAGCGCTTTATGCCTACTTAGGAGAGAAAAGTAAGAGACAATCATTTTCAGTATAGGGGTTCGTTTCTCTCTTCAACAAATGGGGTGGTTGGGAAGCTGCGAGACTCCCGCGGGAATGGATTGGCTGGAGAGACCCCGCAGAGCTTTAGCTCGAGGAGGCTCTCCGTCATCCCCGCAGGAAAGCGAGTAGCTTCCCAGCCACCCCTGGCGCTCACCTCAAGCAACGAACCCTGTAACATCTCGATACTGAGTCTTCAACTATAGGGAGCGTTTGTGGTGTTAGGTGTAGGGCATAGAGAAGGCCCCGCTGGAAATCCAGCGGGGCCTTCTTTTATATGAGGAGATGAGGAAACAATTATTATGACCTGTGGTAGGTCGGTCCTGCCTTTTTGATTTCTTCGCTTGCATATGTGAATTTCTTGAAGTTTTCATGAAACTTGCTTGCCAATGACTTGGCACTTTGATCATATGCATCAGCGTCTGCCCATGTTTTTCTAGGGAATAATACTTCATCTGGGACACCAGGGCAGTGTGTAGGAATATTCAAACCAAAAAATGGATCTTGATAAGTTTCAGCAGAGCTTAACTCTCCCTCCAGTGCGGCATGAATCATGGATCTTGTGTAGGCCAGTTTAATTCGCTGCCCTTCCCCGTAAGATCCTCCTGACCAGCCTGTGTTGACCAAATAAACATCTGCGTTGAATTGGTCAATCTTTTCCCCGAGCATTTCTGCATAAGTGGATGGCGGGAGAGGAAGGAACGGTGAACCGAAGCAGGCAGAAAATGTAGCTTGTGGTTCTGTGATTCCTCGTTCAGTTCCTGCTAGTTTACTAGTGTATCCACTCAAGAAATGGTACATGGCCTGTTCTTTTGTCAACTTACTGATTGGTGGAAGGACACCTGTCGCATCAGCTGTTAAAAAAATAATGGCGTTTGGATGACCGGCGATACTCGGTTGTACAGTATTATCGATATGCTCTAATGGATAAGCGGCCCGTGTATTTTCAGTGAGACTTGTGTCATTGTAGTCTGGCTGGTGGGTCTGTGGATCAAGCACTACGTTTTCCAGGACAGATCCGAAATGAATGGCATCAAAGATCTGGGGTTCCTTTTCTTGAGAAAGGTTGATACATTTCGCGTAACATCCACCCTCAATATTAAAAATCCCGTAGTTTGACCATGCATGTTCATCATCACCAATCAACCGACGTTGTGGGTCCGCTGATAATGTTGTCTTTCCTGTTCCGGAAAGTCCGAAGAATAAAGCCACATCTCCCTCTTTACCTACGTTCGCTGAGCAGTGCATTGGGAGAACGTTCTTCTCGGGAAGAATATAGTTCATGACAGAGAAGATGGACTTTTTGATTTCTCCGGCATATTCCGTGCCACCAATTAAAACGATGCGGTGTTTAAAAGAGATCATGATGAATGCTTCTGAGTTCGTTCCATCAGCTTCAGGATCAGCTTTAAAGGTTGGAGCAGAAATTACAGTAAACTCCGCTTCATGATCTTCTATTTCCTGTTCATCTGGACGAATGAACATTTGCTGTGCGAATAAGTTGTGCCAGGCGAACTCTGTAAGTACCTGAAGAGGAAGACGATGCTTTTCATCTGCCCCCGCAAAGCCCTTAAAGACAAAAAGTTCATTCCGTTCTTTCAAATAATCCAATACTTTATGATATAGTTTTACAAACGTTTGATCATCTATGGGCTGGTTGACAGCTCCCCAGTGGACTTTATCTTGTGTGATATCATCCTGAACGATGAATTTATCTTTCGGAGATCTACCAGTATAAGTACCCGTCGTTGCCTGGATGGCCCCTTTTTCTGTCAGGGTACCTTCATTACGGTATAAAATCTTTTCCACTAAATGTGGAACAGATAGCTGGTGGTGGACATGTTCTTGGGCAAGTAAAAGATTCAGTTCAGACATTTGATTAATGGTACTCATATGTGTCGACCCGCCTTTGCATTTATTATGATCAACCTAATGTGAGATTAGTATAACACATTGATTTCTTTAGTCCATACTATACGTGAAAAAGCTTACATTTTATTTATTCTGAATTATCAAACTGAAAACCTGCTCTTTTGTTCAACAATCTGGAAGGATTGTGAAAGACTCAGACTCGAGATGTTTCGGGGGTTCGTTGCCTTGTGAGCGCCTGGGTTGGCTGGGAAGCTACTCGCTTTCCTGTGGGGGAGTGCCGAGCTTCCTCGGACTTCGTCCTGCGGGATCTCGCCGATCTCCTTTCTCCCACGGGAGTCTCGCAGCTTCCCAGCCAACCCATTCTTCGTATGCGGGTAACGAACCCCTACACCGGGGGAGACTGCCTTCCACTACCCTGGTTTTATATGCATAAAGCGCTCTATAACAAGCTTTTCACGTGCAGGATAGCGTACTTAGGGGATTATTCCTCTCCAATTACCAAGTGTATGAAAGCCGGTAATTATATGGCAAAGGGGCGGAGGGGGATGGCGAGACTCCTGCGGGAGAAAAGTGCATGGTGAGACCCCACAGGACGCAGTCCGAGGAGGCTCACCGCGCTTCCGCGGAAAGCGAGTCATCCCCCGCAGCCCCAACCCACTGCACAAACATCTCGAAACTGAGTCTTCAAGAAAAGGGAGATTATATGGAAGAGTGAGATATTCTTTACTTTGAAAAAAGTTTCTAATAATATATGTGAATTTCATTCAAACGTTTACTAAATACGAATACGTTAGAATGAGGTGGAATTCAATTGACATTAAATGAGGTTTTCGATACGATAACGGAGAACGGATACTCTCTTATCCAGAGTTGGTGGAGGGACAGGCCCTTTGAAACCCAGCAACCGTCATGCACATGACACGGTGCTAACCTGAAGCAAGGAGGACATGCTCCTTGGACGATAAGAGCGAAAGGAAGCAGCCCCTTTCCTCGAATAGGAAAGGTTTTTTCTTTTTATAAGGCTTTTTTTTCAAACAGAGGGATGAGATCGATTCATCCACTCATTAAAACTCAGCCTTTAATGAAGAAATATTCGAACAGGATAACCTGTAGATATTCCTATGTAATTGCTCCATTGGTTGTGAAAAGAGGCAACATGAACATATATGAAACGTATAAAAGTTTCTGCACATACTGGTAAAGAGTTCCGTCTAATACTTTGTACTTACAGAAGGAGGAGTTTTTAAGAATGCCTGCAAACCGCCGGTTATTCACATCAGAATCTGTCACGGAGGGTCATCCGGACAAAATTTGTGACCAGATTTCTGATGCGATATTAGATGAAATTTTAAAAAACGACCCTAACGCGAGGGTTGCATGTGAGACAACAGTGACAACGGGACTTGTACTGGTTTCTGGTGAGATTAGTACAAATACTTACGTGGATATTCCATCCATCGTACGTCAGACGATCAAAGATATCGGATATACTCGTGCGAAGTACGGGTTTGATGCGGATACATGTGCTGTTCTGACTGCGATTGATGAGCAATCCCCTGATATTGCAGGAGGCGTGGACGTTGCTCTTGAATCCCGTGAAGGAAAAATGAGTGACGATGAAATCGAATCGATTGGTGCAGGAGACCAGGGGTTGATGTTTGGTTTTGCTAATAATGAAACCAAAGAATTGATGCCTCTTCCAATCTCCTTGGCTCATAAACTATCGAAACGTCTTTCTGATGTGAGAAATGATGGTACACTTGATTACCTTCGTCCAGATGGGAAAACACAGGTGACGGTGGAGTACGACGAAAATGATCAGCCAGTGCGTGTGGATACAATCGTTATTTCTACCCAGCATGCTGAAGAAGTGACTCTGCAACAGATCCAGGAAGATTTGAAGAAACATGTGATTGGGCCGATCGTGCCTGAAGGATATATTGATGAACAGACGAAATACTTTATTAACCCGACCGGACGCTTCGTCATTGGAGGTCCACAAGGTGACGCCGGGCTAACCGGAAGAAAGATTATCGTCGACACATATGGTGGCTATGCTCGTCATGGAGGGGGAGCCTTCAGTGGTAAAGATGCTACGAAAGTAGACCGTTCGGCTGCTTATGCTGCCCGTTATGTTGCGAAAAATATTGTAGCTGCAGGACTTGCGGACTCTGTTGAAGTTCAGCTTGCTTATGCCATCGGTGTGGCGCAGCCTGTTTCTATTGCCATTAACACGAATGGAACAGGTACTGTTTCTGAGGAGCAGCTGGTGGAAGCTGTCCGTGAACTATTCGACCTTCGTCCAGCAGGAATTATTAAGATGTTGGACCTGCGTCGTCCTATTTATCGTCAAACGGCTGCTTACGGTCACTTCGGACGTACGGATGTGGAGTTCCCTTGGGAGCGTACAGATAAAGCAGAAGAATTGAAGGCGCGCTGTCAATAATTAAAAAAACCGTTCCAAACTTTTGTTTGGAACGGTTTTTTCGTTCAAGTGTTTGATTTGTTGCCTTATGATTCTCGTAGTTCCTTATAATATTGCCCTTTTTCCACATAACTCTTTCTGATCCTGTTCAGTTCTTTTATGTCTTCTTCATTTAGGTCTCTTATGACTTTGGCCGGCCGGCCGAAAGCGAGAGTGTTTGGTGGAATGACTTTCCCGGGGGGAACAAGACTCCCGGCGCCGATGAAAGCTTGTTCACCAATAACAGCGCCATCAAGAATAAGAGATCCCATGCCGATCAGCGCGTTTTCTTTTATATGGGCGGAATGTAAAGTGACTTGGTGGCCGACGGTTACTCCGTCCTCAATGATTAATGGTTTGTCTGGGCTTTGATGTAAAAGGCTTAAATCTTGAATGTTGGTGTTCTTGCCAATATGTACGGGAGCTACATCTCCTCTGATCACAGTCTTGAACCAAACGCTGGCATTTTCCTGGATGGTTACATCCCCTGTGATCACAGCATCTTCTGCAACATAGGCACTCGGATGTATGTCAGGTACCTTTCCTTTATATTCGCAAATCATGAAAAACCCCCTTATACTAATACTATTGATAGTATAGCAGAAGAAAAGAGGGAGATGCTGTGAAGAAAGTAGAATCAGTCAATGATCGTGCAACGGTAGTGCTCGTTCATGGGGCCTTTGAACATTCAGGTCGGTATCATGAACTGGTCGACCAACTTCAAAAGGATGGGTATTCCGTTATTTATGGGGACCTGCCAGGTCAGGGGCGTTCTCCAGGGAAGAGTGGCCATATCCGTTCTTTTCAGGATTATATCCATACCATTATGAACTGGATTCAACACGCGGACCCCAATAAGAAAGTATTTTTAATGGGGCATAGTATGGGAGGCCTTGCAGTTGTACGTACGATGGAGACTGCTCAACCAAAGGTGGATGGTGTTATTCTTTCTTCTCCTGCACTAGGTCTTCTGAAAAAAGCAAGCCTCCCTTTGGAAGTCGTGTCTTATATTTTAAACACTTTTATTCCATCTTTAAGAATCAAGGCTCCGCAAGATCCCGAATATATCACACGAAATAAGGACAAAATTGTAGAGTTTCAACAAGATCCTTTGATTATTGATAAAGTTTCTGTTCGCTGGTATCGTGAATTTCAAAAAGCGACAAGGGAAGCGTTCTCTGATATTCAACGCTTTCCTGATCTTCCATTGTTACTCATGCAGGCTGAAGAGGATTATATGGTAAGAATTGAGAAGACGGCCGAATGGTTTGACCGGGTTCAGGTAAAAGAAAAAAGGTACAAACAGTGGCCGGGGCTTTATCATGAAATTTATAACGAGCCGGAATGGGAAGATGTCTATCAACATACGCTATCTTTTTTAGAGGATCATCTAAAGTAAATCGGTAAGGAGGGCTTCTTTTGAGAAGTGCAGTCCCGGGTAACGCCATGTTTTTGATGTACAGAGTTTATCGAAATATTTTTCCTGCTGTTCATGATGAATTGTCTTACTGGATTGAAAGGGCGAAATCGATTCCTGACGAAGAACTTAGAAGTCAAGCTTTGGCGAGTATTGATGAAAAGACGTTTCACTGTGAAGGGGGATCGATTTACTCTGTTCTTTCCAGCGGTAATGATAAACAGGCCATTCGATTCATCGTTGCTTATCAAACCATCAGTGACTACTTGGACAACCTTTGTGACCGTAGCACCTCTATGGATCCTGACGATTTCCGCATGTTGCATGAATCTATGATCGACGCTTTGACACCAGGTAACCCACTACAGGATTATTACCAATATCGTGACGAGCAGGATGATGGGGGGTACCTCCATGATCTTGTGAACACGTGCCAGCAAGTCCTTTCCGAGGCGGAAGACTATCCAATCGTTAAGAAGCAGGCGGTAAGGTTAGGTAAGTTGTATAGTGATTTGCAAGTTCATAAGCATGTGATTGAAAACGAGAGGATTCCGAGGCTTCAAAATTGGTTCAAGCACTACCAAAAAGAATGGCCGGAGCTCAGCTGGTACGAATTTTCCGCATGTACAGGGTCTACGTTGGGGATCTTTTGCCTTGTTTCCTATACGCTGAGTGGAAAGATGGATGCAACGTTATCTAATCAAATTGAAAGAAGTTATTTTCCTTATATGCAGGGATTACATATCTTGCTTGATTATTACATTGATCAAGAGGAAGATGAGAAAGAGGGAGATTTGAATTTTTGTGCTTACTACGACCATGAGGATGAAATGAAGAACCGCTTCCAGTATTTTGTCAAAAGGGCCCATGAGGAAATTCAAAGGCTACCGGATCCGGCATTTCACCAAATGATACATGAAGGTCTGGTTGGCATGTACTTAGCGGATCGTAAAGTAGGCAGACTTTCAAATGCAAAAAGCTTTGTAAAAGAAATGTTGAAAGTGAGTGGTAAGAAAGCAACGTTCTTTTATTACAATACAAAGATGTATCATAAATTAAAGCCTGGTCGTGAGATTTAAACGACCAGGCTTTTTCCAGTTATGGAATATAAGAAGTTACGTGGTTTTCCTTTTTTTCCTCCGTCAGGATTTCGCGTTAATCCTTAGGAAAGCTTCTCGATGGCTAAGATAAAGGGAGGTGTTCTCTTTTTATTGATAAATCCATAATGGAGGACTTGGTAGTGCTTGGAATCCAACTCTGATACATATTTCATGATGGCATCTTTCTCTTCGGCTCCCCCAGGGTGTCCATGATAGACAACTAAGACCACCAGCCCTCCTTTCTTTAGAGTAGCCAGTACGTTTTCAACCGACTGGATCGTCCCTTCAGGCTTAGTTACCACAGTTTTATCACTGCCTGGCAGATAACCTAAATTGTAAATGGCTGCGGAAATATTGGTTTGGTGCTTGTCCTGTAGGTATTTTTGCACGTGGGCGTGGGAATCATGAATAAGGGTCGTATGTTCTGCCATCCCATGTTCCTTTAAACGCTCCTGAGTGTTTGAGATCGCTTGGTCCTGCACATCAAAGGCATACACATGCCCTTTCTCTCCTACAAGTTCGGCGAGAAAAGCTGTATCGTGACCGTTTCCGCACGTTCCATCTATAACGGCATCCCCAGGTTCTATCGTTTTTTTCATCAATGAATGGGCATAGTCTAAAATGCGTTCAATCGTCATGCTGCATCCTCCAATAGTATTGTTCTTTAGTATTGTAGCACGAATAGCCTTTTCATGTAGATGGACAATAAGCTTGGGCGGGTGCCGCTTGACAAAGCTGTTTTCATTCATTAATATACGGTTATAATAGCATGACGTTGAAAAGGAGTAGTAGTGATTCTTTCAAGTGATAGAGAGGCAGCGGCTGGTGGAAGCTGTCCTTGATAATCATGAACTCGCCTTGGATGTCGCAGAAGTGAACCTAAGTAGCTTCGGCCGGTGTGGTCGCCGTTATCGACGTCAAGTTGAACACAGATGTGTTAATTTGGGTGGTACCGCGGGAATCAAGCCTCTCGTCCCATACTGGGATGAGGGGCTTTTTATATTTTTTAGAGAGATTATGAGGAGGCAATGAAATGGCTTTTGATCATAAGACCATTGAAAAGAAATGGCAAAAATACTGGCTTGAAGAAAAGACATTCAAGACAGACAGTTACTCAGACAAAAAGAAATTCTATGCATTGGATATGTTCCCTTATCCATCAGGTGCGGGTCTACACGTTGGACACCCGGAAGGATACACAGCGACAGACATCCTTTCCCGCATGAAGCGGATGCAGGGCTATGAAGTGCTTCATCCGATTGGGTGGGATGCATTCGGGCTTCCGGCAGAACAATATGCATTGGATACAGGGAATGATCCTGAAGAATTCACAAAACAAAACATTGACACCTTCCGCAGGCAAATACAAGAACTGGGTTTCTCCTATGATTGGGATCGAGAAGTGAATACGACAGACCCTAATTACTACAAATGGACGCAATGGATCTTTTTGAAACTTTATGAAAAGGGTCTGGCCTATATTGACGAAGTAGCCGTGAACTGGTGTCCTGCTCTTGGCACGGTACTTGCGAACGAGGAAGTTATCGATGGTCGAAGTGAACGAGGAGATCACCCTGTTGAACGTCGCCCGATGAAACAGTGGATGCTGAAGATTACAGCTTATGCAGATCGTCTTCTTGAAGACTTGGAAGAGTTGGATTGGCCGGAGAGCATTAAAGATATGCAAAGAAATTGGATTGGCAAGTCAGAAGGGGCGGAGGTCACTTTTGAAATTGATGGTTTTAACCAATCTTTTGATGTGTTTACAACTCGACCAGACACATTATTTGGTGCAACTTATGCCGTCGTGGCTCCAGAACACCCACTGGTCGATAAAATCGTAACAGCTGAACAAAAAGATGCCGTATCCACGTATATTGAGAAAGCGCAAAACAAGAGTGATCTTGAGCGTACGGACTTGGCTAAGGATAAATCAGGGGTATTCACGGGTTCTTATGCGATCAACCCGATCAATGGTGAGAAGCTTCCAATCTGGGTGGCTGATTATGTATTGATGAGCTACGGCAGTGGCGCCATTATGGCGGTCCCTGCGCATGATGAAAGAGACTTTGAATTCGCCCAGAAATTTGACCTTCCAATCATTCCAGTCGTGGAGGGAGGAAATGTTGAAGAAGAAGCGTACACAGGAGATGGCCCCCACATCAACTCTGACTTCTTAAACGGTCTAGGGAAAGAAGAGGCAATTGAAAAGGCAATCCAATGGCTTGAAGAAAACGGGAAAGGTAAGAAACAAACAACTTACCGTCTTCGTGACTGGCTCTTCAGCCGGCAGCGTTATTGGGGTGAGCCGATTCCTGTCATCCACTGGGAAGACGGATCAATCACTGCTGTCAAAGAAGAAGAACTTCCTGTGACACTTCCAAAAACGACAGAAATTAAACCATCCGGCACAGGGGAATCCCCGCTTGCTAATATTGATGAATGGGTTAATGTCGTCGATCCTGAAACAGGCATGAAGGGGCGCAGGGAAACGAATACGATGCCTCAATGGGCAGGTAGCTGCTGGTATTATCTGCGTTATATTGATGCGAATAATGAGGAAACGTTCGCTGATTATGAAGCATTGAAAAAATGGCTTCCGGTCGATGTGTATATTGGTGGCGCGGAGCACGCGGTCCTTCACTTGTTGTATGCACGTTTCTGGCACAAAGTCCTTTACGATGCAGGAGTCGTTCCAACCAAAGAACCATTCCAAAAGCTATTCAACCAAGGCATGATTCTTGGAGAAAATAATGAAAAAATGAGTAAGTCTAAAGGGAATGTAGTCAATCCTGATGACATCGTCTACTCTCACGGAGCAGACACTCTGAGACTTTATGAAATGTTTATGGGGCCGCTTGATGCTTCAGTAGCATGGTCTGAGAACGGCTTGGACGGGGCTCGTCGTTTCCTTGATCGTGTATGGCGACTATTTGTTGCGGAAGGCGAATTGTCTGAAGCAATTAAAGAGAATGCAGGGGATACTACGTTAGAGAAGGTCTATCATGAAACCGTTAAAAAAGTGACCGAAAACTTTGAAGCCCTTCGTTTCAATACGGGAATCTCTCAAATGATGGTCTTTATTAATGATGGTTATAAAGCAGACGTTTTACCGAAAGAGTATGTAGAAGGTTTTGTTAAACTTCTATCTCCTGTCGCTCCACACCTTGCAGAAGAACTATGGCAGAAACTTGGGCACGCTGAAACGATCAGCTATCAGCCTTGGCCGGAGTTTGACGAATCTAAACTAGTCGAAGATGAAGTGGAAATCGTGGTCCAGGTTATGGGTAAAGTGCGTGCGAAAATGATGGTAAATAAAGAAGCTTCCAAAGAAGATCTAGAGAAGCAGGCACTTGAAAATGACGACGTCAAGCAGTGGCTGGAAGGAAAGACAATCAGGAAAGTTGTTGCTGTTCCAGGTAAACTAGTGAACATTGTAGCCAATTAAATCATTGATAAGCACCCTGTTTCTATAGCAGGGTGCTTTATTTGTTATTGGTCATATACCTTGACATTAATTAACAGTAAATTAAAATTAATGTGCAAACGATTAATATGGAGGGATGAAAATGAGTCGAATTAAAGAAATTACACCTCAACAAGTGGAAGAGAAAATGAACAATAACGATGACTTTACCATAATTGATGTAAGAGAAGATGAGGAAGTTTCGCAAGGAATGGTACCGAATGCAAAGCATATACGCCTTGGGGATATTCCTGAAAAAATTGAGAGCCTGCCTAAAGATCAAGAGTATGTGATGATTTGCCGTTCCGGCCGCCGCAGCATGAATGCTGCCGAATTCATGAAAGAACGTGGATTTGGGAATGTACAAAACATGGAAGGCGGAATGTTGAAGTGGCAAGGTGAGCTCGTTTTTTAACACGACGGTGTTATGTGATAACTGCTACAAAGAATTTATTACGTGGAGTCAGATTTAACTCCACACATTTGAATCGGCCCTTTCTATATAGAAGGGGCTTTTTTACTCTCTAATAATAGTTGCATTTATCTCAAAGAAATTCTATTAAACTATTGACGTGGGGAAGGTCACCATGTATTATAGATAACGTTGCTTATTTAGCAGCACAGAAAACATCTCATTAAGAGATTTATTTCAACAAATTCTATTAAACCTATTGACGACATATAGTCGATTATGCTAGAATTTGATTACTGTCGGGTGAGGCAGTACTTGATCTTTGAAAACTGAACGAACCAACCAGTACGTCAAAACATTTCTTCTTTATAGAAGAGATTTGAAACAAGCACATTCGGTGTGCAAATGAGCAAGTCAAACTTAACTTTTATGGAGAGTTTGATCCTGGCTCAGGACGAACGCTGGCGGCGTGCCTAATACATGCAAGTCGAGCGCGGGAAGCGAGTGGATCCCTTCGGGGTGAAGCTCGTGGAACGAGCGGCGGACGGGTGAGTAACACGTGGGCAACCTGCCTGTAAGATCGGAATAACCCCGGGAAACCGGGGCTAATGCCGGGTAATACTTTCTTTCGCATGAAGGAAAGTTGAAAGATGGCTTCTCGCTATCACTTACAGATGGGCCCGCGGCGCATTAGCTAGTTGGTGAGGTAACGGCTCACCAAGGCGACGATGCGTAGCCGACCTGAGAGGGTGATCGGCCACACTGGGACTGAGACACGGCCCAGACTCCTACGGGAGGCAGCAGTAGGGAATCTTCCGCAATGGACGAAAGTCTGACGGAGCAACGCCGCGTGAACGATGAAGGTCTTCGGATCGTAAAGTTCTGTTGTTAGGGAAGAACAAGTACCGTGCGAATAGAGCGGTACCTTGACGGTACCTAACGAGGAAGCCCCGGCTAACTACGTGCCAGCAGCCGCGGTAATACGTAGGGGGCAAGCGTTGTCCGGAATTATTGGGCGTAAAGCGCGCGCAGGCGGTTCCTTAAGTCTGATGTGAAAGCCCACGGCTCAACCGTGGAGGGTCATTGGAAACTGGGGAACTTGAGGGCAGAAGAGGAGAGTGGAATTCCACGTGTAGCGGTGAAATGCGTAGATATGTGGAGGAACACCAGTGGCGAAGGCGACTCTCTGGTCTGTTTCTGACGCTGAGGTGCGAAAGCGTGGGTAGCAAACAGGATTAGATACCCTGGTAGTCCACGCCGTAAACGATGAGTGCTAGGTGTTAGGGGGCTTCCACCCCTTAGTGCTGAAGTTAACGCATTAAGCACTCCGCCTGGGGAGTACGGCCGCAAGGCTGAAACTCAAAGGAATTGACGGGGGCCCGCACAAGCGGTGGAGCATGTGGTTTAATTCGAAGCAACGCGAAGAACCTTACCAGGTCTTGACATCCTTGGACAACCCTAGAGATAGGGCTTTCCCTTCGGGGACCAAGTGACAGGTGGTGCATGGTTGTCGTCAGCTCGTGTCGTGAGATGTTGGGTTAAGTCCCGCAACGAGCGCAACCCCTAATCTTAGTTGCCAGCATTCAGTTGGGCACTCTAAGGTGACTGCCGGTGACAAACCGGAGGAAGGCGGGGATGACGTCAAATCATCATGCCCCTTATGACCTGGGCTACACACGTGCTACAATGGATGGTACAAAGGGCAGCGAAGCCGCGAGGTGTAGCAAATCCCATAAAACCATTCTCAGTTCGGATTGCAGGCTGCAACTCGCCTGCATGAAGCCGGAATCGCTAGTAATCGCGGATCAGCATGCCGCGGTGAATACGTTCCCGGGCCTTGTACACACCGCCCGTCACACCACGAGAGTTGGCAACACCCGAAGTCGGTGAGGTAACCTTTTTGGAGCCAGCCGCCGAAGGTGGGGCCAATGATTGGGGTGAAGTCGTAACAAGGTAGCCGTATCGGAAGGTGCGGCTGGATCACCTCCTTTCTAAGGATATTACGGAAACGTACTGTGTTGGTTGTTCAGTTTTGAGAGATCAAACGATCTTTCAACTTGTGAACCTTGAAAACTGGATAAGGAATCATTGTTTCATCTAACGATGAGACATTTGATGACAAGACATCTAATTGAAATTGTAAACGTCTTTTCACGAAGATAGTTAAGTGAATAAGGGCGCACGGTGGATGCCTTGGTACTAGGAGCCGATGAAGGACGGGACTAACACCGATATGCTCCGGCGAGCCGTAAGTAGGCTTTGACCCGGAGATTTCCGAATGGGGAAACCCACTGTTCGTAATGGAACAGTATCCTATACTGAATACATAGGTATAGGCAGGCACACCCGGGGAACTGAAACATCTAAGTACCCGGAGGAAGAGAAAGCAAACGCGATTTCCCAAGTAGCGGCGAGCGAAACGGAATCAGCCC
This sequence comes from Halobacillus sp. 12SKB, assembly GCF_052941655.1. Lineage (NCBI taxonomy): Bacteria > Bacillati > Bacillota > Bacilli > Caryophanales > Bacillaceae > Halobacillus > Halobacillus sp. 12SKB. The sequence goes on from NZ_JBRFWR010000001.1 coordinate 2,150,013, forward strand.
AAACCAGAAAGCTTGCTTTCTGGGGTTGTAGGACACTCCATTGGAGTTACCAAAGAGGAAGATAGGCGAATCGATCTGGAAAGGTCAGCCAGAGCAGGTAACAGCCCTGTAGTCGAAATCTTTCTCTCTCCGGAGTGGATCCTGAGTACGGCGGAACACGAGGAATTCCGTCGGAATCCGGGAGGACCATCTCCCAAGGCTAAATACTCCCTAGTGACCGATAGTGAACCAGTACCGTGAGGGAAAGGTGAAAAGCACCCCGGAAGGGGAGTGAAAGAGAACCTGAAACCGTGTGCCTACAAGTAGTCGGAGCCCGTTAATGGGTGACGGCGTGCCTTTTGTAGAATGAACCGGCGAGTTACGACCGTATGCGAGGTTAAGCAGCAGAAGCGGAGCCGCAGCGAAAGCGAGTCTGAATAGGGCGAGTGAGTATGCGGTCGTAGACCCGAAACCGTGTGATCTACCCATGTCCAGGGTGAAGGTCAGGTAACACTGACTGGAGGCCCGAACCCACGCAAGTTGAAAATTGCGGGGATGAGGTGTGGGTAGGGGTGAAATGCCAATCGAACACGGAGATAGCTGGTTCTCTCCGAAATAGCTTTAGGGCTAGCCTCAGAATAGAAAGTCATGGAGGTAGAGCACTGATTGGACGAGGGGCCCCTATCGGGTTACCGAATTCAGTCAAACTCCGAATGCCATAGACTTTGTTCTGGGAGTCAGACCGTGGGTGATAAGGTTCATGGTCGAGAGGGAAACAGCCCAGACCGCCAGCTAAGGTCCCAAAGTGTGTGTTAAGTGGAAAAGGATGTGGAGTTGCTTAGACAACCAGGATGTTGGCTTAGAAGCAGCCATCATTCAAAGAGTGCGTAATAGCTCACTGGTCGAGTGACTCTGCGCCGAAAATGTACCGGGGCTAAACACACCACCGAAGCTGCGGATTGATCTTATGATCAGTGGTAGGAGAGCGTTCTAAGGGCCGTGAAGTCAGACCGTAAGGACTGGTGGAGCGCTTAGAAGTGAGAATGCCGGTATGAGTAGCGAAAAAAGAGTGAGAATCTCTTTCACCGAATGCCTAAGGTTTCCTGAGGAAGGCTCGTCCTCTCAGGGTTAGTCGGGACCTAAGCCGAGGCCGAAAGGCGTAGGCGATGGACAACAGGTTGATATTCCTGTACCACCTCCTTTCCGTTTGAACGACGGGGGGACGCAGGAGGATAAGGAGAGCGCGCCACTGGATGTGCGCGTCCAAGCAGTGAGACGGTCGGATAGGCAAATCCGTCCGGCAACGTCAAGCTGTGATGGGGAGGGAAATAAAGTACCGAAGCTCCTGAGTTCACACTGCCAAGAAAATCCTCTAGTGAGGAAAGAGGTGCCCGTACCGCAAACCGACACAGGTAGGCGAGGAGAGGATCCCAAAGGTGAGCGGGAGAACTCTCGTTAAGGAACTCGGCAAAATGACCCCGTAACTTCGGGAGAAGGGGTGCTCCTCTGCCGAGGAGCCGCAGTGAAAAGGCCCAAGCGACTGTTTACCAAAAACACAGGTCTCTGCGAAGCCGTAAGGCGAAGTATAGGGGCTGACACCTGCCCGGTGCTGGAAGGTTAAGGGGATGCGTTAGCTTATGCGAAGCGTTGAACCGAAGCCCCAGTAAACGGCGGCCGTAACTATAACGGTCCTAAGGTAGCGAAATTCCTTGTCGGGTAAGTTCCGACCCGCACGAAAGGTGCAACGACTTGGGCACTGTCTCAACGAGAGACCCGGTGAAATTATACTATGTGTGAAGATGCACATTACCCGCGACAGGACGGAAAGACCCCGTGGAGCTTTACTGTAGCCTGATATTGAATGTTGGTACAGCTTGTACAGGATAGGTAGGAGCCTTGGAAGCCGGAGCGCTAGCTTCGGTGGAGGCGCTGGTGGGATACTACCCTGGCTGTACGGACATTCTAACCCAGGACCGTGATCCGGTCCGGAGACAGTGTCAGGTGGGCAGTTTGACTGGGGCGGTCGCCTCCCAAAAGGTAACGGAGGCGCCCAAAGGTTCCCTCAGAATGGTTGGAAATCATTCGCAGAGTGTAAAGGCACAAGGGAGCTTGACTGCGAGACCTACAAGTCGAGCAGGGACGAAAGTCGGGCTTAGTGATCCGGCGGTTCCGCATGGAAGGGCCGTCGCTCAACGGATAAAAGCTACCCCGGGGATAACAGGCTTATCTCCCCCAAGAGTCCACATCGACGGGGAGGTTTGGCACCTCGATGTCGGCTCATCGCATCCTGGGGCTGTAGTCGGTCCCAAGGGTTGGGCTGTTCGCCCATTAAAGCGGTACGCGAGCTGGGTTCAGAACGTCGTGAGACAGTTCGGTCCCTATCCGTCGTGGGCGTTGGAAATTTGAAAGGAGCTGTCCTTAGTACGAGAGGACCGGGATGGACACACCGCTGGTGTACCAGTTGTTCCGCCAGGAGCATCGCTGGGTAGCTACGTGTGGTCGGGATAAGTGCTGAAAGCATCTAAGCATGAAGCCCCCCTTGAGATGAGATTTCCCTTTGCTTTAAGCAAATAAGATCCCTCAGAGACGATGAGGTTGATAGGTCCGAGGTGGAAGCGTGGTGACACGTGGAGCTGACGGATACTAATGGATCGATGACTTATCTATCTGATTATCATCATTCGTGAATGACAATTGCTTTTCAAACAAGATGTTTCCTTATCCAGTTTTGAGGGTTCACCTCAAACTTTATATTGATGTGGTGGTGAAGGCGAAGAGGTCACACCTGTTCCCATGCCGAACACAGCAGTTAAGCTCTTCAGCGCCGATGGTAGTCGGGTTTACCCCCGTGAGAGTAGGACGCCGCCACGTCATACGACAACCCTTCAGGAATATTCCTGAAGGGTTGTTTATTTATGGATATCTGAAAAACATTTGGTAAAATAGTAGTGTACATAGCATTCCTAATTTTTACTAGGCTGATTCAACCGTAGAGTACATGGAAGCAAAGTGATAGGTAATAAATGATGGTATATTTTTTATGAGAGAAAGGATGTAGACCATGGCAGAATTGGTAAGGAAAAGGAATACATTTTGGAATTGGAAATACGCAATGATGCTTTTATTAATTCCAATTGGTTTTTATTTCGTATCGTTGAAGGAGGAAATTGGTTTTCTGCAACATATCTTCTATGTAGGGATTATTATATGGCTGGCCTTTGTCGGAGTATTTGGCATTACCAACCGTTATGAAAGACTAAAAACGTATGGTTTCTTATATTTATCTAGTAGTCTTCTTTTCGCTTATTTAGGACTTGTATTTATTTGGTAGAAATTGTTGAGTTTCCTAGTATTCCTCGTTATACTAAATGAGAGAATGTATGTTCGGAGGGACCCAGATGCAACTAGTGCGGTGGAGCTACTCAAGAAGAAAAATGGTCCGAGGGTATTTTGACAGGTTTCCGCATTCTACGGTTTATTTTAGACGAATACGAAGGTTTTATATTGTGTATATGGTGGATTGGGATGATACAGATCCTCTCGTTTCTCAGGAGGATCGTGAAGAAATGCAACATTTAATAAATGAGGAATTAGGTAGATTGAAAGAATATGAACAAAGAAAGTCGAGAAAGGGCTAACCCTCTCTCGACTTTTTTTGTTCCAAAATTATTCAACTCCGTTTCTAGATAACCGGGATGACGGCAAGCCTCCTCGAGCTCCGCTCAGCGTGGTCTCGCCAGCCAATCCAATCCCCCGGGAGTTTCCAGCTTCCCCCCCATTCGATATTGGTGAGAAAAGAACCCCTAGACCAAGAGGGGAGATTTTCCCCAATCCTGCCATATAGTTGAACAAAATATTGAAACTATGAACACTTTGAAGTCATGCCATCGCTTCCCATGCTGCGTGCATACCTGCGACTCTGCCGGTGACCATGGCTGAGGTGATATTATATCCACCTGTATAACCGTGGATATCAAGGATTTCTCCGCAGAAATAAAGACCTTCCATAAGCTTGGATTGCATCGTGTTCGGGATGATCTCCTTTATTGAAACTCCACCTCCTGTGACGAAGGCTTTTTCAATCGGCTGGGAGTCATAAACATGGACATGGAACTTCTTTAACATGTGAATGAAATTCCGCAATTTTTCATTTGAAATGTTTGCAGATTTCTCATCAGGGGCTATCTCGGATTTCTCAAGAACGAAATCAAGCAGGCGTTCCGGCACCATTCCTTTAATCACATTTCGGAAGGTTTTCTTCGAATGTTCTTCCATCATTTTTTGAAGTTTATCTAATAGAACGTTTTCTTTATCATCAGGAAGAGCGTCAATTTCAATGGTTACAGGACGGTGGCCTTTCATGAACTCTTTCACAACATATTGAGAGCATCTTAGAATAGCAGGACCTGATAAACCGAAATGAGTGAACAACATGTCCATCCGGTGGGTAACAATTTTTCTCCCTTTTTCATTTAACACAGAAACATCAACGTCCCTGAGTGAGAGACCTTGCAATGTCTTGTTTTTAATAAATGGATCTTTGGAAAGAAGGGGCACCTCTGTAGGGAAAAGTTCGGTAATGGTATGCCCAGCTTTTTTTGCCCATGCGTAACCATCCCCAGTGGAGCCCGTATGGGGTACAGCTTTACCTCCTACTGCAAGAATCAGGGATCGGGTCACAATCTTTTCCTTTGATTTTAAAATAACGTGGTGTTCGTTTTCTCCGTAATGAATGGCCTCCACGGGAGTTTCTTTACGAACTTCAATATTCAATTCTTCCATCCGATTCAGAAGGGCTTGTACAACATCTTTGGCCTTATTACTGACAGGAAACATTCGTCCGTGGTCTTCTTCTTTCAGTGCGACACCAAGGTCTTCGAAGAAATCGATAATGTCATAATTGTTAAATACTGAAAAAGGACTGTATAAAAATTTCCCATTCCCCGGAATATGTTTGATGACTTCCTCTTCTGGCAGGCGGTTGGTGACGTTACAACGTCCCCCTCCCGATATGGCAAGCTTTGTTCCTAGTTTTTTTCCTTTATCAATGAGTAGAGTGTCCACACCTTGCTCGGCAGCCGCAATCGCAGCCATGAGTCCTGATGGTCCTCCACCAATGACAGTTACTTGGTAAGTCATGGATGTCTTCCTTTCTTAGGTCATTCGTTCCTTGTTCTTCCTTTATCTATGATAAAATAGATGAGGTCGATTCTACAATAAAATTGAAGGTGAAAAACGAATTATGTCAAAGATACTTAAAGGTACGATGCTATTAACGGCCGGAACATTTTTGTCAAAGTTTCTAGGAATGATTTATACCGTTCCGTTTGAAAATATGGTAGGTACGGAAGGCACAGATTTATTCTCGATTGCTTACGTCCCTTACAGCATATTACTTAGTCTTTCCAGTATGGGGGTACCTGTAGCTGTTTCCAAATTTGTTTCAAAGTATAACTCTTTGGGAGACTATGAAACAGGACGAAAGATGTTAAAAGCTGGTCTGACTCTTATGTCCATTACTGGTGTATTGGCATTCTTAATTTTGTTCTTTTCTGCAGAGCAGGTGGCTGCATGGACGATTGGTGAAGACTCTGATCGCCTTGGACATGCTACGATGGTCATACAAATGGTCAGCTTTGCATTGCTTGTCATCCCTCCGATGAGTATTACCAGAGGATTCTTCCAAGGGCATGAATCCATGGCACCAACAGCTGTATCACAGGTGATTGAACAAATTGTTAGAATTGTATTCCTGCTTGTTTCTGTTTTTATTATTGTACAAGTTCTTCAAGGGCCTATTCCCCAAGCGGTTGGTTTTGCAACGTTCGCCGCGTTCATTGGTGGAATTGCTTCGTGTATCGTCCTTTATTGGTATTGGCGAAAGAGAAAGCCGTTCCTGGATCGTCAGTTAGAGGCTCAGGAGTACACGTATGGTCTCTCCAACAAGGAGATGTTTCAAGAATTATTTGCTTATGCAGGACCCTTTATTTTAGTAGGGATTGCTACACCACTGTATCAGCTTGTCGATCAGTTCACATTAGAAAAAGCAATTAAAGCCTCAGGGTTGGAGTATAACAATGCTTTTTCAATCATTAATTTCCTGAGTCATAAATTAATTATGATTCCGGTCACCCTGGGCCTCGGGTTGTCGTTAGCACTGTTACCGGCGATCACTCAGGCTTATACCAAAAATGAAATGAACCGTCTGAATCACCAGATTAACCAGGCACTGCAAATCGTTGCCCTGTTGATTATTCCGGCTGTCGTCGGTCTTTCAGTTGTTGCCTTTGAGGCCTATGGGACATTCTATGGGGTTGATGATCTCGAGTATCGGGGGGATCTATTGCGCTGGTATGCGCCTGTCGGATTGTTCCTTGCCTTATATACTGTAACTTCATCCATCCTACAAGGGATCAACAAACAGAATTTTGCTGTCATAAGTCTCGGGACAGGAATCCTATTAAAGCTGGGACTGAACTGGTGGCTCATTCAACTATTTGGAGCAAAAGGTGCAATCATTGCAACAGGCATTGGTGTTGCTGCAGCGGTTATCCTTAACTTTGGACGTATTTTCACTTCCATTGAATTTTCTTACCAACAGTTGTTTAAGAGGACGTTGCTCGTTCTGATTTTGACAACAATCATGGCATTCGTTGTGCTCTTGATCAAATGGGTGCTTAGCTTTATTTTAGATCCGATGGAAAGTAGACTGGATGCACTGATTGTTCTGTTCTTCAGTATTGGTGCTGGAGGTCTTGTTTACCTGTGGTTAACCTATCAGACAACACTGCTTGAGCGTGTCTTAGGTGATCGTGTTCGTGTACTGGATAGATTTCTAAAGAGAGGATAAAAGGAGGTTTTGTCCAAGATGAGAATTGATAAACTTTTAGCTAATATGGGATATGGCACGAGGAAAGAAGTGAAAACTCTTTTGAAGGGTGGAAACGTACGAATCAATGGAAACCCTGAAAAGAGCCCGAAAACCCATGTGAATCCTAATGAAGATTTGGTCACGGTAATGGGAGAGGAAGTAGAGTATAGAGAATACATTTATTTGATGATGAACAAACCAGGCGATTTGATTTCTGCGACGGAAGATGCGCATGATCCAACGGTGATTGATATTTTGCAGCCTGAGGACCAGGTGTTTGACCCGTTTCCTGTCGGCAGACTGGATAAGGATACAGAGGGGTTGTTGTTAATCACCAATGACGGTCAGCTTAATCATCGACTAACCTCTCCTAAAAAAGATGTAGGGAAGACTTACTTCGCTGTGATTGATGGAAAAGTAACTGAAGAAGATGTAAGGAAATTCTCAGAAGGAGTCACTCTGGATGATGGGTATCAAACCAAGCCAGGGAAATTGGTTATTCTCAAATCCGGAGATGTTTCCGAAATAGAGTTAACTATCACAGAAGGGAAATTCCACCAGGTGAAGCGGATGTTTGAAGCCGTTGATAAGAAGGTGACGTATCTTAAAAGGGTGATGATCGGCGAACTGGGGCTTGATGAGGATCTCGACCTTGGAGAGTACAGAGAGCTGACAGATGAGGAAATTGACTATCTGATGGGAATCACAAACTTAGAACAGTAGACAACTTTGAATGATTAACCAAAAAAACACCCGGAATCTTTTCCGGGTGTCATCTATATCCTTATCTTCTATGATATTTTGACTTTCTTTTCAGTGATTGTCCATTTTCCACGGTTCGGACTTGATACAAGCCCGTTGTATTCCAAAATGCTTAAGTCCCTCTGCATAGTACGGTCAGTGATACCGAACTCGTCTGATAACTCATTAGTCGATACTGTTCCCCGGTCTCTAATATAGAGGTAAACAGCTTTGATACGATTGAGCATGCGGGATGATGGATGATTCAAAAAACCACTCCTTAATCGTCATTGTATGGAACTTGTGGTGCATGTGAATCTCTGAAGTTGGTTTCATTCTACAATAATGAGATGGAACGTGCTACTAAAATCGTTTTAATTTACAGATTATTCATCTAATTTACAAAATATTAAAAGTTAGGAGGCTGGAACTATGATTTTACTTCGAAAGATCTTTTTGAAGATGGTCAGAGTAAACAATACTATACTTTTTACTGCAAGCGCTCTGCTTATTCTTTTCTCGAGTATTTTAATCGTTGTGGTAGAAAATGATACATTCCCAACTTTTTTTGATGGCTTCTGGTGGGTGATGACAACGGTTACCACGGTAGGATATGGGGATTATTTTCCGGTGACTGTAGCAGGTCGTTCCATTGCGATACTATTATATGTCATAGGTATTGGACTTATTGGTATTGTCATAGGAAAAATTATTGATGGCTTAGCCATCTTTCGAAAAAAACGATTGGAAGGTGATATCGTGTATAAAGATAGTGGTCATTTTGTCATTATTGGGTGGTCTCAAAAAGCCCATTTTGCAGTAAAGGAAATGATAGAAACAAATAAGGAATGCAATATTGTCATCATCGATCAATTAAAAGAAGCTCCAATTCTTACAGAAAATATCCATTACATAAAAGGCGATGCTTCGGACGAGGAGACGCTGCAAAAGGCAAACATATCCCAAGCAAAGGCTGTCCTTATTTTTGCCGATGAGCGATTAGGTAATGAACAGATGACCGATGGGAAAACTCTTTTAATCGCTTCTTCTATTGAGACTGTAGCCCCGAATGTGCATACCATTGCGGAAATTATGGAAGAGAAACATGTGAAAAACTTTAAACATGCTCAAATCGATGAATTCATTGTTTCTAATGAAACAATTTCTTCCCTTGCCGTTCGTTCGGCTTTCAGAAAAGGTGTCTCCGGCATCTATGGACAATTGCTTAAGAGATCGGTAGGGGAAGACTTGTATTATATTCCGAAAAAAAGAAGCTGGAGAACATATCGAGATGCTTTTCAGTCTTTACTTGATGAGGGTGCGACTTTAATTGCTGATCGGAATGACCTAGCCATTAATCGAAAATTAGATGAATCCATACCTGACGAGGCAGAGTTATACGCTGTATGTGACAAGCCGACTTATGAAAAAATTCTTAGTAAAGGAGAATGAAAATGGATTTTCACGCTTTGAGTAAGAGGTATGAAAAGGACTATTTAGAGAACGTAATGGAATTGTTGAAAATTCCGAGTGTTTTCGAGGAAGATCATGTGTATCCCTATGGAAAACCTATCCATGAGGCGCTGGAAAAAATGCTCCGGATCGGGGAAGAAGATGGTTTTCTTACTAAGAATGTAGATGGGCATGGCGGGCATATTGAATTTGGCGAAGGAGATGAGATTATTGGTGTTCTTGGCCATTTGGATGTTGTACCCGCAGGAGAGGATTGGACCACCCCTCCTTTTGAACCGACAATCCGGGAAGGGAAATTATACGCCCGCGGTGCTCAAGATGATAAAGGACCTGTGATGGCTGCATACATTGCTATGAAGATTTTAAAAGAGCAAGGGTTTCAACCCAGGAAAAAAATCCGTTTAATCCTCGGTACAGATGAAGAGCGGGATTGGAAGGGGATCAATTATTATTTTAAATCCGAGACCATGCCTTCACTGGGCTTCACCCCTGATGCATCCTTTCCGGTCATTCATGCAGAAAAAGGGTTGTTAGACAGCTACATCACCTATCCAGTACCTGAAAATGAGGGGGAAACAAAGGTGGTTTCCGTGCATGGTGGTGACCGCTTGAATATGGTTCCTGATGAGGCAGTGGCATGGATTGAATCTCCACTGAATATAGAGGAGGTTTTCAATGTTTATTCAGCTCAGTACAAGCTTAAAGGGACAGTAAAGGCTACAGGCGGGCGGTATGAGGTGAAAGTGAAAGGGAATGCCGTCCATGCTAGCAAACCGGAAGAAGGATTAAATGCAGTTACAGCTTTACTACGTTTTCTGCAATCCCTTCCGCTGAATGATGAGTATAAATTATTTATCCAGAATATATATAAAGCTTTTAAAACAACAGATGGTAAAGGGTTGAATGTAAAACAAACCGATGAAGTGTCCGGAGCGCTCACTTCAAACCTTGGATCGATCGTAATAGATGAACATACATGTAAACTTGGTTTCAATCTTAGGTATCCTGTAAGTGCAGATTATAGTGTCATTGATCAGAAATTAAAAGATTTTGCTGCAAAAAGCAGGGGTGCGTATGAAGTCTATGATCACCTGGCATCGATTCACTTGGAAAAGGACCATCCGTTTGTAAAAACATTGCTTTCTGTTTATAACAAAGTTACAGGTGAAGAAGCGGAAGTGAAGACGATGGGAGGGGCGACCTATGCAAGAGCCCTTGAAGCGGGAGTAGCTTTCGGGGCGTTATTTGATGATAGTCCGGATACGGCTCACCAAAAGGACGAGCATGTCAGGGTATCTGATATGATCAAGGCCATACAAATCTATGCCGAAAGTCTATATGAATTGACAAGATAAAAAGAGAGGGACCACTTGATGGCCAGACATTCCACGGAGAGAACATATCGCTTTATTCAGTTGTTTTACTTTTTTACTTTTTTTGCATTCGGTTCAATCTTTCCACTACTTTCTGTCTTTTTAGAAGAGGAAAAAGGGCTGAGCCACACTCAGATTGGAATGGTTATCGCAGCCCTTCCTCTTGTCACCATATTTGTACAACCGGTTTGGGGAATGCTTAGTGATTATACAAGGAATCCGAAACGATTGTTAATGATCGCTTCCATTTTTGCTTCCGTTCTTGGGATTTTTTATCCCTGGTTGCAACTATTTCCTATCCTTTTGCTGGGCATCATTTGTATCGCGTTGTTCCAGTCAGGGATCGTTCCTCTGTCGGACAGCCTATCATTAAATTTTGTCCAGAGGAATGGAAAGGAATATGGAAACATCAGGTTATGGGGAGCGGTAGGTTTTGCTGTGGCTGTATTTGTCTTAGGACGGTTGACAGAAGCGACTGGTTCGATGAACTGGATTTTTTATTCTTTTTCGTTAGGATTACTGTTCGCCTTAATCACGTTATTTGAATTTCCTAAGCGCGCCGATGAGGTGACGGTTTCCTTTAGAGAAGGATTAAAGACCTTAATCCAAGAAAAGCCTTTCCTGCTTTTTCTTGTATCTAATTTTCTCATCTTTGGTCCTGTCCTAGCGAATAATTATTATTTTGGTACGTTTATATTAGCTGTAGGGGGAACACTTTCAGGTGTAGGGCTTGCTTTTTTGCTTGCGGCTGGAAGTGAGGCTCCATTTATGAAATTCGCCCAGATGGTCATTAATCGTTTTGGAGTCGTATTTATTATTATTATCAGCGCTTCCGTTTCTTGTTTGAGGTGGTTGTTTTATTATTTTGAACCTTCAAGTACAGTTGTCTATGCAACAACGATTGCTCAAGGCATATCCGTAGGGCTTTACATTCCCGCTGCTCTCATTCTAGTACGTGAATTAGCTCCAAACAATGTAAGGGCGACTGCTGTAGGCTTATATTCAGCGGTCGGGAACGGCCTTGGGAATGCTTGCTTTACATTTGCTGGAGGAGTAATTATCGATCTTTGGAGTGTGTCTTTCATGTATGGTGTGTTTGCTTTCATGACTTTTGTAGGGATCATCATTCTCCTGTTCGTTAACAAAATGGTTCAATCTGAAGTGAAGGGGCGTATAGCATGAGTCATTATTTTATTGGTATAAAAGTCCATTCTGAGATTAGTGAAAAATTAATGAACTGGCAATCCATTCTAAGAGATGCGATGAATTATAAAGATTGGACCGCAAAAGAAGATCTGCATGTTACATTAAAGTTTCTTGGTAGTTGTTCCGATGAAACGGTTGAACGATATGTCCAACGTTTAAAAAATGAAAGTTGGCCCTCTGACTATTCTTTAACTGTTGGTCCGGCCGGTGGATTCGGTGATCGGCAGCGACCGAGGGTCTTCCATGCTCAAGTGCAGCGGGCACCTTCTTTAATGGAAACAAAAGAAAAAGTGGACAGTATTGGTGAAGAATTAGGCTTTCAAAAGGAAAACCGTGAGTTCAATCCGCACATTACATTGGCAAAAAAGGAGGCAGAAGGAGTGTCACCATTAATGGAGGCATCCAAGGAATCTGTCCTATTTGAGACATATGAAATGGTGGTAACCGAATTCTCCTTTTTCCGTATCCATCCTGGAAAACATCCAAAATACGAAACTGTTACGACAATTAAAGGTGGTCAGATTATATAATATGGCACAACTGATTAAATTAAGGGATTATATTTCCAGATATGAAACGAATATCTATCAATATCCAAGCCAATTCGTGAAATTGAAAAGTGACCATTGGAATAAAATGAAAAAACGGTTCGAACAAGGATGGAGCGAAAGACCAATAGAAGAAAGCATAAGAAGAGAAGAAGACATGCAAAAAGGAATTAAAAAGTTTTTCAAAAAGAAACCAAGAGAAGAAGAGGAAAAAAACCGGGAAGACCCGGTGAGCGAAGATAGTTTCCCGTCCACTGAGGAAGAGTTGAAACAATACTACCTGGATGGTTTGGTTCCTTTTCAGTTGAAATGGGCTACGACTACTTTAAGAGAAAAATCGTTTCTCGATCCCTCATACAAGCAGAATTCTGACTTAAAATATTTTTTACAGCGGTTCCCGGATACCTTCCTTCTCATGTTTGAGCCTGTTGGGCAAATGAAAAGCGCAGAATTGGAAATCGACCATCTTCTAATCGGTCCATCAGGTATTGAGATCATCGCCCTCCTTTCTCACCAAAACGGCGAAGCTATTCATGCTACTTCAGAGAAGAGTTGGTATATTGAAAAAGAGGGAGTGCAAAGCAAGGTGCTGAGCCCGATGCACTCCCTCAGGAGAACGGAAACATTTGTGAAAAGTGTACTGAATAAGTATCAGTTGGACTTTCCCTATCGTAAAATCGTCTTATCTAAAGATATGTCATTTATTTCGGGACAAGTACCCTATAGAACCGACTGGATTGGTAAGGATCGATATTCCTCATGGTTGCACGAGAAAAGGTCGGTAAGAGCTCCTTTGAAACACGATCAATTAAAGGTAGCAGAAGCTTTGATGAAACATTGCAGGACCATTGCTGTTAAACGTCCGGAGTGGGACATGGACGAAAGTTTTACGGAAGGATGAGTTCCTTTTCAGGCACAGCCTGTGGCTTTCCGATGTAGTAACCTTGACCAAAATCAACACCTAATCGTTGAAGCCATTCCCATTCTTCTTGCAATTCGATCCCTTCAGCAAGAACGTGGATGTTTAACTTTTTTGCTCGCTCCATTACATCGAATAGAAAAGCTTGATTGTTCACATCCGAATGACAATTTTGAATGTAAGAGCGATCGATTTTTAAATAATCCGGTTGAAGCAGGCTGAGCATCTCTAATGTGCTGTAACCGGAACCGACATCATCCAATGCCACTTTCATTCCCGACGCTTTATACGTTTCAAGAATGGATTTTAAATGCTCCACATCATCGATTTTCTCCGTTTCAACGACTTCAAAGACGAGGTCCTCGGGGTCAATGTTGAATTCTTTAACGATTTGAAAGGTGTGCTTCAAGCAAAATTCCGGGACATAAATCGTGGATGGAAGGAAGTTGATAAATATCTTATCCCCGGCATTCAGATGTTCTGATTTTGCTTTTACTGCGGTTCTACGGGCTTTTTGATCCAGCATGGACTGGAGACCAGAGCGGCTGGCATATGAAAATAATTCCCCGGGAGGTACAGAAAGGTCTTTTGTTCGGAGAAGCGACTCATATCCGTACACATGGTTGTTTTTCATGTCAACAATCGGTTGTAAGTGCGATTGGAAAAGCCCGGAATGTATCAACTCTGCTAATTCAGGATATTGTAATCTTTCATATAAATGTTGAATAGATATGGGAAATGATTGAGATCTCTCGGTATTTAGAATATGTATCCAATAATCAGGGGGCGATCCTTCAAGCCAATCAACCAGCGCAAGTCTTAATTCCTCTTTACTCCTATAGGTATAAACTTTCGCCTCCTCACTCTTATGGGTGAGAGGTAGGAATGGCTCCTTTCCTGCTTGATTTGAGTGTTTAGGGTTCAAGACTAATGCACCCTGTTCCGGAATAAATACAGAAGTCCCACAATATTGACAATCCTTCGCCAAAATAAATTCCTCCTTTTTTACTAATAGTATACTAGAATAATAGAAAAGTTGTATAATGATACGATTACAAAGGTAGGAGAAATGTCTCATGTACATAATGATTGTCAATCCAGAAGCTGGTAATGGTAAAGCAATGAGCCTGTTTCGGCGCATACAAAATGAACCGCTTTATAAAAAAGAGAATTGTCGTTCATTCCTAACTGAAGAAGCCGGGCATGCAGAAAGCCTCGCTCTTCAAGTAACCAAAATCCATCATGAGTCTTTAAAAGCAATTATTGTCCTCGGTGGGGATGGGACCCTCCACGAAGTCGTGAATGGGATAAGAAATTATCCTGAAACTCCTGTTTGTTTTATACCAGCGGGTTCCGGGAATGATTTTGCCAGGGGGATGTCCTTAAAGAAGCGAGGGCTTAAGTTGTTTCGATCTTATGTGAGAAGTCCCAAGAAATCGAAAGTATTTCTTGCGAATTACAGTCTTAATCAGAGGCAGAAGCATGGAAGGCGTACGTTTATGAACAGTATCGGCTTTGGTCTGGATGGTATGGTGGCAGCAGCAGCCAACCAGCAAAAATACCGTTCATGGACAAGGAGGCTTCACCTAACTAAACTTACCTATCCTCTAGCTCTTCTTCGGTCCATATCGAAGGCTGAACCCGTCCACTTTAACCTTCTTCTTGACGGCAAACAATTGAACATCCAACAAGCCATGATGGTGACCATAACCAATCATCCTTATTATGGTGGTGGAATGAAGATTGCCCCAAAGTCGAAGATAAACAGTAAAGGGATGTCCATTCTTGTAGTCAAACCAATATCAAAGAAGAAGTTATTGGCCATGTTTATCAGTGTATTCTTTGGTCTGCATACAAAGATGAAGGAAGTGGAAGAGTGGAAAGCTTCCTCTGTACATATAAGTTCAGCACAACCACTTCCTTTCCAAGTGGACGGTCAAAGTGGCTCTTGTTTTGATTGCAGCATCAAGAAAGCGGAAACATCGACAACATTCTACTCGGATTGATAGATATCTCTTGAAAGTTGACAGAATGATGGGTTAATCTAAAATAAGGTAACTGTTGAATCGGTATCATGAAAATTTTGGATCATTACCAAAGTACGATATACTAGAACAACAAACAAAGACGTGATTCAATCACAAGAGGATTTGAGGAATTGAAGGTGAATTGGTTGGAACATATTCTTGGTAGTAATTGGACGATAACACCAGCAGGCGGTTCGACAGGAGAAGCCTACTACGCTCAGACCGAAGGGAAACGTTTATTCCTAAAACGAAACTCTTCCCCCTTTTTAGCCGTTTTATCTGCTGAAGGTATTGTGCCCAAGCTTGTTTGGACCAAACGGCTTGAGAATGGAGATGTAATTACAGCGCAGGAGTGGCTGGAAGGGCGCGAATTAAAGCCTGAAGAAATGAAACATAGACGTGTGGCAAACCTTCTTAGCAAAATCCACCATTCTACCGAACTTCTTGATATGCTCATGAGGCTCGGGAAACATCCCTTAACACCGGATGAAGTACTGAAAGATATAAAAGAAAACCAAAAAATCCTGGATCAAGTAGATCCCCGTATTGAAATTCATCAAGCCATAAAGTTTTTAGAAAAACACGCTCACCATGTCCACCATGATGTACACGTCGTTTGTCATTGTGATACAAACCATAATAATTGGTTATTGTCTTCCAAAGACCAGCTGTATCTTATTGACTGGGATAACGCAATGGTAGCTGATCCTGCTCTTGATCTTGGCATGCTATTGTATAATTATATCCCTGAAGATCACTGGAACGTATGGTTAAAAGAATATGGAATCTACCCTGACTCTCATATGTTTGAGCGAATGAAGTGGTACTCTGTATCCCAGGCGCTGGCTTTCATCCAGTGGCATCAAATGAGAGGCGAATACGATGAAGCTTCCATTCGGACAGAGAAGCTGAAAAAAATTATGAAAAAGCATGAAATCATATAAAAAAGTTCCATCTGAATTTATTCAGATGGAACTTTTTAAATTTCACACATATTCAACTAAATGGCAGGTTTCTTAAAGACTCAGTTTCGATACTTTTATTGAGTGGGTGGGGGCTGCAGGGAATAACTCGCTTTCCGCGGGAGCGCGGTGAGCCTCCTCGGACTGCGTCCTGTGGGGTCTCACCCTGCACTTTTTTCCCTCTTCGATATCCGGTTCCGGCGCCTAGCGGCTAGTGAGACTTCCCTCGCTTCTGTACGATAAGTCAACATCGAATCACTCCGTTCTTCGTGTTTCCTTTATCTCCGCCAGCTCCGTCCAGTCCATACGCCGCTGATCGAGGCGCCTGCACACTTAAGTAAGGAATCTCGCCATTCCCCTCCGCCCTTTGCGATATAAGTGTCTCGAAACCACTTCTAAAAAATCAGCTTGTATGGTTGTGAGAAGTGGAATCCACATACAGGGTAAAACAACTTCCAAAACCGCTGCTCTCTAGTTAAAAAGATCTCTGTATGCTTGCTTAACAAGTATATACGCTTGCGGCTCTCTTAGGTATGAAAAACATAAGTGGTTTCGAGACAATTATAAAGTTAAGGGGCGGAGGGAAACGGTGAGACTCCTATGGGACGTGTGGGACAGGTGAGACCCCGGAAGGCGTAGCCTGAGGAGGCTCACCGCCCGCCCCATGGAAAGCGAACCTTTTCCCGCAGCCCCATCCACTCAACAAAAGTCTCGAAACTGAGTCTTCAAGAAAAGGGAGCGTTAGTGAAAGAGTAGAGGGTTTAATGTGAAAAAAAAAACCGCTGCTTAAGCAACGGTTTTTTCAGTAGCTGGTGTATATTTAAGTTTCTTTTCTTTAACTTCAGCGCTCATCATTTCTGATAATTTTTCAAAAGGATATATAAATAGTGCATACCCTGCAAATAGAACAGAGAAAACAGCCAGTACAGTCAGTTCAATCGTTTTAGAGATCATTTTCATAATTTCGATCATCACTCCTGTTTATTTAATAAGGCACGATACTAATGCTATATCAGTAAGCGCTTACAACCCAACCCCCTAAACCATTCATATTTCGAAATTTATCGTTGATATTAATATTGGTGTATCATTAGCTCATCCATTGTCTTATATAAACGATTTAGATCTGTTTTTCCTCATATAGCAAGCAAAACGAGAAAAATTTTTATTTTTACCAGCTTCGTGGTACCATTTTATCGATAAGAAGGAGGAATCCAGTACATGCGTTTAAGAAATAAACCGTGGGCCGATGATTTTTTAAGGGAAAATGATGCAATTGTCGTCCAACAACCATTTGAAATGAAAGGTAAATGGAAGGAGCTATTCGATAACCAAGAGCAGCCCCTGCATTTAGAAATAGGTTCAGGTAAAGGTCAGTTTATTGCTGGTATGGGGAAACAGCATCAGGATGTTAATTTTGTCGGATTGGAATTTGTAAAGAGTGTAATTGTCGGAGCTGTCAAGAAAGTACTGGCAGCTGAAACTACCAATGTCCGTATGGTTAACGAAAATGCAAAAGACCTAAGGGATTTGTTTGAAGATCATGAAGTGGATCATATTTACTTGAACTTTTCAGATCCATGGCCGAAGAATAAACATGAAAAACGCCGTTTGACTTTCCACACGTTCTTGGAACAGTATAAAGCCGTGTTGAAGGAAGAAGGACAAGTTACATTAAAGACAGATAACAAAGGGCTCTTTGAGTACTCTCTCGTAAGCTTTTCAAATTTCGGAATGATATTGGAAGATGTCTCCGTGGACTTGCATGCAGATGAAGACCCTTTAAATGTGGAGACAGAATACGAGGAGAAGTTTTCCGCAAAGGGACAGCCCATCTATCGTTGTACAGCACGTTTCTCTAAATGATACCGTTTTCATTAGCTCTAGTTATTGTGATAAACTAGAGCTATCTTTGGTATTGGGAGGAGATTACCGTGGAAAACCTGAAAGTGGGAAGGGCTTCATTGACATGGTTGAATGGTGGGGTGACTCATATGGATGGAGGAGCTATGTTCGGGGTAGTTCCGAAACCTTTATGGAGCAAAAAATATCCCGTCAATGATAACAATCAAATTGAATTGAGAACAGACCCGATTTTGTTAGAGATTGATGGTAAAAAAATGCTGATCGATTCAGGAATAGGAAATGAAAAGATGACAGATAAGCTGAAGCGGAATTTTGGGGTTTGGGAAGAATCATCTGTCGTGCGTTGTTTAGGTAGCTTAAATATCAAGCCGGAAGAAATTGATGCATTGCTTATGACTCATATGCATTTTGATCATGCTTGCGGAATGACACGGTGGGAAGAAGATCACCTTGTTCCTACTTTTCCTAATGCCGTCATTTACACGAGCGAAGTGGAATGGAATGAAATGCGCCATCCGAACATGAGGTCAAAGAATACGTATTGGCCGGCGAACTGGGAAGCTGTTAAAGGAAAGGTACATACATTTAAAGGTTCTCTGGAGGTGCTTCCTGGCTTGAAGATGATTCATACAAGCGGTCATAGTGATGGACATTCCATTATTACTTTTGAAGACGGCGATGATGTATTCATTCATATGGCAGACCTTATGCCAACTCATGCTCACCAAAATCCGCTTTGGGCGCTTGCATATGATGATTATCCTGTCACTTCTGTGCATGAGAAGAAAAAGTGGATGGAGTATGGTTATCAACGACAAGCGTGGTATGTTTTTTACCATGATGCCATTTACAGAGCCTTGAAGTTCGATGAGGAAGGCCGGATCCTGGACGAGATTAAGGAAAAAGAACATCACTATCAATAAAAAATACCCTCGATCCCGAGGGTATTTTTGTATTTAAGCTGTCGTTTCAGCTACGTCAACAATCGTTCCTGTTTCCGTGTCGATGTAAAATTCAAATTGAGATGTTTCGCCGTCCTGGTTTTTAGAAATCCCGCCACGGTACACATCGTAATTGATTCCGTTTTTGTTCAATTCTTCAGGCTTCATGTAAATCCAAGAGCCACTGATCGGTCCTTGCTTTTTAAAAGCTTCTTTAGCAATTTTCAATGCTTTTTCAGGAGTCACTCCTTGGCCATTACTTAATTGCTCTTTTACTACGTAGCCTGCTAATGCTCCTACACCAGCTGCTAGTGCGACTTTTTTCCAGTTCATCAACCAATCACCTCACAACTTATTTCTAATCTTCAGTATACTAAATATTCCCGATAAAAGGAAATCAAAACTTATAAACGTGACTCATTTGTAGAAACGTTTTCAAAATTCCGTTAAACTATGGAAAGAAGGAAAAAAAGGAGATGTACATACTATGAATCAAGAAACGCAAAGTCTTTTTAAAACATTGACCGAACTCCCAGGCGCACCTGGGAATGAAAACCTTGTCCGTCAGTTCATGAGGCAGGAACTTGAAAAGTACTCAGATGAGATCGTACAAGACCGTTTGGGCGGCGTTTTTGGATTGAAGAATGGAAAAGGACCTACCGTTATGGTGGCTGGTCATATGGATGAAGTAGGTTTCATGGTTACGCAAATTACGGATAACGGAATGCTTCGTTTCCAAACCCTTGGAGGGTGGTGGAATCAGGTCATGCTTGCACAGCGTGTTCAAGTCATGACGGAAAAAGGTCCTGTAGTAGGAGTAATTGGCTCTATCCCTCCACATAACTTAACACCAGAACAACGGAAAAAGCCGATGGAAATTAAAAATATGCTCATTGACATCGGTGCAGATGATAAAGACGACGCCAAGGAAATCGGAATAAAGCCCGGTCAGCCGATTGTACCCATTTGTCCGTTTACTCCGATGGCTAACGAAAAGAAAGTTCTGGCTAAAGCTTGGGACAACCGTTATGGCTGCGGCCTCTCCATTGAGCTTTTGAAAGAGTTGCAAGGAGAAAAAGTTCCAAATAAGCTATATTCAGGTGCTACGGTTCAGGAAGAAGTTGGACTTCGGGGAGCCCAGGTAGCTGCAAATATGATTCAACCAGACATTTTTTATGCGTTAGATGCGTCTCCTGCCAATGATATGAGTGGGGACAAGAAGGAGTTTGGACAGTTGGGCAAAGGGGCACTTCTAAGAATCCTAGACCGTTCGATGGTTACACACAGAGGGATTCGTGAATTTATTCTAGATACTGCTGAAACCCACGATATTCCTTATCAGTATTTTGTTTCTCAAGGAGGAACAGATGCAGGAAGAGTTCATATGGCGAACGATGGAGTTCCATCCGCGGTTGTTGGTGTATGTTCCCGCTACATCCATACATCATCCTCCATTATTCATGTGGATGACTATGCTGCAGCGAAAGAACTACTGATCAAACTTGTAAAAACAACAGACCAAAACACAGTGGACCAGATCAGAAGAAACGTGTAATGGGAATGTAAGTCATCCCAGCTGATTTCAGCCAGCGTGACTTTATGCTAAAATTGGTGAACAGGTCCCATTAATCTTGTATGAAGTCGTCGATCAAGAGAAATAATGGCAATAAACGGCTAGAGAAGGAGAAAGGTGCTCGCTATGCTGAAAATTTATGTGGGATCCAAAAACCCTACTAAAATTGAATCCGTAAAAAGTGTATTCCCGGAGATGGAAGTCATCGGTATGGAAGTAGAATCGAAGGTTGCTGCTCAACCTTTTTCTGATGAAGAGACATTAGAAGGGGCAATTAACCGTGCAAGGGAATGTGCTTCGCAAAACAAAGCCCATATAGGAATTGGACTTGAAGGTGGGGTCATGGAGATTGAAGATGACCTCTACCTATGTAATTGGGGGGCACTCGTAGACGGTAAAGAGAACGTGTACACTGCGAGCGGTGCCCGTATCCCCCTTCCTGATGAAATTAAAGCAGGTTTGGAAAAGGGGAAAGAGCTTGGGGAAGTCATGGATGAATTTACGGACAAACATGATGTAAGAAAAAATGAAGGGGCCATCGGTATTTTTACGAATGGTGCTATTCACAGGGAAGAAATGTTCACCCATGTAGTAAAATTATTAAAAGGGCAGTGGTCCTACGATCAATAAGAAAAGGATGCATCTTCATGAGATGCATCCTTTTCTTATGTCCAAGAATTTATTGTATATAAGCTCCTTATTCTTGAAGACTCAGTTTCGAGTTAACCGGGGTTCGTTTGTCATATCTAGCGTTAGGGGTGGTTGGGAAGCCACTCGCTTTCCTGCGGGGATGACGGAGAGCCTCCTCGAGCTAAAGCTCTGCGGGGTCTCTCCAGCCCATCCATTCCCGCGGAAAGCGAGTTATTCCCCTCTGCCCCTTCCACTCCATAAATATCTCGAAATTAAATATTCAACAACCCTGCCATTTACCTTAATTTTTCTAATGAGATTTATTCGTATAAGTAGGAAACGACGTCAAGTGCTTGGTCCAGAGTCTCAACGGTTACATCAGCCTGGTTGGATAATTCTTTAAGTGGATGAACAAGCGATTCAGGTCTTACTAAAATTAACGGCTTTCCTGCCTGGAGAGCAGCACCTGCATCCATGGCTGTATTCCATTGTTTGTAAGACTCACCGAAATAGGCAATGACGGCGTCAGATTTTTGGAGCAGGACTCGTGTTCTGAAATTATTTATGCTGGATGCAGCATCATCACGATACACTTTATTCGGCTGTTCACCAAGAATCTTCTCCCCGATATCATCAGAAAGTGCATGATTCTCCTGAGGGCTTACAAAGTGAAGGGGTAAATTTTCTTTTTCTGCTTTTTTTCTTATCTCATTTCGCCAATCATCATGAATTTGACCTGCTAGATAAACAGTTAATTCCATTAATACTTCCTCCTTAAATTTCCTTTTGCTTTAGTATGAAAGATGTAAAAAAAGAAGTCCAGCAAAGGAGCTTTTGCTGGACTTTCTTGTAGTTATGATGATAGCCTTTCCTCTTGATGGAAAGGTTCTACTTTCCCATTAGATTCCGGGATTGATTGTTCTTCAATGGTTCTCGTTTCTAATTGGTCTTCTGCTTCATCAAAGGATTCACTGTCGATTTCTTCCTGATGATCATCTATGTTTCCTTTTGTTGGTTGATTTTCATTAATGTTGAACTGGCTGATTTCAGCAGATAGTTCCTGAGAAAGTCCTTGGAGGTCAGTAGCTGAATGGTGAATTTTTTCAATTGATGATAATTGATTTTCACTGGATGCCGCGACTTCCTCTGCTGTAGCTACTGCTTCTTCTGAAATGACACTAATACTTTGCAATCTTTCTTTCACTTCCTCATTTACACGATCAACACCTTCAACAGCTTCATTCACTTCTTGAATTTGTTCATTCATAGATTGAACATAGGAAGCGATCCGATCGAAAGCATCCTTAGTCTGAGTGACTGCTTTATCCTGAGAGGATTGGAAGTGTTTAAATTTCTCTGCTTCATCAGAAAGGGTTGTCATCTGGTTCGACATGGTAGCTACCATGTCTTGGATGCTGCCCGCTTCCTGTTTCGAGCGCTCTGCTAACTTCCTTACTTCATCGGCAACGACGGCAAATCCTTTTCCTGCTTCACCTGCCCTGGCTGATTCAATAGCGGCGTTTAAGGCTAAGAGATTTGTACTGTCTGCGATACCTTCAATCGTTGTCACCACTTTATTAACTTCTTCAGATTTTCTTGACGCATTCTGAACTTCCTGTGTCATATGTGAAGCTAGTTCGATAAAGTCTCTGGAAGTCTTTTCTAATTCAGAGACTGTTTGTAAACCGGCACGTCCTTCTGTTTCTGCTTCCATCAGGTTCGATTCGATCGTTCCCGTCGCTTTCTTTGTATCAACGATAGCTTCTGTGACTTGCTCGATGAATTGATGAGTTTCATCAATCTTTTGAGCTTGATCCTGAGATCCAGCAGCTACCTGACTAATCGCTTCGTTCACTTCTTCTGCTTGATTTGTCGTTTGATCAGAAATAGATGCCAGACTTTCAGAAGATGTATTAAGGACACCCGTTGCTTCAAGCACTTTACGTACAGATTGTTCCATTTTGTTGGCCATATGGTTGAACTGCAAGCCAAGCTCAGCCATCTCATCTTTTGAAGTCAAATCCACACGATGAGATAGATCTCCATCCCCAATAATTGTCGCACTTTCCTTAAGACTGTTGATTGATTTTTTAATAGATCGAATTAAGATGAATCCAGTGGTCAAGATCACAAGTAAAATGATTCCGCCGATAATCGCGAGTAATGTTGTAAGCCATTGCTGTCGCTGTTTCTGATCTTCAAGCATGGACGCGTTTAATTCATTTGCTGTTGACATGACAAGATCGACTTGACTGGAAACATCTCCTGCAATCCCTTGAAAAGTCGTACGGATGGCGCTGGCCTGTGAGAAGGTACTATCCATGGAGTTAATGGTTTGTTCATATTTTAAAAGGTTCCGGCTTAGGGTGGAAGACTGCTCGTCATCCAAATTCATTTCTTTAATCATATTTTTGAAATTTTGAGAGCTGGTTTTAAATGCGGATAATTGCTCGGAGTTTGGCTCGTTAATGTAATTTCGTTCGCTTACCTTCATGGCAAGCAAAGAATTCTTTAATGGTTCACTATTCACAGATTCAATGACATCATTGAAATTTTTATAAGACGTTTGAATGTGTTGATGCATCCCTTCATCTTCAGAAAATCCTACTAACTTATACATATTGACCAATGGACCTAATTCTTCTTCATATTGGGATGCTTTCTTAGTGATTTCGGTGAACTGATTTTCGATTTTAGGATAACTTTTATACTTACTAGCAAAGTTGGTAGCTGTCTCTTTTACTGATTGGATAGCGGTTGCTGCCGCCTCCCCTTGCTCAGCGCTCGGGTTATGAAAGAACTTTTGTTGCTCAATCAACGTTTTAGACATTAAGTAATTAATTTTTTGGCTATCAGCGAGTGACTGTTGCACCTCTTTCGTTCGTTGTGCCATCTCTTTTTGTTCCTGGAAGAAATATGTAGAAAAACCAAAGATGGCAAGAATTCCAACGACCGCCACGATTAACAGAAAACGCATTCGGCCTCTAATTGACTTCATTCGACCCCTCCTTTTAAAAATTCACAAATTTCTCTATATACTGATTAATTATAGATCTTTTTATCTAGTAAAACAATAGGAGGTACATGTGATAATGTGAGTCTTTAGGTTTATATTAATGAACAGAAGTGTATTTACACCTGTTTGAATTGGGTGTATGATAGTTTTGGTCAATTCAGGAGGTTGAGCAATGCTTACATTTTTAAAAAGAAAAGGAGTCCAACTGTCCTTTCAGGCTTATTTTGTCACCGCATTAAGCTACATGGCATTAGGGCTGTTTTCTTCATTAATTATTGGATTAATTATTAAAACGATTGGCGAACAGACAGATATCATCATTCTTTCTGAATCATTCATCGATATGGGTACTTTTGCAATGGACACGAAAATATGGGGCGGAGCAATTGGAGCTGCCATTGCTTATGGACTTAAAGCGCCTCCGCTTGTAATTTTTGCAGCTTTATTCAGTGGAGCCGCCGGGGCAGAGCTGGGTGGTCCTGCAGGAAGTTATATAGCAGCCTTATTAGCGACGGAATTTGGAAAAATCGTCAGCAAAGAAACAAAAATAGATATCATATTGACTCCCTTTGTCACGATTATTGTGGGTTATTGTGTAGCAGCAGCGATCGGGGCGCCGATCGGACGTTTTATGACAGGTCTGGGAAGCATTATTAACTGGGCAACACAGCAGCAGCCAATCATCATGGGAGCTCTTGTGGCTGTTTTAATGGGAATTGCTTTGACAGCACCTATATCCAGCCTGGCTATTGCTCTGATGCTCTCTCTAGAAGGTGTGGCAGCAGGAGCAGCCACTGTAGGATGTGCAGCACAGATGATTGGTTTTGCCACGATCAGTTACAAAGATAACGGGTTTGGAGGAGCTCTCGCTCAAGGGATCGGAACATCTATGCTTCAAATTGCGAACGTGGTGAAAAAACCGCTTATCATTCTTCCTCCAACCATAGCAGGAGCTATTCTTGCCCCTATTGCAACCGTTTGGTTAAGTGTAGAAAACAATGCCGCGGGGGCAGGGATGGGGACAAGCGGATTTGTCGGCCAAATTATGACATTCGAGTCTATGGGTTTCTCCTGGGAAATCTTCTGGATCATTATCAGTTTTCATTTTATAGGCCCAGCCCTGATCAGTTATCTTATAGCTCTTTGGTTCCGCAGGAAAGGTTGGATCCAACCAGGTGATATGATTATTCAATACGATTGATGGTGTGCTAGAATAACGTTGGAGGTGACCTGAAATGATTACATTAGAATCAGATCAACAAATGAAAGAACTTCAAAATAATGAATCTGTCATTTTCTTGTTCTCTGCAGACTGGTGTCCAGATTGTAGAGTAATTGAACCATTCCTTCCAGAGTTGGAGGAAAAGTACACAGCTTGGAAATTTGTATATGTCGATCGTGATCAATTCATCCACATCTGCGCAGAAAATGATGTTTTCGGTATTCCGAGTTTTCTCGCTTTCAAAGGTGGAGAAGAAGTCGGCCGTTTTGTCAGTAAGGACCGAAAAACAAAAGAGCAGATCGAAGAATTTATCAACAAACTTGACCAATAAAAGAAACAGACCGTGCGAAAGCGCGGTCTGTTTTTTATTCAATCTACTTTCATTACTAAAGCTCTCTATTCTTGAAGGCTCAGTTTCGAGACGATTGTGTGGTTCTGGGGGCTACGGGAAAAGGTTCGCTTTCCATGGGACAGGTGAGCCTCCTCAGGCTACGCCTTCCGGGGTCTCACCTGTCCCACACGTCCCATAGGAGTCTCATCATTTCCCTCCGCCCCTTGACCAGATGAGTGTCTCGAAATCATTTCTGGAATAGTGGAATTCCTAGATTTCTGGAAGTGTGAGAGATTAAACTCCCAAGCCCTATGTTTGAATCCTACATCCCTGTATCAAGCTTTTATGTTCTCTGGAGAATTCAATATTATCCACTTCCCTCGATCATTCAAGCTGATTTTTAGAATTGGTTTCGAGAAACTTCCATGGTAAAGGGGCGGAGGGGAATGGCGAGACTCCTGCGGGAAAAAAGTGCAGGGTGAGACCCCACAGGACGCAGTCCGAGGAGGCTCACCGCGCTCCCGCGGAAAGCGAGCTATTCCCCGCAGCCCCACCCACTCAATAAAAGTCTCGAAACTGAGTCTTCAAGAAACCTGCCAGATGGTTGAATAGCGTTGTGCTTTTGTTATGTAGGGGGAAATGTGTATAATAGAAAACGATGTAGTCTGAAGAAACGAAAATAGTAAACAAATTCTTTCTTCCCATAATAAAGGAGGAAAAAAGATGAAGATGACAAGTATTAAAATGAAGAAAAAGCTTGAAGAACGTCTAGCGAATGATCAATGGAAAACGACATTCAATAGAGATAAAGATACTTTCCGTGTCGAGTGGAGCAACACAGGAAAAGGAATTACTATAACATTGCCTAATGTGATTTCAAAGTATGAAGCACGTGGAGAAGAAGCCATTGATGAGCTTGAAGACCATGTGAAAGAAGCTCTTCGAGTTATGAATGAGGATCACAAGCTGACAGGGAAAGAACAGCACATCTTCCCAGTCATACGAGCAGCTTCGTTTCCAACCGAAACCGAGCAGGGGAAAAAGTTAGTTCATGTTGACCATACGGCAGAAACACGTATATATTATGCTCTTGATCTAGGCAAATCTTATCAATTAATTGATGAGAAAATGTTGGAAGAAGAGGGTTGGTCTCTAGACAGGATTAAGGAAGTGGCTGGCTTTAATGTGCGTTCCCTTCCTGTTGAGATGAAAAAAGACACTGTGTATGGCAATGACTTTTACTTTCATTCGGCAAGGGATGGCTATGATGCAAGTCGTATCCTAAATGAAGCCCTTCTTGAAAAGCTCAAAGCCGAATGTAAAGGAGAGCTCGCCATCAGCATCCCTCACCAGGATGTCATTATCTTTGCCGATGTCCAAAATTCAGAAGGGTATGATATATTAGCTCAGATGGCTATGAAATTCTTTGCAGAAGGAACGGTGCCCGTTACTTCCTTATCGTTTTTATACGAGGATAAGCAGCTGGAACCGATTTTCATTCTTGCTCAGAAGAAACCGAATAAGGATCGAAAGGAAGAGTAGAACATGGATGTATTTTACAACAAACAAGGAATCGGAGATGTCCTGATCATCCCAATTAAAGAGGGAGACCGTGATACTTTTAAACAGGAAGCCTACGGAGATGTAGTGAAAATTACCGATAGCAAGGATGGTTCTTTGCTCGGCTACAATATCTTCAATGCTTCTAAATATTTTAACATTGACGGGCAAGGGAAAATGCGTTTGACCGAAGAGATGCTCTCTCCAATTAAAGATCTTTTTACAAAAAATCAGCTTGACGATGTTCTTGACTTCGATTTAAGTCCTAAGTTCGTTGTTGGTTATGTGAAGGAAAAAGGAAAACATGAGAATGCTGATAAATTAAGTGTCTGTCAAGTGGATGTTGGAGAAGAAACATTGCAGATTGTTTGTGGTGCGCCGAACATCGACCAGGGACAAAAAGTCGTTGTTGCTAAAGTAGGAGCGGTTATGCCTGGTGGAATGAAAATTAAAGATGCAGAGTTGAGAGGCGTTCCTTCCTCCGGCATGATTTGTTCCGCAAAAGAGTTGAACCTGCCAGATGCACCAAAAGAAAAAGGAATCTTAGTTCTTGACGAAGATGCTGTTATTGGGCAGCCTTTTGAAGTTTAATCAGGATACAGATAAGCAAAGTAGCCCAGCTGCTTTGCTTTTTTTGATTCAAAAGTCATTTTTAAAGGTATTGTAAACCAACCAATGCCTCAAACCTGTTAAAATAGGGATAATCCTATAAGTGATTTTAAAATTGAAAAGAGAGTGAACGTAATGTGGAAAGACTTAAGAAATAAGATGAAAAAATTGCTGGATACAGAAGAGAAAAATGACCAGGAGACGCTACATAAAATAGAAGAAAGAAATGATGTAAACGCTAAAACAAAAATGACGTACCGCTACCCGAAACAAGGTGAATTTCGTTTTCCTGTTATTCCGGATGCTCCAGGAAATGCTCAAAATGAAGATGGAAGTTATCATCGTCCTCGACGCAAAAAGCCAGTTGAAAAACAAGAGCAGGAGGATGGTGGGTTCCAAAGAAAGAAAAGGCCTAGAAAGGAGGAGGGTTCTGAGGAGTTGCCGGAAACTTCATCGATCCCTTTCACCCCGACCGATGTTCCGTCTCCTATTTACGGCTACCAAGCAAGACAACTTACCAAAGGCTTGGAAAGGTTGGAATATGCCGTAGAAGAACAAAAGTCACAGCCGGAATTTTTCACGGATTCCAATGATGAAAAACAATGGCAGGAATTACGGAAACGGATGAGAGCGCGTGTCGATGAAGAGAACTCTAGACCAAAAACTGCTTCTGAACTTCCGAAGATTCTTGAGCGGGAGGAGGCTGCCACCACGGAAACCACCTTATCTGAGGAGACAATGGAAGAGCGTGGAAGTGAGTACAAAGGTGGTACTAGATCGAGTGTATCCAATGAGTACTCAGGCCTCTCATTCGCTGATGATGATTTCGGTCAAGCAGAAGACGATCAGATCGATGAAACCACTCCAGAAAATGGAAGTATCGCTCGGGATACACTGGAAACTGGAGAAGATGAAGAACACCAAGAGGTTGAAGTTGGAAAGAGTGGACAAGAAAATCTTTCAGAATCTCTGCAAGAGGCGATTAAAAGAGGAGAAGAAGACTCATTAAAAGCGGCAGAGGTGAGCGAATATAAAGAAGAAGAGCATACGGGAACAGAAGCTTCTGATGGTGAACAAGGAACGAATGATAGACAAACGAATTCATTGACAGAATATGAAGAAACAAAAAGTGAAGGCACTCCATTCCATCAAGGTAAAGAAGTGTCAACTTTATCCATGGTGGACGAGCAAGAGGAGTCTCGCTTGACCACAGAGGGTATGGAAGAAGAAGAGCTGGATAATTCATACCCTGAAATGACGGAGAAACAGGATGAGGATGAACACACGGAGATAGAAAGCCAGCAGTTGAACAATGAAGTGGCCGATGCTCCTCATCAAGAGGACCTACCTTCATTTAATAAGAAAGAAGAAACGTTTACCAAAGAAGAAGGTGTGTCGCAGGAAACCGAAATGCCTAATGAGCAACCAGCAGCGGATGGAGACGATCATTCGACCCCAACTGAGCCTTCCAAAGAAAAAACGGAAATGTATCAACAAGCAGAAGTGGAAAAACCTAATAGGGAAGAACAATCTCCATCACAGAACGAAACGAAAAGTAAAGCGGATTCAAACACGCATGAACATTCGAAAAAGAAAGAAGGACAAAAACGCCGTGTGCCTTTCAATGTCCTTATGACGCCACGGGATAAAAAAAATCGCGATCATGAGAAAAAACAAACCATACCAGTAGATCAGCCTGCACCAAAGAAAGAAGAGCCTGAAACCAGGGGTGTGGAAGAACAAAAAAGCGAAAGAATCGAGTATCACACGCCTTTACACTTGCTCGAAGATCCGGTACGTCCAACATCTCTAGATGATAGTTGGATCACAGAACAGATGGAGCTGCTTGAAACGACTCTTCGACACTTCCATGTACGTGCCAAAGTGGTTAATGCAATGAAGGGACCGACAGTAACAAGATTTGAAGTGCAGCCGGAACCAGGAGTCAAGGTGAGTAAAATCACAAACTTGGCGGATGATATCAAACTTAGTATGGCTGCAAGAGACATAAGAATAGAGGCCCCGATTCCAGGAAAACAAGCCGTGGGAATTGAAATTCCTAACAAAGAATCCATGATGGTCGGATTACAGGAAATTTTTGAATCTGCTGCTTTCCAGAGCGATCATTCTCCTTTGACTGTTGGTCTCGGCCTGGATATTGGTGGAGATTCAATTGTTACAAACCTGAAAAAAATGCCTCATGGGTTGATTGCTGGGGCTACGGGTTCAGGGAAGAGTGTATGTATCAACACCATCCTGATCAGTCTTTTGTATAAAGCACACCATGAAGATGTAAAGTTTTTGCTTATCGATCCAAAAATGGTTGAACTAGCACCATATAATGATCTCCCACACCTTGTGTCCCCGGTCATTACAGACGTCAAAGCTGCTACGACAGCATTGAAGTGGGCTGTGAAGGAAATGGAAGAACGCTATGAGAAATTTGTAGAAGAAGGCGTAAGGGATGTTGAGCGTTATAATGAGAAAATGAAGAAGCAACAGCGAGACTCTGAGAAACTCCCTTATCTAGTCATTGTCATTGATGAACTCGCCGATTTAATGATGGTTTCTCCACAGGATGTTGAAGATGCCATTTGCCGCATTGCACAAAAAGCAAGGGCATGCGGAATTCACTTACTACTGGCAACCCAGCGTCCATCTGTGGATGTCATCACCGGATTAATCAAAGCTAATATACCAACAAGAATCGCTTTCAGTGTGTCATCACAGGTCGATTCTAGAACCATCATTGATTCAGGAGGAGCAGAAAAACTCCTTGGAAGAGGAGATATGCTGTTTGTTGAAAATGGTTCCGGTCAGCCTGTTCGCATCCAGGGAGCTTTCGTGTCTGATGATGAGATTGAAAGAGTGACTCACCATGTTAAAAAGATCGCTCCACCTCAATATCTCTTTCACCAGGAAGAATTGATGAAGCAGGTTTCAACGGAAGAAGAAATGGATGAGATCTTTGACGAAGCTGTAGATTTTGTGGTCGAGCAGAACGGTGCGAGTGCTTCACTCATTCAACGCCGGTTCAAAGTAGGGTATAATCGTGCAGCCAGATTGATTGACCAGATGGAAGCGTATGGCATTATTTCGGAACAAAAAGGAAGCAAGCCGCGAGACATTTTATTAACGAGGCAGCAAATTGAAGAAATGATGGAGTAATTCCATCATTTCGGCAAAAACCTTGTGCAAAACTTCTCAATTTTATATGATTAACAATGAATGAAAATGAGAGTGATCATGACCTCTATGTTTAAGGAGTTAAGCCATGAAGGAAATAGCACTGAAGTTAAATGGAGAAATCAGCCGGTTAACAAATAAAACGTTCAAGTTTGATGAACGTGTAGCAGAAGGCTGGTTTTCTGCTGTCTACTTTTTAAAGACACGAGATATTGTAGAAAATCATCTACCTGATAATAAAGTAACGATGCAATTCTTTCAAAAGGATCATGCGGTATTGTGTGGAACTGATGAAGTCATCGCATTGATCCATACGTTCGCCGAGCACCCGGAGGAACTTGAGATCCATTCACTGAAAGACGGAGATAAAATCAGTCCTTATGAGACGGTGCTCACAGTAACTGGACCTTATCAGTATTTTGGTTTCTTAGAAGGAATCATTGACGGGATATTGGCAAGGAGAACCTCTGTCGCTACCAATGTATATAATGTCGTCAAAGCAGCCCGTTCATCCGGCAAGCAGAAGCCAATCATTTTTATGGGGGACCGGGATGATCACTTCACGCAGCAATCCGGCGATGGATATTCTGCTTTTATCGGTGGTTCTACGGCACAAGCGACACATGCAATGAATGAATGGTGGGGGAAAGAGGGCATGGGAACCATGCCACACGCCCTGATCCAGATGTTCAAAGGGGATGTTGTAGCTGCAACGAAAGCCTACCACCAACAATTTCCAGATGACCAGTTAATGGCCTTGGTTGATTACAACAATGATGTCATCACTGATTCTCTGAAGGTAGCTCGGGAATTTGGAGATGAATTGAAAGGTGTTCGTCTAGATACATCAAGGAACTTGGTGGACAAGTACTTTTTAAGAAATCAGCATCTCATGGGTACTTTTGACCCGAGGGGAGTGAACCCTGAGCTGATTTTTGCTCTAAGACGTGCCTTGGATCAAGAAGGCTATAAGCATGTGAAAATTGTAGTCAGCGGAGGTTTCACGAAGGAACGGATTCGGGCATTTGAAGAGAAGAAAGTCCCTGTAGACATGTATGGGGTCGGCGGTAGCTTATTGAAAATCGGAATCGGTTTTACAGGAGACAATGTATTAATCGATGGCGAACCAGAAGCCAAAGAAGGTAGAAGGTACAAGCATAATCCACGCTTGGAATATGTTGAATATACGGGAGCAGAGGAATGATCGCTTGAGAAAGGCACGGACAGTGTTTGTTTGTGCCTTTTGATTGGGTCATATTTACTTTTTCTGTCGTCCATTCCGTGATATGATTGGGTAATGCAAATGCGTGGTTTTTGAGGAGTGCAACTTTAAATCGCATATCCATGAAGATTACATATACTATACTTAAAGTGACCCACTTTATTTTGGAGGTTCTTGTTTATGACAACTTACCATTTCATTGGTATCAAAGGAACAGGAATGAGTTCGCTTGCCCAGATTCTTCATGATTCTGGTGAGAAGGTTCAAGGATCAGATGTTGAAAAACGTTTTTTTACTCAAGAAGTTTTAGAATCTAAGAATATAGAAATTCTTCCTTTTTCAAAGGGAAACATTCAAGAAGGATTGACGATTATTGCTGGGAATGCTTTTAGTGATGATCACGAGGAAATTCAAGAAGCAAAAGAGCTGGGACTGCCGTTTTATCGTTATCATGAATTTTTAGGAGAGTGGCTGCAGAAATATACAAGTATTGCAGTAACTGGCGCTCATGGTAAGACCTCAACAACAGGATTATTGGCACATGTCCTGTCTGAAAATTACCCGACTTCTTATCTTATTGGAGATGGTACAGGTAAGGGCCATGAAAACAGTCAATACTTTGCTTTTGAGGCTTGCGAATATCGCCGTCATTTCCTCTCTTATAAACCGGATTACGCCATCATGACGAATATTGATTTCGACCACCCTGATTATTTCAGTAGTGTGGATGATGTATTCCAGGCCTTTCAGGAGATGGCGAAACAAGTGAAAAAAGGAATCATTGCTTGCGGAGATGATGAGCACCTCCAACATATTCAAGCCAATGTACCGGTTCTGTATTATGGACTGGCAGATACAAATGATTTCCAAGCACAGAACATAACCGAAACATCAGAAGGAACTTCATTTGATGTTTTCGTCAGAAACAATTATTATGATACCTTTACCATTCCGCAGTATGGCAATCATACCGTATTGAATGCGTTAAGTGTCATAGCGTTATGTCACTATGAAAATATGCAGGCTGATGAAATTAAAAAGCTTGCTACATTTAAGGGTGTTAAACGACGGTTTACAGAAAAACAGTGGCATGACCAGATTTTAGTAGATGATTATGCCCACCACCCGATCGAAATTAACGCCACGATTGAAACGGCTCGTAAAAAATATAAGGATCGACCTGTAGTCGCGATTTTTCAGCCTCATACATTTACTAGAACGAAAACGTTCCTTAATGAATTTGCAGAGAGTCTGAATGAAGCGGATGAAGTTTATCTTTGCGATATCTTTGGCTCTGCAAGAGAAAATGAGGGCAAATTGACAATAAATCATTTGCAGGAATTGATTCCTGACTCCCGCGTTTTACACTTAGAGGAGGTCGAGCAGCTTTCCGCACATGAAAATGGTGTTCTATTATTTATGGGCGCAGGGGATATTCAGAAGTTCCAGGAAGCTTACGAAAAGCAGAACGACTAAGTAAACATGCGGCTTAAAAAAGCCGCATGTTTTTTGTTTAATATAAAATATGACTACTTGATTTCAGTATAGCTGGAGTTTGTTCGTAACGAAAAGCGGGGAGTATGGTAAAGTCGGGTGTGTTTTAGTAGGTCCATCAAGCTTTCTCGAACGCAGTTCCTTTAGGGACTACCAATCTGTCCATCCAGTAGAAGTTTCCAAGCTTTCCAACCACCCCCATTTGGTATAGAGGAGCAACGAACGCTATAACAAGTGGGAACGTTCTAAAGGTTTCGTTACTTCCATGACCTGCTAATTTAACGAAAACACACCAAAAGTCCCGAAATGATTATGTTTTCTGTGTAAGCGCTTGTGGGAATGGTCTTTTATCAGAGGATAAAAGCAAAAGGTAACTTTTTTGAACAAAATATCCGAATGGTGAAGGAATTTGGGGATAGGATAGCGAATAAGTCCATTTATAGTAGCCATCACGTTTAGAAATGCCCATTTAGGGTATAAACTAAACTGTGTTGATTACATAAGAAGGAGTGTGCAGGGGGAATGATTATTATTCTGTACATTGCTGCACTAATTGCAGCAGTGGCTTTTGCTGTTCTTGTCATCTTTTTGGCGAGGACGCTGACGGCCGTGCGCCGTACAATGAACAATGTTGCTGACACACTTGAAGGTGTGGAAAAGCAAATGGAAGGAATCACCTTAGAGACAACTGAGCTCTTGAATAAAACCAATAAATTGGCTGAAGATGTCGGAGAAAAGTCACAAAAGTTGAATACTTTAGTTGACGGAGTCAAGGGAATTGGTGACACAGTTCAAGAATTCAACCAGTCTATTCGATCTGTATCCAAAGGGTTAACCCAGTCAGCCCATGAAAACACGGATACAGCAGCTCAAGCCATGAAATGGGGTCAGGTGGCCATCAATTTGTGGAAGAAAGCAAAGAAAGAAGAGACTAAATCTTAAGGAGGAATTCGTTTATGAGTCAACAAAATCAACAAAATGGTAATGGAAGAGATTTCGTACTAGGTTCCTTAATTGGTGGACTTGTAGGAGCTGCCGTAGCACTATTGTTCGCACCAAAGTCTGGTCGCGAACTTAGGGAAAATATAAATAGCAGCTCCAGTGAATGGAAAGAGCGTGCTGGAGAGTGGAAGGACGTTGCTTATGAGAAAAGTGGCGTATGGAAAGATAAGGCCGTAGAGTCTTCTTCCCAACTTTCTAAAAACGTAACAGAGAAATCTCAGCAGTTCAGTGGAGCTGTGAAAGATAAAGTGAAGAACTTCCGTTCAAATGAAGAAGATGAAGCTGAAAAAGCAGCTCAAGAAGTGGCAGAAGCCATTGAAGAAGCTGCACAAGAGCTTGAAAAGCAACAAGATTCCACGACATCATCTAATTTATAATGAAAAGTGAGATGGAGGTTGAACATTCAACCTCCATCTTTTCTGTTGAAGGAGGAATAAGTTTGAAACAAGAAGTGATTAAGAACAAAGAGGAGTTTATTAACATCGTAGAAGGTTGTAAAGAGTTTTTCTTACTGAAGCATAGTCTAACTTGCCCGATCAGTGCGTCTGCTCACCAACAATTTGATCGTTTTGCTGAAGAGACATCTGTTCCTTGCTTCATTCTTTTTGTACAGGAATCTAGAGCCTTATCGAACCATATTGCTGAATACACAGGAATTCGTCATGAATCCCCTCAGGTCATTCAGTTTCAAGAAGGAGAAGCTGTATGGCATGACAGTCATTCGGCTATCACAAAAGAACGATTATTGGAAGTCTAACTTCTACTTCTCATAGGCCTGTATCCAAGCAGGCCTTTTTTTGCTTAGGGCGCTATTATGATGGAGGTTTTATAAACTTTTGATAAAGAATTTCAGGAAAACCTTTTATAGGGGTGACAACTGTCTAAATATTAGCTATAATTGTCCCTAATTATTTAAAGTATTCATCCATTTCATAACACTAAATTCTTGGTAGGGGGACGAACATAATGAGTAATCAAAATCTTGACCAGTTACGTAGTCAATTAGATGAGGTTAATTTACAGCTTCTGAATTTAATTAATAAACGCGGTGATCTGGTAAAGGAAATTGGTCAAATCAAAGAGCAGCAAGGGATGAACCGTTTTGATCCTGTAAGGGAAAGAGCAATGCTTGATCAATTATCTCAACATAATAATGGTCCTTTCGAGGATTCAACAATCGTTCACTTATTCAAAGAAATTTTCAAAGCTGCTTTGGAGTTGCAAGAAGATGACCACAGAAAGGCTCTGCTTGTATCACGGAAGAAAAAGCCTGAAGATACCGTTGTAGAAATCAAAGGGGAAAAGGTCGGAAATGGAGCACCTTCCTTCATTATGGGACCTTGTTCCGTAGAAAGTTACGAGCAGGTATCAACGGTTGCAAAAGCTGTTAAAGACCAAGGCCTTAAACTTCTGCGCGGAGGTGCATTCAAGCCGAGAACATCGCCTTACGATTTCCAAGGGCTTGGCATTGAGGGTCTTAAAATGCTTAAGCAGGCAGCAGACGAACAGGACTTAGCCGTTGTCAGTGAAATCGTAAATCCTGCGGACCTGGAAGAGGCCCTGGATTACTTGGATGTAATACAAATCGGTGCACGTAACATGCAGAACTTTGAACTGCTTAAAGCGGCCGGCTCTGTGAATAAACCGGTCCTATTAAAACGAGGAATGTCCGCGACAATTTCTGAGTTCATCAATGCTGCAGAATACATTATTTCAAGAGGGAACCAGGATATCATTCTTTGCGAACGGGGCATCCGGACGTATGAGAAAGCAACGAGAAACACCCTTGATATCTCTGCTGTACCTATCTTAAAACAAGAAACTCATTTACCTGTAATGGTGGATGTCACACACTCTACCGGGCGTCGCGACCTCTTATTGCCTGCAGCGAAAGCAGCTTTAGCCATTGGTGCAGATGGCGTCATGGCAGAGGTTCACCCAGATCCAGCTGTAGCCCTGTCCGATTCAGCACAACAAATGGATATCCCTACTTTCCACTCATTCATGGAAGAGTTAAAAAATATTTAACGAATCACGCTTTACAGATGAAAAGTCATAAAAAACGAGCAACAGAGATAAAAAGTTAGGCTGGTCAGCCAGTCTAACTTTTTTTGTGTTCAGGGCTATTCCAACACAATAATCTATGGAAATCTCAATGATGGAGCTTCCCTTTATCTTATTCTTTTGCAGGGAAACGGCTATCCGTTATAATAATTAGGGTATAATAATACAGAGAAAAGCTACGAATATTGCGCGGGTAAGCGATTTATCGTATGATTATCCTATTGAACAAAAATGAACGACTGGATTTGACGAAGGAGGATGCATGATGAATGTAACAATATATGATGTAGCAAGAGAGGCCAATGTATCGATGGCGACGGTATCGAGGGTGGTTAATGGGAACCCCAATGTAAAACCGGCGACACGGAAAAAGGTACATGATGCTATTGAGAGACTGGGGTATCGACCGAACGCTGTCGCTCGTGGATTAGCAAGCAAAAAGACAACAACTGTCGGAGTAATTATTCCTGATATCTCAAGTATTTTCTTCGCAGAATTAGCGCGCGGAATTGAAGATATTGCAACGATGTACAATTACAACATTATTTTGAGCAACTCTGATCAAAATAAAGATAAAGAACTTCATTTAATCAACGCCATGTTAGGTAAACAAGTAGACGGGCTGATCTTCATGGGCGGAGACATTACTGAAGATCATATCCGGGAATTCAAAACTTCATCTGTCCCGATTGCTCTAGCTGCAACAGTGGATGAGACTAAAGAAACACCATCTGTAAATATTAATTACGAAGAAGCTGCTTATGATGCAACGAAGCTGCTGCTTGAAAATAACAAGCAAATTGCTTTTGTTTCAGGACCTGAAAATACTGTCATTAATACAGGAAAAGTTGAAGGCTTCAAACGTGCCATGAAGGAAAGTGGCGAAGACCAGC
Source organism: Halobacillus sp. 12SKB (assembly GCF_052941655.1). Taxonomy (NCBI): domain Bacteria; kingdom Bacillati; phylum Bacillota; class Bacilli; order Caryophanales; family Bacillaceae; genus Halobacillus; species Halobacillus sp. 12SKB. The sequence goes on from NZ_JBRFWR010000001.1 coordinate 2,187,721, forward strand.
CGGAAAAATGGATGGTTACGGGCGATTACTCTTATGATTCAGGCCTAGAAGCTGTAGAACAAATCGTGGAGATGGACAACCAGCCAACTGCGATTTTCGTCTCTTCAGATGAAATGGCTCTTGGTGTCATTCACGGAGCCCAAGACCGTGGCATTCGCGTTCCTGAGGACATGGAAGTCTTTGGCTTTGATAACACACGTCTAGCTACAATGGTACGTCCAACGCTTTCTACAGTGGTGCAGCCAATGTACGATATTGGAGCGGTGGCCATGCGTCTTCTAACGAAACTAATGAATAAGGAAGAAGTGGAAGAGCAGAACGTTATTTTGCCACACAGAATTATCGAAAGAAACTCAACTCAGCAAAAATAGTACCGATATATGTACTATAAGGTACTTGTTCGAAACTGAGGAGAGAGTGGAATGACAAAAAAAGATTTATTGACTCCCATCGGAATTACTTTCGGTTTTGCCATGGTCATGTTTGGGATCATGGCAAACGCTGGTTTCGGGGGATTTAAGTCGTTTATTCAAGTTTCTTCGATTTTTATCGTTCTTGGAGGACTTGCAGCTGCAATTCTAGTAAACTTCAATATGAGTGAAGTGAAGCTCACGTTCCGTGTGACCAAAGAGGCTTTTAAAACGAGTGACATGAATTTAAGAGAACTGATTTCCTTGTTTGTAAGCTTATCGGAAAAAGCAAGGAGAGAAGGTTTACTTGCTCTTGAGTCAGAACTGGAAGAAGTAGAAGATCCTTTTATTAAAAAGGGGATTCTTCTGGCTGTAGATGGAATCGAACCAGAGGTCATCAACGACATAATGAAAGCAGAAATCGTAGCCGTTGAGGAACGTCATCAAAGAGGGAGAGCCATCATTGAGAAGGCAGGGGAGTATGCACCTGCTTGGGGAATGATTGGGACATTGATCGGGCTGGTTCTTATGCTGCAAAGCTTATCCAACCCTGCAACCCTCGGCCCTCAAATGGCTGTAGCTTTGCTCACTACGTTTTACGGTACATTGCTTGCCAACTTAGTCTTTATTCCAATGGCTGGGAAGCTTGAAAACAAAACTTATGAAGAAATTTTTATTAAACAAGTCATTATTGAAGGTGTCATAGGTGTTCAGTCTGGACAGAACCCTAAAATCTTAGAAGAGAAACTAGGCGCTTTTTTATCTGAAAGTGATAAGAAAGCAGAAGAAAAGGAACAAATAGAGGAAGATACATTAGGAGCTACGGCTAATGAATCTTAAGCGAAGAAAGGATACTAAGAAAGGCGCACCTAAATGGATGACTACATATGCGGATATGATCACATTGGTGCTCGTGTTTTTTATTCTTTTATTCTCTATGTCTCAAATTAACCTGGTGAAGTTTGAAGCCATCGCAGAGTCTTTTCGTAATCGGATGATTTTTGATTTTTACCCATCGGCTATTGAGAATGACTATCCTACAGAACAAACGAAGATTCAAGAGAGTGGGGAAAAAAACAATGAGTTTGAAGACCCCATAGAAAACCCGGACCATGTGGCATCTAATGAGGCTGAAGAGAAGGAAGATCTCGAAGAATTAAAAAAAGAAGTCGATGAATACTTAAAAGAAAACGAACTCAGTGACATCATTGCTGCCACTCAAACAGAGCGTGGTGTCGTATTGGTATTAGAAGAACAATTGCTGTTTGAAACGAGCCGCGCTGAAATTTTGGATGGGGCAAAGCCTTTTTTGGCGAAAGTCGGGACACTCCTTACGAATATTCCTAATTTCGTTAAAGTAGAAGGTCATACCGATAACCGGCAGATCAACACCTATCGGTATCCTTCTAACTGGGAGTTATCCGGAGCTAGAGCAAGCAGCGTCATCCGGTATATCATTCAAAATACGGATGGGTTAGATCCCAAACGTTTTACTGCTGTGGCTTATGGAGAAACAAGGCCGGTAGCACCGAATGATTCAGAAGAGAATTGGAGTAAAAACCGGAGAGTGGAAATCGTCATTCTTGATCCTGATTATGAAAGCTCCTCTACTTAATAAACGGAAAGCCACTACTGAAAGAGTAGTGGCTTTTTTCGTTATTACATAGAATTAAACTTTTTTTGATTATGGATTAATTGTAAGGCTTTGGCTAACACTTTTTTGTTCTTTTCCGTTATTTCTTCTCGGCGGGGAATAGGCTTGAAAGCACCTGGCGGATCATGCCATGTTTCCATCAAGTTTACTGGAGCTTCCTTTTGCCATTTTTGCACCCATTCCACTGGTAAGGAACCTTGGAAAGGGGTTTGGTCATTCATCACCTTCCAAATTTGTGCCCACGCACGTGGAACCACTCTCCAGATATCATATCCGCCCCCTCCGAGAGCAATCCATTTCCCTTCACAGTATTCGTGAGCGAGTTCATGTGCCAATTTGGGAATGGCTTCGTAAATTTTCATTGTAGAGCATAAATGAGTTAAAGGATCAAAATGGTGGGCATCGGCACCATTTTGAGTGACAATGACATCCGGCTTGAAGAAATTTACAATTTCTCTGAAAGCGGATTCATAAACATTTAAAAAAGATTCATCTTCTGTAAAGGCATCGATCGGTACATTAAAGGAATAACCGTAGCCTTCTTTCAGTCCGCGTTCATTTACGTTTCCAGTGCCGGGAAAGAGGTATCGTCCTGTTTCATGAATGGAAAAAGTGCACACGTTCGGATCATCGTAAAAAGCCCACTGTACACCATCGCCATGGTGCGCATCGGTATCCACATACAGGACTTTAGCATTGTATTTTTCTCTTATATATTTAATTCCTACGGCACCATCATTATAGATGCAAAATCCAGAGGCTTTGCGTTCAAAACCGTGGTGTAAGCCACCACCAAGATTCAATGCGTGTTTCACGTTTCCTTCCATGACTGCATCGATTGCCGATAATGTACTCCCGACGAGTAGCTGAGACGCTTTATGCATGCCCTTAAAGATTGGAGTATCCTCGGTGCCTATCCCATATTCCATACCCTCATCTTCTGTCAATAACCCTTGCCCAGCCTTCTTGACAGCTTCAATATACTTTTTACTATGCGCGAGCGACAACTCTTCTTCTGTAGCCAGACGCGGAGCAATAATGTCTTTGTCAGTTAACGCACCTGCAGCTTCTAACAATTCTTTTGTCATCACTACACGCATTTGATTGAAAGGGTGATCGTCACGGAAACGGTATGTCGTAAATTCTTCGGAATAGACGAAACCAGCATGACACGTCATGTTGGAATCCCTGGCATTTGAGGCCACAGAACTTCGTAGCCTTCAGATTTTAAATCCTCGATCGTAGGCAAGGGGTTCATTGTTTGGATTCTTACAACAATGATTTTGTATTTAGGGTCAGGTTTATAAGGATAGATCAGCACAGAGCTGATATTTACTTTTCTTTTCCCGAATACTTGAGTGACCTGAGGGAGTATTCCTGGTTTGTTAATCACTTTCACTTCAATTTGGGAACTTTGGACGTGTGTACCCGTTAGTTGAATGAGCGTGTACAACATATCTTTTTCAGTAATAATTCCGACCAGCTTTTCATCTCGAGTCACGGGTACACAGGCAATTTCCTGCTCATAAAAGATCGAAGCCACTTCTTCTACAAAATCCAGTGGGTGGACCGTCGTCACTGGTGAGGTCATGATGGAACGAATCGGATTCTTCAGCTCATCATGATCGGTTTCTTTTTCAAAGATTGATGGACTGGCATCTCTGACATCGCGATCTGAGACGATTCCAATGACTTCATTTTCTTCATTGATAATCGGGATATGGCGAATGTGATGTTCATGAAGGAGTTTCAGTGCTTTTTCAATGGTTTCTTCAGGGGAAAGTGTAATCACTTTCTCTTTCATGATTTCTTCCACTAACATATAACTACCTCCTCATTCGGTATTGGTGTCTTGTTAAGAACCTTAATTTATCAAATTGTTCAACAGAAGCTTCGGGAACATGACGTCCTATTTTCACCATCAAGCAGTTTGCAGGGTGGGATATAATTTCCGGATCATCGGTCGGGGAGGGGGTCAGTCCTCCTGCTGCCATCATTTTTTCCATGACTTTTCGATAATCCCAAATGTTCAGTCCCGTTCCTTTAAGATCCCAGTGCCAATAATATTCGGTAGAAATAATGATGTAATTTTCCATATACTCATCCATCATAGAGACTTTTAATAGACGTGAGCCAATACGATAGCCGCGGAATTTTGGAATGACTTCTATAGCTCCAAGCTCTATGAGGTCTTCCATATTTCCTTCTGACCAACGTTCCAGAGGGTCTGGATGGAGATAAGTTACATACCCGATAATTTCTTCATTATGCCTTGCAATAATAATGCGTCCTTCTTCAAAGTCTGCAATTCCTTTAATCGCTTCGAATTGTTTTTCTGGGGGACGGAAGGCTGTCAAACCTTCGTTGAATGTGTATTTCTCAAGATCTTCGGAGGGCAATGGACCTTCTACGATGACAGGTCCATGTTCTGTGTCAAATGCCTCGTAATTATACATTTTTTCATGATTCATTCAGCCACCACCTGTCATAGATTAATAGATTTTTTTACTAATTTCCTCCATTATACATGAAACCCTGGTTGTTTTTCATGATGAATAAAAAATCCGACCGGCAAGCCGATCGGATTTTTTATTCATTGTTTAATTTTCCTGAGCGTCTGATCCAGAATCATTTCCTCCTGAACCATCGCCAGCTCCTTCTCCAGAGCCGGAGTCGGAACCGGAACCAGAACCATCTCCTCCAGTTCCACCTTCAGATCCATCTCCTCCAGAGTCCTCTCCGGAGTCATTGCCTTCGGATCCACTGTCACCAGAATCATTGTTTCCTGATCCGTCACCACCGTTGGACTCTCCACCATCTGAATTTCCTTCACCATCTCCAGAATCGTTTCCGTTTGAACCGCTGGAGTTATCGTCCCCCTCATTGGAAGATCCGTTATTGGAAGAGTCATTCCCTGAGTTGGAATTTTCTCCAGAATTGTTACCTCCAGAATTGTTAGAAGAGGTATCTTCATCATCTGACGGTTCTGGTGCGCCAGGGTTCCCTACGGTCGTCGTCCCGGATAATCCTGAAGATTGACCGAAGTAATCCACAGCTCTTACAGCATAAATCCCGCTTTCTCCTGAGAAGCCGAGTGAGTTGTCTGTCGTATTTCCGACAAACGTGAATGATCCACCTGGAGTAGAAGCGCGATAGATACGGTATCCTACAACATCGCTACTGGAGGATGATGTCCATGAAAGAGCTGATCCACTAGCACTCACAGAACCTGGTGCGGCTGGTGCTTGTCCATCATTATCAATGGAAGAAGCTGTTGACCCGATACTTCCTGTGGAAGGGAGAGCCACATTGGACCATGCACCTGAATTCGGCAAGAGTTCTCTTAATACTTCAGAACTTGTGTATCCATTTTCTTCTAAGAATTCAGGGCTGAGTGTAACCCCGCCACCATCGATAATAAATTCGCCAGGTGTATTTGGACCTGCTACGACCAGTTGGTCTTTGACACGTACAAAATCACCGCTGATTAAACTGTCATCAACTTTTGTTGGTGCATAGTCGGCGTCGTACAGATCGCTCTTGGCAAGACCGACAGAAGAACATAGATCAGATGCCAGCAATCCTGATGTTGCACAATAAGATCGTGTAACTAAGCCGCCCGGGCTTTGGAATCCACTGTCCGGAACCATTAATTCAGGACGAATTTCGGAAACAGCATTAACGACGTCTGCCCATAAGCCCTGCGTACGCTGGTTGTAATTCAAGCGCTGCATGTTTCCTTCAGCGAAACCTGTCCACATCCCAACCGTGACATTAGGGTTTGTCGCTACAAACCAGGAGTCTCGAGTTGATTGTGATGTTCCGGTTTTTCCGGCCCAGTCAACGCCTCGGTTGTACAGCATACCGCGGACCCTGGAGCCTGTGCCATATTCCAATACATCTCGCATGACATCGATGGTTAGGTAAGCAGCCTGTGGGCTGTATACTTCTGTTTCTTCAACTTCATGTTCATAGATGGTTTCTCCATCTTTTGTTTCGATTTTTTCAATCATGTATGCATCTACGAATTTACCCATGTTTCCGAAGGTTGCATAGGCGTTTACGTTGTTTTCTACTGTAATTCCGTACCTGAGCCCACCAAGTGCCATGGACTCATTCGTGTAGTCATCTTTAACTAAGTTCTCTTCCATTCCCATTTTAACCAGATAGTTTTCTACCGGTTTTTGAGATTGAATTTTTTTGTATTGTTTTACTGCAGGCACGTTATATGATTGAGCAAGAGCATAACGGGCAGAAACAAATCCTCTATGGTTTCTCGAGAAGTTACGAACTTCCTTTCCGCTATCGTAGTAGTAAGGAACATCTGCAATCACAGAGCCAGGTTGAGCTGCTCCCAAATCAAAACTCGGTCCATATACAAGAAGCGGCTTCATAGTACTACCGTTCGAACGGCGGGCCTGAGTTGCGTGGTTTAGGTTTTCTTCTTCAAAATCATATCCTCCGATGAAACCGTAGATCTTGCCTGTAGAGTTTTCAACAATCAGGCTTCCCAGTTGTAAAGGCGATTTAACCTTTTCTTCCTGGCCTTCACTGTTCAATACCGTTTCTTGCCCCCATGGCCAATTTCCTTTCGTATAAGAATCTCTCACTTTCTGCATCGCGTCATAAACTTCTTTGTCTAGTGTTGTATGAATCTGGTAACCACCGGAAGAAAGTTCACGCTCTGCCATAGTGTTATATTCCTCACGTAAGGATTCATCTTCATTGAGGTCTTTTTGTGTGTGGCCATTTTGCTTCATCAAGTGATCTTTGATTAACGTTTTTGCTCGTTTGTGGACTTCTTGGTTAATCGCAGGATAAGTCCCTAGCACAGTCGCTTTTGGATCTGTTAACGTTTCTTCATTAATCTGGAACTTCATCGCTTCATCATACTCTGCCTGAGTGATGTACCCAGCCTCGTGCATACGTTCCAGAACTTCGTGCATCCGGTCGATTCCCGCTTCTAAGTTTTCTGGTTCTTTTATCGTTCCGTCATTATAAAAAGGGGTATATCCGAACGGGGATTGAGGTAATCCTGCAATAAAAGCGGATTGTGCCAATGTTAAGTCTTTGGCATCCACACCAAAAATACCCTGGGCGGCTGTTTGTACGCCTGCCACATTTTGACCATTCGCATTTCTGCCAAAAGGTACGATGTTTAAATAGGCTTCCAATATCTGATCTTTGTCAAGGAATCGCTCAATTCTCAATGCCAGCAGCATTTCCTTGGCTTTACGTTCAAATGACACTTCGTTCGTAAGTATTTGGTTTTTAACCAGCTGCTGGGTCAATGTACTTCCACCTGTTTTTACAGAGGAGTTAGTCACTTCTTGAACAACCGCACGGATGACCGCTTTTGGAACCACACCTTTGTGTTCCCCGAAATATTCATCCTCTGTCGCAATGACAGCATTTCTCAAATCTTCACTGACCTGATCCAGTTGGACCTCCTCACGGTAGAGGTCTGACCTGACGTCACCAATCTCAGTTTTTTCATCATTGAAAAACATGGTCGAGGTCTCTGAATAGTTATAAATCGTTTCTTTCATTTGTTCTTCACTTCTGACCTCTTCATCTTTCACAAGAGAAGCGAAATAGCCGGCGCCTACACCACCTGCGAAGAATAACCCGATAACACCGATGATGATAAAAAATAAGATGACGTTCCATACGACATCATAGGTGATCCGGCCATTTTTCTGGATGGTGCCACTCTGCCATAAAGAGCGTATATCCAGCTTCTTTCGCCCGTTTTCCGGTTTATTAGACATGATAATACCTCCTAAAAAATCCACCAATATTATAACACACCCAGGGGAGATAGGATATAATTCTACCCCTGGTTTATTGCTTTTTGGATTGTGTTGTGATAAATATATACGTAGATGAATATATGTGCGTTGAAGGACTGGAGTAAAAAACAATTCCCTGTCTCAGAGAACCGGCGGCGGGTGAGAGCCGGTACACAATTGTTTTTGAATTACGACCTGGAGCATTCTTCTGGTATGAATCAGAAGACGGTGAAATGCCGTTATCGATCGGAGTGGCACATGATATGTATGTGCAACAAGGGTGGTACCGCGAGACCTCGTCCCTTTATACAAGGGGATGAGGTCTTTTTTGTTTTCAGAAAATTCATCTCTTAGGCCTTAGCACAAGTCTACTTATAACAGATTGAGGAGTGATCCAATGGATATTTTGAAGGATTTGCAACAACGTGGTTTGATCAACCAGATGACAGACGAAGAAGGATTGAAAAAGCACCTTGAAACAGAACAGGTAACGCTATACTGTGGCTTTGATCCGACAGCGGATAGTCTGCATATTGGACATTTGCTTCCAGTTCTCATGTTGAAAAGGTTCCAACAAGCAGGACATCGTCCGATTGCCCTTGTTGGCGGCGGTACTGGAATGATCGGGGACCCGAGTGGCCGCTCAAGTGAAAGGCAGCTGAACAGTGCAGAGGTCGTTCAAGGGTACAGTGAGAGCATCAAAGAACAATTAGCGAGAATCCTTAATTTCGATGAAGGTGAAAATGCAGCGGTTGCGCGAAATAACCATGAGTGGTTATCTCAAATGACCATCATTGATTTCCTTCGGGATACTGGTAAACACTTTGGGATCAACTATATGTTGGCGAAAGATTCTGTAGAGTCCCGCATTGAGCAGGGAATCAGCTATACAGAATTCTCTTACATGATCCTGCAGTCTCTTGACTTCCAACAGTTGTATCAAAAAGAAAATTGCACGCTTCAAATCGGTGGAAGCGATCAGTGGGGGAACATTACAGCTGGTCTTGAACTGCTGAGACGATCTGCCGCAGGAGAAGAAGAAGTGGAAGTCTATGGTTTGACTGTTCCATTGATTACAAAAGCCGATGGATCAAAATTCGGGAAGACAGCTGGTGGGGCGATCTGGCTTGATCCTGAGAAAACGTCCCCTTACGAATTCTATCAGTTCTGGATCAACGCAGATGATCGCGATGTCATCCGCTTCCTGAAGTATTTCACATTCCTGGACTTAGAGGAAATTTCTGAACTTGAAAAAGAAGTAGAAGCTCAACCGGAAAAACGTGTGGCTCAACGTCGTCTAGCTGAAGAAATGACCAAGCTCGTTCATGATGAGGAAGCCTTGAAACAGGCGGAGCGCATTTCTGCTGCTTTATTTAGTGGAGATATCAAGGCTTTATCAGGCGCAGAAATTGAACAGGGATTTAAAGATGTTCCAACTTACAACTCCGACGAAAAAGAACCGCAGCTGCTGGATCTGCTTGTGAACGCAGGCATTTCCTCTTCGAAGCGTCAGGCGCGGGAGGATATCGGCAATGGTGCTGTTTATATTAACGGAGAACGTAATCAGGATCTCAAACATACGATCAGTGAGGAAGATCGTATTGAGGATCGCTTTACGATTATCCGTCGCGGGAAGAAAAAGTACTTCTTGATTAAATTCCAATAACAAAATAAAGAGGCAGGTCGTGGAGGCCTGCCTCTTTTTTATGAACAATTATAGAGAAAAGAAAGGAGAGTACTTTCTTTTCTCTATAATAATTAAGACATAAAAAAGCACCTTTGGAATGTAAATGACATTCCAAAGGTGCTTTGTCGTCATTCTGCAAAAGCAGAAATTAACGAGAGTAGAATTCAACGATAAGAGCTTCGTTGATTTCAGAAGGAAGCTCAGAACGCTCAGGGAAACGAGTGTACGTTCCTTCACGCTTGTCTTCGTCGAAAGTAAGATATTCTGGTACGAAGTTATTTACTTCGATCGCTTCTTCTACGACGTTAAGCTTTTGAGATTTTTCGCGAAGGCTGATCACTTGACCAGGAGCTACGCGGTAAGATGGGATATCAACGCGACCGCCATCTACAGTAACGTGACCGTGAGTAACTAGCTGACGAGCTTGGTTGCGCGTACGAGCTAGACCTAAACGGTAAACGAGGTTATCCAAACGGGATTCAAGAAGCAACATGAAGTTTTCACCGTGGATCCCTTTCATGTTACCCGCTTCTTCAAACAAGCGACGGAATTGACGCTCAGTCAAACCGTACATGAAACGAAGCTTCTGCTTCTCTTGTAGTTGAAGACCGAATTCGGATAGTTTTTTACGTTGGTTTGGACCGTGTTGTCCAGGAGCGTAAGGGCGCTTTTCAAGCTCCTTACCAGTTCCGCTTAAAGAAATACCATAACGACGTGATTTTTTCCAGGTTGGACCTGTATAACGTGCCATAGGAATTTCCTCCTTTTTATTTTATTTTGCATAAAATAAAAACAGTGTGTCCCTTCGGTCATTGCTCATTATGTTTTCATGCACCTTCGCCCCAGCAGCAGAGAGTTACGCGATGCACCTCAAAGCGAGGAACAAAATGATGACAATGGTGGTTCACATAGGCTGCCATTTATTTTACACAACGAATATTGTAATCTTATTAGAGATGGAAGTCAAGGGGTTTGGTTTGAAAAATAAAGATAAGTAGGGATGAAAGGAAAATTGAAAACAGGATCAACATTCTATATGTAAACATTTAGAGCAGAAACTCCCGGCGTAGGTGAGGGAGAGCAATCCCTGAGTCATCTTAAGTACAATTACAAATCAGCAGTAACTTTATATCCTTGTGAAAATCCCCATGCTCTTCTCTATGATGCCAAAGGGATGTTCTCATCAGAAGGAGGGTATAGTTCAATGCTGGATGATTCTGAACATATAGAGATAGAATGATATCATATTGAACATATAGTTAATAATGATATATTTTTTTACATATTGACGGTCGTATTTATGATTAAAGTAATGGTACAATATACTCAAATCGTTTGTTAGGGAAGATAGGTGAGTCGAATGATTGTCCAATCCCTCATAAATAAGAAAATGGAAAAACTACAAAGTCTTTTGTTCCAATATCTTATTTCGGAATCACCCTATACGTATGAACAGTTTGTTGTCAACCTGACTGATAAAATAAAGGAATTTTCACAAGCCTCTTTTTGCGCCATTTATTTGCTGGATGAGTGGAAAGGTCGGTTTCAAATTCATTCAAAGGATGAGGCAGTGAGAGTATCATTGAGAAGCCACTTTTCTTTGGATGATCTATATGCCGAAACGACAATTCAATCAGACGTGTCACATATCATCGACGCGAAATCAACAGGCTCCTCATTAAGAGTTGCTTCCCTCCACTCCGGTGAAACCGTCTATGGATATCTAGTTTTGAAGGAGAAGTCTGCCGTCCGGATGGAGGAGGAGTTACTGCTTGCGATTAGTTCTGAGGTTACAAAGTGTATAAAAAAGTTCGAAGGTTTTTACGCTTCCATGGAGGAAGAGAAAAAGTACGAGTTATTATACAAAATAACTTCTCATTTCCATTCCTCTATTGATACAGATGGAGTGTTAAAAGAGATCATAGACACTTTAAGAAAAACCTATCCAGATTTTCAATACTATTTATTATTGTCGAATGATTATACAAAAGATAACGATCTTCCTGTCCGCGAGCTCACTTACGACATGGATCTTGAGTCAAGTGCAAGTACACAGGCTTATTTAACAGGAGAAGTACAAATGGAAGACCACCTGGTAGAAAAACGTTCCATTCTATATGCTCCTCTTAAAGGGAAACAAGGCATCTATGGAGTCTTGAAGGTTGTGACACCAGGGTACTTGTATTTCCCCAAAAAAGATGTTGAATTTTTCATTTTCATAGCAAACACAGCAGGAAAAGCTCTTGAAAATGCCCAGCTTTATCAGCAATCAAGAAAGTTAAACAGTGATCTGCAATTAATTAATTCCACCTCGCAAAAACTTAACTCCAATATGCGATTAACAGAAAAGATCAGTTATATGGCGCATAAAATTCAGCAGTCTTTTCATGCAGATGAAGTCGGTTTTGTTACGTATGAAGATCTTTCAAGTCACACCGTTCTTGAAGGGAGTACAGAATACTTTGCTTCATCCGACTCAAGCCCACTGGTGCATCATGTGAAAAGAACCATATCCCATCAAGAGGGCCCGCTTTTCATAAGTGATCTGGAGGCGAAGCCGTTTGAACATGTCCTGCCATACCGTTCTCTGATGGCCGTGCCGATGAAAGATCACGAACATTTCAGTGGTCTTGCCATTGTCCTCCATAAAGATCCTTATTTTTTTACATTTGAGTCATTTAAACTTCTTCAATCGCTTGTCGCCCATTCTACACTGGCCTTTGCGAATTCAATCCTGAGAGAGGAGTTGGAGAAGGCGGTCATCACTGATTATCTAACAAAACTTCATTCCAGAGTTCATCTGGACCGGTGTGTGGAACAACATGTTAAGCATGATGAGATCGGTAGTTTGATTCTCTTTGATATTGATAATTTTAAAACCATTAATGACACTTATGGCCATCAGGTTGGTGATGAAGTCATTTGCCAGGTAGCTGATATAATTAAATCTGTCATTGGAGATCAAGGTCTTTCCGCACGGTGGGGAGGAGAAGAACTCGCGGTCTATCTTCCTATGGTTCCATCTGAAAAAGCCCATGATCTAACGGAAACGATCCGTGAAAAGATAGCGGTCTCAACTTCCCCTGCTGTAACGGTTTCCTGTGGAATTGCTCCTTGGAAGGCCGAATGGCTCAGGCCGGACCGGAAGCAAATTGTCCAACAGGCGGATCAAGCCTTATATAAAGCTAAAAGTTCTGGAAGAAATCGCATAGTAACAGCTCATCCAATTATAGAGAGAAGCTAAAAGAAGCCGCTGGAGTGAAAATACCCAGCGGCTTCTTTTTAAATATATTCTTGCAAAGTTTGTACGAATTCGACTAGTTTCTCCTCATCCACTTCATCAAACCTTCCTTTAGAAGGGCTGTCGATATCAAGGACGCCAAAGATTTCACCATTCTTTACAATAGGTACGACAATCTCAGATTGACTTGCCGCATCACAAGCAATATGCCCTGGAAACGCATGGACGTCCTCGATGCGCTGAACTTCATTTTTAGCTACGGCTGTACCACAGACCCCTCTGCCTGATGGGATCCGGACGCAAGCAGGAAGGCCCTGGAAAGGACCAAGAACAAGCTGGCTGTCTTTCCACAAATAGAAGCCGACCCAATTGACATCATCCAGGAACTGATTGAGAAGGGAGGATGCATTGGACAAGTTTGCGATTTGATCTGGTTCGTCCTCGATGAGAGCTTTTAATTGTTTAATGACCAGATCGTATGTTTCATTTTTTGTACCTGTATAAGAAGTTGATTGAAACATCATTATACCTCCTGAACTTATAGTATTCGACAAAAAGAGAATTTTCTGTCGGTATTTGATGGACGATTGCTAGCAGGAAATCCAACAAATGTAGAGAATCTTTTCCTGAGGGGGAAAAATAATGAGCCGACCAAACGTAACGCGTGACAAAGTGTTAGATGTAGCCTGCCGCCTTTTTTACAGCCAAGGTTTCAATGGAACATCTGTCCGAGATATCGCAAAGGCAGCTAATGTCAATGTCTCGTTGATCCATTACTACTTTAAGAGCAAGCAAGGCCTTTTTGAATCGCTCGCTGTAAGCTATTTCGAGCCCTATCTTGAAATGCTGGAAAACGAGCAACCCTCAGAAGGTGAATATCGTCAAAATGAATTAGTGAAAAAAATTCTACATTATAAACAATCAAATTATCAACTATCTTGTTTGTTAAACAGGGAGCTAACGTTAAACACCACGTTTGCAAGAGAAATGCTCGTCACTTACTTGGCGAAAGAGAATCATTTACTTACTCAAATCCTTTTCGATAAAAACTCCCATATTGATGTCACTTTTAAAGAAAAATTATGCCTGCTTCAATTGAAAGGACTTTTAAATGCTCCGTTCATGATGCCGCATGAGTTTAAAGATCCATTTATTACAGACGCTTCTCTCAACCACTTTGTAGAAATGTATAGTGGACTAATGAATGATCATCGTTCCGTTCAGGAGCTTGCTAAAGCTTGAGAATCCGGTGGTCGATTGAGCTGTATCCTTGACCCAGACCTGATGCTGTATGAGCGTCAGAACCGTATATTAAAGGAATGCCCATGGAAGAGGCTTGTCTTGCCATTTGTAATGGCGGATAAGTCTCTTTGCAATGCTCTTTCACGATCCCTGCCCCGTTATAATCAAGGGTATATCCATGATCCTGAACAAGTTGAAGGAACGAATGAGCCTGTTTTTCCCAATTTTCCGGCGCGGGATAAAGGCGTTGGAATTTCTTCACAAGCGTCATATGTCCGACACGGGTTGGTTTGTATTCGCCTAACTCACTTAGTACCGATTGGGTGAGCGTATTGTAGTAGGCTTGGTAAAGTTGATCCACTCCACCGAAATCATGAATCGCTTCTTTATACATGTCCGGGCTGTAGTCGATACAGTACCACTGGCTTTGTCCCCTTAAGAAGTGAACGGACAGGATGCTGTCATCAAGAGAGGGGCCATAGGTATTAAGAAAGCTTTCCACTTCTTTTTCATACCCTTCGATATAATCCACTTCGAACCCTTTTTGAATGTGAATTTCATTATTGTATTCTGCTTTTAGCTGATCGATATCTTTTAAATACTCTTCCACTTGTTGAAAAGACATTCCGCTGTCCTTTTCCGGGACGGGGTCTTCAAATGTGGAAGGAAGTGGTGCGTGTTCTGTAAATGTCATGGAATGATATCCGCATTTTACAGCTTCTTCAATGTAACTTTTAAGGGTGTCTGAAGAGCCGTGGGGGCAATAAGGTGTATGGATGTGACCATCAATCATAGTCGTCTCTCCTTTGCGCTTGAAATTTTTGTCAATATGATAATAAATTTGAAATATTTTAGCCAAAAGGATGTTTTACATGGTATCATTATAAACAACTAAATCACAATTCGGAACGTAATACATCCGTATGGCACGTTTATTGTAAGGAGGCTGTTTATGAAGTACGTCATCGGGGCTATTTTACTACTCATCGCATTGTTCATCATAGGGCTGATTTGGCGGAAAAAGGTCTATGATGAAGTGGATCGCCTGGAAGGTTGGAAAATGGATATCATGAACCGACGCGTCACTGAAGAGTTATCCAAAGTGAAAAGTTTAAACCTTTCTGGTGAGACTCAGGAAAAGTTCGAAGCGTGGCGGGCTCGTTGGGATCAAATTTTGACAAAAGAGCTGCCTGAGCTGGAGGAAGACCTTTTCGATGCAGAAGAAGCGGCGGATCGCTATCGTTTTAAACGAGTAAAAGTCGTTTTGGCAAACACCGAGAAAAAGTTAGTAGCCATTGAGGAAGACATCAAAATGATGCTTCAAGAGTTGGAAGACCTCCTTGATTCTGAAAAGCAAAGCCGTTTGGAAATGGAATCGATGGAGCCGGAATTGAAAGAACTCACCAAACTTCTTATTCAAAATCGTCATCAATACGGCAAAGCGGTCCGTGTTTTTGAACAAAGAGTGGGCGAATTGAAGGATAAGCTCAGTGAATATGAACAATTAACCGAGCAAGGGGATTACATCGAAGCCAATACTCTTGTGCAAACGATACGTCAAGAGACTACACAATTGCAGGAGGATGTCGAGCATTTTCCTGATCGATTGAAACAAGTGAAAATTGAATTACCTGAACAATTGAAAGAGCTGGAAAACGGTGTGGAAGAGATGAAGGCGGAAGGTTACCGTATCTCTCATTTTGATTTCCTTCCAGAGTTACATAATTATGAGCGGTCTCTTGAGGAAATGCTCGTTCAACTGGAGCAGGGAGATCAATCAGGAATGGAAGAAACCCTGGCAGAAATACAGACAAGAATCCAGGAAATGTATCAGCTGCTGGAAAGTGAAGCGGTGGCCCATCATTATGTGGAAAAGGAATTCGTACCGCTTAAAGCTCAGTTGGATGAGTTGGAATATGTTTTGGCAGACACGGAACGGGAACTAGAAGAAATACAACAAACCTATCAAGTGGAGGAAGGACATTTGGATTCTCACCGAAGCTTGAAGAAGTGGTTTAATCAAATGCGTAAACGCGTGACTAGTCTTGATTTCAGGCGGGCAGATGGTGAAACTTCCTATGTCCTCCTCCGCGAAGAGGTTGAAGATACGGAAAAACAATTGCAGGAACTTGAAGAGCAGCACGGGTATTTCCAGGAGCGTGTTCAAAACCTCAGAAAAGATGAACGTGAAGCCAAGCAGAAATTGACGAAAATGGAGAGCCTTCTTTTAGATACTCATCGTAAATTAAAGAGAAGCAATATTCCTGGTATTCCTACCTCTATCTATGAAGATATGAAAGCAGCCAGTCATCAAGTCGATGAGGTATTTCAAAGTCTTGAGGCACAGCCGCTGGATATGGCTGTAGTCAATGAAAAACTGGATGAGGCAATGGAAATGACGGAGCAGTTGAGTGGAGATGCGGAAAAGGTAATGGAAACAGCTCAGCTGGCAGAACGTGTGATTCAATGCGGCAATCGTTATAGAAGCAAATATCCAATCTTAGCAGCGAAACTTCTTGAAGCAGAGGAGAAATTCAGGTCTTATCACTATGATCAAGCACTGACTCTTGCAACAGAAGCCATTAAAGAAGTGGATCCAGCTGCACTGTCCAAGATTGACAAAGAGGAAGAAGTCCTAGTTTAGGAAGTGTCTCATTTGAATAAAAGAATCATCATCGGATTAATTTCAGGAACAGTTCTAATATGGGCAAGTGTTCTTACCGTTGTTATTCAAACTTCAGATATCAGGATGTTGGAAAGCGGGGAACATGGTTTTACTCGGCCTATGACAATGGAAAAACACTTGAATGATCAATCAACCGCTGATTTTTTTGAAAGAATCCAAGGAGTAGAAAATGATACTACAACAATCTTTGGAGGAAAAACGTTGACAAAAGCCTGGGTCAACGATGTTCGTGAAGATGGAAAGCTTAGTATTGATACCCTCCTTAACTCTCTTGAATTTAATGACACCGACAATAGTTAGGAAAAGAGCATCTGCTTAAGGCAGATGCTCTTTTGTTGTTCATAACCAAGTGTTTCATTTGACTTCATGTTATGATAAAATAATGAGCTGCAATTCGAAAATAAAAGGAGTCAGAGCCCATGATTTACCTAGATAACAGTGCTACAACTCATCCGCACTATGAAGTGTTGGAGAGTTTTCAAAAGGTCGCAGACCAATATTTTGCCAATCCTTCATCTGTTCATCGTTTTGGGAGTGAAGCGGAACGTTTATTGGGTCGATCAAGAAAACAAGCGGCCCAGCTATTAAACGTTGAACCGCAGGAAGTGGTTTTCACCTCCGGTGGTACGGAAGGAAATAATATGGCGATTAAAGGGATTGCACTTCAACATCAATCCAGAGGGAAACATTTGGTTACGACTATGATTGAACACCCTTCTGTTATGGAAGCATTCAAGGCACTGGAAACATTGGGTTTTGAAGTCACTTATATAAATGTTGATCAGAACGGGAAAGTTAATCCTGAAGATATTAAGCAAGCATTAAGGGAAGATACGATCCTTGTCAGTGTGATGAGTGTAAATAATGAGCTGGGTACCGTTCAACCCGTGCGGGAAATCGGAGAATTACTCAAGGCTCACCCTAAAGTATTCTTTCATGTCGATCATGTTCAAGGATTAGGAAAAATAGAGCTTTCTGTCAAAGATTGGGGTATTGATCTATGTACCCTTTCTGGTCATAAAATTCATGGATTAAAAGGGACAGGAGCTCTACTCATGCAGAAGCATGTGAGTGTTTTTCCTCTATTGCATGGAGGAAGCCAAGAATCAGAAGTCAGAGCAGGAACAGAAAATCTACCTGGTACAGTAGCGTTTGTAAAAGCTCTAAGACTGCTTCATGAAGATCGCAAACAAAAAGTAAACCACTTAAGTAGAATGAGAGCGATGGTATGGGAAGGGCTCATGAAACGTGACTATTGTAAAATCAATTCACCGGAGGACGGGGCTCCTCATATCATTAATTTTTCCATTACAGGATATAAACCTGAAGTCATTATTCACGCCCTAGGGGAAGAAGGGATCTTCATTTCCACCAAATCTGCCTGTTCTTCCAAACAGCCGGACGTGAGTGCTGTACTCAAGGCATGCAACTTGGATTATGAGCGGACGACTTCGGCCTTGCGTGTCAGTCTTTCTACAAAAAATGAATTCAATGAAATTGAACTGTTCCTGAAGCAATTAGATCAAACAGTTGAAAACTTACAAGCAACGATGGGGTGAACATAATGAATTTCGATCGGATTATGATTCGGTACGGTGAAATGGCGTTGAAAGGGAAAAATAAACGTGCATTTGAACAAAAACTGCAAAGTAATATTGCTATAAAGCTGAGAAAGTATCCAAATACAACGATAAAGAAAACACAAGGACGCATGTTTGTCCTGCTGAATGGGGAAGACCCTCATAAAGTAATGGAAGAATGCCAGGAAGTATTCGGTATTCACAGCCTCAGTTTTGCTGTGATGGTGGAAAAAGAAGAAGAGCAGATGAAAGATGCTGTGATGCTGGCCTTTCATGATGCAAGGAATGCCCGCACCTTCAAAATATCATCAAAACGGACGGACAAAACTTTCCCTATTCCTTCGCAGGAGCTCAACCCTTTATTAGGGGGCCATATCCTCCGTCAAACGGAAGATGTAAAAGTCGATGTGCACAATCCTGATGTTGAAATAAAAGTAGAAGTTCGTCATGAAGGATGTTATGTGACCGCACAAGATTACCCGGGAGCGGGAGGACTGCCTGTTGGTACCACAGGGAAGAGTTTGTTGATGCTTTCAGGTGGAATCGATAGTCCTGTCGCCGGTTATTTGACAATGAAACGTGGGGTTGAAATTGAAGCGATTCATTTTCATTCACCTCCCTACACAAGCGAACGGGCGAAACAAAAAGTCATTGATCTTGCCCAGGCCTTATCCAACTTTGGTTCCAAAGTGAAGATTCATGTCATTCCATTCACAGAAATCCAGCAGAAGATTCATCGTGAAATGCCAGAAGGTTACAGCATGACAATCATGCGCCGTATGATGATGAGAATCAGTGAGCAAGTGGCAGCTAAGAATGAACTTCTTTCCATCACTACTGGCGAAAGCCTAGGGCAAGTAGCCAGTCAGACGATGGAGAGCATGAATACCATTAATGAAGTAACCAATTACCCGATTATCAGGCCGCTTGTTTCAATGGACAAAATAGAGATTATCGATATTTCAAGAAAAATTGGAACATATGAGATTTCTATACGCCCTTTTGAAGATTGCTGTACAGTATTCGTGCCAAAAGCACCTAAGACCAAACCAACAAGAAAAAATGCCAATTATTATGAATCCAATTCAGATTTCACCGAAGATATCGAAAAAGCATTGGAAGATTCCTATACCATTGAAGTCTCCCCTGATCGTCAATCGGGTCAAAAAGACGAAGAATTCGATGATTTACTGTAGATTATATTAACTCTGGTCTCTAAGACCAGAGTTTTTTATTGTCCAGGAAATAATGAAAGGTTACATTTTGGTTTAAGTCAGATAGAACTTTAACATCTCGATGCCGTAGCACTGATACTCACATTAGTTCGTTTAGTAGCTTGTACTTCATTTCTTGCCACATATCGATTATGGTATAGATAAAAGGAAGAAAGAGGGAGTGTTAAAAGTGAAGCTCTGGTATGGTGGAAAAATATATACGATGAAAAAAGAAGGAGAATGGGTGGAAGCGGTCGTGACCTCCGAGGGGAAGGTGAAAGCAGTTGGCGATACACAACGGTTATATCAAACCTACAAAGATCAAATAAAGGAAGAACACGATCTAAAAGGGGCTGTCATGTACCCGGGATTCACGGATAGTCATTTACACATCATTGGCCACGGAGAACGTCTGCTGAGGCTGGACCTTTCATTTATGAAATCTGCAGAAGAAGTGAAACAGGCGTTGCAACAGCACGCAGAACAACTGCCACCTGGAGAATGGATCATTGGGGATGGTTGGAATGAAAATCAATGGGAAGAAAAACGCATCATACATAAAGATGAGCTTGATGAAATTTCTTCCGAACATCCTATGATGCTGACAAGGGTGTGCCGACATGCCTTATTAGCGAACACAAAAGCAATGACCATGGCTGGAATTAAGAAAGACACCAAAGACCCTCAGGGAGGCGTAATCGTAAGGGACGAACATGGAGAAGCGACCGGGTTCTTTCATGATCAGGCGCAGGAACTTATTAAAGGGGCCATGCCTGAAGTGACGCCTGAGTATCTGAGAAAAGCTACGGATTTAGCTGTTAAGGATATGCATTCTTTTGGTCTTGTAGGCGGTCATAGTGAAGACTTGAATTATTATGGGGGTTTTAAAAAAACGTACGATGCGTTCCTAAATGTGATTGACGGTAAGGAAACGAAATTCCGTGCCCACCTATTGATCCATCACGGTGTCATTGAACAGGTAGATCAAGAAAAACTAGGGTTCAAAAAAGGGACGGACTTTGTGGAATTAGGAGCTTTGAAAATTTTCTCTGATGGAGCATTAGGCGGAAGGACGGCATGGTTAAAAGATGCGTATGCAGATGATCCGGAAAACCATGGTGTGGCCATTCACACTACTGAAGAGCTTGATCACCTTGTAAAAGAAGCAAGAAAAAGAGATATGCCGGTTGCTGTACACGCCATTGGTGACGGAGCTGTTGAAGCGGTGGCGAATGCCATTGCGTCTAATCCTCTGAAAAACGGGGAACGTGATCGTATTATTCATGCACAAATTCTAAGCCCTGCGTTAATTCATCAATTGCAGCGCTTAAATATCGTTTTGGATATTCAACCAACCTTTGTTGCTTCTGACTTCCCGTGGGTCATAGAACGTCTGGGAAACTTAAGGTTAAAGAATTCTTATTCCTGGAAAACGCTGCTTGATGCGGGAATTAAATGTGCTGGAGGATCGGATGCCCCTATAGAAGAGATTAACCCTTTGCTGGGTATCCGAGCAGCTGTAGACAGAAGGGCCTCCTATGATCACGCTGTCTATCAGGCAGAAGAGAAGCTGAGCGTTTATGAAGCCATTTCCCTTTATACGAAAGGGAGTGCTCAAGCGATATACAAGGAGAATGAACAAGGGATGATTCAGGAAGGGTTCCTTGCTGACTTTACCGTCTTAGATAGAGATCTTTTTGCTCTTAAATCTCATGAACTCGCAGACGCAACGGTTACGATGACCGTTGTAGACGAAGACATTGTCTACCAACGCTCCTAATCGCTCAGCAAAACAAGTTATTAAACGATATGGCAGGATAGTGTAAGACTTGATTATTAGATGTTTCGGGGTTCGTTGCTTGGGATGAGCGTCAGGGGTGGCTGGGAAGCAAGTTATCCTCCGCAGCCCCGAATCTCTAACACTAAAGTCTCGAAACTGAGTCTTCCACAAACAAGAGCTTATCTATAATAGGGACATTTTATACTAAAAAGGAACTTCCGATGTGTCGGAAGTTCCTTTTTTTAGGTGCTGACGATATTACAGGAACGTACGTTTAACGCGGTCCCAGTACGTATTGTTTTTTAGTTTGACCGTCTTAATGACGTTCTCACTGAGATTGATGGTAACGTCGTGAATATTACGGATGGAAAAAGCCTCGTTATCCATGCCAATAATCGGATAATCATTTCCATCTTGGCGGACTTTGAGCTTGAGAGACCGTTCCCCACTTAAAATAAAGGAAGAGCCTAGCGTACGGTAGCGGTTATTGTTAAGAGAAGCAAGCTCACTAATTTGGAAGCACGGAAGCTTCGGATCTACGACCGCACCGTTAATGGATTTATTGTAAGCGGTGCTTCCAGTAGGAGTGGCAATAATTAAGCCGTCTCCACGGAAGGTTTCAAAATGCAAGTCATCAATGTGGACATCAATGACAATTGACTTGATCAACGTGGAGCGGACGCTGCATTCATTTAAACACATGAAGGTGGATTCATCATTAATTGTTGTTTCAATAACTGGGAAGCGGCGTACTTCCACTTCAGAATTCTTCATCGCATCAATCATTTCATCGTGGTCATCGATGTCGAAGTCACAGTAAAGACCTGCTTCATGGCCGGTTCTAATTCCTACATAAAGGCAGTCCTGTCGGAACCCCGTTTTGCGGACAGCCTGCAAGAAGGTGCCGTCGCCACCTACAGCGATGATGATGTTGGCATCTGTGGAATCCTCGACAATATGAAAATCATTGTCGCGTGCAAGTTGGAATAAGGATTCCAATTTATCATTTAGTTCTTCGGTTTGTTGATAAAAAAAGTATAAATTTCTTCGTTGGTCGTTCATCAAGCATCCTCCTTTTATGTATAGCTTGATGTCATTTTATCATTTCATCCTTGAAACCGCACACAATTTTCAAACAAATCGGGAAAGTTTAACATTGTTGAATTGAAGGGTGGAATTCGATATGGTGGATATAGATGAAAACGTAAATGAAGGTTGGCGCATCATGTTTGCTTCAAACAGCTGCGCCAATTTCTTTTGAGATGGTCCTATAATTTTCACCAAGTGTGAAAGCATGATTTTATTTTAAGGAGAATGATTATGAAGCAGGAACAAGTGGAAAAACTATTTCAATGGATCGATGATACTTCAACGGTTATATCTGAAGACTTGAATATCACTTATTTAGAAGCGATTGCAGAAACGATGGATGTTCTGTTCAATGGACAGCCTTTTGACGATATGGGAGATTCTTTGCAGACCTTTCTCACGAATGAACTGCTGAAAGTGAAAAAAGAAGAGTTCGAAAAAGAAGAAATACGAAAAGCGGTTCAACTTGCCATCCTAAAAGGAATGAAGGGAGCCACTCAGCAGCAGCACCTCATCACACCAGACTCGGTGGCTATGTTTATGGGTTATCTGGCTTCTAAGTTGTTCGAAGGAAAAGAAAGCTTGAAACTCTTTGATCCAGCTTCGGGAAGCGCAAATTTAATGACCTCTGTTATGAACCAGCTGGATATGTCGCTGCAAGCATATGCCAGTGAAGTAGACCCTACTCTCATACAGCTTGCCGTTGCGAATGCCAATCTGCAAAAAAATGAAATTGAATTCTTTCATCAGGACAGTCTGGCCCCTTTCTTAATGGAACCTGTGGATTTTGTGATGGCTGATCTACCTGTCGGTTATTATCCGGATGACGCTCAAGCAGAAAGATATAAGCTTAAAGCGGATGAGGGCTTGTCCTATGCCCATCACCTGTTTATTGAACAAGGATTGAATTATACAAAAGAAGG
Organism: Halobacillus sp. 12SKB; assembly: GCF_052941655.1. Taxonomy (NCBI): domain Bacteria; kingdom Bacillati; phylum Bacillota; class Bacilli; order Caryophanales; family Bacillaceae; genus Halobacillus; species Halobacillus sp. 12SKB. The sequence continues at coordinate 2,211,019 of NZ_JBRFWR010000001.1, forward strand.
CGGCTTCCTTATGTTCATCGTGCCGAACTTCCTTTTTGAGAGTGAGCAGTCAAAGGCGCTGAATGAATTCTTACGTGAGCATGCTCACATCGTGGGAATGCTTCAGCTTTCCGATAGCTTATTTAAAGATGAAAAGCATGGAAAGAGCATTTTAATTTTACAGAAAAAAGGTCAAGAAACGAAGGCGCCGAAGCAAGCATTGTTGGCCAAGCTTCCTTCCTTTAAGAATCCGAATGGAATGGCGGATATCCTTGCTCAGATGAACCAATGGTTTGATGAATATAAAAGAACGCAATTGTGAGAAAATAACGAATATAACAAGTAAACGTTATCATAGCTCAACGACCTTGAAATCGATGATAACGGGTGATTAAATAGTAGTGGTAGAAAATTACGAACCTATATTTTTAAGGGGATGAGCAACGTTGAGTAATAAAATTCTTGCTATAAATGCAGGTAGTTCATCACTGAAATTCCAACTGATTGAAATGCCTGAAGAAAATGTAATTACCAAAGGTCTAGTCGAGCGTATCGGCTTGAATGATGCTGTATTTACAATTGAAGTAAATGATGAAAAAGATGAAACCGTAACAGATATCCCTGATCATGGAGAAGCTGTAAAAATGCTTCTTGATAAATTGACTGCGAATGGAATCATCGACTCTCTTGATGAGATCAATGGAGTGGGTCACCGTGTCGTTCACGGAGGCGAGCGTTTCAGCGAATCTGTACTCATCACGGATGAAGTCATCCAAGAAATCGAAGAAGTATCCGACTTGGCTCCATTGCATAACCCTGCAAACTTGACTGGCATCAACGCTTTCCGTGAAGTGCTGCCGAATGTACCTCATGTAGCTGTATTTGATACGGCATTCCACCAGTCTATGCCCGAACAGTCTTACCTGTACAGCCTGCCATATGAGTATTATGAAGACTATGGCATCCGTAAGTATGGTTTCCATGGTACTTCCCACAAGTATGTTTCTGAACGTGCTGCTGAGATGTTGGGACGCCCGGTGGAAGAGCTTCGACTTCTATCATGCCACCTGGGAAATGGTGCTAGTATTGCAGCCATCGAAGGCGGCAAGTCCATTGACACATCCATGGGCTTCACACCACTTGCTGGGGTTACAATGGGGACGCGCTCTGGTAACATCGACCCTGCATTGATTCCATTCATCATGGAGAAGACAGGTAAAACAGCGAATGAAGTCATGAATGTATTGAACAAAGAAAGTGGTATGCTTGCGCTTTCCGGATTCTCCAGTGACTTGAGAGATATTGAAAAGCGTGCAGAAGATGGGGATGAGCGTGCCGAACTTGCTCTTGAAGTCTTTTCCGCTCGTATCCACAAATATATCGGTTCTTACGCTGCACGTATGCACGGCATCGATGGAATTATCTTCACCGCTGGTGTAGGTGAAAACAGTGTTACGATGCGTGAGCGTGTGTTGAAAGGTCTTGAGTTCATGGGCGTGTACTGGGACCCTGCTCTTAACAAAGTTCGTGGCAAAGAAGCATTTGTAAACTACCCTCACTCCCCTGTGAAGGTCATGATTATTCCGACAAACGAAGAAGTCATGATTGCTCGTGACACCGTTGAAAAAGGACTATAAAAGGAAAAAGCAATCGCACCTAGGTGCGATTGCTTTTTTTTGAGCTTTCAGTCTACAATATATGGTAAGGAACAAAGACGAGGAGGGAGCGCTTTGTCACACCAAAGAATCCGTACGGAATTAAAGACATGGTTAGAGCAATACCAGCAGTATCAGCCGAATGATTTTGAGATGGTTTATGATCATTGGGTTCAACAAAGCTTGATGAATGTAGATCCTCAGGTGAAAAAAGCATTTTTCTCAAAATTAGATGCCTGGTTTTTCCATACTCATGCTTTTTTGCAAGGAACTTCTTATCAATATGAGGCCAGAAAACGAATCTTAACGGTGGGGAGGATTTTTTCAAATCAGATTGAAAAAATCGAAGATATGGAGAAAGAGCTGACCGTAGAACAGTTGACCTACATAGCCGAGCAGCAGATGGCTCGGGGGCGGCTTTATTCTTTTGCGCAGGGTGGCTTGACAGGGGCCGGTGGCTGGCTTTTCTTAGGAATGGATTATCCTTTAATGATGTTAATGAATATAAGAGCCATCCAGCTGATTGGTCTAACATTTGGCCATGAGATGAACCACCCCTACGAAATGATGATCTCCCTCAAAGTTTTTCATGCTGCTACCTTGCCGAAAAGACTAAAAGCAAGTGCTTGGAATGAGTTAATGGAAGAAGTGAAAAAGAAAGAACATCCTTTTATCTTTGCAGGAGAGGATCAATTGACTGATGAAGGTTGGATGGAACAACCGATGAAACAATGTTTCAAATCCCTATTCATCCTCATGTTCAGAAAAAAGCTTGTTCAAGGTCTTCCATTCATCAGTATCGCAATAGGTGCTTATTCAAACTATCATTTAACAAAACAAGTGACAGAGTTCGCTATGAAGTTTTATCAATATCGTCACCTTATGAACAAGGAAGGAGCGTCTTGATTGGCTGTTGAAGAACATAAAACAAGCGCTAGGGATTCAATTTCCTGCCTTGTGCTCACAGTGAGCGACACCCGTACAGAAGAAACGGATAAAAGTGGTAAGCTGATGATCGATAAGCTTACGAAGGAAGGACACACGGTAGGGGCATACCATATTGTGAAAGATGAGCAAAGTCAAATTCATGACTATGTGAAGCGGGGAGTGGATCACCCGGATATTGATGCAGTCTTACTAAACGGAGGGACTGGGGTGGCCAATCGGGATGTAACGATCGAAGTGATTGAAAACATGCTGGATAAAGAGATGCCTGGTTTTGGAGAAATCTTCCGAATGCTCAGCTACACAGAGGATATCGGATCAGCGGCAATTTTATCCCGGGCCATCGCAGGTGTATCAGGACGAACGGCTGTTTTCTCTACCCCGGGTTCTTCTGGTGCTGTCAAACTCGCGATGGATCGATTAATCCTTCCTGAACTTTCACACGTTGTTGGAGAACTGAATAAAGACAAATAAAAGAGCCCTTGATCAGGGCTCTTTTATTTGTCTTGGCTTTCTTCTGTGTCATCCGGTCGCACAACAAGCACATCGCAGGTAGCGTATCTTGTGATGTGTTCGGATACACTACCGATAAAGAAACGTTCCATCGCATTCAAGCCTGTTGCACCGCAGATGATCAGGTCAGCATTATATTTCGGAGCGACATCTTTAGCAATTTTTACTTTTGGAGAACCGTATTCAATGTCAACCACTACATTCTTCACACCGGCTTTTTCTGCTTTTTCCTGGTAGTCATTTAATAATTCGGTCGCATATTGTTCCGCGCGGATCGCAAGGGAACGATCATAGGCTTCTACGGTCGCAAAGGCTCGTGTATCCACCACGTGAGCTAAAACCAGTTTCGCCTCATTCCGGTTTGCGATGTCAATGGCTTTATTGAATGCCACTTCTGCCGTTACAGAACCGTCGACCGCCACAACAATATCCTTATATTCAAAAGTCATGCTGGATGCCTCCTCTCTTTTCTATATCATTATTATATCATGCCCGTTTATTGGATAGACGGACGAATCGTGCATAATTATAACAATTTTGCGAAAAGTAAACAGGGAGGTGGTCACATGAAGAAACCGAAAAATCCAATCCAAAGAGAAAAAGAAACAGAACAGGATCAGCAACTCATGCAGTCCATGAATGAAAGTTACCAATCTGGAAGTAAGAAAAAAGATAAGCGCTAATAAAAGCCCCAACAGCTTTATGCTGTTGGGGTCCTTGATTTATCTTTCTTTTTTAAAAACGGGTAAATCGTGAAGATCAACAAGAACGTTAAGAATCCCGGAGACCATGATTCAGGAAGAAAGAAATAAAGAAGGCTACCTGCCACAATCGCTCCCATGGCCAGACTGTTCACATACCGTGGCTTCGTTAAGAGAATCAGATCTTCTTCGTCCAAATGAATTCTTTTTACAATGAGGTAATCACTGCAAATAACAGCTGAGATTGGAATGATTAACCCACCAAGCAAAGAGATGAATGATTCGGCTTCATTTACAAGGGTGGGAAAACCACTTAGGAGCACACCTACTGAGCCGAAAACAACGGCCGCTTGAACTCTTGAGAGTTTTGGGAAGGTATTCAAAAGGCTGAATCCTCCTGTGTACGCATTACTGACATTAATGCTGACCATAGAAATGATGGCGGTTGCAGTAATAATCGCTATAAGAAGCGGGGAATTCGTCAACTCAGTGGATGATACATATGGGTTGATATCGTGAAAGAGATAGGCGGATGCACACCCGATGACCGCTGTTATAAAGAAGCCGAGTCCATTTCCAATTAGTAGTCCATAAAAACCATGAGAAGGGGTTTTTGCATACCTTGTCATATCCGCTGATGCACTTACGCCTGATACATACTGCACAAAAGCAAGGCTCGCAAAGAATAACATGGAGGAGAAAGACCCTTCCAACCCCCCCTTTTGAAGCAACATCAGTGAATCAGGTGTGTGATTTGTAGTAAAGTAAACATACAAGATCGTTGCTTCACCGATGAGTAATAAAGGTAAAAAATAGCTCATGGCTTGTTTTACCGCATCAAAACCAACAATGGCAAGTGTAACCATGAGGATGGAAAGAGGAATTGAATAAACCCAAAATGGAAGTTCTATACCTGTTAAACGTAACATCAATTGTTGGATGACATATGTACCACCAATGGTTTGTACACTGAACCAATAAAGAGAAGTGAGACTTCGAATCGGTGCGGATAAAAAACGGGTCCCATTAACTCCAAGAATGGTACGTAACGCATATTGCGCCGGGATGCCGAGTCTTGCACCTGGTAAGGATAAAAATGATACAAGTAAGAAGCCGAGGATTGCCCCGATGCTTGTGGAGATGACACCTGTCCAGAAGGAAAGTCCACCTTCCAACACAGCCAGTGCGGGAACAAGAAAGTTACCTGCGTTGGCAGCTATGGCAATCTGAATGAAAGCAAAGCGGTACCAGGGTGTATCCCGTCTCTCAGCAGGGACAGCTTCTAAACCATATTGTTCAATCACACGTTTCCGTGGTGCATAAGCTTTCAACACATTCACGTCCTTTCTGACCCAATCATTGTACAGAAAGGTGACTCAAGTGTAAATGAAAATGGAGACTTAAGGAGGTTTGGTCAGATGAGACATGCATTGATTACAGCCGGGACCAAAGGGCTTGGCAGGAAAGTAGCCGAACACATGTTGAAACAAAATCATTCCATTACCGTTACATATAGAAATGATGAAGCCAAAGCCCTCTCTTTACTCGATGATTTCCCGGGTGATCATGACAGAATACAAATCATACAGGCTGATGTGACGGTTAAAGAAGACGTCCATCGCCTTACAGAAAGTGCACTGAATCGTTTTGGAAGAGTAGATTATCTAATCAACAATGCAGGGCCTTATATTTTTGAACGAAAAAAGCTGATGGACTACACAGAGGAGGAGTGGAACTCGATGATTCGAGGGAACCTTGATGCAGTGTTTTACCTTATGAAAGCCGCTGTTCCTCATATGAGGAAGCAGAATTTCGGCAGAATCATTAATTATGGGTTCCAAGGTGCACAATCTGCTTCAGGATGGATCTATCGCTCTGCTTTCGCTGCAGCAAAAGTTGGACTTGTATCCCTGACTAAAACCATTGCCTATGAAGAAGCAGAATATGGTATCACATCAAATATGATATGTCCGGGAAACATAACAGGAGAGTGGAAGGAAGCGTGCATTGAGAAGAGCCGAAAAAGTAAAGATGAAGAAACGCCAATAGGGCGTCCTGGAACAGGGGAAGATGTGGCACGAACCATTGCTTTTTTATGTGAAGAGGACTCGGATATGATTACGGGTACGATCTATGAAGTCACCGGAGGATTAGACGTTATACACAGACACCGGTAATGGGTGAGGAATTTGTCAATCCTGGAGTGTTTTCATCACATGTAAAAGATTTGGTACAATGGGAAGGCTTTCTTTTGTTATTAGTTGTTTTGTTTGAGACCCATTACGAGAAACAGCATAAGGAGGTAGGCTTGCGGTGAAGATAGGTGTACCCAAAGAAGTGAAAAATAATGAGAACCGTATAGCAATGACGCCAGCAGGAGTTGTCAGTTTAACTAATGCAGGACATGAAGTGTTTGTAGAAACAGGTGCAGGATTAGGCTCAGGATTCACTGATGATCAATACAAAGAAGCAGGTGCTGCAGTCGTTGAGTCAGCTCAGAAAGCATGGAGTCAGGAAATGGTCATGAAAGTGAAAGAACCTGTTCCGGAAGAGTACGATTATTTTTATGAAGGTTTAATCTTATTCACTTATTTACACTTAGCGCCGGAATCTGAATTGACGAAAGCTCTCGTAAAAAAGAAAGTAATCTCAATTGCATACGAGACCGTCCAATCACCGAATGGATCATTACCGCTTTTAACACCGATGAGTGAAGTAGCAGGAAGGATGGCTTCCCAAATTGGTGCCCAATACCTTGAAAAGTCAAAAGGTGGAAAAGGAATTCTGTTAGGAGGCATCCCGGGTGTAAGACGCGGAAGAGTCACTGTTATCGGTGGAGGCGTTGTAGGTACAAATGCAGCTAAGATTGCCATGGGACTTGGAGCTGATGTCACCATCATTGACCTGAACCCTGAACGATTGCGTCAGCTTGATGATATTTTTGGTTCTGATATCAACACGTTGATGTCGAACCCGCTTAATATTCAAGAAGCCTTGGAAGAGTCCGATCTAGTTATTGGAGCTGTTCTTATTCCAGGGGCTAAAGCGCCAAGCCTTGTTACTGAAGATATGGTCAAATCAATGAAAGAAGGATCTGTCATTGTGGATGTAGCCATTGATCAGGGAGGCATTTTCGAAACGACCGATCGGATAACCACTCATGATGACCCTACTTATGAAAAGCATGGGGTCCTTCATTATGCAGTAGCAAACATGCCGGGTGCCGTTCCAAGGACGTCTACAATCGGGTTAACGAATGTAACCGTTCCTTACGCTCTTCAGTTAGCGAATAAGGGATATGTGAGGGCGTGTCAGGAAAATGAGGCGCTTTATAAGGGATTAAACACGCTTGGAGGACATGTGACCTACAAAGCGGTCGCTGAAGCTCAAGGTCTTGAATATACAGATGCCAAGCAACTTTTTAATAAATAATGATTTAAAAAAGCGAGGACTTTACGTCCACGCTTTTTTCATAGTCTTAAACCATTCTTACGCCATATAGCAGGATTGTGGAAGATTTGATTTCGCTACTTTTGTTGAGTGGGTGGGGGCTGCGGGGAATAACTCGCTTTCCGCGGGAGCGCGATGAGCCTCCTCAGGCTGACGCCTTGCGGGGTCTCACCAAGCACTCTTTTCCCGCAGGAGTCTCGTCATTCCCCTCCGCCCCTTTGCTATATCAGTGTCTCGAAACCACTTCCCGAATAATCAGCTTTTCAGCTTGATGAGAGGATTAGGATACAACTCCATGCCTAGGTATCTGAATCCTTAAAGCTTGAAACAAAGCGTTTTATGCTTTAACAATCGGTGTAACGGAAGACAGTCCAACTTGGTAAAGGGGTTCGTATCTCACATACATCTGAATGGGGTGGTTGGAAAGCTGCGAGACTCCCGTGGGAAAAAGGAGATAGGCGAGATCCCTTAGTGCTTCAGACCGCCCGAGGAAGCTCGCCACTCCCCCACAGGAAAGTGAGTAGCTTCCCGGCCACCCCTGATGCTCATGTTGGGCAACGCCCCCCGGGAACATTTCGAAACTGAGTTCCACAATTGGGAGCTTTAGTTGAATAATTGGTTGTTAACTGTAGTCTTTTAGGCTGATTTGATATGGTTCGTATTTGTGTCTTTTGTGTCTGCATCTTTCTGTTTTCTAAAGATGGTTGCAATGATCGGGCCTGAGATGTTGTGCCAAACACTAAAAATAGCACTGGGTACAGCAGCGAGCGGGTTGAAGTGCACGGCTGCGAGAGACGCGCCAAGGCCAGAATTTTGCATACCAACCTCAATGGAAATGGCTCGCTGTTTTGCCGGCTCCATGTTGAACAGCTTTCCTAACCCGTAGCCTGCTAAGTAACCGAGGAGGTTATGGACGACGACGATTGCGAATATAGCTGCTCCTGTCTCGGCAATTTGAGATTGATTGACACTGACAACTGCTGCGACGATGGCTACTATACTAATAACGGATATAAGTGGCAGGGCTTTGACCGTCGCTTGTACTTTATTCTTGAAAATGGACTGCACGATAAGACCTAGAATAATCGGCACAAGAACGACCTTAACGATGGAGACGAAAAGATCTCCTGCTGAAACCGGAAGCCACTGGCTTGCAAACACCCAAACGAGTAATGGGGTGAAGAGGGGGGCCAACAGGGTTGATACAGCTGTAATAGAAACAGAAAGAGCGGTATCCCCTTTGGAGAGATAAGTCATAACATTGGAAGAAGTTCCTCCTGGGCAGCACCCTACAAGAATGACACCGACCGCTACTTCTGGCGAAACGGGAAGGATCGTCACTAATAGAAAAGCGAGAATCGGCATAAGAGTAAACTGTGCTCCCACACCGACCGCTACATCTTTCGGTCGTTTAAAAACTTCCTGGAAGTCTTTCTTAGACAGAGTCAACCCCATCCCAAACATGATAATCCCTAATAAGGGAACAATATATGGGGCGATCCATGTAAATCCTCCCGGAAGATAAAAAGATAAGGCCGCAAACAGGAGCACCCAGACAGCGAAAGTGCTACCTGCAAATTGACTTATTTTTTCTAATGTTTTCATTCGATTCAACTCCTTATGTAAAAAGATATTTTCTGATTATACGCTCTTTTCAGAAAAAACAAAGGTTCAAAGATCAGAAAAAAATGAAAAAAAGCATGATAGGGGCCTGGATTTGAGATTCCTTAAGATCAGGCGTAAAATAAAAAGAAAAAAGTGAAACCTTTTAAGAACTTATCACGTACATACAGGTACACAGGGTCACAGTTGAAGGAGAGGTGAAGATTTGGGTTTCTTTTCTAGATTGTTTTCTAAAAATGAGAAGCAGGCACCAGAAGTGAAAGAGCGCACACCGTTGAATATCCAAGTCGGGGACATTGTCACATACGATCTTGTGGATTATGAAGTTGTTGGGAAAATTACGTATCGTGACGGTGGTTACGAGTGGTTCTCTTATCAGCTGTTGGAAGGGAATCAAACGAAGTGGCTGGCAGCTGAAATGGATGATGAGCTGGAATTAGGGGTGTATGAGACGGTCAAACTCCCTGTATCCATGCCCTTCCCTGAGAAACTTGAGTATGAAGGCCAAACCTTCTTCAAAGATGAAGAAGGAGAAGCGCGGGTTACGGGAGAAGGAAGAAGTACGAACATTAATGGGCGTACCTCCCGATATGCAGAGTATATTTCGGACGATGAAGAATTGTATTTAAGCCTTGAATCATGGGGCAGTGAAGTAGAAGCCAGTGTAGGGTATGACATAGAAGCCTATGAAATCAAAATCCTGGCAGGTACAAAATAAGGAGGAAGTAAAATGTTTAAATTTTTTAATCGTGTAAAGACAGTCGTAGGTTCAGAGTTAAATGCTATGTTGGATAAAGCAGAAGACCCTGTGAAAATGCTTGATCAATTCATGCGTGATATGGAGAATGACATCCGTGAAGCTGAAAGTGCGGTAGCTAAGCAGATTGCGAACGAGAAAATGTTGAAAAGAAAATACGATGACTCTCAGGCTCTTGTAGATAAGCGGATGCAGCAGGCGGAGAAAGCCATTGAGGCAGGAAATGAAGATTTGGCTCGTCGTGCCTTAGAAGATAAGAAGAACCATCAGGATCAGGCAGATCAATTCAAGGCTTCCTGGGAGCGTGCTCAACAGGATGCGAATAACCTTCGTCAAAAGCTGGATGAAATGAAGAAGGAATATCAGGAAATGAAATTGAAGAAAGATTCCTTGAAAGCACGTGCCGAATCTGCGAAAACGCGTACTAAAATGAACCGTACCATGTCGAACATCGGTGGAGATCAGTCACGTCAAGGTTTTGAACGTATGGAAGAAAAAGTCATGCACTATGAAGCAGAAGCTGAAACGAGTGAGGATATGTCTTCACAATCCCGCTCCTTAGACGATGAATTTGAAGATTTGGATAATAAAGACAGTGTAGACAGTGAATTGGAAGCCCTGAAGAAAAAGATGAACAAAGAGTAATCTCTGGTCCAACATTCGTGCCTGGCTTAGTGGTCAGGCACGGCTGTTTTATGGACTGGAAAATAACAAATTCCGAGTCGTGTATCGATTGCCTTTTTATTGACATCCGGCTTTAGCGCTCAGTGTGACCTGAGCAATTGTTATGTGGAAGGAGGATGTGTGTTGAAAGATTATGCAGGGATCATAGTCGTAGGAATCATTGCCTTTTTCTTATTGTTTAATGTATTCGGCGGAAATGACGAAAGAGGGATGTCCGGTTCTTATACCGAAGATACATATGGAGAACTACCTTCAGAGCCTGACCGGTCAGAGATACTAAGTGGGTTAGCAAATTCAGAAACAAACGATATCGAATCGCTGATTCAGAATCATTTCCCTTTATTGGATACAGTCCGATCTGATCAGGGCATCTCTAGAATTTATATGACAAAAGAATTGACGTTAACCGAGGTCTCAGATTCTTTGACCTCAGCTATTCCTCCTGAAGAAATAAGTGAAAGGCAGGAAAATAAGCAAGCTCTCATTTATCCTGATCATTTTGTGATCCTCCAGGAAAGTACGGAAGAACCTGGGGTCATTACAATTGAACTTGCATCAGATGATTTTGTGAGAAATCATTATTCACCCGGTTTCTTTAGTGGGCTATTTTTAGGATCTATTCTTAATCGCTCTTTGGGATCTAATGACTGGTATGAGCGCCGAAGGGCCAATTGTCAGCAAACCGGGAACTGTTACGGTGGATATGGGATGTACGGGAATTATAATTCAGGTGGAACCACTTCTATGAGAGGGTCATCGAACCGTGGTGGAGGTCCTGGCACAGGAAAATAAAGGAGGTTATCATGATGGAACCATTTTTGGCTACGTTAGGTTATTTTGTAATGGCAGTTGTGATTGTTGTAATTGGATTGGTTATCTTTGAATGGTTAACCAGGCAGTATAAGGATTGGGAAGAGGTAAAGCAAGGGAATCAGGCAGTGGCGATGTCAATTGCAGGAAAAATCATCGGCATATGTATTGTACTGTCATTCGCAATCTATCATAGTTTCACTGTATGGGATACGTTGATTTGGGGAGCGTACGGGGTTGTCCTTCAAATGATTGCCTATCTATTGTTTGAACTGTTCACACGTAAGTTTTCTGTAGAAACGAAATTAAAGGAAAATAATACAGCGGTCGGAATCATTACAATGGGTGTATCGATCGGTTTAGCTTTTGTTATCGGTGCGTCGATTACATAACGGCCTTGGAATATTTGAGAGAAGCCACTATGATCCATTCTCATAGTGGCTTTTTAACATTCAAGTTTAAGTGGAGTGAACGAAGTGGAAGCGAATATTAGAAAAAGTCATTTTATATATTGGGCCTCAGGCATTGTTTCCATATGCGGTATTATTTTCGAAGTGTTATTTGGGGCTCTCGGATCTTATATTCTTGGTGATGGTGTAAAGCAGTACACATTGACAATCAGCTTGTTCCTTACCGGTATGGGGATCGGTGCGAGTATAAGTGAGAGAGTGATGAAGCAACTGATTGTCACGTTCATCTGGATTGAATTTATGGTGGCCTTAATCGGTGGCTTTTCCAGCTTCACGATGTTTGGGATGACGGCTTTTGCCCCTGCAGGAACGGATGCTCTGTTCCTATATCTAGTAACATTCACCATCGGGGCTCTGACCGGTCTTGAGCTGCCGATCCTTATCAGAAAGGCAAATGAAATAGGGGTCGAACTCAATCGAAGTACGGCCAGGGTTCTCTTTTCAGATTATGCCGGTGGATTGATTGGTGGTCTCCTTTTTGCTTTCTATCTCAGACCGCAAATGGGTATGGTGAAAAGCGCCTTTTTTGTTGCTTGTATTAACTTAGCTGTTGCTGTATTGGTCTTGTATTTATTCCGGTCTGAAATTAAAAAGTTTTCCATTCATCTGACAGGGGCAATCATCATTGGGACTCTTCTCGTTGGTGGGCTATTTTTCGGTGAAGAAATGGCTTTTTCTTTCGAACAGAAGCTATATAAAGACCCCATCATTCATATGGAGGAGAGTGCATACCAACGGATCGTTCTTACAAAGGAGCAGGGAGATACCCGCCTTTTCTTAAACGGTTCCCTGCAATTCAGTTCGACGGATGAACACCGCTATCATGAAACACTTGTCCATCCTCCTGTCGCTTTTTCTGAAAAAAATGAAAATGTGCTTATCCTTGGAGGTGGAGACGGGATTGCGGCTAGAGAGTTATTGAAGTATGAGGAAATCAAAGAGATTACGCTTGTTGATCTTGATCCGGCAGTCACAAACCTTGCACGATCCAATTTTCATCTGCTTCAAGTAAATAAAGGAGCGCTTGATGATCCGAGGGTTAATGTATTGAATAAAGATGCGTTTAAGTTTTTGGAGAATGCAGACCAATTCTATGATGTCATTATTATCGATCTCCCTGATCCGAATAACGAAAGTCTGAACAAGCTCTATACACGGGAGTTTTATTCTTTAGTGAGAAATCATCTATCCCCTGGAGGGGCAGTGATGATTCAGGCGACAAGTCCTCTCTTTGCGACAGAAGTGTACTGGACGATTGATGAAACGGTAGCCTCTACAGGGCTTTACACGGAAAATTTCCATGTGGATGTTCCGAGCTTCGGTAATTGGGGGTTCATTATGGCCTCACGCGAACCTTTGGCGGTCGAAAAGGTCCAATTTACTGTGGAAACTGAATTTCTGACAGAGGAAGTTTTTCAATCTATGACAGTGTTTGGAAAAGATGAAGATGGGGAAATCTTGAATGGAGAAGGCCAAGTGGTCAAGTTGGAACCCAATACTCTGATCAACCCACATCTTATTCAGAAGTATGAACAAGCTTGGCGTAATTACTAAATAAGCAATGTTTAAAAGGAGTGTTATGGATGAAAGTTTCTTATCATGGTCATGCCGTTGTAAAAGTTGAAGCCAATGGAAAGACGATTCTTTTTGATCCTTTTATTTCGGACAACGGGAATACAGATCTCGATGCTGACCAAGTAAACGCAGATGTGATTCTGCTTACTCATGGTCACAACGATCACGTTGGGGACACATTTGAGATTGCAAAAAGAAATGATGCTCAAGTCATCGCTCCGTTCGAGTTAGCTACTTACCTTGGAAATAAAGGCCTGAACGCTCACCCTATGTATATCGGTGGAGGTCATGAATTCGACTTTGGACATGTGAAATTCACCCAAGCCTTTCATGGTTCTTCTTATCAGGAAGAAGATGGAACGATCGTGTACACAGGAATGCCTACAGGTATATTACTAACGATTGATGGAAAGACCATTTACCATGCCGGAGATACCGGATTGTTCTCTGATATGAAGATGATTGGGGAACGGAACGACATCGATCTTGCTTTCCTCCCTATTGGGGACAATTTTACGATGGGGCCATCTGATGCGCTCGTCGCTGCTGAATGGATCCAAGCGAAACAGGTTGTGCCTGTTCACTACAACACCTTTGATTTAATTGCCCAGGATGGGGATGCCTTTGCTCATGAAGTGAAACCAGGTAAAGGAAAGGCTTTAAAGCCGGGAGAATCCATCGAACTTTAAACCCAGGGTGTTCAAAGCCGTTTGTCTATTCCATGACAAACGGCTTTTTCTGAAACTTCAGGAAGAAATTGCGGATCATCTGTATCAACTGTATAATAACAATTATAAGAAATTGGATTAGTACAGTTAGAAAGTTTGGTGGGCGTATGGCAACAAAACACGAACAGATCCTGGAACATATCGAATCCCTGTCGGTCGGCAGCAAGATATCTGTTAGAAGAATAGCGAAAGCATTGAATGTGAGTGAAGGTACAGCTTACAGGGCCATCAAAGAAGCGGAGAATCAGGACCTTGTCAGCACCATGGAACGTGTCGGAACCATCAGAATTGAAAAGAAGAAAAAAGAGAACATAGAAAAATTGACGTTCGCTGAAATTGTAAATGTCGTGGATGGTCAAGTACTCGGGGGGCGTGAAGGTTTATATAAAACCCTGAGTAAATTCGTCATAGGTGCGATGAAGCTCGAAGCTATGATGCGTTATACAGAAGCGGGTTCTCTTCTTATTGTAGGAAACAGAACAAACGCACATGAGCTTGCGGTCAAAGAAGGGGCAGCCGTTTTAATTACGGGTGGATTCGATACGAGTGAAACAGTCAAAAAGCTGGCAGATGAAAAGAAACTTCCCGTCATATCTACCAGTTATGATACATTCACAGTCGCAACGATGATTAATAGAGCGATTTATGATCAATTAATAAAAAAAGAAATTGTGCTTGTCGATGATATTTATACATCTTATGAGGACTCAAAGTTCCTCCAAGCATCGGATGCAGTTGCCAGGTGGCACGAATTTAACTCAAACACAGGCCATAGCCGCTATCCAGTAGTAGATCAGCAGAATCGTGTGGTCGGCATCGTCACTTCAAGAGATGTAATTGGAAAAGATAAAGAGACACGAATTGAAAAAGTCATGACTCGAAATCCAATGACCGTACATGCCAAAACCTCTCTCGCGAACGCTGCTCATGTCATGGTTTGGGAAGGCATTGAACTGATGCCTGTTGTCGATCCTTCGCATAAACTCCAAGGGATTATTTCCCGCCAGGATGTGTTGAAAGCACTGCAGCATATCCAAAGGCAGCCTCAGGTAGGCGAAACGATTGATGACCTTGCAACAAACCGCATGGAGGTCATTTCAGAGGATGACTCAAACCCTGTTTGGCAAACAAAAGTAACACCTCAAATGACGAATCCTCTTGGAACAATGTCCTATGGTGTTTTTATTTCGTTAATTACAGAAGCTTCGAGTCGATTATTAAGGAAGTATAAAAAAGGTGATCTAGTTGTTGAAAATATTTCCGTTTATTTCATTAAACCCGTTCAAATCGAAAGCGAAATAGAAGTCCGGCCGCAAATTTTGGAGGTCGGAAGGAAATTTGCAAAAGTAGACATTGAGGTTCACCATGAGAAATCAATCGTTGGGAAAGCTCTTCTCATGGCCCAGCTCATTGACCGATAAAAAAAGTCGCTGAACAACAGCGACTTTTTCTTAGAGATTCATGATTGAGGGCTTGTGCGGTGTTTTTGAAATTCTGCCCGGTAATGCTTGCTTGCTTTCCATCCCAGCCGGGCTTGGAAAATACCAAGAGCAATGAATACGAGGCCTACAAATAGTGAAAGTTTCGTTTGATAGAATACATACTGGTTAATCCCAAAGAAGAAAATGAAACTTCCAAGGAAAAGCTTGGACTTACTATTTAAGTATTCTTGAGTAAGAGGATCATCGGAACGGACAATCATCACCTTGTAATAGATGTAAAGCACAAAAGAGACTAATATAAGGATCGGAAAAATAATCATTTGATCGACTCCTGCGTTTAAATTTCCCTTTTATTGTAGCTTGTTTCTTCGGAAAAGGCTACCTGTACAGAGAATTCTATTATTAAATAACAAGGAAAGCAAAAAGGAGGACCTTTTTAATGAGTAAGCAGGCTATTATGAAAGCGATCAAGGATCACGAAGTTATCATCATTCATCGTCATGTGCGTCCAGACCCGGATGCCTATGGATCGCAGGCTGGTTTAGCTACATTGATTCAAGCCACTTTTCCACAAAAACAAGTGTTTGTCACAGGAGCAGCTGAACCGTCTTTGGAGTTTCTTGCTTCAATGGATGAAGTTCCCGATGAAGCCTTTCAAGGAGCTCTTACGATTGTGTGCGATACCGCAAACCAGGCGCGGATCGATGATCAGCGCTATAATCAGGGAGACTTATTAATAAAAATCGATCACCACCCGGAAGTAGATGCTTATGGAGATATCCAATGGGTGGACACAACAGCAAGCTCCACTTCGGAAATGATCTATCAATTGTACTCTGAGTTCGCAGAGGAAGGATTGGTCCTTAATGATGAGGCAGCTCGACTTCTTTACGCTGGAATTGTAGGCGATACGGGGCGGTTCCTTTTTCCGAGTACTACGAAACAGACGCTGTCTTATGCAGCAAATCTTGTGAATTTTGAGTTTGATCGACCATCCTTATATAATGAAATGTATAAAACTCCTGTTCATGTTGCCAAGTTGAAAGGATATGTTTTACAAAATTTCACCGTTCATGAAGCTGGTTATTCAACTATTCGTCTCGATCGTAAAACGTTGGATGAGTTTAACGTTTCTCCTTCGGAAACGAGTCAGCTCGTAGGTTTACTTGGAGACATAGAAGGAATGCTTGCATGGGCATTTTTTGTAGAGGAAGAAGATACCATCCGTGTCCGCCTACGCTCGAAAGGACCAGTGATTAATGGGATCGCAGCCAACCATAATGGAGGAGGACACCCGATGGCCTCAGGTGCTTCCGCTTCTTCGTGGGAGGAAACCGATGAAATTGCAAAAGAACTTGAAGTTGAATGTCTGAAATATAAAAAAGAGCAGGCGGACTAAGCCTGCTCCATTTCCTATCTCTTTAATTTAATTTCGAGGTGCAGGGTCATAGTTTCACTAACAATTAATTTCGTTACTTTCAACTCATAAGTGAAATCATCGACCACGTAGTTTTTATTTTCAATCGTCGAGATGATGAGATCCACTTGATCAGCAACGATAGAGACATCTTTACCAGATACAGTGAGCAGTTGATCTTTGACCAAAGCATTGAGCTGATGCTGGGTTAAAAGGTCAACCTCTAATTTTTTGGCATTCGTAAACACGACGTTTATTTCTTTGACACTCATGGGCTTGCCTTCTTTATTTTGATTCTGATTGTTTAGGAGAGCTTCATATTTGGTTTCCCACTCACTTAATTGGGCTGTCATTTCTATATGTTCTTCTGTGTATTTTTGCTGCAATTGGCCATGGACGTAAATGAAAAAGGTATAACCGATGATCGCTCCTAAAACAAGACCTGCAAAAAAACGTCTCCATTCCTTGTTTTTATGGTAGGCAGGAAAGTGCATTACGTCACCTCATCACCTAATAACCATTCAAATAAAAGCAATGCTGTCTTTACTCCACCCATGGCGGCTATAATAATCATCACCTGCTTGAAGATATCAAAAGTGGAACCATCAAAAATTCCTTTTTCAAAATTACTTATGGCATCAAATGTTCCACCTATGGCTGCGACAATGGCCCAAATCCTTAAGCCTTTTGCAATCCGAAACATGGATGTCAATGCGGCTTCCCCTGTCAATAAACTTCCTATACTTCCGATAATGGTTCCACCTACGATCACCCCGAACGCGATAAAGAAGCATTGAATCATGGATATGACTAAACGATCTTCCATCTTGTCCCTCTTTTCGCTGTCTGAAAATAAGTCTCTTATCTAACGATTATTCTTCCACCCCTCTCTTTATGCAGAAGGCTTTCATCCAGTCCCCAGAGTAGCTATAATTTATATGAAAGAAGGTGTGCGAAATGACGTTTACCCATTTGAATGTGCAGTCAGGGTACAGCTTGATGAATAGTACGATTAAGATCAAGGACCTTGTACGTACAGCAAAAGCATCCGGGTTTGGTGCTCTTGCCCTCACTGATGAGGGTACGATGAGCGGAGCGGTCTCTTTTTATGAGGCATGTAAAAATCAGGGGATAAAACCAATCATTGGTCTGAAGACCGCTGTCGTTGATGAAACATTCTCCTTTCCGATGATTTTGTTGGCGGAAACTACCAGAGGTTATCACAACCTGCTAGAAATAAGTACACTTGTTCAAACAGAAAACGAAAACATAACGCTTGAGCAATTGGCCGTGTACAAAGAAGATTTGATTTTTATCCAATTGACCTCAAGTTCTCCGTGGGCTGAGTCGATTTCTAATCGTATGACTGACAACATAGAGAAGTCTAGAGAGCGCTGGGTAAATCTCTTGGGAAAGAATCGTTTATACTTGAGCATCCAGGATCGTGACCTTCAGTCAGAGCGACACTTACATACACCTTTAAAAGAATGGGTGGATAAAAACGGAATGAAGGTCGTGGCCGTTGGAGATGTTCGTTATTTGAATCGCGGGGATGCGGATGCTTTCCAATGTCTCCGTGCAATTGACGAGGGGATACGGTACAGTCCTGAAAACAATGATCATCATTGCTATTTTAAAACTAAAGAAGAAATGGAGAATTTCTTTGGAGAATGGTGGCCGGAATCCATTGCAGCAACAGAAGAAATTGTGAATGCGTGCCAGGTAAATTTAGAATTAAACAGGCAATTGCTTCCATCCTATCCTTCCCCGGAAAATAAAAAATCGGATGATTACTTGCGACAGCTTTGTGAATCATCATTGCCTGATAAATATGACACAAAGAATCGCCAACAAGCTGTGGAGAGACTGAATCATGAATTGTCCATCATAGCCTCTATGGGTTTCAGCGATTATTTCCTGATCGTTTGGGATTTCATCAGTTATGCGAGGGAAAATGGCATTCACGCCGGGCCGGGGCGTGGGTCGGCCGCGGGGTCCATCGTCTCCTATTTGCTGGGGATTACTCAGGTTGATCCTTTAGAGTATCATTTGTTATTCGAACGGTTTCTGAACCCTGAAAGAATTACAATGCCGGATATAGATATTGACTTTCCGGATCATCGCAGGGACGAAGTGATCTCCTATGTAGCTGAGAAATATGGGAGTGACCACGTGGCTCAGATTTGTACATTTGGTACGTTTGCCGCAAGGAGTGTCTTGAGAGAATTGTTCAAGGTATTGAAAATAGATGAAAGTGATGCTTCTTTTATTCTTAACCAAATTCCTAAGACGACTGCTTCGTCACTCGTGGATGTCGTGAAGAAATCGGAGGAGCTGAAAGAGTACATTAGAAACTCGGATCGTTTAAAGTTGTTGTTCCGGGTGGCTACGAAGCTTGAAGGGCTGCCGCGCCATGTATCGACCCATGCGGCAGGCGTTGTATTGAGTGAAGAACCACTAGTGAACTATACGCCTCTATTGAAAAGTCAGGGACCTGTATCTTTAACCCAATATGCCATGGGGGACCTGGAAAAAATAGGGCTCCTTAAAATTGATTTTCTCGGTCTCCGGAATCTCTCTTTTCTGGAAAGAATGGAGCGGAAAGTAAAACGATATCGTCAAAAGGACTTTTCAATCAGTCATATTCCGTTGAATGACGCTCTCACTTTTAAACTCTTAAAAGAAGGACGAACCAATGGAGTTTTTCAACTGGAGTCTCAAGGAATGAAAAATGTACTGCAACGGTTAAAACCCAGTCATTTTGAAGATGTTGTTGCCGTCAACGCCCTATACAGACCAGGACCCATGGAGTACATCCCTTTATATATTGAAAGAAAGCATGGACGTGAAAATATTGAATATCCACATCCTGATTTGAAGCCGATTCTTGCCCATACGTTTGGGGTGTTGGTTTATCAAGAACAAATCATGGAAGTGGCTCGTCGCGTGGCGGGATATTCTCTAGGAGAAGCCGATCTCTTAAGACGAGCAGTAAGTAAAAAGCAAGCTGGAGTTCTAGAGAAAGAACGGATGACGTTTGTACAAGGCTGTAAGGCAAAAGGCTATGGTGAGTCGATTGCTCACCAATTGTTTGATTGGATCGTTAAGTTTTCGAATTATGGATTTAACAGGAGCCATGCGGTTGCCTATAGTTTGATCTCATACAGATTAGCATTCATGAAAGCTCATTATCCTTCTTACTTTATGGCAGAGTTAATGAATGCTCACCTTGGAGATCACGAAAAGATGACGATGTATATTCGTGAAGCCAGGGATATGAATGTAAAAGTTAAAGCTCCATCTGTGAATAGAAGTCAAGCGCTTAACCATGACGACGCAGGAGAAATTAGGATCGGAATGACGGCTGTTAAAGGGATCGGCTATCAAGCTGCCCAGGCTATCATTGAAGAGAGAACAAAAGGACCGTTCCGAAACCTTAACGATTTTTGTTTGCGTGTGGACGGTAAGATTGTTTCTAGAAAAGTAATTGAAGCCCTGATTCTTGCGGGAGCCTTTGACGACCTGCATCAAAATAGGGCGAGTGTTCTTGCGAGTATTGATCAAGCTTTAGAGCAGGGGGAACTTTTTAAGGAGTTTCAAGACCAACCGGGATTTTTCGGCAATGAATTGGATATGGAAATGGTGGAAGTGGAACCATTCCCTCCTTTAAAGCGTTTGTCGATGGAAAAAGAGGTGTTGGGCACCTATATGTCTCAACATCCATTGGGACACCAACGGAAAGAGCTCGATGAAAAGGGGGTTCTTCCCCTTCGAGAGGCTCACCGATTTACTAAGAAACAAGTGGAAGTTGCCGTTGTAATTGATGGCCTGCGTGAAATACGTACAAAACGAGGCGATCCTATGGCGTTCTTGACGATTAGTGATGAAACCGCTGAGATGGATGCTGTCCTTTTTCCGGAAACTTATAGGAATATAAAAGTATGGGTGAAAGAACAAATGCTCGTGCAGTTGCAAGGGAAAGTTGATGAGAGAAAAGGACAGAAACAATTGATCATTAACCATGCAGAGCCGTTAGGTATGGATGAATTCCAAGGTGAAAAAAAGCAGCGCCTTTTTATTAAGGTGACAGAAGAACATGAACACTATTCCATAGAAAAATTGAAAAAGCTTGCTGAATATTTCCCGGGTAATACACCAATCTTCATTTTTCGATCTGAAGATCGGGTAACTTATAAACTGGATGAAACCTATTGTCTTGAGGTGAATGATGTTTCGATGGGTAAATTGAATGAATTTTTCGGAGAGTCATCCGTAGCCGTCAGACCTGTGAAAGATGGGGCCGGGTAATAAAAGCTCAGTCCGGATTTTTGTATTTCTTTACACTCTATATTCATCTGTTATAATTAAGAGGTTAATGGTGGTCAGACCACCAGGGTCGGTTCACTATAAGTTTAAAAGGAGAGTGTCGTCGTGTCGAATTTAAGAGATGAAGCTTTGCACATACACCGTGTTAATAAAGGGAAACTCGAAACCCATTCTAAGGTTCCTGTGAGGAATGCCAGAGACTTGAGCCTTGCTTATTCCCCTGGAGTGGCAGAACCTTGTAAAGAAATTTATGATCACAAGGATACGGTTTACGACTATACAATGAAGGGCAATATGGTAGCCGTGGTCAGTGATGGATCGGCTGTTCTTGGTCTCGGGAATATCGGCCCTGAGGCTGCTCTGCCAGTCATGGAAGGTAAAGCTGCTTTATTCAAGAGTTTTGCAGGAGTAGATGCATTCCCTATTTGTTTGAACACACGTGATATTGATCAGATCGTGCAGACAGTAAAATTGATGGAACCTACTTTCGGCGGTGTGAACCTGGAAGATATCGCAGCACCCAACTGCTTCATCATCGAAGATCGACTGAAGAAAGAGACGAATATCCCGATTTTCCATGACGACCAACATGGTACGGCAATCGTTACAGTAGCAGGATTAATGAATGCATTAAAAATAACTGGGAAAACTTTCTCGGAAATTAAAGTGGTGGCTAACGGCGCTGGAGCTGCTGGAATTGCTATTATTAAATTGCTCTACCACTTCGGTGTGCGTGACATCATCATGTGTGATTCCAAAGGAGCTATTTTTGAAGGCCGCGACTACGGAATGAACGATGTGAAAGATGAAATTGCTAAGATTACGAATAAAGACCGGACAGAAGGGAATCTTGAAGAGGTCATGGAAGGTGCGGATGTGTTTATTGGTGTATCCGTTGGTGGATTGCTTTCCAAAGAGACCGTATCTAAAATGAATGATGATTCTATCATTTTTGCAATGGCAAATCCTGAACCTGAAATTATGCCTGAAGATGCAAAAGAAGCCGGAGCGCGTGTCATCGGGACAGGCCGCTCAGACTTTCCTAATCAGGTGAATAATGTGCTTGCATTCCCTGGAATTTTCCGTGGTGCGTTGGACGTAAGAGCGACTAGAATCAATGAAAAGATGAAGATTGCTGCAGCTGAAGCCATTGCCTCTTTAGTAAGCGAGGATGAATTGAGTGAGGACTATGTCATTCCTGCACCATTCGATCCGCGAGTGGCCCCAGCTGTTGCTGCAAGCGTAGCGAAAGCGGCGATGGAGTCCGGGGTAGCCCGCCATCATGTAGACCCAGAGGAAGTTGCAGAAAAAACGAGACAACTGACATTAATTGATGAAGATTGATATGAGAGGGGGAAGCCTTTCGGTTTCTCCTTCTACATAATATGATTGTGGTTAGAGATGAAAAGAGGTGTCCGTGAAACGTGGCCCAGGAGCAGCGAGGAAAAGTTTATGAAGGTGTTCTTCAACAGTTGAAATCCTATATTGAAGAGCACCGGTTAAAGCCTGGAGATAAGCTCCCTTCAGAACGAGAGTTAAGTGAACAACTGAATGTAGGCAGATCCTCAATCCGGGAAGCCTTTCGGGCGATGGAGCTTTTAGGATTGATTGAAACAAGAAGAGGCGAAGGTACCTATATGAGAGCATATCGTCCTTACCATATGGTCGAGCTGCTTTCCAACTTCTTACTTAACGAATCAAGGACCAAGAGTGAATTGATGACTGCTAAACAAATGATAGAAAAAGAAGTACTGCTTTTGTTGAACGGAAAGTTAGCCAGCCAGGAAATGAGCGCATTAAAATCAATCATATCCGGCCATTCCCACACACAAAGGCACCAAAAGGTATTTGAATATTTGTTCAGCCTTTGTGATCAACCTCTCCTTCTGTCGATGTGGCAATTCATCTCAGGATTTACCCATACCTTCCATGATGTAAGCTATTCTGATGAATGGTATGAAGAATTGGTAACCGTCATGGAAGAAGAAGATACAATGAAAATTATACGTCTATTTCAATGATCGTATCATTTAGTGTCGAATCTAATTCGACAGAATGAGTCATATTGCGAATTGGAATTTATGTATATTGATAAGAAAGGAAGCTTTGTCCCAAAGGAGGAATCACTTTGCTAAGAGACTTTTTCAGCAAGAAAAAAAGATACGCATCCATCCCCAGCCAAGAAGCAAAGCAGGATGTACCTGAAGGTTTGATGCAGAAATGTCCAAACTGTCAGAAAATCTTCTATAGAAAAGAATTAAATCGAAACATGAATGTTTGCCCTCATTGCGATCATCATCATCGTCTAAGTGCGTACGAACGTATCCAACATTTATTTGATGAGGAATCCTTTGTAGAATGGGACAAACATATGATTTCCAATAACCCATTGCATTTCCCGGAATACGAAGAAAAATTGGAAAAGGACCGTCAAAAGTCTGACTTGAATGAAGCGGTTGTCACCGGGAAGGTGAAAATTAATGGCATGGAGACAGCTGTGGCCGTCATGGATGCCCGTTTCCGAATGGGAAGCATGGGATCGGTGGTAGGTGAGAAAATTACGAATGCCATCGAGAATGCCAGAAAAGAGAATCTTCCATTTATCATTTTTACAGCATCCGGCGGTGCAAGAATGCAGGAAGGTGTGCTCAGCCTCATGCAAATGGGGAAAACATCGGTCGCTCTTCAACGTCTTCATGCAGACGGAGGTCTGTTTATTTCAGTCATGACCCATCCGACCACAGGCGGTGTTTCTGCAAGCTTTGCCTCACTTGGTGATTATAATTTTGCAGAGCCTGGTGCTTTAATTGGGTTTGCAGGCCGGAGAATCATTGAACAAACGATTCGTGAAAAGCTCCCAGAAGATTTTCAAACGGCTGAATTTCTTTTGGAACACGGTCAACTGGACAAAGTCATTCACCGTCATGACATGAAAAAGACACTAACGACGGTTCTAGATCTTCATAATGTGGGAGGTGACCAATCGTGAAGCACGTACTCGAATTCGAGAAACCTGTCATTGAACTAAGAGAAAAAATTTCTGATTTAAAGCGACTGACTGAAAATAGTGAAATGGATCTAAGCGACGAAATCGTCACGTTAGAGAAGCGGTTGGAAAGACTTGAAACAGATGTGTATGATCGAATGGCTCCATGGGATCGTGTGCAAATGGCACGGCACCCTGAAAGACCGACGACTCTTGATTATATCGAATATCTTTTCACAGACTTCATTGAGCTTCACGGAGACCGTAATTTTGGAGACGATGCTGCAATCGTCTCTGGCATTGCCAAATTTAAAGGTCAACCCGTAACCGTGATTGGTCATCAGAGAGGAAAAGATACAAAAGAAAATATACGCCGGAATTTCGGCATGCCTCATCCAGAAGGATACAGAAAAGCTCTCCGCTTAATGAAACAGGCAGATAAATTCAAGAGACCGATCATTACATTTATCGACACAAAGGGTGCCTATCCCGGGAAAGCAGCAGAGGAAAGAGGCCAAAGTGAAGCGATTGCCAGAAACTTGATGGAAATGGCAGGCCTCACAGTTCCTGTGATATGTATAGTGATCGGTGAAGGTGGTAGTGGTGGTGCGCTCGGGCTTGGTATTGGAGATCGTATTTTCATGCTCGAGAATTCCACATATTCTGTAATTTCCCCAGAAGGGGCTTCCTCTATTTTATGGAAGGATGCAGGCCTGGCCCAGGAAGCGGCAGAATCCATGAAAATTACTTCCTATGACTTGAAAAAATTGAATGTTATTGATGGTGTCATCCCAGAGGTAAGAGGGGGAGCGCACAGGGATATTCAGGCTCAGGCTCAAGAAATTGAGAAAATCATTACTGAATCTTTAGAAACGTTGAGTGCTCTTGAAGTTGAGGATTTATTAGAAAAACGTTTCTTAAAGTATAAAAATATTGGCGATTACACGTATCTTGATTTATAATAGGATGGTTGAAATTAATAAGTCCGTAAAGAAAGGTCGCACTTGGGTGCGGCTTTTCGCATCTTAACAGGATGGTAACGCTATCATTGATGAATGGAATGTTGAAGTTTTATTAATTGTATAGACTAGAGGATAGGCTATCCTTATAAAAATAGACGGAGGTTTCGATTCATCTTTGGTTGGGGACAACATAAATAGAAAACTTTTGAGGTGATGAGAATGAAGAAAATCGGAGTACTTACAAGTGGGGGCGACGCTCCTGGAATGAATGCAGCGATTCGTTCAGTCGTTCGTAAAGCGATCTATCATGGTATAGAAGTCTATGGGATCAAATATGGCTACCAGGGTTTAATTGATGGGGACATTGAAAAGATGGAGCTTGGTTCAGTCGGGGACATCATTCAGCGAGGAGGTACGAAACTTTATTCTGCTCGTTGTGAAGAATTTAAAACAGAAGAAGGTCAGCTTAAAGGGATCGAACAAATGAAAAAACATGGCATCGAGGGCTTGATAGCCATCGGTGGTGATGGTACCTTTATGGGGGCAAAAAAAATTACGGAAAAAGGATATCCATGCATTGGTGTTCCAGGAACGATTGATAATGACATCCCTGGAACTGATTTCACAATCGGGTTCGACACAGCCCTGAATACCATCATTGATGCTATTGATAAAATCCGTGATACGGCTACATCTCATGAACGTACATTTATTATCGAAGTCATGGGTCGTGATGCCGGTGATCTTGCACTTTGGGCAGGACTTGCGGACGGAGCTGAGAGTATCATCATTCCAGAGTTTGACGATGATTTTGAAGATATCATCGATCGTTTGAAGCGCGGACATGACCGTGGCAAAAAGCACAGCATCATTATTGTAGCGGAAGGTGTCGGGAGTGCTGTAGACCTTGGCCGAAAGATTGATGAGGCCGCTGGATTGGAATCACGCGTGACTGTTCTTGGTCACACGCAGCGTGGTGGTTCTCCAAGTGCTGCTGACCGTGTACTAGCAAGCCGTCTCGGTGCGTATGCGGTGGACTTATTGTTGAATGGACACGCTGGTCGTATCGTAGGTATACAGCAGAATAAATTGGTGGATCATGATATTGTAGAGATCCTGAACACGAAGCACGAAATCGACTTTGATATGTATCGTCTTTCCAAAGAACTATCTATATAATGCAAGAGGCACTTGAGGAGGAAATAAAATGTTTAGAAAAACAAAAATCGTTAGTACAATCGGACCTGCTTCTGAGTCTGTCGAAAAATTGACCCAGCTGATTGAAGCAGGGATGAATGTCGCTCGTTTGAATTTCTCACACGGAGATTTTGAAGAGCACGGAGCTAGAATCGACAATATCCGTGAAGCTTCTAAAGCGACAGGTAAGACTGTAGCTATTCTACTTGATACAAAGGGTCCGGAAATTCGTACCGGAACATTGAAAGATGGAGAAGCTTACTTGGAAAAAGGTTCAACGACTTATGTATCAATGGACGAAATTGAAGGGGATGCTGAACGCTTCTCTGTCACTTATCCTGGATTGATCAATGATGTTCACCCTGGTTCCAAGATCTTGTTGGATGATGGCCTTGTGGAACTTCAAGTAGAAGAAATCGACAAAGAGAAAAATGAGATTAAGACGACTGTACTGAACAATGGCCCATTGAAAAATAAAAAAGGTGTCAACGTTCCTAATGTAAGTGTCAACTTGCCTGGAATTACGGAAAAAGATGCGAAGGATATCGAGTTCGGAATTGAGCAAGGGGTTGACTTCATTGCTGCATCTTTCGTACGTCGTGCGTCAGATGTCCTTGAAATCAAAGAACTTCTTGAGAAGCATAATGCCAGTCACATTCAAATCATTCCAAAAATTGAAAACCAAGAAGGTGTCGACAACATCGATGATATCCTTGAAGTCAGCGATGGCTTGATGGTTGCTCGTGGAGACCTTGGTGTTGAAATTCCAGCTGAAGATGTACCACTTGTACAAAAGCGTTTGATCCGTAAATGTAATGAAGCAGGTAAGCCTGTCATTACAGCTACTCAAATGCTTGACTCTATGCAACGCAACCCACGTCCGACTCGTGCAGAAGCGTCTGACGTTGCAAACGCCATTTTTGATGGTACGGATGCGATTATGCTTTCCGGTGAAACAGCTGCAGGAGATTACCCTGTTGAGGCCGTTCAAACGATGCATAATATTGCAAGCAAAACAGAAACAGGCTTAAATCATATGGCTCTATTGCAAGAACGTTCCAAGCACAGTGATATGACAATCACGGATGCAATCAGTCAGTCGGTTACTCATACGGCGATTAACCTAAATGCAGCAGCTATCGTTACACCTACAGAAAGTGGACATACGGCTCGCATGATTTCTAAGTATCGTCCAAAAGCCCCGATTGTAGCTATTACTTCTGATGAAGAAGTAAACCGTAAGCTATCCCTCGTTTGGGGAGTTTATGCCGTAATGGGACCACGTGCTTACTCAACAGATGATATGTTGGATGTCGCAGTTGAACGCAGCCTTGCTTCCGGTCTTGCAATCCGTGGTGACCGCGTAGTTATCACTGGTGGTGTGCCTGTTGGTGAGAGTGGTACGACGAACTTGATGAAAGTTCACGTCATTGGAGATGTCCTAGTAAAAGGACAAGGTGTTGGCCAGAAGAGTGCTTATGGCCGTGCCATTGTAACTAAGAATGCGCAAGAAGCCATTGACCGTGTCGAGGATGGAGACATCCTGGTCACACAAGGAACAGATCGTGACATGATGCCAGCCATTGAAAAGGCTGCCGGAATCATTACAATGGAAGGTGGACTTACTTCTCACGCAGCGGTGGTAGGATTAAGTCTCGGTATTCCAGTGATCGTTGGAGTTAATGATGCTCTTGAATTGATCAAGGATGGTTCTGACATTACCATTGATAGTTCACGTGGGGATATTTACGAAGGCCACGCAAGTGTATTATAAGACTGAAACAAGAAAAGGCAGGGGAGTTGTGTACTCCTCTGCCTTTTCTTTTCATTGTATCCTTAAAAAAGGTATAATAGAGGAAATGGAAAGAAGGGAAGATTCTATGTTTCGTTGGTTATTGCTTTTTATTTTAGTGGTACCCGCATTAGAAATTGGTGTACTCATTTGGACAGGAAATTTAATCGGACCAATTTGGGTCATCTTATTAATTATACTGACAGGCGTTTTAGGTGCATGGTTGGCTAAAAAGCAGGGGTTAGAAACGATCAGGAACTTCCAGCAGTCCGTCCAATATGGACAAATGCCTCAAGATACACTTTTAGATGGTGCTTGCATACTTGTCGGTGGAGCTGTATTGCTTACACCCGGATTTATCACGGATGCAATTGGATTCTTACTGTTGTTTCCGGCAACCAGATCCCCTATCAAACGAGTCATAAGAAATGCGATCCAAAAAGCCATGCAAAAAGGCACGATTACCATATACAGAAAATAAAAACGAACTCAGAGATTTATTTCTCTGAGTTTTTTTGCTTTTGTACATCCTCCCTATCGATTTAACTTAAACTCGATAATGTGGAAGACTCGGTTTTGATATCATCAGGTTCGTTTTCCGTATCAAGGGTGAGGGGGCGACTGGGAAGCCGCTTGCTAGTTTTTTCCTATGATATATGTCCAAATTTCTTTGGTCACTCCTGTTTTCACTAATGTCTGAATCGTCATGAGGACGATAGGACTGATCAGCATCCCTAATCCTCCAAATAATTGAAAACCGAGAAAAAGACTGATGAGAAGGATGATAGGAGGGACACCAAAATGATCAGCCAGCAATTTTGGTTCCAGTGTCTGCCTTGTCAGCATGACGACCATATAGAGAATGGATAAGCAGATCGTCATCATAAATTCTCCCGTGAGAAATTGATAGATAATCCACGGGAGAAAGATGATTCCTGTTCCTACATAGGGGATGAAATCGACAAGAGCTGCAAGAAATGTTATGGTCAAAGGGTGTGGAGCACCAATGATTAGTAAACCTATAGCAATGATAGAAGTTGAAATCATAACGAGCGTGCACTGAGCACGGATCAGTCCTTTGATGGTTTGAATAAATTCACCCTGGAAGATATACATACGTTCAGAAAGGTTATCAGGAAAAATTTTATTCAAAAACTTCACGATCATATACCAGTCTTTGCATATGAAGAAAGTAGCAAGCAGGGTAATAAAGACGAAGGCGAAAGAAGATGGAAGCTCTGCAAGAAAAATCCCTGTAGCTTCAAGTGCACTGTTTAACAAGGAGAGACTTGTCTCACTGAATTTCTCCTGAGCCACTTTCATATATTCTTCCAATGTTTGCTGCTGATTTGCACTTAATTTGTCGGTGAATGCTTCTCCCCTGGATAATAAAGGACTTAAGAGATGCATAAATCCTTGAGTTAAGTAGTTTGTTAGTAGAGAAAAATGACCAGGAACTCCAGATGCTAAATACTGAATACCCCGAATGATTTCTGCCACTAATAGTGCTAAGAGCCCTCCTGCAAGCCCGCCGAAAATGAACAGAACGAGCAAAATAGCCGCACCCCTTGGGATCCGCAGGTGATTGTTTAACAATTGAATAAAGGGTTGGAAGAATGCAGATAACACAATAGCAAGTATAAACGGCTGCAAGTACAGCCAGGAAAAATAAATGAAGAATAGAAGGCTGACTGCGATTATGACAACGAAAATAAAACGTAGAAATACTTGTAATATTTGGTTATCCATATCATCCACCTCCCCATGGTGAAAATGAGTTTGAGCTTTGGTTAGGCAATAAAAGAATAAATATGAACGAATGTATAATTATAATAATTATGTAGGAATATTCGATAAAATCCTGCAAAATTAAACGGTTTCAATTCACATTCTCTTCAGAATACTTTATAATTGTCTGTGGGGTAGTTTTCCTAAAAGGTAAATAAGCAAATAGTAAAGCGTTTTCTTATTGAGAGTTTAAGGAAAAAGGAATTTTTGAAAGGGAGAGATTGTATGTCATCATCAACTAAAGGTCTTGAAGGAATTACAGCAACTGAATCATCCATAAGTTCAATCATCGACGATAAACTGACTTATGTCGGATATGATATCGATGACCTGGCAAATAACTCCAGTTTTGAAGAGGTTGTCTACCTTCTCTGGAATCAAAAGCTACCAAACAAAGAAGAATTGGATGCTTTTAAGGAAGAACTTATTTCAAATATGGACATTCCGACTGAAGTTGTCGATCATCTGAAGTCTTATGATCTGTCGACAGTACACCCTATGGCTGCTTTACGTACAGCTGTTTCAATGCTTGGACTCTACGATCCTGAGTCTGATGTCATGGAAGAGGAAGCGAACAAACGGAAAGCGCTGCGTTTACAAGCGAAAATCCCTACGGTTGTAACTGCATTTGCTCGTATCCGTAAAGGAGAAGAGCCGGTCGCACCTAAAAAAGATTTAAGTTTTGCAGGAAACTTCCTCTATATGCTCAACGGAAAAGACCCGGAAGATTTGGAAGTGGAAGCTTTTAATAAAGCACTTGTCCTTCATGCCGATCACGAGTTGAATGCATCTACATTTACAGCCCGTGTTTGTGTAGCTACGCTCTCTGATGTTTACTCTGGAGTAACGGCTGCCATTGGAGCTTTGAAAGGTCCATTGCATGGTGGTGCCAATGAACGCGTGATGAAAATGCTGACGGAAATCGGAAGCGTCGAGAACGCAATTCCTGCCATTGAGAAAAAACTGGAAAATAAAGAAAAAATCATGGGTATGGGGCACCGTGTCTACCGTTCAGGAGATCCACGTGCAAAACACTTGAAAGAAATGTCCCGTGAATTAACAGGACTTACAGGTCACTCCAAATACTATGAAATGTCTATTAAAATTGAGGACTATATCAAAGAGAATAAAGGACTTCCAGCGAACGTGGACTTTTATTCAGCTTCTGTTTATCATAGTCTTGGAATCGATCACGATATTTTCACACCAATCTTTGCCGTTTCCCGTGTATCCGGCTGGTTGGCACATATTCTAGAGCAGTACTCCAACAACCGTCTGATTCGTCCACGTGCTGAATACGTAGGACCTAAAGGCCAAAGCTATACACCAATTGAGGATCGATAAGAGAGCAGCCGGTACGCCGGCAAGCCTCCCTTTTTATTCAACTTATTTTAACGTATGATAGAAGAGGATGATCCATCCATATTTCTTACAAAATATTAGGAGGGTTTATTGTGACACAAGCACAAAAAATTACAGTAGAACAAAACGGAACACTAAATGTACCAGAGCGTCCGGTTATTCCTTACATCGAAGGTGATGGAATCGGTCCTGATATTTGGGCAGCCGCTAGCCGCGTGATCGAAGCTGCCGTTGATAAAGCATACAATAGTGAGAAATCCATCGAGTGGAAAGAAGTACTTGCTGGTCAGAAAGCCTATGATGAAACTGGTGAGTGGCTTCCAGAAGCAACTCTTGACACAATCAGAGATTACAAGATTGCAATCAAAGGTCCTTTGACGACTCCAATTGGTGGCGGAATCCGTTCATTGAACGTTGCTCTTCGTCAAGAGTTGGACTTATTTACATGCCTGCGTCCTGTACGCTACTTCGAAGGGGTACCTTCTCCAGTTAAGCGTCCAGAAGATACAGATATGGCAATCTTCCGTGAAAACACTGAAGATATTTATGCAGGTATCGAGTGGCAAAAAGGAACACCAGAAGTGAAGAAAGTCATCGACTTCCTTCAAAATGAAATGGGTGTACATAACATTCGTTTCCCTGAAACTTCCGGAATCGGAATTAAGCCGGTTTCCGAAGAAGGTACGAAGCGATTGGTTCGTGCAGCAATTGATTATGCATTGAACGAAGGACGTAAAAACGTCACGCTCGTACACAAAGGAAACATTATGAAGTTCACAGAGGGCTCCTTTAAGGCTTGGGGTTATGAAGTTGCTGAAGAGGAATACAGTGATAAAGTATTCACATGGGCAGAGTATGACCGTATTGTTGAAAAAGAAGGTAAAGACGCTGCAAACAAAGCTCAGGATGCAGCAGAAGCTGAAGGTAGGATCATCGTAAAAGATGCGATTGCAGATATCTTCCTTCAACAAATTCTTACTCGTCCGAAAGAGTTCGATGTTGTTGCAACGATGAACCTAAACGGAGACTATATCTCTGATGCACTCGCTGCACAAGTGGGTGGAATTGGAATTGCTCCAGGTGCGAATATCAACTTTGAAACAGGACACGCGATCTTTGAAGCGACACATGGTACAGCTCCGAAGTATGCTGGTCTTGATAAAGTGAATCCATCTTCTGTTATCCTTTCTGGTGTGCTTATGCTTGAGCACCTTGGTTGGAGAGAAGCGGCTGATTTAATCACGAAATCTATGGACAAAACAATCGGAAGTAAAGTTGTCACATATGATTTCGCTCGTATGATGGAAGGCGCAACAGAAGTGAAATGCTCTGAGTTCGGTGATGAACTGATTAAGAATATGGACTAATCAATAAGGGAGAGTGGGTCATGATGGCTATTCGTAGAAACAAAGTATCCGTAATCGGTGCTGGTTTCACTGGTGCTACGACAGCGCTTATGCTCGCACAAAAAGAGCTGGGAGATGTTGTACTCGTTGATGTTCCTGATATGGAAGATCCAACGAAAGGAAAAGCTCTGGACATGTTGGAAGCGAGTCCTGTTCAGGGATTTGATGCGAAGGTTACTGGAACTTCTGACTATAAGGATACGAAAGATTCAGACCTTGTCATCATCACTGCAGGAATTGCTCGTAAGCCTGGTATGAGTCGTGATGATCTAGTCAACACAAACTCGAAAATAATGAAGAGTGTGACGAAAGAAATCGTCAAAAACTCTCCAGATTGTTTTATTGTTGTGTTGACGAACCCTGTTGATGCCATGACTTATTCTGTATTCCAGGAGGCTGGTTTACCTAAGAATCGTGTCATCGGACAGTCCGGTGTCTTGGATACAGCACGCTTCCGTACATTCGTTGCAGAAGAGTTGAATGTATCAATCAAAGACGTAACTGGTTTCGTTCTTGGTGGCCACGGTGACGATATGGTGCCACTAACACGTTATTCTTTCGCTGGCGGAATTCCTTTGGAAAAATTAATTTCCAAAGAGCGTTTAGATGCAATTGTTGAGAGAACGCGTAAAGGTGGCGGAGAAATTGTCGGTCTTCTTGGAAATGGAAGTGCCTATTATGCACCTGCGGCTTCGTTAGTCCAAATGGCAGAAGCAATTCTGAAGGATCAGCGTCGTATTCTTCCTTCCATAGCTTACTTGGAAGGGGAATATGGATATGACGGTATCTATCTAGGAGTTCCTACGATCCTTGGTGGAAATGGAATTGAAGAGGTCATTGAGCTTGAACTGACAGAAGAAGAAAAACAGCAGTTGGATAAATCGGCGGATTCTGTTAAAAATGTGTTGAATGTATTAAAATAAAGGGGAAGGGATTCGGGGAAAACCCTCGGATCCCTTTTTTTAACACTAAAGAAAACGCTTACAAGAGGTGAGGATATGTTAGGAAAGAAGAGAAAGCTTGGAAAGAAAATCAATGATTTGAAAACAGGCGAAAAATTCACGACTTCTTTTACAGTCGAAGACCGTGATTTACTTATGTATCTAGGTTTGACCAATGACGCAAACCCTTTGTATATTCAGCATGATTATGCTTCACAAACACCTTTTAAACGCCCGGTCGTACCTACAGTTATGGTGTTTGGTATGGTGTCGTCCATCGTATCCATGCATTTGCCTGGTCCGGGGAGTCACATCATCAAGCAAAATATAGAATACCCTAAACCGGTTTATCATTATGCAGACGTCCGTTTTAACGCCGAAGTAACAGCAATTCACAAAGAAGAACATCAAGTTGAACTTCAAGTGGTAGGATATGATGAAGAAGGCGACGAGGTCGTGAAAGGAATGCTTATCGTTCAACCACCGTATGAACCTGATTCTATGAATGCTATCTCATTGGAGAACTTTTATTAAATTCGGAACTGCCGCTTAGTTCTCACTGATAACAACAAGCCGCTCGGACTAAAATAGACCAGCGGCTTATTCCTCTTTTCTACATACCCCTAAAGATGGTCACACCATCCGCTTCCTTTTCCACATGATCTAAGAGTCTTTAAACGGATGAAAAAGAGCTTAATGTCTATATTAAGATTAAGTAAAAATGGTAAAGATCCGTATTCAAATTGTAAACTTCATTGTATGATGAAAGTAACTTGTAGTAGAGGTGATGTCATTGGAACAAAAAATTCTTATTGTAGATGATGAAGAATCTATTGTAACTTTACTAAAATATAATATTGATCAAGCAGGATATGAGACAGATGTGGCCTATAACGGTACGGATGCTCTTGAAAAAGCTTCGAAAGATCATTTTGACTTAATCGTCCTTGACGTTATGCTTCCGGGGATGGATGGAATGGAAGTATGTAAGAAGTTGAGGCAAATGCAAGTGAATACGCCTGTCCTCATGTTGACCGCTAAAGACGATGAGTTTGATAAGGTACTTGGTCTTGAGCTTGGTGCAGACGATTACTTGACCAAACCATTCAGTCCTAGAGAGGTCGTAGCTAGAATTAAAGCAATCTTGAGAAGAATGGTTCGGGAAAATGTAGTAAACGATCAAAAAATTATTCAAATTGCTGATCTATCTATTT
Organism: Halobacillus sp. 12SKB; assembly: GCF_052941655.1. Lineage (NCBI taxonomy): Bacteria > Bacillati > Bacillota > Bacilli > Caryophanales > Bacillaceae > Halobacillus > Halobacillus sp. 12SKB. The sequence continues at coordinate 2,245,742 of NZ_JBRFWR010000001.1, forward strand.
ACCCTGAACAATATGAGGCAACAATCAAGGACGAGCCTTTAACATTTACCCCGAAAGAATTTGAGCTTCTCCTATACCTGGCTCAAAACTTAGGTCGTGTTCTTTCCAGAGACCAACTATTAAGTGCCGTATGGAATTATGATTTCGCGGGAGACACTCGTATTGTCGATGTCCATGTGAGCCATTTACGTGAAAAAATTGAACCCGAGACAAAAAAACCAGTGTATATAAAAACAATACGGGGGCTCGGTTATAAAATGGAGGAGCCTAAATAAATGAGCTCCAATACTAGGCCACTGATGACCTATACGGTTTTAGTGGTCATTGTCATGTTAGGGCTGGGTATTATTCTCGCTCAACTGACCCGCGGCTATTTTATCAATATATTTGAAGAGAGAGTAGAGTTGGAAAGTCAATATTTCATCACGTACTTGGATCAATTTACGGAAGATAGGGAAGTAAGTCAGGATGAGTTGTATAACTTTAGTGAACAGTTGAATACAGGCATGATTTTTATATCGGATTCTGGAGATAGAATAATTGATACGGTTGATGCTGTACCTGTTATAAATAATGATGAAAAGCAGGAAGTGATTACAAGGGTTGAGAGTGGAACCTCCCCGATGAATGAAGGGCAGATGCTTGATGAGATCTTCTATTACCCTGTGAATAATAGTGTGGATGATATTAATGGTACACTTATTCTTCTGTCGCCCGTGGAAGCATTAACTAATATCACAAAAAACATCTGGCTTTTAATCGGTTTTACATTACTTCTTGGTCTTTTAGTCATTTTTGTAATTGGCTTTAACGTATTTTCGAAATATATCCGCCCTATTCGATCAGCCGCTAGTGTCGCTACAGAACTTGCAAAAGGAAATTATAAAGCAAGGACTTATGAAGGACATTTTGGTGAAGCAGGGCAACTTAGCCAGTCGATTAATATCCTGGCGAGAAATCTGCAGGAGATGACGAGTACAAAGGGGATGCAGGAGAATCAATTAGAAGCAGTCATCAACAATATGGGGAATGGGTTAGTATTGATTGATGAAAAAGGGTATATTCTACTTTTGAATCGTGCTTTCTTAGAAACGTTTAAAGGAGAGCAAAAAGACTTTATCGGTCATTTGTATCACGATGCTATCCCTTACACAACCATTCACGAGACAGTTCAGAAGATTTATATGTTTGAAGAAACGGTCAGTGAAACGTTTGTCCTGCCTGTCAATATAGACAGGAAACACTTGGAGGTTACCGGGGCTCCCATATTCAGCGAAGACCAAAAATGGAGAGGAGTCGTTTTGGTTTTCCATGATATATCTGAACTGAAACAGTTGGAGCAAATGAGAAAAGACTTTGTGGCTAACGTTTCTCATGAATTGAAGACACCGATTACTTCCATTCGCGGTTTTTCAGAAACCCTGCTTGATGGGGCTATGAAAGATGAAAAGATGCTCGAGCAGTTTTTACAAATCATCTTAAAAGAAAGTGGCCGGCTGCAGTCCTTGATCCAAGATCTTTTGGAATTGTCCAAACTTGAAAGGGATGACTTCCTTTTAAATGTTGAACAAGTGGAAGTCCAACGGTTGTTAAATGATTTACTGCCTATTGTTGAACAACATGCCGAGCAAAAAGAAGTGAAGCTCCACGCTTCCGTGGATGGAAATACTTTGATTCAAGGTGACTCCAGCCGCTTGAAGCAAGTGTTCATGAACTTGTTGACTAATGCTATTAATTATTCAGGAGATGAAGGGGAAGTTACATTAGAATTTCAAGAATCGGAAAATCATGTAACGATTAAAATCACTGATAATGGTGTTGGAATACCTGAGGAAGAAATATCCAGGATCTTTGAAAGGTTCTACCGTGTGGATAAAGCGAGAAGCAGGAACTCAGGTGGAACAGGTCTAGGTCTTGCCATTGTAAAACACATTGTAGAAGCCCATGAAGGGACCATCCATGTAGAAAGTGAAGTGGATGTCGGGACGTCGTTTTATGTTGAGATTCCAAAGAAGTTTACGGAAAATTAATATTTTATTAAATTAAGGTTAACATTACTTCGATAGAATACCTTTGAAACCCTTTCATCCAAGGTGTTTTCTCTTTTTGGCAGAAGCTTCCCTCGCTTCTGCCTTTTTTTGTTTCGATTCCGTTAAAACCTTGTAAAAATACGCCCCTATACTTCCCATTCAAAATCCAATCCCTTAAACCAATATTCCACTATACAGCAGGATTGTTGAAGTCTCAATTTCGAGTTGTACTCGGGGTTCGTTCCCTGGTGAAGCGTCAGGGATGGCTCGGAATCCAATCGTCCAGCTCCATCGCACTGGCACTCGTGTCTACAAGGGTGGGTCCGCATTTGAAAACTTTCCTGTGTGGGAGTGCCGAGCTTCTTTGGGCGGTCTGAAGCCCTAAGGGATACCGCTTATCTCCTTTCTCAACGAAACTTCCCAACCCCTTTTCGATGTTGGAGAGAAACGAACCCCTTCACTGCGTCAGGATGACTTTCACTATGCTGGTGTTAATAAGCATAAAGCGCTCTATAACAACCTTTTCGCATGCAGAGTAGCTTCCAAGGGAGTTAATTCCCCTCCGCCCCACCCACTAAACAAAAGTCTCGAAACGGAGTCTTCCACAATCGGGAGCTTTAGTTATGAAAAAATGGAGGTTACTTTTTTGAAACCTTTTTGTTACATAAACGTAATTATAGTATCCATAAAGATAAAGGGGAAGTCGATATGAGTCTTAGACAACTATACAAATGGACGGGCCTTGTTGTCGTAGGTGTGTTATTAATTATCGCTCTTATAACGACATGGTACACCGTAGATGAATCAGAACAGGCCGTGGTCCTTACGTTCGGAAAAGCTGAAGATGGCATAACAGAACCAGGCTTGCACTTCAAAATGCCATGGCCGATCCAAGAAGTAGAAAAAATGTCGAAAGAAACGTTCAGCTTGGATTTCGGTTTCGATGACAGCGGAGAAGAAACGGATAAAGTAACGATGATTACAGGTGACGATATGATTTTACAGGCCGATCTCGTCGTCCAATGGAAGATTACGGATCCAGCTGCTTATTTGTTTGCCTCGGAGAAACCTGAACAGGTTTTATTTAATGCCACATCTTCTTCACTTAGAGGTGTCATTGGAAGTAGTGAAATTGATGAAGCTCTAACATCTGGTAAAGCTGAGATTGAAAATGAAGTGAGAGAAGGATTAGTCAGTTTAATTGATAGCTATGAAATTGGTGTATCCATTATAGATGTACGTCTCCAGGAGGTCGATCTTCCCAACAAGGAAGTGCGCTCTGCGTTTACAAAAGTGACAGACGCTCGTGAACAAAAGCAAAGTAAAGTGAATGAAGCGGAGAAGTATGCCAACCAGAAACGTGAAGAAGCGCTTGGTGAAAAGGACGCGATTATTCAAAGGTCGGAAGGTGCGAAAGTAGAGAGAATTCAACAAGCAACGGGGGCTGTTGCTAGTTTTAATGCCTTGCTTGAGGAGTATCAGGGGAACGAAACGATTACCCGTGAGCGTCTTGTGATGGAGACACTTGAAGAAGTACTTCCAGAGGCTAATGTATACATTATGAATGATGATGGAAACACAATGAAATACCTGCCATTAAATCAAGGAACCGTTCAAAATGTTGTACCTCCTAGTTCGGCTGAAGATGAGGAGAGTGAAGAATCATGAGTGAAGAAATCTTTAATGAAAATGAAAAACAAAAGAAGGACCTCAGAAAGTACGTGAAAGCTGGAGTCACATTACTTGTCATTATAGGGATTCTCCTTATAGGTATAAATTCAATTGTGATTGCTAAAGAAGGGGAGTATAAGGTCGTTCGCCAATTTGGAGATGTTGTGAAAATTCACGAAGAGCCGGGGCTTAAGTTCAAGATCCCATTAGTACAAGAAGTATCCACCCTCTCTAAAAAGAAGATGGTCTACGATGTGGATGAAAAAGAGATCACCACTTTGGATAAAAAGCGGATGATTATCGATAATTATGCCATATGGAGCATCACTGATCCCGAAAATATGATTGCTAATGCCAGGACTGAGATGAATGCAGAAGCGAGAATGGGAGAGTTTATTTTCTCCATTGTTCGATCTGAATTAGGGAAGATGAATTTTTCTGAGATTATTAATGAGGAAGAAAGTTCCAGAGGCGTATTGAATGAAGAAATTACGGCCAAAGTTAACGAATATTTGCAAAGAGATAATTATGGCATCGTTGTAGATGACGTGCGAATAAAGCGCTCTGACCTGCCGGAGGCAAATGAGGAAGCGGTTTTCAATCAAATGATTACAGACCGTGAAAAAATAGCTCAGCAGTACTTGTCAGAAGGGGAAGCGGATAAGAGTAGAATTCGCGCAGAAGTGGATCGGGAAGTACAGGAAATGTTGTCTACAGCCCGGGCAAATGCTGAAAAAATACGAGCAGAAGGAGAACAGGAAGCTGCTCAGATATACAACAATGCCTTTTCTCAAGATCCTGAGTTCTACCAACTTTATCGAATCCTGGAATCTTATAAGAAGACGATTGATGGGGAGACGACCATTATTCTTCCTCAGGATTCTCCTTATGCTGAATTACTTTTAGGTTATTTTGAATAAACGATCAGGCGCGCCTTTTTCCTCTCTACTGTAAACGTGGTAGAATGATGAAAAAGGCGTTTTTTATATAGTAATGGAACCTCAGAATCCATTGAAGAAATATACATTGATTCATTAAACCAACGAAGACTAAGGAAAAGAAACAGATGGAGATCATCGAGTATCATCTATAACGAGGAGTGAGCCAATGGCTGAGAAAGTGGTATTAATTGATGGGAACAGTATTGCGTACCGGGCATTCTTTGCATTGCCTTTGTTGAACAATGATAAAGGCGTGTACACGAACGCCGTGTATGGATTTACAACTATGTTGTTGAAAATTCTGGAAGAAGATCAACCGGATCATCTGCTCGTTGCTTTTGATGCTGGTAAAACAACATTCCGTCATAAAACTTATGAGGATTATAAGGGTGGCCGGCAGAAAACTCCTTCTGAACTATCTGAACAATTCCCTGTCCTCAAGGAACTCCTGGATGCGTTTGAAGTCAATTATTATCAGCTTGAGAATTATGAAGCGGACGATATCATAGGAACTCTTGCGACACAGGCGGGGGAAAAGGGCCTTGAAGTGAAAGTGATTTCAGGGGACAAGGATCTCCTTCAACTTGTGAATAAGAACATTACCGTGAGCCTGACGAAAAAAGGGATTACTAATGTGGATACATACACCCCTTCTTTCCTTATGGAGAAGATGGAAGTCCGTCCGGATCAGATTATTGACCTGAAGGCGCTCATGGGAGATAGTTCTGATAATATTCCTGGTGTCCCCGGGGTTGGTGAGAAAACGGCGGTCAAACTTCTGAAGCAATTTGATACGCTGGAAAACCTTTATGAGAACTTAAGTGATGTGAGTGGGAAGAAGTTGAAAGAAAAACTGGAAACAAATAAGGAAGAGGCGTTGATGAGTCAGCAGCTGGTTACCATCGAGCGTGAAGCCCCGATCGAAATCAACATCTCTGATATTGGTTATTCCGGTTATCAATCTCAAAAAGTGAGCGAGTTTTTTAAAGAGCTTGGATTTCAATCGCTGCTTTCCCGTGTCCAGGAAGGCGGTGCAGAATCTGAAGAAGCTCATGAACTCCCGGAGATTGATGTAGAAGTGGTCCAGGAATTAACAGCAGATCTTTTCACAGGGGAAGAGGCGGTGGTGGTCGAAATGCTTTACGACAATTACCATACGGCACCAGTGGAAGGCATTGCTATTGTGAATGACCAACGAAAATTTGTCCTTACAATGGAAGATGCTAAAAACTCGGACGCGTTTCAAACGTGGGCAGAGAGTGCAGAAAATGAAAAATGGGTCTTCGATGCAAAACGGACGTGTGTGGCTCTTTTGCGTCATGGGATTGAGATGAAGGGGATCACGTTCGATTTATTGCTTGCTTCTTATTTGATTAACCCCGCAGAGAATAACCATGATATTCCTGCGATAGGCCACCGTTTAGGTGAAACAGCCGTCAAATACGACGAAGAAGTGTATGGAAAAGGCGCTAAAATGAAACGTCCAGATGATGATCAGGACTTCTATGAGCATATTGGCAGAAAAGCATCTCTTCTTTATAACATGAAAGAGGATATGGAAAAGAAACTGAAAGAAAATGAACAATATCAGTTATTCAGAGAACTTGAAATGCCATTAGCGCTTATTCTTGGTCGGATGGAGCATCGTGGTGTATGTGTGGACGTTGAGAGGTTGGAAAATATGGGGGAGGAACTGGAAGAACGGTTGAATAAGGTTGAACAGGAAATTTACGAACTTGCAGGAGAGAAATTCAACCTCAATTCCCCTAAACAACTAGGGCCGATTTTATTTGAGAAGCTGGAGCTTCCGGTTATCAAAAAGACGAAGACCGGTTATTCCACTTCTGCGGATGTTTTAGAGCAATTGGAAGATCAACATGAGATCATCCCTAAAATCCTTCTTAACCGTCAGCTCAGGAAGCTGAAGTCGACGTATATCGAAGGTCTTCTCAAGGTCGTTCATGAAGAGACGGGGAAAATTCATACACGCTTTAACCAAGCTCTTACACAAACCGGGCGGTTAAGTTCTACGGATCCTAACTTACAGAATATTCCGATCCGCCTTGAAGAAGGGCGTAAAATAAGACAGGCCTTTATTCCATCTCAAAAAGGGTGGGTCATGTTTGCGAGTGACTATTCTCAAATCGAACTTCGTGTCCTCGCCCATATTGCTCAGGATGAAAAGCTTATGCAGGCATTTAAAGAAGGGGAAGATATTCACACCCAGACAGCAAGTGAAGTTTTCGGTGTATCAAGAGACGACGTTACAAGTGAAATGAGAAGACAGGCGAAAGCAGTAAACTTCGGGATCGTTTACGGAATCAGTGATTATGGTCTGTCACAAAGCCTTGGTATTACTCGGAAAGAAGCGCAGGCTTTCATTAATAAATATTTTGAGAGCTATCCTGGAGTCAAATCTTACATGGATGAGACTGTAAGGGAAGCAAAAGAGACAGGATATGTATCAACATTTATGAACCGTAGACGATACCTGCCTGACATCAAGAGCCGGAATTTTAATAAACGCAGCTTTGCCGAGCGAACGGCGATGAACACCCCCATTCAGGGAAGTGCAGCCGATATTATTAAAAAAGCGATGATTGACCTTGAAGAAAAACTTCAAGACGAGAACATGCAAGCCAAAGTCCTCCTTCAAGTGCATGACGAATTGATCATTGAAGCACCAAAAGAAGAAGTGAAACATCTAGAAGAGATTGTATCCTCTGTCATGGAAAATACCGTTGATTTAGATGTTCCTCTAAAAGTCGATTCTTCTTATGGGGACACTTGGTATGATGCAAAGTAAGAGGAGAATGAAACGATGCCAGAGTTACCTGAGGTAGAAACAGTCAGAAAAACATTGAAACATCTCGCTTTAGGAAAAGAGGTTGAAAAGGTATCCGTGTTTTGGGGGAATATCATTAAACAGCCTCAAGACCCCAAAGAGTTTGAGCAGTTATTGGTCGGGCAGACCATTCGAGATATCGATCGTAAAGGAAAGTTTTTAATCTTCCATATGGATGACATTGCACTCGTTTCCCATCTGCGAATGGAGGGGAAGTTTGGTGTTTACGAGGGTGCGACCGAAAAAACGAAGCATACCCACGTGATCTTCCATTTTACAGATGGAACAGAACTTCGATACAACGATGTGCGGAAATTCGGGACCATGCACGCTTTTCCAAAAGGAATGGAGCTTAAAAACAAACCGCTTATTCAATTAGGACCTGATCCGTTTAATGAAGCTTTCACCGTGGATTATTTTTATGAGAGGCTTAGGAAAACATCTAGAAACATGAAAGCGGTCCTGCTTGACCAATCGATTGTAGCAGGCCTTGGGAATATTTATGTAGACGAAGCCCTCTTCAGGGCAGGCATTCATCCTGAGCGTATCGCCAATACTCTGACAAAAATTGAGGTTGAAAAGATTCGTGAAGCAAGTATTTCCGTTATCCTTGAGGCTATTGAACAGGGCGGAACGACCATTCGCTCCTACTTGAACAGTCAGGGAGAAATCGGGATGTTTCAGCAGAAGCTCCGTGTTTATGGAAAGCAGGATTTAGAGTGTCTTGAATGTGGCACACCGATTACAAAGTTGAAGGTCAGCGGAAGAGGGACTCACATCTGTCCTAAGTGTCAACCTTTACACACTACTAGGTAAACCCCCATATACTATCCCACAGCTTAAGATATGAAGGTGTGGGATGCATGGGGATTGGGATGTTCATTTTTTTGTTCGTTACAGCAGTCAGCATCGATAGCTTTGGAATCGGCTGCGTCCTGGGTTTAAAAAAGGTCGGCCTTACTTTAAGAGGCGTCTTTTTAATTGCGAGTGTCTCCGGTTGTATGTTTCTTTTGTCCTCTTATTTTGGACATTTGCTGGCAGCGGTCGTGGCAGCAGAAGACGCCGAACGCGTGGGGGCACTTGCATTAATCGGTATCGGGATCTATTTTTTATGGCAATTTTTTAAGAAAGAAAAGGATAGTGAGGAAAAGAAAGAGCCTTGGCTTAATCCAGCAAAAGTACTGAACGACCCCTTAGCGGCGGATGTAGACCACTCCGGTGGCATCCAAGGGAAAGAAGTATGGCTGCTGGGAGCAGCGCTGTCCCTTGATACCATTGGAGCTGGAATCAGCGGAGCGCTCATTGGAATTCCTATCTTATTTACAGCGGTCATGATTACCGTAGCGACTTTCTGCATGCTTGGGTGTGGAATTTTGAGTGGTTCAAAGCTTAGTGATAAAGCGGAAAGCTTGTCCATTTTACCTGGAGTGTTACTTATCATTATCGGGCTGATCAAGTTGTCTTAAGGAGGTGTCAGGATGACTTTAGTCATCGGATTAACAGGAAGTATTGCAAGTGGTAAAAGTACCGTAGCAGAGATGTTCAAGAACATGGATATTCCTGTTATTGATGCCGATCAAATATCAAGGGATGTCGTCAAACCTGGTGAACCTGCCTATCAAGAAATAGTAGAAGCTTTTGGAGAACAGGTGCTTCAAGAAGGCGGGGGTCTGGATCGGAAAAAACTCGGCAAGATCGTCTTCAGTGACGAAATGAAGCGGAAACAGCTAAATGGCATTGTTCACCCTAAAGTAAGGCAAGAGATGATCAGGCGGCGAGAAGAGTATAAGCAGAAACAATATCAAGCAGTCGTCCTGGATATTCCATTGCTGTTTGAAAGCAACTTAACCGATTACGTAGAAAAGATCCTCGTTGTGTATGTGGACGAAAAAACACAATTGGAACGCTTGATGGAAAGGGATCAGTCGGGGCGAGAGGAAGCTGAAGAGCGGATTCACGCACAGATCCCAGTGAAAAAGAAAGCAGAAATGGCGGATGCGGTCATTGATAATACCGGAACAATTGAACAAAGTTCACAGCAATTAAGAGACATACTTCAAGGTTGGTACATCGTATAATAACACGTCTGAGTAGACGTGTTATTTTTTGTGGAAAGTTTTCGTTCTGTATGTAAAACCGCTTACAATATGTTATACTAATCTAGGAATTACAGAGTAAAAGTATATCATATATAGGGGGCTGGAACAGCATGGGGAAAACAAAGATTGCTATTAACGGGTTGGGAAGAATTGGTCGCATGGTATTTAGAAAGGCTGTGGCGGATGAATCTATGGAGTTGGTCGCCGTTAATGCAAGTTATCCAGCTGAAACAATTGCTCACATGATTAAATATGACAGTGTGCATGGTCGTTTTCAAGGAGAGGTCAATGTCGTAGATGGGGACTTAGTCGTTAATCGGAAAAAAGTGAAACTGTGTTCAACAAGAAACCCATTGGAACTTCCATGGGATGAAATGGATATTGATATTGTTATTGAAGCAACGGGCAAGTTCAAAACAAAAGAAGAAGCAGGTCTTCATTTAGAGTCTGGAGCAAAAAAAGTCATTATTACAGCGCCTGGAAAACAAGTGGATGCGACAATTGTGATGGGTGTTAATGAAGAAACATATATGCCGGGGAGTCATGATGTCATTTCCAATGCTTCCTGCACAACCAATTGTCTCGCCCCTGTAGTGAAAGTGTTGGAAGATGAATTCGGGATTGAGAATGGTTTGATGACAACGGTCCATGCCTTCACCAATGATCAGAAGAATTTAGATAATCCACATAAAGATTTACGAAGAGCTCGCGGGTGCACTCAATCCATTATCCCGACATCAACAGGTGCAGCCAAAGCCTTAGGAGAAGTGATCCCGAGTCTTCAAGGGAAGTTGAATGGTATGGCCTTACGCGTACCGACGCCAAATGTATCTCTTGTTGATCTTGTCGTCGATTTAAAAAGGGAAGTTACGGCCGACGAAGTAAATGAAACATTTGAGAGAATGGCTAAGGGTGAAATGAAAGGGATATTGGAATACAGTGAAGAGCCACTCGTTTCCATCGATTACACGACTTCATCATCCTCAGCGATCATAGATGGTTTATCTACACAAGTCATCGATGACCGTAAAGTAAAAGTACTGGCCTGGTATGATAATGAGTGGGGATATTCCTGCCGTGTGGTAGATCTTGCTAAGTATGTCGGGAACATGATGAAAGAAGAGAAAGAGGCACGTGTTTCATAAATGACCGGAACCCTATTGCATCTATGCCCCCCATGGGAGCAGTAAGAATAGTTGTACAAAACCCAGTAAAATATTTCTTGCAAATTAAGGGTAAACCATATATACTTTCTCTTGAACTTCTGAATTTCATATAAATTCATGTCTACTCAAAGGGTTAGGACCTCTCAGGACTAACTTTCCCCCGTGGTAGTTCATGGCTGTTATTTCAGAGGTATTGAAGTGAATGTACAAAGGGGGATCCTTAATATGGATACAATGGGAAGACACGTAATTTCTGAATTATGGAATTGTAATGAAGAAAAATTGAACGATATGTCGTATATAGAACAAGTCTTTGTAGATGCAGCTCTTAAAGCTGGTGCAGAAGTGCGGGAAGTCGCGTTTCACAAATTTGCTCCTCATGGCGTTAGTGGAGTAGTCATCATTTCTGAATCACACTTGACGATTCATAGTTTTCCAGAGCATGGATATGCAAGTATTGATGTTTACACATGCGGAGACCGCATTGATCCTAATGTTGCCGCTCAGTACATCGTCGATGCACTAGAAGCGGGTAAGAATGAAACAGTAGAAGTACCAAGAGGAATGGGACCTGTAGAAGTACAGCAGTCTCGTGCCCTATAACGTAAAAAGAAGCCGCGCAGGATTCCTGCGCGGCTTCTTTTTACATTCATCTATATAGTTAGTTGCTCTGTGCTATTCGGTAGTAATTCCTTAAGACCATCTTGAAATGTTCGATGGAGTATAGGGTCCTAAGGGAAGGGCCAGTCTAGTTCAGACACAATCACTAAAAACTGTAAAAGAACCTTAGGTTTCAATAATCATTTCTTATTTTCATAAGTCATGTTAAAATAAAGGGAGATTATGTCGAATGGAATTGAAGGGGTTAGGTAAGTGAAAGCATTTATTTCCAGGTATTTCAGCAACCATTCCGAGACGAGTGAAGAGCATAAGGATTCAGCGCTTGTCACACACTATTATAAAGCCAAGCATGATGATCTTTTCCGTGCTGTTGAAGGGTTGTTTTCGTCGCCTTCAGAAATTGTAGCAAGTTCTAAAGAACGTGGAGAACTGACCGTGAAATATAAAGGGAACAGACGCGCGTTTATAGTGGCCACAATCATAATGGTACGCCCATTTCGAACGGCCGTTGACTTTTCTGTCACCACGGACTCAGGAGGTCCTGTTGATTTTGGACACAGCCGAAATCTAATCGTTCAGCTTTATAAAAAATTGGACAGTCAGTTCACAACGGTGGATCCTTCCTGAGTACTGCCGAAAAGAAGATGATGTGGAGTTGATCATACGTGAAGTGCCCGAATTGCCACTATAAAAGTACAAAAGTCCTTGATTCCAGGCCGATTGAAGAAGGACAGGCGATCAGACGACGCAGAGAGTGTGAACAATGCCAATTCAGGTTTACAACTTTCGAACGGATTGAAGAAGTTCCACTGATTGTCGTGAAAAAAGAAGGCACAAGAGAAGAGTTCAGTCGTGAAAAATTGATGCGTGGACTGATTCGAGCTTGTGAAAAGAGACCAGTGGCCGTGGAGGAACTGGAAAGAGTAACAATGGATATCGAGAAGGAATTAAGAAATCGTGGCGTTTCTGAAGTCATGAGTGAAGATATCGGTGAAATGGTGATGGAGCGTCTGTCCGGCATTGATGAAGTTGCTTATGTTCGTTTTGCTTCCGTATATCGACAGTTCAAGGACATCAACGTTTTCATTGACGAATTAAAAGAATTAATTAAACATGAAGACAATGAATGAGCCTGTTTCGGCTCATTTTCTTTTTCTGGGATCTTAGATTTTGGAGGCAGTCAGTTGTTTTAAATTTGAAACGAATGATTGCTTCCTGTTTGAAATACAATGAACAAGCTTTAACGATTGAAGGAGGTGGAGGCGGTGAGTTACTCTATTGGCAAGCTGCTCCCCGTGGACGGATTTAAGATTATACGGAATGGAGAGCTGCCTCGAAGTTTTCATCGTTCCTTATCACATTTATATCAGCCGATTATAGGGAGGTTGGCGGTTTCGCTATACCACGTCCTGATATCGGAATCGGACATGATTGAAGGGGGGCAGGTACAGTCTCATCATACATTGATGTCTTACCTTTCTGCTCCTCTGGACAAAATTTATGAGGCGAGGGGGAAGTTAGAGGCTATTGGACTACTGCGAACGTTCCGCTCGATTGATGAGGATCAGCAGGCAGTATATCTGTACTCCATACACCCTCCTTTTTCTCCTGAAGAGTTTTTTCTTGATGATATGCTCTCGTTGTTGCTGCATCATGAGTTGGGAAAGGAAAAGTATGAGCGCTTAAAGAGCCGTTTATTGAATACTGGACAAACGCTTGATGGTTTCACGGAAGTAACCGCCACTTTTGATGAAGTCTTCCATAATAAAATGATTGAAACTGTGCAAAGAGAAACGGAAACCATTGCGAAGCAGCAAAATCATCAACAAGAATCCAGAGGCCCCGTAGCATCTATGGATCGAGTAGATTTCAATTGGCTGAACCATGCATTAAAGAAGCGCATGTATCCATCAGAACAAATATTGACTGGTCGCAACAAAAAGTTGATTGTCCAACTGGCGACGTTGTATGACCTTTCTAACACGGAGTTGGAAAAAGCGGTCACGTGGGCTATTGATGAAAACCATTATTTAGTGGAAGAAGAGTTGAAGGCGGCCTGTCATGATTTTATGAAAGAACAAAAAAATGACAGTCAGCGGAATTCGGCTCTAGACCGAAGAGAGAAAATGAAAGTGGAAAACAAGTCAGCCAATGGTACGAAAGAGGACCAGTTTATACAAATGCTGGAGGAAATCTCTCCTAGGGAATTGCTTGAGGATGTTTCCAATGGTAACCGTGCTTCTGAACAAGACCTGAAAATGATTCGTGACGTGATGACAGAACAAGGGATTGAACCCGGTGTTATGAATGTGCTTGTTCATTACGTATTATTAAAAACAGATATGAAATTGTCGAAACCTTACCTTGAGAAAATCGCAAGTCACTGGGCAAGGAAAAATGTAACGACCGTGAGACAAGCGATGAACCTGGCTAAGGCGGAGCATCAGAAATATCAGCAATGGGGCAAACAGAAGTCCCAAAAACGTAAAAACCAAAAAGAAGAAGTCATTCCAGCCTGGTTCAAACAACAGGACGTGCCGCAGCATGAGGAAAAGGAAGCGGTACAAGTTAATACGGATGACATAGCTGCAAGGATTAAGAAGCTGACGAACAAAGGTAATTAAAAGGGGGGATACCAATGGAACCTATTCAACAATCATTAAAAAAATGGATGCGTAACAATGAGCAGTTTCAAAAACGAATGAATCACATGAAATCGGAAGTTATGGAATCCTCAGAAGTGAAAAAGTTGATGCAGGAGCATGAAGAATTAACGGAAGAAGCTATTGAGAAACAGTTGATAAAACTCTATGAATACCGAACTCAATCAAAAAACTGTGAGAAATGTCCAACACGTGAAGAATGTATCAACATCCTTCCAGGTTATGTTCCAAGAGTAGAAGTGGAAGGTTCTGATGTGAAGTTGATTTATGATAAATGTCGTCGTCAACGGAAACATGAACAGCAGGAAGAGCAGAAGTCTTTAGTTAGAAGTCTCCATATGCCACGTGAAATTCTTGAGGCTTCATTAGAACGGATGGATCTTCAAGACCCGGATAGGGGAGCTGCTGTGGAACGAACCGTCCAATACATTGAAGGTCTTAATGATGAACTGCCAAGTAAGGGACTTTACTTTCATGGGCCATTTGGTGTGGGAAAAACTTATTTCCTGGGAGCTATTGCCAATGAACTAAGCTCTAAAAATATTCCTTCCATGGTCATCTACATGCCGGAATTTGTAAGAGAAATTAAAGCATCCATCAAAGACGATTCTATGAATGAAAAGATTGAGGCATTCAAAGAAATTCCTGTTCTCATGCTCGATGATATCGGGGCGGAATCTCAATCTGCGTGGTTTAGAGATGAAGTCCTCGGAAGTATCCTCCACTACCGAATGATGGAAAGACTTCCGGTTTTCTTCACATCTAACTACAATTTGAATGAGTTGGAGAAGGTGTTGATGACGAGTAACCGTGGAGATGTAGAACAAGTAAAAGCAAAAAGAATTACAGAGCGGATCCGCCAACTGAGTGAAGGCGTCCACGTGAATGGGCGGAATAGGCGAGGATAACGATTATAAAAAAGAAGACAATAGCATGATTCCCTCCCTTGTCACATAAATATAACAAGGAATAGCCAACTTTATGTCATAGGTGCGTCATCTTTTAATGGTTGATTTTCAGAGGCTTGTCCTTGAGGTCGTCCATTGAACATAGAAGTTGAATGAAGTCGGGACGAGGGGGAATTTTGGTGTTTTGCATTCATTTTTCTAATCGTACGGAAGCGATCCTATTCTATAATGCGATTGTCTCAGAACAAAAACTTTGGATCTTCAAGGAACACAAAGACGGGTTTGATGTGAAGTTGATGAATGCTTCATTGAATGGAGCGGCTTATGTGCAGGCCATCCGCGCCTTTTTGCAAGTCATTCGGAAAAGGAAAATGCTCGGATGGATGGAAGGGGTATTAAAATATCGGTACTACTACGAGGATCCACAAGAAGTTCAACGAATGCTTGAAATTGGACAAGACTTTGAAGATAAACCACCCGCAGGACTCCAGTTGCCACCGATTTACCACTATTTACGAGCTTTTATACAGGATTATTTGATTGCCAGATGTTTTGTGGAGTTTGATGAACTCAGTGCGGCTTGTTTGCAGTCCGTCCATGACTCGCTTATTGAATACACCGGTAAAATCATTGACGAATATAAACAAGAAGAGTCTTATCAATTAATGGTGGATTCATGGCGTTATCGCGTCCATCATAAGGACACAGGCGTGCAGTTGCTTCATTTGCTTGATGATGGTCGTTTGACCTACTATCATGATGAAGGGAATCCGATCAGTGAATCAGAAACAAAACTATACATGAAGCAATATCCCGACGAAAGCATTGCTCATCTGCCGATTGAATGGCCGGTCACCCCGGCTCTTGCTCATGCCCCTGATGAGTTGATTATCTATTCAGATGAAACGGACCATTCAAATTTAGAGTTATTGATGAATATTTTTGAAGAAAAAGCTTCTTGGAGGCCCAAATCACAATTTCCTTTTAAAATGGGTTGATTTCCTTTTCCTAAATGGATATAATAACGTACATATCTAAACAACGGCTTGGAAAAGGACACGAACATAAAGTGACTCAAGACCAGAGAGAGGAGCCAACGGCTGGAAGCTCCTTGTTGACGGCTTTATTGTTTACCACCTTGGAGCTCTGTCTGTGAACATACGATTAGTAATGGACAGCGTCTGATCCGCGTTAAGGAGAACGAAGCCGCATGGTTTAACCTTGCGGGAATTTGGGTGGAACCACGAGTGATAACGCTCGTCCCTTAGCATATAAGCTGAGGGACGGGCGTTTTTTATATTTATTTTAGATAAAGGAGTGTTAAACATGTCGAATGCGATTCAAATCAAATTTCCAGACGGTAACATTAAGGAGTTTGAGAGAGGAACGACAGGTGAAGAAATCGCACAATCGATCTCCCCTGGCTTAAAAAAGCAAGCGTTGGCGATCAAATTAGACGGCGAACCTTACGATTTAAGAAGGCCGATCGAGCAAGATGGAGCTGTTGAAATCTTGACATATAAAAATCCTGAAGGTTTGGAAGTGGTGCGCCACTCTTCCGCTCACTTGATGGCTCAGGCGATTAAACGTCTATATGGCAACGTGAAGCTTGGAGTCGGTCCAGTCATTGAAAACGGCTTTTATTATGATATCGACATGGAAGAATCCCTTACACCAGAGGATCTTCCTAAGATCGAAAAAGAAATGCAGCGCATCGTTGATGAGAATTTAGAAATTGAACGTATCGAGCTTTCCCGTGAAGAAGCGATCGAAAAGTATAAAGAGATCGGTGATGACTTGAAGCTTGAGCTAATCGAAGCGATCCCTGAAGAAGAGCAAGTGACAATCTACCAGCAGGGAGAGTTTTTCGATTTATGCCGCGGAGTTCATGTCCCGCAAACAAGTAAAATCAAAGTCTTCAAGCTTTTGAGCATTTCTGGTGCGTACTGGCGTGGAGACAGCGACAACCAAATGTTGCAGCGTATTTATGGTACAGCTTTTGAAAAGAAAGCTCACCTTGATGAGTATCTGAAAATGCTTGAAGAAGCAAAAGAAAGGGATCATCGTAAGTTAGGAAAAGAACTCGACATTTTCACAGTCAATCAAAAGGTTGGTCAAGGATTGCCGATGTGGCTTCCGAAAGGAGCGACAATCCGTCGTACCATCGAACGGTACATTGTAGATACAGAGGAACGTCTTGGATATGACCACGTGTACACACCTGTTCTTGGAAGCGTGGATTTGTACAAAACAAGTGGACACTGGGACCATTATCAGGATGACATGTTCCCGACAATGGAAATGGACAATGAAGACCTCGTCCTTCGTCCAATGAACTGCCCACACCATATGATGATCTACAAAAATCAATTGCACAGCTATCGTAATCTTCCTGTGCGTATTGCGGAGCTCGGCATGATGCACCGTTACGAAATGTCCGGCGCACTAGCAGGATTGCAGCGTGTACGCGCGATGACATTGAATGACGCACACATCTTCGCTCGTCCGGATCAATTGAAGGATGAATTCAAACGTGTTGTTCGTCTTGTTCAGGAAGTGTATCGTGATTTTGGTATCAATGATTACTACTTCCGCCTTTCCTACAGAGATCCTGAGGATAAAGAAAAGTATGTCGACAATGACGCGATGTGGGATAAAGCCCAGGCGATGTTGAAAGAAACAATGGAAGATATGGAGCTTGAGTATGTGGAAGCAGAAGGGGAAGCGGCCTTCTATGGTCCAAAACTCGATGTTCAAGTGAAGACAGCTCTTGGAAAAGATGAAACATTGTCTACGGTTCAGCTTGATTTCCACCTGCCAGAGCGCTTTGATCTGACATACGTTGGGGAAGATGGAGAAGATCACCGCCCGGTTGTTATTCACCGTGGAGTGGTATCAACTATGGAACGCTTTGTTGCTTTCCTTATTGAAGAATATAAAGGTGTATTCCCGACGTGGCTCGCTCCTGTACAGGCGAAAATCATCCCTGTTTCCGCAGATGTTCATCTTGATTATGCGAAGAAACTTGAAGATGAGTTGCGTGAAGCGGGCGTACGTGTCGAAGTCGATGAGCGTAATGAGAAAATCGGTTACAAGATCCGTGAAGCTCAAATGCAGAAAATTCCGTTCCAGCTTGTGGTTGGTGATAAGGAAATCGAAGACAATGCCGTCAACGTCCGTCGTTACGGAGAACAAGATTCCGCAACAAAACCACTGGATACTTTTAAACAGGAAATCCGCAACGAAATCGATCAAAAGCTCCTGCGTAAGTAAAAGAAGAAAACCCGAAAGTCTTCCACAAGACTTTCGGGTTTTTATTTCGCTAAATGACAGGATTGTGGAAGACTTGATTTCGAGATGTTTGTGTGGATTTAGGGGCTCCGGGAAAAGGTTCGCTTTCCGTGGGCGAGTGATGAGCCTCCTCGAGCTAACGCTCTGCGGGGTCTCACCTACCACGCACTTCCCACAGGAGTCTCACCGTTTCCCTCCGCCCCTTTACCAAATGAGGTTCTCGAAATCCCTCTTATAGAAACCTGCCTAGTTGTGTTGTGAAATCCTGCTTAATCTGCATCGGCATAGGATTCTTAACTACAAAAGCTCTTATTACTGGAAGATAGTTTCGCTGTCTTACGAAAAGTGGGCGGAGGGGAATGGCGAGACTCCTAACTTAAGTGTGCAGGCGCCTTGATCAGCGGCGTATGGACTGGACTGAGCTGGCGGAGATAAAGGAAACACGAAGAACGGAGTGATTCGATGTTGACTTATCGTACAGAAGCGAGGGAAGTCTCACTAGCCGCTAAGCGCCGGAACCGGATATCGAAGAGGAAAAAAGTGCATGGTGAGACCCCACAGGACGCAGTCCGAGGAGGCTCACCGCGCTCCCGCGGAAAGCGAGCTATTCCCCGTAGCCCCCATCCACTCAATAATAGTCTCGAAACTGAGTCTTCCACTAAAGGGAGCTTTAGTGGAAGAAGGTGGATTGTGGGGAGTGGCTAAAAAAGCCTTGATTTTTGTAGGTGCATGGCTTATCCTAGTTTAAGTAGTCATGTCGGCGGAGTTTAGTTGTTGACATGCATCATAAGGCATGCTATTATAATTTAGGTAACTGAATGAACGGATCTAGAGACAAGTAGGAGCACCCGCTTCTCACCTGATCGACGCATAGCGCAGTTGGCAGGTCACTTATTCCTTTGATTATTAGGAGTCGTGTGGGTGCAGTATGTGTACCGACACTTTTTTTATTTGCATCAGGAAATCTTGTCGATGACAGATCTCATATAAGTTTTCTAAAATTTGTTGGAGGTGGCTCGATATTAGCAAGGATAACATGAACGTTAATGAAAAAATCCGTGCCCGTGAAGTTCGTCTGATCGACGTGAATGGTGAGCAACTTGGAGTTAAATCACGTAACGAAGCTCTTGATATTGCAGCGAATGCAAATCTTGACCTTGTTATGGTGGCACCAAATGCGAAGCCTCCGGTTTGCCGAGTGATGGACTACGGTAAATATCGTTTCGAGCAGCAGAAGAAAGAAAAAGAAGCTCGTAAGAAACAAACGGTCATCAAAGTCAAGGAAGTTCGTCTCAGCCCTGGGATTGAAGACCATGACTTCAACACGAAATTACGTAATGCGCGTAAGTTCTTGGAGAAAGGTGACAAAGTGAAAGCATCTGTCCGTTTCCGCGGTCGTGCAATCACACACAAAGAACTTGGACAAAAAGTACTTGAACGCATGGCGGATGAGTGCAAAGATATTGCCCAAGTAGAGACCAAGCCTAAAATGGAAGGTCGTAGTATGTTCTTAATGCTTGCTCCTCTTAACGAGAAGTAAGTCACTGTATCAAGTAAAAGGAGGAAATTCACATGCCAAAAATGAAAACCCATAAAGGTTCTCAAAAACGCTTCAAAAAGACTGGAACAGGTAAAGTGAAACGTTCCCACGCATTCACAAGCCACTTGTTCGCGAACAAATCTACAAAACAAAAGCGTAAGTTGCGTAAAGATGCACTAGTTTCTGCTGGAGACTACCGCCGCATCAAGCACATGCTTCCAAAAGACTAATATAGAACGACATAAATAGGAGGGATTACCATGCCACGAGTAAAAGGTGGAACAGTGACACGCCAACGTCGTAACCGTGTCCTTAAACTAGCAAAAGGTTATTATGGTTCAAAACATGCACTATTCAAAACTGCAAAACAACAAGTAATGAAATCAGGTCAGTATGCTTACCGTGACCGTCGTCAGAAAAAACGCGACTTCCGTAAGCTATGGATCGCTCGTATCAACGCTGCAGCGCGTTTGAACGACATTTCTTACAGCCGTCTAATGCACGGTTTGAAGCTTGCAGGTGTTGAAGTTAACCGTAAGATGCTAGCTGATCTTGCTGTAAACGATGAGCAAGGTTTCGCAAGCCTAGCAGAGCAAGCTAAATCTGCTCTTAAGTAATAAAATGACAATGAAAAAGAGCCATTTCCGATCGGTAGGAAATGGCTCTTTTTTATACTTGTAAACTTAGTCATTTACTTAGTACTTTATTTTGGAGGGTACATTTTTGAGACGTTTGTTTTTGCAAATGGTCTAGATGGGGAGGGTTTTTTATGGATGTTGTGATCCTCGTTGGTATATATGTAATTGTCATCAATCTAGTCCTTTTCATTATGATGGGTGTGGATAAACGTCGTTCTAAAAGAGGATCTTGGCGTATTGAAGAAAAGAAATTATGGGGAATAGCTTTAGCAGGAGGAGTCTTTGGGGGATGGATTGGAATGAGGGTATTCAGGCATAAAACGAAACATACTTCATTCAAACTCGGTTTCCCAATCCTAAGTCTCATCTATATCGCTGGAGCAGCCTACCTGGTGTATCGGTTCTATCTCTAGCCGCACTGTCATATTATGTAGACAGGGAGGGGGATGAGATGGGCGAAACAACAAGTACCATTTTTGCATGGTTAGAACATCAAGAAGCCTGGGCACCGCTCTTATTTATCGCTATTCATTTATTACGGCCTTTTTTGTTTTTACCCGTTATGCTCGTTTGTATCACGGGTGGCGTTTTGTTTGGTCCGATTGCTGGAAGTGCATACTCGGTGGTGGGTACAATGCTCTCTAGCTTATTGTTTTATCGCACCATCAGGCTCGTTCCTTCTGGCTTTAAGAAATTGAGATCCTTAAAAGAAAAATGGTTGAATAAGAACTCTCATTTGACGGTGAAACAGGTCGCAGTCTTAAGGCTTGTGCCTTTTATTCATTTTCATTTACTTTCCTACTGTTTATTGGAAATCAGTGCAGACTTTAAAGAATATGCGAAGTCATCATTATTTGCAAACTTACCCTTGGCCGTCGTTTATACGTCTGTCGGACAATGGATATCCTTGTTTTCCATTCCAATGATGATCCTCTTTTCGGGAGCTTTGATTGGTTTATGCTTCTTGATACGCAAAAAATATGAAGTTTTTTTATGGAGGGACTTTTTCCAGACGAGTCCATAAAGGAAAGCCTCACTCAAAGGAGTGAGGCTTTTTTTCATCGTGATTTTTTAATGGCTGAATAATTAAACGGGTCATCGGGTATTTCCACTCGATGGAAGCATAAGGATAGCGGATCAATATTTCTTTTTCCATAAAGTAAAGATCTTCTCTGTCCAGACCCTGCAGCTTTTCAGGGTTGTGTACACTCACGCTAATGTTAATGACTTCAAACGAATCTTCTGTGGTGCCTAAGTATTTCTCTCCTTCAAAGACATGTCCCTTTAGAGTCATCAAAAAGTTTTCTTTTGTATTCTCCTTGTTATCATGGAAATAAAATTGTTTTTTGTCTCTGGCAAGCTCCAATTTTCTCCTTGGATTGACAATGAATTTATAAGCGGTATAAATAATGAAGGCTATGGCAATCAGTAAGAGTAAACGGAATAATAAGATGATCATTTCTTTCATCTCCCTGTAAACTGTTCTTTTGCTTCCATACGTATGAACGTATCCTTTTGTTTCAAAAAATGATACATTTAATTAGAAAATTTTTTAAATAGGGTTCTTAGGTACTGATGATTATTAGTAAAGCATATGGCGGGATTGTTTAAACTTGATTTTGAGAAGCTTCAGGGGCGTTGTTGAGTGGAGCTCCTAGGTTCACACCATCGCATCGAAACGGAGTCTTCTAAAATTAACTTATTTAAAATCATCTCAGAGGCTTGCTAAAGGTAATATGAAGGAGTGTTAGGGTATGAATTGGGAAAGATTGTATGATATGCAACGGAAACTAGATCAATATATAGAAGAGCAGCACGAGATACAAGAAGGACAAAAGATTGAGGAGAAAGTATTAGCTCTGCTTGTTGAGTTGGGTGAGCTTGCAAACGAAACAAGATGCTTCAAGTTCTGGAGTACAAAAGGCCCCAGTGAAAAAAGTGTGATAGTAGAGGAGTATGTGGATGGAGTTCACTTCCTTCTTTCTTTAGGTTTGGATCTTGGGTATCGTCATTCATCCACTTCACTAGAGGAGCCTGACTCCCAAACAGCAGCATTTCTTTCTGTCTATTCTTCTATTGGGGATTTAAGGATGAAAAAGGATGAAAGCTCCTATGTTAAAGCTTTTTATGATTATTTAGTTCTCGGTCTTACACTAGGGATTACCGAGAAAGAATTGATTGAAGCGTACGAAAAGAAGAATGCCATAAACTTCGAGCGGCAAGATGAAGGTTATTGATTTTCGGAAAGACTGAATTTTTGTGAAATCGCTTCAAAAGGTTTATAATATCCATTGGATAGGAAAAGGAGGAATTGTTACATATGGCTAAAAAAGACGAAACATTACAAATGTTAAAAGATTTGACAGATGCTAAAGGCGTTCCTGGTAATGAGCGGGAAGCTCGTGATGTGATGAAGCAGTACATCGCTCCTTTCGCAGATGAAGTGTTTACAGATAATTTAGGCAGTTTGATCGCGAAAAAGGTAGGAAATAAAAAAGGCCCGAGCGTTATGGTAGCCGGTCACTTGGATGAGGTAGGCTTCATGGTTACCCGTATTGATGACAATGGCTATATTTATTTCCAAACGGTTGGAGGCTGGTGGAGCCAGGTAATGCTTGCCCAGCGCGTGACGATCATGACGCGTAATGGAGATTTGACCGGGGTGATTGGATCTAAACCACCACACATTCTACCTCCGGAGCAACGTAAAAAAGCCGTGGACATTAAAGATATGTTTATTGATATCGGTGCTTCAAGCAAAGAAGAAGCGATGGAGTTTGGTGTGAAACCTGGAGATTCAGTCGTTCCATATTTTGAATTCACACAAATGAAAAATGAGAAGATGCTTCTTGCAAAAGCTTGGGACAACCGTATTGGGTGTGCGATTGCCATTGAAGTCTTGAAGCAGTTGAAAGGGGAAAAACACCCGAATATCGTTTATGGTGTTGGAACTGTCCAGGAAGAAGTAGGTCTTCGTGGAGCACGTACGTCTGCCAATGTCATTAACCCGGATATCGCTTTTGGTGTGGATGTTGGAATTGCTGGAGATACACCTGGCGTGTCTGATAAAGATGCTTCAAGCAAGATGGGTGAAGGTCCTCAAATCATCCTCTATGATGCGTCTATGATTTCACATAAAGGTCTTCGTGACTTTGTAACGGATACGGCGGATGCCAATGAGATTCCATACCAATTTGATTCGCTAGCAGGTGGCGGAACGGATTCAGGTGCGATTCATTTAAGTCATGATGGTGTTCCTGCGTTGTCCATTACGATTGCGACACGCTATATTCACTCGCATGCAGCGATGCTTCACCGTGATGATTTTGAAAATGCAGTGCGTTTGATTGTTGAAGTCATTAAAGGACTTGATGCAGATAAAGTCCAGGAAATAACATTTAACTAATGACGTATGATATAAAAAGCCAACCTTTTTCAGGTTGGCTTTTTCTTATTGATTTTGCTTCAATCCCTGCTCTAACGTATCCAGGATTTCTTGTCTTTCTTGTTCATCGGATTCTTTCCATAACATTTCAAAAAAGACACCAAGGCCAGGAAGCATTTTTTCTTCGCCTTTTTGAAGGGCATCATCGATGGTTGCTTCCAACTGTTCCGCGTTATGTCCGCTGACGTTAGAAAGAATCGCAGCTCTTAAGTTTAAGTTCATCGGTCATTCAACCTCCTTTTCTGCATAACTTCGCGAATATTCTTCTTTAGTTTGACCAACCATGGTCCTGCTATGTATGATGAATGAGAAATAAACACGCAAATGAGGGACTATTATGTTGACTTCCTTACAGAATACAAAAGTGAAGGAATGGAAAAAACTACATAAACGGAAATATAGAAATCAAACAGGAAACTTTATTGTAGAAGGCTTTCATCTCGTAGAAGAAGTGCTGAAGAGCGATTGGGAGATCGTTGAAATGATTGTACGTGAAGGAACAGACTTTTCAATCCCCGAAGATATTCCTGCGGTAATGGTCAATGATGCTGTGTTTCAGGCAATTGCAGAAACTGAAACACCCCAAGGGATTGCAGCAATCGTTAAACAGAAGGAAGGATCCGTAGATCAAGCTGCATTGACCTTAATGCTTGACTCCGTGCAGGATCCTGGGAATGTCGGTACACTAATTCGGACAGCGGATGCAGCAGGATTCGACCAGGTAATTTTAGGTTCCGGTACTGTGGATGTCTACAATGATAAAGTCATCCGAGCGACGCAAGGGTCTATCTTCCACATCCCCGTAGTTACGGGAAACTTGGAAGACTTTGTAGGACCAATGAAAAAAGACGGAGTACAGATTTGGGCTTCTGCCCTAAAAGATGCTGCCCCTTTTCAACAACTGCAGGCTCCTTCTAAAGCAGCACTCATTGTAGGGAATGAAGGTCAGGGAATTCGGGAGAACCTTTTGAACGAAGCAGATCAACGTGTCTATATCCCGATTTATGGACAGGCAGAGTCCCTGAATGTAGGAATCGCAGGTGCTGTTCTTATGTATCATTTAAAGGGATGAGGTTGCATCCACAGGCTTCTTTGACTATAATATATTCAGTTGATAAAAATTAAACAATGAAATGCTTAGAAAGAGCAAAGTAGATGAATGTAAATCGTTATAGGGAGGAAGCACCTTGGACTGGAAGTGCTTCTAACGTGGCATGTATCGAAATTTCACTCTGGAGCTGGCCAATTGGCCCGGATTTATCCGTTATTTTCATCAAAGTGGGCACATGTCAATGTGTCAACAAGGGTGGTACCGCGAAACGACCATACAAGTCTCGTCCCTTTTTCAGGGATGGGGCTTTTTTTATTTTCCAGCCGTTTTTTAACCTTAAAAAGTTCTGAAGCATAAAGGGAAAATGAGTCGAGACGATTTTAAAGGAGGAAAAAGCATGAAGGAACGTTTAGAAGAGCTGCAACAGGAAGCCTTGGCCAAAGTCGATCAGGCGGATTCTGTTCAAGGCTTGAAGGATGTAAGAGTCGAGTACTTAGGGAAGAAGGGTCCAATTACGGAAGTTCTGAGAGGAATGGGCAAATTGTCCAAAGAAGAGCGTCCGGTCATCGGCCAATTGGCTAATGATGTTCGTGAAAATATTGCTCAAGCCATTGAGACAAAGCAAACAGCACTTGAGGATGCGGAATTAGAGAAGCAATTGGAAGAAGAAAGCATCGATGTCACCCTCCCTGCCCGTCCTGTGAAAGTCGGCGGTCCGCACTTATTGACGAGCATCGTAAAAGAAATTGAAGACCTCTTCATCGGTATGGGGTTTGAAATCAAAGAGGGACCTGAAGTGGAGGCGGATTATTATAACTTTGAAGCACTGAATTTGCCGAAAGGCCACCCGGCAAGGGATATGCAGGATTCTTTCTACGTTACGGAAGAACTCTTGATGCGTACCCATACGTCTCCTGTTCAAGCACGGACAATGGGAGCTAAAGACGGCAGCGAACCCGTCAAAATGATCTGTCCGGGTAAGGTGTACCGTCGTGACACAGATGATGCTACCCACTCTCACCAATTCACACAAATTGAGGGTCTTTTAGTCGATAAGAACGTCCGAATGAGCGATTTGAAAGGCGTTCTGAATGCATTCGCGAAGCAAATGTTCGGAGCAGATCGTGAAATCCGTCTTCGTCCAAGCTTCTTCCCATTCACAGAGCCATCTGTAGAAATGGATATCTCCTGCAAAGTTTGTGGAGGAAAAGGCTGCTCCGTATGTAAAGGTACCGGCTGGATTGAAATTCTCGGTGGAGGAATGGTTCACCCGAACGTACTTGAAATGGCGGGCTATGATCCAAAAGAATATTCCGGATTCGCATTCGGTATGGGACCAGAGCGGATTGCGATGTTGAAATATGGAGTAGATGATATCCGTCACTTCTACACCAATGATATTCGATTCTTAGAACAGTATCACAAGGCTTAAAGGAGGAATAAAACCATGCTTGTATCATTAAATTGGTTGCAAGAATATATTGATGTCAGTCGTTACTCGCCAGAAGAGCTGGCAGAAATCATTACGAAGACTGGAATTGAAGTGGAAAGTGTCGAACCTGTGGCAGAGGAAGTCACAGGCGTTGTTGTCGGGTATGTCCGATCTTGTGAACAGCATCCGAACGCCGATAAATTGAACCTTTGCCAAGTAGACGTAGGAGAAGAAACGCTACAGATCGTTTGCGGGGCACCGAACGTTGCTGAAGGTCAAAAAGTGGCTTTAGCGACACCGGGAGCGGTACTTCCAGGGAACTTCAAAATTAAAAAGACGAAACTGCGTGGAGAAGAATCCAATGGAATGATTTGTTCGCTTCAGGAGCTCGGTGTCGATGAAAAAGACGTCCCGAAAGAGTACGCTGATGGTATTTTCGTATTTCCCGAAGACGTGGAAGTCGGAGCAAATGCCGTTTCATTGTTAAACCTTGATGATTTGATCATCGAGCTTGGCTTGACCCCAAACCGTTCGGATGCTCTAAGTATGGCTGGCGTAGCCTATGAAGTGGCAGCGGCGATCGATGGCGCGTATGAATTGGCTGATGAAAATGTCCAAATGGCTGATGAAAAAGCAACTGATCATGTCTCTGTAGTCGTGGAAGACTCGGAAGCGAACCCTTATTATGGAGCTTTCATTATTAAAGACATCCAAGTCGGCCCTTCTCCACTGTGGATGCGCAACCGCCTGACTGCCGCAGGTATCCGTCCAATCAACAATGTCGTGGACATTACAAACTACGTACTTATGGAGTATGGACAGCCGCTACATGCTTTCGATTACGATCGCTTTGGCTCGAATACCATCGTTACACGTCGTGCGAAACATGGAGAGAAGATCACCACACTTGATGACCAGGAACGGACGCTGAAAAGCAATCACCTTGTTATTACGAACGGGGAAAAAGCTCACGCGGTTGCTGGTGTCATGGGTGGAGCGGAGTCTGAAGTCCAAGATGATACGAAGAATATTATTTTAGAAGCCGCGTATTTCCACCCGTCTGTGGTACGTGAAGCTTCTAAAGATCATGGACTCCGCAGTGAATCCAGTACACGATTCGAAAAAGGTGTTGATCCAAATCGTGTAGAACGCGCGGGCTTGAGAGCCTGCGAACTTCTTGCAAAATACGCAGGAGGAACGGTATTGAATGGTGTCGTGTCCCATGACGAACTGGACCGCACGGAAGTGCAAGTCACTGTAAACACGAACACCATCAATGATCGACTAGGAACCGAAATATCCAATGAGGATATTGCTGACATTTTCCGTCGTCTTCAGTTTAATTATGACCAAAATGGGGATGAGTTCCACGTGTCTGTTCCAACGCGACGTGGGGACATTACGATCTTTGAAGATATGCTGGAAGAAGTGGCGAGGATTTATGGCTATGATAATCTTCCGTACACGCTTCCACAAGGGGCTTCTCAAGCAGGAGGACTTACACTTGAGCAACTACTGAAACGTAAAGTGAAAGCATACTTTGAAGGTGCGGGACTTCATGAGACCATCACTTATTCCCTTACTCATAAGGATAAAGCTCAAATGCTTGTCAGCCCTGAAGTGAAAGAAAAATCCGTAAGCCCTGTCGCTCTTGCTATGCCTATGAGTGAAGATCATGGAACGCTTCGGTTGAGCATGGTTCCTGAGTTGTTAGACTCCTTATCCTATAACGTGGCACGGAAACAAGAAAACCTTGCTTTTTATGAAGTGGGTACTGTGTTTATCAGTGAAGAGGAAAAAGTAACGAAACAGCCGCACGAAATGTTGCGTGCATCAGGCGCATTGACAGGGGAATGGCTCTCTCATCCATGGCAGCAGGAGAAAAAATCGGTAGACTTTTTCGTTGCTAAAGGTATATTGGAAGGATTAAGTGAACAGCTGGACCTTCCTTTCACTTATGAAAAAACGAAGTTGGATCATATGCACCCAGGACGTACGGCAACGGTGTCGGTAAATGGAGAAGTCATCGGCTTTGTTGGGCAGGTTCATCCGAAGCTTCAAAAACAGCTTGGATTGAAAGAAACCTATGTCTTTGATGTGAATTTGGAAGCTCTTATTGAGGAATATAAGAAAGAAGAGAAATTCCAGACCATCCCTCGCCACCCATCTGTTTCTCGTGATATTGCGCTCGTCGTAGATGAGAATGTCACTGCAGGATCAATTGAGGAGACGATTGCACAAGCTGGAAGTCCATTAGTGAAGGATGTTCAAGTATTTGACCTATATCAGGGTGAACATTTAGATGAAGGCAAGAAGTCTCTCGCTTTCCGTCTGCTTTACCTCGATCCACTTCGTACGTTGAAAGATCAAGAAGTAGAAGAAACACACAACGCTATCCTGGAAGCGGTGAAAAATCAGCATCAGGCTGAGCTTCGGGGATAAACCATAGAATAAACTAAAAAGCTCAGAGTTTCCTAAACTCTGAGCTTTTTGTATAAGCAACTATTGGTTATTTAACAAATTTTTTCGCTTTTTCCGTGGTTGCAAAGTGGACTTTGGCTAATTCCTCCAGCTTTTTTTCACCATAAGCTTCAATAATAGCTGCAGCCGCGCGATCGACTTTTCCGGAGGCGCCTTTTGGTATCGGAAGACCTGTATCGAATTCCATCTGGTTCATCGCTTTTACAAAAGCAGATCGTGCAATGATGGAAGCTGTTGCAACAGCAATCGAATAACTTTCCGCTTTTGTCATAAAGTAAACATGTTCTTGAAGTTGCTGGTTTTCACTTCTTAGGTGTTTCTTGTACACATCTGGTTCTGAGAATTGGTCAATCAATATTCCATCTGGTTTTTCAGGTGCAATCTTCTCAAGCAGACGGTTCAGGGCTTGATGGTGGAGCATGGTTTTCATTTTTCCTTGGCTCCAGCCTTTCCTCTGCCACTGGTTGTATTTTTTATTTGGCAGCCTCAGGAGACTGTATGGAATGTTCATAGCCACAATATCTTTCGCCAGGTTGGTAATTTGGGCATCTGAAAGGTTTTTTGAATCTTTGACACCGATCGCTTTCAACTGTGGGATCTGTTCTTTCGTTACAAAAGCGGCCGCTACAGTTATGGGTCCAAAATAGTCCCCCGTCCCCGCTTCATCAGATCCAATATGTGAGCTTACGAAAAGCTCCTGATCAGGATGGTAAGCATGGCGTTTATTCTTGCTCTTACTATTGCTCTGACCTCCCGGGTGCGGGGAGGTAACGGTTCCCCATTTCTCAGCTTCTTCTTCTGGTTTTTGACCTTGGAAAAGTACCTTACCTGATTTGTAGGCTGTAATCGTACAGTTTGCTGTTTTAGCGGCAAACAACGCCGTCGGGGGACAGTTTTTTTGGCTTGAGGCGTAATGCTTCTTCATCTTCTCTAGTGTAGAGGCAGGTAATTTTAATACAACTTGGGGCATAATGGATTCCTTTCTGTCTCAAATGATAGGATTAGTATAGCAAAGTGAATGGCAAAAGAGAACATTTGCGAAAAACATCCATATTGGTTTCCTATTTGTCAAGCTTCGTGTTAATATAAAGTTTAGGATTGAGAGAAACTAGGGGGTATGAATGTGTCGCAGTCAGACCAAGAGAAAAAAAGAATTACAGTGGAGATCAACAAACGATCTTACACTATAGTTGGTCATGAAGAGCCCCATCATATCCGTATGGTATCCAGTCTGGTGGATCAAAAAATGCGAGAGATCCATGAAGCAAACCCAAGCCTGGATACGGCAAAGCTCGCCGTTTTGACCGCTGTAAATACAATGAATGAATATATGAAATTAAAGGAAGAATGCACAGAACTTATGAATTATATTGAAAAGAAAGAGAAAGAGGACAGAGGGTAAAATGATTGATTTATTGTTGTTGTTTATTTTGTTTATTGGTGTAATAACGGGTTTGAAAAGAGGTTTCATTCTCCAGCTTTTCCATCTCATCGGATTTGTTGTGGCCTTTGTACTCGCTGTCATCTACTATGATGACCTCGCGCCGAAATTGACGTTATGGGTACCTTATCCAGAACTACCTCAGGATTCTTCCTGGGCGATCTTCTTAGAAAATCTGCCTTTGGAACAAGCCTTTTATAACGCTGTTGCTTTTGCCATTATCTTTTTTGGAGCCAAAATCATCTTACATATTATTGCGTCCATGTTGGACTTTGTTTCAGAATTGCCGATTCTGCATTCGTTGAATACGTTGTTAGGTGGAATTTTAGGCTTTATTGAAAACTATGTCATCTTATTCGTGGTGCTGTACATAGCGGCACTTGTACCTCTAGCTGGGGTGCAAAGTGCTTTGGACGGATCGATTCTTGCACAGCTGATCATCGAACACACACCAGTCTTTTCAGAACAATTGAAAACGCTGTGGATTGAACATGTAGCTGGCTGAGTAGGATGCTAGGATGAAAGTACAGGTAGAGCCGCTATGATTATGATCATGGCGGCTCTTTTTCATCTTGAAAACAGAATAAAACGTAAAGGAGTCGACAAAACATGGCTATCGATAAAAAACAAGTCATTAAACTGTTGGAGAAAATCGCTGTTTACTTAGAGCTGAAAGGGGAGAACCCTTTTAAAATTTCCGCTTATCGTAAGGCTGCCCAAGCTTTAGAGCGTGATGACAGATCATTAAGTGAGATCGATGATTTCACCAAAATGAAAGGAATCGGAAAAGGTACGGCAGCGGTCATTGATGAATACTTAGAAAACGAAGAATCAGATACGTTAAAACAATTACAAGCAGAAGTTCCTGCGGGTCTTGTCCCATTACTTGATCTTCCAGGTCTCGGTGGCAAGAAATTGGCTAAACTTTACCAACAGTTAGGTGTGACTGATGCAGAGTCTTTGAAGGAATCTCTGGAGGCTGGCAAAGTGGAGGCGCTGGATGGTTTCGGGAAAAAGTCTGCGGAGAAGATGTTGAAGGCGATTGAAGAAGCAGGAGCACGTCCTGAACGTTTACCGATTGCTCTTATGCTTCCCTTAGCTGAGAAAATTGAGCGTTATCTGGAACAGGGGAAGACATTCACACGTTTTTCAAGAGCGGGTAGTTTAAGAAGAATGCGCGAAACGATTAAAGACTTAGATTTCATCATTGCGTCTGAACATGCCGTTGAAACTCGAGATGAGCTATTGGCGTATCCAGATATAAAAGAGGTTATTGCCTCCGGCGAGACGAAAGTTTCTGTCGTTGTCAATGAGGGTTATGATATAGGCATTGACTTTCGTATTGTTGCACCAGAAGAGTTTGCTACAACCTTACACCATTTCACGGGATCCAAAGACCATAATGTCGCTATGCGGCAACTTGCAAAAGAGAACGATGAGAAAATTAGTGAGTATGGCATTGAAAAAGTGGAAACGGGAGAAATCCAAACGTTTGAAACGGAAGAAGAATTTTTCCAACATTTCGGACTTCACTTCATCCCTCCTGAAGTCAGAGAAAATTATGGAGAAGTAGAGAAATTCAAAGAACCTATCGAACTCGTGGAATTAGAGGATATCCACGGGGATCTTCATATGCACTCGACTTGGAGCGATGGAGCCCAGTCTATTAAAGAAATGGCGGAGAAAGCAAAAGCGAAAGGGTATGAGTACATCGCCATTACCGATCACTCCAAATATTTGCGTGTAGCAAACGGATTGAATGAAGAGCGCCTGCGTTTGCAAAGAAAAGAAATTGAGAAGGTGAATGCAGAAATGGAAGATTTTCATATCTTTGCAGGCATTGAAATGGACATTCTTCCAGATGGATCCCTGGATTTTGATGATGAGTTCCTGAAAGAAATGGATTTTGTCATCGCATCCATCCACTCAAGCTTTCAGCAATCGCAGGAGCAAATTATGGAGAGGTTGACCAACGCTCTCGAAAACCCTCATGTTCATATGATTGCTCATCCGACCGGCCGCTTAATCGGACGGCGCGAAGGGTATGAT
The DNA here is from genome assembly GCF_052941655.1 of Halobacillus sp. 12SKB. NCBI lineage: Bacteria > Bacillati > Bacillota > Bacilli > Caryophanales > Bacillaceae > Halobacillus > Halobacillus sp. 12SKB. Next base: position 2,278,054 of record NZ_JBRFWR010000001.1, read on the forward strand.
GTGGATCTTGAAGCATTGATTGAAGGGGCGAAGCGAACAGGGACGATCCTTGAACTTAACGCGAACCCTAACCGGTTAGATTTGAGTTGGGAATGGTTGATGAGAGCTCAGGAAGAGGGCGTGAATATTGCTGTTAATACGGATGCGCATAGTTATCCAATGTTGGAGCATATGAAAATAGGAGTTGGAGCAGCCAGAAAAGGGTGGCTGAGAAAAGGTACAGTCATCAACACGTGGACGAAAGAACAGTTGATGGATAAGTTCAAGATCCATAAGGAGTAATAAAGGAGACGGTTACACATGAATCAACGCATCCTTCATGTACTAGAATTTAAAAAAATCATAGAACAATTGAACGAGCAAGCAGCCTCTTCCTTAGGGAAAGAACAAACGGCCGCTTTGAAACCATCTTCTGACTTGGAAGAGGTTCGCCATTTGCAAATGGAAACGGATGAAGCGGGACAAGTACTGCGCTTGAAAGGTCATGTCCCACTTGGCGGCATTTTTGATATTAAGCCAAGCTTGAAGCGGACTACAATAGGTGGGACGCTGAGCGCATTAGAATGCCTGGATGTTGCCAGTACCATTTATGGTGGAAGACAACTGAAGCGTTTCATTGAAGATATGGAAGAACCCGAAATGCCGATTTTAAGAGATATGGTTTCTAAAATCGCTCCATTGAGAGAACTGGAGAGTGAAATCAGAAACTGTATTGATGATCATGGAGGAGTCATGGATGGGGCATCTGAGAAATTGAGATCCATCCGTTCGAAAATTCGGACCTATGAGAGTCGAGTAAGGGACAAAATGGAGTCTTTTACAAAATCTAAATCCAAAATGCTTTCTGATGCGATTGTCACTATTAGAAATGAACGTTATGTTCTTCCGGTTAAACAAGAATACCGGGGATCTATTGGCGGGATTGTTCATGATCAATCATCTTCTGGGGCGACATTGTTCATTGAACCCCAAACGGTTGTTGACTTGAATAACCAACTGCAGGAAGCCCGTGTCCAAGAAAAAAATGAAATTGAAAAAATCTTGAAAGAACTTTCCGATGCGATTGCGGAGAACCATGAACCATTGTATGAAAATGTGAATGTCTTAGGGCATATGGACTTTATGTTTGCCAGAGCGAAGTTGGGTAAGCAGATGAGAGCCGCCATGCCTAAGATGAATGACGAAGGCCGCATTGATATAAAGCAAGCGAGGCATCCGCTAATACCTGAGGATGAAGTCGTGCCGAATGACATCGAAATAGGCACAGATTACACATCCATTGTTATTACTGGGCCGAACACAGGAGGAAAAACGGTTACTCTCAAACTCGTAGGATTGTGCACATTGATGGCACAGTCCGGATTACAGGTCCCTGCATTGGATGGGTGTGAGATGGCTGTATTCAAGGAAGTTTATGCAGACATTGGCGATGAACAGTCCATCGAACAAAGTTTATCAACTTTTTCTTCTCATATGACCAATATCGTAGACATTCTGGATAAAGTAGACGATCAGTCTTTAGTATTGTTTGATGAACTTGGTGCTGGAACGGATCCGCAGGAAGGGGCAGCTCTTGCGATGTCGATCCTGGATGAAGTAGTCAACCGGAAAGCGCGTGTGATCGCAACCACTCACTATCCTGAATTAAAAGCTTATGGCTACAACCGTCCCGATGTTATCAATGCTTCAGTCGAATTTGATATACAAACCCTGAAACCGACTTACCGCTTGTTGATAGGAGTTCCGGGTCGTAGTAATGCATTTGAGATTTCAAGGCGCTTAGGTTTAAGAGAATCTGTGATTGACTCCGCAAAGGGCCATATTGGTGTGGATTCTCAAAGTGTTGAAAATATGATTGCTTCATTAGAGGAGTCGAAGCGGGGAGCAGAGCAGGATTATGAAGAAGCAGAACGATTGCTTGCAGAAGCGGAAGAGCTCCGGAATGAATTGAAACAGAAATGGGACCAATTCGAAGATCAGCGTGAAAAGTTATATGAGAAGGCAGAACAAAAAGCAGAAAAAGCCATTCGACAGGCGAGAGAAGAAGCGGAAACAATCGTTGGCGAAATCCGGAACATGAAATCCCAGGCACAAATGAAAGAACATGAATGGATTGAAGCTCGCAAGATGTTTGACGAAGCACAGCCTGAACTGACGAAGAAAAAAACGAAAGCAGCTCCAGCACCTAAGAAAGAGTCGAAAGAATTGAACCCTGGAGATGAAGTGAAACTACTGACCCTCAACCAGCAGGGAACCATTGTGGAACAAACTGGTAAGAATGAATACCAAGTTCAGGTTGGGGTAATGAAAGTGAAAGCCAAACGCAAAGAACTTGAATTCGTTAAGGCGAAGCAACCCTATAAAGAAAAGCCCATGGCGACAGTCAAAGGTAAGAACTTCCATGTGAAAACAGAACTCGATTTACGTGGCGAACGATATGAAGATGCGTTGAACCGTTTAGAAAAATATATTGATGACGCTCTCTTAGCAGGCTATCCACGAGTATCCATCATTCACGGAAAGGGAACGGGCGCACTTCGGACAGCCGTTCAAAACTTTGCAAAAAACCACCGCAGCATCTCCAGTCACCGGGCAGGAGGCATGAATGAGGGTGGAAGTGGAGTGACCGTACTTGAGTTTCGATAATTCGTTGAAAAGGGAGCGGAGGAATGAGTAATTTTTGGGAATATACGTTAGTGGAAACCGCCGCTCGTTACAGTGTGGTTGTGCTGTGTTTAGTTCTTTTTATGGCGATTTTTGAAATCGTCACTTCTTATAATAACTGGGAAGAGATCAAAAAGGGCAACATTGCTGTAGCGATGGCTACTGGGGGAAAGCTATTTGGAATTGCAAACATCTTTCGTTTTTCGATTGAACATAATGACTCACTCACCCAGACGATGGGATGGGGCTTGTATGGATTTGCTCTTCTCCTTTGCGGGTATTTCATTTTCGAATTTTTGACCCCATCTTTTAAGATTGATGAGGAAATTACAAATGATAACCGTGCTGTAGGATTTATTTCCTTAGTCATTTCTATCGGACTTTCGTATGTAATTGGAGCGAATATCATTTAAGGAGAGAGACAGTGGAAACCTTAGCCAAAATTTTAATGGTCGTTGCCGCGGTATTTCTCATCGTCGGCATCCTGTTTTTTATCATATAAGTGTAGGATTCATCATCAAACAAGAAGTCCAAAATTAAACGGACTTCTTGTTTTTTTATGTTAATGTAATATTAGTTATTACACTATATGGCAGGATTGTGTAAGACTCAGTTTCGAGACTTTTTTTGAGTGGATGGGGCTGCGGGGAATAGCTCGCTTTCCGCGGGAGCGCGGTGAGCCTCCTCGGACTGCGTCCTGTGGGGTCTCACCCTGCACTTTTTTCCCGCAGGAGTCTCGCCATTCCCCTCCGCCCCTTTACCTTGGAAGATTCTCGAAACGACTACTGGAAAAATTACCTGGTATAGTAGAGGGAAATGGATGATATCAACTCTTCCCAGTGGGCATGTAAAACCGTAAACGCTTGGTACAGAGAGCTTTATGCCTGCTTAAGCTGGACGAGTGGGAGCTCTGCTTCTGGGTACTGGGGTTCGTTTTTCGTTACATGAGATGGGGGGGGTGGGAAGCTGCGAGACTCCCGTGGGAGAAAGGAGATAGGCGAGATCCCACAGGGCTTTAGCCCGAGGAAGCTCGCCACTCCCCCACAGGAAAGCGAGTAGCTTCCCAGCCACCCCTGACGCTCAACCCCAGCAACGAACCCTGAAACATCTCGAAACTGAGTCTTCAAGAAAAGGGAGCTTATGTGCAAGAAAGGGTTTGATTTTTAAGGGTAATATTTTCAATTTTTTAAATAATAATTCAAATATAAGCCTTTAGTCGTTATAATAGGAGAGAAGACAATTATTAGGGAGGTCTGTCAAAATGAGTGATTTTCAACGTCCATGGCACAAGTTGTACCCACCAGAAGTCCCTGTCACCATTGATTACAAAGAGCAACCACTCCATGATTACCTTAAAGAAAGTGCTGAAGTTTACGGAGAAAAGAAAGCGCTTTATTTTATGGGCAAGGAGTTGGATTATAAAGAAATCTATGACCAGGCCCAAGCATTAGCAAGCTATTTACAGGACCTTGGGTTAGAAAAAGGCGATCGTGTTTCTATCATGTTGCCGAACTGTCCTCAATCCGTCATCTCCTATTATGGAGTCCTTATGGCTGGAGGAATCGTAGTGCAGACGAACCCTCTTTATATGGAAAGGGAATTGGAGTATCAAATGAATGATTCAGGAGCCAAAATGATCATTTGTCTTGATATCCTTTATCCAAAGGCAGCCAATATCAAACCTGATACCCCTCTTGAACATATCATCGTGACAGGTATTAAAGATTACCTTCCTTTCCCTAAAAATAAAATTTATCCTTTTATTCAAAAACGTCAGTATCAAGTGCTCGTTAAACCGGAACAATCTACGGACACCCATCTTTGGGCCCATATCTTGAAAAACGCGAGCGGTAATGTTGAAGAGGTAGAGATTGACCCTAAAGAAGATCTTGCTTTATTACAATACACCGGAGGAACGACCGGATTTCCAAAAGGTGTGATGCTTACTCATTATAATCTGATTGTGAATACGCAGATGTCGAAGAAATGGTTGTACAAATGCAAAGATGGTGAAGAAACCGTTCTCGCTATTTTACCGTTCTTCCATGTATATGGAATGACTTCGGTTATGAACCTGTCTGTTATGATGGGGAACAAAATGATTCTCATGCCAAAGTTTGAACCCGAAGATGTTTTGAAAGTAATTGAAAAACAAAAGCCTACATTATTCCCTGGAGCACCTACTATTTATATTGCCTTATTGAACCATCCGAACTTGAAAAAATATGACCTTTCATCTATTGAAGCGTGTATCAGTGGTTCGGCGCCATTGCCGGTCGAAGTACAAGAACGCTTCGAGGCAGTGACTGGTGGACGGCTTGTGGAAGGGTATGGGTTGACCGAAACCTCCCCAGTGACCCATTCCAACCTTGTATGGGGACAGCGCATGAGTGGAAGTATTGGTGTGCCATGGCCGGATACCGACGCTAAGATCTACAAGATGGATGCTGATGAAGAGGCTGAGAATGGGGAAATCGGAGAAATCGTCGTAAAGGGTCCTCAAGTGATGAGGGGTTACTGGAACAGACCAGAAGAAACAGCCCAAGTTCTCAGTGAAGATGGTTGGTTCCGAACAGGAGATATGGGGTATATGGACGATGCTGGGTACTTTTATATCGTCGACCGCAAAAAAGATATGATTATTGCAGGCGGGTATAACATCTATCCTCGAGAGGTAGAGGAAGTCCTTTATGAGCATTCTGAGATTCAAGAAGCTGTCGTTGTAGGAGTTCCTGATCCTTATCGCGGGGAAACCGTAAAAGCCTTCATCGTTAAAAAACAGGGAAGCGAAATTACAGAAGATGAACTGAATGAATATTGTCGTAAAAACATCGCTTCTTATAAAGTCCCAAGGTTGTATGAATTCAGAGATGAGCTGCCAAAAACAGCGGTCGGTAAAATCTTAAGGAGGACTTTAATCGATGAAGAAAAACGTAAGTATGAGGAATCTGAGAGTATTCAGTAATCTTAAAAAAGAAAGTTGACAGAATATTTCTTTGCTTGTAGAATAATAAGTGAATGATGATTCATTCATTTTTCAGTTCGCAATAGCAAGGAGATATACCATTGAAGAAAAATAAACCGAAATTCAAACAAATCATTGATGCAGCTGTCGAAGTCATTGCTGAAAATGGCTACCACTCTTCCCAGGTTTCCAAGATAGCAAAAAAAGCGGGAGTGGCAGATGGAACCATCTATCTTTATTTTAAAAACAAGGAAGATATCCTTGTATCATTGTTTCAAGAAAAAATGGGGCAGTTCATAGAAAAAATTGAGCAGGAAACAACCTCTAAGCAGTCAGCAGAACAAAAACTATTGACTTTAATTCAAACACATTTTGAACAGCTGGCTGCCGATCATCACCTGGCGATTGTGACACAACTAGAATTGCGCCAATCCAATAAAGAGTTGAGGCAGAAAATCAACCATGTATTGAAGCGCTATTTAAATGTCATTGATCAAATCGTTGAAGAAGGTGTCGAGGAGGAGTTGTTCCGTAGTGGCCTGGATCGCCGTCTTGTACGTCAAATGATTTTTGGGACGATGGATGAGACGGTGACAAACTGGGTTATGAAAGAGCAACGGTATAACATAGAAGAACAGGCCAAAGAAGTCCATAGCTTAATTGTAAATGGATTAGCCCGACATGATAAGTGAGAAAGGTGATGATGTTTTGTCGACTTTAACTTCACAAGTAAAAGGGAATGTAGCAGAAATCACGATTCAGAGCCCGCCTGCAAACGCACTCTCCAGTTCCATCCTTCAGGATCTTTCCAAGGAATTGGATCAGATTGAAAGCAATCCTTCCGTAAAAGTCATCCTTCTTAAAGGGGAAGGACGCTTTTTCTCTGCAGGAGCAGATATCAAAGAATTTACATCTCTCCAAGGAGCGGATGATTATAAGGGGTTGGCAGCTAAGGGCCAGCAATTGTTTAGCAGAATTGAAAATTTCCACATCCCCGTGATTGCTGCTATTCATGGAGCAGCACTCGGTGGTGGCCTTGAGCTAGCCATGTCCTGTCACATCCGCTATGTAGCAGATGATGCAAAGTTAGGATTGCCTGAATTGAACCTTGGAATTATCCCCGGCTTTGCAGGGACTCAAAGGTTACCAAGGTACGTCGGCACAGCGAAAGCTTATGAAATGATTTTGACAGGTGTGCCGATTAGTGGTGAAGAAGCTGCCCGATTAGGTCTAGCTAATCAAAGTTTCTCAAGTGAGGAACTTTTTGAGAAAGCAGAACAACTGGCCCAAACGATTTCAGAGAAAAGCGGGCCGACCATTCATCACGTCATGAAGTTGATTCCGTTTGCCCATACTTCTCAATTTGAAGCAGGGAACCATGCGGAAGCGGATGCCTTTGGAGAGGTGTTTGGGAATGAAGATGCTAAAGAAGGTATCCAAGCATTCATTGAAAAAAGAAAACCAGCATTTAAAAATCAATAGTCCAGGAGGTATATAAACATGAATATTTACGTTTTGTTGAAAAGAACGTTCGACACAGAGGAAAAAATCTCTGTAAGTAATGGAGTGATTGCTGATGATGGGGCAGAGTACATCATCAACCCATACGATGAGTATGCGGTGGAAGAAGCGATTAATCTGCGTGACGAGCACGGCGGTGAAGTTACAGTCGTGACCATTGGAGAAGAGGAAGCAGAGAAACAGCTGCGGACAGCTCTGGCTATGGGAGCAGATAAAGCGGTTCTTATTAACACAGAAGATGATCTTGAAGAAGGTGACCAGTTTACAACGGTTAAAATTCTTGAAGCATTCTTTGAAGATAAAGAAGTCGACATTATTCTTGGGGGTAATGTAGCCATTGATGAAGCAAGTGGTCAAGTAGGTCCCCGTCTTGCCGAACGTCTGGATATGCCATGTGTGACGACAATCACGGATATCAAAATTGATGGCACAACCGTAAACATTGAGCGGGATGTCGAAGGGGATGTCGAAAAGGTAGAAACGACACTTCCTGTGTTGGTTACATGTCAACAAGGTTTGAATGAACCGAGATATCCATCTTTGCCAGGGATCATGAAAGCGAAGAAAAAGCCGCTTGATGAGCTTGAAATCGATGATCTCGATCTGGATGAGGATGACGTAGAACCAAAAACAAAAACGACTGAAATTTTCCTTCCACCTGAAAAAGAAGCAGGTAAAGTCCTCGAAGGAGAAGTCGATGACCAGGTGAAAGAACTTGTATCATTATTAAAAACAGAAGCGAAAGTACTGTAAATAGACAAGGGAAAGGAGAATCTTTATGAGTAAAAAAGTGTTGGTAATCGGGGAAGCTAGAGAAGGATCTCTTCGTAATGTTACATTTGAAGCCATTGCAGCAGCGAATATCGTCAGTGATGGGGGAGAAGTCGTTGGTGTCCTTTGTGGAGATGGCGATTTAAATGAAATGGGCCAGGAGATGGTTTACTATGGAGCTTCCAAAGTAATCACTGTTTCAAACCCAGATTTGAAAACGTATACATCTGATGGTTATGGTCAAGCGGTCTATCAAGTGATCCAGGATGAATCACCAGAAGGAATTATCATGGGTCACACAGCAATTGGTAAGGATTTGACTCCGAAACTGGCCAGTAAGCTGGAATCCGGACTTATCTCAGACGCTACTGAGGTAGTGGCTGAGGGTGGAGATATTGTTTTCACACGTCCGATCTACTCCGGAAAAGCTTTTGAAAAGAAAGTGGTTACAGAGGGATTGGTATTTGCGACCATTCGTCCAAATAACATTCCAGCCCTTACAAGAGATGAATCGTTAACAGGAAGCGTATCCGAAAAAGATGTAGAGATTTCAAATATCCGTACGATTATAAAGGATGTGCTTCGCAAGTCTTCGGATGGTGTCGATCTTTCGGAAGCGAAAGTGATCGTCGCCGGTGGGCGTGGCGTGAAGAGCGCGGAAGGTTTTGAACCACTTGAGAAACTTGCCGAAGTTCTTGGTGGTACAGTTGGCGCCTCACGTGGAGCTTGTGATGCTGGCTACTGTGACTACTCTTTGCAAATTGGGCAGACAGGTAAGGTTGTAACACCCGACTTGTACATTGCATGTGGTATTTCTGGGGCTATTCAACACTTAGCTGGAATGTCGAACTCGAAAGTCATTGTGGCAATTAACAAAGATCCGGAAGCGAACATCTTCAATGTTGCGGATTACGGAATTGTCGGTGATTTGTTTGATGTTGTTCCTAAATTAATTGAAGAAATTAAAGAAATGAAAGTGAACGCCTAACCATAAAGCCGAAGCCAAATATTTGGCTTCGGCTTTATTCCATGTTTAAATAAGGTATAAACAAATTGTTAGTCACTAAAAATAGATAGTGATATACTCTTAACAGACTATTAGGTCGAGGAGGAATTATAGAATGTCAATTGTAAAAGCAACTGATCAAAACTTTACAGAAGAAACAAGTCAAGGTCTTGTCCTAGCTGACTTCTGGGCACCATGGTGTGGACCTTGTAAGATGATCGCACCCGTATTAGAAGAATTGGATGCGGAAATGAGCGATCAAGTGAAAATTGTCAAGCTTGATGTTGACGAAAACCAAGAAACAGCAGGAAAGTTCGGTGTCATGAGTATCCCGACACTGCTTCTATTCAAAGATGGTCAAGTGGTTGATCAGGTGATCGGCTTCCAACCGAAAGAAGCCCTGGCTGAACTGATTCAAAAACATTCTTAATGAATGAACTTACTAGGAAAGCCGCGTTGCCAAGCAGCGCGGCTTTCCTCATCTTTACAGGATGTTCTCAGGTTCAAGATCTTAAGCAGCTTTTTGCGTCAAGTGAATGACTCGAGACGTTGCTTAAGTTGGTCCAGACGCATTGAACCTGCATACTTGTTCCATAGTTGTGGTATTTTCAATATATATTCAACAAGTCATGGAGTGAACTTATATGAACTCAACAATTAAAGAAAAACTGGCTGTACTACCTGACCAGCCTGGCTGTTATTTAATGAAAGATAAAAATGACACAGTCATTTATGTAGGAAAGTCTAAAGTGTTGAAAAATCGAGTCCGCTCCTATTTTACCGGAGCGAATGATGGTAAAACGCAAAGACTTGTCCGTGAAATCGTCAACTTTGAATATATCGTGACGACTTCAGAGATTGAAGCTTTAATTTTGGAAATGAATTTAATAAAAAAATACGATCCCAAATACAACGTATTACTAAAAGACGATAAAACATATCCTTATTTGAAGGTAACAGCAGAGAGACATCCCCGGCTGATTGTCACAAGAAACGTGAAGAAAGATAAAGGGAAGTATTTCGGCCCCTATCCAAACGTCATTGCTGCGCGGGAAACGAAGAAGCTTCTGGATCGATTGTACCCGTTACGAAAATGTAATACCATGCCTGACCGTGTTTGTCTTTACTACCACATGCATCAGTGTCTTGGTCCATGCGAGTATAAGGTCTCTAAAAAAACGAATGAGGAAATTGTTCAAAATATAACGTCCTTTCTAAATGGTGGCCATACGGAAATAAAGAAAGATTTGAAAAAGCGAATGCTTGAAGCATCAGAAGAGCTTGATTTTGAACGGGCGAAAGAGTTGAGAGATCAAATTGAACACATTGAGTCTGTCATGGAACAGCAGAAGATGACGATGAATGATCAAGTAGATAGAGACATATTCGGTTATTCCTATGACAAAGGATGGATGTGTGTTCAGGTCTTTTTCGTCCGACAGGGCAAACTCATCGAACGGGATGTTACGCTCTTTCCATTTTTCGACGACCCAGAAGAAACTTTCATCAGTTATATCGGACGCTTCTACCTGCATCAAAACCATCCATATCCTAAACAGGTTCTCGTGCCGGTCGCGACCGACGTGGATGTCTTGGAGGGAGCATTAGACACAAAAGTTCTTATCCCTATGCGTGGTCGGAAAAAAGAATTGGTGGAGCTTGCCATGAAAAATGCCAAAATATCTCTGGAAGAAAAATTCGCCTTAATCGAGCGGGATGAGGAGCGGACCATCAAAGCCGTGGAATCACTTGGCGATCATCTCCATATTGAAACGCCACATCGGATCGAAGCTTTTGATAACTCAAATATACAAGGAGCAGATCCCGTCTCTGCGATGGTTGTTTTCATAGATGGAAAACCTCAGAAGAAAGAGTACAGGAAATACAAGATTAGGGATGTAGAGGGTCCGGATGATTATGAAACCATGAGAGAAGTAATTCGAAGAAGGTACAAGCGGGTGTTAAAAGAAGATCTGCCTTTGCCTGATTTAATTGTCGTCGATGGCGGGAAAGGTCAAATGACAGCCGCACTTGATGTCCTCGAAAATGAGCTGGGTGTTGATGTTCCATTATGCGGCTTAGCTAAAGACGATAAACACAAAACCAGTGAATTATTATACGGAGATCCACCAACTCCTATCGACCTTGATCGGCAGTCGCAAGAATTTTATCTAGTCCAGAGAATTCAAGATGAGGTACACAGATTCGCTATTTCCTTTCACCGTCAGCTTCGAGGCAAGGGTGCCATCCAATCTGAACTGGATCGTATCCCAGGGGTTGGACAGAAACGTAGACGGTTATTGTTGAGACACTTCAAGTCTGTGACGGAAATTAAGAATGCAGACATTGAAGATATCACAAAGTTAGGTGTTCCTGAACCTGTAGCTAACACGATTCTTATCCATCTCAACCAGGATAACGTAGAAGAACCAGCTGAAGAATAACAGCTGGTTCTTTCTTTCTTCATTTATCCTTTTAGTGCTTTAATCTCAACAAAGTTTTCTTTGTGGTTTTTCTCTTCAAAACATTCATATGTATGATCACTAATTTGGGAAATGATTTCAGCCATGAACCCACATTCCATGCGGAAATCGACTACGAACATCTTCTGGTTCAGCCGCTTCTCTATCATATGGCCACTCAAATTAAAAATCATTTCTTTTCTTTTTTCTTTGACTAAGACAAGTTCCCCCCAGCCCATGTACTGGAAAAACTCATAGAGGTCGTCCAGGGTACTGATCTCTGCCTGTCTAGCCATGTTCTTCCCCATATAATAAAGGAGGTAGGGGGCATCTTTCCCTAAGAAATCGGGGAGGGTGTAATAACGCATCAGATCAAAGCCTGCGCCTGTCCCTACAAGCGATGAAATGTTGCCGGTTGTTAGCTTCGTAGATTCTTTCAAAACGCTCAGTCCTTTCTCTCCTTATTATCACTCGAAACGAGATTCGGTGCAATAAAAATCGTCCCTTTTCATCGAAAGGAAATAAATGTGTATTTTCGAGCAAATTATGAACGTGCTTTCTTGACGCTCATACGGGATAGAAGTACAATAAACATGTCACAAATTGTACATTGGTCAGACAAGTTAGAAGGGAAGAGGGGCTTTTCCCATTATTTTTAACGTTTAATTAAAGCGCTTAACTGTCTGAAAAATGTTCATATTCAAACTGTTATCATCTTGAGGGGGGTAAATATGGCGGGAACACGCGGATACGTTAATCGAAGACTGCATTCACTTTTGGGAGTCGTCCCAATCGGGATCTTTTTGATCCAACACTTAACTGTGAACTATTTTGCAACACGTGGACCAGAAGCATTTAACGCTGCAGCTCATTTTATGGAGAGCTTGCCATATCGTTATGTACTGGAGACATTTATTATCTTTTTACCACTGTTGTTTCACTCTATTTACGGGGTGTATATAGCTTTCACAGCAAAAAGTAATTTATCCAACTTCGGTTATTTTAGGAACTGGATGTTCATCTTCCAACGAATCACTGGAATCATCACACTCATATTCATCGCATGGCATGTATGGGAAACGAGAATTGCTATTGGTTTCGGTTGGGCAGAATTGAACTATTCCTTGATGGAAGGCATCCTTACTGAACCGTTCTTCTTTTGGTTCTACATAGTAGGGGTCATTTCAACGACTTTCCACTTTTCTAATGGTCTTTGGTCGTTCTTTGTCAGCTGGGGAATCACCGTATCACCTCGCTCACAGAAGATTATGACCTATGCAAGCATCATCATTTTCCTTGCGATTTCTTATGTTGGTGTACGAACACTGATTCAATTCGCATATGGCATATAAACAATGAAAATTTCAATCAAGAAACGGTAGATTTTTAGTATTCAAGGGAGTGAGCTTCAATCATGACAAACCGTAATATTGTTGTTGTCGGTGGTGGTTTAGCCGGCCTAATGGCAACAATTAAAGCAGCAGAACAAGGGGTTCACGTGGACTTGCTTTCCATTGTTCCTGTTAAGCGTTCTCACTCTGTATGTGCCCAAGGTGGAATAAATGGGGCAGTTAATACGAAAGGGGAAGGCGATTCCCCATGGGAACACTTTGACGATACAGTTTATGGGGGCGATTTCTTAGCGAACCAGCCTCCAGTAAAAGCAATGTGTGATGCAGCACCGGGAATTATTCACTTGCTGGATCGTATGGGCGTTATGTTCAACCGTACTCCGGAGGGACTGCTTGATTTCCGTCGTTTTGGTGGAACACAACACCACCGTACAGCATTTGCCGGAGCAACGACTGGACAACAGCTTCTTTACGCTCTGGATGAGCAAGTGCGTCGCCACGAAGTGAATGGTCTAGTAACAAAATATGAAAACTGGGAATTCCTATCCGCAATCGTCGATGACAATGGTGTAGGCCGAGGCATTATTGGTCAGAACCTTAGTGACCACGAAATTAAAGCTTTCCCAGCTGATGCTGTTATTATGGCAACAGGCGGACCTGGAATCATTTTCGGTAAATCAACCAACTCTGTCATCAACACGGGATCTGCAGCAGGTGCCCTTTATCAGCAGGGGGTAGATTACGCAAATGGTGAATTTATACAAATTCACCCTACAGCGATACCTGGGGATGACAAACTGCGTCTCATGAGTGAATCCGCTCGTGGTGAAGGTGGACGCGTATGGACATATAAAGATGGGGAGCCTTGGTACTTCTTAGAAGAAAAATATCCGGCTTATGGAAACCTCGTTCCACGTGACATTGCGACCCGGGAAATCTTTGATGTTTGTGTCAATCAAAAGCTGGGAATCAATGGTGAAAACATGGTATATCTTGATCTTTCCCATAAAGATCCGAAGGAATTGGACGTCAAGCTTGGCGGAATCATTGAAATCTATGAAAAATTCGTAGGGGATGATCCGCGTAAAGTACCGATGAAGATATTCCCTGCGGTCCACTACTCTATGGGTGGAATGTGGGTTGATTATGACCAGATGACCAATATCCCAGGGATTTTTGCTGCCGGAGAATGTGATTATACTCAACACGGCGGGAACAGACTTGGGGCCAATTCGCTTCTTTCTTCCATTTTTGGTGGAATGGTAGCTGGACCAAATGCTGTTAAATATATTGATGGATTAGAAACATTGGCGGATGATATGACATCCAAGCTGTTCGAAGAGAAAGTAAAAGAAGAACAGGATAAATTCGAGAAAATTATGAATATGGATGGCGATGAAAATGCTTACCAAATTCATAAAGAGCTTGGAGAATGGATGACTGACAACGTAACCGTTGTTCGGGAAAACGAAAAGCTTCTCAAAACAGATGAAAAAATCGTGGAATTGATGGATCGTTACAAACGAATCAACATCAATGACACTTCCCGCTGGAGCAACCAGGGAGCGATGTTTACGCGTCAGCTTTGGAACATGCTTCAATTGGCTCGCGTTATTACTCAAGGTGCTTACAATCGTAATGAAAGCCGTGGCGCACACTATAAGCCTGAGTTTCCTGAACGTAATGACGAAGAGTGGCTGAAGACAACGGTTGCTAGCTTTGATAAAGAAAACAATAAGCCGGTATTCCGTTATGACGAAGTCGATACATCCTTAATCGAGCCTCGTAAACGTGATTACTCGAAAAGTAAATAAAGGAGGTAACGATCATGAGCGAAAATAAAACGATCACGATGATCATTACTCGTCAGGATCATCCTGATGAATCATCTTATGAAGAGAAATTCAAGATTCCGTATCGTGAAAATATGAACGTCATCTCTGCGCTTATGGAAATTCGTCGTAACCCTGTCAATGCAGATGGTGAACCGACGACTCCTGTTTATTGGGATATGGGTTGTCTCGAAGAAGTGTGTGGCGCTTGTTCCATGGTGATCAACGGAACACCTCGTCAGTCCTGTACAGCGCTTGTCGACCAACTCGAACAGCCAATTCGTCTGGCTCCTATGACGACATTCCCAGTCAACCGTGACTTGGCTGTTGACCGTAGCCGCATGTTCGATTCATTGAAGAAAGTAAAAGCCTGGATTCCCATTGATGGAACATACGATCTTGGCCCAGGACCTAAGATGCCGGAAAGTAAACGTCAGTGGGCTTATGAGTTATCCAAGTGTATGACATGTGGAGTATGCCTGGAAGCTTGCCCGAACGTCAACAGTAAGTCCGACTTCATCGGACCTGCACCATTGTCTCAAGTTCGTCTATTCAACTCTCATCCTACAGGGGAAATGAATAAGAGCGAACGTTTGCAGACTATTATGGATGAAGAAGGACTTATGGGTTGCGGGAACGCGCAAAACTGTGTTCAAGCGTGTCCAAAAGGAATTCCATTAACGACTTCCATTGCTGCACTTAACCGTGACACAGCTATTGAATCTTTCAAAAGCTTCTTCGGAAGTGACCAACGCGTCTAATATTCTACTAAAGAAGCCTCCATTCTATATGGAGGCTTCTTTTTTTGTCATAAACCTATCTCTTCCACAAACGCTCCCTTTTCTTGAAGACTCAGTTTCGAGACGATTGTGTGGTTCTGGGGGCTCCGGGAAAAGGTTCGCTTTCCATGGGGCGGGCGGTGAGCCTCCTCAGGCTACGCCTTCCGGGGTCTCACCTGTCCCACTCGTCCCATAGGAGTCTCACCGTTTCCCTCCGCTCCTCTATCAATTAAGAATCTCGAAACCACTTCTGTTTATCCTACTTAAGGAAGCGCAGGAATATATACTTGTCAAGCCAGCATTCTGATCCTGAAAGTTCGATATAGAGATTTTTTCAACTAAAGATCCGCGGTTTTGGAAGTTGTTCTACCCTGTATGTGGATTCCACTTCTCACAACCATACAAGTTGATTTTCCAGAAGTGGTTTCGAGAATCTTCCATGGTAAAGGGGCGGAGGGGAATGGCGAGACTCCTGCGGGAAAAAAAGTGCAGGGTGAGACCCCACAGGACGCAGTCCGAGTTATCATGAACGAAACTAGCCCCTTACTCGTAAAATCGTAGGTTGAGTTGGGTAGACTGTTTACTGTTAAAAACACTACCTAAATCAGAGCTACATTACGGAAGGAGCTAGTTACTATGAAGGATACCATTAAATACGTAGGTTTAGACGTATCAAAAGAAAAAATTGCTGTTGCTATTGCGGAGGAAGGTAGAGAGAATCCGAGGTATTTTGGAGTTATTCCTCACACCCCAGTAGGAATAAGAAACTTAGTGAAAAAACTCGGAGATCCCTCCACCTTGCGTTTCTGCTATGAGGCTGGACCTACTGGATACCCATTGTACAGGCAGTTTCTTGCCTTAGGACTTCATTGTGAGGTTATTGCTCCGTCTCTAATACCCCAAAGGCCAGGGGAACGTATTAAAACCGATCGACGAGATTCCATCCGCCTCGCTCAATTATACCGAGCTGGTGAGTTAACTTCGATTTATGTTCCTACCCACGAAGACGAAGCTCTTCGTGATCTTGTGAGAGCTCGCGAAGATGCGAAAGAAGACGAGTTAAGGGCTAAACACCGTTTGACCAAGTTCTTACTTCGCCATTCCATTCAACCACCTAGCGGAGTAAACGCATGGACAAAGAAATATCGGGAATGGCTAAATGCGCTTAAGCTTGAAAATTCTTTATTACGTTGCGTCTTTCAAGAATATTACCACCATCTTCAAGAAATTGAACAGCGTATTAAACGCTTTGAAGAAGAAATTCATATCCAAGCGGCGGAAGGCATTCATGCACCTACGATTCAAGCTCTCCAATCCTTAAGGGGAATAGCTCAGATTACGGCTGTAAGTCTTGTCGCTGAGATTGGTTCCTTTAAACGCTTTTCAACCGCTAAACATTTCATGGGGTATGTAGGGTTGATTCCGAGCGAATCGTCGAGTGGGGAAAGTCGTAAACAAGGAAGTATCACGAAAACAGGAAATCGTCATGTGAGGCGTTTATTGATTGAGTCTTCTTGGAGTTATCGACACCAACCGGCTGTAAAAGGAGATTTGAAAAAACGACAAAAAGGACAGCCGGCCAATATTCTGTCGATCTCTTGGAAAGCCCAACACAGACTTCACAATAAATACTTTCGTTTATTATCTAGAGGAAAAGAACAGGGGAAAACAATCACCGCCGTAGCCAGAGAATTGGCAGGATTTATTTGGGCTGTGACTCAAGAATTAGATGAAGAAATCTGCCATTAAGCACTGAGATATAAAAAGATGAAACGTAAGTCTCTTACCCATAGATTTATGAGATTAGGGCTCGAAGGCAAAGAAGAACACCGGAAAGGAAAACCCACGTGCCTCCTTTGTGCTATATCTACTCAGATTAACGCACGTTCCGAGTTAGTGGAAACGTCCTTTATACGGAAAGATAAAATGTGAAAACCCACGAATATCAGAATGCTAACCGCAGCTGAGTTTTTGCCTTCGTGCCGTGCCCTCATCGTCTAACGAAAAGGAGGAAAGTATCTTCTTAAGCTTGAAAATAGAGTCTCATCCCTTGGAGTGACAGTCAAGGAAAGCACTTGACAGCCACTCCAAGGGATGAGAAGGAATCAGTAAGCTAAAGAAGGACCCACTGTGTCTTATCAAGACAAAAATCCACCATTGATAAAGAAGCTAAAAACAGCTTCTCTTCTTTAAAGCGTCTTATTTTAATCCAACGATAAATGTAGTAGGGGTATCTTGACAGTTTCGTTCATATCAGGAGGCTCACCGCGCTCCCGCGGAAAGCGAGTTATTCCCCGCAGCCCCATCCACTCAACTAAAGTCTCGATATCGCGTCTTCAATAATCCTGCCATATAGCTGAATAACCATAGTCTTTTGACTGGGCAAAAGACTATGGGTTGTAGGCTGTAAGTTCCATAGTATAATAGACATGGTTGAATAATGTACGAAGGTGGATTTATATGCTTAATTTCAAATGGTCACAGTGGCTGGTCCTATCCTTTTTCGTCCTATCTGCTTGCTATATGATCGTATTATCGGTCACACAGCCATACCTTGGAATCGACGTGAAAGAAAGAGAAGGAGAATGGGTGGTGACCTCTATCCATAGTGGAAGTTGGGGAGACCGTCACAATGTTCCTCTAGGAGGCAAAGTCAATTCAGTAAATGATACTCCCCCCGAGGACCATCGTTCTATTTCGATGTTCAATGAATTGGAGGGGGCTCACTCATTTTCAATACAACATAATGGACAAGAAATTGTCTACAATGATATAGAAAATTCAAGTCCGATTCATTGGTTATTGTATATTGTCCTGCCTGTTCTTTTCTTTTTAGTTATTCTTGGAATATCCTATCTGGTCCATAAGCGGGTCCCGAAAAGGTATTCAGCGGAACAGTTAATTCTGTTTTTCCTGGCGATTGCTACTGGATATTTAAGTAATGGCGGGGCAGTAAGGGATGATTTTTATGGCTTGTTTTTAAACACAGGGTTATTTTTGTTTGCGCCTGTGATTTTAATTCACTTCTTATTTAATTATTTCCAGGAACTGAATTTGTATTGGTTTTCTAAAAGAATCGTTCACCTGTTATACGTTACTGTAGGGGTTGTTTCGTTACTTGAAGGATACTTTCTTATCAGTGAATCTTACCCAGCATTTTTTGAACCGGTTCCAGGCGGTTTGCTTTTGGTTTTGTATATTATTTCTTTCTATATCATTTACCGGGGACTGTTCATCCACAAAGATACAGCGGTCGGACCTATTTTCAAATATATGTCTATAGGAGTGTCGGTTGCGTTCTTTCCTTACATTTTTCTTTATTTGATTCCAGCCTTGGCTTTTGGGGTGAAGGTGATTTCACTTGAGGTTGGAGCTATGTTTCTTATCGCTTTACCCATTACTTTTATGTATCTGGTAACGAGGGAAAGATTGATTGATATTGATTTTGTCATAACACGTGTGCGGTATTACATGATTCTGTCTGTGATCCCGAGTTTAGCTCTTATGTTTACAATTGGCTGGATTGTTGAGGAAGATTTATACGTTGTTAGTTACATTCAGATGTTTTTGTTGTTCCAATCTTCTTTAGTTATATTTTTATCCGTTAAAGAAGTATTGGATTTCAAGCTACAGCGTTATTTGTTTTCCGCTCGTTACGGTTATCAGGAGAGCATGCACCGGATGGCTCAGGATATGAAGGACCAGTCCAACGCGGTGGACTTGATGAAGGTCATGCGTGATGAAGTGAAAAATGTACTGAATGTTCGAGATATCTACATTTATTCCAAGCATAATAAACGAAATATGTATTGTGTGTATGACCAGATTCCTGAGGACATTATCGATCATTTTGATGATCACCTGAATAGCCACCATTATGATATCGGGTCTGTGATTGAAACCGAGAAAGGGTTTGGAGTTATTGTAGGCTACTCGTTAGAAAAGCTGACCATGATGTGGTGTGAAGGGAAAAAAGATTATACAAACCTGAATCGTGATGAGAAGACCTATTTGCAAACCATCTCTCATAATGCAAATATCGCCATTCAAAACATGAACACGATTGAAGATTTATTAAAAGAACTTCGTAAGTTACGGAGCGACCAAACACAAAAATATCCAACCTGGCTATCAAGGTTATTGTTCACGATTGCTGAAAATCAAAGAAAACAACTTTCCATTGATTTGCATGACACTGTGTTGCAAGAGCAACTGTATCTTTATAGAAAGATGGATGACTTGATCAGGCATAGAAATGATTTAACTCCAAGCTTGCATGCGGAGTTGATGGTTTATAAAGAATCTCTTCTTGACAGTATTCACTTGATTCGCGAGACGTGTAATGAGTTGCGCCCGGCATTTATTGAGGAAATGGGACTCGTGCAATCATTAAAAAATCTGATTCATCAATATCAGCTTCGTTCGAACTTTACGGTTTATTTTACGGATGAACGCTTTGATGCTGAATTAGATCAGGAGCGGATCTTAGCTATTTTCAGAGTCGTTCAAGAACTTTTGACAAATGCCATGAAGCACTCAGATGCCAAAATTGTCAAACTATCATTATCCAGCCGGGAGAATCACGTCATGCTTTTATATTCCGATAATGGAAAAGGCATGGACTATTCCGTTCAACGTGATTTGTTCTCACATATTGGTTTGTCAGGTATTGAACAACGGGTCAATGGTCTTAATGGACACCTGGAAATAGAAACCGCACCAGGCGAAGGCTTTAAGACGATCATTACGTTTCCGATCGAAGTAAAAAGGGAGGTCCAAGTATGATGAATGTGTTAATTGTTGATGATCACCCTGCAGTAGGGGCAGGTACGAAATCAATGCTCGAGCAAGAGGGGGATATGCAAGTAGATGTCACTCACGAAAATACCAGTGTAGAACCTCTCTTAAGAGAAAAAAACTACGATGTCGCTTTATTAGATTTATATATGCCTGGAATGAACGGAATTGAATTGGCGAAGAAAATACGAAAGTCCTATCCGGATCTAAAGCTCCTTATTTATACAGGGTTTGACTTAAACACCCACTTTAATATGCTAGTGGAAGCGGACATTAATGGTTTTGTCAGCAAAACGGCAACTAGTGACCAACTGGTAACTGCGATTCGTTGTGCTTGCAGAGACGAGGTGGTCATTCCTTTGCATTTATTTAAACAATTGAGAAGGTCAGAGGCTAGTGTTAGCACAACATCTGAAACAGAAAAAGGCCATGGTTTTTCTTTGAATGAAAAAGAACAATCCATTTTACAGGAGGTAGCGTCGGGTTTTACGAACAGAGAAATTGCCCAAACCCTTCACATGTCGCAGCGAAGTGTGGAATACACATTGACCGGCATTTTTAACAAACTGAATGTTAGATCCCGTACAGAGGCCCTCTTCAAAGCTCAAGAACTCGGGCTTGTGTCTAAATCGTGAAAGCGTAGCACAGGGCGACCTCCCTGTTCATACGATACAGAGACTAAATAATTCCCCTCATATAAGCTCAGGGACAACAAGGAGGGGTACGCTTGTGAAGGAGGACGGCTATCGGCCAACACAAATTCTTACCAAGCGGGAGCGAGAAGTTTTCGAGCTTCTAGTACAGGATAAGACGACACGTGAGATCGCAAAAGAGCTCTTCATTTCAGAGAAAACTGTGCGGAATCACATCTCGAACGCAATGCAAAAGCTAGGGGTGAAAGGACGTTCTCAGGCAGTGGTAGAACTGCTGCGAATGGGAGAACTGGAACTGTGATCTCCATAGAACAGCAAACCATTGCTTTTGAGATGGAGGGGGTCCTTTCAGGTAAGGTCGCGTTTAACGCAGCCATACCTGAAAGGGTTTTTCTTATAAAGAGAAGTTAGACCTTGAATTTTTCTGCTCAAACCATGAGAATGGGATTTATAAAGTATTTTCGTTAGGAGTGCTGAATGTGACCAAATCACAACAGACGTCCATGATGGCTGATGTAGAAAAAGAGTTGAGATACATAGCCGGGATTATTAAACAAAGAGGACGAGTTATCTTAAATCATTATCCAATTACAGCTCCACAATTCGTTGCTCTCCAGTGGCTTTTAGAAAAAGGAGACATGACAATTGGAGAGCTCTCAAACTATATCCACCTTGCTTGCAGCACAACGACAGACCTTGTAGATCGTATGGAAAAGAACGAGCTTGTAGAGAGAGTTCGCGATCCTAAAGACCGTCGAGTTGTTCGTATTCATGTCTTGGATAAGGGAGAGAAGATCATCCATGAGGTGATTGAGAAACGACAGCATTATCTTGAAGAAGTCTTGAAGGGCGTACCTGATGAGGACGTAAAAACACTCAACCGCTTACTTCACGTTCTTCATGAAAACATGAAAGAGACAGACAAGGAATCAGACAACTAAGATATAAAAGAGGGATGCGAATTGAAACAACCGATAGGAGTTATAGATTCTGGCGTGGGCGGTTTAACGGTGGCAAGAGAATTGATGCGCCAATTACCCAAAGAGACTTTCCTCTATCTAGGTGACACAAAAAGGTGTCCATATGGTCCCCGCTCTGAGGAAGAAGTTCGGGCATTCACTTGGCAAATGGTCAATTTCTTACTGGAGAAAAACATCAAGATGCTGGTGATTGCCTGCAATACAGCCACGGCCTATACGCTAACAGAACTTCAAGATACGCTGGATATTCCTGTGATTGGTGTCATTGAACCCGGCGCCCGGGCAGCGATTAAATTCAGTCGTAATAAACGTATTGGAGTAATCGGTACGGAAGGAACAATCGAAAGCAAAGCGTATCCAAATGCACTTGTGGCCATTGACCAAAACATCCGCGTCAATGGCCTTGCATGCCCTCCTTTTGTACCAATGGTAGAAGACGGAATTCTATCCGGCCCGGAAGCCGAAGGAATCGTTTCCAATACCCTACAACCTTTGAAAAAGATGAATCATATTGACACCCTTATTTTAGGTTGCACCCATTATCCGTTGATTAAGGAGCTGGTGCAAAAAGAGATGGGAAATCATATACAAGTGATTAGTTCTGGTGAAGAAACAGCAAGGGAAGCAAGTTTAATCCTTGCATACCATAAGTTGTTAGTGAAAGGTAACTCTTCCCCTGTTCATGAATTTTATACGACGGGAGATCTCGAAAAGTTCCGCTTGGTTGCAAATAGCTGGTTTGACGAACCCGTCCAGGTTCTTAAATCCGTACAGATTGAACATGTTCCGAGCTCTGCTTACTAAAGCAGAGTTTTTTTATTTGAAAGGGCTGTGGAACTCTTTTAAATCATTGTCTCATTTTCATTCATAAAATCTTCTGGTCTAATCCTCCAAGGGGCTCGTATATATGGTAGTACAATCTATCTCAGGAGGGAAAACTATGAAGAAATACGGCTACAAACCCTTCATGCTCGCGGTTTTATTGCTGTTGAGTACAGGGTTACTATCAGGCTGCCTTTTTGAAGGAGAACAATCATTAGAGAAAATGGATACACCTGAAGAGGCGGTTACAACAACGCCAGATCCGAGTAGTGATGAACCTCAACCTGAAGGAGAAGGTGAAAATACAGAAGGGGAAGAAGGCGAAGGAACAGAAGACGCACCTTCTTCAGCCACGGTCGCTCGCGAGGTGTATTTATTGGATGCGAACGGCATGGTTGCCCCGCAGACCCTAGAGCTGCCGGCATCAGAAGAGGTGGCAACACAGGCACTTGAGTATATGGTGAAAGATGGGCCTGTAACAAACTTGCTGCCAAATGGTTTTGAAGCGGTTCTTCCTGCTGGAACAGAAATTCTTGGAGTGAACGCCAAAGAGGATGGAACGCTTATTGTAGATGTATCAGAAGACTTCAAAAATTATGCGGCTGAAGATGAAGAGAAGATTTTACAAGCCATGACCTATACATTGACTCAGTTTGAAAATGTAAAACGGATTAAGCTTTGGATCAACGGTCACGAGCAGCAAGTGATGCCTGTCGACGGGACTCCAATTTCTAAAGGGGTTTCCCGTGCTGACGGGATCAACCACAGTGTAGGGAACAACACAGATATTATGAACAGTGAGGCGGTCACGGTTTATTTTCCTGCCCAAAATGGGGAACAGGTTTATCAAGTCCCTGTGACTACTCGTGTAGCAAAAGGAAGTGACGAATATACCGCAATGGTTCAGGCGTTACTTGAAGGCCCTGAACTTGGGAGTGCACTGATGAACCCATTCAATGAAGGGGCGCAATTGGTCAACTCTAAGCTTGAAAACGGGGTTCTGACTGTGTCCTTCAATGAGAACATCCTGACGAGTGTGGACGAGCAACCCTCCTTATCTGATGCTGCGTTGGCGAGTCTTGTTATGAGTCTTACTGATCAAGCGGACGTTGAATCCGTCGAGGTTCATGTCGATGGAACAGAACAAGTGTTCAATGAAGCGGGAGAGCCCTTGGCTGAGCCTGTTTCAAGACAGGATATTAATGGCGCAGAAGCCATGTAGTCACAAAAAATAATCATGAAGCGCTTCAAAAGTGAAAAGCTTTTGAAGCGCTTTTCCATTTGAGCTTTAACTACCTCACACATGTAATTTGTGTTAAGATGGGCAAGGATAATGGTGTAGGCAAAAGGAGGTCGTTACTGATGAGAAATGATCATCGGGAAGTCAACGAACTAAGAAAAGTAACAATTGAAACGGATTATGTAAAGCATCCAGAAGGGTCTGTGCTGATCAGCTTTGGAGATACGAAAGTCATTTGTAATGCCAGCGTAGAGGATCGTGTACCTCCTTTTTTACGTGGACAAGGAAAAGGTTGGATTACAGCTGAATATGCTATGCTGCCTCGTGCAACGGAACAAAGAAATATCCGTGAGTCATCAAAAGGGAAAGTTTCTGGGCGCACGATGGAAATCCAACGTTTAATCGGACGTTCCCTACGAGCGGTTGTAGATTTAGATAAAATCGGCGAGCGCACCATCTGGGTCGATTGTGATGTCATCCAGGCTGACGGAGGAACACGTACAGCTTCCATTACTGGAGCATTTGTCGCCGTCGTTATTGCTTTAGGCAAACTAGTGAACAAAAAAACCATTAAAGAGCTGCCGATTACAGATTTCTTGACTGCTATTTCTGTTGGTGTAATGCCTGGCGGGGATGAAGTTCTGGACCTTTGCTATGAAGAAGACAGCAAGGCACAAGTGGATATGAACGTCATCATGACTGGAAAAGGTGAATTTGTTGAATTGCAAGGTACTGGAGAAGAAGCTACATTTTCTATGCAGCAACTGCAAAAGATGTTGTCCCTCGCTGAGGAAGGCGTTACAGATCTAATCAAACTCCAGGGAGAAGCCATTGGAGAATGGTCAGACGTCATTCGTACAAAAGCGGAGGCGACTAAGTAAAATGAAGGAACTAATAGTGGCGACGAAGAACCCAGGTAAAGTGGATGAGTTCCGCCAGATGTTTTCCAAATACAATATTTCTGTGAAATCCTTGTTAGATATTGATCGTTCCATTGACATAGAAGAAACAGGATCGACATTTGAAGAGAATGCAGCCATTAAAGCAGAAGCTATGGCTGAGCATTTCGGAGTGCCTGTCGTGGCTGATGATTCAGGTTTGGAAGTCGATGCATTAAATGGTGAACCAGGTGTTTATTCCGCCCGCTATGCAGGAATAGAGAAAGATGACGGGAAAAATACAGAAAAACTCTTAAATGAGCTCCAAGATGTACCTGAAGAAAAACGTACAGCAAGGTTTGTGTGTGCCGTAGCGGTGGCAAGACCTGGTGAGAATACTTTTGTTAAAAGAGGAACATGTGAGGGCACGATCGCCAACGAACCTCAAGGTACAAATGGTTTCGGTTATGACCCTGTATTCATACCGGAAGGGTCTTCACGTACGATGGCTGAACACTCCTCTGAAGAGAAAAACGCAATCAGTCACCGTCACCACGCCATACAAAAAATCGAAGAGTGGTTGAAAACTCAAAGCTAATCGAGGTGAGTCGTATGCCGAAAGTTTTAATTGTGAGTGATACACACGGCTTAAAAAATGAAGTGATGGATATTAAGGCAAGACACCAGGAAGTCGATGCCATGATTCATTGTGGGGATTCTGAACTTGCTTTTGATTCCAAAGAGCTTGAAGGCTTCTCTTATGCAAAAGGGAACTGTGATTTCGAACCAGAAATGGAAGAAGAACAAACCCTGCAAGTAGGTGAAGTAATGTTCTTGGTGGTTCATGGTCATTTGCATCAAATCAAATCAACATTGATGCCCCTCTCTTACCGTGCAGAAGAAGTTGGTGCACAAGTTGCCTGCTTCGGCCATTCCCATATAGCAGGAGCAGAAAAAGTTGGCGACACTCTATTCATTAACCCAGGAAGTGCAAGGCTCCCGAGAGATCGGGAAGAGCCGACGTATGCAATTTTGGAATGGGAAGATGTAAGTGAAGTCCACTTGCAATTTTATCATGTGAACGGCGACCCTATGCCTGACTTATACATGACAACAGCACTTGCAGCGAAGAATTAATTTCTTTGCTGCAACCTGTTGACATTTTTCCGTATTCTTAATATAATAATTCTTGTCCGCTTCACAAGACATCAACAAAACTTGTTTTCTTATAAGCTAACTTTTTAACTACGCGGGTGTAGTTTAATGGTAAAACCTCAGCCTTCCAAGCTGATGACGAGGGTTCGATTCCCTTCACCCGCTCCATTACATATCTTAAACTTTAATAAGTATGACCCAGTAGCTCAGCTGGATAGAGCATGATCGAATATGCTTCGAAGCGATGCTACAACGTACCGATTTCAACACATCTTGAATCCACCCAGGAAATCGGGACAACAGCCGACAAAAGTTTGCGCATTCAATTTTATACTATTACATGTCCCAGTAGCTCAGCTGGATAGAGCAACAGCCTTCTAAGCTGTGGGTCGGGAGTTCGAATCTCTCCTGGGACGCTAAATGAAAAAACTGTTTCTTTTGCTAGAGCAAAGGAAACAGTTTTTTTGTGCTCTACATGCCTCTACATTCAAGAGGGAATGAACCATCCCCTTTCAGAGCATTAAAACGGACACAGCGATGATAAACGGTTTTTGACACAGCTTCCTAAACTTATTAAGCATAGCATCAAGTTCCTGAGATCTAATAAGAGCATGGGTATAATTTTGATCGATGAGGTAGGCTTGGTACATTTCTCTTCTCTTTTCTTCAATCTTATTCCTTAAACTTTCACAGTCCATAAAAATTCCCCTTTTCACATCATTCTACCTTTTTAATAGACCATAAGTAATCAATTAAAACCATTTTGGGAAAATGTCACAATATCGAGAATTTTTGTTTCTAAGGAAGAATTAGATGGAAAAGACCTATGAGTAATTACCCATTTAATTAATATATACAGAGTCTTTAGTCATGATTTAGAATTCAAGATGGTAGGAAAGTATTCTCCTCTATCTATCAAACTCAGGAGTATACTACTGAATCTATGAGAAAGATTGACTGGTAAAAATATCAAGGGTAATATGTAACCAAATTGGTTAGAGGAGTGAAATTGTGTCACAAAATATCCGCTTGACCCCAGATGAATTGAGAGAGTTTGCAAGACAGTACAATACAGAAAGTTCAAATGTCCAGGAGTTAGTTTCCCGTTTAGACGGAATGAGTGGTCAGCTTCAGGAAATCTGGGAAGGGGCCTCCAGTCAGGCGTTCGCTGCGCAATATCAAGAATTGCGTCCTGCCTTCGAAAGAATGAGCACACTGCTTGCAGAGGTTTCCCAGCAGTTGAATAGTACGGCTACTACCTTGGAAGACACTGATCAGCAAATTGCTGGTCAAATTCGAGGCTAATACATGAAGAAAGCACCTAAGCAGGTGCTTTCTTCCTTGTATTTCCCTTATATATTTTTATGGTATATAAGGGAAATACAAGGAAGAAGCAGGGGGCTTGGAGATAGTGCTAATGGAGTCGTTGTTTTACTACAATCAACTGTATGATCAAAAACAAGATGAGCTAAGGCGATTGAGAGAAGCAGCCTCACGCTTACAAGGGTTCAGAGAGGAACTCGCTAGGCAAAAGAAGGTGTGTATGGAACCTGAATTATCACCAGCGACTTGGTCTGGGCAATTGGCAGGGGAGTTTGAAAACATCCGAATGAATGGGCTGTTAACACAGTATCGTTCAATTGAAGGGGAACAATTGATGAATGCACTGGATGCCATACAGTCAAAAATCAGCGGGTTACAGTTCGATTTGTATCACTATAATCAAAAGATTACGTCACTAAGATATGAAATGACGCTAGCTGAGAAGAAATAGATTGGAAAGGTGTGTAGAATAGTGAGTCAGGAAATTAAAATAAGATGGAGTGAAGTGGAACAGTCCATTTCTCAAATGCAAACAGCGACACAATCTTTTTCCTCCCCTTCAATAAAAACAATAAGTGAACCATGTAATCTGGAGGTTGTAAACCAATTGAATGACTTGAACGCTGAGCTTAAACTGTTGGCTGAAAGCTATAAAAGCCTCCTATTAAATAATGAATCTGCTACCTTACGATCTGTTGAAACTTTCGTTCAAACTGATGAAGTGGCAGCCGGGTTCATGAAGAAGTGAGTGAAGCGGGATGAAAACATTACAAGTGAATCAACTGCAAAACGGAATAGAAGAAACGCTTGTTGAACTATCTGAGGTGAAGGCCTCTTTTTCAACAATTGAAGAAGCTGTTCGTAATTTCATACAGCTTGATGCTTTTGAGGGGCAGGGAGGTTCTTCCATTCGTTCTTTTTACCAGGACTGCCATCAGCCCTTTTTGTCTTACATCAAAACCTTCCTTACGAATTATGAATCAACATTGAAACAAATGCTTTCTTCCTTGCACCACTTAGAACCAGCCGATCAAGGATACCTGGATCAGGCCTTTATGGAAGGTGAGGTCCAACAAGGGCTGAGGCATGTAAAACAAACGACTACCTCTTTGACGGAGGAAGCGAACAGCATCCTTTCAAGTGTTAAAGATATTGTTTCCGTGCCTCATTTGGATGCAAGCGGGGTATATGAGGAAGTACGGCGAGGAGAAAGATATGTAAATGAAACGATTGAGAAGTTGAATGAGTTTGATAATCAACAGGTTTCAAGTATGCAACCCATACAAATGGATATGGATTGGATGAAAAATTTTGTTTCTATTATTCAATCGAAATTCATGTCTGGTACTCTTTCTGTTTCTAATTACCAGGATCATCAATTGTCGGATCTAAAAGCTTATCACCCTGTTTTTACCTCAATGAGCAGCCAGGGTTATTCTTTGATCGTTCCATCATATCTAATCAAACAGCAATCTTTATACAAGGGATTCAATCATTGGACAGGTCGTAACTCGCTCTACACGTTCAATCGATTAGAATATTTGCAAAGAACAGGAACTTCTTCAGTTGCTGCAAGCGACGAATCTAGTAAGGAGAGCGTATCCAAACCTTATGAGTTTATGCTGGGAGAAAGTTCAGAAGTCAGTGACAGCTTTTCAGTAGGATCAGGATTTGGAAAGGCCAAACATGACTGGGAGGGCCTTGATGGCTTTCAAACAGATGATCAAATTGGAGGTTCCAGTCAATTCACTGGGCTTTTCGCAGGAGGAAAATGGGATACAGATCTTATGGATGGAAACTTTACTCAGGATATTCTTAAGCTTGAAGGACAGGCAAGTGTGGGAGGGAAATCTGTTGCTCCGCTTGCTAAAGCCCAGGCTACAGGAATCTCCTGGTCTGTAAGGAATCAAATTGACAGAGATATTAAATATGTTGGAGATTACTTTGGAGGATGGGGAAGCGAAGCAAAAGCTTCCATTGGTGATGCGAAAGCATTTGCCGGTGTAGAGAATTTCTCAGTTGGAATTGGTGCAACAGCAGCTGTAGCTGAAGGAGAAGTCTCTACGATTTTCGGAATTCCTTTCACTGATTTTAATACTAAGGTGACTGTAGGTGCATCCGCAGGTTCAATTGGTGGGAAAGCTAAAATCGGTAAAGATACATTAGTAGATTTACGCTTACTTTTTGGTGCTAAAATAGGACTGAGTTTTGAAAAAGAACAACCAAAATGATAGTTAGACAGGGGTGAAAGCTTTGGATAATCAAATCACTTCTTTGAAAATAAAAAAAGGTGAACATTTGCTTCCGGTTGGGACTGTCGTAATCGTGGAGTTTATTAATCAAGCGGTTATGATTTATGGAAGGAAACAAGAGCAACTCAGTGAAGAGGGTAACAAATTGTGGGACTACGTAGCTTGTCCTTATCCTCAAGGCCATATTTCTGAAGAGAGTAATGTGTTCTTCAACCATAAACAGATTCGGGAGATTATTTATAGAGGGTTAGAAACAGAGGGAGAGCTTGAGTTAAGGGAAAAACTGGAGGAAACCCAAAAATAAAGAGTGTTCTAATGGATATTTAAACTTTCCGCATTAACAAAGGGTGTAGATGATGATCAGATTTTTTATTGAACCATTGAAACAATCATGGAGTGAGTGCAAGGAGTGCTGGATTAGAAGTAAAAAAGAACCTAAAATAGCCAAGGCTAAATTTATAGGCCTTACTTACTTTAATGCAATTTTTATCGTAGGTTATAGTTTGGCGCTTTGTGCAAGCTTGTATGCGTTAATAGGGGGAATAGTGATTCATCCCTATGGTTTTCTAGCCTTAGCATCTGTCCTGCCATTTGTTATCATTGCAGTATTTTTCAGAATGAAATATTATCCTAAATTTAGAGAGTACTATCTTAAGAATGTTTCATAATAAATCTTAAACAATGGCGGTGACAGCATGATAAAAAAAACAATAGCACTCCTATCTATTATATTCTTATTGGGTGGATGTTCTTTATTCCAATCAGACTTCCAAAAAAGTTTTGTAGAATATGTCAACGAAGACTTGGAGCCGGTCGGGAAACTAGAAGCGGAAGCTATTACAAAATTGGAAAGTGTGTGGGGGGAAAACTATACGGATGATGCCACACTAAGCAGCGCGCTTGAAGAAGAGATTATTCCAACATATACAGAAGCGGTTCAAGAACTTAAATCCATTGATCCAGAACCGGAAGAGCTGAAGGAACTGCATCAGCAGTACATTAGTGGCGCAGAGTCCCAGTTATCCGGATTTGAAACAGCATTGGAAGCAATTAAAGTCCAGGATGCTTCCATGATTGAGGAAGCCAATCAACTGGTCATGCAGGGACAGGCAGAAATTGATGATTATAAGCAAAATATGCAAGACCTCTCTAAGGAACATGACATCGATTACGCGGTAGAGGGGCTTGAGTAAGGGGTTTCCTATGTATATTCAAGTAACGATTGATCTGAAAAACTACAATCAGGGAACGCTTGACCTTCGACTCTCCAATCATTCATCTCTGCATACGCTTATCGATCTTGCATGGCAGGTGGCTAGTGTCGAACTCCCTCCTCCTGATGGGAGTTGGGTGCGGATTTTAAACAAACATAAAGTATGTACTGGTTCTTCAACTATGGAGGAACATGGGATAACCTCTGGAGACCGGATTGAAATATTGTAATTGTAAAAGGGGAAGTTTGTGATGAGTGAGGTTCAGAATTCTTATTTTCGTCAGGTAACGGGCGCAGAACTCATGCAAGATGGGCATTTATCCACTGTCATTTATCAGAAAGCCCGTCTCAAAATGCAGGATGAGTTGGAAATTCAGGTTTTACATGATATCGATTTCAGCCTGAGTAAAAAAATTGACGTGGGCGAGGATGAAATCTCCCTGACTATGGAATGGCCCAAGTCTTTCATTCCCTATACGCAATTAAAGCAAAAGGCAGAATATTCACGGTGGATTTTTGCCCATCAGTTAATCAAAATAGTGGAACAACATAAGTTTACCCGGCTGAATCTAGTCATCTGCCCTGAAAACATATGGATCGATTCCGCCATGACTCCTCACTTTCTTCATTATGGAGTGAATGAAAGTATCCCCCCCTATGATAATGAAAAGGAACGTGTGATAGAAGAGACCAAGGCTGCCGTTGCGGCGGCCATTGATCTTTCTGAGAGCTATATTTATTACCTTAAGTTTAGAGACACTATGAACGTTAGTGAAGATGTGAAGGAAATCCTTTTAGCGAATGATTTAGATGAATTAAAAGGGATGGTTACCCGTAGGATTCAAGAGGTTGAAAATATGGAAAACAAGCTCGTGAAGGAACCTGAACATAAGTGGAAACAACGTAGAAACGTATTGAGAGGAAGTGTTCTGACCTTTCTGCCGGTCTTTGCCTTGGTCATCTATGCGTTCTTCTTTATACAGCCGAAGCAGGAGGCCTATTTAGAGAGCAGTGAACGGTTTATGGAAGATCAGTATGAAGAGGTGATAGATGTTCTCTCCCCTTATGAGGTAGAAGCATTGACAACAATGACAAGGTACCAGCTGGCTGCAGCTTACGTAGAGGATGTGTCATTATCCGAAGAACAAAAGGAGAACATACGGAAAACGATCACACTTGAAGCAGAACCTGAGTACTTGGATTATTGGATTCATATCGGAAGAGGGCAAAACGAAAAAGCTGTCAATCTAGCTAAAATTTCTGAGAATCCTGACCTTATTCTTTTAGCCTTGTATAAGCTTCAACAGGAAGTGAAGGAAGAGAATGGGTTATCTGCGGAGGAAAAAGAACAAAAATTGGAGAGCGTGCAGCAGGAAATCGAGAAATACGAAAAAGAGCAAGAAGAAGCTGCAAAAGAATCAGATCAGCCGCAGAGTGAGGGCCGGGAAAGTGATGGCAATGGATGATTTAATGGAGGAGAGGTGGCTCTATGTCTCAGCTTTACACTTTTTTTAACGATCAATATACTGTTACGGATATAGAGAATCCTGAGCGTTTTCATTTAACTGTGGGAAATAATCCGACGAAAGATATTTATTTGCCTTCTCTTTCATTTGAAAAAGGTCCTCTGGAGATTTTGAAGGAAGGTGGTCATTCGGATGTTGAGGTCTTCCAGTGCGGCCAAAGGATTTACAATTTCAAGGCAGACGAGCAAATGGAGGTTGACGTAGGTTCGATCTCGCTTACTTTCATATATAAAAATAAACCGAATAAGGAAGAAACCTTTTACATAGGAGGAAAAAAGGAAATCACCGTCGGACCAAGCTCTTCCTCTACCATTCATAATTGTTTTGATTCCTCAGGTGACATGGGGAGGGATGCAACATTATTCATGATTGGTGAAGATTGGTATCTATCGCCTGGTGAGGAAAAGCATGTCTTTAAAAATGGAAGGAAAATCATCGGGAAGACAAAAGTTCAAGCGGGAGATCTATTATTTCTATCCTGGATCACTCTGGTGCTGAAGGATACCGATCTGTTACAGGTTAGTGGTCAGGAAACGTTTGAGACTACGTTGACCCACACTGCCCTTCCGACTTCAGAGATGGAAAAGCAATACCCTAATTTCAGACGTACCCCTAGGATGATGTATGACTTACCGGAGGAAAAGGTCACCTTCTCGTTTCCGAGTCAGGAAAGTGATGATCATGGGCGATCATTATGGATGATCATCCTCCCTCCCCTTGTCATGCTAATTGTCCTAGGGGCTGTTGCGTTTCTCATCCCAAGAGGAATTTTCATTATCATTTCAGTAATGATGTTTGCCACCACACTGATTACCTCTACACTTCAGTATTTTAGAGAAAAAAGAAGGAAGAGAAATCGAGAAGAGAAGAGGAACCGTGTGTACACCAGGTACTTAAAAGAGAAGCGGGAAGAGCTCCAGAACTTAAGAGAGCGCCAAGGCGAGGTACTTCATTATCATTATCCATCGTTTGAAACCATGAAAACCTACACGACACACCTCAATGAGCGGCTTTGGGAGCGGACTGTGGACAGTAGAGATTTTCTAGCAGTACGGATAGGAAAGGCAATCCTCCCCTCGAGCTTTGAGGTGTCTCTTAATACGGGTGATTTAGCGAATCGGGAAATTGATCATCTGGTTGAGAAATCACAGGAAATGGTCAATGTCTATCAAACGGTAGAAAATGTGCCTTTATCTATTGATCTACACTCGCCATTAGGTCTGGTAGGGAAGAAAACGGTTGTGCAAAAAGAGATTCACCAATTGATCGGCCAACTTTCTTTTTTTCACAGCTATCATGATTTACGCATCATTACTATTTTTGATGAGGATGATTATGAGGATTGGAAATGGATGAGATGGCTTCCTCATATTCAACTTCCCCATTCATTTGCTAAAGGGATGATCTACAACGAGAAAACGAGGGATCAGCTATTATCTTCCATTTATGCCACGATCAGAGACCGTGACTTAGATGACCGGAAAGGGAAGAAAGCTTTTTCTCCCCATCTTTTATTTGTCGTCGAAAACCAAAGGCTGGTTTCTGATCATGTAATTATGGAGTATTTAGAAAAGGACCTAAAGGATCTTGGGGTATCTGTGATTTTTGCAAAAGAAAGAAAAGAGATGCTCTCCGATCATATCGACACACTCATTCAATATATAAGTGATAAAGAAGGAGAGATCCTGATTAAGGATGGAAAAGCCATCCACAAAGCTTTTGGCTTGGATCTGCACCAAACGGATGATAACGAAAATTACGCACGAAAGCTGTATTCTTTGAATCATCTGACTGGTGTGAACAATTCTATTCCCGATGTTGTTACTTTTCTTGACCTTTTTGATAAAGGAGCGGATGAACTTCCGATAGAAGAGAATTGGCGAAATAACCAGTCCTCCCGATCGCTTGCTGCTCCCATTGGTTTGAAAGGGAAAGAAGATCTTGTTGAGCTGAACCTCCATGAGAAAGCTCATGGACCTCATGGACTTCTGGCTGGTACAACCGGGTCAGGAAAAAGTGAATTGTTACAAACCTATATATTATCACTTGCTGTTCACTATCATCCGCATGAGGTTGCCTTTTTATTGATTGACTATAAAGGAGGAGGGATGGCGCAGCCATTTGAAGACATCCCTCACCTATTAGGAACAATCACCAATATCCATGAAAGCGAAAACTTCAGTACTCGGGCGTTAGCTTCAATAAATAGTGAATTAAAGCGGAGGCAGACGCTATTTGACCGATACAAAGTCAATCATATCAATGATTACACACGATTATATAAACAAAAAACAGCCGACGAACCCATGCCTCATCTGTTTATTATTTCAGATGAGTTTGCGGAACTGAAAAATGAAGAGCCGGAATTCATTTCGGAACTTGTGAGTACCGCGCGTATTGGAAGGAGCTTGGGGGTTCACTTGATCCTTGCGACGCAGAAACCCGGGGGCATCATTGATGATCAGATTTGGAGCAACTCCAGGTTTCGTATCGCTTTAAAAGTACAGGATGCAACAGATAGTAAAGAAATTTTGAAGAATAGTGATGCCCAAGATCTGCAGACGACAGGTCGGGGGTATTTACAAGTAGGAAACAATGAGGTCTATGAATTATTTCAGTCTGCATGGAGCGGGGCTCCTTATCATTCCTCTGCATTCGAAGGAGAGAATGATGTTTCCCTTGTGACAGATTTAGGGCTCGTTCCCGTTTCCGAAGTGGCTCATTCATCAGAAAAACTTCAGTCTCCTGAAGTAACGGAAATAACAGCTACCGTTGCAGAGATTTGTAAGACGCAGGAACGGATGAACATTAAGCGTTTACCAAGTCCATGGCTACCCCCTCTTCCTGAGAGGATTATGAATCAGGAACAACCATTTTCAAGGAATGGGGAATTTGCCATCGGGTTAAAGGATGAACCTGAACAACAAAGGCAGGAACCTTACCTTTATAAATTTGGCAAGGACGGAAATATTGGGATTTTCGGTTCATCAGGCTATGGGAAGACGACAACAGCCTTAACTCTGTTGTTTGATTTCGCTTACGCTTACAGCCCTCAGGAACTACATTATTATGTGTTCGATTTTGGGAATAGTTCATTATTATCGTTAAAGCAACTTTCCCATACAGCCGATTATTTCAGATATGACGACCGTAGGAAAATCGAAAAATTCATGACCATAATGAAAGAAGAGATGAAACGACGGAAGCAGTTGTTCCTGGATGCAGAAGTCAGTACAATTGCTCTCTATAATCAAAAGAACGACGGATGCCTTCCTTATATTACGATCGTGATTGATAATTTTGATCTGGTCAAAGAGGAGTTCAATGAACTCGAAAATCATTTTATTCAGTTTGCCAGGGACGGGCAGACGCTGGGGATCTTTATGATTTTCACTGCTACTCGAATCAATTCGATCCGTCAGCCTTTAATGAATAATTTAAAAACAAAAATCATCCATTACTTAATGGATGCCTCTGAAAAATTTGCATTAATCGGCCGAACCCCTTATGAGATTGAACCTATCCCAGGACGGGCGATGATCCAGAAAAATGAGTCATACTTAGCTCAAATTTACCTCCCTGCTGACGGGGTAGATGATTTGGCTATTCTGGATGACGTGAAAAGGAAGGTGGAAGAAGTGGAGGCTATGTACAAACATGTCCCAAGTCCACCTCCGATTCCAATGCTTCCTAAATCCTTGGATTATCATTTGTTTAAACAACAATATGGTCAAAGTCAGAAAGAGGGCCAGGTTGCCATCGGTCTTGACGAAGAATATGTAGAGTCTGTAGAGATAGACTTGGATGTCCATTGTTTGATAACTGGTCAAGCAAGAAGTGGGAAAACAACTGTCCTGCGTGTACTCCTGGAGCAAATAAGCGATCATGCTTTTGAAGAGATCGCTGTTCTTGATGGAATGGATCGCGGGCTATCCTCGTATCGCCATGACCCAGCTATTTCTTATTTGGAAACAAAAGAGGAGATCAGCGCCTGGATTGCTTCTATGAAAGAGCTTCTCAGTGCTCGCGAAGCCTTTTTCGCAGAGGGAGAAGAATCAAGTAGTGGGGAGAGGGAAGGAATCCTCCTGGTGATAGACAGCCTATCACGGTTAAACCAAATCATTGATGCAGGTTTACAGGGGCAGCTAGCGGATTTAATGAAACGCTATGGATATTTAGGATTTAAAGTGGTCGCAGCGGGAAACATTAGTGATTTTACGAAAGGGTTCGATTCATTTTCTAATGAGCTTAAACAAATTCGTCAGGCGGTCTTACTTATGAAAAAATCCGATCAAAGCTTGTTCACATTGCCATTTACTAGAAACGAAGCACAAATACAACCAGGTTTTGGTTATTATGTATGGAATGGCAGAGAAACAAAGATTAAAATACCGACTCTAGATGAGAACGAAAAAGCGAAGCATGTCAGCTTTTAGCCTGCCCTTTTTCTAAAGAATACTAAAAGAGCGTCCACCTACTTGTGGACGCTTTTTTCTTTTGAAAGAGTTCATAAGAAACGCTTCCTAATTTCTGGTGAAGGCAGTTGGCAGGCCTCTTGTTTACCGAACCACTTATAACGATTATTTGAAAGGGTCATGTATGCCCAATCCCTAATCTGTTTAGGGACTAAGATGAAAACAAATCCAAATTTCCAAAAACCTTTCAAGCTTTTACTTATTCTTAACGCAGCCGTGGATTGAAGGTAAGCCTTGGAATCTTCAATGAGGACTAGGCTGTCCACTTCTTTAGGAATATCAAATTGCCGCATGAACGATCCTCCAACTTCACTTTGTTGAGAAGCGAATTTGAAACGTCCTTCTGGATCTCTCTTAATAATAAACTGCACACTTTGATTGCAAAAATTGCATTCCCCGTCAAACAGAATGATCCGTTGCATATTCCATCACCTCTATAAACATTTTACCATGTTTAACGCCATACATTTTTAAAGGTTAGCTTTGAGGTGGGGCACATGTCACGTATTCTTCATACGCTATGGTGTAGAGGAGTGATTCATTTGATAGCCTTCACTTACATCCTGATTGGTCTGTTTTTCTGTTTTCAACAAGAAGAACCTGTAAACCAGAGTAGAGAAGAGAAGTCCATATACATGTTCGTCTTATTAGGGTGGATCATTCTTTGGCCGCTATTCTTAATCCGTTTGCTATTTAAAGGTAAATAAAGGATAGAGAAGATGGTTTTAACTCACATACGTGATCCTTCTCCAGGAAACAATACAAATGGCTATAAAGCCAAGCGATTTGAGGAGTGATCAGGATGGAGAAGAAGAATGTTCAGTGGTTGCCGATTGTCGCTTCAATCGGAATCGGTGCTGCCACCTACAGCATGATGACTGGTCAGGCAGGGCAGTTGCAGAATGTTATCCCGAGTATTGCTAAAATGTCCGGGCAACGACAGAGCAACCCAACCTCTAATCAATAAAAGAAAGGGTGTGCTGTTCAGCACACCCTTTCTAAATTCCTCTATAAAAACGTTCTCGTCATGGAGAGCGTTCGATGTCGATTCATGTAAGTTGGAGATTTCCTTTAGGCAATTCCATAGATCGCTTATCAATCTCTTTCGTCAATAAGTGGACGAATTCATCATCTAATTGAAGTTTCACGGATTCTATGTACGTTTCCAGCAATGTTTGATCATCTAGCAATGACAAAACGATACATCTCCTTAAAATTTAATAATTCGGTGAAATTTTATTCACATTCACTTATTTTAGCAAAAAAAACAAAATCATCATGAGTATAAAGTCCTGTTTTGCGCTAATATCAAACATTTTCAGATGTTATAGGAGGATAAAGTTTTCGATTAATTGAAGGAATTGTCGCTCCTTGTATTTCCTTAACGGATCATGACGTACAGAAAACGGATTGCAGACCTAGAAGTGTATTCTTTGTGTTTATTGTGAATATACTTTAGTATATCCTAATAAGCTGAATGAATAGAGGTTTGAAATACAAACGATAAGGATAGAATGAGGGAAGTATAAACTCTAGGGAAGGGTGTCTTATGGAAAATAAAAACGGGAACTTAGTAATGTTCCCAAAATGGAAAACCACTCTGCAACGAGTAGGACTGGAAGCGTTAAAGGAAAAAAGGTATAAAGATGCTTCAGAAGCCTTGGAGCCACTTGTGGAGTATGGCGTTGCAAATGCGGATGTCATCACGGGACTTCTGATGAGTTGGATCGAACTTGGATTGTTCGATGAAGCCGAAGAATTATGTCAAAAGCAAATGAAGGAAGATTACGAACAGTACTATCATTATTTACATATCTATATCACCATCTTATTTCAAAGCAATCAGTATGAAGAAATCATTAATCTTTTGGAAGAAGTGTTTGAATCAGAGGACATCCCTCATCAAAGTCGTACTCAACTCTGGCAGATGTTTGAGGTAAGCCGGAAACTTCTCGAGGATCGTCATAAAGAAGAAGGTACGAAATACTTTGATGAATTTAAACAGGCCATGGATTCCGATGATATACATAAGCAATGGCAAGCGGTTGACCAATTAAAAAAACAATCACCTGACCTTTTTGCGGAGGACTTCCAACGTGTATTAGTGAACGAAAAGGTCCACCCGATTATTAAATCTTCCATTTTAGAATGGTTTAGGGACACAGGTTGGAGTGAAGAGTTGACGATTAAGAAATTTGGGCAGGTATCCACCGTTGTCCCCTCGGAATTAACACAGCTTCATTCTGATTACATCATTAAACAGATTCAGATGAGACTCGGGCAAATTGAACAAAACAACCCGACGATGTACGAGATGATTAATCGTCTTTTATATCATTATTGCTATGTGCGTTATCCAATATTCCCCAATGAAAAGGAAGTCCCGATTCTTGTCGAAGCCCTTAAACAATTAGGGCATGAATATTTACAGCTTCCCATGCATGAGAATGATGAATTGGAACACGTGCAGAAATACAAATCTGAAATCGAACTATGTGAACAGCATTATGTATTGATCGTAGGGGAATAAATGAACAGCTCACGGCTTGAAAGGCTGTAGGATTATGTTATAATGTAGTGGTTGCAAACGAGATTCGTATGTAAAAAGAGTCATAGAATCATCAGATCATCGTCTTCGGACGAAAATGAATGAATAGATGTTGGAGGGAATTTTTTATGTCAGCAAAATGGGAAAAGCAAGAAGGCAATCAGGGGACTTTGACAGTAGAAGTACCTGCAAGTGAGTTCGACAAAGCACTTGACCAAGCCTTCAAAAAAGTAGTTCAACAGGTACAAGTACCTGGTTTCCGTAAAGGTAAAGTACCTCGTAAACTTTTCGAACAGCGCTTCGGAGTGGAGTCTCTTTATCAGGATGCCCTTGATATCGTTCTTCCGCAAGCTTATACAGAAGCTGTTGAAGAAACAGGAATCGAACCTGTTGATCGTCCAGAAGTAGACGTAAAACAAATCGAAAAAGGGCAGGACCTTGTATTCACAGCTGAAGTTACTGTGAAGCCTGAAGTTAAGCTTGGCGACTACAAAGGTCTTGTTGTAGAAGAGCAGGATACTGAAGTATCAGATGAAGATGTTGAAAGCGAACTGAAGCAAATGCAAGAGCGTCAAGCTGAGCTAGTTGTTAAAGAAGATGCAGCTGTTGAAAATGGCGACACAGTCGTTATGGATTTCGAAGGTTTCGTTGATGGTGAAGCATTCGAAGGTGGACAGGCAGACAACTACTCGCTGGAAATTGGTTCTGGCTCCTTCATCCCAGGTTTTGAAGAACAGCTGGTTGGTAAGAAAGCAGGAGAAGAAACAGACGTTGAAGTGACTTTCCCTGAAGAATACCATGCAGAAGATCTAGCTGGTAAATCGGCTACTTTCAAAGTTAAAATTCATGAAGTAAAAGGAAAAGAACTTCCTGAGCTTGATGATGAGTTCGCGAAAGATGTCGACGAAGAAGTCGAGTCTCTTGAAGAACTGAAGACAAAAACTCGTGAGCGCCTGGAAGAGCAGAAGAAAACAGACGCTGAAAACAGCAAGCGTGACACGCTTGTGACGCAAGCTTCTGAAAATGCAGAAGTTGAAATTCCTGACGCTATGGTAGACACAGAGCTTGACCGTATGGTTCAAGAATTCGAACAACGTCTACAAATGCAAGGGATGACGAAAGACATGTACTTCCAATTCACTGGTCAAGACGAAGATGCCCTTCGTGAGCAGATGAAAGAAGATGCAGCGAAGCGTGTGAAGACGAACTTGACTCTTGAAGCGATCGCAGAGGCAGAAAATGTCGAAGCTTCTGAAGAAGATGTGAATGCTGAACTTGAGAACATGGCTTCCATGTACCAAACAGACGTTGCTCAACTGACGCAAATGCTTGGCGGGAATACAGACATGATTAAAGAAGATCTTAAAGTCCGCAAAGCCATTGACGTTCTAGTTGCAAATTCTAAAGCTGAATAATAAACTAAGAAGACAAGGTGCAGGATCGTACCTTGTCTTCTCATATATTTCTATATTTTAGAGTATAGAGGTAGAGATTAATGGGGAAGATAGTTGATACTTCTCCAACTGTTTACATACAATAGTACTGGTGCTCCATCGTTTGACTTATCTGCAGTTGAATTACATAATGAGGATGGTGCAGGAAAAGTTGCGCACACCTCTGAAAAGGTATTGCTTTTTTGTTTGAAGTTAATCTGATATGATGGGCAAAAGAAGTGAAGTGGAAACGTAAGCGTCGTATCATGAAACTTCAGTCGCAACGATTGCGTCATTATAATAAGGGGTGAAACGAATGTTTAAATTTAACGATGAAAAAGGACAGTTGAAATGTTCTTTCTGCGGTAAAAGTCAGGAACAAGTCCGTAAACTCGTAGCAGGACCTGGCGTATATATATGTGATGAATGTATTGAACTTTGTACGGAAATCGTCGAAGAAGAGCTGGGTAATGAAGAAGAAGTGGAATTCAAAGAGGTACCGAAACCTCAAGAAATCCGCGAAATCCTCAGTGATTATGTCATTGGTCAGGATCAAGCTAAAAAGAACCTGTCCGTAGCGGTTTATAACCACTACAAACGTATCAATGCAGGTGTTAAAAATGATGATGTAGAACTTGCGAAAAGTAACATCCTCATGCTTGGACCTACAGGTAGCGGTAAAACCCTACTTGCTCAAACCCTGGCACGGATTCTGAATGTGCCATTTGCTATTGCTGATGCTACTTCCTTAACAGAAGCTGGTTACGTTGGCGAAGACGTTGAAAACATCCTGTTAAAGTTGATTCAAGCAGCAGACTATGATGTGGAAAAAGCAGAAAAAGGCATCATTTATATTGATGAAATCGATAAAGTGGCTCGTAAATCAGAAAACCCTTCCATCACGAGAGATGTGTCTGGTGAAGGAGTGCAGCAAGCGCTTCTGAAAATCCTTGAAGGAACTCAGGCGAGTGTGCCTCCACAAGGTGGGCGTAAACATCCTCATCAAGAGTTCATCCAAATTGATACAACCAATGTATTGTTTATCGTTGGGGGAGCCTTTGATGGAATCGACCAGATCATTAAGCGTCGTCTAGGACGTAAAGTGATTGGCTTCGGTTCTGAACAAGCAGCTGATGAAGCTGAGAAGAAAGAATTGCTTACAAAAGTGCTTCCAGAAGACTTGTTAAGCTATGGTTTGATTCCAGAATTCATCGGTCGTCTTCCGGTCATCGGCAGCCTCGAGCAGCTTGATGAAGATGCGCTTGTAGAAATCCTAACAAAACCGAAGAATGCGCTTGTGAAGCAGTATCAAAAACTATTCCAAATCGACCATGTTGAGTTGGAAATGGAAGAAGATGCGCTTCGGGAAATCGCACGCTTAGCAATAGAACGTAAGACAGGGGCTCGTGGATTGCGCTCGATCATTGAAGGAATCATGCTGGATGTCATGTATGAACTTCCTTCCCGTGATGACATTGAGAAATGTATCATTACGAAAGAGACAGTCACTGCTAAAAATGGACGTCCTAAACTGGTTTTGACTGACGGCACTGTTGAAGATGATAATAAACAATCTCCTAAAGAGAGTGCGTAAATCTTAAGGAATAAATCCAAGAAGCCGTGCTACGAACATGATGTAGCACGGCTTCTGTTTTATAAAATTGACAGATGGCTACATAAGCATGAA
Source organism: Halobacillus sp. 12SKB (assembly GCF_052941655.1). NCBI lineage: Bacteria > Bacillati > Bacillota > Bacilli > Caryophanales > Bacillaceae > Halobacillus > Halobacillus sp. 12SKB. The sequence goes on from NZ_JBRFWR010000001.1 coordinate 2,320,388, forward strand.
AGGCTGGTTTCTGTTCATAATAAAGTATTAGAGGAGTGAGCCCCTTGACAGTAGTTGGTTAGGGGATTTCGGTGATGGCATCATTTGGTGCCGTTTCGTTTACTTTCCAAGTACATTTATATATGATAAAAATACGTAGTTGCAATAATCGGAGGTGCAAGAAATGACGGATAAACATAGAAAAAAGATACCTCTACTTCCTCTCAGAGGGTTGCTTGTGTACCCTTCAATGGTCCTCCACTTGGATGTGGGTCGTGAAAAGTCGGTACAAGCGTTGGAGCAATCCATGATGGATGACAATGAAATTTTTCTCGTGTCACAAAAAGAAGTGAATATTGATGAACCCTCAAACGATGACCTTTATGAGATTGGAACGGTTGCAAGAGTTAAACAGATGGTTAAATTGCCAAACGGCACCAATCGAGTCCTTGTAGAAGGTTTATATAGAGCTCATGTTGAAGAAATAGTCGATGATGATGACTTTTATCACGCAAATATCTCAAAAATTGAGGATGAGCATGTAGGAGAAAATGAGGAAGAAGCTCTTATGCGAACGCTTCTGGATCAATTCGAGAAATTTGTAAAAGTTTCTAAAAAAGTAAGCCAGGAAACCTTTAATACCGTATCCGACATCGATGAACCAAGCCATATGGCAGACATGATCGCTTCCCATTTACCTGTGAAGCTGAAAGAAAAGCAGTCGATTCTGGAAACAGCGAATGTGAAAGAGCGCCTTCAAAAGCTTGTCGACATGATTGGGAATGAACGCGAAGTTCTGCAAATTGAACAAAAGATTGGAAAAAGGGTAAAAAAATCAATGGAAAAAACGCAAAAAGAATACTATTTGCGTGAACAGATGAAAGCGATCCAAAATGAACTTGGTGATAAAGATGGAAAATCAGGTGAGGTGGCTCAGCTTAAAGAAAAAATAGAGCAGGCCGATATGCCTGAACGGGTGGAAGAAGTCGCATATAAAGAGCTTGGAAGATATGAAAAAGTTCCACAAAGCTCAGCGGAAAGTTCTGTCATCCGTAATTACATTGAATGGCTCGTAGCTTTGCCATGGTCGAAGGAGACAGAAGATAATCTGGATGTGAACCGCGCTGAGAAGATCTTAGACGAAGACCATTATGGTTTGGAGAAGGTCAAAGAACGCGTTCTTGAATACTTAGCGGTTCAAAGACTGACTCAAACGATCAAGGGGCCAATATTGTGTCTTGCTGGACCTCCAGGAGTAGGGAAAACATCCCTTGCTAAGTCCATCGCTCGTTCCATCAATCGAAAATTTGTAAGAATCTCGTTAGGTGGTATTCGAGATGAAGCTGAAATCCGTGGCCATCGCCGAACGTATATCGGGGCTATGCCCGGGCGCATTATTCAGGGAATGAAACGTGCAGAGACCGTGAACCCTGTATTTTTACTTGATGAAATCGATAAAATGGCAAGTGATTTCAGAGGAGATCCTTCTTCAGCGATGTTGGAAGTGCTTGACCCGGAACAAAATGGTACGTTCAGCGATCACTTTATTGAAGAGAATTATGATCTATCGAAGGTCATGTTTGTTGCTACAGCCAATAATATATCCAATATCCCTGGACCATTGCGTGACAGGATGGAAATTATCACTATTGCTGGATATACGGAAGTTGAGAAAGTTCATATTTCCAAAGAGCATCTGCTTCCTAAGCAGATCAAGGAAAATGGTTTAAAGAAAGGGCAGCTTCAATTACGTGATGATGCACTTTTGAAATTGATCCGGCGCTACACTAGAGAAGCGGGTGTACGGGGATTGGAACGCGAATTAGCTAGCCTATGCAGAAAAGCTGCCAAGATTATCGTTTCTGGTGAAAAACAACGGGTGGTTGTGACGGAAAAACAACTGGAAGACCTTCTTGGACGTCCGAAATTCCGGTATGGCCGTGCAGAGCTTGAAGATCAAATTGGAGCAGCTACCGGTCTTGCCTATACGACAGCAGGTGGAGATACACTATCAATTGAAGTTTCCATTTACCCTGGAAAAGGAAACCTTACTTTAACAGGGAAATTGGGAGATGTGATGAAGGAATCGGCACAAGCGGCTTTCAGCTATATTCGTTCAAGAGCGAATGAACTAAACATCGACCCTGAGTTTGTGGAAAAGAACGATATCCATATTCACGTACCTGAAGGCGCAACACCAAAAGATGGCCCTTCTGCCGGCATCACGATGGCGACTGCGCTCGTATCGGCACTGACAGGCCGTCCTGTCCGTAAAGAAGTGGGTATGACTGGTGAGATTACGCTTCGAGGACGCGTTTTACCTATCGGCGGTTTGAAAGAAAAATCCTTAAGTGCCCACCGTGCAGGATTAACAAAAATTATCATTCCAGATCAAAATGAAAAGGATTTGGAAGATATCCCTGACAGCATCAAGGAAGGTTTGACTTTTGTACCTGTGAAGCATTTGGATGAAGTTTTAGAACAAGCATTAACGGAGGCAGTACATGAAAGTTAACTCGGCTGACATCGTCATCAGTGCGGCGAGCAAAAAGCAGTACCCAAACACACCGATTCCTGAAATTGCACTGGCAGGAAGATCGAATGTTGGTAAATCTTCATTTATCAATCGGATGATTCAACGTAAAAATTTAGCAAGGACTTCTTCAAAACCCGGAAAGACCCAAACATTAAATTTCTACATCATTAATGAAAAATTCCACTTCGTCGATGTGCCTGGTTACGGGTATGCGAAAGTTTCAAAAAAGGAACGAGCGAAGTGGGGAGAGATGATGGAAGAATATTTTGCAGAGCGTGAGCAGTTGAAAGCGACTGCTTTGATTATCGACATCCGTCATAAACCAACAGAAGATGATCAATTGATGTATGATTATTTGAAGCACTTTGATCTCCCTGTTATGGTGATTGCTACAAAGCTTGATAAAATCAAAAAGGGTCAACGGAAGAAACAACTGAAGATGATCTTTGATGTCTTGGAAATGGAAGAGGAAGATGCATTGATTCCCTTCTCATCCGAAACCGGTGAAGGTAAGGATGTAGCCTGGAGAACCATGCTTTCCCATTTGAATTTATAATAACAGAACCACTTCTCTACACAGGGAAGTGGTTTTTTTAGTGTGCATGTATATTCATGCAAATTTCTATTATATTAAAGCAAATTCATGCATTTATACGAAAAGTCTGGCATTTTGCTGGTCATATCTATTATCAGCAGTATTTAATAGATTTTGGACTATGTTTAATTTTGGGAATTGTTAGATAACTAGATATAATTTAAAGTGTCGCTATTATTACAGAAAAATGACAAATTGATGAAGGGGAGAATTCTGGTTATGAAAAAATATTTATTAATGATCACCTTAAGCTTCTTCATGATTTTTACACTGGCTGCATGCGGTGGAAGTGAGGATGAAGGAGAAACTTCAGGGGATACAAACGAAAATGATTCTGGTAATGAATCATCAGAAGAAACAGCTTATGACCTTGTTGAGGATGGAAAGTTCACGTTCGCTGCTTCTGGTGAATTCCGACCATTCAGTATGACAGATGCAAGCGGGGAAATGACAGGTTTTGATATTGATGTGGCGAATGCCATTGCGGAGGAATTGGGCTTGGAACCAAACCCGCAAAAGCAGAAGTTCGCGAGTATCGTTGAAGGTGTGAAGACAGGCCGTTTTGACGCGGCAGTAGCAAGTCACACCATTACTGAAGAAAGACAACAGGAAGTAGATTTCTCTAGTCCTTACTATTATTCAGGAGCGCAAATTTTTACGCGTCCTGACAGTGATGTGGAAACATTAGAAGACTTAGAAGGAATGGAAATCGCCATTTCTAAAGGTTCTACTTATAGCACGTATGCGGAAGAAGTGACAGAGAATATCAAAACATATGACAGTGATGTAGTAGCATTACAATCGCTGGCAAAAGGTCGTCATGATGCTGTAATCACGGATTTCTTGACTGGGAAGGAAGCTTCAGGAGAAGGTCTTGAAATTGAAGCGAAAGAGATGATTGAGCGTAGTGAACAGGCGGTTGCTGTTGCAAAAGAAAACGAAGCCTTACTTGAAGAAATCAATGCAGCTCTAGAAACACTTCGTGAAGATGGAACACTTGCTGAAATCAGTAAAGAATACTTTGGTGAAGACATTACGACTCTGCCGGAGTAAACGCTTGTTTTTCAGGTTGAAGACCGAAGTTAAAAAGAGTGCGCAATGAGCGTACTCTTTTTGACATTATAGAGGAGTTGAAGTCAATTGTATTTGTATTCTGCTAACTTTTGGACAGCACTTATCGATAGTCGAGGCATGTTTTTTGAAGCCGCTCAAATGACCTTGGCCCTTACTGCGGTCTCTATTTTAATTGCGATCGTCATCGGGTTAATGTTCGCTTTTATGAAGATATCCAAAATCAAGCCGTTGGAATGGCTCGCTAATGTGTACATTTATGTGGTAAGGGGAACCCCTCTGATTGTTCAAATCTTCGTGTTCTATTATGGACTGACAGAAGTGTGGATGATTAGTGGGTTCTGGTCTGTAGCTCTTGGACTTGCCTTCCACAATGGCGCCTATATTGCAGAGATTTTCCGTGGATCCATTCAATCCATTGGTAAAGGTCAGACAGAAGCTGGTCGTTCACTTGGAATGAGCGGTACCTTGACGATGCGTCGGATCATCCTGCCGCAGGCTTTTAGACGTGCATTGCCTCCGCTTGGGAATCAGTTTATCATTGGTTTGAAGGATTCATCATTGGCAGCATTCATTGGTGTATCAGAAATATTTGCTGTAGCCACCACTCAAGGGGCCAATACATTCGACTATATGACCTGGTTGCTCGTAAGTGCCGTATGGTATTTGATTCTCGTATTCCTTCTGACGCTTGTTGTCAGTGCAATTGAGAAGAAAATGGCTGTGAGTGACTAACAGAGGAGGAAACACAATTGTCAGAGCAAATGATCCGAGTCAATAAATTGAATAAATCGTTTGGAGATCTGCATGTACTCAAGGACATAGATTTTCATGTGGAAGAAAGTGAAGTGGTTGTACTCATCGGGGCCAGCGGGTCCGGAAAAAGTACCATGCTGCGCTGTTTGAACTTTTTAGAAATGAAGAACAGTGGGGAGCTCTTTATTAAAGGGGAACAAATTGACCCTAAAAAAGATAATTTGAACAAAGTAAGACAACAAGTGGGGATGGTCTTCCAGCACTTTAATCTTTTTCCTCATATGACGGTATTAGGCAACGTTATTGAAGCACCGACCCAAGTCAAAGGAATCTCTAAAAGTCAGGCGAAAAAAGAAGGTCAAGAGCTTTTAGAAAAAGTTGGGCTTGGGGAGAAAGCCAATGATTACCCATCAAGACTATCAGGTGGTCAGAAACAACGAGTTGCGATTGCCAGAGCTCTTGCAATGAAACCAGAAATCATGCTGTTTGATGAGCCTACATCAGCACTCGATCCTGAACTGGTCGGAGAAGTTCTTGCTACAATGAAAGACCTTGCGAAAGAAGGAATGACAATGGTCGTGGTCACCCACGAAATGGGATTCGCCAGAGAAGTTGCCGACCGAGTTGTTTATATGCATGATGGAAAAATCGTAGAGTCAGGAGCTCCGAAAGACTTGTTTGAAAATCCTCAAGAAGAAAGAACTCAAGCGTTCCTGAGCTCCATTTTATAAAAACACAGAACCCCAGAGCCGGTCTCTGGGGTTCTGTGTCTTTTTCCTTTAAAGATAGTTGTTAAAGAAAATGGCAGGATTGTGGAAGACTTGATTTCGAGATGTTTGTGTGGATTTAGGGGCTCCGGGAAAAAGTTCGCTTTCCGTGGGCGAGTGATGAGCCTCCTCGAGCTAACGCTCTGCGGGGTCTCATCTACCACGCACTTCCCACAGGAGTCTCACCGTTTCCCTCCGCCCCTTGGCCGTATGAGTGTCTCGAAACCACTTCTAGAAGATGCAGATATTCAGCTTGATGGGAGTATAAGAATAAAACTCCCATGCCTAGGTATTTGAATCCAGGAAGCTTGATACTGGGCGCTTTATGCTTATAACAGTAGGTTAGTGGAAGACAATAAAAATTGGTAAAGGGGGTCGTTTCTCACATACATCGCATGGGGGGGTTGGGAAGCTGCGAGACTCCCGCGGGAATGGATTGGCTGGCGAGACCCCACAGAGCGGAGCTCGAGGAGGCTTGCCGTCATCCCCGCAGGAAAGCGAGTGGCTTCCCAACCACCCCTGACGCTCAACCCCAGCAACGAAACCCGAAAGCATCTCGAAACTGAGTCTTCCACAATCGGGAGCTTTAACAGAAGAATGGTTATTTCTTTTTTAATAGATAAAAGCCAAAAGCGATCAGGGCAAGCGGCCAGAAACGTTCGATCAATTGAAAAACGCCGTGGATCCATTGGAACCACGTAGGGCTGGTAGGGGCGAATATGGCAAACAAACCGATGCCGAGAAATAGAAGTGCAGGAATCAAGCCATTCTTCGTTTTTCTATAATGCAATAGAAAAGCTACGCCTACAATAATCAGATACATTCCCCAATGATCGCGCCAGAAAGGGATATGATCAACGGCTATGAAATGCAAACCGAATCCAGACAAAATCACACCAGTGAACAAGGATGAATGATCTTTTGTCCAATAGCTATGTAATAGAAAGGCCACCCCTATGAATATTACTAAAGTGGGCCATGAGTAAAATAGGGTCAGTTCGGGAATATTGAGGTGACGAAGGAAATAGTAAACGCCCACCCCGATAAATAACAGTCCGATCAGTGAATTTTGCTTATTCAGTATGAACACATCCTTTTCTATCGTACAAAAATGTCGTATCCTTGCGATTATGCGAAGGTTTTGGTATATTACAATCGGATTATAATTTAAAGTTCTTCTAAACAAATCGTTATTATTTTCTATATTATCTAATTTCATCCTATCATAAGGGATTCAAAATCTGTTCATATTTCTAACGGAAAATCGTCCGGATTTTGTGCTATACTAGTGGATATGTGATAAGTCTTGAACGTTTAATGGGGGTAGATGAAATGCACATTTTAGCTATCGGTCTTAATTACAGAACAGCCCCTGTGGAAATTCGCGAGAAGCTCACATTTTCCGAGGATAAGCTCACAGAAGCCATGCAGCGCCTCAACACTCAAAAAAGTGTTTTGGAAAATGTGATTATTTCTACATGCAACCGAACGGAAATTTATGCGGTTGTGGATCAAATCCACACAGGCCGCTATTATATTAAGCAGTTTCTATCCGACTGGTTTAACATCGACAAAGAAGAGTTTTCTCCTTTTCTTTCCATTTATGAATCTGATGGTGCGATTGAGCACCTGCTGCGCGTCACGGCAGGTCTTGACTCAATGGTCCTTGGAGAAACACAAATCCTCGGTCAAATGAAGCAGTCTTTCCTTCAGGCACAGGAGGCAGGGACCACAGGTACCATCTTCAATCAGTTGTTCCGTCAAGCGGTTACCATGGCGAAAAAGGGCCATAAAGAAACGGAAATCGGTGAAAACGCTGTATCTGTAAGCTATGCGGCGGTAGAGCTTGCCAAAAAGATTTTTGGTGATCTTGTCCACAAGCATATTGTCATCCTGGGTGCAGGGAAAATGGGAGAATTAGCTGCCAAGAACCTTCATGGTTCTGGTGTGCGAAAAGTTTCGGTGGTCAACCGCACCTTAGCTAAAGCTCAAAACGTAGCTGATCAATTCAACGGACATCCGCACACGATGGACGAGCTTGAGGGTGTGCTGGAGAATGCTGATATTGTCATCAGCTCAACAGGTGCAACAGACTATGTCATTACGAAGGAAAAGATGGAACCTATTCATAAGAAACGAAAAGGGAAGCCGCTCTTCTTTGTAGACATTGCTGTTCCACGAGATTTAGACCCGGCAATGGAAGCGTTGGAAAGTGTATTCTTGTATGATATTGATGACCTGCAAGGGATCGTGGATGCGAATCTTGCACTTCGAAAACAAGCAGCAAAAGAAATTGAAATCATGATTGAAGCGGAAATCGTAGAGTTTAAGCAGTGGTTGCAAACGATAGGCGTTGTTCCTGTGATTTCAGCTCTTCGATCAAAAGCCTTGGGTATCCAGGCAGAAACGATGAAGAGTATTGAAAGAAAAATGCCGGAGCTTACCGATCGTGAACGAAAAGTCTTGAGTAAACACACGAAGAGTATTATTAATCAAATGCTGAAAGAACCGATCTCTCAAGCGAAGGAAATGGCAGCTCAGCCAGATTCAGAGGAAACCCTGCGATTATTTACTCAGATCTTTGGTATAGAAGAACAGGTGAAAAAAGAGGCGGAAGAACAAGAAAAAAAGAACAGCGCGAAGGTGAAGAACGATACAGAGGCCAGTGATTCCATCTCCATCATCAGCCCTGTAGCCCATTCATAAGGTGGAACTGAAATGCTTGAATTCAAATGGGTTTACGAACTTATCCTTTTTCTATATGGATTGAGTATCATTGGATACTTCATCGACTTTGTACAAAATAACCGGAAGGCGAATATTACTGCCTTCTGGTTACTTAGTATGGTTTGGGTTTTGCAAACCTTCTTTCTGCTTTCGCAGGTTTTTGTGAAAGATGATTTTCCGATCATGACCGTTTACGATGGGCTATATTTTTATTCGTGGATTCTAGTGACGTTCTCGCTCATCATTAACAGACTCTTCAAAGTGGATTTTCTCGTATTCTTCACTAATGTGGTTGGGTTTTTAATCATGATCATTCACATTTTCACGCGGGCTCAAAATGTCTTGGAAAACAGGGGAGTGGCTCTCGTCAATGAGCTGCTTGTCATCCATGTCAGTCTGGCGATTATATCTTACGGTTTCTTCACGTTATCTTTTATCTTTTCTGTTATGTATTTGTTGCAGTACCGTCTGCTGAAGAAAAAGAAATGGGATGCAAAACTATTCCGTCTTGGTGATTTAACTAAGCTGGATCACTTCTCTTATGTGTCCATCATATTAGGTGTTCCTCTATTGTTGATCGCCATCATATTGGGAGTTGTCTGGGGATATGTCTCTACAGCTGTTTTCTATTGGTATGATTCTAAGACACTTGGGTCGTTGCTGGTATTAGTCGTCTACATTGTTTATTTGACGCTGAGAGTCATCAAAGGTTATCAGGGACGGACGATTGCCATTTTTAATGCAGCAGCATTTCTATTTCTATTGATCAACTTCTTCTTATTTGGTTCACTATCTAACTTTCATTTTTAGTTTCGAGGAGGAAATGTTTTGAGAAAAATCGTTATCGGATCCCGCAAAAGTAATTTAGCGATCACACAAACAGAATGGGTGATCGAACAGTTAAAACAGATCGATCCATCCTATGAGTTTGAAATCAAACGAATTTCGACGAAAGGGGATCAAATTCTTGACGTTACCCTTTCGAAGGTTGGAGGCAAAGGGCTTTTCATTAAAGAGATCGAGCAGGCCATGTACGATGGAGAAATTGATATGGCTGTGCATAGTATGAAGGATATGCCTGCAGTTGTTGCAGAAGGGCTGATGGTGGCGGCTGTTCCGATTCGTGAAGACCACCGTGATGCTTTTGTTTCTAATGGAAACGTGCCTCTTAAAGATCTTCCTGCTGGAGCAATCGTTGGGACAAGCAGTTTGAGACGAGGATCTCAAATTAAGGCTGTCCGCCCGGACGTTGAAATTAAATGGATTCGTGGAAATATTGATACACGTCTCCGTAAGTGTAAGGAAGAGGATTACGATGCCATTGTCCTTGCTGCTGCAGGATTAAAACGCATGGGCTGGGATGATGATGTCGTAACTGAATATCTAGAGCCTGATGTATGTGTTCCGGCTGTTGGGCAGGGAGCGCTTGCGATTCAATGCCGTGAAAACGATTCTGAATTACGTGATTTCCTTAAAAAATTGAATCATGAATACACCGCAACCACGGTAGCAGCTGAGCGTAAATTTCTCCATGACTTGAATGGTGGATGTCAAGTTCCAATCGGTGGCTATGCCTACCGTAAAGGAGAGGAAATCGTTTTGACAGCACTTGTCGGAACTCCTGATGGAAAGACCATCTTGCATGAAACGGTTTCAGGTAAAGATCCAATTGAAGTTGGAAAAGAAGCAGCAGATCGTTTGAAAGCTCAAGGGGCACAGGAAATTGTGGATCGTGCTAAAGAGGAGTATGACCAATAATGCAGCCATTGCAAGGGAAGAGAATTCTCGTTACTAGAGGACAGTCCCAAGCACGCTCATTTATTGAAAGAATAGAAGCAGAAGGTGGAGTGATCTATCATACTCCCCTTCTCTCCTTCCAATTGAATGATTCTGAATCTCACCAAGAGATTTTGACACGACTTCACGACTATTCCTGGGTGTTTATCACAAGCGCGAATGGCGTGAAGTTTTTTTTCGAGCTACTGAAGAAGTACAAAGTTGAGGTTCCTCATCACCTTAAATTTGCCATCATCGGTTCAAAAACCGAGAAACATTTAAACGAACTTGGATTTCAGGCCGATTTCATCCCCTCAAAATATCATGCGTCTTCGATGGGGGAAGAGTTTTTAGCAAGAGAACCTCTGCCTGGTCTCATTTTGTACATAAGAGGAAATCGTTCAAGAGACGCTCTTCCCCGCATGTTTAAGGACAAGGGTGTATTTTTCCATTCCATGACCGTATATGATACGCTACTAGTGGAAGATAAAAAGCCTGAAATCCTTGCGTGGATTCAGGAACGAAAAATTGATGCACTGACCTTTACCAGTCCGTCGACTGTCCGTGCATTTGTGTCTATGGTCAAGGAAAAAGGGACGGAGATTCCTTGTTTCTGTATTGGTCCAACCACAGCAAAAGAAGCAGATAAATGTGGGTTTACCAACGTTCATGTCCCGGAGCAGTTCACCATCACCCACATGCTAAAAGAAATGACTAACTATTTTTCTAATGAAGGGAAAAGATAAATATGAATGACTTGCAGTTCAAACGCCACCGTCGCTTGCGCCGAACGGATTCTATGAGAGCGCTTGTGAGAGAGACTCATCTTCGGACGGAAGATTTAATCTATCCGATTTTTGTTGTAGAAGGAGAAGACATCAAAAATCCAGTTGCTTCTATGCCGGGAGTTCATCAAGTCTCCCTTGACCACTTGAATGAGGAAATGGACGAGCTGGTAAGATTGGATATTAAATCTGTCATTGTCTTTGGTGTACCGGCAGAAAAAGACGACGTAGGAAGTCAAGCCTATCACGAGGAAGGGATTGTACAACGTGCTATTCGTCAAATCAAAGAAGACTTTCCTTCCTTAACCGTCATTGCAGATACTTGCCTATGTCAATATACTGATCATGGTCATTGTGGAATTGTCCGTGATGGAGATATTGCCAATGATGAGTCCTTGACCTACATTACAAAAACGGCGGTTACTCAAGCGGAAGCAGGTGCCGATATTATCGCCCCATCCAATATGATGGATGGTTTTGTTGCCGCTATTCGTCAGGGCCTTGATGAAGCTGGCTTCAGCCACATCCCTGTCATGTCTTACGCTGTTAAATATGCTTCTTCTTTTTATGGCCCGTTCCGTGATGCGGCTCACAGTTCTCCTCAATTTGGTGACCGTCGTGCTTACCAGATGGATCCAGCGAACCGCCTGGAAGCATTAAGGGAGGCAGCATCGGATGTAGAGGAAGGCGCTGATTTCCTAATCGTTAAACCAGCTCTTTCTTATCTTGACATCATGCGTGAAGTGAAAGATCGTTTTAACCTGCCACTGGTCGCCTACAATGTCAGTGGGGAGTATTCCATGATCAAAGCAGCTGCCCAAAATGGCTGGGTCAACGAAGAGGAGATTGTCCTTGAAAAACTGACCTCCATGAAACGAGCAGGAGCGGACCTCATTATTACTTATTTCGCTAAAGATGCAGCTCGTTGGTTAAATCAATAACGCGGACAGAAAGGGTGTCGTATAAATGAAAACATTTGATCGTTCAAAACAAGCCTATACGAAAGCAGTAGAATTAATGCCGGGTGGAGTGAACTCCCCTGTACGTGCATTTAAATCTGTCCAGATGGACCCGATTTTTATGGAAAAAGGCGCAGGTTCTAAACTTTATGACCTCGATGGCAACGAATATATCGATTATGTATTAAGCTTTGGCCCCTTAATTTTAGGCCATGCTGATGAAAAGGTAACAGAAGCGTTAACCAAAGCGACAGTGAATGGCACGAGCTTCGGTGCTCCTACTGAAATGGAAAACAAGTTGGCTTCCCTTGTGAGAGAACGGGTGCCTTCTATTGAAATGCTGCGGATGGTGAATTCAGGAACAGAAGCAACGATGAGCGCCCTTCGTGTTGCTCGTGGGTACACAGGCCGCGATAAAATCTTGAAATTTGAAGGAAATTACCATGGCCATGGAGATTCCTTGCTGATCAAAGCGGGCTCTGGTGTAGCGACTCTTGGTCTGCCTGACTCTCCTGGTGTACCGGAATCCATTGCCCAAAATACAATTACGGTCCCATATAATGATATAGAAAGCGTCCGGTATGTTTTTGAAGAGTTCGGAGACGATCTAGCGGCTGTCATTATTGAGCCTGTCTCCGGAAATATGGGTGTCGTCCCACCAAACGAAGGCTTCCTGCAAGAGTTAAGAACAATGACGGAAGACAATGGAACGGTTCTGATCTTTGATGAAGTTATGACTGGCTTCCGTGTTGGATACCACAGTGCTCAAGGACACTTTGGTGTGACACCTGACATGACATGCCTTGGAAAAGTCATTGGAGGCGGTCTTCCTGTAGGAGCCTATGGTGGAAAACGGGATATTATGGAGCGGGTTGCTCCTGTCGGTGACATCTACCAAGCAGGTACTCTTTCTGGAAACCCACTCGCAATGACGGCAGGTTTCGAAACGATCTCTGCTATGACGGAAGAAGCGTATGCTTCCATCAATAAAAAAGTAGACCGCTTAATTGAAGGTTACCAGCAAGCCGCTGAAAAACACAACATTCCACTCACAGTGAACCGGGCTGGTTCCATGGTCGGCTTCTTCTTTACAAACGAACCTGTGACGAATTTTGAAACAGCCAACCAATCGGATTTGGACCTGTTCATGCGTTATTTCCAGGGAATGATTGAAGAAGGGGTCTATCTGCCGCCTTCCCAATTTGAAGGGTTGTTCTTGTCTGTCAAACATACGGATAAGGATATCGAGAAAACCATTCAAGCAGCGGAGAAAGTCTTTTCACAAATTAAATCTTAATGTTATAAGCGCATGGGGTCCTCCATGCGCTTTCGTTATGTATATTACTCTAACTCTCGCATAAGGTGGTAATAGAGAAAAGTGTTTATTACCTTAGGGAGGGGACCGAACTTTGCAAAACAAACAAAATGTATTTTCCTTTTATTTAGATGAATCCATATGGTTCAAGGAAGGACAGGGCGTTCGCGAGTTAATCGGTATATCATTAGAACCTGAAATTACTATTGAAGAGCTTGGAGATGAGGTCCGGTTGAAAGGGACCGTCGATCTTGCGGGTGAATACATTCCGACTGGAAAACAGGATGCGCAGGATGAAAGTCCTCTTGCACCCTCTGTTCGAACCATGGACGTAGTCGAACCATTTGAAGAAGGCGTTCATACATTCAGCCACTCATTTCCAGTGGAAATCACGGTACCTTTAGAAAGGGTATCAAATTTAGAAGATGTGCTCATCGACATTGAAAGTTTTGATTACGAACTTCCCGCCAATCGTCAACTCCGGCTTCATGCTCATGTGAATATCAATGGACTGGAAGAAAGGAAGCAAGAAGCATCGAATGAACCGAATTTTGATGAATCAGCGACTGTCGGTCCTGTCAATTTTCAAGAACAGAGTCTAAAAGAATCACCTGTTCTCCCAGAGCGGGAAGCCCCTATTTTTCGGATTGATGAAAAAGATGAGAGTGAGCATACAGAAGAAGATGACGGACGATGGTTTTATAAAAAATCACAAAGCTTCCCAGAGTTCTTTGGTCATACTCAGGAAAATACCCAATTAACTCCGGAAGAGCCATCTTATGATAGTGGGGATTGGGGAGAAGTCAGTATTGAAGAGTCCAGCAGTAAAGAATCCAGCAGCGAAGAGTCCGACCAAGAAAGTGCTCAAGCACCTGGAGGTATGGATGGGATCAAACAAATCTTCAAACACTTGTTCCCGAACAGAGAGGACACGTACACACAAATGAAAATGTATATTGCCCAGGAAGAGGAAACGTTATCTTCGATTGCGGAAAAGTATGACGTATCGGTAAAACAATTAGAACGAGTCAATGATTATAAAGACGACGTTTCTCCTGGGCAGATTGTGTATATTCCGAACTAAATCCATTTATATTTGAAAGCGAGATACAAACCGAGGACCAATCCGAGAAGGAAGATGTCGAAAGTAGTCGGGAAGATGATGGTTCGCAGGGCTTGGAAAATTACGATGGGCAGCAAAGATTTTTCAATGACAAACAGCCACGTTCTGCACCATGGAGGCAGACGATAACGATACAAACGACTCATAAAGAGCACCTCTTTTCATTGGAGGATAAAGGCTCCTGGGCAATCGGCTCAGGGGTTTTCGCCTTTTTCTTTGACGTAGTTGACTAAATGCCTCTTTTTTATATACAATATGTAGTATAGTCTTTATACGTGAAATGCTTAGATAGGGAAGAGTACATGAACAATTCCTTCAGAGAGGAAAACGATTGGTGAGAGTTTTCCAGGAACCCTGTTAATGGAAGGTCGCCCTTGATGCAGCTTCTTTGAACAATGAGTAGGAGAAGCCGGTTAGAAGCCGTTATTTTTATTTGAGTGTACAGGAATGACTTCCTGTAAATTAAAGGTGGTACCACGGAAATGAACCCTTTCGTCCTTTTTTAGGATGAAAGGGTTTTTTATTTTTATAAAGAGAATAAAAGGAGGAAGATCACATGGATCAACAAGATCTTTCAATGCCTACAAAGTATGATCCGGCCGCTGTTGAAAAGGACCGGTATCAGTACTGGGTAGATGGTAAATTTTTTGAAGCTACAGGAGATAAAAACAAGGAACCTTATACAATCGTCATTCCACCGCCGAACGTAACAGGGAAGCTGCACCTCGGTCATGCGTGGGACACGACATTACAGGATATCCTGACACGTGTGAAGCGGATGCAGGGCTATGATGTACTGTGGCTGCCAGGTATGGACCATGCGGGGATTGCTACACAAGCAAAAGTAGACGCGAAACTTCGTGAAGAAGGCATCTCTCGTCATGATCTCGGCCGTGAAAAATTCCTCGAAAAATCGTGGGAGTGGAAGCATGAGTATGCGAAATTCATCCGTGCCCAGTGGGAAAAACTAGGGCTTGGACTGGACTATTCCCGTGAACGTTTTACTCTTGATGAGGGTCTTTCTGAGGCTGTTAAAGAAGTTTTTGTAACACTTTACGAAAAAGGTCTGATTTACCGCGGGGAATATATCATCAACTGGGATCCGGCTACGCAGACAGCTTTGTCTGATATCGAAGTGGAGTACAAAGATGTGCAGGGTGCGTTTTACCATATGCGCTATCCATTGAAAGATGAAGAAGGCACCATTGAGATTGCGACGACACGTCCAGAAACGATGCTTGGGGATACAGCCATTGCGGTACATCCGGAAGATGAGCGCTACAAGCACCTGATTGGTAAAAAGGCGATCCTGCCGATTGTCGGCCGTGAAATCGAAATTGTCGCTGATGATTATGTCGATATGGAATTTGGTTCTGGAGCTGTTAAGATTACTCCAGCACACGACCCTAATGACTTCGAAATTGGTAACCGTCACAACCTGGAACGCATCCTCATTATGAATGAAGACGGAACGATGAATGATAACGCCGGCAAGTATAAGGGTATGGACCGCTTCGAATGTCGTAAACAAATCGTCAAGGACCTTCAGGATGACGGTGTCCTCTTTGAAATTGAAGAACACATGCACTCGGTTGGTCACTCTGAGCGAAGCGGAGCAGTCGTTGAACCTTATCTTTCCACGCAGTGGTTCGTTGACATGAAGCCACTAGCTGATGCGTCCATCGACTTGCAAAAGGGAGACGATCAAGTACAGTTTGTTCCTGATCGATTTGAAAAGCCATATCTGCACTGGATGGAGAATACAAGAGACTGGTGTATTTCCAGACAATTATGGTGGGGTCACCGTATACCAGCCTGGTACCATAAAGAAACGGGCGAATTATATGTCGGTAAAGAAGAGCCGAAAGATCCTGAGAACTGGAAGCAGGATGAAGATGTTCTGGATACTTGGTTCTCCTCTGCGCTTTGGCCTTTCTCAACGATGGGATGGCCTGATGAAAACAGTGAAGATTATAAACGTTACTTCCCAACTAACGTACTTGTAACAGGGTATGACATCATTGGTTTCTGGGTCAGCCGCATGATTTTCCAATCCCTCGAGTTTACAAACGAGCGTCCGTTCAACGATGTTCTTATTCACGGTCTTGTTCGTGATGCTGAAGGACGTAAGATGAGTAAATCACTTGGAAATGGTGTCGATCCAATGGATGTCATCGATGAATATGGAGCCGATTCTCTTCGTTATTTCTTATCGACCGGTTCATCCCCTGGTCAAGACCTGCGTTTCCATTGGGAGAAGGTAGAGTCTACGTGGAACTTCGCCAACAAGATTTGGAACGCTTCCCGTTTTGCTTTAATGAACATGGGCGATTTGAAATATGAAGACATTGATATCACGGGTGAAAAATCAGTAGCTGATCAATGGATCCTGACTCGTCTCAACCAAACCATTGAACATGTGACGACAAACATTGATAAATATGAATTCGGGGAAGCCGGCCGTCACCTTTACAACTTCATTTGGGATGACTTCTGTGATTGGTATATCGAAATGGCGAAGCTGCCATTGTATGGAGAGGACGAAGCCCGTATCCATACGACCCGTTCTATTCTCGCGTACACACTCGATCAGACGATGCGTATGCTACATCCGTTCATGCCATTCATTACTGAAGAAATCTGGCAGCACCTTCCTCATGATGGAGAGTCCATTACACAGGCTTCATGGCCGGTGGTAAGTGAAGATTTCCATAATGAAGAAGCGGTGGAAGAAATGAATCGTCTGGTATCCATCATCCGTTCTGTTCGTAATATCCGTTCAGAAGTGGATACACCAATGTCTAAGGAAATCCAGTTGATGATTCAGGCGAAAGATGACGCCATTGTAAAAGAGCTTGAGAAGAACCGTGACTATTTAGAAAGGTTCTGTAACCCTAGTGAACTGACGATTGCTACAGACTTGCAGGCTCCTGACAAAGCGATGTCAGCCGTCATAACTGGAGCCGAATTGTACCTTCCATTAGCAGGCTTGATCAACATCGAAGATGAAATCAAGCGCCTTGAGAACGAATGGAAGAAATGGGATCAGGAAGTCACGCGTGTTCAAAAGAAACTTTCCAATGAAGGTTTCGTGAGTAAAGCCCCGGAACATGTCGTTGAAGAAGAACGCAAAAAAGAAACAGATTATCTTGATAAGCGTGCTAAAGTAGAAGCACGAATCAAAGAGTTAAAAGCATAAAGAAGACGGAGGGTATTCTACGGAGTACTCTCCTTTTTTGAAAAGAGGGAATAGAAATGGAGTATGAAGAAGCAATTGCTTGGATTCACTCTAGAGAGAAATTCAAAGTGAAGCCAGGATTGAAGCGGATGGAATGGATGATGGAGAGGCTTGGCCATCCAGAGAAAAAATTCAGATCGGTCCATATTGCTGGAACGAACGGGAAAGGGTCCACGCTATCTTTCCTGCGTCATATTCTTCAACAGCAGGGAATGTCTGTGGGAACCTTCACTTCTCCCTATATAGAGAGGTTCAATGAGCGGATTAGTGTTGATGGCCAAGCCATTGAAGATGAAGTTTTAGCTGAGTTAGTGATTAGAATCAGACCGCTGTCGGAAGAATTGAGACAAACGCCATTAGGAGAACCGACCGAGTTTGAAATTATAACAGCGATGGCCATGCTTTACTTTTCCGAGGCTGCACTTGATATTGTGTTAATGGAGACCGGTTTAGGAGGAAGGTTTGATTCTACCAACATCCTAACCCCTGTTCTATCTCTTATTACCAATATCGGACATGATCATATGAATGTTCTAGGTTCTACCATAGCAGAAATTGCAGAAGAAAAAGCAGGGATCATCAAACCTGAAATTCCTGTAGTTACGGGGGTCAAGCAGCAGGAAGCTATAAAAGTAATCACCAAAAAAGCGCAGTCATGTCATTCAAAGGTGTTCAGGCTTTATGATGATTTTGATGTCACTCATCAATCCAGTAGTCATGAAGGGGAGAGTTTCGTCTTTTCAAATGGAACGTTCCATTCTGAAACCTTTGTCAGTCAAATGAAAGGTCCTCATCAGGTGGAAAATGCGTCGTTGGCCATTCAGTCTGCAGAAGTTTTAAGCTCCCTTGGAATTCAAATGGATCGCAGTCTTTATGAAAAAGGAATTGCATCCACACGTTGGCCCGCGAGATTTGAGATAGTGAAGGACAAGCCTTTGACAATTATAGATGGCGCGCATAATGAAGAAGGCACAAGCGCTCTTGTAGAAACAGTGAAACGTCATTACTCTGGTAAAAAGATTATCCTCGTCTACTCGGCATTAGAAGATAAGCCTGTTAAAAAAATGTTGAAACATTTGGAAACTGTTGTCGATACAGCGTATATGACAACTTTTGATTTTCCGAGAGCCTTGAAAGGTCATGAGCTTGCTGAATACTCAGGGATTACGAAAACCTTCGCTGTAGAAGATTATAAGCAGGCGATTCGTAAAGCCTCTTCCAATGTTGGAGAAGGTGACGTCCTGCTCATTACGGGATCGCTGTATTTCATCTCTCAGGTAAGGGAATATTTTGAAATTAAAGAAAATTTAAGGTAGTATAGTAATGATCTGAATATTCTTATGATAAAATGGTCATGTTTTCAGTATAGGTCTTTAGGTTGGGGTGGTAGGATGACAAAGCGAAAGAAATATGCCGTTTGGTTTGTGTGGGCATCGATTTGGCCTACTAGTTTAGTTTACTTGTACTTATGGTTATCCCCTGTCTTTGAAGGAAACAAGATAGAGATTGCTGCATTTATCATCCTTGCTTCGATCGTAGCATTATTTCCGCTGCAAATCGGAGACCACCCTGTATTTTTCACGCATGGAATTGCCTTTGCCGTTTTTCTATATTATGGACTTTTCATAGAAATCATCGTTTCCCAAGTGGCCATTTTAGCATTGATGGCAAAAATGAGACTTGGTAGAACAAACCTTCACCGGTTACCGATTAATTTGTTTATGTTTTTACTGATTTCAGTAGTGTCCGCAGGCATCTATTACGCACTTGGAGGCACACATGGCCCTTCAGCTGTGAACGATCAAGGAGATGCCCTTCCAATTGTGAGTTATGCACTTTCGCAGATTGTCCTCAACCAATTTTCAATAAAATTTGTAGCCAAAGTACTTTACCATAAAGAGATTAAGTGGCTGGATAAAGGGTTTGTCTGGGAATTGCTAACAGCAAGCCTTGTCCTGCCAATCGGCTTTGTCCTTTATATGGTTTATTCAGAATTTGGAATGAGTGCGATCTTCTTTGTCGGCATTCCTTTTATTTTTATTTCAGGGATGTTGATGCTTTATCATAACAGCAATCAAGTGAATACCTATTTAAAAAAGACAAGTATCATAGGCCATGAACTGACAGGAAAACTCGGTGTGAAAGAAGTGCTTGATATTTTCGTCGATCGCTTGAGCGAACTCCTTCCCGTGGATTATATCTATGTGTATGACGTTAGTGAAAAGAAGCGGATGGATCTGATCCGCTTCTTTGATCGATCGGGTGAAATCGATTTTCCGCACATTCAACTTTCCAAGGGGCAAAGCATCAGCGGCAATACATGGCAGGAAGGAAAGAGTGTCTTTTATAGAAAGAAATCAGAATGGTCCCACTTGGAAAATCAATATACCCCTGACCGTGCTGAAACAGTCTTGTCTGTCCCTGTTGAGAGAAATGGAGAAATTGTTGGAGTCATTACCATCTACTCCAACAAAAAGCGAGCTTTCTTACAGTTTCAATTTATGATTTTAAATATCCTGGGAAACTATTTAGGTGTGGCGATAGATAATGCCAGGCACTATGAAAAGACAAAAGCAGAAAGTGAGCATTGTGCTCTTACTGGCTTATACAATTATCGGTATTTTGAGGACCACATCGTGAATATCTTTGAAATATATCAAGGTCAAGAGAAAGTAGAACCTATCTCCCTCGTATTATTAGATATTGATCATTTTAAACGTGTGAATGACACTTATGGACATGAAAGTGGCAATACAGTCCTTGCTGCAATGGCGGAAAGACTTCAAGAAGTGGTGGCAGGGCAAGGGACACTTGCAAGGTATGGTGGAGAAGAATTTGTGCTCCTTTTGCCAGGGTATTCTCAAAGTAAGGCATTAGAAGTGGCTCGTTCCATCCGCAAGAAGATCATACAAAAACCTTTTATTTCAAACCTGCACATTCATGAATCGCCAGGCCCCGTCTCTATCTCAGTCACGGCAAGCATTGGTGTAGCTACGTGCCCGGATCATTGTGATGGACCTTTTGATCTTATCCGTCAAGCGGACCGAGCGATGTACATCGGCGCAAAACAAAGAGGTAGAAATCGTGTGGCAAGTTACGAAGAACTTATTCAAACTGTTCAATGAAAAGAATTGAACAGTTTTTTTGTTTGTTTAGTAGGTAATTTGTCGAATGTCACAGGACAAAGTCCTATATTTACGATATAATTTTGATAATAGATGCAAATTGGGGGAGAAGGAGGATGTCTTATCTTAGGGAGGAGAAAGCATTTTCACTTGTAGAAGTGATTGTTGCCATGGCCTTGCTTCTTGTCGTATTCATCGTCTCGACACAAATCGTCATGAATACGCTGACACAATCGAATACGATAGATGAGGACTTTACGACTATGGAAATTGCTGATGGTGTGCTGAAAGCCTATCAATCTAAATCTCTTGAAGATTTGGACGATCTAAAAGGCGAAGGGGAAATACCTGTGAATATCCCTGACCTGCTCGAATTGCCATCCTCAACAAGTGTTGAACAATATGAAGGTCGTGTGCTGGTGACTGATCCTGATGAGACTAGTTTGGGTCACTACTTAACGAAAATTGTTGTTACCGTCTCGTCAAACAACAAAAAGACTCAACTGGAAGGGTATGTTGAGCGATGAACATCAAAAATGAAAAAGGGATGACATTAGTAGAGCTCCTAGCTGTTGTCAGTCTCTCGATGATTGTTATGGTGGCCGCTTATCATGCGTTTTACTTTGTCACAGGTGCTGTTGAAACGTCCTCGACAAAGACTGAAATTAGGAAAGAAGCGAACATCCTTGTCTTGAGTTTGGAGGAAAACTTAATCAACGTTGATTCTATTAAAGTCCAAAATGCGGATACAACGATCTTTCAAGCATTCACCGCAACAGCGACTCGTTTAAATGGCATGGATGACGATTCAACCTTTACATACATAGAAGAAACGACAGAAGTCTCTATTCAAAATGGTCATTTACTGATAGACGATATTCAGCAAAATGCTGATGATATGGACTTATCTAATACAACATTCGAGCTTAATGGTGATAAGTTGACCGTCCATTTAGAAATATTTAAAGAAAATACAGATGAAACCTACAGCCTGGTAAAAATCTTCCGCTTAGGGACTGAGTGATAGTAATGAGAAATTTTTTAAAAAATGAAGATGGCTATGTCCTTGTTACCGTTCTAATTATGTTTGTCATCTTTAGTATCTTAGGCTTGAGTTTGATGAGTTATACGATTGGTTCTCAGCAGTTTTCTTCCGCTAATACAGATTTTGTAGAGGCGAAAGCGGACGCAGAAATGAGAGCTCAGGAAACTGAGGCTCGCATTTTAAAAGGTGTGAATGAAATTAATGGTCACTTGGCTGGAGGTAACTTAAGTCTTGATGAAGTTATTAGTAGGATTTCAAAAGTGATTAATGATGCGAGAAACGAATTACCAGAGGGTGGCCACATAAAAACACAATTAATCAAAGACGGTGTCAATGGTGCTTACCTACAAAGGGTGGATATTGAGGTAGACATGGTAGAAACAGATAAAATATATGTCCGTACTCTTAGTATTTCCACAATCGCGGATGTTTTTCAATATAGTGCGGTTACACCTGGAAACTTAATTTTGAATGGACCTTCTTATTTGAAAGGAGACGTACAGGCAGGTGGTAATTTAATCCTTGATGATCACGGTTACTTTATATCCGGTGGACGAGGGCGTTGGGTTCCAACCACCTATGCCGGTATACAGGGTGACTTAAGGGTAGTAGGGAATTTTTATAACAAATCCAAAGGTGAAGAAACAAACATGTTTACTCCGAATGAGGATAATTTGACCAAGTACTTCAGTATTACCCCAAGAGTTATAGATGAATCAGTCGAAGTAGATGAGATTAATGTGGATAAGTACATTGATGATAAAAGAAATCATCCTCTAAAAGACGGTTATGGTTTAGTAGAGCAAGAAGGTGATGAAAGAATCACTAGAAATGAACGGTTTGATTATGGGATCACTTACAGCCCTCATAGGGAGTGCTACTTTATATTGTGTAGTACCTATCCATCTGATTTAGAAATTAGTCATGGTGGATCGTTGGTTGTTAAAGGCGACCTTCATGTGAGTGGAAATCTCATTTTAAAAGGGAAGTTAGAGGTTGAAGGCTCTATATATATTGAACGAGATGCAATCTTATCAGGAGAACTAATATTGGGTGAAAATCAATTTATTTACGTAGGCGATGATAGTACAATAGAAGATTTCGAACTAAAAAATGGAGCCATGTATATAAACAGGGATTTAAATATTAACGGTGATATGGATACAAACAGCACGATATACACCGGAAGTGGTGGTCGCATTGAGGGGATGGAGAATAAGTCTGGTACGTTAGTTATTTTAAGTGAAGGTCCCTTGATCATAGCGAACAATAATTTGTACATAAGCCCTAAACATGAAGAGCTCAAAACAATTAACGCTTTCTTTTATACAAATAGTGATTTAGAGATGTATGGGGTTGGTTCAAACTTAGTTATAAAAGGTGGAATTTATGGTAGGAATATTAAACTTAATGCAGTAAAAGGAAATACTAAAAAATATGGAGTTATTGACCAATCTCACTTTCGTGTTTATGATATGTGGTTTGAAAAAGGACAAATTACTCTTCCTATGGATGTATCTCGTTTTATTATTGACTATGAAGAAAAACTCATATCAAATCCACCGGATGGAATACCTACAGTCGACAAAATTTCAGTGAAAGAAATAGATTCTCACTTTAAAGATGAGTAAAGAAAGGAGGAGTCATGATGACAGATCTACTCATATGGTTAGTAACCATTGCTCTTGCATTCATTATTCTTCGATATGTACCGATGAACAACATATCTGTTAAAGGCCGAATGATTTTATGGCTCTCAGGATCATTGATTAGTTCATTGGCTCTTCTTGCAACCATCACATACACTTTTTGGATGGGGATTTTAGCTGCGCTGGTCCTAGGGGTTGTGTTTACTGTTCTACTTCAAGAAATAACCTCTCAAGTGTTCTTAGAGGAAAAAGGTCAAAATAACGTTACATCAAATTTGGGAAAAAGGAACCCATTAACCGCTGATCATGATTACTGGAACCAAAATCAAAATAATCAGGAACATATGATAGAAGAACATGATCCCATTGCACATGCGGATTCCTACCCTGATGAAGTGCCATTACTGAATGAAGAGACCCTTCAGGAAAGTTCATATGAAGAGGAAGAAAGTGAAAAGGAAATCCATACATTGGAGTCTACAGAGGTTGAAGAGAAATATTCTCTATCAGATGATACGGAAGTTGACTTGGAGGATCCTGATGAAGAGTTTCAAAAGAAAGATGATATAACCGAACTTTCAGCGTTAGAAGATGTACAACCGCAGGAAGATGAGTCTAACAGTGAAAATAATGATGATGAATTGCCCCTTATGGAGGAAGAGCTTGCCCAGCTAAGGATGGAAAAAGAAAGTATAGTTGATGAAGAAGATATTGAAGAGGCAGAGGATATTACAGAAGAAGAGTTGATGGCAGAAAGGAATCTTCAATTAGATTTTGATAGGCCCTACCTCAAACTTGAACCCATTGAGGCTGAAGAGATTCCAAGGGAAGAGGACACAGAAAGCTTGATTTTTGAGAATGAGGATTTGGAAACTGAGGAATATATTGTTCGCGAAATTAGCGAATCTACAGATTCCGACAAAGATATTACCCGGGAAATGAATGGTGAGGATGAGAATATCGTAGAAGATGATCATGATGAAGATCTCGTCGAGAGTCCACACCATAATATAGACCCTGATGTGGAAGATAACGAAGATAGTCTCGCTCTGGAAGAAGACAATAATGCAGAACTGGTAGCAGATGAAGCATTACGGAAACAACTGCTTGAGCTGATGATTGAAAAGATTGAACATATGGAAGAGCAAATGTCTGCTCTTGAGTATGAAGGTTACATCAAAGCTCATCTATCCGAGAGCTTACCAGATTTAGAGTATTACTCGATTTCCAAATTTCTAATTAAGCAGTACATTAAAAATGGAAAGATAGACGAGCTTGACTTGTTTGTAGGTGAGTTAATCGATAAGTTCGCATCATACTCGCTACTTATTGAAGATTTAAGATATGTACAACAACGATTTCAATATACAAAATAATGATAGGTGTGTAGAAAGAATATGAAAAAGAGTGTAGAAATTATCGGATTTCCAATCATCAGTATTTCAGCCGGTGAAGAAATTGGACGGGTGAAATCCATTGTAATTAATCCAGAAAAAGGGTCCGTAGATTTTTTGACGGTAGAGCATGAAGACTGGCAAGTGAGTGTGAAGGCGATTCCTTTCCAAAAAATCATCGGGATCGGGAAATATGCGATTACTGTTGAAAGTAAGCATTCCATTCTGGATTTGAATGAGATTCCGATTGCAAATCAGCTGATTAACAAGAAGGTTTATATTAAAGGTGCTCAAGTTATGACTCGTGTTGGGGAATTAGTGGGAGAAATCACGGAGTACTATGTAAACGAGACGAATGGACAAATCCTTTCTGTAGATGTGACAACAGGAGATCAACATAGTATTGAAGTTTCTTCAGAGTACATCATTACCTATGGTGAAAACCTACTCATACTGAATGAAGAGTTTTCAACAGGAGAAGTGGAAGCTAGGGATTCAGAAAAAGCTCCCGCACCAATAGAAACAAAGAAATCCTTTCATTTCTCTACAACCGCTAACCAGGAGCGTATCAATGAACTTGATCGTAAGCAAGATGAATTGTTGGAAGGGAAACAAGCGACAAAAAACATTGTGAATTCTCATGGTGAGACCGTTGTCACAGAAGGAACAGTTTTAACTAAGGCTGAAATTGACCAATTAAAACAGTACGGTCCAAGCGTTATTGTTGAATTGAGCATGAATGTAAAGTAATTCAAATAGATCCAGAGGAGGTGTTAAAAGTTGAAACGATCATTGAACCTTAAGCTGCTTTCTTTAGTGGTTGCTGTTGGTATGTCGATGTTTCTTTTTACAATCGGAAGTTCAGCAGCTATTCAATTTGTCACCACTGGAAAACACCTCCCGGAAAATACCGTAATTGCTTCAGTTAATGTATCAGAAAAAAGTAGAGAAGAAGCGGTACAACTGCTTTCAGAAAAGGTACAAGACTGGAAAGACAACCATTCAATTATTGTGAAGATGGATGGCAAGGAACTGAGCGTTGATGCGGAAATGATCCAGTTTAATGTAGAATCAACGGTTGAACAAGCGATGAATACAACCATACGAGATTTGCAGGTGACCATTGATGAGTCTTATATGTCGGAACTGAAATCTTATATGAATGATTCACTGGCTAAAGAGTTTTCCCAGAAACAATTCATTGAAACTGTGAAAAGGGATGCAGCCCAATTGGTAGATTCACCATTAGAGTATGTGGCCTATGACTTTGTGAAAGGTAATACAGCCTCCCTTTATGAAAGCGTTGGGGATCAATCGGTCGTCGTGCCAAAAGAAACGAGTATGGATCGAGCGGTGAACCTATTTGATGGAGAAGAGCTTGAAGATGGGGCGGTCTTTTCATTCAACCGCTTGTTAAATAGTGATGGAATTTACGATGAAGTTTCTCTAGATGTGCTGGCATCTGCTATTTATGGAGCGAGTGTTAAAGCAGGAATGATCATTCAGGAAAGACATATCAGCCACCGATTGCCGGAGTACGCAGAAATCGGTTTGGAAGCTAATGTAGACCTGAAACAAGGTCAGGACTTGAAAGTGTATAACCCATTCTCAGGGGACTATCAACTGTCGGTAAATGCAGAAGGTGGAAATGTCGATGTCCATTGGATCGGGTACCCGACAACCTCTGACTTTCATGTTCAGTTGCTGGACCGGGAAGAAATATCACCTAAAACAATCATTCAATATTCTTCTCTTGTTCAAAGAGGGTCATTCAACCTTTTACAAGAAGGAGAAAATGGTGAGGTGGTATCGGTTTATCGTATCGACAGATCTTTATCCGACGGAGTGCAGGAGTTTATTTCAGAAGACTATTATCCTCCTGTAGCTAGAGTGGAAGAGCACCCTCCTGGTTCAGAGGGGAGTTCAACAGAGAATTCAGGGTCGGATATTGTAGACAATAGCTCTAATTCTGAAGATGGCAGTGAAGGGGACTCCAGTGATTCGAAATCATTGCAAAAGAATGAGGATGGCATTTGGGAGGTCGTTCCTGATGGAGAATCTAAGTGATGGACGAAAAAGGATGAGCCGGTCATGATCAAGAGAAAAAGGTTAGGCGATTTGTTAAAAGATGCAGGAATTATTGAAGAGAGTCAGATTCAAGAAGCGCTGGAAAGCAAGAAGCCGGACCAGAAGCTTGGGGACATTCTCGTAGAAAAGGGCTATGTGACGGAAAAGCAATTGATTGAAGTGTTGGAATTTCAACTTGGGATACCACATGTTTCTTTGTTTCACTTTCCTATTGATCCTAATGTGATTGCCATTGTCAGCAAGGAGTTTGCCCTACGCAATCTCCTTGTTCCTATTCAACGGAAAGGGGAGGAATTGACAGTAGCTATGGCGGATCCGATGGACTATTTTTCTATCGATGATTTAAAGATATCTACGGGTTTCAAAATTTCTCCTGTCATTGCAACGAAGCATGAAATTCTCCAAGCCGTTAACCGCCATTATAATTTGAATGATTCGAATCTTGATGAAAATGAAGAAGACACGGATGAAGCACCTGCGATTAAATTAGTGGACCAGTTGCTTCAGGCGGGTGTCCAACTAAAGTCGAGTGATATCCATATTGACCCTCAGGAATCCCGGGTTTTGATCCGCTACAGGATTGATGGTGTGTTAAGGACAGAACGCACGTTACCGAAGTCTTTTCAAAACAGTCTGATCGCCCGTGTGAAGATCATGGCTAATTTAAACATTACTGAAAACCGGATGCCGCAGGATGGGCGAATCAAAACGAATGTTGATCGGTCACCGGTTGATTTAAGGATATCCATCCTTCCTACAGTCTATGGAGAAAAAGTCGTCATTCGGATTCTTGACCTTTCGAATGCATTAAGTTCAATCGAAGACCTTGGTTTTAACAAGATCAATGCACAGAAATATAAGCAATTGATTGAGCAGCCCTCTGGTCTTATCCTCATTACAGGCCCTACAGGGTCGGGGAAATCGTCCACACTTTATGCATCCTTGAACCGTTTGAATACAGACGATGTCAACATTATCACGGTAGAGGATCCTGTGGAGTATCAAATCGAGGGACTGAACCAAGTCCAGGTAAACACATCCATTGGACTTACCTTTTCTAAAGGGCTCCGTTCGATTTTACGTCAGGACCCTAACATTGTCATGGTCGGTGAGATCCGTGATTCCGAAACAGCGGAAATCGCCATTCGTGCTTCGCTCACGGGGCACTTAGTCTTGAGCACGTTACATACGAACAGTGCTATAGCCACAATTCCCCGTTTGTTCGATATGGATGTGGAGCCGTATCTTGTCGTTTCTTCCTTGTCAGGTGTGATCGCTCAGCGGTTAGTCAGAAAAATATGCCGGGATTGCAGACATGCCCATGCACTTACGGAGATGGAGAAAAAACATTTTCAAAAACGTGGAATGACAGCAGATACCATCTATAAAGGATCGGGTTGTGACAGCTGTCAAAACACGGGATACCGCGGTCGGATGGCCATTCAAGAAGTGTTAGTTATTGATGATGAAATCCGGACCATGATGATGAACAATGGCAGCATCGACCAAGTCCGGCGTTACGCATTGAAGCAGGGAATGCTTTTCTTATTAGACGATGGTTTGTTGAAAGTGAAGCAGGGACTTACGACGTTAGAAGAGGTGCTCCGCGTCGCCAAAGTCGACTAGCGAGGTGGTTAGACATGAGAGAGAAATTTGATCAGCTTCTGACGGTTGCGAACGAATTTGAGGCCTCTGATATTCATTTGACAGTTGGAGTGCCTCCGATATTCAGAATCCACGGTCAGTTAAGGAAGTATGGTAAAACTCCACTTAAACCAGTAGATACGGATGGAATGGCGAAAGCAATCTTATCTGATGATTTACACCAACAGTTGCTGAGTAACCGTGAAGTGGATGTATCCTACGGAATTGCAGGCGTTTCGAGGTTTCGTATTAATATTTACTATCAAAGAAATTGTCTTTCGATGGCGGTCAGGATTGTTCCCCGGGAAATCCCTTCCATTGAAGACCTTCATATGCCGCAAGTTTTAAAGAAAATCAGCAGTTATGCCCAAGGTCTTGTTCTCGTCACAGGTCCTACAGGTTCAGGAAAATCGACGACACTCGCTTCAATGGTTGATTACATAAACCAATCCGCGCGCAAGCATATCATCACTTTAGAGGACCCAATTGAGTACACCCATAATCATAAGAACTGCATAGTGGATCAGCGGGAAGTCGGATTTGATACGAGAAATTTTGCAAATGGACTACGTTCTTGCCTTCGCCAGGATCCTGATGTCATTTTGGTTGGGGAGCTTCGTGACTTTGAAACAATTTCGACAGCACTGACGGCTGCAGAAACCGGTCATCTTGTATTTGGGACCTTACATACGACCAATGCACCAGATACGATTGACAGAATCATTGATGTATTTCCGCCCAATCAACAAGGGCAGGTGAGGGTACAGCTCGCCAACGTCTTACAGGCAATTGTCTCCCAGCGCTTATTCCGCCGTCTGGATAAAAAGGGAAGAAGAGCTGCGGTTGAGATTTTGTTAAATACACCAGCGGTCAAAAATCTGATTAGAAACGAAAAGATACATCAAATAGAAAATGTCATGCAAACGTCCAAGGCTCAGCAAATGCAAACGCTCGAGATGTCGATCCAGGAATTGCTGAAAGAAAAAGTCATTGATGAACGTGATGCAGCTCCATATATGAAGGAAGGGGGCTTATAGCATGCCTCATTATTCCTATCAAGGACGCAGCCTTCATGGCAAAGCTCAAAAGGGCAGAATGCGTGCAAATTCTAGAAAAGAAGCAGTCATGTCGTTAAAAGAGCGGGGCATTACCATATCGGAAATTAAGGAAATCGATAGTATCTTCCTAAAAGATATCCAAGTAGGAAACCCGGTAAAGCCCAAGGATTTTGTTATTTACCTGAGGCAGTTTTCTACACTCATGAGAGCCGGGATTTCTTTGCTTGAATCGACAAAAATTCTTGCAAAGCAATCAAATAGTCGGGCATTAAGTGAAGCGCTCTATGATATTAGTGAGCAATTAGAAAGTGGACGCTCTTTTTCGGATGCAGCTGACTCCCATTCGAAAATCTTTTCGAACCTATTCATCAATATGGTACGAGCGGGCGAAGTAGGGGGTAATCTCGACGATATCCTCGAACGTTTAGCTGTTTATTATGAAAAACAATACGATACAAGACAGAAAATCATATCCGCCCTAACCTACCCACTTGTGGTTGGTCTGATAGCAATCGGCATCGTCATTTTTTTGTTAACCTTCGTAGTTCCGAGGTTTGCAAGTATGTTCGACACAATGGGAGGAGAGCTACCATGGATCACTCAATTGACGCTTAGTATGAGCCAGTTTTTCCAAAACTATTGGTATGCGGCCATCCTTACCCCGGTGCTACTAATTGTTACTTTTAAGCTGCTCGTAGTAAGAAATCCAAAGCTCCAATATACAGTTGATGCGCTGAAGCTTAAAATTCCTGTTTTCGGTCCGTTGATACAAAAAGCCGCCCTGGTGCGCATGACAAGTACACTGAGTTCATTAATGAATAGTTCCGTTCCTATATTAAAATCTCTGCAAGTGACACAAAACGTCGTAGAAAATAAAGTGGTGGAACGAGCAATCATGAATAGTTACAAATCCTTGGAAAAAGGAAACAACCTCTCCGATCCATTACGGCAGTATCCTATTTTCCCACCATTAGTGATACAGATGATGGCTGTAGGTGAGGAGACAGGGTCTCTCGATTACATGCTTTCAAAGGTGGCTGAATTCTATGAATCTGAACTTGAATATACGACAGACCGATTAAAAACGTTGATTGAGCCATTAATGATCTTAGTCCTCGCACTTGTGGTCGGGGGTATAGTTGCGGCTATTGCTGTGCCGATGTTTTCGATCTTCGACACAATCAATTAAGTTTTTGTAAGAATGTGCAAAAATGCTAGTTTGCAAGCTTTTTATCCTTTATAATGAACATAGGACATTTTGCTAATGAAAAAAGTAGTACATATCCGTTAGCAGAAAATCGAAAGTACTACAAAAGGGGAGAGAAAATGAAGAAGTTAAGAGAAATGTTGAAGAATGAGAAAGGTTTCACGTTGATTGAGCTTTTGGCTGTTATCGTTATTTTGGGGATTATTGCTGCGATTGCTATTCCGGCGATTGGAGGGATTATTAATAATACAGAGGCTGATGCACATGATGCTAATGGCTTGTCACTCATTGAGTCTGCAAGATTAGCTGAAGCAAGTGGGTTAGCAATGGATGATGTGGGAGACGGAACAGATAACGGATACACTATGGATACTCTAGTAACTAACACCTTTTTAGATGCAGTTCCACAAGATCCTGAAGGTGATGGAGGTTATGATAGTGGTTTTGTGGAAATAGCAATGGATGATGATGGAGTCACTTATACTGTTACCCTGGTTGGCTCTGATGGAACCACTAACAGAGTTAATGCTCAAACTAAAGCCCAATTATCGAATTAGATCTGTATGATTATAAGAGGAGGACATAATAACCAAGTCCTCCTCATTTACTTAAGGGGAAAATGAATAAAATGTTTAATATATATATGTTTATTACCGGTACAATACTGGGCTCATTTTTCAATGTCGTCGGTCTACGCTTACCAAAAAACATCCCATTCACAAACTCACGCTCTGCTTGCCCACAATGCTCCACACCTCTGCAAGCTAGAGACTTAATCCCACTCTTCTCTTACCTCATCTCTAAAGGTAAATGTAGACACTGTCAGCGTTCGATTTCCATTACATACCCCCTCGTTGAACTGATCACAGGGTTCCTTTTTCTAGTTGCATATATGTATCTAGGTTTATCATGGGAATTCGCAGGGGCGAGTCTGTTAATTTCTCTGGCGGTTATCGTGACGGTGAGTGATTTCCACTACATGTTGATCCCGAATAAACTGTTACTTTTCTTTGCGATAACCTTTGTTATATACCGAACTATTAGTCCATTGCAACCATGGTATGACTCGATATATGGTGCTTTAGCAGGGTTTACTATCATCCTTGTAATTATTTTATTGAGCAAAGGTGGCATGGGAGCGGGAGATATGAAGCTGTTAGGAACGTTAGGAATCCTGTTGGGTTTTAAATTAACGTTGCTCACATTATTTTTAGCCACTTTCATTGGGATGGTTGTCAGTCTGACTTTGCTGGCCTTCAAAGTGATTGGAAGGAAAGATCCTTTTCCATTTGGACTATCCATTGTGCTCGCTGCGGTCATTAGTTATCTTTATGGCTTTGACCTCTTGCGATTTTATTATGATACGTTTTTCTTATAGGAGGAGAGACTTTTGTTTCGTTTTTTTAAATCAAGCGGCCGGGTGAACTTCGTAATTAAAAACCATTGCATTCGATATGTCTTTTCAAAATCAGAGCATGCATGGGAGATCGATGACACTGGTGAAATCGTTCTCCCTCCTCATATTATGGAGGACGGGAAAATCAAAGACTCCAGGGAGCTTATGAGAATTGTTGATAGCTTCATTGAAAATAAAGGCTGGAGCAATAAACCGCTCTATTTCACTGTACCGGATCATTCGGTGGTTGTACGTCCTTATGAAGTGCCCGTTCACTTGAAGAATGATGAGATCAAAGGTTACTTATATATGCAATTGGGGGAAACCCTGCATCTTCCTTTTGATGACCCTGCATTCGATTATAGTATCCTCAGTGAAAATGAGGAAAAGAAAAAGCTGCTTCTTTTCGCTTTTCCAGAAGAACAGATTCGAATGCTGGATCAGGTGTTCAGAGGGACCAAGCTGAAAACGAAAGCGGCTGATATTAGTGCGCTGTCCATTTATCGTTTATACGAATATTTGGATTTAACCGTAGACGGAGAACATTTACTTTTGATCGATTGGAATTTAGATGGTTGTGTGCTGACAGTCTTCAACGAACACTTGCCGGCATTTATCAACCATACAAAAAGTCCGCTTCCTATGACGTTATGGAAACGAGAAAACGGCTGCTATTTATGGCAGGGGGATGATGAAGGTCCAACCGAATTTACTTATGATCAGGTAAATGAAGTAGAAAGAATTATGGATTTTTACAAATTTTCTGTTATGAATGGAGAAGCTTCGGTATCTAAAGTCCTTCTTACAGGAGATTGGCCGGAGAATGAACGGGTAAGGGTGTTGCTTGAAGAAAGAGGGATCCAGGTCGCTGCTTTGAAAGATGCAGACGTATTCTTGAATTCAGACCAATCTTCAAGCGTTGAATATATGGATGCGATTGGATTATCCATCAAGCCTTAAAGAGATGGAGGGGATGAGAGAATGGTAGTAGAAATTAATTTACTGGAACAAAAAGAAAAGAGAAATGTCCTCCCGTATTTAGTTGTCGCTTTTTTTGCTCTCCTATTATTAATCCTGTCCATCGTTTTCAATGCTCAAGAGTCAACCCTGGTCGAAGAAGCTTCCCGCTTGGATGAGCAGATCTCACAGGTACAGGTTGAACAGGAAAGCTTTGCAGCGACACCTGGAGGAGAAGGAACCGAAAGAGAACAGTTGAAGAATTCTCTTGAACAGTTGAAAGGTACGGTTGTTCCTACGATCCCTGTGGTCGAGGGTCTTGTATCTTTGCTACCGGAGCGAGGATTTTTTGAATCGTTCGCTTTAACGGGAGCTTCTGAAATAACAGTGAATGTAAGGTTTGACACGATCCAGGAAGCGGCTGAATACACGAATACCCTTCTTCAACAATCATTTATCTCTGACGTTGAATTAGCAGGGGTGGATACAGAAGTTGTAGATGATACAGAGGACCTATACGATTATCAACCCCGTTATACCGCGAGTTATTATATTGTTCTTGAGGAATCTATCCTCGCTACTGAGGGGGTGTCTACCCAATGAAAATCGAATGGAATCGTTCGAGTTTATGGGGCATCATTGCAGGGGTTGTCCTAATCATAGCGTTTTACATACTAGGTCAAAGAGTCATTTTGGATCCATATCAGGAGCGGGTGGCAGAAAAGGAAGCGACCTTAGCTCAAGAGCAGAAAATCCTTTCTGCCATAGAGAATAACCAGGAAGATAGTGATAGAGAACAAATCCTCAGTTCCCGTACAATGCAGCAGCAGTTGCCGGTCGTTCCTCTCATCGACCAAATGTTGATCGGTCTGGACCGGGCCGAGAATGCTTCAACAAGTTTGATCAACAGTATAGGTATTGCTGATTCTGAGTCATCCGTATCTATTGTAGAACGAGAAGAAGAATCGGAAGTGAATGGTGAAAATGATGAAAGTGAGAAGGGGGTAGATCTACAGAGTGATGCTCCCTCGGAAGATGAGGCTGGGCAACGGATTGAAGGGCTGCATACTCTTCAGTTCACCCTCGAGGTGACTTCTGAAAATTATGATGAAATGGTCTCTTTTATGAAAGAGATTCAATCGTTATCACGGGTCATACAAATCGAGTCGATCCAGTTTGATGCACCGGAGAGCGAGAATGAACTAGGCTATTCCATCGTCTTGAATAGTTACTATCAGCCATTATATGCCAATCTTGCTAATGAAGCGCCACAATACCATTATGGTGGAAGTCCGAACAAGGTGGACCCTTTTGCTTTCGAACAGTGGGATCATCCGAAGCCATCTGTATCTACAAAAACTGAGGAAACAGATCAGGAAGAGTCTTTGGATGGAGAAGATCTTGATCCAGTAGAAGATGACGAGGAAGAATCCTCCGAATCAGAAGTTGAAAGTCAATTGTAAGCCAAAATTGTCGAAGGACTACTGACAAATTTCAGCGTCGTTTTCAAAACTGCTGTGATAGGGTTGGAACAAACCTTGCAGGAGTGATCAAACCATGGATTCCAAAAATAAGATCTCCATCTCATTTCGGAACGAACATCAGCAGGAAACAAAACATGAAGTTGTTCGGACACAAAAGGAACATGCCGCTGCCATAGAGGAAGATAAGGAAGATGAACGTCCCGCTACCCGGGTGTACCACATTCCTTTTAAAAAGAAACGCTTTTCTTCAACACCAGTGAGGCCGTTGATCACTACCGCTCTGACCGCCCTATTTGTTAGTCTTGCCCTTGGTTTCCTGCTGCTTCGCATGTTTGTATCTTTAACAGATTCATCTGAGGCAGGCACGGAAACCATACCTGCATCTGGAGAGGCGAATACGGACACGGAAGTGGTGACATCAAAAGAAGAACCAACGGCCGAGCTTCCGGCAGGCCCCGCGCAAACGTTTGATACATATATCGTTCAAGCGGGAGCCTTTTCTACGGAGGGAAAGGCGAATGAATGGCAGAGTAAACTGACAGCTCTTCTTGTACCTTCCCTGGTTTGGCAACGGGATGGTCAATATTTCTTGTTTGTTGGGAGTGCACCGAATAAACAGGAAGCAGATCAAATTGCTGATCGTCTTGCAGGAAAAAGCATTGAGACTTATGTGAAACCTTTTGTCGTTACGATTGATAAAGAAATACCTCAAGCGTTGATCACCGCAATAGAAACCCATGAAATGGGAGGTTTGTCAGAGGCTGAAAGGAAGAAGCTCATGGGTGAAGTGGGTAAGAATACATCACTTGGACAAGCTTTGAGTGAATGGGAATCCCAGGATGATACGAATATTAATTGGTTAAAAGTTGCTCAATCATTAGAATAAGGAATACATCACGTGATATTCTAAGAAAAAAGGGAGTTTTCTTAACGGGAAACTCCTTTTTGTATATCTTTTTCTTGTAGAAGATGGTTATTTCTATTATCTACTGTTTTATGGGCATCTTGTAGAATAGAAAGAGCCCCATGTGTAGAGAGGATGAGTTTTGGGATGAAGCGCTTAGTCTTAGGGTCACAATCCCCAAGGAGAAAAGAATTACTTGAGCTGGCAGGCTTCGAGTTTGATGTCCGTCCTTCGAACGCTGAAGAAGTGATCGAAGAAGGGATGTCACCTGAAGAAGCCGTCCTTCACTTAGCGAGGTTAAAGGCTGAAAACGTAAAGGTGGGGGAGAGTGAGGTACTCCTGACTTCTGATACTGTCGTTGTTTACAATGGTGAAATCCTGGGGAAACCAAAGAATCATCAGGAAGCAAGAAAGTATCTAAGAACTTTAAGTGATACGACACACGAGGTTTATACAGGTGTTTGTTTAAAGACAGATCAAACTGTGGATCTGTTTCATGTTAAGACAGAAGTGACCTTTTACGCGTTGTCAGAGGATGAGATCGAGGCATATATCGGGACTGGGGAGGCCTGGGATAAGGCTGGTGGGTACGGCATCCAGGGCAAAGGATCTTTGTTTGTAGAAAAAATTCATGGAGACTATTTCAGTGTAGTTGGTCTGCCACTGTCAAGGGTGGCGCGTGAACTTAAGAGGTTAGGTATCTTCCCTGAGTAACTCCTTCTTGCATGGGGACTTAGAAGGAAAGGATGCGTATCTTTGACCCAAACGAGTGTTATGATCAAGGATGTTCCGAGGCAAGACCGCCCCAGGGAGCGGCTGATTGAACTCGGAGCTTCTCATTTATCGAATCAGGAACTGTTTGCCATCCTGTTAGGAAGCGGGACGAAGCGTGAGTCCGTAATGGAGCTCTCCAACCGGCTTCTTGTCCATTTTGAAGGAATCATGCTTCTTAAAGATGCAACCATTGAAGAGCTTACAGCCATTCGCGGGATTGGATCAGCAAAAGCTGTTTTGCTTCTGGCAGCGATTGAATTAGGAAAACGCATGCAAAAAATGAAGCCTGTGGAACGTTATATGATTAGAAGTCCAGAAGATGGCGCGGACTTTATCATGGAAGAAATGAGAGATCTGAAGCAGGAGCACTTCATCTGTTTGTTTTTAAACACGAAAAATCAAGTCCTCCATCGACAAACCATCTTTATCGGAAGCTTGAATGCTTCGATTGTCCACCCTAGAGAGGTGTTCAAAGAAGCGGTGAAAAGGTCTGCTGCTTCTATTATTTGCGCCCACAACCATCCTTCCGGAGACCCGACTCCATCACAAGAAGATATCCAGGTGACACGCAGGTTAAAAGAATGCGGAAAGATGATTGGCATCGAATTGCTGGATCATCTTGTCATTGGTGATCGCAAATTCATTAGTCTTAAAGAAAAAGGCTATTTGTAACACTATCTATTTTTGTGGATTTTTCGTATAATTGAATAGATGAAAAAGAAAAAGCGCCATTTATAGGATCTCCTTATAAATAGGCGCTTCTTCTAATCATGATTCTATATAGATGCCTAACCCCCGTTGATAGGAAAACGGGTTTTAGAAAGGAAGATATTATTGGGGATTTTTGGATTCTCTCAAGATTTAGGAATTGATTTGGGCACTGCAAATACTCTTGTCTTTTTGAAAGGTAAAGGAGTGATTGTCCGAGAGCCTTCAGTTGTTGCCAAAAATACACAAACCGGTGAAATTGAAGCTGTCGGAAATGATGCGCGAAACATGATCGGGCGAACGCCAGGTTACATAAATGTTATCCGACCGATGAAGGATGGCGTTATTGCCGATTATGATACGACTGCTCAAATGATGAAATATTATATAAAAAAAGCGTTAAAAACACGTTCCTCTTTTGCAAGTAAACCAAATGTCATGGTTTGTGTACCCTCCGGCATTACGATGGTTGAAGAGCGTGCAGTCATTGATGCAACGAAACAGGCGGGAGCGAAAGAAGCCTATCCGATTGCGGAGCCATTTGCGGCTGCCATCGGTGCAGGACTTCCTGTATGGGAACCGACCGGAAGCATGGTTGTTGATATTGGTGGAGGCACAACAGAGGTGGCGATCATCTCTCTTGGTGGAATCGTTACGAGCCAGTCCATCCGTATTGCAGGAGATGAGATGGATGACAATATCATTCAACATGTGCGCAAAAAGTACAACTTGATGATTGGTGAGCGTACGGCTGAAGAAGTGAAAATGGAATTGGGTGGAGCTGGAGAAGTCTCTGAAGTTGACGAAATGGACATCAGGGGACGGGATTTGCTCAGCGGCCTGCCGAAAACCATTACAATCCAAAGCGACGAAATTGTAAGTGCTATGAAAGATACGATTGATTCAATTATAGAAACGGTCAAAAATACGTTAGAAAAAACCCCTCCAGAACTAGCGGCGGATATCATGGAGCGCGGGATTGTCCTTACCGGGGGAGGCGCCTTGCTAAGGAACATCGATACAGTCATCAGTGAAGAAACGAACATGCCCGTATTTATTGCCGACAATCCGCTTGATTGTGTGGCGGTTGGAACAGGAAAGTCTTTGGAGTATATCCATCATTTCCGTTCTCAGCCGAATGTAGCAAGCCGGGCGAAAATGGAGTAGTATAACCCGTTATGCCCTCGTTATTTCGCAGAAAAAGACTGATGATTGTATTAGTAGGATTTATCGTACTCGTAGCATTAATCGGCTTTTCGATCCGTGACCGTGATTCGTTAAGCACACCTGAGAAATTTCTACAGGATTCGGTGGGTTGGATGCAAACCGTCTTCCATAAACCGGTCAGTCTTGTGGACAATACCATTGAAAATATTCAAGACATGTTTGGTGTTTATGAACAGAACGAAGTATTGAAGGCGAGGCTTTCAGAATACAAGGGTGTCATTCAGGAAAACCAAAGACTTCGTAGCGAAATTGGTGAACTCCAGCAAACGTTGGATAAGTCAGATAGTTTGAGTGAGTATTCCCCTGTGCAGGCAACGGTCATAGCCAGAAGTTCAGACCGTTGGTTTGAGCAGATGACGATCAATAAAGGGGAAGAGCACGGCGTTGAAAAAGATATGGCTGTTATGACAAGTGACGGTCTGATTGGGAAAATCAAGTCTGTTGGTGCTTTTCATTCGACGGTACAACTCTTAAGTGGGTTCGATCGTTCGAACAAAATTTCTGCCTGGGTCGTTCGGGAGGATCAGGATGAAGCCTTCGGTCTGATTGAAGGCTATGATGATGAAACCGGACGTCTATTACTAGAGGAAATCAAGTTAGATGAAGAGCTCAAGCCAGGGGACACTGTGATCTCATCTGGATTAGGAGGAGTTTTCCCCAGCAACTTGAGAATAGGAACGGTCGAAGAAGTCGTCAATGACCAGTTTGGGTTGACGCAAACCGCCTATGTAGAACCATTTGCCGATTTGTTTGATATCAATCATGTGATGGTTGTGGATCGAACAGCAGAAACGGTGGATCCGGAAGCTGAACAGGAGGAAGAAGCATCATGAGTCGATACTTCATTGCACTACTATGTTTGTTTTTCTTGATCATGCAGGGGATGGCCATGAGTATGCTGCCGGCTAATCTTGTTTACTCTGATTTGCTTATGACACCCCATTGGATCTTGATCTTCCTTTTGATTATTGCCATTTTCTATGACAAGGACGATACGTACAACGCTGTGTGGTATGGCCTTGCCTTCGGCTTATTGATTGATGTCGTCTACACAGGCGTTCTCGGGGTATATATGATTACATATACGCTGATCATTTATACCGTGCATGGTCTAAACAAATGGCTGCATGCCAACTTTTTTGCAGCCTCCATATTGGCGGTCGTCGGTGTGGCTTTAGCTGATACGATGTTGTATATCATTTATTCATTCGTACAAATTACATCCATGACTTGGGGAGATTACGCTCTATTGAGACTGCTGCCGACCCTGGCAGCCAATATGATTTTCTTCATCCTCCTCTATCCACTAGTGAAGGAAAAGGTGTATGCCTGGGGTGAAGAAGTGAGCAATATCTAATTTGGTGGAAATGTTTGAGGTTTGAGGTGAAAGAGACTATGGCTGCTAATGTACAGAAGGTGATGATTAAAGGAACAAGAGACGGTCTGACATTGCATTTGGATGATCAATGTTCCTTCTCATCCCTTTTAAAAGAATTGCAAAACCAATTGTCAATGAACGGACTGACAGATGAACATCCGATGATCCGTGTGACGATTAAGCTTGGCAACAGGTATTTGACTGAAGAACAAAAAGAAAAGCTCACAGAGGTTGTACGGGAAAAGCAGAAACTCGTCGTTGAGAAAATCGAGTCGGATGTTTTGACGAAAAAGGAAGCACTTGAGTGGAAAGAGAATACGGAAATCACCCCCGTCGCTAAAACCGTCCGATCCGGACAGTTGGTTGAAGTCAAGGGAGATCTACTTTTGATTGGTGATGTGAATCCAGGTGGACAAATCAAAGCCACGGGCAACATTTTTGTCATGGGGAGTTTGCGCGGAATTGCGCATGCAGGATTTGAAGGGGATACGGATGCGGTGATTGCATCTTCTTACATGCAGCCGAGCCAACTAAGGATTGCCGATCAATTAAGTCGTTCGCCGGACTATGAATCTGAGGGTGTGTATATGGAATGTGGATTCATTGATGAATCCATGGAGAAAATCCGTATCGATCGAATACAAGAGGTTGTAAAAAAGAGACCGGATCTGGTTAGTTTTGAAAGGAGAATGATCAATGGGTGAAGCGATAGTCATTACCTCTGGAAAGGGAGGGGTCGGAAAAACGACAACTACTGCGAACCTGGGGACCGCTTTGGCCTTGCAGAAAAAGAAGGTGTGTCTCGTTGATACTGATATCGGTCTCAGAAACTTGGATGTCGTGATGGGTCTTGAAAACCGCATCATCTATGACATTGTCGATGTCGTAAACGAACGCTGTAAAACGAAACAGGCCTTAATTACGGATAAGCGTTTTGATTGCCTTCATTTGCTTCCAGCGGCCCAGACCTCAGATAAATCTGAAGTAACTCCGGAAGCGGTCAAAGCCATTGTTCAGGAATTGAAGCAGGAGTACGATTATGTCGTCATCGATTGTCCGGCCGGGATCGAGCAAGGGTATAAAAATGCGGTCGCAGGTGCGGATAAGGCGATTGTAGTAACGACTCCTGAAAAATCAAGCGTCCGTGATGCAGACCGGATTATTGGACTTTTGGAGCAGGAAGAAATGGAATCTCCGAAGCTTGTGATCAACCGTATCCGGAATCATATGATGAAGAACGGGGACATGCTTGATGTTGATGAAATCGTCAATGTCCTGTCTATTGATCTATTGGGCATCGTTATTGATGATGATGCCGTTATTAAAGCATCCAATAGTGGAGAGCCTGTGGCTATGAAGCC
Organism: Halobacillus sp. 12SKB; assembly: GCF_052941655.1. Classification (NCBI taxonomy): domain Bacteria; kingdom Bacillati; phylum Bacillota; class Bacilli; order Caryophanales; family Bacillaceae; genus Halobacillus; species Halobacillus sp. 12SKB. The sequence goes on from NZ_JBRFWR010000001.1 coordinate 2,361,414, forward strand.
TAATTCCAAAGCTTCTCTTGCTTATCGAAACATTGCAAGAAGAATTCTAGGGGAAACGGTCCCCCTTATGAAGCTTGATGAAGAACGAGGCGTTCTTGCGAAAGTGAAGAAATTCTTCGGCATGCGAACATAAAGATCGTGGTTTCACCTGTCACACCTTGTGGCAGGTTTTTTTATTTTGAATTAATAAACCTCCTCCTTGTCCCATAGACTGATAGAAAAAGACGTAGAGAGGGGTTTGGTTGTGAAAAAGAACATACGTGATGTACGCAAGAATATAGCCGATCGTAAAAAGAGAAAAATGCATAGTCAGGGGACAAGCCCGCCTGGAGGTTTCTCTCCACCCCAGGATGAAGAAATGCATGGCTATCCCCCACTGGTTAATAATTATGGCCATAAACCGGTGAAGAAGGAAGGTCAGTCAAGTGCTGTGTCTCGTTTAGGCATACAGGTGTTATTCGCTGTCTTACTTTTTGCCGTCGTAGCCTTAGGGAAAAATACCGACCTCGCTGTTGTGAAAGTACCGGGCGATTGGGCAGTCAGCCAAATGCAGGAAGAATTTCCTTTTGCCAAAGTAACGGCATGGTACAGCGACCGTTTCGGCGATCCTTTACAAGTCATCCAGCCGGATGATGAAGCGGATCAAGAACCTCTTGCCATGCCTGTAAATGGAACCGTGACGACTCCATTCCAAAATGATGGGAAGGGGATTATTTTAACAACGGAAAATGGATCTCAAGTAAAAGCGGTGCGAGAAGGAACCGTCATTTTTGCAGGCAATGACCCGGATTCAGGGAAGACGGTGGTTTTACAGCACGAAGATGGAACGAAAACCACGTACGGATATTTATCCTCCATTGATGTCCATTTATATGAACATGTCCAATCGCAAAAGGATTTGGGATCCGTGAAAGCGGAAGAGGGGCAGGCAGCTGAATTTTTCTTCGCCATTGAAAAAGACAATACATTCCTAGATCCAGTACAGGTGATCAAAGTGAATGAAGGTCCTTAAATTTCACGACCATATCCATGTCCACCCCCTCTTCTTTTTGCTCGCTCTTTCTGCTCTATTGACAGGGGCGATTTATGAATTTATCGTTTTGTTTTCTATCGTGTTTGTTCATGAGCTGGCCCATTTCCTTATGGCAAAACGGTTCAAATGGCGTGTGGAAAAAATGGAAATCTGGCTGTTCGGCGGGGCTGTCGTGAGCGAAGAGCACAACACAAGGCCCTTCCGGGAGCAGATGTTAGTAGTCATGGCCGGTCCTTTTCAGCATTTGTGGATCTTCGTCTTACTCAAGACCATTCAATCCATGATAGGCGTTCACCCTTTATTAGATGCCGCCTTTTTTTATAATGGGTTAATTTTTCTTTTTAACATGCTCCCGGTTTGGCCGTTGGACGGGGGGAAGTTGCTCTTTTACTTATTAAATCGTTTCTTTGCATTCAGGGTTAGTCTAGTTGTAGCGCTCTGCCTTTCACTTCTTTTCATGACAGTTGCTGGCTTTTGGATGTTTATGGAGGGGCGTTGGACGTTAGCGGCTATCCTTCTCACCGCCTTTTTATTTATTGAGAACATCCTGGAATGGAAACGGAAGTCTTACACGATGATGCGTTATCTCCTTTATTGCACGTATCAAGACAGGGAAACATTGAAAATCAAATACGTAAACGTACATCAAGAAACGCTTGTCCGTGATGTGCTGAAGAACATCCACTCCAACCGGCGCCACAAGTATGTATTGAAACATTCGAATCCTTTCTATATAGTAGATGAACAAGAGTGTCTCCGGGCTTTTTTTGAACAAAAAAAGCCGCATTTAAAAGTACGGGACATTGCTGAAATCGCTATATGACGAGGGATGACATGAGAAAATTAGTTTTACATACAAAGGCAGCTGAAAAATCGGGAGTGGTCATTGAAAATGGGGAAATCCATGAATATGTTATCGACCGGCCCGGTGCTGAAAAGCTCACGGGCTCTATTTTTTTAGGTAAAGTAGAACGTGTGGATCAAGGTTTGGATGCAGCCTTTATTGACATAGGAGCGGATCGATCAGGTTTTCTAAGGAAGGATATGGTTCCATGGTGCGAAGGGAATTTATCAACTGCATTGAGTGAAGGGCAGAGAGTTGTTGTACAAGCAATAAAGGAACCTGTGGGGAACAAAGGTGCTGCACTGACCGCTGACGTGACTGTGCCCGGGTTGTACACCGTTTATCAACCTTTTGCTCAAGGGAAACTTTCGATATCACGAAAGCTGGAAGTCGAGAAAAGAGCTGAGCTGGAGTGGCGGTTGGAGCAGGAATTGGAAAGTCCTGAAGGATGTATCATACGAACGGCAGCTGGAGACGTTGCTCCCGAGACCGTTATCGAAGAGCTGAGAGGCCTCCGGGTGGAGTGGGAAACGATGGTACAAAATAACGTTAATCAACCTTGTTGTTTATGGAGTGAGCCGAGCATTCCTGATGCATTCCTTCGTAAATTTCCAGCGACGACCATTCAAGAAGTGCTCATTGATGAAGCGAGCACCTCTAAACGTTTGAAGAAAAAGTTTCCTTCTATGGCAGAACGTATCCGCTGGGAAAGTGATGTGGAAAGAAATCTACCTGTATCCTTGGCGCGTCTTCAGGAGCAACTCATCAATCCTCTTGTTGAGTTGAGTAATGGGGTCAGCTTAGTCATCGAAGAAACGGAAGCGATGACAGTCATCGATGTCAATAGCCATAAGATAAAAGGGAGCTCTTTTGCAAACTCCCAGGCCCTTGATGTCAATAGAGCAGCAGCAAAAGAAATTCAAAAACAGATTCGTTTAAGAAATTTATCGGGCATCATTCTTATTGATTTCATTTCCATGAAAAATGAGAATAAAGAGAAAAAACTCGTCTCAGAAATGAGAGATCTTGTGAAAAAGGATCCTACAAAGACGAATGTGTTCGGAATGACTAAATTGGGACTTTTAGAAATGACGCGGAAAAGGGAAAACGCCAGTCTCCCTTCGTTATTAACCCACCCCAGGGAAGTGAATTTTACGGATGAGACGGCCGTTTACCGTTTAGAAAGGGAGCTTCTTAAAAAGAGGGAAGCCGAGGCTTTGATGATCGCTGTGCATCCGAATTTCATGGATTGCAAAAAACAATTGCTTTCTGAGCCGATTTCTAGTAAAATTCCACAGGAGCTGTTTGTTAGGCAGGATGCTGACATCTCTGGCTATCAAATAGAGCTTGAAGGGTCTTATGACATGATCCGGGAAGCTGTTCAGCGTCGCGGATATCATGTTGACAACTTGTTTTGATCTGTGGTAACATTGTTTTGTTATTCTAGTAGCACTCCGTTGCTACAACCGCACAGAACAGGTTTTAAAACCGATTTCCGGTACCTGAATGGCGAGTCTGAGTATATTGAGGAGGTGCAAGTATGTACGCAATTATTGAAACTGGTGGTAAGCAGGTAAAAGTAGAAAAAGGCCAGGAGATCTATGTTGAAAAAATGGACGTAGAAGCTGGTGAGTCTATCACTTTTGACAAAGTTCTTTTCGTAGGTGGAGATAACACGAAAGTTGGTGCTCCATACGTTGACGGTGCTTCTGTAACAGCTAAAGTTGAAAAACAAGGCCTTCAGAAGAAATTGACTGTCTTCAAATACAAGCCTAAAAAGAACTACAAGCGCAAACAAGGTCATCGTCAGCCGTATACGAAACTTGTCGTTGAAGAAATCAACGCGTAAGGTTCGTAACGATGATACAAGTATCGATGTTTCGCTCACAAGGAGAAATTACAGGCTTTGAAATTTCCGGACATGCGGAGAGTGGCCCTTATGGTCATGATCTCGTTTGTGCAGCCGTATCGGCTGTTTCGTTCGGTGCTGTCAATGCCGTTATCAGCCTTTGTGGATTCGAACCTGATGTCGAACAAGGTGGTGAAGGTGGTTATTTAAAAATCACTCTTCCTGAAGATCTGGATGAATCCATTCATTCAAAAGCTCAAACCTTATTAGAAGGCATGCAGGTGTCCTTGGAAACGATTGAACAAGAATACGATCAATATATGAAAATATCCCAACGATAAGGAGGTGAAGACTCATGCTACGTCTTGATTTGCAGTTTTTCGCCCAGAAGAAGGGTGTAGGTAGTACAAAAAACGGTCGTGACTCTGAGTCCAAACGTCTTGGAGCTAAACGTGCAGACGGACAACAAGCAACTGCTGGTTCCATCCTTTACCGTCAACGCGGTACAAAGGTGTACCCTGGTGCGAACGTTGGCCGTGGTGGAGACGACACATTGTTCGCGAAAGTGGACGGTGTTGTAAAATTCGAACGTTACGGACGTAACCGTAAAAAAGTCAGCGTTTATCCTGTAGCACAGGAAGCGTAAGCGAATAGTCCATCAGCAAAAAAGCCGCGCTTTGCTTTTCGCATAAGCGCGGCTTTTTTTATATCCTCAAGTTCATTTTTTTATTTAGCAGGTTTGACAAGGATCTTTACTCGTTCGTGTGGGGAGAGAGATTCTGTAGTCCAATTTAACCCATGCAAGATCAATGGGTTTATTCTGACCTCCATTCACCTGCGTAAATGTAACGGAACCTATAAGCTTAGGTTTTTTGTTTCCTTGAATTTTTGCTATACTTTTTATTATTATGGGTTGAACGAGGGAGCTGAAAGGATGGAAGAAAAAGAAATTATTGCGTTGCTCAGACATAAGCGTCATGACTGGATGAATCAAATTCAATTGCTTCAAGGTTACGCTACCCTTGGAAAACAGGACCGCTTGCTTTCACAAATGGAAGAAATTAAAGAAGAGGCGGAAGAAGAACGGAAATTATTGAACAGTGATGCGCTACAATTTCCTTTATGGCTTCTTTCTTTTAATTGGGTACATAAGACCTACCGACTGCGGTATTTCATAAGGGGAGAAGTTGATTTATCCCGTCATGATCATACATTGTTGGCTTATGGAAAACGGATGATTGAAATCATGGATGGACATATTGGAAATGAAGAACTTTATGAAGGTACATGTACCATCTATGTAGGTGGTCAGGATACGCTTGGATTGAGCTGGGAATGGGATGGTCTATTTCATGAGCCGGACCGTTTGAAAGAGAGGCTCAACGAAGAAGGATTTATTGCAACGATTTTTGACAGTAAAGAACTTTCTATTGAAATGACAATAGAATGAAGAGGTGAATAGACATGTTTGTCGATCAGGTGAAAGTATTTGTAAAAGGTGGAGACGGTGGAAATGGTCTTGTAGCTTATCGCCGTGAAAAATTTGTACCACGAGGTGGACCTGCTGGTGGTGATGGTGGAAATGGCGGCGATGTCATTTTTGAAGTCGATGAAGGTCTCAACACGTTGATGGACTTCAGATATCAACACCATTTTAAAGCGGCTAAAGGTGAAAACGGGATGAACCAGAAACAGCATGGGAAGAATGCTGATCCATTGGTTGTCAGTGTTCCTCCGGGTACGACTGTGAAAGATGCGGAGACTGATAAAGTCATCGCTGATTTGACGGACCATAAACAAAGAGCGGTCATCGCTAAAGGTGGGCGCGGGGGCCGTGGAAATGCGCGTTTCGCTACAGCAAGGAATCCCGCTCCTGAAATCGCTGAAAATGGAGAGCCAGGCGAAGAGCTTGATGTCGTCGTCGAATTGAAACTGTTGGCCGATGTCGGATTGGTCGGTTTTCCGAGTGTCGGTAAATCAACATTCCTATCCGTCGTAACCGCAGCAAAACCGAAAATTGCGGATTATCATTTCACTACTCTTTCTCCAAACCTTGGGGTGGTGGAAAGTCAGGACCATCGTAGTTTTGTTATGGCCGATCTTCCTGGGCTTATCGAAGGAGCGCATGAAGGCGTCGGTCTTGGTCATCAATTCCTGCGCCATGTAGAGCGGACGCGTTTGCTGCTGCATGTCATTGATATGTCTGGAATGGAAGGCCGCGATCCATATGAGGATTATGTAACGATCAATAATGAATTATCGTCTTATGATCAACGGTTGGAAAACCGTCCACAAATCATTGTCGCGAATAAGATGGATATTCCTGATGCAAAAGAAAATTTAGAACTGTTCAAGGAGCAGCTGGGGAATGATGACATTCCCATTTATTCCATCTCTACCGTTACACGGGACGGGTTGGATGAATTGTTATATGCCGTCGCGGATAAACTGGATGAAATTCCGAAACAGGAAGAACAGGTCGAAGAAGTGGACGAGCGGGTCATCTACAAATATGAAAAAGAAGAAGCACCATTTAAGATTACGCGTGATGATGACGGTGCCTATGTCCTTTATGGGGAAAAAATTGAATCCCTGTTCAAGAGAACAGACTTCTCCCATGACCAATCCATCAACCGGTTTGCACGACAAATGCGGAGTATGGGTGTGGATGAAGCGCTCAGAAAACGCGGAGCGAAAGATGGCGATACGGTAAGATTGATGGATTATGAATTTGAGTTTGTCGATTAAAGGGGAGGATTTTTCATGGCGGATTACAATGAGAAATTTTATTTAGTCCGTAGCGACATTCTTCCTGAAGCTATGATGAAGACCATTGAAGCGAAAGAATTATTAGAGCGGGGTAAAGTTGAGTCCATTTTTGAGGCTGTTCAGCAAGTGGGTTTATCCCGTAGTGCTTTTTATAAATATAGAGATGCTGTTTTTCCTTTTCAGGCGATGGTCAAGGAGCAAATGATTACTTTGTTCTTTCATCTTGAAGATCGAAAAGGAACGTTGTCGAATTTGTTAATGACGGTTGCTAAGTCGGGGTGTAATGTTTTGACCATCCATCAGACAATACCTCTTCAAGGGAAAGCCAATGTGACGCTCTCTTTGAATACTTCCGGAATGGAAGACAGCATAGAAAAACTGTTGCAGCAGCTGCACAAGTTAGATTTTGTAGATCGTGTAGAGATTTTAAGTACGGGAGCTTAATTGGAGGGGAAATCATGACGGAACAACGGATCGGATATTTAGGACCAAAGGGTACGTTTACAAAAATGGCAGTGGATGCTTTGTTTGAAGGTGGAGAGTTCATCGGTTACGAGAACATTCCTGCCTGCCTGGACGCGGTAGAGGCAGGGGAAATCAGTACAGCCGTTGTCCCGATTGAAAATGCGATCGAAGGCTCCGTACACTTGACGGTGGATTACCTCGTGCATCACGTCAACCAATCGATTATTGCAGAGTTAACGGTCCCAATTAAACAACACCTCCTCGTCCACCCGGATCATAAAGGGGAAATCAAAAAAGTTTATTCACACAGCCATGCCATAGCCCAGTGTCACCAGTACCTGCACACAAAGTACCCAAAAGCTGAAGTTGAATACACAGCCTCGACTGGGAAAGCGGCGGAAGTGGTAGCAAGTGAAGGGGCAGGTGTCGCTGCCATTGCCAATCATTTAGCGGCAGAGCAAAACGGGTTAAGGTTTATGGATACTGACATCCATGACTATGACAATAACCATACGCGGTTTGCGGTCGTTCAGAAGGTCCCGACTACTTTAAAAGTAAAGGATCATCCTATAACGAAACATAAAACGACAGTGATGGTTACACTGCCGAAGGATTATGTCGGCGCCCTGCATCAAGTACTCGCAGCCTTTGCATGGAGAAAAATGAACTTATCCAAAATCGAATCCAGGCCTCTGAAGACCGGTCTTGGTAACTACTTTTTCTTGATAGATGTCGATCAACCATACGATCACGTGCTATTTCCAGGCGTACAGGCAGAACTTGAAGCGTTAGGGTGTCAGTTGAAGGTGCTCGGAACTTATCCGAGTTACCAAGTAGATGTACCGACCCCTGTGAAATAAGCTTGGCCCTCATAACCCCAGAATCCCTTTGTTAATAGGGATTCTGGGGTTTGTTTATATTTTTTATCAAATTATTATAGGCTTTTTCATCAATGTTTTGGCTTGTGTTGCATAGAGTGTTATGAAGCTATTATTGCCTTATTGTTTTTACAGAATTACAGGAAGGGAGTTGCAGATGTGAGAATTCACATTGTACAAAAAGGAGATACACTCTGGAACATTGCCAAGAAATACGGGGTCGACTTTGAACAGTTGAAATCCATGAATACCCAGCTTTCCAATCCTGATATGATTATGCCGGGTATGAAAATCAAAGTCCCTCAAGGTACGAAGCAAGTGAAAAAAGAGGCTCCTAAAAAAGAGGCGCCTAAACAACAAGCACCCGCACCTAAGAAGGAAATGCCTTCACAACCACCATATAAAGATACAACACCAAAGCCGATTCCGAAGATTAAAGAAGATGAGAAGAAGCCAGTAGCTAAAGGTGTTATGGAAAAACCGATGAAGCCGATGCAGCCCATCAACATGAATATGCCGATTACCATGCCGAGTATCGATCAGCAGATGCAGAATTATTATACAACGTTCCACCTTCCTCAAATGCCGATGCCGCAGCCGAAAGAAGAATCACCAAAAGAGGTTTTAAAAGAAGAAGTAAAAGGAGAAAAGATGGAAGAAGTGAAGGGGATGCAATCTCCGGAACAAGCTCCTATGTTCGAGCAGCCTTATTATCAACCCATGCAACCGATGCAACAACCGATGCAACAACCGATGCAACAACCAATGCAACAACCCATGCACCCACAGTTGGTTCACACAGACTATTATTGCTGCCCGCCGTATCCTGTTATGATGCCCATGCATATGCCGATGTACCAACAGCCAATGCCGATGCAGCAGCCCATGATGGGGGACGAATCGAGCGATGATATGGTCCAAGGCGTGCAAGCAGGTGGTGACTGTGGATGCGAAGGAGGACAGCAACAACCATATGGACCAATGATGGGACCGTGGGGTCAGTCTCCTTACGGCGCTCAGCAGCCATGGGAACAACAACCATATGGGGGTATGCAGCACCCAATGGGTTATGGACCGCAGCAACCTCCTCACATGGGATGGGGTCAGCCACAGCAAGGCTGGGGTCAACCATATCCACAACAAATGGGGCAGTGGGATCCCCAACAGATGGGCCAAGGATATCAACAGCCTTGGAGGGAAGATGATGTAGATGAAAGCTGAACATCGAATGGGCGATTCATACACGGATCGCCTTTTTCAATGGATGCAAACAGAGGAAAAGCTCCCGATTGAATATGAACAGACCATCAAACCGAAGGTATACAAAATCCGGTATGACGGCCAGCCATTTATTTTAAAGGGATACCGTCGGTTTCATGTGATTGAAAAACAGGTGGAGTTTTTCGAACATTGGAATTATGCGTATAAAATAGCTGCAAGACCGTACCCTTTCTATGATCGAGTTTTTACCATCAGTAAACTTGGTTGTGACTGGGCTTTATTTGAATGTGTGGAAGGAAGGCATGCAGACTTCAGCCGGCATAAGGATCGAAAACAAGCGGTCCGTATTCTCCATCACTTTCATCGAACAACCAAAGGAATTGGAGTATTGTCGGTCCCTAAAGATCCACTCTATGTTAAATGGGAAAGGCGCTTAGAACAATTTGAAGAAACGAAAGATCTATTCACAGAGTTACGGAAGCGGGAAATGTACCAGGAACTACATGCTTGCATGAGCAAGCGTTTGGAAGATTTTACGGATCATCCCTGGGGGGAAGTGGAGGAGAGAGCCTGGGATCGTAATGAATGGCTTCATGGAGACGTGGCTCATCATAACTTCATTGTCGGTTCCGATAAGAATATAAAAATGATTGATTTTGACCTTTTGCATACAGGGCCTCGTTTATATGATCACATTCAATTGGCTCAGCGTTTTTTGCCATACGTGGAGCTTAGGAAATCTACATTGTTGCCGTACTTTCCGCATGTTACTGATAAGGAGATTTGGTGGAAAGGGGTCCTCGTCCCGGCTGATCTTTTGAGGGAATGGCTATATGGGTACCGGTTAAGCCTGAGAGAAGAAGCGTCAATGCCGCGCCATATGAGAAAATTGGAAAAAGCATGGGAAAACCGGAAGAAGTTTGTCCGATATGCTGAGCATATGCTATGATTAGATATCATATGTGTGAAAGGATGAACAATCCGGTGGAACAGAAAGTTGAAAAAATCGTATCCTGGCTTCAGGAAAAAGTCAAAGAAGCAAATGTAGAAGGTTTAGTCGTCGGGGTCAGTGGTGGAATCGATTCCGCTGTCGTTGCCAACCTGATAAAGAAAGCATTCCCAGATAACTCTTTGGGTGTCATCATGCCATGTAAAAGTCAATCCGATGACCAAGTGCATGCAAAAAGCGTGGTGGAAGCATGTGATCTTCCAGTAATGACCGTTGATTTAACGGAAACACACAACGTCATGTTCCAAACGATCAAACAGCAATTGAGCGATGCTGGATCTTTCAATGAAGAACAAGAAAAGTTAGCTGATGCTAATTTAAGAGCCCGCTTACGAATGAGTACCCTCTATACAATTGCCACCAATCATAAATACTTAGTGGTCGGTACAGATAATGCAGCCGAATGGTACACCGGGTACTTCACGAAGTTCGGGGATGGAGGCGTGGATCTCGTTCCTATTTCCAACCTCACTAAAGGTGAAGTACGAGAAATGGCTGAATATTTGGGTGTGCCTGATGAAGTGATCCATAAACAACCGAGTGCAGGATTGTGGGAAGGGCAGACAGATGAGAACGAAATGGGCACGAGTTATGATATGATTGATCGTCATTTGAAAGGGGAAGAAATCCCTGAAGAAGATCGAAATATTATTGAAGCGATGCACAAGCGCTCCGCACACAAACGTCAAATGCCACCTGCGCCTCCGAAATAAGCTTGGCGAATATTGACAGACTAAAACATTCTTCTTGGACCCATAGTAAGGGTAAAAGGAGAATGTTTTTATGTGGAAAATTGTTAGTATTCTTATGTTGACCTCGTTATTCATGTTCGCGTGTCAGGCGGATGAAACCGCGGAACCGAAAGAAGAAGAATCATCCCCTTATCAACCTCTTGGTTACGCACAAGATGGAGCGATTGAAAGAAGGGGGCAGATTCCTACAGGGAAAGACAGTTATTTCAAACGTACAGCAGAGGAAGAGTTCAGAAATGCGAAGTATGGCGAAACCAATCGTTCCCACGACAATGATTTTAATAACGAAGATGCCATGGCAGTTGTGGAGAAAGTCAATGAACTGAAAGAAATTACGATGACTCAGGCCTATTCAACCGATGAACGTATGTACGTGGCGGTCATGATTAACCCGTATGATCTTAGAGATAAGTCAATCCCGGAGAAAATAGAAGCCAAGGTAAAGCAAGTGACAGATAAAGACTTGATTGTCTATACCAATAACAATAGCTGGGATGAAATGAAAAACTTCAATGCCAGGGAATCGGAAGCACCTGATAAAATCAGGCAGAGATTTCGGAACTTTTTCAATCAACAATAGGGGCAAAGGGTTTGCTTTCAAGAAAAATGGGGATTGTGATATATTAGGGAGTAGAGTCCGGTGCGTATGTGAACTTACGCAAAGATACATGGAACTATAAGATTTGTCTGGGAGAGGAGAATGTCCAATGGCTGGCCATTCAAAATGGAGTAATATCAAGCATCGAAAAGGTGCTCAAGATGCGAAACGCGGAAAACTCTTCATGAAGCTTGCTCGTGAAATTTTCATGGCGGCGAAACAAGGAGGCGGCGATCAAGAAACTAATCCTGCCCTGCGTATAGCTGTAGATAAAGCAAGATCAAACAATATGCCGAAAGATAACATCGATCGCGCCATTAAGAAAGCGACCGGAGATCTCGAAGGTGTCAATTATGAGGAATATACGTATGAAGGGTACGGTCCTGGTGGGGTAGCGGTCATGGTTAAAGTGTTAACGGATAATAAAAACCGTACGGCAGCAGACGTCAGACACGCTTTCAATAAAAATGATGGCAATTTAGGGGAAAACGGCTGCGTGTCCTTCATGTTCAACCGCTCAGGCTATCTCGTCATCGACCGGGAAACAACAGAGGCCGATGAAGAAGAAATAATGCTTGAAGTCATAGAAGCCGGTGCAGAGGAAATGGAAACAACAGAAGAACAATTTGAGATCTACACAGATCCGGAATCTTTTTCTGATGTAAAACAAGCTCTGGAGTCTGGTGGGTATGTGTTTACTACAAGTGAAGTGACCATGATTCCTGAAACCTATACGGAACTAGGCGAAGAAGGCGTAGAAAAAATGTTGAAACTGATTGATATGCTCGAGGATAATGACGACGTTCAAGAAGTTTATCACAACCTGGATGCCGATGAAGCAATTCTAGAAAAATTGTCGTGACCCCCTGTTGCTATGATAATAACTTCTGTTTCTGGACACACTAGAAACAGAAAAATCAAGGCAAAACAGGGATTATTACGGTAAACGTTCATCCATCGACTTCTAAAAATGCTGATATACAAACATTTATAATTGAATACCTGAGATATACATTTAACTCACTCTCTTGTGTGAAAACACTTGGGGGTGAGTTTTTTGTTTTTGTTAGAGGATTTACACAAAGAATTTGTCTATGAGATTCAAGTCAGGGGTTACACGGACAAAAGCATTAAGGGTTATAAAAATGGTGTTCAACGTTTGCTCGATTATCTTGAAAAAGAATACTCAATTACAAAACTTGATCAAATCACTACCAAACACATTAAGACATATTTCATGTTCCTGAAGAAGAAAGGACGAAAAGAAACCTACATCAATGGAATTCACAAACAACTGAGATCGTTCTTTAAATACTGTCAGGAAGAAGAATATTTGACTGAGGATGAAAACCCTGTCCTTAAAATCAAATGGATGAAAGAGGAAATGCCCATAATCAAGACATTTAATGATGATGAAATCAGAAGAATGTTGAATGCCTACCACACCAAAGATTACTTAAATGGGCGTAATAAACTTATCCTAATGTTTCTATGTGACATTGGATGCCGGAACTCCGAACTCTGCAATATTACTGAGATAGATGTGATGGAAACGACAATCCGTATACATGGAAAAGGCAGAAAGCAGCGGTATGCCTTCATTAGCCCTTATTTGAAGAAATTCATGATTAAATACGAAAGGTTGAAGGATCACTATTTTAAAGATCGTCTCTTAGAACATAACAACTATTTCTTATCGTTTACTGGTAAGCCATTAACTCCTGAATCCATTGAGAACATTGTAAGGAAGGCTGGGCAAGTAGCAAAGGTGAGAGAGTCAATAAGATGCTCACCTCACACCCTGAGACATTACTTTTCACAGAAGATGCTGGAATCCTCAGATGTGTATTCTGTCTCTCGCTTACTTGGTCATGAAAATATCCAAATTACGAAACGATATTTGCAATCAATGGAAGACGAAAGAATCTTAGACCGTACAAGAGCGAACAGTCCATTAATGTCAATTAAGGGGAGCGGTAATCGCATCTAATCAAAATAAAAGAGGGCTAGAGATGGCGGTCTCTAACCCTCGGTTGGCATACTTGCCAGTTTAAGCGTAAGTCCATTTTACATTTTTTAAGAATGGATTTCAAGAAATTGGTGGAGTATGTCCTATTTTAATACGGTAGGGGGCATATCCATGTTAATCGGAAAAGTGGAACAGTTTAAGTCATTTAGTCAATTTGATTCTTTGAAGGACTTTAACAACAATATAGAACAATGGTTATTAGAGTATAAGCATGATTTTACTAAAAAGGAATTAGTATGTCTGAAACGTTTATATCGTTTCTGCTCCAAAGTGTTTGGAGTATCAACTATTTCCATCAACAAACTTTTGGCTGCCATTGAAGAAAAGGATCAAGTCAAAGTATCTGAAGCCACTTTCCACCGATTCAAACGTAAAGCGATTAAACTTGGCTTATTGTCTGTCCATGCAACGAAAAGGGTAAATGATAGTCAATCATCAAACGTTTGGATTTTTAACAAATATGACACCCCTTGTGAAACGGAAAAGGCGATAGAACAACAAACCGAAAAGCAGGAAAAGACATCCCCTAAAACTAGCAAACTATTTAAAACTACCAAACATAAAAGAGAACGTAAGGAACTCACTCATGAATATGTGTCAAGCAATGTACCTGAATCATTAGTTAATGCCATTAAGAGTCATTTTAACGATGCTGAGACAATCTATAAGGTTTGGCATAGGTTATCTATCGTCTGTCGTAAACAGTCCTCAGAAACGCTTAAATACGACTATATAGATGAATTTGTGAAGACGTATAGAGAAGTTATAGGTAGGCACAAACAAAATAAAATTAAAGGTGACTGGATGGGTTACTTATACTCAGCGTTTTGTATAAAGTGTTCTGAAATAAATCGAATGATCGGTGCAAATGAATCTGAGTTGTTTAGTTGGTTTAAAGAGGTTGTAGAAGTTTAGAAACCTTCTATAAACGTATATATGACGGTGCTTAGAGCGATTTAGAGATATTTTGTACTAGTGAAGTAGAAACGTGGTATTTCTCTGTATGGATGTAGATTAAGACGTTTTGTGGTATTTCTCTGAATAGATAGATGATGTAAACAGTTAATGTTATTTATCTGTATGGAATGTAAACAATGACTTGGTATTTATCTGAATAGGATAAATGTGAAGTTTTAGAAAATCGCTGGAGTGGTTGTCATTATTGGCTTTATAAAGATAAACGCAATTTTGTACTAGTGATAAGACCACGGATTACTTTATTTATCTGTATAGGTAAGCGTGTATAAACGGTGAAACGCCAACCCCCTTGGTACAACAATGTTTGTGGAATAAGTTGTTATTTTGTACTAGTGATAAGAAACTGTTTAGGAAAGCAGACTTTATTTATCTGAATAGATAAACTAGCGAAATAGGTGGTATTTCTCTGAATGGATAGATGTTCGATTTTTTACCATTTAGAAAACCCTACTCAACCCTTGTCATTGTTGGCTTTTTGAAATCATTTGCAAAAATGTACTAGTGATAGAAGTGACGCAATAGAATGGTATTTATCTGAATAGGTAAGTGGTAGCGAAACGAGGAAACCATATATCTCTTGATATGACTATATTTATGAAGGTTAATGATATTTTGTACTTATGATAGAAGAACTACCTATTTAGGATTTATTTATCTGAATAGGAAGTGAGCGTGTATAAGCAGAATATATTTATCTGTATGGATAAGAAATGTAACGCAGTAGGACGTATTTATCTGAATAGGATAAAAAACACCCGATTTTGGACAAAATTTGTACATAGTCCATTATACAAATTCAACTGTATCAATACTTCCAGCCGTTTAGTTTGGTCAATATATGGAGAGGGGTCAAAACTAGATGTTCGAAATAGAACCTTATTTATCTTAATAGGATACAAATTAAAATAGGTATTATTACCTACCTGTATGTTGATGTAACTTTTTTCAAAACCCACTTATACCAACGGTTCAAGAGGTCTAAAAGTGTTCCCTAATGGTAGGGGGCTTAATTAAGACTTTTCATGGTATTTATCTGAATAGAATAGCAACAACTTTTATTCCGAAAAAATGGTCGTATTTATCTGAATGGATATGCCTATAAAACATGAGTTTCATTTTGTCCAAGTTTAGAAAACTGTTTATGCCTTGATATTAAGGCATTTTCAAAATAATTGATTTTGCAATATCCTATAAAGTGTTGGTGTTACTGACTTTATGGACTATTCCATAACTCGACCCTAAAGGAAGAATAATGCTAGAAGTTTAGAAAACCGTTTACGCCTTGCTACTACTGTATTCTCAAATAAATTAAATTTATCAGTGCTTAAAGAGCCAGTAATAATGGGCTTTGTAGAAGATCCCATAACTCGACCCTAAAGGAAGAATAAAGGTGTGAAGTTTTAGAAACTCTTCAAACCA
This sequence comes from Halobacillus sp. 12SKB, assembly GCF_052941655.1. Lineage (NCBI taxonomy): Bacteria > Bacillati > Bacillota > Bacilli > Caryophanales > Bacillaceae > Halobacillus > Halobacillus sp. 12SKB. The sequence continues at coordinate 2,377,258 of NZ_JBRFWR010000001.1, forward strand.
TTGATATGCCTGCATTCATAATTCCCAATAAATTGACTTCCCTTATTTTATGGGACTCAAAATGGTTTTTTAAATGCACCATATAGGAAGGAAAAAGTATTTATACATAATGGGGTATTTTGATTTAGGATATTTTTTGTAGACCATGTGGCAGTGGGGATACAGAAGATGAAAATTTATCTAAACGTCTAGTATAATCAATGAAAAAATGCCTGAATCCTTTGGTGTGACTTACTTTCAGCCATATGAGGGGTATATGGAGTTCGATGCCCTCTAAGGGAAACAATAAATTCTTACCAAAACGAACATATCCAAATAGCGTAAACACTTTATAAACCTATGTTTGAGGAATTAGAGATAATTGTCTATAAGGGATGCTAATCAATTAGAAAAACGGCAAAACCCTTGATATGAATGACTTCACGGTACTTTCCGTTAAAATGTACTAGTGATAGAGAGTATTCCAACTTGCTTTAAGCGTTCAAGTTATTGAATGTTTAAAGGGGATTGGAACACCCCTCTTAGTATTGTATTACATTGTTATATGCCTCCTAGGAATCATGTTTTGATTTCTACTTTTTGATTGAGTAGTCGTTTTGGCTACTCTTTTTATTTTTTTTTAATATTTATGAGTGAGGTGATCTCATGGACATATCACAAATTCCAATGGAATCTTTGTTAGGTCAAGGAATCTTTTGTTTACTTTTCGTGTGGCTTTTAATTGATACTCGAAAAGAAGCGAAACAAAGAGAAATCCAACTTTCACAACAAATAGATAAACAAAATCAGGTACAAGAAAAGATAGTAGGTTCATTAGAAAGACTTGAAACACAAATAATTTACCTAAAGGATGATAGAGATGGCAGAAATAACAAGTAGTGCTTATGCAGATTTACGCAATCACATTGAATCAAATTGGCAGCATATTGAATTACAAGACGAAACAGGTACACCAGTTGTAAGATTAAGTCCTTCTGACAGTCGTGTCTCATGGACTCATTCAGCAGGAAGTCAAACACTTACATTACAAGTGGTTATAAAAGGTTCTGATTCTGATATAACAACTCCACAGACATTTGCAAAATCAGTTATTTTTAATGTGGCTAGTGGTGGAAGTGCTTTATCTACAGAATCATTTACTGCTTTCACAATGGAAACTGATCAAGACGAATTAACGGTGACTCATTCTATCCAAGTACCACAGGTGTAAGGAGTGGTTAAATGGCTACTCTAATTAGCACTCCACAAGATTTAGATAACATTCGTAATGACTTATCAGGCACATATGAGTTAGTAAACGATATTGACATGAGTAGTTGGGGGAATTGGACTCCGATTAGTGAATTTGGTGGTTATATTGATGGTAAAGGGTTTAAGTTAATAAATTTAACTGTGAATTTTGATGGGACATATGGTGGTTTAATTGGAAGAACCTCATCAACATTTACTGCAAAAAATTTAGGCTTTGAGAATGTTGATATATCCATCACAAATTATAATGCAGGTGCTTTGGTTGGTTATACAAGCGGTGGTAATACAGTTATTGATAATTGTTTTGTTGAAGGTGGAATAATTCAATCACAAGGTTATGCAGGTGGATTAATTGGTAATTTGCGTGGAACAACCACAGTGAAAAATTGTTATGCAATTTTAGACACTATCTACACCACTAATTATAGATCAAGTGGTTTTATTGGTGCTATGGTCGGTGATAACCACCTTGTAGAAAATTGTTATTCGGTTACTTATAACTTAACTTCTGCTGATCCAAGTGAAGTGTTTGGATTTGCATGGTATGAGAATAATTCTACCGTTACAAACTGTTTTTGGGACACTGATGTAAGTGGTGTAACTCAATCACATAATGGTACGGGGAAAACTACACAGGAAATGCAAACTCAATCAACTTATACAAATTGGGATTTTACTTCCACTTGGGGAATGAACGGTGACTATCCGTACTTACAAGTGTTTGGTTCTCCTGCACCAGTGGCGAAAACTCAGGAGATTACAGTTTCATCTTATGTTGGAAACATTAATTCTCCTTTGAAAAGGTTTGTTTCCACAAACAAGAAAGTTGAAAGTAGCATTTCTCCTATAATGACCCACACAGAAGCCAGTAGAAACGTTTTAAGAGAGGTTGAGGGTTATGTGTCTAGTATTAACTCAAACGTCTCTAAGAGCGTTAGAACACTTAAATCAGGAAATAAGAATGTAACAAGTTTTGTTAAACCGTTTAATTCTTCTCTTGATAAACAGGTCAAATTGCTTAAATTGTTAGATAGTCATGTGAAGCAAATAAACGCTAATACAGACGTTTTTATACCTTTGAATACTAACATAGTCAATGCCTATCTAAGTGTGCTGACAAACGTTTCTGAGACGTTTCATGTACATAATCAATCCATTACATACCAGGTTGAAAATCCTTCAATTTTGGAGGTGAAAGAATGATTTATAAGGGCGATACTGTCCGGCTGCAATGCCACTTTAAAACTTTTGAAGGACAGTCAGTTAATCCTGATAATGTGACTTTAACTATTTATGATTTAAATGAAAATCAAATAGAACAATTTACAGACACCAACAATGAAAAGTTAGGTGTCTTTTCTTATGATTACGAAACTGCCAGTGAATTGGACGAATTTATATTCGAGTTTGCTGGCAGTTTAAATCAAAAACCTATCCTATCAAGGGAGAAGGTTACTACAAAATTCATAGGAGGTTGAAAGAATGGAAGAGAATCAAAATCAAGAGCAACATGAAGAACAGAATCAGGAACAGGTTGAAACAGTCGCAAAAGAGGACTATGACAACTTAGTTAATGAGTTGGAACAAGTTAAAGGAAAACTTCCAAAAGAACCAACGGAAGAAGAACTTGCATTCCAAAAACGTGAAGCAGATTTATTTAATCGTGAGGTAAATGCAACTTTGAAAGAAAATGGCTTAGAACAATTTGCTTCAGTTGTCAAAGTATCCAACAATGACGAATTAGAAGAAACAGTAAAGGCACTCACACAAATTAAGAATGACATCATGGTTTCAACTGGTTATGTTCCAGAGGATCATGCGAAAGATGATGAGTACAGTAACTACGAAAAGAACAATGATGTTGCTGGAATGATTGGTACTAAATTAGGTAAGTTGTTCAAATAATTGTGGCTAGTCCACTTACATAAAACTATTAAAAGAAAAGGATGATTACATTGTTTAAACACGATAACTTTACAAATGCAGAACAGATTTCACTATCCCAGGAGATTGCTAAAATTGGAGTGCAATCTACACCACTAACCTCTATGTTGATGGCTAAAGGGAATGTTGAGAAAGCATTGTCAACTGTCTACACATGGAGAGAGAAAACTCTTGATCACACAGAAGATTTGTCAGCGGTTGAAGGGGAAGATACTACTACTTTCTACGAGACTGCTCGTGCAGAACTTTCCAACATTCTTGAAATCTTCAAGAAAGGTGCTTCTATTTCAGGAACGGCACAAGCGATGAAAGCAAGTCAACTTTCAAAGGAAGTCTCTGACCGCCTTCTTGAATTGAAAATCAACATGGAGAAGAAATTCATCAATGGTGTTAAAGCCGATGGTTCAACTACACCATTCAAACGTCAAATGAGTGGTCTGATTGAATTTGCTGATGCTTCTAATGATGTAGCAGTAACAGGTGGAGTAGTAGTAGAGAATACTGTTAAAGAAGCAATGCGTAACCTATGGGAACAAGATCTTGCAGAAGGTCAGGTGTATGCACTAGTAAACGCTGACGTTAAAGAAGATATTGATGCTATTTACAGTGATTCTTACCAATACAATCACGTAACGACTAACTTTGGTTTGAAAGTTGATTCCATTAACACAAACTACGGTACTGTAAATCTTGTACTAAGTAAGCATGTACCTGCTGATAAGGCAGTATTCTTCAACGATTCTTATGTTGATCTTGCTTACCTACGTCAACCACATTTTGAACCACTTGCGAAAACAGGTGATTCTGTAAAAGGTCACGTAATCGCAGAAGCGACACTTAAAGTTGGTTCTCCAAAAGGTATCTCAGTAGTAACAGTTTCACAAGCATAATACATAATCCAAGGGGATTGTCACTTAGAGTGGCAGTCCTCTTTTAATATTATTCAGAGTAAAAGGAGAATAAAAAATGACTAGAAAGGAAGAGTACCTTCTGAAACGTAGACGGAAGAAAATCAAACAAAATGAATTGGCCGATGCATTAGGTTGTAGTCAATCATTAATCAGTCGATGGGAAAAAGATGATTGCTTAATGTCAGAGGACAAAATAGAAAAATACGAAGAATATATAAATCAAAAATAATTCAAAAAGTAGAGGTGAAAATGTGATTATGAAAGATTCGTCATAACCACCACTTCTCACCCTGTTTGTGAAATAAAAAGAAATCACAGACATTAAAGGGTAAGGAGTGGCTGGAGATAACAATAAGATAATTTGCCGTACAGAGAAGTAGTGGGAGAAAATTTCTCTTCACTACGGCATGAAAAAAGAATTAAGAGAAAAGTTCCCTAAATGGTGTTCATTAGATGAACAATACTCAACAGTTTTAACAGATGACCTTGATAGTCTTCTAGGTTGTGCTATTCAAAAACAGGTAAAAGGACATGAAATTGATCACTTTTACAACTTTAATACTCTTTATAAGGGTAGTGAAGCCACAGACAATAAACTTATTGGAATTGATTTAGCCCTACATAATGGAATGAGTTGGTGTAATCACGTTGTTAAAATTGGAAAAGATGATTATGTGAATCCAAGAACCGCCAACCTTAACGTAATCAATAACATTCATAAAGGTAACTACTTTGAGAAATATGCAGGATCAACGGCAATGTTGATGTGGTCATTCTATGACTTACCATTGCCTGAAACAAAGTTAGGAAAGATGTTGCTGCTTTGTATTGATTCAGGTTTCTTAGGTCATTACGATAACAGGTTTAAAGAAGCGCATAACAACTATCTTAGGATGTTGGGGTTTGATGAGTTAATTGATTTACTCAATGACACCAATAAACAGGATTACTTTGATTTACAGAAACAATACAAAACAAAAGCAAAAATTAGATTGAATAGTGAAGGCAATCTTCAAACAAATTTACCTCTTTCAGAATTGGAAGGGGTTTTTAATTTGCCTTTAGAGTTACCTACACAACAATTCAGTATCAGAAAAAGGTTTAAAGAAACTTCAGGAACTACTCAAAGGATCAATTCAAAAGAGCAGATTGATAAGAAAATTATTTCCTTTGCTCTAACTGGCAAGAACAAATTTAAGTACACATATTTGTAAACAATTTACAATTATCACCGATAAAAAACAAGGAGAGATAAATAATGACAGTTACTAACAAAGACTTATTCTACTGCTATAGTCGAACCGTTTCTGACCATATATATAAATATTCGGAAGGGGAAATTTCACCTTTGACAATCGCAATTAATCCGAAGTCAGGTCGAACATTTTCTCTTTACGTGAAAAGTCCATTATTGCAAAAGGCATTAGACGATTATAAAAAGCAAAAGTAATTCACCGAAGGGAAAAAATAGGGTACGTTTCAGGACTTTTTGTAGAAAAAAGAGGGTATAAATGAAGCCCATTTTTCCATTATGTCGGAAAAAAGAGGGTATAAATGAGGACGAATTTACCCTGTTTACAAAGTAACTATAATTACAAATTAACTATATACAAATAAAAAAGAGTTGTCTGTTTTTCGCTTGCGCTTGGGAAGATCAAGTTCAAAACCATTCTTGGACAATTGTTATTTGTTGTTGGTTGTTTGTTATTTTTTATTGAATCTAAAGGAGAGAATCTATTAATGAAAAATGTCAAAGGTAATAAGTCTATCCGTTTGTATAATAAGTTTGTAGAAGAAAATAGTGAATACAAATTGTCGGTTGATGAATTGTATCTCTATTCTGTTTTGAGACGTTTAATTAATCGTAATGAAGAAGTTGTTACAAATATGGATGTCTTAGAGCAATACATAAAATTTTACAGTAAGCAACAGAAGTCCAGAGAGTATTTAAAAGAATGTTTGTTGTCTTTGATTAATAGACAAATAGTCCATGTGGATGGAAAAATTAACTCTTTCTCTTCATTGCTTACCTTTACATTCACTGAAAACTTAGGTGGGTATGAGTATATTCCCTTTGAACAATTTGATTCTTACGAGAAGAGAATCTACAACTACATTTATATGTGTGTGGCAAAGTGGAAAGGTAAGGGTGCTTTTATCTGTACTAAGAATCGTTGGGGAGACATTTTAGGCATTCATCCTAAGACGGCTGAGAAGTATGTGAATGAATGTGTTGATAATGGATTGATTTACAAAAGACCTGGCGACTTTACCAGTAACGAGAAGCGAAAAGGGCAGAAGTCACAAGAACCAAATCAATATAAAATTGTACCCTTTACTGAAGAAGAAAAGTCCAATATCCAGAAGAAGAAGGAGAAAGAAAATACTCTTAATTTAGATGCTGGTATTGATAAATCTTGGGGAGAAACGAATGAGTTTCCTTTTCCTACTGGCAATTGGCTTGTTCAAGGCAATGAATTAGATGAGCATGACTATGTTATTTATCTTAAACATAAAAAGAAGAATGATCACCTTTCAAAAGATTTTATTAGTAAGTGTAATGAAACAAGGAATCGCCTTGATAAGAATGGCAATTTTAAAAAGTACAATGAGAAAAAGTTAATTGAATTAGCAAAAGAAGAAATGAAGGGTGAAGAGAAGCAACTTGCTGATAAACTTAAAGAGCAAGCGACAGAAATTATAGATAAGACAAATGATGTTGCTTTGTTAGTTAATGGTCAAATAATTTCTCATGCCGAATGGAATCAATTAGATAAAGTCGAGGATGTTTATGGTTATTACGGCAAGCAGGAATCAAATACACCTGATGGGATGGCTTATGTAGTAGAACGTTATCCTGTATCTGATAACCAAGATGTAGAAATGTATAGACCTAAAAAGGATGGAAAATGGAGAAACTATATTGATACTGATTTAGAAAATCAGGCATACGAAGACGAGCGAATGATCGGGATTCCAAGTGATTTTGAATAATACATAAGTGTGACAGGGAGGGGACATTAGTGTCTCCTCCTTTTTTAATTCAAAAATAATCAAAATAGGAGAGATTTAAAATGGCAGAAATCAAAAAATTTGAAGTGAAAGAATCTAACGTGGAAGAGATGACAAGAGGTCAATTGATTGATCAAATGGTTGAGTTAGCACAAAAGAATTTAGAAGTGAGTAAACGTAATTCAGAACAAATAAATGAAATCAATGAACAGATTGAAAGAAGTAATCAACAACATACTTACATCATGGCTCAGGTAGATGAGATTAATGAAACTATTTCTAATATGAGAAAAACGGTAAATGCAACTAACAAAATGTTACGCAGTGGAAAAGGTGATAAGTAATGAACATTTATGAAGCGTTAGAGCATTGTTCGCACGTAAACAGAATTTATTTTATGTGGAAGCATGATTTGAAATTCGATCAAACTAGAGAAAAGTGGACAGAACAACAGTTATTGAATAATACGAACCGTAAAACATTCAATGGATTTAAAAAATGGGAACGTACACCTGAATATAAAGCGTTGCTGGCAATCTATTTAGATAGTCAAATGGCAAGCGACCTTGAAGAGATTTATGAGAAGGTTGCTGAATCTGCCAAGTCAGGTGAGAGTGCAAGCGTCAAACTTTATTTGGCTTTAACAAAAGAATTACAAGCACAGAAAAAGACAGCCATACAATTTTTAAATTCTACTGAGTATGAAGAAGATGAACCTGAAGAAGACGATGATTTAGATTTAGACTAAGGGAGTGAGGTGAATGGCTGCAACCAAAAAGAGAAGCAAGAAATTAGATAAAGTATTGTATGATTTTCGTTTGTTTGCGAAGAATTGGATTTACATAACTGATAACAATGGAGAAAATATTAAATTTGTCTTAAACCCTGAACAAGAACAATTCATAAATGAAATGGTTAAGTACAATATCATAGGCAAGGGTCGTCAGATAGGGTTCACGACTCTCTCTATTTGTTACATGATATGGTCTGCATTGACTAAACCTGATACTTCTTATCTGCTTATGACTCACCACAATAAAGTTACTCAGAGTGTATTAAGGCGAGTGAATAAGATTTATCAGATGTTACCGCATGAGAAGTACCCTGATTTATTCCCTAAGAAAGTCATTAGTAACAGAGATGAGATTTATTTTGATAACCATAGCAGGATTCAAGTTGCTACGGCTGGTGGATCGGATAGTATTTCAGGCAATACATTTCAACTTATACACTTCTCTGAGATGGCAAAATATCCTACTGAAGAACAGGAAGAAATTATTGCAACCGCTATTCCGGCACTTGCTAAAAACCCATATAGTAAAATTATTATTGAGTCAACGGCAATGGGTTTTAATACATATCAAGAAATGTTTATGAGGGCATGGAGAGGAAAGGAAACTGTATGGAAGGCACATTTCTATTCGTGGCTGGCTAGGGCATACAGTAAGCAATTCAAACACTCTTTTGATGAAGCGGAAGAATGGTATAAGTTACACAATGGGAGACGGATGAAAGTCAGTGACTTAGATCATGATGAGAAAGTGTTAAAGGAAAAGTACGGTGCTAACTTCCGTCAGTTGATGTTCAGGCGACATTACATAGAAACGAATAGTATTGAGAAGTTTCACAGAGAATTTCCAACTACTCCTGATGAAGCGTTCCAGACAACTAACAAAGGTGTATTTGATACTGGTAAGATTGTTGAACGTTTGCAGCATGTGATTGAACCAATGACTAACAATGAGATTTATGATGAGTTACCCGATGAATTGAAGCCATACATAAATAAGAATCTGTTCATTTACCACTGGCCGAAGAAAGGTATCCGTCATTATGGCGGTGTCGATGTGGCGAGTGGAACAGGAAATAAAACCGATAACTCTACAATTTCAATATTTGATGCGGAAGGAAAACAAACGGCTTCCTTCTATGCTAATGATGTACCTGTCTACAGGTTTGCCGAAGTGGTGAACAGTTTAGGCAGGTTTTTTAATTATGCTTATTTATCTATTGAGCGTAATAGTTATGGCTTGCCACTTTTAGAAAAGGTTAGGCAAGAGTACGGCTATCTTAATTTGTTGAAGCAGAAGACTTTCGACAAGAAAGGGAATCGGAAACTTCAGTTAGGTTTCCAAACTAATTCAGTTACTAAGCCGATTATCATAAATGATTTTGTTGAGTATTGGGATACAAACATGATTGTCATTGAATGTGTTCAGACGTTGGAAGAAATGAAGATATATCAAGACAACAATGGAAAGTTATCTAATAAGCAAGGGAACGGAAATCATGATGACTTAGTTATTAGTGTGGCTATGGCAATCCAAGCCATGAAGCAAGGTAAGTATTACGTAGATGTTTAAAGGAAGGTGATTAAATGGATTTACAACAATATGTGAATGAAAAGTATGAAGGTAAATCAGATTGGTTTGTAGAGGAAATACATATGGTACGTAATCAACAACGTGTGTTAGATGTACAAGATAAGAAAGAATATCTAAGTGGTGATCATAAGATCCTACAGAAACAATCGTACAAGTATAATGGTAAGACAGTTGAACCAACTAAGATTGTATTGCAATATGCTAAGACGCTACTTAATTTCCAGAAGGCATACTTGCTGCAGAATCCTATTACATTAACTGGTGATGAGAGTGTAGTAAAGAAATATCAGAAGGTTAATCGTAAAGGTAAATACAATCGTTTTAACCTGAGAGTATTGGATAAGGTATTGAAGTACGGTGAGTGTGCTGAATATATCTATATACATAATGGTGTGATTAAATCTAAACTAATTAATGCAGATGAGTTTGTACCTGTGTATGATGCTAACAATAATCTATTAGCAGTTATTGAAGCGTTTGTACATGATGGTATCAGTCATTACATTGTATATACTGAGGACACAGTGAGTAGGTATAGTGATAATGGTGGACAGTTACGAATGGTAGAACGTAATCCTTCTTTAAGTGGGCTACCTATTATATATCATAATGAGAATGAGTTGAGTGATGTTGAGGGTAGAAGTGAGTTAGATGATTGGATAAGTATCCTTGACCAATTGGAGAGTACAATTAGTAAGTATAGTGAAGCGACTGAGAAGTTTCTTGATCCTATATTCATTAATGTAGGTCAACAGTTAAAAGGTGAGTCCTTGCCAAGTGATATGATAGGTAAGGGTATTAACCTTGACGATGGGTCTCAGGCATATTACTTACAAGCCAAGTTAGACAGTAAATCATTTGAGACATTACATAAAACATTAGTACAGTCCTTGTTGGATATAAGTAGTACACCAGCAGTATCAATGAATAAGACGGACATAAGCAACTTGTCTGAGGTGAGTATTAAGTTACTCTTCCAGTTGGCTAATATCAAGGCAAGTATAAATGAACAGTTCATGCGTGATGGAATAGAGGAAAGAAACGATAAGATTAGACGGTTGCTGGCTATGCAGGGTACTAAAATGAGTGATGAGAAGTATGAAACTTTAGATATGGTATTCCAATATGCTACTCCACAAAATGACAGTGAAATCATTGAACAGTTGGAGAAATTGAGGGAACTAGGTGGATTAAGTTTAGAATCGTTGCTTAGTAAGAGTCCTCATACAACAGATGTTCAAGAGGAATTGAATAGATTGAGAAGTGAGTCGGGAAATAACGTGGGAAATAATTCTACTGATGAGGAATAATACATAGTAAACTTATCGTGATTAGATTGAATGAGAACGTTGATTTGTAGGGGAATAGATGAGGATAATATACAGTAGTGTACACACACCGCTGTTATGTCCTCGCTTTCTTCTTCAATTATTATTATTAAGTCCCTAAATATGCGCCATATCCCATGGTATATCCCTATAAAAGCAAAATTTTAACCGATAGATGCTACTGGAAAGCCCCTATTTATGCAAGATTCTATGCAGTATATTTCTATGAATAATTAAGCGTAAATATACGTTGTTTGAAAACGTTGATATATCAAGGGTTATGAGATGACTAAGTATAACAAACAATATGTAACCTAGTGTTCGTATTTTGTCTTTTAAATATTGATATTAAAGGGTTTCATATGCGAACACAGGCGTTTATATAGGCGTATTGCAAGTGATCATAGACTGTATGTGAGTGTATGTAATATACATAGTTGCCAATACCCCTAATCACTTTGGATAACCCCCTAACTAACCGTTTTACACACCCAGTAAAAAATATCCATTTATAGGCATAATGAAGCAGGAATATCCATTTATTTGTTGAATACTGGTAATTAAGAAGTTATTTCAATAAAGGGGGAAATCATGAAGAAATTATTACTGGTTGCTTTTCTTTTGATTTTAGTCGCCTGTAGTGAGAGTAGTAATAGTGAGACACTTGATGAAAATGACACTCAGCAAGGTATTAGACAAGAGGTTCGGGATGAGTCAATTGATATTGCTAATTCAGTTAATTATTTCGTTGAAAACAAAATAGTCGTTCCCTCAGCAATCAACAGGGACTTATTAGAAAAATGGTTTCCAGATATGGAGTTTACGGATGAGGAGTATGAACTTTACCAATATATTATTGATTTAGTATTAATTGGTGGAGGGGTAGTAAGATCTGATTTTGATGAGTACAATGTTAATCTATATAACGAAAATCTTGAAGTCGTTAAGGGTATTTTAGGTGAAGAGAATATATCTGATGAAAATTTAGATATGGAGTACGTTAGATTAATGCAAAATGTTGAAAGTGAATACGAAGATATTCAAAAAGACTCTATGCCTTCGTTATCATTAGAAGATACAAACTGCCGCACAGAGAATGGCTACATTAAAACAACTGGCTATATAAAAAATAACGATTCAAAGTCTTTTTCTTATGTGAGAGTCCAAGTTACCTACTTAGATAATAATAAAAATGTAATTGATACCGATTGGACTTACGCAGTTGATTCTCAACCACTTAAACCTAATGATCGAACATCGTATGAAATTTCTTCTCCCAAAAACAGTGAGGTAAAAAACTGTACTCATTCTATTACCGAATATCAATAACATAAATACCTTCATTACGAAGTTTATTTTTCAAGCCACTCATTTCGAGTGGTTTTTATTTTGCATTATTTTAGATAGGAGTGATCAAATGAACAATATACAACGTCTTGAAATGGAGACTAAAGGTGTCCAGTTAGAACAAAATGAATTAATTATCTACCTACAAGAAAATGGACTTCAACCACATGAATCATACAATGCTGAATCTGCCACAAGTAAGAAACAGATATATCAATCTGCCCTCTCTATTCTTGAATCATTAGCCAACAACCCTACACAAATGAAAAATAAAACATATGAAGATATGTCTGTATCTGACTTTGCTATCAGCATTCAAAATAGGATTGATCAATTAGAACGGAAAGTACGGAAACTAAAAACTGATGAACAGATTGAAAATGAATCCAACTTCTTCAGATTGTTTGGGGAGTGATTGAATGTTTGAGACAGAATTTAGTGAGTTTGTTAATGAGTTTGGTGTGAGTGTACATATTAATGAAGAAAGTCGAAAAGTAATCATTTCGTCTAAGACTGTTAATGAAGATTTTGATGATAGGGAAATACATACTGACTTTAATATTAAACGTGGAGATATCGTTCAATTTGATAATGGTGATTGGATTGTAATTTCTGAGGTTGCTGCTAAACGTTCTTTTGAATATAAAGCAATTATCCGTCCATGTAATCAAGCAATAGGAGTAGTTACAACTGAGCAAGTGTTTACTGGAGAATACGATCCTATGAATCGTCCCATTTACGATACGGTAGAGACAACAACTAATGTACCTGCATTTGTCGATTGGCAAAGGTTAAGTATAGAAGGTACTCAAATACGTTTGTCAGATACTGATATAGATATTGTTGTACAAGATAATGAAACAACTTCTACTATTGTAGTTAATGATGAGTTTGATTTAATCGACAAAAGGTATGCCGTACAGAACATAAATAAGTTTAAACAAGGTCTTCTTATATTACGTGCAAGTGTAACTTCCTAATAAAAAGGTATGATGTACAGGTTAAAAGGAGTGGCTTTTCTTGGGTATATTTGCTAAGATATACTTATCAATATCTTACATAAGAGAGAAGAGTAAAAGCCATATCTATAGGGATTTTCCTTTATAAATGTTTGCATTAGACAGGAAGTCTATCACAACCTTGATGCAGATGAAGCGATTCTGGAAAAATTATCGTGATCTCCCATTGCTATGATAATAACTTCTGTTTCTGGACACACTAGAAACAGAAGTTATTTTTATTTAGGGGGGATCCTGTCATGAAACGATGGGCCTTAATTGTTGGGTTAGCCATAGGCGTTGCAGTATTGAGTTGGTCGATCATTGATCAAACTCCACCGAAAACTTTTAAAGATAACACGCCACAAAGAGTCATCCAGGGTAAGGAGGAGCAATCAGAATCAGTGGAAACGTTGGTTAAGCCTGAACCTTTGAAGCTGACAGTCATTCTGAAGGAGCATTATATAGATGGTGTGACAGAAACCACAAAGAAAGAAGAAACCATCTGGTCTATGATGGATTTTTGGGCTTCGTATGAGGGATGGACGGTTGAAGAACAGGAAATAGATAAAGTAGTTTTTCAAAGGGAAGTTGATGATATTTCTCCTTTGACAAAACAGACAGGGTATTTTGGTTTAACAGAGGATGGGGAGTTAGCCGTCTTTCAAGGTCTTCCTGATCAAGGGAAGGTCATTGAGTCCTTTAAACCAATCCCCATTAAGCCTCTTGAAAGTAAAAGAGAGCATGAGTTGAAACAGGGAATTAAAATCAAGGACCACCGGCATTTTGAGCAAGTCGTCCGTCAATTTTCCAAAGAAGAGGAAGTATAAAAGACGTGAAACAGCCACCATTATTGTGGCTGTTTTGTTCCGTTTCAAGGGAGGTTCACTGCTTTTATCCATGGGCGAACATGTGCTTGTATGTTACAATAGGAAGGATAGCAATAAAGGGTAGAGAGGGAATTTTACAATGATTAGTTACGTGAAAGGTCAATTGACGACACTCGATGAAGGGTCGTTGACAATAGAAACAGGCGGCATAGGATACGAAGTGCTATGCGCTAATCCATTTCATTTTCAGGATTCGATGAACAAGGAAGTCAAAGTACATACGTACCATTATATAAGAGAAGATAATCAATCGCTTTTTGGTTTCAAGAAAAAAGAAGACAAACAACTATTCGCTCAATTACTGAACGTTTCCGGGATTGGACCTAAAGGAGCTCTTGCTATTCTTGGTACCGTCAGCGTGCCAGAATTCGTATCGGCCATTGAGCAGGAAGACGATAAATACTTAACGAAATTTCCGGGAGTAGGGAAGAAGACAGCTCGTCAGATGATCCTTGATTTGAAAGGGAAACTAATTGTCTGGCTTCCAGATGAAGATAATGAAGACACCCTATTCTATCAGGAAGATCTAACCTCGAAAGAGAAAAGGGCTGTAGTGGATGACGCAATTGAGGCTTTAAAAGCTTTAGGTTATACAGAAAAAGAAGTGAAGTTTGTCCGTACAGAACTTGAAAAAGCCAAACATGGCAGCGTGGATGATTATGTCAGACAAGGGCTGCAACTATTGATGAAATCTTAAGGTGAGGAGGGATGAATGTTGGAGGATCGCATGATATCTGGAGAACAACAGGAAACTGATCAGGAGATTGAGCTTAGTTTACGACCAGAAACTCTGAAGCAGTATATTGGTCAGGATCAGGTGAAAAATAATCTAAGCATCTTCATTGAAGCAGCAAAAATGCGAAATGAGCCGCTTGATCATGCGCTGTTGTATGGACCACCCGGGTTAGGTAAAACCACTCTTGCTTCGATCATTGCTAATGAGATGGGCGTTCAGTTTAGAACAACAGCTGGTCCAGCGATTGAGAGGGCTGGGGATTTGGCCGCGATATTATCATCTTTGGAACCAGGGGATGTCCTTTTCATCGATGAAATCCACCGCCTTCCACGTTCTGTAGAAGAAGTCCTCTATCCTGCAATGGAGGATTTTTGTCTTGATATCGTCGTAGGTACGGGGCCAAGTGCCCGTTCTGTCAGGCTCGATCTTCCCCCTTTCACATTGGTCGGTGCCACCACTCGAGCCGGCTTGCTTTCCGCACCTCTCAGAGATCGATTCGGGGTGCACAGCCGCCTGGAATATTACGATACCAAAGCGCTTTGTTCCATTGTAGAACGGACAGCAGAAATATTTTCTGTTGATATCGATGGTGCGGCAGCTGTTGAAATCGCACGACGTTCCAGAGGAACACCAAGGATTGCAAACCGCTTGTTAAAGCGTGTCCGCGATATTGCTCAAGTAAAAGGTGAGACAGTCATTAGCAAGGAAACGACAAAGGAAGCGCTTGAAATGCTGCAAGTAGATGCAGAAGGTCTTGATTTTATCGACCACAAGTTGCTGAAAGGGATCATGGATAGCTTCCAGGGAGGGCCTGTAGGCTTGGATACGATCGCCGCAACGATTGGAGAGGAGCCTCAGACGATCGAAGATGTCTATGAGCCCTTCTTGCTGCAAATCGGTTATATCCAACGGACACCAAGAGGCCGGGTAGTCACACCTAAAGCCTACGCTCACTTCAACAGGGAGGTGCCTGGCTCTTGACGGGCTTTGGTAAAATCTTTATTGTAATAGGGATTGTGTTCATATTGATCGGTATACTATGGAGTATATTTGGGAAATTACCAGGGGATCTTAGCTTTAAAAGAGGGAACGTTACGTTCTATTTTCCCATTATGACTTCCATTATTGTGAGCATTGTCCTTTCGTTGATTTTCTATTTCATAAGAAAATTTTGATACATTAAACATAAGAATAGGGGATTCACATGGATATCAAGCAATACGATTTTGATTTGCCGGAGGAGCTGATCGCTCAAGTTCCATTAGAAGATCGGACAGCTTCCCGGCTTATGGTTTGTGATCGTACAGAACAAACCATTGAACATCGGCATTTTTCTCAAATCACTGATTACTTAGAAAAAGGTGACTGCCTTGTATTGAATGACACGAAGGTTTTACCTGCTCGGCTATACGGTGCTAAAGAGGGGACCGGTGGAAAAGTAGAGGTCCTTCTTCTTCACCAGACCGAAGATGATGAGTGGGACGTGCTTGTCAAACCCGCGAAAAAGGTGAAAGTAGGCACGAAGATTGTCTTCGGAGAAGGGAAACTTGTAGCCGAGTGTACGGAATTGCAAGAGCATGGAGGACGCAAAGTCAAATTCAGCTACGAAGGCATTTTCCTTGAAGTATTGGAATCTCTTGGAGAGATGCCTTTACCTCCATATATCAAAGAGCAGTTGTCTGATAGAGATCGATATCAGACGGTCTATGCGAAAGAAGAAGGCTCAGCAGCTGCCCCTACAGCAGGACTGCACTTTACCGAAGAACTGTTAGAGGATTTGCAGGCGAAGGGGATTGAACTTGCGTACTTGACTCTTCACGTAGGGCTTGGCACCTTCCGACCTGTCAGTGTAGATCAAGTGGAGGAGCATGATATGCATGCCGAATTCTATCAGTTGAGTGGAGAAACAGCCAATCAGCTGAATGCTGTCAAAGAAAGAGGCGGAAGAATCATTTCTGTTGGGACGACCTCAACGAGAACTCTCGAGACGATCATCCGTGATCACGGGACATTCAAAGAGGCAAGCGGTTGGACGGATATCTTCATTTATCCGCCACAAAAGCTGAAAGCCATCGATGGATTGATTACAAACTTCCATTTGCCAAAGTCCACACTAATTATGCTGGTGAGCGCCTTTGCCGGACGCGACTTTATTTTGGAAGCCTATAAACAGGCAGTAGAAGAAAGGTATCGTTTCTTCAGTTTTGGAGATGCGATGTTCATTAAATGATCTTATGGGTCAAGAGTAAGAAAGGATAGAAATCATGGCAATCACATATGAATTGATTAAAACATGTAAGCAGACAGGCGCACGATTGGGGAAGGTCCATACTCCGCATGGGTCTTTTGAAACACCAATGTTTATGCCTGTCGGAACACTAGCAACCGTTAAAACAATGAGTCCGGAAGAGTTGGAGCGCATGGGCGCACAAATCATCCTCTCGAATACGTATCACCTGTGGCTCCGTCCTGGGGAAGACATCATTGAAGAGGCGGGTGGTCTGCACAAGTTCATGAACTGGAACGGATCCATTCTAACGGACTCTGGCGGATTCCAAGTCTTCAGTTTGAGTGACCTTAGAAAAATTGAAGAAGAGGGTGTCCATTTCCGTAACCATATTAGTGGGGAAAAGCTTTTCTTATCTCCAGAAAAAGCGATGCACATTCAAAACGCCCTTGGACCGGATATTATGATGGCCTTTGATGAGTGCCCTCCATATCCTGCCGAGCATAAGTACATGAAAGATTCTGTAGAGCGTACGAGCCGCTGGGCTGAGCGCTGCTTGGAAGCACATAAACGTCCGCATGACCAAGGCTTATTCGGGATCATTCAGGGTGGAGAGTATGAAGATTTACGCCGTCAAAGTGCTCGTGACCTGACATCCTTGGACTTTCCGGGTTACGCCATCGGTGGTTTGTCTGTTGGTGAGCCGAAAGACGTTATGAATCGTGTTCTTGAATTTACCACTCCTCTGATGCCGGATCAAAAGCCCCGTTATCTGATGGGTGTCGGTTCCCCCGATTCACTAATCGATGGAAGCATCCGCGGAATCGATATGTTTGACTGTGTACTCCCAACACGAATTGCTAGGAATGGGACGCTGATGACTTCTGAGGGAAGACTTGTGGTGAGAAATGCGAAATACGCACGTGATTTCCGTCCAATTGATGAGAATTGTGATTGCCACACATGCCGGAATTACAGCCGGGCTTATATCCGCCATTTAGTCAAAGCTAACGAAACTTTCGGTTTCAGACTTACGACTTATCATAATCTTTATTTTCTGTTAAACTTAATGAGGCAAGTGCGTGAAGCCATTAGAGAAGATCGACTCGGTGACTTTAGAGAAGAATTCTTTGAAATGTATGGTTTCAACAAACCAAACGCAAAGAACTTTTAGAAAGGGGGAAAATAAATGGATACATTAGTAGGTTTACTTCCAATTATTCTAATGTTTGTCATTTTCTATTTCCTATTGATTCGACCGCAGCAAAAGAAACAGAAGCAAGTACAACAAATGCAGTCGGACCTCCAAAAAGGCGATAGAGTTATAACAATCGGAGGACTTCACGGAACGATTCATGCGATTGATGAAGGTACTCTTGTGATTTCTGTACAAGATGGTACTCAACTGAAATTCGATCGTTCATCTGTACGTGAAAAATTGAGCTAATCAAATGCAATCCCGCTACATATCCTTGTAGCGGGATTTTACGTTTTATCATCTTTTTACGGTTTTCCGTGGCAGGTTGACCCCTATCATGCCTCCAAGCCAGGCCGCAAGAACCAGGCCTCCAAAATAACTCAACTGAGGCAGGGAAACCCATGAGTTTTCAAAAATGACCTGAAATAAAACCATGGCACTGACGAAGATCAGCCCTGTCATCCCCCCAGAGAGCCATCCCTTCTGTTCTCCCTTATAAGCAGCCAGCATGCCACCTATGGCGAGTATGCTGATACCGGCGACTAAAGCCAATTGATTGAGTGTCTCATATTCCATCCCAGTAAACCTTAGTAAAAGTGCTAACACTCCAGCAAATACAATCATCAAAATGAAAATAGAGCCGACTCCATACCCCAGGACCCCTGACAATAACTTTTTCATCCCATCCCCCCTTGATATGCTTGTCACTTTTATCTATATGCATGAAAACTCTATAGATAGAAGCAGATATTTTCCACTGGACTTGAATAAGTATTAGTAAAGTCCGTCCAAAAAGGGGAAGATCTATGTCAACTGTACTCGCAATCCTTATCTTTGTAGCTAGCTATGTACTGATTATGACGGAGAAGTTAAACCGTGCACTGGTAGCTGTAGCAGGTGGCGTACTTCTTTTAATGACAAAGATTTATGAGTGGGAACAAGCTTTTGGTTTTATAGACTGGAATACCGTTGCCCTCCTGTTTTCTATGATGGTGTTGGTTTCTATCACGAAAAAAACGGGGATTTTCACTTTTTTAGCTATTTGGTTAGCACAGCTTGTAAAAGGAAGACCTGTTCCGCTGTTGCTGGTAACAGCCCTTTTTACAGCGGTAGGGTCTGCTTTTTTAGATAATGTTACGACGGTCCTTTTGTTTGTACCTGTATTATTAACCCTCGTAGATCGTTTGAAACTACCGGCATTTCCTTACCTGATCATGACGATTTTCAGCTCCAACATTGGGGGTACGGCTACACTTATCGGTGATCCTCCGAACATTATGATCGGACAGGCGGTGGACCACTTCAGCTTTGTATCATTCCTTTATCATCTAGGACCTGTGGTATTGATTATCTTTATCCTCGTAACGATTGGCGTCATCCTGTTATTCCGCAAAGGACTGACGTATGATCAGGCATTAGCTGAAGATTTAATGAAAGTAGATGCGAAAGAACATCTGAAAATGTCTCCTTTGCTCTTTCAATCCATTTCCGTAATGCTTTTGACCATCATCGGTTTTATGATGCATCCGTTTATCCATATGGATATTACGACTATCGCTGTCAGTGGAGCTCTCTTGTTATTGTTCTTGTCTGAGAAAGAGCTTGACGTGGAACATGTTTTTCAAGAAGTGGAATGGGTGACATTATTTTTCTTCATGGGCTTATTTATGCTTGTTGGGGGATTAGAGACGGTGGGCGTGATTGATGAGTTAGCTAGAGGAATGGTATGGATCTCTGGAGGAGATATGCCGGTCACTTCAATGGTGATGCTTTGGAGTGCAGGAATTCTTTCGGGTGTGGTCGACAATATTCCGTTCGTTGCCGCAATGATTCCTGTAGTGCAGGAGCTTCAGGGATATGGAATGATGAACGTCGATCCGGTCTGGTGGTCTTTAGCTTTAGGGGCATGTCTTGGAGGGAACGGTACCCTTGTCGGAGCATCTGCCAATGTAGTTGTGGCCGGCTTAGCAGCCAGCCATAATAAACCGATTCCTTTTATTAAATTCTCACTGTACGGCTTTCCGGTTTTAATTCTTTCCTTAATCGTTTCATCCATTTACGTTTGGTTCCGATATTTGCTGCCATTTCTTTAATAAAACAGGAAAAATAGGTGATGTTAACTAAAGGGAAACCTTTAGGAAAGGTTGTGCTCGGATTGGTATTCAGCATTATCATTCGCACACTAATCACCTATTTGATTATCCTTCTTGTATTCCGCTTCATGGGGAAAAGGGAAATTGGTGAACTTAGTGTTATGGATCTGGTCGTATTTATTATGCTCGCTGAAATTGCCGTCTTTCTTATAGAAAATCCGGATGAGGCTATTTGGAAAGCCATCGTCCCCATGGCCGTCCTCCTTGCAATCCAAATAGGGAGTGCCTGGATTTCTTTAAAAAACCAGCGGTTCAGAAATTGGTTCGATGGAAAGCCTTCCATTATTATTAAACATGGAAAAGTAGATGAGAAAGAGATGAAGCGGCAGCGTTATAATTTCAATGATTTATTGTTACAATTGCGAGAACATGGCATTCAACAAGTCGGTGACGTCGCTTATGCAATCCTGGAACCATCCGGGAAGCTCTCAGTATTCGAAAAGAAAGATGACGGCAGCTCTGATTATGCCGTTGTTTTAATTGCTGATGGTGAAGTGCAATATAGTGGTCTTCAAACAATCCGAAAAAATAAACAATGGCTCGTAAATGAAGTACGAAAGCAAGGGTTTCATTCTTTCAAGGAAATATCATTATGTACGATTAACGATCAGGGCGAAGTTCAAATCGACCAAAACAACGAATTCCAATAGTCGATTTCTTCAAAAAAGGTAATAGATTTATTCAACTAACTGGCAGGATTGTGGAAGACTTGATTTCGAGATGTTTGTGTGGATTTAGGCGCTCCGGGAAAAGGTTCGCTTTCCGTGGGCGAGTGATGAGCCTCCTCGAGCTAACGCTCTGCGGGGTCTCATCTACCACGCACTTCCCACAGGAGTCTCACCGTTTCCCTCCGCCCCTTGACCATATGAGGTTCTCGAAATCCCTCTTATATTACCTTGCTTAAAACTGTTATAAATCCTGCTTAAACCGCGTTGATATAGGATTCTCAACCATAAAAGCTCCTATTGCTGGAAGGTAGTTTCGAAAATTTCTTCCGGCAAGTGGGCGGAGGGGAATGGGGAGACTCCTGCGGGAAAAAAGTGCATGGTGAGACCCCACAGGACGCAGTCCGAGGAGGCTCACCGCGCTCCCGCGGAAAGCGAGTTATTCCCCGCAGCCCCATCCACTCAACAAACGTCTCGAAACTGAGTCTTCAAGTATAGGGAGCTTTAGTGAAGTAAGTGAAATTAAGAAAGAGGATAAAAAAATAACCGCTTCGAGGCGGTTATTTTTTGTGGAAGAGACGGTTCCAGGGGATCATTTTTATTTCTTCCATTCGGATTAGACGAAAAACGAACAATAGCACAATGTATAAAACAGTAAGTCCCAACCCCATCGTCAACAACTGTGAAAGAGGTTTACTCTCAAGAAGCCACCGATGTTTCCATTGAAACCCCACGACCCCAATGATACCGATAACGAGGCCGAATCGAACGAACATCTGTAAAGGAAAGGAAATGACCTTATATTTCATAAGTACACCTAAGTGAAGCAGTGTAACAACAACGACACCTACTACGATGGCAAGGGCAACTCCATGAATACCGAATTCAGGCCGAGAACTTAGCCCGACAAGGACAATAAACTTGATAATGGCTCCAATTAAAGTATTCCACATGGCGGGGCGGGCAAGGTCCAAAGCTTGCAAGGTTGCTTGAAGAGGCGTCTGGATATAATGAAGTAGAAAGAATGGTGCCATAAACTGTAGCATGAAAGAAGCCTGGCTCGTACCATACACAGTCGTCAGGATGACAGCTGGAAAGATCATAAACACAATGGTGATCAGACCTCCGGATGCAATCGATAATCGGATTGACTGCATGATCCGGTAAGCAATCGTTTCGTTTTTTCCTTGCGCTGCAGCTTCACTAATTGATGGAACGAGTGAAATTGACAGAGCGTGAGTCAGAAAAGTTGGTAAAAACAGCAAGGGCAGTACATAGCCTGTGAGCTCACCATATTGTTTGGTAGATTCTATAGCAGTGATTCCAGCAATAGCCAAACTTTGGGCGACGAGGATCGGTTCAAAGAAATACGTTAAGGAACCAATGAAGCGGCTTCCAGTCGTTGGAAGAGCAATAGTCATCAGTTCGTTAAGCGTCTTCTTGCCCTCATGGATATGGTTTTTCCACGATTTACGCAGCCGGAAACTTTTGTGGATATTGAATTGTCTCAACATGTACATCAGGGAAACGAATTCCCCTATGACTGCTGAAACCATAGCTCCCGCGGCTGCATATTGAACGCCGTACGGAAAGAGCATTTTTGTAAGGACCACAACTGAACCAATCCGTACGATTTGTTCAATCACTTGAGAAACCGCCTGTGGTTTCATGTTCTGTCTTCCCTGAAAATATCCTCGAATGACAGATGATATGGCGATGATCGGGATGATGGGAGTGACGGCTAGCAAGGGATATAAAGCTCTTGAATCTGTAAGGAAATAAGTGGCTACAACGGGGGCTAACAGGAAGAGTCCGATCGTAAACAATATGCTCAAAGACCCCGTAATAGCAAGAGAAACTAATAGGATGCGTTTGATTTTACTTTCGTTCCGAGTTGCTTCCGCTTCTGACACTCTCTTTGAAATGGCCACAGGAAGACCGAACTGGGTGATGGTAATGGCTAAAATCAAAGTAGGTAGAGCCATCATATAGAGCCCCACACCTTCAGGCCCCATTACGCGGGCAACGACGATCCTGTTAATGAAACCGAGTAATCGGGTGATCAGTCCAGCAGCAACCAGAATCAGTGCACCATGTAAAAAAGATTGTTTTGACATATGATTGATCCGCCTTCTCAAAGAAATGAAATTCCGCTACAATGAAGTATATGCGTAAGGATGGACAAGGCATGACACCCGTTTACGAAAACCTTAGAGTGAGGAGTAACCTGATGGATCAGAAAAAAGTGGTCACAAGCTGGAGAAATGAATTGAGAATAGTTTTGCAAAGCAAGGTAGAAGAGTTTCACTTATTAGGTTATAAACGTGCGACCGAAGAAGAAGTGTGGGATTGTTTGATAAAAAAAGTTTGGAATGGCGAACCTGAAAAGAGGCTGCACCAAATGGTCCAGGATATCTTACATTTGCAGATCCATACATATACAAGTTATCTGACAACAGAGGCTTATCAGAATGATGACCTGCTCGCCTCCATTGAAGCATTGAAGGGGCCTTCAGAATATGAATGAGGCTTGATTTCTTTATGGTGATCAGCCTAAAGTTTTTCCTATTGTTGCGAAAGTTTGAAAAAGTAGTAGAATAGGTACGGGGATTATCAAATATTGTCTATTAGCATTTATACATATTAGCCGATGAATCATCGCATGTGTTCGTACATAAAGGAGGAACAGGACAGTATGGTGAAACGAGGGCGGATCGTAGCCTTTTTTATTGTGGTTTTATTACTGGCTGCTACGATTGGAACGACAGTAACAGGAGTTACAAAAGATATTAAATTAGGATTGGATTTGCAGGGTGGTTTCGAAATCTTATACGATGTCGAGCCGTTAGATGAGGGTCAGGAAGTGAATGATCAGGTCCTCGAGGCTACAGCACGTTCATTGACGGAACGTGTGGATACACTTGGTATAAGTGAAACGAACATCACTATTGAAGATGGGGGAAGAATTCGAGTACAGCTTGCGGGTGTGGAAGATCAGCAGACGGCAAGAGAACTGCTTTCGACAACCGCTGAACTTTCTTTCCGTGGTACGGATGGAAAGTTGTACATGGATGGTTCAGATCTTGTTGAGGGGAGTGCTCAGCAGTCCTATCATCCAGATACAAATGAACCCATCGTAACGCTGAAGGTTAAAAGTGCATCAAAATTCTATGATGTTTCAGAGGAAATATACAACACTCCGAACGATCCGAATACACCATATCCGGACAACCTTTTAGTGATATGGTTGGATTATACTGAAGAAACTTCCTTTGCTGAGGAGTGGGGGAAAGAAGATCCTGCTTATATTTCTGCACCAGGGTTTTCAGACGGCCCCGTTCGTAGTAATTCAGTAATGATCAGTGGAGATTTCACACAGGAATCCGCCAAACAGTTGGCAGATATTCTGAATGCAGGATCCCTGCCGGTCAATCTTGAAGAAACATATTCAACATCTGTTGGCGCTCAATTTGGTGAGCAAGCCATGAATAAAACGATCCTTGCAGGCTTTATCGGAATCGCAGCGATCTTCTTGTTCATGATTGCGTATTACCGTTTCCCAGGGATTATTGCAACACTTACGTTGAGTGTGTACATCTACCTGATACTCGTTGTCTTCGAATTGATGAATGGTGTCTTGACACTGCCGGGTATTGCCGCCTTGATTCTGGGTGTCGGTATGGCCGTGGACGCCAACATCATCACGTATGAACGAATTAAGGAAGAATTGAAATCAGGTAAATCTCTTCTCTCAGCCTATAAGGCAGGAAACAAACGTTCCTTAGCAACCATTCTCGATGCAAACATTACCACCTTGATTGCAGCCACTGTTCTATTCATTTTCGGAACAAGTTCAGTCAAAGGTTTTGCAACGATGTTGATTGTGAGTATTCTCGTCAGTTTCATAACAGCAGTGTATGGTACGCGATTATTCATGAGTTTATGGGTGAAGAGCCGCTTCTTGAATAAGCGACCGAAGTGGTTTGGAGTAAAACCAGAGGATATCCATGATATTGCTGAAGGAGAAGAAGTAGAAGCGACCTTCATGAAGCGGAAATTCGATTTTGTAGGGCTGAGAAAACGATTCTTTACGATTTCGATCGTCCTCGTCCTAGCGGGAATCCTGGCCCTTGCTTTCTTCCGCTTGAATCTAGGGATTGATTTTACAAGTGGCTCTAGAGTGTCAATTTTGTCTGATGGTAACGTCACTTCAGAACAAGTGGAACAAACCATGCAGGAAGAATTTGATGTCAATCCGAAACAGGTCATTATATCCGGAGACAACAGTGAAATTGCAGTCGCTCGCTTCGATGATGAGTTGAGCAAAGATAAAATCGGCGAAATTCAAAGCTACTATGAAGAGGAGTTCGGCAATACTCCGAACGTCAGCACGGTATCACCGATTGTTGGTCAAGAGCTTGCTAAAAACGCAGCACTGGCTGTTTTATATGCATCAATCGGGATTATCATCTACGTTACGATTCGGTTTGAAATCTTCTTTGCTTTGACAGCGATTATCGCCTTACTGCATGATGCGTTTTTCATCGTTGCATTCTTCAGTTTAACAAGACTGGAATTTGACATTACAATTATTGCAGCCATTCTTACCATTGTCGGTTACTCGGTGAACGATACGATTGTCACGTTCGACCGGATCCGGGAAAACTTGAGAATGAAGAAAAAAGTCAAATCCTTCAAAGAGCTTGCTAAAGTTGTCAATGACAGTTTGATGCAGACACTAGCCCGTAGCTTTAACACGGTCATTACCGTCATTTTCGCGGCTGTGATGCTGTTATTCTTCGGAGCGTCATCGATTACGAACTTCTCGTTCGCTCTAGTCATCGGACTATTAGCAGGAACGTATTCGTCCTTGTTTATTGCGTCACAGCTATGGCTCATATGGCGTGGCCGCAATATTAAAGATAACCCGATCAATTATGTGAAAAAGAAAAAAACAGACGGCCCTCAAGTATAAAAACTAAGGGTTCTACTTAGAAAAGACCATCCTCCATGAGGGTGGTCTTCTTTGGTTATTACAGCTTTTTTCAGGGTATAGGAATAATAGAAAGAAAACCTTTACCTATGAAGGAGTGTTTAACTTATGAAAGGGCAAAGCTATCTCATTTTGGCTTTCATTTTTGCATTAGTGATTGCTATTTTTGCCGTCATTAATGTTGACCCTGTTCAGGTCAACTACTTGTTTGGGTCAGGAGAAGCGCCACTGATTC
Organism: Halobacillus sp. 12SKB; assembly: GCF_052941655.1. Taxonomy (NCBI): domain Bacteria; kingdom Bacillati; phylum Bacillota; class Bacilli; order Caryophanales; family Bacillaceae; genus Halobacillus; species Halobacillus sp. 12SKB. Next base: position 2,403,530 of record NZ_JBRFWR010000001.1, read on the forward strand.
TTGTTATTCTTATATCTGTTTTATTGGGTGGGCTGGCCACAGCATCCGTCGGGGCTTTACGTTATTACAAGTTGAAAAGAGAAAACAACAGATTAAAGTCAGAGGTTTCTGCCTCCCCTGGTATCACGAGTGAAGATCGGGATGTTCCTGATGAAAAAGGAGCGGATCCTGAAGAGGAAAATTCTTCATCAAACGTCACATAATTGCGTTTGCTACCCCTGGTCCGCTCTTGTATAATAGATGGGTCAGGGGTGAACTTATGATACAAAGCAAGATGAAATGGAAATTTACATATAGAAATCCGGAAGAAAGCTCGTCAGGTCTTCCAGGTGTTACTCCGCTTACGCAGCAGCTTTTGGAAAAAAGAGGGATTCACAATGCGGAAGCGGCGGACCGTTTTTTAAAACCTTCGATTGATCAGCTTCACGATCCTATGCTCATGGAGGGAATGGATCGGGCAGTAGCTCGTGTAAATGAAGCCATCGCCTCTAATCAGTCCATTCTTGTGTTTGGTGATTATGATGCAGACGGGGTAACCTCTACATCTGTCATGGTGGAAGCACTCAGAAAAGCGGGAGCGGATTGTGACTTCTATATTCCCAACCGCTTTACAGAAGGATATGGACCAAATAAAGAAGCTTTTCAATTTGCCTACGATTCCGGTTATGCTTTGATCATAACCGTGGATACAGGTATTGCCGCTATGGAAGAGGCAACATTCGCGAAAGATTTGGGTATCGATTTGATTATCACGGACCACCACGAAGTCCAGGAGGTCCTTCCTGATGCCTTTGCCATTATCCACCCGAAGACTTCAGCGGATTATCCGTTCCAGGAATTAGCTGGTGTTGGTGTTGCTTTTAAATTCGCCCATGCTTTATTGGGCCGGTTTCCAAAAGAGTTTCTTGACCTTGTTGTGATCGGTACGATTGCGGACCTTGTACCTCTGAAAGGGGAAAACAGGGTGCTTGCTTCCATTGGTCTGCAGGCAATCTCCCACTCGTCCCGCCCTGGAATTCAGGCTTTGAGGAAAGTGTGCAGCATTGAGGGGGATATGGATGAAGAGACAATCGGTTTTACAATTGGCCCCCGGCTCAATGCTGTAGGGCGACTGCAGGATGCAACTCCTGCGGTAGACTTATTGCTTTCGGAGCATTTAGAAGAAGCTGAACAAATTGCAGCTTTCATTAACCAGTTGAACCAGGAAAGGCAGAAAATTGTCGCTGCTATCGCAAAGGAAGCCGAAGAAATGGTTTCTGTTGAAAATGGGGAAGCTGAGAATGTCATTGTGGTTGCTAAAGAAGGATGGAACCCAGGCGTTCTTGGGATCGTCGCCTCCAAACTTGTCCGCCAATTTGATCGCCCGGCGATTGTCCTGGCCATTGATGAAGAAAAAGGGGAAGCTAAAGGTTCAGCACGAAGTATAGATGCTTTCGATTTATTCTCGAACTGTATGGAAATTCGCCATCGCTTTATACACTTTGGTGGGCATGCTCAAGCTGCAGGTATGACACTTGCCCTTGACCAAGTCGATGATTTACGGAACGATTTAATTTCTTTAGCCGAGGAAAAACTATCGGATGACGATTATCAACAAGTCCTTGATATTGAAACAACGGTTGAGCTGGAAGATATATCGCTGAAACAAATTGAGGAAGTCAACCAGCTCCGTCCATTTGGGATGGGCAACCCGAAACCTTTGTTTCATCTCAAGCACACCCCGAAAGAAGTACGGTTGATCGGTAGTAAAAAAAATCATCTGAAATTCCAATTCCAAAGCCAGCAGTCTCGCTTGGATGGTATAGCATTCGGAATGGGAGATCTTTATCAGCAAATATCCCCTCAAGCAGCATTGGATGTTGTAGGTGAACTTGGAATCAATGAATGGAACGGCCGGAAAAACTTACAAGTGATGATCAAGGACCTCCGTGTGAGCGAATGGCAGCTTTTTGATCACAGAGGGTCTAAGCATATAGAAAAGAATTTGATTATTCCACCCGATCAAAAGTATGCAGCTGTCAGCTTCCAGGGGGAAGAACAAGCTCCATGTGACGTTCCTGTCATTCAGGCAGAGACACTAGAAGCTGGTGACTCCTACGATGGTCTTCTGATTATCGATCTCCCTAAAAGGATGTCGGATTTAACTGAACTTTTATCTAAACTGGAAACTCGGAAAATTTTTGCCTGTTATCATATACAGGAGAGTACTTTTCTAAAAACATGGCCTTCAAGGGACCACTTCAAATGGTTTTATGGTATGCTATTGAAGCGTGGTCGGTTCAACCTTCATGAAGAAGCAGATTTACTTGCTAATCGTAAGGGATGGGACAAGTCCATGGTGGAATTTATTTCTGAGGTGTTTTTTGAACTCGATTTTGTTAAAATAAAAGACGGGATTATTACAGCAGAATCCGAACCTTCTCAAAAAGACTTACGCGAATCTTCGCTTTATCGTCAACGGGAAGAACAGCTGCAAATCGAACGTACCTTGTATTATTCCACATATAAAGAATTGAAGAGTTGGTTTGACCAATATATGAACCAGCGTTTTAAGCAAGTCAAGGAGGAAGTAACGAATGGATTATAAAGAGCACATTGCAATCGTTGAAGATTGGCCGAAAGAAGGTGTCCAATTTAAGGACATCACTCCATTGATGGACAATGGCCCGGCTTTCAAAGCAGCGGTTGATGAAATTGTAGAATACGCAAAAGACAAAGAAATCGATATTGTAGTAGGACCGGAAGCACGTGGCTTTATCGTCGGATGCCCTGTCTCCTATGCGTTGGAAATCGGCTTTGCACCTGTGCGTAAAGAAGGAAAGCTTCCACGTGAAACAATTAAAGTGGATTATGGTCTGGAATACGGAAAAGACGTTTTGACGATTCATAAAGACGCAATTAAGCCAGGTCAACGAGTACTGATTGTCGACGACCTTCTTGCTACTGGTGGTACAATTGAAGCGACCATCGACCTTGTCGAGCAGTTGGGCGGGGAAGTAGCTGGGTGTGCGTTCCTGATCGAACTCACATACTTAGATGGCCGCAGCAAATTGGACGGACATGACGTCCTTACTTTAATGCAATATTAATGGAAAGAGTGCCCTTATTAGGGGCGCTCTTTGTTTTACAATTGATCATCGGGCTTTTCCCTTTACAAGAAGAGTCCTTTTTTTGATAATGTTAATCAAATATATTTTGAAAGTTCTAAAGAAACTAGGGTGATTGAATGGCGAAAGATACAGTTCTAACTGCGGAAGAAGTCATAGAACAAGCGAGTCAGTATTTGAACGAGTCAGATCTGGCGTTTATTCGTCGTGCTTATGAATTTGCTGAAAAGGCTCATAGCAACCAGTTCCGAAAGTCGGGAGAACCTTACATCATCCATCCCATTCAAGTAGCTGGTATTCTTGTGAATTTAGAGATGGATCCTGAAACAATCGCGGGCGGTTTTCTTCATGATGTCGTAGAGGATACAGATGTCTCTTTGAAAGAAATTGAAGAAGCCTTCAATGAAGAAGTTTCTATGCTGGTTGATGGGGTTACAAAACTGGGTAAAATTAAATATAAATCCAAAGAAGCTCAGCAAGCGGAAAACCATCGAAAAATGTTTGTCGCTATGGCGAAAGATATGCGCGTCATTTTAATTAAGCTTGCCGACAGACTTCACAATATGCGTACCTTGAAACACCTTCCAGCTGAAAAACAGCGCCGGATTTCAAATGAAACGCTGGAGATTTTTGCCCCTTTGGCTCATAGACTTGGTATTTCCACCATCAAATGGGAGCTGGAAGATACAGCTCTACGGTACTTGAATCCTCAGCAATACTACAGGATTGTTCATTTGATGAAGCAGAAGAGGAATGAACGGGAGCATTATATCGAGGAAGTCATTGATGAAATCCGAGCTCAATTGCAGGAAGTTAATATTGATGCGGATTTATTTGGACGACCAAAGCACCTTTACAGTATCTACCGGAAGATGGTTCTTCAGAATAAACAGTTCAACGAAATTTATGACTTGTTAGCCGTTAGAATTACAGTCAACAGTATCAAAGATTGTTATGCCGTACTTGGCATCATACACACATGTTGGAAACCGATGCCGGGCCGCTTTAAAGATTATATAGCCATGCCGAAACCCAATCTATATCAATCTCTTCATACGACAGTGATCGGACCAAAAGGAGATCCTCTTGAAGTCCAGATCCGTACGCACGAAATGCATGAAATTGCGGAATACGGAATCGCTGCTCACTGGGCTTATAAAGAAGGAAAGCAAACGTCTTCAGAACAATCGTTTGAAGAGAAGCTTACATGGTTCCGTGAAATTCTAGAATGGCAAAGTGAAACGCATGATGCTGAAGAGTTCATGGAATCTCTTAAAGTGGATTTGTTTTCTGACATGGTTTACGTCTTCACACCAAAAGGAGACGTTATAGAGCTTCCATCTGGTTCAGTGCCTGTGGATTTCGCCTATCGCATTCATACGGAAGTTGGAAATCAAACGATTGGTGCAAAAGTGAACGGTAAGATGGAACCCCTGGATTATGAGTTGAAAACCGGGGACATCGTCGACATTATGACTTCCAAGCATGCGTATGGGCCTTCTAAGGATTGGATAAAGCTTGCTCAAACATCACAGGCGAAAAATAAGATCAAGCAATTTTTCAAGAAACAGCAAAAAGACGAGAACATTTCCAAAGGGAAAGAGCTTGTCGAGCGTGAAATTCGCAATTTCGGTATCCAACCTAAAGATGTGTACACAACAGATAATTTGAATCGTGTGTCTGAAAAGTTCAATTTCGCAAATGAGGAAGATATGTTTGCTGCTGTTGGATATCAGGGAATTACCGCTGCTCAAATTGCTACTCGGTTAACAGAGAAAATCAGGAAGCAGAAGCAGCAGGAACAAGATCTGGAGCAGACACTTGCTGATGTGAATACAACCGAAATCAAAACACCTGCAAAAACAGGAAAGAAAGATTCCGGAGTACGAGTGGAAGGCGTGGACAATCTTCTTGTGCGTCTATCCAAATGCTGTAATCCAGTACCTGGTGATGAGATCGTCGGTTATATTACAAAAGGGCGAGGAGTATCTGTCCACAGAAGCGACTGCCCTAATGTCCATACAGAAGAAGCACAAACACGGCTATTGCCTGTTAAATGGGAGACTTCAGTTACAGATTCCAAGCAGTATCACGTAGATCTTGAGATTTGGGGATATGATCGCCGTGGTTTGCTTAACGAAGTGCTTCAAGCTGTCAATGAAACGAAAACGAATATCACAGCGGTCTCAGGAAAGTCAGACCGGAATAAAATGGCGACCATTCATATAACCATTTTAATTCAGAATACGAGCCATTTACGGAAGATTGTTGAGCGAATCAAACAAATTCAGGAAGTGTACACGGTTCGTCGTGTCATGCAATAGAAATAAAAGGGGAATCTACGATGAAAGCAGTGGTTCAAAGGGCTGTAAACGCCTCAGTCACCGTTGAGGATAAAGCCGTAGGTACCATAGATCGGGGCCTGGTTGTTTTATTAGGTGTAACTCATGAGGATACGGAAGAAGATGCACGGTATTTAGCTAAAAAGATTCCATACTTGCGGATTTTTGAAGATAAAGATGGAAAAATGAATCATTCACTGGTTGATCTAGGCGGCCAGATGCTGTCTATTTCTCAATTCACATTGTATGGTGACTGTCGGAAAGGGCGCCGTCCCAACTTCATGCAGGCAGCGAAACCTGACCAAGCTGAAGAATTGTATGAATCCTTTAATCAGATGGTGGAGCATGAAGGTGTTAAAGTGGAAACAGGGCAATTTGGTGCAATGATGGATGTTCAATTAACCAATTCAGGGCCAGTGACATTAATCATCGACAGTAAAGAGCGATAAAAAAAGCTGTACTCACTCGAGTACAGCTTTTTTTGTTTGGCATGGTCGGAATTTGAAAGGTTCACTTTAACTAGTTGAAGTAATGAATTAAACCTTCGGTGATTCCTTGACTGGCCTTCATTTGATAAGATCTCGTTTTGACTGTTTGTTCTTCTCTTGCATCAGACAGGAAGCCAAGTTCTAGTAGAACAGACGGCTTATTATTTTCCCTGATCACATGGAAGTTTCCTTTTTTCGTTCCCCGATCTCGCAATCCTGTATGTGCAACCATGGATGACTGCAAAGAATCCGCGAGTGCTTTGTCATTAGGAGAGTAATAGTAACTATTAAGACCTCTGGCAATGACACTCATTGGTGCCGCATTGTAATGCAGGCTGATGAAAGCATCGGCATTGGAACGGTTTGAATGGAAGGAACGGATGGAAAGGGAAATGTACTGATCACTCGTCCTGGTCATCAGCACTTTGGCTCCATTGCTTTCCAGCTGGCTTTTAAGAAGAAAAGCCGTATCCAACGTTAATGTCTTTTCGTAGCTTCCACTTCTTCCCACTGCGCCAGGGTCGCGTCCTCCGTGTCCAGCATCGATCATAATCGTTTTCCCATTAAGGGAATTTGAAGTTGCCGGTGTTGCAGCAGTACGTTCTTTATTCACCTCTTCGACAATCCATCCAGCCACGTATGCTGTTTTACTGTCATAGGAAATCTTGTACCATTGTCCTTCTTTGCTTAAAACTTTAAATTGGTCGCCTTTGTGCCCTCGACCAACAATTTTGTCATTAGTAGATGGTCCTGATCTTAAGTTCGTGCCGTTATAGTTTAAAGATACATAGGTATTTTTAGAAGCAGGGGTGTTCGTTTGATTGTTGTCTGTTTCATTTACAAGCCAACCGGCTACCCAACCGGTATTTCCGCTGCTGTATTTAATTTGATACCAGCGGTCTTTTTTCGCTATGTATTCATAGGTTTCACCTTTACCTATGGTGGTAAGGATTCGGCCTCTTGTAGAGTTTTCACTTCTGACATTAAGAACGGCTGTTCCAACTTTTACTTTTCCTTTGACGGTTGATGACTGACCCTCATCTGGTTCCTTTTCTTTTGGAGGTTCATGAGTTTGTCTATTTTCTTTCGTCAGATAGTCCCCATGCACCCAGCCTTTCTTATTACCTTTTTGTACATAAACCCATTTCCCGTCTTTTTTCTTTGGCTCTACTACATCGCCTTTCATCAAGTAGCCTTCAATTCTTCCATCTAAATTCGGAACGGATCGAATCCTTAGATAGTCATACTTGGAATAGTGGCTCTCGGCTGTGCCTTGCTCCGCTTTTACTTTTGTCAGCCATTTGGCGACCCAACCGTCCTCCCCGCGTCGCTGAATTTTAAGCCAATCGTCTTTCTGATCTAAAATCGTGTACGTTTCCCCTGTATGGACTTTGCCAATACGGTTGTAATCCGTTCCAGGTCCGGTCCTTACGTTCAAGTGATCGACCTGGATCACTGCTTTGTCTGCATACACGGAAGGAGTCTCATAAAAGCTAAGAACCCCTAAAATAAAAATGAAGAAAATAATTCCTTTTTTCAAAAAATATCCCACCTCCTCATCAGTCTCCTTTCATTATTCGACAAATGCAATAAATATCCTTCTCCATAGGAAAAAGATTGATCTCATTAATTTGTGGTCATAAACTTGACATAAGGTTGAGGAAGATTATATGATTATAATCAATTCTAAAATGATTCGAACAAAACCATTGAGGAAAAAAGTAGTCAGTTTCCATGCGGACAGAGAACGAATGCCCTAGGCTGAAAGCATTCGATCGTTATATTCTGATGAAAGACGTTTCTTAGGTTCTACATCGAAATGACAGTAGGTGTGGACGTACACAGGCGTTAACTGTTTTGAGTGGAGGCTCTTAAGCCTCAAATCAGGGTGGCAACGCGGGTAATCCCGTCCCTTTTTCGCAAGCGCGGAAAAGGGACGGGATTTTTTGTGGTAAAAAATGGTTTATTTCGTTAGGAGGAGTTAGAAATGAGTATGAATGCCCCTCGTGGTACGCAGGATATTCTGCCTGGTACATCTGAAAAATGGCAGTACGTAGAAGAACAATTAGCTGACCTATGCCGTCGCTATCATTATAAAGAAATCAGAACACCTATTTTTGAACATACCGAACTTTTCCAACGTGGTGTCGGGGACAGCACAGACATCGTCCAAAAAGAAATGTACACGTTTGAAGATCGCGGAGGAAGAAGCATTACCTTGAGACCTGAGGGAACAGCTTCTGTCGTTCGTTCCTATGTACAGAATAAAGTTTATGGTTTACCGAACCAGCCGACCAAATACTTCTACATGGGTCCTATGTTCCGTTATGAACGACCACAACAAGGAAGAATGAGGCAGTTTGTGCAGTTTGGTATCGAAGCCTTGGGCAGTGACGATCCGGCCATTGATGCAGAGGTGCTTTCCCTTGCTTTGAACTCATACAGGGAGCTAGGGCTGAAATCATTGAAACTAGTGGTCAACAGTCTTGGTGACAAAGAAAGCAGAGAGGCGCATCGAGCAGCTCTGGTCCGTCACTTTGATCCACACCGGCAGGAACTTTGCGCGGATTGTCAAGTGCGGCTTGATCAAAACCCACTTAGAGTCCTGGATTGTAAAAAAGACCGTGAGCATCCAGCGATGGAAACAGCACCTTCCATTCTTGAATACTTGAATGATTATTCCAAAGATTACTTTGAACAGGTCAAACAATATTTGGATGTAATGGACATCGATTATGTCGTCGATCCAAATCTTGTTCGCGGACTGGATTATTACAATCACACCGCTTTTGAAATTATGAGTGAAGCTGAAGGTTTTGGTGCCATTACTACACTGAGCGGTGGTGGTCGTTATACAGGTTTAGTTCAAGAAGTGGGCGGTCCTGAAACCTCTGGCATCGGTTTTGCCATGAGTATTGAGCGCTTGTTGATGGCATTAGAAGCAGAAAACGTTGAACTCCCTACGGATGAGGGTTTAGATGTATTCTTTGTTTCACTTGGCGATGAGGCGAATCGTACAGCTGTCAAGTTAACAGATGAATTACGTCGAGCCGGTGTACAAGTGGACAAGGATTACTTAGGAAAAAAAATGAAAGCCCAGTTTAAAGCAGCTGATCGTCTTGGCAGTAAATTTGTACTTGTGCTCGGAGATCAGGAACTTGAAAATGGGGTCATTAATGTAAAAAACATGACATCAGGAGAGCAGCAAGAGGTGGCTCTTGATGGCGTCATCGACCATATGAAGAAAGAACTGACAGGAGGCAAATAAGATGGAAAGAACAAAATGCGGATCTATACGCAGAGAACATCTGGAGCAAGAGGTCACACTGAAGGGATGGGTACAAAAACGCCGTGATTTAGGTGGTTTAATTTTCATCGATTTAAGAGACCGTTCAGGCTTAGTACAGGTCGTTTTCAACCCTGAGACTTCTGGGGAAGCTTTGGAGAAGGCTGAGAATGTTCGCAGCGAATATGTCCTTGAAGTTAAAGGGACTGTTGTTGCGCGGGACGCTCAAACCGTTAACAGCAATCTAGGGACTGGGGAGATTGAAGTCGCTGCAAAGGAATTGACAATCCTCAACAAAGCGAAAACGCCGCCGTTCATGATTGAAGATCAGTCAGAGGTATCCGAAGATCTTCGTCTTAAATACCGCTACTTGGACCTGAGAAGAAAGGAAATGCAGGAGACGTTTAAAATGCGTCACCAAACAACTCAGTCGATCCGGAATTTCTTGAACGAAGAAGAATTTCTTGATATGGAAACACCGATGTTGACGAAGAGTACACCAGAAGGAGCACGTGACTACCTTGTTCCGAGTCGGGTTCATGAAGGTGAATTCTATGCATTGCCTCAGTCTCCTCAGCTTTTCAAGCAGCTGTTGATGATGTCTGGATTCGAGAAGTATTATCAGATTGTCCGCTGTTTCCGTGATGAAGACTTGCGCGCTGACCGTCAGCCTGAATTCACCCAAGTGGATATTGAGACTTCATTCATGACAACAGAAGATATCATGGCCTTGACTGAACGTATGATGAAGCGCGTCATGAAAGAGGTGAAAGGCGAGGAAATCGAAACCCCGTTCCTTCGTATGCCTTATGATGAGGCGATGGAACGGTTCGGTTCTGATAAGCCTGATACACGCTTCCGTCTTGAATTAGTGAATTTGTCTGAAGATGTGAAGGATTCCGGTTTTAAAGTCTTTAGCGGAGCGGTGGCTTCCGGGGGCCAGGTAAGTGCCATTAATGTGGAAGGAAAAGCCGATGAGTTTTCCCGAAAAGATATTGATAAAATGACAGAGGATGTCAAAGTATATGGAGCCAAAGGATTGGCATGGTTGAAAGTGAAAGACGGGGAGTTCAATGGGCCAATTGCGAAATTCTTCTCTGAAGAAGAGGCGGCATCGATCAAAGAAAAGACAGGCGCAAAAGACGGTGACCTTCTTCTCTTTGTAGCGGATCAGACTTCCGTGGTTCATGACAGTCTGGGAGCTTTACGTCAAAAGCTTGCCCGTCGTTTAGACTTGATTGATGAGACCAAGTTCAATTTCCTTTGGGTGACGGACTGGCCGCTATATGAGTATGATGAAGATGAAGGCCGATATCATGCGGCGCACCACCCGTTTACGATGCCAGCCGGAGGCCGTATGGATGAACTGAAGAAAAATCCAAAAGACGTCCGAGCAGAAGCCTATGACATCGTCCTGAATGGTTACGAACTTGGTGGAGGTTCCCTGCGTATTTTCGAAAAAGAAATGCAGCAGGAAATGTTCGAGGTGCTTGGTTTCAGTCAGGAAGAAGCGAACGAACAGTTTGGGTTCCTTCTTGAAGCATTAGAATACGGTACGCCGCCGCACGGGGGGATTGCCTTTGGACTGGACAGGCTCGTCATGCTACTAGCTGGCCGTACGAACTTGCGTGACACCATCTTGTTCCCGAAAACGGCGTCAGCCCAAGATCCAATGACAAACGCTCCGGGACCTGTAAGTGAAGCGCAGCTGGATGAACTTCACCTGCAATTGAAATTATCTAGTCAGTCTGACTCAGATGAATAAATGTGCTGGTTAATTGTTGATTCTGTTTAGGTTATATGCTAAGATTACAATACAAAATTAAAGAGACCAATCCTGATGTGTACGTTGTTCGAATGTACGTTTTGACCGAACATTTTTGAAACGGGAGCCTGGTGTTTCCATATGGAATGCATGCCTCTTAACCATCATTGATGGGAGGACGCAAGAAATGTGGAACAGGGCACCCACCTGCCTAGAGCGGGTTCAAAACTCATGATACGACGGCACAATTGGGATTGGTTTTTTTAATTGTAATTTTAATTGATCTGAAATGAAGAAGAGTGAATAGCAAAAAAGCGTTTCCCGGATAGGGAAACGCTTTTTTTAATGGTATTTCAAATGATAAAGATCGCCACGCTTTTTTTAGTTAGCGTGCAAGGTTCTCTAGATTTCCGTTTTTCTCCATACGAAATTGAGGTTTATAAGCATGCTCAGAATCATCAAACATAACCATTTTTCTAGCCCGATCCATAATTTGAATCAAGGCCTGGTAATCTTCGGTCATAGCTTCTAATTGGCCATTTAATTGCTGGTTTTGTTCTACTAAATCCTTATTTTGACGCTCTAGTTCTGAAAGGCGGTTTTGAAGAGAGCCAGATTGTTTACTTTCTTGCTTAAGGTTTGTTAAAAATGCAATCACGTCTTCTAAATCAAGTTCATGAGGAGACTGTTTCTCTTCATGATTTTCCGAGGCAACGGGCTCAGGAAGTAGGTAGTCTTCTTCCTCAATTTCTGCTTGATACAAAACAGGGGCCTGTGGCCTTTGATAGACGGGTTGCTGCTTCGCTTCTTTCCGCTTCTTCTCTTTTCGTTGCTTCTTCGCAAGCTCAACGGCCTGTTCATACTTTTGTCTGACTTCTGCATTCCATCTGAATCCGCAGGCAGCGGAAGTACGGTTCAAAATATCACCGACTTCATCAAAAGCTTTCAATTGTGTGCTACCTTCCCTTATATGTCTCAGAACGGTTTCAGCTAATAATAGATCATCTTCATGAGACCAGGCATCTTGTCTTACTTTAGGCATATTCACCACTCCTAATTTTACCTTTTAAGATAATAGTTTGTCAGATTTAGTAGTAGTGTAGCCAAGAAGAATTGGAAATATACTCAAGTAGACTTTTGCTTTTTTATTTTACTATAAACTTGCTCAAGAGCTTGTTCGAATTTACCCGTACGTTTTGGTTCATAGTACTGGCGTGTTCGTATGGGATCTGGAAGATATTGCTGATCCACCCATGCATTCTCATAATTATGAGGATACTTGTAATCAATCCCTCTTCCTAGCTTTTCTGCTCCTTTGTAATGAGAGTCTTTTAAATGCTGAGGAACTTCCCCGCTTTTTCCATTCCTAATATCAGCAAGCGCCGCATCAAGGGCTTTGTATGCACTGTTGGATTTCGGGGAGAGAGCAAGCTCAGTCACAGCTACCGCTAATGGGATGCGTGCTTCAGGAAATCCGATTCTTTCTGCTGCTTCCACGGCAGACAGGGCTCTGGGACCTGCCTGGGGGTTGGCGAGACCAATATCTTCATATGCAATGACTACTAATCTTCTAGCGATACTATCAAGGTCTCCTGCCTCGATTAATCGGCCTAAATAATGAAGGGAAGCATCGACATCACTGCCGCGAATCGATTTTTGAAAGGCTGAGAGGACATCATAGTGAGCATCTCCATCTTTATCATGTGAGAAACTTTTCTTCTGCATACATTCTTCGGCAACCTCTAAGTTGATCTCTACACGTCCTTTCTCATCAGCAGGTGTAGAAAAAGCGGCCAGTTCCAACCCATTCAATGCGGCGCGCAGATCGCCATTGGAAGATTGAGCAAAGTGGTTAAGAGCTTCGTCAGTGATTTGGATGTTCATGTGACCAAGCCCCTTTTCACGATCCTCTAGCGCCCTGTGTATGGCTTGTTTGATATGATCACTATCTAATCGAAACAGCTCAAATAAATGACAACGGCTTCGAATTGCGGGATTTATGGAATGGTATGGGTTACTTGTCGTGCAACCAATCATGGTTAAACGATTGCTCTCCAGGTGCGGAAGAAGGAAATCCTGCTTTGCTTTATCCAGGCGGTGGACCTCATCAAGTATTAAGACGAGTTGCCCGTGCATCTTCGCTTCTTCAACAGCGATTTCCATATCTTTTTTCTTATCGGTTACCGCATTCAACGTCTTATGAGGGATATTTAAGCTTTTGGCAAGTGCGGTCGCCATCGAAGTTTTCCCTGTCCCAGGGGGCCCGAATAAAATCATCGAAGCCAAGCGTTCAGCCTTGATCATACGGTTGATGGTTTTTCCTTCGGCGACGAGGTGGGACTGTCCGATAATTTCATCTATATTAGCTGGTCGCAATCGAAAAGCAAGCGGTTGCTGACTCATAGAACATTCTCCTTTTGACAGTTATGAATGTAAGCGTAGAATGATTCTTAGGAAAATGCAAGGGACTTGCCATTCATGCTATAATAGCGTTTGGTATAATAGAGAGAGGAAGATGGCCATGACTTATTTACAAAGGAAAAAGCGCGAAAACTTCATTCGCTGGAGCTTTTTCTTTATTGGTTTAGTCATCCTGGGCCTTGGCATTTCGATGACAATGCAGGTGAAAGAGTTTGGAATTGGACCATGGGATGTTTTTCATTATGGTCTATTTCTTCAACTGGGTCTTACCGTAGGGACCTGGTCGATTATCGCAGGATTGCTGATCGTTCTGACTAGTTCGGTTTTACAAAAAAAGTGGCCGCAGGTTGGGACAATCTTGAATATGATCCTCATCGGTGTTTTTATTGATTTCTTTAATTGGCTATTGCCAGAACCTGAAACAATGATTATGCAATTGTTTATTTTTATATCTGGAACGTTTGTCATTGCTCTAGGAATTGGTGTGTATGTTGCACCTGATATCGGAGCAGGACCACGTGATAGTCTTATGTTATTGATTACAAAGGCAACAGGATGGAAAGTGTCGAGTGTTAGAAATGGAATTGAAATCATCGTAGCCATTTTAGGCTTTGCCCTTGGAGGTCCGGTTGGAGCAGGAACAGTATTTATTGCTCTGTTTCTAGGTACATTCGTTGGATATACCTTACCACAGGCGAAAACATGGCTACAGTTTTTAATAATGAAGGGTGACATGTATGAAGATATCTACCAAAGGCCGTTACGGGCTAACCATCATGATTGAATTGGCAAGGAAATATGGAGACGGTCCTATTTCTTTGAAACAGATTGCAAGAGACAATGACTTATCCGAACATTATCTGGAGCAGTTGATCGCTCCATTGCGAAACGCAAGTCTTGTGAAAAGTGTTCGTGGTGCCTATGGAGGATATATGCTTACGAAGGCTCCCCATGAGATTACAGCAGGAGATGTGATCCGTGTCCTGGAAGGACCGATCACCCCTGTGGAAGGTATTGAAAATGAAGAGCCTGCCAAGCAAGCCTTGTGGAAGAGAGTCAGAGATGCAGTGAAAGATGTACTTGATACTACGACTCTTGAAGACTTGAAAGATCATGTCGATGATCAGACTCAGGATGCCTATATGTTTTATATTTAATGGTCGGAGGTGAAAAGATGAAGTCAATTTATTTGGATCATGCGGCGACTTCACCAGTCCATCCCAAAGTGATCGAAGAAATGATGCCTGTTTACCAAGAAGTATATGGTAATCCATCAAGTGTTCATCAGTTTGGTAGGCAAGCCCGTCGGATTTTGGATGAAGGGCGAAGAAGAATTGCCCATGGCCTCGGTGCGAATGAGAAGGAAATTGTTTTTACAAGCGGAGGAACCGAAGCGGACAATTTAGCGATCATCGGTACGGCAAGAGCCAATCGATCCAAAGGCAAGCATATCATTACCACTTCGATTGAACATCATGCTACATTACATGCAGTCGAATACTTAGAGTCTCATGACTTTGAAGTGACCTATCTGCCTGTGGATGAGCATGGGATGGTAAAAGTGGATGATGTAAAAGATGCGCTTCGTGAAGATACCATTCTTGTCTCCATCATGATGGTCAATAATGAAACGGGAGCCATTCAGCCGATTGAAGAAATAGCCGCTGAGTTAAAGGAACACCAGGCTTATTTTCATTCTGATATCGTACAGGCATACGGTCTGATGGATATTGATGTTTCACAACTTGGCGTTGACTTGATGGCGGTGTCCGGTCATAAGATCAATGGCCCGAAAGGTATCGGATTTTTGTATATCCGTGAAGGTACGGTGATTGAATCGCTTCAATATGGTGGAGAACAGGAACGGAAAAGGCGAGCAGGTACAGAAAACATCCCCGCCGTTCAAGGGTTGAAGACAGCTGTAGAGATTATGAAAGCTGAGCGTTCGACGTATAAAGAGAAATACCTTCATTATAAGCAGCTCTTTCTTCAAACACTGAAGGAAGAGAACGTTTCATATGAAGTAAATGGGTCTCATGAAAAAACAATAGAATCAATCGTAAACATCAGTTTTCCAGGAATGAATGTGGAAACGCTGCTCACGAACTTTGATTTATCAGGCATCGCTGCCTCTAGTGGAAGTGCCTGTACGGCAGGGTCTGTAGAGCCTTCTCACGTGCTCACAGCAATGTTTGGTTCCGACCATCCGAAAACGACAAATTCGATTCGGTTCAGTTTTGGACTCGCAAATAATGAAGAAGATATAATAGAAGCAGCAAGGAGAGTCAGCCAAATTATTAAACGGCTGACTTGATAAAGGAAGGTGAAAGAAATGAAAGATCCTAAAGA
This sequence comes from Halobacillus sp. 12SKB, assembly GCF_052941655.1. Taxonomy (NCBI): domain Bacteria; kingdom Bacillati; phylum Bacillota; class Bacilli; order Caryophanales; family Bacillaceae; genus Halobacillus; species Halobacillus sp. 12SKB. Next base: position 2,419,288 of record NZ_JBRFWR010000001.1, read on the forward strand.
TACACGGGTAGTCGTTGGAATGAGTGGCGGGGTGGATTCATCTGTCGCAGCTCTCCTATTGAAAGAACAAGGCTATGATGTCGTGGGTATTTTTATGAAGAACTGGGATGATACCGATGAGAATGGAGTCTGTACAGCTACGGAAGATTATGAAGATGTGATCCGCGTCTGCAACCAGTTGGATATTCCGTATTTTGCAGTGAATTTCGAGAAACAGTATTGGGATAAAGTGTTCACTTATTTCCTTGATGAATATAAAAAAGGTCGAACACCGAACCCTGATGTTATGTGTAACAAAGAGATCAAATTCAAAGCGTTCATGGATCACGCGATGTCTCTTGGTGCAGATTATTTGGCGACAGGCCACTATGCGCAAGTCCGTGAAAACGACGGTACGTATGAAATGCTTCGTGGAGTCGATCACAATAAAGATCAGACGTACTTCTTGAACCAGCTATCACAGGAAGTGCTCTCTAAAGTAATGTTTCCACTAGGTCATCTTGAGAAAAAAGATGTGCGTGCGATTGCTGAAGAGCATAGTCTAGCCACAGCTAAAAAGAAGGATTCCACAGGGATCTGCTTTATCGGTGAACGTAACTTCAAGGAGTTCCTAAGTGAATATTTACCTGCACAGCCAGGTAAGATGGAAACTCTTGATGGTGAAGTGAAAGGTAAGCATGATGGTTTGATGTACTACACATTAGGTCAGCGTCAAGGACTAGGCATTGGAGGCGCTGGAGATCCGTGGTTCGTTGTAGGTAAGAATGTTTCAGATAATATTCTCTACGTTGGACAAGGGTTCCATCATGACGCGCTTTACTCTGACGGTCTCATCGCTTCTGAAGCGAGTTGGACAAAAGGAGATGTACCGACTGAATCATTCAAATGCACCGCTAAATTCCGTTACCGCCAAGAAGATAGTGGAGTGACGGTGTACCCTATGGAAGATGGTACGTGGAAAGTCATGTTTGACGAACCAGAACGTGCCATTACCCCAGGGCAGGCGGTCGTCTTCTACGATGGAGAAGTTTGCCTGGGTGGAGCGACTATCGATGTCGTGCTCAAACAAGATGAAGCGATCACTTATGTAGGATAGAATGAAAAAGTCATGTCCGTATCTTTTGGACATGACTTTTTTATGAGCATAAGAAAAAAGTGAGGAAATGCCGTTAGAAATGTGATCGGTGGCATGAAAATGTCGATCAAGAAGAATATGGAAAGGAGAATTTTGAGAATGGATAAACTAAAGCAAGGAATTGAACAGATGCAAAACCATAATTATGAGGAGGCAGCGAAGCTGTTTACGGAGGCCATTGATGAGAATCCAAAAGAGCCTGTTGGGTATATCAACTTCGGTAATTTGCTCACACATATGAATGACCATGAAAGAGCAGAGCGCTTCTTTCACCGTGCCATCGAATTGGATGAGACGGCTGCCACCGCCTACTATGGTCTGGGGAATGTATTCTATGAGCAGGAGAAGTACACGAAAGCGCAGGAACAGTTCATCCAGGCGATTCAGCACGGGCTGGATGAAGCGGATGTCCACTTCATGTTAGGGATGACATTCATTCATCAAGAATACGTAAAGCTTGCTCTGCCTTATCTTCTTAGAGCATCAGAACTCGCCCCGGAAGACGTTGATGTCCAATTCCAATATGGACTGTGCCTGGCTCAAAATGGACAGATTGATCAGGCTGAACAAGTGATGAACCATGTGCTACAATTAGAAGAACAACACAGTGATGCGCATTATAACCTTGGGGTTGTTGCTCTTCATCACGAGAATGCCGAGAAAGCTTTGGACCATTTTTCTAAAGCTTTGGAAATAAATCCTGAGCATATGCTGGCAGCTCATGCTAAGGGACAAGTTGAACAAGCGTTAAACGAGTAGAGGAGTTCGATGGTCATGACTCAACAATCGCTCTTTCAAGATTCTAATGAAGAACGTCCGTATGTCAAAGGGGAATTGAGTCGGATGATCTTTCATAATGAATCCGAGCATTTTTCGATCGCTTCCATTCATGTGAAGGAAACAAATGAAGCTTTCGAAGAAAAGTCCCTTGTGATCAAAGGGCATTTTTCTCCTTTGGAAGAAGGCGAAACGTATATGTTTTATGGAGAATTCAAAAACCATAAGAAATTCGGGCTGCAATATGAGGTAGACATGTACAATCGTGTCCTCCCTGAAACGAAAGATGGAATCGTCCTTTACTTGTCCAGCGATCTTTTTCACGGCATCGGAAAAAAAACGGCCGAACGAATCGTAGATGAGTTAGGAGAACAAGCGATATCAAGGATACTTGAAAACCGTGATGTGCTGGACAGTGTTCCCAAGCTCCCTAAAGAAAAAGCGGATCAACTATATGAATCCTTAAAAGAGCATCAAGGGTTCGAGCACGTCATGATTCATTTGTCCCAATATGGATTTGGTTTGAAGCTTGCTCAAAAAATTTATGAAGCCTTTAAGGATCAAACGATGGCCATCATTGAAGAGGACCCTTACCAGCTCGTCTTCCATGTGGATGGCTTCGGCTTTCATCGCGCGGATGAAATGGCGAAGATGCAGAACCTTTCCCATGATCATCCCACAAGGATTCGGGCGGCATGTTTATATATGATGCAAAAAAGTATGAGTGCGGGCCATGTCTATTTACCGACAGAAGAGTGTCTCGTCCAGGTTGAACAGCTTTTGAATCAGGGCTCCGAGCCAGCCATTACTTTCGAACAGCTATCTGAGCAAATGATCCACCTTGGCGAGGAACGTTTTGTGTATATTGAAGAGGAACGGATCTACCTTCCGACACTATATTTTGCTGAAAATGGCTTTTGCAGTCATGTGGATCGCATTCAGGAAAAAGAGGTTGATGCAGCTCATACGCAGGCAGATTTGATGAAAATCATCGGGGACCTGGAAGAAGAGGAAGCGATGAGCTATGGGGAAGATCAGTTCAACGCCATTGAAAAAGCTCTTCATTCCAAGTTAATGATTTTAACTGGTGGACCGGGGACGGGGAAAACGACAGTTATTAAAGGAATCATCCATACGTATGCAGAATTGAACGATCTTTCTATCGATCCCGGAGATTATGATAGTGACAAGCCATTTCCATTTGTTCTTGCAGCACCGACAGGGAGAGCGGCAAAAAGGATGACAGAATCGACAGGACTTCCGGCAAGTACCATCCACCGTTTGCTTGGGTGGGATGGGCATGACTCCTTTGAACGCAATCAGAACAACCCACTGGAAGGGAGTGTCTTGATCATCGATGAGTTTTCGATGGTCGATATTTGGCTTGCAAATCAGTTGTTCCGTGCCATTCCTGATGATATGCAAGTTTTACTGGTTGGAGACGAAGACCAACTGCCTTCGGTAGGGCCCGGGCAAGTGCTTGCTGACCTCCTGGCTTCTAACACGCTTCCTTCTGTGAAGTTGACAGAAGTCTATCGTCAAAAGGAAGGTTCGAAAATCATCCAGCTGGCTCATGAAATAAAAAAGGATGCTTGTACTTATGCCTCCCTTGAAAAGGATCATGATTTTAACTTTATCCCAGCAAGAGAACACCAGTTAAGTGATCTCGTGACAAACATTGTTCAAAAAGCGTTGGACAAAGGGAATGAATTGAAAGATATTCAAGTACTGGCCCCGATGTACCGTACTGACGTGGGGATTCATAAGTTAAATGAAAGCATCCAGCAGACGGTCAATCCGAAAAGTAAACAAAAACGCGATTTGAGGCACTTCGATGTTACCTATCGAAAAGGGGATAAGGTCATCCAATTGGTAAATCAGCCTGAAGATGGTGTTTACAATGGAGATATCGGTGAGATTGTAGCGATTTTCCGAGCGGAAGAAAACGTCGATGGCGTCGAGCAGGTGGTCGTCGATTTTGAAGGAAAAGAAGTGGTCTATCCGAAAAAAGACTTGAACAGTATTATGCACGCCTACTGCACATCCATCCATAAATCTCAAGGTAGTGAGTTTTCCATCGTTATCCTGCCAATCGTAAGAAGTTACCGTAGAATGTTAAGAAAGAATCTAATCTATACGGCTATTACAAGATCCAAACAGTCTCTCATCATTTGCGGCGACCCTGCCGCTTTTCTTGACGGTGTGGGAACGACCGATACAAATACGAGATATACCAGGTTGAAAGAGAAACTCCAGGAAGAATCAGCTCCTGAAGTGGACACAGAAGAAGAGGAAGAGCAGTTGTCACCATATGATTTCATGTAGGAGGGAACGTTTTGGCTCATTCTATTGGGTTGTCTGGAAGTACCATCTTGTCCCATCATGACCGTCTTCCAGAGCTGTTTGATAAAGGATTGCCTCATGTGGAAATAGGAGAGTTTGGGGACAGAGATTCCTACCTCTCCTTTTTGAGTTTAGCGAGAGAGAACAACGTGAGTTTTGGTATTCACGTTCCTCACTTCAGAGAAAACAGCAAGTATGACCTTTTAGAAAAAGTGAAAATGGAACCGTCCCATGCGAGGGAATTGTTTGTAAAGGAAGTGCAGGAAGCGGCTCGATCAGGGGCTTCTTATGTCCTTGTCCATTTTCCTTACTTCAAAGGTGAGGCGGTGTTTTCGCACGATAAGATGGAGGAAGGGTTGCAGTTTTTACATCACTTACAGGAATCGTATGAAATTCCGATTGTGTGTGAACCAAAGCTCGGCCAAAATAAATCACCTGCAGGCATTCAGTACTTGTATGATTTTCCTATGAAACTCTGGGAAAAATACGGTCTGAGTATTTGCATCGATATCGGAGATTATAGGATTGCGGTGGAAGACAAGTGGAGAGAGTACATCGAACCGCTTGTTCCATTTACAAAAGTCGTACATATGCATAACGTCCGGTTCACTGATGAAGGATATATTTGGACACCCATTCACCCGGATTTTGAAAAACAAGGCACGGCCTTTGATATGGCGCCTTGTATAGAGCTTCTGGCTAAGGGCAGGGACAAATATTTCATACTTGAGCACACCCCGCATACAAATCCTTCTGGAAAAGATGTCGATGAAGGGATTGAGTGGATTACCCAACAACTCAAGTAATGTATGAATCTCATGATCGTGGACATACTATTTGGTAAAAAAAGGAGTATGTCCGATGAGATGTCCGAACTGCAATAATAAGAACCTTGGGAAAATCGGTAACGAACAATACTATTGTTGGAATTGTTGCCTGGAACTAACGATTGAAGATGGGAAAATGAATATCAACCAAATTGAGGAAGACGGCAGTTTAAGTTCTTTGAATGATATCTTTTATCAGCAGGGATCTTGATGATTCATGAGTGATCGCTCCTCTAAATGGTTGCGGAGATTCACCATCTTTTTCATTATCTTACTTTCTCTCTTATTGCTAGCCTGGTTGTTTCCGTATTATGACGGTGTCATCATCGTCATGGGTAAAGTACTCCTGCCGTTTTTGCTCGCTCTCGTTTTGTCCCTTTTGCTGCATCCACTCGTCCACGCGATGGAGGATCTTGGTCTATCCCGTACGGTCAGCATACTTGTGATTTTTGTGCTGTTCTTTTCGTTAACGGCCTTCGGACTGTATAAAGGGATTCCACGTTTACTGGATCAATTGAAGCTTCTGAATGAGCATTTGCCTTATTTGGTTGAGTCCTATCAAAATTGGACAAAGCAGCTTTATGCTCAAACAGAAAAGCTTCCGGATGGTCTGCATCATGAAGTGGATGCGCGTTTTGCAAGCTTTGAAGAATGGATGAGCGGAAGAGTGCTAGCCTTACTAGCTGGTCTTAGCGGGATTTTTAACATGATTGTTCTTCTGGCTGTTGTCCCTGTTATGACTTTTTATTTTCTTAAGGACTATAAGAGCATAGGAAAAACCCTGGTTTTTCTACTCCCTTCTAAATGGCATGAGGAGTCCAGACGGTTGGTTAGAGAGTTAAATCATTCTCTGGGAGGCTACATTCGAGGGCAGCTATTGATCAGTTTATTTGTTGGTGTATTAGCCACCGCGGGTTTTTGGTTGATTGATCTTCCATACCCTTTGGTATTAGGTTTAATTGCCGGATTGACCAACATCATTCCCTATTTCGGTCCTCTTCTTGGAGCGGGGCCTGCCGTCATTGTTGCGCTTACTGTCAGTGTGAATACACTCCTTTTTACATTAGCTGTTATCCTGGTCATTCAATTGGTCGAAGGAAATCTTCTTTCCCCGTATATCATGGGCAAGAGCATCCATATCCACCCCTTGTTCATCATCCTGGCTTTACTAGTGGGCGGAGAAGTGGCCGGGATCCCCGGACTGATTTTGGCCGTTCCTGTATTGACTTGTTTGAAAGTAGTGGCGTCTGAGATCCGTACAGGAAGGTTAAATATTGACAGATGAACAACAGTTATCTATAATTACGCTTAGCAAAGACTCTAAGGACGATAGAACACGATGAAGGAAAAAAGTAGGCGATTTGTTCATGAGCAGAGAGGTGCGTTCCAGGCTGAAAAACGCACTGCATGGAGGTTGTCGAAAGCTATTCCGGAGTGCGGTTAATTCCCGCCGGGTTCATGCCCCGTTACAGGCATTCAAGCTGATAGACGTGTATGGTCTATAACCAGGGTGGTACCGCGGAAACAAAACCCCGTCCCTGCCGATACTAAAGGCAGGGACGGGGTTTTTTTGTTCCTTCGTCGTCCGGAACTGTCTCTATACTAGCGATGAAACTGAGGAGGTTATTGAAAATGAAATCATTAACATCAGCGGAAGTCCGTCAAATGTTTCTTGACTTCTTTAAAGAGAAGGGACACAGCGTAGAACCTAGTGCGTCACTTGTCCCCCACGAAGACCCTACACTTCTATGGATTAATAGTGGTGTGGCAACATTGAAAAAATATTTCGATGGTCGAGTCATTCCTGAAAACCCGCGTATCGTTAATGCACAAAAATCGATCCGTACGAATGATATTGAAAATGTAGGCTTCACGGCCAGACACCACACCTTCTTTGAAATGCTCGGTAATTTCTCTATTGGAGATTACTTTAAGGAAGAAGCCATGGAATGGGCCTGGGAATTCCTTACCAGTGAACAGTGGATTGGGTTTGACCAAGAAAGGCTATCTGTTACTGTACACCCGGAAGATGATGAAGCTTACCAAATTTGGAAAGACAAGATTGGACTCGATGAAGAGCGCATCATCCGCATCGAAGAAAATTTCTGGGATATCGGAGAAGGACCTAGTGGCCCTAATACAGAGATCTTTTATGACCGTGGAGAAAAATACGGAAATGATGAAAATGATCCAGAACTTTACCCTGGTGGAGAAAATGAACGCTATTTGGAAATTTGGAATCTTGTTTTCTCCCAGTTCAACCACAACCCTGATGATACTTATACACCACTTCCTAAGAAAAACATTGATACTGGAATGGGTCTTGAGCGTATTGTTTGTGTTATTCAGGAAACGGAAACGAATTTTGAAACAGATCTATTCCTTCCAATCATTGAAGCAACAGAAAAAATGGCAGACAAAAACTATGGAGACAGCTTCGATACGGATGCTTCCTTCAAAGTGATTGCAGACCATATGAGAACCGTGACATTCGCTGTCAGTGATGGAGCTCTGCCTTCGAATGAAGGACGCGGTTACGTGTTGCGTCGCCTGCTGCGAAGAGCTGTACGGTTTGCAAAGCAGATCGGGATCGACAAACCGTTCATGTATAAACTAGTTCCTGAAGTCTCTAAAATCATGGTCGACTTTTACCCGGAAGTGAAGGAAAAAGAAACCTTTATTCAAAACGTCATTCAAACAGAAGAAGCGCGTTTCCATGAAACATTGAATGATGGGCTTCAAATTCTTTCCACCATCATCAAACAGGAGACAGAAAAAGGAAGCAACGTGTTCCCTGGAACAGAGGTCTTCCGTTTATATGATACGTATGGCTTCCCGAAAGAGCTGACAGAAGAGTATGTAGCAGAAGCTGGCTTCACTATTGATGAAGAAGGTTTCCAAAACGAAATGCAAAAACAGCGGGAGCGCGCACGGAGTGCTCGTCAAAAGACCGATTCCATGCAAGTCCAGGATGGAGTTCTTGGTGACGTTCACGTCGAAAGTGAATTCATCGGCTATGACACCCTTCAAGTCGAAACGGAAATTGTAGAATTGATTAAAGGTAAAGAGTTCAGTGGATATGCTGAAGAGGGCGACACCGTTTACCTTTTCCTATCCCAAACTCCTTTCTACGCGGAGAGTGGTGGCCAGATCGCCGATCGCGGTTTCCTGAGAACCGAATCTGCGGTAGTCGAAGTTACCAATGTCCAAAAAGCGCCTAATGGTCAGCATATGCATGAAGCGGTCGTTAAACAAGGTTCTATAGAAAAAGGAGCCACAGTCAAAGCAGAAGTGGATCAAAGTGGACGTTCCTTTATTGTTAAAAACCATACAGCGACACACCTTCTGCATCAAGCATTGAAAGATGTGCTCGGCGAGCATGTTAATCAGGCTGGTTCCCTTGTAGCTCCTGATCGCCTGCGCTTTGATTTTTCACATTTCGGTTCTGTAACGAACGAAGAAATGGAGAAAATTGAAGCCATCGTTAATGAAAAAGTATGGCAGTCTATTCCGGTCTCCATTGAGCTCAATTCCATTGAAGAAGCTAAAGCTAAAGGCGCGATGGCCTTGTTCGGTGAGAAATATGGCGACACAGTCAGAGTCGTTCAGGTTGGCGATTACAGCCTTGAGCTTTGCGGTGGTTGTCATGTCATGAACACAGCTGAAATTGGCTTGTTCAAGATTATTTCAGAATCCGGAATTGGTGCAGGCACTCGAAGAATTGAGGCTGTCACAGCTAAGGATGCCTATTTGTATATGAATGGCAAAGAAGCGTTGCTGAAAAAAGCCGGACAACAGTTGAAAACGAAGCCTGAGCAGGTGCCGGAACGAATTGAAGTCCTTCATAAAGAAATGAAAGACCTTCAAAAAGAAAATGAATCGCTAAGTGCGAAACTATCGAACATGGAAGCCTCCAATATCCTGGATGAAGTGGAGGAAATTAACGGTGTGAAGGTTCTTGCGAAGCAAGTGGATGTGAAAGATATGAACGCTCTCAGAACCATGGTTGATGATCTGAAACAGAAACTTGACTCCGGAATGATCCTTCTAGCCGCTCCGAATGGAGATAAAGTTCAATTGATTGCAGGAGTATCGAAGGACTTAGTAGAAAAAGGATATCATGCAGGTCAATTGATTAAAGAAGCAGCTACCCGATGTGGCGGCGGCGGTGGAGGCCGTCCAGACATGGCCCAAGCAGGTGGTAAAGACGCTTCTAAAATTCCAGAAGCACTGCAATATGCCAAGGAATATGCAAGTCAAAACGCCTAGTTTTTCCTATAGAAGAATTAGGTATATAATAGAGTAAATACTACAAAGTGCGAGGTGACTGTAATGAGTTCAATGGATAAAACGATGAGGTTCAACTTCTCTGAAGAACCGTTTGATCAAGATGTCCAATCCGTACTACTATCTGTTTACGGAGCATTACAAGAGAAAGGGTACAATCCGATCAACCAGATTGTCGGATATTTGCTTTCAGGCGACCCTGCATACATTCCTCGTCATCAGGATGCCAGAAACTTGATCCGCAAAATTGAGCGTGATGAGTTGATTGAAGAGCTGGTTAAATCTTACATCAAAGAGAATAAAGAGGGCATTGAATGAAAAAAATAGGATTGGATGTGGGCGAAAAAACGATTGGCATCGCCATATCGGATGCTTTGGGCTGGACGGCCCAGGGCCTCACCACACTCCGTTGGGACGAGCAGGACTATAATACGGCTAAAGAGCCGCTAAGAGAAGTCATACGTGACCATGACGTGACGGAAGCAGTCGTAGGGTTTCCGAAGAATATGAATGGTACGGTCGGCCCCCGCGGAGAAGCGAGCCAGACTTTCGCCTCATGGCTAGAAGAAGAATTTCATCTCAAAACACACCTTTGGGATGAACGTTTAACAACAATGGCAGCCGAACGAGTGCTGCTGGATGCAGATGTCAGCAGGAAAAAACGGAAAAAAGTCATTGATAAAATGGCTGCTGTCATGATTTTACAGAGTTATTTGGATTCGAAACAATAAGGAGGACGTTTGATATGGCATTAGAAAAAGAAGAACGCATCATCATTCCTGATGAAAATGGGGAAGAGCATTTATTTGAGGTCTTGTTCACCTTTGATGTTGAACAAACAGGACATTCTTATATTGCAGTAGTCCCTGCTGAACAAAAGGATGGGGAAGAAGTAGAAGTCTTTGCCTTCCGTTATGAAGAGAAAGGGAACGAAGAGGATGACCTTGCGTTATTCCAGATCGAATCCGACGATGAATGGGAAATGGTTGAGGAAATGTTGAACACGTTGACAGATGAAGATCTAACGTAATTTCTACCGCCTGCAGTGATCAGCTGCAGGCTTTTCTTATGCTATGAGATGAATACTCTTCCTTTCCACTCTAATTCCATGTAATAGAACGGAAAGAGTCTCTTCCCCTTGTAGAAAATTAAGGGAATATGTAGAAAGATTCTTTTACTTTATAGTATAATGAACCGGATGGAAGGGGGAAGTCCGTTGTCTAATTCTGACTTTAAAAATCAATATAAAAAAAGATTAAAAAATAGAATAGAGGAAGCGAGCACGGTGAGAAAAATAGTGTCAATCATTCTCACGGTCTTGGTTCTTGCTCTTTTGATCGGCGGATTCTCCGGCTACTTTTATGTGAAATCTGCATTAGAGCCTGTAGAGCCGGGGAATGATAAACAGATCAATGTCGAAATACCTTTGGGATCTTCAACATCTTCGATAGCAAGTATTCTTGAAGAGAATGAAATCATTAAAAACGATTTAATCTTCCGCTTTTATACTAAATTTAAAAACGAATCCGGTTTCCAAGCGGGGAATTATCAATTTACATCTTCCATGACGCTGAATGAAATTATTGAGACGTTAAAAACAGGGAAGCTTGTTAAGGAATCTGTGTACAAAGTGACCGTACCCGAAGGACGTAACCTTGAACAGATCGCAGAAGTTTATGCGGAAGACTTACCATTTACGAAAGAAGAATTCATGGAAAAAGTGAATGATGAGGCTTATATTAAAGAAAAGATGTCTGAATATCCTCAGCTATTGACAGAGGATATATTGAACGAAGAAATCCGCCACCCATTAGAAGGGTATTTGTTTGCTGCTACCTATGACGTCTATGTTGAGGATCCAACCATTGATCAGATTGTTAAGAAAATGCTGGATAAGACCCAGGCGGTTGTCCTTCCTTATGTCAATAAGATGGGAGATCTTGAAGGGATTGAAAATGTCCACGATCTCGTAACGATGGCATCCCTTCTGGAAAACGAAGCTCGAACAGCAGAAAGTCGTAAGATGATTTCCGGTGTGTTCCAGAACCGTCTGGTTGAAGATATGAAGCTTCAAACAGACCCGACCGTGCTTTACGCCCATGGAGAGCATAAAGACCGCGTCTTGTATGAAGATCTTGAAATCGAATCCCCATACAATACTTACTATATCACCGGACTACCGGTCGGACCGATTTCAAACTTCAATGAGAACTCTTTACAGGCAGCTGCTAAACCGAAGGATCATGATTATTTCTATTTCCTAGCTGATAGTAGTGGAGAGATTCATTACGCCAGTTCACTGGAAGAACATAACCAACTGAAAAATGAGTATATTAACTAACATGTTTTTTGAAGGAATGCAAAAAGATACTCGCATTCCTTCTTTTTTTTATGTTAAAATAGTGGGGTTGTAAATCGGATGTAAAAATGATGGGAAGGGTGAAAATCGGTGAATCAAGAAGAATATTTGCAGTCATTGCTTTCAAAGCCTTCCACAGCTGTTAAGAAAATGGAGTCCGATGCAGAAGAAATGCGTGTGCCAATCATGGAACCATTAGGAATTGATTTTCTCATGCAGCTTCTCAGGATCCAACAACCAAAAAAAATCCTGGAGATCGGTACAGCCATTGGTTATTCCGCGCTACGGATGTTGGAAGCTTGTCCAGGTAGTCAAATAACGACGGTAGAACGTGATGAACAACGTTACGAAGATGCTTTAAAAAATATTAAGGCTATGAATGCCGAGGAACAGATCCATGTAATAAAAGGAGATGCCCTAGAGGTAGCATCTACCATTGAAGAAGAAGGTCCGTTTGATTTATTATTTATTGATGCAGCCAAAGGGAAGTATGAAGAATTTTTCCACTTGTATTCCCCAATGGTATCCGACAATGGCGTCATTCTTTCTGACAATGTACTATTTAAAGGTTTTGTTGCTGATGATTCAGAAGCAAACCCAAGAATGGCTAAAATCGCTGATAAGATCAGGAAATTTAATGAGTGGCTTGTCCAACATCCTGATTACTACACAACCATTGTCCCAATCGGAGACGGAGTTGCCATTACTAAAAAGAAAGAATCATAAGAGGAATTATAGATAAGAATGGATTGGATGAAAGGAGCACCCAGGAGCATGAGTGATAAACCAGTAGTGATTGGAGTAGCGGGAGGATCAGGATCAGGGAAAACGAGTGTGACTCGTTCGATCATCCAGCGCTTTACAGATAAGACGTTATTAATGCTAGAACAAGATTATTATTATAAGGATCAAAGTGATGTACCGTTCGAGGAAAGGTTACAAACAAACTATGATCATCCTCTAGCTTTCGATAATGATCTTCTCATTGAGCATTTGAAACAATTGCTTGAGCAAAAGCCTGTAGAAAAACCGGTCTATGATTATAAGATGCATACCCGCTCAGATGAAACCATTCATGTCGAACCAAAAGAAGTAATCATCGTTGAAGGGATTCTTGTGCTGGAAGATGAACGCCTCAGAGATCTTATGGATATTAAAGTTTTTGTAGATACAGATGCAGATGTAAGAATTATCCGTAGATTAATGAGAGATATTAATGAGAGAGGCCGTTCACTCGACTCTGTTATTGAGCAATATATCAATGTTGTACGTCCTATGCACTTGCAGTTCGTAGAGCCAACCAAACGATACTCGGATATTATCATCCCAGAAGGTGGACAAAACCACGTGGCCATTGATCTTATGGCAACGAAAATTCAAACGGTTCTTTACGAAAAAGGACAATCAGTGACGAAAGAAAATAGTTGAAATACTGCCAAAAATCTGGCATAGTTTTCACTAGTAGTTCTAAAACATAATGTCCTCGGGTAGAGTATAGTAAATCATCTGTAATGAGCGTACAGTCGTACTGCTCATTTCCTATATAAAGGACATCATTTTTTCTTGTATTTAAAGGAGTGTATTTGGACCATGGCAGAAGAAAAAAGTTATTATATGACGGAAGAAGGTAAACAAAAGTTAGAAGAAGAATTGCATCACTTAAAAACAGAGCGACGTAAAGAAGTAGTCGAACGGATTAAAATTGCTCGCGGTTTCGGAGATGTATCAGAGAACTCTGAGTACGATGCAGCTAAAGATGAACAAGCTTTTGTCGAAGCACGAATTACACAAGTAGAAAACATGATTCGAAATGCAGTCATTATTGAAAATGATAATGAAAACCCTGACACAGTGACTATGGGTAAATCTGTAACGTTCCAAGAGCTTCCTGATGGAGACGAAGAGACGTACACAATTGTCGGAAGTGCAGAAGCTGACCCATTTGAAGGTAAAATTTCAAATGACTCTCCAATGGCTCAAAGCTTAATTGGACATGTTGTTGGTGATAAGGTTAAAGTTGCGACACCAGGCGGAGAAATCGACGTAAAAATCATTACAGTTGAATAAAAAAGACAGGGGCTTCCCCCTGTCTTTTTTCATGCTTACATACTGATTATCTTGAAGAAAATGGCAGTCTTGTGTGAGACTTCGTTTCGAGATGTTTATTTAGTGGATGGGGCTGCGGGGAAAGACTCGCTTTCTGCGGGAGCGCGGTGAGCCTCCTCAGGCTGACGCCTTGCGGGTTCTCACCAAGCACTCTCTTCCCGCAGGAGTTTCCTCATTCCCCTCCGCCCCTTCCCATGGAAGATTCTCGAAACATCTTCTTAAGTAATTAGCTCTTGATTGAGTGAAGTGGATAATATAAACCTCTCCAGAGCGGGTAATCACCGTAAAAGCTTGATACAGAGCATTTTATTCCTGTTTAGGAGGGAAGAGTGGGAGACACTACCTTTCGTTATAGGGGTTCGTTTCTCCCTTACATGGAATGGGGTGGTTGGGAAGCTGCGAGACTCCCGTGGGAGAAGGAGATAGGCGAGATCCCGCAGGACGTAGTCCGAGGAAGCTCGGCGCTCCCCACAGGAAAGCGAGTAGCTTTCCAACCACCCCTGAATCCCAATATGGCAAACGAATCCCGAAAACATCTCGAAACTGAGTCTTCCACAATAGGAAGCGATCGTGAGGTTTGGAATATAGCCCGGGAAATGAGATAGGAAAAAGAAAGCATTGGTAAGAGTCAAAACTTCATGTATAATAAACGGCGAGTAAAAAGGAGGCAGGAAATCATGTCAAACAAACAATCCCCGTATTCCCGCTCAGGTCGTTATGAGAAAAAGCGTCGTGGCACGAAGATGTTGACTTGGCTTGTAGGGGCAGGCAGTGTTTTCATGGTGTTACTCGTTGGGTTGATGGTCTTCGGTGGAGAGGACCAAAAAGGACAAGCACAGGATACAGCAAGTCAAGAGGTTACAAAGGAAGAGGAAGGTCCAAAGGAAGATTCTCAAGCGGAAGCCGGCGAGACCAGTGACAAAAATGACAAAGAAGAAATAGATAAACAAGAGGAAGATACTGAAGAGAAATCAGATAAACAACAGGTTTCCATTGAAGAATTCGAAGAACTGAAGCCGATCGAAGACGAAAAAGGATTGAAAATTGAAAAAAGTGATGACCCTAATGTAGAACGTGTCATCACAAAGGATTGGCCAGTTATTCCTACAGAAATGGAAACGAATGGTGAGCATCGGATTACTTATCAATCAGGTTCCCAGGACTATAAAGAGTTACAAGAGGCAATCAGAAGCGCTGTAGGCCTTTCTGAGGACAATATCATCTATTGGGATGTAAGTAATAGAGGTCACCACCAAAAAGCTAAGGCAACGGTCTCTGACAAAAATAAGACAGGATACCTCAGGGTACAGATTGACTGGATTGAAGGACAAGGGTATAAACCAGTCAAACTTGAAATTTTAAAAAATAAAAACGGTTGAGAGAGGAAGTTCAGTTATGGCAATTGGAATCATTGGAGCAATGGATGAAGAAATTGAATTATTAAAAACGAATATGGATGTAGCCTCAGAGAAAGAAGTAGCGGGCAGTCTTTTTGTTGATGGCCACTTGCATGGAAAAGAAGTCGTTCTATTAAAATCTGGCATTGGTAAAGTTAACGCTGCTATGGCTACGACTATTCTTCATGAACAATACGAAATTGATGCTGTTATCAATACAGGTTCAGCTGGAGGTTTTGCAAAAGATCTTGAAGTCGGAGATGTGGTTATTTCTTCTTTAGTGACACACCATGATGTGGATGTGACAGCTTTTGAGTATAAATATGGTCAAGTCCCAGGAATGCCTGACATGTTTGCTGCGGATGAAAACCTTGTAAAACAAGCAATGGATGCTGTCGAGAAGACGAATGCTAAAGCAGCGAAAGGCATCATCGCTACCGGTGATTCTTTTATGCAAGAGCAAGCCAGGGTAGATTTTGTTCGTGGTAAATTCCCTGAGATGATTGCAGCAGAGATGGAAGCCGCTGCGATCGCCCAGGTTTGTTTTAAGTATGGAACACCATTTGTTGTCATTCGAGCGTTGTCCGATATCGCTGGTAAGGAATCGTCCATTTCTTTTGATCAATTCTTACCGAAAGCAGCCGAAAATGCAGCCGTTATGATTATGGAAATGGTTAAGAATTACAAATGACAATCATTTCCACCGACACTATGATTCTCATATGTTAAGATTTTCATAGTAGGAGGTGGGCCGTTTTGAATACTTCCCAATGGTTAAAGAAGAAAGTAATGGATTACAAGCGGTTCGTGATGACACTTTTAATATTGAGCACGTATTTTTATATAGGTACACTGATCAGCCTTTATGAATACGGGACAAAGGCTTACTTGTTTTTGTATCCTGTCATTGGTATTGCTCTTTTAGCAGCATTTATCATGACTTTGAAAATAAGAAAATGGAAACGTCAACTCATAGAGGACTGAATGAAACAGCCACTCCATTCTCATAAGATGGTAGTGGCTGTTTTTTATCCATTCTTTCCTTGTTTACTCTGCTTATAGAATTCATGAAAGATCTTCATTAATGCTCGCTTTTCAATCCTTGATACATAACTCCTCGATATACCAAGCTCTTTGGCAATTTCACGCTGAGTTTTCTCTTCTGTTTGATTCAGTCCATATCGAAAGATAATAACTTCTTTTTCCCGCTCATCTAATACAGTGATGAAATCTTTGATCTTTTCCAATTCCATATGAAGTTGGATTTCCTCCACAATATCCGTGACATCCGCCTGAAGAATATCAAGAAGATTTAATTCGTTTCCTTCTTTATCATGGCCGATAGGATCTTGCAGCGAAATGTCCTTGCTCATTTTTTTCGTAGACCTGAGGTGCATAAGAATTTCGTTCTCAATGCAACGGGCGGCATAAGTGGCAAGTTTCGTCCCTTTTCCTGTCGAATAACTCTCAATTCCTTTTATTAAACCGATTGTACCGATAGAAATAAGGTCTTCAAAGTCTTCTTTCGTGTTTTCAAACTTTTTGACAATGTGCGCAACAAGTCGTAAATTGTGTTCAATCAGTTTGTTCCTGGCATCATGACTGCCTTCTGCCATCAATTGGAGCTGTTTAGCTTCTTCTTCTGGAGGCAGGGGATTCGGAAAAGCCTGGTTTTTTACATAAGACATGAAGAAGAGAGACTCTTTGAAAAAATAAAGGATGGAAGCGATGAGACTGCTCATAGGACGCACCTCCTCAAGGATTAGGCGAATGCCTACAACATACTTATGTCCTTGAGAAGTTGTCTGTGCTTGTCTATGGTTAAAAATAATGTTCATAAAGGTAAAAAAATGCCCCCATGAGAATGGGAGCATGTCGTATTATGAATCTGGTGCTTGTCGCTTCTGCTCTTCTTTGAGAACTTCTGCGTATTCATCCTTTACACTCTTTTCCCAAAGAGGAACGCCGGCGCGGTAGGCAGCTCTCGAAATCATATGTCCGGATACAGGAGCTGTCAACAGGACGAAGAATATTCCAAGAAGCAGCTTACCACTTACAATGTCATGTTCTACGTAGTGAAATAGAAAGGCACCGATCATAATTCCTGCTACACCCAGGGTTGAACTTTTTGTCGCCGCATGAAGTCGAGTGTAGACATCAGGAAAACGCAAAATTCCTATGGAACCAGAAATAAGGAAAAAGGCACCAATCAATAGCGACAGACATATGGTGATGTCGAAAATTAAATTAATCCATGTCCCGCTCAATGATAACACCCTTTTCTAAGAATTTCGCCAGTGCGACCGTACCGATGAATAGAAGAATACCAATCAGCAGGACGACATCATTAAACCTTGTTGTTACGAGCAGGACGGCGATTAGCCCTGCTAAGGCCATTAAATTGATTCCAATAATATCAAGGGCAACCGCACGGTCCGGATTTGTCGGGCCGAGGATCGCGCGATACAAGAGGAGAATCACGGAGATTGCTACAGCTACGACAGCAATGGTAGCTGATATTTGAATCCATGTTTGTGTCATATCAAGGATATCTTCCATTTAACGGGTCACCTCCATGATACGCTTTTCAAATGAATTTTTAATTTCGCTGACAGATTCTTGAACATCCGGCATATCCATCGCATGGATAAAGATTTTTGTATGATCTTCACTTACGACAACTGACAATGTTCCGGGAGTCAAAGAAATCAAGTTGGCAAGAAGAGTAATTTCAAAGTTTGTTTTCACATCGATTGGTAAAGCAAATATCCCTGGCTGCATATCCATTTTTGGCTTATAGACATGCTTGACAATGTCGATGTTGGATAGGACAAGCTCCCGTATAAACAAGAGAATGAGAAGGAAAAACTTCCACGTCCGTTTCATATAGAATGAATCTGGTACAAAACGCTGCAGGACGAAGAGAAGTATGATTCCTAAGATATAACCGACAAAGAAAGTTGTGAAATTGTATGTTTCACTCAGGAACATCCACATCATAGCGATGATGATGTTCAGTACGATTTGTAAAGGCATCAGCTTCTACTCCTTTAACACAGAATCAATATAGAGTTCTGGATCCATCATGTATTGAGCGATGATTTCTATTGTCGGGAAAAACCATTCAGCACCTACACCGAGGAGAATGGAAACCGTAAGCAGCCCCGCAGCAGGAAGAGCCATCCGTTTTCCTTTCTTTTTCCGTTCAGGAACAGGAATGTCCATCTTTTCTCCCCAATACCCTCTGATGAAAATCCTGATCATCGAGAATAGAATCAATAGACTTGAAATGAGGGCGATAATGACGATGAAAATTTCTTCTTCGCCTAGTCCGCCTCGCAACAATAATAGTTTTCCAATGAAACCACTGAATGGTGGTATTCCAGCCAAAACTAAAGATGCTAGAAACATAAGCCATCCGAGAACAGGATAATGATGGATCAAGCCACCCATCTTCCGTAGATCAGAGGTGCCCGCTACATAAGCAGTGGCTCCCACCAGGATGAAGAGTGCTCCTTTGATGACCATATCATGAACAAGGTAATAAATCGTCCCGGTTATGGAAACCTCTGTAAAGATTCCTATCCCCATAAGCATAAATCCTACGGCTGGTATAATATTGTACGCGACAATCAGCTTGATATTGTTTGTTGACAGAGCACCAACGACTCCAAAAATCATAGTCAAAGCTGCTAAGTAAATGAACAATGTGTGTGTCAATTCAACCTCTTGATTGAAAATCAAGGTGAACGTCCGCAGGATAGAGTAAACCCCTACTTTCGTCAACAGAGCCCCGAACAAGGCGGATACGACCGGATTTGGAGATATATAAGGCCGTGGCAGCCAATAATAAAGAGGGAAGACCGCCGCTTTTGTTGCAAATACAAAGAAGAACAAAATAGCGATTGTTGTCAAAATTCCTTGCTGTTCCACTTCCTGGACACGCTGAGCAGCTTGAGCCATGTTGACTGTTCCTACAACCGAATAAAGAAAGGCGATGGTCGTGACGAACAACATGGAAGAAAATAAGTTGATTAAGACATATTTAATCGATTCTCTAAGTTGTGTCTTCCCATTCCCTAATACAATCAATCCATAGGAAGCCATCAAAAGGACTTCAAAAAACACGAAAAGGTTGAATAAGTCTCCGGTTAAAAATGCACCACTTACTCCTGAAATCAACATGAAGAAGAAAGTATAGAAGTAAAAGGATTCTTCTTTTTCTGATAAGGATTGAGGGGCAAAGAAAACACTTGCTACAGCAATGATGTTTGTCGTTAGAACTAACGTCATTGCAAGTAGATCAGCGACAAGGACGATGCCAAAGGGTGCATCCCAGCTCCCCATCTCCAGGACAATGTTCCCGTTGTCTCTCACTTGCATGAAAATCCACCCGACAACGAGGAGATTAATAATCGCGAAAGCTTTGGATAAAGTGCGAACTAATTTTGTTTTTTTGTGTATAAAAGCTAAGAAGATGCCTGCTAATAAAGGCAGCACAATAGGCAATACAGCTAAATTACTCATAATCGTTACCCCTTAATTGCTCCATATTATCAGTGCCGTTAATTTTTGCAGCACGATAAGCTAATACAAGTAGTAGGCTTGTAACACCGAAACTGATGACGATTGATGTCAAGATCAACGCTTGCGGGAGCGGATCCGTGTAATTTTCTACTCCTTCAGTCAGTACTGGTGGTGCTCCTGTTTTCAACTCTCCCATTGTCAGGATGAACAGGTGGGCCCCATGAGAAATGAGGCCTGTTCCTATGATAATACGTAACAATTGTTTTTGAAGGAGGTTGTAGACACCCATAGTGAAGAGAATGCCGGCAAGAATGGCCATAATAATTTCCATGTATTATTCCTCCTCCTTGTTCTTTCTTAAACGGATTAATCCGTAGATTGCCATAGCGGCAATCCCTAATACAACAATTTCAAACAATGTATCTAATCCACGAAAGTCTACGAGGATGACGTTTACGATATTGTCCCCGCCGCCAAGCTTGTAAGAATTGTCTGTAAAGTAATCAGAAATAGACTCAAAGAACTTACTGCTGTGAGAAGAAATGGCTACCATTGTCATTAGTGCACCAAAGCCGACAGAAATGACAAGATTGAGTACCTTCGTGCTTGCAGGTTCATCTTTTTTACGAAGCTTTGGTAAATGATAAAAGACAAGCAAGAATAAAGCGACGGTTACCGTTTCAATGATCAACTGAGTAAGAGCCAGGTCGGGTGCTCGGTATAGAACAAATAACATGGACAATCCATAACCTACAACACCTAAAATAAGGATTGCGGCAATTCGGTTATTGGTAAGAGCGGTTCCTATCGCTGCGATGACCATCGTAACGGCAACAAGTATTTCAGGAGCCGTAATTTCCGCTACATTAGATGTATCCAATGTAAATCCACCCGTCATGGCCATAAAGGCGAATGAAATGACGATGATGGCTGCTAGAATCAAACGGACATATCGTCCTAGAGAACCATTCATGTATCCTTTTGTGATTGTACTAGAGTATCGTTCTACTCGATCAACGGTTCCATCGTAAACTTTGTTCATGCTTAATACTCCGGGTACAACGTTGTACACGGGTGCCCATACTTTTCTGGATAGGGCCAAAATACTACCAAAGACGAGAACAGTAAGGGACATAATGAATGGGGGGATAAACCCGTGCCAGAAGTATATATGTTTCTCTTCTAACGCGGCCCCTTTGACAGCTTCAGCAGCATGGGCAATGAATGGCTCATTGATGAAACTCGGGAACAAGCCAATGACAACAACACCTGCGACTAGAATAATCGGTGATATAAGCATACCAATGGGTGCCTCATGCGGTTTCTTAGGCAGTTCATTCAAGTGGGATTTTCCACGGAAAGTCCCGAAGAAAAAGTACATGGAATAGACGAACGTAAATATACTACCGAGAACAGCCAAGTAAGGTACACTCGTTTGTAAAATTCCAGCGATCCCGGTACTCGCTGCTTCCAAATGCAGGGAGGATTCAAAGAACATTTCTTTACTATAGAACCCGTTTAAGAATGGAAGGGGTACCCCAGCCATTGAAAAAGAAGCAAATAATGCGAGAGTGGCTGTCATAGGCATAAATGTCATTAATCCGCCAAGTTTACGGATGTCTCTTGTTCCTGCTTCATGGTCCACAATACCGGCTACCATAAATAGACTACCTTTGAACGTAGCATGGTTAAGAATATGGAAAACAGCACCAAAGATCGCGGCTTTTGTACCGAAACCAAGCATAGCCATAATCATTCCAAGCTGACTGATTGTTGAGAAAGCTAGAATTCCTTTCAAGTCTGTTTGCCTAACAGCCATATAAGAACCCCAGCATAATGTGACAATTCCTGCAATAGATACAATGATAAAGAACCACTCATTAGCGGAAAGCATTGGGGAATAGCGGGCAACCAGATAGATGCCTGCTTTTACCATTGTTGCCGAGTGTAAATAAGCACTGACCGGAGTAGGAGCTTCCATAGCATCCGGCAGCCAGATGTGAAACGGAAATTGAGCAGACTTTGTAAAAGCACCAAGCAGCAATAGAATCAAAATCAATGGGAAATATTCACTGTTAAGGATCAACTGTTGCTGATCGATCATTCCTCTTATGCTTGACGTGTTTGTCAATACACTCATGAAGATGAGAGCACCCAACAGACTTAACCCACCAAAGACAGTGATGAGCATCGACTTTAATGCACCGTATCTTGATTCTTTCTTAAAGTTCCAAAATCCGATCAATAAGAAAGATGATAGGGAAGTGAATTCCCAAAAGCTGTACAGGGCAAATACGTTATCAGATAATACAACTCCCAGCATAGAGCCCATAAATATGAGGAAGTACACATAAAAATGTCCCAGTTGCTCCGATTTATGTAGGTAAAAAACCGAATAGAAGGCAACTAGGGCGCCGATTCCGCTGATTAATAGAACAAATAGTAAACTCAGTCCATCCAGATGAAAGACCATATTCATATCCAGGGATGGAATCCAGGAGTACTTTTGGACGACCGGTTCAAAACCAGTACCTAAAAAGCGGGCAAAATAAATAAAAATCAACACAGGTACAATCGTAACGAAGAATCCTGTGTGTACTTTTTCTTTCCATTTACTTAAAAATGGGATAAAAATTGCAATGATAAAGGGCAATAATACAGCCACCAACATGTGGTATGTTCCTCCTTTGACGTAACTTTCCTCTATTTTTTAATTGGATTTTGGATGTTCGTAACGATGTGTTCACTCAATTGTAATCAAAAAAAGGTTCATTATTCAACTGTAGCATACCGGAGATATGCGCCGATAGGCTTTAATTAGTCTGTCCTTATAAATAAGAAGAAAGACATCATTTAACCAAATAAAAAAAGTCATAAAAAAACTCGTCCTCTGGTGGATGGACGAGTGTTCTTCGAATGGAAAGTCATTTTTTGTCATATAGTGTAAAATTTATCCTACATGTGAGATATGCTTATCTAAAAGGTGCTGGATGGAACGCGC
This sequence comes from Halobacillus sp. 12SKB, assembly GCF_052941655.1. NCBI lineage: Bacteria > Bacillati > Bacillota > Bacilli > Caryophanales > Bacillaceae > Halobacillus > Halobacillus sp. 12SKB. Next base: position 2,442,047 of record NZ_JBRFWR010000001.1, read on the forward strand.
ATTTATTTCCCGTCTAATTTGTTCAATAAACTCATCTGAAAGATTGAGTTCAATGGCTTTGTGGTAAGATTGTATTAGTAGGGAATCCGATAATTGCTTCATGCCGCTGTCACACATGTGACAGTCACCTCCCGCTTAAATTGAATCACTGAACGTTCGAATTTTTAATGTATTCTTACCTTATCACGACCCTTATTTCGCCACAATATGGAAGTTATCTACATAAAATTGTAGATAACTTTTTGAAAAAAGTGGTTTAGGTGAGTGATAACAAAGAAGTTACTGTGTGGAATATGTGAATAAACTTATCCACAACCTATAATTGTCGGGATTTGTCGAACGATTCTTGTTCTTATCGTAAGTCTTTTTGAAACATGCTTCGATTTTGTATATGATGGTGAAGGAGATTTTGCCGTTGTATGAGGAGATGAACTGTATAGATGTTTAAAAACTTTTTACCAGATGAACATGTACCGAGCGTTTTTGATATCGACCCGGAACATTTAAAAGAAAAAGGAATTAAAGGTGTCATTACCGATTTAGATAATACTCTCGTCGCCTGGGATGAACCGGATGCAACCGAAGACATCAAAGGATGGTTCGATAAAATGAGCGAGCACGGCATCCAGGTTACGATTGCTTCCAACAATAATGAAGCGCGAGTAAAGCTATTTTCTGAACCGCTGGACACTAGGTTTATCCATAGTGCCAGAAAGCCATTATCCAAGGCTTTCAAGAAGGCTCAGAAGCAGATGAAGCTCAAGAAGGATGAAGTAGCTGTTATTGGAGATCAACTGCTGACCGATGTCCTGGGTGGGAATTCTGCTGGTTTCCATACAATCTTAGTTGTTCCTATCGTTGAGACGGACGGATTTGTCACGAAGTTCAACAGAAAGATTGAAAGACGGATATTAAATTGGATGCGAAGAAAAGGGAAGATTACATGGCAGAGGAGAGATCAGTGATGGCTGAAATAAGATGTCAAGGATGCGGAGCCGTCATTCAAACGACAAACCCAGAAGAAGCAGGCTATGCACCTGCGTCAGCACTAGAAAGGGAAGATATCATTTGCAAGAGATGCTTCCGATTAAAACATTATAATGAGGTGCAGGACGTTCCATTTCAAGATGATGACTTCCTGGAGATGTTGAACCAAATCAGTGATACAAAAGGGCTGGTGGTCCAGCTTGTAGATATATTCGATTTCAATGGAAGTTTCATTTCAGGATTGAAGCGTTTGACAGGAAACAATCCTGTCATTCTTGTAGGGAACAAGATGGACGTACTTCCAAAGTCAGTGAACCACGGGAAAGTAAAACATTGGTTGAAACGTTCAGCTAAAGAGAATGGCTTAGAGGTTGAGGATGTGTACTTAATCTCAGCCGAGAAAAATCAAGGGATTCAGCAATTATCCCAAGCCATCGATCACTACCGTGAAGGTGGAGATGTTTATGTTGTAGGTACGACAAATGTGGGTAAATCAACATTTATCAATACCCTTATTTCAAATACATCTGGCGTTAAGGATGCCATTACAACATCGTATTTTCCAGGGACAACTTTAGGATTTATCGATATTCCTTTAGATGATAACAGCTCACTATACGATACCCCGGGGGTCATACAGCGTCATCAGATGGCTCACTATGTGTCTGATAAGGATTTGAAACTTATTACTCCACGTAAAGAAGTCAAGCCGAAAGTGTATCAGTTGAATGAAGAGCAGACGCTTTATATAGGCGGGCTAGCCAGGCTGGACTTTGAGGCAGGCGAACGTAGTTCATTTGTGTGTCATTTCTCTAATGAATTGAATATTCATCGAACAAAATTGGAAAAAGCAGATGAACTGTATGAAAATCATTTGGGGGAACTGTTATCACCACCAGATAAAGATACAATGGCAAAACTTCCTCCGTTAAAAGGGCATACGTTAAAAATTAAAGAAAGCAAAACGGATATCGTTTTTTCTGGACTCGGTTGGGTGACTATTCCAGAAGGTGGCATCACGGTTACAGCACATGTGCCTGAGGGAGTGAAAGTGTCCTTGAGAGAGTCACTCATATAGGAGGGGATCATTTGTACAAACTAGGATTGATCGGCCACCCGATTGGTCATTCCATGTCTCCATGGATTCATGAAAAACTTATGGAACAACAGGGGATTGAAGGGAAGTATGAACTGCTGGAAATCCAGCCGGATGAGTTTGGTGAAAAAGTCAATTTATTGAAAGAAAAAGGGCTGGATGGTTTCAATATAACCGTGCCTTATAAAGAGAAAATTATCCCTTACCTGGACGGCCTGGATGAAAGCGCTCGGCACTTGGGCGCAGTGAACACGGTTCATCACACCGATCAAGGTTGGATCGGATATAACACCGACGGCAGGGGATTTGTCCATTCTTTGAAAAATCGCTACCCGGATATTTTTCACAAAGATGCAAATGTCTTGTTGTTAGGAAGCGGAGGGGCAGCAAGAGGGATATTTGAAGCTCTTTCGAGAACTGAAATTAATCGTGTAGATATAGCGAATCGTACGATAAAGAGAGCCGAAGACCTTATTCAGGATATTCCTACAAAGGGGTATGCTGGTGCTCTGACGCTTGAACAGGCAAAAAATACTCTCATGGATTATGACTTAATCGTTCAAACGACGACGGTCGGGATGAACCCTGATCATGACCAAATGATCGTATCATTGGATCACTTGACAAAAGGGACCGTTGTAAGCGATATTGTTTATCGTCCTATGAAAACGAAATTCTTAAACGAAGCGGAAAAAAGAGGAGCGCGGCTCCATTTTGGACATGAAATGCTGTTGCAGCAAGCCGTTTATGCCTTTCAAATATGGACAAACACCGAGCCTGATTCCTCGCTTTTGCTCACTGAATTCGAACAGAAATTGAAAGGGGTATAGAATGTTAACAAGTAAACAAAAGAAGCACTTACGAGCAGCTTCCCATAATATACAGCCGATTTTTCAAGTAGGAAAAGCTGGCGTGAATGAAAATATGACGAAACAAATTGATGAAGCCCTTGAAAAAAGGGAACTGATAAAAGTAAGCATTTTACAAAATTGCTTTGAAGATAATCATGTTGTTGCAAATGAAATTGTGGAAGCCACAGATGCTCATATTGTTCAGGTGATTGGAAATACAATCATCCTTTATAAAGAGTCCAAAGAAAATAAACAAATCGAATTACCATAAAGGGGAAGGTCAATGAAAAAAGTTGGAATTCTTGGTGGTACGTTTGACCCTCTTCATCAAGGTCATTTAATTATGGGTGAGTTTTCACGGGAAGCCATGAACCTTGATGAAGTATGGTTTATGCCTTCCTATATCCCCCCCCCATAAGCAGGAGTCTTCAACTAAGCCGGAAACAAGACTTGCCATGGTACAGACAGCGATCGCAGAACATCCGCACTTCCGTATTTGTGATGTTGAATTAGTCCGGAAAGGAACCTCGTTCACGGTTGATACCATGACTGATCTGGTCGAGAGGTTTCCTGATTATCAGTTCTTCTTCATCATTGGAGGGGACATGGTGGAACATTTACCAAAATGGCACCGGGTCGAAGACCTCTCGAAACTGGTCCAATTTATTGGGGTTGAAAGGCCTGGATATGGGTGGAATAATGAAATTCCAGTCCATTTTGTTGATATTCCATCGGTCGATGTATCTTCTACAATGATACGCGAACGTATTTCACAAGGGAAAAGCGTTCGGTATTTATTGCCGGAAGTTGTTGATTCTTTCATAAAGGAGCATCATTTGTATGAGAATTAGTCGTGAAGAGGCACTTGAATTTGTGCGTCCTGCCTTGAAAACAGCCAGATATGAACACACAGTGAGGGTGACAGACCAGGCGGTGGAACTTGCTGAGCGGTTTCAAGTAAATGTTAAAAAGGCAGAACTGGCAGCTGCTTTTCATGATTATGCGAAATATAAACCTATAGAGCTTATGGAACGTTGGATTGAGAATGACCGCCGACTGCCTAAGGATCTCTTGGATTATCATCATGAGCTGTGGCATGGACCCGTAGGAGCTTTAATGCTCGAGCAAGAGATAGGGCTTAAGGATGCTGAAGTCATTTCTGCTATCAGCTGCCATACGACAGGAAAAAAACATATGTCCACATTAGATAAAGTTGTGTTTTTAGCCGATTATATAGAACCTGGGCGTGATTTCCCGGGAGTGGATCAAGTACGGAGAAAAGCAGAAGAAAATTTGGATGAAGCATGTGCCTTAGCTTTGAAAAATACAATCATTTTTCTTATTGGTAAGGAAAGGACCGTTTATCCGGACACGTTTCATGCATATAATGATTTAATATGATCTTTTGATCATGGAAAAGATAGAGATGAAATAGGGAGGAAACCCATGGAAAGTAAAGAACTAGTAAATTTAGCAGCACAAGCGTGTGATGAAAAAAGAGCGCAGGATATTGTTGTTTTAGATATGTCCGAAGTTTCATTAATCGCAGACTATTTCTTAATTTGCGAAGGATCCAATGAACGCCAAGTGCAGGCTATCGCAAGGGAATTGAAAAATCAAGCGGAAGAAAACGGGATTGAAGTGAAGCGAATGGAAGGATTTGAGCAAGCACGCTGGGTTCTTGTCGATCTTAATGACATCGTTTGTCACATTTTCCATAAAGATGAGCGCCATTACTACAACCTGGAAAGACTATGGGGCGACGCAGATACGGTCGCTGTGGAAGGGCTAGAAAACTAATATGAGCTACGGGGATATGGCGCGCGTTTATGATCTCCTTATGCAGGATGCACCATATGAACAATGGGTGAATTTTACGAAGCAAATGCTTCAACAATATCATGCCAAAGGTCAAAAAATTCTTGATGTAGGTTGTGGTACAGGAGAGATCACCCACCGTCTCCATGATGAGGGGTATCAAATGACGGGTATCGATTTGTCTTCAGATATGTTAACCGTCGCGCAACAGAAAAAACCTCGAGCTGCGATTGAATGGATTCAACAGGATATGACTTCATTAGAAGGTTTGTCAGATTATGATTGTGTCATCAGTTATTGTGATGTCGTCAACTATTTAACTGATGAACAGAAGGTGCAGCAAGCGTTCCGTTCTATTTACCAAACCCTTACCCAAGGGGGAGTATTTTTATTTGATGTGCACTCTATAGATCATATTCGTAATGATCTCAGTGGTGCAACATTTGCTGAAGTCCGTGATGATCTATCTTTCATCTGGTTTTGTGACCCTGGGGAACTGGAGGATAGCCTTGTACATGATTTGACATTCTTCGTTGAGAGTGATGAAAAATATCAGCGTTTCGATGAAATTCACGAACAGCGAGGGTATGACCATACGGTGTTGCAGTCCTGGCTCGCTCAATCAGGCTTTAAGGTGCATGGAACATTTTCTGATTTTAGTGAAACCCCATCCATCGTCGGGGAACGCTGGTTATTTGTTTGTACTAAGGAATGAAAGTTGTGAAAGAGTCCGATATGTCGGACTCTTTTTTTATTGGCTTTGTTGAACTTCATAATGAATAAGTTCTCAGGGTGATCTTTTTGCAGGAATTTCGGAACTCTTGTCGAATATTATGGATTATAAATCAATGTGTTTTTTGTCCTCTTTATGTTTATTTTGAGTAGCCTCAAACATTTTTTGGAACAAAGGTCCAATGTGATCTTCTAAAGCTTGCAATCCCTCACCTGTAACCCCACCTTTCACAGTAACCTTTTCCATCAATTCCTCTAAAGTCATGACTTTCTGTGCCAGAAGTTCTCCCAATCCGACCATCATATTTTCCGTTAACGAGGTAGCTTTATCTTTGGGAAGGCCAGCAACATCACCTGCAGCTGCAATCCATTGGCTGAGTAAATAACTAATGAAGGCAGGCCCGCATGATACGATGTCAGACGCTACACGAATGTGTTCTTCTTTCACTTCGATGGGAGTAGAGATATGTTGGAAAGTCTGCTTTAGTAACTCTCGATTTTCATTCTTTATTTTTGATCCAAAAGTAAACAAGCTTACACCTGACCACGCATGATTTGTTATTGATGGAACAATTCTTGCAACCTGACAAGGCGTTACTTTTTCTAACTGCTCGACAGCTACAGGGCTCGTGATGGAAACTAGACACTGGTTTTCAGACCATTTGCCTTCCAGTGCATCAATGATGCCTTTGTAGTGATGCGGCTTTACGCAGATGAAAATAATATCGCTGTTATTTTGTAGTGCTGTTAAATCCTTCGCTACGTGTAGCTTTGGAAATTCTTCTTGGATTTTCACCGCTTTTTCGAGCGTTCGGTTGTAAATCGTCAATTTCTCAGCAGGTACGGCCCCGCTTTTAATGAGCGTTGAGATGAGCATACTTCCCATATTCCCTGTGCCGATGATTCCCCATTTCATTGGAATCCCTCCTTATTGATTACCTATATATCCATATTCCGAAAAATTATATTTATGAAAGAAGGTCAGAACATGAGCGTATTAAAGAGATACGTGTGGATTATTATTGTCCTTGCGGTTATTTCCTTCCTTTACCTTTCCAATCCATCTAATGAAGGAGATACCCAACTGACGGAGGTGGAAGAAGTGACCACCCAGGAAACAGTAAAGAAAAGTACTTCTTCAGGGAGTGTGAAAGTGGACATAAAAGGGGAAGTGCATAACCCAGGTGTTTATACAATGACAGAAGAAACAAGAGTGGATGATGCCATTAAAAAAGCAGGGGGAATGACAGAATCGGCGGACCTCACCAGTATAAATCTGGCGCAAAGAATACAGGACGAAATGGTTATTTTCGTAGCCTCTGACCAATCATCCTCAATTGAACCAGACGAAGTTGCATCACCGACGGGAGAAAAAGTAAGCATCAACCGTGCTTCAGCAAGTGAGATGGAAACGTTAAATGGAATTGGACCATCCAAAGCTGCTAGTATTATTAAATATAGAGAAGAGAATGGCCCATTTTCTTCTGTGGAAGATCTTGTGAATGTGCCAGGCATTGGTGAAAAGACATTAGAAAGTTTGAAGGAACTGATTACTGTTCCCTAAGTTTGACGGAATTTAAAGGTCAGAGTAAACTTGATGAAAAAAGTGGGGGTTACATAATGGAGCGGATTACTTGGAATCAATATTTTATGTCTCAAAGCTATTTATTAAAATCACGCAGTACGTGTCAGAGGTTAGCAGTCGGAGCAGTCATCGTAAGAGATAAGCGTATGATTGCCGGGGGATACAATGGGAGTGTCACCGGGGGTGTTCATTGTATCGACGAAGGGTGTTATGTCGTGGATGGGCACTGTGTACGTACCATTCATGCTGAAATGAATGCGCTTCTCCAATGCTCAAAGTTCGGTGTGGCTACAGAAGGGGCAGAGATCTACGTGACTCATTTTCCTTGTGTGCACTGTACGAAGGCAATTATTCAAGCAGGCGTGAAAGCTGTCTATTATAGCGAAGATTATAAAAATGATCCATATGCAATTGAATTGCTGCAGCAGTCGGGGGTACGTATGCAAAAGGTTCCTGTTGAAAAGGACCCGCTTCAACAGGAACAACAACTGCTTATACGTCAGATGCTTGAAAAGCTTGAGTCGAGTGATGATCCTGAGACAGAGCAACTCGTACAAGAAGCTGCTCAACTGCTAAGGTTGGACAACCAGTGATTTTGTTAAGAGGATCTTGGCATATTCCCATCATAGCCTTTGTGCTTGGCGGGGTGTTATCTATCCAGGAAGGTTTTACGTTTTATGTTGTTGGGTTTATTTTTCTTGCCTGGTTGTATAGTCACCGCCAACATCTTCTGTTTCTCTTCATTATCCTCTTATTCGGAATAGGAGGGTATATCCATCTTCCACTTGGTTCTTCTCTTTTTCCTCCTCAACTCCTTAATGAATCCATAGAAGGTAAAATCGTATCTGATTTGACAGAAAGTGATCAATCCTTCTCCGTCATATTAAAAGGGGAAGCTGGAAAAATACTCGTTCGCTATCTCAAAGAGAAAGGGAATGATCCTCCTCTTCCTGATAGTTTGAAACATGGAGCTTTTTGTAGGATTCAAGGAAAGGCGGAACCTTTTGAGGGTGCGAGGAATCCAGGGCAATTTGATTATCGTGCATATATGGCAGGCAAAGGAATTCATTCTCAAATTATTATAGCAGAGGAAGCGGCTCTTCAGTGTGAAGGGGGCTCGTGGATCAGTCATTTGTACGACACAAGAAGACAATTGAAAATGACTGTTCAAGACCGGGTGTATTCAAGCACTTATGTATGGATGGAGGCTCTGATATTTGGAGATACAGACCTTATCGATTCATCGACGGTTGAATGGTTTAGGGAGTTTAATTTATCCCATATTCTTGCCATCTCAGGGTTGCACGTGGGCCTTACACTTGGAGGGACTTATTTCCTTTTATACCGGACAGGCATAGCTACAAAAAAGCAATCCAAGCTCTTCTTACTTGCGCTTCTGCCTTTTTATATGTTTATTTCAGGTGGTGCTCCATCTGTCATGCGGGCAGGATTTATGGGCGTGCTTCTTATATTCTCAGGTTCAGTCCAGAAGAAGATCCCCATCACTGACCTCTTATCCTTCACCTGTTTTCTCTTATTAATTTCCTCCCCTTCTTATTTTTACCATTTAGGTTTTCAGTTCTCGTTTTTAGTCACCTTCAGTTTGTTGCTTACGATTCCAATTTTGAAACAATATGAGAGTAAATGGATTCAGTCTGCGGTGATAGGGTTGGTCAGTCAGCTTTCCCTACTTGCCTTACAGGTCCATTATTTTTATGAATTTCAACCTTTTTCTTTATGGATTAATATGATTGCTGTTCCATACTTTTCATTCTTCGTCATCCCCTTATTGATGATTCTTTTCCTCCTCTCCTTTTTCATGCCGTCTATATGCTTCTTTCTTTCCTATTTATTTTCCGTCGTTCATGAACTTGTTTTATCCACCTTTATCACCCAATCGGAATTCCTGGATTACCCATGGGTGATTGGGGAGCTTTCCTCTTTCTACATCGTTTTGTATGCATTCCTTTTCGTAATCATGATGAAAAAATGGGAACAGGAGCAGAAGGTGAAAACATTTCTTGCATCTCTAGCGGTTGTTTTCGTATTTGTATTTTATAGTTCGCTTCCGTATTTCTCTGAAAGAGGAGTTGTAACCATGTTGGATGTTGGTCAAGGGGATTCGTTTGTTATCGAGCTGCCGTATAGGAGGGGGATCGTTATGATTGATGCCGCAGGGCCGCCGATTTTTACTAAAAATAAAGAAAAGACTGCGAATGAGGTGATTTTACCTTTTTTAAAGTCGAGGGGGATTCATCGTATTGATGCGTTATTCATTACTCACGAAGATTCTGACCACAGTGGAAGTGTTCCATTCATCCTTCAAGAACTGAAAGTGGATCGGATTTATGTAAGTCCTTTTCATACAGAAAAATACGAAACTGAAGTTAAGGTAGAGAAAGTAAGCGCTGGGCAAAGCGTTTTGCTTGCTGGACATGAAATTCACGTCGTACACCCTGTGAGCGATAAAGATCATGGGGACCCAAATGACAATTCGCTTGTATTAGATGGTCTGTTTGGAGGGAAGCGTTGGTTCTTTACTGGAGACATATCTTCTGCAATTGAAGAAGACATCGTAGAGAGGAACTCGACATTAAAGGCAGATATATTAAAAGTGGCTCACCACGGAAGCCATACATCCACCTCAGATGAATTATTGATAAAGCTGAACCCCAGAATCGGCTTAATTTCAGCGGGAGTGGATAATCGTTATGGCCATCCGCATGATGAAGTGATGACAAGGTTAACTGGCCATGGGATTGTCTCGCTTCAAACGAACCGCCACGGTGCTGTCCAATACTTTTTTTCTGGGCAAAGTGGAACGTTTTCAACGTTTTTTCCGTATAATGCGAGCAGAGAATAAAAAAAGACTGCCGAAACAGCAGCCTTCCGGTTTTGCATCTCATTACTGTCCAAGAAAAGAAAACAAAACACCGATGAAGAAGATGACGAAGAAGAAAACAAATGAAAATACAAACCCTAACCCAGAGTCGATCACATCATTAGTTTTGGATTGAATATCGTTTTTAAACTCGTTCACTGTTACCCCTCCTATATCAATTACTAAGTATAGTCCATTTTTACCCAAAAATCTACATTTACCAGGCATGAAAACGAATTTTATTGACGATTCATACCTTTCCCACTCCTAGCAAGACTTGTCACAGATAATTCTTACTTAAGCGGTCAAACTAAACGCAAGAGAGGAACAACATCGTCCTCTTCAAGAGCTTCCGGGGCTCTTGAAATGGCGTTTATATAGATGGTTCATACGGCGACATCAGCACACCATTTTGACAGAAATTCCAAAGAAACATAAAATGGTGACACTGAGTTCCCCATTTTGGGGCGCCGTACTCTTTTTTTATAAAGGAAGGACAACCACTTTATGGTCAATGTAAAACAATCACAAGTGTACTTATTATATGGAGAAGAATCCTATTTAATCCAGGAACATAAAAATAAAATCATTGAAAAAACATTAAAGAAAGAAGACCGGGAGTTTAACATCTCCCAGTATGACTTAGAGGAGACACCTATTGAAGATGTCATTACAGATGCAGAAACCTTTCCATTTCTCGGTGATGGAAAAGTTGTTATTGCCAATCATCCTGTTTTTTTAAAGGCGAAACCGGATAAGCTTCCGTTCGAGCATGACACGGATGCACTACTGGAATATGTTCAAAATCCTGCTGAATACACAGTGCTAATTTTAGTTGCTCCTTATGAAAAGCTTGATGAACGTAAAAAAGCGTTTAAACAATTAAAGAAAAATGGAGAAGTGATCAGTTGCCAACCGGTTAAAGAATGGGACGTTGACAAATGGATTCAAACATTAGCAAACGATTTACATATTAACGTTCCTCATGAAATTCATGAACTGTTTACTCAAGAAATTGGTGCGAATCTCATGGCACTGAGAAAAGAAATGGAAAAATTAGCTTTGTATGTAGGCGAGGGCGGCGTTGTCACGAGAGAAATTGCAGAGCAGCTCCTTTCACACAGTGCTGAAGCTTCAGGTTTAAAACTTGTCGATGCCGTTATGGAAAAAGATTTGGGGAGAGCGATCCGGATATATAAGGACCTGGAAAAACTGAATGAAGAGCCGATCGCTCTAACTGCTCTTCTGGCTTCTCAATTCAGGATAATTAGTCAAGCGAAGGTACTTAAGCAGAAAGGATACGGTCAAAACCAAATGAAAAGTTATATAAAGGCCCACCCGTATGTCATTAAAATGGCGCTTAAAAGGGAGCGAGCCTTCTCCCAACAGGAATTGAATCAAATTATGAATCAGCTTGCAGAAACTGATCACAACCTGAAGCAGGGAAAAATGGAGAAAGCATTAGCTTTTGAAATGCTTCTCTATCGCTTAATCAATATCAAACAAAATACTCCCGTCTCTCCATAACTTTGATTTATGGGGAAGTCCGGTGAGCTTTAGGTAAAGATAAAACGAATATAAAGAAGCCCTCCGATAAATCGGAGGGCTTCTTTCATGTAAAAACGACCCATTCAATAAAGAAGGATCGTCTGTTGGTCATAAATTACGAATGAATTATAATGCGTTGACTAGTTTTGTTAGGCGGGATTTTTTACGGTTCCCTGTGTTCTGGTGAAGGGCACCACGTTGAACAGCTTTGTCGATTTTCTTAACAGCTGTAGGAAGTGCTTCTTTCGCGTTCTCTACATCCTTGCTTTCAACAAGCTTTTCTACACGTTTAACCGCTGTACGCATGTCAGATTTGAAAGCTGCATTCAAAGAACGAGCGTCATCATTCGTACGTACACGTTTTTTCGCTGATTTAATATTAGGCATAGTTTCACCTCCTAGGTAAAAACAAAAGACTCATTCATATCGAACAAGAGACATTTTACCAGAGCGGTGTGCTGTTTTCAATACTTATCTTAATACCAATCCCTTCATTTGCATAGTTTTTATCTGCTTGGGAGAAGATTTTCTTAAGGAGGTTGAAGTGAATGGAGGAAATTTTCGACTATACGTTGAGAACGGACCTGGCGCTTGAAGCACAGGAGATGAACGTGAAAGATGAACCGGGATCCTCAGACACTGATGGGGTCGAGGTTCATGAGAATGAAAAGAATGATATTAAAATTACGTATGTAACGGTGGATGAAGCAGGTGCGGAAAGAATAGGAAAAAAGGCGGGGCATTATGTCACGTTGGAATCACTCGCTATTCGTAAACAGGATCATCAGCTACAAGTGAACTTAGCAAAGACATTATCCGGACAGTTAAGGAAATTAATGAATGAATGTGGAATAAAAGAAATGGACCGGGGTTTAATCGTCGGGCTTGGTAATCATAATGTGACGCCAGACGCTCTGGGGCCATTAGTAACAGAAGAAGTCTATGTTACAAGCCACTTATTTGAGCTTCATCCTGAAACCGTATCGGATGGTTACCGACCTGTTTCTGCATTCACACCTGGGGTTATGGGCGTGACCGGGATTGAAACCAGTGATATGGTTCATGGCATCATTGAACAGACGAAGCCGGATTTTGTTTTGGTCATCGACGCCCTTGCTTCACGTTCTATCAATCGTATCAATGCGACCATACAACTTTCTGATACCGGGATTCATCCAGGGTCGGGGGTAGGCAACAAGCGGAAAGAAATCAGCAGAGAGACATACGGCATCCCTGTGATCTCCATTGGAGTACCAACAGTAGTCGATGCGGTGACAATTACAAGTGATGCCATTGATTATGTGTTAAAACATTTTGGCAGGGAGTGGCGTGAAAAAGATCGTCCTTCTAATGCTTTGTCCCCCGCCATGAACCCGTTTGAAAGAAAAACGCTGACGGATGAAGACCATCCGGATGAAGAGCAAAGCAAAGCGGTTATGGGCATGTTCGGCCAATTGGAAGAGTTGGAAAAGAAACAACTGATTAAAGAAGTGCTGACCCCGCTTGGCCACAACTTGATGGTTACACCTAAAGAGGTGGACAGTTTCATTCAGGATATGGCGCATGTCATCGCGAAGGGAATCAATGGGGCACTGCATCCTGGGATAGAAGATGGCGAAGCACAATCTAATTTTTAATAATGATTTAATAGAGAGGTTCTATTAAATTCCTCTCTCTCATACCATTTACTAGATAGTGGATGAGGGGGAGGATTTTTCATGTCTCGTTACCCGATCATGAAGAAAAATAAGAAGAGTTATATGAAGCAGGGGACAAGATGGACCATCATCGCAGTCACCGTTTTGCTTTTATTGTTTATCGGGATCGGTATCCTAACAGGAGCAAAAACAACCTATCGTATTTATTCAAGTACGATACAAGAGTGGACCACTAAGCTTGAAGGCAGTGCTTTCTTATATCTATTTGAAATGGAAAACCGGGCCTTTAAAGACGCCCATCCGGAAGGGAATCGAATTCCGAGTTTGACGACATTGTCTTTTCAATTACTCACGAGCCTGACACCCAATGATCCGCGAAGCCTTCTAGGGAGAGAAATACCGGGGTTATCTTCTTACAACAGTCAAATTATCATCGCTGGTAAAGGGACAGACTACTCCACACTGCCTATTGAGTCAGAACCTCCTATGATTGTAGATGACCGCGGGGAGGAAGGGGATGTGGAAGAAAATAACGAGGACAAGGGCAAGACAGAAGAAAGGCCTGTGGGTGAAGATCGGGTTTACATTTACCACACCCACAACACAGAATCTTTCTATCCGCATCTGCCTGATGAATCTACAGTCTATGACGGGAAAGTGAATATTACTCTTGTGGGAGAACGTCTGGGGGAAGGTTTAGAAAAAAGGGGTATTGGAACAATTGTTGATACGACAGATGTAGCTGCACTAAGAAGTGAAAACGGCATGCAGTATTATCAATCCTATGATGCCGTGAGACCTGTGGTGGAAGAAGCAATCAGTCAGAATGGAGACATACAGTACTTGTTTGATCTTCACAGAGATTCGCTTTCTAAGGAGCACACAACGACAACAATTAACGGTAAAGAATATGCGCGTTTTGCCTTTATCATAGGGGCTGAACATCCCAAATATGAACAGAATTTACAACTCGCATCCAAAATTCATCAGCTCTTGGAGGAGGAATATCCAGGGATCAGCCGAGGTGTTATAACGAAGAAGGGTTCTGGGGTAGATGGCGTCTATAATCAGGATTTGCATCCGAACGCTATTCTTATCGAGTTCGGTGGTGTTTATAATCATTTAGATGAGTTGTACCGTTCAGCTGATGTTATGGCTGAAGTTTTCAGTGATTATTACTTTGAAGATGAAAAAGTATCCACCGAGTAATGGAGGAGGGGCACAATGAAATGGTTGGCGGGGGGACTCATCATTGTCATTGTTTTTGTGACGGGAACTTTTTATGGCATTGAGAAGACGAACGAAAAGCTGGATGACCGCCCTGCTGTGGTGACGCCTGAAAAACCAGAGCAGGAAGTGGATCACAGGGTGGAAGAGCAAACATCCACCTTACCGGATTCTGGTGATTTCTGCGCTCCTCTCACGATAGACTCTGATGCGCCCTGGATCTCCCGGCTTGCCGGAGGAATGGGAAAAGGGGTAGCCTCGAGCTTCAATGGAGTCATCGTCGTTTTGTCTGAAATCATTCAGGCAGGGGAATAAGATTGAGATGTTGTTGGAGTTTACATTGAATAATGCTTCCCGTATTGCTATAATCAACCTAGATATTTGTGTCGAATTCAGTAGGAGTGATTTAAGTTGACAGCACAATCCAAACAAGAAAGGGTCCGCAATTTTTCGATTATTGCCCATATCGACCACGGGAAATCGACACTTGCAGACCGTATTCTGGAAAAAACGAAAGCATTAACCCAAAGAGAAATGAAGGAACAATTCCTTGACGCGATGGATCTTGAACGTGAACGTGGCATCACGATTAAATTAAATGCCGTTCAATTGTCATATGAAGCGAACGATGGACAGGATTATACGTTCCACTTAATCGATACCCCAGGCCACGTCGACTTTACATATGAGGTCTCTCGTAGTTTAGCGGCCTGTGAAGGTGCGATCCTGGTTGTAGATGCTGCACAGGGAATAGAAGCACAAACATTAGCCAATGTTTACCTGGCACTGGAAAACGATTTAGAAATCATCCCGGTCATTAATAAAATTGATCTTCCTGGTGCAGACCCTGAACGCATCAAGCAAGAGATAGAGGATGTCATCGGGATCGATGCTTCTGATGCCATTCTTGCTTCTGCTAAAGAAGGAGTAGGAATCGATGAGATTTTAGAACGGATCGTAAGCGATATTCCGGCTCCTGAGGGCGATGTAAAAGACCCGACTAAGGCTTTGATTTTCGATTCCTTGTACGATTCTTATAGAGGCGTCGTGGCCTATACCTGTGTTCGTGAAGGCTCTATCAAGCTGGGAGACAAAATTAAAATGATGGCCACTGGCAAAGAATTCGAAGTGAATGAGTTGGGAGTGTTCCGTCCGACCCCTACTCCGATGAAAGAGTTGAATGTCGGGGATGTCGGTTATTTGACGGCATCGATCAAAAATATCGGTGACAGCCGTGTAGGGGATACCATTACACTTGCCAATAACCCGGCAGCAGAACCACTGCCAGGATATAAGAAGATGAATCCGATGGTGTTCTGTGGGATGTATCCTGTAGATGCGAGCAAATATAATGACCTAAGAGATGCTCTTGAACGATTGGAACTTAATGATTCCTCCCTTCAATTCGAGCCTGAAACTTCCCAAGCTCTTGGTTTTGGATTCCGTTGTGGTTTCTTAGGAATGCTTCATATGGAAATCATCCAAGAACGTATTGAACGGGAGTATAAGATTGATCTTATTACAACTGCACCAAGCGTTATTTATCAGGTGACTCTTACAGATGGATCGGTCATTGATGTCGATAACCCTTCCATGATGCCGGATAACCAGAAACTTGAAGAAGTTCAGGAACCTTACGTTAAAGCAACGGTCATGGTACCAAATGATTATGTCGGTCCAGTCATGGAAATCTGTCAGCGGAAGCGCGGCAATTTCATGGATATGCAGTACCTGGATGACAACAGGGTTAATATCGTATATGAGATTCCATTGTCTGAAATTGTTTATGATTTCTTTGATTCCTTGAAGTCCCAAACAAAAGGGTATGCATCCTTTGATTATGAGTTGATTGGGTATCGTGTCTCCAATCTCGTGAAAATGGATATCTTGTTGAATGGGGATACCATTGATGCATTGTCCTTCATCGTACACCGTGACTTTGCGTACGAACGCGGCAAGCTCATAGCTGAAAAGCTCAAGGAATTAATTCCGAGACAGCAATTTGAAGTTCCAGTCCAAGCCGCAATCGGAAATAAAATCGTTGCTCGAACGACGATTAAAGCGATGCGTAAAAACGTTCTTTCCAAATGTTACGGTGGAGACATTTCCCGTAAACGTAAATTGCTTGAAAAGCAAAAAGAAGGGAAAAAGCGCATGAAGATGGTCGGATCTGTGGAGGTTCCACAAGAGGCCTTCATGTCCGTCCTTGACCTGAACGAAGACTAAAGCTAAAGGAAGACAGTTGAAACCGCAGGAGATTTTTCTCTTGCGGTTTTCCTTATGAAAGGTGGTAACATCCATGAAAATCCCATCCGCATATATTCACATCCCTTTTTGTCAGCAGATATGTCATTATTGTGATTTTACGAAGTTTTTCTATAATGAGCGCTTGGCAGATGACTATTTAGAAGCGCTTGAAAAAGAAATACACACGTATATCCCTGGAGAAAAAGCGGACGTGCGAACCATTTTTGTCGGTGGCGGTACCCCGACAGCCGTGAACCACAAGCAGTTAGAAAAGCTTCTGAAAATGATTGATGATCATTTTGATATTCCTGGCTGTGAAGAGTACACCTTTGAAGCGAACCCGGGAGATTTAGATATCGAAAAAGTACGTTTGTTAAAGGCCTATGGCGTCGATCGCATATCACTCGGCGTTCAAGTTTTTGATGATGATATGCTTGAAAAGATCGGCCGTGTACACAAAGTAAAAGATGTCTATACGAATATTGACCGTCTTGTTCAAGCAGGATTGACGAATGTGAGTATAGATCTTATGTACGCTCTTCCAGGGCAGACGGTTGAAGACTTTGAAAAGACTATTGATGAAGCGATGCAGTTCGGTTTGCCGCATTACTCTTCCTACTCTCTTCAAATTGAACCGAAAACCGTGTTTTATCAACGGTACAAAAAGGGTAAGCTCTCCAAGGCTAAAGAAGATGATGAAGCAGAAATGTACGAACTACTTCAGCGTAAATTAGCTGATGCTGGAGCTGTGCAATATGAAATCAGCAACTTCGCAAAGCCCGGGTTTGAAAGTAAACACAACCTGACATACTGGAATAATGAATATTATTATGGCATCGGAGCGGGTGCCCACGGGTATCTTCCAGGTAAGCGGACAATTAATATCCGTCCTTTGCCTGCCTATGTTAAGAAAGCCACGGAAGATGGAATGCCTGTTCTCCATGAGGAACCTATTGGTCTAAAAGAGCAGTTGGAGGAAGAAATGTTTCTCGGTTTGAGAAAGACAAAAGGAGTATCGAAAGAGCTTTTTCAACAAAAGTATGGAAAAACACTTGTCGATGTCTTCGGAAACAAGCTTACAGAACTAAAAGAGCGCTCGTTAATAGCAGAAGACACTGACCATATCCGTCTTACATCCAAGGGTCGTATTCTTGGTAATGAAGTATTCCAGGAATTCTTGTTGGATGAATGATCATAGGAACGTGCTTTTTGTTAAAAAGATCGGTTGATTTATAATGATAAGGGAGCGAGGGAAACGGTGATACTCCCGTAAAGTTAGGATCCATGCGATGTCCGTAGAAGACTATTTCCATGGATGTTTAGAGACTGTTTAGTGACCATTGATCCCTTTCCCTCCCTACCCTGAACTTTTATTGCGACGCTTGCTAGGGACATACTTCCCCACTGTGAACAAGGACATGGAGGAATGAGTAAAAAAAAGAGGTTTATCCGTTGACATCCCCCAACCCTTTTGATAATTTATTATTAGATTTAGCACTCACTGTAAACGAGTGCTAACAGAGGTGATCATCGATGTTAACAGATAGACAATTGCTCATTTTGCAAGTCATTATTGATGATTTCATTCTGACCGCACAACCTGTAGGTTCACGGTCAATAGCCAAAAAAGATGCTGTAACATTCAGTTCAGCAACGATAAGGAATGAAATGGCTGATTTAGAGGAATTGGGTTTCATTGAAAAAACCCATTCATCTTCGGGAAGGGTCCCTTCTGAAAAAGGGTATCGCTTCTATGTCGACCATCTTCTTTCTCCATTGCGCCTTTCCAGTCAGGAAATTGTGACCATCAGAGAAGCATTCGATGATAAAATGATGGAGTTTGAACGTGTGGTTCAGAAGTCAGCAGGTATTCTCTCCGATTTGACGAACTACACATCCATTGTTCTAGGACCAGAAGTATTCGAAACAAAACTAAAACAGCTGCAGATCGTTCCATTATCTGATCAGTCTGCTATTGCGATTTTAGTTACGGATACCGGTCACGTGGAACATCGTGCTTTCAACGTTCCTGTTGAGATCAAGGGTGCAGATCTGGAAAAGATGGTGAACATTTTAAACAGCCGGCTCCAAGGAGTCCCGTTGGTGAAATTGCATGATGTACTCTATTCTGAGATTAATGATCTATTGAAAACACATACTGATCATCACGAAGAAGCTTTCCAGTATTTGCGTGCAGCTCTCGTGGATGAGCATCCTACGAAACTGTACATCGGTGGAAAGACAAACATTCTCATGCAGCCTGAATTCAGGGATCTTGATAAAGTCAGGTCTTTATATGCCACCATCGAACGGGAAAGTGAGATGGCTGACTTGCTACGGACCGGTAAGGAAGGGATTCAAGTCCGAATAGGACAAGAAAACCCTTTTGATGCCATGCAAAACTGCAGTCTGATTACAGCAAGTTATCAGCTGGGGAATAATCAAGTGGGGACGATTGCCCTCTTGGGCCCGACTCGCATGGAGTACAACCGAATGTTTTCATTGATGAACGTCTTATCCAAGCATATGACAGATACATTCCGTGGCTGGTATTAGTACGGAAGAAAAGAAGAGGGCCATGCGCCCTATCGCTTCTTTATGTCTCATACTTTTTCAGGATAAGGATTCATGTTATAGTCAGTAACGGTGTAATGGAAAGTAGGAGGTGGAAGTCGTGGAAGAGAACAAGCAAGAAATCATCGATGAAAAAGATGAAACTCAAAATGAGGAATCTGAACAAACAGTAGTAGAAGAGACTGATGAGCTTGAACAGCTTCGTCAGGAGAAAGAAGAAATCAATAATCGACTGCTTCGTTTGCAAGCGGATTATGATAATTTCCGCCGCCGTACTCAAAAGGAAAAAGAGGCGGACAGGAAATATAGATCCCAGAGCCTGGTAGAGGAATTAATACCAGCTTTGGATAACTTTGAAAGAGCTCTACAAGTGGAAGTGGATGGCGATGCCGCCAAAAACTTCGCAAATGGAATGAAAATGGTCTATGACCAGTTCAAAGCAGCTCTGGAAAAAGAAGGCGTCGAAGAAATTCCTGCTGTAGGGGAAGAATTCGATCCTCATATGCATCAGGCGATCATGCAAGTCGAAGACGAAAATTATGAAAGTAATATCGTCGTCGAAGAGTTGCAAAAAGGATACCGCCTGAAAGATCGGGTCATCCGCCCGTCAATGGTAAAAGTGAACCAGTAAAAAATAATCTTATGAACGAGTACGTAAAGGAGGACATTTAACCATGGGTAAAATCATTGGTATTGACTTAGGTACAACAAACTCTTGTGTAGCAGTAATGGAGGGTGGAGAAGCGAAAGTAATTCCTAACCCTGAAGGGAACCGTACAACTCCTTCTGCTGTTGCATTTAAGAATGGTGAACGTCAAGTAGGGGAGGTCGCTAAACGTCAGGCGATTACAAACCCGAACACGATTCTTTCCATCAAACGTCATATGGGAACAGACTACAAAGTAGAAGTTGAAGGTAAAGAATACACGCCTCAAGAAGTTTCTGCCATCATTCTTCAGTATATCAAGAGCTATGCAGAAGATTACCTGGGAGAAACAGTAGATAAAGCGATCATCACCGTTCCAGCTTACTTTAACGACGCTGAGCGTCAAGCTACAAAAGATGCTGGTAAAATTGCTGGTCTTGAAGTTGAGCGTATCATCAATGAGCCGACAGCAGCTGCACTTGCATACGGCATTGATAAAGAAGACCAGGATCAAACGATTCTTGTTTATGACCTTGGTGGCGGTACATTTGACGTATCCATTCTTGAAATTGGCGATGGAACATTTGAAGTTATTTCTACAGCCGGTGACAACCGTCTAGGTGGAGATGATTTCGACCAAGTCATTATCGATCACATGGTAGCTGAATTCAAAAAAGAAAACGGCATTGATTTGTCCCAAGATAAAATGGCAAAACAGCGCCTGAAAGATGCAGCTGAGAAAGCCAAGAAAGACCTTTCCGGCGTTGCTCAGACTCAAATTTCTCTTCCATTCATCACTGCAGGAGAAGCGGGGCCGCTTCACCTTGAGATGAACTTGACTCGTGCGAAATTCGAAGAGCTTGCATCTGACCTTGTTGAGCGTTCTATGAAACCGACACGTCAAGCGCTCAAAGATGCTAGTATGAGTGCAAGCGACATCCACAAAGTTATTCTTGTAGGTGGATCTACTCGTATCCCGGCTGTACAAGAAGCCATTAAGAAAGAAATCGGAAAAGAACCATCTAAAGGTGTAAACCCTGATGAAGTTGTAGCTCTTGGTGCATCCATCCAAGGTGGCGTACTTCAAGGTGATGTGAAGGACGTTGTGCTTCTTGACGTAACTCCACTTTCCCTTGGAATCGAAACAATGGGTGGCGTAACAACGAAATTGATCGAGCGTAACACGACAATTCCGACAAGCCATTCTCAAGTGTTCTCCACTGCTGCAGACAATCAGACGGCTGTTGATATTCACGTCTTGCAGGGTGAGCGTGAAATGGCGCAAGATAACAAGACACTTGGCCGTTTCCAGCTGACAGATATTCCACCAGCACCACGCGGTGTGCCTCAAATCGAAGTAAGCTTCGACATTGATGCTAACGGAATTGTTAATGTACGTGCGAAAGACATGGGTACAAACAAAGAACAATCCATCACGATCAAGTCTTCTTCTGGTCTTTCTGATGAGGAAGTCGAAGAAATGGTTCGTCAGGCGGAAGAAAACGCTGAAGAAGACAAGAAGAAACGTGAAGCGATTGAACTTCGTAACGAAGCAGACCAGCTGATCTTCACGACAGACAAGACGATCAAAGATCTTGGCGAACAAGTAAGTGAAGAAGAAAAACAAAAAGCTGAATCTGCGAAAGAAGAACTTCAGACTGCCCTTGAAGGCGAAGATCTTGACGCAATCAAAGAGAAGAAAGAAGCACTTCAAGAACAAGTGCAAGCTCTCTCTGTGAAGCTTTATGAGCAGGCACAAGCTCAGGCTGAAGCTGCGCAAGGCCAAGAAGGCGGCGGAGCTGACGACGATGTCGTTGACGCAGATTATGAAGAAGTGAACGACGACGAGAACAAGAAGTAAGAAAAGGTAGAAAAAAAGTCAAAGTCAGGTTCTTCTTGACTTTGACTTTTTTCATGAACAGGTAAAGAGATGACGTTTGCCTGCCTAGATTTTCAATGTTAATATAAACCTTATGTAATAGCGTCCGGGAGAGTGATCGACAAGTGAGTAAACGTGATTATTATGAAGTCCTTGGCGTGTCCAAGGATGCTTCAAAAGATGAAATTAAGAAAGCCTACCGTAAACTGGCGCGTAAGTATCACCCTGACGTCAGTGAGGAAGACAATGCTTCTGAAAAGTTCAAAGAAGCAAAAGAAGCTTACGAAACGTTAAGTGACCAGCAGAAACGTGCCCAATATGATCAGTTTGGTCATGCCGGTCCGAACCAGGGCGGCTTTGGCGGTTTCGGTGGAGGCGCAGAAGATTTCGGTGGCTTTGGCGACATTTTCGATATGTTCTTTGGTGGCGGTGGACGTCGCCGTGACCCGAACGCACCAAGAAAAGGTGCAGATTTGCAATATACGATGACCCTTCAATTCGAAGAGTCCATTTTCGGAAAGTCCACCGATATCGAAATTCCTATGGAGGAAGACTGTGACACGTGTGATGGTTCCGGTGCTAAGCCAGGAACAACACCTGAAACTTGTTCCCACTGTCAAGGTTCAGGACAGGTCAATCAAGAACAGAACACACCGTTCGGCCGCGTGGTCAACCGTCGTGTTTGTCACCACTGCCAAGGCACAGGGAAATTCATTAAAGACAAATGTAACACCTGTGGCGGCGATGGCCGTGTGACAAAGCGCAAGAAAATTCATCTGGATATCCCAGCAGGTATCGATGACGGTCAACAAATTCGTGTGCAAGGTAAAGGGGAAGAAGGGGTCAACGGAGGTCCAGCTGGAGACTTGTTCGTAGTCATCCGCGTTCAGCCTCATGAATTCTTCCAACGCGAGGGCGATCACATTTTCTGTGAGATTCCTCTTACCTTTGCACAGGCCGCACTTGGTGATGAAATTGAAGTCCCTACTGTACACGGAAATGTGAAATTGAAAGTACCTGCAGGAACGCAAACTGGAAAGACATTCCGTCTGAAAGAAAAAGGTGCACCAAACGTCCATGGCCGTGGCCAAGGGGATCAGCATGTGAAGATGAAAGTCATCACGCCTAAGAATTTGACAGAACGACAGAAAGAATTGCTGCGTGAATTCAATGATATTAGTGGCAATGAAGCAACAGATGAGCAGCACGGAAACTTCTTCGAACGTATGAAACGTGCGTTTAAAGGAGACAGCTAAAGGTTAAAAGGAAGGTGTCTGTACGATTGGTTGATGGGTAGTTCATGGAATTTCCCGTTCTCTCGTACAGGCACTTTTTATCTTGAGAGTCTGGTTAACTATTCATAAGTACTTAGAAAAAATAATGAAGAGGGTGGATCATCAATGAAATGGTCTGAAGTATGTGTCCATACGACAACAGAAGCAATTGAACCGGTATCGAATATTCTCCATGAGTCAGGAGCGAGTGGCGTTGTCATCGAAGACCCGTCAGATATGAAAAAAAAGAAAACGAAACTGGGAGAAATTTATGAATTGAATCCAGACGATTACCCGGCAGAAGGGGTGTATGTAAAAGCCTACCTGCCTATGAACAGTTTTCTTGGTGAAACCGTGGACGGGATTAAGAAAACCGTATCCAATCTGACAGAATTCGGCATTGATATAGGGCATAATCATGTGACAATCAGTGAAATTCATGAAGAAGATTGGGCAACCGCGTGGAAAAAATATTATAAACCAGTCAAAATTTCTGAAAAAATTACGATCATCCCGACATGGGAAGATTACACGCCGGTATCCAGTGATGAAATCATTATTGAAATGGACCCTGGAATGGCTTTTGGAACCGGTACGCACCCGACAACAGTTCTTAGCATACAAGCCTTGGAGCAGTACTTAGAAAAAGGAGATAAAGTATTGGATGTCGGTGCTGGATCTGGAATACTAAGCGTCGCTTCTGTCCTTTTGGGTGCAGAGCATGCTTATGCTTATGATCTAGATGATGTAGCCGTTTCGAGTACAAGGAACAATGCTGCTCTAAATGGTGTGGAAGATAAAGTGACGTCTAAACTCAATGACCTTCTCGAGGGGGTAGACTGGGAAGCGGATTTAATCGTGTCGAATATTCTGGCAGAGATTATCGTCAAATTCACAGATGATGCCTACCGTGTCGTCAAGCCTGGAGGATATTTCATTACGTGCGGGATTATATCTGGTCGCAAGGAAATGGTCCGAGAACAGTTGATCCAATCAGGTTTTGAGATTGTCGAGACGAACAAAATGGAAGACTGGGTCAGCATCATTGCTAAAAAACCGGAGTGATTGAATGCAACGTTATTTTGTTGATCAAGAATGTTGGAACGGGGACACCGTTTATGTGAATGGGGAAGATACCCATCATATTGTTAGAGTGATGAGAATGAAGGAAGGGGACAACCTTGTAGCTATCCACCCAGAAAGAGGCCCCGCTTTATGCGAAATCACGAAAGTGGCCGAGGACGTTGTTCATTGTCATGTGGTTACATGGATGGAGGAAGACCGGGAGCTTCCTGTCCATGTGACAATTGTAGCGAGCCTTGGTAAAGGGGATAAGCTGGAGCAAATTGTCCAAAAAGGGACAGAGCTTGGTGCTTCTGCCTTCATCCCCTATCAAGCTGATCGTTCTGTTGCCAAATGGGATAATAAAAAAGCTGACAAGAAGATCCAGAGATTACAGAAAATATCTAAAGAAGCGAGTGAACAGTCCGAACGAACCATCGTTCCAGAGATACAATCTGTTCATACTCTCCATCAGCTTTTGGAGTTAAAAAAGAACTATGACCATTGTTTGTTTGGATATGCAGAGAGTGCGAGGCAGGGAAATTCCCGTTTGTTAAGTGAAGCTTTGGAATCGTTAAAACGGGAGGAAACTGTTTTAGTGGTATTCGGCCCTGAAGGTGGATTTTCTGAAAACGAAGTGGAAAAACTATCACACAAAGGGTTCGAATCGATTCGCTTAGGCCCGCGAATTTTGCGAATGGAAACAGCTCCTCTTTATTTCTTATCTAGTCTCTCTTATAAATTGGAAGAAGTTTGAAATGTCTGGACGAGCTCGCATTTTAATCGCTTTCATGCTAAAATGGAAGAGATGTACGAACAACTTAAACTTGAAAGGACGATCAACAAATGGAACAAAATCTAGCTAAAATGATTGATCATACACAGCTTAAACCGGATACACCGAAAGATAAGATTACACAGATTTGTAAGGAAGCAAAAGAACAAAGTTTTGCTTCCGTATGTGTCAACCCTCACTGGGTATCTTACTGCGCAGAGCTACTAGAAGGAACAGATGTAAAGGTTTGTACAGTTATTGGTTTTCCACTAGGAGCGACAACGAAAGAAACGAAAGCCTTTGAAACTAAGCAAGCGATCGAAAAAGGCGCAACTGAAGTTGATATGGTCATTAATATCGGTGAATTGAAATCAGGAAACAAAGAACTTGTACAACAAGATATCGAAGCAGTCGTTCGTGAAGCGGAAGGGAAAGCTATTGTAAAAGTGATCATTGAGACTTCGCTACTTACGGAAGATGAAAAAGTTACAGCATGTGAACTTGCAAAAGCTGCAGGAGCAGATTTTGTTAAAACATCCACTGGTTTCTCTGGTGGAGGAGCAACGGTTGAGGATATCAGCTTAATGCGTAAAACAGTCGGACCAGACATGGGTGTGAAAGCTTCCGGCGGAGTGCGTGATTACGAAGGTGCAAAAGCAATGATTGAAGCTGGTGCTACCCGCATTGGTGCAAGCTCCGGAATCGCCATCGTAAACGGCGAGCAAGGAACTTCTGATTATTAATTAAACGAAAGAAGCCATCTCCAAAAGGAGATGGCTTCTTTTTATGAGTTTCCGCCTTATTAAAGAATATGACAGGATTGTGGAAGACTCAGTCTGGAGATGTTTGTGTGAGTTTAGGGGCTCCGGGAAAAAGTTCGCTTTACATGGGGCGGGCGGCGAGCCTCCTCGGTCTTCGTCCTGTGATGTCTCACCTGTCCAGCACGGACCATAGGAGTCTCACCGTTTCCCTCCGCCCCTTTGCCATATAAGGTACTAAAAATCATGATAGGTATAATCAGCATCCACACATAAGGGAAGTGGGTAAGCAATTGTCTTCATAGCTAGCAAACTAAGCCTAAAATGCTGATGGAGTGCGCTTTAAATATAAGTCGTCAAAAATGAGTCTTACACAATCGGGAGCGATAGTGGAGGAGAGAGTAATGGAATTTGACTTTAGAGGTGATTTAAAAGATTGTATAGAGGAGGAGGGGTGAGATGAAAAAGAAAGATCATGTAAAAATGCATAGTTACCCTGGGATGGTAGCCGTTGTGGGAGTTTTTCATGAAGGAAAGGTTAATTTTATGGCTGCCGGTTGGCACGCATACCTATCTATGTCCCCACCAATGTACGGCGTAGCCATAGGAAGAGAACGACATACATATGGTATGGTAAAACAATCGAACCAATTTACAATCAATTTCCTCCCTTTTGAGGAAGCTGGATTCATCCAATACAGTGGAACTGTTTCAGGTGTGGATCTTGATAAAAACGAAATATACGATCAGCCGTGGAGAATAGAACAGCAGGGGGATCCTTTGCTTGAACATGCTTATCTAGCCTATGAATGTCATGTTCACCAAATTGTTCCCACAGGTGATCATGACTGGGTTATCGGTGACATCAAGGGCTGTCATTACAAGGAAGAAAAATTTCTTGAAAATGGGTTGCCGAATTTTAAAGATTTGAACATTCCGCTCTACCTCGGGCGTTCAAGTTACATGAAGCTAAATGACAGTGTAGAGATTAGTGAAGTTATCGACCCTTTATCTTTCAAAAAAAGTTGACCATATGACATGCATATAATATAATTGTCAAAGGTATGGGGGGTTCCCATACAAGAGAAACAGTTTTGTTTGCTTCGGAGGGAGGGAAATTAGCATGTCAAAAACAACTCGCGTTCGTAAAAACGAGTCTCTTGAAGATGCTCTTCGTCGCTTTAAGCGTGATGTATCAAAAAGTGGTACATTAGCGGAATATCGTAAGCGTGAATATTACGATAAGCCTAGCGTACGCCGTAAGAAAAAGTCTGAGGCGGCTAGAAAGCGTAAGTAATTAAAGAGGGTGTTGAAGAGATGACAATTACAGACCGTCTCACCCAGGATATGAAAACAGCCATGAAAGCCCGCGATAAGGAAAGACTATCGACGATCCGCATGGTGAAAGCTTCTATGCAAAACGAAGCCATTAAACTGGGGAAAGACTCATTATCTGAAGAAGAAGAATTGACTGTTTTATCTCGTGAGGTAAAGCAGAGAAATGATTCCCTCCATGAATTCAAAGAAGCTGGACGTGAAGATCTTGTAGAAGGACTCGAACGTGAAATTGAGATTTTACAAGTATATATGCCGAAACAGCTGACAGATGAAGAACTCAAGCAAGTCGTTGATGAGACGATTCAGGAAGTAGGCGCTACTTCTAAGAGTGACATGGGTAAAGTCATGAGTGCCGTCATGCCTAAAGTCAAGGGCAAGGCCGACGGAACCAAGGTCAATAAGCTCGTTCTTCAGCAACTATCGTAAATATAAAGGCCTCTCTTTGTTAAGGGAGGCCTTTTTACATACGCTAACATCTCTTCGATGCGTTTATGAAAGTACTAAACTTTTTTGAAACCAACCATGGTTTTGATTCGTAAACGTATTATATGGTGGGAAGGCTACCTGTAAAGGAGGTGAAAATGAATGAAGCGGTATTTACGTTTAGGTGTTTGGGGGATACTCCTTATTTTAGGAAGCGTTTTATCATTCTTCCATTTACAATCATCGGTTCAAGCAGATGGGGAAGGTCAGACGGTGTACGTTATTCCTGTAAAAGATACGGTGGAACGAGGGATGGCTGCGTTTCTTAACCGGACGACAGAAGAAGCTCGTGAAAATGGTGTGGATCATATCATATTTGAAATCGATACACCCGGAGGGCGCGTGGATGCGGCGGGTGATATTGGAGAAATTTTTCAAGATTTGGACGTTCCTAATAGTGCATTTGTAACGAACAGGGCCTATTCGGCAGGATCATACATTGCTTTAAACGCAGATTCGATCTACATGAAGCAGACGGCGACCATGGGTGCTTCCGGGGTTATTAATTCTGATGGAACCGCTGCTGATAAGAAGGCACAATCCGCCTGGATATCAGCTATGGTAGCAGCGGCTGAATCAACAGGACGTGACCCTTTATATGCGCGTGCTATGGCCGATGCATCTGTCGATTTGAAGGATTATGGAGCCCCTGAGGGAGAATTTTTAACATTAGGTGCAACGGATGCGGAAGAAGTAGGTTATGCTGAAGGAATTGTAGACGACCGTAATGAGCTTCTCAGTGTTCTTGGTTTGTCTGATGCAACCGTCGTAGAGGAGAACCCGACCCTTTCTGAGAATATTGCCAGATTTTTGACAGATCCTGTTGTTATTCCGATCTTATTATCCATCGCAAGTATTGGTCTAGTGGTTGAGTTGTATTCTCCAGGCTTTGGCATACCAGGAACAATGGGAGCGCTCGCGCTTGTCCTGTTTTTTTATGGTCACATTGTTGCTGGCCTTGCCGGGTATGAAGCAATTATTCTATTGGTCCTCGGAATCGGGTTAGTGATAGCTGAATTCTTTTTACCAGGGGGCATTGCAGGAATAGCGGGGGTTGTTGCTATTGTATCCTCATTGATGCTTTCATCAGCGGATATGGGCCATATGGCGATGAGTATAGGAATTGCTCTATTGGTGACGATTGTTGTCTCCATTGTATTATTTAAGTTTGTTGGTTTGGAAAGAGGCTTCTTTCGTCATATCATTTTGAATGATTCGACATCATCAGAAAAAGGATATGTATCTTCACAAAACCGATTGGATTTAATTGGTATGGAGGGGGAGACGATTACACCGCTCCGTCCTTCTGGAACAGCTGATTTTGATGGTGAACGTTTAGATGTAGTGACTGAAGGTGGATTCATTCCCGCCCTTCAAGCAGTGAAAATTTTGAAAACAGAAGGATCACGTATTGTTGTGCGTGAGATTAATAAAAAAGAACAAGAGGAGGAAACAAAGTGACACTTGAACAATTAATGCCAATCATCATCATTGGTATCATTATCATCGTAGTAGCGGTGTTATTTACATTTATTCCTGTCATGCTATGGATTAGTGCTCTAGCTGCAGGTGTAAAAATTAGTATTTTCACATTGGTAGGTATGCGATTGAGAAGGGTCATTCCTTCACGTGTAATCAACCCATTGATTAAGGCTCATAAAGCCGGTGTAAATGTAAATACAAACCAATTAGAGAGTCACTACCTGGCAGGTGGTAATGTTGACCGTGTTGTCAATGCTCTTATTGCCGCACAAAGAGCAAATATTGAACTCAGTTTCGAGCGTTGTGCAGCCATTGATCTCGCTGGCCGTGATGTTCTCGAAGCTGTTCAAATGAGTGTTAATCCAAAAGTTATTGAAACGCCATTTATCGCTGGTGTGGCGATGGACGGTATCGAAGTGAAAGCAAAGGCACGTATTACCGTAAGAGCAAATATTGACCGACTTGTCGGTGGTGCTGGCGAAGATACAGTCATTGCTCGTGTAGGTGAAGGGATTGTATCTACGATCGGGTCCAGTGAAAATCATAACAAAGTATTGGAAAACCCAGATAGGATTTCACAAAATGTCTTAGGAAAAGGCTTAGATGCTGGAACGGCCTTCGAAATCCTTTCCATTGATATTGCAGACATTGATATCGGCAAGAACATCGGTGCTATACTGCAAACAGACCAAGCGGAAGCAGATAAGAATATTGCCCAGGCGAAAGCGGAAGAACGTCGTGCCATGGCGATTGCTCAAGAGCAAGAGATGCGTGCGCGCGTACAGGAAATGCAGGCGAAAGTGGTCGAAGCAGAAGCCCAAGTCCCTCAAGCGCTTGCCGAGGCTTTACGTTCCGGTAAGATGGGTGTCATGGATTACATGAACTATCAAAACATTAACGCGGATACGGATATGAGAAACACGCTTGGTAAAATGTCCGATGAAGAGGAAGAAGAAAAATAATCCTTGATCAGCTAAAAGGAGAATTTGTATGGGAGATTTAATCGAGCTCATTTTCAGTAACTTCCTCATTCTCGCTGCTATCATTGGTGGGATTATCAGTTGGTTCAGCGGTATGACGAAAGAAAATGGGAAGAAACAAAATCCGGAAAGGAAAACCTCTCCAATTCCTCCCGCCTACCCTAGTGGTCCTTCTCCAGATTTTCGGGAAACAGAAGCGATGGAGAAGTCTGGGGAAGAAAGGTTGAAGGATTACTACGAGACCAAACAGAAGAAGCTTGCTGAAGCGAACACGGCTCGAAATGAAGAAACTCAAGAAGAGGAGGAGGGAATTTACTCCCACCGCTCTGAGTCAAGAAAAAGAACACAGACCGTTTCTGAACAGTTGAATCAAAATGGTCCACTCATAGAAAAAACAAGGAAGTGGGATAAAAAGCGGTTAGCTGAAGGGATTTTAATGGCTGAAGTGCTCGGTCCCCCCCGTGCCCGCAAGCCTCACAGCTCTCACCCACGAAAAAGATAAGCAGAACGCACGAATTGTAGTGATACAATTCGTGCGTTTTTCGTATAAATGAAAAGAGGGGAGGGCGTCGCATGTCAAAATGGCAGCAGCAAATACGGACTTGGATCAGTCGTTACTTTGATTTACCATCTGATGTCATGTTGGATCTTCCAAGAATAACGACAATCGGGTCCATTCATGTGTACATAGAAAATCATACAGGCCTCCTTCATTTTTCTGATGAAGAAGTTAGGATTCAATACAAAAAAGGTCAGGTTCGCATTTTGGGAAAAGACCTTGGTGTGAAAATGATGCTGAAGGAAGAGTTATTACTGGAAGGTGAACTCAAGTCCGTAGAATTCTTGCCGGAATCCAAAGGGGGGTGAGACGATGAAGAACCAGCATGATTTCTTTCAGGGAATCATGACGGTACAAGTAGAGGGGCCGTTGATTGAACCTTTTTTACAAGCATGTACAAAACGCGGGTGCCAAATCACAAATATGAGAAGGTTAGATGAATCTCTAGTTATTTTAACGATTCGGCTGAAGGATTGGAAAACCCTGAGGCAGTTGAGGAAGAAGTACCGGTGTAAAATATCCATCAAAGGTGGAAAAGGGCTTCCGTTTCTTATCCAGCATATGATTGGGAGGTTGTCGGTTCTTCTCGCCTTCATCGCAGCGGTTGTGATCATTTTTGTTCTTGCAAAT
Source organism: Halobacillus sp. 12SKB (assembly GCF_052941655.1). Lineage (NCBI taxonomy): Bacteria > Bacillati > Bacillota > Bacilli > Caryophanales > Bacillaceae > Halobacillus > Halobacillus sp. 12SKB. Next base: position 2,473,117 of record NZ_JBRFWR010000001.1, read on the forward strand.
ACGTTGTGGTCCATCAAGGTGGACGGACTTTCGCCGGAGCTTGAAGCAGATGTAGAAAGTAAATTGAATAGTTATGGTGTCTCTCCTGGAAAACTAACGATAGGGATGAAGGATCCCATTGAGATACAACAGCAGTTGTTGGAAGATATCCCGGACTTGTTATGGATTGGTGTGAAAAAGCAAGGGACGAGCTATCATTTGTATGGTGTGGAAAAAACGAGATACGACACAGAAATGAACACTCGACCTTCAAACCTTGTAGCAGCAAAAAAAGGGATGATTATTGAGACCTTTATTAAAAAGGGGCGCCCTATGGTATCGGTCTACGATGTAGTACAAAAAGGACAAATCCTTGCCACGGGTCAGTTGGTGGAAGAAGAGGATCTGTTTATACATTCTGAAGGAGATGTGATTGCTGAAACCTGGTACCGTGTCGCCCAAAATCTTCCTTTGAAACAAGTGCTTTCCTTAACAGATGGTTCTGTGGAAAGTGAATACCACTTGAAATTCGGGAAGCTTTCTATTCCTGTTTGGGGCTTCTGGCGTGGTGAAGAAGGAGACTTCAGGGAAGAATCGCATACATCAGACTGGCGTGTCCTGGGGTTCCAAATTCCTGTCAACATGAAGACGATCGATTACTATTCTATTGACCGAAAAGCTTATGAATCGTCCCGGAAGAATATTGAGAAAATAGGGATGTCATCAGCAAGGAGCAACCTTCAGCAGGAACTGGATCCCGATGCGGAAATTAAGGATGAAAAAGTTTTGCACCTCAGTGAGGAGAATGGTAAAGTAAAATTAATCCTAATGTACAAAGTTTATGAAAATATTGCAGTGACCAAGTATGTAAGTCAAGGAGATTGAGTATGCCAGAAGATTTAAAAACAATGGACATTCAATTAGATAATACAACAGAAGCATTAGCCCTTTTTGGTACAGAAGACCGCAACCTCAAGCAAATTGAGGAACAGCTGAAAGTCACGATCATTTCACGTGGGGAACAAGTCAGAGTATCCGGCCAGGCGGAACATGTTCAGCTTGTGGAAGAAATACTCAACAGTGTTCTTGCAATTATCCGTAAAGGTTTGACTGTGACGGAACGAGATGTTGTTTACGCTGTAGAGCTCGCTAAAAAAGGGAAAATTAATCAATTCGAAGCATTGTTCGAAGATGAAATCACGAAAAACTCAAAAGGGAAATCAATCAGGGTGAAAACCCTTGGTCAAAGAAATTATATTGCGGCGATCAAGAAGAATGACCTTGTTTTTGGTATTGGCCCTGCTGGTACAGGTAAGACCTATCTTGCTGTAATTATGGCAGTCAATGCTTTGAAAAATGGTGATGTGAAGAGGATTATTCTGACTCGTCCGGCAGTGGAAGCAGGAGAAAGTTTAGGTTTTCTTCCAGGTGATTTAAAAGAGAAGGTCGATCCTTACTTAAGACCGCTTTATGATTCTTTGCACGATGTATTTGGCGCAGAACATACGGCACGCTTGATCGATAGAGGAACGATTGAGATTGCTCCGCTGGCTTATATGAGAGGGCGGACGTTGGATGATGCATTCGCTATTTTGGATGAAGCTCAAAATACGACACCTGAACAAATGAAGATGTTTCTGACTCGTTTAGGATTCGGTTCGAAAATGATTATCACTGGAGATATCACGCAAGTGGATCTTCCTAAAGGTGTGAAGTCCGGTTTGCGAGTCGCTGAGGAGCGGTTAGCTAAAGTTAAAGGGTCTGCCTTCATTCATTTGGATCAATCCGACGTTGTCAGGCACCCACTTGTACAGCGGATTATTGATGCATATGAAGAGGAAAGTAAATAAGACCCAGCCAATGGGTCTTATTTACTGTCTTCACTTGGAATAAAATGGGAAGGGGTGGGGTGATGTGAAGGCGCGATTCCTTCAACAGCTCCAAAAACTTAACATGCACAAGTCGAAGCTGTTGTATGCTTTACCCGCATTCGCTGTTGCTGTTTATTTTTTTGCGCTTGCCATTCCAAATGTCTACACGCAAACTTATGAGCTTGAGAAATACAGCACGGCTCCTGAAACAATTCGTTCCCCTATCACCATAGAGAACAAGCAAAAGACAGAGCAGCAGCTGAGAGCAGTTACTCAGGCCGTTGAAGATCAATATACGATCTCTGAAGATATTGCGGAAGAACGCCTGAATATGATAAGTGAAATTTATGATGTCGTAAAAGAAACGAAGAGTCAGGGAGAAAATCTAACTAATGAAGAACAAGTAACTATGATTGAATCGCTTTTAACGGGTGAACTCTCTGAAGGGCTTCCCACAGAGGTTTTCCTTCCTTTGCTGAGGGCGGATGATCCTTCGTTGAGTGAGAGCCAGCGGATGCTTGAAAACCTCTTACATAACTATTTTAAAGAAGGGGTCCAAGTATCAGAAGTTGAAGATGTGGAACGAAGAATTGATCTGGAAGTTCAATATTCAGAAACGCCTATGCCTTTGAAATCAGTCATTTCAGACATCGGGGCCTATGCCCTTGTCGAGAACTCCTTGTTCGACCCTGAAAAAACAGATAGAGCCATAAAAAAAGCGGCTGCTACTGTCGAGCCGGTCATGATTAGAGCTGGAGAAGTGATTGTTTCAGAAGGGGCTACGATTACAGGGGATATCTATGATGATCTTTTGTTGACCGGACTGCTTGATCAACAGCGCAATATCCTTCCATCCATTGGACTGGCTATGTTTGCCCTTCTATTAGGCGCTATTTTGTATGTAGAATGCAGGAAGGCCGTTAAAAAGAACAACTGGACGGTACGTCATATTTTTATATCCACGCTGGTATCCTTATTAATGATTACGCTCATGAAAGTGTTCAGTTTATTCGGGTCAATGGAACAACCTGTCTACTATCTTTTCCCGGCCGTCACAGGTGTTATGATTATCAAGATCCTCTGTTCTGAACGATTTGCGATTGTATTGGCGGTTGTCTATTCTTTAATGGCTTGCTTGTTGTTCAATGGACAACTAGCTGGAGCTCTTCATGCAACCGCAGGAATGTATTTACTTCTATCTCAGCTGTCAGGTATCTTTTTCCTCACTCAAAGTAAAGATAGGTTATCCATTGTGCGTGCTAGTGCAGGTGTTGCTTTTACCAATATATGTGCAATCCTGTTCTTTCTATTCATTTCTTTTGAAAAATATTCATGGTCGGAAGTGCTTTTATATAGTGGGTATGGAGTCAGCGGCGCTTTTCTTTCCGCAGTTTTGACGCTTGGCTTTCTTCCTTTCATAGAGACCGGTTTCGGGGTTCTTTCTGATCAAAAATTGCTGACGCTTGCCAGTCCTAACCACCCGCTTTTACGTAAAATACTAGTGGAAGCACCAGGTACGTATCATCACAGTGTCATGGTAGCCAATTTAAGTGAAGCGGCGTGTGAATCAATAGGAGCTCATGGTCTTCTTGCACGTGTGGCATCCTATTATCATGACCTCGGAAAAACCGCCCATCCCCATTATTTTATTGAGAATCAAATGGGGATGAGAAATCCGCATAATTTTCTGGAACCTGAACAAAGCGCTGAAATGATTATTAACCACCCCTATGATGGTGCGAGGATGCTGAAGCAGAGTAAATTTCCCGACGAAATTATTGATATCACTAAACAACACCATGGGAAGACGCTTTTAAAGTATTTTTATTATCAGGCTAAGGAAATGAACGAAGATACCAAAGAAGATGATTATAGGTATCCAGGTCCGAAGCCCCAAAGTAAGGAAGCGGCCATCGTTTGTATTTGCGATTCGGTGGAAGCGGCGGTAAGGTCATTAAGTCACCCGACAGAAGAAAAAATCCATAATATCGTGAGGTCTATTGTGGAAGACCGGATGCTCGATGGTCAGTTGGATGGCAGTAATTTAACGTTTAATGAGTTGAAGACAATGGAAACAGCCATATGTGAAACACTGCATGGCATCTTTCATTCAAGGATCGAATACCCAGAAACCAAAACATTAGTCAAGGAGGCAAAATAATATGATTACCATTGATTTTCAAGACGAAACCAATTCAGTAGATGAAGCATTTGTCGATATGATTCAGCGTATCATCCGTTTTGCAGGAGAAAAAGAAGGGGTTACAGGGGATGCGGAAGTCTCTGTCAGCTTTGTGGATAACAAAGAAATTCAGGAAATCAACCGCAATTACCGTCAAAAAGACGAACCAACAGATGTCATTTCTTTTGCTATGCAAGAACTTGGGGAGGATGAAATGAATGTGTTGGATGAGAACATGCCGCTTATGCTAGGTGATATAATCATTTCTGTCGATAAGGCAAAAGAGCAAGCCGAAGACTATAACCATTCTCTTGAACGAGAATTTGGCTTCCTGGCGTTGCACGGGTTCTTGCATCTGCTTGGTTATGATCACATGAATGAAGAAGATGAGAAGAAGATGTTCGGCAGACAAGAGGAAATTTTACATGAGTTCGGACTTCAAAGATCGTAAACAGAAGTCAGGGATTGGTTTCCGTTTCGCTTGGAATGGAATAAAAGAAGTGTACCAGTCGGAGCGGAACTTTCGGATTCATCTCTCCGTAGCTTTATTAGTTTTCATAGCAGCCTTTTTATTCGGTTTAACTAAAGTGGAGTGGATGACCATCCTAATCATCATTGTCATCGTCCTCAGCCTGGAAATGGTTAATACAGCTATGGAAAGGCTGCTTGATTTTTACCATCCAGAACAACACCCCGTCATAGGGTCCATTAAAGATATTACAGCCGGGGCTGTTCTTGTAGCGAGTATTGGATCGGTCATCATAGGACTCATTATTTTCATCCCTAAGCTTTTCTTGTTATGAGAATAGGAATGAACCCCAGAAGATGATATAGTATAGTGAAGCAGAACGACTGCGTGAACATTTATTGGAGGAACATTTATGACAGAGAATTTCAAATCGGGTTTTGTTACAATCGTTGGCCGTCCGAATGTGGGCAAATCAACGTTCATGAATCGTGTAATTGGTGAAAAAATTGCCATCATGAGTGACAAACCCCAAACCACTAGAAACAAAATCCAGGGAGTAATGACAGATAAGGAGTCGCAAATCATTTTTATTGATACTCCCGGAATCCATAAACCGAAGCACAAGCTTGGAGACTATATGGTGAACGTTGCAGAAAATACATTGAACGAAGTGGATGCCGTTCTTTTTATGATCAATGCAGAAGAAGGATACGGCAGAGGGGACCAATTCATTTTGGACCGTCTCCAGCGTGTCGACCAGCCTGTATTTTTAATCATCAATAAAATCGACAGGGTTCACCCAGATGACTTACTGCCTTTAATTGATCAGTACAAAGAGAAGCTTGATTTTGAAGAAATCATTCCAATCTCAGCGCTTGAAGGAAACAATGTCAACCATTTGTTGGACGTCCTAAAACAGCATCTGCCTGAAGGGCCGCAGTTTTATCCGGAAGACCAAATCACGGACCATCCGGAACGTTTTGTAATAAGCGAATTTATTAGAGAAAAAGTGTTGCATTTAACTCGTGAGGAAATCCCTCACTCTATTGCTGTTGTCATTGAAGCGATCGAGCCTAGGAATGAACATGATAAAGTACAAATTCAAGCGGCTATCATTGTGGAACGAAAGTCTCAAAAAGGCATTATTATCGGTAAACAAGGCAGTATGTTAAAAGAAATCGGTAAGAGAGCCAGAAGAGACATCGAGTCACTTTTAGGCAGCAAAGTGTATTTGGAACTTTGGGTTAAAGTACAAAAAGACTGGAGAAACAAACAAATCCAACTTAGTGATTTCGGATATCGCGAAGACGAATATTGAGGGTTGGAAAATATTAAGCCTTATGTTTTCGGTCAGGGGAAGCATTCTAGTAATGTACAATCGTTTAGCGATGATAAGAAAGGCGGTGTTTCTTGTGCGCGACAAGCTTTCATGGAACGTTTTCAGTCAAACAGGCAGTGTGGAAACTTATTTACTGATGAAAGAATTGGAGTCTCAAGATCAACAGTCTCAAGAACAGCTCGCTTCCCCTACTGAACCAATATCTACGGATGATCTTCATTCGTAAACGGAGCAGGTGAGCCATTTGATGGACAAGGTGGAAGGAGTCGTCATCCGGACGAATAATTACGGTGAAACACATAAAATCGTCACGATGATGACACGAGAAAAAGGGAAAATCGGCGTAATGGCTCGTGGGGCTAAAAAACCAAAGAGCCGGATGTCCTCAATCACCCAACCATTCATCCACGGCACATTTTTAATTCAAACAGGGTCCGGCTTAGCATCAATGAGTCAGGGGGAGATGTTATCTTCCCTCAGGTCGATTCGCGAGGATATTGTAAAAACGGCGTATGCCTCTTACATCGCAGAATTGACAGATAAACTCATTGAAGAAAAGCAGCCGGATCCTTTTCTTTATGAACAGTTGCTTCAAACCTTCCAATGGATGAATGAAGGAAAGGATCCAAATATCCTGACGTTGATGTATGAATTGAAAATGTATAAAAAAGCGGGATTCGCTCCGGTCGTCGATCACTGTATCCAATGCGGCAGTCAGGAAGGACCTTTTGCATTTTCTATGGTAGAGGGCGGTCTATTATGCTTTCGTTGTAAGCAGCGGGACCCGCAAGCTTATGGTTTGCCAGATCCATTACCAAAATTGCTGAGAGTCTTCTTACATATGGATGTGAAGCGGCTTGGTCAGATTACGATGAAAGAAGAAAATAAAAAATTGTTGCGTCACATTATGGATGAATACTATGATCGATATGGTGGATATTTCATTAAATCAAAGAAATTTTTAAAGCAGCTGGATTTGTTTTCAGACTGAGGTTTGACAATTTTGCTGAAATTAGAGTATGATTCTATTACTAAATAACGTGTTGCTGTGAAGGAGAGTAGTAACCGGTCTTTCTGTTTCCAATAAGCGAGCTTGTGATGGTGAGAGACAAGCGGAAACCAGCTGGTGAAGGCGTTCTGGAGCAATAATCAAAGTGGCTTCCTTTTTGGGAAGCAATTAGGGTGGAACCGCGGAGACCCCGTCCCTATGTCTGGATGCAGACGTAGGAACGGGGTCTCTTTTCATTTGAACAAGCCATTTTTAGGAGGGAACGTATGAATATTCAAGACATGATCTTAACACTGCAGAATCACTGGTCAAAACAAGGATGTCTGCTTATGCAAGCTTACGATACAGAAAAAGGGGCAGGGACGATGTCTCCCATGACGCTTTTACGAAGCCTTGGACCTGAGCCGTGGAACGTTGCCTATGTAGAGCCTTCCCGCCGTCCTGCTGATGGGCGATATGGCCAAAACCCGAACCGTTTATATCAACACCATCAATTTCAGGTCATCATGAAACCTTCTCCTGATAATATTCAGGAATTGTACTTAGAATCACTGGAAGCTCTTGGAATTGATCCGAAGAAACACGACATCCGTTTCGTTGAAGATAACTGGGAAAACCCAACTCTTGGTGCCGCAGGTCTTGGTTGGGAAGTTTGGCTTGATGGCATGGAAATCACTCAATTTACGTACTTCCAGCAAATCGGCGGTCTTGAAGCGAAGCCTGTTTCTGCTGAAATTACGTACGGCCTGGAGCGGCTGGCGTCTTACATTCAGGATAAAGAAAATGTATTTGAATTAGAATGGACCAACGGAGTAACGGTGGGAGATATTTTCACCCAGCCAGAATATGAACATTCGGTTTATACGTTCGAAGCTTCTGATGAGGAAATGTTGTTCGATCTTTTCTCGACTTATGAAAAAGAAGCACAGCGCATCATGGAACAAGGGCTAGTTTTCCCAGCTTATGATTATGTGTTGAAATGTTCACACACATTTAATTTGCTTGATGCAAAAGGAGTCATTAGTGTAACGGAACGAACGGGTTATATTTCCCGTGTAAGAAACCTGGCTCGGAAAATAGCTAAAACCTATGTAGAAGAAAGGGAACGTCTTGGCTTCCCGATGTTGAAAAAGGAGGAGGGTTATCATGAGTAATACCGTATTATTTGAACTAGGTGTGGAAGAGCTTCCTGCTCGTTTTATCAATGATGCATTAGATCAGCTGCAAGCAAAAACAGCTCAATGGTTTAAGGATAACCGAATTCCTTATGGAGACATCACCGGCTTTGCAACCCCGAGAAGGTTGGCAGTTAAAATTACAGACGTTGAAGAAAAGCAGCCTGATATTGAAGAGGAAGCGAAAGGACCTGCTAAGAAAATCGCTCTTGATGAAGAAGGCAACTGGACGAAAGCGGCCATCGGTTTTTCCAAGGGGCAAGGCAAAGATGTAGAGGATATTTATTTTAAAGAAATCAAAGGCACCGAATATGTTCATGTCAATAAGTTCATTGAAGGAGAAGCAACCACAAAACTCCTACAAAACTTCCGGGATGTTTTCTTATCTCTTACTTTCCCTAAAAACATGAGATGGGGAAATCGTGACATGCGTTATGCACGTCCAATCCGGTGGATGATCGGTCTTTTCGGTGAACAAGTCATTCCTTTTACAATCGAAGGGGTGGAAACAGGAAATACGACATTCGGGCACCGTTTCTTAGGGTCCGAAACGACAGTAACTGAAGCGGGTGCTTATGAACAAACGTTGAAAGAACAGTATGTCATGGCTTCTGTGGAGGAAAGAAAAGCTGAGATAGTCGATCAGTTGAAGAAGCTTGAAAGTGAAAATGAGTGGAAGTTGATCATCGATGAAGATTTATTGAACGAAGTGACGCACTTAGTTGAATATCCGACGGTTTTCAGTGGCACTTTCTCGGATGAATTCCTTGATGTTCCCGAAGAAGCACTGGTTACTTCAATGAAAGAGCATCAGCGGTATTTTCCGGTACGTTCTCTGGACGGAGAGTTGAAACCTCATTTCGTTGGCGTTCGTAATGGGGATGACCAGCATCTTGAGACCGTTGCAAGAGGAAACGAAAAGGTATTGAAGGCACGTCTTAAGGATGCTCAGTTCTTTTATGAAGAAGATCAGAAGGGAAGCATTGATGAAAAAATGCAAAAGCTTTCTCGCATGGTCTATCAGGAAGAGCTTGGGACGTTAGCAGATAAAGTCCAACGGATCGTGGCCATTACTGGCAAACTCGGGGAATGGATCGGTCTTGAAGAAGCCCAACTGCAAAAAGCAAAACGGGCAGCTGAAATTTGTAAATTTGACCTTGTGACCCAGATGGTCGATGAATTTACAGAACTACAAGGAACGATGGGCGAAAAGTACGCGCGGATCTTCGGTGAGGATGAAGAGGTAGCTGTAGCCATTAATGAACATTACATGCCTCGTCAAGCAAATGGGGAGGTACCTTCGTCAACCATTGGTTCACTTGTCAGCATTGCAGATAAGCTGGACACAATCGTCGGTAGTATTTCCATCGGTATTATTCCAACTGGTTCACAGGATCCATACGGATTAAGACGCCAGGCTTTAGGAATCCTGCAAACCTTAACGGCTCATGGATGGTCCATTCCAGTTGAACAACTGATCGATCTCGTACATCAATTTTATTATGAACTGGAGCTCCCGACTCGTGAGGAAAAAGAAGTTCATAACGACTTACATGAATTCTTCCGCGTACGTGCGGCCTACTTAATGAGAGAGGAAGGAGTCGCACCAGATGTTGTGGAAGCTGTGTTGGCAAAAGGAATCGGCATCTATCCTACAACGAAGGAAAAAGCGGTTCTACTAGTAGAAAAACGCCAGGACCCTTCATTCAAAACTGTGCATGAAGCACTAGGTCGTGTGTTGAATTTGGCTAAGAAGGCAGATGATGCAAATGTCGATCCTGCCTTGTTTGAAAATGACCAAGAGCGAAAGTTATATGATGCATATCAGCAAGTACAGGAAGATTATCGACACGCATTGCGTGAAACTAAGCTGGGTCCTGCTCTTGATCAGTTATCCAAACTTGCAAACCCAATCCATTCCTTCTTTGATGCAACGATGGTAATGGCAGAAGACGAAAGCATCCGCCGTAACCGCTTAGGTCTATTGAAGCAGATTTCTGAGGACGTCTATGCGTTCGCCAACTTGAATGCCATTGAATGGAAACAACAGTTCTAATCAGCTTTCTTTTACCGATAATTAAAATGAGCTATAATTAAGAAATAGTATGTCACAGTTAGTGATCGGGGTGAAGAATGATTGGAACTATCAAACCGGCAAGAACAAATTATTCAAATCGTGAAAGATAACGGGCCTATTACAGGTGAGAATATCGCAGATCAGCTGAACTTGACACGGGCGACGCTGCGTCCAGACTTAGCCATTCTTACAATGGCGGGTTTTCTGGACGCCCGCCCGCGTGTCGGTTATTTCTTTACGGGAAAAACAGGGTCTGAGCTTTTTACCGAGAAGCTTAAGAAGTTCAAAGTGGATGAATATCAATCCCGCCCGATTGTTGTGGAAGAAGATGTATCGGTTTACGATGCCATCTGCGCTATGTTCTTAGAAGACGTAGGGACACTTTTCGTAACAGATCAACACTCCATTTTAACAGGAGTCTTATCAAGGAAAGATCTGCTGAGAGCGAGTATAGGTAATCAGGACCTTACATCCGTTCCTGTCCATATCATTATGACGAGGATGCCGAATATTACGGTTTGTGAACCTGAAGATTTGTTGTTAGATGCAGCCCAGAAGTTAATTGAAAAACAAATTGATGGTCTGCCTGTAGTCCAACCTACTGAGGAAGGGTTGAAAGTGGTCGGGCGACTGACAAAGACAAATATCACAAAAGCACTTGTGGAATTGGCCAGAGACCAACACTTGTAATTTTAAAGGGGAGGAGGGATCGTATGGAAAAGCCCTTAATTTATGTTTTATCTGATTCAGTAGGTGAGACGGCGGAACTGGTCGTAAAAGCGTGTCTCAGCCAGTTTGATGACGGGCCTTTTGACTTGCAGCGAATCCCTTATGTGGAAGACAAAGGGACGATCAATGAGGCGGTGCAGCAGGCGAAAGAACATAACGCGATGATCGGTTTTACACTAGTAATTCCAGAGTTCAGACAACACCTGAAGCAGGAAGCTGAAAAGCACGGCATTGAGTGCGTCGATATTATGGGACCGATGATGGAGGTCATGGAAAATCATCTGCAAATCAAACCTCGGCTTGAACCGGGACTTGTTCATAAGTTAGATGAAGATTACTTTAAGAGAGTAGAGGCTATCGAATTTGCTGTCCGGTACGATGACGGTCGTGATCCACGTGGCATTTCCAAAGCCGATATCGTGTTGATCGGCGTTTCTAGAACATCGAAGACTCCATTGTCTCAGTATTTGGCTCACAAGCGCCTGAAAGTAGCTAATGTCCCGATTGTCCCGGAAGTGCAGCCGCCATCGGAATTGTTCCGTGTCGATCCCGATAAATGCATAGGCTTAAGTATAAGTGCAGAGAAGCTAAATGATATTAGAAAAGAAAGATTAAAGTCATTAGGTCTTGGAGATCAAGCAAGCTATGCGAATATGACGCGCATTCAACAGGAAATCGATCACTTCAATCGAATTGTAGAAAAGATCGGCTGCCCGGTGATTGACGTATCAAATAAAGCTGTCGAAGAGACAGCGAATGTCATCATGAACAAATTACGTCAAAATGCCCAAGAATAATACAAATAGCGGAAGTCGCGCTTTGATTAAGCGCGACTTTTGTTGGGAAGAATGAAATTAGGTACAATTAGACATAGCGTAATTGATAGGAATGTATTATAATATCTATTTGTGGTAAAAATCCTTATAATGAAGGGATGTCCATTCCTAGGAAGTTTTTCTGATAGTGAGCCCTAAAAGCACATACTTTTCAGAAAAATAAAACATTCACTTTTAAGGAGGATTCTACCGCTTATTGTAGAAATATTGATACTATGCCAAATTTAAATGTTCATATTTATGTTGATGCAGATAGCTGTCCAGTACAAGAAGAAATCATCGATGTGTGTATGCAGTATGATCTACATCCTTATTTCATCGCAACCGTCAATCACTATAGTCGTGAGAAAGCAGAAGCTGGATGGATGTTCGTCGATGATGGATCGCAATCTGTTGATCTGTATATCCTTAATCAAGTAGGCGAAGGCGATGTCGTTATTACCCAGGACCTTTCCCTGGCTGTATTATTGACTTCCAAAGGGGTTTATGTCCTTACTCCAAGAGGTAAACTGGTTAGAGAAAATGATGCAGACAACATCATGAATCAAAAATTCATAAGGCAGCAGACGATGAAGCAGAGGAAGAAATGGAAGGGCCCATCGGCATTCACTGCCCAGGATCGCGAAAAGTTTCGATCTGTTTTCCAAAAATTGTTGTCAGAACATGAAGGATTTTAAGCATTGAAAGAGAATAATTGAGTAGTATGGTGATCTTATGGCTGGACATATTCCAGAAGAAAAAGTCGATGAAATCAGAAGGTCAACGGATATTGTAGAAGTGATCGGCAATTACGTCGATTTGAAAAAACAAGGCAGGAATCATTTCGGCCTTTGTCCTTTCCATGGAGAAAACACTCCTTCCTTTTCCGTTTCTCAAGATAAGCAGATCTTTCATTGCTTTGGTTGTGGAAAGGGAGGGAATGTCTATACCTTCCTGATGGAGATTGAAGGGTTCAGTTTTATCCAGGCATTGAAGCAACTGGCTGAGCAGACAGGTATTGATCTGCCTGATCAGTTATCTGAAGATGCCCCGTCAGAAAAGAGCCAAGAATCCCAGGCTATGCTTGAAGCGCATCAATGGTTGACTAAATTATACCATCATTTGTTAAAGAATTCCAAAGATGGTCGGGAAGCCTACCAGTATTTAATCGACCGTGGCTTTACGGATGAAACGATCCAGAAATACCAAATTGGATATTCACCGGATTCCAAGGACTTTGTTGTTACGTTCCTTGAAAAGAAAGGGTATCATCCACAGACGATGGTCAAAGCAGGGCTGCTCAGTACCAATGATCATGGTGAATATGCGGACAGGTTCCGTGGAAGAGTGATTTTTCCACTTAGGAATCACTTAGGAAAGACGGTGGCATTTGCGGGAAGATCTCTTGGGCAGCAGGAACCAAAATATTTAAACAGCCCCGAGACAGAACTTTTTCATAAGGGACGCCTGCTTTATAATTTCGACCTTGCCCGCTCCGCTATTCGAAAAGAAAAAACGGTGATTCTGTTTGAAGGATTTGGAGATGTTATATCTGCAGACCAGGCAGGCATTCACCATGCCGTGGGTACGATGGGTACTTCATTATCAAGCATGCAGGCAAACCTGTTGAAGAAATACGCCGAGCAGATCATCATCTGTTATGATGGTGACCGCGCTGGTATTGAAGCAGCAGTCAAGGCAGCGAAGCTCTTAAAAAGTGTGGGCTGTCAAACTTACGTTGCTCGTGTCCCAGATGAACTTGATCCGGATGATTTCATCCAAAAGTATGGAGGGGACCGATTCAAGCGTGAAATTATCGATACTAGTGATACGTATATTTCCTTTATGATGAATTACTTGCGTAGAGATTATAATCTGCAAGTAGAAGGAGATCGCATTACTTATATCGAAAAGGTATTACAAGAGATCGCAGGGCTTGACCGTGCGGTCGAACGAGAGCATTACCTTAATGAGATCGCTACAGAATTTCAGCTCTCCGTAGAAACTCTGAAAGAAGAAGTTCAGCGGATTCGATCACAAAGCGGTGTAAAGGATAAGGAGCCTAAGAACCGATATACTAATGATACAAGGCAACCTACGGTTCAAAAAAAACTATTACCCGCTTTTCATAATGCAGAAAGAAAGTTGATTGCGTATATGTTGAGAGATCCTTATATCGCTGATAAAGTTCAAGAGGAAATCGGAGGAGCTTTCAATATTGAAGACCATCAGGTCATTGTCACCCATCTTTATGCATATTATGAAGACGGCAATGAATCAGATATCAGTCAGTTCGTTGAGATGATTGAAGATGCTTCCATCAAAAACCTGGCGATCGAGCTAGCAATGGCCCCTGTCAGCGAAGAAGTTTCTGATCAGGAAATCCATGATTACATCACAAGGATTCGGTCAGAACAATGGGATCGAACGGACATTAGAAACCTTGAATCTGAGTTGAAAAAGGCTGAACAACAAAATGAGCCGATCAGGGCAGCGGAAATTGCGATGGAAATCATCAGACGCAAGAAAGAGTTAAAACACCACTAGGTAGAGTTTGTATAGATTGTTGGAAGGAGGGGGACTTATGGCAGATAAGCAACAGCAGCCATCACGTTCTAAAGAAAATGAGAACCAAACAGAATTGACACTTGAGCAAGCGAAAGAGCAAGTGGTAGAGTTAGGGAAAAAACGAGGGATTCTCGCATATGAAGAGGTAGCGGAAAAACTATCGAGCTTTGAATTGGATTCCGATCAAATGGATGAATTCTATGAACACCTGAATGAGCAGGGTGTAGAAGTGATTGGAGACTCGGAATCAGATCCAAGTATGAAGCAATTGAATAAAGAGGAAGAGTTCGACCTTAATGACTTGAGTGTACCACCTGGGGTCAAAATTAATGACCCTGTGCGTATGTACCTTAAAGAAATCGGCCGTGTGAACCTGCTATCTGCGAAAGATGAGATCAGCCTTGCCCAACGCATTGAGAATGGTGACGAAGAAGCGAAACGTGACCTAGCGGAAGCCAACCTGCGTCTTGTCGTAAGTATCGCTAAAAGATATGTAGGCCGAGGGATGCTTTTCCTTGACTTGATACAAGAAGGTAACATGGGTCTGATCAAAGCGGTAGAAAAATTCGATTATCGTAAAGGTTATAAATTCAGTACCTATGCTACGTGGTGGATCCGCCAGGCAATTACAAGAGCGATCGCTGACCAAGCGCGTACAATTCGTATCCCTGTCCACATGGTGGAGACGATCAACAAACTGATTCGTGTCCAGCGTCAACTTCTTCAGGATCTTGGTCGTGAACCGACACCGGAAGAGATTGCACAGGATATGGACCTCACTCCAGATAAAGTTCGTGAAATTTTGAAGATAGCCCAGGAGCCGGTATCTTTAGAAACACCGATCGGGGAGGAAGATGATTCTCATTTAGGTGACTTCATTGAAGACCAGGAAGCGACATCTCCTTCAGATCATGCAGCATATGAACTGTTGAAAGAACAGCTTGAGGATGTCCTTGATACATTGACAGATCGAGAAGAAAATGTACTCAGACTCCGTTTCGGTTTGGACGATGGACGTACAAGAACACTTGAAGAAGTAGGAAAAGTGTTTGGGGTAACTCGGGAGAGAATCCGTCAAATCGAAGCGAAGGCTTTGCGTAAACTCCGCCATCCAAGCCGGAGTAAACGTCTGAAGGACTTCATGGAATAAAGATTCTCCGACTCAGGGGTGCTTTCGCCAATAGATGCGAGAGGGCTCCTGAGTTAACTTTTCTTTTGGGGGCTGCTATGAAACATGAAAGGACAAACATCATCATTGATGAAATCAGGTACTGGAAACAAAATCAATTGCTTCCAGATGAATATTGCAATTTCCTGTTAGCGCTTTATACTCAAGGTGAAAGCCAGGAGAACGAAGAGAGCACTGAAGGTTCACAATCACTCGCCTTTTATATGCTCATGGCAATGAATGCTTTTTTGTTACCCCTTTCATTTCTTGTCATTTATTTTACTGAAATGGGCATCATATTGCAAACAGTGGTTTTGTCGAGTTTTGTAATCGGGGTATGGATTCATATCCGTTGGTTACAATATAAAAAGTCGGACTGGCTTTTCGTGCCGCTACTCAATGGTGCTTTAATTCTTCTGCTTCTGACCGTTCACCTAAACCAAAATATAATAGGCCTTGGATGGCCCTTTTACATAACACTTGCTTCAAATTTGATTTTCTGGCTTTTTCTTGGCTGGTTATGGAAAGTGAAAACGCTTTTCTATTCAGGCGTCATTGGCTTCATTTTTTTAATTATTTACATTGTTTCACAAGTTTTCACATGATATCTCTTTAATAAGTAACGGTTTTCAAGTAAAATAAATATAGTCGAATAGACACGAAAATTCTATATGAGGGAATACATAAGGAGGTTGCAACAAATGAGAAAGAACCCTGTGATTCCATTCGCAATTATCGCTGTGCTGGGGATCGTCGTCATGATTGTCGTATCTGCAGCGGGGATTAACCAACGCGAAGCTATTCAGAATGAAGAAGAAGGCGGCGGTGAGAAGCAAGAGGAAACCGCAAGCGCAAGTCCTGAGGAGTTGTATCAGAATCAATGTGCAAGCTGCCACGGCGGAGACCTTGGCGGGGGAGCCGGCCCTAACCTTCAAGAAGTAGGAAGCCGCTATTCAGCTGAAGAAATTAATGACATCATCGTAAATGGTAAAGGTTCTGCCATGCCTGCTGGTCTTTACACAGGAGAACAAGCAACGAAATTGGCCGAATGGCTAGCCGAAAAGAAATAACAATAAGAAGAAGAACGAAAAGCTTTCTGGCTAATCAGGAAGCTTTTCTTTTATGAGAGGAAAGCGTCTATGAATGTAAATCAATTATCTAAACGTTTAGCACTGGTGGCCGACTATCTACCGAAAGGAGCACATTTTGCGGATATCGGTTCTGATCACGCCTATCTTCCGTGCTTTGTATGTATGAAAGACCCGGAAGCAAGAGCAGTAGCGGGTGAAGTGAATCAAGGACCGTATGATAGTGCAAAAAGTGAAGTGGAAAAACATAAGCTTGAGGATCGCATTGATGTCCGCCTTGGTGACGGGCTTGCTGTAATCGCTCCTGGAGAAATAAAACAGGTTGTGATTGCTGGAATGGGCGGGCCTTTAATTCGTGATATTCTTGAAGGAGGAAAAGAGAAGCTGTCAAGCGTCAATCGAATTGTCGTCCAGCCCAATATCGACTCAAGGTCTCTTAGAAGATGGTTCTTCCAGCATGACTATACACTTGTTGATGAAACGATTGTAGAGGAAAGCGGCCACATTTATGAAATTCTTGTTGCAGAAAAGGGTGACCCATCCTCATCTTACAATCAACAAATGATAGACAAAGAAATGTGGCTTGGACCGTTTTTATTAGAGAAAAGACCAGAGTCGTTTATTAAGAAATGTAAAGAGGAATGGAAGAAGAAACGATATATTATTAAGCAGATGAAACAAGCGGCTTCTCCTGATGAAGAGAAATTAAAACAACAACAAAAGGAACTGAAATGGTTAGAGGAGGTATTGCAATCATGAACCAAATGTCCACCGCCCAGGACATCATCCGTGAATTTGAAAAATGGTCACCCAAGGGGTTGGCCTTTGAATGGGATAATGTTGGTCTCCAAGTTGGCACCCTTAATAAACCAGTGAAAAACATCATGGTTACCCTTGATGTGTTGGAGAACGTTGTAGATGAAGCGATTGAAAAAGAAGTGGATCTAATTATTGCCCACCACCCTCTGCTTTTTGTTAAATTGAATCGAATCAATTTGGATACACCGAAAGGGAGAATCGTCCAGAAACTGATTAAACATGACATTACGGTTTATGCTGCACACACGAACCTTGATATTGCCAAAGGTGGTGTGAACGATGTCATGGCTGAACTGATTGGAGTAACGAATAGCCGGCCCCTGATTGAAACAGGCAGCGACTCTCTCTTAAAGCTCACAGTTTTCGTCCCTGAAAATCACGCAGATGAGTTACGGAATGCCATCAGTGAGGCAGGAGCAGGTCATATCGGTCGTTATAGTCATTGTACGTATCAACTTTCCGGACAAGGAACATTTAATCCGGAAGAGGGGACCGATCCGTATTTGGGTGAACAAGGAAAGCTTGAAGTCGTTGATGAAAAACGAATCGAGACGATTGTTCCGAAGTCACGCTTATCCGGAGTTTTGAAAGCGATGGAAGAGGCTCATCCATATGAGGAAGTCGCATATGATGTTTATCCATTATTAAATGAAGGTGAACCAATGGGAGCGGGGCGTGTAGGAGAACTGAAAAATCCATTGCCTTTGCAGGAGCTTGTTGAGCTGGTTAAGAAGCAATACAAAGTCCCGCATCTGCGTGTATCTGGGGAAATGGATAAAAAAGTAAGGAAAGTCGCTCTTCTTGGAGGCAGCGGAGAAAAGTATATTCATCATGCTAAGCGAAGCGGTGCAGATGTTTACATTACAGGAGACATGACTTTTCATATGACCCAAGATGCCATGGAGATGGGGCTTTCCATCATTGATCCTGGACATCACGTTGAAAAAGTCGTTTGTCCGAAAGTAAAAGAATATCTTGAAGCGAAGTGTAATAAAAAAGGAGATTTTAACTTCTTCGTTTCTGAAGCGAATACGGAGCCATTCACAGTTGTATAAAAAAAGGATGAAAGCCAGGCTTTCATCCTTTTTTATTATCTCTTTACTTTTTTTCTGGCGCGAACAGGAGGTAAGATCTTTTTCTGCTCCACTTTTGACTCGCGAACCCACGTGCTTTCATCATTGTGATCAAATTGCTCGATAAATTTAATTACTTCTTTTGTTATAGGGGTCGGGGTCGACGCTCCTGCTGTAACAGCAACTTTTTCGACACCTTCCATCCATTCTAATTGGATTTCTGTCACATCAGCAATACGATATGCTGTTGTACCTGCTTTTTCCATAGAGACTTGGGCTAGTCGATTGGAGTTGTTACTCATTGGATCACCAACCACCAGCGTCAAATCAGCTTCGCCCGCCTGTTCGGAAACGGCTTCTTGACGAACCTGGGTCGCCATGCAAATCTCTTGCTGCTTTTCAAGTTGGGGGTACTTTTCCTTTGCTTTTTCCATGACATCATAGACGTCCCATTGACTCATGGTCGTTTGGTTGGTGATCATCAATTTGTCATGATCAAGATTCAGTTCTTCAACATCTTGTTCCGTTTGGACGAGATGGACTTTACCTGGTGCTACACCCATAGCGCCTTCTGGTTCCGGATGTCCTTTTTTACCTACGTAAATGACTTCAAAACCTTCAGCTACTTTTTTCCTGATTAAGTTGTGGGTATTCGTCACATCAGGGCATGTGGCATCTAAAACGGTGAGCCCTTTCGCTTTCGCGCGTTTCTTCACTTGAGGAGAAACACCGTGAGCGGTAAAAATAACCGTGCCATCATGAATGCCTTCTAGCATGTCACTTCGGTTTTTTCCATCTACAGTAATAATTCCTTCTTCCTTGAAGGCATCCGTTACGTGTGAGTTATGAACAATCATGCCTAATATATATATAGGACGTGGCAGATTCGGGTCTTTAGCTGCGTTTCGAGCAATGACCATTGCATCTACTACACCATAACAATAACCGCGAGGGGCGATTTTAATGACTTCCATTGATTAACGTCCTCCTCTATAAATCCAATCCAATAACTTTAAAGATACCATTATCATTATAAAGGGTAAAGGGAAAGATGACAAAGAAAGACGTTCTAAGACAAGGTTATCGTGCAATTTGTCTTCTGCTCTATTATAATAGGGAAGGAACATTTTACATTAAAGGAGAACGGTTATGAGTAAGCATACATTTGATCAATATGCCATTACTTCTACAGTCAGTCGAATTGTAGAGGGATTAGGCTTTAAGAAACCCACACCTATACAAAAGCAGGTCCTGCCTGCAGCTTTGAGAGGGGAAAGTCTCATCGGACAGTCCCATACAGGATCAGGTAAGACACATGCCTACTTACTTCCACTGTTCAATCAGATGGATGATGAGGCAGAACATGTGCAGTTTGTGATTACCGCGCCTACAAGAGAATTAGCCATTCAAATTCAGGATGAAGTGAAAAAAGCCATCCAAATGGCCGGCAAAGAAGAGGTTTGGCGCTCAAAACTCCTCATAGGTGGAACGGATAAGCAGAAAATGGTTGGCAAGTTATCTTCAAGAGCTCCGCATATTGTCGTCGGAACACCTGGGCGTATATTAGACATGGTCAAAGAAGAGGCGATTGACCTTTATCAAGCCAAAGCCTTTGTGCTGGATGAAGCAGACCTGATGCTGGATTTAGGATTTATTGAAGAGATAGACCAAATTCTTGTACGGATGGACCAGGATGTACAGATGCTCGTCTTTTCAGCGACCATTCCTGAACGTCTGCAGCCATTCCTAAAGAAATATTTGACGAACCCCACACATATCCAGATTGAAGATGATAAGCCATCACCGGAAACGATGGAGCATCGTCTAGTACCTCTTAGACATAAAGAGCCGGCTGATGTCATTGTGGAAATATCGAAGGCGATTCAGCCTTATTTGGCCATCATTTTTACAAATGGCAAAAATCATGCCGATGAGCTTGCTGGTGAATTGATGAAGAGAGGTCTAGAAACAGGAATTCTTCACGGAGGTCTTTCACCAAGAGAGAGAAAAAGAATGCTTAAAGAGTTGCAAAACTTGCGCTATCAGTATATTGTAGCCACAGACCTTGCATCACGAGGAATTGATATCCAAGGCGTAAGTCATGTCATCAACGCTCAAATGCCGAAGGAAGAAGAATTCTACATTCACAGAGTCGGGCGAACAGCTCGAGCTGGAATGCAAGGAACGGCTATTAATTTGTATAAGGAATCCGACCTGCCACTCATTCAGAAGCTTGAGAAAAAAGGTCTTACTTTTGAATTTTATGAAGTGAAAAATGGAGAATGGAAAGAAACAAATGCCTACAATGAGAGGCAGAACCGTGAACGTCATGCTTCCGATTTGGAGAAAAAAGCGAAGCAGATGGTGCGGAAGCCGAAAAAAGTAAAGCCTGGTTATAAGAAAAAAATGAAGCAACAGACAGATAAAAATATGAGAAAACTGAAACAGAGCCGTTTCAAGAAGAAATAAGAAAGGGTAGATCGTATGTTGAAGATTGGATCACACGTTTCTATGAAAGGGAAAAAAATGCTGCTGGGCGCCAGTGAAGAAGCTACATCCTATGGTGCAAGCACATTTATGATCTATACAGGAGCTCCGCAGAACACAAGACGCCGCCCTATTGAAGAGCTGAACATTGAAGCTGGGACGGAGCACATGAAAGCGAATGGCATTGGCGACATTGTGGTTCATGCTCCTTATATCATCAATATCGGAAACACAACCAAACCGGAAACATTCCAGTTAGGTGTTGATTTTCTAAGGAATGAAATCGAGCGTACTGAAGCACTCGGAGCAAGACAAATCGTACTTCACCCAGGGTCTCATGTTGGACAAGGGGTAGAAAAAGGGCTGCCAAAGATCATTCAAGGATTGAACGAGGTCCTTCATAAAGATCAAAAGGTTCAAATCGCTCTTGAGACGATGGCAGGGAAAGGCTCTGAAATAGGTAGGAACTTCGATGAATTGGCACAAATTATTGATGGCGTGACCCATAACGAGAAATTATCCGTCTGTATGGATACGTGTCACATTCACGACGCAGGTTACAATGTCGTGGAGGATTTTGATGGAGTATTGAATGAATTTGATAAAATCGTCGGCATCGATCGTCTGAAAGTGATCCATGTAAATGATAGTAAAAACATTCAAGGAGCAGCCAAGGACCGCCACGAAAATATTGGATTCGGTCATATCGGTTTTGATGCACTTCATAAGGTGATTCATCACCCGACACTCAAAGATCTTCCTAAAATTCTTGAAACGCCTTATGTAGGGGAAGATAAGAAGAACAAAAAGCCTCCATATCGCTTTGAAATTGATATGGTCAAAGAAGGCATATTTGATGAAGGTTTAAAAGATAAAATCATGCAACAATAAAGAAGGAGCCCTTGTGCTCCTTCTTTTTTTCGTTAGTTATTAAAATAAATGGCAGGATTGTGGAAGACTCAGTTTCGAGATGTTTCCGGGGTCGTTATCGTGGTGAGCGCCAGGGGTGGCTGGGAAGCTACTCGCTTTCCTGCGGGGATGACGGCAAGCCTCCTCGTGCTTCGCACTGTGGGGTCTTGCCAGCCAATCCATTCCCGCGGGAGTCTCGCAGCTTCCCAACCACCCCTTTCAGTGTAAGGGAGAAACGAACCCTTGTACCAAGTTGGAGGGTCTTCCACTATCTAACTGTTAGAGATATAAAGCGCTTTGGATTAAGCTTTTATGTGTTATGGAGGTGTTCTATACCCCACTTCCCATAATTATATGAGCTGACCTTTTGGTAGTGGTTTCAAGGATCTTCCTTGGCAAAGGAGCGGAGGGGAATGGCGAGACTCCTAAGTTAAGTATGCAGGCGCCTTGATCAGCGGCGTATGGACTGGACTGAGCTGGGGGAGATAAAGGAAACACGAATAACAGAGTGATTCGATGTTGACTTATCGTACAGAAGCGAGGGAAGTCTCACTAGCCGCTAGGCGCCGGAACCGGATATCGAAGAGGAAAAAATGCAGGGTGAGTCCCCAAAGGACGCAGTCCGAGGAGGCTCACCGCGGTCCCTCGGAAAGCGAGCTATTCCTTGTAGCACCCATCCACTCAACCAAAGTCTTGAAACTGGGTATTCAAGTAAAGGGAGCGTTTGTTGAATTAAGAACAGAGAATGGTTAGTGGTTTATTTATTTTAGCCAATGCTCTACACCGTATTCTTTTGCCATTTTCATGAGCAGTTTATTTACAGATCTCGCGGTATCTTTTGAAGTTATTTTGGCGAGTTTGCTCAACATTCGTTTCCGTCCATCCGGTTCGAAGGGATTATCTTTGTTAGTCTTCAATGCTTTGACAATAGCAGCAGCTTCATCCTTTGTTATCGGAATTTGGTATTTCTGACTATAAAAAAGTAGTTCTTTTACGGTTAACTGCTTCAATTTCTGGGTAATTAACTGTTGTGCCACATTCTTCATAGGCTTATACTCCCTCTCTCCTTATTTACTACACCATATGAATGTTGAGAAGGATTTGTGTTTTTAAAAAATTATGTCTATAAGTATTTCAATTGAATTACATATTTCATTCGGTTAGTATAAGCCAATGGGTTTAGTGGAGAACTGGTCAAAAGTACCAGTGTGCATAAAGTGAAGGAGTGAAACATATATGAAGGAACAAAAACCGCTTTGGACAATGGGTGTGTTGATGCTGCTCGTTGTGGCGACACTCTTTACTATAAACCAATGGAACCAAAAGCAGGAAAAAGCCTTGGCTGACCAAAAACAGGAATTGAAGCATAAAAATGAAAAGCTATCTCTGGAAATTGAGCGGTTACAATCCACGAATGAATATTTAAAGGATCAGCCGTCAGCAGAACAAGAAAAAAATGGGTATCATACATGGCCCGAAATCGAAAAAAATGCAGAAATCCTTGTAAGTGAAAGTGATGGGAATTTCAAAAAATCGTGGGCAATGTACCTCGTTAAGGAAGCGCAGCGCTATGAGATCAACCCCTTCCTTGTTTATGAACTACTGAAGGTGGAAACAGGGGGAACCTTTGACCCTAAGCTCGTGGGACCTGAAACAAAATATGGACATGCTTATGGGATGTCACAATTTATGAAAAACACAGCGCCTTGGATTGCCGATATGGCTGGTTTACCTTATGAAGAAGAGTTGCTTTTCGATCCTTATTATTCCATGCAATTATCCTTAGTTTATTTAGATTTCTTACAAAACAAATATGATGATTGGGATGAAGCACTTACGGCGTATCACCGGGGGATGGGCGGTTTAAAGGAATATAAAAAAGAAAATGGACATGCCGAAAGCTGGTATGCAAAAGAAATTCAAAAGAAGGCAGAAAACCATACGGCCGTCGTATTAGCGAATTGATTAGAAGCGTCTGACGTTAAGTCAGGCGGTTTTTTACCATCAAATCCCTCATGTAATTTCTTGTACTCTCCATATAATAATCATGATTCTTCAAACAGAAAGTGAGGGTATTCTAATGCATGATCCGAAAGATACTGTTGAGAATCATCATAAAACGCAAAAAGCCCCTGAACATGGCGATGAATTAGAGCAAGTTCATGAAGATGCCGTGGACGAGCATGATGAGCCGTCGACTGAACAAGTATTGAATGAAGCTTTTGAAGAAATACAAGACCAGGATTTAAGGCAGGAAGCTGGTTATAAAGAAGCTAGAGCGTCTGACTTTGATGACGTTGTAGCGGTCGACGATCATGGCCGTGGGCCAGATCAGCCTGTTTATGGCGATAGTTATGAGGAAGAGTTCGCTCAGGAAGCGGCTGTAGGCCCGATTGATGAGCCGATGAATAACGAGGAAAAGGAAACAACAATGAAAGAAGAGGAAGATGTAAAAGTGGGGATGGGCTGGTTGGGTTTATCCGCCGCAATCCTTTCTTTCTTTTTTGCTCCATTAATTCTTGGTGCCGCCGGGATTGTTCTCGGTATCATTGGTAAGCGACGCGGAGCCGATACACTAGGGAATATGGCGATTATTGTCAGTATCGTTTCCATCGCTTTTTCATTATTCTTCGCCCCGATTTACAACTTGATATAAACAAAAAGGTGACCCAATCAGGGTCACCTTTTTTTAGGATTGTTCTTGCTCTTGTTTTAGTTTCTCTTTTTCTTTACGTTCTTTTTCGTAATGTTCCTCAGCCAATTTGTCGACTTCTTTCTTCAGTTCATCGACCATGATGTCTTCAGGTACTTTACGGATAATTTCCCCGTGACGGAAGAGTAAACCTTCTCCTCGTGCACCGGCAATACCGATGTCTGCTTCTCTAGCTTCACCTGGTCCATTGACAGCGCAGCCAAGTACAGCTACTTTAATTGGTGCTTTTATGGTCTGGATATATTCTTCAACCTCATTGGCGATAGAGATCAAGTCAATTTCAATTCGTCCACAAGTCGGACAGGATATTAATGTTGCGGCGTTCGAAGCAAGACCGAACGATTTGAGAAGCTCTTTCGCCACTTTTACTTCTTCTACAGGGTCAGCACTCAAGCTGATCCGTACGGTACTTCCAATTCCTTTACTCAAGATGGCTCCAAGTCCTGCAGCACTTTTTACTGTACCTGCGAAAAGGGTCCCTGATTCGGTGATTCCCAAGTGAATTGGATAATTGAAAGCAGCTGCGGCTTTTTCATAAGCTTCGATAGCCAATTTCACATCAGAAGCTTTAAGGGATACGATGATATCGTGGAAATCAAGGTCCTCAAGAATCTTAATGTGATGCAAGGCACTCTCAACCATCCCGTCTGCGGTCGGATAACCGTATTTTTCAAGGATATGGCGCTCGAGTGAGCCTGCATTAACTCCGATTCGGATTGGAATGCCCTTTGCTTTTGCGGCTTTGACGACTTCTTCAACTTTTTCGCGTTTGCCGATGTTCCCAGGGTTGATACGGATTTTGTCTGCTCCACCTTCAATGGCTTTCAAAGCTTTCTTATAATCGAAGTGGATATCAACGACCAATGGGATGTTGATGCGTTTTTTAATTTCAGGAATTGCGTCAGCAGCTCTGTCATCAGGGCACGCCACTCGGACGATCTGACAGCCGGCTTCCTCTAGTCGCTTGATTTCAGCAACTGTTGCTTCTACGTCGTGTGTTTTGGTGGTGGTCATGGATTGGATCACAACCTCATCAGAACCACCTATTGTAACGTCACCGACTCTTACGGGACGAGTATCTTTTCTGTGCGTAATTGCCATTAATATCGCTCCTTTGTATATTCACAAAAAGGTATGCAAGATGAATTCCAATCTTCATTATAAGGGCTAATTTTGTAAATGAGAAGTCAGGAACCTTAAATAAGCACATTTGTGAGTTAAATTTGTGTAAACCCATAAATGCTGACATCATTATATCATGGAGAAAATGAAGAAAAAATAATTGTAACTTTGAAACAAAAGAAGCTTTTCAAACGTACATATAGTAATTAAGGAGAGGATGTGAACCATCATGTTTACCTATGATTGGATCGCTTTATTTATTACTTTTCTCGGCACGATGTTTTTAATTGGTGAATTACTCGTTAACATGCGCGGTGTGTTCGCGATTATAGGCTTCGGCTTTATAACCGTTTATTTCTCTGGTTATCTTGAAACTGAAATGTTCATAGTCATGATGCTCGTATATTTTTTGGGAATTATTCTTATGATCATTGACGGTAAGCTCCTGAATGATGGGACACTTGCGACAATCGGTGCTGTAACGATGATTATTGCCGTTGGCTTCAGTGCGCCCAATTGGGTAGCTGGTTTGTACAGTGTGATCGGGGTCATTTTAGGAGGTGCAGCTTCCTTACTGTTCTTGAAAGTTTTCAAACATAGAAAGATGTGGTCGAAAATGGCTCTCAATGATCAAATGTCCTCGGAAATGGGGTACAACTCAATGAATGAAAAGTACCAGTATTTACTTGAACAACAAGGAGAAGCGCTCACTGATATGAGACCAGTAGGTACGGTTAAAATTGAGGACGAAGAATATAGTGCCGTTTCAAATGGTCAATGGATTACTCACGGTGATAAAATTAAAGTTGTTAAAGTGGATGGGACAAAAATCCTGGTCAAGAAGTTGTGAAATTACTAAACCTTAATAGGTCATTAACAATTCCTTAACACTCTGTCTTCATACTTTGTTTGTGCAATCAATCAAAGAGATGGAGTGTTTATACTATGAAAAAAAGGATACGACTCAAACTGGTGGCATCAAAACTCGGATGGCCGAAAATCAACTTGCAGATAAGGTTGACAGCCATCGTTTGTGGCCTTGTGCTTATTTCAGTTTCTATGATTGGTTTCTTTTCTTATACGAAAGCTAAAGAAAATCAAATGAATTTGGTACAGGATCGTCTGGAGCGGGAGTTGTTGATGGCTCAGGATGTGGCAGAACAATTGATGTATGCCTTCGTTGGCGATCAAGAAGAATTCACAAATCGCATGGAAGGATACTCAAATGCTCAGCAGGCGCAACTTCAACAAGATGGCTTATCCTCTGCAGCTTATATTATTAATAACGAAGGAGTCTTTTCATATCCAACAAAGGATCAAGCTTCTCTTCCTGATCCACTAGTGAAGCAATTCCTGAGTACAGAGAATGGCACGGAAACGATTCAGTTGGACGGGGAAAATTACGTACTATCCTATGCGCCTGTCCAAGAACTGCAAGGAATCTATGTACTTGGAGTGCCGGAGAAGGACTTTATGAGTAGCGTGCGCCAAATGGCTATGTACACAGTGTTATTAGGAATCATAACCGTCCTTGTAGTTGGCGTGATTGTTTATTTTGTCGTTAGGAAAATTGTTCATCCAGTAAAACAGATGCAGCGTGTCATGAAACAAGCAAGAAATGGGGTTTTATGCGACTCGGATTCCATTAAAACGAGTCTCCCGGAAATTCAATCGTTAAGAAAAAGCTATGAAGAACTTATACATAAAATTGCGGATATTCTGTCTTCCCTTCAAGGAGCTGTTGATCAACTTGAAAAAGGTGGGGAACAAATGGATGGTTCCTCTAGAGAATTGAAGCTTGTTCATCAGGATCTCAGCAAAAGTGTGAATCAAGTCCAGGACGAAAGTGATCGAACTTCAGAATACATGGATAGTCAAAAGGAAGTTTTCGATGAATTAAACAAGGTGTTCGGTCAGTTGCATAAAACATTGGAGACCCTTTTTGGTGAGCAGGGACGAATGAACGAAGCTGTTCACTCAGGAAATGGCGGGGTGGAGCAGGTCGAACAATCTTTACATAGCTTTAGAAAAGAAATTCAGGGGATGACTTCAAGAATCGAATCTTTTCAAAATTACATGGTGAACATCCAGGATTCGGGTACCAAAATACAAGATATTGCAGAGCAGACGAGAATGCTTGCATTGAATGCATCCATTGAAGCTGCCCGTGCAGGAGAACATGGTAAAGGATTTGCTGTAGTCGCACAGGAAGTCAGAAAACTTGCTGACCGATCCAGAACAGCAGCTGTAGATATTGACCAGCGGATGAAGCAGGTCATGTCGCTCGGAGGAGATCTTTCCGCACAATTTGATCAAATGGAAAAAGAGTTACAGGATAGACAACTCCAAATGGATATATCAAAGAAAGCTTTCAGAAACTTATCTGAAGGAATGAGCTCGTTTAATCTAGAATTAGAGTCCACTAAAGACCAATTGAAAAAAGGCAATGAGGTTATGCCGCGTATGGAAGATGTTATGGAAGGTATGAAGAAAGTAATATTAAACCAGGCTCGTTCCACTGAACAATTAGTAAAAACTTCTGACCGGCAACAAATAACGATGCAAACGTTCGATGCATTTACCTATGATCTAATTGCACTTACCCAGGAGCTTTCAAGTATTATTGCTTCCAATCAATTTGAAAATGAGGAATTGGCAGAGGAACAATCCCAGCCAACTTTAACAGAAGAACATGAAGAAGACACTACAATAGAAAAGAAGGTTTCGTAAAAGGTCCCAGAAGGGGCCTTTTTTTATCGGAAAATTCGAATAACACACGACAGTTGTGTCAGTATTATATGAATGTAAATTTAATGTTAAGATTCATGAATTGCCTTTACAAAAGCTTTGTCCATGGTTAATATGAGTGAGGTTGTTTTAATAAAGAGAAAAATGATGAAACTTGGATGAAGAAAGGGTGGAGAACATGGAAATCGATGTGCAACAGATGATATTTGAATTCATCGGTGGACTCGGTATCTTTCTATTCGGCTTAAAGTATATGGCGGATGGACTGCAACGTACGGCTGGAGATCGTTTGAGGGAGCTATTAGACCGTTTCACAAGCAATCCATTTATGGGTGTGATCGCGGGTACCGTCGTTACAATTCTTTTGCAGAGTAGTAGTACGACAACCGTACTGACTGTTGGTCTTGTCAACGCAGGATTCATGACATTCAGGCAAGCGATTGGTGTTATTATGGGTGCCAACATTGGTACAACCATGACTGCATTTATCATTGGTATAGATATTAAAGCTTATGGATTGCCAATCCTTGCCGTTGGTGCTTTCTTGCTATTCTTTTTCAAAAGTAAAAAAGTCGCGAACTTTGGTCAGACCATCTTCGGTCTAGGTGCTTTGTTCTTTGGACTTGAAGTAATGAGTGGAGGAGTGAAGCCACTTCGATCACTACAGGCTTTCCAGGATTTGACGGTAAGCATGAGTGATAACCCGATATTGGGTGTTATCGTAGGTACCTTATTCACTGTTATCGTACAAAGCTCCAGTGCAACAATAGGGATTTTGCAGACGTTGTTGGGAGAAGGGCTTGTCGATTTACAAGCAGCTATCCCTGTATTGTTTGGTGATAACATCGGTACAACGATTACGGCTGTCCTAGCATCCATCGGTGCAAGTGTCGGCGCGAAGCGAGCTGCATTTGCTCACGTCATATTCAACGTGTTAGGAGCTACCGTATTTTTAATTTTCCTAGTTCCATTTGAAAGATATGTAAACTGGTTACAAACGAGTATGGATCTAGAGCCCGAAATGACTATTGCCTTTGCTCACGGATCCTTCAACATTGCGAATGCGGTTGTGCAATTCCCGTTTATTGCAGTCCTTGCATGGATCGTCATTAAATTGGTGCCAGGGAAGGATTCAGAAATTGATCATAAACCACAGCATTTGGACCCGATTTTTATTGAACAATCTCCATCCCTTGCTTTAGACCAAGCAAAAGAAGAAGTTGTTCGTATGGGTGAATATGCATATAAAGGTCTTGAAGAAACAAGTCTTTATTTGAACAATAAACAACAAAAGCACTCTGAACTTGCTATGCAAATTGAAGATGCTTTGAACAATTTGGATCGTAAAATTACTGATTATCTCGTTGATCTTTCTCAAGCTTCTCTATCAGATGAGGAAAGTCATAAGCATTCCGCACTAATGGATTCTGTCAGAGACTTAGAACGGATTGGTGACCACTTCGAGAATATCATTGAATTGATTGACTATAAGAACTCAAATAAAGTGAACCTTACTCCTCAGGCGATCGAGGATTTGAATACAATGTTTGACCTTACGTTAATGACCGTTAAGCAGGCAACAAGATCTCTTGAAACGATGAGCCGTGAAGAAGCATTGGCCGTTGTCCAAAAAGAGAATGAATTGGATCGTATGGAACGTAGTTATCGTAAGAAACATATCATCCGTTTGAACGAGGGTGTATGTACAGGACAAGCAGGTATTGTATTCGTAGACATGATCAGCAACTTAGAGCGTATCGGTGACCATGCCGTGAATATTGCTGAGGAAGTTTTGGGAGAAAAAGAAAGTTTATAAAGTAAAAAAGGCGGCTGACAAAGCCGTCTTTTTTTTGGATAAGCACTATAAAGAATATGTTGAAAAAAGATAAAGGGTGATTTTGGAAGGTTTGATATCCAGACAATAGATGAAGGGTTAGATAGACTTGAGACTCCTCTAGGATCTTCGGAGAGTTACCTTCTCTTTAGTACGAGTGTCAGGGGTGTTTTTAAACTCCTGTTCAAAGGAAAGCGAACCCAGAACCTTTCCTGTCCCCTCCAAGGACACAAAATATCATGGAATTGTTATTTCCCCTCAGGAAGCCAATATGTTGGAATATTCAATGCTTTATTTTTTCTTCAAAAAACCCTTGAAACGAAAAGAAGGGCGTGATATATTATTTTTGTCGCTGATTTGAGAGAGAAAAAACAGTTGACGTCTTGAGATGAAAATGGTATATTAATTAAGTCGCTCACAAGCGATATTAATTGGCGGTGTAGCTCAGCTGGCTAGAGCGTACGGTTCATACCCGTGAGGTCGTGGGTTCGATTCCCTCCACCGCCACCAAACATACATAATTAAAAAACGTGGCGGTTGTGGCGAAGTGGTTAACGCACCGGATTGTGGTTCCGGCATTCGTGGGTTCGATTCCCATCAACCGCCCCATGTGGACCCTTAGCTCAGCTGGTTAGAGCTATCGGCTCATAACCGATCGGTCGCAGGTTCGAGTCCTGCAGGGTCCACCATAACATGATACGGAGGAGTACCCAAGTTTGGCTGAAGGGAGCGGTCTTGAAAACCGCCAGGGGCTTTACGGCCCGCGGGGGTTCGAATCCCTCCTCCTCCGCCATGATACATACTCATCTACATCACTTGCACCTTGCCAAGCAAGGGATTTCCTTGAATGAGGATCGATACAAGTTTTTGAGCTGAAAAGTAAAAAACGTATGTTTTATGGCTCGGTAGCTCAGTCGGTAGAGCAACGGACTGAAAATCCGTGTGTCGGCGGTTCGATTCCGTCCCGAGCCACTCCTTTTAAACAATCAAGTTATTCTTGGTTGTTTTTTTATGTTTTAAAATTTCCTTTCAGGGAATTCTTAATATCGTGATGCAAAACATTTGCTAATCAATTTTCCGTTTGATAATGTAAAATGTGAAGCAAATCGCTTCTGTTTTACATATTAATTTAAAGGAGGAGTTACATTATGGCTAAATTTGAACTACCAGAACTACCTTACGCTTATGATGCACTAGAACCTACTATTGATAAGGAAACAATGAACATCCACCATACGAAGCACCACAACGGATATGTGACAAAGCTTAACAATGCACTTGAAGGACACGCAATCTTCAAGACAAATCTTTGGAAGAGCTTCTTTCCAATAATCTTTCTGTGGTACCTGAAGATATTCGCACTGCAGTGCGTCGAAACGGTGGCGGCCACGCAAACCACAGCCTTTTCTGGACAATCATGTCTCCGAATGGTGGCGGTGAACCAACGGGCGATCTTTCTACAAAAATTAATGATACGTTCGGTGGTTTCGACCAGTTTAAAGAAAAGTTTGAAGAAACGGCAAAAGGCCGCTTCGGATCTGGTTGGGCTTGGTTAGTAGTCAATAATGGTGACCTTGAAGTTATCGATACTCTTAACCAAGATTCTCCGATTATGGAAGGTAAAACTCCAATTTTAGGTCTTGATGTTTGGGAGCATGCGTATTACCTGAATTATCAAAACCGTCGCCCTGATTATGTTTCAGCATTCTGGAACGTTGTAAATTGGGATGAAGTTGCTAAGCGCTTTGACGCTGCTAAATAATTGAAAATTACGGAGAGGCATGGATATTAATCCATGCCTCTCTTTTTGTATATCTCCTTTTGTTCTGAAAACACTAAAGGTGAACACAAAGGAGAAATGGATATGGTGAGTAAGCTGCGTGTGTGGCTCAGCCACGAAAATGTATCAAAAGATTTATTGCTATTACTTCTCATTGGAGGCTTATATTCTCTCGGTATTTTTTTATCCAGTACATTTGTGAATATATACTTATGGAAACAATCCAATAGCTATATTGACATAGCTCTATATAATTTAGCCATTTATGTCTTACAACCCTTAACTTTCATATTAGCGGGAAAGTGTGCGAAGAGAATAGATCGGGTGATCGTATTGAGAACCGGGGTGACCGTGCTCTCTTTGTTTTTTTTAACGGTCTTACTTGTCGGAGAGCGGGCTGCCACGTTCAATATTATGCTTGGTTCATTATTGGGGGTAGGGTATGGTTTTTACTGGCTTGCTTACAATGTATTGACCTTTGAAATCACCGAACCCGATACAAGGGATTTTTTCAATGGATTTCTTGGTGTGCTGCAATCTCTTGGAGGAATGACCGGCCCGTTACTTGCCGGTTATATCATTTCTAGACTGAACAATTTTACTGGATATACGGTGATTTTCACGATTTCCTTCGGCTTGTTCATCATTGCTGTCCTTGTAAGTTTCGGCATATCGAGAAGAAAGGCTAAAGGGAATTTTTCGTTTCGACGAATTGTGTCAGAGAGAAAGAATAACTCAAATTGGAGACGCATCTTAAATGCTCATGTTTCGCAGGGCTTTAGGGAAGGAACTTTCTTATTTGCCGTCTCTATCTGGATCTTTTTAATGACTGAGGATGAGCTGTCATTGGGTGTATTTAATTTGGTCTATTCTGGTTTTTCTTTTCTATTTTACTTTCTTGTCAGTCGTTGGGTTAAACCCAGGCGTAGAAAGAAGGCGATCCTCATATCAGGATTGGCTTTATATTTAAGTGTATTGATTTTACTGTTCAGTGATACCATGGCTCTATTGCTCATCTATGCGGGTATTGCAGGGGTATTTTTCCCGTTGCTCTATGTGCCTTATATATCTTTGACATATGATGTGATAGGTAAATCCTGGAATGCTGCTGAAATGAGAATCGAATATATTGTCGTAAGGGAAATTTTCTTGAATTTTGGCAGGGTCTTGTCCATCGTGATATTTCTTTTAGCCATTACTCTAATCCCACCAGAAACTGGAATACCATATATCTTGTTAATTGTTGGAGGTGGTCACTTCTTCATCTACTTCTTCGTAAAAGGTATTGACACACAGTGCAAGGAATCGACACATAATTGAAACCAATAACCCATGAGCTTCGTCTATTCTATGATGCATAAAAAATGCTATAATAAATGAAGCATGATAGAGAAGGAGAGGAGTTCATGGGAAAGAAGCATAAATACAAAACGAAACACAAGTCACACCTTTCTTTCCGATTGAACGTGGTGTTTTTTGTTGTATTCCTTATATTTGCTGGAATTATACTACAGCTTGGGGTCGTTCAAATTCTTAACGGAGAAGAGGCCCAGGAAGAAATTGACCGTACAGAAAACACAACGACCAGCATACCAGTCCCGAGGGGAGAATTGTATGATCGGTATGGCCGTGTAGTGGTTGATAACCAGCCTTTGTATTCAATTACTTACACACCCCCAAAAGGTGTGCAGCCTAAAGATAAGCTGCAATTAGCTGAAGAAATATCTAAGTATATCGATATGGAATATGAAGGGAAGTTAACGGATAGAGATCTTAAGGAGTATTTCTTTCTTCAAAATCAGGAAGAGGTTACTGCCCGTATTGAAAATGAAGATACCTCCGAATTGGATAATGGTGAAGTCTATCAACTTCAACTAAATAGCATTAGAGATGATGAAATTGCTCTCTATGACAATCAAACGAAGGAAATCATAGCTATTAAGAAGGAATTGGATAAAGCCTATGCGCTTGCACCTCACGTTTTGAAAAACACGGATATTTCTGAAAGGGAATATTCTGTCGTTGCTGAGCACTTAGCTGAGTTGCCGGGAATAAACGTGACATCAGATTGGGAGCGTACATATCCGTATGATTCTGTTTTTCGCAGTTATATTGGCAGCATTACATCGAAAGAACAAGGGGTTCCGAGAGATCAACTGGATTACTTCATGTCTCTGGATTACAGCCGTAATGACCGTGTGGGAACAAGTGGGCTTGAGCAGGAGTATGAGGATGTCTTAAGAGGTAAAAAAGAAAAGGTCCAATACGAAACAGACAAGAACAATAATGTGATTA
Source organism: Halobacillus sp. 12SKB (assembly GCF_052941655.1). Classification (NCBI taxonomy): domain Bacteria; kingdom Bacillati; phylum Bacillota; class Bacilli; order Caryophanales; family Bacillaceae; genus Halobacillus; species Halobacillus sp. 12SKB. Next base: position 2,507,366 of record NZ_JBRFWR010000001.1, read on the forward strand.
ATTCCAAGGTGATTCGCGAGGGAGAGAAAGGCAAAGACCTCGTCCTCACAATTGATATGGAGTTTCAGGAACGAGTCAACAAGATTGTTCAGGAAGAGCTTGAAGCAGCAATTCGCAAAGCTCCTGGACCAAACAGACACCTGGAGAACGCGGTGGCAGTCGTTTCAGATCCAAATACAGGTGAGATTTTGGCAATTACAGGTCAAACCTATAATAGAACTCCTGAAGACGGAGAATCTAGATTCACTGACACGTCCCACCAGGCGCTTTATAATTCCTATATGCCTGGGTCCATAGTAAAAGGAGCTACTGTCCTGACTGGATTACATGAAGGGGCGGTGACACCTAATACTTGGATTAATGATAGACCTATCACAATTGCTGGAAAGCAAAAAGGTTCTTACACCTCCAATATAGGGGCAGTTAATGATGTTGCAGCTCTTCAGCAGTCTTCAAACGTTTATATGTACTTCCTTGCGATGTATTTGGGAGGGGATTATAGTAACAAATATGATATGAACTCCTTATCATTAAAAGAAGGCACGTTTGACAACTTTATTTATAATTTTAACCAGCTCGGACTTGGTGCGAAAACGGGTATTGATTTTCCGTACGAAGGTTTAGGGGTAACAGGTGAGCCTGGGAACCCAGGACACATCCTGGACTTTTCCATCGGCCAATTCAGCACTTATACGCCGATGCAGTTAAACCAATATGTATCCACCATAGCGAACGGCGGCGACCGAATGCGTCCGAGATTGGTGAAGAGTATTCATGAGCCGTCGCTGGAAGATGGGTTAGGTCCGTTGTACAAAGATTATAGTCCAGAGGTATTAAACCACCTTGAAATGGACGAATCTTATATCGAAAGAGTACAGGAAGGATTCAGGCAAGTGGCTCAAACGAATCAGGGAACAGCCAGTCATGTTTTTTCTAAAGAACCTTATGCTCAATATAATATGGCAGTAAAAACAGGAACAGCGCAAGCATTCAAAGCTGTGTTTGATGAAAATGGAGAAAGAACAACTTATAAGAATTTATTGAATAAAACATTGGTTGGATATGCACCTTCGAATGATCCGGAAATTGCCTTTTCCATTGTCTCTCCTTATTTAGGAGAAAACGCAACAAGCACGTTTGATATAAGCAACAAGATTGGAGCGCGGATTGGCCAAGCGTATTTTGAACTAAAAGAGGAACGTAAAGAGAGCGGAATAAGTACGAATAAATCAGAAGAAGAAGCAGAAACTGAGGAGTGATACGACAAGTATCACTCTTTTTTTATATATTAACGGAAAAATCGTGTGGAATATCCAAACTTAAGGGTGTTTATGCAACAAAAATCGCCAATTTACAAAACCTTTACGTTTGATTCATATGTCATTAAAACTCTCTCGTTAATATATAAAATGTGAGTTGGCCAAGCAGCCAAACACAAAACATAACCATACAAATAGGGGGAGAAAGAAATGAAAAACTTTAAAAGTTTAGCACTAATGCTAATGTTCATCCTAGTGCTGGGAGTACTTGCAGCATGCGGGGGTTCAGAAGAGGAACCAGCAGCTGAAGAAGGTAACAACTCAGAAGAAGGCACAAACGCAGAAGGTTCTGAAGAAGTATCCGGACCGATCGCTATTGATGGATCTTCTACTGTATTCCCAATCATGGAAAACTTGACTTACACTTACAATCAGGAAAACCCTGATGTGAATGTAACAGTGAACTCTTCAGGTTCCGGCGGTGGATTCAAAAAATCCACAGTAGGTGAAATTGATCTAAGTAACGCTTCTCGTCCTATTAAAGAAGAAGAAATGGCGACTGCTGAAGAAAACGGCATTCAATTAGAAGAATTAGAGCTTGCATATGACGGTCTTTCTGTTGTTGTTAGCCAACAAAACGACTTCGTTGAAGAATTGTCAATTGAACAACTAAAACAAATCTTCCTTGAGTCTTCAGATGCTACAATGTGGTCTGATATCAATCCAGAGTGGCCGGAAGAGGAAATCAAAATCTTTAGCCCTGGGCATGATTCCGGTACATTCGACTACTTTAATGAAGTAATCCTTGAAGAAGAGCCAATGAAAGAAGGTTCTAACACTACACTTTCTGAAGATGACAACGTACTTGTCCGCGGTATTGAGAATGATCCTAACGCTATCGGATTCTTTGGATATGCTTACTATGCTGAAAACGAAGATGTCTTGAAAGTTCTTGGAATTTCTGAAGGTGGAAACGAAGCTGTGAAACCAAACCCTGAAACAATTCAAGATGGTTCTTACACACCACTATCCCGTCCGCTATTCACTTATGTAAATGTGAATGCTTATAAAGAAAAAGCACAAGTTCGTGATTTCGTTGAGTACACTTTGAACAATGCTGGAAAAGCTGCTGAAGAAGTAGGCTATGTAGCTCTTCCTGAAGACAAGTATCAAGAGCAACTTGAAACAGCGAAAAGCTGGGCAGAGTAATTGATTTGAAAACCTAACAAGGAAGGTGAGACTTAATTTAAAGTCTCACCTTGCCTTATGGATGAGAGGAGTTTTTAACATGGACAAGGGGTTACAATCAGAGGGGAAAATGATTGACGTCCAACAAATGATTGAAAGAAATAAAAAGAAGAAAAGTTTAGGGGAAAGAATAGAGAAAATCATTCCTTTTTTCTTGCTTCTTTGTGCTACAGTTAGTGTCTTAACAACTGTAGGGATATTATTTACTTTGTTGCGTGAGTCTATTGGCTTCTTTTCCAATGTGTCTTTAGTTGATTTTTATACAGGGACAAGCTGGTCACCGTGGTCAGGTGAGTATGGAGTTGCTCCATTGATAGGTGGTACATTACTCATCACTTTGATCGCTACGCTTGTAGCTGTACCATTGGGACTTATGTCAGCCATATTTTTGAGTGAATATGCAAATGATAAAGTGAGACGTGTCATCAAACCTGTACTTGAAGTATTAGCAGGTATTCCAACTGTTGTTTATGGTTATTTTGCTTTGACATTCGTTACACCAATGTTCCAATCTTTTATTCCTGATTTGGGAATTTTCAACGCCCTTAGTGGTGGGTTTGTAGTCGGTATTATGATTATCCCTATGGTTGCATCTCTTTCGGAAGATGCTATGAACTCTGTTCCTAATGCTTTAAGGGAAGGAGCTTACGGATTAGGTGCAACAAAACTTGAAGTAGTATTTAAGGTGGTTTTACCTGCAGCTCTATCAGGAATCATTGCATCCATTGTTCTTGCTATTTCAAGAGCTATCGGAGAAACGATGATTGTAACCATAGCAGCAGGAGCTACACCTAATCTCACTTTCAATCCGACAGAATCGATACAAACCATGACTGCTTTCATTGTGCAGGCAGCTACAGGTGATACCACTTTCGGATCTACCATTTATTACAGTTTGTACGCAGTAGGAATGACCTTGTTTGTTTTCACACTCGTCATGAACCTTATTGCTCAGTACATTTCTCGTAAGTTCAGGGAGGAATATTGATGCTTGGTCAAAATGAACAAAATATCAAGAAACGTATGGAAGGGAGAGTAGCCACCAACAAAGCCCTTATGGTCCTGTTTGGACTGGCTACTACAGTAGGGTTAGTCTTCCTAGTCTTGCTTTTTTATCGTGTATTGACTCAAGGAATTGGTTATCTGAGTCTTGATTATATCTTAAACTTTCCAGCACCATATCCAGAAGAAGCTGGTATTTACGCCGGATTGATCGGATCAGTTTTTTTAATGATTATCGTGGCAATTTTCGCCGTCATTATTGGGGTTGCGACAGCGATTTACTTGGAAGAATACGCACCTAAAAATAAGTTCACGGATTTTATCAGAGTTAACATTCAAAACTTAGCTGGTGTGCCATCCATTGTATTCGGACTATTAGGATTAACTTTCTTTGTTTATATGTTTAATTTCGGCTATACACTCATTGCTGGTGGATTAACGATGGCCTTGTTGATTCTTCCTGTCATTGTAGTAGCTGCTCAAGAAGCTGTCCGTTCAGTTCCAGCAGAAATCAAGGAAGCATCCTATGGCATGGGAGCGTCTAAGTGGCAAACCATTGCACGCGTTATTCTTCCAGCTGCCATTCCGGGAATTCTTACCGGTGCGATTATCGCTTTGTCCCGTGCAATTGGTGAGACAGCGCCATTAATTATCGTAGGTGCAGCAACAGCCATCTACACTTTACCGGATTCATTACTGGCTAAATACACCGTCATGCCGATTCAGATCTATAACTGGACTGGTAGACCACAGGAAGAATGGCAGTTTGTTGCAGGAGCAGGAATAATTGTTCTCTTAGCTGTATTGCTACTCATGAATTCAATTGCTGTTTTAATCAGAAACAAATATCAACGTCGTCTTTAATTAGGATGAGGAGGGTTTCAATATGAATAAAGTAATGGAAGAGAAAACAAATAAAAAGGTAAACCAGGGAACAGCGAAGCCTGAGGTTAAAAAAGAGGGAATTAAAAAAGAGAAAACGAATAGCATTATCGAAGTGAATGACTTGAATTTATGGTATGGTTCAGACCAAGCTCTATACGAAGTGAGCATGGAGGTACCAGAAAAACAAGTAACAGCCATTATCGGGCCTTCCGGTTGTGGGAAATCTACGTTCTTGAAGACATTGAACCGCATGGTTGAGATGGTTCCAATTGTAAAGACTTCCGGTTCTATTAAATATCGTGATCAGGAAATCTTCAGCAGTAAGTATAAAGAAGAATACTTGCGTACGAAGGTAGGAATGGTTTTCCAAAAACCAAACCCGTTTCCAAAAAGTGTATATGACAACGTAGCCTATGGACCTAGAATCCACGGCATTAAAAAGAAAGAAGTGTTAGATCAGATCGTTGAGAAAAGTTTAAGAGGTGCAGCGATTTGGGATGAGTTGAAAGATCGTCTAAATGAAAATGCCTATGGTCTTTCTGGTGGTCAGCAGCAGCGTGTATGTATCGCTCGTGCTTTAGCAGTTGAACCGGATGTGATCTTAATGGACGAACCGACTTCAGCGTTAGACCCTATTTCTACAGCAAAAGTAGAAGAACTTGTTCAAGAGTTGAAAGAAAAATACAGCATCATTATTGTTACACACAACATGCAACAGGCCGCACGTATTTCAGATAAAACAGCCTTCTTCTTAAATGGAGAATTAATTGAGTTCGCTGACACCGATGACTTGTTCCAAAACCCTAACGACAAGCGAACAGAAGATTATATTACTGGACGCTTTGGCTAATTTTTTAGGGGGGATTATCCATGTCAATCCGTGTTCATTTCGAAGAAGAACTTGAAAACTTAAAGAAACAAATTAAAGAGTTAGCTCATGATGCGAAAGATTCACTTGACCAAGCCATTTATGTCCTATATCAAGGGGACGTAGAGGCTGCAAAAAAAATCTTGGAAGATGATGCAGCCATCGATCGTAAGGAAGAAAAGATAAACGATGATGCAATTTTGATGCTGGCGAAGCAACAGCCTGTAGCAAGGGATTTGAGAAGGATCATCATTGCTATCAAAATCTCCAGCGATTTGGAGCGTATGGCTGACCATTCGACCAATATTGCGAAGGCAACCATTCACTTGGGTGAAAATCATGGGATTGAAGTAGATCCTGAGTTGCGTGAAATGGCTATCCTGGCTATGGATATGGTGGACCTTGCAATTAAATCTTTTGAGTATGAAGATATTTCGTTAGCGAAGAAGCTTGCTGAAATGGATGATGTTGTAGATAAAAAGTATGGTTCGATTGTAAAAGAAATGCTGGAATTGACCGCGATTAATCCACAACAGATCCAGCACATCATGCAGATGGCCTATGTTGCCAGATATATTGAAAGGTTTGCTGATCATATTACGAACATCGGCGAAAGTATCTTCTATCTGGTGAAAGGAAGAACGTATGATTTGAATAAATAACACAGAAGACATGAATCGATTGTTTCGATTCATGTCTTCTTTATGTTGAAGTATTCCACGCTCTATCGTTATTAGGGAGCGTATATTTGATTGAATGTATGGATCATTTATGGATGAAATGATTCTAATCACCGATGTTAAAGTGGAATGGTAGTTACGTTCATTAAATTAAGAAAAAGCCGCTAGAGTGCGGCTTTTTTACTTAGATGTAATAGCTTCAGCAATTTCTTGAAGCGACATATCTGAATTTAATGTAGCTTGGCCAATCTGAATATAGCGGCTGTAGTCATTTTCTTTCATGAATGATTCAAACTCGGCAGCATCTTCTATGATTTGGGCCTGAATCAGTTTATCACTTATATCATCTGTTGTAGTACCAGGGACTACGTCAATAGAGAAAGTGGTTATTGGCTCCTCAACAGGTGGGGGAGTCTGTGACTGCCTATTATCGTTTTCCTTGAGGGTTTTCCACTCGTCCATAGTTATAGCTTGATATCCTTTACTTTCAAGCTGTTCAATCAACTCTTCTGTACTGTTTTCCATTTCAACGCCCGTTGAGGAAGTGGTCTCTGTGTTCCAGTAGGATATGGCGAACACTATCACTGCTGTAAGCAAACCCAGGGCATAGGAGCGTATCCATTGTTTCATGTTCGAACACCGCCACTTTTTTGTTGTTGGATCATCGAATGGACATCATACTCACTCAAATTCGTCTGTTTTGCTATGTAATGGGTTTTATAACCCTTTTGATACATGGATAGAACAGTATCGATTAAAGGAAGGCTTTGAGGGGTTTCTTTTTTCTTTGGTGGCTGTTTCATGATTTCTTGAGTTAAATCTTCAGCCAGAAGTTCTTCTTCCAAAATCTTCATTTTCTTTTTTAGCTGGTAATTGCTTTGCATCATTGTCATATTGACTTGCTCAACTTGGTTTTCAAGTTCTTTCATGCGGTCATTCATGAAGTATGAAAGAACAAAAAGGCCCAGGGCAACGGCGGTCAATGTACCAATTACATAAATCAAGCTGTATCACTCCTTTAGTTTTCCACATTTATTTATATCATAGAAATAGAAGCGTGGCTATGGGATATTTCACCGTTTTTAGCTGAATAACTACTTGAAAGGTTCCATCGTTTTTGGTATTATGTATTAGTCTGATAATGTGAATGAGACAGTGAATAGCTTTTATGATTAGGAGGAATAATAATGCGCGTAAACATTACACTTGCATGCACCGAAACTGGTGACCGCAATTATATTAGCACAAAAAACAAGCGTAAAAACCCAGAGCGTCTAGAGCTTATGAAATACAGCCCACGCGTAGGGAAGCACACGCTTCATCGTGAAACAAAGTAAGCAGTAGGATTATTTCCTACTGTTTTTTTTATATCCAAAGCTATGCTAACCACTGAAAGCTCAGTTATTGAACAATATGGCAGGATTGTAGAATACTCAGTTTCGAGACTTTTGTTGAGTGGATGGGGCTTCGGGGAATAGCTCGCTCACCGCCCGCCCCATGGAAAGTGTTCAAATGCGGAATCGTCCTGGTAGACACGACTGGCATAAGCAGAACAGCAACGGAATGTGTTTTTCATTCCTTGGCTGTTTTGCTTATGACGCAAGTGTCTGGACGATGGAGCAAGACGAACCTTTTCCCGGAGCCCCCAGAACCACACAATCGCCTCGAAACTGAGTCTTTAAGAAAAGGGAGCTTTTGTAAAATTAATTTAAAGAGCAGAAAAGGAGGTGTAGAAATGGAAAAGAACGAACTTAGGTTCAAAGGAAAGAAGATTCTTCAGGACATAAGTGTGAAAGAGCGACTCCAAATTGAGGCAAAAATGCAAGAGAATTTGTTCAACAGTGAAATATGGAAGAGTGCCCATGTCGTAGGTGTCACCTTATCACAAACGCATGAATGGTCTACAGAACCTATTATTGAGGAAGGGTGGCGTACCGACAAGAAAGTGGTCGTACCAAAATGTATTCCAGAGAGTAGAAAGATGGAGTTTTATCACTTGGAGAAATATGATCAATTAGAGAGAGTCTATTTTGGTTTAAGAGAACCGAAGCCTGAGAGTTCAGCCCTGGTGAAGAAAGGTGATATTGATCTTCTCCTTGTACCAGGACTATTGTTTGACGATAAAGGGTACAGAATAGGATATGGCGGAGGTTATTTTGATCGATTCATTGAAGGGTTTCGTGGGAAAACCTTAATGATCGCTTCCGAGCGACAAAGGTACTCGCCACTTCCTTTTGAAGAATATGATCAGAGGGTGGAATATGTTCTTACCGAAAGTGGGATTCAACCTACATATCATTTTTAATTCTGACGATGTCACAAAACATTCATTCATTGTGAAGTATTGAGCAAACTTTTGAGTTATAATAAGGTTAGATTAATTGAGGAGGGATTGGATTGGAACATGTAAATCGAGTAGCTTTGATCGGTACAGGTGCGGTGGGTTCTAGTTATGCGTTTGCTCTATTAAACCAGGGGGTAGCAGATGAACTGGTTATGATCGATTTGAATAAAGAGAAGTCGGAAGGCGATGCGATGGATCTGAATCATGGCCTCGCTTTTGCTCCTGCAAACAAGAAGATATGGTTTGGGGATTATGCCGATTGTGAGAGCGCTGATCTTGTCGTCATTACTGCTGGGGCAAATCAGAAACCAGGAGAAACAAGGTTGGATTTGCTTGAGAAAAACACGGCCATATTTAAATCCATTGTGGACTCCGTTATGGAAAGTGGATTTGATGGGATCTTCCTTGTAGCAACAAACCCTGTTGATATCTTAACCTATATGACTTGGAAGTTTTCTGGTCTTCCTGCGGAACGTGTAATCGGGTCTGGAACGATCCTGGATACAGCTCGGCTGCGTTTCAAACTGAGTGAATATTTCAATATTGATACACGTAATGTCCATGCATATATTATGGGTGAGCACGGAGACTCTGAGCTCCCGGTTTGGAGTCATGCGAATGTCGCTGGTCGCTCTGTGTTTGATCGCATTAAAGATCACCCTGATCTGTATGATGAAAAAGATCTTGCAGGTATTTTTGAACAGGTGAGGGATGCCGCCTATCATATTATTGCACGAAAAGGAGCCACACATTACGGAATCGCAATGGGGCTTGTCCGTTTAACAAAAGCCATTCTGCATAATGAAAATGCGGTTTTGACTGTCTCTGGTTATCTTCAGGGACAATATGGCATGGATGATCTTTATATAGGTGTACCTGCGATAGTCAACCGCAAAGGAATTCAAGAAATCATCGAATTGGATCTTGACAAGGATGAATTGAAAAAGTTTCATTCTTCTGCGTCCATCTTAAAAGATACGATGGACCCTGTCATTCATAACTATGTGTATAAGGATGATGACTCTAGCAAAAAATAAGTTCACCTAATAAAAGAAGAGGTGGATGAGATGCGTCAATTTTTTAGATGGGTTATGATCATCGGCTCGGTTATTGCAACGGTTTATAAGTATCGATACACAGCGTTGGACGTCGTTACGAAAATTCCTTTTCTTCGTAAGCTCCTTGTTCGTTTGTCCATGAACATTCCCTGGATTCGGCAAAAATTTCTTTCGCAAATGTTTCGGGGGCTATGAATAAAATAAGCTGTCGGGGTATGTTCCTGGCGGCTTTTTTAATGCTTTCAGTTAGCTCCTTAACAAAAGGGCATGATATGATGAAGGTGTGATCGAGGGGGTTGCAACGTGTTTATTGAGCAAGAGTATTATTTATGGAAACTTACTTATGACCTGGTTGTAGCACAAGATTTTCAAGTGCTAAATATGAGTACGGAACGAGGGGAAGTTTGGCTTGAGAAGGAACAGGATTGGCAAACGCATGTGATCCGCTTAACTCATAAACAAATCAATTGGAAAAATGAGCTGCGGAGGGACCTGGAAAAGTCATATCGACAGTTGTCTCAAAATAAGAAATTATTCCGGGGCGGAAAAGTCCAATTCCACGTAGTGTATGTTTCGGAATACCCACCTGTGGAAGAGCGGGAGGATGTTGAAAAAAACATCTCTTCACAAAAGAATTCAATCTTTCTTTACTATATGGATGACGAAAACAAAGCAAGAGAAAAGAAAAAGTTTTACAGTGCTTTTCAATTAGAAGAACCTCTCGTGGATCAACAGGTTAGCGAAAGCGAAATGGAGGCTATGCTTCCATACCTGAAACACCAGCTTGTTAAGAAACAACAAGATCAAAGAAAAGAAGTTATGTCAATCTTCGATTATGGCAAACCTCGAATGACCTACTTTTTACTTGCTATCAATGTACTGATTTTTCTTTATATTGAATGGGTGGGTGACAGTACTTCAGTAGAAACACTCATACAGTACGGAGCAAAATTCAATCCAGCAATTATGGATGGGGAATGGTGGCGGCTCGCCACTTCTATGTTTCTGCATATAGGGGTTCTCCATCTTTTTATGAACATGTTCGCCCTTTATTACCTAGGCACGGCCGTTGAAAAATTGTATGGAACTTGGCGTTTTACATGGAGCTATTTACTTTCAGGTTTGTTTGGTGGTGTGGCGAGTTTTATGTTGAATCCCCATGTGGCTGCTGGAGCATCAGGTGCCATTTTCGGATTGTTTGGAGCACTCTTGTTTTTTGGTGTCCAGCATAAACAGTTGTTTTTCCGAACAATGGGTTGGAATCTCATTTTTATCGTCATCATCAATATTTCATTCGGACTGCTCGTTCCTCAAATTGATAATGGAGCACATATCGGAGGGATGATCGGTGGTTTTATCGCCACTGCAGTCGTACGTTTGCCTAAACAGATGAATAGGCCGAAACAGCTTGCTGCTCTTGTTGTTTTTTTATTACTTATCTCAAGTATGGCGTTTACTGGTTATATGGGATTATTCAATGATTCGAAAGGTTTTAGCGAGGTCCAAGAGACACAGGAGCTAAATCAATCGGGTGCCTATGACGAAGTGATTGAAATCACGAGTGAAGCCCTGGATAATCCTGGTCAATATGAAGCTGCTCTACGTTTCAACAGGTCATTTGCGTACTTGCAAAAAGGCGAAACCAGTGCAGCCAGGAAAGACTTGATCCGTGTCCTTGAACTTTCTCCTGAGATGGCAGAAGCACATTATAATTTAGCGCTATTATACCAGCAAATCGGAGAAGAAGAGAAAGCGGCTGACCATGCAGAACGAGCCGCCGACCTTAATCCCGATCAAAAGGATTTTAAAGAACTATTCAACAACCTCCGTTAATAAGACTGAATGAGGCGGTGCTTTTTCCCAGTATCATCCTCATAAAGGACAATTAAATGGTTCCCTTTTTTATCAAAAAGAATGAGTGGAATATAGCTCTGGATGGGGTGGGAAGATTTTGTATCACTAATTCCCAGCACATAGTTTTTATACAAACCTTCCCACAGTTGTCCTTTTATTCGTTCAGAGTCATCTTCCTTTGTTCCAGGTAGCGGCTTGTCTTTATAGTCTGCGAGGTCAGTTAAAGGGACAAGCGTGTAATCTTCTTTGTTTATCCCGTAGTACGTAAGCAATTCTTCCCATTGAACTTCCAACTGTTGTTGAATGGAGTGATCCAGTCTCTTTTTCCATTCTTCCTCCTCTTGATTGGCTGCTTCTTTGAATGCCGTTCGCTTCGAGTGAGGCGAATCAATGACGTAAAGCTCGTCCTTCGAGCTTGCCTGGATGCTTTTAATTGGACCACTATCCTCATGTATTTCTCCATGATGGAAAGAGATGGCCTGATATTTTTGACTGTCTTCCCCATGTAAAGACGTTTCCTTCTTTATTTCTGATGCGTTTTCCTCCCACTTACTGACAACACCTTTTAGTCGTCCATTTACATACAAAAGGGAGACGTCCTGTCTCAAGTACATGGCTTTGTCACTTTCAGAAAACATATTCCATAGGATTTCATACTCATCCTCATCTTCTTGGGAAGCAAAATTCAAGGAAGTTCCGTACGATTCAAAATCACTTCTGTCATCTAAAGGGAAATACTTGATGACCGCTTCATCATTAAAGTATTGAGTATAGATTGCGATGAATATAGCTAAGGCCAAAGGACCAAGTACCCAATGTACCCACACTTTTCTCAAACCATCATCTCCTCATATATCCTCTCTGCATAGGTAATCTATAGTTCAGGATATGTTCCATTTTCTTTGGACATGCGTATAATCCTCTCTCTTCCTTCTGTGTATGAATAATTGAATTTGGAAGAAACTATGCCAAGAAGGTTAAGAGGAGGATGCGTTTTGGAAGAACAACGTTTATTTGATAGTTACGAAAAAAATGTATCGTATCTCAAAGATCGGCTTGGAGTAGACGAAAGTTTTGACATGGTTCATCTCGATCTTGTCTATGCTGGGCGAGGGATGTCCTTATTTCTTGTCGATGGCTTTGTAAAAGATGATATCCTTCACTATTTAATGAAGCTCCTTTCAAAGTTGGACCCGGATCAACTGGATCCTGATCCACTTGAAAAGTTATTAAAAACCCATCTTCCTTATGTAGAATTAGAGAAGAAAAAAGATTTAAATGCGGCAGCGGATTGGGTATTGGCAGGACCAACAGCTTTAGTCGTCGAAGGCGTCGATGAAATCATTATGATTGATGCTCGTACTTATCCTGTTCGTGGACTGCAGGAGCCAGATCTTGAAAGGGTTGTGAGAGGATCGAGAGATGGGTTCGTAGAGACCATTATCTTCAACACGGCTTTGACGAGAAGAAGAATCAGAGACCGTTCTTTAAGAATGGAATATTTGCAAGTCGGCCGCAGGTCATTAACGGATGTGTGTATTTGTTATGTTAAAGACATTGCAGACTCCGACCGGGTCGAAGAATTGAAGAAAGTATTACAGGACATTGATACGGATGCGCTTCCGATGGCAGAAAAGACCATTGATGAATATATCAGCGGTCGTTATTGGAACCCATATCCAGTGATCCGGTACACAGAACGTCCTGATACGGCAGCTGCCCACCTTTATGAAGGACATATTCTTGTCATAATTGATGGGTCACCGAGTGTCATGATTACTCCATCAACCTTTTGGCATCATCTACAACATGCAGAAGAATATCGTCAAAAACCGTTAGTAGGTGCTTATTTACGTGCCGTGCGATTTTTTGGATTCTTTGCATCGATCTTTATTCTGCCCCTGTATTTTCTTTTTTCCAAGAGGCCGGATTTGCTTCCTGAAGCTCTGGCGTTCATTGGACCTACGGACACCGGCACCTTGCCGCTCATCGTCCAGTTTTTGATCGCCGAAATAGGCATAGACATGCTGCGGATGGCAGCAATCCATACACCATCTACGCTAGGGACCGCTCTCGGCTTAGTAGCGGCCATATTGATTGGTCAAGTGGCTGTAGAGGTTGGCATGTTCTCGAGCGAAGTAGTTTTGTATTTAGCCCTTGCTGCCATTGGTACTTTTGCTACACCTAGTTACGAATTAGGGCTGGCCGATCGAATAACAAGGCTTGTGCTGCTTCTCGTTACGGGCTTATTCGGATTAAAAGGTTATGTGTTAGGAGTGACTTTGTGGATCCTCTATATTTCCAGCATGAAGTCTTTCAAAACACCTTATTTGTGGCCATTTCTACCTTTTTCATGGAAACCGTTAAGAGATGTTTTACTTCGTTCTCCAATTCCTTTAAAAAACCGCAGACCTGCATTTCTTCACCCGAATGACCCTGATCGTTGATCGATCGGGGTTTTTGCATTTTCAAGTCTTAAAGGTATTGGTATAATGAATGGTGGTGATGACGAATGAAAACGATTTATGATATTCAGCAATATTTGAAAAAATTCGGAACGATCATTTACATAGGAAACAGGTTGGCTGATTTAGAAATGATGGAAGATGAAGTAAGGGAGTTGTACAAAGCCCAATGCATGCCATCAGAAGACTATCAAATGGCTATCCTGCTTTTAAGAAGTGAAATCGCTAAACAAAAGGATCGTCAAATAGGGGAGGAAAAGTGATGAGTCATTATTATATCGGTGCAGATATCGGGGGAACGACAGTAAAATTGGCTATTATTGAGGAAACCGGTACAATCAAAAAAAAATGGGAGATTCCCACGAATACAGCTAATCAGGGAGAAGCCATTCCTTCTGATATCGCCATTTCCATTTCAGAAACTTTGAAAGAAGAGGCGATCGACACGTCTATGGTTGTAGGGATTGGCGCAGGCGCGCCAGGTTTTGTTGATACAACGACAGGTTATATTCATGAAGCTGTGAATATTGGCTGGAAAGATTTTGACTTCGGTAACCTTCTCAAAGAATTGACGGGAATGACTGTGTGGGTAGATAACGATGCTAACTTAGCTGCTTTAGGTGAGAATTGGCTTGGTGCCGGAGAAGGGTGCACAGAACTGATTGCGGTTACTCTCGGTACGGGTGTAGGTGGCGGCATTATTGCTAACGGTCAGATTCTCAATGGAGCCAATGGTACAGCAGCCGAACTTGGCCATGTTACAGTGGTACCAAATGGAGGAGCTCCTTGTAACTGTGGAAAAACCGGGTGCCTTGAGACCGTTTCATCAGCTACAGGTATTGTCAGAAAAGCAAAAGAAGCAGCAGAAAAACACCCAGAATCCAAACTGAATGAGTTTATAAATGATTCGACGTTAACATCCAAGAATGTATTTGATGCATCCAAAGATGGCGATGAAGCAGCAAGTGGTGTGATTGCGGAGATTACAGATGTACTTGGAATGGCGATTGCTAACATGGCAATTGCCATTAACCCTGAAAAAATCGTGATCGGTGGCGGAGTCTCCAAAGCAGGAGATTTGCTGCTGGAACCGCTTGAAAAAGCGTATAGGAAATATGCTTTACCACGAACAGCAGAAGCATCGAGTTTTGGAATAGCTGAATTAGGGAACGATGCGGGTGTCATTGGAGGAGCTTTCTTAGTTAAAAAGAATAAATAAAAAGTTGGAGCCTCAAGGCTCCAACTTTTTTATGTTTCATTTGTATAAAATTTGTAAATAGATTTTAATCGTTAGGACTTCTTTTTATTATGTTTTTGTCTTATGATAAGAAAAGCTCCACCCTATCATTTTGAAAATGATGGAAAATGTAAATTTCATGAAACCTTATTGGGACCATTTACGTCATATATGAAGAAAGAGTTTAATATGGATTATAAGTGGAAAATGTTAAAGAAGATAAGGAACCTGGTTAATTTTTGTTAAAATGGACCAGTATCGTACTAGAGGAGGAACCATGATGCAATGGAGAATGAAGAACATGCCATTATTTATCATTGCGACATTGTTATTTGGTCTGAAGACATATGTCGTGTATAGATTCATGTTCGATTTATCGATTGAGAATCCAATGCAAGAATTCATACTTTTATTTAATCCGATTGCCAGTGCCTATTTGATTTTTGCGATTAGTGTATGGTTAAAACCAAAAAATCAAATGAAATATTTACGCTGGACAACATTGATCGGTTCATTGGTCTTATTCTTAAACTTGATTTTCTACAGGAATTTCACAGACTTTATTACCATCCCCGTGCTTTTTCAGGGGAACAATGCTGCAGATCTCACAGGAAGTTTTTTAACACTGCTTCACAATGAAGACATTTTCATCTTCGCTGATGTAGCACTTGTATGGTATTTAAGCCGCAAAAAGTTTGACCTTACTGTAAAGCTGCCCAAACGTGGGAAAATTGCAGCCACAGCTGTTACATTTTTGCTTCTGGCTGGGAATGTTGTGCTTGCAGAGATTGAACGTCCGATGCTTTTCGTACGGGCCTTTGACCGCGAATACCTGGTGAAGAATATTGGGATATACAACTACCATCTTTATGATGCAACAATGCAGACGAAAACAAAAGCTCAGCGTGTATTTGCAGATGGCAGTGAAATCAGTGAAATAGAAACGTATTTGAAAGAAACCTCTCCTGATCAAACTAACAAAGATTCGGAGTTGTTTGGGATTGCAGAAGATAAAAACGTCATTTTTGTTAGTGTGGAGTCGTTCCAGAACTTCCTGTTCGACTCAGAGATCAATGGCACAGAGACGACACCATTCCTTAATGACTTGAAACAAAGTAAGGACACCATCACTTTTGAAAACTTCTACCATCAAACAGCACAAGGGAAGACCTCTGATTCGGAGTTTATTGTTGAAAATTCTCTTTACCCATTGGGAAGAGGTTCTGTGTACTTCACACATGCAGGAAATGAGTACAATGCCCTCCCGGAAATATTGAATGAAGAAGGTTATCAAACATCTGTTTTTCATGCCAATAATGCAAGTTTTTGGAACAGGGACGTCATGTATGACAATGTAGGGTATGATCAGTTTTATGATGAGAAATCGTTCGAAGTTACCCCTGAAAATTCTTTTGGTTGGGGACTGGAAGACAAAGCGTTTTTCGAACAATCCATTAAATATTTGCAAGCACAGGAAAAACCGTTCTATAGTAAATTTATTACTTTGACTCACCATTTCCCATTTGAACTTCCTGAAGAAAAAGCGAATATCGATAAATACGATTCCAATTCAAAAACATTGAATTCTTATTTTCAAACCGCCCGCTACACAGATGAAGCATTGGAACAGTTTTTCCAGCAGTTGAAAGATGCGGGTATTTATGATGATTCCATCATTGTTTTGATGGGTGATCATTATGGGATTAGTGATTTTCACAATAAAGCTATGGGGCAATTTCTGGGAGAAGAAGTGGACCCTTATGTGCAAACACAACTTCAACGAGTGCCATTTATGGTCCACATACCAGGATACGAAGATGGGGGAGTGCAGGATAAGGTTGTCGGACAAATTGATGTCAAACCTACATTACTCCACCTCCTTGGTATTGAAGAGAATGGAGATTTGACCTTCGGTGACAACATGTTTTCCGAAAAGAATAAAGACTTCGTTGCCTTAAGAGACGGCAGCTTTATTACAGAAGATTATTTATATTCAAATGAAACGTGCTATGATCGCTCTTCAGGAGAACCTCTTCCTGAAGAAAATGCACAAGCATGCCAGCCCGTTAAAGAAAAAGTAAGCAAAGAAATGAATTATTCGGATAATATCATTTATGGTGACTTGTTTAGGTTCTACGATTTCGAACAATCCGATAAATAAGTAAAAGCCGCTGGGACATGGTCTTAGCGGCTTTTTTCTGTGTAAGAAATGAACTTCGATGAAAAATGGTAGGCTCAAGCAGCAACTGAGCGAATTTAGAGGGGTTTGCGGACTGGAATTTAGAAAACTTTATAAAAAACTGATAAGCTTTGTAGATGAGGACAAAGGGTATTGGGATTTCCATGTAGTGAAGGGGGGAATCCTTATCTTCTACAGGAATTTATATAGGAGTGAGAAGAGGAGCTTTAATAGAAGCATAAACAGCTTTTCCTTTGCTGTTCACATAAATTCATACATATAAGGGTAATGATATTTACAAACAACGTTTTATGGAGAGAGGGAATGGTATGTTTCGTTTTGAGCATGTGTACCAAGGGGTGCTTCAAGATATTAATTTTACAATGGAAAAGCAGGATAAAGTTATCCTCTTTGGACCATCAGGGGCTGGGAAGAGTACTTTACTATTCTTATTAAACCGTCTGAATGATCCGGAGCAGGGGAACATTTATTTTAACGGGGAACCGATTGAACAACATTCCATCACTGACTTGAGAAAACAAGTGGGTCTTGTTCTCCAGGCGCCGAATTTATTTCCGGGAACCGTATTGGATAACATTAAATATGGCCCCTCCTTGTTTAATGAATGGGACGATCAACAAGGAAAAAAATTAATGGAATACGTTCAACTTCCCTCCGATTATTTAGAAAGGGATGTAGATCAGCTCTCGGGCGGGGAAAAGCAAAGGGTATCCCTGGCAAGGACCTTAGCCAATTCACCAGATGTGTTACTACTCGATGAGCCGACCAGCGCTCTGGATTATCGCACGGCAGAAGAGATTGAAGAGGTACTGGAGTGTTTGATGGAAGAACATAAACTTACCATGCTTATGGTTACTCATAATTTGAATCAAGCAAGGAGGCTTGGCAACCGAGGATTGTTTATAAGTGATGGACAGATTGTAGAAGACGGGAAGATACCAGATATGTTTGATGATCCGAAAACAGAAGAACTTGCGAAGTTTTTAGAGCAGTAGGGAGGAAGAAGGTTTGGAACCAGAAATATCAAATCAGTCGCTATTCTTTTTAATTATATTTGTAATCGTACCTTTAGCATTGTCTTATTATTATCAGCTGGGTGTGAGCAAAAATGTCATTTGGTCTACGGTTAGAGGAACAGTCCAGTTGTTTGCCATCGGTTACATATTAACATTCCTTTTTGATCTGCCCGCTCGTTACGGGATCCCATTTATGTTGACAGTCATGATCATCATTGCAACTTTTCATGCCAGGCAAAAAGGAAAGGATTTGCCTTATGTAGGTTTTATACTTTTTGGAGGACTTTTGGCCATAGAGGTAGGGGTGTTGAGTTTGTGGCTCTTATTTGACATGATCCAGTTCAAACCTTCTGAAGTTATCCCAATGAGTGGAATGGTCATTGGTAACAGTATGACCGCAATGGGGCTTGCTCTTGAACGAATGAAAAATGAGTTTAAAGAAAACAACGGCCGGTTGCTCGCTTCCTTATCCTTAGGAGCAGAGCCTAAACAGGCGTCTCATCTAATTGTTCAAAATACGTTGCATGCATCCCTAATACCTAACGTCGATCGACTAAAAACGATCGGCCTTGTCCAGCTTCCGGGAATGATGACAGGTTTGATTCTTGGTGGTGTGTCACCTGTCATGGCCATCAAGTATCAGTTAGTCATCTCTCTTAGCATTTTTTCTTCCGTATCATTGAGTGCCATGTTTATTACTTTATGTATGTACAGGTATTTTTTCAACAAAAATAAGCAGCTATTGCAAACGGATGAAGAAATTAGAAGTTCTCGTTCCTGATATGATCATCATGAAAAAAGCAAGCAGACCTGATAGGTCTGCTTGCTTTCATTGTTTAACCGAATAAGTTGTACCAGATGGTCATGACTGAGAACCATCCGAAAATCAATGCTGATGCACCTGCAAAAAGAACAGCAAAGAAGTTTTTTGTTTTAAGTTCACGGAAAATTGCCCAAACACATAAGATTGTTACGAGTAAAAGAAGAATAGCTGTTACCAAATTCAGCACCCCCTAAGTCTCTTTTCATTATTATCATCCACAAAGGATAGATGTTATACTATATGTAGTTATTGGTACTTATCTATTTTATAGTATAAACAAAAGATTGTCGAGTTATCTACATTTTTTTTACACAATGTACGATCAAGCCGATAATTTTATAAGGAAATAAATGAGGTGTAAAGAATGAAGAAAATTACTAGGTTACCGCTTGGTCCTATAGCAACGAATGCTTATATTATCCATGAGAATAATAAAGCGTTGGTCATTGATCCGGGTGGGGATTTTGAAAAGTTACAGAACTATTTACAGGAAAGAAAACTTGAGGTTATTGCTGTCCTACTCACCCATGCACACTTCGATCATATTGGGGCTGTTGATGCAGTAAGGGATGCTTATGAAGCTCCGGTTTACATACATGCAAGTGAAGCAGAATGGTTGGGAGACCCTGAAAAGAACGGATCCGCATTATTTGGATTAGGTAAAATTACTGCTAGGCCAGCGGATTACTACTTTGAAACAGGTCAAATGCAAATAGGGGATTTTCCATTTGAAGTCCGTCATACCCCTGGACATTCACCCGGAAGTGTTTCCTTTGTTTTTAGGAACCAGCGACTTACCATTGCTGGAGATACCTTGTTCCAAAGAGGCATCGGACGGACAGATTTACCGGGAGGAAGTCGCGAAGTTCTTGAGAAAAGCATTAGGGAACAACTATTCCCATTACGTAATGATATGCGAATCTTTCCTGGCCACGGTCAGCCGACAACGGTAGGCGAAGAGCGGGAAGAAAATCCTTTCCTTAATTAAGATTAAGAGTAAAAAAAAGAACCTGTCACCCTTAAAAAGGATGACAGGTTCTTTTTTTAGTGTCCACCAAATCCTGGTACTAAGATAAAGGAACAATAATACGTGAATCCAATCATGAAGACTGTCAAGTATGAGAAGAATATGTACACATACATACGTTCTGACAGCTTAAGGTAACCAATAGTAAGGAAAAAAGCCGTTTGAACTAGTGATAATAAGGAAGCTTCCATCATATCGCCTGTATAGAACATGACAGCGAAGATACCTGTCCAAAAGGCCAGTACTCGAAACATTCGATCCATGCTTTTTCCCCCTCCTTTTCTATCGTTAAACTATCATTCATATTATAAACGACCCGGATACAATTGTAAATAAAACGTATTCATCTTTCATTCTTCAGTATTTGTATTCCCACTTGACCTTATTCTTTAACCCGCCAAATTGTGAAAATAATTTGTCTAATAGAAAAAAGGAGTTTAAAATATTGTACAAAGGTTATACAATCAATATACAATAAAGTTATACAAAAAAGCGAGGAGCGTTAAACATGGAAAAGTTAAAATTCTACACATACCCAAGTTGTACATCTTGTCGGCGCACGAAATCATGGTTAAAGAGTCAAGGGGTGGATTTTAACGAACAGCACCTGTTTCGTGAGACTCCTACCGCTGATGAATTAAGAAGGATCCTATCACTGACCACACATGGGATTGATGAAATTTTAGCGAAAAGAAGCAAAGAATTTAAAACGCTTGAACTTGATGTAGAGGACCTAACCTTGAATGAATTTCTAGAGTTGGTTATTGAGAAGCCTAAGCTTTTGAGACGTCCCATCCTGACAAATGGTGATAAATTAGTCATAGGGTATGATATAGATGGACTTCGTGGGATTACAGATAAACGGATGGAATATAAGCAAAATATCTCATAAACGCATCGTCCCTCAGTGAGGGGCGATTTTTTTATGGGATTTGAAAAGTTCTAACCTGGAATTGATTGTTGTTTACGACTATATTCCAAAGGCAATCCCAATGACTTTCTTCACGTGTGCAGTCAACTACACTTTCACCATCAGGAGTATGAAAGGCAGAAGAGTATTGCCTTTGCTCTATGGGAAGTGTTTCTAGTTTTACATTTAATCTCATTCGTGAAGTGTCGAGGATGTGTTGTTTTATAACCGAAGATTGATGACTTTTAACAAGGAGAAGATGATTATTATATTGGTTGATGGTTGATAGAGTGACAATGAGAAGTAAAAAGCACAGAATGAGCACCCAAGGGAAGACAATTCCTTGCGCATTATGGAAGATGGATTTTTCTCGTGTGAGTTTGGTCATGAATTTCTACCTCCATGCGAATTGAAGGAGATTCATGTTCAAAAGAAATAGAACCTATATTTTGAATGAGGGTTTCGTGTCCAGATCCGTCGACGGTTCTCCTGAAAATTTCTCCATAATGCTCCATTACAATGTGACGGTTTTGCTTATCAATCAATGAGATGGAATGATCGGAAACGTTATAGGAACGGCACTGGTTGATTTCCCATTGTATGACTGCGCTGAGCTGATCAATTGATAATTCAGAGTAATGGTCAAATCCTTTCAGTAAAGAAAATAAAGGGACAGAAATCGTTAATAGGATCATGGTCACCATTAGGCTGATCAATACTTCTGATAATGTGAATGCTCTTTCACTTGACCTATTCCCTTTTTTCATACAAGCAGAACTCCTTGTTTTCATTTCTCTGGTTTTTCCATAATACGCACCCTACGACCCATTCTTCCTCGGACTGAATGGTCAGAGTAATTTCAGTAGGTAATGAACGTTGTGATGTATAAGGGAGTGGACCGCTCCTCATCCTGTGTTCAAAAAACTCATCATGAAGCAGCGTGATGGCTTCTCTTTCTATTAGAAGGTCCTTCTGCGCGCTCCTTATTTCGGTGAGCAGAGGAACCGTGAATAGTGCGATGGCCATAAGAAGGGTAAACGCACTCAGGGTCTCTAGTACCGTGAAACCCTCAGATTTCTTCAATGCGTAACCTGCTCGAACCGAACGGAAAAACGACTTTGTATGTTTTATTTGGTGCATACAGATACATCGTTCCTGCTCTTTGAATGATTCCCTTCTGATTGAATCGCACCGTGGGCTGGAGAGTAGTCAAAAGCATGACCCATTTTTCAGGGAGTTTTCTAGTGAAAATTGTTTTTCTTTCTTTCGTGTCATATAAAACATAACCTCCCGATTCTTCGTCAAAATTGAGCGTATAGTAAATATGTTCGTTCATGGAAAGGTGTTGGGTAAGGAGAAGATCTTCCTTTAATTGTTGAAGGGTAAGGTTTGCTTCAAGTTCTTGGTAGGTACGGTATTGCAAAGGAATGAAACAGGAGAGGAGTATGGACCAGCACAATAAAACGATGACCATTTCTGTAAAAGTGTAGCCGTTACGTTCCTTCTGTTGATACTTTTTCACTTACATCTCCCTCTGAGCTTATAACCAACTCTTTACCATTGGGACATTTAGCCTGAGATATATAATTTTCATCCACCAGTATTTGAATAGAAGCGGGGGGAGTACCTGTTTCTATAAAGTATGCTTGTACTTGAGCCTCTACGGTCTTTTTGAGTGCTTCACACCCTTTTGTTTTTACGGAGTCAGTGTTTTTGGCCATGTTAGGGATCGTGATGATAAGCAATACGGATATAACAAGCAGAACAATGAGCATCTCAATTAATGTAAATCCTTTTTCGTTTTT
The DNA here is from genome assembly GCF_052941655.1 of Halobacillus sp. 12SKB. Taxonomy (NCBI): domain Bacteria; kingdom Bacillati; phylum Bacillota; class Bacilli; order Caryophanales; family Bacillaceae; genus Halobacillus; species Halobacillus sp. 12SKB. The sequence continues at coordinate 2,530,047 of NZ_JBRFWR010000001.1, forward strand.
TATCATGAGTGTTCCTCCTCGTTTAAATTTGGTTCATCCACTGGTACAGAGGCAGCATGATGGATGCGTAAATCAAGATGATAACGGTGGCAATGATGATAAAGAAAGCCGGCTGTATAATGTGGAGCCATGTGGAAATCCTTTGGCTTAGATAATCCATTAAGAATTCGGCAAGAAGTTCAAGTTCATCCTTTAAAGCTTCGATGTCGTTGGTATGATGAAAAATATTGGTGAGTTCTGGTCTGAATAACGGACAGCTGTAAATCGCCTGAGCAAAAGTTTTACCGTTGGACAGTTCTTGCAACAATTCATTGCAATAATAAGAGAGCAATTCATAATTTTTATTCCCGTTGATCATTTCTATTGCATCCTTTAGTGGAAGGCCTGCCTGGAGTAAAGAGTGGAGGTGGGTTGTAAATAGAAAGGAGACGGAGTAGGAATGGTATAGCTTTAAGAGAGAGACTTTTTCATATAACGACAGCTTTTTTTTTAATGACATCCGCGGTAAGATAATTATAATGGTCAAAAGGAGAAGAGCAGTCAGAAGAACGAGGATCCCCGTTCCATTCATGATGTGCATAATGATGATCATCAGTCGGAAGGTTCCATCTTTCTCACCTTCAAATAGATGTAAAAAATTTGGGATCACTGTTCTTTGTAAGATTGTGCAAGCAATAATAAGGAAAACAAATAAAAATACGGGGTACCGAATAACTTTAATGAATTTCTCTTTGTAATCCTTTTTCATTTGCAACATGTCTTTACACTGCATAAAACTTCTGGACAAGTTATGGTGAACCTGACTGAAGTAAAGGAAGTTGGTAACAGAAAGGGAGAAGTGGGCTTTCTTAAAAGCTTCATGGATGGGCTCACCAGCGCAAAGGTGTCGGGTCAAGGTATCACAAGTGGATTTCAGTTTTGTGTCCCAGCTAGTCATTTGCAGGGCGTCCAGAAGAGGATAGCCTTTGTCTAGAATATGACTGCACCTTTTGAAAAACTGTATCTGTTGACTGACAGACAAAGGTGGGTCACGAAAACGAGCCCACTTCGGTTTTTGCAACGAAACCAAGTGCATAGGCTTTCCTCCTTAAGTGTCTGAACGATTGAAAGTTCTGTTGGTGTTTGGCCTGCCCTTCAATCGCTTTTTTTAATTGAGGCCCTTCCAATAGTTCAAGAATTGCCGCTCTTTTAGGTAAATGCTTGGCTCCTTCAAGAGATACGAGTTGTTGAGAGGCGATGGCGATCATGGTCTGGTCGATATCCGTTTGTTTGATGCTCATTTCTCTAAGCCGATGTATGGTGCCGTGGGCATCTCGAGCATGGATGGTGCTAATGACAAGGTGTCCGCTTAAAGCAGCGCGAAATGCGAATTGTGCGGTTGACTTGTCACGAATTTCCCCAACCATCAACAGGTCCGGGTCGTGTCTTAAGGCTGCTTTTAACCCTGTATCATAAGTCACACCTGCACGCTCGTTCACTTGTACTTGAATGATGTTGTTTAAATTCTTTTCAATTGGGTCTTCTAGGGTGATGGCCTGAAAAGAGCTTGTGGAGGTAAGGGATTGGAGCAAAGCATATAGAGTGGTGGTTTTCCCGCTTCCCGTCGGTCCTGTGAAGAGGATCATGCCACTGCGGTGATTCAACCAACGCTGGATTTTTTCTAGTTGGTAAGGAAAGAGGAAAAGCTGCTCAAGCGGGGTGTGGTCCATCGGTCTTAAAATTCGGATGGCCAGACTTTCGGTGCCAGTTATGGGAAGCGTTGATAGACGTAAGTCAAATGTGTTCTGATTGGAGCGGTGTTGAAACGTACCGTTCTGAGGACGTTTGTGTTCTCCTATGTCCATTCCTGAAGTGAACTTGAAGTAGGAAAGTAATTTCTTGTACAAAGGGAGTGGAGCCGTGGAGTGGAAAATTCGTTTGCCGTGAATGCGGAAATGGATGGAGGCTGTTTCTTCATAAGGGGAAAAGTGGATGTCCGTAGCGGTTTGCTGGATAGCAGAAACGATTAGCTCATGGGCATATTGAGCGATGGATTTCAATCATTTACCACCTCTTTCGTATTATTTGGCCTTTTATATTATTCGACATAAAAAGCGTAATTCCTGCAAGGATTTTAAAGGGGGAATATTTAGTGATATTTTTAACAGGTTTCATGGGAAGTGGAAAATCTACAATAGCAAAGATGATAAGTGAAAAAATGAAATATCCATACATAGAAATGGATGAGGCTATAGAAGAAGCGGAAGGAATGAAGATCCGGGATATGTTTGCTTTAAAAGGAGAGCAGTACTTCCGAAATAAGGAAACAGAATTCTTGAGGAACTTAAAAGAAGAGGTTGTCCTATCTACAGGAGGGGGCGTCATTCTCCGGGAAGAAAACCGAGCCCTCATGCAAGAGGGGACCGTTGTGTACTTAAAAGCAGAATGGGAAACGATTGTGGAAAGGTTAACAGGTGATACTGACCGGCCATTATGGAAAGGGGATGACTCTGAAAAGAAAAAACGTTTTGATGAACGTCTTAGTTTATACGAACAATCGGCAGATGTTGTCATCAACGTGGATCAGAAAACCCCTGAAGAAATCACCGAAGAATTGGTAGCACGTCTATAATAGCAGGATTTGGAGCATACTAAAAGCAACAATGGAAAAAGAGGGGTTCTCATGAATCAGAATGATTATGTAAAGTTTTTGACAGAAGAAGTTGTCAAGTATATGCACATGTCTAAGGATGAGAAGCAGCAACGAAAAGAATCCAAGCCCTCCAAAAAATCCTCCTTTTACTGGTTCGGATTGCTTCCTTTCGCTTTGAAAATGTTCAAAAGGAAACGAATCAACAATCATTGAAAAAGTAAGAAAAGCCGCTGAAAATTTCAGCGGCTTTTTTCTTCTTTTTAAACTTTGCATCATGGGTTCCCCGGGCGCGGGTACAAGGTAGAGTTATTCACGGCATATTTACGTGCTAGGCTGCCGTCAGCTCTCTTCACCTGTTAATTCTAAACTTTTGGAATGTCTTTAGCTTCGTTCTGCATCCAAGTCCTGCTGGTTTCCTGTGAAATGTAAAACAGTCCCCCATTGATGACTTCCATTTCTATATATGGCTTGTATCGATTGTCGAGTTGCTCCCGTTCTTTTGTGAAAGAATCCAAACTGATGTCTTCAGACTCATAAAAGGATTCAAGCAATTGAGTTTCTTTTTCAAGATGATGCAAAGAATCCTTCGCCCATTGATGATCGAGCGATCCGACATACGTTTCAATATGTCGTTCCATGCGTTTATAAGCATGAGATAAAGAAATGACCGGCCTCATCGGAAATGTATAATCCGAAACGGTTGTTTCAAAATTCATATCCATCATTTTGTCCATCATTCCAAGCATCATCGTTCCGTGGATCAAGTTGATTCCTATGGAAACGGCTTCATCCCTTGTGTGCTTTCCACGAAAGTGCAGAAGCCCGTTGACAACCAGCCAGGGACTCATGGCCCTGTTTTGTCCGGTCGTCTGATGGACCACTTCATAAAGTCTAGCTGTTCGTGCTTTAGAAATTGCTGTATTGTACAAGCGGTGAAGTTTAGGGGTCCCTGCATGAAGATAAATGCCCCCCGTCTGTTTCTGATCTGTATCGCTGAAGCTCAGCTTCATAGGGACGCCTTCTCGATTCATCTTCTTCATATAATGCCAGTAGAAGGGACGGTTCATGATTTCCTCATCCATCTCATTTGTAAGTTGTACAGTGAAATGGGAAGGGGGATCGTTTATTATTGAACAACCATGAGATAAAAAGAACTGCTTGACGAACGATTTGTATGGGTTTGGGGCATTCAACTCGATTCTCTCCTTTCATTCACCGTATGCTCGACATAACTGACCAAATTGTTGAGTTTGATGTCGACCTCTCCTTGACTTTCCGACTGTTTGAGAATGGACTGGATTTGATGCTCGAACGACCCACCTGGAATTTGCTCAAGAATATGATCGAGGTCACCGACCGCATTTTTGAACATTTCGATCTTCTCATACAGCATCTTCATGATGTGATCCTCGATCGTATCTTTAATCGCAAAGTTGAAAATTTTAACATCGTGCTCCTGTCCGAAGCGGTGAATCCGGCCAATCCTCTGTTCGAGACGCATTGGATTCCAAGGAAGATCGTAGTTAATCATGTGATGGCAGAACTGGAGGTTGATTCCTTCTCCGCCAGCTTCTGTGGCCACCATTACCTGGGCTTTGGTCTTGAACAACTGTTTCATCCAATCCCGCTTGCTCTTATTGAATTTTCCACTGAATGGAACGGAGGTGATTCCATTCTGCTGGAGATACCACTGCAAATAAAATTGGGTGGCACGGTATTCAGTAAATACAATGAATTTCTCGCCTGTATTTTCAATGAGTTCCGTCATCCGCTTTGCTTTCACATGATGAGGAACCTGGCCGATTGCTTCAATGTACTCATCATATATACCTGCTTTTTCTTCCGGTGCTTTTTTCTTCAATTGGTTCAGGGACATGTAACAAGCTTCTCTAGACGAACATAGTTCTTTGGCAAGTGTCAGCCAAGTAAAGGAGGGGTGACTCGCTTTCAGAGCTTCTAAGTTTTTATACATGTTCATTTCTTCCTCAGAGAACGAGAGCCTCTCATTGACGACTTTACGCTTGGATGAATCGAGTCCGGTATCTTTTCTTCGGTTCCGGATCATTAAATGACCGACGAGGGAATGGATGTGTTGGATATTATCCTCATCATCCGCGTTTTCTTTATACTTTTTCTTGAAATCAGTCAGGTTTCCGAGATAACCGGGTTTAAGAATGGATACTAAATTAAACAAATCACTCAGTTTATTTTGAATGGGTGTGGCTGTTAATAAAAGACAATAAGTTTTTTTCAAGGATTGTACGAACTGATAATTTTTCGTTTGGTGGTTCTTTAGCTTATGTGCTTCGTCAATAATGATAAGGTCATAGTCGATATCCAAGATGACTTCTCTATGTTTATCACGTTTAGCCATGTCTATGGAAGTTACGGTCACATCCCATTCATTCCAGGAGGCGTGTTTTTTCCGGGGGGATGCAGCCTGAATATAAAACTTTTCATTTAACTCCTGGATCCACTGGTTTACAAGTGATGCCGGAGTTAAGATGAGGATTTTTTTAGCTCTTCCCCTGATCATATATTCTTTTAATATCAGTCCTGCTTCCAATGTCTTTCCAAGCCCTACTTCATCAGCTAGAATGGCACGTCCATTCATCTGATGGACTGCTGTTTCTGCTGCTTCAATCTGGTGTTCCATAAAATCTACATGGGGAAGGTGTTCAAGAGCAAGGAGGCCGTCGAATCTTGGTACGGTTTTAAATTGAGCGGCCTGATACGCAAGCTTAAAACCATCCCATGTTGTAAGTTTATCAGGGTGTTCCAGGTTCTCGCTTAATATTCCAATAAATCCCTGGTCTGGATGAATTTCAATCATAATAGTAGCCCTCCATCAATAGGAATGATAAAAGATTGCGAATTATTGTAGAATTATCATGTCTTTTGTGAAAGACGCGTGATATAATGATGCTGAAAATATACACAACATTGTGTGAACGTTACACAATAGTATGCCCGGTAAAATCTAGAAAAATACGAAAGCGAATGACTGTAGAGGGAGAGACCACGCCCGTGGCGCCGAAGGAGCAAGCATTCATTTGTGAATCTCTCAGGCAAAAAGACCTCTATAGGACGCAACTCTGGAGAGTGTTTGCATTTTGTGTGCAAACCACCCAAGAAGCAAGCATCAGGTCTTCCTGTTGTGAAACTTTCTGGTGAAACGGACAGAGACTCCCGTGCAAGCGGTGAAGTCTCTTTTTTTATGGGCGAAATCAGTGTAATCAGTGATAAGGAGTGGTTCCAATGGCAGATTTGAAACGAACACCGCTATACTCTGAATACAAGAAACTAGGAGCGAAAACCATCGATTTTGGTGGATGGGATTTACCTGTACAGTTCTCAAGTATCAAAGAGGAGCACCAGGCCACACGAACAGCCGCAGGGTTGTTTGATGTCTCTCATATGGCAGAAGTGATGGTAGAAGGACCGGATAGTCTTCCTTTCCTGCAAAAAATGCTCACCAATGACGTGTCTAAGCTTGAGCCAGGGAAAGCTCAATACACGATCATGTGCTATGAAGACGGAGGAACGGTTGATGACTTGATCGTCTACCATCTTGATCAGGATAAATACCTCCTTGTCGTCAATGCAGCGAACCGTCATAAGGACTATGAGTGGTTGAAAGAACATCAGGAAGGCGATGTAACCGTGGAAGACGTCTCTGATGAATACGTACAGCTCGCGGTCCAGGGACCGAAAGCGGAAGAAGCGCTTCAAACCATTACGGACACGGAACTTTCCAACATCAAGTTTTTCCGTTTTGAACAAGGTGTGACATTGAAGGGCGTCGATGGAAAGGCTCTTGTGTCCCGCACAGGATATACTGGTGAAGACGGGTTTGAAATTTATCTGCATGCAGAATCGGGTGCCCAGCTGTGGCAAGCCATCCTTGAAGCTGGTGCACCGTTTGGGTTGAAGCCGGTTGGACTCGGAGCTCGTGACACACTTCGATTTGAAGCGAACCTTGCGTTGTATGGCCAAGAGCTTAGTAAAGAGATTACTCCCATTGAAGCTGGATTGAACTTTGCTGTGAAAGTGAATAAAGAAGCAGATTTCATTGGTAAAGAAGTTTTGAAAAGGCAAAAGGAAGAGGGACCTGGTCGAAAGCTTGTCGGAATTGAAATGATCGACAAGGGAATTCCGCGTACCCATTACGACGTTCTGGACGGAGAAGAAGTCATCGGTTTTGTTACGACAGGGACCCAGTCACCGACCCTTGGAAAAAACGTTGGTTTGGCACTTCTCAACAGTGAATATACCGCCGAAGGGACAGAAGTAACGGTACAAGTCCGTAAAAGGAAATTAAAAGCGAAAGTTGTTAAAACACCTTTTTATAGAAGATAAATCGAGGGGGATGGAAGCATGGAGTTTCGTTACTTGCCCATGACAGAAACAGATAAAAAAGAAATGCTGGATGTAATCGGTGTCGAACATTCCGATGAACTTTTCTCAGATATACCGGAAAATATTCGTTTTAAAGGCGAGCTGGAAATTAAAGAACCTAAAAATGAATTCCAACTCATGAAAGAATTGACGGAACTTGCAGGGAAGAACGTCAATTTGAAGTCTCACACCTCTTTTCTTGGTGCAGGTGTCTATGATCATTACATTCCGTCTATTGTAGATCATGTGATTTCAAGGTCAGAGTTCTACACGGCTTATACTCCTTATCAACCTGAAATCTCTCAAGGTGAGCTGCAGGCAATCTTTGAATTTCAAACAATGATTTGTGAATTGACAGGGATGGATGTGGCGAACTCCTCGATGTACGATGGTGGAACAGCTCTAGCCGAAGCGGTCAACTTGTCTGCAGGACAAACGAAGAAAAAGAAAGTACTCGTGTCGAAAGCGATTCATCCTGAGTCCTTAGCTGTTATCCATTCCTATGTTAAAGGACCAGGCGTTGAAGTGGTGGAGATTGACCATAAGGACGGTAGAACAGACCTTGAACAGTTAGAAAGAGAATTAGATGAGGACACGGCAAGTGTTGTTATTCAGTATCCGAACTTCTTCGGTCAAACCGAACCGCTGGAACAGGTTAGATCTATTGTAGATACACAGAAAAAAGCGATGATGATTACATCAAGCAACCCCCTCGCTCTAGGATACTTAACACCTCCAGGGGAATTCGGAGCTGATATCGTTGTCGGAGATGCTCAAGTGTTTGGAATACCAGCACAATATGGCGGCCCGCACTGTGGATATTTTGCGACTACGAAGAAATTGATGAGAAAAGTACCGGGGAGACTCGTTGGGCAGACAGTGGATGAAGAGGGTCGTCGTGGCTTCGTGTTGACATTGCAGGCAAGGGAGCAGCACATCCGTCGTGATAAAGCAACATCTAACATTTGTTCCAATCAGGCATTGAATGCTCTCGCTTCATCCGTAGCGATGTCTTCGCTTGGTAAACAGGGACTGAAAAAGATGTCCTGGATGAACATCCAAAAAGCAGCCTATATGAAGAAACAACTTCAGGAAAATGGTATAGAGGTTGTTTTTGATGGTGCATTTTTCAACGAAATTGTAGTCAAATTAGACAGAGATGTAAAAGAGTTCAACCGCAAGCTGCTTGATCGAGGTATCGTTGGAGGATATGACCTTGGTGAGGCAGATGAAAGACTGAAGAACTGTATGCTGGTAGCCGTAACAGAAATCCGGACAAAAGAAGAAATGGATACGTTTGTCAAGGAAGTGGGGGATCTTCATGTCTAATCAGGACTTTCCATTGATATTTGAATTGAGCCAAGAAAGTCGTACCGGCTATAGTTTGCCAGAGTTTGATGTGCCGGAAACGAATGTTGACGATGTAATCGGAGAAGCCTATGTTAGAAAAAGTGAACCGGACCTTCCGGAGGTGAGTGAACTGCAGATTATGCGTCACTACACCGCTCTTTCTAAAAGAAACCACGGGGTTGACTCAGGGTTTTACCCTCTTGGATCTTGCACAATGAAATACAACCCGAAAATGAATGAAGATGTAGCTCGGCTGACTGGTTTCAGTCATATCCACCCTTACCAACCGGTGGAAAGTGTCCAGGGAGCTCTACATCTAATGTATGATTTGCAAGAATCCCTTGCTGTGATCACTGGAATGGATACCGTTACTTTACAGCCAGCTGCAGGCGCACACGGGGAATGGACGGGGTTAATGATGATTCGTGCTTATCACGAAGCAAAAGGAGAAACGAACCGGACGAAAGTGATTGTTCCAGACTCGGCTCATGGTACGAACCCTGCCTCAGCAACAGTCGCAGGTTTTGAAGCGGTAACGGTCAAGTCGGATGAGCGAGGTCTTGTGGACCTGGAAGACTTGAAGCGTGTCGTAGATGAGCAAACGGCAGCGTTAATGCTCACCAACCCGAATACCCTCGGTTTGTTTGAAGAGGATATCGAAGAAATGGCAGCCATCGTGCATGAAGCTGGAGGTAAGCTTTATTATGATGGAGCGAACCTTAACGCCATTCTTGGCTATGCACGACCAGGAGACATGGGCTTTGATGTCGTTCACCTGAACCTTCATAAAACATTTACAGGTCCTCACGGTGGCGGAGGTCCGGGGTCAGGTCCAGTAGGAGTAACGGCAGAGTTTGCTGAATACTTACCAGCACCGATTTTGACGAAGGAAAATGATCTATATGTGTTTGACTATGACCGTCCTCAATCCATTGGGAGAGTGAAACCGTATTATGGGAACTTCGGAATCAATGTACGTGCTTATACGTACATCCGTACGATGGGACCAGAAGGGCTGAAAAAAGTGAGTGAGTACGCCGTCATCAATGCGAACTACATGATGCGACGTCTTCAAGAGGAATTCGATCTTCCATTCGACCGTCATTGTAAACACGAATTCATTTTGTCAGGGAAGCGGCAGAAGAAACTCGGGGTCCGCACATTGGATATGGCGAAGCGTCTCCTTGACTTCGGCTATCATCCGCCAACGATCTACTTCCCGATCAATGTGGAAGAGGCACTCATGATCGAACCCACAGAAACGGAATCCAAAGAAACGCTGGACGATTTCATTGATCGTATGATTCAGATCGCACACGAAGCGGAAAACGATCCTGAAAAAGTGCAGGAAGCTCCTCATACAACGATTGTGAGCCGTATGGACGAAACACAGGCAGCACGTAAACCCGTTTTAAGATACCAAAAAGAGCAATAACAAAACCCGGCGTCCATATCTAGGTGGACGCCGGGTTTTATCTCTTAAACAATCTGGCAGGATACTTGAATACTCAGTTTCGAGGCTTTTATTGAGTGGGTGGGGCTACGGGTAATAGCTCGCTTTCCGGGGAGCGCGGTGAGCCTCCTCGGACTTCGTCCTGTGGGATCTCACCCTGCACTTTTGTCCCGCAGGAGTCTCGCCATTCCCTCCGCCCCCCTTATCATGGAAGATTCTCGAATCCAATTCTAATCATCCACTTCCTTAACCATACGTTCTGATCCTTTTAGAGGTCGTTTCGAAATACTTATATGGTCAAGGGGCGGAGGGAAACGGTGAGACTCCTATGGGACGTGTGGGACAGGTGAGACCCCGGAAGGCGTAGCCTGAGGAGGCTCACCGCCCGCCCCATGGAAAGCGAACCTTTTCTCGGAGCCCCTAGAACCGCCCAATCGTCTCGAAACTGAGCCTTTAAGAAAAGGGAGCAATAGCTTGAGGTGAAGAAAACAAAATCCCGGTTCTTTGAGAACCGGGAGGGTGGTTATTTTTTAGCTTTGATTTTACCATTCCACTTTTTGAAGCCACCTTCAAGCATATTGAGGTCTTCATATCCTTGTTTGTGGAGCATCATTGCGGCACGCGCAGAACGGGCGCCGCTTTGGCAGTATAGATAAACAGGTTTGTCTTTGCGAATTTCAATAAGGCGGTTCTTCATTTGAGACAATGGAATATTTCTTGCCCCTAAGATGTGACCGCCATCAAATTCTTTTGGTTCACGAACATCAATCAACTGGGCTTTTCTGTAGCCTTCGCGGAACTTGTCTTCCGGTAATGTGGTCATGATTTTTCTTGCTTTGAAGAATCTATACAAACCGAAAGCGATAATTAATAGGATCGCTGCGATTAAGATCCATAAATCCATCTTTCCATCCCCCTCATTTCTCTATTCCTTTATCTATTATAGGAGGGAATGATGAGTATTTCAAAAAAATTTTTTTGAAACTTGAGGGGAATTGTTATTTTGTCGAGGATTGTAGAAGGTATAGGGATGCAAATGATGAAAAAGCTGATTCAAACAATAGGGAGCAGGTTTTTCTTTCAATCTCTGGTTTATACGTTTAATATCTCAAGATTTTTCGATTGACAAGTTTCTACATATTCGTTCAACAGCACAATATATGGTGACTGAAAATTATCACAACACAATATATTGATTATCTTTTTGTGGATGTGGTATGTTACTTATATCAAATGAAAATTACTTAGTTTTTAGTTTAAAGGGAGAGATGCAAAATGCAGACGACCACCTCCACAGATGTACACACAAAAATTGACGTGGACCGCCTCAATGCGGATATCAGACAATTTCCACAGGTCCATGAGATTACTGAATCTATGACAATTACGCACAAAGGTGTTTCAAGACTTGTGATGCTGGACAGGTATGCGTTTAAAGATACAGAAAAGTTGACTCTTGCAGAGGGGGATTTCGTTGTTCTTACGGTTAAGGACGACCCTAAGTTTCCTGCTCGGGGATTTGGGTTTATTCATTCCATTGATTGGCAGTCCCATCAGGCCATTGTGAAAGTGGAGGATGAATTTTTAAATGTTCTTGAACATGAAGAGGAACGAAAAACAGGATTGATCAAGCGCAACCTTGATACCATTGATAAACCTCTGGAAGTCTATTACGAGCAGATTGCACTGCGAAATGCATCAGGTCTCTCAGAAGTAGAAACAGACCCTGAAAAGAAACAGCAGAGCTTCAATGACTTCTATGAAGAGTTATCGGAATTGAATTTCATTCCAGCTGGACGTGTTTTGTATGGTGCAGGTTCACAAACTGACGTCACGTACTTTAATTGTTATGTCATGCCATACATTCAAGACTCCCGCGAGGGAATATCGGACCATCGTAAGCAGGTGATGGAAATTATGTCCCGTGGAGGTGGAGTTGGAACAAACGGATCGACGTTACGCCCACGGAACACGCTTGCTAGAGGAGTGAATGGTAAATCATCAGGTTCAGTTTCCTGGCTCGATGATATCGCGAAGCTTACACATCTTGTCGAACAAGGCGGTTCGAGACGCGGGGCGCAAATGATTATGTTATCCGACTGGCACCCTGACATCTTGGAATTTATTATTTCTAAAATGCAAAACACGCGAATTCTTCGTTTCCTCATTGAGAATACCGAAGATGAAACGATCAAGCAGTTGGCTAAAGATAAATTGAAGTTTACCCCTCTCACGGAAACGGAGAAAGACTTGTACCAGAGTGTGGTCAATTATAAGCACATTCAAGGACAAGGAGGATTTACGGACCAAAGCATTCAAGAAGCGGAAGAAAAACTGCACTTGGGTGGAAACTATACCGTCCATAATTCTGAATTCCTGACAGGTGCCAACATTTCAGTGTGTATCACGAATGAATTCATGGAAGCAGTAGAGAATGATGCTGATTATGAGCTTCGCTTCCCCGATGTTGAAAATTACTCAGCGGAAGAAATGGAAACATACAATGAAGAATGGCATCAAAGTGGAGATGTTCGTGAATGGGAAGCTCGCGGATTTGGTGTACGCACGTATCGTACTGTTAAAGCTAGTGAACTATGGAACCTCATCAATATTTGTGCTACGTATTCGGCTGAGCCGGGGATATTCTTTATTGATAATGCCAATGAAAAAACAAATGCCACGGCCTATGGACAGAAGGTAGTTGCTACGAACCCTTGTGGGGAACAGCCGCTTGCCCCTTATTCTGTTTGTAATTTGGCTGCTGTTAATTTGGCAAATGTTGCAGACAAAGACCGTAAGCAGGTCGACTTTGAAAAGCTTAAGAAAACGGTACGCCGCGGCGTGCGTTTACAGGACAATGTCATTGATGCAACTCCATATTTCCTAGAGGAAAATAAAGTACAGGCCCTGGGAGAACGAAGAATTGGACTTGGTGTTATGGGGCTGCATGACTTGTTGATTTATTGTGAAACGACTTATGGATCAGAAGAAGGAAATCAACTGGTCGATGAGATTTTTGAAGCCATCGCAACTACGGCCTACCGTGAGTCCATTGAGCTTGCAAAAGAAAAAGGAAGTTTCCCATTCTTAACAGGAAAAACGGATGCAGAGACGAAAGAGCTGCGAGAACGTTTTGTTCAAACTGGTTATATGAAGGAGATGCCTGAAGATATACGCCAGGATGTATTGACGTATGGTATTCGAAACTCCCATCTCTTAACTGTTGCACCTACAGGAAGTACAGGTACAATGGTAGGCGTAAGTACGGGTCTTGAGCCTTATTTTTCATTCTCCTATTATAGAAGCGGTCGATTGGGCAAATTTATCGAGGTTAAAGCTGATATTCTTCAGGAATACTTGGATGCTCATCCAGAACAAGATCCAAATGAGCTGCCGGATTGGTTCATCACAGCAATGACTATGACACCCGAGGCACACGCGGATACACAGTGTATTATACAGCGCTGGGTGGATAGCAGTATATCCAAGACAGTCAATGCTCCGAAAGGGTACACAGTTGAAGAAGTGGAACGAGTGTACCAACGACTATATCGTGGTGGAGCCAAGGGTGGTACGGTGTATGTCGATGGAAGTCGAGATAGTCAAGTATTATCTTTGAAAGCAGAAGAAAATGACTTCGAGGGAGAACAGACGGAACTGTTTGAATCTGAAGACAAAAAACCCCATGTTGTTCTTATGGATACCATCCATGAACTCGATAAGACTAATGTTACGATTGGATCTGAAGTAGGAGATACTTGTCCAGTCTGCCGTCAAGGTACGGTTGAAGATATCGGTGGTTGTAATACTTGTACAAATTGTAATGCCCAACTGAAGTGTGGATTGTAAATAAAAAATAACCGGTCGTTTTTTACGGCCGGTTCATTTTTTACTCCGATTTATTAAGTTCCTGCTCTAACCACCTTGGTTTTAGAGCTTCCCAAATCCAAATGCACAGAAATTCATAAGTACAGCCCTTGCTTGTCACTGGTAGGAATCTGGTGTATCATTTTAATGTGCAAACATATGCTATAAAAACCGTCCGTCATATTATGTATGGCGTGTACATAAGACAGGGTATTGGGGGTTCAACATGCCGACACCTAGCATGGAAGATTATATTGAACAAATATATATATTGATTGAAGATAAAGGGTATGCACGAGTTTCTGATATTGCTGAAAATCTCCAGGTGCATCCGTCATCCGTGACGAAGATGGTTCAAAAACTTGACCGGGACCAATACTTGAACTATGAAAAATATCGCGGATTGATCCTGACACCAAAAGGAAAGAAAGTTGGCAAACGCCTCGTATATCGTCACGAACTATTGGAGCAGTTCTTAGAGATTATCGGGGTCGATCAGGAGAACATCTATGATGATGTTGAGGGTATTGAACACCACATGAGTTGGAATTCCATCGACCGCATAGGCGATCTCGTTCAATATTTCGATGAGAACCCAGAGCGAGTGGAGTCATTGAGAGAAGTCCAAAAAAAGAATGAAGAACAGAATGATGAGTAAAAAGACGCATGGGATCCCATGCGTCTTTTATTTGCTGTTAAACTTGTGCTCCGAAACGACAGGGCAAGATCTCTTAAATATATTGGATGTGTTTTGGGGTCTTTGATAATTTTCAGCAATCTTTCCTCACCGGGTCCAGCCCCTGATTAGTTAAGGTAAGGAAGCGATTAAGTGTCAGCGAAAGACATGATTTAGCACTATGAATAACCTTACATTTCAAATCGGCTGCTTTCGTTCTAATTTGCCAAACGCGTGTTTATAATGAAGTAAAGTGGGGTGAAGCAGGATGAAAGTGGACGGAGTTTTTTCCGGTGGCGGTGTGAAGGCCCTTGCTTTCATTGGGGCTCTTGAAGAACTGGAAGAGCAAGGGTACACATTCAAACGAATGGCCGGAACATCCGCTGGTGCCATTTTAGCGAGTTTGACAGCTGCCGGCTACACAGCTAAAGAACTGAAGGAAAGACTCAATAATCTTTCGTTTCTTAGTCTAGTAGACGTTCCATTGACAGATCGCCTGTTTCCATTTATGAAATGGCTTCTTTTGTATTACCGGATGGGGCTTTATAAAGGGAATCAGTTGGAAAATGTTCTTGAGGAGTGGCTTGGTGAAAAGGGTGTTCGTACGTTTGCGGACTTACCGCCTGGGTCTTTAAAAGTGATATGTTCTGATCTGACACAGGGGAGAATTGTTGTCATACCTGATGATCTGAAGAAAGTTTACGGCATAGATCCGGCTACCTTTTCAGTAGCAAAAGCAGTAAGGATGAGCTCGGGACTCCCCTACTTTTTCATTCCCGTTAAAATACATGGGAAACGTGGTAGATCCATTATTGTAGATGGTGGAGTGTTGAGTAATTTTCCTCTGTGGATTTGGGAAAAACAGGACGGCTGCCGTACCAGACCTGTAATTGGAATGAAGTTAAGTGATGAACCAGATAAACTACCTGAACAGAAAATTAAGAATGCGATTCAAATGTTCCACGCCCTTTTTAAAACGATGCAGCAGGCTCATGATGCAAGGTACATTTCCAAGGCTCTAAGTAAGGATATTATCTTTATCCCGGTCAGTGGAGTGGAAACGACGGATTTCGATATGAGCAAAGAAGAAAAAGAAACTTTGATGGAATTAGGTCGGGAACATGCGGGTAAATTTTTAAAAAGGTGGAGCCGTTGATACTATAATTAAGAAATAAAAAATCGAGCCATTAGAAGGTGGCTCGATTTTTTCCTTTGCTTTTACTGCCTTCAATAACACGAAGCTGTGGACCGTTCACGCGTTTGCGGTTTTTTCGACCTAATGGTGAGGCCTTGGTCTGTGCTTTGGCTACAGGGCTTTTTTTAATTGCGGGGGTTGGCTGCTTGTATTTTTGTTTGGATTGCTTGACCGCCTGCTTATATTTTTTCATTTCATTTCGGTTTCCACCTGCCGCTCCTCCAAAGCCGCGTTTGCGGAGGAAGAAGAAGTAGATGGCTCCATAAATGAGAGCGGCGATTCCGATCATCGTGACGATCGAAGTGAGAAAGCCAGTCGTGTTTGTAAACAGCTGAATGCCAACGAAGAAGATAGCTAAACCGATCAACGTGTAAATGACAGGAGTCATCCAATTACGCATGATATTTTCCTCCCTTCTCGTAGTGGTCGACTATGAATATCTGGTTATTGAACTATACCCTTATTTCAACACTATTCATCATCAGATGCGGCGGATGGTAGGCGGTTATGTGCTATTTAAGATTGTTTCCTTTATAGAATAAAATATGCAGCCCCATCTTAATTTTTGAATGGTGGAAGAGTACGTTTTAGTAAACTCTTTCCTTCAAGCGGGCTGTTTAAACAATAGAATAATAAAATTGGTTGGACTTCTATTTTACCTCAAATCTCCATGAATCACTAGCCCAACAATTGAAAAGAGCATGAAAAAATTGGGGTTGGTTAAAATGAGAATAGAGGTGATGAAAATGGCTGAAAAACAAAAAGATCAAAGACAACAAGAGCCACAGCAAAGTGTCATATCAAAAGCATTAGTCACAGGTTTTACCGCCGGAGTTTTATGGAGTGGTTTAGGGACAATCGCTTATTATTTTAATTTCACAGAGGTGTCTCCTGCCTCCTTCATATTTCGATCGTTCTGGCAGACGGAATGGACCGGAACATGGCTTGCTGAAGTGTTAGCCATTCTCATTGTAGGTATTCTATCTTTAGGAACGGCCCTCGTTTACTACCTTCTCTTGAAAAAAAGGAATGGAATTTGGCCTGGGGTCTTTTATGGAATCGGGCTTTGGGCGATTGTTTATTTTCTATTGACTCCGATCTTTCCGGCAATCCCGGCTTTCATGGAACTCAATAGTGATACATGGGTTACAACCGGCTGTTTATTTATTTTATACGGTGTTTTTATCGGGTATTCCATTTCCTATGAATACAGGGAGTTCAATGAGACAGTGAATTCTTATTCAAATCAAGGGAGAGTATGATAAACTTAAAGTGTATGACAATTTTGGAAATGGTGGGATTGTTGAATGGGGAAGAAGCGGCTGTTTTTAATCAATGGGCCGAATTTGAATATGTTAGGCAAAAGAGAGCCGGCTACGTATGGAAAAATGTCTCTCGAAAATGTTGTGGCATTGGTCAAGCAAATAGCCGCCGACCAGGGGTTTGAGGTGACATCTTTTCAATCCAATCATGAGGGGGATCTCGTAGACTGGATTCAGCGAGCGGAAGAAGAAGCTGATGGAATCATCATTAACCCAGCAGCCTATACACACACAAGCATCGCTTTACGTGATGCCGTCAGTGCCATTTCAAAACCTGTGGTAGAAATCCATATATCAAATGTCCATGAACGGGAATCTTTCCGCCATATTTCGATGTTAGCACCGGTATGCTCAGGACAAGTGGTCGGATTTGGAATTGATGGCTACCGATTAGCGACATTGGGGCTGATCCAAAAGATAGAAAGTGAAGGGAGAAATCATTCGTGAGTAAACTTTCAAATTTAAGAAAATCGCTGGCTTCAAAAGAATTAGACGGTCTTTTAATTATGAGTCCGAAAAACAGAAGGTATATATCAGGTTTCGTAGGCTCTTCCGGAGCTCTTTTAGTGACAAGGGATGAAGCTGTTTTAATTACAGACTTCCGCTATACAGAACAAGCGGCAGAGCAAGCCAAGGAGTTTGAGATCCTTGAACATAAAACGCCTATGCCGAAAACGGTAGCCGAAAAAGCGAAAGAACTAGGCTTGAAACGAATCGGGTTTGAAAAAGATCATGTCACCTACACCCTTTTTGAACAATATGAAGAAGCATTAGAAGCAGAGCTCGTTCCTACATCAGGCCTTGTGGAAAAATTACGCTTGATTAAGACGGATGAGGAGATTAGTATATTAAAGGATGCCGTTAAGATTGCTGATGATGCTTTCGAACATATTCTTGGTTACATAAAGCCTGGTGTGAAGGAGATTGATGTATCGAATGAACTTGAGTTCTTCATGCGTAAGCAGGGGGCGACCTCCTCAAGTTTTGATATTATCGTTGCATCAGGTTACCGTTCAGCTCTTCCACACGGTGTTGCCTCTGAGAAGGAAATCCAATCCGGGGAGCTTGTAACGCTTGATTTTGGGGCCCTTTACAAAGGATATTGTTCTGATATCACAAGAACTGTAGCTGTGGGCGAAATCAATGATCAGTTAAAGGAAATCTATGATACCGTTTTGCAGGCCCAGTTAAAAGGGATGGAAGGAATAAAAGAAGGCATCACCTGCAAAGAAGCGGATGCACTGACACGTGATTACATTAAAGAAAAAGGGTATGGCGAGTATTTCGGTCATTCCACGGGCCATGGAATCGGTCTGGATGTCCATGAAGGTCCTGGATTATCCTTCCGTTCCGATGTCACTCTTGAAGAAGGTATGGTCGTTACGGTTGAGCCGGGCATTTATGTTCCGAACGTCGGCGGCTGCCGGATCGAAGATGATACAATCGTTACGAAAACAGGAAATGAACGATTGAGCAAGTCTACCAAAGAATTAATCACGTTGTAATTAAAAGGAGGAAGTCAAATGATTTCAGTAAACGATTTTCGTACAGGTCTGACAATTGAAGTGGATGGGGATATCTGGCAAGTGATGGATTTCCAACACGTGAAGCCAGGAAAAGGAGCGGCATTTGTTCGTTCAAAACTTCGTAACCTGCGTAATGGAAATATTCAGGAAAAAACGTTCCGCGGCGGTGAAAAAGTAGAGCGTGCTCATATTGAAAACCGTAAGATGCAATATCTTTATGCGAATGGTGATATGCATGCGTTCATGGATATGGAGACATATGAGCAAGTAGAAATCCCGACAGCTACCATCCAGGATCAATTAAACTATCTAAAAGAGAACATGGAAGTTCAAATCCAGTCTTATGAAAGTGAAACAATCGGTGTTGAACTACCGAAAAACGTTGAGCTGGAAGTTACAGAAACGGAACCTGGAATCAAGGGTGATACAGCAAGCGGAGGTACGAAGCCTGCAACGCTTGAAACAGGGCTTACTGTTCAAGTACCTTTCTTCATTAATGAAGGAGAAGTGCTGGTCATCAGTACAACAGATGGCAAATACGTATCCCGTGCATAATTTTGATCTTCGAAAAGGACTTGTCCAAACAGGGCAAGTTCTTTTTTTGTGAAAACATTTCTGTTTTCCAAGGTGAGCGATCATTACTCTTCCATACTTTCTTCCTGATGGATCAATTTCAGTATCCATGTGTTAGAAAATGTTGAATCTACTCCCGAATCCGTTGAACTCAAATAAACGCCTCAAAATTAAGTGTTCACTAATTCTGCTTTATTTTGTTATATAGCTCAGGAATATGATGGACACATACGGACATATATTGATTAAGGCCTGCCCCTGCAGTGTCTATCAATCACTCTATTACCTCTCTATTACCTCTCTCAAAATCTTCTAGTTTTATACCATTTCACAGTCATAAGCTCTCAGTAAGCACATACATATGAAGTAAACCAAATAAAGGAGTAGGAGAGGATGAAGGAGATTATACGTTTGTTTCCACCCTCTATCCAGCATCTCTTAAAAAGTGAGGTGCAATGGAAGAGAGTGCAGGAGATCCGTTTAAGAATCGGTCGTCCGATAGAGATTCTTGAAAATAATCGTCATGAATCCATTGAAACTGCGGTGATGACCGTTGAACATCTCTCTTTCGTCCTAAATCAGATCAGTCAGTTCTCACTCTACCGTTTCAAGGAAGAGTTGAAAGAGGGATTTATTACGATCGAGGGTGGCCATAGGGTAGGGTTGGCTGGTAAGACGAACACTCATCAAGATCATGTAGAAACGTTAAAGCACATATCCTTTATGAACATCAGGGTTGCTAGAGCTACTTCCGGAAATATTGAACCTCTCATTCCATACCTTTATCAATCTGGGCGCTGGATGAGTACGCTGGTCATCGGACCTCCGCAATCAGGGAAAACCACACTACTGCGGGAATTGGCGCGTTACATTGGATCTGATCAACAAGGGTACCGCGCAGCGAAAGTCGCCATTGTGGACGAGCGTTCCGAAATTGCAGCTAGTATGAGGGGTGTTCCTCAGCTGGATGTCGGGTTCCGTACAGATGTGATGGATGCTTGTCCTAAAGCAGAAGGCATGATGATGATGATCCGTTCCATGTCACCTGAGGTGTTAATTGTAGACGAAATTGGTGGAAAAAAAGACGCGGAAGCGGTCCGAGAAGCGACTTATACAGGGGTAGAGGTCATTTGCAGTATTCATGGTCAAAGTTTTTCAGGTGTAAAGAAGCGTCCATCAGCCAAACAATTGATGGATGAGAAAGTGTTTCAACGCTACCTTGTCTTGGACCGGATGTCACCTCAAAGAGAAAGAAACTGGACAGTACTCGATCAATCAGGAGACCTATTGATTCAGGGCAAGGGGAGGGGATCGAATGCAATGGATTGGGGCCGTCATCATATTGACCGTTACGACCTGGGCAGGGTTTGATATGGCTTCCCGTTTTAAGAAGCGCCCAGGGCATATTCGGCAATGGAAGAATGCTTTACAGATGATAGAGGCCGAGATGGTTTATGGACAATCTTCACTGCTGGAAGTTTGTGAAAATCTATCTACACATTTACCGAAACCCATTAATCAGTTCTTTGAAGGGATTTTGAATGAAAATGGAGTTTGGGATGACTTTTATTCCTTATGGTCCAAACAGTTAAAGAAACACTGGTCATTGAACGCGTTGTCGAAAAACGAATATGAAATTCTGATGCAGTTTGGAAGGACGCTTGGACAGCACGATCTGGAGCAGCAGCAAAAACAGATTCAACTCACTATCCATCACCTTGACCGCGAACTGCATGATGCCCTGGAAGTCGGTGATCAATATCAAAAGATGGCGAAAGGGATGGGGATATTAAGCGGGCTGCTCGTCATCATTCTAATCGTGTAGGTGGTTTAACTAGGTCTATATGGATTTTACAAAAGGGGGAAGAGGCATTGTGCTCCAAGATGCAACGATATTATTCCAAATAGCTGGTGTCGGTATTATTGTCGCGATGATCCATAGCATCCTGAAACAGATGGGAAAAGAAGAGATTGCACAGGCTGTGACCTTGACAGGTTTCATCATTGTTTTATTTATCGTCCTTCACAGGCTCGCCGATCTGTTTCAACAAATCAAGTCTGTTTTTCTCTACCAGGGGTAACTCATGGATATCATTCAAATTGTCTCCTTAGGATTAGTGGCGGCCCTGTTGATATTACTTTTAAAGGAACACAAATCTTCGGTCGCTTTTCTTCTCCTTTTATTCACAGTCATCATCTTGTTCTTAACCATCCTTGATCAGGTCAGGCATATCTTTTCCCTGTTGTCTTACATGGCAGAAAAGGCTCAGGTCGAACCTGTGTACTTCAAGACCATTTTGAAAATTATTGGCATCGCCTATATTGCTGAATTTGGGGCTCAACTTATTCGAGATGCCGGACTAAATTCCTTGGCTTCTAAAGTGGAACTCGCGGGGAAATTGTTCATCTTAATGCTCGCCATACCGATTGTGACAGCTGTGATTGAGACCATATTGAATTTCATTCCAGGGGCATAGGAAATTCGGGAGGGATGCCATGAAAAGGGTCGTGTTGTGTTGTCTAATCATAATCGGTTGCTTGAACTCTCCAATCATTGTTGCCGCATCTCCCTCCCCAGCCCCTGAAGATGCTGATATATCAATGCTCGACCAGGTATCTACAGAAGAGTTGGAGGAAAGTTGGCGTCAATTGAATCAACAGTATGGAGATTACCTGCCTAGCTTTCATACGAATAATTTCCGTGAATTTATTCAAAGTGAAAGTTCCGTTGAATCATCCGATTGGTTTTCTGGAATTCTGGAATTCTTTTTCCATGAGCTTCTCCTCAACGGGAAGTTGCTGGCTTCACTATTGTTTTTGACACTTTTCAGTACTTTGCTTCATTCGGTGCAGTCCGCTTTCGAAAATTCTGTAGTAAGTAAGATTGCGTACATGGTGGTTTACCTTGTTTTATTGACACTTGCTCTCGAGAGTTTTCGGCAGGTCATTGAATATACTCTAGGGGCCATCGAACGAATGAGCAGCTTCATGATCGGGTTGATTCCTCTCCTTCTTGGAATCATGGCTTCCTTCAGTCACTTGATGTCAATTTCCTTTTTTCACCCCATTATTATTGCCCTCGTCCAATCCAGCGGCCTGCTAGTCAAATACTTACTCATCCCATTGTTTGCATCCTCCGCTCTTTTGCTAATTGTGGGAAGTTTGAACGAGACGTACAAAGTGGATCAGCTGGCTGAACTTTTGAGGAAAACCGGCATGGCAATCATGGGTGTGTTTTTAACCATTTTTCTTGGAGTGATATCTGTTCAGGGCACTGTGACTGCGGTACAGGACGGGATTACGATGAAAACAGCTCGATTTGTTACAGGAAATTTTGTCCCTGTTGTCGGGAGGTTGTTTACGGATGCCACCGATACAATCCTCGGGGCTTCCCTTGTTCTAAAAAACACACTAGGAATTGCTGGTGTCGTCATATTACTTGGAATCGCTGTGTTCCCGGCTATTAAAGTGCTGGCTATTGCGCTTATTTATAAAATCGCGGCTGCTCTTCTTCAGCCTCTGGGTGATGGCCCGATCATCCAGGCGATGGATGTCGTCAGCAGGCACATCCTCTATATATTCGCAGCACTCTTAATGGTTTCTATGATGTTCTTTCTTGTAATCGTCATCATGGTGGCGGCTAGTAACATTACGATGATGGTCAGATAGGGTGGTGAACATGGAGTATCTGATTGAGTGGATCACAAAAATTGTTCTTTTTCTCTTATTAGCGATGGTAGCAGACGCTCTTCTGCCGTCAGGCGTCATGAAGAATTATGCACGACTTGTCATGTCTATTTTGCTAGTACTGATTTTTATGGGGCCGCTCTTACAAATATTAAATATCGACCCTGAAAGCCTCGTCCAACGTGCAGATCAGACCATGCAGCAACAATTGGATGCAGAAGTTTTCGAGGAAAATGTAGAATCAAAGAAAAATGAAATACTCGCCGGACAAGATGCATATAAATTAGAACAAGTTACCCAGGCTCTTACAGCTGAAATTGAAACACCATTAAAAGAAGAACAAAACTTGGTTCTCGTCGATGTTCAAATGAGCTTCCATCAACAGCCCTACAGTTTGGAAACATTGGACAAGCTGACCCTCACGCTTTCTCGTGATGAACTGACCCAGTCGGTCGAAGATGTAGAGATCTCAATCATGGATGAAGTGGAAACAGAAGATAAAAAGCAAGATCCAGAATTATTAAAATGGGTCGCTGACTATCTTGATTTGAACAAAGAACAAATCATTATCCGCTGGGAGGATGAGGATGAATAAATGGTGGAACAAACTGACGGAACCTCTATCAAACAAAGAGGGGAGAAAGCTGAATAAAACGAAGTATTTGATCGCCATTGGCATTATCGGAGTGTTGATTATTCTAACAAGCAATTGGTTTCAACCGAGCGATCCTCCTTCAACGGCTCTTGATGAAGGAAATGTCCAAAGTCAATCCGGAGAGGGTGCATCTGCTGCTCAAACTCCAGAAATGACGGACTCTATTTCACAGTTGGAAAAAGAGTATGAAAAACAGCTCAAGCCTCTTCTTGAAAACATTCAAGGGGTGAGTGCTGTGGACATTATGATCAACCTGTCATCGACACATAAAAAAGTGTACGATAAAAATTTAATCGTCGGAAAACAAACCACCAAGGAAAATGATAAGAACGGAGGGGAACGTGAAATTGAGGATTATTCGAGAGAACAGCAGCTAGTTCTCGTCCGCCAAGGCGATCGGGAAGTTCCGCTGTTAACACAAACATCTAAGCCAGACGTAAGCGGGGTTTTCGTAACAGCCGAGGGGGTCGATCAAATGCAGGTGAAAGCGTGGGTGGTGGAAGCTGTCTCTAGAGTTTTGGATGTCCCGACTCACAGAATTTCTGTTTTGCCTAAACAATAAGGAGGGGTTACTTTGGTTAAAAAACAAACGGTTTGGTTGTTGACAATGTTGAGTCTCTTGATTGTTCTAAGCGTATACTACATGACATCCCCGGACAATGGTGAAATGGCCTTTATACAAGAAGATGAATGGGCAGAAATTACAGAAGACGCTGCTGGAGAAGAAGGTGTAGAAACAACAGGTGATGGCACGGTCATCTCGCAAATTTCTACAGATGAACTTTTCTCAGCCATCCGTCTGGATATGCAGAATCAACGGGATCAAATGCAGGAACAATTATCCGAAATCGTTGCTTCCAGTGACTTTAGTACAGAAGAAAAGAATGAAGCTTTAGAAAAAATGGAGACCATTAAAGCAAACCAATCCAAAGAATCCATCATCGAAAATACAATCCGTGCAAGTGCTTCCTACGATGATGTATTAGTAAGAGCCGAAGATGAGGTCGTCCACGTAACAGTAAAAGCAGATGAGTTATCGAAAACAGAAACGAACAACATCATCCAAATGGTCTCTGACGAATTCGGGCAGAAAGAAGTCCAAGTACAATTCCAGCCAGCAGGTTGAAAATAAAACAAAAGCCTCACTCCTTCCAAAAAAGGAGTGAGGCTTTTTTATCTTTTCTCTTCACTTATTATCCAGGAATTCTTGAACAATTTGGCAGGTTTCTTGAAGACTCAGTTTTGAGACTTTCATTGAGGGGGTGGGGGCTGCGGGGAATAGCTCGCTCCCTCACAGGAAAGCGGGCAGCTTCCCAGGCACCCCTGACTTCCATTATGGCAAACGAAACCCGAAAGCATCTCGAAACTGAGTCTTCAACAAAAGAGAGCTATTGTGGAATAGTTGTCAGAATATTACTGAGGGTTATTCTTGTCGCGAGTTGCAGGGAGGTGGTAATGTATAATAGAATATGAAGAGGTATTAGTACCAGTTTATAAAAAGTAACTTTACATAAGAGGGGTGCCAAAAATGCTAAAGGTACAAGAAATCAGAGAAATCATTAAGTTGATTGATCAATCCAATATCGATGAGTTTTCCTATGAAGCAAACGGAACTAAAGTTCACATGAAAAAGCCACAGGGAGAGGTTGTTACTGAACCTGTACAAGTCAAACAACCAGTGCAAGCTCCACCAAAACCAGAGCCTAAACAAGAAGCTGTTGAGCAAACACCAAAACCAGAGGTGAAAGAAGAAACAGCTGAGAAAGAAGCGCCTAAAGCTCAAGGGAATGCCGATTTCGATGCAGAGGTGAAATCACCGATGGTCGGAACTTTCTACGCATCTCCTTCGCCTGAAGAGGATGTATATGTGAAAGTTGGAGACACAGTCAAAGAAGATTCCGTCGTCTGTATCGTTGAAGCGATGAAGTTATTTAATGAGATTGAAGCGGAAGTATCTGGGGAAATTGTTGAGATTCTCGTTAAAGACGGTGAATTAGTGGAATATGGACAGCCGTTGTTCCGCGTGAAGTCCAAGTAAACGGGGGTTTGAGACGTTGATTAAAAAAGTTCTGATAGCAAACAGAGGAGAAATCGCTGTCCGTGTCATCCGCGCTTGCAAAGAGATGGGGATTGAAACGGTCGCGGTGTATTCCGAAGCTGATAAAGAAGCATTGCACGTCCAGATGGCTGACGAAGCATATTGTGTCGGTCCGACATTGAGTAAGGACAGTTATTTGAATTACACGAACATTATGAGTGTTGCTACATTAACGGGGACAGATGCGATCCATCCAGGATACGGATTTCTTTCTGAAAATGCAGAGTTCGCTGAGATGTGTGAAGAGTGTAACATCACTTTCATTGGACCTTCCTCTTACGCCATCCAAAAGATGGGGACGAAGGACGTCGCTCGTGAAACGATGAGAGATGCAGGAGTGCCTGTAGTTCCTGGCTCAGCGGGCATTATTAAAGATGAAGAAGATGGTATGAAAGTCGCTGAAGAGATCGGATATCCGGTCATTATCAAGGCGACAGCAGGCGGGGGAGGAAAAGGGATCCGTGTTGCCCGCAACGAGGAAGACTTGAAAAAAGGAATTCGTATGACCCAGCAGGAAGCAGAAACTGCCTTCGGAAATCCTGGTGTCTATATTGAAAAATTCATTGAAGATTTCCGCCATGTTGAAATACAAATCCTTGCCGACAACCACGGAAACGCCGTTCACCTTGGTGAAAGGGATTGTACCATTCAACGCCGCCTTCAGAAGCTGATTGAAGAAACACCTTCTCCAGCTATTTCTGAAGCTATGCGTGCCAAAATGGGAGATGCAGCAGTGAAAGCTGCGCTTGCCGTTAACTATTCAGGTGCGGGTACCGTTGAGTTTATCTACGACAAAGAAGATGATTCTTTCTACTTTATGGAAATGAATACCAGAATCCAAGTTGAACACCCCGTTACAGAAATGGTGACAGGTGTAGACTTGATTAAAGAGATGTTGTTGATTGCTGATAACAAGGAACTTTCCTTCAAACAGGAAGAAATTGAATTTGAAGGTTGGTCCATTGAATGCAGGATCAATGCAGAGAACCCTCACAAAAACTTTATGCCTTCCGCTGGGAAAATTGATATGTACCTTCCACCAGGTGGACTCGGTGTAAGGGTTGATTCAGCAGCATATCCTGGCTACATGATTCCGCCTTATTATGATTCTATGGTCGCTAAATTGATTACTTATGGTCGTGATAGAGATGAAGCGATTCGCAGGATGAAGCGTGCCCTTGATGAGTTTGTCATTGAAGGTGTTCATACGACAATTCCTTTCCACCAACGAATGATGGACCATGAAGTATTTGTTGGCGGAGACTTTAACACAAAGTTTTTAGAGAAATATACTATAATGAAGGATGAATCATAAAAAGGAGTGGTCATTGTGAGTGATAAGCAATTGTTGAATGTGACAGATGGATCGACATTAGGCAACATCGAGATTGCTCCTGAAGTCATTGAAGTGATCGCTGGAATCGCTGTTTCTGAAGTGGCTGGAGTTGCTTCGATGAGAGGCAATTTCGCCTCTGGCGTAGCTGAACGCCTTGGTAAGAAGAACCACGGAAAAGGCGTGAAGGTGGAGCTCACTGAGAATGGCATTTTAATAGATGCCTATGTAGTCATGGATTATGGGATTTCCATTCCTGACACGGCACAAAAAATTCAGGACAACACAAGGCAAGCGCTTAAAAACATGACAGCACTTGATATTAATGAGATCAATGTCCACGTTGTCGGCGTACAAATGGAAACAGGGAAAGAGGAAGAAGTAGAAGCAGAAGAATTGTGAGATTAATCAGAAAGGGGCCCGCTCCCTTTCTGATTTTTTTGTTTTACTCTTGACCCTTTCGTTTGAAAAAAGGCAAATTTTGCGATCACCTGATTACAATGGCTTTTATCAAGCTAAAATGTTATTATTCTAACGGATATTACCTTAAAGGAGAATGAAGATGAAACGACGCACAGCACGTGAAAAAGCTTTCCAGGCGCTTTTTCAAACGATTACGAGTGATATTGAAACCGATGAGGCTATTGCTCATGTAGTCGAAGGCCAGGAAGTGGACGAGTTTTTGTATGACCTCGTACATGGAGTCATGAATAACCGAGAAGAGTTGGATCAATGGATTTCTGACAATCTCGACCATTGGACGTTTCCACGGTTAGCCAAAGTTGAGAAGACCGTCCTGCGAATGGCTGCCTATGAAATGAAATACAAAGAAGACGTACCTGCGCAAGTAGCCATTAATGAGGCGATTGAGCTTGCGAAAATTTTCGGAGAAGATGATTCAGGAAAGTTTGTAAACGGCGTATTATCAAAAATGGTATAAACAAATAAGGGGGAAATGGGACATGTCAGCAGAAGTGATCTATGGAAAACAACTGGCAGAAGATCTACGTCAAGAAATGAAAGAAGAAGTGAGTGCACTTCATACAAAAGATATTCGTCCGAAGTTGGTCGTCGTCATATTGGGTGAGATCCTGCTTCGATGTCTTATGTAAAAGGAAAGCAGCGTGCTTCTGAAAAAATCGGTATGGATTCTGATCTCATTGAATTACCTGTAGAAACTTCAGAACAGGAACTGCTGGATTTGATTGAAAAATTGAACCAGGATTCTACTGTTCATGGGATCCTAGTTCAATTACCTGTGCCTGACCATATTTCTGATCAAAAAATCATTGAAGCTATTCATCCAGATAAGGATGTGGATGGTTTTCACCCCGCAAATGTCGGAAAGATGATGACCGGCCAGGACACCTTTTTCCCATGTACACCTTATGGAATACTCGTCATGCTTAAACGTGCAGAGATTACGCTTGAAGGGAAGCATGTGGTGATCATCGGACGTAGTAACCTTGTAGGAAAGCCTGTAGGTCAGTTACTGCTCAATGAAAATGCGACAGTTACCCATTGCCACTCCCGTACAAAACATCTGCAGTCTCATACGAAGCAGGCAGATATTCTTATTGTTGCCGTAGGTAAACCTTCCTTAATCTCAGGTGAAGATATTAAAGAAGGTGCAGTGGTGATCGATGTTGGAGTCAACCGTGTGGATGGCAAGCTGACAGGAGATGTCGACTTTGAGTCAGCAAAAGAGGTAGCTTCCCATATCACTCCAGTCCCTAAAGGTGTAGGTCCAATGACAATTACTATGCTCCTCCACAATACGATTAAAGCTGCTAAGCGAATTCACAATCAGTAAGGAGGATGGGTATGCAGGATCAGTACTTGAGTGTTACGGCGTTAACGAAATACATCAAGCGTAAACTTTCAGGGGATCCGCATTTGAAAACGGTTTGGTTGAGAGGGGAGATTTCGAACTTCAAGCACCACAGCCGAGGACATATGTACCTCTCCTTGAAAGATGATCAGGCCAGAATCCAGTCCGTCATGTTTGCCGGGAATAATCGTTCCCTGAAGTTTGTCCCTGAGAATGGAATGAACGTCCTCGTTAAAGGGGAAATCAATGTTTATGAACCGATGGGTCAATATCAGCTGTATATTAAAGAGATGCAACCAGATGGAATTGGAGCTCTTTACTATGCTTTTGAACAGTTGAAGGAAAAATTGGAAAAAGAGGGCTTATTTTCTTTTGAACGTAAAAAGCCTCTTCCTACATACCCCAAACATATCGGTGTCATCACTTCTCCTACCGGGGCAGCTGTAAGAGATATATTGACAACGATAAAAAGGCGTTACCCTATTGTGCCAGTAACTGTCCTGCCTGTTCTTGTCCAGGGGGAGCGGGCAGCTTCTTCTGTCGTCAATGCCATCCGGTACGCGAACGAAAAAATGGATATGGATGTGTTAATTGTTGGCAGGGGCGGCGGTTCTATTGAAGATTTATGGGGATTTAACGAAGAGGTGGTTGCAAGAGCGATTGCAGAATCCGAAATTCCCGTCATCTCGGCCGTGGGTCATGAAACGGACACCACCATCAGTGATTTTGTCGCAGATGTAAGAGCAGCGACCCCAACGGGAGCTGCTGAAATTGCTGTCCCATCCA
Organism: Halobacillus sp. 12SKB; assembly: GCF_052941655.1. Lineage (NCBI taxonomy): Bacteria > Bacillati > Bacillota > Bacilli > Caryophanales > Bacillaceae > Halobacillus > Halobacillus sp. 12SKB. Next base: position 2,559,429 of record NZ_JBRFWR010000001.1, read on the forward strand.
TTGTGGAGTTGCGTGAACAGGTGAAAGCCTTGGATCACCGCCTTCATAGGGCGATGGAAGTGAAGAAGATAGAGGCCAAGCAGCAATTGGAGCGTTTAAAAAAATCATATGCTTTCAAGTACCCTGAACAGATGATGAAGCAAAAAGAGCAGGACTTGGATCGGGTCATGGAACGTATGGCGATTCAAATGAAGCACGTTCATCAAAAGAGTCTAGTGAATTGGGGCAACATGGCTCGAAGGTTACGACAGCAGGGGCCGGAGTTGAAAATCAGGGAAGGCGCGGAGTCTCTAGAGCGCCAGACGAACCAGCTGCAGAAGCGGTTTCAAGCTCTTCTTCAGCAAAAAAAAGAACGCTTCTATACAAATGTCGATAAACTGACCTTAGTCAACCCTTTAGACATTATGAAGCGAGGCTTTGCTGTACCCTTTGATTCTGAAGGAGACGTTATAAAGAGTACTTCTGAGATCACTAAAGGCCAATCCCTCTCCTTGAAAATGCAAGACGGAATCGTTGATTGTCACGTAACGGATGTAAAGGAGGATGAAAATGACAGATAAGCAGGAAACCCTCAGCTTTGAGGAAGCGATGAAGCAGCTCGAAGAAATTGTTGAGAAATTGGAAACAGGAGAAGTTCCCTTGGAAAAAGCGATCCAGTATTACCAGGAAGGCATGAAACTTTCCAAGCTTTGCAGTGAAAAACTAGGGAATGTGGAGACTCAAATGCAGCAAATCATGAATGAACACGGAGAGTTGGAACCGTTCTCTGTCCAGGAGGAAGACTGAGCAGTGCATCTAGCTGAATATCTTACAGAAAAAAGACAACGAATCAATCAGCAGCTTGAAATGCTTGTCCGCGACTATACGATTTCAGGACGACTCCAGAATTCCATGTTATATTCCATTCATGCTGGAGGAAAAAGGTTGCGCCCCATTCTATTAATGGCTACTGCTCAAGCTTTTCGAGTTCCTGAAGAGAGAGTGATGGGAGTCGCCTCAGCTCTCGAAATGGTCCATACTTATTCCTTAATCCATGATGATCTCCCTGCGATGGACGATGATGATTTAAGACGCGGAAAACCAACGAATCACAAGCGTTTTGATGAAGCAACCGCAATCCTTGCAGGAGATGCATTATTGACTCTGAGTTCCCAGGTTATTTCTGAAGATGAGGGATTGAGTGATTCTGAACGCGTCTATTTAGTCCGTGAATTGACCAAAGCCAGCGGTGCGAGAGGCATGGTCGAAGGGCAGATGCAGGACATGCTGAGTGAAGGTGCTGAAATCTCCTTAGAGGCTCTTGAAAACATACACAGGAATAAAACCGGGCAATTGCTGAGATTCTCTATCCTTGCTGGAGCGTATTTAGGCGGAGCCTCAGAAGAAGTTCTCGAAGAAATGACTGAGATGGCTGAAGCACTTGGGCTTTTATTTCAAATTCAAGATGACATCCTGGACGTCACAGGAGACTCTGAGGTTATCGGTAAGCCAGCTGGAAGTGATGAAGGCAACCATAAAAGTACTTACCCCAAGCTTCTAGGATTAGATGGAGCCATAGCGCAAAAAGACAAATACGTTCAAAAGGCTCAACAGGCTCTTAAAAATGCAGGTGTTGAGGGAACCACTCTTTCTGAACTTATTCACTACTTGAGTACCCGTGATCATTGAGGTAAATGATTTCGATTGAGCCACGTGAAAAAATGTGATATATTATCATTACAAAAGGAATGGTGCAGTATTCTAGTCGGCCCTCCGTTCCTGAAGGCGGGCCTAAAAATCCGCCGAAGGGCACATCGATGAAGTTCCTTGTGTTGGCTTGAGGCGCCCAGCCTTGGGTCGATGCTGGGAGTTAAGGTCGCAGGGCGATCCACAAAGGCATGTGGGCGTTGACCCTGCTTCCGCGGAGGCCCATTATTGTAATGGTACCTGAGCCAGGTACCGTTATGAAATGGGGTATGAACCTGCAGCATATGGAGTAACATCTATATGCGCAGCGTAGCCTGCCTTGAGTGGTTCTTGAGGGGATTATAGTCAGTGAACATCAAGCAGCTTCAGATGGCCACTGAGGTGCTGATGCAGAAACTATATGAAATCAGAACTGCAAAAGAGGCTAAGGAACGGCTAAAGGCTGTCGGGGAAATCCCCTAGACTGTTCTATGGACATGATTTAGGAATTATAGTGCGGACTAAGTGGCAATCTAGTCCAGCTGCCGGAGACGGGGCTGAGTCGAGTTTAAAGGGGAACCGCCAGAATGGTGACATTCGGTACTCGTCTGGGAAAACCTACTAGACCTAAGCCGCAATTTTTACTTGAATCATGACCATTCCTTTCCTTACATAGGACACATCAATTTAGTGATATAGAGGGTATATATGGATAACAAATTAAAAAAATCTTTAAAATTCAGTCTGAGTATCGCCGTTATCACATTCGTGTTAGCGGCTATTTTTTCAGTTATATCTTCTTCCGTTTTAAGTGGAGTCGTATGGATCATCGGCCTCGTCCTTGTATTCATTATCGTCTTTACAGGTGTCGTATTTGACATGCTGGGTATCGCAGCCACTGCTGCTCAGGAGCAGCCTTTCCATGCGATGGCGTCTGAAAAGGTGAACGGAGCAAAAGAAGCGATTGCCATTGTCAGAAACGCTGATCGATTCGCAAGTTTCTGTAATGACGTTATAGGGGATATATCTGGTATAGTTAGTGGTACGGCGTCTGCAGTTGTGGTCATCCAACTGGCCAACAACTTCGGCTATAGCGACGGATCAACGGTTCAGATTGTAATATCAGTGATCCTGACAAGTATTGTAGCTGCACTTACCGTCGGTGGAAAAGCCCTTGGTAAATTTTTTGCCATCAATAAGTCCACGGATATCATTTTCTTCGCTGCAAAAGTCATTTCATGGTTAGAAAAGCGACTGAAAGTAAGAATAGTAACAAGTGCACCGTCATCCACTAAAAAATCAAGATAAATACAAGGGGGTCCTTCAATGGATCTGTGTAAAATTAAAGACCCTTCAATTCTGAAGGATATGAATACAAACCAACTAGAACAACTGGCGGATGAAACGAGACAGTTTCTCATTGAAAACCTGGCTACGACAGGAGGCCACCTGGGGGCGAATCTGGGGGTCGTTGAGCTTACTCTCGCTCTTCATAAAGTTTATAAAAGTCCGGAAGACCGCTTTCTTTGGGATGTCGGTCATCAATCTTATATCCATAAAATATTGACGGGTCGTGGTGGGCAATTCGAAACACTCCGACAATATAAAGGGCTGTGCGGCTTCCCGAAACGTGACGAAAGTGAACATGATGTCTGGGAGACAGGACACAGTTCCACATCTTTATCTGCAGCGATGGGAATGGCCATCGCAAGGGACCTGAATAATGAAAAGCATTCGATTTTACCAATCATAGGTGATGGAGCTCTTACAGGTGGTATGGCTTTAGAAGCCTTGAACCACATCGGACACGAGAAGAAGAATGTAACCGTTATCCTTAATGACAACGAAATGTCGATCGCTAAAAATGTAGGGGCTCTTCACGGTGCGCTCGGCAGGATGAGAAGTGCCGGGAAATACCACCGCGTAAAAGACGACCTTGAGTGGGTATTGAAAAAAATCCCTGCGGTTGGCGGAAAGATTGCGCAGGCTGCTGAAAGACTAAAGGACAGCATGAAATATTTTGTTGTCCCCGGTATGTTCTTTGAAGAACTTGGTTTTACGTATTATGGTCCAGTCGATGGGCATGATTTTAATGACCTTATCGAAAACCTGAATTATGCCAAAAAGACGGATGGTCCTGTCATCGTCCATGTGATGACACAAAAAGGAAAAGGTTATCACCCTGCAGAGACCGACGTAAAAGACAAATGGCATGGTGTGGGACCATATAAAATTGAGTCGGGTGAAAAAATCAAACCCGTGGATGCTCCACCTGCGTGGAGTTCGGTTATCAGTGATGCTTTGAGCAAAGAAGCAAGGAAAGATGATCGGATTGTTGCCGTAACACCAGCAATGATTCTTGGATCTAAATTGGAGAAATTTGGTGAAGAGTTTCCAGGTCGTCTCTTTGATGTGGGCATAGCTGAACAGCATGCAACGACAATGTCTGCCGGTCTTGCAACACAGGGTATGAAACCATTTTTAGCTATCTATTCCACCTTTTTACAAAGAGGGTATGACCAGGTCGTCCATGATGTAGCAAGGCAGAAATTAAACGTTATCTTTGGTATCGATCGCGCTGGATTGGTAGGGGCTGATGGCGAAACCCACCAGGGAGTATTCGATATTGCCTTCCTGCGTTCTGTTCCGAACTTTGTGATATCCATGCCTAAGGATGAAAATGAGGCGCAGCACCTTGTGCATACAGCTACACACTACGATGATGGTCCTTTTGCTATTCGTTATCCAAGAGGCAATGCAAAAGGTGTACAAACAGATGAACAGCCTGAAATCATACCGATTGGAAGCTGGGAAGTGTTAAAAGAAGGAACGGATGCCGTCATCCTGACTTTCGGTACAACTATTGATATGGCTCTTGAAGCTAGTGAAAAGATGGAAAAGGATGGCCGATCAGTAAAAGTGGTGAATGCTCGTTTCATCAAACCTTTAGATGATGCCATGCTTCATGACATCATGAAAGCGGGGATGCCGATCCTTACTGTAGAAGAAGGCGTCCTGCAAGGTGGATTCGGTTCAAGCGTTTTAGAGTTTGCAGAGGAAAATGAATACTCCTCGCAATGGGTCAAGCGTATGGGTGTACCGGATCGCTTCATTGAACATGGCAGTGTTCAAAAGCTTTGGGAAGAAATTGGGTTAACCACGGATCACATGGTACAAAATTTGAAACAAATGATACCGAATAAACAGCAAAGGGCTTAAGTATATGGGAAGAAAAGTAAGGCTAGACGTTTTATTAGTAGAAAAAGGGTACGTGGAAACACGGGAAAAGGCGAAGAGAACCATAATGGCAGGACTTGTTTTTCACAATCAAGTCCGCCTGGATAAGCCCGGTCAAAAAATAGAGGAAGACATAGAGCTTACTGTCAAAGGCAAAGCGATTCCTTATGTAAGCAGGGGCGGGTTGAAATTAGAAAAGGCCTTAAAGGTTTTTGACCTTTCAGTGAAGGATAAAGTGATGATTGATATCGGTTCTTCAACCGGAGGTTTCACAGATTGCGGTTTACAAAATGGAGTGAAGCTGAGCTATGCCATCGATGTCGGCTATAACCAGTTGGACTGGGGCCTTCGTAATCATGATCAGGTCGTTGTCATGGAGAGAACGAATTTCAGATACGTGACAAAAGAAGATTTGAAGGAAGGCCAGCCACAGTTTGCTTCCATTGATGTTTCCTTTATTTCATTAAGAATCATTCTTCCGGTACTAGCCACGCTTTTGGACAAAAAAGGTGACGTCGTTGCATTGATTAAACCTCAATTTGAAGCTGGTCGTGAACAGGTAGGAAAAAAAGGTATTGTCAAAGACCCGTCCATACATAGACAGGTGATTGAAAATATTCTTGATTTTGCAACTCAACACAGCTATTCTGTACATGGACTCACTTTTTCTCCGATCACAGGCGGAGACGGGAATATCGAATTTCTTGTCCATTTGCGCTTGAATGAGGTAGGACAGGGTGGAATTTCTGAAGAAATCAATATCGGGGCGGTCGTTGAAGAAGCGCATGAAGCGCACCGTAAAAACGCATAATGAACATAAAAGGGCTTATGAAAAGCCCTTTTCTTATGGAAGGACTGGAAACGGAGGATGGTCATGAACAAAGGACAACGTCATATCAAAATCAGGGAATTGATTACGAATGACGACATTGAAACGCAGGATGAGTTAGTCGATCGATTAAAGGGTATGGGCTATAATGTTACTCAAGCTACCGTTTCAAGGGATATCAAAGAATTGCACCTTGTCAAGGTACCTATGATGGATGGGCGTTATAAGTACAGTCTGCCGGCAGATCAACGCTTTAATCCTTTTGAAAAGTTAAAACGTTTAATGATGGATGCGTTTGTAAGCATCGATCGGGCTGGTCATTTCATCATATTAAAAACTCTTCCAGGAAACGCGAATGCAGTAGGGGCACTCGTTGATAATTTGGAATGGGATGAAATTATGGGCACGATTTGTGGAGATGATACATGTCTGATTATCTGCCGCAGTGCAGAACAAACAGAAACGATAAGTGAGCAGCTGCTCAATATGTTATAACTGAGGTGAAAGTTTCATGCTAACAGAATTGTCTATTCGAGATTTTGCAATCATTGATCGAATTTCAATTACGTTCAAAGAAGGTCTCACCGTACTCACAGGGGAAACAGGTGCGGGTAAATCGATCATCATCGATGCCATTCAACTGCTATCTGGTGGACGAGGGTCCGTCGAGTTCGTGCGTCATGGAACAAAAAAAGCCGAAATTGAAGGGTTGTTTACCGTTGGAAGTAACCATCCCATTCATAAAGTGGGAGAAGAATTTGGCGTTGATATTGATGATGATGGAATGGTCGTTCTGCAAAGGACCATTACGCATCAAGGGAAGAGCATTTGCCGGGTGAACGGGAAACTGGTCACACTTGGAATTATGAAAGAATTCGGTCATTCTTTAATCGATATCCATAGCCAGCATGAAACACAATCACTCATGGACCCGGAACGTCATATTGAACTCTTGGACATTTTTTCAGGTGAAGAAATGAAGTCTTCCTTGGATGAATATCAACGGGTATATGATAAATACCGTGTACTGAAAAAACGCTACAAGGAACTGAGCGAAAATGAGCAGGAAATGGCTCAACGGTTGGATTTGCTTGAGTTTCAGCTCCGCGAACTGCAAGAGGCTGAAATGCAGCCGCTTGAGGATGAGGAGCTTTCAGAAGAGCGTAAAAAGCTAATGAATTATGAAAAAATATACCAAGGAATCCATGATGCCTATTATTCGTTATATGGCGAACAAAAAGGTCTGGACTGGCTGAGTCATGCTATGACATCACTGGAAAGTACGGCAGATGTAGATGAAGAGTTGGCCAAACTTTCAGAAGAAATGTCGAACTCTTACTATATTATTGAAGAACTGACCTTCCAGTTGAGCAATCAAATGGCAGCCCTCGAATTTGATCCAGAACGTTTAAATCAGATTGAATCACGGTTAAATGAGCTGAATCGTCTGAAGAAGAAGTATGGGGCAACGGTCGATGATATGCTTCAATACGCTTCGAAGATTGAGGAAGAGATTGACGAGATTAAAAATAAGGATTCTCATTTAAGTAAAATGGATAATGAAATTCATGAGCTGGGTCAGGATGCTGTAATGGAGGCGAAAGCTCTTCATGACATTAGGACGAGATCAGCATCGACCTTATCTGAATATATCCATGAAGAGTTAAGGGATTTGTATTTAGAAAAAGCCTCTTTTGCCGTCGACATCAACTTGAAAGAAGGCCGGGAATCAGATCCTGAACTTGACGGTCATCCCGTACAATTGCTGCCGAATGGAATTGACATCGTTAAATTTCTAATTACCACAAATCCAGGAGAACCTTTAAAAGAATTACATAAAGTTGCATCAGGTGGAGAAATGTCGCGTATTATGCTTGCTTTGAAGCGCATCTTTTCACGACACCAAGGCGTTACGAGTGTGATTTTCGACGAGGTAGATACGGGTGTAAGCGGTCGAGTAGCTCAAGCGATTGCTGAAAAAATCTACGGAATATCAGAAGGGTCACAAGTCTTGTGTATTTCACACCTTCCGCAAGTAGCTGCTATGGCCGATACTCACGTAAGAATTGAAAAAAGAGTGGATAATGATCGCACTCATACAGCAGCAAAAGAATTGACATATGATGAGAAAGCCGATGAAATTTCCAGAATGATCACAGGCGCAGAACTTACAGAAACAACGGTTGAACATGCGCGTGAACTGCTACTCATGGCAGATAAACATAAGAAACGATGAAAGAACAAAGGATAAGCGTATGGATTTTCAGTCCATACGCTTTTTTTTATCTATCCTGTATTCTCTGCAAAATTTGATTCTATATTCCAATCTTTACATATACGTTGGAGAATGTTTCTACACAAGGGAAAGGGTACTATAATTACTGTGATTATGCTCGTTTAAAAATGCCTGTGGAAGACCACATTATAAGTAAGCCATTTAGTTGGTACTGGAGTGATAAGGAGTGTGAACCCGTGAAAGATCAACAGACATTTAAATATATATGTGGTTCCGTTCTCCTGCTGTTCATGCTCATTTTACCTTTGATAGCCCCTGTTCATGATTATCTGTCCATCCCTACCGATGTAAAAATCAGTGCATCCAATGATTCGGGATCTTTTTCTGAATCAAAAGAGACAGAAGCGTTAACTGCTTTTTCATCTACGGATGACCATCAAGTCTTTTATGAGTTCGCTGGAGTTCCGCTTAAGAAAACAGATGTAACTCAAATGCGTGACATACGTTTGATTCCTGGCGGTCAGTCTGTCGGAGTTGAATTGCATACAAAAGGAGTACTTGTCGTCGGTCACCATTTAGTCAATGGAGAAAGGGAGACGAAGAAATCACCAGGAGAGGAAGCGAATGTCCTCATTGGTGACATTCTCCTTGAAGGGAACGGCCAAGAACTCAATAGTATGGAAAAACTGTCAACCATCGTCAAAGAGTCCGGCGAAGCGGAAAAACCCATTGAACTTAAAATCAAGCGAGGGAAAGAGATGATCTCCACCTCTTTAACCCCTGCCTTTAACGCCCAGGAGAAGGAATATCAAATTGGTCTATACATCCGTGATTCAGCTGCGGGTATCGGGACAATGACGTTTTATGATCCAGAGACGAAAAAATATGGAGCACTTGGTCATGTGATTTCTGATATGGATACGAAGAAACCGATTGAAATCCATGAAGGAACGATTGTTCGTTCCCACGTAACCTCTATTGAAAAAGGGAGCCAGGGAATTCCTGGAGAGAAAAAAGCGAAGTTTTCGTTACGCGATGATCGCTTAGGAACGATTACAAAAAACACGCCATTCGGCATTTTCGGAGAATTAGACGGGGATATGAAGAATGATACGTATCCTAAAGGTGTCCCTGTTGGATTTGCAGAAGAAGTCGAAGAAGGACCTGCGCAAATTATGACTGTGTTAGATGGTGAGGAAATGCAGACCTTTGACGTGGAAATCGTCAGTAACATGCCGAAAAAATCGGCGGTTACAAAAGGGATGATCGTTAAAATTACCGACCCTGAACTTCTTGATAAAACAGGAGGTATTGTTCAGGGAATGAGCGGAAGTCCGATCATTCAAAATGGAAAAATTATTGGTGCAGTCACTCATGTGTTCGTCAATGACCCGACAAGCGGCTATGGTGTACACATTGAATGGATGCTACAAGAAGCCGGAATAGAAATATACGAAGATAATATCAATAAACAGAAAGCAAGTTAGAAGAGCCTTCCTAAGGGCTCTTCTTTTTTATGTTATTTAATATACTCAATCGACAAATTTCGACAAAAAGTAAATGAGGTTGTCGAATATGTACGAATTCATGAGTATTTTAAAGCATTTTCAAGATAATCTCAAATATTGAAATTTTTTTGTTATAATAAAAGAGGGTTAAATTCCTGGATGTCGAATATGTGTATTACGGAAAAAAGAAGGACTATTTTGTAAGGAGGAAAAATAAATGGAAAAGATTCGAGTCTGTCTTGCTGATGATAACCGTGAGCTTGTAAAGCTACTTGAGGAATATTTTGATGATGCGTCGGATATTGATGTCGTAGGTACGTCCTATAATGGGAAAGATTGTCTTCAAATGGTTGAGGAGAAGAAACCGGATGTATTAATTTTGGATATCATTATGCCGCATTTAGATGGTCTTGCTGTGTTGAACAAGTTAAAAGACATGGACAAGCATCCAGAAGTCATCATGTTGACGGCGTTCGGTCAAGAAGAAGTCACAAAGAAAGCGGTGGAACTTGGAGCAGCTTACTTTATGATGAAACCATTCGACCTTGACCATCTTGGAGAGCAAGTTCGTCAGATTAAACATGCAGGCGACCCGATCAACCGTGCATTGGGTAATAGTTACACCTCCACCAAATCGAAGAAACCTGACCTTGATACAAGCATCACTCACATTATCCACGAAGTGGGAGTACCTGCACACATTAAAGGTTATCAGTATTTAAGGGAAGCCATTACGATGGTTTACCATGATCTTGAACTTCTAGGCTCAATTACAAAAGTCCTTTACCCGGATATTGCTACGAAATATAACACGACGGCATCCCGCGTGGAGCGTGCCATCCGGCATGCGATTGAAGTAGCCTGGAATCGAGGAAACATCGATGCCATTTCTTCTCTTTTCGGTTATACGATCTCCAATACAAAAGCGAAACCGACAAACAGTGAATTTATCGCCATGGTAGCGGATCGCTTGCGTTTAGAGCATAAAGCGAGTTAATTAAAAAGCACGAGAGATGTACAAACATCTTTCGTGCTTTTATTTTTGTGTTGTCATCAGTTCAGTGATTTCTTTGGCTAGGTGTACATCTTCATATAAACCTGCATCAATATCGTCGACTTGGTTGCGTAAGAAATCAAAAAGCTCTTCCTCTAATAAAAATAATCCATCTCTGTTAATCATCCGGTAACTGAAAGGGAGGTCCAAGTATTGAATGATGACAAAGGTGTGTCCTTGATCCTCGTATGTACATAGTATGGTTAATTCACTATCTTCGGGATAATACCTGAATCCACCAAATCCATCCCTTTTTAAAACCATAGAACCACCCTTCCTCTTATCATCCATCATATCTAAAAATACCAAAAGATGTAACAAATTTATAGAATAAATGTAAAAATTCCCATGTTTCCGTCAATTTTCGCAGTTCGTTTGTTTTTTTCTAATTTTTTATTCAATTGCCCCCCTTTTTTGTGATACAATTCTTAATTATTAATTACTTTCGTTCTTTAATGGGGTGTTGTATAAATGAAGGTTGTAAAATTCGGAGGCAGTTCTCTAGCAGATGCCGGACAAATTAAAAAGGTGAAAAATATCATGGATTTAGATGAAGATCGACGCGTAGTGGTCGTGTCAGCTCCAGGGAAACGTCATAGTGAAGACGAAAAAGTGACGGATCTCCTTATTGCTTTAGGTACATCCATACAAATGAACCAAATGGATGAGACCGTTTATAAAAAAATCATCGATCGCTTTCAATCGATGACCGAGGAGCTTGATCTCTCATTCCATGTGGCAGAACAAGTAAAGGATAAAATTGATGAAGCGATTGTACTGGTGAAAGATGGATCTGAGCATGCACTTGATGCCTTGAAAGCTTGTGGAGAGGACGGTTCTGCTCATATTGTAAGTGCTTATCTGCAAAAGACCGGGTCTGATGCTTCCTATGTAAATCCGAAAGAAGCAGGAATTCTCGTGCGAGATCAACCTGGTGGAGCGTTGGTTCTAGAAGAGAGTTTTGAAAAATTATATAGCTTGAGGCATCGTAATGAAATTCTCGTTATTCCAGGATTTTTTGGCTATACGCCTGAAGGTGAATTGGTGACGTTTTCCCGCGGTGGATCTGATATTACCGGGTCGATTGTAGCAGCTGGTTTAAAAGCAGACTTGTATGAAAACTTTACGGATGTCGATTCCGTTTATTGTGTGAATCCCATGTTCGTTGATCAGCCAAAACAGTTGACCTCTTTAACTTATCGAGAGATGCGGGAGCTTTCCTATGCTGGCTTTTCCGTATTTCATGACGAAGCGCTTATCCCGGCGTTTAAAGAAAAAATTCCTGTATGCATTAAAAATACCAATAACCCTGCGGCACCTGGGACAATGATAGTAGCGGATCTCCCTGAAAGGGAAAGTCATGTCGTAGGTATTGCAAGCGATGACGGATTTTTGAATTTATATGTGAGTAAATACTTAATGAACCGGGAGATCGGGTTTGGTCGCAGGTTACTTCAAATATTAGAAGATGAAGAAGTATCTTTCGAACATGCTCCTTCTGGAATCGATGACATGTCCGTTGTCATTCGTGAACATCACCTTCCACCTGAAAAAGAGGAAAAGGTTATAAAGCGGATTAAGGAAGAGCTGGAAGTAGATACCGTCTTGATTGAAAGAGAGATGGCTATGATTATGATTGTAGGGGAAGGTATGAATCAAACGATTGGTATCGCCAGCCGTGCAGCAGCAGCTTTCCGTGAGGCAGAGGTCAATATTGAGATGATTAACCAAGGGTCATCTGAAGTATCGATGATGTTCGGTGTCAAGTCCTCAGGTTTAGGCAAAGCCGTCCAATCTCTATATCGCACGTTTTTTGAATAGGCCTCTTCACTATCCATGCTGAAGGAAGTCATTTAAAGGATATGTTGGGAAGCTGCGAAACAAAGGAGTTAGGTGAGTTGCTTCCCAGCCACCCCTGACGCTCAACTAGGCAAGGAACCCCGGAAACATCTCAAACCAGAGCCTTCCACAATCAGGAGCTTATGTGTAAAAGATAAAAAACGAAGCAGTGTTTTTCACTGCTTCGTTTTTTTCTGTTGAGCTAAAACTTTATTCAAATGTTCCAATGTGTGAACGTCATAATCAATCGTTTCCGAAAGCAGATACCGAAATAATTCTGCCGTCATAATAGCATCATTCAATGCGTGGTGTCGTTCCCTTTTCTCAATACCTACGTACTTCAGCAAAGGATCAAGCTGATGTTTTACGTTCGGGAGAAGCCACTGGGCCATAAGTTGGGAGTCGATCACGTGTGGTTGGTAATCGGGAAGTTTCCATCTTTTTAACATGGCCTTTAAGAACCGCATATCAAATTTAGCGGGGTGGGCTACAAGAACAGATCCTTCGCTGAATTCCATGAAGTTTTGGAAACCTTCAATGAAAGGACTGGCATTGTTGAGACGCTCCCGGGATAGGCCTGTCAAACGCAGTGTTTGTTTGTTGACAGGACGAATCGGTCGGATCACTTGATGGAACTTTTCCATTCGGCAGGCATGCAGTCCTTGAAGCCTAATTGCCCCTATGGATATAATTTCATGTCCGATCTCTGGTAAAAATCCGGTTGTCTCAAGGTCAAAGATAGTAAAGTCCAAGTCCTTTAGTGGTTTCTGTTGAAAACTTTCCTTTTTATTAAAAATGGTTAGCTGCTTTTCTAATTGACTGTATGTGTGCCATTTCAAGTAAGGTTTAATCTTGAAATAGTACATGGGTTTCTCAAAAAGCAGATACTTTAAAATTTGTAAGTCAACTGGAAGCATCATACCACCCGATTTCGGTTATAGCTCAATTCCAGCACCTGTTGCAGGCGTTTGGCGATAATGAGTGCTTCTCTGAGTGATCGACGTTCTTCTTTTTTCATAGGTCCGAGTTTTAAATCATTGCTTAATGGTTCTTCATCGTCCAACTGTTGAAGATTAGCTTTCAAACGAAACAACATAAGACGGTGCAGGGCTGTTTTCGCATTTTCCACATCACGCGGGTGGAAACGTTCCTGTTCAGCTAGAGCTTCAAGCCTGTTTACGGTATTAATCTCTTCAATGCCATATTTCATACTGTAAATACGGATGGCATTGACGATCTGCATAATCGCTGATTTTTTCAAGTTCAGCGTTCGCTTTTTGCCAATTCCTGAAATTCTTCCGAATGGTTGAACAGGGACCCGGAAACGAAGCGTATCTTTCATAAGCAATTGATGAAGGTTTAAGGATTTCTGAACGCGTTTCGTTACATATTTCTTTAAATCATAAGCAAGAGAATAATCGCCGGTAATTGGACGGAAATCCATGAAGATGGTAAAATCCCGGATTTCTTCTGCGTCCATTTTGTTGATCCACTGGTCGATACTTCCTTGCCAATCGCTCATCTGCTGACGCCATTTCGGTTCCCTTGCCATAATACCACCAGTACAGTAAGGAAAGCCGCATTCATTCAACATATCATTGATTTTAATGGTGAAAATTTCGAAGTATCTTTCGATTTTCGCTTTATGCTTACTTTTGTCATAGTCAGCAAGAATAATGGCGTTATCCTGATCTGTGGAGAAAGCCTGTTCCTTCCGTCCTTCACTGCCCATAACAAGGAAACAGTAATTGACCGGAGGAGCTCCATGACCTTCCCTGATCATTTCATCTTCTGCAATCTGTACGACTTGTTTGTGAATTCGATCGTTATAGTTCGTCATCAACTCCGCTATGTCATAAGCGAACATGTGATCTTTAATCAAGCTCGCAACGAATTTTTGGAACCGTTCATTATGAATCGGGGACAGCGGTTTGATTTCTTCGATCGTCGTAGCGTTTGAAATCTTATAGGTCAGGTCGAAGTACACGGAATTTTTTATAGTGAAAAACGAGGACTGCCTTAAAATCCCAACGACCTTGTCCTTATGAAGAACAGGAATGATTTCTGTAGGATGGTGCTTCAAATAACTCAAAGCATCATAAATGAATTCCTGCTCATTGATTTCATAAGCTTCTTCAGACATATAAGCTTTGACAGGATTCTTGTGATCGTTCTCAAAGTAAGCCTTCAATATTTCACCGTATCCAATCATACCAAGCATGGACTGCTGGTCATCACTTACAATCAGTGCTTCAATCTTCTGCTGCTGTAGCATGCGGGCAGCTTTCTCGATGGAGGCTTCTGGATGTATAAAAGTAGGGGGCTCCATATAAGCGTCTGCACGCTTCTTGTACAGTTCGCGATCATCCTGTTCATCTGTCGTAGAGCTTTTATATTTTACTTCATCGTATAAACTTTTCATTAAGTGGCTGATGCCATCCATCACAACTTTCGAAAAGTGATTGTTGTTTGACATCACTTTCAAGAAAGATTCACGTTCAAAGCAGATGGTTTTGATTGGTTCTAATGCCTGAACAGAAAATCGCATTTCCCCACTTGTGAGGAGGATCATTACCCCTACCAGATCTCCCGGGTAATAAAATCTTACTGATAATTGGCGGCCGTTCGACCGGTGCATGATATTCTTAGCAAGTCCGGAGACCATGAAGTGGATATCGATCGTATCATCTTCCTGGTCTTCATGGATGATGAATTCGTTCTTTGAGAATTCTCTGACCATGGCTTTCCCAAACACTTCTTCAAACTCTTCCTCAGAAAGCAAATCGAAAGGGTATTGCTTTCTAAACATTTCAAACTCTGTCACAGAGCAAAACTCCTTCATCACGGTTGTTATTTTCACTATGTCCTAATCCTTTTGTTTGAACCGCCCTTTGGTCAAGTTGCGCTTTCTGTCTCTGTGCAGGATAAAACCTCCAATGAAGGCCATTCCGCCCGCAACAAAGAGAATTCCAACAAGTCCCTGGATGGCGATGTGAAAGAAGATCGAGTGAAACTCACCAAAAAGGGCATCCCGAATCAATTTTATCCCATAAACGGCGATCAAACCGGGGGTGACTAATAAAAGTAAGGCAATTAATCGCATACTCATAACTCCTTTAATTCAATCCATGAATAAGTATATCAAATGGCAGGGCAGGTTGGAACTATAGACGTACTTGCTAAAACGTGCAGATTAGGGTACGATAAAGTTACGCAAAAAGTTGCAGGGTGTGGTGAAATGAAACGTGTGTTGATTGTCGGAGCGGGGAAAGGTGGAACCGCCCTGTTGAAATTGTTGAAGAAAATGGATCGTATGTTAGTGGTTGCAGTAACAGACATCGACCCAAATGCACCGGGAATAGCGCTTGCTGAGAGTTACGGAATTTCCACAGACCGCCAGTGGCAGGATTGGATACATAGAGAGATTGATATCGTGATCGAAGCCACAGGGGATGAACATGTGTTCAATGAAATTCGTGAAACCAGAAAACGCTCAACGGTTGTCATTCCAGGTTCGGTCGCTTATGTGACCGCAGAATTACTAGATGAAAAGGAAACACTCGTGCAAAAATTGAAGCAGCAGACGGAAAATCAACACCTGATTTTGAACAGCATTCATGATGGAATGATTGTTATAGATGAGGAAGGAAAGGTTTCATTTATCAACCGAAGCGCGGAGCGCATTGTCGGTATGGGACGTTCATCTATGATTGGAGAACCCATCAATGAAATCATTCCGGATTCGAGGCTTCCTCAAGTCCTGGCCTCCCGTGAAGAAGAGGTGAATCAGAAGCTTGCCTTAGGAAACGGGAAGAAAGTCGTGACTACAAGAATTCCGATGATCGGGCAGAATCAAAGGGTGATCGGTGCGTTTGCTGTCTTCAAAGATATTACGGAAGTGGTCAATCTCGCTGAAGAAATCACAGACCTTAAAGAAGTAAAAACGATGCTTGAGGCCATCATTCATTCTTCGGATGAGGCGATTTCGGTTGTCGACGAAAATGGAAGCGGTTTAATGATTAACCCTGCATACACGAGGATTACAGGGCTTTCTGAAGGGGAAATCGTAGGAAAGCCGGCAACGGTCGATATATCTGAAGGAGAAAGTATGCACATGAAAGTCCTTCGTACAAGAAGGCCTGTCCGGGGCGTGCGTATGAAGGTTGGACCTTCGAAAAAGGACGTTCTCGTCAATGTCGCCCCTGTGATCGTCGATGGAAAGCTTAAAGGGAGTGTGGGGGTTCTTCACGACGTTTCGGAAATTCAAGCGTTGACGAGTGAACTCAAAAGAGCGCGACAAATCATACGCAGTTTGGAAGCAAAGTACACGTTTGATGATATTATCGGAGACTCTCAGGAAATGACCTTGGCTCTTGAACAAGCGAAAGTCGGTGCGCGAACGCCAGCTTCCGTCTTGTTGAGAGGGGAGTCGGGAACGGGAAAAGAACTTTTCGCCCATGCGATTCATAACGAGAGCAAGCGGCGCCATAATAAGTTTATCCGTGTCAATTGTGCGGCCATAGCAGAATCCTTACTCGAAAGTGAATTGTTCGGTTACGAAGATGGTGCCTTCTCAGGGGCAAAACGAGGCGGTAAAAAAGGGCTGTTCGAAGAAGCGAACCATGGAAGTATTTTTCTTGATGAAATTGGTGAATTGACTCTGCCGATGCAGGCAAAATTGCTGCGGGTGCTGCAAGAGAATGAAATCATCCGGGTCGGTGGTACCAAGCCTGTCCATGTGGATGTCCGTGTCATTGCTGCAACGAATGTGAATTTGGAAAAAGCGATTATGAACAAGAATTTCCGCGAAGATCTTTATTATCGTCTGAACCGGCTTCCGATTTACATTCCTCCCCTTCGTGAAAGAATCGGAGATGTTCAGCTTTTGACGGACCATTTGATCCAAAAGCTGAATGAAGACTATGGAAGGCATGTAACTTCAGTCGATGAGGAGGCATTTAGGATATTGAAAGACTACGATTGGCCGGGAAATGTAAGAGAGTTAGAGAATATTATCGGCCGGGCAATGATTTATATGGAGAATATGGAAGACACGATCAAGGTGGAACATCTTCCTCGGCTGAAAAAGGCAACAACGGAATCAGGTGGACCTACCGAAAATGCGCCATGGCTGGGAGAGACCTTGCAAGAAGCTGTAGATGAATATGAAAAGAGTCTGCTTGCTGATGCTTATCGGTCTCATGATTTTAATAAAACGAAAACAGCCAAAGCTTTAGGGATTTCCATTCGGAATTTATATTATAAATTAGAAAAATATCAACTGGACAAAAAAAGCATGCAAAATTTTTCATAGTGCAGATTTTTGCAGAGGCGAAAACCTCCAGGTGAACCTGTTTTGGTGTTCATAGGAGTTGGCATGAATATTGCATGTATAGAAGAGGGGAAGAGGTGACGCATGAAAAAGTTAGATGAACTAGTCGATCAAATTGACCGTCGCTCACCGAAAACGGTCGCTGTTGCTCAAGCAGCAGATCATGAAGTATTGAAAGCAGTTAAAATGGCCCGGGCCTCCAATCTGGCGGAGTTCTTTCTTGTAGGAGATCAATCTGAGATTGAAAATAAGTCAAAAGCTGTTGATTTGGATTTATCACAGGAAGGTATTGAAGTGATTCATGCAAGTGAGAAGGATAGTGCAAAAGCCGCTGTGAAAGCTGTTCACTCCGGCGAAGCTCATGTTGTCATGAAAGGTCATATCGATACAAAATCACTGTTAAAAGCCGTTCTGGATAAAGAGTACGGACTCAGGAAAGGCTCGGTACTGTCTCACGTCGCGTTGTTTGAAATTCCAGACAGAGATAAACTGATCTACCTCACAGACGCAGCAATGAATATCGCGCCAAGTCTGGAGGAAAAAGCCCAAATCATCAACAATGCCGTGGAAGTAGCTACACGGGCAGGTTGGGAGAACCCCAAGGTAGCTCCACTAGCAGCAGTAGAAGTAGTGAATCCTTCTATGACAGCCACTCAAGATGCTGCGATGCTTACCCAAATGAACAGGCGTGGGCAACTGAAGAACTGTATCGTTGATGGTCCTCTTGCTTTTGACAATGCGGTCGATCCAAAAGCAGCAGAACAAAAAGGAATCGTATCAGAAGTAGCGGGGCAGGCGGATATCCTCGTCGTTCCATCCATTGAAGTGGCCAATGCCTTGTACAAATCATTCATATATTTCGCCAAAGGAAAAGTGGCGGGCGTCATCAGTGGGGCTAAAGCTCCGATCGTATTGACGTCTCGAGCGGATGATGCTCAAAGTAAAATTTATTCACTGGCTTTAGCTTTACAAGCCAGTCAACAATAGGAGGAATTACAATGAAAATTTTCAGCTATATGCAAGAGTATGATTATGAGCAATTGTTATTTTGTCAAGATGAACAATCAGGTCTAAAAGCAATCATCGCCATCCACGATACAACACTTGGGCCTGCTCTCGGAGGCACTCGTATGTGGACATATGCTTCTGAAGATGATGCAGTGGAAGATGCCCTTCGTTTGGCGAAAGGGATGACATACAAGAATGCTGCTGCCGGACTCAATCTCGGTGGAGGGAAAACGGTCATCATCGGAGACCCTAAAACAGAGAAAAATGAAGAGATGTTCCGTGCGTTCGGCCGTTATATCCAAGGGCTGAATGGCCGCTACATCACAGCAGAAGATGTAGGAACAACCGTTCAGGATATGGATCTGATTCATGAGGAAACGGATTATGTGACAGGGATTTCTCCAGCCTTCGGATCTTCCGGAAACCCGTCACCAGTAACTGCTTACGGTGTGTACCGTGGAATGAAAGCTGCTGCAAAAGAAGGGTTCGGTACGGATTCCTTAGAAGGGAAAACGGTAGCTGTCCAAGGTGTCGGAAATGTAGCCTTTACCCTTTGTCGTCATCTTCATGAAGAAGGAGCCCACTTAATTGTTACAGATATCAACAAGGAAGCCGTTCAGCGTGCTGTAGAAGAATTTGGAGCAAAAGCGGTTGATCCTGACGATATTTACAGCGTGGATTGTGACATTTATGCACCTTGTGCTCTTGGTGCGACAATCAATGATGAAACGATTCCTCAACTAAAAGCGAAAGTCATTGCTGGTGCAGCAAATAACCAGCTGAAGGAAACCAAGCATGGCGATATCCTGCATGAAAAAGGCATCGTCTATACTCCGGATTACGTAATCAACGCAGGGGGCGTCATCAACGTAGCAGATGAGCTTCACGGATATAATAAAGATCGTGCGATGAAGCGGGTAGAAACGATTTATGACAACGTATCCCGCGTATTTGAAATTTCACGCCGTGATAACATTCCAACATATGCAGCTGCAGACCGCATGGCGGAAGAACGCATCGAGCGTATGCGCAGATCCCGCAGTCAGTTCCTTCAAAATGGTCAACACATCTTAAGCAGAAGACAGAACGGTTAACGGGGGTTTAGGAATTGCAAACACATCGTATTCTGGTCATCAACCCAGGTTCCACATCTACGAAGATCGGAGTCTTTGATGATCAGGAAGTCGTTTTTGAAAAAACCATCCGTCACACGGCGGATGAAATCAATTCATACAAGCGCATCATTGATCAATATGAATTCCGTAAACAGGTCATTCTCGACGAGCTTGACCGTGAAGGCATAAACATCAGCAAGTTGAGTGCTGTCTGCGGAAGAGGCGGCTTGCTGCGTCCTATTGAAGGTGGGACGTATGAGGTCAATGAGGCGATGCTTGAAGACTTAAAAAATGGATACAATGGAGAACATGCGTCAAACCTTGGTGGAATCATTGCCAATGAAATTGCTCAAGGCTTGAACATTGGAGCCTATATCGTCGACCCTGTGGTGGTGGATGAACTCCATGAATTGGCCAGAGTTTCTGGTGTCCCTGAGATTCCAAGAAAAAGTATCTTTCATGCCTTGAATCAGAAAGCTGTCGCGAGAAGAGCGGCAGCTGATCTTGATCTGTCCTATAAGGATGCACGCCTGATCGTTACTCACATGGGGGGAGGAATCACGGTAGGTGCCCATGTTGGAGGCCGAGTGATTGATGTCAACAATGGTTTACACGGGGATGGACCTTTCTCCCCTGAACGGGCAGGGACCGTTCCTGCTGGTGACCTTGTTTCCCTATGCTTCTCCGGCCAATATTATCGCGATGAAGTGATGAAGAAGTTGGTCGGTCAAGGGGGACTTATGGCGTACTTGGATACAAACGATGCCCGTGAAGTCGAAGAGATGGTTTCTAATGGAGACAGAAAAGCGAAAGTTGTCTTTGATGCCATGGCTTACCAAATTGCCAAAGAAATTGGAAGCATGAGTGCTGTGATGGAAGGTAAAGTGGATGCGATTGCGCTCACGGGTGGACTTGCATACGGCAAAGCGTTCGTTGAAGAGATATCAAAACGTGTACATTGGATTGCAGATGTCCTCGTGTATCCTGGTGAAAATGAGCTTGAAGCATTGAATGAGGGGACGCTGCGTGTCCTTAATAAAGAAGAAATTCCAAAGCAATATCCTAACTTTCAAGAATAGGAAGGAGAATCCAAGGTGGCACAAGAATACGATTTGGTCATTCTCGGAGGTGGCACAGGTGGTTACGTCGCCGCCATCCGAGCTTCAAAATTAGGCTTGAAAACAGCGATTGTAGAAAAAAGAGAACTTGGTGGGACATGCTTACACAGAGGGTGCATCCCTTCAAAAGCATTGCTTCGAAGTGCTGAAGTATTTAAACAGACGAAAGAAGCTGACCGGTATGGGGTTTCAACAGAAAACCCAACTTTGAATTTTACAAAAGTCCAAGAACGGAAACAATCGATTGTAGACACACTACATAAAGGCGTTCAAGGATTGATGAAAAAAGGAAAGATCGATGTCTATGAAGGCTTTGGCCGTATCTTAGGACCTTCTATTTTTTCACCGACAGCAGGAACGATTTCTGTGGAGATGAACAATGGGGAAGAAAACGAAATGTTGATTCCTAAAAATGTGTTAGTGGCGACAGGTTCGCGTCCTAAATCATTGCCAGGACTTGAAATCGATGGTGAAGTTGTCATGAGTTCTGATGAAGCTCTTCATATGGATGAGCTTCCAGAATCGATCATCATCGTCGGTGGAGGAGTCATCGGAATCGAGTGGGCCTCTATGCTTGCAGACTTCGGTGTTAAAGTCACCGTTCTTGAGTATCTGCCACACATTCTTCCTACCGAAGACGAAGATATTTCCAGGGAAATGTTGAAGCAGATGAAGAAGAAAGGCATCGACATTGTTACAAGCGCTAAGGTCCTTCCTGATACGATCGAGAAAGGCACTGGTGTGAAAGTTGATGCAGAAGTCGACGGGGAAACGGTTACTTATGAAGCGGAACGCATGCTGGTTTCTGTCGGGAGATCAGCAAACGTTGACAATATCGGTCTTGAAAACACGGATATTCAAGTCGAAAACGGGATCATTCAAACCAATAATGTCTACCAAACGAAAGAAAGCCACATTTACGCGATTGGAGATGTCATCGGAGGCATGCAGCTTGCTCACGTAGCTTCTCATGAAGGAATGATTGCTGTTGAACATATGGCTGATCAGAATCCACATCCGATGAACCAGGATCAAGTGCCATCCTGTATCTACTCCAACCCTGAAGTTTCAAGTGTCGGTTTGACGGAAAAAGCGGCAAAAGAAAAAGGGTTTGATGTGAAAGTAGGCAAATTCCCATTCCAAGCGATCGGGAAAGCGCTCGTCCATGGAGAGACTGATGGCTTTGTTAAAATCGTTGCCGACAAAGAAACGGATGACGTATTAGGCGTGCATATGATTGGACCACATGTGACAGACATGATTTCAGAAGCTGCTCTGGCTCAAGTTCTTGATGCCACACCTTGGGAAATCGCTGAAACGATTCACCCACACCCAACGCTCTCTGAAGCGATCGGGGAAGCGGCTATGGCCGTTGACGGCAATCAAATCCACGGATAAATAAGAAGGAGGGATCCTCATGGCTGAAAATCGCCATAAAGCTCTAGGCTTAAGTGATGATCAAGTGTTGGACATGTTTCGCACGATGTTGTTAGCAAGAAGAATTGATGAACGGATGTGGTTATTGAACCGCGCCGGTAAAATCCCATTCGTCATTTCCTGTCAAGGTCAGGAAGCTGCCCAAGTAGGGGCGTCCTACGCGCTTGATCGTGATAAAGATTATGCTCTGCCTTACTATCGTGACATGGGTGTTGTTCTGTCATTCGGTATGACCGCTCAAGATCTGATGCTCTCTGGTTTTGCTAAAGCAGAAGATCCAAACTCGGGTGGCCGCCAAATGCCAGGTCACTTCGGCCAAAAGAAAAACCGGATCGTAACCGGTTCATCACCAGTTACCACACAAGTTCCCCATGCAGTAGGTATTGCATTGGCAGGGAAGATGGAGAAAAAAGACTTTGTTTCTCTTGTAACATTCGGAGAAGGGTCTTCCAACCAGGGTGATTTCCATGAAGGTGCAAACTTTGCTGGGGTACACAAGCTTCCTGTTATCTTTATGGTTGAAAATAATAAATATGCCATTTCTGTTCCGGTATCCAAGCAGCTTGCCTGTGAAAAAGTATCTGACCGTGCCATCGGTTATGGTATGCCAGGTTTCACAGTAGACGGCAATGATCCTCTAGCCGTTTATGAAGCGGTGAAAGCAGCAGCGGATCGTGGCCGTAATGGAGAAGGACCGACTCTCATCGAGACTGTTTCCTACCGTCTTACTCCGCACTCCAGTGATGATGATGATCGTACGTATCGGGAGCGCGAAGAAGTGGATGAAGCGAAGAAAAAGGATTCGATCGTCACCTTTGCCCAGTACTTGCGTGACACAGGTGTCCTGACGGATGAGAAGGAAAAGGAAATGAATGACGAAATCAATGAAATCGTCAATGAAGCGACTGACTATGCTGAGAATGCGGCGTATGCGGAAGCAGAATCAGCAATGAAATATGTGTACGAAGAGTAAGGAGGGGGAGCAATAATGGCAGTTATATCTTATATTCAAGCCGTCACTCAAGCTTTGAAAGAAGAAATGAAGCGGGATGAAAAAGTGTTCGTCCTTGGTGAAGATGTTGGAAAACGCGGGGGCGTATTCCGCGCGACAGATGGTCTTTACGATGAATTTGGTGAAGACAGAGTTCTTGATACCCCACTAGCTGAATCCGCAATCGCCGGAGTTGGGATTGGTGCAGCTATGTACGGCATGCGTCCAGTAGCTGAGATGCAGTTCGCTGATTTCATCATGCCGGCGGTCAACCAGATTATTTCAGAAGCCGCTAAAATCCGTTACCGTTCTAATAACGATTGGAGTGCTCCAATTACTATTCGTGCCCCTTATGGTGGCGGTGTCCACGGGGCTCTGTACCATTCCCAATCCGTTGAAGCGGTTTTCGCAAATCAGCCGGGATTGAAAATTGTCATGCCATCGACTCCTTATGATGTCAAAGGTTTGTTAAAAGCGTCGATCCGCGACAATGATCCGGTCCTTTTCTTTGAACATAAACGAGCGTACCGCTTAATCAAAGGTGAAGTACCTGATGAAGACTATACACTTCCAATCGGAAAAGCAGATGTGAAGCGCGAAGGTTCTGATATTACGGTCATTACGTACGGTCTTTGTGTCCATTTTGCTCTACAAGCTGCAGAGAAACTTGCAGAAGAGGGCATTGATGCACATATTCTTGACTTGCGTACAGTCTATCCACTGGATAAAGAAGGAATCATTGAAGCGGCATCTAAAACGGGGAAAGTCCTGCTTGTAACGGAAGACAATAAAGAAGGTGGAATCATCTCAGAGGTGTCCGCGATCATCAGTGAGAACTGCCTGTTCGACCTGGATGCTCCTGTTCAGCGTCTGGCCGGCCCAGATGTACCAGCGATGCCTTATGCTCCAACAATGGAGAAGCACTTCATGATGAATCCGGATAAAGTAGAAAAAGCGATGAGAGATCTCGCGGAATTTTAATAGAAGGAGGAGATTCCTGTGGGTGTAGAAAAAATCAAAATGCCTCAGCTTGGTGAAAGTGTCACAGAAGGAACGATCAGCACATGGCTTGTACAACCTGGAGACCAGGTGAATAAATACGATCCCATTGCAGAAGTTATGACAGACAAAGTGAACGCAGAAGTTCCGTCTTCTTTTTCCGGGGAGATCAAAGAGCTCGTCGCATCTGAAGGAGATACCATCGAAGTCGGTGAACTCATGTGCTATATTGAAGTAGAAGGAGCGGGGTCTGCCGAAGAGCCTTCGTCAGAGGAAAATAAACAGGCGCCCGCACAAGAAACGCCTGTTGCTGATGAAAAATCGACAGCTCCGAAAAAGCCTGAGAAAAAACAGGACAAAGGCAGTAAAAAGCGGTATTCTCCAGCGGTTATGACGCTTGCACAGGAACATGATATTGACTTGAATCAAGTCGATGGTTCCGGTCGTGGTGGACGTATTACGCGTAAAGATATCGAGAAAATCATTGCAAGTGGAGATATTCCTAAAGAAGGGCAAGCAAAAGCTGAGCCAGTCCAGCAACCTGCACAAGCGGAGCAAAAGGCAGCACCATCTCCAGCCCCTTCACAGCAGACACCGAATGTACAAGCGGGTGAAGGAGACATCGAGATCCCTGTTACTGGTGTCCGTAAAGCCATTGCAGCGAACATGGTGAAGTCGAAGACAGAGATCCCTCATGCCTGGATGATGGTTGAAGTGGATGTCACGAATTTGGTTGAACTTCGCAATTCCAAGAAAAACCAGTTCAAACAACAGGAAGGTTTCAGCCTGACTTATTTCGCTTTCTTTGTAAAAGCCGTCGCTCAAGCATTGAAAGAATATCCACAATTGAACAGTATGTGGGCAGGGGACAAGATCATTCAGCGCAAAGCGATCAACTTGAACATTGCCGTTGCGAAAGACGACCAGTTGTTCGTTCCTGTTATCAAAGATGCTGATGAAAAGAGCATTAAAGGAATCGCTAAAGATATTACAGACCTTGCCAATAAAGCACGTCAAGGCAAGCTGACATCGAAAGATATGGAAGGCGGTACCTTCACTGTCAATAACACAGGTTCATTCGGTTCCGTCCAGTCCATGGGTGTGATCAACCACCCTCAGGCCGCTATTTTACAAGTGGAGTCCATTGTTAAAAAGCCGGTTTACCAAAATGGGATGTTCGGAGCTCGTGACATGGTCAACCTATGTCTATCGTTAGACCACCGGGTTCTTGACGGTCTCGTTGCCGGCAACTTCCTTGCTCGCGTGAAAGAGATCTTGGAAAAAATGTCAGAAGACAACACATCGGTATATTAAGTAAAAAAAGCTATCCTCCACTTGTGAGGATAGCTTTTTTAAAAGATAAATGCTGTTTAAGACCATGGTTCATAAAAATGAAACAAGCTTAATGGTGAATAGTAATACTTTTTTCAAAAGCCATTCCCAGATAGTTATAATGTATGATCACTTCATTTATTTCTTTATGGTTAATGATGCTTAAACCGTAGCTGTTATCTTTTTCAGTAGCGGTACCATTGTTCACCTTTTCTAATTGTGATGATGGAGAAGTATTCGGCTTAATGATCACGTCCTGGATATCGGTCAGCCCATACTCTTCCGCCTCCCCATCAAAGCTGTCTGCTACGATAAAACCTTTGAGTGGATGGGTTACCTGAACTTTTTCATCCAATGGTTCTTCACTCGTATTTATTCGCACATCCTCGATTTTTATATTACTAAATCCTTTATTTCCGATACTAATAACTACGGACTGTTTATCTGCCGAAGAACCAATCGCTCCACTTACTAATGGTGTATGAAATTTAATAAAAGAGAAAAGTCCAATCGAACATACGATAATGATCAGAACGATCATCAAATTTATTTTTTTCAAGTCTCCTCCCCCTTCTGTCAGCTCGCTTCTCTATTTGTATAAAGCATGATGTTTAGACCGCGCCTTCATTGCCTTCAGTTACATAAGCGTATCATACGTTACTTATGCTTAAGAAGTCATACTCGTTTAAACTCTGGGTTTCTGCTGCTTTACTAGACAATTCAATTGAAAGATGTCAGATATCTTGGTAAAATGTTCATAGCATTTCTATAAAGGGGCCATGTTAAATGGATTTTAATATTTTTATGAACGATGTTGTATCAAAAGCACGTGAAGAAATTACACAAGCAGGATACACGGAACTGACGACACCTGAAGAAGTCGATCAGGCTCTAAATAAAGAAGGTACGACCCTTGTAATGATCAACTCCGTATGTGGATGTGCAGGCGGTATTGCCCGTCCGGCAGCTGCTCATGCGATTCACTATGATAAGCGCCCTGATCAGCTTGTGACGGTCTTTGCTGGACAGGATCGTGAAGCGACGGATCGTGCTCGCGAATATTTTGAAGGATACCCTCCTTCTTCTCCATCTTTCGCGCTTTTGAAAGATGGTAAAATCCAGACGATGGTCGAGCGTCATGATATTGAAGGATTTGAACCGATGGAAGTGATCGGAAAACTTCAACGCAGCTTTGAAGAGTATTGTGAGGAAGTATAAGAATACAATAGGCGTAGGATCTTTGTTTATAAAGCAAAGATCCTTTTTTACGTAAAACACGGCCCTTACATAATAGTCCGCTTGATCTTCATAGATCAGCGAGATATTGAAAGAACAGAGGTGAACACAGGATTGAAGATAGGATATCGGACCATAAAGACGGCATTGGGAACACCGTTTGCCATCTGGATTGCTCAGATGCTTCAGCTTGAGAATTTCGCATCAGCAGGAATCTTGACCATTCTCTGTATTCAAATTACGAGAAAACGTTCCTTTTTAAGTGCATGGCACCGCTTTTCCGCTTGTTTATTAGCGATGGGATTTTCATTCGCCTTTTTTGAACTGTTGGGATACAATCCTATTGCCATTGGATTAATGTTGTTTGCCTTTATTCCGGCGACGGTGTGGTTCAAGATCACACCTGGAATCGTAACCAGCTCAGTCATCATCCTTCATCTCTATGGTTCAGGTGATATCGGATGGAGTATTATTTGGAATGAAGTGTTGTTAATTACCGTGGGGATTGGAACAGCCTTGCTTCTGAATTTATATATGCCTAGTCTGGAGAAGAAGTTGAATCAGTACCGAAATCAGGTGGAAAGCAACTTTTCTATTATTTTGAGAGAAATAGCTCAATTTTTACGTAATGGAGATAATGACTGGTCTGGCAGGGAGTTAACGGAGACTGCTAACCTTCTCGAGAAAGCCAAATCCCTCTCCTACCGGGACGTAGAAAATCATTTGCTGCGCTCCCACAATCATTTTTATCACTATTTCCATATGCGAACCAAACAGTTTGAACTCCTTGAACGTATGCTGCCACTCGTTTCCCGAATATCAACATCAGATGCACATGGCATTCGAATGGCCGAATTTTTCGATGATTTAGCTGATGCTGTTCATCCCGGGAATACAGCCCTTATCTATTTAAGGATGCTGAAAGAGATGAAAGAGGACTTCCGGGAAGACCGGCTGCCGGAAACGCGGGAAGAGTTTGAAGTAAGGGCCAGTCTATTCCATTTATTAAATGAAATAGAGGACTATCTAATCATAAAAAGGTCATTTAAAAAGAGTGATGTATAGGGGGAAACCGTGAGGGGAAACTCTTAGTAAAAGAGGATGATTACGTTGTACAGCTTTCTTTTACTTGTCAGTTTATTAAACCCTCTACTTCCTCCTCACACGCCGGCTGACCCCGTTATTATCGTGAATAAAGCGACCCATGAGGTTGCCCTCTACCAAAGCAACGAGGTTTTGTTCAGGGCTCCTGCGGCCATAGAAAAGACAAAGGACTTGACGCCGGAAGGACAGTTCAATGTCAAAGTGAAAGCCAAAGATCCATACTATCGGAAAAAAGACATCCCAGGCGGTGTTCCTGAGAATCCGCTAGGGAGCAGATGGATCGGGTTTGATGCAAGAGGAACAGACGGTAGGATTTATGGAATTCATGGAACAAATCAGCCGGAGTCTATCGGCAAATCAGTATCAGCTGGTTGTATCCGCATGAATAATAAAGATGTCGAGGTTTTATTTGATATGGTTCCCGCTGAAGCAGATGTATGGATTGTAGACAGCGAAAAGCGAATGTCTGATTTATATCGCCTCTGGGAAGAAAATAACTTACAGAAACAACTCTAGAAACTAAGAAAGCCGAACAGATGGTCATTCCATCAGTTCGGCTTTTTTTCATTCATTTATTATAAGAAGAAACTCGCGCCAGCCAATGCACTGGATAGAAGCATAGACAAAATCATGACATAGATCACGACTTTCATACGGCGTTCGCGTTTTGAACGTTTTTTTGTAGCCAAGGTGTGTTACCTCCTTCTCAGTCAATCCTACTGACATTCTACCTAAAAAAGAGAAATTGGACAAGGGCGTGAAATCATTTACAATAAAATTGTGAATGATAGTAATTTTTAGATAGGTAAGCGCTTCATTTCTGGTATGCTAGTAGTGTGAATGGACTGAATAAGGAGGCCTTTCTTATGAACAGATCATCAAGTGACCAACGCCCGAAGCAACAATGGGAAAAAGATGTAGAAAAAACGACGGAGCGTTTTCCTGAACGGAAAGAGACGTTTCATACGAGTTCCGAGATTCCGGTCGAACGATTATACACTCCGGGACAGATGGATCAGGATTACATAGAGGAGATCGGCTTTCCGGGCCAATATCCTTATACGAGAGGAATTCAGCCGACCATGTATCGTAGCCGTTATTGGACGATGCGTCAATATGCAGGATTTGGGTCGGCAGAAGAAACAAATGAGAGATTCCGTTATTTATTGAAACAAGGTCAGACCGGCTTATCGGTCGCCTTCGATCTGCCAACACAGATCGGCTATGATTCTGATGACCCGATGGCTGATGGAGAAGTGGGGAAAGTCGGTGTCGCTATTGATTCATTAAAGGACATGGAGCAGTTATTCGATCAAATTCCACTCGATCAAGTAAGTACGTCGATGACGATCAATGCACCGGCCAGCATTCTGCTTGCGATGTACATCGCTGTTGGAGAAAAGCAGGGGGTAGCTCCTGAAAAACTGACAGGGACGATTCAAAACGACATTTTGAAAGAATATATTGCTCGAGGTACGTATATCTATCCACCTAAACCTTCCATGAGGCTTATCACAGACATATTCGGCTACTGCCAGGAACATTTACCGAAATTTAACACGATCAGCATCTCCGGCTATCATATCAGGGAAGCAGGGTCTACGGCCGTGCAAGAAGTCGCCTTTACGATTGCGAACGGCATGGCTTATGTAGATGCGGCGATCGAGGCTGGACTTGAAGTCGACCAGTTTGCTCCAAGGCTTGCCTTCTTTTTCAATGCTCACAATCATTTTTTTGAGGAAGCGGCCAAGTTCCGGGCAGCCCGCCGTATGTGGGCAAAAATCATGAAAGAACACTATGGAGCAGAGAATCCAAAAAGTTGGAAGCTTCGTTTCCATACACAAACAGGAGGAAGTACACTGACGGCTCAGCAGCCGGATAACAATATTGTGCGTGTCACATTACAAGCACTCGCTGCTGTAATGGGAGGAACGCAGAGCCTGCATACCAACTCACGGGATGAAGCTCTTGCCCTTCCGACAGAAGATTCCGCAAGAATTGCGTTACGCACACAGCAGATCATTGCTAATGAGAGCGGTGTAGCAGACACGATCGATCCACTCGCTGGTTCTTACTTCGTAGAGTCTCTGACAGACCAAATCGAAAAAGAAGCCAATGCTTACTTAGAGCGCATCAAAGAATTCGGTGGAGCTGTCCAGGCGGTGGAAGAAGGGTATATGCAACGTGAAATCCATAAAGCTGCCTATGATGCCCAAAAACGGATCGAATCGAATGAAGACATCGTCGTCGGTATGAACGAATACAAACTCGAAGAAGAGATACATGCGGACTTGTTGCGCGTGGATGAAGCGCTGGAACAAGCACAAATCAAGAAGACGCAGGAAGTGAGGTCTTCCCGCGATCAGGGATCCGTCGACCAATGCCTTCAAGCCCTTCGGGAAGCGGCGAAAGGGTCGGAAAATGTCATGCCTCATATTGTGGCGGCGGTTAAAGTTTATGCCACAGTCGGGGAGATCGCGAACGTTTTGCGAGAGGAATTTGGAGAATATACCGGAATGTAGGAAGGGATGATGAGGATGAAACCAATACGTGTACTTATAGCGAAACCAGGGTTAGATGGACATGACAGAGGAGCTTTAATTATCGCTCAGGCACTCAGAGACCATGGAATGGAAGTCATCTATACAGGTCTTAGGCAATCAGCTGTACAAATTGCGAGAGCTGCCATACAGGAAGACGTGGATGTTGTAGGGCTTTCTTCACTATCTGGTGCTCATAAATCATTGTTTCCGAAAGTAGTCCAAGCCCTGGAAGAGCAGGGAGCATCTGATATTCCCGTCGTCGGTGGCGGTGTCATACCTGCAGAAGATATTCCTTTTCTTGAGGAAAAAGGGGTAAACAAAATCTTTACCAGCGGGTCACCAACAGATGCCATCGCTCTTTATATTAAACAGCTTCTAAACAAGGATACAATAGAAGCACCGAAACGGATTGCTCATATCGGAATTGCTGTGGAAAGCATTGATGCAGCCCTGCCTTTCTATCAACATAACCTCAGCTTGGAGCTTGAAGCTGTTGAAGTTGTGGAGTCAGAACAAGTGCGTGTCGCTTTTCTGAGAATCGGTGAAACGATGTTCGAATTGTTGGAGCCTTTGAGTGATGACTCTCCGATTCAATCGTTTTTGACGAAAAAAGGAGAAGGTGTCCACCATATCGCTTTGGAAGTGGACGATCTTACCAAGCGTTTGGAGCAGTACAAAGAGCAAGGGGTCCGTCTTATTCACGAACAGCCGAAACGAGGCGCTCATGACAGCCAGATCGCCTTTTTGCACCCGAAAGCAGCCAACGGTGTCCTATTTGAACTATGTCAGCATGGGGAGGAGGAGTAAGAATGGACATTTTTGATAAAATCAATGAATTATACGATAAGCGTCGGCAAGTTGAACTGGGCGGCGGTGATGAAAGAATTGATAAACAGCATGATAAAGGGAAATGGACAGCGAGGGAACGCATCGAACACCTGTTGGATGAGGGCTCTTTCATTGAGCTGAATCCTTTTATTGAACATCGGCATGATGCCTTTGGAATGGACGGAAAATCAGCACCGGGTGAAGGGGTCGTGACAGGGTTTGGTAAAATTCATGGACGTGATGTGTATTTGTTCGCTCAGGACTTCACGGTTTACGGCGGAGCCTTAGGGGAAATGCATGCGAAAAAAATTGCCGCAGTCATGGACCTTGCTGCCAAAAATGGAACCCCTTTTATTGGCCTGAACGATTCTGGAGGAGCACGCATCCAGGAAGGCGTTTCTTCCTTGGATGGTTACGGACAAGTCTTTTATCGCAACTCTATTTATTCTGGGGTCATTCCGCAAATATCGGTGATTATGGGGCCATGTGCCGGAGGAGCCGTTTATTCTCCAGCAATCACAGATTTCGTCATCATGGTGGAAAAAACATCACAAATGTTTATTACCGGCCCTAAAGTCATTGAAACCGTGACCGGTGAGCAAATTTCCGCGGAAGACCTCGGTGGTGCCGGTGTTCATAACTCTTTGAGTGGGAATGCTCACTTGAAAACTCCTGATGAAGCCTCCGCTTTGGATGCTGTCCGGGATCTTGTCAGTTACCTGCCTCAGAACAATGAGGAACTGACACCTGAAGTTGAAGTTGAGCTTGATGATGACTTCAGACCTGACATCACAGATAAAATTCCTTTTGATCCAATCCGCCCTTACGACGTGCGTATCGTTATCGATGAATTCGTTGACGAGGGTTCCTTCTTCGAAATTCATAAGGACTTTGCAAAAAATATTGTCGTCGGATTTGCACGTCTGCAAGGGAAGACCGTGGGACTTGTTTGTAATCAACCGAAGTACATGGCTGGCGGACTTGATATCGACTCCAGTGATAAAGCTGCCCGTTTTATCCGTACATGTGATTCTTTCAATATCCCGCTCATTACATTTGAAGATGTGACCGGCTTCTTCCCTGGGATCAAGCAGGAACATGGGGGAATCATCCGTCATGGAGCCAAAATTCTATACGCTTACTCTGAAGCCACTGTTCCTAAACTGACGGTTATTACGAGAAAAGCTTATGGTGGAGCCTATGTCGCGTTAAACAGTAAATCGATCGGGGCGGACCTTGTCTATGCCTGGCCAAACGCGGAAATTGCTGTAATGGGTCCTGAAGGGGCAGCGAACATCATTTTCGCAAAAGAAATCAGAGAAAGCGAAACCCCAGAGGAAACGCGACAAAATAAAATCAACGAATACAGGGAACGATTCGCAAACCCTTACGTGGCAGCAGGACTTGGGATGATTGATGATGTCATCGACCCAAGAGAAACGCGGTCTACATTGATTAAAGCCCTGGATATGCTGAAGAATAAACACGAAGAACGCCCGTATAAAAAGCATGGCAACATCCCTCTATAATTGACACAGTCCTTTCGTTCCGCTAACGTACTAAGAGGAATGTGTTTACATATGAAGGAGGCAGACATAGATGGTAGCCATTAATAAAGAACGCTTACTTGAAGAATTTCTAGAGTTGGTGCAAATCGATTCAGAAACGACACAGGAAGCAGAAATCGCTAAAGTATTGAAAAAGAAATTCCAGGACTTAGGTTTGGAAGTCCTGGAAGATGATGCAGCCTCAATTACGGGTCATGGGGCAAACAACCTTATTTGTAATTTAGAAGGCTCTAAAAAGGAAGCAGAGCCGATTTACTTCACTTCTCACATGGATACGGTGGTTCCAGGTAACGGTGTGAAACCTTCTGTTGAAGATGGTTATATCGTGACCGATGGAACAACAATCCTTGGAGCTGATGACAAAGCGGGTGTCGCTGCGATTCTTGAAGCCATCCGTTCTCTTCAGGAACAAAATGTCGAGCATGGCGACCTGCAGTTCGTCATCACTGTAGGAGAAGAAAGTGGCCTCGTTGGCGCGAAGGCACTTGATGCTTCCATGCTCAAAGCTAAATACGGGTATGCGCTCGATAGTGACGGTCAAGTTGGAAACATTATCGTAGCTGCTCCTACACAGGCGAAAATCAACGCCATTGTCAAAGGGAAGACAGCTCATGCAGGAGTTGCTCCTGAAAAAGGGATTTCAGCAATAACACTGGCTTCCCGTGCAATAGCTAAAATGCCGCTGGGACGGATCGATGACGAAACAACAGCGAACATCGGACGTTTTGAAGGTGGTCAAAAAACGAATATCGTTTGTGACCACGTAGAAGTCTTAGCAGAAGCCCGTTCTTTAGACCCTGAAAAAATGGAAGCGCAAGTAGAGAAAATGAAACGAGCATTCCAAGAAACAGCGGAAGAAATGGGTGGCGAAGTCGAACTTGATGTCGAAATCATGTACCCTGGCTTTAAGCAACAAGCGGGAGATCAAGTCGTGGAAGTCGCACGTTCTGCTGCGAAACGCATCGATCGTGAAAGTGAACTGTTAACAAGCGGCGGCGGAAGTGATGCCAACGTCATCGCAGGGCACGGCGTACCTACAGTCAACTTGAGTGTAGGGTATGAAGAAATTCATACAACCAACGAGCGCATGCCTGTTAGTGAGCTTGAAAAAATCGCAGAGTTCGTAACGGCGATCGTTGAAGAAGTAGCACAATAACTTGACACCCCGATACTCCCTGAATCTTCAGGGAGTATTTTTTATATTCTCTATTACACCCTTCCACATAAGCTCTCTTTTCTTGAAGACTCAGTTTCGAGACTTTTGTTGAGTGGATGGGGCTTCGGGGAATAACTCGCTTTCCGCGGGAGCGCGGTGAGCCTCCTCGGACTTCGTCCTGTGGGGTCTCACCCTGCACTTTTTTCCTCTACGATATCCGGTTCCGGCGCCTAGCGGCTAGTGAGACTTCCCTCGCTTCTGTACGATAAGTCAACATCGAATCACTTCGTTCTCCGTGTTTCCTTTATCTCCGCCAGCTCAGTCCAGTCCAGTCCAGTCCATACGCCGCTGATCGAGGCGCCTGCACACTTATATTAGGAGTCTCGCCATTCCCCTCCGCCCACTTGCCGGAAGAAATTCTCGAAACTACCTTCCAGCAATAGGAGCTTTTATGGTTGAGAAGCCTATATCAACGCGGTTTATGCAGGATTTAAAAGAGTTTTAGGCAGGGTACTATAAGAGGGATTTCGAGAACCTCATATGGTAAAGGGGCGGAGGGAAACGGTGAGACTCCTGTGGGAAGTGCGTGGTAGATGAGACCCCGCAGAGCGTTAGCTCGAGGAGGCTCATCACTCGCCCACGGAAAGCGAACCTTTTCCCGGAGCCCCTAAATCCACACAAACATCTCGAAATCAAGTCTTCCACAACCCTGTCAGTGAGTTCAATAACGCGATTATGAGTTTTATGTTTTGGACAAACAATAAATAAGGCATTGTGGAACATGAACAAAGCATGGCATGTTATA
Source organism: Halobacillus sp. 12SKB (assembly GCF_052941655.1). NCBI lineage: Bacteria > Bacillati > Bacillota > Bacilli > Caryophanales > Bacillaceae > Halobacillus > Halobacillus sp. 12SKB. The sequence goes on from NZ_JBRFWR010000001.1 coordinate 2,594,369, forward strand.
ATAGAGAACAAATGTTCCAATGGAGGAAGAACGTTATGCAGTCCAGATGGTATCCCAAAAAAGGACGCGTCATTTTTCATGTCGATATGAACAGTTTCTATGCGTCTGTGGAAGCAGCTTTTGATCCATCTTTAAAAGGAAAGCCGCTTGCCATCGCAGGAAACCCTGAAGAAAGACGCGGAATCATTGTCACTAGCAGCTATGAAGCCCGCAAATATGGAGTTAAAACGACGATGCCTTTAGGAGAGGCTCGACGGTTGTGTCCTGAACTCATTGTTATGGGACCAACGTTTGAACGATACCGTACAGCGTCCAAAGAGATGTTTAAAATTCTAGCTGATGTGACACCGCTCGTTCAGCCGGTTTCCATTGACGAAGGTTATATGGATATTACCGACTGTGCGGACCAAGGTTCCCCTCCAGAAATAGCCGAGCGTATTCAGCAGCGTATCAATGACGAGCTCGATCTTCCTTGCAGTATTGGGATAGCCCCAAATAAATTTTTGGCAAAAATGGCTTCTGATATGAAAAAGCCTATGGGAATTACGATTTTACGGAAAAGAGATCTTGAAACAAAACTATGGCCTTTACCGATAGAAGAAATGTACGGAGTCGGTTCAAAAACAGCAGAGAAACTAAGAAAAATCGGTATTGAAACCATTAGAGGATTAGCTGAACACCCTGTCCTTGAGTTGAAGGGTGTTCTTGGAATCAATGGAGAGCGATTGAAAAACAGAGCGAATGGAATAGATGATCGGCCTGTCGATCCTGATGCTGTTCATGAATTTAAAAGTATCGGCACATCAACAACGCTTCCACAAGATACGACGGATGATACAGAAATACAAACGGTCATACGCAGACTTTCCAATAAAGTAGAAAGTCGGATGAAGAATAAAAAGGTTCTTGCAAGAAATGTCCAGTTGACGATACGTTATCATGATCGGAAGACAGTAACACGCAGTCGGCAGCTGCAGGAATTTATTCATTCCTCTGAGGACCTCTTTCAAGTGTCGATGCAGTTATTTGATGATCACTGGAATCAGCAGCCTGTTCGCCTGCTCGGTGTTACCGCGAGTGATCTTGCTGAGAAATCAGAAGTCAGTCAACAACTGGATCTTTTTAATTTTGAACAGTATGCCAGCAAGGAAAAATTGTATAAGACGATTGATGATCTGACTGAGAAATATGGCAAAAACCCTTTCCGTGACCTTAGTAATCCGACGAATCCTCAGGTGAATACGAGCTTTCAAAAGGATTTTCTCGACGATTTCAAAAAATGATTCCCAGGCATAGCCTCCACCTTCTTTTCCATACTAAGAGAGAAGGGAGGCGTTCTAGAATGGGTAGAGATCGACAAGAGAAAAAGTTAAAAAAATCCGGCAGAGTGGAGTCCGATCGTGATCAGCGCTTAAGTTATCCTGGTGCGACCGCGATGGAGGGGCCAGAAGCAGCTCGTAAACGCAGATAAACAAGGAGGCGGATTTTTATGGGCAGACGTATGGGACCAAAACAACAAGAACAACCAAACTTACCACTAGGGCCGAAACAAGCATACGGGGAACCGGCTCAAGGATCTCATAAAGTGAAAAACAGACAGCATTCGCGTCAAAAACAGAAATCTTCTCACGATATGTAAGGTAAAAAGGCAGCCGTCTGGCTGTCTTTTTATTTATCTAACCATCCAATAATCCCCTCCGGATGGGGGGCATATGATCTCGATTCTTGGACAAAATAATTCTTGAGGAGGTTGAGAATGATGCCAGAACGAATTGTCGCCGTTAGAAAAAACGGGCAAGGTAGCATTGTTGAAATGCAACTGTCGTCAGGACAAGTGATCGATTATAAGCGAGCACATGAAATGGCGCGCAGTGGTGAACTGGAACACGTGAACCTCATTCGAGGTAAAGATGGAGAAGATCATCTGCGCAGTGAACCAGATGGCATTCAATCCAACAACTTGGACAACCTTCCATCTTTTTAATAGAGAACCCAGGCAAAGCCTCGCGCTTGCCTGGGTTTTCTTTTCTTTCACTAAAGCTCCCTAATCGGGAAGACTCAGTTTCGAGATAATCCGCGATTCGTTGCCTAGGTTGAGCGTCAGGGGTGTCTGGGAAGCTACTCGCTTTCCTGTGGGGGAGTGGCGAGCTTCCTCGGACTACGTCCTGCGGGATCTCGCCGATCTCTTTTCTCCCACGGAAGTCTCGCAGCTTCCCAACCACCCCATTCAATGAATGTGAGAAACGAATCCCTTTCCCAAGATGGATTGTTTTACACTATCCCACTGTTAGAAGCATACAGCCCTTGACACAAGCTCTCATACTCGGAATGACCAAAAACCCTACAAGCAGAGTATCCGAGAATTGGTTTCGAGCCACTCACCTGGTTAAGGGGCGGAGGGGAATGGGGAGACTCCTGCGGGAAAAAAGTGCATGGTGAGACCCCACAGGACTTAGTCCGAGGAGGCTCACCGCGCTCCCACGGAAAGCGACTCATTCCCCGCAGCCCCCATCCACTCAACAAAAGTCTTGAAATCGAGTCTTCCACTTTCCTTCCATTATCTGCGATAAAAATAGTGATCGGGATGATAAATAATGAAATATATACATATAAATATTTCAAAAAGTTATTGACTTCTTTTTTTATTGAGGTACACTAAAAATGAAATAATTGATGTGTTTCATTACAAAACTTTTAATTGGAGATGATGAAATGGCAATCTTCGCAAATCAAGTCAATAAAACGTATCAGAGCGGAGAAGTAACAGTTCAGGCGCTGCGCCAGGCGTCATTAGAAGTACCAGATAAAAAAATCGTAACGATTCTTGGACCTTCAGGGTCAGGGAAATCAACGCTACTCAATGTCATTGGGGGCATAGACCGTTACGATTCAGGATCAATCAAAGTAGGAGATACCATCCTTGATCAATTAAAGGATCGTCAACTTACGGATTACCGCCGGAAATTCGTGGGGTTCATTTTTCAACAGTACAATTTAATTCCAACGCTGACCGTCGAAGAAAATGTTGAAGTCGGGCGGGAATTGAGTCAGCAGCCGCTTAATATGAAAGATATTTTAGAAAAAGTAGGAATGTGGGATAAGAAAGATAAATTTCCTTTTCAATTGAGTGGAGGTGAACAGCAGCGTGTCGCAATTGCGAGGGCGCTAATAAAGAACCCGCAACTTTTACTATGTGATGAACCTACAGGAGCCCTGGATGAAGAAACAGGGAAAAATATCCTGAAGTTGTTGAAGTTCGTCAATGAGCAGTATGGAACGACGGTCTTAATCATCACTCACAACCAGGGGATCGGGGAGATGGCTCATTCCGTTATCCGGATGAAAAGCGGTGAAATTGTAGATTCCTATGAAAATGAAAATCCTGTACAGCCAGAGAAGGTGACATGGTCATGATCTTAAAGAAATCTGTGTTCAGGACTTTAAAAGAAAAGAAATTCCAATATGCCGGGGTGGCTGTTCTTCTTTTACTAGCAGTGATGCTTTATGTCTCCTTATCCATGGCCATTACGACACTGGAATCAAGAAATGAAACTTTTTCGGAGGACTACAAACAGGAAAGCTTTCATTTTGTAGCTGGGGGGGAAGTTACAGATGAACAGCTCTCCTCATGGGAGAATAAGTATAATGTCATTTTAGAAAAACGTAAGTATGCAGATTTTGAAATCGATGATTCGACATTGCGCGCGTTTACGACTACTGATTCCGTTAACATCCCTTACATTTCTGAAGGAAAAGCACCATCGAGCAATCAAGAGCTGGCGATTTCCAAAGTGTATGCGGAAAAACATCAACACGAACTGGGCGATATCATCACACTGGACGACCAAAAGTTTGAAATCACAGGATTCGTTTACTTGCCTGATTATATTTATATGGTCGAACAAATGACAGATTTGTTAGCAGATGCTGAAAAATTCGGTGTCGCAGTCGTTTCCGGTTCAAGTTTTCCCATGAATGCACAAACGGAAATTCTAGGCTGGACGGAGAATGGAGACGTTCCTGATGGGTTGAGGGAAGCGGTAAGTGAAGAAACGGCTCTTTTGCAATTCGTGAACTCAGAAGATAACCCGCGTATAGGTTTTGTAGAAACAGAAATCGAAGGTGCAAAAGGCATGACGACGACATTACCGCTGTTCATTCTTGCCCTTTCCATTGCTATGGTTTTGATGTTGATGAAGCGACGTATGGAAATGCAGAGAAAAGAAATCGGGACGCTGATGGCGCTTGGGTATCGGAAGAAAGAATTGGTCCGTCATTACTTAGGCTATGCCTGGGTCATCGGATTGGCAGGAACAGTCGGTGGCTTAACTGCGGGTGCTGGTCTGTCTGTACCGCTTTCGAATCTGTACGCGAATTACTTTAATTTACCAGCCCTTTCCATGTTTGACTGGGATCCTTTTGTTCTTGTCATAGGATTTGTCCTTCCTTTATTGCTTTTGATCTTGCTAACGACTTTCGTCATCAGTCGAACGTTACGAACAGAACCATTGACACTCCTGAGACCTAAAGAAATGTCCAGTGGGAAAAAATCCTGGCTTGAAAAACTTCCACTTTTGCAAAAAGGAAGCTTTATTCGCAGGTTTCGTTTGAGGTTACTAGTGAGAAATAAAGCGAGAAGCTTCTATATTTTTATCGGGGTGATGTTCTCAACCGTTTTATTATTGTTTGGATTGATTACGTTCAATAGCATGGATCAGCTTGTAGAAACAACGTATAAGGAAATTTTAAAATACGATTATGCTATCCACTATCAATCGTTAATTACAGAAGAAACGGAGGATGAACAAAGTCCTTTTATAATGAACGAACTTGGTGTCGTGGATGAAGACGTGAAGGTTACGGCTTATGGAATGGAAAAAGATAACGAGTTTATTCAATTGAGTGCTGAAGGAGAAAGCCTGCAATCCAATTTATCGCAAGGAGCCATTATCAGTGCTCCTCTAGCCGCGGTACTTGGTGTAGGGGAAGGGGATGTAATCAACCTCGAAAATTCATTGAACTCGGATACGATGCAGGTAGAGGTCGCTGCAGTGGCAGACCTTTACATTGGGAATAACTTATATCTTCCTCGCGAGGAATTGAATGATTTCCTTGGCTTCCCTGAAGAGGCCTATACAGGTACATGGCAGAAACAGTCCCCGGAGAATAGTGAAAATGTTTATATGGTAGAAGATAAGCAGAAGGCGATTGACAGTTTTGAATCGACGACAGGAGCAACTAGAGCGTCGGTTGCAGGGATGGCCGTTTTCGCTGTATTAATTGGAGTGATTGTTCTTACTTTGCTCACTAATTTGATCGTTGAGGAAAATTCACCTTCCATTTCGTTGTTTAAAGTGATGGGCTATCATGATAAAGAAGTTTCTAAACTTGTTTTGAGTGTGTACACCCCTATCGTATTGATTGCTTACTTTGTCTCTATTCCTCTAGCAAGTTTGAGTTTGGAGCAAACGATGAACACGTTGGTGCAGGAGACCGGTTTTCTTATGCCGACTGATGTAGCATGGTGGATGGTAGTGATCGGATTCATAGTCATCCTGCTTACGTATTGGCTTTCTCTTGGACTATCCAAACGAAAGTTGAAGAATGTCTCGTTGCAGGAAGCATTGAAAAAGCAACAGGACTAGAGAAAAAGGACAGCGGCCCGGCCGCTGTCCTTTTTCGCGCGCAAGAAAGCCGAGTCGCGCGCAAGAAAGCCGAGTCGCGCGCAAGAAAGCCGAGTCGCGCGCAAGAAAGCCGAGTCGCGCGCAAGAAAGCCGAGTCGCGCGCAAGAAAGCCGAGTCGCGCGCAAGAAAGCCGAGTCGCGCGCAAGAAAGCCGAGTCGCGCGCAAGAAAGCCGAGTCGCGCGCAAGAAAGCCGAGTCGCGCGCAAGAAAGCCGAGTCGCGCGCAAAAAAAAAGCGAGCGCTATGCTCGCTTTTTACTATCCAAAGAATTTCTTCAGCACCGCCATGCCTAGCTGAGACCCGGGATAGCGGAAATTCTGATCGAAACGGGTGGTTTGTTTTGTGATGCTTTTTTCGTGCGTAAAGGTATCAAAGCTTCGTCTGCCATGATAGCTGCCCATACCGCTCTCGCCAACCCCTCCAAATGGCAGGTGTGGATTGATGATATGGTAAAGGGTATCGTTGATGCATCCACCTCCGAAAGAGATTGAGTTGAGGATGCGCTGCTGTTCGACTTCGTTTTCGCCGAAGTAATAGAGGGCAAGGGGCTTCGGACGGCTGTTGATCTTATCAATCGCTTCGTCCAATTCATGATAAGTCAATACAGGGAGCACAGGCCCGAAGATTTCATCCTTCATGACTTGATCTTCCCAAGTCACTTGATCGAGAATGGTAGGCGCGATTTTGTGTTTGGATTCATCCAGAGCACCGCCAACAACAACCGTACCGGAATCCAGGTAAGAAGAAACGCGTTCAAAATGCGTTTGGTTAACGATCTTGGTGTACTCTTCATTGTCCAAAGGATTTTCTCCGTAAAACTGCTGGATGTACTTCTTCATGGTACGGATTAAGTCTGCTTTCACTTCATGGTGGACGTAAAGATAATCAGGCGCGATACACGTTTGACCTGCGTTGGTGAACTTGCCCCAGACGATTCGCTTGGCGGCAAGGTCGATGTTTGCATCTTTGTGAACGATTGTGGGGCTCTTTCCTCCAAGTTCCAGCGTGACAGGGATGAGCTGTTTGCTCGCTTTCTCCATTATGATTTTCCCGACGGGCACGCTTCCGGTGAAGAAAATATAATCGAGTGGTTGTTCAAGCAGCTCCTGAGTCACTTCTTTATCGCCTTCAATAACGGCAATATAGTGTGGGGGGAAATATTGTTCAATCATCTTTTTCAACACCCATGAAACAGTTGGTGTAAGCTCAGATGGTTTGATGATGACCGTATTTCCTGCTGCAATCGCACCGATTACCGGGGCGAGGGCAAGCTGGATAGGGTAGTTCCACGGTGCAATGACTAATACAGTACCATAGGGTTCTTTTCGAATGAAGTTTTTTGAGCCTGTATGGGTGAGCGGGGTCTTTACTTTAGTCGGCTGCATCCATGTTTTCAACTGTTTCACATGGTGGTCAATTTCGCTTTTCAAAAACGCGATTTCTGATGCGTACGCTTCATATTCCGATTTGTTCATATCGAATTTTAAAGCATTAAGAATCGGTTTTTCGAAAGTCGTCAGCATCTTTTTCATTTTTAAAAGCTGTTCTTTTCGGAAAGCATAGCTTTTCGTATGTCCTTCTTGGAACCATGTTTTTTGTTGCTTGACCGTTGCGTGCATACTGCTCCTCCTTCGTTAAGTACGTTTAATGGGATGTTGATAAAAATCATATGCAATCGTCGTGTTTGGAAATAGGTTCTGTGCTTCTTCCAGGAGGTTCTCCACAGAATCTCCCTGGTACCTGGAAGAAACGTGATTCAGGATCAGTTCGCCTACATTTGCTTTCTTCGCGAGGGTAGCGGCTTGTTTGACAGTAGAGTGGAAATAATCATAAGCCATCTTTTCCTCGTTTCCAGCAAATGTAGCTTCATGGACAAGAACATCGCTTCCTTTCAAAACCTCTTCTAGATGAGGTAGGTAACGTGTGTCCCCTAAAATGGCGACTTTTCGCCCCTTTTTAGGTGGTCCAATTACATCTTCGCGGTTGATGACTCTTCCATCTTCAAGGACTGTCTTCGGTTGACTTTTAATCTTTTGATAGATGGGACCAGGTTTCACTCCTAGCGCCTTCAGCTTCTCAGGCTGTAGTTCGCCGAGTTGGTCTTTTTCCTTAAGGATATATCCATAACTTTCGAGTCCATGTTCAAGTTTGACAGCTTCAACGATGAACTGTTCGTCTTCGAAAAGCTCTCCTTCCTCCACTTCCTCTATGTAAAGGGGATAGCGAAGGTGCGTTCCGCTCAATTCGAGACTGATATCAATGTAATCTTTTAAACCGCGCGGCCCGTAAACGGTTACAGGTGTTTCTCCACCCTGGAAAGAACGGCTGCTCAATAATCCAGGCAGTCCGTAAATGTGATCCCCATGAAGGTGGGTGATAAAAATCACTTCAATTCGTCGCGGACGTATGTTTGTATTCAATATTTGCTGTTGTGTGCCTTCTCCACAGTCAAAGACCCATGTCGTTCCCCGCTCTTCAAGAAGGCGGAGGACAAGGGAGGAGACATTTCTTTCTTTTGATGGGACACCAGATCCTGTGCCTAAAAAAAATAGTTCCATTGCCAACACTCTCCTACACTTATCATGATACCACCAGAAAGGGGAGAACACACTTGAAATGCCATAAAAAAACTGCCGGATGCTTTTCCGGCAGTTCACAGTTATTTACCAAGCGCGGGTATATTGTCTTGGGCCTTCTAATGGGTAGCTAAGCTCATCAGCTGCTTCTTTCGGCCAGTACGGGTTTCTTAAGAGAGCCCGGGCAAGGAAAATCAGGTCTGCCCGTCCATTTTGCAAAATTTCTTCTGCCTGGTTGCCACTTGTAATCAGGCCGACGGCCCCCGTGTCGATGCCGGCTCCCTGTTTGATTTGTTCCGCATACGTGACCTGGTATCCTGGGTAAGGTTCGATCGTAGCAGGAACCACACCACCTGAGCTGACGTCGATGAGGTCTACGCCTTGGGACTTCATTTCACGGGAAAAATAGATGAAATCTTCCATCGTGTTTCCGTCTTCATGATATTCTTCCCCAGAGATTCTGACGAACAGTGGGCCATCCCACTCTTGCTTGACGGCTTCAATCGTCTCACGCAAGAAACGATATCGGTTTTCACGGGTGCCTCCATATTCATCGTCGCGCTTGTTTGTAAGAGGGGAGAGGAATTGGTTGATCAAATACCCGTGGGCTCCGTGAAGTTCAATCACATCAAAGCCCGCTTTTTTAGACCGGCGAGTCCCCGCACGGAAAGCTTCCACTGTACGCTCGATGTCTTCTTTTGTCATTTCTGTAGGGAGCTTCATGGATGCGCTGAAGGCTTCAGCACTCGGGGCGAAAGTTTCATCCCTTAAGTTGGCTTTTCGTCCGGCGTGAGCCAGCTGAATGCCTGCGTTAGCGCCGTGGCGATGAATACCTGCATTGATTTTTTGTAACCCTTCGATATGCTCGTCGCTCCAGATGCCAAGGTCTTCATGAGAAATACGGCCTTCAGGTAAAACAGCTGTCGCTTCTGTAATAATCAGTCCAACTTGTCCAGCCGCGCGGCTTTCGTAATGGGTAAGGTGAAAAGGCTGAGCATAGCCGTCCTGATTGTCTGAAGAATACATACACATCGGAGACATGACGATCCGGTTTTTTAACGTGATGTTTTTTATTGTATATGGTTCAAATAATTTATGTTTCAACGGTGATCCTCCTCCGAATTACGGAAAAATTGTTTTAATTCCTTGATGGAATACCGGTTTCCACGCCATTCAATTCCTCCACGAACCCATGTCAGGATAAGTGCTCTGCCTAGCATGAAAACAAACAAAAGAGCAAAAATCGGCAGACCGAAAATCATCCCCAATGGATAGTTTGTGAAAGAACGGGTCGTTAAACCATATAAACAAAATAACAAAAGGATGTTGATTGCGCTAATGATTTGAACGGAAGGACTTCCGAAAAAGACGAATATGAATGGGAACACTTGCGAAACCAGGACACCCAAAAGAGCAAACAAGGAGAGGGAAATAGAATAATTCAATCCAGCAAAGGCATTTTTTTCGAACCCTTTTAGAGCGGATTTGAAGTCAGGATACCATTCGACAGAAAGAAGCTTTTTGGCCGTTACGAGTTTTTGCTTGAAGCCCGCCGCTTTAATTTTCTGTCCAAGGGCAAGGTCATCATCGGGGCGGAAACGCACCACTTCATGGTTCCCGATCTTTTGATAACAGGATTTTGTCATCATTTGGAAAGCCCCGATCCCCATGCCACCTTTAGGTTTCTTCTGGTTCGCTGTCCATGGGCGTTTTAAATACCCGAAACCGAACAAGAAATAGGAAATCAACCCGCGTAACGCGAAGGAATGAGCTTTTAAGTCCGGTGCGGCTGTGAGGTGATCGAGCTCATCAACTTTCATAGTTGTCATCGCTTTAGCGAGGGTCTGTTCATCAAATTGAATGTCGGCGTCTGTAAAAAGCAAATAAGCGCCAGAGGCAAGCTCGGCGCCTTTTTTCAGAGCATGATTTTTCCCAAGCCACCCATCTGGCAGGTGGTTAATATGAACGGCGCGAATGGTAGAGTATGACGCAGCTGTTTCGTCGATGAACTCACCCGTTCGATCACTGGAGCGGTCGTTCACAGCGATGATTTCACACCTCACGTTTTGTTGATGAAGAAGGGTGTGCAGCGTTTCGCGAATGGAGTCTTCTTCGTCTTTGGCCGCAATGATAACAGAAACGAGTTCATCCGTTTGCGAAGGAACGGTAGCTTCAAGCCTTGGAATTTTCCTGATTCCTTGAAGGAAGTCCACAAGGAGAATCATCCATACGAACAGAAGTCCAACAAATACCCAGAACATATTATCGATTTCTCCGTTTTCGATAAAGATCTCGATATTCAATAGCCTGATGAGGAACATCTGTGAAAATTCCGTTTACACCCAGGCTGTAACACTTCTTCATCATGGAAGGGCGGTTGACCGTATATATGCGGAGTTCGAGATTTTCTTTATGGCAGCGTTTTACGAGTTTTTTATCCAGCAGGCGGTGTTTCACATGCAAAGCGTCACACCCTTCGGACTTCGCGTATTGAGGGAGATTCCGCATTTTCGTGGATGTCAGGAATGCTGTCTGTATCGATGGGTTGATTTCTTTCATGCGAGTGAGGGAATCGACATTGAAACTCGAAATAACCGTTCGCTCCAGAACGTGGTATCTTTTTAGAGATTCATAGACAATCCGCTCGATGTTCTTGTAGGCAATGACATTCGTTTTGAGCTCGACATTTAAAAACATAGGCTGGTCCCGAAACCAGCGAAGAAACTCGTCCAGTGTTACAATATAAGTGTCAGAAAATTTAGGAGAAAACCAGCTTCCTGCATCAAGCAGGCGGAGCTGAGCATATGTATAGTCTTGTACGAACCCTGTTCCGTTGGTGGTGCGTCTCAGGTTTTCATCATGGATGAGGACGGGGATCTGGTCTTTCGTAAGCTGTACATCGGTTTCGATTCCATCAGCTCCAGCTGCACGTGCCAGTTCAAAAGCGGGCATCGTATTTTCCGGAGCCAGCTTACTCGCTCCTCGATGAGCGTAAATAAGGGTTTTCATCGTGACGTTCACCTCTTCCAAGTAGCTTATGAGTTTGATTGTGTTTGATAATCCAGGAAAAGTCAATAAGGAGTGTGACCCCATGACAGTTTGGCAGACGAAAGAGCAGTTGACGGATCTACTATGTTCTCTTGTAGAGTACCCTAGTATAACGAACAGCAATGAGGAAATCGCAATCATCGAATACTTATATTATATTTTAGAAGATCGCGATTATTATAAAAAACGGCCCAGCCACCTCAACTTGCACCCGCTGGACGATGGGCGTCAATTACTGACAGCCTTAGTGAAAAAAGACGAGGCCAAGGAGACGCTTGTGTTGATTTCCCACGTCGATGTCGTAGGGATTGAAGATTACGGCTCCTATCAGAACCTTGCTTTCTACCCGCGTGAGCTCACCCAGGAGCTACATAAAAATAGCGAAGATCTGCCAAAAGAAGCCGCCCGCGATTTGGAGTCCGGGAATTGGCTTTTCGGACGTGGAACGATGGATATGAAAGCAGGTCTTACCGTCCACCTATCCCTCTTGGAAAAAGCGATGGCCGGGGAATTTGAGGGAAATTTACTTCTCGTAGCTGTCCCTGATGAAGAAGTGAACTCTGAAGGCATGCTTGCTGCTCTTCCTGCCCTCGCGGAGATTCGGGATAAGGAAGACCTGGTCTATAAAGCGGCTATGAACGGTGAGCCGATGTTCAGCAAATATCCCGGCGATCCAGCTTATTATTTGTACACAGGTTCCATAGGAAAGACGCTGCCCGGTTTCTTATGTTACGGAAAAGAAACACACGCGGGTGAACCGTTCGGAGGATTGAATGCCAATCTGATGGTCAGTTATTTAGCACAGGAAATGGAATTGAATGAAGCCTTTATCGAAAAGGTAGGAGGAGAACGGACGCCGCCCCCGCTCAGTCTGATGCAGCGTGACTTGAAATTTGAATATTCTGTGCAGACACCTCAGGCAGCGGTCGCTATGTATAACGTCCTCTATATGAAGCAGTCGATAACAGAACTGAATGAAAAGCTTCTACAAGCAGCACAACGGGCGAAAGCTAAAATCATTAATCATTATCATCATCAGGCTTCTTTTTATCTAGAAGGAACACAAACGTCCGCTTTCCATCCCGATATCACCATTCTGACCTATGATCAGCTGTACAAGGAAGCGGTCGCACGGTATGGAAAAATGGAGGTCGATCGCAGGCAGAACCGGTTAGTCAATTTGAGAGACCAGGGCGACCGTGATTTCTCTACCACACTTGTCCAAAGTCTGGCGTCCATATGTAAAGATATCAGCCCGATGATCGTTCTTTTTTACAGTCCACCTTTTTATCCGGCAGTCTCTTCGAATGATGATCCTTTCATTCAGCATGGGGCCCAGATTGCCATCGATTATGCGAAGGAAAAGTTTGGAGAAGAACTCGAAGTAGTGGAATATTTTACAGGGTTGAGCGATTTGAGTTTTATCGGACCCACATCCTCTACGTCTTCACTCTCGGATTTGACGAAACAGATGCCGATACACGGCAATGGTTTTGAGTGGCCGACAGAAGTGATGGAATCGATCACAATGCCGATTATCAACATCGGACCATTAGGAAGGGATCCGCATCAATGGACGGAACGCCTGGAATTATCGTACAGTTTTGAAAAACTGCCGCAGATTTTGACAAGGGTCATTCATGAGTTCTTTAGGAAGGATCGGGGATGAAAGGGTCTTTGAGCAAACCTCACTAAAAGGTCGGTGGTAGGATGGGAGTTATTTTTGTAACAGGGTTATCTGGTGTGGGGAAAACGAGCGTACTGCGAAAGCTGGAGAATGAAGGTTATGATGTGGTCGATACCGATGATCATGGCTTCACCAAGAAAATCACTACCGTAGAAGGAGAGGAAATCGTGTGGGATGAAGAAAGAATCTCTCAACTCATTGATAAAAGAAAGCACCCTCATTTAATCCTATCCGGGTGTTATTCGAATCAAGGGAACTTTTATAAATCCTTCGATGCTGTCGTCCTCCTGGAAGCCCCTTTGGATGTCATGCTTGATCGTGTGAATCAAAGAGATACAAATCCTTATGGAAAGCATCCAGATGAGAGAACAGCAATCATAGAAAGTTTCACTCATGCGCTCCCAAAATTGCGAGCCAGCGCAAATGTGGTGATCGATACTTCAAAGGTGGGCATCTCTGAAACGGCAGATCGTCTGAAAAGTTTAATGATCATGGCACATCAGGTCAGGATATAGGTAATAAAAAAGCGTCCGGAAATCATATCCGGACGCTTTTGTTTATGATGGATTAACCATTGTATTCGAATCCTGCTCCAGGACCGATTGGTGCGCCGGTCAGCATCCAAATCAACAGCATCAATGTCCAAATGGCAAAGAATGCAATGGAATAAGGAAGCATGGTAGATATCAATGTACCAATACCGACCTTCTTATCATACTTCTGGGCAAACGCAATGACGATGGCGAAGTATGGCATCAATGGTGAAATGATGTTCGTCGTAGAGTCGGCAATCCGGTAAGCAAGTGTCGTGAGCTCCGGAGAGTAGCCGAGCTGCATCATCAACGGTACGAATACGGGAGCCATGATCGCCCATTTTGCTGACGAGCTTCCGATAAACAGGTTGATGAAACCAGCGACGAACATGAAAGCAATGATGAGACCGATGCCTGTGAAACCGATGGAATCCAAGAACTCGGCACCACTGACAGCAATGACTTTTCCGAGATTCGTATGGTTGAAGTAGGCAACGAATTGACCTGCCGTGAAGGCAAGGACAATGTAGATTCCCATGCTTGCCATCGTTTCAGACATTTGATTGGCTACGTCCTTATCATTTTTGATCTCCTCTGTAATCTTCCCGTAAACATAACCAGGAACGAAGAACATGATCAGAATGACAGGCACTAAGCTATGGAAAAATGGAGATGCTAAGAAATCATCAGGGTTACGCAATGGTCCCCAGGATGGTACGACGAGCAGGGACAGCAGGCCGATGGTCACGATAAACGCGATCAGTGCACCGATCATACCCTTTTTCTCAAGTGGAGAAAGGTAGTTGACTTCTTCTTTCACCCCACCTTTGTATTCTCCAAGGCGCGGCTCGACGATTTTGTCTGTTACGAGTGTACCGACAACCGTAAGGACGAAAACAGATACGATCATGAAGTAATAGTTCATCGTATAAAGAATCGTATCCGCATAGGCTGGATCAATGGTTGCTGCCGCTTGAATCGTCAAATCACCAAGCAATGGGTCGAGCGATGTAAGGAGCAAGTTGGCACTGAAACCAGCAGAGACACCCGCAAATGCTGCAGCAAGACCAGCAAGTGGGTGACGGCCAAGACCAGCAAATAGGACCGCACCAAGTGGTGTCAAAACAACGTAACCGGCATCGGCGGCCATACTGGACATGATACCACCGAATACGAGCGCTGCTGTCATCAGTGAACGTGGGACGGATGTAACGAGTCCACGAAGCATGGCACTGATCAGCCCTGAACGCTCGGCGATTCCGATACCAAGCATCGTAACGAGGACGGTACCGAGCGGCGCGAAGCCTACGAAGTTTTCTACCATGCTTTCAAACATGTATTGAATGCCGTCACTGGAAAGCAAGTTGACGACTTGTAACGTTTCGCCGGTCGCTGGGTCTTCGACTTCCACGTTCATCGTGGAGAAGATCCAGGAAGCGACGACAACCATGAGTGCAAATATTGCGAACAATGTGACAGGGTGAGGCAATTTGTTCCCGACACGCTCAATCCAGTCGAGCATGCGCATTGTCAACCCTTTCTTTTCTTGTTGTTCCATGATCTTCCTCCTTATTGACCTTTACATTTCTTTTAGATTTACAATGACGCGTTAAAGTATAATGAAAAGTAATTTTTATTTGAAGTCTTTTGGAAAAAGTCCCACTAGAAAAAGAATTATGAATAATGTGACGTCTGTAATCTTTGTCATATAGGAGGAAAAGATAGGACAATCATGCTACAATATAGAAAAGTGAATGATCATTCAGTATGGAGGAAGTGTTATGAAAACATTGAAGGATACCATTACACAATTCACGTTGCCGACCCCTTATGCGGTTGGGGATGTTCATGTTTATTTAGTAAAAGGAGATCGGCTGTCCCTTATTGATGCAGGGGTGAAAACAGAAGAGTGCTGGAAAGCCTTAGTGGAACAGTTAAAGGAAGCGGGGTACGAGCCGGAAGATATCGAACAGGTGATTTTGACTCACCACCATCCCGATCATATGGGGCTTGTCGAACGGCTGCCCAATGTAGATGTTATCGCTGGCCACCCGAACTTGAAACCCTGGCTTGAACGGGAAGAAGAATACTTCTCTCATTATGAGGAGTTCTTCAAAGGCATGTACAAGGAATCTGGAGTTCCAGAGCGCTTTTTTCCATTGTTAAAAGGATTGAGAAAGACATTGAAATGGACGTCGGAAGGAAAGCTTACCCATGAATTGACCGAAGGCGATCGGTTACCGGGGCATGAAGAATGGGTGACGATCGAAACTCCCGGCCATGCCCAAAGTCATTTATCTTTTTATAGAGAAGGGGACGGGGCGCTCATCGGTGGAGATCACCTGCTCTCCCATATTTCTTCCAACCCTCTACTTGAGCCACCTCACAACAAAGGAGAGGCACGCCCAAGGCCTTTGCTTGATTATCGCCAGTCTATGGAAAAGTTGTTACAGTGGGAGATCGGTACCGTTTATCCAGGGCACGGGGAAATGTTTGATCATGCACACGAGCTGATTCCAGAACGCTTGAAAAAGCAGGAACATCGTGCAGAAAAAGTGTTCCGGATGTTTAACGATGGGCCATTACGTGCATATGACGTATGCAAGCGTCTCTTTCCGAAACACATCGAGAATCAATTCGGTTTGACGATGTCTGAAACAATCGGACAACTGGACTACTTAGAAAGCGTTGGAAAGCTTAAGGTTTCTTACGTAGACGGAGAGAAATTCTATCAAGCAAATAGGTGATCGAATGAATGAACGAGTAAAAGGAAAAAAAGTACTTATCACAGGAGCCTCGAGTGGAATTGGCGAATTTCTTGCGATTCACGTCGCGCAGCAAGGCGGGACCCCGATCCTTGTTGCACGGACCGCACACAAATTGGAAATCATCGCAGAAAAGATTGAAGAAGCCTTTGGCGTCAAAAGTCCATGGTACCCTGCGGATTTATCGAATGATGCGGAGTGGAAAGATACAATTGACCGGATTTGTTATGAACATGGATCCATCGACGGACTGATCAACAATGCAGGGGTCGCTGTGTTCGATCCTGTGGCCGAATCGAATTGGCAGGATATCGAGCGTATGCTGTCTGTTAACGTGAAGTCACTGTTCCGCGCCACGCATCAGCTGCTGCCCCATTTGGTGCAGCACGGAGAGGGCCATATCATCAACATCGCATCCCAGGCAGGTAAAATCGCCACACCGAAATCAGCGGTTTATGCAGCGACTAAGCACGCGGTCATTGGATTCACGAATGCGTTAAGGATGGAAGTAGAGCCTTTAGGCATCTATGTCACTTCCGTCAACCTCGGACCTGTGAGAACGAATTTCTTTCAACAGGCGGACCCGAGCGGGAAGTATGAAAAGTCGGTCGATAAGATCATGCTTGATCCTAACCGTGTAGCGAGGACTGTCGTCCACCATCTATTTACGAAACAGCGGGAGATCAATATGCCTTCCTGGATGGATTCCGGAAGCAAAGTCTACTCTCTCGCACCAGTCGCGATGGAAAAACTCATGCAAAAACAATTCAACAAAAAATGAACCAAAACAAACCTCTTTCCTCATAAGGAAGAGGTTTTTGTATGGGGGTGGATGGAAAAATATGTATGACCTGGTACACCAATAAATGTAAGATTTGGTCAAACAGGATATGGTAGAAGGAATTGGTACTTGCAAACGCGAACATATATTCGCATAATGGGGATATACTAGGTAAAGGAGGTGGAGGCGACATGGGAAATCCGAGCATTGATTATGGAAGGTATCCGGACAGGGGGATTTTGTGTGTGGATATGAAGAGTTTCTATGCAAGCTGTGCGGCCATTGACCGGGGACTCGATCCGCTCACGGTTCCGCTTGCTGTTGTGGCGGATACGAACCGGAAAGGTAGTGTCGTATTGGCTGCGACTCCGGCGATGAAAAAGAAATACGGCATCCGTACAGGAAGCCGCCTGTTCGAAATTCCTTCCGCGCCGGAAATTGTCATCGTCTCCGCACAGATGAGGAAGTACTTAGAAGTTTCCACTCAAGTGACGAACCTTTTTCACAAATTCGTTCCAAAAGAAAAGATCCATACCTACAGCGTAGATGAAAGCTTTTTGGAAGTAGGAGATAACAAAGGAAAGTTCGGCGTACCGGAAGAAACGGCACAAATGATCGTCGATGAATTAAAAGAAACATTCCATCTGGATGCAGCAATCGGCATCGGGCCGAACATGCTGCTTTCCAAACTCTGCCTCGATCTTGAGGCAAAAAAGAAAGGCATCGCCCGCTGGACGTATGATGACTTTCAAGAGAAGTTGTGGCCGGTTGCTCCTCTGTCAGAAATGTGGGGGATTGGCCCCCGGCTTGAACACCGCCTGAATCGCATGGGCATCTGGTCTGTCGGTCAACTGGCGAAATTCCCGCTCGACCGTCTTGAAAAAACGTTCGGTGTGATGGGGAACCAGCTTTACTATCACGCGAATGGTATCGACTTGTCCGATCCTGGTGCTCCCATCATTCACGGGCAGGTGAGCTATGGAAAAAGTCAGATTCTCCTTCGTGACTACCAAGATCCGGCAGAGGTAAAGTACGTCATTCTCGAAATGTGTGAAGAAGTCGCCCGTCGCGCCCGGAAAAAAGGCCACGCAGGGAGAACGATTTCTCTTGGGATCGGTTATAGCAAAAGTGAAGGTGCGGGTGGCTTTCACCGGTCGGTATCCATTGAGCATCCGACGAGCATTACCATGGACATCTATCACGCCTGCCTAACCCTGTTCCACCGCTTTTATAACGGCGGCGTCGTCCGCCGCATTTCCGTTACCCTCGGAAACATTACCGAAGATGCGAATGTTCAACTCGACTTGTTTGATGACGGCCGCGATAAAAAAAGGGACCTCGGCTATGTGATGGATGAGATTCGCGAGCGCTACGGACAGGATATGCTTCTCCGCGCCGTATCCTGGACAAATGCAGGGACCGCACGCCATCGCAGTCGCCTTGTCGGCGGGCACTATGCAGAATAAAACAGAACCATTGCCTCTGAAGCTCTGTTTTTTTACAATAGAAGAAACAGGAGGGATGAACGATGAAACTACGCATCACCGATGAAGCCAAGCAGCAGCTAGAACAAATCCAGGATCCCGAGCGTCCGATCATCCGGCTTTTCTATGACACTGAAGGATGTGGCTGTGGCGTGAATGGACTACCCACCATTCGTCTGGAGAAAGAGGAGCGCTCGACCGATCGAAAAGTGGAAAATGATGATTATGACGTCATTATTGATGATCAGCAGGCGACTTTTTTTAAAAAAGACATGAAGCTTGATTTTATGAGAGGCACGTTCCGCCTTTCCAGCCCGGACGGGATCCTGAATCCGATCATCCCGATCAAAGACGTGAAAGAAGGGGCGACTGTATGAGTAAGAAAAAGCCGCAATCTGGATCACTCGGAGACCAGCTGAATGCCGATGTTCTTTCAAAACTGAAATCAAAAAAGACGGAGCTGAAACAGCAGGCCGTCGAACGGGAAGAACAGGAAAAGCAGCGTCGCATTGAAGAGCGCAAACGCGCAGAAGCGAACAAAAGCTTTGAAGAATTGCTGAACGAAAGTGAGCTTGATTGGAAATCCTTCAAAAAATAAGCACTCCGCAGGGGGTGCTTATTTTTTGTGATTTTTTAAGTGCAGTAGCTATGGAGTTAGGGCGACTTCCTCTTATTGTGCTCGATCAGGTCGTTGTTTCTTTTGCTTAGATCCCTATCTACTTATTTTTTGGAAAAATTGAAACATTCGGAGCGTATCGACCGTATAGAAAAACAGGAGGGAACAAAATGATCGATTTTTTCCTTGTATTCTTCATTGGAACGATAGGAGTGACGGTCGCTGTCATCGGGTGTTTTCTTGCGATTGTCCGTAACGTTCGATCAACAGGCGAGGCGGAGCGGATTCAACGTTTGGAAAAAGAAGTGGAAGCATTAAAGGAGAGTGAACGGAGTGAGGTGTAAGGCATGCGGACGCAGTTGGACATTTGGAAAAGCGATGCTTTCATCGATAAAAGTCACCGGAAGGAAAGAATGTCCGCATTGTGGAGCGGAACATTATTCTACGCGACGATCCTATCATCGTTCAGGTATATTAGCAGTTTCGGCATTTTTTGTGTTTATGTTTTTAATAGAAACATTCCAAATGAGCCTGACGTCAGCCCTGTTTTTCGCTGTCTTTCTTTTAGTGATCGTCCTATTCGTCCAACCACTGGTGATCCACTTGTCTGATGAAAAGGTCTTGCATAAGGAGTGAGAGTATTGTTGAAAGATTTTTTCTCTTCTTAAAGAGAAGTAAGAACGATATTCAAAAGAGTTCAACAATATTCAAATCCTTAGTTTTCCACTCATCCGGATCATTCTGGAAGAGTCCGAAGAAACTTGAAGCAGTCTTTTCAAACGCTGCCCCCAGCAGATCCGTTTAACAGAAAGAGGTTTAAGAAGGTGATGTCTTGAATTATAAATATAGCAACACAGAATTATGGAGAAAAAAAGCGAGGGGGTCCTTGTTTCACGTTTTCACAGGTATATTACCGGTAGGACTTTCTCTGTATTTGCACGGACGTGTTGAGTCGTTTATCGTTTTCGGATCAGGTGTCATCTTTCTATTAGGGCTTTGGCAAATGATTCACTATTACAAAATGCCTGAGCGTAATTATGTGTGTGTAGAGGATGATGTTCTCGACATACGGATTGGAATCGCCGATCCAAACAAGCGCCTGACAAATGAAGAAGTTCATCGTATTCAGAAAATGGGTGATGTGATTTCTATAAAATTAGACAAAGGTGAGGAAGAGAACATTTATTTAGAAAACTTATCCGATGAGGATGCAGAATCTCTTACAGCCGAGCTGAAATACCATTATGGAAACCGTATGAACACCAGTGGCCATTCAGCTTGAACTTCCATCATTTAAAAAGGGAAGCAGACTTACGGATGGAACAAAGAGAGGAAGAAAGAGATGAGCCAAACGACAGAACATAACAGTAAAGCATGGGATATAAAAGTGGAAGACGGGGTACGTTACACCCAAAGCGTCACGCATGAAACAATCGAAAAAGCTCGTAGCGGGGAGTGGTCGATCGGTGTGACCGCCGATCGACAGGTGCCGAGAAGCTGGTTTCCCGAAACATTGAAAGGGATGAAAATCCTCTGCCTCGCCTCCGGAGGCGGCCAGCAGGGCCCGGTTCTCGCTGCCGCAGGTGGTGACGTCACCGTTTTTGATATATCGGAAAAACAACTTCAGCAAGACGACAGGGTAGCTGAACAAGAAGGGCTTGAATTGAAAACGGTTAAAGGTGACATGACCGATTTATCAGCATTCGCAGATGAGACGTTCGATCTGATTGTCCATCCTGTCGCTAACGTGTTCATCGAGAATGTACGACCGGTTTGGAAGGAAGCGGCACGCGTTTTGAAGGACAAAGGAACGCTCATCTCAGGCTTTATGAATCCTGTCCTTTATTTATTTGATGCAGATAAAGAGGATGAAGGCAAGTTGGAAGTGGCTCATACAATTCCTTACTCCGCACTTGAAGAGGAAGAAGTGATCGAAGGCGAAACGCTTGAGTTCGGTCACACACTGGAAGACCAACTTCAAGGCCAGACGGATGCAGGCTTCGTGATTGCAGGAATCTATGAGGATGACTTCGGCGGTGGAAGAACGATTGATCACCATATTAAAACAATGCTTGCCACAAGAGCCGTTAAATTGAAAGTGTAAGGAGCGGTTTATGGTTTCCACAATCATTACAGTGCTGTTTTCCTGCTTGATTGTTTCCGTTGTCCTGCGCACCGCCTATCGTATGTTTGTGAAAAAGCAGTACCCGGACAATTCCTATACACCGTTCGATTACGTGAGCGGGCAGACAGAAACGCCTTTTCATGAAGAAGAAAGGGAAGAGGAAGAAGAAAATAACAGAACAGGGCACCGTTATGACTAACGCCTGCCCTGTTTTTTAGCTTAAGTTATTAAAGAAAATGGCAGGATTGTGGAAGACTCAGTTTCGAGACTTTTATTGAGTGGATGGGGGCTACGGGGAATAGCTCGCTTTCCGCGGGAGCGCGATGAGCCTCCTCAGGCTGACGCCTTGCGGGGTCTCACCTAGCACTCTTTTCCCGCAGGAGTCTCCCCATTCCCCTCCGCCCCTTTACCAAGGGAGATTCTCGAAACCACTTCCCGAATAATCAGCTAGTCAGTTATATAAGGATAAAGCTCCCATACCGAGGTACTTGAACCCTGAAAAGCTTGATACAGAGCGTTTTATGCTTTTCCAATCGGTATAGCAGGAGACAATCCAACTTGGTAAAGGGGTTCGTTTCACACACATATCGAATGGGGTGGTTGGGAAGCTGCGAGACTCCCGTGGGAGAAGGAGATAGGCGAGATCCCGCAGGGCGCAGTCCGAGGAAGCTCGGCGCTCCCCCACAAGAAAGCGAGTAGCTTTCCAGCCACATCATTCGAAGTGATAAACAAATGCCCTGTGCTAAGGTCGAGGATCTTCCATTATCCAAATGTTTGAAGTATATAACGCTCAGGATCAAGCTTTTACGTATCATATGATCTACTTCCCGCAATCATACGAACTGACCTTTTAAAAGTGGTTTCGAGAATCTTCCATAGCAAAGGGGCGGAGGGAAACGGTGAGACTCCTATGGGACGTGTGGGACAGGTGAGACCCCGGAAGGCGTAGCCTGAGGAGGCTCACCGCCCGCCCCATGGAAAGCGAACCTTTTCCCGGAGCCCCTAGAACCACTCAATTGTCTCGAAAACTGAGTCTTTCACAAACGGGAGCTTTTATAATATAAGAAATCTATGGTGAAGGAAGGAGTTTCGAGGGTTTGGTGGAATACATACATCGATAGGAGGACGACGTATCATGAACCATTCATTAATCCGAGTAGGGACCATTTATTTACCTGTTAAAGAAGTGGATAAATCCGCAATCTGGTATCAGGAAAAGCTGAGGGCTGACATCAATTATCAAGATAACCAGAAAGCCATCATAGGTTTAGCAGGCCTCAGTATATTCTTAGTGAAATCATCGCCGGAACAAACATCCAACTTCATGGATGTGGGCGGAAGCTCTCGTTTTGCGATCACATTCGAAGTGAATGGAGTAGACGCTTTGAGGGCTTTACATAAAGATTTAAAAGGCAAAGGAGTCTCGGTTAGCGAAATCGAAGACAGAGGTCATCCTGGTTTGAATTTTGTATTTGAGGATCTGCAGGGGAACCGGTTGGATGTCTGGAGTGAGTTAAGTCCTTCTTATGAAGTTTGATGGTGAGTTTCGGTAGGTGACGGGTGATAGTTCTCCTGAAAATAATAAAGATAGTTTTTTACAGGAGTGATTGTAATGATCCAACCATTTGTTTTGTTTCTATTAGCAGGATTGGCTGAAATTGGGGGAGGATATCTGATTTGGCTATCCATCCGTGAAGGAAAGCCGTTATCCTGGGGAATAGCAGGAGGATTCACGCTGGCCTTGTACGGAGTGATCGCTACGTTTCAAAGCTTCCCGTCCTTTGGTCGTGTATATGCTGCCTATGGTGGTGTGTTCATCATTTTATCAGTGTTGTGGGGATGGGGCGTGGATCGTAAAACACCTGATTTATATGACTGGATTGGTGCAGGCATTTGTATGATCGGTGTATGTGTTATGTTATTTGCGCCAAGACAATAGGAGATGAACATCGGATGAATAAAGGAATTCGTGGTTTGGTTGCAGTCTTAGTGTTTCCATTAACGGTTTGGAATATGGAGCGAATGAAAAAACCAAAGTGCTTCCTCCAGGAATGATGGTCCATACGGAAACCAGTGATACACATGTCATTTCCAAGGGGGAAGAGCCGGTGACCATCGTTATTGCTGATACCGGCCATTCTGTTCATTTAGAGAATCCGGACCTTATCGTTCGTAAGGTTCTCGAACGGATCCAACAAACATCTCAAAGAAATCAGTTACAGAGTTAAGGACGGTCACCGGATCGTCCTTCTTTGTTTTGGAAGAAGGCATGTTTCGTTTGGGAGGCGAACTCGATTTCTTCCAACGTCCGGCAGTAAAACGATTCAATATCTCCACTAAATTCCTTTGCATTCTTTTTCATCAAATCGAGGATATTTAAACTCTTGAACCAATCACCTGCCTCCGCCTCTGCATGGACCCAGTCCTCCCATGCAATTTCTAACCTGGGACTGTAGATTTTTGGCCCGTTCTGATTTCGTTTGCAGGGGCTCACGGTCATTTCATGGACATGACCCGGCGGTGTTTCATTGACATCGTTGAAAAGTTGCGGCCAGTAATCTTTACGCGAGCCCGTGTGTGCATGAGTGGAGCACCATTGGACGATTTGGTCCAAGCGGGACCGCACCCCATAAAGAAGCTCGTAAAGGGATCTTCCGAGCAGAATGCGTTCATCCACGGCCGAAAAGTGGTGAACGGTTCCACCGACGAGTTTTATCTTTTGCTGGATCGGGGTCATATAAGGGAAGAGGATATGATTCATAGAAAGCACATCTTGAAGTTTGAACATCACTTTGTCCATCACTGTCGCCATATAAAGATGGTTTCTTACCACGCGATTTTCGATATAATGCTGTTCATTGACGATGAGTGCTTTGGTCAGTTCTTCACTATTTCCACTTTCCCAAAAGCGTTCCCAAAAAGGTTTCATGAATTTAGATACGTTCAACGCATCCAACAGGTGGTAGAGAGGGCGGCCATGCTTCAAACTGGCATCATACAATAATAGTTGTGGATAGGCATCCTGAAAAATGAGCCAATTTCCACGTTCTAAGAAAACGAAAAAGTCTGTTCCTTCTTTTCCTGTCAGCAACTTTGGAAGATATTCACCCTTCAGGTCAGTCATGTTCCAGCCGGCGTTTCTGGATACGAGATGGGCGAGCAGTGCCCAGTGGATTTCAGGATGCTTCTCAAAAAAATGAAAATACGCCATTGTTCGCGTCACGTTGTTTCGATTCTTTTCCTGAGTGATCTTCCTTATTTCCTTCACCAGCATGTCTTCCTCTGTGGTCAATGAGGCTGGGGTCGACTTTAATGAGGTCTTCAACTCTTTTTTCAGCATGCGCCATTTGGATGAAAACATATCGTCCTCACCTCCTACTACGAATATATTTCTGAAACGAAGCTATCATGATTAACTTAGTATTTGTCCGTCATCATTCTCTATGTAAAAAAAGGAAGGAATTTCAATTCAAGTAGCGAATTTTAAGAGAAGGAGGAGCGAGATGGTATTCCCTTTGAAGAAAAAGATAATCATTGGCGCGAGCTGCCCATTCAAATCTCAGCAGTAACCGTATAACAAACAGCTCCCACAAGCACCCGAACAAAAGCGTGAAAGCAGTGAGGGATGCGGCAGCTAGAGAGAGTTTGAAGCTGTATGACTGAGGGGGATCTTTTTCAGATGGAGAGGAGTAGTTTGGCACATGGTAGGGGACCTTCCGCGTCAAGACGTTCATTCATCCCGCCTTACTTCTACGATGTTTTGCAGAAAATGGAGGTGCAGGATGGTTCAGTTCCGAACGATTGATTTGGAAGAAGACCGGCAGTCTATCATCGATTTCCGTAAAGATTCGTTTATGGTGAGCTTCGGAAACACCTCAGGTTTTGACGCAACTGCCTATTTGTTCTACGTGCTTGAAAAAGTAGAGCAGTACCCTGATGGTTTCGTCATGGCAGTGGTGGACGGAGAAGTCATTGGTCAGCTGGAGTTATCCGTGAAAAAGGATAAGGATCGGAGAATCGGATACATTCACTTGTTTTACCTGATCCCTTCGGAGCGTGGGAAAGGCATGGGGAAAGCACTTCACAACTACGCGATCGATTTTTTTAGAAAACGTAACCTGGAGGAATATCATTTGCGTGTTGCACCTGATAACCATCGAGCGCGTCGATTTTATGAGAAGGCAGGGATGAAAACGATCGGTCCTGAACTTGATGGGAAAGTCATTCGGATGAAAGGATCTGTCACAAAATCCATTTAGGAGGGAATCATATGGAGCAACGTGTGATTTGGAATCACCTGGAGTCTGCTGGGGCAGAACATTTAACTTTAAAAAAGTTAACGAATCATATGGAGGTACGAGGGACCGTATTGCTTGTGGATCAGGGAGTGCCACATCATCTTACTTATGATTTGAAGCTCGGCCTGGATTGGAAGACGAAAAAAGTGAAGATTTATCAAGAACAGGAGACGGAGCCCTTTGTCGTCCAGGCGGAAAACCAGGATAAGTGGTGGGTCAATGGAAGGTACGATGAAAATCTGGACGGTGCGACTAACGTTGATTTGACGATCACGCCTTTTTCTAACACGTTGCCGATCAATCGTGTGACCTGGCATATAGGAGAACGACGAACGTTCAAAATGGTTTTTATTGATGTATTAAAGAAAGAAGTATTTCCCCTGCTTCAAGTGTACACGTATTTAGGTGACAACGACGGTTATAGGATCTTCCAATATCGCTGCAGGGATTATGAGACCGCTCTAGTCATCGATGAAGAAGGTTGGGTCGTTGAGTATCCTGGAGCTTTTGAACGCAGAGCCCTGCTGACAACAGGTGAACGTCGGCTAGGAAAACAACCACAGCCTCTTCTAGCCAATGCACCATCATCATCTGGTGGTTTTTATTAATAGCTGTAAAAGTTATGATGACGGTCTAAGTGAATCTGCGAAATTTCCTACCGTAGGAGTGTGATGAAGAGAAATTCTTCATCACACTTTTTTGTATTGAAACCTTTTATGAAAATTATTCCATATGACGCATTTTATTGAAGGGTAAATAATACAAGATATTCGACTTGCACACAAAATCGCCCAGTTTTTCATAGGATAGGTTGATGACTTCTACAAGGAGGTTGAATTTATTGTATCGGAATCAGTATGGTTATACATTCAACCCATATGGTTATGATGGTTACTTTCGTATCCAAAATGACCAGTCCCTCGTAAAAGACGTGGAAAAAGCCATTAACGGGGAGTACAGTGCGATTGCTTGCTACAAAAAGTTGGCTGATTTAGCCCCTACACAGCAGGCAAGACAGCAAATTAATGAGATTCGACAGGATGAAATTCGTCATTATGAGGCCTTCACCAATATTTATAAGCAACTGACAGGAAAGCAGCCAACCCCGAAAATTACTGAGTCGTGCCCTGATCAATATAGGGATGGAATAGAAGCGGCGTTTGTCGATGAACAAAAGACGACTGACTTTTATTATCAAATCGAGCGAAAAGCTCAGGATCTTTCCATCAAAGAAACGTTCCGTCAGGCCGCAGCTGATGAACAGAACCATGCCGTTTGGTTTCTTTACTTTCATTCATTTCCCCAGAGGGATCGTTCTGAGATAAGGCAGCAAGAATATGGAGCGGTGGGTGCCTTGAGCGCTTCTTCATTAACCCTTGCAGACATGTTGACATTTGCGATCCAGGATGAGTACCTTGCACAAGCCCGCTATGACGACATTAGGAGGGTCTTTGGTGATATCCAGACATTCGTCCGTATCCAGGAAGCAGAGAAACGTCACATATCTGCTCTGAATACACTTTTTACAAGGTATCAAGTTCCTATACCATCCGATGATGCGAGTCAATATGTAAGCACTCCTGACAGTGTGAAAGCAGCATATGCTGCCGGTGTCCAAGGGGAAATTGAGAACATATCCATGTATGAAAAATTCTTATTGTACGACTTGCCGGAAGATGTGAGAACTGTTTTTACACAGTTAAGGAACGCCTCACTGAACCACCTCGCAGCCTTCCGTCGCGGCCTTGCACGTTTTGAAGAGTCCTAAGAGCTGCCTGACAGCTCTCTTTACATAAACCCCTGTAATCTTCAGTAGTAAATGATGTAGTGTGAGTGATTAAACTATATGGCAGTCTTGTGTAAGACTCGGTTCGAGACTTTTGTTGAATGGATCAGGGCTACGGGGAATGACTCACTTTCCGCGGGAGCGCGGTGAGCCTCCTCGGACTGCGTCCTGCGGGGTCTCACCAAGCACTTTTTTCCCGCAGGAGTCTCCCCATTCCCCTCCGCCCTTTTCCATGGAAGATTCTCGAAACCACTACTGGTAAATCAGCTTTTATGATTGAGAAGAGTGGATAGTATAAACATTTTCAAAGCGGACTTTCAGAACCTGAAAACTTAATACAGAGCGTCTTTTTTTCTTACTTAGGGGGAGTTTGTAAGACACTACTTTTCGGTTTAGTGGTTCGTTTCTCCCTTATATGTGATGGGGTGGTTGGGAAGCTGCGAGACTCCCGTGGGACAAAGGAGATAGGAGAGATCCCGCAGGACGTTAGCCCGAGGAAGCTCGCCAACTCCCCCACAGGAAAGCGAGTAGCTTCCCAGCCACCCCTGACGCTCAACCTCAGCAACGAAACCCAAAAGCATCTCGAAATAGAGTCTTCAAGAATAGGGAGTTTAAATGGAACAGGTAAAGCAGAAGTGGATCGTGATTTTTCTGATGACTTATGGTATTCTTTATCTAAATGTTAACCTATTATTTTTTAGGTTAACTAATTAGGCATCAGAAAGGGGAATCTGTATGTGGAGTCGTCTAGCGGAGAAATCGTTGAATGGGCAAGAAATTACAGATCAGGAAGCGTACGATGTGTTGAACTGTCCAGACGATGAACTTCTAAACTTACTACATCAAGCTTACCAAGTTAGAAAAACGTATTATGGAAATAAAGTGAAACTGAACATGATCGTCAATACGAAGTCCGGGTTCTGTCCGGAAAACTGTGGGTATTGCTCACAGTCCAGAGATTCGAGTGCGCCCATCCAGAAATATCGTATGATGGATAAGGACACGATAGTAAAAGGGGCCGAAAAGGCATCAAAAATGGGATCAGGGACTTACTGTATTGTGGCGAGCGGCCGGGGACCTTCCAAGCGGGAGCTTGATATCGTCACATCAGCAGTCAAAGAAATCAAAGAAGCGTATGATATGAGAGTTTGTGCATGTCTAGGTTTATTGAAATCCGAACAGGCGGAGCAATTGAAAGAAGCAGGAGTGGACCGCTACAACCATAATATAAACACTTCAGAAAATCATCATGATGAAATAACAACGAGCCATACATACCAGGACCGGGTCGGGACGGTCAACCATGCCAAACAGGCCGGTATTTCGCCTTGTTCGGGGGTCATCGTAGGGATGAAAGAGACGAAGCAGGACGTCATTGATATGGCGCGTGCTTTGAAAGCTCTTGATGCAGACTCCATCCCCGTGAATTTTTTGCATGCCATTGATGGAACAGCTCTAGAGGGGACAAATGAACTGACTCCTTCTTATTGTTTGAAAGTACTTTGCTTGTTTCGTTTGATCAACCCAACGAAAGAAATCCGGGTCTCTGGAGGACGTGAAGTCAATTTAAGGAGCCTTCAGCCTTTCAGCTTGTATGCCGCGAATTCAATTTTTATCGGTGATTACCTAACGACGGATGGGCAGGAGAGTACGAAGGACCATCAAATGATAGAAGACCTCGGATTTGAAATCGACGTAGTAAATGAAGACAAAGTGATGATGTGAAAAAACTGCTTAACGGCAGTTTTTTTCTTTTGCCGGAAAATCACCTGTTTGTGTACACAATATCCATTCATCTGTTGATATAGTACAGGTTTGCAATTAGAATAATATGTAAGCGCTTAATAAAATTGCTAAAGGGAGAGGGTTTCCGATGCATGTTCCATTGATATTGACAGAATTTCTTGACAGGGCGGTACAGTTATATGGGGAAAAACCGGCCATCATTGATGAGGAGTGGACACTGACGTACCGCGAGTTAAACGCTCGGGTCAATCAGTTATCAAGAGGGCTTGAATCCTTAGGTGTAAAGAAAGGGGACAAGGTCGCCTACCTTGCTCCTAATTCGACGGAGATGCTTGAAGGATTCTATGGTGTCTTTCAACTGGGGGCCGTTATGACACCGTTGAATACAAGATTGAAACCAGCGGACTATCGATTCATTTTAGAACATAGTGAAAGTAAGGTTCTACTCGTCGATCATACCCTGCTGCCGTTGGTAGAAGAGGTTGTAGAGGACCTTCCTTCCATTGAAAAAGTTATTGTCCATGGAGAGCCCTCAAGCGAAGGGTATGAGTCGTGGCTGTCCCAGTTTTCATCCGATCGTTTTGAACGGGAAAATGTAGAGGAGACAGACATCGCGTCTTTACTTTATACGAGCGGAACGACAGGAAATCCTAAGGGGGTATTGTTGAGTCATCGATCCAATTACCTCCATGCTTTGTCATCCATGCACCACCTAAAGGTTTCGGATCAGGATACGCTCCTTCATGTCCTGCCAATGTTCCATGTGAACGGATGGGGATCTCCTTTTTATTATACGGCAAATGGTGCTACACAAGTGATGCTTCGCAAGACAGATCCGCAATTGATCTTAGATAAAGTAGAGAAACATAAAGTATCCGTGCTACATATGGCGCCGACGGTGTTGAACATGGTCATAGGGGCGTACGAAGAGAAGCAGCCCTCCATTGACCATGATGTCAGAGTAGTGATCGCAGGTTCTGCCCCGCCACCGGCGTTCGTCCGTAAAGTGGAAGAAGACTTGAAGTGGAAATTCGTTCAGGTGTACGGCATGACGGAAATCTCACCATTGATTACTACGTCGGAACTTCGATCTATGGATGTCGATCGACCAGCGGAAGAACGTTACCGATTAAAAGCAAAAGCTGGGTACAGCATGATCGGCAGTCAGGTAAAGGTCGTGGATGAGTTGGGAGAAGAAGTTTCGAGCGATGGAACATCCATTGGGGAAATCGTGACAAAATCAAACAACGTGATGGAAGGGTATTATAAAAATGTGGAAGCGACTAATGAAGCTATAAGAGATGGATGGCTTCATACGGGTGATATGGCAGTGGTAGATGATGGAGGAAATATTGAAATTGTCGACCGTAAAAAAGATGTCATCATCAGCGGAGGAGAAAACATATCTTCGATCGAGATTGAGGCGGCCTTATATGAACACCCGTCCATCCTTGAAGCGGCTGTCGTTGCTGTTCCAGATGAAAAGTGGGGAGAGGTACCCCACGCGGTAGTGGTAGTGGAAGAAGGAGAAACCCTCTCAGAAGAAGAGGTGATTCTGTTTTGCCGGGAGAAGCTGGCTCATTTCAAAGCACCAAAAAGTGTTTCTTTTATTGAAGAATTACCAAAAACTGCGTCAGGAAAAATCCAGAAAGTCATCATTAGGAAAAAGTTTTGGAAAGACAAAAATCGAATGGTCAATTAAAGAGATTCGTTAGCCTGAAGCCTAAGCTTTGGGCTTTTTTTTATTTCTGCGAATGATTAAATATCGACCTGTGCAGATGTCTATAAAGTGGTACCATGGGTTCTAAATGTAATTAGAGAGTGAACAATTAAGACACAAGCCCTTATTCTGGATAATAGGCTCGATCTCTGCTTAAATATTCCTTGGGAACAAGACTTTAATTGTTGACATATATACCTTGTAGGGTATAAAATGTTTTTAGTTCAAGACAAAAGGAGGAACATCATGTCATTACTAATGATTGTAACGTTAATCGTTGGATCAGGGCTTTTTATCCTTCACCGTTATCTCCCAGTTTCACATGTGAAAAAGATGGACATATCCGAAATAGCTGCTAAAAATGATGGCATGGTTGTTCCTGTGGATACGAGGGATTATCAAACATCATCTCAAGATAAAATGGATCATGCCATTTGTCTACCGCTGGCTTATTTAGAAAGACATCATCAAGATATACCGCAGCGTCCGATTGTTTTGGTTTGTTCAGATGAAGTGGAAAAGAATTTGGCAGCGAGACTTCTGAAAAGGAAAGGGTACGAAGTGATCGGTTATACCATTCCTGCAAAGCACCAGGAGTGCCGAGCGATGCCTTGTATGATTGAAAAATAAGGAGTGAAACAAATGGAAGTTGTCCTCCCTTGGGGAATTGGCCTGTTTATAGGTTGGTTTATAATTAAAAAGCTTTTACCCGTGAAAGGTGTTCAAAATATAACGGTTCAGGAATTACAGAATCGATTGAAAGAAAAAAATGTGCAATGGATTGATGTCCGCACCCCCGGCGAATATCGAGCGAATCATAAAAAGCCATTTAAAAATCTACCTCTCTCCAATCTTCCAAAGCGGACGAGTGAATTGGACAACGATAAAGAAGTCGTTTTAATTTGCCAAAGCGGAATGAGAAGCATGAATGCAGCCAAAGTTTTGAAAAAGCATGGTTTTTCAAAAATCACAAATGTAAAAGGCGGAATGAGTGCTTGGAGTTGAGGGAGCATTTCATGAGAAAGATCAGAAAAGTCTGGTCTTTTTTTATTATTCTGAAACCTCACCCCCAGTCGCTTCGTAAACGTAAGTAGTGGGGTGATGATATGTTTTGGGTGTATTTAATACTTGGTGCCGCCGGTGGTATCGCTATGTTTTTATTTTTCAACTGGTTGATGGGTTACCGGAAAGGTCATATCCAAATTGATTTTGATGAACGTTATATGGATCATCAAGAATATGTACAAGCGATAAGTAAAGAATTAAGAGAAAGAGGGTATAAAGAAGTACACTATAAAGGGGATCATATTTTTATGGTGGACGGAAAACCGTATGTTTTTTTTGAAAGGAATGTTCCCATGGGTGGAGTTCCTTTGCAGAGGACAATATTGAAACCAGAAAAACAATGACCGTTAACCAGTTCCTGAAGGGGACTGGTTTTTTGTTTGGGGAGACTTTCCGTTTTTTAGTCGGGATAAGAGAGCTTTTTACCCACAAACTAATTAAAAAGGAAAGGGGGGGCTCACTTGAAAAAATCCACCCTGTATCTTTTAATGCTGGTCATTGTTTTTCAAACGAACATTGTAAGCGTTTCCGCAGAAAATCATCCTAGGAATTATTATGAGGAGCAAGGGACGGCGATTTGGGACGTACCCATTTCATCAAAGTATATAGCCATCACTTTTGATGATGGTCCAAGCTCAGAGTACACGCCGGAAATTTTGGATATTTTACAAGAGCATAACGCGAAAGCCACTTTTTTTGTAGTAGGATCAAGAGCTCAGGAGAATCCGTCCATCATCAAGTCTATGGTGAAAAGTGGTCACGAGCTTGCCAACCACAGTTTTCATCATCCTGACTTTACAGGTATTACGAAAGAAGAGCTGATCCATGAAATGGACAACACCTCAGAAGTTCTTGAAAGTTTGACAGGAGCGCCGCCGAGGTTATTCCGTCCTCCCGGAGGTGTCTATAACGATATTATCGTCAATACGGCCAATGAAGAAGGTTATATGGTGGTTATGTGGTCGTGGCATCAAGATACAAGAGACTGGAAAAGCCCCGGCGTCCATAATATCGTAAAAACCGTTTTAAATAATATGAGGAATGGGGATATTGTGCTTTTTCACGACTTTGGAGGCGATCGTTCACAGACGATTGAAGCATTAAAACAGATTCTCCCTAAACTAAAAGAGGAAGGCTATCAATTCGTTACTGTCTCGGAACTACTTCAAAAGCATACAAAATATAACCTCCTGCATGGAGTCAATGGTGTAGAATAATTCTAGATCCCAAACGACTGGGATCTTTTTTTTTGTGATTTAAAAATGTAAAAAAAGACTGAGGTGAAGGCTTTTTTAGCATCTTAGAAATTTCCATTCATATTCTATGTTAAGAAACCTGACATTTATAGTTGTGTAAATATTGCGACTTTGATACAATGCTTAATAACATAAGATGTTATAAAATCTAACATAAGGGGAGTTAAGAGAATGGACGCTACTTTTTTGATGAATAATCTTTGGATCATCGTCTGTACGATCCTGGTTTTATTGATGCAAGGGGGCTTCATACTATTAGAAGCTGGTTCGACACGGATGAAAAATGCAGGGCATATTGCAGGGAAGACGGTTTTTACTGTCGGTATTGTTTCTGTGGTATTCTGGGCATTAGGATATGGACTGATTTACGGTGAGGGTAATGCATTTATTGGCTTTTCTAATTTCTTTTACGGGGATGCAACGACCATGGGTGAGGGCTTGGCTGGTTCCACAGACTTCTTGTTCCAGCTTGCGTTTGCAGCTATTGCGATGACGATCGCTTTCGGTGGTTTTGCTGAGAGGGCAAAACTTGTCGCCTACGTGATTTTCGCCATTTTATTCTCTATTCTTGTTTATCCTGTTATTGCTCACTGGATCTGGGGCGGCGGCTGGTTAGGTGAACACGGAAAACAGGACTTCGCTGGTTCAACAGTTGTCCACTTGACAGGTGCCATGGCGGCTTTAGCGGCAACAATTATTCTGAAGCCTCGTATTGGAAAATACAACAAAGATGGTTCTTCTAATGAAATTGCGGGACATAACCAGGTCTTTACAGCATTAGGTGTCCTCCTCTTGTGGGTCGGCTGGTTCGGATTTAATGCAGGAAGTACCTTTGGGGTAGCGGATGCATTCTTTGGTTACGTAGCTCTGAACACCCAGTTGGCAGCTGGTGCTGGTGCGATCGGCGCGATGCTGATGGTGTGGGCAGTGACAGGGAAAGCAGATGTACCGACAACGTTGAATGGTGCACTTGCGGGTCTTGTCGCGATTACAGCTTCTTGTGCTTTCGTAGAACCATGGGCAGCCGTTTTGATTGGTTTGATTGGTGGTGGAATTGTATTCTTCAGCATGCGTTTCTTTGATAAAAGGAGAATTGATGATCCGATTTTCGCACTCTCTGTCCACGGTGTCGTAGGTGTATGGGGGACGTTATCCAATGGTTTGTTTGCAACACCAGAACTTGCTTCTGTGGGGCGACCAGGCTTGTTTTACGGTGGTGGATTGGAACAGCTATGGGTGCAGACGCTCGGAGTTGTGAGTAGTGGGTTGTATGCATTCATCGTTTCATTCATCATTTTGAAGATCATGGATAAAGCAATGGGTGGTCTTCGTGTATCTGAAGAGGAAGAAATCATGGGTCTTGACTTAAGTGAACACGGCGGTTATGGATACCCGGAAAATTTGACACCTCCGCAAAAGACAAAATCAGGAGCGTAAAGACATAATCATAAAGGATGGAATGAATGTTTAAGACATATGAGGAACTCAGAGGATGGCGGGAAGACATGATTGAATCTGTAAGCAAAGATCATTTCCAGTTGAACGCCTTTCACGACCAATTAATCCATCACACTTTCCATCTGGCAAAAGAAAAGGTTGAACGTGAGCAGGGGCCTCCTCCTGCTCCTTTTGCATTTTTTCTAATGGGGAGTGCCGGAAGATATGAGCAGTCATTATGGAGTGATCAAGATCATGGAATTCTGTTTGATGGGGATGAGAAGCATCAGGACTATTACTTATCGCTGGGAGAAGAGATCAGAGAAGGAATGGCCATTGTCGGTTACGAACGGTGTGAAGGGAATGTGATGGCTTCCAATCCTTTATGGTGTCAATCCGTGGAAGTGTTCACGCTGCAAATTTCAAAGTGGTTGAAAGAAGCAGAGTGGCAGTCACTGCGGCATTTTCTCATTTTTTTTGACTCAAGAGTATTGGTGGGCGAAGCAGAACTGTTGCGTAACGTCAAAGAAACTTCTTTTGCAGTGATTCATGAAGAACCGGAGCTTTTGACGAGGTTGATGGATAATGTCAATTATGTAAAAAAAGGCGTGGGGGTTTTCGGTCAATTGCTTCCGGATTACAGTGGAGAGAAAAAAGGTCATTTCAATCTGAAGCAAACGGTTTATTTTCCATACATTAATGCTTTAAGGATCCTGTCTCTTTTTCAGCATGTCGCAAGTTCTTCAACGTTATCAAGATTTGAAGAGCTGCGTTCACTCTATCCTTCTCTTTCTGAATATGAGAAGGGTTTCCGGCAGTTTCTTCAGCAGCGATTAGAACTGAAAAAAGATGCTGAAAATTATCACCATGTCCACGTGATCAAAGTGGAACAGTTGTCGAAAGAGGAAAAACAGCAATTGAAAAAGCAGGTCAAAAGGGCTCAAAAACTACATCAAATGGCGAAAACCATCATTAAAGAGGGTCGGACATGAACCCTTTTGTACAATTTGTGAAGGATTTGTCCGGAAAAATCGGCGGTGGACTTTCTTCATTGAATCAGAATGATCCATCGAATATGGCCTATTTAAGGAACCTGGAAAGAGAGATGAAGAATGAGAACACGCTGGATCTTCCTTTTGAGGATTTGAATATTACGGTTTTCGATTTGGAAACGACCGGTTTTTACCCATACAGTGGCGACCAGATTTTATCCATAGGGGCTGTGAAGGTGAAAGGGGATCAAATAGTCGATAGCCGAACATTTTATACGTTGGTCGGAACAGATGCTGTGCCATCTAATGAGGTTGCCGACTTAACGGGGATTACAAAGGAAATGATTGAAGAGGCACCACCTCTCCGCGATGCTTTGAAGAGCTTTTATAATTATGTAAAAGCGGATGTGCTCGTCGCGCATCATGCGAATCATGAAAAACAGTTCATGAATCATGCGACATGGATCGCTTTGAGGAAAAGGTTCCAACATAGAATTGTCGATACAGCCTTTTTGACGAAGATTCTCCAAAACGAGCAAGTGCTCACGACGTTAGATGAATGTTGTGAGTATTATGGGATTGATATAAAAGAACGTCACCATGCGCTTTATGATAGTTTGGCAACTGCTGAATTATGGGTGGTCTGTATAAATGAATTAAAGAAAGAGGGAATAACAAACTTGAGCGAAATCTATGCACGAATTGCTACGATGGAATGAGTATTCATCCCCTTTCATGTATTTCAATTTTTCAGCATAAAATGATAGGACACCATGAAGGGGGATGGCAGCATCATGTATCCATATGCACCTTATCATTATGGTTATGGTGGACCGCCGGATTCTTATGGAAATAGGGGTTATCCTATGGAAGGTAATGCCTTTTATCCATACGTTTCTTATCCACAGGGCTACTACGGGCAACCAGCATACCAACCTTATCCTTATCAGGGCAATCGGGCATTCGGTCAATGGAGGGACAACTGGAAGAGATGGGAAGACCTCGGATCACCTCCGAGAGGATTTAGAGGATCACCATGTGTGGCCTCATGGCAGGCGAATCGGTTGGATTGCTTTGTCAGAGGAAGTGATAACCGTCTCTGGCACAAATGGTGGGATGGCTCAACCTGGCGGGACTGGGAAGACCTAGGCGCCCCGCGTGGAGGGGTGAGAAGCTCACCTGGGGCCGTATCGTGGGGTCCGAACCGAATTGATTGTTTTGTCAGGGGAAGAAATGATCGGATGTGGCATAAATGGTGGGACGGTTCCAGATGGAGGGAGTGGGAAGATCTAGGCTCGCCACCTCCCGGATTTGATGGATCACCAGCTGTATCCTCCTGGGAGAGGAATCGCCTGGACTGTTTTGTCCAAGGAGATGACAACAATCTTTGGCATAAATGGTGGGATGGTTCCCGGTGGCGAGAGTGGGAAAACCTCGGTGCGCCAAGAGGGGGTGTCCGGAGTTCTCCGGCGGCTGTATCCTGGGGTCCGAACCGGATTGATTGCTTTGTCCGGGGACGAAATGATGTCATGTGGCATAAGTGGTGGAACGGAACGCGCTGGAGTGATTGGGAGGATTTGGGATCGCCAAGAGGTGGATTTGATGGTGCCCCTGGTGTTTCCTCCTGGGCGCAAAACCGGCTGGATTGTTTTGTCAGAGGTGATAATAATCAGCTCTGGCATAAATGGTGGGACGGTCGGCGGTGGAGAAATTGGGAGAACCTTGGCGCTCCAAGAGGAGGCGTACGTTCCTCGCCATCTGCTGTCTCGTGGGGAAGAAACAGGATTGACTGCTTCGTGCGCGGGGCGAATGATCATATGTGGCACAAGTGGTATTCATAATACATCAAGCAAAAACCTGAGGAACATTCCTCAGGTTTTTACAGTTTTATTCATTCGCTCCAGGCCCTTGCTTGGGGCGGTTCTTATTGGTGCGGTGACCGACTTCTTCTTCAATCGGCAGGCTTTCTTTCGGTGTTTTGTTATTCGTTTTCGCTGCGTTCATTTGTGACGTTCTCTTTCCCATCAACATCTACCTCCTCTTATGGGCATAGTTTGTATATAATGAAGAGAGGTAAAACGAGGAAATTTTTTCATCCATGAAACCTTCAATCGCTAAGAACCGTAGTGTGGATTAGGAGGTGGCCCGATTGAGTCAATGGTTGAAAAGTAAGAAGCAGGTGTTGAAACGGCGGAGGCAGGAATCTGAGAAGTTCAATGTTCTTGAAGTATTGTTTGAACTATTGCTTTGGTTACCTGAGTTGATCCTTTTCCCGATTCGAGTGGCCATTTGGTTATTGAAAGGGCTAGGAAGGTTAATCGGTCTCATAGCCGATATCAATTAATCCTTCTTCCGTAAAAGGTGTTAATCATCAGTTATTAAAATAGATGGCAGGATTCTTTAGGCTCAGTTTCGAGAGTTTTAGGGGTTCGGTGCCCGGGTTGAGCGTCGGAGATGGCTGGGAAGCAGCTTTCTCTCCTGTGGGGGAGTGGCGAGCTTCCTCTGGCGGTCTAAAGCACTAAGGGGTCTCGCTATCTCCTTTCTCACACGGGAGTCTCACAGCATCCCAACCACCCCTTTCGATGTAGGAGGGAAATGACCCCCTTCACTGTGGAAGAAAGCCCTCCATTATTCTAATGTCATAAGCATAAAGTGCTCTATACCAAGCTTTCCGCATGAAGAATAGCGTCCTTAGGAGTTCATTCCCTTCCAATTCCCATTTGCTTATATGCAGCATATTCCAAAGGTGGTTTCTAGATACTTCTATGGCAAAGGGGCGGAGGGGGGTGGCGAGACTCCCGAGGAAAGCGAGTCATCCCCCGCATCCCCAACCCACCGCACAAACATATCGAAACTGAGTCTTCAATAATGAGGAGTTTATACAATATAAACAGAAAAAACGAAAAGAGGGAAGGGCATGCGTACGATTACATTATCGAATGGAGACACGGTGGAAGTAGACTGTCTCAGTTGTGCTTTGACCAGTGGCAAAATCGAACCTGAAGGGGGAGTGATTGCAGAAACAGCACATTTCCACGCACATCAGGATGTCGCTTATCCAATTAGAGGGCTGGTTATTGTGGCTTCCAAAAGGCACATCAAAGGCCTGGATGAGTTGACAGAAGAAGAACAGCACGATTACATCACGTTCATCACAAAGATCAGAAAGGCGCAAAGGGAAGTTTTAGGGATTGAGCATGTATATTATTTTTGTAACGAGGATACGACTCACCATTTCCATTTATGGATGGTACCCCGTTACGACTGGATGTATGAATTTGGCCGCTCGGTGGAATCTGTTCGTCCTGTTTTGCTTTATGCGAGGAATAATGCATGGGATCGGGCAAAAGTTTTAGAAGGTATTCGCTTGTTAAAAGAGGTGCTGAATGAATAGGGTAATCCTCCTTATGTTCTTGTCCGGGCTTCTTTTTTTAAACATAACGGCTTATGCTGCCAGCCCATTTGTCATCAGCGAAGAAGGGGCAGCGGGTTATTATTATCAAGTTACCAAAGCTGATTATACATACACATGGTTGATTGAAGGGAAAGACAGAATGTTGACTGTTATCGAAACAAAAGCCAATGAAAAAGCCTTGGAGTCCTTTCGGTACGGTGTAGAAAATGCGAACAGTCATCTGTCTACCCTCTGGATTACAGGCGTGTTTTTTGTCATCGTCTTAATCTTCACCATTTACCTATTTGATAAGCAAAGGCATATGGTTAAGGGATCTTTACCTGTCATCATCCCAGCTTTGTGTATTCCGATTTACATATTGTTTAGAACTTTCATCGAATTGAACCAGGCGTTGTATGAAACGGAGATATACTTTCAAGCGCTTTTAACCTAGGAGGAACGGTGTGTTGTTCTTTAGTATCAGCTCTGTGCTGAATATATTATTGAAGACTACGAAAAAAAGAAATTGGGCTGTATCGGCTCTTTTGAGTATGACATTAGCCCTGTTTCTGGGAGGATTAATAGGAGGTTGAAGGGAACATGGAATGGAGAAGTGAAGCAGGGTCACGTCTACGAATTTTAACGGTCCTACGATTTATTTTTGGAGGGCTTGTATTAAGTTTAAGCGGTTATGGTATATGGACAGAGGATTTTCGGGTTTTGCCATTCATGATGTTGATGTTAGGTTTTTTGATGTTTGTTATAGGAATGGGTGAAATCGAAAAAGGTAGAGGAGCTTATTCGATTCTTCATTTCCTTACCGCTACAGGCATCTTTGTCTTTCTGTTTTATACATATATCATATAATAGGAAGTCCCTCTGGATCACAGAGGGACTTTTTTAAAGAAGAATGCTTTCGCAATCAATCTTTTATTAACTCAGATATGATTTCATAGGAGCGCAAACGTGCGCTGTGGTCGTAGATTTGTGAAATGACCATCAGTTCGTCAGCCTCTGTTTCTGCCTGGAATTTCTTGAGTTTTTCTCTCACTGTCTCTTTACTTCCGATAATAGAAGCGCCGAGCTGCTGTCTTAGAGCAGCTTTCTCTTGTGCTGTCCATACTTCGTCCATGTCATCAACCGGTGGCTGGAGCAAATGATTCGTATTTCGTACGAGATTCAGGAATTGTTGCTGCAAGGACGTCGCCAATCTTTCAGCTTCTTCATCCGTATCTGCTGCAATAACATTGACACCTACCATGACGTAGGGTTCATCAAGCACATCGGAAGGCTGGAAACTGGAACGATACAAATTCAATGCACCACGCGTATTGTTTGGTGAAAAGTGGCTTGCAAATGAAAACGGCAGTCCGAGTTGACCTGCAAGTTGTGCGCTGAATCCACTAGAACCGAGGAGCCAAACCGGAATGTCCAGTCCTTCTCCTGGAATCGCGCGAATATGGTGATCTCCGGCAAAATAGCCTCTTAACTCATCTAACATCGCAGGAAACTCATTGGGATCAGAGTCCAAGTTTCTCCGTAAAGCCCGAGCTGTCATTCCGTCCGTTCCTGGAGCACGCCCGAGACCTAGATCCACACGTCCGGGAAACAGAGTTTCCAGTGTACCGAATTGTTCTGCGACAACGAGTGGAGCGTGATTTGGAAGCATCACTCCGCCTGAGCCGACTCGGATGGAGTCCGTATTGTGCAGCACATGACTGATGGCAACAGATGTTGCGGAACTTGCGATAAACGGCATGTTATGGTGTTCGGCCATCCAGTATCTTGTGAATCCCCATTTTTCAACATGTTGAGCAAGGTCCACCGTATTTCGGAAAGAATCCGCCGGCGTTCCACCCTCAATCACAGGGGCAAGGTCGAGGACCGAGAATTTAGTATTTGCTAATCCTTTTACAGACATAGGATACCCTCTTTTCTATTTCACTTTATAATAGATGGGCATGATTTGATCACCCTTCTCTTCTATAACAACACTTATCATATCAGCTGTATTTCGTGTCTCAAAATAATTTGTTTGAAACTTATTCCAGATATAGACGTCTATTATCAAAAGGAGGGAGACGATGCGGGTATTGGTTACACTCTGTTGTTTACTTTTCCCATTTTTCTATTTATCTACAACGGCTTCAGCCACATCATGGGCTTACCCTTTCGTTGTCTATGATGGTTTCATTTATGTGGTTGAAGAAGAAGCGGCAGAAGTGAAAGTGGAAGAGAGGATTGGCGAAGTGACCGCTTATTCGGATATGCACCAGGATGAAGGGAATTTCTCCAATGTTTTTGAAAAAGGAACGGATTATTATAAAATTGCCGGCCGTCCCACCACAGAAGTGATTGCTGTTGAGATGCGTGAGGGCGTGTTTAGAAAAGCAGAACGAGAAGCTGCTTACACCTACGTGGGTGAAGGACAGGAAGCGACGGGCTCTTTTATGGAAAAAGGAAAGCCTGGGGAGCGAAACGACCTCATCTTTGGCACGGTCGTACTTGTGAGCTTTCTCGCCTTCGTCGCTGGTACGCTCTATTTTTTTCAACGTAAAGGGACGTGAGGATGCGAAGCCGGCATGTAAGTATGCCGAACCCCATGAAGGAGGGAAACTTTGCTGAAAAAATTGAAGGATTTATTTTCAAGGAAGTCTTGTGCCATCTGTAAGAAAAAGCCCGTGGACCCGAAGCAATATTTCAATGACGAGGGAGTTCCAGTGCTCGTTTGCAGGTCATGTGTTCCTTATGCTGAACGGAGGGCTATGAGAAAAAGGTAAGTCTATTGATCTTTATCATGATTGCATGTTTTTGATGATATAATGAATACAGAAAAACTTTTTAGAAACGGAACATCTATGGACCAGCTCCTCAACTTTTTCCTAGGAGGCTTTAGATGGACAATATTAAAGAGACGTTTCTTGAAGTCGTCCTCTCCATTCTCCCCATCACGATCGTCATTACCATCCTTCAATTCACTTTAGTCTGGCTTCCGTTGGACATGTTCCTGCAATTCATTATCGGCGCAGGAATGGTCGGGGCCGGCTTAGTGTTGTTTTTGCTCGGAGTCAATATCGGGTTGTTACCCATAGGGGAAATGATCGGTTCTGCCTTGTCTAAAACGAAGAGAGTCTGGCTGATCATTTTTTTCGGATTTCTCCTGGGTCTTGTAGTGACCATAGCAGAACCTGATGTCCGTGTACTTTCCTCTCAGGTGGATCAGGTCTCTGGTGGACAGATACCGATGGATATTCTTATCCTTTCCGTTGCGATCGGGGTAGGTGTGTTTGTCGCTCTGGCTATGTTCCGGATCATCTTCAGTATCAACATCGTTTACTTGCTTGCAGGAGGATATGCGCTAGTGTTTCTCCTGGCGGCCTTTACACCAAGTGTTTTCGTCCCGATCTCCTTTGATGCAGGTGGAGTCACCACGGGGCCTTTGACCGTACCATTCATTCTTTCACTCGGCGTCGGTGTGTCTTCGGTTATGCGTGGCAAAACTTCATCGGGTGATGGATTTGGACTTGTTGCTTTGGCATCGATCGGCCCGATTTTATCGGTTCTCCTTTTAGGGGTGATTTATGGGTGAATATTAAAATTTTCGATGGTTTCTGGCACGTCCTGTTTGATGTCGCGACAGCACTCATTCCACTATTCTTCTTATTCCTTCTCTTTCAACTTGCCTTTCTTAAGCTCCCATGGAAAAAGTTGCAGGACATCCTTGTTGGTTTCTTTTTGACATATGCAGGTCTGTCATTGTTTTTGCAAGGGGTTCATATCGGTTTCCTGCCCGTCGGAAGCATGATGGGGGAGAAACTGGGAACGATTGAACACACGTGGCTGCTTGTCCCTATCGGTTTTGTCCTCGGTTTTGTTGCCATTTACGCAGAGCCTGCAGTCAGTGTGTTGACCCACCAGGTTGAAAAAGTCTCCGGTGGATATATCCCGCAGAAATTATTGCTCTATACACTTTCGTTTGGCGTCGGCCTTTCCATCGCTTTGTCCATGGTGCGTATTTTAATCGGAATCCCTATTTGGTATTTTGTGGTCCCTGGTTATCTGTTCGCCTTGGTCATCGTTCGGTTTTCCAATAAAACATTCACATCGGTCGCCTTTGACTCTGGAGGAGTAGCTACAGGCCCGATGACCGCCACTTTTATACTGAGTCTATTTGTAGGCATTGCCTCTGTCACAGAAGGACGCGATCCGCT
Source organism: Halobacillus sp. 12SKB (assembly GCF_052941655.1). Taxonomy (NCBI): domain Bacteria; kingdom Bacillati; phylum Bacillota; class Bacilli; order Caryophanales; family Bacillaceae; genus Halobacillus; species Halobacillus sp. 12SKB. Next base: position 2,637,571 of record NZ_JBRFWR010000001.1, read on the forward strand.
CCTGGACGGGTTTGGAATGGTGGCTCTCGTCGCTTTGGCCCCGATTATTTCTGTACTTACATTAGGCGTGATCTACAGGAGAAAGGAGCAGGAACAGTATGACAAAGAACAAATTCGGACAAAAGCTCATAGTAACGATCGTTAAAAAAGAAAAAGCAAAAAAAGTCGTACATGCCTCAACTCTTGCAGGCGCCCAGGGAGGAACGACTCTTTTTGGGAAAGGCTTCAGAATGGATGAAAAGAAGCGTTTTCTTGGCATACCTGTAGAAAGGGAGCGGGAAGTCATTTTAACTCTTGTATCCCATTCTATTTATGAGTCGGTCATGGAAGCAATCATCCAAGCAGCAAAACTGAACCGCCCGAGGCAGGGCATAGGATTTGTCATCGACACGAAAAATATCAGCGGGATCAATCATATGATCGGCCTTGGACTTGAACCAGAACAAAACGCAGGTGAGGATGTGAGGCAGGTGGAGAAGCAGAAACTGGACTATGATCTAATTGTGACGATTGTCAACAAAGGGGATGCGGAAAAAGTCGTAGATGCTTCTAAAGAAGCGGGAGCAGAGGGCGGTACCATCATCACAGGACGTGGGACAGGAATACATGAAAAGGCGAAGCTCTTTAATATATTAATCGAACCTGAAAAAGAAGTCGTGCTGACATTAATAGTGAAGGAAAAGTGTGATAGAGTCCTGCGTGCGATTGAACGAGGAGCAAGACTCGATGAGCCGGGGCGTGGGATTGCCTTTGTATTGGATGTTGAACGAACGGTAGGGATCAATCATCTATTGAATCAACAATGGAGTGAAGAAATGAAGGAGTAAGAGCATCTATATTGGAACAAAGAGGAAAGGGAGACTGGAGAATGAGAAGTCACCTTTTCGAATGATTCATAGAGTTTATGGCATAAGGGGGAGAAAAGTTGAGGAAGTTTCTCATTTTTATGTTTGGAGTGTTTGTCCTTCTTGCCGGATGCAGTTCAGAAAAAGTAAAGTTGATGGATGAAATATCCTCGGGGGTGGAAGGACGCTATAGTGTCCTGGCCTTTAAAAGTGAAAAGGATTCTGCTGAAACGTTCCAAAACGAAATCAATGAAAGGTTCAGTGACCCCGAAGTCTGGGAGACCAGGCTCTACTCATTTAATGTTCTAAAAAGCGTACCGGATCAACCCTATGATTATAAGAAGTTTTTGAATATTGAAGAACTACCTCAATTCATCGTTTTAGACACGAAGGAGATTGTTTTTAGGACTTCCCATATTGAGGAATTAGAAAGGTTCTTGCTGGGTGAGGGCGACCATTCATCTCATGAGCATTAAAAACGGAAGCTGAAGAGCTTCCGTTTTTTGTGGCTTTAAAAAGGTTTCGTATGTTTAGGATCGGCTGCTTTTTTGGCGGCACCTTGGTTATAATACATTTCTTCGTAAGCTTCTTTGTTTTCATTAGTCATATTGACATGAGGCTGTGCTTTTCTTCTTCGGGCGAAGTAGATGGAGAGAGCAATCAATACGATTGGGATCAACAGTAAGAGCCATAACATGTTTTCGTTCCTCCTCAATGTTTTTGGCTTACAGTAATCTCTATTCCCTTTTTATCCGCTTTCATGTTGTTTATGACAAGAAATCCTTCTAAGGAACTGCTCCCTGTAATAAACGAAATAAATCCTTCATATGAAAATTAAGGAAACCGGTTTACTAAAAAACGAATATAATTGTGAAAAAATTTAAAAAAACCGTTGAAAACGGATACATTTGTCGATATAATCAAGCTAACCTAATAAATCAATTGATTTTTTTTGAACATCAACGAAACCGGTTTCGTTGATGAGGGGGAAGAGAAATTAGGCAGGAATACGAAAGGAATGGTGAATGTGAAAAAGAATTTATTTGTCGTTATGTTGTTGGTCTTATCGATGTTCCTTTATGCATGTAGTAGTGGCGATGAAGAATCAGCTTCAGGGGAAGGCAAAGTCACTCTTGATTTCTGGGTTTTCGGTGCTACCAACTATGAAGATTTAGCGAAAGAATATGAAAAAGAAAATCCGAATGTCAAAATCAATATCAAAAACTCTGAGCTTGGCGATCACCACGATAGTTTGTTCACATCGATTTCAGCTGGAACAGGCGCACCGGATTTGACGATGATCGAGGTTGACCAGTTGGACCGATACCGCGAAGCGCAGGATCGTTTTGTTAACTTGTACGACTTAGGTGCAGATGAGATTCAGGATCAATACTTAGATTGGAAATGGCAAATGGCTGAAAATGGCGAAGGTGATTTCTTGTTCGGTTTACCGACAGACATAGGTCCGAAAGCAATGTACTTCCACACAGAAGTATTCGAAGAAGCTGGACTGCCGACAGATCCTGATAAAGTCAGTGAAATGATTTCAACTCCTGATCAATTTGCAGATGCAGCGACAACTGTTTTAGATAAAACAGGTAAGCCGATGGTGGACAGTATGGAAATGGCGTTCCGTGCAAACATGGATGCTCTTGAAGTCAGCTACTTCAACCGTGATGGTGAACTGTTGATCGGTGAAGCTGATAATGGAGTAAAAGAAGCTTATGACTACGCGGTTGAACTTCATAATAAAGGTGTCGTAGGATCATTCGAAATGTGGACACCTGAGTGGGCGAATGCGTTGAACCAGGGTGGATTTGCGGTAGAAATGGCACCGGCTTGGTTGAAAGGTTACATGACTGAAAACGCTCCAGAAGGCGCAGGTAAGTGGAGAGTAACAACACTTCCGACAGACTTCGCCGGAAACTGGGGAGGTTCTTACGTAGCGATTCCTTCTGAAACGAAACATAGTGAAGAAGCGTACAAGTTCGCTAAATGGATGCTTTCTCCTGAAAACCAACTAGAATCCTTCGTAGAAAGTGGTTTGTTCCCTTCTGCTCCAGAGGTTTACGAAATGGAAGAATTCGTGAATAACTCTGATGAGTATTTCGGCGGACAGAACACAGCTGCTTACTTTGCAGAAGCGGCAAAAGAAATTCCTGAAGTTTACAAAGGACCAAAATACGTAACGGTAAACAATGAAGTATTGACAGCTCTAAGAAATGTTCAAGAAGGCGCAGATCCCCAAAAAGAATGGGAAGCGGCCGTTGAACGTATTGAAGGTTTAGTGAAACGCTAAATGTTTTAAGGGCTGGATGGGATCCATCCGGCCTTCCTACATAAAGGAGGGAATCATGTGGAGAATGTACAAAAACGTCAGCAAGCCTCAAAAGTGAAAAAATCCACTACCCAAATGTCTGAAAAGAAAAAAGATATGCTGTCAGGATATTTATATATTGCACCCTTTTTCATCATTTTTGGCATTATAGGTCTTTATCCAGCGGTTTTTAGTATCGTATTGGCCTTCCAGGATTGGAATGGACTTGGAGAGATGGACTTCGTAGGGTTGAACAATTTTGTTGTCGTCCTTCAGGATCCTTTGTTTTGGAAATCTCTGTATAACACCGTCATCATCGGCTTGATGGGGACAGCTCCCCAATTGATCGTCGGAATCATCCTTGCCTACTTCCTGAACATGGCCGTCATCCGTTTCACGAACTTTTTCCGTGTAACGATCTTCATGCCATACATTACATCGATGGTTGCGGTTGCTTTAGTGTTCGGTGTGTTCTTCAGTAGTAGTGAAACAGCTCTGGCTAACTATGTGATCGGTCTATTCGGACTGGATCCTGTCAGTTGGAAAACATCCGAGTGGGGAGCAAAAATTGCGATTTCCTTAATGGTTTTCTGGAGATGGGTCGGATATAACACGATCATCTACTTAGCAGGTTTGCAAAGTATTCCGAAAGACTTGTATGAAGCAGCAACCATCGACGGTGCTGGCAAGGTTCAGCAATTCCTTCACATTACCATCCCCATGCTGAAACCATTCATCATCCTGACGGTCTTCATGTCTACTGTAGGAGCCCTGCAATTGTTCGCTGAACCAGCGGTATTCTTAGGTTCTTCCGCTTTCAACCGCGATGAAGCAATGACTGTCGTTATGTATCTTTATCGTGACGCCTTCAACTTAGGTTCATTTGGTACAGCTTCAGCCACAGCAGTATTATTACTTATTATCATCGTCAGTGCAGCCGCCTTGAATACGTGGTTGACTTCCGGTGTCGGTCGTAAGCAGAAAAGGAGGGCGTTTAAGAAATGAGAAAATCTAAAGGATTGAAAAAAGGGACGCTTCCCGTTTACATCGTCTTATGGATCGCCTCCATTTTATCCATTTTTCCATTCTATTGGATGTTCGTCATGGCGACCAGGCCGAGTGCTGCTTACAATTCGATTCCGCCGACACTCCTGCCGGGTGATCAACTTGTCCAAAACTTCATGAAAGTCCTGGATACGATTCCATTCTTTCAGGCCATGTGGAATACGATCCTCTTATGTACCACGGTAACCATCGCGGTATTATTGATCAGCTCGTTGGCTGGATTCGCCTTTGCGAAATTCCAGTTCCCAGGTAAAAACTTTTTCTTCATCCTGATTCTATTGACCATGGTCATCCCTCCTCAGCTGGGATTGATTCCACAGTTCTACTTAGTTTCCCAGTTAGGATGGTTGGATACGTTACTTGGTGCTGGAGTCCTGTTCTTGTTGAATCCGTTGGGCATCTTCTTAATGCGCCAATACATCAGTGAATCTGTTCCGGATGAGTTGATGGAAGCAGCGAAACTTGATGGCTGTTCGAACTTCAGAATTTTCCGGAGCATCGTGCTTCCGATCATCAAGCCAGCCTTTGCAACATTGGGAATCATCGTGTTCACGCTTGTATGGGGAGAATTTTTATGGCAGTTTACCGTATTGCGTGACCCGGCGTCCTACACTTTACAAGTAGCGCTCGCATCATTGAACAATGCGTTCCGTGTTGACTTTGGTATGCTGCTTTCAGGTGTCTTCTGGGCAACTGTTCCACTCATTATCATCTTCCTGATTTTCAATCGCTGGTTCATTTCAAGTATTACAGAAGGGTCAATCAAGTAAATCTATGCCATCCTCTATGAATTGTTGATACAATAGATGGTAATCACAGAGCGGCTAGCTTTTTAAGGAGAGAACAAGATATGGATTTAACAATACGTGACATAGCAAAAATGGCAGGTGTTTCTCCAGCCACTGTTTCTAAGATCATCAACAATTATGGAGGCATCAGTGAATCGACGCGGAAGAAAGTCTATAAGATTATCGAAGATACAAAATATCAACCTAAGTTTTCAGCCAAATCTTTGGCTACAAAAAAATCGAATCTGATCGGCTTGATTTATGCCGGTAAGATCAACGTTGATTTTACCCACCCCTTTTTCAATGAAGTCGTCAATTCATTTAAGAGAGCCGTAGGAGCTTTAGGTTATGACTTGCTGTTGTTCTCAAATGAAAAATTTTATAAAGGGGAAAGCAAGTACCTGGAAAGGTGTAAGCATTTCCACGTTGATGGATGCCTTGTCATCGCTGGTGATGAAATCGAAGAGGCTGTGAATGATATTGCAAAAAGTGAGATTCCCTGCATCGGAATTGACTTGAAGCTTGAGGGTCCGAGATCTAGCTACATTATGACAGATAACGCAAAAATCGGAGCGAAAGTCGTCGAGTATCTGTATTTGAATAAAGTCCGCAACATCGCCTACATCGGTGGGAAACAAGATTCCCTCGTTTCAAGCATCCGGAATATCGGCTTTATTGATGCGATGAATCAATTCGGACTCACGATCAACAAGGACTGGATCTATTATGGTGATTTTTTCGAAGAAAGTGGATATGAAGGGATGAAGGAAATTCTGAAGGGGGACCGGCTTCCTGAAGCGGTTTTCGCAGCTTCCGATATGATGGCCCTCGGGGCATTAAAGGCGATGAAGGAAGAAGGATTGTCTGTTCCTGAAGATATCCAATTGATCGGTTGCGATGATATCGAAGCTTGCCGGTACAGTGATCCACCACTGACGACTGTAAAGCAAGACAAACAAAAACTAGGAAAACTAGCAGCGTATATGCTTGAAGACTTAATTAAGGACGATCACGACATCCATGATGTCAAAGTGGACCCGGAACTGGTCCCACGAGCATCTACCAAAGAACGCTAGACTCCTAAAGATTAACTGGAGGTAAAGGCAATGACAACGATTCAATTTCCTGACAAATTAAAATGGGGGGCAGCAACAGCTTCCTACCAGATTGAAGGAGCCGCAAACGAAGGGGGACGCACCGCATCCATTTGGGACGTGTTCTCCCACACCCCTGGCAATGTGAAGAACGGAGATCATGGCGATCACGCGTGTAACAGTTATCATATGTACAAAGAAGATGTGCAGCACTTGAAGGAGCTCGGAGTTGATTTGTACCGCTTTTCTATTTCGTGGTCCCGCGTCATTCCAGATGGGACAGGTGATTTGAACCCAGAAGGTGTCGAGTACTATCGTAACCTGATCGAAGAGCTGATTGATAACGGAATTGAACCGATGATTACGCTCTATCACTGGGATCTTCCACAAGTCCTCCAGGAAAAAGGTGGATGGGAGAATCGCGAAACGACAGAGGCGTTCCTGGCGTATGCGAATGCGTTGTTCCAGGAGTTCGGCGGCCAGGTTAAAAAATGGCTGACGATCAATGAACCTTGGTGTGCATCCTTCTTATCCAACTATCTAGGCATCCACGCACCTGGAAAAACGAGCTTGCAAGCGGCGGTAGATGTTTCACATCACCTGTTGCTCGCTCACGGAAAAGCGGTCCAGTCGTTCCGTACACTCGTTCCGGATGGAGAAATCGGATATGCCCCGAACGTTGGCTGGCTTGAGCCATACAGCCCGAAACAAGAAGATATTGATGCGTGCAAGCGAGGCATGATGTGGCAGAAGGAATGGTTTATGGACCCCGTGTTCAAAGGTACATATCCAGAAACTTTGGTGAAATTGTTTGCTGAACACAACGCGACCTTGAACATGGAAGAGGGCGACCTTGAGATCATTTCTGAACCGATCGATATGATGGGAATCAACTACTATACAGGAAGTCTCGGCCGCTACAAGGAAGACGGCGGATTGTTCCAGGTAGAAGAGATTGCACTCGATGAACGCCGTACAGATATTGATTGGCCGATTTACGGGGAAGGTTTTTACAAAACCCTTACAGATCTTCATCAAACTTATGGGGATGTCCCGATTTACATTACGGAAAATGGCGCTTGCTATAACCATGAAGTAGGAGAAGATGGGAAGGTACACGACAAAGAGCGCGTGGATTACCTGAAGCAGCACTTGACCGCTCTAAACCGAGCAATGGAAGCGGGCGTACCGATCGTCGGTTATATCGTCTGGTCACTTCTTGATAATTTCGAATGGGCGGAAGGTTATGAGAAAAGGTTCGGGATCATTCATGTGAACTTCGAGACGTTCGAGCGTACGAGAAAAGATAGTTACTACTGGTTCAAAGAAACAGTGGAAAATCACAGCTTCGAAAGATAAAATTTTTTAACCATTATGGAAACCGGTTTCGTTATGGGGGATTGGAAAAGGAGGGAGTGAATCCCTCCTTTATCTGTTTCCTTGATGTATTTTCTACATGATCGATATGAAATTGGCAACCAGCGTTTATTATAACTAAACAATAAAGTCAGCTTAGAGGATAACCACACCTAGTTTTTTAACAAAAAAGGAGGAGACGGATTGAAGAAAGCTATGTATTATTTTATGGTGCTGTTTATCGTTTTAGGAAGTTTCACGCCTGTTCATGCTAAAAAGTCAGAAAGCAAACAGGTAACTGGACAGAACTGGTATGAAGCGGGACTGTTCGAAGGATTAAACAATAAGAAAAATGAAAACGCCTCCATGAGTTATGGAGAGTATGCCGTTGTATTAAGTCATTGGTTTGGCGTGGATAAGGAAGAGGCTGTTCAAAAAACAAAAGAAGCAGCGGGCTCTGATATCAACCTACGTTCTGCCATAAAGCAGGAGGAAGCGAAGAACGTTTTAACTGAATTTCTTCCTTATCAACTGGAAGAAAAACTGGATGCTTGGAACGATTCCAGTAAGCCGGTGAAACGTATAGGCGTCCTTCAGTTAGTGAGTGGATTTGTGGATGCTTACTACCATGAAGAAGGAGAATACACAGGACAGGACATCAAAGGCAATGGGTGGATCAATGCCTCTGGTGTAACGATCACGGATTCTACTTTCGATGGTGATTTAATCATTGCCAACGGAGAAAACATCCTTTTGGAAAATGTAAACGTTTCCGGAACGGTTTATATCAATGAAGGGATTCAAAATGAAGTGTCTACGGTGGATGCTGATTTAAACACTGTGGTCGTTTACGATGCAGCTGAACAAGCTTCGGATTGGTCGCTCGTCTGGAACGATGAATTTTTAGCAGAAGAGATCGATTCAGACAAGTGGACGTATGACATTGGAAATTGGATTGTCGATGAAAACGGAGATGGTGTCGCTGCTGGCTGGGGAAACAATGAGAAAGAATATTATACGGATTCCAGCGAAAACTCCTATACCGAAGATGGTCACTTAGTCATCAAAGCGAAAAAGGAAGAAGAACCGGTTACAGATAAGTTTGGAAGCTATGATTATACATCTGCCAAACTGAAAACCAAAGGTCTCTTCAGTAAGAAGTATGGAAAATTTGAAGCGAAAATGAAACTTCCTGAAGGTCAAGGGTTCTGGCCGGCATTCTGGATGATGCCGGAGAATGATGTGTATGGACCGTGGCCGACTTCCGGAGAAATCGACATTATGGAAGCCGCTGGAGGGGACACGAGTAACATCGGAGGAACGATTCACTACGGTGAAGAATGGCCGAATAATACGTACACAGGTAAAGAGTACCACTTCCCTGAAGGAGAAGACTTTACAGACTATCATACGTATTCCGTCGAATGGGAACCAGGTGAGATTCGCTGGTACGTAGATGGAGAACTTTACCAAACCTTGAATGATTGGTTCAGTAAAGGGACAAATCAAGGAGATCAGTATGCGTATCCTGCTCCGTTTGATCAAGAGTTCTACATGATCCTGAACCTTGCCGTCGGCGGATGGTACGGTGGTGATCCAGATGAAACGACAGAATTCCCAGGCAAGATGGAAGTCGACTATGTGCGAGTATATGAATTGACAGGAAGAGATTACAGAGAGCCGGTCGAACCTGTCGTGGAAGAAGAGACACTGCCGGAAGATGCTAAGCAGCCACTAGAAGATGGGAACTTTATTTATGATCAGAATTACGAAAAAGAGATAACTGTCGTAGATTCCCCAGAAAAAACGCTCGATCCAACCTATTGGAATTTCCTTAAGCTTCCTGACTTCCAAGGGCAGGGGAATCTAACCATTGAAGATGTAGATGGAGAGAATTTTGCGAAAACGGAAATTACAAATCCGGGAAATGCGCAGTGGTCGCTGCAGCAAATCCAAAAGCTTCCGGTTCTAAAAGGACACACGTACAAGGTGTCGTTTGATGCAAAATCCAATACGACCCGGAACATCATGACAAAAATATCCGGTGGAGCCGAAAGAGGCTATGCGAATTACTCCGGTGAAAAAACGATGGGACTGACGGAGAACCTTGAGTCTTATGACTACACATTTACATTCAAACAGGATACAGATTTATTTGCGCGTCTCGAGTTCAATCTGGGTGGTAATGGAACAGCACCTGTATGGATCGGCAACGTAGGTGTGGAGGATATTACCGATCAAGTCGGAGAGGACACTTCGAAGCCGGCTTTGGGTGATGGCAACCTCATTTATAACGGGACCTTCGACCAGGGGGATATGACTCGTTTGAACTATTGGGAACTGTCCTCGAAAAATAGTGCGGATGCGAGTGTAGTCGTACCGGAATCTTCTCGAAAAGCTGAAATCACCGTTGAAGAAGAAGGTCAGCAGCCCGGAGACATTCTTTTCTCACAAGGCGGCATTCCGTTTGCAGAAAACCAGGAATATGAATTGACATTCGATGCGAATGCATCAGAATCAAGAAATATTCAAGTGGAAGTGGTCAGCGAAGATGGTTCTGTCCAGTACTTCAGTGAAGAAGCGGTTTCATTGACGAAAGAGGTGGCGGAGCATACGTTAGAATTCCAACTGCCTGAGGAGCTCTCTGGTGAAGTCGGTCAGCTGAGATTTCTTCTAGGTGGAGAAGACGGGGATGTGACGTTAGATAACATTCGTATGATTCAAACGTCCGTCATCGTGGCTCCGATCAATTTCCGAAATGGTGACTTTTCACAAGGATTGGAATCGTGGTCCCCGTATATACACTTTGATGCGAATGCGGATGTTAGCGTTGTTGATGAAGAACTGAAAATAGCGATCGAGAATGGCGGCAATGAAACTTGGAGTGTTTTAGCAGAGCAGCCAGGTCTTTCCCTTAGCAAAGGGGCTGCCTACACCTTATCTTTTGATGTTGAATCAACCTTAGCCAGGGACATAGAGGTTACTCTCGAAAACGCGGCTTATACGCGTTACCTGAGTGAGAAGGTCTCCTTAAATGAAGACATGGAACATTATGAGTTTGAGTTTGAGATGATTAAAGATGATGTTACTTCTTTGAAATTCTTGATGGGACAAGTGGCAGATGCCCATGATATTTATATCGACAATGTAAAAGTCGAAGTGAAATGAAAATAAAAGGACACGCTCTTCTTTAGAGGAGCGTGTCTTTTTTTGCGGGGAGTGAGGTGGTCTTGAGATGTAAAGAGGAGGGAATGACGAGGTTGAAGGAGAAAGTATACGATAAACGGCAGCCCTCTTGCTGGCAGAGGAGCTGGCGAATCGAATCAAGGAGGCTGGTTCTATCCCTGTCATAAGCGAAGATCTATCGAAGCTTGTTGAAAAGGATTCGAAGTTGATGGAGAAGAGGGGAAATCTTGCGCCCGAAATAATGGAAGAATTGTATCGTCAACGCTTTTTTCAGTTGTTGGTACCAAAGCAGCTTGGAGGTAGGATCTCAACTTTACCTGAAACATTGAAAGTATATGAACAGGCCTCATTTATTGATGGGAATCTTGGCTGGTTATTGGCGGTATGTACAGGGAATATGTACCTTCTAAAATCACTGAGAGAAGACATTTACAGGAAGTATTTATCCAATGATGACACCGTTCTATCAGGAAGCGGTTTTCCAACAGGATCTGCGAAACCTGTTCCTGGCGGCTATCAGATCAACGGAGAATGGAAGTTTTGCAGCGGGTCTTCCATCGCTTCGTTTTTTATGATGAATGCAAAGGTTGACCATGGAGAAGGGGAGTCATCGACAGAAGTTCGTAGTATTATCTTTAAAAAGGATCAAGTAAAGGTCATGGATGATTGGAATGCCTTTGGGTTGAAAGCGACCAATAGCCACACCCTTATCGTTGAAGATGAATTTGTCCAAGATGAGTGGACGATGGCATTTCATTTGTCTGGATCCAATTATGAAGACCCGCTCTTGCGTTATCCATTTTTTCAATTCGCCAAATCCCAATTTGCATCGATCGGTTTAGGCATTGCTGGAAAATTTCTTTTAGAATCAAAAGTGGTAGCCGAGAAGTTTAAAGATGAGTGGAGGAAAAGCGGTCGCAATGATTTTGTCCTGAACAAAATTCAGGCGGCGGAAAAAAGACTGACCGATACGAAAAACTCGTTTGATCGAGTCATTTCCCAAACCTGGAATCTCCATATTCAAGGGGATGAGCTTTCTGAAGATCATTTGAAAGAAGTCAGTCACGTGTGTGAAAATGCAGCAAAAGAAGCCTTGAAATCAGCACAGTCGATCTATAATTACTTAGGCATATCAGCTGTTTTAGAAGATACAGTCATTAATAAAACCTACAGAGACTTGCATACGGCCTGCCAACACGGGTTAATCGTATCATTTAGAGATTGATAATTAATGAGAGCATCTGCCCATACTCTCATCAACGCCTGCACATAGGCTAAGGGGAATGAAGGGAAGGGGCGATCGGTTTGGATCGAGTCTATCATCATGGTCACGGCACGTACATCCCTGGGTATGGGTACCATCACGGTCATGGCACGTATATCCCGGGCTATGGATACCATCATGGTCAAGGGACGTATTCTCCTGGATATGGGTACGAACATGGGCATAGCACATATGCGCCGGGCTATGGATATCATCAAGGGCATGGGGTCTATCATCCCTGGTATGGAGGGTATCATCACACTCATGGAGGATTTTATTAATCCATCACTAAAAAAAGGAACTTTCCATAGGGAATGGTTCCTTTTTTTATGAGCGGACGCATAAGATGCTTGTACAGGACTTATGAGGAGGGCGACCACATGAAAAAGTTTTATCCTTTCATACTGCTCTTAGGAATTGTAGCGTGGATCGGTTACATGGAATCTCCGCAGATGAAACCGGAAAACCATTTCCGGGCACCCGTCAGCACAGAAGAGAATGAAACAGAAGCGGTAGCCAATAAAGACAAGGAGGCCGTAGGGACAACTATGGAGTTGGAGCTTAAACACGAGGGGACGAAAGTCGTGGATGGATCCAGAGTGGAAGCCTATCGGGAATATGAAGTTTACAAGGATCATGATGGCAATATTATTGAGGAAGTGCCTACGGAATATTATAACTATATAAAGTATGAATGAAAAAAGGTCACTCTGATTGAGAGTGACCTTTTTTGTTCATCAAATGGATCGACGGAAAGCTTTCACAATGATTCCGTCATTCGCAGGCTCAAAGTCGTGCTCCGGCAAACGCTCGAATCCGTAGCGCTCATACAAAGCGATCGCGTCTTTCATAAAATCACCCGTATGCAGGCCAATCTCGTTATAGCCTTTCGCTTTCGCCCTTTGGATACATTCTTCAATCAAAGCGGAAGCGATACCTTTGCCGCGTGCTTGCGGTATGACAGCGAGTACCCGAATCTCCGGGTAGTCGAGTTCATCTACGAAACCTTCATAGGCATCTGTCTTTGCAGGGAAAAGGGCTACACTCCCAAGAATGTCCCCATTCACTTCTGCCACTAATAAATCCACACCCGGCTGCTGGTCAGCCTCAGAGGAAATCGCTTTTTTCAAAGCTTTCCAATGTTCGTCGGGAATAGAGGCGGTATGGTCTTCATAAGCAGCGATTCTCAGCTTTCGTATTTCAAGAATTTCTTCTTCCTTTGCATTGCGGATCGTAATGTTCATGTCGTACTCCTTTTATAGTTAAACTTCTCTTTCGTCCTGCTTAATTGTTCGCGGTGATGAGGGGTATTCCATACTGAAAGGTCAGGACCTTTCGGAAGGATCTTTTCCTCGGTGCGCTCAGGATTGATGGTAATGGATAAGTGATAATGTTGTTTGATGGCTTGAAAATCAGTGGTATCCCCAAATCCTTCTGTTTGATACAAGTCACGGGCGTAACCCCACAGGTTCGGAAACTCACGGATCAGGTTCCGGTTTGTATTAAATCCGTTATAATACGCGACATCGAAACGTGCAAGGGTCGTATAAAGTCTTACATCGGAATCTGTGATGAAGTCCCCCAGTAGAAAACGATTCTCTGCCAAATGGTCTTCAAGCTCATCGAGACGTGCAAAAAGTCGGTCAAATGCCTGTTCATATGCGTCTTGTGAGTGTGCAAAGCCACATTTGTAGACACCATTGTTGATGTCATGGAAAATGACGTCGCTCCATTGGTCGATGTCTTTTCTCAAATGTTCGGGATAAAGGTCAGGAGCCCCTTTTTTATGTAAAGGAGCCCAGGCTGTTTCGAAATCTGTAGTCAAGTTGAAATAATCATTGTTGACGGCCTTTTTCTCATCAATATCGACCATCACAGGTACAGTCGGCCGCCCGGTGTAGGATGTATCGGAATTGAAGTAAACTTCACTCACATATTGTATCCCCAGTTCAGGATCTTTGTGGTTTTTATCTAAAGAAAATTCCCAATCCACACGGTCGATCTGTGGGCGGAGAGGACTTGCGGTCCCAAGACTGATGGAGGTATCGAGTCCGAGAATTTTCCGGACGATGACTGCACGGTGAGCCCATGGACAAGCGGGAGACCAAAGGAGACGGTATTTACCGGATTGTATGGGAAGTTCTTCACCGAACGGAGCAGTAAAGCGGTTCGTCTGGCGTTTGAAGGAACCATCCTGATCGATTTCTGCAGGTTTATTAGTAGAACTCATTCAACATCCCTCACTTTCAAGATCATGACTCGGTACCTTGTTTATCGCATGTTCTTAACCAAGGGTCAATAAAAAAGCACTGGCATTAAAAATTTTTAAAAATATGGTGATCCGAACATTATTTCCTTTCGTAAGCTTTGTGAAACATGAAAGATCTCCTTTGAAAAGATATACTAGAGAGACATGGCATAAGTAAAGGGGAATTTGAATGAGCAAACCCACGGACTATGAGTTGTACGAACAACTCCGTAATAAAGACAAAGCAGCTCTCGAAACCCTCTACAACCGATATGAGAAGTTATTATATTCTTTTGCTTATCGAATGATGAAGGATCAGCAAGCCGCAGAAGAAGTGATGCAGGATGTTTTCATCAAGTTGTGGAGAGGCAGAGGAGCGGGTCACTATGTGAAGGAGCGCGGCAAGTTTTCAAGCTGGCTGTTGACGATCACACGAAATGCCTCCATCGACTTGATCAGAAAAAAGAAAGTTCAGGAAGTGGAGTGGGATCAGAGAGATTCAATGAATGAAGAAATGCCTGGTGTCGAAGAGGTCGTCACAAACAAAGAAGAGCGCGACCAATTGCGTAAAGCCATCGACACTTTACCTGATGAACAACAACGCATGATCTGCCTTTTTTATTTCCAAGGATTATCGCAACGGGAAATCGCTGAAAGATGTGACATTCCCCTTGGTACAGTCAAAGGACGGGTCCGGCTCGCATTGAAAAAATTGCGCGAGCATTTGGATGAGAAAGGGGGGGACCACCGATGAATGACAAACAATGCGAGAATGTTCTTGATTACTTGAATGACCAGTTGACAGAAAAAGAGAAAAAAGAATTCGAACAGCATTTACGGGAGTGTCCCGACTGTCAGGAAGAAGTTCAGGAATTGGAAAACCTGATGGGAGAGATCCCTTCCTATATGAAAGAAGCGACACCTCCGGCTGGCATGAGAGAACGTATATTAGGTGGGGTCTACAATGAAGAAGAGGAACATGGATCTGAAGCGGAAGAAAAACAGACGCCGGTCCTCTCACCTAAAAAGCCGAACAAGTGGAAGGTTTGGGCTGGTGCGCTGGCAGCAGGTCTTCTTTTATCCGTAGGTGGAAATATATTCGCCGGCTTGCAGCTTCAGCAGCTTTCTTCACAAAATGAAGATCTGGAGTCGAATCTTTCTGATCTTCAAGTGGCATTATCTGAACTCGAGGACCGTGAAAGTGAGGATGGTGATACGGTGACACCGACCAAGCGGACGCAGCTTGCATCCACAGGTGAAGCCGGATCCGGAATTGCGACCTTAGTTGATCGGAACATCGGTTCTGAACTGCTTGTCCAAGTGGAAGAACTGAGTCAACTCGAAGGCGACCAGGTCTATCAAGTATGGCTGATCGAAGGTGAAAATCCTGAACCAGCAGGTGCTTTTACAACCGATGGAGAAGGTAACGGTGCGGTGACTTTCCGAATTGATGAAGAAAATCAGAAGTCATGGGATGCCATCGCCATCACGAAAGAACCACAACCGAATAACGAGCTTCCTGAAGGGGATGTTGTATTACAAGCAGAACTATAGGGATGGTTTGAAGGGATTGGCTCATGTAGCTGATCCCTTTTTATGTTTCCATTTGTTATTCAGGCACTCCTGCCCATAAGTTCACTTGTAACTGAGAAACCGTCATTATTACAGTAGATTCTTCTTTTACATTGATGGAAAAATGGAACCCGAATTGATCCCCATCTTGATAGTTGAATGCAGAGAAGCCGGAAGGAGAAACCTCATAAATATCACCTTTATACTCGACTTCAGCTTCCGCTTTGAAATGAGAGGTGAAACCATTGTTACTCCGTGCATGTTCCAAACCAGAAACTAATGTCGCCCCATCTGCACTATAACTCCCGCTGGATCTGAAAATGATTTCGTAGTCTGAACCATTACGCGATACTTTCGTTACATAAATTTTATTTTCACTATCCTCAAACAGCACTTTTCCTTCGTTACTTTTTAAATCATCGACATTGATTTCTACTGTATATTTCCCCTCCATAGGAAAGGTCTTATGATAGTAATCATTCATGTTACTCGTTACATAACGGATGCCTTTAGAATGGAGCTGGATCCCTTCCACGAAACGGGGGATCACCAGAATGCCGATGGCGAAGATTATGATGAGAATATACAACGTATTTAACTGGAAGATCCTTCTTATCATGGGTTTTCCTCCTTATAAAACGAATGGAAATCCTGTAAAGCAGAGGGGTTCTTACCCCTTCTGTTAATCCTACCATAAAATGCCATTTGTTTTATTTCAAAAAGCTAAGGGGGACAGCCTTAGCCTTTTGCCACCTTTAACATGTGTAAAAGTGGTGAATCCAGGAATTATTCACGTGTACTACTTTGAAAATTTCTATCGTTCGACAGCCGGGTTCGACAATGATTTCCTCATCCGCCGGAGTATAATGTTGCCATATAAACGAAGGTGGTCATGGAGGTAAGAGAATGCTGCTAAAAAAACTTGTATTTGCGTTGGGAATTTTATTGTTGAGTTCCTGTTTGATGGCAAAGCCTGCAGATGCTGCTGAGAAGGAAGCCATCATTATTAACAAAAGCAATAATCAACTGGCTTTTTATGAAAATGGGAAACTTCAGAAAGTCTTTCCAGTAGCAACGGGAAGAACGAGAAGTTTGACGCCGGAAGGGAAATTTATACTTGTAAATAAAGTCAAGAACAGGCCATGGTATAAAGAAGGAATACCCGGCGGTGATCCAAGGAATCCTTTAGGTGTGAGATGGCTTGGGATCAAAGTTCCCGGAGACTGGGGACATACCTCAGGGAATGTTTATGGCGTCCATGGGACCAATCAGCCCTCTTCCATTGGAACTTATGCTTCCAACGGTTGTATTCGAATGTATAACGAAGATGTTGTATGGCTGTTTGAACGTGCGGATAAAAATATTCCCGTATATATAACCAGTTCTTCCTCATCATTCACAGCATTAGCGCAAAATTATGGAGTGGGATCCAGCAAAGCAGTCGCAGGGTATGAATTCTTCAATGAGACGTTAAGGTACGGCAGTAGAGGAGATGCAGTGGTCATTCTTCAGAGAAAACTCGGAATAACGGCTGATGGAATGTTTGGTCCGCAGACCTTAAAAGCTGTTAAGAAGTTTCAAACATCAAAAGGATTAGTAGCGGATGGTATCGTGGGTCCAAAAACAAGAAAAGCATTATTTAATAAATAGGTGAGAGACTTTTACGTTGAGAATAATAGACATTCAATCAGATGGGCAGGAAACTTTTTTCTTTCATAAAATATTCCCTACCCTTTTTAGAAGCTGAATAATCTTCAGCTTCTTTTTTTATGCACAAACAACTTTTCTATTGAATGGTCGAGTAGGAACTCACGATCAAACATGGCTCCTTTTATTTTTATGTAACTTTTCCATATTATGGTCGTCTTATATATTATAGAAGGAGGATGGGTGAGAAGAATCCTAGATCCCATAGAAATGGGAGAATAAGATGAACCGTTTTAGGTAGCGCTAATCAAGGAATAAGCGTGCCTTTTCATAAAGCATCTGGGCAGGAAAGGAAAATGGAACTGTGGTTGTAAGGGGACGGCCGTTATGCTTTTACAATAGAACTACACGAGGAAGGGGAGATGGATTTGTTATCAACAGACCGGACAATGATGAAAGAGATTCAAAGCATGGATTATGAAGAGGTAAAACAACTTTACTTGAATCCATTGGTTAGGAAGTACCTTGGAGGTCCGCGGGAAGAGGATTGTTTGGATTCGCTATTGGAAGGGATGCAGACATCAGTTGTAAACGCTCTCTATTTAGTGGTTCGTGAGAAAGGAACCCATCATTTTATTGGGTTCGTTTCTCTTGACCCTCATCATGATGGGGATAGTATCGAGATTTCCTATCAATTCCTGCCTCGTTGGTGGGGGAAAGGATATGGTTCTGAAATTGTGAAAGAAGTCATAGACTATGCTTTTACTGAGCTGAAACTTCAAAAAATTACCGCCGAAACGCAGATGGCCAATGTGTATTCCTGCAGGCTTTTAGAAAGAGCGGGGATGGAATTGGATAAAACCCTCGTTCGCTTTAGTGAAACACAATGTTTATACTCTTTAAGTCGAAGTGACCGGCGTTGATCTACATAATCTTTTGAACGATAGAGGATAAAGTGAATCGGAGAACTTTATGAGTTGATAAAAGAAAGGGATGACAATGTGAAGAGTTATAAAAAGCGTTTATACATCCATCTGATTTTAATCTTCATTGTTTTCGTGACCGTTGGATGTCAGGACATAAAGGGGAAAGAAACAACTGTAACTACCAGTGATGAACATTCTGGTGTCGACCAGCATGCAGAGGCAGAATCAACAAAAAACGAGAGTGATCAAGCAAAGTCAACGGAAGAAAAGGGTGCATCTTCGAAAAGATCCGGGGAAGACGCATCCAATGCTGCCTCCTCAAGTGATGGGAATTCTAATCAACCATCAGGTGAGGAGAAGGTAGACTTGAGCTCCTACACATCCAGTGAAATAGAATGGGCAAGAGTTTGGCATCAACTAGCACCCAACCAACAGATCGACAAAATGTATGTTAGAAAAATTCCTGCTGGTAGTCGTATTAACCCTAACCACGAAGAGAGTGCTGTCTATCCTGAGGATGTGATTCAGTTGAAAGGTACTCGCTTAGTCGATGGAGCCGTCACGTATAGTGGTAACGGGGATGGTACTGTGAATGTCTACAATGTACCCGCCCAATGGAATGAGAAGCTGAATGGGGAAGTAGATAAAGAGGAGATTAAAAAAGTCACCAGAGATGTGATCAAAACCACCAAACAAGTGAAGATCGAACCTTTTTCCAATGAAGACATCATAGAGTTGATCAAAAAGATACAAACGGTCCATCCAGGTCAGTGAATATGGATAAGGGTTATGAAAGGAAGAGCATAAGGAGAAATGGGGAGTCTCATGCTATTTAGAAATGCTGATCTAATCGTCAGGAAACTAGTTAAAGAAGATGATGATGTACTAGCTAAGTGGCTTTCAGACCCTCGGGTACTCGAATATGATGAAGGGAGAGATCAACCTTTTAATCTGAGTAGGATTGAGAGTGATTTTGTAACCTTGGAGGATGAAAAGACTCAGTGCCTTGTCCTTTATAAAGGGGTGAAAATAGGGTATATCCAATTTTATGAGTTTGATAAAGGAATGAAAAATCAATATGGGTACAGGGATCCGGTCGTTTATGGAATGGATCAATTTATTGGAGAAGTAATGTATTGGAACAAGGGAATCGGCTCCCTGCTTGTTACGTCGATGGTTGAATATTTACTTGAGAATAAGTGTGTCGACAGAGTGGTCATGGATCCACAGGTAAGAAATGAGCGGGCTTTGAGCTGTTATGAAAAATGTGGGTTTAGAAAAGTAAAGCGGCTTCCAGGTCATGAGCTTCATGAAGGGAAGTTTGAAGATTGCTGGTTAATGGAGATCCAAAAATAGTACATCGAGCGAATTTTTTATCTAAACTTACCAGAATCGGAACTAAAAGAGGCAGACTCTTTGGAGACTGCCTCTATTTCGATGTTTATAAAAGCCTTTTCCAAACACAGTCTGCTGTATTGAAAGCAAATTCAGTATAATGTGGAGGCATATATCGCAACGCTATTGAATATCTAGCAATCACGGATTCTTTTTCTATCCAAAGGTGTCATAATCGGAAAGTCTGTGTCAATTTGGTCTAAAGCCCATAAGAACTGATGCCATTTCTGGATATCTCCTATGACTTTGATGGAAGAAGGAGAAGGGCGGTTGTTGGTGGTGGCTAATTCATACAAGGTTTCTTTGCTCATGATGACCTTCACTTGGCCCTCTTTTAATTCATTAGATAAATAACGGAAAATACCTCTTTTGACTTCTGTTAAGGCTTCTTCCTTTCGATCCGGAATAATAAAGTTCAATTTGAAATCGTACTCTCCAGCAATCAACCCGTTGATACGTATACTCAACATGTTCAACACTTGTTCAAGAGTCATAATATCGAGAACTTCTGTTGTGATGGTCGACTGCTGTATCGGAATGATTCCATACCGTAGTTCTTGTGCTCCCATCAAGTATTCATTGCGCCAGGGTCCGGATTCTGCGATGTAGCCAAGCTGCTCCAGAGCATCCGCACAAAGGTATTTGGCTTTCTTATTGGAAGGGTTTGCGAAGATGACGTGCTTGGTGACTTCAGCTACCCATTGGTAATCGCCTTCTCTAAAGCTTTCTTTTGCTTTTTTGATAACTTCATCCTCTCCACCCATAAAATCCACATATTTTTTTGAGGAATCTTCCGGCAAGAGTTTATTTAAATCAACAGGGTTTCCGTTATACCACCCCATATACTTCTGGTACACCGCTTTTGAGTTATGGTTGACCGTTCCGTAAAAAGAGCTGTTAAACCACTCGTCTTTTAAACTTTCAGGAAAAGTTACCATTCTTCCTACTTGGTCGATGGTGTAGCCTTGATTGATCAACCTTAATGTCTGATCATTAATATATTGGTACATGTCCCGCTGCTTTTCCATATAATCGATGCAGTATTCTTTTCCGTGCCTTGGCCAATTATGGACTTCAAAAACCGAGGTCATATTGTCTCCAAAAAGCTCAATGGCCTGCTGGATGTATTTAGCCCAGGCGACGGGGTCCCGTACTTCAGCTCCGCGTAATGTATAGATGTTGTGAAGCGAAGCTGTACAGTTCTCCGCAATACAAAGGCTCTTTTCTTCAGGGATATAGGTGTTCATTTCAGCCGGAGCTTCTGTATCCGGGGTGATTTGGAATTGCACTCTTACACCATCAATGACTTTCTCGACATAGGGTTCATTATTCAGAGGGGAGATTTCTTCTGCTGAGTTGACTAAAGTCACAACACCAGTGGACACATACTTTCCGATCCCACTGTCTACTTGACCTTTTTCGCCACGGGGCAGCACCTCACCATACATGTAAAAACCTCGCCTCGACATGGCAACACCTGCGGTCACATTCTCTTCCAGGGCTGCACTTAAAAATCCGCTCGGTGCGTAGATTTTCACATCATCTGTCGTTCCACTGTTAAGAACTCCATCCACACCGCCATAATGATCCACGTGTGAATGAGAGAAGATGATGGCACTAACCGGGAATTTGCCAAAGTAGCTGTCGATCAATTCAAAAGCGGCTTCTGCTGTTTCTCTGCTGGTAAGACAGT
This sequence comes from Halobacillus sp. 12SKB, assembly GCF_052941655.1. Classification (NCBI taxonomy): domain Bacteria; kingdom Bacillati; phylum Bacillota; class Bacilli; order Caryophanales; family Bacillaceae; genus Halobacillus; species Halobacillus sp. 12SKB. The sequence goes on from NZ_JBRFWR010000001.1 coordinate 2,658,967, forward strand.
CAATCACAATCCAGCCTGTCTTTCCACGAATGATACTCAAATTAGCAAGATCGTATCCTCTCACCTGGTAAATGTTTTCTGTCACTTGAAAAAGTCCGGCATTTAAATTCAGTTTTCCCTGATACCATAGTTTCGGGTTAACGGATGGAGGGAGTTTGTCTTTCAGCAGGAATTCATATCGTTTTAAATCCCAAACAGGAAGGAGTGAATCATCTGGCTTAATTACGGGCAGGGAGACGCTTTTCAGCACATTTCGTGCCGCCCACTCTTGTTCGATCTTCAGTTTTTCCCAGGGGATGTTCTTTTTTATTAGTTCATTGATTTTCCGGGTTTTCTTCGTAGCATCCTTACGTAAAGGGGTGAATTCGGCTTCTAACTTCTCCTTATCGTTATGTTCCATGAGATGTCACCTCCATGGGATATAGTATTCAGGTGAAAAAACCTTCATTCATGGGAACAGTAACAAACATGAACGGGGGGCGTGGAGGTTGGCGTTTTTTAGATATTGGAAAATGGGAATGATAGATGGTACGAAATCAAGAGATATGAAGGTTTATGGAGGGAGTTTAGTGAGAAAACATTTGTATCGTGGGATCATAGGGGTGCTTAGTTCAAAAAAGGTGGGGCAGCTTATTGAGAGGGCCAGTCGAGCTTCGGTCACGAGGTGGTTGGTACCCCTTTATGTAAAAGTGTTTGGAATCAAAACGGATGAACTGGAAAAACACCTGAGGGAGTACACATCTTTGCAAGAGTTTTTCATCAGAAGACTAAGGGCGGATGCACGCCCCGTTTTTGGTGATGAGAATGAAATAATCAGTCCTGTTGACGCGAAGCTTGCACAGTTTGGTGAGGTACAGGATACGTTGATAAAAGTGAAAGGTCTTACTTATTCGATCCACGACCTGCTGCAAGATAAGGAGATGATTACACGTTACCGGGAAGGGTTGTTTCTTGTTTTGTATCTCAGCCCGAAAGATTATCACAGGATTCACTCTCCCGCTCATGCTGTTGTAAAAAAACAGTTTGAACTTGGAGTGACGTCCACTCCTGTGAACAAGTGGGGATTGACTCTAGGAAAATCACCACTAACGACTAATTATCGTATCGTCACTGAGTTAAAACAGGAGGATGGGATGTTCCTCGCTCTTGTGAAAGTAGGGGCGATGTGGATCAATACCATTGAATTGACCCACCCTCATACCCACCTCAGAAAAGGAGAAGAAGTCGGCTATTTCAGCTTTGGCTCAACGGTTGTGCTCTTGTTCGAAAATGGAAAAGTAAACCTTCATCCAGATTTGAAAAGACAAGGTTTCGTCAAAGCAGGAGAACCATTGGCGAGAAAAAAATAATAATAAACTTCGGAGTGGAAATATTTAATCAATGAGAGTCTGAAAAACTGAGACTTTACTGCTTTTCTTCTCCATGCTCTTGATATTTTTTCTCCAGGTCCAGTTTTTTCTTTTCCAATTCCAGCTTTTTCTCTTCCAGTTCCAAATTCTTCTTTTTCAAGTCGTAACGGATGACAAAATATAAGAAAATAAAGGTCATACCAACGATGACTGAAATAAATAAAAACAGGTCCAAATTTATCTCCCCCAATAATTTTCGTTAAAAATAATATATGCAGCGTCTTTGCGTCAAAGTTAGTTGAAAGGGCTACTGTAAGCTTTAAAGATGGCCATAGCAGTCCATATTCTTCTATCCTATTCCATCCACTCTAACACAGCCTGTATTTTGGTACCAAAGCTGATATAGTATCTTCCTATTAGAGAATGAACTTGCTATATTCATAATAAGGAAGAAAAAATGACAGAGAGGAAAGGTTTTATGAAACAGATCCTCATCAACTATATGAAAAGATATTCTAATCTCAGTGAAGCAGAATTGAATGACATTGCTTCTGACGTACCCATCGCTCCTTTTCAAAAAGGGACGGTTTTGTTAAAGCAAGGAGAAATCCCAGAGCAATGTTACTTTATCTTAAGAGGATGTATCCGGAAATACACCGTGAGTGAATCAGGAAAAGAAACGACCGTCAATTTTTATACCGAGGATCAGAGTGTGACCATTTTCAACCAGCATGCCGGTGATCAGGTTTCCAAGTATTCATTGGGATGCGTGGAAGATTGTGTGTTGGTCGTTGGGGACTTATCCATAGGACAAGATGCGTATGACACATCCCCTGGCCTGGAAACCATGATCCTTAAAATGGTAGAGAACGACATGGGTGCCATGCATGATGATTTTGCGGCATTTATATCTTCCACGCCTGAGGAACGGTACCAATCCCTTATTGAAAAAAGGCCGGAGCTGTTGAAAAGGGTACCTCAGCATCAGCTGGCCAGCTACTTAGGCATGACCCCGGAATCCTTGAGTCGAATCAAAAAGCGATTAGGAAGCCCCCACATATGACGGTCGCGTGCTGGATTTGACTTTGATTCCTTTGACTAACAGCCACATACCGAATCCTAATTCGCCAATCATCATCGGTAGACTAAGAATGGTCTCCATCGTAGCTGTTAAAGTTTCATATTCAGGAAGTGCTTGGTACATGGAATGGATCAGCAGGTAGCTTACACCAGCCAGGATCAATAAACCAATCAAAAACTTTGGAATGAAACCAGCTTTTGAAGCTGTCATACCCACCATGATTAAATGGACTCCGAATACGATCAACCCGAGGGACCATATTTTCTCGAAGCTAAGAATATGGGCCATCACTTGGGACGCTGAGCCTGAATCACCTTGAATGACCTGGCCGACCATCCATAACCGGAAGACAGCTACGGTTAGAATGATGGTATAGATGAGGCGGAGAACTCCTGCCAATAAGGCATACAAGGAATGGAAAGGTTTTAAAACTTTGTAAAAAGCCAAGGAGACGATGAGATCTGTGAAGATGATGACGACCCAGCCGGCAATTTCCAGATGAAATAAGGGGAGAGAGGATTGTAAAAGGTCATACGTTTGATCAGCATCTTCGTGTATTACCAAAGAGCTATGGACGTAACCATAGGAGAAAAAAGCGGCAAGGGTCATCAAAAGTAAACTCACCCCAGCAATAATGGCTGGATGTCTTTGGAATTCTTCACTTCTATGCAGGTTTTTCATCAGGATTAAGATCCTCCTTGTTCTTTTGATTGTAGTTTACCTTTTCCCAAGAAGCATCACATTGACTTAAATCAATAAAGCCGTGAATTTTAATTTTTTACTGATGAGGTAATCGTAACTGCTTTTTTTTGGTCACAACCTATGAAGACAGCAGGAATTGTAAAATTCCTGAAGAAAATGTTTATGAGGAAAGATTTCCTAATGACCGATATAACTTTTATTGGAATCAAATCATGCTTGTGGAGGTGAAAAAATGGATCCGAAAATCATAGCACTAGAGGAAAAAACGTTGATTGGAAAGTCGAAGCGGATGTCTTTAGATAAAGATTCCACCCGGGAACTTTGGAAAAGTTTTATGCCACGCCGTGATTCTATTCCTCATCGAACCGATGAAATGCTGTACAACCTAAAGGTTTTTGAGCAGGGGTTGGGTGCAGAGAATTTTAGTTCTTCCACACCTTTTGTTAAATGGGCGGCTGTGGAGGTTGATCGAATAGACACTGAAAAAATGCCTGAAATGGAAACTCATCTTTTGAGTGGGGGTCTTTATGCAGTCTTTCTGCATCACGGTCCCGCAAGTGAATTCAACCAAACGCTGCAGTACATATTCAAGGAGTGGCTGCCATTTTCATCCTACGTCCTGGATGATCGGGAGCACTTTGAACGTTTTACCGAAGATTATCGTCCAGCGGATCCTGAAGCTGTGGAAGAGGTATGGATACCTGTTAAATATCAGGGGGCAGAATTCTGATAAGTATTTAAGAAGCTCAGCACTAGGATGCGCATTTAAAGGTTATGAATATATGTGTCCGATTAGAAACCTTCATTCAAATCTTCCTTTTAGGGAAGAGTCTCCTATGTAAGGATCGTGAGTCGTTGTATGGAATTCATAACAGAAAAAGTCCTGTATATCTCTTTATTCATTTTGGTGATCCATACCATTGAAACCCTGGCCTATGCCGTACGGTTGTCGGGAGCTAGAGTAGGTTTGATCGCTTCCGCTTTATCGCTGTTCAATCTGATGGTCATCGTTTCAAGGATGGCCAATATGATGCAGCAGCCATTTACAGGTAGTTTAATTGACACAGCTCCTTCGGTAGATCCTCTTTCATTTGTTGAGAGTCAATACAGGGCCATCCTCGGAGCCTCCACGGTGGGAACAATCATTGGAATGATTCTACTTCCGACCTTTGTCGCCTTGTTCTCCCGTTCAATCATTCGGTTATCAGAAAAAGGAGGATCGATCCCATCCTTGTTTCGAATGCTGTTTACGATTGAATACATAAAGAGAGGGCTCCACCTGATCCATTTTCCCAAGAAAAGCTACCTGAAAGGTTTTTCTTTAGAACATATCCCGAAACGGTTGTTTTTCATCAATATGCTCGTGACATCGATCTATACAGTGGGTGTGTTATCAGCCCTGTATGCAGCACTATTGGTACCAGAGAGGGCATCGACAGCCATCATGGCGTCTGGGTTGATCAATGGAATCGCTACTATTCTATTGGTCGTATTTGTAGATCCTAAAATCTCCGTCATGGCGGATGATGTCATCAATAAAAAAGGTGATTATAGTAAACTCAAAAATGTATCGCTTATGATGATCACTTCAAGACTTTTCGGAACGCTGTTGGCTCAACTCGTTTTCATACCAGGTGCGCAATACATTGCCTGGTTCACAAAGTTCATCGTGTAAATGTAAAAGGGGGAGTTTCGTGGGAGGTATAAAGAAAATACATATCATCGGATCTGTGGCGAGTGGGAAGACGACACTCGCAAGAAATCTATCCAGGGAATTGGACCTTCCCTATTATGAGCTGGATAATGTCGTTTGGGAAAGGCACCCGTCGGGCGACATACGAAGAACAGAAGAGGAGAGGGCCGAATACTTGAAAGAGATTGCCGGAATGGAAGGATGGATCGTGGAAGGTGTCCACAATGAATGGTGGGTGGAAGAAAGTTTCCGTCAAGCGGATGTCATCATCTTCCTTGATACGTACTACTCCGTCCGAACATACCGGATTATCAAACGGTTTATTTTCCAAAAGTTACGGGTGGAAAAGGCTCATTATACTCCCACCTTCCGAATTTTTCTGAAAATGTTCAAGTGGAATAAGTACTTTGAAGAAAACGGGAAGCCACACTTCTTTGAAGCATTTAAGGAAGTTCAAGATAAAGTAATGAAGGTGAGCACGATCAAAGAGTTGAACCAGAGAATACCTTCCCTGCGAACGACAAGGCCAGCAGAGAAAGAGTGAGACTGGTTTTAAAATCACCTACGGAAAACCACTGGAACAAGGTGGTTTTCTTTATTTTTTTTGCAAAAAAATTTGCCAGTATGACAGGGGTTTTAGACTTTTTTGAAACTTTTTTTGTTTTTTTGTGATCCAAAATGAATCTCTTCCCGTTAGCTTAGTGAAATCAAAATTAAGAGGAGTGGTTGGAAATGAAAAAACAAATCAACTGGAAAAAGTCTTTGATCGCTTTACCGATGTCCGCAGCGCTTATGTTGCCGACAGCCACGGTTACGTTTGCAGATGATCATGGGGATCATAATGAAAAAATGTCAGATGTAACGGTATCGACACCTGCAGCTGATTTAAGAGCGACACTTGATCAGTCGCTTTCCGAGCACGCCTATCTTGCCGTTGTAACGATGCAGAAAGGAATTGAGGGGGCCGATGATTTTGATGCAGCAGCGGCAGCCCTTGAAGGAAACACACAAGATCTGACCGCGGCGATTGCTTCTGTATATGGAGATGAAGCGGGGCAGCAATTCGAGTCCATGTGGTCTGAACATATCGGATATTTTGTTGATTACGTAAAAGCGACAGCGGAAGAAGATGAAGCAGGACGGGAAGAGGCGTTGAGCAATTTGGACAACTATCGTGAAGATTTCTCCATGTTCCTGGAGACAGCAACAGATGAACGTTTAGAAGCTTCTGCGCTCGCTGAGGGTCTTCAAATGCACGTCAATCAACTCATCGGTGCTTTTGACAATTATGAAGAAGGCGACTTCGATGAAGCTTATCAAAAACTCCGTATGAGTATCGATCATATGTATGGGGTCGGAAAAGGTCTATCAACAGCGATTACCGACCAATTCCCGGATAAATTCGAAAACACAAATCCAGCAACATCGGCTGCAGACCTTCGTGCAGACTTGAACCACCTGCTATCTGAGCACGCAGCGCTTGCTGTCCTTGCGATGCAAAAAGGTGGAGATGGTGCGGAAGACTTTGAAAATGCCGCAGCTGCGCTCAGCAACAATACAGAAGATCTGACAGCGGCCATCACTTCTGTTTATGGGGACGAAGCTGGACAACAATTTGAAGACATGTGGTCTGAGCATATCGGATACTTCGTCGACTACGTAGAAGCGACAGGGGCAGGGGATGAAGAAGCGAAAGAACAAGCGCTGACGGCTTTGGACGGTTACCGAGCAGACTTCTCCGAGTTTCTTGATACCGCGACAGAAGGTGGATTAGAAGCAGAAGCGACTGCCGAAGGCCTGCAAATGCACGTGAACCAATTGACAGGATCTTTTGACAGTTATGTAGATGGTGACTTTGATGCTGCTTATGACCAGCTGCGTGAAGCTTATGCTCACATGTATGGAGTAGGGGAAGGACTATCTGGTGCCATCGTCGCGCAAAACCCGGACATGTTCGCCTCAGACATGCCTTCTGAAATGCCGGACACAGGTCTTGGTGGAACAGCAGACAGCGGATTGAACGCTTGGATGATCGCCTTCGCCAGTATGGCAGCCGTCCTATTCGCAGCAGTCATCGGCGTACGCAAAAGCAAAAATAATGCATAATGAATAACACCTAAAATTTACCACACCAGGTCATACAGATATTCCCATTTTTTGATCTGTTGCACAGGGGATTTTAATAAAGAAGTTGGATAATATGATGATGGGGTGGTTGATTATGCCGGCCATAAAATGATAGGAACCCTGGATAAACAGGCATCTACTATAGTAGATGCCTGTTTTTATATTCTGGCCTTTTACTAGCTTATTTGAATGGCATTTGTATAGCTGGAAATGCTGATGTAACTGAGGAAATAATAATAGTATGGCTGAATACTGGTAAGGCAACTTTCCATCAATAAAGGAAAAATTCTGCTTACCATTCTGCTGAAGTTATATATGTTAGATTTATAAGTGGACGCTGAAGGAGGCAGGCAGATGCAATACTTAGGGATTGATTTATCGGGGCCCAGTAACAGTAAAGACACGGTACTGGTTCATTTTAAGAAGCAGAGAGGCAAACTCCATTATGCACAACATAAAACGCCTATGAATGACCAGTCTTTAATTACATATGTTGAAGCTCTAGCGAATAAAGACTCCGTCACCATCGGCATAGACGCTCCATTATCCTATGAAGACGGGGGAGGAGACAGGGAAAGTGATCGAGATTTAAGGTCATTTGTAACTGGCCTGGGGATGAAAGGGGCCTCTATCATGCCGCAAACAATGATGCGCATGGTATACTTATCGTTGAGAGGGATCCGTATCACGAGGGAAATCGAACGTCTTTGCACGCAACATAAGATTCATGTCGTTGAAGTTCATCCTGGCGCTGCTCTTGGAGCAAGAATGGAAACGATTGACGATGTCCTTCACTACAAGAAAGAGCTCTCCATTCGTAAGAGGATTAGCGAATGGTTTGAAACACAGCAAATGATCAGTATCCCGGAAGCGGTGGCTGAGGAATCCCATACCATCGATGCTTGTGCTGCGGCTCTTGCTGCCTGGCACTGGAAGGATCCTGAATACGAACCCGCATGGCTTTATAAAGCTTCCTTACCTCTTCACCCTTATGATTTTTGTTGTTGATTAGAACATTCTTCTTTGAAGATTTCAGGTAATGCGTCATGTGGAATACAGCTGTAGATGTATGAAATAGACTATTTGATAGAAAAGGGGACTAGACCATTTTGGAAACCTATAATGAAAGAAGAGCCATCCGAAAGGAAGAAAACACCGGTACAACTTCCGGTTTATGCGAAGGGTATATTCAGACCAATATGGTGACACTGCCGAAAGAATATGCTTTCGATTTCCTGTTATTCTGCATGAGGAATCCGAAGCCCTGCCCTCTGGTCGAAGTGATGGAAGCAGGGCAGACCGCACCTAAAGTGGCGGACGCAGATATACGCACGGACGTGCCGCGTTACAGGATTTATCGAGATGGGAAGTTTTCCGAAGAAGTCCTGAATATATCAAATGTGTGGCAGGATGATTTTGTGACATTCCTGATCGGGTGCAGTTTCACTTTTGAAAAAGCGCTCCTTGATGGTGGAATTCCGTTGTTCCACCAGGAGCAGAAAAAAGTCGTGCCGATGTTCGATACAACGATCCCGTTAGAGACAGCTGGTATTTTTAAAGGGAACATGGTCGTCAGTATGCGGGCGGTCCCTAATCATTTAGTCGATCAGGCACTGGCCATTTCCGATCGGTTTGAACAGTCGCACGGCAGACCCGTCCATATCGGATCTCCAGAGGAAATCGGCATCAAGGATATACAGAATCCGGATTACGGGGAAGCGGTCGATTTTGATTCTGCAGAAGCGACGCCTGTGTTTTGGGCATGTGGTGTAACCCCGCAAAATGCCGCTCTCCAGGCGAAACCTTCTATTATGATTACCCATGCACCCGGCCATATGTTGATTACCGATCAGTTGGATCCGAATTATGAAAATGGGTAACTCTTACCAAACGAGGTTTCGAACTTGCAACAAAGCCCCTGTAGTGATAAGTTTTTCTTAACAAAACCTTTACAATAACAGGAGCGATACATATGGATACACAATCTCAGATGAAGCTTTTCACATTGAACTCCAATGAACCATTAGCCCAAGAAATATCAGAAATTCTCGAGGTCCCATTAGGGAAAAGTAAAGTCGTCCGTTTCAGCGACGGAGAAGTTCAAATTAATATTGAAGAAAGTGTCCGCGGTGACGATATCTACCTGATTCAGTCCACATCCCAACCTGTCAATGAGCATGTGATGGAGATGTTGATTATGGTTGATGCCTTGAAGCGAGCTTCCGCCAAAACGATCAATGTCGTCATTCCTTATTACGGGTATGCGCGACAGGACCGCAAAGCACGTGCCCGTGAACCGATCACGGCGAAATTGATTGCCAACCTTCTGGAAAAAGCAGGAGCTGACAGAGTCATTTCCTTGGACTTGCATGCGCCACAGATCCAGGGTTTCTTCAATATCCCTGTTGATCAGCTGCAGGGTATTCCGATCCTCGGGGAGTATTTCAAAATGAAAGACATCGAAGACCTCGTGGTTGTCGCTCCTAATACAAGCGGATTGAACCGTGTAAGGAAAATGGCGAACATCCTTGATGCTCCACTTGCGTTCATCGATAAACGAAAAGCGGAGCCCGGGGAGCCTGAAGTCCGTGACGTTGTCGGAGAAGTCGAAGGGAAAAACGTCATCATCGTCGATGATATGATGGATACAGCGGATACCGTCACTGTAGCTGCTGATATTCTCTATGAGAATGGCGTCAGTGATATTTACGCCTGCGGTACGCACGCGGTGTTATCCGATCCGGCTGTTATCAAAATCGAGCAGTCACCGATCAAAGAATTAGTGATCACAAATTCAATCTTCCAGCCTGAAGAAAAACAGATTGATAAGATGACCGTTCTTTCTGTTGCACCTCTGCTCGCGGATGCGTTGCTGCGCGTCCAGCACGAGCATTCCGTGAGTGTCTTGTTCGATTAATATCCAGTGTTCAAAAGCACCTCTTTCCGAAGAGGTGCTTTTTTCATGTGGAAATCATTTTAAAATATAAAAATACAGTTGCACATACAATACTGTATGACATATAGTAAGTGTAGATAGTGTTTGTCGTACAGTATGAAGAGGAGTGGAGATCTTGAGTCAATTACTGAACTCACTGCTGACCGAACAGCGGCGTGGAAACCTGACGTTAGCGGTTTTAAGTCAGCTCCGTACCCCGCAATATGGGTACTCTCTCGTAAAACGATTAGAAGATTCAGGCATCACCATCGAACAAAGTACGCTTTACCCATTGCTTCGCAGGTTGGAAAAAAAGGATCTGGTCACGAGCAGCTGGGATACATCAGAGTCTCGGCCCAGGAAATATTATGTGTTGAGTGATTACGGGGAAGATGTTTTTCAGACATTGAAGAAAGAATGGAAAAAAGCCACGAATGAATTGTTCCGTTTATTGGAGGAGGAGAACAATGAAATGGATTGATGTCTACTTACAAGAAGTTGAACGCCGGCTTCCGGAAAAGAACCGGGAAGACATCTTACTTGAAATCCGGTCCACCATCGAGGATATGCTGCCCGAGGATCCTACAGAGGAGGAGGTCAAAGGTGTCCTACAGGAATTGGGCGATCCTGTAAAACTTGCGCATGGATATAGTGAAAAACCCATGCATCTTATTGGGCCGCGCTATTATGATACCTATATCTCCCTTATCAAAATGATCCTGCCGATTGCGATTACGATTTCTTTAATTACGCTCGTTGCTGAGAATATCATAGGATCTGTCGATGAAGGGAATTTGATCATGATGATTCTCGCCATTGTCGGGGAAGGTGTCTGGCGGGTGATTTCTGTCGGCGTGCAAGTCTTTTTCTGGATTACGATCATTTTCGCCCTCATTGAGCGTGTGGACCTCGGTATAGATGACGAAGATTTGAGGTCTCAACGTAAAAAGTGGAGACCAGAAGATTTGAAAAAAGTCGCTCATGTCCCTAAAAAACGTGCGATCTCCCAATGGGAAGTTTATGGTGCTTTTCTATGGACAGCGATCTGGGGAACCGTTTATTTCCACGCCGGCCAATTGCTGGGGATCTATGAAAATCAAGGCGCAGGACTCACCTTCATCACCCCGGCTCTTAATCAAGATGTCCTGCTCAGCTATTGGCCTGGAGTCGTCCTGGTCATTGGTCTGGAAATCGCCTTGGCCCTTTATAAATTATTGAAAAGAGAATGGACCAAAGGCGTAGTATGGTTCAATACCGTTCAGGAACTCCTAGCCATAGGGATTTTCGTTTGGATCATTACTGACGAAAGCCTGTTTCAACCAGCGTTCATCAGCTATACCGCAGACCTTTTCGGGGTGAATGCAGCGCAGGTCGAGAGCGGCCTCGCTTGGAGGATCGCTGCGATCTTTGTTATTTTCGCTGTGTGGAATATCATTGACGGTTGGGTGAAATATAAAAAAGGAATGAAGAAGACGAAGTTGAGCCATGAACTTGTTAAGTGAGAAGAATTAAAAAGGTGATCCGGGATGTCCGGGGTCATCTTTTTTTGTGTGACAACCAAAATATTCCTGTGAATGATACAATGGTAAAAGAGGTTGATATGTTGGGACTATGGCTAATAATCGAGGGGAGTGGGGACTTTGAACGATCGAACAAAATGGATGGTATTAACATTATGTACGTTAACGATGATTATGGGTATTTTTTTAGTAGGGACGCAGTCTTATTTCAATATCAAAGAAATCAATAATGCCAGTGATCAATGTTATGAAATCGGCGGGACTCCAGAAGTTGAAAGTGATTTTATGGCTATCAATTACTCATTTGAATGTCATACAGCTGAGGGCTCAGAGTAAATAGGGCTTTTATGGATGTGCAACAATCTTTACTTCCCTTTTAAGTGGGATGGAGTACATACTTTTATGCAGTTCATGTTAAGGCATGAGCTGCTTTTTTATGTGGGTTTCATTCTTTTACTATGAAAGAAAGGCTGACACCTCATATATTTAATGCTCACAGTTAACTAGAGTCCCACAGCTTTCAAATGCTTACGAATCCTATCCATCCTTGTCATCCTTCGATTTGACGAGTTGTACGAACATCTCTATAATTAGTCCCTATGTGTTAAAAAGTCTTAAAACAAGAGGAGTATTCGTTTTCTGAACGTCTAAAGAACAAAGCCATTGTATATTCGTCATCAATTTAAAAATATATTAACTATCACAGGTTAGAAAACCTAGGAGGAAAATAATGAACGAAAAAACGAATAGGAGAACGAGAATTGACTGGATCACATTCAGCATCAGCGGAGGCTTTCTCGTCTTATTTTTACTATTGTCTCTATTAAACAAAGACCTGATGGGAGAATGGATCTCAAGCTCGTTCGACTTTTCTGTTACATTCTTTGGTGCCTTTTGGCAACTGCTGCTGCTTGCTACATTCGTAGTCGGCGTCGCGCTTGCCCTATCGAAATATGGAAAAGTGAAATTAGGAAAAAAAGATTCACCGGAAAATGGCTGGTTCCGCTGGGTCTCTATGATTCTTTGTACATTACTAGCTAGTGGGGGCGTTTTCTGGGCAGCCGGAGAACCGATCTACCATTTCTTAACGACGCCACCTCTTTTCGCGGATGAGGGGATGACAAGTGCACAAGCTGTGGTCCCTGGTTTAGCGCAAAGCTTTTTCCACTGGGGCTTTACCGCATGGGCTTGTTTAGGAACAGTAGCTACGATTGTACTGATGTATGCGCACTATCATAAAGGATATCCTTTAAAACCACGGGCGATTTTGTATCCGATGGTAGGAGAGAAAATTTTCAATAAGAAAAGTGTTATCGGAGCTGTAGCGGATATTGTTTCTGTCATTGCCGTAGCCGCTGGAACCATTGGACCGATCGGCTTCTTAGGCTTACAAGTCGGTTATGCTCTCAATTATTTATTTAATATCCCGGATACCCTGTTCACTCAGTCCCTTGTGATCATTTTCCTTGTGACAATCGCTGCCATCTCTGCAGCTTCAGGCGTGGATAAAGGGATTCAACTGCTCAGTCGTCTGAACGTAGGATTTGCCGTCGTTCTGATGATCGGCATGCTCATTCTAGGACCAACTATGTTTATCATCGATTCATTCATCGCAGCAGAAGCATTTCAACTTCAAAACTTCCTGCGTATGAGTCTTTACAGGGGAGATAGTGGCTGGCTCGGTTATTGGACCGTCTTCTTCTGGGGCTGGTTCCTCGGTTTCGGCCCGGCGATGGCGATGTTCATCAGCCGTATTTCCAGAGGTCGTACCATTCGTGAACTGATTCTTGCCGTAGCGATCCTCGCTCCGATCGTAAGTAACTTCTGGTTTGCTGTTGTCGGAGGTTCTGGTTTGTTTTACGAGTTGGAATCACCAGGAGCTGTTTCCACAGCCTTGAATGAAACAGGCATGCCTGCCGCCGTCATGGCGATTATGGAACAAGTACCATTCGGAATGGTCATGGCTGCTGGATTCTTAGTTGTTACGATCATCTTCGTCGCAACCACAGCCGATTCGATGTCGTATTCCGTCGCAGTCACGATTACAGGCGATACCCATCCGCCACGTGTCCTTCGCGTCTTCTGGGCCCTGTTGTTTGGAGGAATTGCGGCAGCTTTACTCGGTATTGGAGAAAGCAGTATTCAAACCCTGCAAAACTTCATCGTTGTTACCGCTGTTCCGGTTTCCCTATTATTGCTGCCACCTGTCTGGCTGGCACCGAAAGTCGCTAAGCAGATGGCGAAGGAACAAGGGCTGATTACGGAAAGAAGTGTATCTGTCTCTGTTGAGGAAAAAGAACGGAAAACATCATAATTGAAATGAAGCCGCTATTCTATCGTTTGTCTCAGATAGAATAGCGTTTTTTTTAACCCCGTTAGACGTGATTGTTCCAAATATGAGCAACGTGTATTTATTTCTTCCACAGACCTTTACACGGTCAGGGGAGAGGTCTGATGAAGTTTTCAAAAACATACGATAATTAGAGGGAATTGAGGATTCTTATCTGACAAAGTTTGTTCAAAAGGAGTTTATTTTAACTTTTCTAAGGTAGACCATTTACCCAACAATCTTCATTTCTTTTTGGAATCTGGTAAAAGGAAGGGATAAACATTAAGAATTCTAACAATGTAAGACTAATCATATGGATAGCAGTTGGAATGATAATTTTGGTTCTCCCGATCCTAACCAACCAGCTCATGACGTTTCGCTGGTTCAAAGTTGTCGGTGATGAAGAAACCTGGATCGCTTTCTACGGAAGTTACCTTGGTGGAATTATCGGTGGGTTGATGACTCTGGCAGGTGTCCTGCTGACTTTAAACGTACAAACGAAAAATAAGCATCAAGAAGATGAAGTGAATGAACATAAAACGCTACTCATGCTCTATCCGAAATTTCTTTTGATCAAATCAAATTTAAAGGACATTCGACTTTCTTTGGAAAACCATCATCAAATGATCGGAAAGGGTCACGAATGGAATAAGATCGAGCGTGACATGTTCAAGTGGAGAATAAACAGGTTGGCAGAAAAACTTAACTTTCTGGAAGAAATAGATTCTAGTAAGCTGTTTCCAGAAACGATTGTAAAACTCATGGACTTGAACAGAGAATTAGAAAATATATATGTTGCCGTCTCTGTATTAGAGGGGAACTTTGAAAGTGGGTTTCCACCTGAATCATGGGAGGAATATTCCCGTGGAGTTAAAGGTGCTATTGACCTGTTGGATTTAACGATTAAGGACTTGATTATTCGTTGAAGTTTCGGTTAACCGAATTAGTACTGGCTTTGTGATCTCCTAACCAGGGTGTCTTACACAAAATTCCTTCCTATTCTTTCACAAGAGATTTGTTCTTAACTTGAGTGATCCGCTAAGACGTATCGTAGGTTTCTGCCTTTTCCTATTAGGGAAAATGGTTTTTATAAAACCTACTCAGGAGGAATCACAATGCCTAACGAAACCAAGCAAACCTTTCACATCACAGACGCCAACGACTTTAACCGTGTCTGCGTAGAGAATGATGGATTAGCCTTTCCTGAACTCAAAAAAATGATGGAAGACTACATACTAAGTCAGGCCACCATGGAGTTCAAAGAATGCTGGATCCAGGATCAGCAGGTGGAAGAAGGGGAAGTCAGAACGGTCCAGGTCAATTTCGTGGATACGAACTCTCATAACTTTATCCGCCTTTGGGGTTCGAAAAACAATCAAACCGAAGAAGTATTGAATATGAAAGTGGATGCGATTGATTTGAATACGGAAGAGCTCGTCTATGAGCGTCAATTGGCATAAAGGGTAGAGAAGGCGACAGTTGTGGCCTTCTCTTTTTTATGAAAATGAAGTATAAATATATTTATACATAACTCTATATTTACTAATTTGTATTATACCTGAATGCCGTTCTACAATTAGACTCGTAAACAAATTCACTTTCTCAGGAGGAATGAAAAATGAGTAAACATATACTGATGGTCGTTACGACGGCGGATAAAATGAATGATGAGTTGGACACGGGTCTGTGGCTTTCTGAATTTGGGGAAGCTTATGTAGAATTTGCGAATAAAGGGTATGATATTACTGTCGCAAGCCCGAAAGGTGGAAAAGCGCCGGTGGATGATCGTAGTTTGGAAGATGGAGAAACACCTCAGGAAATTCTCGATACCGCGAAGTATTTGGAAGATACCATGAAGATCGATGACGTCAAAGACGTTTCCAGATTTGATGCGATCTTCTTGCCGGGTGGTCATGGAACCATGTTCGATCTTCCGGATAACACGAAGCTTCATGAATCCATCCGTGACCTTTATGAAGCGGACAAAGTAGTGGCAGCGGTTTGTCATGGTCCGGCTGGTCTTGTCGGTGTGACGCTTTCCGATGGTTCACCGATTGTAAGAGGTCAAGCGGTTACGGCATTCACAGATGAAGAGGAGCGTGCTACGACCTTGGATGCGCACATGCCATTCCTGTTGGAAACGCGTCTGCGCGAGCTTGGTGCAGACTTCGTCGGTGAAGAAAATTGGGCGGACCACGTGCAAGTATCCGGCAACCTGATTACAGGCCAGAACCCTCAGTCAACCATCAGCGTTGCCAAAGCAGTCATCAACCAGTTTGAAAAATAATGATGTTTGGAGGAGCCTGTGAGATGTACATCTTACAGGTTCTTTCGTTCTGAAAAGGAGAAAAAACATGATAACGATCACCGCAATCATTCAAGCGAAACGAGGACAGGAAGAGGCACTGTTCTCAGAATTAAAAAAAGTCGTTGAACCTTCGAGGAAAGAACCGGGTTGTGTGGAATATGCGCTCCACCGATCATTGGAAGATGAAGCGACCTTTGTTTTTTATGAAACGTGGGAAAATGAAACGGCGTTGAAGGCGCATGTTGAATCAGACCATTATCAAACTTACCGCGAGGCGACAGCCGAACTGACTGAATCACGCACGGTTCATAAACTGCGGAAAGTATGAAACTATGATTGATTTTGAATGGTATCGCAGTTTCATCAGTATATACAAGCACGGTTCCGTGTCCGCGGCTGCTAAAGCGCGCTTCATGACCCAACCGGCGATGAGCCAGCATTTAGCTGCACTGGAGTCAGAAGTCGGAGACCCGCTTTTTACTAGGGCACCAAGAAAAATGGTTCCGACAGATCGAGGGAAGGAATTGTACACGAAACTTGTGCCACTCATTGAGAACCTGGAAAGCACGACACAGGAAATCAAGCATACTTCCAACCATCCGTCCGAAATGCCGCTCCTCAAACTGGGTTCACCGGTAGAATTTTTTACAGGGAGAGTCCTGGATAAGGTCAGGTCTCTGGATATCCGCTATCTTGTGCATTTTGGTACGGCTCCTACACTTCTGAACCAGCTGATCAACGAAGAAGTCGATGTAATCATGACACCGCAGAAACAGACTATTAGCGGAATTGAATACACTCCATTGGAAGTGGAGACATTCGTAGTCGTGGCCCCAAAAAATATGAAGGTAGAGGAAGAATGGAATGACATCGAGTCCTGGCTGCACGAGCAGGCCTGGCTGAGTTATGGACTCGATCTTCCAATCATTCGTCGGTATTGGCGCGAACACTTCAATAAACGGCCGGATATTAAAGCGAAACACATCATTCCCAACCTGCAGTCGATTCTGAAGGCGATTGAAAAAGGTATGGGCATTAGTGTGCTGCCGTTGTACTTGATTGAAGAAGCAGTAAATGAAGGGAAGGTACAGATTCTCTTTCCTGATGTATCTGTAGAAAATGCTCTTTATGCTGCCTACCGAATCGACCAGCGTGATGAGCCGACAGTCAAGACTATGATCCAACAGTGGAAAAAATAAGACCGTGTCCTCCCTATGGTGGAGAAGACACGGTCTTTGTGTTTTATGAGTTGACGGTTGTTCCTTTTACCTGCTTCACGAACTCTTTCATAATCGAAGGCAGGTCTGGCCATGCGTGTCCTGAAATGAGGTTGTCATCGACATAATTCATTTCATCCATGTATTCGGCCCCGATACTCTCTACTTCAGGACGACATGCGTGATAGGCAGTCATCTTGCGTCCTTTTACAACATCAGCGATTGTTGTCAGAACAAGGCTCCCATGGCACATGACGGCAATCGGTTTATCAGCGATGAAGAAATGGCTGACGATTCCCGGAAGATCATCGTGCATACGGATATGTTCAGGAGCGCGGCCTCCTGGAATGATCAGCGCATCATAATCATTCGGGTCGACTTGTTCGAAAGTCATGTTTGAGTCAATCATGTATCCTTTTTTCTCGGTGTATGTTTCCCAGTCTTCAAAATCGTGGATAACGGTATTCAGTTTCTTCTGGTGAGGTGCGGCAATATCGACATCAAAACCTTCTTCCAGGCAGCGGAAATAAGGATAGTACACTTCTAAAGCCTCGACAGCATCTCCGGTGACGATCAACACTTTCTTTGCAGTCATCTTTCACCCTCCTAAAGTAGAATTACATAAGGTGTAGTACCCTTATTTTCATCTTTGATAACCACATTTTTACACCAATCCCAGGAACATGGTGATGCTTCATGGATTGCGTATGATCGAGGGAGCGTTCCCTGTTAGGAGAGTAAAAGCATCCTTATTTTGATTTTTGAGCCCCTGTATTTTTTGCTTAAGTTAATGAATACTGAAAAAACTTTTTGTCGACTTGTAATAGGGGGAAATTCTTAGGTAATTCTTCAATCCCTATACTCGTAAAGCCATTCTTTTCGTAGAATCGATGGGCCGCTAGAAATTGTGGAGTCGTTCCAAGAAACACTGATTTTATGGAGTTCTCCTTCATCCATGTGATTGCACGGTCCAATAATAAATGTGCCGTATTATATCTTTTTCCTCTGAAATCTTTATCTACAAACATTTTCCTTAATGCGACTTGGTTATTTCCTATATCTAATAGACTAATGGTACCAACAACCTGATCGTTAAAAACAGCCACCCAAAAGTTTCCATGACCCGTTTGATAAAAATTTTCTATATTATACAAATCCGGCTGCTCTTCCTTTGTAATCGGAATGTTATATTCCTGCTGTTGAATTTGAAGAATTAAATTTACGGCTTGCGCCTGATGCTCAGTAGAATATGGTTTCACAATGGGGATCTTATCCAAAAAACACACCGCCTCTATAATGAACTGTTTTTTTATTCTACTATAAAATACTTTTTTAGAACGCACTAGTCTTTGTTTGCGTTCCAATAATTCAGGTGGAAAACCTGACACCAGGAAGCACTCGCTGTCAAGTTTTCATGGTAAAGTATGGATAGAATGAAACGGAGGGAGGAGACGCCATGACTTGGATCCAGTCGATGCAGAAAGCGATTGACTTCATGGAGCAGCACTTATTGGAAGACATCTCCATGGAAGAAATCGCACAGGCTGCTCACATATCACCTTTTCACTTTCAGCGTATTTTCAGTCTGCTTACAGATACGACGGTCGCGGAATATTTGCGCAGACGGAGATTGACGCTCGCAGCGCAGGAATTGAGAAAAGGGGAGTGTAAAATCATCGATGTCGCTTACACATATGGCTATGAAACTCCCGAGTCTTTTTCCCGGGCGTTCCGGAAGCAGCATGGCATCTCACCACGAGAAGCGCGAAGTTACCGCGGGAAAATGACCGCATACAACCGCCTGGTCATTCAGGTGAATTTAAAAGGAGCTGATCCGATGGAGTATGAAGTGGTAGAAAAAAATGCGTTTCAAATTGTCGGTGTGAAGGAGCAGTTTTGTTGTGTTGGAGAAGAGGAGAATGTGAAAGGGATTCCTGAGATGTGGGATCGAGTGAATGGGGATGGAACCGACCTGAAGTTGTTGAAGCATAACAATGGATCGGTTAAAGGTCTGCTTGGCGTCTGTGAAGATAAAAATGAGGATAAACCGAACCATATCGATTATTGGATTGCAGTCGCTCATGAAGGTGGAGAAGTCGAGGGCTTGGAATCTTTAGACGTTCCAAAAGCAAAATGGGCGGTTTTCGGTGTTCGTGGTGCCATGCCGCATGCTATGCAGGAAGCGTGGAAGAAGATCTATTCGGAATGGTTTCCATCGAGCGGCTATGAAAATGCCGGTGGTCCAGAACTTGAAGTCTATCACGATGGGAACCCGAACAGTGAAGATTATTACTCGGAAATATGGATTCCAGTCAAATAAGTAGGAAGAGCACAGTCCTTTGTCGGATTGTGCTTTTTCTTATAGAATAAAGGATTTTATTGCCAAAATGTAGAAGGTAAAGAGTATCAATCCTATCAAATGGAGGGAAGTCGTGAGATCATTTTTTCTGTTTCTCGCTGTTTTCCTAACCTCATGTTCCCCACTTTCTGCACGCATGCCTGGGGAAGTGACCATTCATGAAATGGAAAGTTTTGAAGGAGAGAAACAAGGCGAAGCATTCGTCATCTCCGATAAAGTAGATATTCGCAAATTTCAAGCGGGAATCTGGGGTGCAGGCAAGGAAACCGGGGCTGTTGACCTTCCTCATCCTGAGTTTTCTTTTACATTAGGGAAAGAGTCTTATTTATTATGGTTGGAGTCAGGATTCATCATGAACCAAAAGAATACCCATATCCTTTACAGGTTAAAGGAACGGGATCATGGAAATCTAAAAAGGGTCATTGTGGAGAGGAAGGGCAGACCGTGAGCTTTTTTACAGGCGTCTATCAAATCAATGTGAGAGTAAAAGAAATCAAAAAGGCTGTGGAATGGTACGAGGACATCCTTGGTTTACGTGTTTTGAAAGATTACGGAAAGACCGTTGTGCTGGAGCATGATGGAGGGGTACCTGTTTGCCTGATTGAAAAGCCTCCGCACATAGAACTTCCTGACAACCTGGAAGGAACACATCCTGTATTCAGCATTTCTCCAGGCAACATAGATGATTGCAAAACAGCCCTGCTGGATCGTGGTGTCGTCGTCTTAGAGGGTGGCAGTAAAGGCCATTTCAAATTCAGAGATTTGGATGATAATCTATTAGAAGCTTATTTACCGGGGCTTTATGAGGAAGACCGGTTCAAGCCGTATCGTTGAGGAGGGGAAGGTTTGGAAGTCGGATATACCATATGTTTCATCAAGCGTGAAGATGAATTGCTGCTGTTGAATAGAAACTCGCCTCCCGTTCAGGGGATGTGGAACGGTGTAGGAGGAAAAATAGAGGATGGAGAAACGCCCCTTTCCTGTGTGCAGCGTGAAGTGGCAGAAGAAACAAATCTGTTCCTTGAAGAACATCTATTCGAATATAAAGGGACCATTTCCTGGGCAATAGATGGGGGGGGGGAATCAGGCGGAATGGAGGCGTTTATCGTGACGGTCCATGATGATGACCTCTATCCTGTGCCTGTCGAAATCGATGAAGGCATTTTAAGTTGGAAAAAAGTGTCCTGGATCCTTTCAGGAGACAATCATGGGGTTAGTCCGATGATTCCTTATTATTTACATACAGTATTGAATGAGAATCAAGAAGTTCATCACCATTTTACAGTAGATCATGGGAAAATCGTTGAATACGTCAAAGGGGAGGAGAGAGGGCATGTTGTTGTTCCGTGAGCTGAAACAAGAAGACTGGAAAAAGATCCATACCTATGCATCAAAACCGGAGGTCTCCCAATATCAGCCGTGGGGACCGAACTCTGAAAAGGATACACAGGACTATGTCCAGCACTTGGTCCATGAAATCAGACAGCCCGAACCCCAAAAACATGCGTGGGCCATTTTACGTGAGGTGGATGAAGAGCTCGTAGGTGTTGCGGAATTGACGATTTTGGATACTTATCATCAAGTCGGCGAAATAGCTTACATCCTACATCCCGACGAATGGGGCCGGGGCATGGGGACAGAAGTAGCGGAGAAGTTGATTAGCGACGGATTCCGAACTTTCCAGCTAAAGCGGATCCAGGCGACTTGTCATCCTGAAAACAAAGGTTCGATAAGGGTGTTGGAGAAGTGCGGCATGGAGATGGAAGGGCGTTTGCGAGGGCACTTGAAAATGAAAGAGGGTCGTCGTGATTCCCTGCTTTTTAGTGTGTTGACCGATGGATAAGTGGCGAGGGGCGGCAGCTGTCTGTATCAATGATAAGAACGAACTTTTGATGGTCCTTCAGGGTAAGCCGGAAGAAAAGAAAACCTGGACCGTGCCTTCTGGAGGGGTGTTTGCAGGGGAAAGTTTGGAACAGTGCTGCGAGAGGGAGACGTTTGAAGAAACAGGGTATCACATCCGTGTGGGTGAAAGGCTGCAAACGAAGAGAGGAAGGATTGGGAAGGCGGATATCCATGTCGAATACTTTTTCTGCAGGGTCATTGGCGGAGCTATGCAGATTCATGACCCAGATCATTTGATTCATGAGATTCGCTGGGTTTCAAAAGAAGAGCTGACCGAATTGTAACTTTCTTTTCCTGAAGACCAGCCCTTTTTACATCAGATCCTGACAAAAAAGAAGGAAGGAGTGGAACGAACATGAAGCTGCTTGTCATTGGCGGGACGAAATTTCTTGGAAGGCATATCGTTGAATCAGCTTTGGAAGAGGGGCATGAGGTGACGTTATTTCATAGAGGGAAGACGAATCCGGGCTTATTTGAAGAGGTGACCAACATTTTCGGAGACAGGGAAAAACGGGAGGACCTGGAAAAGCTGGGCGAGCAGAAATGGGATGCGGTCATAGATACGTGTGGATATAAACCTTCCACCGTATCGAAGAGTCTGGATGTCCTTGCCGCCTGCACGAAGAAGTACATGTTCATCTCCACGATATCTGTCTATCCGGATTTGACCGCTGTTCATAACTTGGAAGAAACAGTAGAACCGATGACTTTGACTGAGGAAGAACTGGAACGAGCGGAACAAACAGAAGAGTTTGAGCCAGGTTTATATGGACCATTGAAAGCACATTGTGAGCAGGAAGTCCAAAACCGGATCAAAGAAAAAGGCATCATCATCCGCCCGGGATTGATTGTCGGTCCTCATGATCCGACTGATCGTTTTACATACTGGCCTTCAAGGATTGCGGAAGGAGGGGAAGTGCTCGCTCCCGGCAGAAAGGATCAACAGATTCAGTTCATTGATGTAAGAGATTTAGCGGATTGGATTGTCTATCTGTCTGCTTCTGCACACACAGGTGTCTTCAATGCCAACGGTCCTGAATCCAAGCTGACAATGGAACAATTACTGGAAACGTGTGCCTCGACGCTTAATGAAGAGGTGTCTTTGACATGGGTACCCGCACAGTTTTTGACAGATGAAGGCCTCCAGCCGTGGAAAGACCTTCCCGTCTGGATTCCAACAGAAAAAGATTTCAGTCAGGATGTGTCGAAAGCGATTCAGTGTGGGTTGGAATTCCGTCCGTTAAAAGAAACCATCTTGGACACGTACCACTGGGACCAGCAAAGAGTGGATGGTGTTAAAGGTGCAGGATTGACAAGGAATCAAGAAGCAGCCGTTTTGAAAAAGTGGCATAGACAATAAATCGGTCCATGAGCCTTCAGGAAATCAAATCACAGCAAAATTTACTAGGGAAAGCAAAAGTATGGAACCAAAGAGTTTAACATGTAGGAGGACCGTATGGACCGTTATTTTATAAAAGTCCGAGATAAAAAAGTCCGTGTTACTGAATGGGGAGAAAAGAGTCATCCCGTCATTTTCTGTCTGCATGGACTAGGATCGACGAGTCTCAGCTTTATCGAGGTTGCGGAAGCCTTGCAAAATGAATACCATGTCATCTCTATAGACAGCCCTGGACATGGGCAGACAGACCCTTTTCACACAGGAGAAGAGTATGAAATGAAAGCAATGGTCCGCTGGTTGAAGGACGTACATCACGAGTTGAACCTTGAAGAATTCTATTTTCTCTCTCATTCATGGGGAAGTTTCCTCGCCTTATTTTATGTGGATGCCTATCCAAACGATGTGTTGGGAAGCATCCTTCTGGACGGCGGATATCAGACGAAGCGTTTGGGAACTCAAACCGTCGAAGAGGAAGTGGATTTTTATGAAAAAGACTTTGAGGGATCGGTGGAAAGTTGGGAAACGTTCTTGGATGACGCCGTCTTCGCACCGGGTGCCCGACGTTCAAATTCATTAAAGATCGCTGCAGAGGACCTGGCTTTGAAAAAAGACGGAAGGTTTTATTGGCATGCCAGAGGCCGAACCGCGGCGTCGATGGTACGTGCGATGCACAAAGATGAAGCCGCAGACCTTTATTATCGGCTTCCTACGAATTTGCTTTTATTACGGGCCACTCAACCGGAGAGTATGGAAACGCAAAGGAAGAAAACCGCTTCTATTTTTGAAAAAGAAACCGGTGCCGAGGTCGTGGAGGTGCCGGGAGCTTCCCATATGCTGCACTGGGATCGTCCCGGACTGGTCGTTCAATACATAAGAAATCAATGGAGGTGAAACATCTCATGAAAAATCTAAAAGGGAAAGTTGCCATTGTCACGGGCGTGAGTCGTGAGAATGGGATTGGAACAAGTACATGCTATAGACTCGCTGAAGCAGGAGCGGATATCTTTTTTACCCATTATCGTCCCTATGATGAAACAGATGGAGAAGGGATAGAGGAACATTGGCCGGAGACGCTTGCAAAACAGCTGGATGGAAAAGGGGTTCGAACCGCTCACATGGAATCGGATTTGAGGGATGAAGACCTGCCGCAGCAATTATTAGAAAAGGTAGTAAAAGAAATCGGCGTGCCCTCGATACTCGTTCATAATGCTACATATAGTGTGAACTCGAACTACAAGGATTTGACTTCAGAGCTGCTGGATCAACATTATGATATCAATAATAAAGGGCCGATCCTGCTGACACAGGCCTTCGCCAAGTTATATGAGAAAACGTTCCAACCTGATGAAGCAGGAAGCATCGTCTTTTTAGTATCCGGAGGTCCCGACCCGGGTAATCTTGCTTATATAGCTACAAAGGGTGCTTTGAAGGCGATCACCCCGCCCCTAGCAACAGGACTTGCGCCCATCGGAATCAATGTGAATGCCGTCGATCCAGGCCCGACGGATACCGGCTGGATGGATCAGGAGACGAAGGATGGCCTTTTGCCCTTATTCCCTAAAGGCCGCCTTGGAACAGCGGATGATGCGGCCAAGCTGATTCGATTCCTAGTGAGCCCGGATGCTTCGTGGGTCACAGGGCAGGTTATCCATTCGGACGGTGGATTTTTAGGTCGATAATAATAAAGGAGGACAATTCGATGAAAAGCCCGATTCAAAACGAAGTAGGAGCCATTTTTGTTCCAGTCAAGGACATTGAAAAAGCACGCGACTGGTACTGCGATCTGCTTGATGTGCGAGCGGAAGAGGACTTTCCAGGCGGCCACCTTTATGTTTTACCTATGAAACATACAAGAGTCGTGCTGGATAGCAAGATCTATTCAGAAGAAGCGGTGTTTAGAGTCCCCGCTTTTCATTTCAACACCGATGATATCGAGGCTGCTTATACGTACATGAAAGGAAAAGGAATTGATGTTGTTTCTGATATTCAATTCGGCCATTTTTTCAATTTCAAGGACCCGGATGGCAATCTATTGATGATTTGTAAATGTTAGGAGGAGAACGATGATTTTACATACAGAGGTCGCAGGAGACGGGGAACCTCTCGTTTTCCTGCACACGGGCTTACAAACACGAAAAACGGATTTTGACAAGCAGCGGGAGTATTTCTCTTCAAAATACCAGGTGATTTCGCCTGATTTACGAGGGCATGGGGAATCTCAGGCTGATGATTTGGATGACTATTTCAACCAGGCAGCCGATGATTTGGCAGAAACGCTGAGTTCCCTGGAAATCAAAAGAGCTCATATCGCTGGATGTTCATTCGGAGCACTCGTAGCGATCTTTCTGGCAAAAAGACACACTGAGTTTGTGATGACTTTGACGATTTCAGGGGTGACTCCGCTCAAGCCTGACAATTGGAAATTTATGAATGAAGAAGAATCAAAGTTCCGCATGAACCTATTAAAAGACCAAGAGACATGTGCCTATTTCGATTCTCTCCACGGAGAAGGATGGCAACGGTTTATTCATATGGGACAGGATGACGATTGGTACCCATTTGAAGCGATCCGTTCCATTCAGTCACTGAACATGCCCATTTTTTATCTGATCGGGGAAGGGCTGGAACATGAGGTTAACGGCTTGATGGATTACAAAGAACAATCGGACTCTGTTCATACAGCCGTTCTACCTTTTGCATCTCACTTGGTCCATACAGAACAACCCGAATTATATAATAAGACGTTGGAAGTGTTCCTTTCCAATTGCGAATCCTAGTGACGTTTACGGCATAGAATGAAGAAAAACCGAACGTCGCCCGTTCGGTTTTTAGAGACTGATTATGCGAGTCTTCTGATATTAATGGTACTAATATCTGTCATATGAGTAGACTGATCACTGTCATCAACCCACAAAAGGAAATCGTTGTTAAGGTTGAGTGCTTCATTAGCAGAGGTGAACTGGATGAAGACGCCTGTCCCGATCGACCTTCCAGCCGAAAACACTTCAATGCGGTCTCCTGTACGAAGCATATCTATCACCTCCTTTCATCATAGAGGGATAGTCTATTCTATGAAAATGGGAAAAGGAAAGCTTGGACTCGTATGTACATTTATATTTTTGGATCTATTAAAGTTCATTGTTGATATTTAATATCTCGAAACTAAGTTTTCGATGAACCGGCAGGATTGTAGAAGACTCGATTTCGAGACTTTTGTTGAGTGTATGGGGTCTGCGGGGAATAACTCGCTTTCCGCGGGAGCGCGTTGAGCCTCCTCAGGCTGAAGCCTTGCGGGGTCTCACCTAGCACTCTTTTCCCGCAGGAGTCTCGCCATTCCCCTCCGCCCCTATGCCGTAAGAGAGTCTCGAAACTCCTTCTTAAATATTTATAGGATTTGCAATTAAGAGTGAGGATATAAACGAGCCTTCGTAGTGTGAAACCTTGATATAGAGCACTTTATGTCTGCTTCGAAGTGAGACTCATCTTGGTGTAGGGTTTCGTTTCTCTCCTGCATGGAATGGGGTGATTGGGAAGCTGCGAGACTCCCGTGGGAGAAGGAGATAGGCGAGATCCCGCAGGACGTAGTCCGAGGAAGCTCGGCACTCCCCCACAGGAAAGCGAGTGGCTTTCCAATCAACCCTGGATCCCTATATGGCAAACGAATCCCGGTTATTTCGAAACTGAGTCTTCAAGAATAGGGAGCGTTAGTTGAATAAGTTAAAACAAAAAAGAGGAAATTTAATAAAATATGGAGGTTCCCTCTTCTTTTGCAATTATGATCAATACTAAAGTTTAACAGAGCCATATGTATAAAAGGGAAGGAGGTCGTTTGGATGAAGAGGTTTGCTGTGATGACAGATGTCCATGGGAATATCTATGCTTTACAAGCTGTGCTTCGAGATATCAAAGAACAGTATGTAGATTTCACGGTGTGCACGGGAGACCTGATAGGGATCGGTCCTTTTTCCAATCAAGTGTGCGAAAGGCTATATTCTTTAAAGGACACAGAAATTGTCACAGGAAATCATGATGAAGCGGTGCTTGCCCTTATGAATGGGGAGCCTTATCCTGAAAGCAGAGTCAATGTGAAAGAGCATCACCAGTGGGTCGCCGATCGATTGTATAAGAGATATGCAAAATGGTTGGGAAGACTACCGCGGCAGATTGTTACAAAAATCGAAGCACGTACTTTTCACTTCACACACTATCCTATGGACACAAAGGCAAGTAACCTGCCTATAAGTGAGGATCCATTCGACCAAATCGGACCACCGAATGAAGTAAACTTCTCACGATTGGTTGAATTAGATGCAGAGGCTGTCCTATGCTTCGGTCATGACCATGATGTGCACCATTTCTCCATGAACGAGAGAGTATTTTTCAACCCGGGAGCTCTGGGTTGTAACAACGTACCTTATGCACGCTACGGAATCATTGAAGTAGACGATGGAAATGTCCGATTCATCAAGCGTCACGTGCCTTATCCAATGGCTACATACTTAGAACACTTAAATCGGATCGATTTCCCGCGCAAGGAAGTGATTCTGAAGATTTTTCATAAAAATAGGAGGACTCATCATGACACCACCGAAACACATTGTATCAGCAGCGACCATTATAACGAATGAAGAAAACGAAGTGCTCCTAATCAAAGGACCGAAGCGGGGCTGGGAGATGCCTGGAGGTCAAGTGGAGGAAGGCGAATCATTGAAAGCGGCCGCGATCAGAGAAACGAAAGAAGAGTGTGGATTGGAAGTTGAAGTCACTAGGTTTTGCGGCGTGTTCCAAAACGTCGATCGTTCCATTTGCAACACGCTGTTCTTAGGAAAAGCGGTTGGAGGAACATTGAGAACGACAGATGAAGCTTTGGAAGTCGGTTTCTTTCCCTTGGAGAAAGCACGTGAAATGGTGACATGGGGAAACTTCTGGGAGAGAATAGAACTCTGTTTAGATGAAAGCCGTCAGCCATTTTTAGTGGATTTTTAATAGTTCAGCTGATAAAAAGGAACTTCCGCGAAGGAAGTTCCTTTTCTATTTATTCCACCCATTTCACGACATCGTCGAAAGAACGGCGTGACTTTTCAGGCTGCTCCTGTGCCCGGTAGCCGAACGCACACATGACGGAAATGCGGAAGCTTCCGTCCTCGAGAAGGCCTTCGCTTTCCAGGAGTTCATTCATTTTGTTTATATTGAAACCTTCAATCGGACAGGAGTCGATGCCGATTTCAGCAGCAGCTGTCATCATGTTGGATAGAGCAATATACGTTTGTTTACCAGCCCAGTCATAAAGAGGGCGATCGCCTTCAAGAAGGTCGAAATCTTCTTTTTGAAACTCTTCGATTCGGCTCAAGTATTTTTCCAGAAAATCATCGGGCAGTTGTTTAACGTTCTTGAAGTGATCTTGCAAGTATTCGGAATCATACTGGGTATCTTTCCTCGTTCTTGCCAGGAAAATGACGAAGTGACTGGCATCTGGAAGTTTTCCATACGCTCCCCAGGCCGTGTCTTTGATTTTTTGTCTCAGTTCAGGATTCTGAACGACGACAAACCGCCAAGGTTCAAAACCGAATGAGCTTGGAGATAACCGGCCGACTTCCAGGATGAATTTGAAATCATCTTCTGGAATGGTCTGATCCGGGTCGAATTGCTTGGTCGCATGCCTGAACCTGGCCGCGTCCAGAATTTCCTGCTTTTTCGTTTCTTTGTCACTCATCTTTCTTTCCCTCCTTGTTTCGTTTACAAAAGTAATATACCACAAGGAAGGATTTTCACGTGCTGCGGATGCTCAGGAGAAAACTCGATATGCTACAATGAATCTAACAGAATGATACATAAAGAAGGTGTAAACGTGGTCAATATGAAAGATGTAGCCAGGGAAGCGGGTGTCGGTTTAGGTACTGTATCCAGAGTGATCAATAAAAATGGTCCGGTTAAAGAAACGACACGATTGAAAGTAGAACAAGCGATTAAAGCATTGAAGTATAAGCCGAATGAGGTCGCCAGAAGTTTCAAGATGCAGCAAACGCATTCGGTGGCTCTCATCGTTCCTTCGATCTGGCATCCTTTTTTCTCAAAATTCGCTTACCATACGGAAGAAAGGCTTTCCATGCATGGCTATAAGATGATCCTTTGCAATTCTCAGGATGAAGTAGCGAAAGAAATCAACTATTTATCCATGTTGGAGAAGAATAAGATTGATGGTTTGATTGCCATCACCTACAGTCATGATCTGGACCAGTACATCTCCAGCCAACTGCCTATTGTAAGTATTGATCGCCATTTTACAGAAGATGTGGCCTATGTAACGAGTGACAATGAAAATGGAGGCCGGCTGGCAGCTAGTAAGCTGATTGAAAAAGGATGCGGAAAAATAGCCTTTCTTGGCAGTGTCTCTCCAATTATGAATGAATCGATGAAGCGGAGGCGGGGGTTCGAAGCTCAAGCGAAAACGCTCCAACACCCTTATCAGATTTTTGAATTGCAAGAACCGGTCCACGATATCTATGCGAGTGTTCAACTGTTCTTGGAAAAATATCCTGATGTGGATGGCGTGTTTGCTATGAATGATAAGTGGGCAAGGATCGTCATAGAAGTTCTGGGAAAAATGGGACGTGGTGTGCCGGATGACGTTCAAGTCATCGGTTATGACGGGGTGACCGCAAGTAAAGATGACCAACTGACTATTTCAACGATCAAACAACCGGTATCACTGATGGCTGAAAAGGCTGTAGATACATTACTCTCCATCATCACGGATCAGCAGACGGAAGAAAAGGTTGTCCTTCCTGTCCAATTTCACGATGGAAACAGTACAAAATAAAAAAACGGTTGACAGGCCATCATGTAAGCGATAACATGAACGTAGTAGCAAAAGCGATTTCTAGAGTCGCTTTTCTTTATAGCAAAAAGTGGAAACGTTTCCACTTACAAACCTTTATTTTTACCCTAAAGTGGAAACGTTTCCACTTTAGGGTCAATATGAAATAGGAGTGAGGCGGATGGCTAAAAATGCGAAAGTGGTGGCAAGTCAGGTCTTAGAAGCTCTTGGTGGAAAAGAAAACATTTATAGAATGACTCATTGTGCTACAAGGTTGAGAGTGGAGCTGCATGACGATCAAAAATTGAACCCGGACGCGTTTGACTCCATTGCAGGGGTCAGTGGATATTTCCATCAGAGTGGCCAACACCAGGTCATCCTGGGTACGGGTTTTGTTAATAAGGTATATGCTGAATTAACAAGTCAAGGGATTACTGAAACACAAGGAGAAAAGGAAGAGGAAACGGGAACAAACCGTACGAAGGCTCAACAATTGACGAAGACTTTTGCTGATATTTTTATCCCTGTCATCCCTGTGTTAATTGCCACAGGTTTACTGATGGGACTCAGAGGTTTGTTGATCAATGGTTTTGGAATGGAATTATCCAACACGATTTTGGTATTATCCCAAGTGCTTACAGATACAGCCTTTACGTTTATTCCCGTACTAGTGACATGGTCCGCGATGAAGAAATTCGGTGGTTCACCCGTCATCGGAATCGCTCTTGGTTTAATGTTGGTCGCGCCTCAATTGCCGGATAAATGGGCCGTTTCTTTTGGAGAGGCGGAACCATTACTTCTGCCGTTCTTCGGCTTTGATATTCCGATTACGGGAATGCAGAGTTCCATTCTTCCCGCCGTTTTTATGGGGTGGATCGCTGCAAGGATTGAGAAGAGTGCAAGAAAATATATCCCTGAAGTGTTGGACTTGATTTTAACTCCATTTGTCACCTTGTTATTTTCACTTGTTTTAGGGTTGGTCATGGTCGGTCCCCTAATTTTAGGGATTGAAAATCTGATCACATCAGGAATCATGTATTTCTTTGAACTGCCATTCGGGCTTGGAGGTTTCATCTATGGGGGAGCGATTCAGTTCCTTGCCATTACAGGGATGCACCATACCATTGTACCGATTACCGTCAAAATGGTTGCGGAAACCGGCTACGACTTGATTAACCCAATTGGTACAGCTGCTATAGCAGGACAGGCTGGAGCTGCCATTGCTGTCATCCTCAAGGTAAAGAATCGAATCAAACGTTCGAATATGTTCGGATCTGTCATTCCGGCCTTTTTAGGAATCACGGAACCAGTGATGTTTGCCATTAACCTGCCGAAAGTAAAGCCATTTTTCTTCGGTTGTTTAGGAGGAGCCGTCGGTGGAGGTTTAGCTTCCATCTTAGGAATAGCAGCTGCAGGAACTGGTTCGACGATGCTGCCGGGACTGCTTCTCTATATCGGAGATGGTTTCTTTCAATATATTCTCGTCATCCTTGTCTCGCTGGCGACCTCTTTTGCTGTGACATTTTTGGCCTATAAAGAAAAGTCGACAGCCCAACAACCAGATATGAACTATCAGGTCAATCATGGATAAAACGTTTGACTTGAATGTAAAAGAAAGGGATTTGCCTATGATGACAGCTATTGATTTTACGAATCGTAAAAACCGTTATTTACGTTTGACGGATGTGTCCGAATATTATTTGCAACACATTGAAAGGACGGCGAAAGAGGATCCATATTACCCAACCTATCATGTAGCTCCAAGGCATGGACTACTCAATGATCCGAACGGTTTATCTTATTACAATGGAAGACACCATATCTTTTATCAGTGGTTTCCTCTAGGACCTGTCCATGGACTGAAGCACTGGTACCATGTTTCGACGAAAGATTTTGTCCATTATGAAGATCACGGTGTCGCTCTTTCGCCTGATCATTCTTATGATTCTCACGGCTGCTATTCAGGATCCGGAGTGGTGGAAGATGATTCTCTTCATCTCTTTTATACAGGGAATCACTTGACT
Organism: Halobacillus sp. 12SKB; assembly: GCF_052941655.1. Lineage (NCBI taxonomy): Bacteria > Bacillati > Bacillota > Bacilli > Caryophanales > Bacillaceae > Halobacillus > Halobacillus sp. 12SKB. The sequence goes on from NZ_JBRFWR010000001.1 coordinate 2,690,729, forward strand.
GGTGACGGAGAGGTCGTCCAAAGCCAGGTTCATGCGGTGATGGATTCTGACAATTTCATCAGGAAAGAACAGGTCATAGCCGATGGTTCTCCTGAAGCATTCACCCATAACTTCCGTGATCCTGTCGTTTTTGAAAGGGAAGGTTCCTATTACATGTTGGTCGGTGGTGAAATGAAGACCAGTGAAGGGGGACTGGCCTTATATAAAGGCGGCTCAATGGATCAGATGTCTTACGAAGGAACAGTGTCCACTCCATTAGGTAAGCTCGGTTACATGTGGGAATGTCCCAATTACTTTGAAGTGGAGGACCAAGGGGTCTTCATTTTTTCCCCGCAAGGAGATTTAAAAACCGACAAGTACAATTTCAACAATGTATTCTCCGTCGCTTATATGATAGGAGAGCCACTGGACCTCGAACGTAGACATTTTGAAGTTGAGGATTATATTGAATTGGATAAAGGTTTTGACTTTTACGCACCTCAAACGTATATCGATAATCAAGACAGAAGAATCCTCATCGGATGGCTCGGAAATTCCAAAAGCGAATACCCGACGGACCCTAACATGTGGGCTCATATGTTGACCATACCGAGAGTACTGGAAGTCAAGGACAATCAATTGATTCAAAGCCCTGTGGAAGAACTGATGGAACTCCGGAAAGACAAGGAGGCACTTGAGCCTCTCCATAGACTCCATTCACAAGCTTTTGAAATGAGTGTCACGGTTGAGAGTGTTTTTGAAATAACCTTCGAAAATGACAAAGGGGAGTGTGTGACCTTCTCATCAAATGGGGAAGAGTATGAACTTGACCGCTCAAAAATGACACATGTGTATGCAGAAAAGTTTGGAACAAAAAGGTATGCAAAAAGAAGATGCCTGACCAGCCACGAAGTTGAAATTTTTGTTGATCGGTCCACTATTGAAATTTTCTGTGATGATGGTGCAACGGTTTTCACCAGTCGTATGTTCGTAAGCAATCTTGATATGGTCCGCTCTGCCGGGGTATCCGGCAATCTTTATCATTTGAGTTCTGCAGAATTCTTGGAATCAAACTAAAAAAAGGAGGACTGTTTGATGCAGTCCTCCTTTTTAGTTTCAGGCTTGCTGATAAGCTTTTTCTCCTGTGGGATGCATTCTGTAATACAATGGGTACGCTCTCGTGTAGAAATATTGAATGACTGGCCCGAGAAAGAGCATCGGTGCAAGGGTGCCCAGTCCGACCGGTCCACCAATGGCCAAGGCAAGGCTTGTCATGATCACCGCCACCAAAGTTTGACCAGTCTGAAGACTCAACTGAAACCTGGAACTTACCGCAAGGAACAGCTGATCGACTGGAGCTCTCGGGAATTGCGGCAGGATATAGATCGCAACTCCCAATCCGATGAATCCGACTCCCGCAAGCAGCGTCACGACTTGCAAAGCGAATGGGGCCGTGGACAAGTTGACTGGAGCAAATACAAATTCCAACCAAAAGTCCAAAATCAAACTTTCCAGAAACACAGGCACGACAGCCCTCGATTCAGGCAGGGAATTCATCAATTTGGCATTGATGAAAATGATGATCAGTTGAAAAGCCCCGTACCAAAATCCGACGGTATAACCGAAGTGATCGGATACACCGATGAAAAACGAGGTCCAGAAACCAGCCCCGAGCGTCGCATTGATGAGAAGCGCGACTCCAAAGAAATTGATGAACATTCCGACAAGGTAAACCGTGGCACGATAAAGCATGACAAATGCCTCCCTTCCATAAAAAAAGTGGTCACGAGTAGAGAATTTCTCTAAATCGTGACCACATTTTATTAGCGATTGTTTTATAGGTCAATCAAAAAATTTTGGAAAGAAAACCGAGTCCCGGCATGGAGGAATTTCGACTCTTAAAATACTTTTGTCGTCCAGTCTTCGCAGTTCCAAACATCTGTGACGACATCTTCGTAAAATTCAGGTTCGTGTGAGATCAGCAGCACACTACCTTTGAATTCCTTCAACGCACGCTTCAATTCAGCCTTGGCGTCCACATCCAGGTGGTTCGTCGGCTCATCGAGTACGAGCAGGTTCGTTTCTTTGTTGATCAATTTGCAGAGGCGCACCTTTGCTTTTTCGCCACCGCTCAATACTTGGACCTTACTCTCGATATGCTTACGAGTCAGTCCGCATTTCGCCAGCGCCGCGCGTACCTCGTATTGGGTGAAGTGACGGAACTCCTCCCATACTTCCTCGATACATGTGTTGTCACCGATCTCTTTCAACTCTTGTTCAAAGTAACCGATGTGCAAATGCTCGCCAAGCTCCACGGAACCTGAAACCGGCTGGATCTCACCAAGAATACTTTTCAGCAAGGTCGTTTTTCCGATGCCGTTCGCTCCGGACAAGGCGATTTTCTGTCCGCGTTCCATTGATAGGTTGAGAGGTCTGGACAGCGGTTCATCATAACCGATCACGAGGTCTTTTGTTTCAAACAAATACTTCCCTGGAGTCCGGGCCTGCTTGAAATTGAACTGCGGTTTCGGCTTTTCGGCATCGAGTTCGATGACGTCCATCTTATCCAGCTTCTTCTGACGGCTCATCGCCATTTTACTTGTCGCTGCATTCGCTTTGTTTCGGGCAACGAAGTCCTTCAAATTGGCGATTTCTTTCTGCTGCTTTTTGTAGGCGGCTTCCAACTGCTGTTTCTTCATGTCGTAGACGCGAAGGAATTCATCATAATCGCCAGGGTAGCGGGTGAGCTCCTGGTTTTCCATATGATAGATCAAGTTGACCACACTGTTTAGGAACGGAATATCGTGGGAAATGAGGATGAAGGCATTCTCATATTCCTGCAGATACGTTCTCAGCCATTCGATATGTTCGACATCGAGGTAGTTGGTCGGCTCATCGAGAAGCAGAATTTCCGGCTTTTCCAGTAACAGTTTCGCAAGCAGGACTTTCGTTCGCTGTCCGCCGCTGAGGTCATGCACATCACGGTCAAGCCCGATTTCGTTCAGACCGAGTCCGTTCGCGACTTCTTCGACTTTGGCATCAATCGTATAGAAGTCGTTATTCGTCAGCATATCCTGAAGGACGCCGGTCTCTTCCAATAAATCCTGAAGCTCATCCGGGCCGACTTCGCCCATTTTGGCAAAAAGGTCGTTCATCTCCTGCTCCATATCGAACAAGTATTGGAAAGCCGTCCGCAAAACATCGCGGATCGTCATGCCTTGTTTTAAATCGGCATGCTGATCAAGGTAACCGATACGGATTCGCTTCGACCAGGTGATTTTCCCGGCATCCGGCTCAAGTTTTCCTGTAATGATATTCATGAATGTCGACTTGCCTTCACCATTCGCTCCGATCAAGCCGATGTGTTCTCCTTTTAACAAACGAAAAGACACGTCATCAAAGATCGCACGATCCCCGAAGCCGTGACTCAAGTTTTTCACTGTGAGTAAGCTCATTGTCGTTAACACCTTTTCTATCGTTAGATTCGTCCTTCTATATTATAAAGGGGAATGAGGGGAAACGATAGGGGAAAAGTAGGAAGAGTTGAGGAAAGGAGCGGATGGGCTTGTCTTATGATTGTGTCATCATCGGTGGAGGGATTGCAGGCTTGCAGGCAGGGATCATGCTCGGAAGGTACCGGCTCCGGGTGTTAATGATCGATAGCGGCCGGGGGCGGTCCAGTCTTTGCCACAGGTATAACAATATAATTGGGTTTCCAGATGGAGTCAGCGGCCGACAGCTACGCCAGGACGGGATCAAACAAGTACAAGCCGCCGGAGTAGAGACACTGGAAGGTAAAGTCGTTGATGTCCATTCAAATTTCGTTGTTGAAACGGATGAGGGGAAATCCTTTCACACTCGGACGATTTTGTTCGCTACAGGGATTGAAGAAAAATTCCCGCCTATCCACGGTATTAAGGAATGTCTGGGGTTATCTGTATATGTTTGTCCGGATTGTGATGGATTTGAAATCATCGGTAAGAAGACGGCTGTCGTAGGAAAAGGAGAAGCGGGTGCGCAGATGGCGCTCACTTTGAAAGACTGGAGCAAGGAGATCATTTTCTTTAATCATGCAGGGGCACCTTTATCCCTTGAGACACAGGGGAAGCTTCGGGAACACAGGGTCCTTGTACAGCAGGCGGAAGTCGCTAAGTTTGAGCATCACAGAGGTGTACTGGAAGCGATTCTTACAGAAGGCGGTCACCGCTTGGAAATAGATAAAGCTTTTCTTGCTTTCGGTGGAAATAGGATTCAATCGGATATAGCGGTCAAGCTTGGAGCTGAAGCAAACGATAAAGGCCACCTCCTCGTGGATCCCAGGACGAAGATGACCAATGTTGAAGGAGTCTGGGCCGCAGGTGATGTGATGGATCACACTCAATTCGTCACCACGGCCATGGGTGATGGGGCACAGGCGGCGGTCTGGATACACAAATGGCTGAAAGGCGCAAGGTGATATCTTTGATTTCAGGCCATGGATATAGGATAATGATGGATATACCATGGACGCTTCTTATCCTAAACATTCTACTTCAGATCGATTGACCCACGCTCCATCTACTGTTTTTCCAAGATATCAATCCAAACCATTCAAAACAAATTGAGTGCATAAGGAGAATCGAAACCTACATGTTTTTTGACGCTTTTGGGACGGATTCATTTTTATTACTTACTGCATTATTACTATTCAGCGGTGTGCTTGTAGCGAAGTTTTCCAGCCGCTGGGGCATACCTGCTTTGATTTTGTTCATCATGGTCGGCATGGCCTTTGGCAGCGAAGGTCTTGGGATCGTTTATTTCAGTGATGCCGGAACAGCCCAGGTCATCGGCGTATTTGCCCTCGTCATCATTTTGTTCGAAGGTGGTCTACATACGAAATGGGGAACGGTGCGCTCCGTTGCTGTACCTTCGTTATCTCTTGCAACGATCGGGGTGCTGATCACCTCCCTTATTGTAGGACTTGCCGCTTATCTATTGTTTGAACTCAGCTGGCTGGAATCGTTCCTATTCGGTGCGATCGTTGGCTCCACCGACGCAGCGGCCGTTTTTGCCGCATTGAAAGAAAGAAACATCAAGGCGAAAATGGGAGCGACCTTAGAAGCGGAGTCTGGAACGAACGACCCGATGGCCGTCTTTTTGACGCTCTCTCTCATTGAATTGATCACAGCAGAACAATCATCATTCTGGATGCTGATTCCGACGTTCTTCCTTCAGATGGGGCTTGGCCTTATCATCGGTCTGGGGTTAGGAAAATTAGCATCCCTGTCCATTAACCGCATCAAACTGGACTCCAGCGCCCTTTATCCGATTTTTTCCGTAGCCTTTGCTTTAGCCACCTACAGCATAACCGCATTTAGTGGAGGAAGTGGATTTTTAGGTGTGTACGTAGCGGCACTGGTCATCGGAAATAGTGAACTGACGTATCGCTACTCGATCTTCCAGTTCAATGAAGGGTTCGCCTGGATGGCACAGATTCTCATGTTCGTGATCCTCGGCCTTTATGTATTCCCGAGTGAATTGTTTACAGCTTCTATCATGGTAAACGGCATATTATTATCCATTGTGCTTATTTTAATCGCAAGACCCATTGCCGTTTTCTTATCGATGATCAAAATGAACTATTCAACGAAAGAAAAGCTGTTCATATCCTGGGCAGGCCTGCGCGGGGCCGTACCAATCGTACTCGCAACCTTTCCGATTGTGGAAGGACTGCAGAACAGCCAGGCCCTATTCAATCTCGTTTTCTTCGTCGTGCTGACCTCAGCACTCGTCCAGGGATCGACGATTTCTCTTGTTGCGAAAAAAATGAACCTTGTCGGACCGAAAAAAGACATTCCGCACCACAGCATCGAACTGATCTCTATGGGGAAAGCCAAAGCGGAAATGATTCAATACCAAACCAATGCCGAATCAGCCGTTGTCGGAAAGAAACTCCATGAAGTCAGCTTCCCCAACCGTGCCAACATCAGCGCCATCATTCGGAACAACGAAGTTATCACGCCTTATGGAGAGACGGAAATCAAAGCTGGAGACTTCCTGTACATTCTTGTGGAAGAAAAGTACAAGGAGCAGCTGAAGAAAACGTTAGAGCAGCGTGTACAGAAAAGTGAACAGCTCATGAAAGAAAAAGACGCTTCCTCCTAAAGCGTCTTTTTCTAATGGACAGATATATAACAATTAAGCTCCAGATTGTAGAGGGTTCGATTTCGAGATAACCGGGGTTCGTTGCCGTATTGGGCGGCAGGGGTTGTTGGGAAGCCGCTCGCTTTCCTGCGGGGATGACGGAGAGCCTCCTCGAGCTCCGCTCTGTGGGGTCTCTCCAGCCAATCCATTCCCGCGGGAGTCTCCCAGCTTCCCAACAACCCCATTCGATAGCGGAGAGAAACGCCCCCTATAACTAGGTGAGATGTTTCCTCCCCAATAAGAAGCAGGCACAAAACGCTCTATATCAAGCTCTCATGCTTGGAATGATCGCCGGGGAAAGTTTAATATTTTCCACTTCGCTTGAGCATACAAAGATCGTTCTCGAGTAGCGGTTTCGAGCTCAACACATGGCAAAAGGGGCGGAGGGGAATGGGGAGACTCCTGCGGGAAAAAAGTGCTTGGTGAGACCCCACAGGACGCAGTCCGAGGAGGCTCACCGCGCTCCCGCGGAAAGCGAGTCATTCCCCGCAGCCCCCATCGACTCACAAAAGTGTCGAAACTAAGCCTTTAAGAATCCCGCAATATTAATGAATATGTGATAAATTTAAGGCTTTAGGACATATGTCCTTTCCGGAATTGGCGTCATCCTTTTTAATGGAATTCAGAATAGGAGGATGAACGATGAAAGGTGCTTTATTTTCACTACTCGGAGGCTTGTGCATCACGATGCAGGGCATCTTCAACGCGAGGATGAGTGATTCCATAGGCGGCTGGCATACCACTTCGATGGTCCATCTGGTCGCCTTCACGATATCCATTCTTGTATATTTTTATGTCAGAGACGGAAAAGGGAAAAGCTTTAAAAGAGTACCCTCCCTTTACTTGATCGGAGGGACGTTCGGAGTTGTCGTCGTATTCGCAGAATTGACGGCCATCAAAATGATCGGACCGGCGAGTGCCATCGCGATTTTACTCGTCGCACAAATCGGTACGGCTTTTGTCATCGAATCAAAAGGCTGGTTCGGGGAGAACAAAGTTCCTGTGACGAAAAGGCAGGGAATCGGAATCGCTATGATGCTCGTGGGTGTCATCCTTTTCCAGTTGTAAAAAGGAGTTCGTTTTTATGAAAGAAAACAAAAAAATCAATCCGCATGCTTATATCGAGAGGTACGAGTTGGAACGGATTTTTCCAGAAGAATTCATTCCGAAAATCAACGTGTACACCTTCACGAAAGGTGATGTTCTTTTTGCTCCTGGTGAAACGTTGGATGACATGTATTTACTCGTTGAGGGTAAGATCAAAATTTTCACCCTGACACCGGAAGGGAAGTCTCTCATCAACCGTTTCAAACGACCGCTCGGAGTCATCGGGGATGTGGAATATGTCAAAGGGAATTCGGTCATCAATTCTGTCGAGGCTGTGTCTGATGGGGTGATGCTTGCTGCATCCTTTGAGGACTTGAAGGTTCTTGAAAGGAATCATCCGCCATTCATTCGTTTTTTACTGGAGACGGTGGCGCACAAGTTTTATTCTGAATCCCAGGCGTCGAGCCTGCATATGCTCTATCCTGTCGAAGTAAGGCTGGCCAGTTATTTCCTATCCATTTCTTCCGATGGGGAGGGGACGCTTTTTCATCAGGAAATGCGGACGGCGAATTTAACTGAGCTTGCGGAATGGGTGGGGACGAGTTACCGCCATTTGAACAGGGTGCTGAAAAAAATGGTATCCGATGAAATTATCGAACGAGCGAATGGATCGATTAAGATTAAAGATTTGGAAAAACTCCGGGACCTTGCGAACGGAAACATCTATGAATAAGGAGGGTTACAATGCTAGGTGTATTATTTTCAGTTGTGGCCGGTATTTTGATCAGTATGCAAAATGTGTTCAATGCACGTGTCAGTGAAAAAACAGGATCGTGGGCGACGACATCACTCGTGCTCGGTTTAGGGCTTGTCTGTTCTCTGCCCGTCTTCTATGCCATGGAAGATAGGAGCTTGTTTGATTTCGGTGATGTGAACAAAATCTTTCTGTTCAGTGGCGTTTTCGGAGTAGGAATTGTGTTCTGCCTCATGCGCGGAGTGACCCTGATCGGCCCCGCCTATGCGATTTCCATCGCCCTCATATCCCAAATCGTCATCGCTTTTGTGATCAATACGGGAGGCTGGTTCGGCTTCGATGCTTCTCCTCTTTCTGTGACGAAGCTTGCCGGAATCGCTTTGTTGATCGGCGGGGTGCTTGTGTATAAATTGGAAAAACCGCCTGTAGAAGAAGAACAAGAGGAAGTGGAACGACTGAGAGCGTGACCTCACATGGAGGATCACGCTCTTTTTTTCGTTACATATTTTCCATCAGCTTCTTGGCGATCCGTTCGTAATCATCACGGTCGATTCCAGGGGCGAATTCTTCCGGCAGGTCATCAAGGTCAGGGATCGGAGCTCCTTTTGGCGTCCCTTGGATGACCTGGAGCGGCTGCCCGTTCTCAGGGTTCGTCCCTTTCCAAATCTTCTTGATTTCCTGATAGTCATAATCGCTCCATGTGTACAGAATATTATCCAGTCCCTGATCAAGGTAGGGGCGGGCATAATCGAATTTGGAGTTATCAAGGTCAGGAACAGGAAGCATTTTTTTCACATCGACACCAGTGGCGATTTCCAAGGCTTTTGCATAGGCAAGAGCATGCGTGCCTCCACGGACAAGTAAGTAGCCGATCATTTCACGTGCCGTCGGGTGATCGGTCATTTCATAGACCCTCATCTTATGGGTTCGTGCACCGAGTTCGAGGAAGAAGTTGTGTAAAAGGTCAAGCACCAGGTTGCCACTGGAAAATACGTTGTCGCCCGTCCAGGCACGTCCCATCGAGTCGCCGGGGAGGGCCGTCTGGGCTGTCGCTATGAATTGATAGGAATTTCTTTTGTTCAACCCGTTTTGCAGGGGAGCGATGTTGGGATCCCCGGTAAAAGTCACTCCGCGGGTGAGAAGGTTAATCGAATTGTTGACGAGTTCGACATGTCCGAATTCTTCCGCTGTAATACTTGCCACAAGATCGTAGAATGGACGGTGCTTTTTCTTTTGACGAAAAGCGAAGGACTGAAACATGTAATTATTCAACGTAGACATTTCGCCGAACTTTCCACCTAAAAGTTCTTGTACAGCAGCTGCTGCATTGGCGTCGCCGTGTTCGGGAATGGTCAAAGCAATCTGCATCCGGTCGAGTCGCTTAAACATGACATCCTCCTTTTACTTGTATCGTTGGTCAGGAAACACCCAGACGATCTGCTGGGTCCGTACGAAAAATGGAGTTCCACTCACCTCGACGACAATATGATCCGGCATGACTGTCTTCAATCCGCCGCGTACAGACCCTTGTGTCGTCTGGACGACGACAGGTGCGCCTTGAATGGACAAGAGCGTCTGGTACACATAGGGGTCGATAGCGGAATTCATGGACACGTTTTGAGAATTCATACATTCTGCTCCCTTCACAGGTAGTCTCACTTAAAGATGTATATGTACAAACCTCCTTTTTAGGCATCCTGTGCTGGAAAAAAGAGGCGGAGGTTTGTGTTTTCACCCTGTGGCTTTCGATATATTAGCGAGTTTCCGGGTTTTATTAGCAGGTTCTTGATTTTTATTAGTAACTTTCCCGCTTTTATTAGCAGGTTTCGGAGTTTTATTAGCGACTTCACTGATTATATTAGCAACTGGGCGATATGGTGATGATCTTCTATGAGCTGAGCGATAAGTATTTCTTCAGCACAAGGAGCGGCCAAATGTAGTTGTAGCTGTGATAGTAGATGTAAATGTTTCCTGGCAGTCCTGCTCCTGTCGGGTATTCATAGGTCCAATCCTTCGCCTCCAGTTTTCGAAGCAAACAAGCGATTCCTTTTTCCATGAGCGGCGTCCGTTTTTCGTATACCATCATCAAGGCATCCAGAGCCCATGAAGTTTGTGAAAGCGTACTCTCTCCTAAAGGAATGTAGGTCTTCTCTTGATCACTTTTACAGGACTCTCCCCATCCACCGTCTTCATTCTGAATGCTCTCAATAAATTGGACGCCTCTTTTGATGGAACGGTCGTCTTTGCTCACTCCTACCGCCCGCATACCTGTGAGGGCAGCCCAGGTTCCGTAAATGTAGGTGATGCCCCAGCGTCCATACCAGGACCCATCGGTTTCCTGATGGGAGCGCAGCCAGCTCAAAGCTTTTTGAATACGAGGATCCGTCAAAGGGAAACGAGCATCGGTACCGAGGAATTCGAGGGTCCGGCCCGTCAAGTCCGCTGTGGAAGGGTCGATGCTTGCCGATTCCGCCCCATCCATGGGAACAAACGTCATGAGAGGGTTCGTTTTCCCTCTCTCGAAGGCAGGCCACCCTCCGTCTTCATTCTGCATCGCGAGCACCCACTTCAAGCCTCTCGTGTAATGGCTCTGGAGGGAGGGATCTTTTCGCAGTGCCCTCAATGCCGCTGTCGTATCATCGACGTCAGGGTGAATACTGTTGCTTTTGGAAAATCCCCATCCTCCTGGTTCTGTATGGCTGGTCGTGACCATCCAGTCTCCGAATTTGGTCTGTTGGTGTTTCAAGAGAAATTGCTCTGCTTCATGTAGAGGGACATCCGATGCGGGACGCACTTGAAGGGCATGACTCAACAGGGCCGTATCCCATATATCAGAAGGCGAGTTTTGGATATGTAGGCCACGCTCTGTGGAACAGGCATGCCGGATCAGCCCCTGGATGGCTTCTTTGATGATGGGATCGTGTTTTTGATACCCACAGCTCACTAGAGCATAAATCATATAAAAAGTGGAAGTGAAATAGCTGTATAAGGTTCCATCCTTCTCAATCCGTTGCAGCATGTAGGTGAGCAGACGCTGCCTTGCAAGCAGATAGAGTTTGTGAGGAAGGCCAGTCAGAGATTTGACCGCTTCCTGGACACTTGTCAATAAGGACCGGTTTTCCTCAGGAATCAGCTCTTGCTCCTCTCGAATGAAGCAGTCACTCATATCGGGAATGCGTTTGTTTTTCATCACAAAAGGTTGATCGGATAAGAGCAGGAGTGGTGCCATGTGCACACGGGCGTAACTACTGAAATCGAAAAAAGAAATGGGAGAAGAAGGGGGCAGTAAAATGATGTGAACAGGCAAATGGAAGAGATTCGGCCATGGATACTGTCCGTGGATGGCTAATGTAATCTTAGTTAGAGAATGTGCACGATTCAGCCCGCCTTGCTTCCGGATGAATGTTTTGGCTTTCCTGATCGGGAGGTCTTCATTCGAATAGTATCCGGCATAAAGAAGAGCGAATACCGCTTCAATTGTTGCGGAAAGGTCTCCTTCATCGTCGGGATAGAGTTTCCAGTATCCCTGTTCGTTTTGAAGAGAAGAGAGACGTGCGCACAACTGATTGGTCAACTCTTTTTCTTTTGTAAAAGTTTGAAGCAAAAGAATCATCCTGGTATCGGTGATCAAACTGTTTTCAAAACAAAAATGAAAACGTCCGTCGGCTGTCTGGTGTGCATGAATCTCATCCGTCAATTGGGCAATGGCTTCATTCATCCGTTCATTCACAATGATTCACCCTCTTTTCATCCATCCTACTTTTTTATATGAAGCGGATGCTTCATTCAGAAGAAGCTCTTTACACATAAAAAACGAGCTTCCATGATAGAAGCTCGCTCTTCGTTATTTCATATTTTCCCGGATATACTTAATGATTTTTCTGATTTCATCAGGGTGTGGCCGGCCGAACGGACTTGTTTGTCGCTGCTGATAAAGGACGCGTCCCTGTTCGTCGGTTAAAAAGTAAGCCGGTTCACCGTGCGTTCCGTGGTCTTCGTAAGGAGCATGCTCATCATGATAATGAACATGGTAGTTGGAAAGGAACTCCAGGTTCTCATCCATCAAGACAGGGAAGGTGAAGTCGTGCTCACTGACCATCTTTTCCAAACGGTCCTTGCTTTCGTGAGTAATCGCGGCGAATTTGATGTCATGTTCTTCAAAGTAACTCAACGTATTTTGAAACTCGTCCAGCTCACTCATGCAGACAGGGCACCAGGAGCCGCGGAAGTACACGAATAAGTACCAATGATTATTTCCTTTTAGATCCTCAGAAAAGTGGAACTCTTCCCCCTGCACGGAAGACAGCTTGAAGTCCGGGGCATGTTGATATAATTTAAAGCTCATTGAATGACACTCCCTTATCATTTTTATCGCTCATACATCCCCATACCCTTATTTAGTTACATGTAATTATTTTTTTCGACATTCAATGATAGGATTCGTTCAGAAGAAGCTTTTAGGAACGAGGAGCAGGTGATGGATCGTTTTTTCTTAAAGGGTTTACACATATGTTATTGAAGTTGTTAGGGGATGGAAGTTTCATTAATGGACGGACATTACTTTGGAAGGTCAAACTCACATTCTATGAATATGAGAACGAAGACCTTGGAGAAAGAAAATGATACCCAAATTTTGGTATAATTGGATGTGGGGGTGGGGACAAGTGAAAACAATTCTTTGTATCGTTGGAAGTATCGCGACAATCGTCATAGCAATTGTATTACTTTTTATATATGAAATGACCCCGGAGGCAAGTAAGGAAACGAAGGCAGAAGCGATGGGGGAAGATTATATACAAAAGCATTTTGAGGGACTGGCGGAGGTCTACGATGTGCTTTATGACAATATGGGGAATCATGAGTTCGATTACGCCGCAAAAGTAACGCACAAGTCAACAGGGGTTGATTTTCTAATCTATGAATCTCGGGGTTCCGGGAAAATGAAGGATACCTATGCACAGAGTTACTACGAAAATCAAATAGAGAAGGATCTTGAACCATTTGTAAAGGACAAGGAAGGGGTGGTTTCCCATTTGGTACATATTCCAGATGTCCCTGTCGAGTACCAGGGGGAGGAGGATCTGCCTGTATTCAAAGACTTGACCCTTGTTCCACATGTCATTATAGACCTGGATCGAGCGGCGAGGGATGATGATAACGAAACGATGGAAGAACTCTTCGTCTTTATGAAAGAGAACCTGGAGATTGAGCGGGGAGGTGGTCGTTTTGTGTATGATCCGTCCTCTGGAGATGAGATGCTCGACATGAGTTATTGAACAGGAGTGATTTTCAAGAAGGAAGAGTCTTTTTCTTACAGCAGAAATAAATAGGAGGGGTGTTATGAAAAAAATCGTATGGATCGTTTTTTTAATGGTTTGTGTCGGCTGTCAGCAGGCAGGGAATGAAGAGACCGAAGTCAGCACGAAGACCGAGGAGTTTGAAGCCGGTTCCTACACGATGAGAGGAATTCCTGACAGAGTCGCTTTTATCGATGCCCCATGGGTTGAAGATGAGGCGCAAAAGTACATGTGGCATTTTTGGGGAAATGAAGATGAACTTACGGGACCGTTCAAAGTCTCAGGTACTCATATGAAAACAGGTGAAACAGTCACCGTTTTCGAAGCTGCAGAGATTGCGGGACCGGTGAATGGCGCAGATGCATCCCTGCCATCAAATATGGTCCTGCCAGAGAGTGGAGATTGGAAATTGGAGACGAGTATGGATGGGGAGGCGTTTGGGACGATCCTTGTCCATGTAAAGGAATAGAGGAGGGATCCATATGGAAACGGCAGGCGTCATCATCATTTTTTTGCGATCGCCATTCTTCTTGATTACTTTTGGTTCGATCATGATCGTAAGCGCTGGGGATGGATGAAAAACTGGACGCGCATGCAAAGAGGTCTGTTTCTGGCAAGTTTCTTTTTAGCGGCTATGGTTATTTACATCGGTATGAGTCTTTAATTTTTTTGAAAGGTTTTTATTTTATGAGAGTCCTATTAGAGTTGTTACGGATCGTCTTCCTATTCATCTTCGGAGGGGCGCTGGTCTGGATTGTTGTCGGACTTTTCTTAATGTCCATCCCATATCCGGCGAGTACCAATGGCTGGGTGTGTACGGGATTCTATTCGTGCTGTACAGGAATCGCTGGCAGTTTTCAGGATGGTACAAGGGGCGGGGGAAAAAGACACTGCCTCGAAGGATGACTAGAATCCTTGTGTTCGCATCACCAAGGATTATGGCCATAATCAATCATTGAAGAGGGGAAAAGCATGGCAGGGAATGAAGTGATCGAGTTGAAAACCACAGAAGACATTAAATCTGCGTATCCTGTAATGAAGGAATTGAGGTCCCATTTAAGTGAAGAGCAGTATGTGGATTTGGTGGAAGAGGCGATGGCGGTGGACCGTTATCATCTTTTTGCATTAGTTGCGGATGAAGAGGTTGTGGCCTTGACGGGATTCAAAGAAATGACCACCCTGTATTATGGACGGTTTGTGTGGGTTTGTGATCTAGTGACATCTTCTGCGCATCGGTCTCAAGGATACGGTGAAGAATTGCTGGCGTTCGTTGAAGACTGGGCCAAGGAACATGGATTGGAAAGTGTCGCCCTTTCTTCAGGCCTCAGCAGGCTAAGGGCCCACCGATTTTATGATGGGAAGATGGATTACGACCGGGTCAGTTATGTGTTCAGAAAATCCTTAAACACCTAGGGATCGACAGGTGCCTCTGATGGTCATGATTTTCTGGCTGTTGCTGCTCTGTGCACCTGTTGTGATCTATATAAGAAGGGCCGTGAAAATTGGGAGGGTGGTCGTTGTCTTCTCCTTAGCTACTTTCTTACTTTCTTTATTTTTCGGTTCGCTTCAGTACGTGTACAGATAAGGAGGTTCATCCAGTGCAGATCATCACGATATTTCCGTCGGGGTCCTCGATGTTGAAAAAAGAGACATCGGCAAATCTTTGTATATCACTTTTAATGATGTATCCGAGCTCCTCAACGAAGCGATAGGCTGCATCAATGTCATCTGTATGAAAATTAAAAAGTGGATGGGGGGATGGGGCAACATTTGCTGCTCCTGCATCAAGGGTGACGCCTGTATGACTTTTCATAGGCAGGTTAAAGACAGGGGGATGGATATTTTCCTCGTCGTAAGGTTCACCGATCAATGCGCTGTACCATCGAGCCGAACGCTTGAGATCCTTGACAGGAATGAATGTCGTATGGAGACGGTTGCTAATCGGACTTTTCAAATGGCTTCCTCCTCTAATTGTTATATTTCTACCATACCATGAAAGGGCGTTATTTTATGAAAATGAACAACAAGGTGGAAGAAAAAGACGCACTTACGATCATAGGTTACAGGGTCGTCTGTGATGGAAAAGATTATATGTTGGAAATTCCGAAAGCAGCGGAAAAGCTCCACCAGCGTTTTCCGGAAGCGAATGTCCAAATAGGAGCATTTATCCCGGGAGATTGTAAGGAAGGAAGTGATGGGTACTGGCTAGGGGTCCCTCTCACTCATGATACAACCGTCCCGGAGGATCTGACCCGACTAAAAATAGAAAAGCAAACCTATGCCATTACTACATATAAAGGTTCAAACGAAAGAATTCGGGAAGCTTATGGGTCCCTGCATGAATGGATGGAGCGGGAGAGATATCCCCGGGATTTGGAAGCCTGGCATGTGGAAGTCTACCATTCGTGGCAGGACAAGGAAGAACTCCACATGGAACTCTGGGAAACGGTACGGACTTGACTCTGTGGTGCACCCCACGGTTTACTATAGGAAGTGGGAGGATACACCGTGTATAAAATCAGCGAATTTTCACAACTGACCGGGCTCAGTAAAGAGACGCTCCGGTACTATGCAGAGGTCGGCCTGCTTGAGCCTGCGTACATTCATCCGGATAACCATTATCGGTATTATGATGATGGCAGTTACTTTTTGGCGCTCATGCTCGGGAAGCTGCGGGCGCTTGGGTTCACCATTCAGGAAATGGTGAAAGTGATGGAGGATGAATCCTTTTTACATCTGGAAGAACTACTACTCGAAAAACGTAAAAAGATCTATGAAGAGATTCATGATCTCCAAGCGAGACTTGCTGACATTGATGCATTTTTAGAATCTGGCAGGGAGGAAGAAGAATGATCCAATGGGAAAACGATAGAGTGATTGCCGCACCAATCGATGAAGTGTGGGAGCTTTTCAGAGATTACAACATCAAACGGATCATGCCTAAAGTCGAAGAGCATGAACTGATTGAAAAAACGGAAAAGGAAGTAGGTGCCAAACACCGCCAAACGTACCGGGAAGGCAAACGCCTGGAAACTTATACGGTTGAGACGCTTGTTTATGAAGAATCGCCTGAACGCAAGCATAAGAAAATTGCGTTCGTCATCGGGAAAGCGTTCGAAGTGACGGCATCCTTTCTCTTGGAGAAAGTCGATGAGGAACACACAAGGCTTACTTATTCCGGACAAAACAAAGGCGTGAACTTCGTAGGGAAGGCCATGATGAAACTGGCGAACAAAAAAGGAAATGAACGTGTAGTCGAAGAATTTCTCGACCGTGTTGAAAAAGAAGCCACTCATACGAACGTATAAGAACCCGTCCATGGACGGGTTTTTGTTTCGCTTTCTCCATGAGATGGAAATGTGTACACGTATGATTTTCTCTTTTCCTGCATAGAAATGTTTATAGTTTGGAGAAGGGGATGAGGTGTATGATTCACATTCCATATAGGTATGGATACCCGCATACTAGGGCGTATAGAAGTGCTGAGCAAAACACCGAGGACATTTTAGAGGGAATCAAAAAGAAGGAAACTGCCATTCAGATCTTTCGTCAACTGGCCGAGGTTGCTCCTGATGAGTCCTACAAAAATGAAATCCGTCAAGCGTTGGAGAACGAGAAGAGACACTTGAATCATTTTCATAATTTATATACATCATTCACTGGCGAGCAACCGGAATATGAAAGAGAAGAGGCGGATTTCAACACGTTTGAAGAAGGATTGAGAGTTGGCTATGATCATGGAGTTGAAGAGTTTGAAAAGTACCAGAAAGCCTATATAGAAAACCAGGGAAATCAGCTGGCGGATGTATTCTATAGAGCCTGTCATGATAAGGCCGTCACGACCAACCGAATCGTCGCTTTTTCGCGAGGGGAAGGCCGTGTAGTGATCAAAGATTACGGGGGGCAGCCGTTCGTCCTTAATATCGAAGAAGCGACGACTCAAAATCGTACATTCCGAACAGCCTTATGGACAGGAGACCATTTACAGGTAACTTTGATGAGTATAGCGGTGGGTGATGATATCGGGCTAGAGCTCCACCCTGACGTGGATCAGTTTTTGCGAATTGAGCAAGGGCAGGGGCTCGTTCAAATGGGGGATACCAAAGATCAGTTGAACTTCCAGCAGCAAGTGTCTGATGATTATGCCATCATGGTACCTGCAGGCAAGTGGCATAACCTGACCAACACAGGTCAGGAGCCGTTGAAACTTTATTCCATTTATGCCCCGCCGGAACATCCTTTCGGCACGGTCCACAAAACCAAGGCAGATGCTATGGCAGCAGAAGAATAATAAAATGAACAGCTATTTGTAACGAGGGGTAGCTCGAGTTGAGCAACTTGTGTGTACGTAGAGGAATGAGTCAGACCAAATCGGATAAGATTTGGTCTTTTTTTATTTAGTGATGATTCTACAAAATGTCTCATGGATGATAATCGTTGTCCTTGTTCCAGTGATTATGTGAAGTTCATGGAATTTTTCATTTTATATTAAAATAGGTGTAGAGTATAGGAAAGACTGTACCAGTAAGGGCATATGGATTCTCAGCAATAATATAAAAGGAGTGATAGAGTGTGATCACAGCTTGGATTGGAAGTGCCGCATTGTTATCAGTGGCTGTTTTGTACGTGTTGTTAGCTTTTGGTTTGCCTTATGGAGACTTCGCAATGGGCGGGAAATATAAAGTATTACCAAAGCCGATGCGAGTCGCCTGTGCGGGATCTGTATGGATTCAATTGGCTGCCATTCTATTTATCTTACAAGTAGGAAATGTCATTTCCATAGACTTCCTGGCCCCTATCTCAAAAGCAGCGTGTTACTTTTTTGCAGGCTATTTATTCTTGAATACGGCTCTGAATGCTCTTTCCAATAGTAATAAGGAAAAGCTTGTCATGACACCCTTATCTTTAATCACAGCCGTTTGCTTTCTGATCACTGCTTTGAATGGTTAAGGTGTTTTTATAGATTGAAAGGATGAATGGGAATAAATCGACCAAAACGCTTGGATCCTGGAATCCAAGCGCGTTTTTATTCTAGTATTTATAGGATCGATATAAAACGAGCATACGGCAGCGAAGATCATTAACTTCCCGGATGTTATAGATAGAAAAAAACGAGTGGTCCTGTCATACTATTGGTAAAGTGTTCATTATAATCGCCATAGGCGTTTGGAGGAGGGATACGTATTGGTATCAATGGTCATGTGGACGGTGATTGTTCTACTTATTATTCAGTTATGTCTCCTGGGAGGCCTGGTCATTTCAAAGATCCACAGTTTGAAAGATGAGAGGTTCATTTCCATATACATAGACAAATACGAAGAGCCCTTTTTTCAATATTTAGAGAGAGAAACAGAGAAATGCCCGGAGCTTCCACGCGACATCCGTTATCGTGTGCGGCTTGTGGAGCGGCTTTTGAATCGCTTTGTGGACCAACGGAGGGGACAGATCGAATATACGAGAGTGCGGGATACGGCACAAACCTATCTCTCCCATGCTTATCGTCTGTATTTAAAAAATGGAAGTTGGGCTCAACGGGTGAACACCCTATACTATATAGAAGATTTCGACATGGTTGATTTGAAAATCGACGTTTGGGACTACTTCAACCAACTCAACGTGATGGACGAGGAATACCGGCAGGCAGTGAGGGTGCTTGCAGCCTTTCAGGACGAGCGTGTCATTCGACTGCTGCTGGATAAAGAAACGCCTCAGCGTCTCGTGAAACAAGTCCTGCGCCGATTTCAGGACGACCTTTTTCAGCAGATGGTGATGGTTTTAGAGGATGAACCAGGAAGGGTGCCCAGTCAGGTGCATCTGGCCGTTGTTTCCTACTGTGGGGAAAAAGGATCCCTGGATTATCTGCCGTTCGTTGAGCGGATGCTCCGCTTTCCATCCAAAGAGATCCGGCTTAAAGCCCTTCGGAGTTTAATGGAATTGAAAGCCTGTACCGATTACCAACAGTTGGATCAGTTCTACGAATCAGAGATTTGGGAAGAGCGAATGTATGCGGCTAAAATTGCGGGTCGTCTGAAATTGGAATCTGCCCAGGATGCTTTGCTCAAACTTGCCGGAGACTCTCACTGGTGGGTGCGGTATGCGGCTTGTGAAGCGATGAAGAACCTTCCGGATGGTGCGCGGCTGCTTGAATATACCCACAACTATCATGAGGATAAATTCGCCCGTTCCATGGCAAGGCAGCATTTGACAGTGAAAGTAGGGGAAATGATATGAGTGTACAGCAAATTTACAGCCTATTTGAAATCATGGGTTACCTCGTCATTGTTTATATGATTGTAGTAGCGGTCGTCTACCTTGTTTTATTTTTGATTGCAAGCCCACAGATCCGCAAAGAACGGGGGCTTCATAGAGAGGAACTCATTGAAGATACGGCCATCAATTCAGACACTTTCCCAGTCTCTGTCCTGGTCCCCGCCTATAACGAGGAGGTCGGTGTCGTCAGTACAGCACGGTCGATGCTCGCCTTGAACTATCCTCAGTCCGAAGTGATCGTCATTGATGACGGCTCGAAGGATGAGACGGCTGCGCGTATGATCGATACGTTCGCCATGGAACCAATGGAACTAGCCGTCCGGCGTCACTTTAAAACCCAGGACATTTTAGAAGGATATCAATCCAGGACTCATCCGAATCTTTATCTGCTGAGAAAAGAGAATGGGGGGAAAGCGGATGCTCTCAATGCAGGGATCAATTTTTCCAAATATCCTTATTTCGCAGCGATCGACGGCGATTCGATTCTGGACCGTGATGCGTTATTGAAGACGATGAAACCGATCATCGATTCCAATGGGACCGTTACAGCGACAGGCGGGACGGTGAGAATTGCGAATGGTTCCAAAATCATCAAAGGGGTCGTCGAGCGCATCGGTTTACCTAAAGAGCCGATGCTTCTCATGCAGATCGTGGAATATTTCCGTGCCTTCTTAATTGGAAGACTGGGTCTTTCCAAATTGAACATTCTTTTAATCATCTCAGGAGCCTTCGGTGTTTTTGAGAAAAACCGTGTCATTAAAGCAGGAGGGTACGATCCGAATACGGTCGGTGAGGATATGGAGCTCATTGTGCGCATCCACCGCTCGCTGAAAGATGAAAAGTCACGGCAGAGGATCGAGTATATCCAGGATCCGGTCTGCTGGACGGAAGCTCCCTCCACTTTTTCATCCCTTAGAGCCCAAAGGAAGAGGTGGCAGAAAGGACTCGCGGAAACCCTGTGGAAACATAAAGAAATGTTGTTCAACCCCCGCTATAAGGGGATTGGCATGTTTTCTCTCCCTTATTATCTGTTGGTTGAACTACTGAGTGCGATCTTTGAAATGATCGGCTACTCCATTATCATTTCGGGTGTTTTCTTTTCTTTTGTATCGATAGAAATCACCATTGTCGTCGGTTTGTTGACGGTCTTTTATGGTTCAATGATCTCCTCTCTCGCTGTCTTATTGGAAGAGTGGACCTATCATAAAAACCCTGACCCGAAGAGCGTCATTCTTTTGTATGTATGGGCTCTCTCGGAAAGTTTCTGGTATCGGCCTCTTTTGGTCTGGTGGAGATGCGAAGGGCTGTTCCTGTTTCTCTTAAAAAAGAAAAGCTCGTGGGGCAATATGAACAGAAAAGGTTTATCGCAAGACTATTAGGTGCTTTTGAAATCTTCAAATCCCGATAAGCTGCACAGGTTTCTGAAGGAAATGACTTCCGGCATGGAGAATCTATACCATAAAGGAGGTCATGTCGTGGAAGTCACTATTGTTGCTTTACCCGCGTTCAAGGTCAGGGGACGGAAATGGGAAGGAAGTTATGAACAAGTCCCTGTATTAAAAGAAGTGATTAAAAAGGTGGAAACCGAAATAGTAGAAATAAATCCTGTGGATCCGAATTATCAATGGGGGTTATCGGTTCATACGATTGAAAATGGCTTTGTCCATTTCAGCGGCTTCGAAGTGGAAGGTGCGAGGAGCCTGGGAGCGTATGAGGAAATGAACGTACCGCATCATACATATTTGAACGTTCATCATCCGAAAGGCAGAGAGATCGGTGAAACCTATGCATCGATTTACCAATGGTTCAGAGAAGGAAATGCGAAGCCCTACCTCGACCCGGAAACGAACTATTATGATGGGCTGCCATTGAAATTCGAAAAGTATCCGGTCGATCGGGATTTTGATGATCCTCATTTTGATATTTACATTCCGATACAAGCGTAAAATAAAAAGAGCCCGCTCGGGGCTCTTTTTTTA
This sequence comes from Halobacillus sp. 12SKB, assembly GCF_052941655.1. Classification (NCBI taxonomy): domain Bacteria; kingdom Bacillati; phylum Bacillota; class Bacilli; order Caryophanales; family Bacillaceae; genus Halobacillus; species Halobacillus sp. 12SKB. The sequence goes on from NZ_JBRFWR010000001.1 coordinate 2,712,238, forward strand.
ATAGACTTTATCTCCATTGAAGATGGAATTTTTAACGATCACATAGTCGACGTGGCGGATACTGTCAAGGTCTGTGCCACCAGCGTAACTGATCGCAGATTGCAGATCCTGTTCCATTTCCGTCAACGTATCCTGAAGGGCACCTTTGTGCTCGACAAACATTTTCTTGCCTTCCACGTTCTTCTTTTCCCCTTTTTGGAACTCAGAAGCGGAGCCGAAGTATTCCTTGTAAAGCTTGCCTTCTCTTTCAACCGTGTCACCAGGGGACTCTTCGTGACCGGCGAAAAGTGAGCCGATCATGACCATCGTCGCGCCAAAACGTACGGATTTGGCGATGTCTCCATGTGTGCGGATACCGCCGTCAGCGATGACAGGTTTGCTTGCCGCCTTGGCACACCAGCGCAGTGCTGCCAACTGCCAGCCGCCTGTACCGAATCCGGTTTTAATTTTCGTAATGCACACTTTTCCTGGCCCGATTCCGACCTTGGTTGCGTCCGCTCCTGCGTTTTCCAGCTCACGGACGGCTTCCGGTGTTCCTACATTTCCGGCGATCACAAACGTTTCCGGCAGCTGTTGTTTGATGTGCTGAATCATTTCAATGACAGCTGTGGAATGGCCGTGGGCAATATCGATCGTGATGTATTCAGGGACCAGTTCCTTCGTTGCCAACATTTGAACAAACTCATATTCCTCCGGCTTCACACCAACACTGATGGAAGCGATCAATCCTTGTGCGTGCATTTTTTCGACAAAAGACAGACGAGTTTTTGGTTCAAAGCGGTGCATGACATAGAAATAACCTTCTTGTGCTAATTGAGTAGCGATCGTTTCATCGATGATCGTCTGCATGTTGGCAGGGACGACGGGAAGCTTGAATGTATGGTTGCCGAGCTTTACGGATGGATCACAGGCCGAACGGCTGTTTACGACACATTTTGCGGGAATCAGTTGAATATCTTCATAATCAAATACGTTTTCCATGGATTTCACTCCTAAAAACCGAATATTTTTAAGGTTAATTAATTTTATTGTTCGTACATTTGTAATTTACATTATCTTTGTTCTGTTGTCAAAGGTTCATGGTAAAATGATGAAAAAGGGGGAGAAAGTATGTTTGTACATAAGATTGATCAGGAGCTTTCACTTAAACTCGCAGGCCAAGAGGATGCGGAGGCATTATTTCAACTGACAGACGGGTCACGTACATATCTGCGCGAGTGGCTGCCTTGGCTTGATGCTACGAAAACCGTAGAGGAAACGAAATCATTTATTCAATCTGGAAGACGGGGATTTTCAGAAAACAAAAGCATGACGACTATGGTAATCTATAATGGTGACATTGCTGGTACCGCAGGATTCAATGAAATCGACCACACCAATAAAATCGTGAAAATCGGTTATTGGCTCGGCCGGGAGTTCCAGGGAAAAGGAATCATGACACGGGTCGCTGAAGCTTTGACGGATTATGCCTTATTGGAAATGAACATGAACCGAGTGGAGATTCGTGTGGCGGAAGGCAATCAAAAAAGCACGGCAATTCCGGTCCGCCTGGGTTTTAAGGAAGAAGGGAAAATCAGGTGTGCCGAATGGTTGTATGACCATTACGTCGATCATACGATCTATGGAATCTTAGCGGAAGAGTGGAAGAAGTAAAAGGTTCGGATTTTAAATATAGAGAAGTAGAGGGATAGAGATGGAAAAGCAATACAATAGAAAGATCATACTGGTTACATTCATGATCGGTGCATTTTTTGCCGTCCTGAATGAGACGCTGCTTAACATTGCACTTACAGAACTGATGGAAGTGTTCGGGCTGGATGCGCCGACGGTCCAATGGATGGCCACCGGGTTCATGCTCGTGATGGGTGTGTTGATGCCGGTTTCCGCGTTAATGATCCAATGGTTTACGACGAGACAAATGTTCATCGGAGTTATGACGGTTTTCTTAGCCGGAACGATCATAGCTGCATCGGCTTTGAACTTCCCCATGCTTTTGACAGGACGGATGATTCAGGCGGTGGGAACCGGCTTGCTGATCCCTGTCATTATGAATGCATTATTACTGCTTTATGAACCGGAAGTCCGCGGGCGGATCATGGGGACGTTCGGTCTTGTCATCATGTTTGCACCGGCGATCGGTCCGACGCTTTCCGGAGTCATCGTAGACTTCCTGGGCTGGAGATGGTTGTTCATCACCGTCATTCCGTTTGCCTTGTTTTCGATATTATTTGCCGTCAAGTATTTGGAGAATGTAGGAGAAGTGACGCGTCCGAAAGCGGATATCATTTCAATCGTATTATCATCCATCGGAATCGGCGGGATCGTCTATGGGTTCAGCAGCGCAGGGGAAAGTGGAGAGGGATTCTCTTCGATCAATATCATCATCATTTTAAGCGTCGCTTTCCTCAGTTTGATTTTGTTTGTCCTAAGACAATTGAAATTAGAAGAACCATTATTGGACGTACGAGTGTTTACGTATAAAAGCTATGCGAGAGGAATTACCATTTTCGTCATTGTCATCATGGCGATGTTCGCTTCTGAAATCGTCATGCCGATGTATTTGCAGGGGCCATTAGGATTTTCCGCTAAGACCGCCGGGCTGTTGCTGCTTCCCGGAGCACTGCTCAATGGCCTGATGTCACCGGTCATGGGTACACTTTTCGATAAATTCGGCCCAAGAAAATTGATCATTCCAGGTACATTGGTCCTCGTCGGTGTCATGCTCTTCTTCAGCAATATCAATCCTTCGATTCCCGTTTGGTCTTTTATTCTTGCTTATGTATTACTGATGCTGGCGGTTTCTGCGGTTCTTATGCCGTCACAGACCAATGCGTTGAATGAACTGCCTAAGCATTTGTATCCACACGGAACGGCGATCGCAAATACGCTGCAGCCGATCGGAGGAGCGCTCGGCGTTTCCATATTCGTAAGCATCATGAGCCAGGGAGAAAGAAGTTATTTGAACAATGAATCCGGAGAAGTGACAGGTGAGGTCATGGATCAAGCGATGACAGCAGGAGTCCATCAAGCCTATTGGTTTGCTTTAGGTCTTGCGATTCTCACATTCGTCGTTGCTTTGTTCATTAGAAAAGCCGTGGCTCCGGATTACTCACCAGAACAGCAATAATAGAAAAGCAGGACCTTTCCGCTTGGAAAGGTCCTGCTTTTTTTATGATTTCATGCGTTTAACAAAGGATTCGAGCGGTTCACGGGACTGGATGTTTTCATTGCATTTCCTGCTGTCATGGCAGATATAATTGCCGCGGCTGATCGTTTCTTCGTCATTTTCCCCCTTGAAGGTAGCCGTGAACATGCCCACCTTTTCATGTTCGTGGCAAATCGAACAAATGCTCTTTTGCCGCAGTGGTTTGTAATGGCCGTACACCCCTGTCAGTTGGCCATCCACCGTCGTAATGATATATTTTCGGTTTGTTGCTGCATCGTTCCATCCAATGTAGGAGAGTTCTGCCCATTCTTCATCAGGGATCGTAGGCACTCTCAATTTTTTCACTTTCGGGAACAACCGTTGGATATCGGCTTGAGACAGCTTTGGAAAAGGAACGACATACTGCTTCAAGCGGGAGAAGTAGAGGATCGCATCGGTCTCGTCTTTGACGTCACTCGCTTGAGCAATCAATTGCTCCTGCTCTGGTGAGAGCTCTGTAAATAATTCCAACACTTTTTCGTTCGTGATCGATTGGAGAGCCTGGGTGACAGAAGCATCGTTCGTTGTCATATGACCATTCAACAGGTTGTGAGCCTGATTTTTTATAAAGTGATACTGATCGGAGCGGATAAATCGTTCCATAAGTAAACCCCCGTTCCATTGTTTTCTTTTTATTATTTCAGAGCACGTCTTATCTATCAAACGTTATGTCTTCAAGTTTATGGTGGTGCAGCAAACCGGCACCCGGGCTACCGGTTTGGTTCCACGTACCTCTCTCTTCCTGCTGCATCCTTTTACAATTATATTTAAGTTGAAACTCGTACCAAATCGCGGTTTTCCTTTGCCAGGTACCGGAAAAACATGAAACACTTTCATGTATGATATCGTAGAAGTACATTGAATAAGGGAGGGAAGGGAAGATGACATGGAAACGGACAATGGTGAAAACAGACCGTGGAACCTTTGAAGTTTTCGAAAAAGGACAAGGATCTCCGCTTGCTGTCACCCATTTGTATTCAGAGTTCAATGAAACGGGGGACTATTTTGCAGAAGCTTTTGTGGTTAGCCATACGGTCTATTTAATCAACTTGAAAGAGTGCGGCAGGACGGACAAAGCATCCTCTCCTCATGAGTTGACAATGCTTGACAGCGTTTTAGATCTTGAAGAGATCCGGAAAGCGTTGGGATATGACTATTGGAGTTTTGCAGGGCATTCAACGGGAGGGATGCTTGCCGTCGTTTACGGGATCTATTTTTCAGAAAGCCTGGAAACTCTAGTTATTGCAAATGCTGCAGCGCGCGAGTATATGACTTTTTCAGAGGATTGTATCTACAATGAAGCGCACCCGAAATTCGATGACATGCAATCACTGATCGAGCAGTTGAAAAAGCAGGATCTTTCGGAGGAAAAAAGAAAAGAGCTGACGATGGAACGGACAAAGTTTTCCTTATGGAAGCCTCATAATTATGAGCATTACTTTCGTCGACCGGTTGAAAAAAAGATGTCAGCGGTCCGGATGAACTTCTTTGCACGGGAGCTTCATACCTTTGATGTGACAAGAAAGTTGGGTCTTATTACGGCGGAAACGGTAGTCATATCGGGTAAGTATGATGTTCAATGCCCGCCCTCTTATTCTGAGGAAATCGCAGAAGGTATCCCAGGGGCTGTTCTTCACCTGTTCCATCAAAGCAATCACTACCCTCATCTGGAAGAAGAGCAGAAGTTTAAACAAATCCTTCGTGCCCACTTTGACTAGCCTGATCTGGGAGTGGTAAAGTTACTCTTGATGACAGCGTTTTAACAAGGAAGGAGATTATCGATGCACCAGGAAAAACAACAACGAAAAAGTGATTTTGCTAAGTTCAAAGAACTATGGTTTCTTTTGTTCATGCTGTTGTTCACCCTTTTTCATAACACGATGGTCATCCTCATTGGTGAGGGATGGAGCTTTATTGGCTACAGCCTCTTGTTTCTAGTGATGTATGCATTATTCCGCTGGCTGCGGAAAATCGTCGTGTTCATGAGCAAACCATTGTCCTGGGGATCTCTGATCGGCTTTTACATTGCCGGTGTGTTCGTGCTCGGCGCGCTAATGATCCCGTGAAGCAAAAGGGAGAGGAGTTCATGGGGATAAAAAGACTTCTTTTAGTAAATGCCATCGCATTTACCTAAGGGTTATTGAACGCATGTTATCAGTGATTTCTACACTATCAAAATTAATATTGCCTTTATGTTATGGAGCATTATTTACGCAGATTACATCATGAGTGTGGACAAAAATACATAAGCGATGATTTTTTTTGAATGATTAAAGATAAAGCGGGGATTCAAAGTCTCAGAATTAAGGCTTATACAAATGGCGGCTCATTTGAGGTGAATGAATTCAATGAGGAGAGGTATTCTGGATGGACTATGTTAAAGAGCTTAGAAAAGAAGTCGGGACAAGACCATTAATTTTACCTGGAGCTGTGGTGATCATCGAGAATGACCAGCAGGAAATTCTCCTTCAACATCGTAAAGACGGCGGGTGGGGACTTCCTGGTGGTTTAATGGAGCTTGGTGAAAGTCTGGAGGAAACCGCACGCCGTGAAGTGAAAGAAGAAACAGGTCTTCAATTAGGTGCGCTTGAACTTCTGGATATCTTTTCAGGGGAGGAATACTTCTTCAAGGTTTCCAATGGGGATGAACTGTACTCGGTTACGGCTGTCTATAAGGCGAATGAATACGTGGGGAAATTAGAAGTTGATGTTGAAGAATCCCGTGACGTCTCTTTCTTTTCTATGAAAAAGATCCCCGCAGACTTAACCAGGGAATACCGTGATTATCTACAATCATATTTAAAAAAACATGAATGACGGGGGATTCGATGCTGGAATTTTTCATGCTGATCATAACAGCTGTTTTGGTCGTGGGTTATATCTATTTGATCTATAAGAAGAGGAAAAATCTTAAAAAAGAGTATGGGTGGAAAAGCTATGTGACTCCCGGCGCTTTCGTTGTGGCACCATTAGTAGCCTTGTTTTCCTATCTCTTTGAATTTGGGGGCATAATCACTTGGTTTACTCTGGGGATCTGCTTTATCACCGGAGCATTTTTCACGAAATATTTACCTGAGCCGAGAGAAGGCTGATTCACACAGGACAGTAACCGTTCAAGGGTTACTGTTTTTTTGTTTTGGAAAACGCATGCTCGAACTTTTCCTGATCAACATAAATGTGACAGAAAAAGAAATAATAAAGGAAGAGGAGGAGGGTGCCTATGGGTGAGTGGTTGGAGTTCGTCGGAACAGGAATCATCGTTTTTATTATACTTTACGTTTTAGCAAGGATTCTAAGCAAGAAGCTGATCTCACAAATGACGCTTTTCGACTTTATCGCAGGCATTACGCTTGGTTCAATGACAGCCACAACATTCCTTTCAGATAATGTGACGCTTTCAAGGGGAGCTCTTGGATTGCTTACCTTTGCTTCCCTTGTCCTTCTCATCGACTATCTCACACTGAAAAGTCTGGCGATCAGGAAACTGGTGAACAGTCAGCCTACTCTATTAATGGACAACGGGAAAATTCTTATCAAGAATATGAAAAAAGTACGTTTCAACGTCGACGAACTCATCGCTGAATTAAGGAAAGCAGGTGTGTTCCAGTTCAGTGATGTGCAGACAGCTATTTTGGAAACGGACGGATCTGTAAGCGTTCTAAGAAAAGCACAGTTTTCCCCTGCAACCCCTCTCGACTTGAAGCTTGACCCTGATCCTGTCACGTTTTCACATGTCGTCATGGTGCAGGGGGAAGTGCTTCCTGATCAGTTGAATGCGAGTGGTTACAGTGAATCCTGGTTGGAAGATCGCTTGCAGTCCTATGGGGTGTCTAACCGGAAAGACGTCCTCGTTGCCCAGGTCAATTCGGACGGAACTTTATATATTGAGACAATGGAATAGGCGCATTGGTTATGAAAAGGAAAATACAAAAGCAGGGAGCAGACCATCACATTATTCATGGTCTGCTTTTTTATGTACACCTTGTATGAAAAAAGAATAGAACCTTAGGGGGAAATTTGGAATCATGTGTTTATTTTTGAGGGTTGAAGGATATAGAGGGGTAGGTGGAAAATTGTGGGATGTTAAAGTCAGCCTTTGTCTCTACATAGACCAGCCTCTTTTTTTACCGAATAAAATTCGGGAGTGTTTGGATGTTAAAAAAATGTAACCTGCTGTTATTGAGTGCTCTGGTGTTGTTCCTGTTTCCTCTTCAAGTATTCGCTGCGGAGATGACGGCAGAAGAAGTGTTAAAGAAATCGAATGAAGCCATGAAGAATCTTGATAGTTATTCGATGAAACAAGTATCAAAGGCTGAAATGCCGATGATGAATGAAGGAGAGGGAATGGAAACAAAAACCATGGCTGATGTGACGATGGATCCCTTCGCCTTTTATATGAAGACTGAATTGGCAGGAGAGACGACGGAGTCTTATTTTACAGAAGAAGGCTACTACAGTGAACTTCCAGGACAAGGGTGGGTGCAGCTGTCCGGTGATTCAAGCCAGGAAATGATGGCTTCTATGCTCGCTGAAGGTCAGATGGCGCAGGCGCTCCCTCTAGCCGGAGATATGAGTGTGGAAGAAAGTGACGGTTCCTATGTTCTTCACTATGAGGGAGATGGGGAGAAGCTTTTGGAAATGTCGATGAAAATGCTTCAACAGGGAATGGGTTCCAGTGAAGGTGAGCAAGGGTTGAAGGAATTGGGTGAAGAAATCCTTGATAAAATCTCCATCAAAGATGTGACCTATAAAATGAACATAGACAAAGAGAATCATTATTTAACCTCCAGCCACATTCTATTGGAAATGGAAATCGAAACAGAAGAGGGCCAGCCCATGCCTATTACTCAAGAGACAGAAATGACGCTGGAAAACTTCAATGGTGTCGGAGAAATCCAAATCCCACAAGAGGTATTGGATCAGGCTCAACCGATTGAAGAAGCCATTGGAGGGGAACTTCCTGATACAGCAAGCCCGAATGTCATGTATGCGTTCCTTGGCGCGACGATGGTGCTGTTTGCTGGAAGTGTTCTATTCATGAGAAAGAGGTCTGTACAGTGAAATGAGAGCTGGGCTTCGGCCTGGCTCTTTCATCCTTCATTTGACGAGGAGGTCATTATGCTTAACAAAGTTCTGTTTCTGTTTGTCGTTATCGGGTTTTCGTGTACGGCTTACTTCACATTTCAATGGTGGGATTCCACCCAGGCTGTTGAAAAAGTGACAGAAGAGGAAATAAAGGAATGGCAGTCTTATGATCAGTCAGAGAAAACCCAGCCCTTGGTAATGAAAAAGAATGATGAACCGAAACCACCTACTTATTCGGATGAAATCCAAAAGTTTGAGGATGGGGAGAAAGTAGGGCGGCTGATCATCCCCTTTTTAAATAAAGGCTATGCTACTTATTGGGGCACCGATGAAGAATCGCTTCATCAAGGGGTGGGCATGTTCATAAGTCAATGGACCACGACACCAGATGAGAAACGTCATACCGTCCTGAGCGGTCATCGGGAGACCGTTTTTACCCAGCTCGGGGAAATCGAAAAAGGAGCCCCCCTGTTTTATGAGTATGAAGGAAAACGGTACAAGTATGAAGTGGAGAAAACGTGGGTCACAGATGAAGACGATCGGTCCGTCATCGTCGATCACGAGGATCCGACGCTTACACTCACGACCTGTTATCCATTCGATTTCATAGGGAGTGCCCCGGAGAGGTTTATTGTCCAGGCGCAGTTCGTCGATGTGCAGGAAATCGAATGATGAGCCCATGACACACGTTGATGTTATTTCATCTATCGCACGGATCTGTCCTGTAACCAGGGATCACACACGGTTTCTATGAAATTCGTGAGCATGAAGGACGTCCGTAAAACCTTATCTACAACAGGTGAAGAAAGAGGGTTTGGGAATGTCTGCTTTATTTCTGGTCATAGGGTTGTTAGGGCTGATTGCCTACATTTATATTACGAGAAGAAGCTTTTTTTCTGATGAGCGGAATGTGAAATTGTGGATCATGCTGTTTGTATTTTTACCTTTAGTAGTGATGGGGTTGTGTATTTCCTTATCCTTTTGAAAAAAGGGAGGAGATGTTAAAGATGGGGCAGACAAGGAAAAAGTCAAAAACAGATAGAAGCAGGTCTTACCTGCTGGAGTACTCCATACCTACATAAGGAACGACCCTCTTGGCTAAACTATGGAAAAACAGGGAGCAGGTGAAAAACATGACACTATTTAGACTCGGATATGTAGCGATGAGTGTCCATTTGCAAAATGCTTCCCCATCTCAAACGATGACCTATAAACGTTTTTCGGAAATTCGAGATGTAGAGGCAGCCAAACGGAAGCTTGAGCGGATTGCGAAATCAAACCTTCACAACTGTCTTCGATTACTGAAACATAATAAAGCCCATGACATTCACTTCTTCAGACTAAGTTCACGACTTGTTCCGCTGGCTACGCATGAACAATTGCAAGGGTGGGATTATTTGAATCCGATCAAAGAGGAACTTGCAGAATTAGGCGGTTTTGCGAAGGAGAACAACATGCGGATTGATTTTCATCCCGATCACTTTGTGGTCATCAATTCTCCGGACCAAGGAATTTTCAAGACTTCGATGGGCGTGCTCAAGTATCATTATCTGCTTCTCCATCATATGGGGATCGACCCGACCCATCGGTGTGTTTTCCACCTTGGAGGCAGGTATAAGGATAAAGAAAAGTCGCTGGAGCGGTTCATCGAAAATTGGGCATCGGTTCCGACCGGCATTCAAAAGACCGTCATGATTGAAAATGATGATACGTCCTATACGTTAGCAGATGGTCTTTATGTCTGTGAAAAATTGAACATCCCACTCGTCTTTGATATCCACCATCATTATGCAAACAATGATGGGGAGAAATGGGAGGAGCAATGGCCGCGTGTCGTGAATACTTGGAATCATTCTCCTCTTCCTGTGAAAATGCATATTTCGAGTCCCAAGAGTGATAAGGAATTTAAAAGTCATGCGGATTTCGTTGATTTGGATATGTTCCTTGAATTTGTAAAGAAAACGAATGGCTCAACAGAGCAAATTGACTGCATGATTGAAGCGAAACAAAAAGATGAAGCCTTGTTCCGTCTTGTAGAAGAGCTGAACCAGCATCCAAATATAGAGATGCAGGATGATAGTTCGTTCATTTGGAAAGGGTAGATGCCGGCGGGAGGATCCTCACTTCTCGAAATCTTGTTGTTTTGCACGTTCAAGGCCTTTTTTGATCAATTTTTTCAGGCGGCGTTTGATTCTTAAAAAAGGGATGAGTCTGTCTTCTTTCATCAGTTCATAGGTCAGGTGCGCGAATTCCTGTCTTTCTTCCGGTGTCAGAACGATGACTTCTGCAGGTTCTTTTTTAGGAAAAGGTATTAAATCTCCCACACGCATCGCCTCCTTCTTAAACGTTTATGCAGAAGGATACATAACATGCTATTTTTGCGATACGGTTTTACGATCAAAAAGCAGCTCCGTGCCATTGGCGTAGAGCTGCTTTACGTGTGCTTCGATCTATGAGGGGAGCGATTAAATTTTCGAAAGTTTCCAAGCTGGAATCAAAGAATGGAAATGGAAAAAATAGCTCATCGGTATATGGATAAGCGTGTAGATGGTGAGCGTAAGGATGTAGGTTAGAAACCAAAAAGGGACAGTGACGTTAAGAAAAGAGTAAAGTAAGAACATACCTACCGGGAAGGGGACGACGACGATCAACCACATGGGACTGCCGAAGGCTTCTGTCAACGCACCGAGAGAAACGACGGAAAACCCAATGATGAAAGCCTGCCAGTAAAATAATCCGTTACCAAGAAGGAGGCTGGCTATAAAATATGAAAAACCATTCAAAGTGACAGCTAAAATAAAATCTAACGTGTATTTCACTCATTCGTTCCCCTCTCCATTAGGAGCCCTTATTTTCTACAAGGCTATATGATTTACACTCTTGTTCCTTTCATTACTTTAACATAAATTCCCTTTTTTATATGGCAATAGCCCGGGATTTCTGCCTGTCCTCATTCTTTATTTACAGGAAGCAGAGCACTTATACAGGACGATCATGGGATTCGTTGATTCATCCCCTTTCCATCTACTTGGTGGACCAGTTTCAGAGTGTTATATTGGAATGGAAATGAATGGTTCTGGTTCAATGAAGGTTGCTTACATGATAGAGGAAGAGAGGGAGTTTGCTATGCCTGAATTCAGGTTAACGATAGAAATCCGAAAGCCTCCATACGCGCAGAACCGAACGGTAAGAGACTCAATCCCCCGGTCCTTATGGAATTCTGTGCGCGGTCATGTTCTTAAGGAAAACGATGATCAATGCCAAATTTGTGGCTTTTATGATAAAAAGAAACTTCATGCCCATGAAGTGTGGGAATATGATGAAGACAAGTTTCTTTTGATACTAAAGGAAATCCAGTGTTTGTGCAGGTCCTGCCACGATTTAAAGCATATTCACCATGTTGGACATAGAGTAAACGAAAGTAAGAAAAGTAATTACGTGATGAGGAACTTAAAGAAACATTTCATAAAGGTCAATGGGTGTACGGAGAAAGATTTTATCAGACATTATCGAAATCAATTAGCCAGAAGTACGACGGAACCTGTGAAAAGGTCGATGGAAGACTTTATAGAATTACGAGAATTGAGAGAGAGGGAAGCGTTCCTAATAGCGCAGGATTGGAAATTTGTCATCGGGCCACATGTTCCATTAGCAGATGAAATGGAGGAGGCTCTTGATAAAAAAGGGTTGCTTTATAAGAAAAATGATCAAGGTTCTTCCCCTTTTTTTTAAAGTTAAAGATTTTTTTAGAGAGCTTGATCTATGTTCGTGTGCTAGCGTGCGCACACCTTAAATAAATCAAGGGGGAAGTTATATGAATGATCGTGCTTTAGGAATATTATGAATAGGGATGTCTTTATTGACCGGAGTCCTTGTTTACTCTATTGCTGAGCTGATCACAGCAATAAAAATATCAGCTGCCCATGTCGTGTCCTCCATTTCAGGAGAGGATGGACCAGCAATTGGTTGGGGAGGGAACCCGGTTTTAACAAATGGTCCTATGATATCGATTGCCAGCTGCATGATATTAGGATTTGTAAAGACCAAACGCAAATAAATAGATCTTCAACAAGTCAGCAAACAAAGCTGGCTTTTTATGATGTGAAAGCGGTGTCGAAACCGTAGTGAAAAAAGGGATGAAAAAACGTGCGTGAATCATTCACGCACGTTCGTTTATCCAAAACATCTCTTCGATTTAACCTTCCCACGCCGGAAGCATATGACTGAGCGGTTTGTCTTTCCTGTAACCCAAAACATATTCCGCCTGCATAATGGTGTGGATTTCCCTCGTCCCCTCATAAATCACAGGGGCTTTGGAATTCCGTAAATACCTCTCCACAGGATATTCATTGGAATAACCATAAGCTCCGTGAATCTGCACGGCATCGTCCGCCGCCTGGTTGGCAAAATCACACGCCTGCCATTTCGCGAGCGAGGTTTCTCTGGTATTTCTCACCCCTTTGTTCTTCAACGCACCTGCCCGGTAGACAAGGAGACGGCTCATGTGCAGGCCTGCTTCCATTTTCGCGATCATCTGCTGGACGAGCTGGTGCTTTCCGATTTCTTTTCCAAATGTCTCTCTCTCATGACAGTAGTCCACGCTCGCTTCAAGACATGCCATGATCTGTCCGCAGGCGCCTGCTGCCACCGTGAACCTGCCGCTATCCAGAGCGGACATGGCGATCTTGAAGCCATCCCCTTCGTTGCCGAGCAGATTTTCTTTCGGTACCTTCATTTGATCAAAAAACAATTCGCCTGTATTCCCAGCGCGTATGCCCAGCTTTCCTTTCGTCGCTTTGGAGGAAAAGCCTCCATAAGTTCTCTCTACAATAAAACAGGAGATGCCGTGATGTTTCTTGCTTTTATCCGTATAAGCAAACACTAAAAAGTGATCCGCCACATCACAGAGGGAAATCCATGTTTTCTGTCCGTTCAGTACATAATGGTCTCCGTCGAGCGTCGCGGTCGTCTGTAATGCGGCCACATCAGAGCCTGCCGCAGGTTCCGTCAACCCGAAAGCACCGATTTTTTCGCCTTTGGCCTGCGGAACTAAGTATTTCTGCTTCTGTGACTCTGTCGCCCACTGCAGAAGGGTCATGCTGTTCAGGCCGGTGTGGACGCTGACAGCTGTACGGAAGGCCGTGTCTCCGCGCTCGAGTTCTTCACAGACAATAGCGAGGGAATTGTAATCCATCCCACTTCCTCCGTAGGTTTCAGGAATGCAGACCCCCATCAGTCCAAGCGCTGCAAGCTTTTTCAACGTCTGCTGATCAAAATGTCCTTTCGCATCCCATTCCCCGATGTAGGGCATGATTTCATGGTCGACGAAACTCCGGACCGCTTTTCTTAACATGACTTGCTCATCACTGAAATCGAAGTTCATTTCGTTCACTCCTTAAACCTTGTGATCCTTTTTCCATTGACGGATCGTTTTTTTGTCATACCCGAGCCTTGTAAGAATTTCTTCTGTATGTTCACCCGCTTCCGGGGGATGCTGCCTGTAATCCACCGGTGTTCGGGATAGTTTCAGTGGGCTTCCGATCATCTCCACATCACCTGCTTTTGGATGCTTGCAGGTGAGGAACATGTCCCGGGCTTTCAGCTGTTCATCTTTACAAACCTCTGCGAGCGATTGAATCGGGCCGAAGGGGATTTGTTTTTCCTGGCACCGGCTTTTCCAGTAAGCTGTATCCTCGTTCAAAAACCGCTCCTGTAAAATCCTCGAAAGCTCCTCCCTGTTTTCCACCCTGCCTGCATTCGTAGAAAAACGAGGTTCTGCAGCAAGTGAAGGTTGTCCGACGATCGAGCATAATTGAGCGAATTGACGGTCATTCCCGACAGCGATGACCATTTCACCGTCACAGGATCGGAACGTCTGGTACGGCACGATATTGGCATGATGATTTCCGAGCCGCTCCGGTACTTTTCCGGTCATTAAAAAATTGCTCCCGATGTTGATGAGGGAACTGACGGCAGAATCGTATAGAGATAGGTCGATTTTCTGACCTTCTCCTGATCGTTCACGTTCCAACAGCGCCGTTTGGATTCCGATGCAGGCATACAGGCCGGTGAGAATGTCGGTAATAGCCACACCCAGCTTCTGCGGACCCGACTGGTCGTCACCCGTAATGCTCATCAAACCACTCATCGCCTGGATGATGAAGTCATAGCCGGGGAGATGCTTGTATGGCCCTGTCTCTCCGAAACCCGTAATCGAGCAGAAAACGATGCGGGGGTTGAGATCTTTTAAATGGTCATACCCGACCCCGAGCCGGTCCATCGTTCCCGTCTTGAAGTTGTTGATGACAACATCACTTTCCTTGACGAGTTTTTCCAACACTTCTTTTCCTTCCGTAGACTTCAGATCGAGCGTCAAACTCTTTTTATTCCGGTTGGCACAAAGATAATAGGCACTCACCCCTTCTTTGAAGGGAGGTCCCCACGTACGGGTTTCATCACTACCTCCGGGAGCTTCGACTTTAATGATTTCAGCTCCGAGATCTCCAAGGATCATCGAACAATAAGGGCCGGCGAGAACCCGGGTCAAATCGAGGACACGGATGCCTTCCAATGCGGCGGTCACCACTCATCACACCCTTTCACATTAGAAAAAGCCAGAAGAACCCATACGACGTATGAATCCAACTGGCTTGGGAAACACGGATCAATTCAGATAGGGGAGTTGTCCTTGACGGGCTATATCACACTATATGCAGCGATTTGGAAAAGATGACCTGGAAACTTTGTTTCATAGAATGAGGGATGGATTAATAGGATAGAGCGATGGGACAACCAGAATGTCTGAAGGGGGTCTTTCCATGATCCAAAGCTCGAAGCAGGTGCGAAGCCTGCCACCTTACCTGTTTTCCATTTTTCATAAAAAGAAAGTCGCGTTGACCGCTCAAGGGGTTGATGTCATCGACCTCGGCATCGGGGCCCCGGATCTGCCGACACCACCATTCATCATCGACCGTTTGACCGAAGAGGTACGTAAACCGAAGAATCACAAATATTCCCCGTACGGCGGCTGCCGGGAGTTCAAGGAAGCCGTTGCGGATTTCTATAGATCGCATTATGACGTGGATTTGGATCCAGAGACGGAAGTGCTGACACTGATCGGATCGAAGGAGGGCATCGCTCATTTGATCAGTGCCGTCCTCGACCCGGGGGACGGGGTCCTTGCGCCGGATCCGGGTTATCCTGTCTATCAATCCGCGATCCATCTCGCCCATGGAGTCACGGTCCGCTTTCCGCTGGATGAAGAAAAAAGTTATGCCCCGATGTTCGATCAAATCTCTACGAGGGATGTTTCAAGGTCGAAAATGATGCTGCTCAACTATCCGAACAATCCGACCGGCGGAACAGTCGACGTAGACACATTTGAGGAAGCGGTCCGTTTTGCGAAAGAACACCAACTTTCACTCATCCATGATGCCGCTTACGATCTTGTCACATTCGGAGATTACAAGGCTCCCAGTCTACTGCAGGTGCCGGGGGCCAAAGAAATAGGAGTCGAATTCGGATCGCTTTCGAAAACGTTCAACATGTCCGGCTGGCGTCTTGGATACATCGTCGGCAATAAGGAACTGATCCGCTCTCTCAGCGTGTTCAAGAGCAATATGGATACGAGTCAGTTTTTACCGGTCCAGTTGGCGGGCGCTACGGCACTACGCAGTGATTTTTCAACGGTAAGAGCGAACAACCGGACGTACGAGCAGCGGCTCGATCTTATGATGAGTGCCTTCAACGGAATGAATATCCAGGCTGAAAAACCGAAGGGCACCTTCTTTCTATGGGCACGTGTGCCTGAAGGATATACGTCGCAGGGGTTCTCTGAAAAAATGCTCGACGAAGCGGGCATCATCCTTACGCCAGGAACAGCGTTCGGTCAGAAAGGAGAGGGCTATTTCCGGATGAGCCTGTCTGTTCCGATTGAACGGCTCCATGAAGCTTCGATACGCATGAAAAAAGCGATGAAAGGAGGCTGAAGTCTATGGACGAACGCCAGATGACAAGCGCTGAAGCGATTGTCTCCTGTCTAAAAAAACAAGGCATTTCCAAAGTGTTCTGTGTACCAGGGGAAAGCTATCTCCCTGTGATGGATGCCATTTTGAAAGAGCCGGACATGGAGCTCCTCTCGGCCAGACACGAGGGCGGGGCCGCGTTCATGGCGGAAGGGTACGCAAAAGCGAGTGGAACGCCGGGTGTTGTGATGGCGACAAGGGGCGTCGGTGCGAGCAACCTTGCGATTGGTGTTCATACGGCATACCAGGACTCCACACCCATGGTCGTCCTCCTCGGGCAGGTGCACACGAACTTCAGTGGACGCGAAGGCTTCCAGGAAGTCGACCTTGAAGCCTTCTTCAGGCCCATCGCTAAATGGGTGGCTGAAATCCGCGAACCGCCCCGGACTCCTGAACTCATGCAACGGGCGCTCAGGATCGCCATGTCGGGCAGGCCTGGACCTGTCGTTCTTTCTCTGCCTGAAGATGTTTTGAAAAAAGAAGCGCTCATGTCGTTCGGCCCTGTTGTAACAAGGCCGGCACCAAAGCCTTCGGATCAAGAAGTCATCGAGGTGGTCGACCGGCTCCGTTTAGCGGAACGTCCGTTGATTTTAGCGGGTGGGGGAGTGAAGCTTGCGGGTGCAGAAATGGCTTTGAAACGGCTGGCTTATAAATGGGGCGCTCCGATTGTGAGTGCATTCAGACGACATGATGTTTTTCCGAACGACGACATCCACTATTGCGGACATCTGGGACTCGGCACGCATCCGAACATTCTGGAGACAATCTCTCAGGCGGATACGGTGCTCGCGATTGGGACAAGACTTTCGGAAGTGACGACACAGGACTATTCGCTTTTAAAAGGGCAGACCTTGATCCACTGTGATATCGATGACCGTGTCCTTGGCAAAGTCTATCCTCCTGATGTAGGCATTGTAGCGGATGCGGGCGAAATGCTTGAAGCACTAGCTAATGCGGCCTACGGAAGGGATTTAATTTCGTGGACAAGCGCGCGTCGGAAAGCTTATGAAGCGACGCTTGTTACCGATGGTCGCAAAAACTTGAATGGGGAAGTGATTTCGCTTCTTCAGGAAAACCTGCCGGAAGACAGCATCCTGACAAATGATGCGGGCAACTTCGCCGGCTGGCTGCACACGTATTTTCAATTTAAGAAACAACGATATATAGGGCCAACGTCAGGCGCCATGGGGTACGGCATGCCGGCAGCCCTGGGAGCGAAACTTGCGAAACCTGAAAAGAAGGTCGTTTCTCTTTCAGGCGATGGTGGCTTCATGATGACGATTCAGGAGCTTGAGACGGCGGTCCGCTATGACATTCCAATCATCAGCATCGTTTTCAATAACCGGATGTACGGAACGATCCGCATGCATCAGGAAATCCATTATCCAGGCGAAGTCATCGGTACGGATTTAGGGGAGGTCGCCTTTTCAAAAGTGGCGGAAAATGTAGGCGCTGCCGGTTTTCTTGTGAAAACGGCGGAAGAGTTCAGACAAGCCCTGGATCAGGCGCTGGTCCTGGACAAGCCCGTGGTCATAGAAGTTGAAACAGATCCTGAGCAAATATCCTTATCAAAAACGATCAGCCAATTAAGAAAAAAAGGGGGAGAATCAAAGTGACATTGATTCATGAGGAGCAGTTAAAGAATTTCATAGATGGAAAATGGTTGGAGCCGTCTTCCGGCAAGGCGACAGCCGTCATCAATCCGGCGACATCCGAAACGCTGGTAAACGTCCCGCTATCGACAGCTTCTGATGTGGAAAAAGCGACAAGTGCTGCAAAAAAAGCGCAGAAAACCTGGGCACTCGTACCGGCCCCTCAAAGAGCAGAAGTGTTGTACCGGGTCGGTTTGATTATGAAAGAACGAAAAGAACGGCTCTCCCAGCTGTTGACGATGGAAAACGGAAAAGTCATCGAAGAAGCGCGTGGAGAAGTTCAGGAAGGCATCGACATGGCCTTCTACATGGCGGGAGAAGGACGCCGGCTGTTCGGGCAGACGACACCTTCAGAGCTGAAGGATAAATTCGCGATGAGCGTCCGTGCTCCTGTCGGCGTCGTCGGCATCATCACTCCATGGAACTTTCCGATCGCCATTGCGACATGGAAGTCCTTTCCGGCGATCGTTGCCGGGAACGCGGTCGTGTGGAAGCCTGCGACCGAAACACCGATCATGGCCTATGAACTGGCGAAGATTTTTGAAGAAGCCGGGTTGCCAAAAGGGGTTATCAATGTGGTGTTCGGCTCGGGGTCCACAGTAGGAGAAGCGATGATCGAGCAGGACGACATCCGGGTCATTTCTTTTACAGGATCCAATGAGGTCGGTCGTGGCATCGCAGCGAAATGCGGCCAGCGTCTTAAGAAAGTTTCCCTTGAAATGGGCGGGAAAAACGGCGTAATTGTCATGGATGATGCCGACTTGTCCCTTGCTGTCGAAGGGATTCTGTGGAGTGCATACGGGACAAGCGGTCAGCGTTGTACAGCCTGCAGCCGTGTCATGGTCCACGAAAAGGTCAAAGATGAACTGGAAGAACGCCTTCAAAAAGAGATTGCCAAGCTTTCGATCGGAAATGGACTGGATGAATCGATCAAAGTCGGACCGATCATCAATCGTGCGGGTCTTGAAAAAGTGAAAAGCTACATCAGCGTCGGGAAGGAAGAGGGAGCGAAACTTCTGACCGGTGGCTATATCATGGAAAACGGCGACCACAAAAAAGGGAACTACTTCGCTCCGACGTTATTCACGGACGTGAAACCGGATATGCGGATCGCCCAGGAAGAAATTTTCGGGCCGGTCGTTTCCTTGATTCCTGTGAAAAGTTTTGAAGAAGCTGTTGAGATCAACAATGGGGTGGAATTCGGCTTGTCGAGCTCGATTTTCACACAAAATGTGAACCAGGTATTCGCCGCTCAGCGGGATTTAGATACAGGCATCGTTTATGTGAATGCAGGGACGACTGGGGCTGAAATCCACCTGCCGTTCGGCGGGACGAAGGGAACCGGAAACGGCCACAGAGATTCTGGAGTGGCTGCCCTCGATGTGTTCACCGAATGGAAAGCGGTGTACGTCGATTTCAGTGGGAAATTGCAGCGTGCCCAAATCGATGTCGAGTAATTTTACAGAGATAAAGGAGTGCGGACTATGAAAGTAGCTGTTCTAGGGTCTGGATTGATGGGAAAAGAAGCGGCGCGCGATCTCGTCCACAGTTCGGGAGTGAAGAAAGTCGGACTCGCTGACATCGATCTCGACCGTGCGCAACGAGTTTCTGATTCATTGAACTCATCAAAAATACAAGGATTCAAAGTGGATGCCGAAAATCAGACCGAACTTGCAGAGTTCATTAGAAACTATGATGTTGTCATCAATGCGCTTTTCTACTCCTTCAATGAAATTGTCGCGAAAACAGCGATCGAAGTCGGGGTCCACTCCGTCGACCTGGGGGGACACATCGGTCACATTACCGATAAAGTGCTGGAGCTCGATGAACAGGCGAAAGAAGCCGGAGTGACGGTCATCCCTGATCTCGGTGTCGCTCCTGGTATGATCAACATTTTATCAGGATACGGTGCAGGCAAGCTCGATAAACTTGAATCGATCCGCCTGTTCGTGGGTGGCATTCCGGTAAGGCCGGACCCGCCGCTTGAGTATAACCACGTGTTTTCCATGGAAGGGTTGCTGGATCATTACTCCGATCCTTCAATGATCATCAGAGATGGAAAACTGCGGGAAGTCGAGTCGTTGACGGAAATCGAGAACATCTATTTTGAACGCTTCGGACCACTCGAAGCTTTTCATACATCTGGCGGGACGTCGACGCTCTTAAAATCGTACCCGCACATCGACAGTCTCGAGTACAAGACGATCCGCTATCCCGGCCATGCAGAAAAAATGAAGCTGCTCGTCGACCTCAACCTGACCGGAGCCGATCAAGTCGTCAATATCCGGGGAACGGAAATCAAGACGAGGGAAGTGCTGCTGAAGAGCATCGATCCCCTCCTTGAACTGAAGGATAAAGACGATGCCGTCCTGCTCCGTGTCATCGTCGGTGGAGAGAAAGACGGGGTACGGAAAGCTTGTGAATATGAAATGGTCACCTATAAAGACAGGGCGACGAACGTAACCGCGATGGCACGCGCAACAGCGAACACCATCTCTGTCGTCGCCCAATTGATCGGCGGAGGAACAATTACAAAACGAGGCGTATACCCACCGGAAACGATCGTGCCAGGCGATGTGTATATTGATGAAATGATGAGGCGCGGAGTTGTAATCAGAGAACAGGCGTAGGTTTTATAAAGACCGGACATTGTCCGGTCTTTTGCTTTTTGTGGTTCCATGTACGGTTTCCTGTATTCATTATAGTATCTACAAACAAGCGCGTCGTGCCAGGTGTGAAGCTCAAACTTTCACAAATGCGTAGAAATTTTTACATGGAGTTTAGGAACGAAAGAATGAAAACGGTTATCCTAGGGGTAAGCTGGACGGTTTGTTAAAGCTTTGTGAATAAAGCAACAAACGACAGATAATGAGTTTAAAAGCACGTATGATTAGGTATGTATAATGAAAAATGGGGAGTGCGTATAGGTGCATATAAATGGGATTGAGAACCTGAAATTTCATAGTCAGTTGAGTTTGAAGCAAGTGGAGGATCGTGTCATCATAACGGCAGACTTTCCGAAAGAATTACGGGTAGAACTAGGGATGAGAGAACCATTTTTATACGTCACCCTTTATGTCAGGGGCGGCGCACGCATTAAAATTATCGATGAAGACAATGCTACGTTACACATTCCATCCAAGAAGGATTTCGAACAGAAAACGTACAATAAGATCATCAATTTTGCTAAAGAGCATGCGAAGCAATTCCGTTCTGAAAGGATTCAATAGCTTAGTATTTTATGTTGTGGTCAATCACTACTTTTCTCGACAGTTAAACTAAAAATTAACCAAAGATATTTCAAGTATACAAACCAGTATTGTTCTCCTCTAATAAAAGAGGAGAACAATACTGGTTTTAAATTTATCTCGAAACTGAGTCTTACGCTAACGGGCAGGTTAGTTGAAGACTCAGTTTCGAGATAACTGGAATTAAACACTTCAATTCTGTATCAAAAAGAGACAAAAATTTACCAATTTGTGTTAATATCCCACTAAGGAGGTTGCTTATAATGAAAAATAAAGATCGAGATAGTTTTAGAGAAAATTTATATTACAAAGACCACATTTCTCAAATTGTACATGATGCGAAGGAAAAGGGGGATTTTGACAACCTCCCTGGAAAAGGTAAGCCCTTAGATTTAAATAAGAACCCCGTTAATAGTTATGAAGGTCAGCTAAATAAAACACTTAAAGATAATAATGTCATACCGGCATGGATTCAGTTAGGGAACGAAATTGATTCTTTGAAGGAAAGACTAGAATCTTGTGATCCAGGAGAGGAGAAGAAGATTAGAAAACTAATAAACAAAAAAATAAAGAGTTACAATTGGAAGTGCCCACCCTCACTGCAAAAGGGTTTATTATAATTTGGGAGGGTAAGGCATACCTCTTACTGGTATGAATAGAGAGTAATTGTCTAGATTAAGTTTACAGGTTAAGGTTTTATGATAGCGGTTTCATCACGCTGTGTTGAGGTGATAATTTGATTAAGCAAATATGGATACATAAGTGGAAACAACCCGTATTACTTCTTACAGGGGTTGGTATTTCCAGGTTAGGTGACTTCATTTATCTTGTGGCAATTAATTTGTTAGTTTTGAAAATGACTGGATCAGCAGCTGCTGTTGCTGGACTTTGGGCTATCAGTCCACTTGCAGTGATCTTTACCCAGTTTTGGTCAGGGAGCATTGTCGATAGAGGTAATAAACGTCACCTAATGATTGGTATGGATATAGTGCGTGCAGGAGCAGTTGGGGTTATTCCACTCCTACCTAACGTTTGGGCAATATACTTCGTGTTATTCCTCATCGGTATGGCAAAAGCATTTTTTAACCCTACTTCAATGACTTTTACAACCCAGCTTGTCCCAATGTATCAGCGTAAACGGTTCAATTCAATCAATAGTCTGATTACTTCAGGGGCATTCATTGTAGGTCCTTCCATTGCAGGTATCTTAATCATGATAGGTTCTGTTGACTTTGCAATTTACATAAATGCAGTTTCTTTTTTGGTTTCTGCTTTTTTTCTATATTTGCTACCTAATGTGGACAGTAAAGTTGAATTGAATAAGGGAAAGCTTTCAATAAAACAGATGCAAGAAGACTGGAAGGAAGTCATTGATTATGGTAAACGGGAATCGTTTATTATTTCGGTTTATGTGTTGTATCTGGTAACCACTGTTTGCACATTAGCCATGGATTCCCAGGAAGTAGTATTCACCCAGCAAGTAGTAGGTGTATCAGAGTTTCAATTCAGTCTTTTAGTCACTATTACTGGTATCGGTTTTGTTTCTGGATCATTATTGATTGCTGTCGTTTCTAAGTATATCTCTACAAAGAATTTGATCGGGATAGGGTTTCTTTTGGTGTCTGTAGGTTATGGAATATATGCATTCTCGCATACATTCATGATGTTGGTAATTGGTTTTATTATCCTCGGGTTCTTCAACGCATTTTCAAGTACTGGAATCCTTACGTTCTATCAAAATAATATCCCTGTTGAGCGGATGGGGAGGATTACGAGTGTTTTAGGAGTGCTCCAAAGTATAGCTCAAATTTCTTTCATTTTATTGATTGGTTTACTTGGGGAGTGGTCTTTGCGTTATACGATTATAGGGATGGCAGCCTTTTTATTTATTACTTCCATAGCCATTATTTTATTGGTGTATAAGCGATCCAAACAAAAGTATTTTTTGGAAGATGTTTCAGGGATTTGATTCTTCAGTTTATATACTCACTATTATCGCTTGTGCTTAGATTTCTTAATTCCATTGTCAGAAATCTTGCAGTCGAGTCATACACAAACGGGGACAATTCTTTAACAGAAGAATTGTCCCCTTCTTAATGTTTTGGGCAGGTTTGTTGAAGACTCAGTTTCGAGATAATTATTGATAAAGCATGTGTTTACTTTTATGGAATTAGTGTTTCCTAAGCCTCAAGACTTATGGCTAAATAAATCTGAAGTTCATATATAAGTATAAATTTGTATGATATGATGGAAAAAATTAGTGTTTGAAATAGGGGATAATGCCCTGTTTGTTACGTAAAAAAAGTTATGAGGGAGGGTGTGCGTATGAATGTTGGGATTAAAATAGTTAGCCTTTTTAGTCTACCAGTAATAGTTGTTCTTTATGTTGGATTGCTCTTTTCTGCTTTTATTGCAGTAATAAGCGGAGTACTTAGAGCTTCAGGAATAGAGAGCATACCAATGAGCATTTTACCAGGGGTTACTATGCCTGAATGGTTAGGTATGCCAATGGCAGTTATAGTTGCTGGTCTTTTACTATGGTTTACAAATAGGTTATACAAAATATTAAAACAATTACTGTTTAACATAAGAAATTAAATAGACTTTGGGATATTCACAGATCTTTAAAGAACTTTTCGGTGATACCTTGGTTTCTAGTCTTACAGAAACGGGGCTTTTCTGGAATACAAAAAGCTCTTGCTATTGCTTTTTGAGGCAAAGTTGAAATACTGTGTTGGTGACAAGAAAACAGTATGAGTAACGCTGGAGATATATGATATTTATATTTTGCTAAGGGAGATACTTATGAAAACTCATTATTATTTAGGTTGGTTTAGAAACTTTTTTCCTGAGAATCTGAGAAATGTTTTAAAGGAAGATATCATTGATAGAAAATCAATGGTTATGATTAGCTCCAATCCGTCTCTTTATGATGATAATGGTGCCACTGAACGATCATGGCTTGATCAGGCAGGCATTAAGTTTGATGAATATCATTTAATTAATTATCAGGTTCAAAAGGAAGATGCTCAAACGTTAATTCACAATGCTTCAGTTATTTTCTTTTTGGGTGGAAATATTCTTAAACAAAATGGTTTTTTGATGGAATATGAATTGTCGGATTGGATTAAAAAAAGCAGCGCAGTTGTAATGGGGGCAAGTGCTGGTGCAATCAACATGTCCGCTAAATGGTTATGCTCAAAAAAACTAGGAGATGAAGTTGAAGGAAGCTCTGTTTACGAAGGAATCGGCCTTGACGAGTTTTCTGTCTTATCTCATTTTGATCTAGAAAATAACATGGAGCTTGTTCAAAGGGAACTGTCTCCCTTGTCAGAAGAAATAAATATTTATGCCTCGAATAAAGATTGCGCTGTTCGTATAAAGGGTGACAAAGTTGACATTATTGGGGATGTATATTTTATTTCTCAATCAAAAATTCAGAAATTGGATGAGACAGTCTAGTTTAGGTGAATGGCTAAAGATTAATTGTATTCATTTTTTATAGTAGATCCATTTTACATAGGAAAATACGCAAATGTCTACATAAGCTACGGCAACTGAGTAGGTGAAAAGTATAAGAGTATCTCGAATTCAAGTCTTATAGAAACGGGGGCAATTCATGAATAGTTGTTAACTATGTGGATGCAAGTATTGAACTAAGTAAGCAGGACCGTGAAATTAATGCATATTTAATAGCTAATAAGACGAATAACATTAAAAGTGAGGGTTCATATGAAGCAATTAACATTTAGTGAGTTACAAAGCTACCTAGCACTAAAATACAAAGAAGGACGCACTTCATCTGGTTTGTTTATGAAATTAGTAGAAGAAATTGGCGAGGTAGCAGAGGTTCTAAACCAGTTAGAAGGTCGAAAGGAAAATTCAGGGGATTCTTCTTTAGAAAAAGAGTTAGTAGATGTTATACACTACGCAGTAGCACTTGCAAGTATTAATGAAATTGATTTAACAAAGGCCATTATTAACAAGGATAAAGTTGCTGCAATTAAATATAATCAATCTCCAAATTTAGAAGAGTATTTAGGTTAGCTAAATATTTATTGAAATGTCTCGAAATCAAGTATTACAGTAAAGGGGGCAATAGCTGAAGAAGAGATACCTTTATTGCATTTTCGGAGTGCTTTAACCAAAGAAGTTAGATGAGGTAAACGATATAGGAGGGAGAAAATGAATAATCACAAATTTGGTGAGTTTATAAAAATTGCACAAAGATTGAATGATATTGAAATTTTTCCATTGTTAATGGGTTCGGTTGGTTTAGAAGTCATCACAGATAAAAACTGGGATGCACAAGACTTAGATATTCATGTGCCTGGTGATAAAAGAGGCTGGGAAGTATCGCCAGAATCTAACATACATAACTGGAATGATATAGTAAACATTATGAATTCGTTGGAATATACCTTGATTGATTTACATGAACATGAATTCTCGAAACAAGGTTTATCAGTTGAGTTTGGAATAATTGACACTTTGCCTGGTTTCGCAGGAGTACACTTAGATGAGCTAGAAATGCATCAAAGGGGAGAGGTGAAGTATTACTTACTGAACCAGGACCAATACTTGAGTGTTTACGAATCTTCATCCAAGGATAGTTATCGAGCGGATAACAATAATAATAAAGACATTAAAAAAATAGATTTTTTAAAAGGAATAACATATGATAATTAAAAGTTTCATGAGACGACACACTTAACGTAAGTAAAGTATTTTGTGAATATATCTCGATTTCGAATCTTCATGTAACGGGGGCAATTGTTCAATAGAGCATTAGCCCTTAATTACATAAGCGCAAGGAAGACCGTGGCATTTAACTATTTAACTGACGGAGCAGATTAGTGGAAGAGTGTTTGGTATTATGTTCCGCAATCGAGACATTTTGTTGAGGAGAAATTAGAAAGAAAAAGAGAAGGTGGGATAAATATGTTCGATGCTGGTTGGCTTAACATCGGCAGTTTGGTACTTGGATTAGTTGCTTGGATAATTCCTATTATTAATCTTGCGTTAGGTAAAAAACAGATGAATAAGAAATGGATTGCTCTTACCATTATCAGTTTCAGCGCTTGTGCTATCGCAATATGTTTACAAATTTTTTATAACCTTTACTTGGTAAACATTGAAGACTGGTCTGCTCTGTCGGAAATGCACGCTGTAGCTGTTGCTTCAACTGTACTTGTCATTGTTACCATTTTATTAAATGCACCTACGTTGTTTTTATATCGGGTTAGGGGCGCTTCGTAAAACTAACGGGGCTATAGTTAAATTATTAACATACAATAAAAGTCATAAAAAGGAGTAGTCTATGGTAAAGAAAAAATTTTTAGCAGCTCTAATAACTCTAATAATAACAGTTCCTTTATATAGTTTTATCTCTAAAAGCGACGCATCTGACTTCGTAAGCTTTTTTGTCTATATTCTGACCTTTGCAATTGTATGTGGGACCCTTTTATCAATTGTTATTGGTTATATTGAGACTAAAATGATTTCTCTTAGCTTCCCGTTACGATTGATCCTACATATTATCATAGCCTTACTATTAACAGCAATTTTTGTTAATGATAGTTACTTCCAAATTATCTTTTATTTTGCTTTGCCAGTTGCTAGCGTTTTTTTCGTGATCGATGAAGTGTTAAGAAATACATTTAATAAACCAAGTAAAGTTGCTCTCTAGTGGAGGTGCTTAGTCACGTTTTGTCTTTAAGACTGTGATGATACGGATAATATCTCTAATTCAAGTCTTCAACTAACGGGGGCGATTGTTGTACAATGACTATCGGTTATTAAATGATAGAAAAATTTTTAGGAATATTCAATGGATGTACTTGTGCCAACTTTATTAATGTTTTTCCCTATTATAGTATTGGCTTTCCTAATAAGGTGGGTACGCTTAATAAAAAATAATAGTGACATTCAGGTTGAACAAAATAAAAAGATCATATCACTTTTAGATAAAGCAGAAAATGAAAAGTAATTGTTGCTTCACGAACGCATGCGGAAGGATTTACTCTACGGCTTTAAGATTATCTCGAAATCAAGTCGTATAGAGAAGAGGGCGTTTATTATATTCGAAAATCTAGAATTAATTCGGAAAGCCTATGGGAAAGTTGGTGTATTTAAATGACTAGGTGTGATTGCTGCAATACTAAGTTTACATGGTGGAGTTTACTTAAGAAGAACAGTTTTTATGGTTCTCTTAAATGTCGGATTTGTGGTTGTAAACATAGGATAGATTTCGCTTCAAGGTTCTCAGTCACACTAGTAAGTGTTGTTCCATTTATGATGTTTGGTTTGATTTTATCACCTTTTGAGAGTATTTTTTTAACTATATTAGTCGCACTTCTTATATTTATTCTTGGCATGTTACTAACTCCTTTTGTGGTGAATTATAAATTAACGAGAAGGTAGGGAGTTTTCAAGAAATACTATATAACATTGATTCAAACAAATCTCGAATTCGAGTCTTAAACTAACGGGGGCTTTACTTCAATAAGGTAAATTAGTTCTTCTTGTTAAAGTAACGGTGCAGAAGGTGGTGAAAAAGAAAGTGACCAGGAGTGAAGTAAAGTGCTAAAGAAAAAGTGGAGTTCCGTGGCTTTTGCAAATGATGAAGCTTTTCGCTCCGGTTCCGGATAAGATTGTTTAATTTGTTAAAGTCCTTTTTGCAATCTCAAAGATTGATAAAGAGTACTGCAATAATTATTGAATTATAAATCAAAAAAATTTGATTTATCGATTGACTTCACCGTATGGAAAGTTTATCCTTGTTATACATCAATAAAAGTTGATTTAAAGGAGGCGAGAATATGAAGAAAGAAATAGCGAACAAGGACATTTCATTGGATTCAACATTTCTTACCTATCAAAAGAAATTTAAAGCACTGGCAGACGGAAAGAGGTTGCACATTCTTCATGAAATTACTGAGTCTGGTGAAGTCTGTGTTTGTGATCTATCGGAAAAGCTACATTTACCCCAGTCAAAGCTTTCATACCATTTGAAAATCTTGATGGACGCAGACATAATCCTTAAAGAAACGCGTGGAACTTGGAGTTATTACAAGTTGAATCACTCCGAAATCAACCACCTATTGTCTGAAGAGCTTTGCTGTTTGTTCAGAAGATAAATTTTTTGAACTATATATCAAAAAAAATTGATGAAAGGTGTGTCGAAGAATGAACCCTTATTTACTGAAAATCAACAGAGAACAAATAAAAAAATCTATACGCTTTTACCGTCAGCCAATAAATACTCAAACTCAAAAATCAGAAACAGGAAGATTCTTTCCTCATTTGACTGGCTTCTTTAAGGAAAGGGGCGAAGAAGCTTGTTGTTGCTGTTGAAGCTTCATTCTGTATGAGTTTTTAATCAAAAAAAATTGATGAAGGAGGTTTTGACATGGAGGAAATATTGAAAAGCTTTCTAAGTATTGCTCTAGAACTGACATTGCTGTTTGTGGTCGTATCTTTCACCATCAATTTGCTGCAGGGTTTCATTCCGTATCGACGAATGGAAGAGCTTATGGATAAAAGTCATCCGCTTGTCAGCGCCGTGATCGCCGTTGGTTTTGCTTTTGTGACTCCCTTTTGTTCTTGTTCGACCATTCCAATTGTTGTGAACTTATTACGAAATCGAGTCAGGTTTTCGATTGTCATGATTTTCTTATTCGCATCCCCAGTCTTGGATATCACGATCATCACTTTAATGACGGCAATACTCGGTTGGAAGGTATCACTAACATACACCATCGTGACGGTTTTATTTTCCGTCATAATCGGATTCTCTTTAAGCTCACTTGGTTTCCAGAATCAATTGAAGAATGTGATGGTTGATGGGTTTTCATATCCTGAGACAGGAAAGAGGTTCGATTTCAAATACGCTCTAGCAGAAACGTTATCATTGATGAAAACCGTTTATCCTTTCCTGATTATCGGAGCAGGAATCGGCTCGATTATTCATGGATCTATTCCGAGTGAATGGATATCTACATATATGGGAGGGGAGAACTGGTGGCTCGTGCCTATTGCGGCCATCATCGGAATCCCTCTGTATATCCGTTTGGCTACAATGATTCCATTGTCTCAAATACTTATCACGAAGGGGATGGCTCTTGGGCCTGTAATGGCACTAATGATTGCTTCAGCTGGTGCGAGTTTACCTGAAGTTACTCTTCTCCACAGTATATTTAAACAAAAATTAGTAATTGCATTTGTGAGTTCGGTTTTACTGATGTCTACAATTTCGGGATTCTTGTTTTATCTTATATAAAGGAGTGAGCTATGATGGAATGGCTGAAAAAGCTAAAAGGTAATAAAGAGGAGAAAGCTTGTTGTAAAGTACAAATTAAAGAAGTGAAACAGGATAAAGAGGATAACGTTTCAAACTCTTCATGTTGTAGCAAAGATAAGCAGTTCAAGTGATTTACTCTGAAGGAGGGAGTTATTTTGAATACAAGGAGAGTTAACCTTAATTCTGACATAGAGTTACTCAAAAAATTTAGATTAGATACAGAATTGGAAAGTGTTGGGTGTTATACACTTTTTAATACAGATGAATATCTTAACCGCATTAGGATGAGGCTCCAGGAACAACCTGATGGCCAGTTATTGGTAGAAGAAAACGATGAAACGATTGGACAAGTAGACCTGGTGATCAAGGAATACAACAATAGAAGAATAGGTTATGTGAATTTAATTTACCTTGTGCCTGCTTATAGAGGTTTAGGGTACGGTAAACAAATAATTAGCCTAGCCGAAAACTATTTTAAAAAACACCAAATGAAAGAATACCATTTGAGAGTTTCTTCTACTAATACTAACGCTCTAAAACTTTATACAGCGCAGGGTATGGAAAAAATATATAAGGATTCTGAGCAAAATTGGTGTATGAGAAAAGCCTTGTGATGTTGCTTCTTACGGGGGTATCTTAAATTGTAGAAAGTAAAAACTCGCCTAAGAAATAGTAAGTAAATCTAAATATTATCTTGAATTCAAGTCTTCCTGTAACGGGGGCTATTGTTCAATAAGAATGGTGGCCTTTTTATATATAGAGATTTGGATTGATTTCTACAAAATAATTTGTTTGAAACAAAGTGGGACCTTCTTTCGTAGATATACTTGAAACGGATGAAAATATTGAAGAAGGACTAATAACAAGTGGACGTGTGAAGATTAGAGGTGGTCAAAGTGCTAAGTTATATTAGATTTTTCTTTTCCATGATTGTCGGCATTTTCTTATGGAATATATTGTTTTCATCTGATAACCAGACAATCGTTGACATAATTGGAATCTCTTTTTTTGCAACATTATTTAAATGGTTATATGAGGTGTCTTTCGAAGGATCAGAAGGTACTGAGAAAACTTAAATTAAGGTCATAAATGGAGATGGAAACAATATGAGGTGTCTATGTAAACAACAAGAAACAAATGAATTAAAAGTTGAGGGAGATGTAGGAGCAGACCCTATCTGGTGTAATCAATGTAATTGTAACCTTGAGCTAGAAGAGGTTCCAATTGAACTCAATTTGAAATTGGAATTAATGAAATGGATTAGAGAGTATGGTGAATGGATTGATTGGGATAAAGGTGGAATAGTTCCTAATGGAATTGAACTTGAAGAAGAGCATAATAAAAAAGGATTAAAAATAACAGAAAAAGTAATGAAGGAACTTGAAGGAAAATATAAAGTCTCATTCTCACCTTCTACATTTGCGTATGAATATAAATAGAGATTCTTCAAAGCAAAACTAGGTAGCATACCTGGATACACGTGAATGATGCACTCTGAACTTGCGTGAATGTTTTGATTAGGAGGTGTAAGAGTGAAAGACATTGAGCGAATAAAAAAACACATAAAGAAAGAAGAAGAAGTGATAGGGTTATTCTCCTTGTTTATTGTGCTAGCAGTAGCTTTCGGGGGAGGAGAAACTTTATATGCAGGTGTTGCAATAATAGGGGTTTTGTTAATAAAATTCCTTTTAGATTTTTTCAACCAAAGCAGAAGGGAACATAAGTTGCACAAAAGAGCTTTTAATAATCTTTCAGCTGTCACCGTTGTCATCATGGCTATATTAGCTTTTAGATTGATGTTTTAATGAATTATTAGAGAAGATTCCTTCCTTGTTAACTTATGAGAAAGGACATTGAGATCAATATATTGGCGTGTGACTTTTGAACACCCGAGGTAAACAAAAATTTTAAGATACCAGAAGGGTGGAGGGCTCTATGAATAAGGAGAAACTTTTTAAAATAATGGCTTTATCAAGTGTGATTATATGTATAACGGTTTGGATTCCTAACATAGTATTTCAAATCTCTAGTCCGTTATGGATGATAACATTTATTATAGCGCCCGTTGGTATTGTGTTTGCGAGCTTAATAAAAAATGCTTGGCTCATAGTATCTAATGTTGCTATGCTTTTTAGCTTCTTCATTTTAATGTTTGCTGGGTATATTATTAACTATATAACTGGTGGAACCCCATAAATATGATGTGAATGGGCATGGATACTATGATGGTTTTTTCTTTCTCGGTCGGAGTAGGTGCTTTAAGCATTGTATTGACAATGGTTAAGAACGATATGGGAATTATTGTTTATATCTAAAGGTATATGTATATTTCAATTTATCTCGAAATCGAGTCTTGAAGAAACGGGCACGATTCTATAAGAGAGAATGGCCTCCTTATTATGGTTTGGGTATGATACTTGAGGGTTTAGGTTCGCGATATAAATATTTGAAACTTTAATAAATCTGAATCGTATGTGAAATATGAGACCTTTTGCATATATATGCTGTAGACTACACTTTTAAGATGCAATCGACAACATGGTCATAGAAGGGAAGATAGTATGAAAAAATTATTACTAATAATAACATTAGCATTGATTTTAGGGGGGTGTAGTTCGACAAATGGATTATACAAATTCAACAATGATGAACTGAGCAAAAAAACGATAGATATGGCTTTCAACCCTCAACTTCCGACAGAACTTCCATTTGAAGTAGAACAAACTGAATTTAGTCATCCACCTAAAGTGCAGCAGCCTTATAAAACTTTAACATTTGATTTCTATGGAGAAAGTAAGGAGCACCTTAGTTTATTAACTATAAACGGAGGTGAAGTTTCATCTACTTCTCAAGAAGAATATCAAGATGTACAAGTAGGGGATAAATCCGGAAAATATTTTGTTGATAGTTCAGAAAATAAGACTTTGAGATGGGAAGAAGGGAAGATTCATTATGTTTTAAAATATTTTGCTGAACAGTCGGAAACTAAAGTTGAAAAGAATGACTTAATTGAGGCAGCAGAGTCTTTTCAATAATATCATGAAGAAAATTATTTTACCTTGGCATACATAATATATCTTGAATTTTTTTGAAGAATTGGGCGCGATTTTATATCAAAGGATTGTCTCCTTATGTGTGGAATACGAGTATTTTTCTTGGAGGAGTAATATGATTAATGTCTACATTTATGCACTGGACACATTAGCAGACTGGGAAATTGGATATGTGACGTCAGAATTAAATTCGGGTCAATACTTTAAGAAAAATAGTGATCATGTTTCTGTTAAGATCGTTGGGGCTTCCAGGGATTCAATTGTAACCAAGGGAGGGATGAGAGTTATACCAGATATAACCACTGACGAAATCGTTTCTTCTCCAGCGTCAGTTTTGTTGCTGCCAGGGGCAGATACGTGGAATGACTCAAAGCATAAACCGATTATAGAAAAGGCAACTGAACTGTTAGAATGTGGAGCTATTGTTGCTGCGATTTGCGGTGCTACAACTGTACTCGCCGAAGCTGGTGTTTTTAATAAACGTGTACATACTAGCAACAGTCTTGATTATCTCAAGATGGTAAGCCCGAGTTATAAAGGGGAATCCTATTATAGAGATGTTAAAGCCATTTCGGACCAAAACTTGATAACAGCTAGTTCTGCAGGTGCGCTGCCATTCGCTCAAATTGTACTAGATAAGTTAGATGTCTTCTCTGAGGAAACCCTTGAGGCATGGTATAGCTACTATAATACGGGGGACCCTAAATATTTCTACGGTTTAATGCAGACACTGCCTTCTTAATTGAACTGAATGAACCAATATTGATAAATTTATAGAATATCTTGAATTAGAGTCTTCCGTTAACGGGGGCAAAGCCGGAGTAAGACTCTTATAAGACCAGTGTCTTCAAAAAACCTCTAAAAAAATGTGGATTCCTTAGCTGTTTCGAGAGGATTTGCACCAATGAATTCAACATAACGCCTCGATAGAAGTATTTTTACAAAGATGCAGAAGCGCGTTTATAGAATAACGCGTCTTGTGAGTTTTGAGCATTTATGATGATTCAGTATTGAAGCTTTTCTTCTCGGTGGAATTATAAGTTTTACTAAAAGAAATAATCTTCCCAGTTCTGAATTGAATTCTAAATCTTACCTAACCAAAGCCCATTAAAAAAAAGAGACTTCCGAATTCGGAAGTCTCTTTTTTAACTAGTAACGATTATTTTTGAACGTTAGCAGCTTGTGGTCCACGGTTACCTTCTACGATTTCAAAGGAAACTGTCTCATTTTCTTCTAATGTTTTGAAACCTTCGCCTTGAATAGCAGAGAAATGAACGAATACATCGTCTTGCCCTTCTACTTCAATAAAACCAAAACCTTTACTTTCATTAAACCATTTAACATTACCTTGTAACATAACTTGTTACCTCCTGCGTGGAACGGATCCACATTGTATTACTATTATTGCTCTGCATATTCATTCCAGACGAAAGTTACTTACTAGTTACTTAGGCTTTCATTCGTAAACACGAACAAGAATAATTAACTTTAATTGTACCAACAAAGTTAATTATCGTCAACCGGGGAGGGGCGGGGGCGTGGATTTTTTCTTATGTTGCTTATAGTAGCTATTGTCTCTTCCACTTTGATGTTGCAACTCCTGATCCAGGAAATCCCTCAATTGGGTCATTACAAAGTTATAATGGTAGATCCTTAGTTGTGAGATTTAAGAATAGATTAGTGGGGGAGTTTATTCAGCGATATGTAAAACAAAAAAGTGAGGGTAACCTCACTTTAAAACAGCTCTGTCGATCAATTTGTTTTTCTAACCTCTTTTATATAACTCAATTTGGTTCTTTAACATTGTTTTTTTGACATTCAGAAATAGGTGAATCGCTGTATAATCTCTCAAGTATGGCTATTTCTCTTTGGAAAAGTAGCTTTTCGTCATATGACATCTTTTGCTTTCCTAAAATTAGGACGTATGGGCTCTTACCCTAAGTGAGAACATAATAAACCGAATTTTAATTACAAGAGAACTATCTAAAATGACATTCAAAGATGAATTCACCAAGTCTTAGATGAATCTACCGATTTATCCTGAAGTTGGTTATTCCATTAAAATACTTGAAGCTGCCTCTTTTAGGCACTCTCTTCCAACTTTCCATACTTATCGTTCTAAGTTTGACTCGATTTAGGAGCGATCCAAATAAGGAAATGCACTCTTGGGTAATTATTATGAAGGGAATATATTCTTTCTGTCGAATTAGTTCGTTAGGAGGGAGGTGGTGGAATGCAGCACCCATCATCAAAGCTTGATTATCTTATTGTTTACTTGGAAACCCTTTCAAAAATTAAGAGCGGGGATGAAGAAACGTATCCTGCCTGGGTCAATGAAAAGATGCAACAAACATGTGAACAGATTGAATCCTTAAGTAAACAACTTTACTAAATTATGGCATCCCATAACGGGGTGCTTTTTCATGCTAACAAAACTATTACATAAATGGGTACAAGGGTAAGGTGTTATGAATACTTGATCCAATGGCTTTAAAAGGGAAGCAAAAGAAAAGATAGGAAATCAAGGTGAACCAACTTGGAAAATGGCCCGGCCAATTCTTTATTGCAAATTCTGTGAGAGGAAATAATAAGAATTCTTCCCATTTAGTTTATCTCGAAGTCAAGTCTTCAAGTATAGGGGGCGTTAGTTGAATAACCCCAAAATAAAAAAAGAGGGACTTCGATTAAATTGGAAGTTCTTTTTTTGCTAGTAATATGAACATTAGACCTTAACAATAATCAAAGGAGTGTGTAAAGCACCCTTTACGTAAAGGGTGCTTTACTATACACTGATGTATGTAGGAGTTGGTAAGAACATTGAAAAATAAAATGAATGAACATAGAAAGAAGCTTGGTTTATCTCAAGACAAGTTAGCAGCAAAGTTAGGGGTATCTAGACAAACAATTATATCAATCGAAAAGGGGAGGTATAATCCTTCTCTTCCATTAGCTATGATAATCGCTGAAGTATTTGATACAACTGTGGAGAACATCTTTTTCCTGGAACAGGACGATTATAAGTAATCTTATTATCAGGAGGTAGTATTATGAATAATAAATTTGGTCAAATTCAATTTGTGGTCTTTGGATTTCTCTTTTTACTATTTAGCGTAATAACAAGTATCGCATCAATTTCAGGTGAGGTATTTCCGTTGGGGCACGATATAGTGTTGTTAGGTGTTAGCGTGATGTCGTTTTGCAATGCTTACCTTTATCCACAATTTAAAGAAAATGATGAACGCTCAAAACGAATACGGGAAAAGGGCATGTTTATTAGCTACTTTTTCCTTTTAGGTTATATGATAATACTGATGGGGCTTTTCCAATTTAATATAATAACTTTGAGTGGGTATCAAAGTGTAAGTATGTTAGCTGCTTTAACAATGATAACTGTCTTTATGTCTTTTGTTGTAATTTCGAGACGCGTTTAAATAGCAATTCTTATTCAATTCGTTATATTAGGAACTACATCAAGATATCTCGAAATGAAGTCTTACATAAACGCGGGCAATTCTAAAACAAAGGGATTGCCCTCTTCTTAGTTTAGGGTAGGTTTGTTGAAGAATCAGATTCGATATATTTGGATATTTTTTGAAAATTATATTGTTATTAAGCGTACATTTTATTAAATTGATCATTACCCCCTTCTATGCAATGAAAGGAGAAAATAATGAATATGGTTCTGGGTGCAAATCTTATACTGTGGGGGGTTTTTAGCTTATGTTCCTCATTATTTAAAATGAAACGCATAGAAGATTATGAGGATGATGCAAAATTCGGTTCAAGCGGCTATATAGAGTGGGAAAGTCTATTTAAATTGTTTAATAAAATCCCGTATAGCTTGGCTAAAAGTTTTGTAGTAATCATTGGTACATCATCGTAATATTAGGAGCTTGTGTAATATAAGCGTTAAAATTACCTCGAAATCAAGTGTTCCGTTAACGGGGGCGATTGTTCAATAAGAGCATTCGCTTTTTTTTTTTGATAACGGGCAGGTTAGGAAGACTTGAATTCAGATAGTTTTGTTATTTAAACAATTTGCATTTTACTTTTAGTGAAATTTTCATAGAAGTTTAGCAGATCATTCAATTACAAAATATGGATAATGTGGTACGGTTGATCTACACAAAATAGCTGAAAATTATACCAATTAAAAAAGGGGGAGTAATATGAAAAACACAGGAATGTATTTTATATTATTTGCTGTATTAATTCACGGTGTACTAGATATATTTGATGGAGTTGCTTTGATTTACCGCTTAATAAATTTAAGCTTTTTACTGCTTATTGCTGTTGGAGTCCATATGTTATCAACAAAGAGAAAGAATAGATCAACAACTCAGCATTGAAAAAAGCATATCCTTAAAATTGCTATATCTTTTCGGATAATAAACATGAAGTGAATAGTGCAATCATCTTAAAGAACTGAAAGTATTCTTTTGGAAAATCACTAATCAAAAATTTGCAGGTTGTGGAAAAGTAAAGTACTGATTAAATTGTTATATTGAAGTAAAGGGAGCTATAGCTGAGGATCGTTCTAATGATCTTCAGCTTATTGTTTATTTACTTGGCATTATTCTTGGAGGCTCAGTTTTGAGTTGATATTGTTAATTACCTTAAGAAGTCGGACTTTTAGTTGGAACTTATAATGCTGTCATTACGTAGAGGTGGATAGGGGGGTGTTTCTATGTATGGTGTTACATATTTTTACGCTTTAACAGCGATTGGATTGCTATTTTTCATTCCGTATTTGATCCTTAGAGACCTTAAGAAGGGCAGGAAAATTTCTTCGATTCTCACATCTAATTTAATGCTTGTAATTTTGCTATTTGTGGCATTAGGTGAAGTATTAAAAACAGTTCTGTCGGAAGCATACATGATGTATTACAATCAGGTGTTCTTTCTTGTGATAATTGTATTTATTGTTGTGCCACTTGTATTGTTCTTGTTTTTCACTGTGAAAAAAGAGCATCAAAAGTGGGAGGATCCGCAGGAATACAAATACGAATGGCTATATAAAGTTAGATACCTTTTACTAGGGTGCGTGGGGGTACTTTTCGTCGGTGCTTTGTACCGTTTCTATCAAGTATATGTCTTCCTTTTTTAATCTTTAGTCAATTATCCCATAGAAGGTATTTGTTCTTTTTATAATACATAGATGAGTTATGGAGAGTTGTAAGATTTTTGTGTTGATATTGAGGAGGGGAAGAGAGATTAAAGTAGTTGAAGTGTTATTACTTATAATTGCAATGGCTTCAGTTTGTACATACTTGTTTTATAAGGCCGACTATTTAATTTACATAGCATTAGCTGGAGGGATTGGCTATTCAATATTACATTTAATAAGAACATATGATAAAAGAAAGGGAGAAGTATTAGGTAACCCTGACGCTAAATACTATAATACGTTTGATACTTATCATGACGATTTTTCTAATGGTGATAGTTTCACTGATGATAGCGATAATTAATTTTCTTTCTAGAGCCAAAGTAAGTGTAGATTATCTCGATATCAAGTCTTATAGAAACGGGGGCGATTGTTCAACATGAGCAATCGCATTTTTACTAATGGGCAGGTTTGTGGAAGACTCAGTTTTGAGGTAGTTTCATCCATGGATTGTAAATTGTTAAGAGGATTGCTACTCTTTATGTTGAATGTAAAAATTAGGTAGTTCCGTTGGGAGGATGAGAGATGGAAGAAGATTGGACTACATTTTCTCCACTAGGATTAGTGATTAAATATGATTATGTGAAGATAGATGTTCTGAACAATTATGGTGAAGTGAATATAGTAGACCTAAGAAATGAAAAAGTCTTAATGAAGCTGTTCATAAATTTAAAAGAGGATGTAGTAGAGAAAGAAGGTTCATTGGAAAATTACGATATGGATGAAGAGGCTACTATTACAGAGATTAAAGGTAATGTTGAATACTTCATAAGTAAGGGGATAACGAATCCTTTTAATTAAATGTGCTCTTTTCTTATTCAGGGTAAGGGGGCGTTTGCTCAGTAGGAATACTCGTCTTTTTCATTAGAGAGCAGAATTGTTGATACTTTCCTATCCGTAGAAGAATACAATTAAACGTTAAAATTTGAAATGGAGGTATGTAAGTTGAAAGTTGAAGTTCTTATATTTGTACTAAGCATACTGTTAATGCCCTATTTTTTGTTCGAACTTATTAGTGAGATTAGTGATCAAGCAGGAATTATATCACTAATCTCACCAATTTTTATGTTGGTATTGTTAATTTTGTCCGCAAGCCTTATTGTCATTCATTGGAAAGAGAAAAAAGAGACGGTAAATTAAACTAAAAGAATATAAAGGTTATTAGGTTATTGGGTGTGTTAGTTGAAGAACAACGCCATATTATCTCGGATTCGAGTCTTCATGAAACGGGGGCGATTGCTTAATAGGAGTAATCGTTTTTTTTTCACTATAGAGCAGGTATGCAGAAGACTCAATTTCGATATAAAACACTGTATGAAATTAAATTGAATCGATTTCGTATGTTTATTAGGAAGCTTTATTAAATAAGCATAGCAGCTTGAGATAATTTTAAATAACGAAAGTGGGTTAGGTTTTAACCGTTAACAAAAGTGTTTTGAAGGGAGAAGAAGAATGAAAAGGGTAAGAAATTTATTTTTTGCTGGATTACTCTTATTTTTGTTAGGAATATATTTATCTACTCTTTCATTAACTCATTGGGTTATCATCGGTACATTACTTGCCATAATCGGTGGATTTTTAATGGGGGGTAGTACATATTTTTCACCTAAATTTAAGAAGTAAACACCTTAAGTTTACCTATTCTTCAAGTTAAGGATGATCCTTTAAGTATGCCAAGTATATTTGATAATTTCTACGTCGTATTTTTATTAGTTTTAGGGCTCGCCCTATTTACACTAGGTTTATTTAGATTCATCACAAACCAGTGGAACTCTTAATAAAAGGCGGAAGAAGCACCTCCTTTGATGGTAACCAAACTGTCGATGTAACTATTAAATGGGATGAACAACAAGAAAAAATAGAATTAAAGGAAACGGTGACATTTCTATATTAGATTAGTAACATTATTTTTAATGAGGTGTTGAAATGGAATTCATAGCATTTTTCTTATTTGGATTTTTAGCATGCTTTATCATAAGTTCTATATTTAACTTTGTGTTTAATATGAGAAGCAGGAGAGACTGGATCATTACAGTGGTATTGAGTATTGTATTAGGTTTAATTTTCTTGCCTTTCATGGTAGGTTAGGTTGTTTATACTCAATAACTTAGTATTTATCTCGATTTCAAGTCTTATAGAAACTAGGGCGATTACTTAATATAGTACTCTCCTTTATTACATAATCATATGGCTAATAAAATTCAATTTGAAATTGACGGTGCAGACTTGCTAGTTATTTCAATAAGAACGCTAAGATGAAGGTGGTGTAACTACCAATGGACGATGTTGTAAGGTGTCCTGAGAGTGGGGACGAGTTGAAGCAAAGATATATTTTCTCTCCTCGAAGAATTTGCTGGCCAGACTCGCCTGATTAGATCATTGCTGACTTTGGAAGTGAAACATAAATAGGTGATACATGTTCAAAAGTCAAAAAAGTTCCAGAAGGTGTGGAGAATGTAGTAATAGCAGTAATTCTGACCTTAACTTATTTAACAAACGGGGGCTTTTGTGTGATACAGAAAGCGCTTGTAAAATTTAAAAGATTGCTTTACTCTCATACCATTCAAACTCTATTTGAGATTCAGCAGAAGTGCGACTACATAAAAAGAACATTGCGTTTGTTCCTGGTTCTATAATTAATCGACCGTCAACTCTAAAGCCCAGTTCGGTCTTTTGGGGACTTAACGCTCTGGTACCTACAACTTTTCCTCCTGAAAATGAACCTGATACACTAGGGTTAAATAGAATTTCTCCTACAGGCTTATGATTGGAGGCAAGTTTCAGAACACTCACGTCTGATGATCGACGTGGAATTCCAGGTGGGTCAGCATTAATAACAAAGTCTGCCTTCACTAGTTTAGTCGAGAAGTTTGTCAAAGCAAAAAAAGAGACATATAAATTCACATTAGATTCTAACGGATTTACAAGTTGAGCCCATGCATTTTTATTAGCGCTCGTCTTTAACACCCCAGAAGTTCCAGCAAACAACCTTCCTTTACTACTCTGAAATGCCGTGTTTATAATATCTGCTTTTGGCCTAATTTCCATGTAAGGTCTACCTCCTACCAGGTCCACTTTTTACAATATATATACTTTAGAATAGTCATTATGCTTTTAAAACAATTAATATTTTCCTGGGTCTTAGCTGTATATAGAAAGGGAAGATAGATTACTACTATACTCGCCTTTTACATTGGGAGGAAAAGACTAAAATGGGATGATTTTTTAATAGATCCTTAATGAGAGATTATTGAGTGAGAAAAGGTATAAAAATCAATAAGTCTCAGTTTTAAGACATCAACTAAAGGGGGAACAAACGATGATCTGCCTAGAAAATTTTAGTGGAGGTGACGGGGTGAAGCAGGTCGTACACGCATGGGTTCCACATGAAGCTTGTACCCATTATATATCGTTGGATAAATGCACACTGCTCCCTTACTGGATAGAATTGAAGTTTACGCTTCTTTTCAGAAATGATAATGGTGGGCTTTGTAATTCAGGAAAAAAGATCACCTTTACATTCGAATCCCCCGTTGCAGTAAGGTACTCGGAGGAGGCAGACCGAGAAGACTTAATTAATGCAGATTTTGTTGATGAGTCTTCGGTGGCCCAAGACCTCGTGTGGCCTTACTTCAAAGTGGAAGTTTCAGATTTCCTGCAATGGCAACTCAATCTTAATGCAGCTATTGGGGAACCGAGTAAGCTGACGTGTTTTGGTTTTACCGAAGAGCACTATTTATTTGAAGTCCTAAGTAATAAGGACCCTGTCGTGAATGTGGTTTGATTCAGCATTTGGATTTCAGTCTATCCTATGATGTCTTAATCAAGGAGAATTTTCAGCGATTGCGATCGTTAGTTGGAAAATAACTATTGAGTATCTCGAATTCGAGTCTTCACGTAACGGGGGCGTTTGCTTAATAGATAATCGCTCTAATTACTTAAGGATAAAAACTATACCGGAACTAGATTGAGGAAGAGTAAAGGCAAGTAAGGGTATCAGAAGGGAAATGTAAATAATGGGAAAAAATAAAAAAACAACCGGGGATACTTATCTACCGGTTCGAATTGGTATTGGGTTATCTTTAGGAGCAGTGCTAGGGTTAACTTTATTTGATGAATTAGCGATCGGAGCTGGTATAGGTTTAGTTCTTGGAGTGATGGTTGGAACAACAATTGATTCAGATAAAGCAAAAAAAGAATAAAAAACTACTTATCTAATCTTTTGCTAAAGAAAAAGGCAGTAAGAGATATCTCGAATACTAGACATACATAAACGGGGGCATTAGTTAAATATGCCAATTCAAAAAGAACTTCCATTTTAATGGGGGTTCTTTTTTTGCAAGTGGTATAAAAAAGAAGTTTTCTCAGAAACAAAAATTGATGTAACCTCTTTATGTAAGGTGAATTTCACGAGCTACTACCTTGAATTTTCATACTGTCCCATAATAGTGAAGGCTTGGTTGTTCTCCGCTTAAGATTAAACAGTCAAGCCAAGGTTCTGTAAAATGTTCTTGTCAAAATGTTAAAGATTGTATTCAATTTGACAAAAATATGTTACATTGAACTTGAGGAGGAAAAAAATGAAAAAAACGGGTAATTTATCAAATTCTGTTTATTTATTGCGAGCAGAAAGGAGGTTATCGCAAAGTGAATTAGCTAAATTAATTGGTGTAAGCCGTCAGACAATCGCATCTTTAGAATCAAATAAGTATAATCCCTCTTTGGTTCTTGCGTTTAAGATTGCTCGTACATTTGATAAGAACGTTGAAGATATATTTACATATGAGGAGGAATAACATGTTAACGATTATTACTTACATTCTGTTCATCCCACTAATTTTAAGTTTTTTGCACTGGGCTACTTTCATGAACACTGAAGGAAAAGATGAAAGAGGTCAAATTATATTGGGAAGAGTTAGCCAAGTTACCTGGGGGCTAATTATTTTTGGAGGCGCTATTCTCCTTATAATTGATATTTTGTTCACTCTTTCTAAAACATCATTTCAACAAGGATTACTTATCCTTTTTTCCATTGTTATGATAGTAAATTCTACCTCTATATATAGAATTAAAAAGACAATGTAAGGGATCTGATATTCACCAATGATGTAGTGAAATCTGTTAATTATCTTGAGTTCAAGTCTTACGCTACAGGGGACTATTCTGGGAGACTTTAAGGAATACAAACACCAAGTATAAAGTTATAGTTTCCAATATAAGTAGGAGAAGTAGAATTGCAAAATGTGCAAAAGAACAAAAGATGGTGTTATCTCTGCACTAGTTTTTGCATTTGTTGCTATCCTCTCTGTGTTCTGGATATACGCAGAAATAAAATGGTCAACCATAATAGGATTTATGATCGGCGGTTTTATTTCTTGGTACTTTATTATTCCTAAAATAAACGAGCTGGGGCGTAGAGACAAAATGTAAAAACATTTGGGCTTCGAGTCTTCAACAGTTGGGGGCGTTAATACAGAAAAGACGAATAATGAATTCTGAAAAGGGGCACCTTAAGCGCCCCAGTTCTGAAAGTATTCGAAAAATCCCATATTCATAGGTACAGCCCATATGTAAGCACCTAAAAGAACAACTCCAACCAAAAAGTAATTAAAGATTTGTTTTGGTATCCAATTGAAAATGTAAAAGTAAATCAAACAAACGCCGCTAATTGTAATTGTAAGAACTATAAGAGGACCAATAAACATCATAGTATTAAGATCCACACCTTCAAATATATTCATAGAATTTTCCTTTCAATGTTTGTTTGGTTAAATTTTACTACTAATCTTTAATTTTTACTAGTCCTTTGAACGTATCTCGACGTTTATCGCTATATATCTCGAAATCATGCCTTCAAGTAAAGGGGGCCATTCATTAATATCCACACCTTGTGATCCAATGAACTAAATAAGCTACAAACCCGGGACTAATTTATAAGAGATGAAACTTAATCTATAGGGTGCCTTAAATTAACGGGGGCGATTGTTCAATAAGAGCAATCGCTTTTTTATTAGGCTCTGTTAAAGTTAGTTGTTGATATTTTCTCCTAGGCACGGAGTATTCAATACTAGGACTTTTAGAGATGTATGTTGAGTGAAGGTTCTACGGTGAATTACTCGATTTCACAAACTCCTACAAGAAGTGGGGTCCTTGAAGCCTGGATCAGAGTCATATACTAACCGAACCACCAACCATGGTCCTGCCAACCCTTCTTAGCGGTCATCCCCAGGGCGAGTACAGATTTCAGCATTCTTGTTGTGTACATCAATGCACCCTACTTAGGTAAAAGAGGCTTACAGTATT
Source organism: Halobacillus sp. 12SKB (assembly GCF_052941655.1). NCBI lineage: Bacteria > Bacillati > Bacillota > Bacilli > Caryophanales > Bacillaceae > Halobacillus > Halobacillus sp. 12SKB. The sequence continues at coordinate 2,756,277 of NZ_JBRFWR010000001.1, forward strand.
CTGTTCTAATATTTACTGTCATTAAAAATAATATTTTGTTAATTCAGTATTCTCCGAAACGAATAACAGGCGCTTTTCGTAAGGAGTAGTAGCCATATTATTAGGGAGAGGATTATTTTTATGATTTTTATTTTCACACTATTATTTGGGTTCTGTATCTTATTTTTCCCTTTACAAGGGATTAGAGATTTTAAGACTGAAAAATTATCTTACAAAATCATTCGGTTGATTTTCATTGGTTTGGCTCTTTCACTCCTTACAGCAGGTATTATTGATGGTGTAAGCTATATAAATAACCCGGAAGATTCCTTGCCATAAGCTAAACAGAACTTCCTTTCTTAAGGGAGTTTTGTTTTTTTATGAATATCAACATTTAACTTTAACGGAGCCTTTTAATTAGATTGTAGATATTTTTAAAGAAGGTGATCGTTGAAACTACATAAATGTTATACTTTTGGAAAATGTTCAAGAGGGATTGTGATTGGATATAGCTTTTCTGCGCAAATTTCAGGTAAGGGATATGCAACAGAAGCAGTTAGACAAATAGTGAAGTATTTTTTGAAGAAGTGAAAGTGCATTGGATCCAAGCCATCTTTAATGCAAAGGCACATGGCAGAAAAGGACGGCCATGTGCGTTCAGTTATCTTTACAATTTTTTTCTTAGAAAACATCAAGATTTCCTGGGTATTCAGCTGTATGCCTAGTTTGTTCGACTGTATTGCGTCTTCTGTAAATGCTCAATAATAAACCGACAGCTATCATTTCAAGTAGTATATGGGATCCGCCGTAACTCATGAAAGGCATGGCCGCGCCAGGCAATCCTGGTAAACCGAGGTTCGTAAGGATGCTCAGAATGAACTGAACGGAGAATGTCGCTGCCAGACCGATAATGAGAAGTCGACCATAGGAATAAACCATTCTCCTGCCTGTACTAATGATTCTCCAAATGAAAAATGCAATCAACGCGAAGACCATGATGGCGGACAACCAACCGAATGTATAGATCGTGTACGAAAAGATGAAATCTGTATGGACATCAGACATGAGTCCGGGAGTGGACTGTAAGGCACTTCCTATGAACTCCGCATCCCCCAAAGTCAAACCAGCATACGTGTTAGGTAATGTGGACGTATCTGCTTGGACGAAAAAACGCACCAACGGCAAAATGGATAGAGGTACAGTAAAGGATAAAACTTGCTTGATGCTGGCGCTCGACATGGACATAATGGCAGTAGATACGATCAGGCTGATGAATGTAGCCCCCACTGCTCCAGTCGTTGACAATAAAAGGATCGGTACGGCAAGAAGTCCTACTCCAAGCCAGACCTTTCGGGTGTCTTTCCAATTCCATGAATGAAAGATCCCCGCAAAAGATACGGCCAAGAGGTATGGAGTGATTTCCGTGAAATTAATAAAGGCAAAGCCGATATTTAAAAATGGGATGCCATCGACCCAGACACCGAGAAGGAGGGTCAATGAAAGAACGAGTACCGTCCCTGCATAAATATGGCTCGAGTACTTTGCAAGTTTTCTATAATCATAGCTGAAAACAACTAGCATAATCAGAAGGCCGGCTAAATAGAAAACAAGGCTTTTATTGAATATGTTCATCTCATGAAACGCTGTGATGGTCGAATGAAATTGCAGGTAGTACATAACCAGAAGTCCTAATAGAGAAACCGCGAGAACGGGAAGGATGGTTTGTACATCCAACGGGGCTTTGTGCGTTTTGTTCAACTGCTTCCCTAATACTTTCTCATCACCTATATGCGCCAAAGCCTCATTTACAGCTTCTTCCTCAGAAAGTCCCCTGCGCATGGCATCCTCTTTGAGTTCCTGAAGATGATCGCCTATCTCGAGCCTGATGTTATCATGTACATCTTTATTCCTGATCCGCTTACACAATCTATCAATATATACTTCGAATTTCTTATCTATTCCCATACGCTTTTCTCTCCATGGAGCACCTGGTCCACTGCATCTTTAAAAACGGACCATTCCTCTTTTTTCTCCTGAATGAGTTCTCTGCCCGAATCATTCAACTTGTAATATTTCCTCTTTCTCTTTCCAGTCCCTTCCCCCCAGAATGAGACAATCAGTCCTTTTTTCTCAAGGGTGTGAAGGATAGGGTAGATCGTACCTTCCTTGAAATTGAAGATACCATCAGACTTCAACTCCAGTTCCTTAATGATTTCATATCCATACCTTGGCTTAGTGTCCAACAAGCTTAAAATCAGCGTGGGGGTACTCCCTTTAAGCAGCTCTTTACTAACTTTCATAGATACCTTCCTTTCGCATGCATAGTAATACAATGCATAGTGATTATATGTATATTGTATTCTGCCTAATTAACCCTGTCAATGTGTGTTTAGGGGAAAAAGTTTTTGCGTAGAGGAATCGAATGAAAGAGTGTTTGGCAGGATTGGTGAAGACTCAGTTTCGAAATAGTTAAAGGAATATACGACTGATATGGTTATTATTTCCATTAAACTGTAAATTTGATATGATATATTTGCTTACCTATGATTGTTTAATTTGTTTAGAAAATGTGACATGAAATAGCACTTGCTGAGAGGAGAATGTGGATGTTTTCAAATAGGAAAACCACAACAGGAAAGTGGCTTGCTCATTTAGGTTTATGGATTTTTGCTGCTGGATTAGCATTTAGTGAGATTTTGGGTATTGATGGTACGCCGGATCTATTAAAGGCTGCATCAATCCCTATGATAGTAATAGGACTATTGATGATCATTACATCAAATTTCTTTAATAAAAAAAGTTCAAAAGATATAAGTTGAGGGTATCGCGAATCCAGGTCTTCCGTTATTGGGCGGCAATTCCGTAATAAAGGGGACCGCCTTTGAAAAATTATTAAGTTTGAGCTATCTGAGGAGGTATAAATTAATTTGGATATTTGGGTTAAAGATTATGATGATGATCCTTATAAATTAGAGGATATTGATGACCAAATCATTCATGCATTTGAGAAAGAACTTAACCTTAAATTGCCACTTAGCTATAAGGGCATACTACAAAATCAAAACGGCGGAATTATTAAATATAACTCTATTCATGCAAGTAGTTTTCCAGAAGGGGAGGTTTACATAGAAATTAACCACATTTATGGAATTGGCCATCCTGGGTTATTAGACAGTCCATATTTGATTAAGGAGTGGGACCTTCGTCAAAACATTTTAGTCTTTAATGGAGAAGGAAACGCTTGGTTTGCTTTAGATTATACCTCTGAACCCCCTCATGTCATATATATTGATGCAGATAGTAAAGAAGTAATAAAAGTAGCTTCCAGCTTTGGACATTTCTTGAAAAAACTTACTTTTACAGAATTGATTCAGGAAAATGAGAAAGACAGTTGGTCGAAGGAAGAAGCTGAAATAATATTTTCAGGTCAAGAGGAATTCCTGATAGAAGAGGTGCTTCTTAGCTACCAGGACACAGAGGATATAGAGTGGTATTTAGCCAAGCTATTGCAACTAACTGAGCATTCAAGTTTATTAGTGAGAGAAACTGTGGCCAATGTCATAAGAGATAATACAGAATATTTCCTTTATGAAGGTCCAGAGCCTTCTTTGAAAATTCTTAATCGGATCATAAACCATTTGTCTAGGGATAGAAGCGAAGGTATAAGGTGGGAGATGAAGGAAGTAAAAGACCAATATGACCTATAGATTACCTTGAAACTGAGTCTTACATAAACGGAGGCGATAGCTGTAGCATGTTTATCGCTTATTGTGCTAACGAGGCAGTTAAACTACTATTTTTTGAAAATAGAAGGGTTGAGATTTGAATCAGGAATGGTAGAAGCTAAGTTAGACAGTCATCCTATAAGGGTTTACAAATCAACTGTGAAAGCAAACTCATAAACGAAGAATGAGGTTTATCCACGATATGCATGTCCTAACTGTGGCTTTTTTGATCTTTACGCTTTACATCCTGAAAGGTTGATTTAAATAAGAAAATGTCGAGGTTTGGTTAATCAAGATTAATGGAAGCTTTAGTATAAGATCAACTAGAGAGTACCTCGGATTCAAGTCTTTAAGAAAAAAGGGCAAGTCTATAACAGAAGAATTGCCCTCTTCTTATGATGAGCTTAGACCATCTAAGTGTTCTGTATAAAGGCAGGTGGGTATAAATATGAATCGAATGTTTATTGTATCTATAATTCTTTTCATCTTTTTATTATCAGGCTGTATTGCTGAAGACTATGATTTTACTCCTCCTACTGTTTCACTTGGGGACCAGTATTTAAGAGAGCACGAAGAATTAGAAGCAGCAAATATTGATTGGAATTCCGATAAAGAGTACACAAAAGAGACAGAAGATATTTATTCATTGGCAAAAGAACAAAAGCCATTGTACTTTAGTTCTGGTGAACAAGTGCAAATACTTTTTGAGACTCAGGATTTTGCAATCGAGGAACTAAGCGCTTATGTATGGCAGAATGATAAAAAGACTAAATCACAGGTGAATGATCAAAAGTTCTCTCTCCCAAAAGAAAAAGGTGAGTATGTAGTTGTTGTGGACCTTATTTCAGATAATGGAAATGTTCAATACGTGGGCAATATCGTCATTGAATAATAGGTGAAGCAGAGTTAATTCTTATTAAAAAGGTTCTAAAATAAATTGTTATTAAAGGAACGGAGCAGTTTAGTTTAATAAAAGGAGAGTAACTTTGGATATAAATTAAAAACAGACAGAAAAGTCTACCTCTGTCTGTTTTCAGTATTAGAATGAGTAAGAGTCTCCATCATCTGGAACTAGAACTTTCGAGGAGATACCTTTTTCATTAGAAAAGCTCTTTAATTCTTCTCTTGATAATGTCCAATGATTGACAGCTTCCATATGGACAGCAATAATTTTTGAGTTAGGAGCAGTCTTATACACTTCATAGACATCGTCTTTTCCCATGACCAAAGAACCTCCTTCAGAGAATTGATTATCTCCAGCATTTACCACGATAACTTCAGGTTTATGTGTGTCGATGGCCGTTTGAACTTCCTCATACCAAACCGTATCTCCAGCGACGTACAGGGTTTTCTCCGCGGAATGTTTGAAGACAACACCACATACAAGACCGGTCATTTTTAAGATTTCGCCTCTTCCATGTTGGCCTTTGGTTTTGATCAATTGAATACCTTCGAACACAGTATCTTCTTGTAAAACCTCTACATTTTGGAATCCATCGTTTCGAATTTCTGTCGCATCTTCTTCATTCTGGGAGAAAATTTTCATTTCTTTTGGCAATGCTTTTTTAGCCGCATCATCCCAGTGATCGGCATGCAGGTGAGTGACGATCACCGCATCAACATCTTGAATAATACTTTCGATGGAAGTTGGTAAGCTTACCAAAGGATTGTTCTGATCTTGTCGTGGTGCGTTAGGGAAAGGCGGGTAAGCTCCTTGCTCAGCAAGCATTGGATCGATTAAGAACTTTTTCCCAGCGTATTCAACCACGATTGTCGCATTTCTGATTTGGTGGATATTCATATCTGATTTCTCCTTTTCTTTCTAAATGACTAGGTTCAATGTATATTCTATAATACACCCATAAATGGATATATAGATTTAATAAAGTCTTTTGGACGTTTGACTTTATTTTTGAAAGGAGTGAAAGACATGTTAGATCGAACGGATTTTCTTATCATCGATGAACTATCCAAGAACAGTCGGATTACGATGAAGGAATTAGGGGAGAAAGTCCACTTAACAGGACCAGCTGCAACAGCAAGGGTGCTTAAATTGGAAAAGAGTGGAGTTATTGAGGGGTATTCGATTAAAATGAATCAAGCAAAAATGGGATATCCTGTTCATGCCATCATTCATATCTATACCGAGAATCCAAATCACCAACCTTATCTGTCCTATATAAGAAAGCAAGATCTTTACGTGGTTAACCATTACAAAGTCAGTGGAGATAGTTGTTACCTCCTCGAATGCAGATTTCCATCCAACGAGATATTGGATGAATTTTTGACAGGGATAAGTAATTATGTGAGCTACAAATTATCGATCGTTATAAAATAAAAAAATAGGTGGGAAAAAATCTACTTAAACTAAGGGTGAGGGCGTCCGTTACAAATCCTTACGAAGAAATCTTGGTTTCGAGTCTACAAGTATCAGCGACAATTCTTTAATGCTTTTAGGAATACAAACACCAATAATAAGGGTATAGTCTCAAATATATGCAGGGGAAGGAGAATTGTAAAATGAGCAAAAGAATGAAAGATCGTATGATCTCTACACTTGTTTTTGCATTCGTTGCTATTCTCTCTGTGTACGTCATATACGGGGAAATAAAATGGCCAATCATAATAGGATTAATGACAGGGGCGCTGATTTCCTGGTACTTTATTATTCCTAAATTAAATAAGCTACGCCGTAGAGACAAATTGTAAATACATCATGGCTCCGAGTCATAAATAATGGGGCTTATCTATATGGGAGCCAGTTTTGTATGATCATGCATTTGGATGCTCTTTTCCTGGGTGAAACGTGCATTGATGGGGGTATTTAGTTGTTTGATCTTTTGGAGGAGTTGAAAAAAGGTAATCAGAAGGAAAGAAATGCATATAAAACCATTAAAGGACTGTGTATTTTTGAAGAATTGAGTATTTACAATCCTGTGCTTTGTGGAACTATTCCCATTGGTCTTGACTTAGATCATTCAGATCTGGACATTGTCATGGATGTAAAAGACTTAAAGACTTTTGAAAAAAAGTTAGTCGACCTTTATGGAAGCAAGCCTGGATTTGCCATGAAAAGAACAATGATAAGAAGTCGTGAAGTTGTTAAGGCGAATTTCCTGTCTAACAACTTTGAATTAGAGTTGTTTGGTCAAGACCAACCTACATATTGTCAGAACGCTTATTTACATATGATTATTGAATACGAACTTTTAAAAGATCGTCCGTATCTTAAAGATAAAGTTATTGAACTCAGAAGACAGGGGTATAAAACTGAACCAGCATTCTGTGAGCTATTGGGTATTGCCGGGGATCCATATGAGGGCTTGGTTCAATATGGAATGAAAGAAGGAATCATTAGACTGGATTGTTGAATGTTCATTTTATAATGGATCGTATTCCATTCACTTCTAATTGTATTTAAACAATAAAAAAGCGTATGAAATCAAGATTGAAAATTCTGGTTTCATACGCTTTTGATTTATCCATTCTTAATAGAATTAATATTACGATAATACTTGCGATATGTCTGGTGTTTGGGAAATACGTATGCAAAACGAGTGGTTTAAAGGGGGTCTGGAAGTTCGACTTAGGCAAGTTTTATTAAAGAATTGTTCATACAGCGTCATTAATAGAGGATATGATATCCGCAAGTATACGGTGGGTTCTTCTTTACCTGCCAGGGTTTTTGTTAAAGGTGTGTTATGGGAAAAGGGGGAAGTTTTGTTTACTTTCAATTAAATAATAGAAATGTCAAAACACATATCTTGAAACCGAGTTCTCGACAATACCTAATCGAGGAAAAAGAAAACTAAAAAACACTGACATTATTTTTTGGAATACATTACCATTATAAGTGTAACTGTGAAAGGAGTGCATGGTAGTGAAAAAGCCCGAAATAATCTTGAATATCTTTTCTTCGATCGATGGAAAAATTACAACGGCTCCAAAAAGGGATGTAGCGGAATGGACAGCGGCAGGTATTGATGGAGAAGCCCACGAAGTAACACATCAACTATACGATGAGTTCGATTGTGATGGTTTAGTATCAGGTAGCGAGAGTTTGATCGTATGGGGCGCAAATGGTGTAAATCTGGAGAAACCCATCTATGAACCCAAAAAATCAAAAGCTTATATTGTATTCGATGGTCGGGGGCGGATGGATTGGTATCAAACGGAGGGATTATTAGTAGTTACCAGGGAAGATGTTTCGACAAAGTATATTCAACAATTGGAGGAAAAGGGTATTCCCTATATAACAGCAGGCACGGGTGCACACATAGACTTACCTCTAGCTCTACATAAATTACATGAATTAGGATATAGAAGATTGGGGCTTAGTGGTGGAGGAGTAATCAATGGTGCATTCTTAAGGCAGCGTCTGATTGACGAAATTAGTTTAGTGATTGCACCTTTAGCGATAGGCGGAACGACTACACCTTCGATTTTTGACTCCGAAGATTTAAAAGAATTAAAGGATGCGGCCAGGATCGAGTTGAAAAATATGAAAACCGTGGGTCATGGATCCGTTTGGCTTCACTATAAAGTAATGGAATGAATTCGAGTGAAAAATTGATCGATGACTTATGACCTGCCCGTTTAGGTGTATCTGTCATATGTCATACCTATCCCATGAATTCTTTAATTAGATGAAAGAAAGTAAACGTAGATTATCTCGATATCGAGTCTTACCAAAAGGACGATTCTTCAATTAGAGGAATCGTCCTTTCTTTATATTGGGATTGTTTGGAAAATTACTCCTTTGGTAATAGAGGTTTATAGGGAAGCGAATGGTGAATTCGTACGAAGGATAGATCATACAAAGGGTATATTTGATGAAACGGAGGTTTTCCAATGAATGACCAGATGAAAAATGGTCTCCTCTCTGCAATCGCGTTTGCGATCATGGCTATCCTTTTTGGTTACTTCTTTTACGGAGAAATTGATTGGCAAAATGTCATTGGACTGTCGATCGGCGGTTTTATTTCCTGGTACTTTATTATTCCTAAAATTAGCAAACGGAAAATGAGAAAAATGTAGTTAACGTAACGGATAAGTGAATTGAAATTGTGTCTTCACCTTTACTGAAAGATCTATTGGATTGGTTGTATCGATCATGTAAGGCGGAAGGAGATGAAGTTATGTATGAAGACGGTAATTTTTTTAATCCTATTTATTCTGGCGATTACATTCGATAATCAAATCGCTGCATTTATTCAGGATACATTCCATGTAAACTCATTTTTTACAGGGGTTATCTATGTGTTGACAGTTTCAGTGACTTTACTCGTAGCTTTACTCTTACACAATAAACGAACAACAAAATAACAGCAGCAAGTACAAGTTCAGTCATTTTGTATGATCTCGGAACGGAGTCTTTCAGAAAGAGGGCTTTTCTGCAGCATCAAGGAAAATCTCTTCAACCATATATACTTTTATTGGGAGGAATCAGATTGAGAGTACAAAGAGTAAAAGCAGAACAAACGTATAATCTTCGTCACAAAATACTTAGACCTCATCAACCATTCGAAGCATGTCAATATAATACCGATCAAGACGATGATGCTTTTCATATCGGAGCGTTTAGTGATACGGAATTAGTTAGTGTGGCTTCTTTTTATTTAGAATCACATCCTGAATTTCAAAGCACTATTCAATACAGATTACGAGCTATGGCTACTGCAGAAGAGTTTAGAGGTAGGGGGGCGGGAAGAGAAGTTGTACATTACGCTGAGAGCCGATTGAAAAATCTCAAAGCTGAACTCCTTTGGTGTAAAGGAAGAACTTCTGTTCAGAAATATTATGAAAAGTTGGGTTTTAAACCTTATGGAGAGGTTTTTGATTATCCACCCATTGGGCCTCATGTGATCATGTATAAAGAATTAAGGTAGAGGGGAAGAGACGAAAATGATAACGGACTCATTTCATTAATTGCTATTCGCTTTTTTAAATTTAAGTCTCAAACTAAAGACGATTTAAGATACATAATAAAATGGTTAAATATGTTAAAATTACCTCACTGGTGCTGATACCAATAAGGAAGTAAAACTTAGTTGAAAAGGGGGATTATATTGAAAAAAATGAAGGTCGCCTTTGTCCTGAACACGATAATTAGTGGTTTACTCGCTATTCTTATCTCTACTTTTTTTGCGGGGGGTACGATAGCAGAGAACTACACGGATAAGACTTGGGTGGCCCCTGAGTTCTTTGTGATCTTACCTATTTGGGCTTTAGGGTTTCTAGTAGGGCTTCTCATTTATAAAAGTAAAAATCCTGGGATCGTTTTGTTCATATCTATCCTTATTACATGGGCTTCCATTCCACTTGGATTGCAATGGGGATTTAACTTGGCTACGTGAATACCAAAATGAGGTTTTTAAGAAGGTTCAACAGACGTATCTCTTGAAAAGCAGGTGGATTCTATGAAGATTACAGTTGAAAAATTAAGATTGGACGATGCTGAAGCAGTATTGAATTTTGAAAAAGAGAATAGAAGCTACTTTGAAAAAATGGTACCAAGTAGAGGTGATCACTATTATAACTTTGACCATTTCATGATGCGCCATAAAGAATTATTGGATGAACAGAGACAAAAGTCAGCTTACTTTTATTTGATAAAAAGAACCAATGGAGAAATCTTAGGAAGGATTAATTTAGTAGATATAGACAAAACTCAACATTCAGGGTACATCGGATATCGGGTGGGGGAAAAGCATACAGGGCAAGGGGTTGCCTGTAGGGCTTTACATATTCTGATGGATCACTTGTGTAAGGATGGTTTCACTGAAATATTTGCCAAGACAACAAACCATAATATAGGTTCACAAAAAGTTCTGGAGAAAAATGGCTTTATGAAGACAGAAGAAAGTGATGAAGAGTTCGTTATGAATGGCGAAAACTTAAGGTTTGTAAATTATAAATGGGATATGTAACGCATCATTAAACCATCTCAGTACCGATTCTTTCCAACAAGCGGGTACGATGATAAAGAAGAATAGAAGAACGTTTTACCAAAGAGAGGTGGGGTTCATGATGTCGAAGAAGTCTCTTTCAATTAGTTCGGGGCTTTTGTTTATACTAACTGTCTTTCCTATAATAGCCGGTTTAACTCGATGGGGAAATGGGATATTTACAGCTGTTTTACATATAAGTATTTTTTTACCTTTAACATTTGCAGTGTTGGGATTAGCAGCTGGTTTATTTGGAATAAAAGGAAGTGTAAAAGTAAGCCTTGTTGTAGTCAATTTTATTGGCATATGCCTTTCATCCTTTTTGATATTTGTAGCGGTATTCGGCTTTCAACAACCATAATAAGGCCTATCTCAATTTCAAATCTTCGAGAAGGGATAAGTATCATATTCATTAAAAGTAGAGAAGGCACGCCGCGAAGGTATGAACGCGAAATGGAATAGAAGCACGATTAAATTGCAATGAGGTGGTAGCATCAGAACAGCCATTCATCTAACCAATATTATATTGCTGGCAGGATTATTAGTCTTAGGTTTTTTCGCTTTCTTTGGATTGCATTTTGTTCCTCAACAAGAACCCTACACCGCCGAACACATACATATTATACTGATTTACATCATATGGGCGATCGGGTATTACCTGCAATTAAAGCAGTCAAACATAAGGAATTTTATCATTATACTGGTTGTTTTCTTAATCGTTCAGGTCATGAACTTCTTCTTTGGTTATTACGTCATAACGTTTTTGGAGTTCTTTTTAGAATAGTTCGGCGTCTTTTGGTAAACTACACTTCAACAATAACTACCAATTAAGAAAATACGGTAGATCCATCGCCCTCCGTCAAACATATTCTGTGTGACTGATGGTGGTCTTTTTGGTTAAAGAAAGGTGTGGTCCTTTCTGACTAAGGGTTTATATTATTTTGCCGATTGGAATAAACTATCTCCATAAAGGAGTTGGTAGCGTGGATGTTAACGGAAAAATAATTCGAGGAGAGTTTGATCGGATCAATGACGAATTTGTGCTGAATCAAGTGAAGCACTTTACGACTCAATCCACCCTTAATAAAGACCAATTGGAAATCATTTATGACTACTTGAGTAATCATAAAGATGAAGAAGATGGTCAAATCCTTACATTAAATGAACAGATGCTCGTTCGGTTGAGTCAGGAGGAGGCCGGCCATTTTATAGAAGACTTAAACCAGATTCGTGGATTGTACCACTAAATTCGGTGAAAATGGTCACATGTCCTAAAGACAAATATAAAATCATTCAAATGGACTCATAAATGAGCACGAGGAAAGGATGACGACTTTTGTGTCCTTTCCTCGTGCTTTAGTTCTATTTACCGTAATGATGTTTGGTCCATACTCCTCCAGGGAAAAAGGGGCGTATTCGGAGGTGCAGCTTATGAAAAAACATCGGAAATGGTGGATCGGTCTGCTCGTACTGGCTGCTATCGGCCTTGGCGTGTTTGGATTCCAATCATCCATGTCTCATCAACAGGAAGAACAAATCGTCGCTCTCGGCGATTCATTGACCTACGGGGTGGGGGATGAAAGTGGCCATGGGTATGTCGAGAATCTACAGCAATGGTTCGATAAAAATCACGACGATCCCGTCACCGTTGATAATTATGCCATACCAGGTCAGCAGAGTGATGGAATGCTCGGCCAGATGAATGAAGCGGCCGTAATGAAATCGTTGGAACATGCGGATTATATTTTATTTTTTATCGGAATGAACGATATCATCAAAAGTAATGGAGGCGATCTTTCTCCATTACATGAAGATAAAATTGCCATTGGGAAAAAGGATTATGAGAAGAATGTCAAAACGATCCTTGAGCAGATCCGTGAGAAGAACCCGGAGGCACCGATTTTGTTTCTCGGACTATATAACCCGTATCCGGACCAACCTGAAATCGGACAAATCATCAAAGACTGGAACGGAACGAGTCAGTCGATCATAGAGCCTTATGAGAATGTCACGTTTATCCCAACGAATGATTTGTATGAAGAAAAGTCCTCGCGCTATTTCAGTGATGAAGTCCATTTGAATGAACAAGGGTATGAGAAGCTGACGATGCGGATCATCAAAGCGTATGATTTCAAATAGGGCAGTAAAAAAGGGCTTCCTTTTGAGGAAGTCCTTTTTGATGGCTATTAACTTGAGAATATTCCTCCCAGTTGGAAGCCGGTCCAGGCTAGAACAATTCCAAGCGTATAGCTGAGGACGGTGTACAGGACGAACGTCTTCCAGTTCTTCTTGAAGCGAAGCTGGACCGATTCCAACTTGAAGGTGGAAAAGGTCGTAAAAGCACCGAGAATACCTGTGCCCAAGAAGAGCACCCAGAATTTTGAGAGATCAAGTCCTGTGAGAATCCCGAGGATAAAAGAGCCGAGCAGGTTGACAAAAAGGGTGGCAACAGGGAGAGTGGAGACTGTACGTTTATTGATCCATTGGCTGATCCCATAGCGTAGGATCGCTCCAATGAATCCACCCGCACCAACAAGCATGAGTTTAGAAAGCATCAGGAAGCCCTCCTTTTTCCGAGGGTGAATCCGAGCATAGAGAAGGCTAGCCCACCGAAGATGCTTATGACTATGTATAGGAGGCTGAGGGTCACGTCTCCACGTTCATAGAGCGAAACGGCGTCCATACTCAGGGTGGAGAATGTCGTGTACGACCCGACAAGCCCTGTACCGAGAGCTGCTTTCCATTTTGAAGAAAGGGAAAACTTCTCTACGATGCCCATCGTGAACCACGCAAGGATGAAGCTCCCGGTCAAATTAACGGTCAGCGTCGAATAAGGAAACCACTGGTCAGGCTCCTTCAGCCATTCGCCGATCAGAAACCGAAGGGATGCGCCGATCAGCCCACCTATTCCGACATAAAAATAAATCATTCCACAAACCTCCTACAAATCTAATCGTTATTATATAGACTTTCGGAGTAATTTAAAAGGAATGCTTTTTTTACACGGCAAGAAGCCTTATAATTTACATAATAGTACCAAACGAAAGAGGGTTACGCATGATACGGAGAATTTTGAAAAACATAGATTTTACCATCCTATTCGCTGTATTGGCTTTGTCTGCTTTCGGTACGGTGATGGTGTACAGTGCCAGTATGGTCAGTGGTGTCATGGTTTACGAAGTAACCCCTGATTACTTTTTCAACAGGCAGTTGATGTCATGGGGGATCGGCTTGATTGCTCTATTCCTTGGGATCATCTTTCCTTACAAAAACTATCGAAGGATGTTCAAGCTGATTCTGTTTGGAACCGTCATCCTTCTTGCTGCGGTCTTTGTATTCGGACATACGTCCAACAATGCCCAATCATGGCTGCCGATTCCGGGACTTGGAAAATTCCAGCCGGCTGAATTGGCCAAGATGTCCCTGATCATTTACATGGCGACCATTTTTACGAAAAAGAGCGGGTATATTGATGATTTCACGAGAGCGCTGTTGCCGCCGATCATTTTGATGATGCTCGTCGTCGCGATGATCTTGAAACAGCCGGATTTAGGGACAGCCCTTATTGCCCTTGCTGTTTCCGGGCTGATCATTATGTCGAGCGGATTAAAGAAGGTCCACCTCTTTTCCATGATCGGGATTGCCCTTGCCGGGGCGGTCTTCATGTACAATTTCGGTCTCAGTGAAGAACAGCTTTCCCGTTTCGACGGTGCCTATCAACCGTTCGAATACGCCGATGATGCCGGGTACCAGCTGATCAACTCTTACCTTGCGATTCATAATGGAGGGTTGTTCGGGACAGGCCTTGGTGCTGGCGTACAGAAACTCGGATACTTACCTGAAGCCCATACCGACTTCATCATGGCCGTCATCGCCGAAGAATTAGGCGTGATCGGTGTCGGTGTCGTGTTGTTGTTACTCGGTTTGATCGTGCTGCGAGGCTTCTATGTCAGTATGGAAAGTCACGACACATTCGGCCGCCTGCTTGCGATCGGGGTCTCCGGTTTAATCGGAATCCAGGCGATTGTCAACCTCGGTGGTTTGACCGGCCTGTTACCGCTGACGGGGGTACCGCTTCCGTTTGTCAGTTATGGTGGAACATCGCTGCTCATGATGATGTTCTCTGCCGGAATCCTGATCAACATCCATGCCATATCAAAAATTAAAAAAGGTCAGGAGCAGAAAGCAGCCGCCTAAGCGAAAAACGTCACCAATGTATGGTGGCGTTTTTTTGTTGTGTGCTTATTTAGTAGTCAGAGATAGGTGGGGGGGCGCGCCGAAGAGAGTTTGATTCGCGCCAAAGGGAGTGAGAGTCGCGCCAAAGGAGGTGAGAGTCGCGCCAAAGGAGGTGGGAGTCGCGCCAAAGGGAGTGAGAGTCGCGCCAAAGGAGGTGGGAACCGCACCTAAGAGAAGTTGGAATACTCGTTAGAGCAGCTGAAGTGAATCTGAAAACTAATATTCTGAAAACTACTGAAACGTAACTCCACTCTCATTCGTTAGTATAGTAAGCAAGGATTTTAAGACCGATATAAATATAATCTTGGAAATAGCGGTTACGGCTGATGTTGATGTTTTTCACACCATAAAGGGGAGGATTGGCGCTTGTGGAGATACTTATATTGCTATTACTTATCACACCATTTTTGCTCATTGGATATTTTGCATACAAATCTTCTGGATATCAGAAAGGCAATATCGTCATGCACTTGGATGAATGGTACAAAGATCATGATAGTTATTTGAGAGCTATTGAGAAAGAGTTGAAAAAACAAGGGAAAAAGGTGACTTGCCATGGGAAATTCAAATTTGAGATTGATGGAAAACCCTACACCTTGCATCCACAAATCGTCACAGTTGCCCGCGTGCCGACGCAGCGAACAATATTAATACCTGATAATAAATGAAGGCTTTTTTCAAAAGAAATGATGGTTGACCTAATGCAAAACACGGCTGAATATTATTTCAAGATCGTTATTTAAAGTGCAATACACTAGAGGCGATAAACAGAAACAGAGTGGAAAACGCAACGTAACTTTTCTTCAATCGTATGAATAACAAGGAGGGATTTTATGAATTTTATCATGGCCATAGCGATGATTGTAGCCCCTGCGATGTTTTTAATTTACTGGGGGAAATCAGGTTTCGATTTTGGCGGGAGAAAGGATGAAGAGTAAAGGGCTCGTTCTTCTCCCTCTTTACTGGAAATGTTTATGAGGATCACTGTGTCCGACAGTACAATTTGGCTGGTCGCTCGCAGGAATGAGCCTGAATTGCTAAGTGTTCAGCCACTACCATGGAGGTGAATCATGAGGGTACGAAAAGCAAGGCATGAAGATGTTCCAGCGATTGCAAAGGTCCATGTGGATGCATGGCTGGAAACCTACCGAGGGATCGTACCGGATGCTTACTTGAACCGCCTGAGCTATGAAAAACGGGAACGTCTGTGGTATGAGAATATAAAAAAATTCAACATATCTATCGTGGAAACGGAAGAAAGTGGCGTTTTCGGCTTTGCTGCCTGGCAGGATGGGTCCACTTTTGGAGATTATGACTCAGAGTTGAGTTCGCTTTACATACTGAAAAAATACCATCGTCAAGGGGCAGGGAGACGGTTGCTTTCTTTCACATTCAGGGAGATCAAGGAGAAAAGGCATAAAACGCTGGTTGTAAAAGTACTATCAGAAAACCCTGCTCGTCACTTTTATGAAAAAATGGAAGCTGAGAAATTAAAAGAGGTTTCCATTGTCATTGAGGGGAAAAGGCTTATGGAAAGTATTTACTCCTGGATGGTCGGTGGGGGAATGGAAGACGACTCAAATGGACAATAGAGGGGGAGATCCTATCATATGAACAATTTCATACGTCCTTTTATAAAACTTACATCGATATTAGACCGGGAAGATTACGAGAATATCCGTGCCTTAGAAAATATGTGCCTTGAAAAAGAAAATGTGACATTAAAACTGGAACTTGATTACAAATTAAGTAAAGCTGATGAGAAAAAAGGAATGGACAGGATCAATGAATTTATGTTTTATGATGAACGAATGCTTATTGGATATATGGGGATCTGTCAATTCGACGCGAAAACAGTAGAAGTGAACGGGATGGTTCATCCTGAGTTTAGGAGAATGGGGGTCTTCACTCGTTTGTTTTCTTTGGTTAGAGATGAATGGTTGAAGAGGGATTCGCAACATATGCTCTTGTTGTGTGATCGACACTCTTCCTCTGGCATCGAATTTATTAAACATATGGGAGCCGTTTATCAGCATTCGGAACATGAGATGGTTTTGACAAATGAAGTCAGATCATCCCAGGGGAATGAAAGTATAAAACTTAGGAAGGCACAAAATGAAGATGCAAAACAAATCGCCAGACAGAATGCTATATACTTTCAAGTAAGTGCTCCAGAAGAAGGTTTGAAACTTCCTGAAGAAGAATCCAAGCATGGAATAGATACTTTCATGGTTGAACGAAATCAAACGGTTATAGGAAAAGTTCATCTCGAAGTACAAAGTGGTGTAGGAGGAATTTATGGATTAGGAGTTCTTCCTGAATATCGAAGAAAAGGGTACGGGAGAGAGATTCTGATGAAAGCAGTAAAGATACTTAAAGAAAAGCAAGTTCAACAGATTATTCTTCAAGTAGAAGTAAAGAACAATCATGCCTTACATTTATACCAGTCCTGTGGATTCGAAGTAACTTCCACAATGGATTACTATGAACTCACAAAGTCATGAGTTTTGTTATCTTCCTCGCCCTTTAAATTAACTGTATTTTTATTATGTAAACTGTAATTGTGAAAAGAAGCGGCTGATGACCATAAGTTCCGCTTCTTGAAATGATTACCGGATCACAATATCAATTTCATCCGTATCCAAAGTTTTGACGTCATTCTTTAACACCAGTTTCGTTTGTAGTAGGTACGTCGTTTCCGGGTCATCCAACTCCAGCGCTTCCGGGAGGACGAAATGGAAAGGATACTCACTTTCTTCTTTGGGGTCAAGTTCACGGTTCATTAACACCGTCGTTACGGGTTGTAAGAGGCTTGGTTTTTCTCCCGCTTTTCTTTTCATCAAGTCACATTCAAGCCGCTGGATGATCTGCTGATTCAATCCGCCGATCAAATGGAAAGATCCGGTCACTTTTTCTCCGGGTGCATATTCTGTCTTAGGTAGAACCAAGTCGACCTTGGGCAGGCCGGGTCCAAACCAGTTGAATAGCTTCGCTAACATAGTCAAAGCCTCCTTATCTCTTCGTTCAAGACGGCACGTAAACGCCAGGCCTGGAACTCTATCATTTCCATTTATAGTTGTATCATATTCGAGCGTGTACATCCCGTCAATCTTTTTTCGAAAATTCAGCAATCGACCATAAATCGCTTTTTTAGAGGTTAATCTTGGAAATAATCTATGGTAAAGTAATCAAGGAGGAGTCAGATGGATGGTCTAATCAATGTCATTCATTACTTGTTATCTAATAAAAAAACACTCGTCCATACCACATTCATACAAAAGGAATATTATGAGACAGCTTCCAAACGATCTGCGGGAGGTGTGAAATACAGAGTCGCCACCGTCAGCAATACGCCTTCCGTAGGTTCACCTGCACACAGATATGATTACAGCGTAGAATTCAAATTTTATGTAAGAAAAGTCGATCGCCACAAAGCGGAAGAAGCAATCCATAGATAGGAGATAAGTAGAATGGCAAAGAAATACTGGTCCGGTATTTTATTTTTTATCAGCGGCGTCATCCTTTATGGTTTTACATTGGTGGGGACAGTCATTTACTTGTCCTATATCGAGGGCTGGAGCCATCCTCCAGGGAAGTATTGGAGTGCGGTTCTGCAGGGAGGTTTTCTGTTTCCGATGATTTTCAGCTGGTTTCTCATGGGGCTCGGCATCCTCGTTATGTTTTCGAAGGAACTGAAGATTATTTACCATCGCCTGAGCAATTAAAAAGAGCCGGGAGAGAATCCCGGCCTGCTTTTATGTGAAAATGCCGAACGGTTTCCCGATAGGCAGCGTGACTTTCCCGAAATGGACATTCAAGACGCTGGCGGCTGACCCGTAAAAGCTCATGATCGCAATCATGAGTTCAGCTACGGCTGCTACCATATGCGTGGCATGTGGAGCGATTCCGAGTGTGGACAGGGAAAGGCCGATGAACAAGAAGTCGATCAAAACAAAAATGATGAACAATACTTTGTTCGTTTCCATGGCGCCGACCGTCATGAATATGGAGAAAATCAGGTAACCGATGTAGGCGATGCCCAGTTGATGGGGGTCGACCGCTTGGGATGCTGCTTCTCCGAAGACTCCAAAGTCGATGAGCCAGGACGTACCGACTCCGAACCAGAAGAGTCCGAAAGCGGCAAATGCCGTCGTTCCGAAAGTGTTATTATGCTTCGCATCTTGAATGGCTGCGAAAAGCTGGGCAAGCCCTCCGAGGAAAATCGCCCATGGAAGAACGAAAGATACCCCGTCTGTCCATCCGAGCTTGGCTGAAGATGCCACCAGTGTAACCATAGCGAGTCCAAAAAGTCCGATCGCGGAAGGGTCTGCCGTTGTCATTTGTACCCGTTGCGTCGTTGTTGATTGATTCATAGATGATCCCTCCTAAAAAACATACTTGTCTAATTTACATAAAAAATAGAGGGCATGCAATGAGTTTTTTCATGTAAGCGAAACTTTCATAGATTCCAAAGGGATGGAGAGGAAGTGAAGGATGTTCCGACATGTCATTTCAAATGAAGAAGAGCTTCGGGCGATTACAGGTGAACCGAGTGAACTTGTGAAAAACAAGGTGATCCGCCATTTGGACGAGGGCTGCAAACAATTCATCAGACAATCGCCGTTTTTGACGCTTGCGACTTCGGATGCAGAGGGGAATTGTGACGTCTCCCCACGCGGGGATGAAAAAGGTTTTGTTCACATTTTGAATGAAAGGACACTTATTATTCCTGAAAGGCCTGGAAACAAGCGGGTGGATTCAATGAAGAACCTGCTTTCAAATCCTCAAGCAGGGCTGATCTTTTTCATACCAGGATTGGAGGAGACGCTCCGGGTCAATGGCAGGGCGTGCATCGTGGCAGATGAAGATCTTCTTGAAAAAATGGCACACCGGGGAAAATTTCCTTCCCTCGGAATCGCCATAGAAGTCCAGGAATGCTTGATCCATTGCGCTAAAGCCTTTAAACGTTCAGGTTTATGGGACCCCGGCACATGGCTTGCAAAAGAAGAACGTCCATCCGCTGCAAAAATACTGGCAGAACATGCGAAGCTTCCTGACTTGGATGAGGAAGCGGTCACCAGGCGTTTAAAGGAAAGTTACAGAGAGCGACTTTATTGAGAGGTGTGGGGAATATGGATTTTCAAGAATTAGAAACCGATCGCTTGAAGCTGGTCGAAATCACGGACGACTATATTGACAGTTACTATGCCATCATGTCGAAGGATGAGGTCACCAAGTATTACGGAATGCCTTCCCTCACCGATCGTGAACAAGCGGAAAACATCGTCCGCTCCTTCCGGGACAACTTTGCAGTGAAAAAGAGTATCCGCTGGGGGATCATTTGGAAAGAGACGAATGCATTCATCGGTACAGTCGGTCTGAACAATTGGAGCCCTTACAGCAGGAAGGCGGAAGTCGGCTATGAACTCACCCCCTCCTTCTGGCGGAAAGGGATCACATCAGAAGCTGTAGCGGCTGTTATGGAATATGCGTTTCGTGAGCTGGGTCTCTACAGGCTCGGCGCCGTGACTTTCCCACAAAACGATGCGTCCTCAGGGCTGTTGAAAAGACTGGGATTTAAAAAGGAAGGGGTTTTGAGAGGGTACCTCTTCCAGAACGATCAAAATCATGATGCGTTCATGTTCTCCCGCCTGCAGGAAGAGTACTTGAAGGGGGAATACTGATGGAAATCAATCGTTTCTTCCTCATGTTCGCTACGACGATGATGTTAATTTTTGGAGGCGTTTTCTTTCTTCGTTACCTTCGCAGTGGAGAATACCTCGTCGCTCATCTGATGAGCGCTTTAGCAGGTCTCCTTCTTCTTATCATCACACTCATTTGGAGGCAAAAGAACAAAGAAAGGTGATTCATACATATGTGGAAATTTCTTTTTTGGATACTTGGCGTTGGTCTTGTCTTCGGTGGGGGTTATATCGTTGGGATCGTCACATCGGATGACCCCTCCTACCAAATCACAATCCAGGAAGAAGGGGGAGAAAGCCAGCCACCAAATGGGGCAGTTCTTACAGATGTCGACCAACCAGCAAAAATGGATTCTATGCTTGGCATTCTCCTCCATAAACAACCGGCAGAAGGGGTGTCGGTGAACATAGATGAACCGGATGCTTTTCTGAAACTGATGAGCCCGCAAAGGTCGATCGGATTGACGAATCACAGGGTATGGTTCACGGAAGATGGGGCGGTTTTGGCTGAAGAACGAAACGGAACGTGGCAGGATGCTGTCTTTTTCACGATTTCAGAAAGGGATGCATCGTATATACAATCACTGATGGAGGGAGAGGAAGAATAGCGTGGAGATCGAAAAGCTTCGCGGACCCATCTATTTTCTAGGCATCTGTATACTGTTCGCCGGCTGTGCCGCTTCAAGCGGGAATGAAGGTTCATCCTTTCAACAGAAGGATTATTCCTATGAGCTCGAAGGCATAAACCAGGAACTGCAGATGCTGAGGCAGGAAGTCGAAATATTGAACGAACAATTGTCAGAGGAAGAGTCAAGTGAACGCACAGGGACAAAGCGAACCTACTAAACATGGAGGGATCGGACATGAAGAGCGAATTCAAGCGTTATTTTTGGAAGCGGTTCTGGTTGATTTTTGTACCTCTATATCTCATGGCCATTGGGAACGAAAGCTACATTGTCTCAAATCCTCTGACAGGATTAGAGGATTATGGATCCTTTTTATATTTCATCGTCTTGTATTTCGTCGGTTATGGAACGATTACAGCCGGGATCCTTCATCTATTATGGCGGGGCGGCAGAAAAATGGGAGCTTTGAACAGTGAAGAGAAGATTAGAGAGTAAATTTTTCCGATTATTTACTGGGGAGGGGACAGCTCTCGTTTTGTTCCTTTTCATGTATGTATTTATGTTAGATCGAATCAGTGTCATGGAAACCTTTCTTTTTACTCCTTTGTCCTTCCTTTGTTTTATTCTCCTTGAATGGATTTTACTTCAAGGGACGGTCTATTGGTTTCTCAAATGGAGGAGGATTTCTAAAAAGAAAAAGACAGGACTTCATGATTCTCATTACCTGTGGTTTGAAAGGTTAAGAAAGAGCAATCTCATCCTCCTCTTCCTTGCCGGAGGATTCTGGACAATCCAATGGCTATTCACAAATTCGGGAAACTGGTGGGCGTTGTTCCTGCTTGCTTTTGCTACCGGCGAGCATATCAATTATTACCATATTCGCTTGTCCTATCAAACACCGGAGGAATGGAGAGATTGGAGAAGGAGAGGGTGGCAGCGCTCTGTACTGGCCCGTGAGTTGAGTGATCATAGAAGGAAGTAGCAACAGCAGGATCTCCGTTGCCAATGAATAGCTTAAGAATGTCTACGAAACAATTGAACGTACATAAAAATAAGGGGTTGGAAAAGGGGGGAGAGGTGTGCATTTTCCACCAATGGAAACAGATCGTCTCCATCTGGTGAACGTGAGCCAGAAGCATACGAATTTCATTTTCAAACATTTCAGTGACAGCAAAGTTTGTGAGTATTTGTATGATGAAGAAGACTTGAAGACTTATGATCAGGCTCAAGCATTAGTCGATTGGTTTTCAAATCCTGAAGAAAAAGGGTACAACCGCTGGATATTGGAAAGTAAAGAGATGGGCGGGGTTCCTGTCGGGACATGTGGTTTCCATTTATGGGACCGTCAGAATCGGATGGCGGAAATCGGGTATGACCTCTATCCAGACTATTGGAGCAAGGGGCTGATGAAAGAGGCTTTGGTGGCCTGTATCCACAGCGGTTTTCAAAACATGGACCTGAATCGTATCCATGCTTATGTAGCGGTGGAGAACCAGCGTTCTTCCGCTTTGTTAAAACGATTAGGTTTCACTTGTGAAGGCATTTTCCGGGATAAACATTACTATCAAGGGCACTATTACGACCATTACACCTATTCTCTGCTCCGTAGAGAGTGGGAAGGTCTTGAGGGGAGATAGTCTGGGTGGACAAGGGTGAAGCTGGATGAAAAATAGATAAAATCTTCCCCCTTTACAAAATCCAAGTCCTGTTATAAGATGTAATTCGTAATCGTTACTATTCATTCGGATTAGGCTTCGCTCTCTGGAAACAGGAGCGTCCTATTTTTTTACACGTTTTTAAATCGTAATCATTACTAATGTTGGAAGGTGTGAAGATATGGCTAAAAAGTCAAAAGTAGCAAAAGAGAAAAAACGCCAGGCGATGGTTCAAAAATATGCAGCCCTGCGTAGAGAGTTGAAGGAAAAAGGAGACTATGAAGCGTTAAGGAAACTTCCTAGAGATTCCTCCCCCACACGCCTGACCGGCCGCTGTGAAGTGACCGGAAGACCCCGGGGATACATGCGCAAATTCAAAATGTCCCGCATCGCCTTCCGAGAATACGCCCACAAAGGCCAAATCCCAGGCGTGAAAAAATCCAGTTGGTAATTCTAAGTGTGGAGACACCCCGGTAGATGCGACAAGCATAAGCAAAATCACGTCGTGGCGGTCTTTGCCGCAGAGTGAGGTTGCTTATGTCTCAAGCATCTGGGTGTCGGAACCGGATAATATGCAAAAGCGGAGAGGCCTTGTTCAGCCCCGACAAGCATAAGGGGTTCAGTGGAGGTTTTTATTCCTCCGCTGCCTTACATAAAAAGAAAGAGGAGGTGGCTCGTTGTATAAATGGGTCATCATCGGTGGAGGCATTCAAGGGTGTACGGTTGCCTCCTACCTTTTACATTCAAAAAAAGCAGACACTGAGAGCTTGAAAGTGATTGATCCACACGAGGAACCACTTCACAGGTGGAAGACGCTCACGCACCGCGTTGGAATGAAATATCTGCGTTCTACTTCTGTCCACCATTTGGATCCAGACCCTCACTGCCTCAGGAAATTCAGCAGGAAAGAGGAATATGCTCAACCCTTCATAGGACGGTATGATCGTCCAAGTCTTGATTTGTTCAACGATTACCATGACGATCTTTTCCATCAATATCAATGGAACGACTTTTGGATGCAGGCGATGGTCAAGGGCTTGAAGAGGAAAGCAGGTGGATGGGAAATTCACACAGATCGTCACTCCATTTCTGCTGAACGAGTCGTTGTTGCGATCGGAGTCAATGACCGTCCCCATCTTCCGGAATGGGCAGATCCATCTGATAAGCGAGTGGGTCATTTGTTTTCTTTTCAAGAAACCCGGGGGAGTGGATCTTTGGTCATTGTAGGTGGAGGGATATCTGCCGCTCACTTGGCCAACACGTATGCGATGGATGGGGAGAGGGAAGTGACGCTTCTGAAGAGACACCCGTTCAGAATCAAAGATTTTGATAGTGATCCAGGATGGTTGGGGCCGAAATATATGAATGGCTTTCAAAAAGTGACGTGTTATGAAAAGCGGCGTAAAATCATCAAAGCTGCCCGTCACCGGGGATCCATTACGAGCGGACTTTCCGTAAAGCTGAAGCGCCATGAGCGTCAGGGGAGATTGAAAATCATCACTGACCAAGTGGAAGCGGCTGTGTATGATAAGGATCACATCCACCTTCAGTTGAAAGACAACGAAGGATTAATGGCGCAGACGGTGCTGCTTGCAACAGGTGCGGAAAACTGTGTTCCGGGATTGGAGTGGCTTGAGGGCGTTATGGACTCCTGCGCACTTCCTACAGCTCCCTGTGGCTTTCCTGTTGTGGACAGTCACCTGGAGTGGGGGCCTGGTTTGTATGTAGCAGGAGCACTTGCTGAACTTGAGATCGGCCCTTCTGCGAGAAATATTGCTGGAGCGAGAAGAGCAGCAGAAAGAATTGCTGCCATTTAGGAGGAAAAGATATGAACGGAAAAATACCAGTCACCGTGTTGAGTGGATACTTAGGTTCTGGAAAGACGACACTACTCAATCACCTTCTTCATAATAAAGAAGACCGGAAAATCGCAGTGATTGTCAATGATATGAGTGAAGTGAATATCGATGCATCCATGGTCAAACAAGGAGGTTTCTCTCGAACGGAAGAGAAGCTTGTGGAGCTTCAAAACGGCTGTATCTGCTGTACGTTAAGAGAAGACCTGATCAAAGAGGTCGAAAAACTCTCAGAGATGGATATCGATCATATCGTCATCGAATCGACAGGGATTTCTGAACCGATCCCCGTGGCTCAAAGCTTCACGTATATCGATGAAGAGCTCGGCATCAACCTCAGTGAAACGTGCCGTTTGGATACAATGGTTACGGTCGTGGATGCTCATCGCTTTTGGGACGATTACGCTTCCGGAGAATCTTTACTCGACAGAGAGGAAGCCGCCGATGTAACGGATGAACGGGAAGTGATCGACCTTTTGATTGACCAGATCGAGTTCGCCAATGTGTTGGTCCTGAATAAAATCGACCTGGTGGACGAAATCGATCGAAAAGAACTGAAGGCTGTCCTTCAGCAACTGAACCCTGAAGCAAAAATCATCGAAACCTCTTTCAGTGAGGTCCCACTGGGAGAGGTATTAGACACATCGTTGTTCGACTTTGAGAAAGCAAGCCAGGGAGCAGGCTGGATCAAAGAATTGAACAATGAACATGTCCCGGAAACAGAGGAATATGGGATCGGATCCTTCGTATATCGTAGAAAAACACCTTTCCATCCTGAACGGTTTATGCACTGGCTGGAAAACTGGCCCCCGGGCATCGTCCGGTCGAAAGGTTTTTTCTGGCTGGCGACTAGGAATGATGACGCCGGACTCCTTTCGCAAGCGGGATCATCGTTAATGATTCAGGGGGCGGGGAATTGGATCGCCACGTTCTCCGAAGAGGAGCGAGCGGAGCTGCTTGAAGAAGATCCGCAGCTGCAGGAAACCTGGGATGCCCGCTACGGTGATCGCCAGACGGAACTTGTATTCATCGGAATCGATATGGACCGTGAAGGTATCATACAAACGCTGGATCGTTGTTTGTTGACAGAGGAAGAAATGGAAAAGAACTGGGATGGTTTTCATGATCCGTTGCCAGCGTTTACGAAATAAATATGGACCATAAAAAAGTAGGGGCTCTCATGAGAGTCCCTACTTTTTACATACTGCAACACCCAAAGGATAATAGACCCCTTCTCTCGGAGGCTCAATGGTAACGCCGCACTGATAATAGATTTCTTTTTCAGAAAAGCCCTTGAACAAATCCTCGAATTCCTCTGGGGTCAGTTGAAAATAATGGAATGGCTGCCCGCATTCGTATTCCCTTCCTTCACCGAATGGAGTGGAGAGGATAAGCATGCCGCCTGGCTTCAATAAATCGTACATCCGCTTCACGAACAAACGGTCATCCTTCACATGTTCGATCGTTTCAAAACTGAGAATGGTATCAAACATGCCGATTTCCTCAGGCAGAGAAGCATCCATCGCATCTCCCTGTTTGAAAGTGAGCAGAGGATGATAGTAGTTGCGCACCGCGTACTGCAACGTTTCCTCACAAATATCCATGCCAATGATTTCATCGATCTTCTCTTTTGTTTCTTTCGCTATTTTAAGACTTCCGTAGCCGGTGCCGCACGCGAGATCCAGTACCCTTCCTTTTACATAAGGAGTGGAAAACACATACCGTGCAATGTGCTCGAGAAGCATGTTATTCATCGGATCCATTTGTTTCGGTATGACCCTTTCGCCCGTATCTTCTAACATAAACCGTTCACCGCTTTATCTGATTTTTCTTACTTTTGATCAGTATAACATAGTCTGAAATGACAGATGGGTCAACACAAATCCGTGCAGACGAAAGTGGGACGATTAAGAGGCACTGTCCTTGGTTTGCTGTTGCCTTTTGAGATAACGAACTGTCTTCAACAAATCCCCTGCACAAGCCCTGCCGAAGGGACCGGTCTGCTTTTGTTGATAAAGCAGCTCTCCCTTGTGATTGATCAGGAAGAAGGCAGGCTCACCGAAAGTACGGACTCCTTCTTTAGAACCTGTTGCATGTTCCGTAAACACTCCGCATGCTTCAATGATCGAAAGGAATTCATCTGATAATACGGGGAACGTGATGTTTTCTTTTTCCGTCATACGAATCAATTCAACCACGTTCTCCGCTGCAATCGCCATGACGGTTACATGTTCACTTGTAAATTCGCTGAGATGGTCCTCCATCTGTTTCAACAAGCGGACGCACTCCGGCGACCATGACCCTCGGAAGAAAACGATCATATGCCAGCAATCTTTGTGGGTTTCCTGATGGGACTCTAATAAAAACTGTTCTCCAGTGACAGTAGGTAAAATAAAATTCGGAACACGATCCCCGAGCCTTAACTCAGACATAGCTGCTCCTCCTTTCCTGTGGGTACTTCTTCAAGATAATCCAACCGCTCGTTCGTTGTGACTGTCCTTCAACGCTTTCATTATACGGATCACGAAGGTAGAAAAACGGTCTTTTCCTTTAGATTAACCAAATTTTAAGATAATTATAATAATTGGACGGATGCTTATGAAACTTTTTCCTATTCCAGACCGTATACACGAGAAAAGAGGAAATAGAAAAGAGGGTTACGAGATGAATGTGGAAAGAGAGTTATATGAGGAAGCAAAAGCACTGGTAGACCATAGATACCCAAGTGGCTGGGGAGGAGCGGCAGCAATGCGGATCGAAGATGGAACCATCCTCACGAGTGTCGCTCCGGATGTCATCAATGATGCTGTGAATCTTTGCATGGAAACAGGAGCGATCCTTGAAGCTCATAAACGGAACCAACGGGTCACACATTCCCTTTGCATCGCCCGGGACGATGAGACCTCCTCATTTAAAGTGTTGTCGCCTTGCGGGGTTTGTCAGGAGCGGTTGTTTTACTGGGGAGATGATGTGAAAGTCGCTGTCACTCATGAAGGTAGAGACCTTCTATTTAAGACACTTGCTGAAGTTCAGCCCCATCACTGGTCGAGAGCTTATGAGGGGGAAGAATGAATCTACGAATCAGCGATCAAGATTTGAGGGTATTGCAAAGATGGACAGGTGAATCCATTCAAGAGATGCAGTCTGATTTCTTCCACATGTATATGGATGATTTTAAGAATCAAAGTTTCACAAGCAGTGAAGCGCTCGTGCTGATGAATGCACCGAACCGGTACCTTGTTTTCGGAATTGAATCCGATTTAACGCCTGATTTTGAAGATGTTTGGCAGATGACCGTCAGTGAAAAGCCGACACCCAGCCCCCTTTCCTATGAGGAGAGGTCAGGTTCTGCGCAAGCCACCCGTTCTTCAGGGCTGTCTTTGTTTAGTAACATCGAAAGTATTGAGATTTATCAAAAGGACATAGAATCGTTTTATTTCGACTATGCCCTGGTGTTCACGATGAGCAATGGGGAGAGGTTTTGTGTGGCTGGTGATGTGTTCAGGTTCTGGGTGAGTTTTAATCCAGAAAGGATAAAAGAGAAGCTTGTCGGTTGTTCTGTGCGTTGGAAATGTAAAGCATAGAAACGTATGTTGGGAACCCGTCGTGTTTTTGCTAGTATCCTCCAAAGGGAGATTGGAGTGGGAATTTTGAATGGACTGAACAAGCATATCATCCCATCGATGAAGTATGGTCTACTGTCTCTGTTTGTGTTTTTTAGTGTGAACCTCATTGGTGTCTTGTCGGCACTGATCATGACGGACCTCACTTTTGAATATTCTCTATCCTTTTTTGATCAGTCCCTGTATCACTTCTCTGTAAAAGAAACAGAATTCCATTTGAGCGGCTCTTTTGTTTTATTGGTAGTCATCTTTGTCATTGGTCTTCTTATTTACTTCATCAAGCTGAAAGTGACAGAGTAGAGGAGGTATTTTCATTGGGGATGCTGATTTCTTTGATGATTATTGGAATTCTCATAGGGTTGGGCTTTAGGTTCGGTTTATTATCCGTAAATCGAATGAAAGGTGGATTCAAAAGATTGCTCGCCCCCGACTCAGCTTCGATCACCTGCCATCATTGTGGGAAAACGGTGAAAAGAGGCAGAAGCCAGACGGTCTGTCCAAACTGTTATCAACCGCTGTAATTTGTCTTTTGTTTATTTGGTGAATGGGACACTTTATTAGCAGGTTTTGAGCTTTTATTGGGAGGTTTTAAGCTTTTATTAGCAGCTTTTGCATTTTTATTAGCGACTTTTAGAATTATATTAGCAACTTTGGTGCTTTCCGAGTCTGGGAGCAGGTGAGTCCTGCTCTCTTGGAGCGAGTCTCTAGTGCAAGGAACAAGGGGGAAGCCTGCCCTAGTTGAACAATGCATTAGTAATAAAAAGTAAATCTAAAATCCTAGCATTTTTAACAAAATATGACTATAAACCCATGTCAGTATTTTCAATTTATTCCATACGTGGTACGCTTTTAGTAAGAATACAACGGAGAGCGCTGTCATTGTGTGCTCGAGTTCGCAGAAAGGTGAGACATCGTGAAGAAATTACTTGTCGTTCTTTTACTCTTAGTCGTGGGTTGCAGTGTAGCGGGGAAAGACGTCAATGCATTTGAAGGTCATGTGACAGCAGTCAAAGTCGGCGGTCTTGAAGTCGATTGCTCCTCAGCAGTACAAGGGGAAGAGGAGACAGATACAGAAGAAGGATGGCCCTGCCTCGTTCTCGTTCCTCATGATACTCCCGTCCATACTAATGATGGCGAGAATTTAAAAATGGAAACGTTCAGAGAGCAGGCGGGAGATGAAGAACTTCTCAAAATCCGAGTGAAGCTCAGGGAAAGCGCAGAGATCACGGAAGATCCAGAAACCAGGAAAGTGACAGCAGAGGAAATCACAGTCCTTGAATAGGGGTCATACATATACTTGAGGTGTTTTCATGAAAAGATTTTTGTTTCATCTGGGGTTTGCTGTATTTCTCATCGCCGTGATGATGGGACTGCTCAGCATCCGCGGAGGACTTTTGGATCAGGCGGAGATGGAATTCGACGTCCTGCCTCTGATGATCTTTGATTTTATCTTCCCGGTCGTCTTCGGGATGTTATTCGCTCTTCCTTTTCTATGGCACAGATATAGAGAAGGCAGGATGAAAGGCTTCCAATGGGCAGAGTTCATCGGCATCGGTATACCGAGCCTTTTCGTAAGCTTATCCCACTGGTTGTTTTACACGAACTTCCCGATGAACCCGGTGACGAGGTTTTTTGCGACCCATGCGATCAATGGCCCCCTTCTTTTTGGGTTCATTTTCGGCTTCACCCTGATTTATTCGGTCAGAAAAAGGGAACACGCAGAGTGAAAAGCATTTATGCAGGGATGGTTGTTGCTGTATTCCTTCTGTCAGCCTGTTCTCCCGGAGCAGGCGAAGGAGGACGTTTGAGCCTTGAGCAGGTGCTCCGCATGAATCCTGATGCTGATTATGTAGCATTGGAAAACGGAGACGTCTACACGCACGGAGCTGAGTGGGTCAATGAAAAGAACCTGACGAAAGGTGAAAGGATCGCAGAAGTTGAAAAAGGGATGGCGAGCGATCTACCCGCAGGAACCGTCCTATATGAATCGAAAGAAATTCCAGCCATAGTGATTGCGGTATACGACGGAAAAACGAAACGTTATCATCTGGCCATGGGAGAGTAGAAGGAGGAGAACATAGTCTATGCAAGAGAAAGTGGCACTCGTGACAGGAGGCTCCAAAGGTCTTGGTAAGGGAATAGCTCAAAATCTGGCAGCTTCTGGTGTGACGATAATCATCAATTACCATCGGGATCAGGATTCGGCGGATGAAGTCGTTCAAACCATCCGTGAAAATGGCGGACAAGCTTTCGCGGTCCAGGCTGATGTGACGAAGGAAGAAGAGGTGGACCGGCTGGTACGAGAAGCAGAACAACAAGCGGGCCGCCCCATTAATATCGTCGTAAACAACGCCACAGGTCCGCAACCGGAATATTCGCTAGAAGAAGTGACATGGGAGGATTATCTCGATCAGTTGCTGTTTACGACGAAGGCTCCGCTTTTGCTTACAAAAGCTGTCATTCCTTCAATGAAGGAAGAAAAATGGGGGCGGATCATCAACATTGGAAGTGAAGTCGTCGAGCTCGGCAACGCTCATTTTTCCAATTATGTAACGGCGAAGTCAGCGGTCGTCGGCATGACGCGCTCCTGGGCGAGTGAACTCGGGGAGCATGGCATTACGGTCAATGCCGTCCATCCTGGTTTTACACCTGTGGAACGTCACGGAGAGGTATCAGAAGAGACGAAAGCTTCTTACCTGAGGGATGTTCCTTTGAAAAGAATGGGGGAGCCGCACGACATCGCGAATGCTGTCCGTTTCTTAAGCAGCGATGATGCGTCATTCATTACAGGTCAGAACATCAGTGTCAATGGAGGGAAAACATTTTAGAGGGGTGTGTGATTGGGATGAACAAAGAGACGGTGACACGCACGAGCAAATGGATCAAAAGGAATGCACGACCACTGGAAGCGGCCCGTTGGCATGCATTGATGGAGGGCGGTTTGAAGAGTGAAGTCATCCATTACATACGCGCCTTCCAAAACGAGGATGGAGGTTTCGGTCACGGCATCGAACCGGACTTTTGGCTGCCGGAATCTTCTCCGATGGCGACATGGGCTGCCGGGCAGTACTTGTACGAATTGGATGTCGCTTCTAAAGAACGTGTCGTCCTTGATATGCTTTCCTACCTGCTTGCTACGTATGATGAAGAGACAGGCATGTGGCCCTCGGTCCTTCCTGAGCACAACCATCATCCTCACGCCCCGTGGTGGCATTGGAAAGAAGGCATCCAGGAAAATTGGATGTTCAACCCCGCGGCGGAACTCGCCGGTTTTCTCATCCACTGGTCGTATGAAGACAGTGAAGGGGCGAAAACGGGATGGGCGAGCGTAGAAAAAGGCGTCGCCCATTTGATGGCGGTCGATCTGATGGACTTTCATGAAGTCAACTGTTTTCAACGGTTGATGAATGTGCTGTTCCGTCATAAGGACAAAGTCGCTGCCCACACTCCTTTTACATTCGAAGAAGTGAATGCAAAAACGGTCCTGCTTGCCGAGCGGTCTATAGAGAAAGATCCGCAGAGCTGGGGAAGCAGCTACAAACCGCTGCCGCTCGATCTCATCCATTCACCCAAACATATCCTGGCTGAAAAGCACCCGAGACTGTTGAAGGAAAACCTGGACTTTTACTTGGAAACGATGAACGAGGATGGTGTCTGGGACCTGTCGTGGGATTGGGGCGATGACTCTGAAGCTTTCGCCGTCAGCAAAAGGCAGTGGCAGGGGATCTTGGCCGTGGATCGCTATCAGAAATTGAAAGCCTTCGGCCGTTTGCCGGAGTGATTGAAAGAAGGAAACAGGAAATGAAAATCGTAGACTTGCAGCACCTATCCACCGCAGACAAGGTGGATTTTTTTCATACCCATTGGGGTGGAACAAAGATGGTCATCTCAAGCGGTGTGTATGAATGCCTGGATCTTGCCGGCTTTGCAGCATTGGAGAATGACAAGATCCTAGGGTTGGTCACCTATATCAAGAAGGAGAGGGAGTGTGAAATCATCTCTCTCGACAGTTTGATAGAAAACAAAGGGATCGGAACGGCGCTCATTCAGGCTGTAGAAGCTGAAGCGGAGCGTATGGATTGCCATTCTCTTCGTGTCATTACGACGAACGATAATATAAGAGCCCTCGCATTCTATCAAAAACGCGGATTCCGTATCCAGGAGATCCTTCACGATGCCGTTCAGCGAGCGCGTGAAATCAAACCGGAGATTCCGGTCATCGGTCATCATGGCATCCCGATCGTTGATGAGCTTTTGTTGAAAAAGGAGATTTGATGGTATGCGGAAGTGGCAGTTGGCAGGTTCCCTTCTGGTTTTAAGCGGCCCTGTGCTTATCCTTTCCGGCGTGCAGAATACGTTCCTCGTCCTTTTCCTCATGGTACCAGGACTCTTGATCGTCATGTTCCATGCCCTTTTAGAAAAGGACAAGAGTAGCTTACGGTGCAGGCTGGGGCTTCATACATATGAACGCGTGAGTTGGAAAGAGGGTGGCCCCGGGGAGATCATAGAATGCAAGCGGTGCAAAAGAAGAAAAGAAGTGATGAGAGGCTTTTAATATAGACAGTAAGAGGAGGAGCTGGAGTGGATCCATTGAAACTGGTTGAACCTACTATAGAGCTAGAAGAATCGTATCTTTGTTTTTATAAAGAATGGAAAGAAAGCGGAGAGGCGATGATTCCATGGGTGATTGAAAAAGATCCCACCAACTTTCACGACATGGTCCAGAACTTACATAATGACGCCAATGGGCTCGACCTGCCTGAAGGATTCGTACCGGGCTCGACCTACTGGCTCGTCGATCAAGAAAACAAGGTCATCGGAGCCGTCAATATCCGTCATTCCCTGACCGAACCACTAAGAAATGCCGGCGGTCACATCGGGTACGGGATCCGCCCGTCACAGCGCAGGAAAGGCTATGCGACGGAATTGTTACGCTTGTCCTTGGAAAAATCCAGGGAGCTGGGCATTCCAAGTGCGCTCGTCGTATGCGATGAAATCAACATCGGATCGATGAAGACCATCCTGAACAATGGTGGCGTGGAGGATCATGATTTCATCGAGGACGATGGGAATGTCGTCAAAAGGTACTGGATTGATTTATGAAATCATCCTGAAGGGGTGGAACGATGGAAGTACATCGAAAAGAAGGGATCGGGTCGGAAGGTGAAACCGCCTATACCCATATCCAAAATGGAACGGACCGCGTCTGCTTCATGTTTGCGGGGAGAGGGTATGGCTATGACCGCCCGCTTTTCTATTATACGACGATGAAACTGATCGAGGAGAAGTGGGACATTGTGCATGTACATCATGATTATGCCTCTTCTTTTTTTGAACAACCATGGGAGAGTATAGCGAAGCGCATGGAGCGGGACTTCTCTGTGGTCATAGAAGATGTTCTTGATCAAAAGGATGACTTTCATTTGTGTTTCCTTGGGAAATCGATCGGCACGCTGCCGATTGCTGAAGGGTTGATTCAAAAGTACCGAGGGGCCAAGTTCGTCCTTTTGACCCCTTTATTCAAGTACGACTTCTACAAAGACCCCCTCTCACAAACGAGCGCGGAGGTGCTGGTCTTTGTAGGCGATCAGGATCATCACTATATCAAAGATGTCGTGGAAAATTTGCAAAGACGGGCGAATGTCCGGATAGAACTCCTGGAAGATGCCGATCATTCGCTCGAGATAGCCGGAATGGATACATCCAGATCCATAGAGGTTATGAAAAAAGTCGTCGCATCCATCGGAGTGTTCATAAAGGAATAAAGGAGGCGTGAACATGAAAGGTTTGTTAATCAAAGAACCATGGATCGACATGATCCTCAATGGAGAAAAGACATGGGAAATCCGTGGCACGAACACGAAGCAGAGAGGGACAGTCGGGTTGATCAAGAGCGGCACCAGTCATGTATTCGGAACGGTGGACATCAAGGATAGCCAATCGTTGACGGAAGAAGAATATGTGAAGAGCACACATTTGCACGGCATCGCGGAAGAGGATTGTAAAGAGCTGCCATACAAGCGTACCTACGCATGGGAGCTAGGGAATCCGGTCCTCTATGAAGAGCCGATTCCCTATACTCATCCACTTGGAGCCGTCATCTGGGTCGACTTGGACAAGGCGATGAAGGCGGAAGTTTGAATACCTACATAAACCAAAAGCCCATCCCTCACAACGAGGGATGGGCTTTTACTTAACGCGGAATCCATATTTTCGAAAAGTCGAAGTGACCGAACGACTGAAACCGTACGTCCTGAATCATCGGGTGGAACGTGCGGACTTTCACGGGATGGTATTGGAAAATCAGCAGGTACTGCTTTCGTATGTACGTTTCAATCTCATCCATCACCCGCTCACGTCCTTCATACGTCTTCTGTCTTTTGAAGTCCTCGAGTTTGTCATGGATCCACTGCAATCCCCAATCCGGGAAAAAACGCCGGAAGAAGAGGTTTTTATTGTAAAAAGCACCTAAAAAAGAGAGGTGCGGGTCGAGCGATGACACTTCTCCCATGAAGATCAAATCCACGTCTTCGCCCATGTCTTCGGCATAGAAGTTGGAAAAGTTGAAGGGGTGACGTTCGAAATGGATGCCATACTCCGCTCCTCTTTCCTCGAGCCACTCCGCTTCTTTCACTGCACTTGGAAATTCAAGGTGATACAGCTTCAACGATTCTCCCGCATAGCCGGACTTTTTCAAAAGCTCTGGAATCAACGCGCTCTTTTTCTCCAAATGTGTGGATCTTTTAGGTGCGAAGCTGCTGGCTTCCACATACTGATTCTCACCGGGCGGTTCAGTCGGATCACCGAAGGCGTGCCACCCGAAAGCGTCCGCCATCCTTCCGATATCCAGAAGGTGATAGACGGCTTCCCGGAAGTAAGGGTTCTGGACGATGTTGTCTTTATGAAAATTGAACGTCAGGAAGCGGAACCCGGTCTCGACTTCATGCTTCTCGGCAGGATTCACATCTTCCCCGTCTGCCACCGTGAAATTGATGATGCTTGCCGCTTCCTGGGAAACTTTGAAAAATTGGACTTCATCCAGTAACGGACGTTCTTTGAAATACCCGTCAAATGCAGCGAGGACGAGCTTGTTCTCTGTGCGCTCTTTCAAATAGAAAGGTCCGGTTCCGATCCACTCGTGTTCATCGAAGGGAGTTCCGGAAGGGAGGGTGCACAGGTTCGATGCCGCCATGTATCGCGGGAAAAATGGGTTCGGTTCGTCCAAATGAATGATGACTTTATAACGGCTCGGGCAATCGATGCTCCGGATGCCTCCTGTCAGCCATGATGTGGAGGCTTCCGTGTTCATCGCTCTCGATAATGTGAATTGGACATCCTCGCTTGTCAGCTCTTCGTCATTATGGAACCGCACCCCTTTTCGTAAATGGAAGGTCCACGTCTTGGACGAGTCGTCGGCCTCCACATGATGAGCGATGTGGGGGAGGACTTCATCCTTTTCCGCATCATATTTTAGTAGCGGATCGCCGAGCTGTTCGATCAGATGGGCTTCGAACGTGATCGAGACTTCCAGCGGGTCGAGGGTAGTCACCGATCGTGCCATGAAAGCATGGAGCACGTCTTTCGGACTGCTCTGTTCTCTGTAGCTGAACATTTTGCGGATATCATAAGACGCTTTGGCAATCCACGACTTCGGGATCGGCAGGCGCAGCAGGTGTGCCGCCTCATCCAGTTCGTCCCGCTCGACACACGCGGTGACGAAATCCTCCACTTCCTTTTGAAACGGTTTCGGAAAAACGAGGGTCGACCGTTTCCCGCGCCCTTTGCCGGGAATGTACGTCAGCTTTCCATTCGCTTCCAGTTCTTTTAAAATTCTCTTCGCATTCTTTTGAGAGCAATACCAAATAGCTTCAAGCTCTTGCAGTTTGAACGCGATCGTTTGGGCTTCTTCCCGTTCATACAGGGGGGCCCTCAGTGAAAAATACCGTTCATCAAGCATCGATACACCTCCTAAAAGGGGACATATTTTTCTAAATTGTACCCTTTTTACCCCTTTTTGGAAAGTCCATAATAGAGGGAACGAAGGGGGAGGTCACATGTTCAAAGAATTGCATCCTAACATCCGGATCCGCATTTATACATCCTTTCTAAGCCGGGTCGTAGGGGCGGCTGTGTTTCCATTCATGGCCATCTATTTTACAAAAGAAATCAATGCGACGGTGGCGGGCGTTCTGCTGCTGGTTCAAGTCGCGGCCCAGTTCCTGACGGGTCTTTACGGCGGGTACCTGGCGGATATCATCGGACGGAAACGCTTGATGGTGACAGGGGAGATCCTGAAACTTGCGGCTTTCATCGGCATGTTCCTGGCGAACTCTCCGTGGTTCCAATCCGCATGGGTGACGTTTTTCATGCTGCTGCTCATCGGAATAGCCGGAGGACTTGTGAACCCTGCGGCCGAGGCGATGCTCATCGATGTCAGCACGAAAGATTCACGGGCGTTCATGTATGCGATCAACTACTGGGCGATCAACATGTCGATGATGATCGGACTCATGATCGGCGGCTGGTTTTTCGAGAGGAACCTGTTCGAATTGATTGCCGTCCTGTTAGCCATCAGCTTGTTGACGCTCTGGATGACGAGCACGAAAATCACCGATACATACGTTGTGAGCGAAGAGAAAGTGAGGGAAGGGTACGGGCTGAAGCCGGTTTTGAAAAATTACAGCCTCGTCATGAAAGATGTCCCGTTCCTCGCGTTCACGATTGGCGGGATCGCGATCTTAGGCATCGAATTCCAGCGCAACAATTTCATTTCCGTACGTCTCGAACAGGACATCGCTTCAAATATGATGGACCTATTCGGACTGTTTTCTTTTGAACTGGACGGCATCCGGCTGCTCAGCTTGCTGACGGTCGCGAACACCTTGTTCATCGTCCTGTTCACCTCGCTATTCTCGAAATGGATCAAAGGGAAGAAAGAAGAACCGATTATGCATGCCGGCTTCGCCTTGTTCGGGCTTGGGTATGCGTTCCTTGCGTTCAGCAATCACATCCCCGGCCTTTTCATCGCTGTCATCGTCCTATCGATCGGTGAACTGCTGTATGTCCCCACGAGACAGTCCATCCTTGCTGATATCGTCGATGATACGCGCCGGGGAGCTTATATGGCTTTCAACGGACTGGTTTTCCAGTTCGGAAAAATCCTCGGAGCCTTGGGAATCATCATCGGGAATGTCATCGGAGGGTACGGCATG
The DNA here is from genome assembly GCF_052941655.1 of Halobacillus sp. 12SKB. Classification (NCBI taxonomy): domain Bacteria; kingdom Bacillati; phylum Bacillota; class Bacilli; order Caryophanales; family Bacillaceae; genus Halobacillus; species Halobacillus sp. 12SKB. The sequence continues at coordinate 2,793,838 of NZ_JBRFWR010000001.1, forward strand.
GCTGTGCTTTATGTCGGGCTTGTGTTCGCAGGCATCCATTTTTCCAGAATGGCGATCCGGCGCAGGAAATCACCGGAAGAAATCGTTCTTGAGGCGAGTGGTTCATAAGGAGAGAAGACAGGAGAGGGAGCCCTCTTCTGTCTTTTTTTGGATAAATTAAGATGAATTGCTAATAATTTGAAACGAAAGGCCATGCCCTTCCGTATGGAATGAGTAAGAGCATCAGAACGGAGGAATCGTTTATGGAAACCATCAAAAAATATCTAAAACCATTATTCTTGGTAGGGATCCTACTATTATCTGTAGGCTGCACCAATTCGGAAGACGCAGAGACCAATGCAGAAGTAAACGGAAGCGAAGAAAATATTCGGACGATTCTGGAGCATACCTTTACTGGGCCTGATGAAGAACAGGAAAAAATCATCAACGGGTATGATGGTGATACAGAAAAATTAGCCAAGGCGTTGAGTGATTATAACGAGGAACATTTCAAACCTTATATGAGCGAGCGTTTTTATGAAAATTACGCCGTAAACACGAATGGAGGAATGACTTTTCTAAGGATGGCGTACCCCGATAATCAGTTGGAAGTCGAGGACATAGAACTGGAGGAAAAAGACGACTATTATACCTTCACAATGGATGTGTCCTATACGAATAACAACAGCAATAAGAGTGAAACCATGGAAGTTAGAGGAAACGCACAGACCAATGAAGAAGATAAATTAACGAGTGTTGAATTCAATAATCTTGAAGATATTCGCACAACCCTGGAGGGAACAGAATAGAGCGATGGCAAACAGCCCCCGGCTAAATACCGGGGGCTGTTTCATGTTACAGCTGTCCATCATACCAGGAAAAATAACCGAAATAGAGCGAGATTGCAATCGTCACCCCGAGCATTCCGAACATCATCACCGGAAAAAGCCAGTCTTTCCGCTGCACGTTCATCGGACGGTAAAAGGTGCGGGCCTTCGCACCGGTGAATCCTTTCGATTCCATCGCGATCGCTGTTCGTTCCGCTTTCCTTATCGCGCCGGCCAGGAGGGGAATCGCAAACCGTTGATACTGAAGAAGTTTTTCCTTCCATGAATCCGGTCGGTTGACGCCGCGGATGCGGTGCGCCGCGCGGATCTGTTGGAATTCGGTCTTCAACATCGGCAAAAAGCGATACCCTGCAAGGACACCGTATGCGATTTTCGGTGGCAGTTTCAACTGTTGGATTAGACTAAGGATGAAATGGACCATGTTGGTCGTGAACAGGAACAGCAGCGACAGACTGGCGAACGCAAGGACCCTCAGACCGAGAGCCGCCGCCGTCCATATGTCTTCCGTTGGAAACTCCATCCCGAGGAATGAAACCGTTTCGGAAGTCGCGGAGGCGGTGTCCGAAAAGACGATTGTCGTCCAGAACATCCCGAAGGCGAAGAGCGTGAACGGAATGAAATAATACAGGTAGTATCTTTTTTTGAACGACCCGAACAGGAAGGTCACGATGACGGTCCACACGATGTAGAGCAAAGGCGTGACCGGATCGAACACGAAGGCGAGGAGGAAGACGGCACCGATGATCGTCAATGTTTTGACCGTCGGATTTACGTTATGAAGAAACATAAGCAGACTCCTCTCGCTTCAAACCGGCACGCTTCCATTGTTCTCTTGGAGGCAGCTCCAGGTGATGGTCCGTCAAATCAGGGCAGGCCCAGAGTTCCTTCGGCTGTCCGTCAAAGCTGAGTTCGCCTTCGTTCATGACAAGCACTCTTGTCGCGTATTTGTCCACGAGCTCCATATCATGGGTGATCATGACGATCGTCGTCTCGTTTTCATGTTTTTCTTTGAGAAGGGACATCAAATCTGACGTCGATCTTTCATCCTGTCCGAACGTCGGTTCATCAAGGAAAAGCATCTGCTGATCCTCGACAATCATCGTGGCGACACTCAATCGCCGCTTCTGTCCCTGGCTGAGCAGGAAAGGGTGCTGATTCTCCAGTCCATCCAGCCGGCAGAACTTCAATGTTTCCTCGACAATCCGTGTCCACTCCGCTTCCTTCATCCCGGCATGCTGGAGACTGAAAGCGACTTCCTCATAGACACTATCCGTAATGAACTGGTGTTCCGGGTTCTGAAAGACATATCCAATTTCTTTCCGCATCTCATTCTCTTTCCATTTCTTGAGGGCGCGGCCGTGCAGGGAAACCGTCCCCTTGCTCGGAGGCTGGATGCCCGCTAGGATTCTTGATAAGGAAGATTTTCCGCTCCCGTTTTCCCCGACGATGGCTACCCATTCTCCCTCATGAAAATTAATATGGATGTTCCGCAAAATCGATTTCCAATGCACATTCTCTGTTTTCAACAACACCTTACCAGCAGATTCCGCAGGAGGATTCTCTGGGAAAGCAACAGCCGGCATTTCTCCGATGTGAAGCGGGTAGGGAGGCGTCCATTCCTGTTCCAGAGCTGTCCTTGTAGCATAAGGAAGCTGGATGCCCATCTCATGAATGTCCCGGGCGTAGGTTTTCAAATGGTCGTGAAGCGGACCATCGTAGGCGAGCTCCCCACCTTCATTAATGATGAGGACCCGATCCAACAAGTCCAGCCAGCCTTCCAGCTTATGTTCGATGACAAGCAGGGTGAAAGAGAGCTCCTTTTTCAACCTCTTCAAAAGCTGGATGAATTCCTTCCTCGCCACCGGATCCAAATTCGCCGTCGGTTCATCGAGGATCAACACCTCAGGTTCCATCGCGAGAATGCAGGCAAGGGCGACTTTCTGCTTCTGCCCGCCGGAGAGGCTGGAGATGTTCTCCGTTTTGAAAGCTTCCATTCCGACCGATCGTAAAGCCCTATCCACTTTTTCCACCATCAACGCATAAGGGGTATTCAAGTTCTCAAGCCCGAAGGCCACTTCATCCTCAACAGTGATCATGCAGAACTGCGTCTCCGGATCCTGGAAAACGACGCCGACGTTCTGTGCCATTTCACCAGCGGGGTAGGAGTCGGTCCTCCGTCCTTTCACATGGATTTCTCCCTCCATGGAACCGTCGAGTTCTCTCGGATAGAGTCCATTCAGGCAGTGGGTGAGGGAGCTTTTCCCCGACCCGCTCGGACCGAGGATCAGCATGCTTTCTCCTTCATCGATGGAAAAATTCAGCCGGGACAGCACAGGCTTTCGCCTTTCCTCATAATGAAGGGTGAGGTCCTCGACGCGTATCACTTCCTGACTCATGCCGCATGCTTCCTTCGGTGTTCTTTTCCGAGAGCGAAGCTTGAGAGGACACCCGTTTTCGCTAAGGCGTCACTGAGCGCTTTGCCTGCGACACCTGAAATGATGGCGCCGCTGATGATGCGGGCGATGAACATGGCGGCGACGTACCCGGTACTGAGTGCTGCATAACCGGATAGGAAGTAACCCCAGACGAAGCTGAACACAGCGGCCATTACACCGGCAAGCATGAGGGTGAACAGGTCATAACGCTTGTACCTCGTCATCGCGAAGGCCGATTCTGCGCCGAGCCCCTGGATCATCCCTGAAACAAGAAGCATCGGGCCGACCGCATTGCCGAGCAGCACTTCGACCGCGGCCGCAATCGTTTCCGATAAAAACGCGGCACCGGGTTTGCGGATGATGTAAGCCGCGATGATCGATACGATGAACCAGATGCCGAAGATGAGGTCATAGCCGATCGGTCCGAAAAAGCCGACGAGGATTTTCCCGACCGGAAGGAAGGCCAGGTACACGACCGCAAAGACGACAGAAAGGACGGACATGACGACGATTTCTTTCAGTTTCCAGCTGTTCATGAGCGATCATCCTTATGGGAAGGGCTGTTGGCAGAGACCGTCACGGTCATCACCGTATGCGATGAGCCGCTCGCTTCCGTTTCCCTGAACACATCCTCAAGCCCTGTGAAAATGTCGCGCGTATCCCCGTCGAGACGGGTCGAGTAGTGCGCAGGCGTGACTTCAACGCCTTTTTCTTTCATCGCTTGTATCTGACGGTAGATCGTGTCCATATAATCGCCGCCACCCATCGGATACAGAGAGAACTTCGCCGCAATCCGCTGTTCGATTTCCCTGGATTGTGGTTTGTTCAACCGTTCCTCCGACTCATCCATATGGACATCGCCGGAAGAATCCCCCGGGCAGCCAATGGAAAACGTTCCTTGAAAAGCGACATGGACACCCGTTTTCGCGATATGTAATAAAATCGCTTCGGTGACATCGAAGACATGTTCCATCCGGCCACGCACGGTCGTCGTGACGTCATCCGTCTTCATCCACACTTTCGAGCTGTCCACCTCACGTAAGCTCGCTTTGATGTAATCCACGAAATTGTCTGCCATCGGGTGTACGGAAAAAGAGCACCCCGCGATTCTTGATGTTCCACATTGATGATCCATTTCGAATTCCTCCTTTTTTGAGCACAAAAAAACTGCATCCCACGGGAATGCAGTCTACCACTCATAAAGGAAGAACCAGTCTGGTCCTTGTGAATGACGACCGCACTTCCCCACGCTAGTATTATCTAGTTCGGGTTCCAAGGGTCGGAAATTTTCCTCTCAGCCGCTTCAAGCAGCTCCCCCAGTGCAAAACGCGTATGCAGTTCTTGTACGTTGCTTCCATCGTAGCCGAGAGTCATAGATTTGTAAACCATCTTTTGCTAGAAAATAAAAGGACCGGTTCGCTCAAAAGCGGATCCGGTCCATGCCTTATGCTTTTGACAAGCGTAATTTCATCACGTTCTGATCTATGAAACAATCAATATACGGTACGCGTTCATAAGGATAATAAGTGACGGAGGTCGGCGTCACATCCATTAGTTGATAAAGGTCCTCTGTTGAAGCCACATCATTCAACACCAATTGGACGTCTTCACCAGTCAACGAGGAGAACTTGGCCGAAGTGTAACCTTCATTTTTCATAAATTGGAGTAGATCCATTGTAGTCTCCTTATTATCTGACCTTGAACCTTACATTTTCCCTGAATAGCATTAGTTGAAACATAAATCTACAGAAATCAATTAGCGGCAACTCTCTAACTGTTATTCTACTATAATAAGGTGCAGGAAGGAAGCAAATAATTTCGACAATAAACCAGGTGCTTCGTCGCGCCTTGTCGCATCAATAATAAGGGGAAATCATCAAGTAGACGATGACGCCGGTGAGACTGACATACAGCCATAACGGCATCGTCCATCGCGCGATTTTCCGGTGCTTGTCCACCTTCATCGCAAGCCCGCGGAACAATGTAAGCAGGGCAAGAGGCACGATGAGTGCAGCCAGTACGATATGGGTGATCAAGATGAAATAATAGATCCCTGCGACAATCCCTTCACCGCCGAACGATGTCGACTCCGCCATCGAATGGTACGTCAAGTACGAAACGAGGAAAAGAGCCGTCGACGTGAAAGCAGCGAAAATGAAACGCTTGTGCCACTTGACGTTTTTCCTGATGATCATGAACAAGGCAGCAAGCAGGAAAACGAACGTAAAGGAATTCAAGACGGCATTCAGGAGGGGAAGGAGTTTAATATTGAATCCAAGATCCCCGTCCACTTTCGGTAAAAACAATAAAGCTACAACGATGAGGTTGATAGCGATGGAAAGCCCCACGACCCATGGGACGTAATTGAATTTTTTCATGGTATCGATCCTTTCTAAAAGACACTTGATATAGAATCCTAGTCAAGTATAAAGAAAGTGAGGGGAGAATGCTATGACAGAAAACGCACAATTTGTCGAACAAGCATATTCTGATTGGGAATTAGGAAATAACGAGGATTTTAAAAAGGAAGGCATTGAAAAAGAGATGGGGCAAAAGCTCCATCTCTTTTTCGTCGTTCTGGGTGAATGGGCAAACCGATGACGACGAAAACCCATAGGATACTACACAGAAAGGAGGGACTTCGATGTCCGAAAGAAACTTGTTCCTCAGATTCATAGGCACAGGCCTTGAACTCATCGTATCCGGATTCCTTGCCATCCTATATACAGCCACACAGGACACAGGTCGCGGCTTTGATCCGAACCCCGTCTTTTGGAAAGCCTTCATCATCATCCATGTCTCGCTTCTCATTCTTTTCCCGCTGCTTGCAAAAGGGAGGACGATCGGCATGCTGTTGACGCACCTCACCATCGAAACGAATGCAGGCAAGTCGCCGACCATCATGCAGATTTTCATCCGTGTCATCCTTGGATTCGGTCCGGTCATCCTTACCCAGGGAATGTGGTACTGGATTTCCTTCGTCACCGCTTTGATGGATCCGAAGGGGAGAGGGTGGAGTGAGATCATATCCTTTACGACGATTAAATGGAAAGAGCCTCCGTTGGAATAAGTGGCTCAGGCTACCGCTGCTTTGCGGTACCGGAACAGACTTGCTCCAATAAAAATGAATGTGATCAACACAAGGATCCACATCGTATCACGGTAAGTAGAAAAGGATAGGGGCTGAATCCAATCATGGTAAAGTTCGATCGCGAGCCAGCCGATCGGGAAAATCGGTGCCGCTTTTGCATAGGAAGCGTTCACCACTGCCTTTCCTTCCTCCGTTTTTCCCTTCTTCCCCCAGGTGAAGCGTAAAAGATAAACGAGAGCTACTAGGAAAATCGGGGTCAATAAAAGTCCTACAAACATCATTTTTCTTCCCCCTTTCTTAACTGTTCATTAATGGTTTGATCCAAGTAATCGTCCATCGGATTTCTCTGTCCGAAATTTTTCAGTCCGTTTCCGATAAAGTAGCCGGCTAAGGCGATTCCTGCAGCCAGGATGACGGCGTCCAGTGAAAATTCCATCTTTAACATCCTCCGATTCGTTTATTATCACTATGCTATACGTTTAGGAAGGAGGAAGGTTTCAATGAAGGGTTCTCTTTTTAGAGAAGACAGAAAATTCCCTCACTTTATTTACGAGGGAGTCCTGAGATGGTAAAATTTATCATTGTAGTGAACTAAAGAATACAAAGGAGAGAGGGCAATGGGAAACGATCTACTCTATGCAAAATCATATTTTGAGAGACTGCCGGAACTTGGGGATTTGGCACCAGAAGCGTTCAAAGCTTTTGTAGCGTTTGATAAAAAAGCGCTCGAACCAGGAAAGCTGAACGGTAAATTAAAAGAATTGATTGCTGTAGCGGTAGCTCATGTGACGGGATGCCCTTACTGCATCGATTTGCATGTGAAAAATGTGAAGAAGCAGGAAGCGACGAAAGAAGAAGTGTCAGAGGCAATCCTTGTAGCAACAGCACTTAAAGCAGGTTCATCGATCGCACACAGTGTAAATGCGTTGAATACATACGATGAAAAAGGCGACGATGCTTTATACAAAGCCTCTTACTTCGACCGTCTGAAAGAACTTTCCAACCTTAATGGGGATGCGTTCCATGCCTTTGTCGATTTTGATCAGCAATCCATGAAAGACGGAGCGATTTCCGCTAAGGATAAAGAGCTTATTGCCACAGCGTCTGCTCACACAACTGGCTGTCCTTACTGCATCGATGTCCATACGAAAGGTGCGAAGAAGCAGGAAGCTTCAAAAGAAGAGGTAGCCGAAGCCATTTTTGTTGCCACGGCTTTAAAAGCAGGTTCGGCTCTTGCTCATAGTGTGAATGCTTTAAATGCCTATGATGATGAGTAAGAGAATGATGGATAAGTAAATAAAAATTTTCAGAGGCGATTCCTTAATCAAGGGATCGCCTCTATTACAACTCAGCATGCTGAAAAGTGCCTGCCTCCAACTTCGCTAAGCGGTTGACGTGGTGGGGCAGGCTTTTTTATAAAAACTCCCCGATCTTCTTTCACTGCATTTAGCTGGACCTTACAGTTCCCCGTTAGAAAAATTGACCATTACTTTCATCCCAGTAACTATCTGAAATTTACGACAATTACTACTATTATCGTATTTACCAATATCCTAGAGTCCTGTACACTTTAATCGAAACGTTTCACCAATCTTTGAAAGGAAGTGTTTTTTTGAAAAAGAAGGTTTCTTTTTTATTCTTGGCATTTATCCTGGTGATGAGCGTCACCGCACCCGCTGCGACGATGGCGAAGCATGGTCAGAAATGGAAGGAATTTGTTTTATCGAAACAATTGGAAGCGATTTCAAAGAAAACGTACCGGTATTTTGAAGATTTTACAGTAGAGGAAACAGGACTCACTTATGATGCTGTCAGATATGATGAGAACGGGGAGAGGACGGCACAGAAACACACCTCGCCAACGAACATCGGAATCTACATGATGAGCACGATTGCAGCTGAAGAAGCGGGGCACATTTCCCGTGATTCAGCGGTTGATAAAATCAAAACAACTTTAACGACGCTTGAAGACATGGAAAAATGGAACGGCTTGTTTTATAACTGGTACAACACCTCAGATGGTTCTCTTTATACGGACTGGGGCGAGTTCATTTCAACCGTAGACAATGGCTGGCTTTCTGCAGGGTTGATCGTCGTCGGACAAGCGTACCCGGAACTCTATGATCAGTCCAATGATATCGTACAGGATATGGATTATTCCACGCTCTATACGCCTGAAGTCGGGCAGATGAGAGGCGGATATGATGTCGCAGCAGAAAGCTATACGTCCCACCATTACGGAGCGTTCTACACAGAACCTCGTGTCGCCAGCTACATCGCGATCGGTAAAGGGGATGTTCCTAAAGAACATTGGTGGAAGATGTACCGCACGATGCCTGACAGCTGGGACTGGCAAGCCCAGAAGCCGGAAGGATATACGACGACGTATGATGGTGTGGAAGTGTTTGAAGGCCACTATTCTTACAACGGTAAAAAGTATGTACCAAGCTGGGGAGGAAGCATGTTCGAAGCTCTCATGCCACCTCTTGTATTAAAAGAAAAAGAACTGGGTAAAGATGCACTAGGACTGAACAATAAGCGTCATGCGGACATTCAAATCCAATATGCCAAAGAGGAAGGATACGCAGCCTGGGGAATGTCGCCTGCTGCGACGCCGGAGGATTATTCTGAATTCGCCGCTACACCGCTTGGCATGGATGGATATAAATCAGACGGCACGGTAACCCCTCACGCCACTTTCCTGGCTCTTGAATATGCACCGATGGAAGCATTCAAAAACATCCATCAATTGAAACGTTTCGATACTTATAGCAAGTATGGCTTCTTAGATTCCGTCAATGTAGAAACAGGGGAAGTGACCAACGCTTATCTCGCTCTCGACCAGGGCATGACGATGGTTGCAATCATCAATTACCTTAAGGATGGGGTAATCAGAGACTATTTCCATGAATCAGACATTGGACACGGTCCTGAAGAGCTACTGATCAAAGAAGAATTCTCCATCAAATAATAAATAACCCGGTGACTCTCAAGAGAGAATCACCGGGTTTTTTTATTTGCTTCTTACAGAAGAGCGTTTCACAAATTCTGTGGTAAGGTCAAACGACTGATCCACCTGCTCTCCTGCGAGCATTTGAAAAATGGTATGGACCGCTAAAGCTCCTGCTTCATACTTCGGTTGCTTGACGGTCGTCAATGGGGGGTTTACATACTCCGATAACTGGATGTCATCAAATCCTACGATAGAAACGTCATCCGGGATGGATATTCCTTTTTCTGCGAAAGCCTGAAGGCCGCCGATCGCCATTTCATCATTGGCATAAAACAGCGCATCTGGCAGTTGCTGCTGGGCAATGAGCATTTTGGTTGCGCGGTATCCGCCATCACGAGTGAAATTCCCACTTATTTTAAAGCGCGATTGGAACGTAATCCCATGTTCTTTCAAGGCATCTGAAAAGCCTTTGAACCGTTCTTCATTGTCATGGGAATCGTGGGGACCGCTGATATACCCGATCGATCGGTGTCCATTTTCAATCAAATGTTCCGTGGCTTGATAGGCGCCATGGCGGTTATCGACTTTCACATGAATCGCAAACGGATTTTGGACTTCACGATCCAGCACGATGATCGGGAAATCTTCACGTGCAGACTCCTCAATCAACTGGGTACTGACATTATTCGCAAGGATGATCGCTCCGTCCACTCGTTTCTCCCGCAGAAATTTCGTGGCGGTGGATCGATCGCCGCCCAGGGAACTGCAGGCGATCAAATCATACTGATGGCTTGCGGTCACTTCCTGGACCCCTTTGATCAATTCAGAAAAGTAGGGGCCTGACATATCACTCAATATTAAGGCGATCGTATTTGTTTTGGTCCGCTTCAGATCGGAAGCGAACCCGTTCTTCTGATAATTCAACTCTCTAGCGGCTTTGAGCACTTTTTCGATCGTCGATGCACTCACTTTTTGATTGCCATTCAACGCATAGGAAGCGGTCGAAAGCGCAACCCCTGCGCGCTTAGCCACATCTTTAATTGTAGCCATATTAAATCCTCCATCTGTCTATTCGTATAATTAATTATAACAGTTTTTACAAGAAAACCGACTTATTTGATGCCTGACATGGTAAAACCTTCCACAATATACTTTTGGAAAAAAGAGAAGATGATGATGATCGGTACAACCATGAAAGCAGCCCCCGCCATTTGCAGGGCGAAATTATTCGCATACTGCCCCTGCAGCAGGGAGAGTCCGACGGATAAAGTGTAAAGACTTTCATCATTGGCGATGATCAACGGCCAAAGGAAACTGTTCCAACCCGCGATGAAGGTCAGAATTCCCTGCACCGCAAAAATCGGTTTCGCGATCGGCATGACCAGCCGGAAAAAGATGTAGAATTCCCCGGCGCCATCCAGCCTTGCCGCTTCAATCAGATCGTCGGGGATCGTCGTCATGAACTGACGGAACAAAAAGATGCTGAAGGCGACAGCCAAGCCCGGTAAGATAATCCCTGTCATCGTATTCGTAAGACCCATCGCATTCAGCAACAGATATACAGGAATCATGGTGACCTGACCGGGGATCATCATCGTCGCCAAGACGATATAAAACACTTTTTCCCGGCCTTTGAAATCATACTTAGCGAAACCATAGCCTGCCATCGCATTGAACAATAATCCGAGGAAAGAGAAGAGTACAATGACGAGCGTATTCCTCAGGTACACGGCAAAATTCATATTGGTGAACAGGTTGATATAATTTTCAAGGGTCGGATTATCCGGAATGATGGTCGGCGGGATGGCCAACACTTCACTTTCAGGCTTGAAAGAGCTTGAAATCATCCAAATGAATGGAATCGAAACGAGAATGCCTCCCGCTACCATAATAAAGATGACAAGCGCTTGTTCCCATTTGTTTTTCTTAGTCGCTACTGCCATAACTGCTGGAACTCCCTTCTATTAATATTCCGTATCTGATTTTCTGAATTTGAATTGGAGCATCGTTACGATGATGATCATCGCGAAAAGCACAAAGGACGCAGCGGCCGCATAGCCGAATTCGCTGAATTGGAAACCTTCTTTGTAAATGAACAGGGCAATGGAAATCGTGCCGTCCAATGGTCCGCCATCGGTCATGACGAACGGCTCTTCGAAAAACTGCATCCAGCCGATCAGGGTGGTAACGGTTACGAAGAACGTGGCGTAGCGCAGGAGCGGTAACGTTACGTGAAAGAGCACCTGCAAGCGGTTCGCTCCATCCATTTCGGCTGCTTCATAATAGGATTTAGGGATTCCCTGCAAAGCGGCGAGGAAGATGATCATATTGATCCCGATCCCTTTCCAGACCGCTAAGATGATCAGTGAGATCTTAGCGATGGTCGGTTCCTGCAGCCATGGAACATTTTCAACTGTAAGTAAAGAGAGTAAGTAGTTGAACAAGCCGTACTCTGTGTTGTATAAATAACCCCAGATCACAGCGACCGCAATGATGTTCGTGATTGAAGGCATGTAGTATACGGCCCGGAACATCGTGAACAGTTTGCTTGTCCCGTAATTCAGCAGCAAAGCGATGGACAATGAACAAATGATGACTAATGGAACACCGATGACGACATAAAAGATCGTATTGAAAATGGATTTGATGAATTTATCATCAGCGAATAGGGATTGGTAATTTTCAAGACCGATGAAGGAAATCGAAGACCAATCGGCCAGACCTTTCAAGTTCATATCCGTAAAACTGATGAAAAAGGCAATAAGAATCGGAATCAAACTGAAAAGGGATAACAGTAGAACAGCTGGAGATATGAACATATAAGGATGTCTATTTTTTAATTTCATGAAAACCCACCTACCTTGTCGTGACATGGATAAAAGAAGATGGAATGGGGGTTCCATTCCATCCTGCCATGTGATGTTTTATTCTTCGATCAAGCTTTGAGCTTCCTGGTTGAACTCCTCAAGCTCTTTTTCTACGTCAGCGCCACCTACGGTAATGCGTTCGATATGAGCCAGTAGTTCCTGGGCAATTCTTTCAAACTGTTCGGTCTGCAAACCAGGCTTCGTATTCTCCAGCTGTTCGCCGAATGTTGCATACATCGGATTTTCCTGCATCACTGGATCTTCCCACGCTTCCGTACGGGAAGGGAGGGTGTTGGACTCTTCCAACCAGCTCAACTGTGTATCCACATCCGTCATATAGGAAATGAACTTCAAGGCGCCTTCCACGTTATCGGAGCTCTCAAAAATGGATAGATTGGCACCACCCATGCTGGACGTATTCGTTTCTTTGGTAGGCATGACAGCTGTCGACCATTTCCCTTCAAGGTCCGGAGCCTGGTCATTGATGATATTGATCATCCAAGGGCCACTGAAGAACATCGGTTTCGAACCATCCTTGAAAGCTTCTACGATGTCTTTTCCTTCCTGCTTCTGACTGATTCCTTCTTCGAAATAACTCGTATAGTATTGGATCGCTTCTTTGAATTCCGGAGAATCAAAATTTAACTTTCCTTCCTCAAGGTTCGCTTCATAACCATTCTGCCACGCGAAAATGAAAGGAGTGATCTGATCATTTCGATCGATGTCAAGACCATAGGAATCTTCGCCACGGTCCGCTAACGTTTGAGCCGCATCCTTCAGCTCGTCCCACGTTTTCGGTGCTTCTTCATAACCCGCTTCTTTCAAGATATCCTTCCGGTAGTAAATGACCCGTGTATCGGCATACCAAGGAATTCCTACGACCTGGTCGTCATGTTCCATCGTTGTTACAGAACCATCGAAGTAATTTTCTTTTGCAAAATTCGGGTAGTCTTCCATGTATTCAGATAAGTCCAGTAGAGCTCCTGCTTCTGCAAATTCCGGTACCCAGGTGGTACCCAGCTGAACGACATCGGGTCCATTTCCTGAGGCAACCGCTGTCAACAATTTGTCATGGGCTGTATCCCATGGAATAGCTTGCACATCGACCGTCAAACCTTCGTTCTTTTCCTCGAAATCTTTACTGAACTCTTTCAGTTTTTTTCCTTCTTCTCCCATCGCCCACACCGTTACCGTGTTTTCATCCCCTTCAGAGGATGAACTGTCTGAGCATCCTGCCAACATCAATGATGTCATAACAACTGCGATCAACAACCATAGTTTTCCCTTCACATAAAGCACCCCTTTTTGAAAAATTAAAGTTTATTGAAACGTTTCGATAACTGTATTATAATTTACTTTGTATCCGCTTTCAACTACTTCTTTGATTTTTCTAATAAAATTTAATAAACCTTAATTAATGACTATTTCAAAGCAGTTGACGGATAAGATTGGTGGCATTATACTGCAGTTATATTTTATTGAAACGTTTCACTAACTATTATATTGAGGGGGAACATTCATGGCAGAACATCATCTGAAAAACTTATTGGATCAAATGACCGTAGAAGAAAAAGTAGGGCAGCTCGTCCAATTGGCCACACCATTTTTTAAAGGAGCTTCCGATCGGGGAGAAATTACAGGTCCGATGGTTCACATGAATATAGATGAAGAAGATATCAAACGTACAGGTTCGGTCCTAGGAGCTTCAGGAGCGAAAGAAACGATCAATATTCAAAAGGTTCATATGGAAGAGAGCCGGTTAGGGATTCCGTTGTTATTCATGTCGGACATCGTTCATGGGTTCAAGACCATCTTTCCTGTCCCCTTAGCGATCGGCTGCTCCTGGGATATGGAGCTGGCTGAAAAGAGTGCTTCCATTGCAGCTAGAGAAGCGGCTGTCGCGGGCGTCCACGTCACATTCGCTCCGATGGTGGATTTATCACGGGAACCGAGGTGGGGACGTGTCATGGAAAGTACCGGGGAAGACACCTTCCTGAACAGCCAGTTCGCCCGTTCATTCGTCCGGGGGTTTCAAGGAGATTTGGAAAATGATCCTTATAAAGTAGCTTCATGTGTCAAACACTTCGCTGCCTATGGGGCACCGGAGGGCGGCCGTGATTACAATACCGTCGATATGTCCGAATGGCAGCTGCGTGAAAACTACCTTCCCGCCTACAAGGCTGCGTTAGATGAAGGTGCTCAGATGGTGATGACAGCTTTCAATATTTTAAATGGCATGCCATCGACAGGAAATGAACCGTTAATGAGAGGACTTCTCCGGGATGAATGGAACTTTGATGGTGTGCTCATCTCTGATTGGGGAGCGGTGAAGGAATTGATCCCTCACGGCGTCGCAGAAAATGAAAAGCAGGCAGCAGAAAAAGCGATGAAAGCGGGCGTCGATGTCGAAATGATGACATCCTGTTACGTTAATCATGTAGAAGATCTGATCGAAGAGGGGACATTGGAAGAAAGCATCCTCGATGAAGCTGTGCTGCGCATCCTGCAATTGAAACAGAAACTCGGATTGTTCGATAATCCTTACCGGGGAGCGAGTGAACAAGAGGAAGAAACCCATATCCTCTCCGCTGAAAACAGAAAAGCATCCCGTGAACTGGCCACAAAATCGATGGTGCTCCTGAAAAACGAACAGACCCTGCCGTTGCAGCAGGATCAAAAAGTCGCACTGATCGGTCCGTTTGCCGAAAATACCGATATCCTCGGGCCATGGTCATGGGGAGGTTCAGCCGATGATACCGTTACCGTTGCTTCCGGCCTCTCCCAATACTTAAATGAAAGCCAGCTCCTAACTTCAGCCGGATGCGGCATCGAAACGGGAACGGACGAACAAATGGAAGCCGCATTGCAAAAAGCGGAACAGGCGGAATCCATCGTTGTAGCGCTTGGGGAGCATTCCGATATGAGCGGGGAGGCTGGCTGCCGGGCAGACATCCGCATTCCTGAGATCCAGCTAGAGCTTCTGAAAAAAATCAAATCATTAGGCAAACCTGTCACAGCCGTCCTTTTCAATGGTCGTCCCCTTGATCTACGGGAAGTCATCGAGAACGCCGACGCCGTCATTGAGGCGTGGTATCCAGGAACCGAAGGCGGGAACGCGCTTGCCGATCTCCTGTTCGGCGAAGTGAACCCTTCGGCTAAATTGACGATGTCGATGCCTTATTCCGTCGGACAAGTGCCGATCTACTACAACCGTTACAATACAGGCCGTCCTAAAGGCGCGCCAGATGCGCAGGAGCGCTATGTCTCTCAATATCTTGATATCCCGAACGAACCATTATTTCCATTCGGCTTCGGAATGAGCTACAGCCGATTCGATTATGACGAACTTACGATCTCCTCTAACCGGATCCAACAAAATGAGTCGTTGACTGTTTCTGTTCAAGTCACCAACACAGGCGACTATGCGGGAGAAGAAATCGTTCAGTTATATGTAAGAGATCTAGTTGGAGAAGTTGTCCGCCCGCTGAAAGAGCTGAAGGATTTCGAAAAGGTTTATCTCCATCCTGGTGAGAAGAAGGTCGTCCAATTCACTCTGACAGAAGAGCAGCTCAGGTATTATCATGCGAACATGGAACATAAGAGTGATGCCGGGGAGTTTGACGTTTTCGTAGGGCCGAACAGTCGGGATACGAAGTCTGAAAGATTCTCGCTTATTTAAATATCTTTACTTCAGAACCACATGGGATTTTCCGTGTGGTTTTTTAGTTGAAATTTATAGGGTCATGAATGCCTGTCCATTAAAAAATAAAAATGTTTTTATAATGACTTATTTCATGGCTTTTAGTAAATATTAGAGGTTGAAACAGGAGGTGAATGCATGAAAATCAAAGGACCGATTTTATTAGGCATTTTAATTGCAGCGATTTTGAACGGTTGCGCTGGCAACGAACCAAATGAACCGGAAGATGTGAATTACCAGCCGACACGTTATGACCAGGACGATCAAAGAAACCGTTTGGACAGAGATGATGGCGAGGATACGAGGCCTGATGTTGATTATCCGATCATCGATAGAGAGGACCAGGAGATCGAGTTTGGTGACAGGGAAATTGATCTTGAGGACCCTTTTGATGAAAGAACTAATAATGACGATAACAACCGGGAAATGGATGAATAACTGATACAAAACCTCGTTGTACATCAGAATAGCCCTGGCGTATGCCGGGGAATATTTCGCCCTGTGGAATTTTTTGGGAGTAATATTCTTTGTCATTTTTAAGCTTTATAGTATGACTAAAGACCTTCATTTACCAGTTTACTTCTAATGCCCGTGTGGTAACATATACATAATCAGAACAAACGTTCGCGCTTATGTTAAGGGAGTGATCATCAATGAATGGCGTATTGAGAAGGGCTTTAGAGGAGAAACAACAACTGGAACTCATCTACATGGCTGACCAAGGAAAGATCTCACAAAGGGTCATCCGCGTAGTATCCATCAAAGAGGAAACCGTTTTGGCTTATTGCTATACTCGTAAGACTGTGCGGTCGTTCAAGCTCGCCAATATTTTGTCTGTAACCCCTTATAAAAAGAGGGAGAGCTATAAAAAGACACTTTGAAATCCTGTCATCGAAATATGGTGAATGTACGGTTGCTCTAGTGGAAACTAGAAAAGGTACATTAGAATCGTTGAGATTTGCAAGAAAATAAGTATGTAAAAAAAGAACCACAAAATAGTGGTTCTTTAGTCTTTCATGGATCCTGCCTCACGCGATGTCATGGCGCCTATCCCTGCGTTTACATCCTTTTGAATTTCCTGCTTTACTTTATTTGGATCTGTCCCGGAACGGCCTGGATTCAATGGTTCCGGATTCTCTCTTCTTCCTTGTCCGACCTCAATTCCTGCCTTTGGCTGGTTCGTTGCCATTACCCATCACCTCCATATTTGTAGGTTTAGCGACAACTCAAAAAATAATCAGATGTATAGACCTTTCCTTCCTCGGGGGAGGGATGAGTGGTGTTTAAATGAAAAAAACACGCCTACTAATCTTGCGTACTTGAATGTGAAGGAGAAGATTTTTCCTCTACCTCTCTCAGTTCCTCTTTCAAAGCCGCATGATCAAGATCATCACCAATAAACACTAAATTGTTTTCCAAATTTAGAGGAGAAGGGGTGAAGCTTGGCATTCCATAAGCATATTGAAAAAGTTGAGTTCCTGCTTGACCTGTCAGTCGTATATATCCCTTAATACGATAAATCTGCTCAGGCATGGACTTCAAGAAGTTTTCAAATCGTTCCTGGTTAACGGGAGAGGAGAATTTATGAACATATGTCTTAATATGAAGATGGTCGATCGTTTGTTCTTTTTCATGGTCACGCCTTTGTTTAACCTCTATATTTGAAAAAGTATCCCGGGGAACTTGAGCGTGTTTAGCTGCAAGCACCTTACCACCAGGGTTTATCTCATTTAATTCTCTCATCAATTTCTCTTTATTTCGTATTGTAAGCTGGTCTGATTTATTCAATATGACAAGGTCTGCATGCTTGACTTGTTCTGTAATCAGCTTTCTGAGTGGGATTCTGAGGTTATGCCGTCCTGCCCAACTATTGGGATCGACCATGGTGATAATCGAATTCACTTTAACTTTATCGGATAAAAGGGGCGTTAAACACGCATCTAATACCTCAACCGGGTGTGCAACACCTGTCGTTTCTATATAGAGGACATCCAGATCATGTTGGAACAGGATATCCGAAATTTGAGTTTCCAGTTTATCAGAAAGTGTGCAGCAGACACAGCCGTTTAACAGTTCTTTTAAAGGGGTGCCCTCAGGCAATGACTGGGTATCAATCGGCAGTTCGCCTGCTTCATTCATGATCACGCCTACTTTTCGTCCTTTTTGATATTCTTCTTCCAGTATTCTCTGCAATAGCGTGGTTTTTCCTGAACCTAAGAAACCAGAAAGTATGTGGATGCCGGTGAGTTCCATTCATAGACACTCCTTGTGAAGTAAGTAATAAAGTTTGGATAGTCTTCTTCCTATCTCCTGATTGAAAGTACCTGAGATCGCCGAATTATGCAAACAAGTGAATCACTTTATCTATAGTCATCTTTTTTCAATCCTTCGGGAAGCCTTAATGTTTTTCTGTGAGCAGGGGCTTCCATCGATCATTGCCATTATCCTGATCGATATATCCCAGGCCGGGAAATGGGTAATGACATACAAAGAGCATGATCCCTTGCTGCTTAGCAAAGTCCATGATGGCTTTTCTCGTTTGACGTCCCTTTTCCGGGGAAACTTCCAACCCGATATGCGATGGGAGATGATTGAGGGTTGAGGGGTCATTCAATAGATCAGAGACAATGAGAAGTCTTTCATTTTCTGAATTCACCATGACAGAAAGGTGCCCATGGGTGTGTCCCGGCGTATGAAGGAGTTTGATTCCTGGAAGTATTTCGATGTCCTTATGTACCAGGGTGATGGAATCCTCCAATTCAGAGAGGATTCTATATTCTTTTGAACTTTTCTTATCCGCCCACATTTCCCACTCTTCCACCCGCAGGTAATGGTTTGCGTTGGGAAAGGAAGGTTTCCCGTTAATCACAGCTCCTCCAATATGATCTAAATGCCCATGAGTTAGAATGACCTCATCAATGTCTTCTCTGCAAATTCCGTGTTCAGCTAAAGAATGGAGCAGTTGACCGGCCTCCTCACATTCCCCGCCAAACCCTGTGTCTATGAGAATATTTTTATCTCCATATGAAAGGTGAATAAAGTTGAGAGGAGCATGAAATTCAGCAGGGAAATTTTGAACGATAGGATCAGGTGTATGAGCGAAAAAGAAATCTTTCGTTACCGGCATTCCCCCATCAGAAATCACCAAAGCGTTGAAGTCTCCTATGCGAAAAGGGTAAGTATTCATTATAAACCTCCTATAAATATATAAACCACTCGAAATAAAAATGGGACATCTTATTCAGATCATCGTTTTTTATAGTTTCTAAATGCTTAGGAACACCACTAAACACATGGCTCTTCCTTTCGTAATACGCGCCTTAAAATAAATGATTGATCTTGTCACCAGCATTGTTACAGCTGCCGCCCATACAAATCATTGGATGATTGGTTTTGCATATGTCTTGTGTAGTCATTTATTTCCTCCCGCAATATTATAAATAGTAATAATTACTATTTACTTTGGGGGATTTTCATTCTAACTTCATTTCATTAAAGATGCAACAAATCCATTCCAAGGATTTGCAGTACGAGTAGAATGGAGGGGGAAGTACAAAATGAAACAATTAATGCTTGTTCTTATAGAAAATTAGTGGTACATTATATTCCGAGAACAAATAGTAATGATTACGATTAAGTTTTTTGACAATAAATACAGGTCCAAATTCCATAAGCTAAGGTTTGATTCTCACTAAATCAGAGGTGAAACAATGAGTGATTATTTAATGAAAACACTGACCGATCATATTGTCCGTACCCTGCCGCAAAAAAAGAGAGAAATATATAACTATGTGATAAAGATGGAGGATGAGATTGCAGAAGAAGTGACTTCTTCAGGAGAGTTCATGGACCGTCTCAAACATGACTCTCCTCATAAACGTGCAGCGGAACATTTTGACTTAACTTTGTTTGAATTATTACAAATGATGAAAGAAATGGAGGAAGAAATCGCCTGCCAGCTTGCCTCGAAAATGGATGATGTCAAGTGGATCGATTGTACAGACATCATTCGAGCTAGATCGAATGTAAAGGAAAATCAAAAAATCTACTTTGTATCACTTCCGCATTCGTAACGAAACTGGAATCAGTCAAAGGGGGAAATGGCACGGGATATGCCAGGCAGAGTCCTGTAATTTTATGGGCTCGTCTACGCTTATCATCATAAAGAGTGGGAGGTTATGAAAATGTTAGATGATCTATATCGTAAAATTGTGATGGACCACGCCAAATACAAACGAAATTATGGAGCGATGGACGGAGAAAGAGATATTCATAAAATCCATTATAAAAATCCTACTTGCGGAGATATTATGGTCTTATATGTAAGCGTAAGGGAAGGGGGAATTGAAGATTTATCTTTCGAAGGCGAAGGCTGCAGCATTAGTATGGCTTCATGCTCCATGATGACTGAGCTTTTAAAAAACCGTACCGTAGAGGAATGCCTGAAGAAGAGACGTGCCTTTGAGCGCTTAATAAGGGAAGGGGAACAGGAGGATGAGATTGATTTAGGGGATGCCGCATCTCTCCAGGGCGTACATAAATTACGGGCAAGACATCATTGTGCTCTTATGCCTTGGAAAGCACTTGATCAATGGTTGGAGGAGCAAAAAACATGACGGCAATTGATACAAGAATCCCTGTAACCATAGTAACGGGGTATTTGGGATCGGGTAAGACCACTTTCCTTAATCAGCTGCTCAAGCATACAGAAGAAAAAACAGCACTCATAGTGAACGAATTTGGAGAGATAGGGATTGATGATCAGCTCATTGAACAAACGAAAGAAGAAATCATCGAAATAAACAGTGGTTGTATTTGCTGTAATGTACGCAAAGATTTAATTGATACGTTATCCATGCTTGCGATATCCAGGCACGAGAAAATGATTGAGTTTGACCGCGTGATTATTGAAACGACAGGACTCGCTGATCCTGCACCTGTTGTGCAGACATTCCTGATGGACAAAGAAATGGTCGAAGATTATTTCATCGATGCGGTTTGTACATTGGTTGATGCGAAGCATATTTCCAGACACTTGGATCAACAGGGGGAAGCTATCAATCAGATCGCTTTTGCAGACGTTGTTCTTGTCAACAAAGTGGATTTGGTAACAAAGGATCAGCTTACGGATCTGCGAAAAAGATTGGAACGCATCAATCCCACCGCCTCGCAACACCTTTGTGAGAACAGCCGGATTTCACCGGATGAAGTTCTAGGGATTCATTCCTTCGACTTGCAGGAAAAATTGAAAGTACATCCGGATTTTTTGAACAGCCATCACCATTCCCATGATGACGAAATTTCTTCTTTGGCTCTCCGGGAAGGAAAACCATTGAATTTGAAAAAGCTGAACCTTTGGTTCTCCTTTCTCGTCCAAATTCAGGGAGAGCATTTATATCGGTACAAAGGGGTTTTGAACATTGAAGGAAAAGAAAAACGCTTTGTCTTTCAAGGCGTTCATATGCTTTTTGCAGGAGAGGAAGCAGGTTCGTGGGGAGAGGATGAGCGTGTAAGTGAGCTTGTATTTATTGGAAAGAACTTAGATAAAAAAAGTCTTACGGAACAGTTCCGGCAGTGTGTGACGGATTAGAAATTTTTTTGCAAAGTTTTAAATCGTAATGTTTACTATTTAATGGAGAGGAGGATTCTCATGAACCAATACGATGTGCTCATTGTAGGTGCAGGTGCTTCAGGAATTGGAATAGGAATTCTCATGAAGCAAATGGGATGTGAAAATTTTTGTATCATAGACCGGGGGGAGATTGGGGAAACCTTTCGGAGATGGCCGGAAGAAATGAGATTTATAACCCCATCTTTTCCATCTCAAGGATTTGGCCAAACAGACTTAAATGCAGTAGCACCCAAAACTTCTCCGGGTTATACGTTAAATGAAGAACATCCTACAGGAGAAGATTATGCGGAATATTTGGAGTTGTTGGTCAGCCACTATGAATTGCCTGTCCAAACAGGAGTAGAAGTGAAGAGTGTAAATAAATCAGAGAAGCGGACGTTTGAGGTGACCACTTCACAAGGACCGCTTTCGAGTAAGTATGTGGTTTGGGCAGCAGGAGAGTATCAATATCCGGATACGAAGGTTTTCCCGGGTGCAGAGTTATGTATTCATAACAGTCACGTTCACGCATGGAGAGAGATGGAAGAAGAAGATTACCTCGTCATAGGCGGGTATGAAAGTGGACTTGATGCTGTGTACCAGTTGAATAAATGGAAGAAAAATACACGGATTCTGGCAAAGACACCAACATGGAAGATTGACAGTAGTGATCCTAGTACGATTTTATCGCCCTACACGTTTAAACGAATGCAAGAAGCGATACCTGAAGGAAGAATCGAAATCTTTGAACATCAAACGGTCCATTCCGTGTCAAAGGAAAAGGGTATGTATTATGTGGATACGATGGAAGGAAAACAATGGACTACACATACACCACCGATTTTAGCGACAGGATTCAAGGGCAGCACCTCGATCATTTCGCATTTATTTGAAAGTGGAAAGCATGGAAAACCTCTAGTCAATGATCAGGATGAATCGACGAAGTGTGAGGGGTTGTATCTATGTGGCCCTGAGTTACGGCACGACAGTCATGTGTTTTGCTTTATATATAAGTTTCGGCAACGATTTCCTATCGTCGCCAAAGCGATTGGCTCACAGTTGAATTTGAATATGGATATTCTTGATCTATATAGAAAGGAAAGTTTCTATCTGGATGATTTATCGCAGTGTGGAGAGCGTTGTGAATGCTGACGAATAAAAGGAAAGAAGAGAAAAGAACAGTAGCCTTAGCAGGGCTTGAATCTGTAGGTAAAACGGGTCTATTCAGACATCTGACCGGTCACCAGACAGGTGTGGAAACCAATGTGAAGGGCTCCACTGTAACCATATCAAGTGGGGCTATAAAGCAGGATTCCACAATGAAAATAGTGGATACACCAGGTATTCTTTACAAAGATGATAGCATCACCACCCAAATGGCGTTGAATCAGATCAAAGATTTGGAAGAGGTTCTCTTGGTTGTGAAAGCCTCACGTCTAAAAGATGACTTGCTCCAATTAGAAGAGCAATTGGAGTTAAGAGGAAAGAACGTTGTGGTAATAGCTACTCACAGCGATAAATTTCAACCAGATGAAGAAGATAAACAGTTTACCCGAAAATTATTGAATGTCCCTGTCATATGGTGTAATAGTCGTTCACTTAGTGAAGAAAAGCAGAATGAAATAGGGGAGGCCATTCAGACTTCCTCGATCTGGGAGATGAACAGTCAGTTACTATCGTTTTTACCGGGCGGTTTAGAAGAAATAAATTCAAGCTGGATGGAAAGATTACTAGCTAAACGGCTGGTAGGGCCTTTCCTCGCTTTATTCATAGTTATAGCTATGTTCGCTGGGCCGGTTATTGCAGCATATTTATTTTCCAGTTACCTCCAGCCTATTTCAGAAGACGTACTGTTACATCCTTTAAAAGAAGGCCTTGCGCATGTTCCGGAATTCATACAAGTGTTATTGGTAGGAAGCTATGGTGCTCTAACTCTTGGCTGGTACTCATTTTTATGGGCGTTTCCAGTCGTTTTTCTCATCGGTTTAAGTGTGGCGATTACGGAAGAGACGGGTGTCCAGGAACATATCACCTATGCATTGAACCCATGGCTTATGAAAATTGGTTTATCAGGAAGAGACCTCATCCCAGTTTTAACTGGTTTTGGGTGCAACGTAGTAGCTGTGATGCAGAGCAGGAGCTGCAGCAGTTGTACAAGAGGGGCTTGTATTTCGATGATCTCTTTTGGTTCCGCTTGCAGCTATCAAATCGGGGCGTCTTTATCGTTATTCGGCTCTGCTGGTCACCCGCTTTTGTTTATTCCTTATATCTTCCTATTGTTCTTAGTGGGGGCGGTCCACACTAGAATCTGGGAAAAGAACGCTACTCCGCTAACTTCTGTTCCTTCTCTTCCATATTTACAGGCTGTTACGTGGAGAGGTGTAAAGTATCGCTTAACGGGTATACTGAAGCAATTTTTAATTCAAGCGATGCCTATTTTCATTATCATTTGTGTAGTCGCTTCTTTGCTCCAATATTTTGATGTTATGCAGGGGATGGCCGCTCTTTTCTCTCCTTTATTGACAGTGTTTTCATTACCGGCGGATGTTGCGCCGGGTGTGATTTTCTCTATCTTCCGTAAAGATGGGATGATGGTGTTGAATGAAGGAGAAGGGGCTCTATTACAAACGTTGGAGACGTGGCAAGTGTTTGTAGTCGTGTATTTCGCGTCTACGCTGTCTTCCTGCCTTGTCACCTTGTTCGCCATTTATAAGGAAATGGGTTTCATACATGCATGTAGAGTCTTAGGGAAACAAATGACCACTTCAATGATCAGCACATTACTATTGGCTGTCATTTTGTCGTCATTGTTCCATTAAAAATACAAGGAGGTATCCTATGAATAAGAAAATACCTGTCACAGTTTTGAGTGGTTACTTAGGTTCAGGAAAAACCACGTTACTCAATCATCTATTAAACAACCGCGACGGACTTAAAATCGCTGTCATCGTCAATGACATGAGTGAAATCAATATCGACGCAGACCTAGTGGAAAAAGGCGGCCATTTCTCCAGGGTGGATGAGAATTTGGTCGAGATGTCCAATGGCTGCATCTGCTGTACGTTAAGAGAAGATTTATTGATCGAAGTGGAAAAGATTGCAAAAGCCGGGGATGTGGATTATATCGTGATTGAGTCCACAGGGATCAGCGAGCCTGTACCGGTTGCGCAAACCTTTTCTTATATCGATGAAGAGCTTGGAATCGACCTTACCCGGTTCTGTCGTTTGGACACGATGGTAACGGTGGTAGACGCTTACCGGTTTTGGCACGATTATGAATCCGGAGACCGCCTGTTGGACAGAAAGCAGGCGGTAGGCGAAGAGGACGAACGAAATTTGGCAGATCTGCTGATCGACCAAATTGAATTTTGCGATGTGCTTCTATTGAATAAATGCGACATGGTGACGGAAGAGCAGCTGGATGCCTTGACAAAAGTGGTGCGGACGTTACAGCCTGATGCGGAAATCATCCCAACAACGTATAGTGAAATCGATCCGGATAAGATTTTAAATACGCATCGTTTTGATTTTGAAAAGGCGAGTCAATCGGCTGGGTGGCTCCAGGAATTAATGGCAGGTCCTGAGGCCCATACCCCGGAAACGGAAGAATATGGGATTCAGTCTTTTGTATATCAGAGAAGGCTTCCTTTTCATTCCCAACGCTTCTACGATTGGATCAGCCGGATGCCAACTTCGATTGTAAGAGCTAAAGGAATTTCATGGTGTGCCACAAGGAATGATCTGGCGCTTCTCTTATCACAAGCAGGCCCATCGGTTTCCATAGAACCGGTCTCCTATTGGGTAGCCGCCCTCCCGAAAGAACAAAAAGACCGTACGATTATGCAAAACCCGGATGTGTTGAACGATTGGGATGTAGAGTACGGTGACCGAATGACCAAGCTGGTTTTCATTGGAGTGGAACTTGATCAGAAAACGATTACCAAAGAGTTGGACGAGTGTTTGTTAACGCCTGAAGAGGCGGACATGGAATGGTCGGAGATGGAAGATCCCTTTAACTGGGAAGTCAAATCCTATCAATGAAAATAAAGAAGGTGACAACATGATACTATCCCGTGAGTCTATACAAAACAAGGTGGAGAAAGAGGAGTTGGGCATCGATCCATTTATCCTGGATCATGTGCAGCCTGCTTCTGTTGACTTGACTCTGGGCAGGCATTTTATGACAGTGGATGAACATAGTACAGGCAAACTGTCTTTTAAACAGAAAGCTTCCTATCGCGATATCTATATTGGCCATAATGAATCCATGATTATCCCTCCTCATTCATTTATTCTTGCGACGACGAAGGAATGGGTGAAATTACCTGATGATCTCACCGCGTTTGTCGAAGGGAGAAGTTCAATCGGGAGGATGGGGTTGTTTGTGCAGAATGCAGGCTGGGTGGATCCGGGATTTGAAGGACGCATCACGCTGGAATTGTTCAATTCAAATCGGTGCCCGATTGAATTGACGGAGGGATGGAGAATCTGTCAACTCGTTCTTGCCCAGATGGATCGACCGACGAACGCCTATAAAGGTAAATATAGGGGTCAATCCAGTACAACGGCTAGTGCCGTATATCGAGATAAAGAGAATCATTTTAAAAATTTTAAATCGTAATGATTATCATTAAAGGAGAGCATACAGAATGGCTAAGAAATCTAAAATAGCAAAAGAGAAAAAAAGACAGGAGATGGTAGCGAAATACGCGGAACTTAGAAAAGAGCTGAAAGCCAAAGGAGATGATGAAGCACTTCGAAAACTACCGCGTGATTCCTCTCCCACACGTTTAACAGGGAGGTGTGAAGTGACGGGAAGACCGCGTGGCTATATGAGAAAGTTCAAGATGTCCCGGATCGCCTTCAGAGAATATGCACATAAAGGTCAGATTCCCGGGGTGAAAAAATCAAGCTGGTAAGTGACCTGTGACCGGCTTTCAGTTCCTGAAGAATTGCAGGTAGAACAGGATTATGATAAGAGCCACGGATATCTAATGAGTAAAGGGTGAAGTCTATTGGACTTACAAACAGCCATCCACACCTTAAAAGAAAAAGGATATAAACGTACAAAACAAAGAGAGAGAATGCTGAAGATTTTCATCGATCAGCCTCACTATCTGGCAGCTAAAGATGTCATAGGGAAAGTCCAGGAATATTTCCCTGGTGTCAGCTATGCCACCGTTTATAAAAACCTTTATCTTCTAACCGAGGAAAAACTATTAGAAACCATAGAGATGAATAGGGAAAAGCATTTCCGGCTTGCGCGTCCGGGCCATAAGCATCTCTTTATTTGTAAGGCATGCAGGGAAACGAAAGATATCGACCTTTGTCCGATGGAACTCATCAAAAATGATTTGGAAGGGTACTTTATTGAAAATCACAAGTTTGAAGTTTACGGGATTTGTCCTCAATGTCATGGAAGTGTCAGGTAACTCATATTAAAAGTAATGATTACTATTTACAAACCGTAATGGTTACGATAAAATCAAGTGTGGAAGAGAAGGAGGAGAACGAATGTTTAAGAAATTTTTAGGATTATTCAGTTTATGTTTCATTATTTTTACCATGGCTGCATGTAATGGGGAAGAGGCAAGCAGTGATGAAAGTGAAAAGGAATCTCAGGATTCAACGGAAGAGATGAAGGTGTTCACAACGGTTTATCCCCTTCAGTTTTTCACAGAACAAATTGCTGGAGATCTAGCTTCAGTAGAATCTATTCTGCCACCGGGAACCGACCCTCATACTTATGAACCAACGACGAAAGAAATGATAGAAATCGCGGAATCAGATGCTTTCATTTATAACGGTGCAGGATTAGAGCCTTATGCGAAGAAAATCTCTGATTCTATCGAGTCGGAAGATGTTCAAATTCTTGAAGCATCCAAAGGCATTGATTTGAAAGATCACAGCCACAACCACGGCGAAGAAGATAACCACGACGAACATGCTCACGATGAGGACGAACATGCCGACGAAGAAGATAGCCATGACGACCATGCCGATGGTGAAGGCAGCGACGAAGGGGAACATGAGGGGCATCACCATGGCGACCAGGACCCTCACGTTTGGCTGGATCCGATTCGTTCCATTGAAATGGCCGAACATATTAAAGACACATTAGTTGAAATAAACCCTGAACAGGAAGACGTATTCCTAGAAAACTTTGAGAAGCTGAAAGAAGATCTTGAACGTTTAGACGAAGAGTTCCATACGAAGATGGAAAGCCTGCCTGGGAATAAGATTATCGTATCCCATGCCGCTTATGGCTATTGGGAAGAAAATTACGGAATAGAGCAGGTGGCGGTCTCTGGACTAAGCCCTGCGAATGAACCTTCACAGAAGGACCTGGAAAATATCGTGAAAACGGCTGAAGAAAATGGCTTGAACTATGTACTTTTCGAACAGAACGTAACCCCTAAAGTAGCAGAAGTTGTACGCCAGGAAATCGACGCCGAGACGTTACGCATCCACAACTTATCTGTTTTAACGGAAGAAGACATTCAAAATGATGAGGATTACTTCAGCCTCATGAAGCGTAACTTAGAAGTCCTTTCAACCGCTTTAGCGAATCCTTCAGCCGCTTCAGACAACGCTGATGAGTCTGAGGAGCACGATCATGACCACAGTCATGAACATGGGCATGACGAAGAAGCGGAGAAAATTTATGAGGGATACTTTGAAGACAGCCAAGTGGAGGAACGAAAACTTTCCGATTGGGAAGGAGACTGGCAGTCGGTGTACCCTCACCACCAAGACGGAACGCTTGATGAAGTCTATGCTCATAAAGCAGAAGACGGAGACAAGACAGCGGAAGAATACAAGGAATATTATGAGCTGGGGTATAAGACAGATGTGAATCGTATTGATATTCACGGAAAGACCGTCACTTTTTATGAAGATGGAGAAGAACGATCCGGGGACTATGTCTCGGATGGGTATGAAATCTTAACTTACGAGAAAGGCAATAGAGGGGTAAGATACATCTTTAAACTGGAGGAAGAAGCGGAAGGACTTCCGAAGTATATCCAGTTTAGTGATCATAATATCTATCCAACCGAAGCGGATCACTATCACCTGTACTGGGGCGATGACCGTGAGGCGTTGCTTGAGGAAGTGAGTCACTGGCCGACCTACTATCCATTAGATATGGATGGACAGGAGATCGCCCATGAAATGATGGCCCATTAAGATTCTATTCTGGTTATCATAACTATTCCGGTGATCAAAGAAGGGGGAAAAGCTGAAGACTGAACATGGTCTTCAGCTTTTCTATTGTTCGCGCATGAATACATAGGGGTGGTCAATGATCTATTCTACAAAAACACATCACACCCAATTGGAGTATGGAGAGGAATAAGTATGAAACAGACGCATAAAACGATCGATTTCACATGCAAAAGCGATTTCAACATGCCTATAGAATGGAGAAGGAAATTACAGATCGAAGACGGCATGACCGTCACGTTTAACGTCGTGAATCATCGGATTGTTATTAAGCCCGCTTACGAAAGAACCCTGGATGTGATGAGCACGGTGGGAAGAAAAGGACTGATTTATGTACCGAAAGAAATACGTACCTACTTTGAGCGGAAAGGCTTGAAACGTTTCCATATGGATATAGAAGAAGGAGAGATGGCTGTAATCATGAAGCCTATGCAAGAATAAGGAGAATGGATTCCGGATATTGGGAAGTATCGTTTTTGTTCCATCCCCTAAAGATTTCACTACCTATCTCCCCCCATATAGGCATATGCCTCTTCCACATTGTAAACATGCTAGGAGCGAACCACCATGCCGTGGTTCGCTTTTTTTCGTTATCCATCAGGCGGCTGTCCATACTCTTGTAAAAGAATGATTTCATGGCCTCGAATGAAGGATGATATTAAGAATACTCCTGCTTTATGGTGTGCTCAGAGACTGTTGTTGATTTGAGCGTATCCATCGATGTTCAAGCGACCAATAGTCTTCGTTCTGATGAATACCCACCTTCAAATTCGGAGTCCTACAATCGAATGAGGCCTTTGGATGAATTTTAGGAAAAGCTATTGGTTCATACGCATATTTTTCTTCTTTAGATAGTAGATTGTCTTAAATAGTAACGTTTACGATTTAAAAAATGGAGGAGGATGCTGTTCGTGCTCATACCGACGTATATGATTAGTGGCTTCTTAGGAAGTGGAAAAACCACCGTTTTATTAAAAATGATCCAAGAATGTGAGAGGAAGAACCAACGGGTAGGGGTGATTTTGAATGAACTGGGAGAAGTGAATATAGAAAAACCTCTCTTTCAAAAACAAAACGTGAAAGAACTATTAAATGGCTGCATATGCTGTACTATCAAGAAAGATTTAGAGACGACACTGGATGAATTGATAGAGGAGGCGCAAAGGAATAAGCTGGACCTTTTAATTATTGAAGGAACAGGCGTTTCCAACCCTCTCGAAGTGAAGAAAGTATTAGAGAATCCTGTTTATTCGTCTCATTTCCGTTTGTATTCGATGATTAGTTTAATAGACTCCAGTACCTTTTTAGAGTATCAAAGTGTTTTTTCAAGCACGGCGGACATACGGAAGCTGCTGGAAGAACAGATGACCAGCGCCGATGTCATTCTGTTAAACAAACAGGATCTTACTAAAGAGAAGACCTTAAATAAAACCATGAGGAAAATCAAAGGACTTGCAGGAGATTCCGTTCCGATCTTTCAGACGACCTATGGGCGGGTCCCACTGGAGGAGTTATGGAAGAGACGAACCGATCATTCTACTTCTACCCATTCTTCAACGGAAATGAGAGAAGAGGCGGCCCATTCCCATCATCATTCCGGGTTGCAGGCAATAAAGATTGCCCCCGTGCCAATGGTGAAGAAACAGGAGCTGGAAAATTGGTTGAGCCACTTACCTAAAACGGTCTTACGAGGAAAAGGAGTCGTGAATCTTGCAGGGCATGAAGGACTTTATTCCTTTCAATATTCCTCCAACACCCTGGAGTTTGAAAAGATTCAACAACAAGCAGGAATTCATCCGGCCATCATTTTGATCGGCGACCGGATCCAGCGGACCGAACTTCTGAACAGCTTCCACCGGATAGGAAAGCGATAAAGGAACAGCTGAAACTTAAGGACCGCAGAATGGATGATTGATGGTGGAACGAGAATAAGCATGGGATAGGAGGAAGCTATGACTTTCAGGCTTTACAACACACTATTGGATGTGACAGCCGTTTTAGCTTTTGTTATGGTTGCTTACTTTGTTACGTATAGTCAATGGGTGGGAAAGAGTGTTTCCATGATCCTTCCCGGTTCTTTCAACCAGCTGAACACGATTTTTCTCAGTCTCATCATTGAGGCCATTCCTTTTGTACTCATTGGCGTTCTCATTGCCGGGTTTATTCAAATGTTTATTACAGAAGAACATGTGAAGCGGTGGATCCCGCAAAATAAGTACCGGGCAATCCTGATGGGCTGCCTGGTGGGATCTGTTTTTCCCGCCTGTGAATGTGGCATCGTCCCCATTGTCAGGCGGCTGGTAGCAAAAGGAGTGCCCTTGCCCGCGAGTATTGGATTTCTTCTAACGGGACCATTGATCAACCCGATTGTCATTCTATCCACGTTTATGGCCTTTGGGAATGATATGAAAATGGCAGGGTTACGGATGGGTGTGGGCTTTGTTGCGGCGCTGCTGATCGCCCTCTTGATCAGTACTTTATTCAAGTCGAACCAGCTCAAACACTCGGTTTCAGGGTTGTATGGTTCTGAAGGGTCCCCGCAAACAGAGGTATCGTTCATGAAAAAGCTTAAAGGCATGTGTATCCATTCGATTGACGAATTCTTTGATATGGGGAAGTACTTAATTATTGGTGCATTCGTTGCTGCATTTGTTCAGACGTATGTACAAGCCCAGTCCCTCTTTTTGTTCGGAGAAGGATTGATGGGGGCGACGGTCGTCATGATGGGACTTGCTTTCGTGTTGTCCTTATGTTCAGAGGCGGACGCTTTTATCGGAGCATCCTTTAGCAGTTTGTTCCCTTCCGGAGCTGTTTTAGCCTTCTTAATCTATGGACCTATGATCGATTTGAAAAATACCATCATGCTGTTGAGTGTGTTCAAATCCAGGTTCGTGTTCATATTATTCCTTTCGATCACGGTCATTGTTTTCTTATGTACGATCACTATATCTTTGGTGGGCAGGTGAGTAGGCGGTGCGCTTTCACTTTTATCAATTCCTGAAACTGATCCTATTAGCCGCCTTCGCTTTTTTTCTTATCCAATTGCACCATACCGGGGAGATTGTGAAATTGATTAACCCCAAATATGTCCTGATGAGTCAGGTGGCCGCAGGAGTAATCGTTCTCTTGTTTTTTGTCCAGCTGGGTAGAGTGTGGCAGGGAAATACCGACGAACATGCCTTCTGCGCTCCCGGGTGCACTGAGGACCACGATCACAAGCAGTCGTATGTAAAAAGGTGCGTGAGTTATCTGGTTCTCCTTTTTCCTTTATGTACTGGATTTGGACTGGATCTCACCTCATTGGATGCTACGATTGCCAAAAATAAAGGATCCCTTCTCCCGCAAGGAGAAAGTTCTTATCAAGAGGATCCATCATCGAATCCAAATACTCTCGATGAGAACAAGCCAATACCAAATAACAACTATTTGACGGATGAAGAATATGAACAGAAAATGGGGCGTCTAAACGATGAGGTGGTTGAGATGGACGAAGATATTTTCGCTTCGTATTATCAGGAAATAGAAGAAAACCCTCATCAATATAAAGGCAAAACGATACAAATGAAAGGTTTTGTGTACAAAGAAGAAGGATTAGATCCCAATCAGCTCGTTGTAGCAAGGTTTCTGATCACCCACTGCGTCGCTGATGCCAGGGTGATTGGATGGTTGAGTGAATCGGACGAGGCCGTTAACTTTGGTGTAGATACGTGGGTGGAAGTGCGTGGTGTGATCGATGTTGGAGAGTATAATGGTGTCGAACTTCCAATCATTCAGATAAAAGAAATTACCCCGATCCCTGAGCCGACCAATCCTTACATTTTCCCTATTTTGACGAAGGTTCTTTAAAGTCCGTCTTAATTAAGGGACAAACCTTTTCGAAAAAATAAAAAAACTTTCAAATTCATAGACACCAAACACACACTTCCTTCGATTATAGAATTGAGGAAGTGTTTCTCTATGCACAAATCCTCCACCTTTCCATAAGAATAGGAGAATCCAAATGAACTATATCAAAGCGATCAACGCCTTCTACGATCACCAGGAATTCAATCCTCTAACTTCTGCCGCTATTAATCTTTGGCACAGCCTCATGCATGTGAATAACAAATCCCGTTGGAAAAAAGAATTCACGGCTTCGATGACCGTCCTTTGTCTGAAATCCAACTTGAGCGAAAGCAGCATTCGGAAAGCACGCAAGGAACTCGTGGAGAAAGGGTATGTGACGTTCACTTCGAGACCAGGCAACCAGGCTCCCATCTATCGGATCATCCCTTTATATGAAGAAATGGACAGCGAGAACGACAGTGCGGAGGAGAACAGTGGCGGCAAGTCGAACGGCAATGATACCGACAAGTCGAACACATTAAGTAAACAAAACGAAACGAAAGAAAAAGAAGAAGTAGTAGAAACGCAGGCTCAGAATCCCTACCACTTTTACGAAAACAACATCGGAACGTTGTCACCGTTCATCGCAGAAAAAATTACCGTGTGGTGTGAAGAGATGTCTGATGAACTCGTCACCCAATCGATGAAGCTTGCGGTGGAGAGCAACAAGCCTTTCTTCAGCTATTGTGAAGGCATTCTGAAACAGTGGCAGCAAGGTGGCGTCCGCACCCTGAGAGGAGCGGAACGAGCTCAGGAAACTCACAAGAAAAAGAGGACAGGTTCGAAGCATGAAAAGAACAAATCGGTGTTCGATAAGTTGAGAGAGGAGGTACAGGGATGAAGAGAGAAGAAGCCATTGAGGTGCTCGAGACGATGAGTGAATTGTATCCGCAGAAATTCGATATCACCGAGCGTGTCGCGAATATGCTGATTCCGAAGCTTTTGGAAATGGAGTATAGAGGGGTAATGGCCAAGCTTTCCGATTTCGCCGTCCGCAGTCCGTTCCCGCCGACCATCGGAGAAATCGCAGTCTATGAACCGGAGGAAAACCGTCACTTGGAGCAAATGAAAGTTTGGGAAGCGGAAGCAGCCGAAGTATCTGATGAGATCCGCCAGCGGTTCATGGACAAACTCCGTTCGCTGGCAGAGGAGAAGTCCCATGAGTCATAATCTACAGACGGAACAGGCTGTATTAGGTATTTTTCTCGTAGACGGGGAGAAAATCAAGCAGACAACGCTCGTCCCTGAGCATTTCTCCCGACACGACCATCGACGCATTTTCTTAGCGATGCAGCAGGTGGACAACAATGGAACACCGGTGGATATAGTGACGGTCACAACGAATCTCGGAAATGAGATCGCTCAGGTAGGGGGAGTGAGCTACCTGTTGGGACTGGCCGAATCCGTGCCGACGACCGAGAACTTCCACTTCTATGAAAAACTCCTCGTCGAATCTTACACGAACCAGCAAATGAGACAGTCGGCAATAAAGTACATAGAGAACCCGAGTGCTGATGCACTGCTCGGCTTGAAGCAACAGCTTCATCTGATGGATCAGGACCCGGAAACGGATGAACAGACGGTGAAAGAACAGCTCAGTGACATCGCCATGGAGATGATCTCCTCACCAGTCCAGACGGGTTTAGCCACAGGATTCGATGACTATGACAAAATGACCGGCGGAGCGCAGCGCGGGGATTTGATCATCGTCGCTGCCCGACCGTCGATGGGTAAGACCGCCTTCGCCTTGAATATCGCCATGAACCATTGCAAGAACGGAGGAGCCGTCGACCTGTTCAGCCTGGAAATGGGATCCAAACAGCTGCTGCAGCGGATGATTTCTTCTGAAGCACGCATCGACGGACAGAAGTGGCGCTCGATGTGTTTCTCTGCCGAAGACTACAAAAGTTCCTTCCATGCCATCGGTGAAATCGCCGAGTGGGACCTGTCCATCCACGAGCGCCAACAAACCGTTCAGGACATCACGGCAAAAATCAGATCATCCGTAGTTTCCGACCCCAACCATGATCACATCATAATCATCGACTACTTGGAGCTGATGAACGTCAAAGGCCGCTATGAACGTCAAAGGCCGCTATGAACGTCGCGACCTCGAAGTCGGCGCCATCACCCGTGAACTGAAACTCCTCGCCCGAGAACTCAACATCCCGATCATCCTCCTCTCCCAACTCTCCAGAAGTGTGGAACAACGCCAAGACAAACGTCCGATGATGTCTGATTTGAGAGAATCCGGAAATATCGAACAGGACGCTGATGTCATCAGCTTTTTGTATCGAGATGATTACTATTCGCAGGGAGGCAGTGATGTAGTGGAGGTGATTTTGAGGAAGCAGAGAAATGGCCCTGTGGGGACGGTGATGTTGGGGTTTGAAAAAGAGTTCGGACGTTTCGCCTAACAGAGACTTTAAAACTTAAGGTTCTTCTCTTTACTAGCGAACATATGTATTCTATTATTATATATATAAGATATTACGTACGTAATAGAAGGGGATGCTCATACACATGAACGCCGCATTCAGTTATAACTTTCCAGCTTTACGTGGAATTCAAGCTGGTAAAGAATATTTTGTAGTGATGTGTCCACTAAGACTCATACCAAAAATTTTCTTATTTAATGAAGAAGAAATACCAGCCAAGTACCGTGCGCAGAGGATCTTAAATAAGAATAGGATACCTGAGATCTCTAGTTACATACTAGATAACTCAGATGATTACGTATTCTCATCCTTAACCGCATCTATTGATGGGGAAGTTGAATTCCAACCATTTAGCGATGAGCAAACTTGGAATGACTTAGGAAGATTACAAATATCACTCGACTCTAGATTCCTCATTAATGACGGACAACACCGTCGTGCAGCTATAGAAGAGGCTTTAAAGATATCACCAGAACTGGGTGATGAAACAATTTCCGTTGTTTTCTTCAAGGATGAGGGCTTAGAGAATTCTCAGCAGATTTTCTCTGACCTCAATAGACATGCAGTAAACACGACTACGTCTATTGGTATTCTTTATGATCACAGAGATGAACTTGCAATGTTAACGAAAGAAGTGGTTTCAGAAAACGAACTATTGGAAAGGTACACGGACACAGAACGTGTATCTCTATCTAAGAACTCACCAAAATTGATGGCGTTGAATCACGTCTTCAATACCAACCTTAAGCTCTTGGATAAAGCTAAAGGCGATCCTCTTAAGGGGGAAGAAGAAGCTCTAGTTAAGGAGTTCTGGCCAGTATTATGTAGTCACATTCACGAATGGGAAATGGTTTTAAATAAAGAAATAACCCCAAAAGAGCTCAGAATGAACTACATTGTGGGCCACGGTGTTTTTCTAGAAGCTATAGGGTTAGTAGGGCGTGCAGCTATTAATCAAAGTCCTGAAAACTGGAAAGAGTATATTAAAGCATTAAAAAACATTGACTGGAATCGCTCAAATATAAAAGAATGGGAAGGTCGAGCTTTCTCAAGTAATGGAAGAATTCAAAAGAATAACCTTACGATACAATTGACTGCAAGCTTAATTAAACAAAAGGTTGGATTGGAATTAAATTCGCAAGATAAAAAAGCCGAAAGCAAGTTAAAGGCAGGTGCAAATAATGGATAGTAATATAATTACTTCTATGTTACAAGAACAAGCAACAATAGTGGAAGAGGCTAAGGAACAGATTAAAGATGTATATTTGCAAGATGAACGTCCATGGGTAGTTGGTTATAGTGGAGGGAAGGATTCCACTGTTGTGTGTCAGATTGTATTTGAAGCACTTAAAGAGTTGGATAAAGAACAACTCCACAAAAAAGTTTATGTAATCTCATCTGACACACTAGTAGAAACGCCATTAATTATACAGTCCATAAATACAACATTGCACCGTATTCAAACAGAGGCATTGAATTTAGGACTACCAATTGAGACTCATAAAGTAAAACCAGAACCTACCCAGTCGTTCTGGGCTAATATAATTGGAAAAGGCTATCCATCGCCTAACCAACAAATGAGATGGTGTACGGACCGAATGAAGATCGATCCAGCAAATAAATTCGTAAAAGATAAAGTATCTAAATTTGGTGAAGTTATTATGCTACTTGGTGTTAGAGAAGATGAAAGTGCCACGCGTGCTAATGTAATTAAATCACATACTGTAGAAGGCAAACAATTGATGAAGCACTCTACCCTTTCAAATGCATATGTATATGCCCCTATAAAGAAGTTTAGTTTAGATGATGTTTGGGATTATCTTTTAAATTATGAGTCTCCTTGGGGCGACAACAATGAAGAGCTTCACAAGTTGTATATGGATTCAAGTAGTGGAGAGTGTCCATTAGTTATTGATAAAACGGTAAAACAATCAGCTGGTTCTTGTGGAAATAGTCGCTTTGGTTGTTGGACATGTACTGTTGTCACGGAAGATAAGGCCTTAAATGGCTTTATAAAAAATGGCGAAGAATGGATGACTCCATTATTAGAGTTCCGAAATTGGTTGGCAGATATTCGCGATGACCGAACGAGAAGAATGAAATACAGAATGAATGGTCAGATATACTTTAATGACATCAAGGTTGAAGAAATTGACGATAAACTAACAGCTATACTTCCCAAAAAAGGTAAAAGAGGCAAGAAATTTATCCAAGTAAAGAATTTTAACGTGGTGGACGAAGCCAATCTAAGCCATTACCTATCAGAAAATAAGGTGGATTTAAGTGCACCTGGTGATGATAATATATTAATCCGTAAAAAAGATGGTGGCTACGCTCAACTTGGGTTAGGGCCTTTCACAATGGAAACAAGGAAAGAGATTTTAGAATACTTGTTAAAAATCCAAAGAGATATTCAACATCCCTCTGACCCAAACTTTGAATTAATTAGAGAAGAAGAACTAAGGGTTATAAGAAAGTTTTGGTTAGAAAAAGGTAATTGGGAAGACGAACTTCCAGAAATCTATAAAAAAGTTATGGGCAACGAGTTGAACTGGGATTATGACGACCAGCCCCTATTTGATCGTGATCAGATTACGGATTTAGAAATATTATGTGAGCAAAATAACATTGACTTTAAGCTGGTTAAAAAGCTTATTAGCATTGAAAAGGATTATGCTGGTTTCAATGTTAAACGAGGATTGTATGATGAAATTGATAAAGCTCTAACTCAAGATTATTTACACGTGGTGAAAGGAAATAACTAATGTTACTAAAATCAATTACACTAGAAAACTTCGCAGCGTACCGGCATAAAAATACTATTGATTTTAGCGTTAAAGGATCAAGGGAAAACGTCATATTAATTGGTGGGGAAAACGGGGCAGGAAAGACCACTTTATTAAACGCTATTAAAATTGCTCTATTTGGTCCATACGCATATGGACTAAAGACGGAAAGCGCTAAGTACACTAAGACAATTT
Source organism: Halobacillus sp. 12SKB (assembly GCF_052941655.1). Lineage (NCBI taxonomy): Bacteria > Bacillati > Bacillota > Bacilli > Caryophanales > Bacillaceae > Halobacillus > Halobacillus sp. 12SKB. The sequence goes on from NZ_JBRFWR010000001.1 coordinate 2,831,850, forward strand.
ATAATTATTTAAATACAAAGGCAATAAAGAATGAAGATAGTAATTTTCAACTTACACTGAGTTTTAATGAGACCGAAGACTTTGAGAAAACTGAGTACGAATTTGTACGTAGTTGGGAAATAAAAAACAACAAACTAAAAGAGAATCTAGGGATCTTAAAAAATGGTAGACTGCTTAGTGATTCTGAAGCAGAGATTTATCAAACAAAATTAAGAGAAAACATGCCGCCTGAATTATTCGACCTCTGTTTATTTGATGGTGAAGAAATATCCAGAATTATAGGCGACAATTTGTTATCCACCTATCTTCAAAGGTTGTCAAAAGTTGTGTTTAATTTGAAGCTTTTTGAAAATTTAGAGACTGACCTTAACACTTATTCCGATAAAAAAACCAAGGATCACTCTAATGATAAATTAAATCAAGAAATTGATGGTTTAGAAAAAGAGTTAAAGGAAAAGGAGTACTCTAAATATCAATTGGAAGACTTGATTAACAATAAACGTGATGCGGTTGATAACATGAAGAATGAGTTAAGTACTCTAAAAAAAGATTTCGAAACTCATGGCGGATTATATAAAGAACAACGTGATGTGTTAGTTGCTGAACTAAACGAAATCGAAAATACTAGAAAAGAGTTAAACAACGAGGTAAAAAATTATATTGGGGTTTTATTGCCTTTTAACCTTAATAAAGACTTACTCGATGCAACCGTTAAGCAACTAGATAGTGAAAATACACAACAAGTATTTAATCAACTCTCTAACAAGTTAACTAATCAACACTTGAGCAGTATCCTTGATGACCTTGGATTTTCACCCAATGAGTCAAAGAGAGAAGCTCTAAAAAAGAGTTTAATAAAAAATATGCAACCTGACCATGACTTAATTCTGCATCATGCTTCAAATGATCAAAGAAATAAAGTAGCTCAAGTAAATGATTTAGTGAATTCTAAGTCTTCAGACCACTACGATGAGCTTTTGACTAAAAACCAGGATCTTCTTAAAGAAGCACAAAGCCTGCGTAGTAAAGTCAATATACACGATGAAACAAATGAATTTACGCACATGATTCAAAAAATGGAGCAACTCAAGGTTAAGATAGAATCAGAAGAACAAAATCAACAAAGTATGGAACAACAACTGCAGCATACAAATGATGAAATAGTAGCAACAAAGAATCTAATTGAAGAGAAACAAAAAGAAATTTTTAAGAATCATAAACAAAAAAATGCTTTGAATCTTTTGAATGACTTAATTAATACGAGCAAGGAATTCCGTAGCAGGCAGTTACAGAGGAAATTACAAGAAGTAGAAGCACAAGCAATGAAAATGCTAAAAAAGCTTATGAGAAAGCAAAAATATATTGAAAGTATATCTATAGTTCCTGAAACGTTTGAAATACAGTTGTTCGATAAGAATCATAACGAACTGTTCATGGATAAACTATCTGCAGGCGAAAAAGAAATTCTTCTTCTCTCGCTTATATGGGCAATGTTCGAAGTGTCTGGTCGCAGAGTGCCATTTATCTTTGATACTTTGTTAGGTAGATTGGACAAAACGCACAAGTCAACTGTTCTAAGTGAGTTAATACCTTTAAGCGGTGAACAAACGTTGGTTCTTTCAACTGATACTGAAATCGACGAGTATCATTACCAAATTATTAAACCGTACTTGTCTCATGTGTACACGTTAGAATTTGACAATGAGACACATGGTGTGGACATTAAGTCTAATTACTTCTTTGTGAAAGATAATGAGGTGGTTTAAAATGAATTTTCGTCTTAAAACTTCATCTAAAACTGCAGACACTCTAAAATCACTTCAATCAACAACAAAATTAACACCGAATGTCTTGTCTAGACTGGCTGTATCGTTATCATTGAAAATAAATGAAGAGCCGGATACAGAAGTTGAAGATTCGTCTGGTATAGAGTTCAACAGAAACACTCTGACAGGTGAATACGACTATGTGTACAAGGCATTGATAACACAGTATTCACAACGAGAGATCTCGGACGAAGAGTTCTTTCCGAAGTTATTTAATGCGCATTTAGAAAGAGGCATTACGATACTGGAAAATGAATATAAGCATGCAGGTAACGCTGAAAAGTTCTACCATAATTTAATGAAAATTTAAAGGGGAGTAAATATGTCTCTTTATCTTGATAACAGTGCCACAACTCAAGTCTTACCAGAGGTTAAAGATGCGATGCTTCCTTACCTATTTGAAGAATTCGGTAATCCGTCGAGTAAGTATTATGCTAGAGCAGAAAGTGCTAAGAGCGCTGTGAAGGAAGCTAGAACAACAATCTCTGATTTAATTGGTTGTGAGAAAGCAGAAGTTATATTTACAAGTGGTGCTACCGAAAGTAATAACTTTATTATTAAAGGAGTGGCTGATTTCTACTCAAATGAGCTTGGAAATCATATCGTCACTTCTAAAGTGGAGCATCCCTCCGTGTTGGAAACTTGTAAGTATCTAGAGACAAAAGGTTTTAGAGTGACCTATCTGGAAGTGGATCATTATGGAAGGGTGGATCTAGATGAAATCAAAGAGATTATTGATAATGATCCACCTTTACTTTTATCAGTAATTTGGGGGAACAATGAAGTTGGTTCTCTAAATCCAATAAAAGAAATCGCTCAATTATGTGGAGAACACAATATTTTCTTCCATTCTGATGCTACACAAGTTGTGGGGAAAATCGATATTAACTTAGAAGAACTTCCTGGTTTAACATTTATGTCTTGCTCCGCCCATAAAGTACATGGTCCTAAAGGAACTGGTGCTGCTTTTATTAGATCTAATCATTTGGGTTTACCTACTAAAATTACTCCTTTACTACATGGAGGAGAGCAAGAAGAAGGGTATAGGAGTGGTACATTACCCGTTCATAACATTGTAGGTTTTGGTAAAGCTGCTGAAGTAGCAAATAGAATGCACAAAAGTAATGTTTGTTCTCTGGAAGAGAATGAACAATATTTAACAGAGATACTACAAAAGAAGTTTAGAGGTCAGATCAATCTAAATCATGACATGAGGGATAAAATCCCAGGTATACTAAGTGTCACTTTTAAAGGGGTAAATAACGAATTGCTTGCAAAAAAGCTGGCTCCGTATGTATCCTTATCAACTGGCTCGGCTTGTAGTACAGGGAAGCCTAGTCATGTTCTACAGGCTATGGGCTATAGTTTGGATCACATAAGATCTACAATTCGAATTTCTATGTCCCCCTATACAAATAAAAGTGAATTAAATATCTTTAATGAGTTATAAAAAAACAAGCGCTCAACGCGCTTGTTTTTTTAAATCCTACTATTAAGTGAACTAATATTTACCACTTGAGTAACTGGGTTAGATAGCTCTCCATTTGGCAATCTTATTGGTGCGTGTACGATACACTGTCCTTTTTTTAAAGAGGATAGCTTTTGCTCCCAGTACCGTTTATCTTCTTTATCCTTAGCTAAGCTATTCGCTATTGTACTCACTTCCTGCTCAGGAGGAGAAAAATAAATTTTTTGTGAAGAGTTTTGAAGTCTTGCTAGTTCATCCGAATCAAGTTGTGACTTTAGAAATTGTGTTGCATACCAACCTGACCAACCAAATTTTCTTCCTTCTGTCAGAATTCTAGCAGAAGGTGAATTTTCTCTGTGGTCTAAATTCTGTGCTTCGTCCATAACTACCGGTATGGGGTAGTCCTTATTTCCATTTCGAACAGAATAATTCCACAAATCCCAAAGTATAAATTCAGTGATCATTAATTGAACGTCTCTTGGATAACCAGTTAACTGAATAACATTAACTGTACCATCACTATTAATAATCTTGCCCCAATCCATTTCTTCTTTACCTGATCTAAAGGGGTTACGATCAATTAGATTGCTGATTTGTGATAATGTTTTTTGCGCGTAAGAAGTTCCGAGCTCTTCTAACTCAAATTTCAGCTGAGTTAGCGTCATTTGGTCCCCATATTTCCCTACACCCTTCTTAGTGGCTTCGTAGATGGCATTGAGCTGTTGTATTCCAAGAGACGAATAGACTGCTGAGAACACACTTTTAATTCTTTCTGCTATATCTGTTTCGGTTTCTTGTAGTTCAATTCCGCCGATATTTCTCATGTTCTTTTTAAAAGGATTTATAGGAAATCCTTCGTTATATACAATCGATTGGCTGAGTTTTTCACCTAAACTTTCTACAAATTCAACCTCCAATTGGTTAGGAAGGAAGCCCTCAGTATAATCTATTATTATGCTTGAAATATGGTGGAGGGCCTGTTCAAGCAATAAACATTGCATAAAATATGTTTTACCTTGACCGGATTTTCCGGAGATTAACATATGTCTATTTGCTAACTGCTTATTTCCGTATTCCCAATATATCTTTTTATTAGATCCTACCGCTTCACCTATAAGGACGCGAACATCTTCTAGGTTATTCTCTGGAAAAGTTAAAGGCTCCTCAATATCATCCTTTATTGGTTTATCCTCATGTTCGTGCTCTAGTGTGTGTTTTCCTACCACATATTCTTGGAACTCGTCATCCTCTTCTATAGAGTTATATTTATAGTTATAATACAAAAGGTTATCTATTGGAAAATCTGTTTTTTCAGCGACTATATCGTTTGCTAATGTATGGACAGGTTCTACAATTCCTTTAAAGCCATCGCTCTCTGGCAGATTTAAAATAGTAATCTGATCTTCAAAATCCACAGTCCGTACATATCTTTCTCTCTCAAAGGAAACTATTGCCCCTTTCCCTATAATAGGGATAAATTGTTCAGAAACCTCGAACTGATCACTGAGTAATTTATACCTTACATCATTTGAAATGGAATAGGACTTTTCATCCCATAGTCCACTTTGTTTAAGCTTATTCATATTTGCAATTAGCAATTGAACAAAGAATTGGCGATAAAATTGATGATTAAAGTTATTTTTACCGTTCACATCAACTTTGGTTAAATTTTCTTCAAATAATTTTTTTGTATTACGTAGTTGTTCTTTGGCTTTATCGATAACGGCTGAATTATTATGACCAATCTTAACTTCAATTGGATAGAAATGTAATTTTACTTCCTTTTTGTCAGTTTCAAGCCCTATAAGAAGCAAATCATCACTATGCGAACCACTGACGCCAAGGTTCTTAGCGGTGAATACTCCATTTTTTTTATTTAACCCAACTGCACCAGCTACACGCAAAACTTCTTCTAGTGAAATAGGTACCCACATAATATCTTTATGGTTAAAGTATGTTAGGGAGTATTTAATAGCTGAAATTATACTTAGCTTTTCTTTGTCATAATAACCTTTACTACCTACAATCCGTAATAGCCATTCACCGTTAAATGCATTAAATGCTTTAATAACTTGATTGACTTCATGGTCATCCACATTAATATCATGTTTGTGTAAAAACTCTTTAATAGCGTTGTTGTACTGACTAGATTTATCCGTAACCGTGATTGCATCATAACGACTAGACGAAGTGTATTGGTCACTGTAATGAATAACCACTAAGTTCCTTTGGTAAGATTGGAAGAAGTCTAAGTCTACAGTTGGATCCAGGAAAGTAACCCAATATGATGAATTAAATAAACTCTCTAATGTCTCTTCGTCATCAATTGTGGTTCTAGACATAATAGATTGACTTTTACTGTAAGCATTGAAGCCTTGATTGTTACAGTTTGCAGCTAGTTCGTTTAAACCTTTTATTACTTTGAGTAGCTGACTATCTGAGTCCTCATATGCTTTAATCCCAAAGCCGCTTTTATATGAATCTTGGCTTTTCATAGAAGGAACTGAAGATAGTAAACCATCTAGACTGACTCCGGTTATCATTTCGTTCATGGGATGGAATACTATGTTTTCTTCTCCCATCATTTTGTAAAAAGTAAGGTGAGCATATTTTAATTCAACGTTTGTATTGAATTTAAAGTATCTAAGCGATTGTCTAATGAACCTCAACATATCATACTCATCATAGTTTTTCGCCTTAAGTTTTACATTGTATTTATGTGATACCTCTTCCGGTTCTTTTAGACTAGAGAATTCATCAAAAGCAGTGTCTTGAACTTCTTTTAAATATAATGAAGCTTCAATTGGATTGATTTGTTCTGGTCCTTTTTTATCAATTCTTGCAATTAACCAATTTAATATACCCTTTAGAATTTCGTGATCATTATTTACGTTCACGATATTTATTTTAAGAGGTGCATTAGATCCCTCTAAAAATAAATACTTAAAGTGCTCTTCAAACTGTTTGAATTTATCTTCTACAACTTTAGCTAGATAACTTGAGGCATCAGAGATTGTGACTTGATTAACTGGCTTGTATTTAACCCATTCTTTTAATGAATTTTCTGGATCGGGCTTATAAAGGCGGTTTTTGTCATCATAAATAAATGGCAAGAGTGCATCAGGCTTAAGCCTTTCTAGAATACTCTGCTCTATCTCAAGATCATCTAACACTTCATTGACCTGCAGCTGATATGCTATTACTAACGGGTTAAAGGGAGTTAAAAATATTCCGTTATTAGATTTTAAAGTTCCCAACCTTAATAAATCTATCCGTTCTTTAGCAGGTGAACCACTGACATTTAGTATTTGATCTAAGAAATCGCTCAAAAAGTTAGTGGCCACTGATCTGTAGCCTTCACTTACATAGCTGAGTGTTGGCACTGTTTTGTTTGTTTCAAAGTAGCTTAACAGCTTCAAAAAGGATTCTTTCAGTGGGCCACTCACACTTAAAGGCTCATCAACTATTAAATCGGATTCTAAACGAGCAGCCAGCATTTTGTTTTTTATAAATTCATCTTCCCATGCAAGGAACCTTGTGTACTCAGAGTGCGTGAAAAATTCTCTATTGCCTATTGTAAGTTTGTTGTTATCGTAAACAAAGTCTTTTTGCAATTCGCGTTTTAAACGCCATATTCTTAAAGCTCTGATGGGAGTAGCATCTGGTGACTCATTGTTCAGTAATATGGATAAAGGGGGTGAATTTTCTATCTCCAATAGAATAGTTAATTGACCTTCATCATTAAATGCATCAGCTTGGGGGCATAAGGCCAAACTCTCATCTTCATTATTTAGTTGGATAGACTGCTTATCCTCAGTTATATCGATTTGTTGCTCATCTGATGAACTGCCAATTTTGAGTTCATCATCAGTTTTAATTTCTACAAATTTTTTTGAAGGATTAACGGTGTAACGAGTCTTAACTGATTCTAAATAACCCTCGCCAAACGGTAGTATAACAATATTGAATTCTGCTCCTAAAGAAGCTTTATTTTCATGCTTATAGTTTACACGTGCAAATGTGACATCGTTCGGAGAACATCTGATATCTATATTTAGATTCTTGTTTCCAACTTTAGTTGTAACATAAGATTGGAACTGCTTTTGAACCTTTGTAAAATTACTACTTAAGCTCTTTGTAGCACTACCAGATACTTCAAACTTGGCTTGTAAGCTAACCGTTTCTTTTTGCTCAGTGTTAAAAATAACAATTTGCCTTTTTCTGTTACCGGCGGTAGTTTCTTTTTGGGGTCTATCCCAAAACTTAAAGTCAGGAACTTTTAACTCACTTAGATTAACCTTGGCATTTTTATTTTCTTTTTCTTTATCTTCCCACGCTGTATATACTATAGAGAAAGAAACTTCAGTCCAGTCTTCTTTCTTAAGTTCATTTACCCCTTTACTACTGAACTTCTTATCAAGGTCGTCTTCTATAGATGTACTAAACTCATGAGCCTTTCGAACATATTCAAAGAGTTCACGATTGTCTCGGAGGCGTTTATTAAGTTCTTTTCCAGGTTTTTTTACTAAATCATAATCTTTAAAGAGTCCGAAATTCACATAATCTTTATCCTGAATAGATCCCTTTTCCAAAACTTCGAAAATATCTTTAAAATCCAATAAAGAAACTTGTTGTAAGTACTGATCTTCAATGAGTTTGTTTAAGTTTTCTTGGAGAATTACTTGGTCTACTTTTTCTAAAACGCTGTTGGTTATTTCATCCGTAAGGTAATGATACAAAGATTGTGGGTGGAGAGGCATCCCTTCTTTTTGAAGGTCACTACTTCCACCTTGGATGCTGTCCAATTGTTCAGAGACTAAACTTAGTAAGGATGTGTCTTGCCATATTCCTTTTTGATCACCAACCTCGTTTCTTAATGTAACTAAGAAGTCGGGTGTTACTCCGGAAGAAGTGGATGCAACGACAAGCTTGACGCCATTTAAATTGATAGCAAAGGTATCATACGTTGATCCACTTTCGTGTTTATAAGGAAATCTTTCAACTCCATTTAAAATTTCCATAGCGTCAACTATGTACTGTATTTCCTGAGGGTCATCCATTTGAAGGTAGTATCGATCTCCTGGACTTACTTGGCCGTTGAGCTGCTTAACTAACATTTCACTTATATAATTAAAGAATTGCTTTGACATATTGAGCATCACCACTATCACTTTTCTTTTCTATAATATTTAGATTGTCTAACAGGACTGTGACTTCTTGTTGTGAATAACGATCCAATGCAACACCTCGTTTTCTAAATTCTTGGAAGAGGTTCTTTAAAGGAATCCTTTTTTTATCTTTAACCGCAAGAACAGTTAAGAGCAATAGAAAATCTTGTGTAATATTTAAAGTATGTCCTAAACTTCCTCTTGTTTTAAGGAACTTTCCATAAGCAGCGTCTTCGATTAGCTTTCCGTGATTCTTGCAAACTTCCGCAGACATTCCCAATTTTAGAAGGTTATATAATGTTTTAAATCCTTCAATCAAATTAGACACCGGTTTGGGCCTAGTAATTTTTAGCTTCTCGCTATATAATTCCAACCATAGGTTTAGGTCTTCTATATATTGTCTAAGCTCTTCCTCACTAGCTTCATCTTCCAATAAAGTTCTTAATTCAGAATAGGTTAAAAACTTCAGATTGGGATTCAACCAATTATGACTAAGTTGTGCCTGTGTATGAACGTGAACAAAGGTAGAAGAGGAGCGCTCCTTTAATACCTTGAAATTGTACATTCCATCAAAGGCTTTCCGCCTCTTATTTAATGCTTCCCAATCCAAAGAATAGAATAGGCTATCTATTTTTGTGTAATCTGCTTTCTCTACTTGTTCAAATTTAAAAGTAATTTGCGATACATAGAGGAAGTAATAATGCTGTAGTAAAGTTTGAAAGTTATTTAAGAAGAAGTCTTTATGACTACTAATAAACTTCAAGTCTTCTCTAAACAAACGTGATATTTCCGGGATCAATAACTTATAACTACTCGATTCATTTTGCACATCTAATTCATCTAAATTATGAAGAATCATAGACACTAATAAGTCTTCATCATCACTTTTCTCGAACGCATACGAAAGGTCTTCAACACCATTATGACTTAGAATCTCATTTAGAAATTTAGAAACCTTTTTTTCAAGGGGTTTCTTTTTACCTGATGATAGAGGGTAGTACTTAAATATATGTGGATGTATTACCTTAACATCCTCCTGTTCATTGAATAGAAGGCTACTAAATAGCCTTTCTAAATCATAGTTCCCTTGATCACTATCACTTTTTACATTATTACTGATTTTTTTCACAAAGCTATTTTCAGGGTTTTGATCTTTAGCTTTAAGCATCATTGGGTCACTGTCATCTTTTAGGTTTTGATTTGAGACCTTTCTGGAAAATTCTCCTACAACAGATTTAAATTCCCCTTTAATCATGTTCTTTGAATCATTACCTGAAAAAGGTAAAACATCATCAATCTTCCCTTTAGTATGTCTCTTGGGAGCGACGATTTCGTCTAACTTTTCGATATGCAATCTGTTATTCATTGATTTACTCCCTTTCAAATGTGAAACCACTAAATTCATTTTTTTCTAATCTGTACATTTTTTCTTCATCGGGTATGTGAACTAGAAGCTCCTCTTTATAATTTCCGTAGCTCATAATCTTGTCGAGGAACTCTACGAATTGAATGGCGTCCTCTTCATCCTTTTTATTCGGGCAATAACCTCCCAAAATCATTTCAATTAAACTATATAAGTAAAAGTCAACGTTTAGCATCACTTTCTCAGGTGATTTACCCCCATGAAATCCTACTGTTAACGTCGTGCTGAAATTATAAAGTAAATCCTCTTCTTGGTAATCGAGATGCTCAACATAGGGCTTCAAATTAAGCATTTGGGCTACTTTAAACTTACCCCAATCATTAAGGTAAATGTAATTTCTTTTTGGACTTCCTTTCCACTTAAATATAGATCCTTTTACTTTTTCATATAATTCTTGGATTTGTGTAAGGTCTTTTTTGTTGAAAGCATACAAATAGCTAATATAATTATCAAATGAACTTACGGAAACCTCTTTGTTTAGCTCCTTAGAAGTTAAAAAGGCTGTTCGTACTACTGCTTGAAAGAATTCTTGTTCACTTGAATAAGTGAAACTTTCTCCAGTTACTTTTAAGTCCTTTTTCAAATCTATGAATTGCATCATCCATTTGTATGATACAGGTTCTGCAATAAGCTCCTTTACTACGCTTCCCCAGTCCTCTAATGTGTTCAAGTCAATTAGTATTTCATCCACTCGTTTACTTCTATAACCAATCGGATCTAAATTTACCATAGATTTTAAAATATACGACCTATCTTTACGTTTAAACAACAAACTAGGAGTGGTGCAATTTATTTTCTCAAATGGTCCCCACTGCAGTTCATCACCCTCCACATAACCTTCTGGAATTACAATATCAGCAATGAAATTAAATAAAGCTCTAGCTGATATTACAAGTTTATGCTTTATTAGGTTATTGATTAGAAGCCTAACAATATGTTGCTGTACAGATTCATTCATAAGAAACTTGTAGTTTTGATGAACCACCCAATCTATACCACGTTCTGCATCTTTTTTATATGCCTGGTAAAAAGGATTCTGTTGGTGATCTGAAAAGATCTTTGAAAAGGCAGACTCAAAGAAAGATGATCTCGGACCTTCTTTTGATAACTCAAAAGGTTGGTAATCACTAAAACTTATAATATTAAAAAAACCTTCACAATATTTTCCAGTAATGTTTGACTCGAATATTTTGCTTTCTTGTATAAACCCTTTGAGCTTGTTAAAGGTTTTATCACCGTGATCAGCTTCAAGGAAGTTGTTTAGAATTCCTAAGTTAATAGCTATTATTATACGGTCATTACTCTGATCAATCATTTGATCAGAAAAACCCTCAAGCTCTTCGCTTAACGTTTGTATCGCACTCTTTTTAGGATCAAAGCTCTCTGTTGCATCGTTATAAAGTCTGTAATCGCTGAGGAGCTCGTTTTCATTTTTTCTCAAATACGACAGCAAGTGGGATTTTCCGTCCCCGACACTACCACTTAGTAAGATTAGAGATGGTCCCTGCTTAGTTTTTTCTTGTTCTAAAATAAGTTCAAGGTCTTTTTGTATTTTCCGATCAATATGCATGTAACCTTTTAGTTTACTAAACTCTTCAGGACTCTCAACTGCTTCTTGGGAAGACTCTTGTAATTTTTTTAGTTCTTTAAGGAGGTAGCTTTGATTATCTTTTAATTCGTAATTAATTAATTTCTCATCTGTTTGTAATTTTGGTTCCCCTGAATAGTCATTTTTGTCTATATCCTCTTGCTTCTGATTACGCAACTTTTCTAATACTTTTTCCACCAAGTCATCGTCGTTAATGCTAGTGGTCTTAATAGGTAGGGGGTTCCTGTATTCTGGTATTTTTAAATTAAATGAATAAACTTCTGCGTACCACTTACAAACTTCATATGTTGCTTTATAGACTTTAATAGCAGACTCTAGGTCATCAAAGGCGGGTTCATGTGCTGCTTTGTTTCCGAAACTCCTTATCGTGTCCATATTACTTTTAACTATTTTGGTGAAGTACCCATGTTTATCGAGGTGTATGATCTTGTCGAATAACTTACTGAAATATGTAATTTCTTCACGTTCAATGACATCATTAATTATTGACTCCAATGTTTGCCTACCACTTATGCAGGCAACTTGAGGGTCATCAAAGACGGATTGTTCCAGTTTGTATGCACTTATGTATGCTTCTGGATTCAATTCCTCTATAAATTTAAATATACAACCTGATCCGTGCATTTCGCCGACACTCCTAAGTCCTTTTATTTATTTTTATTTTATCATAGTATTGGTAACTGTTCGAAAGTCACAATTATAAATTATGAAAGTGATTGTATAGAAAATATCAGGTGGAATAGACAAGTCAAGGGACCTAGGGAGTATGAATAGGAGGAATAGATTCCTTCTGTTTTTTAAGTAGAATGGTCTTTTAATATGAAATTTATGATTTTTTTACTGCATATGATTTGGAGGAAGACCCTGCCTTATTGTTAATGGAATTGAAGTTGCACGTCGCTATATAAAGGTCGGGTTCCATTATATCGATAATGACCTTTTGTCCGCTTAGCGGAAAGTAAATAATTTCAAGTTTACTGTACAAAATACCTGTCTCCTTTTCTAAATTGATTTTAGCTTTAATGAGAAAAGTCGCGAGTAGGAATACCTCAAATGCAAATGGCATGTGACATATACGTTGTAAATTAAGGATTCGAGGTGAGACAAATGTTTCCGAATGAGGGAGGTCCTTTCTTGTTTCTCGGTTTATCTATTGCTTGTGCGCTTATCGTAGCTATGATCCCTACAACACTACCAGAGGAAGAAGATGGAGAAGTAGAAAGGGAAGATACACAATTACTAAAGAAAACGATGCACCACGCTAAAAGTTTCGTACTAGCTATATATTTGCTGGCCATATTAGTTTGCTTGCTGGAAATTACAGGATTTTTGCAATACATAGTCGGCGGAGAAGTCAGGAAAGTGTTGGGGTTCTTATAAAATAAAAAGGGGGCAGATATAGCAGCCGCTCTTTTGACCCACGTTATAATTTAATTCCATGAACATCCTTTAATAGGTAAGCATGTTAAATATTCTCTATATTTTGTTACTTTAATTATAAATGAACTAAAGGAGGATTTTATGAGTTCTGAAAGTACTTATAGGAGCAAAGAAGAATTGATTGAGCAGTTAAAAAATAAGAAAGAGACGTTTTGGTCTAATGAATCACTTGAACCTTATCACACGCTTGAAAAAAATCTGCCTATTCCTACCAAAGACCTTCATGAAGCAGAAATGCTTCTTCAAAGATTTACTCCATATTTAGCTAAAGTATTTCCAGAAACCAAGAAAATGAACGGAATCATTGAATCTCCCATTCGCAGCATACCTTCTATGCAACAGGAATTGGAAAAGCGGTTCCAGCAATCCATTCCCGGCCATTTGTATGTAAAGTGTGATCACGATCTTCCGATAGCAGGGTCCATAAAAGCGCGAGGAGGTATTTATGAAATATTAAAATACGCGGAAGGGCTGGCCTTAAAACATTGTAAGCTTACAAAAGATGACGACTATTCCAAGTTAGCTAATCCCGAATTCAAGCAGTTCTTTTCCAACTTTTCGATAGCTGTAGGATCCACAGGCAATCTGGCTCTAAGTATAGGCATCATGAGTGCTGCTTTAGGTTTTCAGGTAAGGGTCCATATGTCCGTGGACGCGAAAGAATGGAAGAAAGAGTTACTCAGGGATAAAGGTGTAGTAGTGGTTGAGCATGATAAGGATTTTTCTTTTGCCGTAAACGAAGGACGGAGACAATGTCAGGAGCAAAACAACTGTTATTTTATTGATGACGAAAATTCCAAGGATTTATTTTTAGGCTATGCCGTGGCTGCTTTGCGCCTTAAGGAGCAATTAAAACAGGAAAATATCACGGTTGATGCGGACAACCCCCTGGTGGTTTATTTACCTTGCGGTGTAGGAGGAGGCCCTGCGGGGATCACTTATGGACTGAAGTATGTTTTCGGGGATCATGTCCACTGTTATTTTGCAGAGCCGACCAGCTCCCCTTGCATGATGCTTGGACTTGCCACAGGAAAACATGAGGACATTTCTGTACAGGATATCGGGCTTGATAATAAGACGGAAGCTGATGGATTAGCTGTTGGACGACCATCCGCTTTGGCTGGCCGGTTGGTAGAAAATATGGTGAACGGCATTTATACGATCAGCGACGAAAACTTGTACAAGCTATTAGCCCTTTTGCATGATTCGGAAGGAATTTCCCTCGAGCCATCGGCACTTGCTGGCATGTACGGTCCTTCTTCCATTGACATTCAAAAACAGTTAGACGGCATGTATGGCTCCCGTTTAAGTCATGCGACTCATTTAGTCTGGGCAACAGGTGGAAGTCTGGTGCCAAGAGAAATTATGGAAGGTTTTGTTTCTAAAGGTAAAACATTTCTTAAGCGGGAGGAATAGAAAGACTATCCTGCTTGAGATGATCCTGTGAATTCAGTTATAGAAAATTTTGTCCCATGGTTCCATAATGGCGGTACGAATATTTAAGTCATTAAAATACATACTGAGAATTTCATTGGGTACTTGCCGGAGGTTCCACACATCAATTACTTGCTGGAAAAGGAAAGTATTGCTAAGCCCTCTACTTTAAATCCGTTTGAACGAGTGCTGCTTCAATACTTTGAAAACAAGTGTTTCTATTGTGAGAATTCTCTAAACAGAGGACAGGCCAAAACTCAAGTGGATCATCATCGCACTGTTGTTGCACAGTACAACGAAACGTTCCGTAAGAATGTGTAATAATAGAGGTGTCACAAATGAAGACGTCGGATATGATTCTACAACTTGTAGCGAAATGAATATAAACATTTCTGAATTACACAGATACCTCAAAACTTTAGTAAGAGCCTAAACACGGAAGCAACACCTTAGACGAGTTACATGCCATAACTGATGTAGTGGGCGTTAAATATGAACAGTCTTTTGTATTGCCGGATGGCAAAACAAAAACAGAAAACGGAGGAACGGTTTTATGAGTGAAAACAAAGTAAATAGCCAAGCCAATGAATTCAGGTATATACAAAAGACCGAAGATGAATCTAAAGCTTCCTACGATATTCTTATCGAAAATAGACAGAGTTTTGAAGCAGATGATGCCTCCGCTGATAAACTGGATTATCAAATAGCTGCTTTCTGTGGAACCTTGACAGCCGTACTTGATATTTTTTGGGTTGGTGATTTTTCACTTTCCGATGCACAGTCCTGGGGACGTAAAGAAGTAAGCGATTTTGTTCTTAAAGTCTCACAAAGCAAAGGCTATAAAGGCAAAGAACTGGATGGTGCCATTAAGTATCTAGAAAGTGCCTATAAAATTCCAAGTGACCGTCTCACTCCCGAATTTGGTGGAGGACTTCAGCATCATTTGCGTGATTTCGCTCATCATCCTACGATTGTGGGACTCTTTATGTCTATCCTTTCTCAGTTTACAGGTAAAGGATATGGAACCGATACAGAAGGTGATTTTATTATGAAAGACTTTCCGAACGATGAACGAATTGGTTCGACATGTAAAGAGAAAATCTTCAATGGAACCGTCATTTGGGCATTTCACCTTGTGAGTGATATGGCTGGTTCAAGCCATAACGCTGGCAAGGGTACAGGAATTCCAGGCCCAATATTGTCCTTTTTCAAAGAAATATCAGTCCTTCCAGTAGTAAAGGATATGACTTTTAAATATCGAGAGGACGAAATCAAATTCTCAGCGTTGATTTCTAAGATTTTTAATAGCACGTACTTCAAAGGTGTACGTGTTGACTTACGTACAGAACTTGGAGTTACACACGAACTGTCGAAACAGGCATTGCCGGTGCTCTTGAATGATTGCATCGTGAAGGGCTTTTATTTTGTAAGAAGACTTTGCATGGAGATGCAAGAGAAAGGTGTTCACTCGTTTGCAGATTTGAAAAAGCTGAAAACAAAGAACTTTATACCAGCAAATAGCAGAGCTCTCACAAGGATGGTAACGATTTCCTCTATCACATTTAATGTTGTTGAGAAATCAGCTGCTTTCACTAAGGCTACCATGCAGAATAAAGGAATGAAAAATGACTTCGCAAAGGACTTCCTCCTGAATATTAATTTTATCGGCATTGCACATTTTGCGGTTGCCTTTAAGCAGGACTCCAAGTTTATGCATGATGATATAAAAGGTCTCTTCCAACTTAAATCTGATAAAGTTATTGAGGGTAATCAGCGTGAGGTTTTGATTTCGTCTTTAGAAATAGAAACAAAGATCGATAATAGAAACCTGTACTTCTATACATTTGATCAATTACTCAAGAGAGTAGTTAAAAGCAGAGATAATTTATCATCACCACTTAATACCCACCTTAGAGAAAATACAGGACGCATTTATGATATAGGTGGCAATGACTTTAGAGTTTATAGTTCAATAGTGGCTACAAATGAGGTAAGAGCAATTAGTGCGATATCAAAATTGCTCATAAAATTGTTTGAACAAAATGGTATGCATTACGAAATGTATCCTGTTGATTCTAAGTTTTCTCGGATGCTCCCTGAACAGCAGAAAAAAAAGTTACCTTTCCATTTCATACTAGTTGAAAACAGAAAAAGAGTTGGATATCTTGTTACTAGCAAACCCCCTAGTTTGGTACCAAATGAAATTGAGCGATTAAAGAAATATGATATTGACGCTGTTAAGTATATCCGTTTGAATAATCCGAGGGGTGATATTCCAATTAGAGTCTTTAATGAGGAAATAGAATATGCTGCCAAGCAAAGCGATGGTTTTATACAGGTAACCTTGATCAAGGATTTCTTTGATACATACTTTGGGCCAGACGAGTTTTCTGTGTTCATGGAATATGTTACGGATTTTAACGAGCGTGCTAGGACATGTGTTGGCTTCAACACTGTTATTGCACCAACTGATGACTCTATTGCTAAATTCAATAAGAGCAAATCTCAAATGTTGCATAACTCTGATTATCTGAAGAAATTACCAGGCGATATATATAAGGGTCAGGCTGATATTCTTTCTGATAATTATATTAATCGTGGACTTTACAGAGCAATGACAGGTTCTTGTGATTTTGCAGATAGTTTTGTTAGCTCTGAATGGTACTACAGTATAAATAAGGTTACTAACAGTTTGGATCAAACAGCCGTTGTTACAGGATATTTAAAATCAGTAGAGCAACTCCTTTATTCAATAGTAAGATTGTCGATAGATAGCGGAAAAACAATAAAGAGAAAAGGCTCAAACGACCTAATAGACTTCACAAGAGCAAATGAGGATTTAATTGACACAACATTGGGTTCTCTAATAAAATTCGCAAAACGTTATGGGGCAATTTTTGTGGTGAATTCTTATGTGAAGAGGCATATTGTCGATACGCTCAATGATTGGCGTGTGAACTACCGTAACGGTCATCTACACAAACATAACCTTTATGATAGCAAACAGATAGATGCCATTCGTGAGAAAGCAATTTATATATATTTCCTTTTACTAGGTGGTTGCAAGATTGATGAGAGTGATTTGGATAAGTTTGGGATAGTGAGCCTTGAGGCTGAGGCTGATATTCATATGAGGCAGTTTGCCTTTTCTCACAAACGATTTGAGGATTGGATAAATCCCCTATTAGACTATGGTTTACCCAAAGATGCAAAGGCAATCATATTCCACATATATGAGAAAGCTGTTTTTGACAACAAAGATTATGGATGGTACCTACAGGTGATTGCGACTAGTAGCTATACTAAAGAAGACTATAAGTGGACATCCGATGAAATGGATTCATTAGGTCACGATATGTTTTGCTGGGAGGCAAAGTATTCACAAGCAGATGCGTTATCTGAAGCAGTCAATGCTGTAAAAGAGTATATAAACAATGGTCAATATTCCGAGAAATTAAAAAGGTATTCTGCTGTCGTGGTCTCCATAAGTCATCATAAATGGGGCGAACATAACGTGGAAGTATATAGCAAAGACTGAAATATAAATATACCGATTACGGAGGTTATGCTATTGAAGTTATTTATTATTGGTAATGGTTTTGATATAGGACATATTACTCTTACTGCATACTAGGATTTCAGAAATTATCTTGAAAGAACTCAATTAGTAATAAGTCCATATATTAACTGGCGGAGATAAGAGATGCAAAGTCTACTATAACCACGAAGATTAAACGGAAGCGCTGGTCCCGATGGTCCCCGCGCTTCCGTTTATAAGATGGCTACAAGTTGGTTATTCATTCTGTTGTTTATAAATCATTTGTAGTTACATCCTTTCAGTCACTCTCCTACTCGTCTCTAATTTTATAGATTGGATTGGTTATTGATGGTCAGCCTGATTTGGACGGCACATATCGGGATGGATAGGATGATTGGTTACAGTTTGAAGTATCATAGCGGTCTCAAAGATACACATTTTCAAAAGGTCTAGGAGGGAGGAGAGATGGTAGAATCTTTTCTCGAAGAATGTAATGAGCAAATCCCTAAAATTATAGGAGAGCATTTGGTTGGCGTATTTCTGCATGGTTCCCTTGTATTGGGGGCGTCCCTCAAAATAGAGGTGTGACCTTATCGTCGTGACTGAAAAGCACATGACAAGGGAACAAGCAGAGTAACTCACAGCTTTTTCACTCCATAAATAAAAATCTCCATTTTCGATGGAGTTATCAATCCTGTGTCGGAATCAATTGAACCAATGGCAGCATTCCTGTCTCTATGACCATCTTTTTTATAATAACCTATTGCACCGTTTCGAATCGCATGATATATTATTATTTGTCGCTTTAAGAGAGGGCTAACCGCAAACGGCTTAACAAAATAAATCATAAAAAAGTTGTTGACGAAAACAGCAAGGAATGATACATTTATTAAGTCGCTTTTTTGAAGCAGCACACAAAACATTTGATCTTTGAAAACTGAACGAACCAACCAGTACGTCAAAACATTTCTTCTTTATAGAAGAGATTTGAAACAAAGCACATTCGGTGTGCAAATGAGCAAGTCAAACTTATCTTTTATGGAGAGTTTGATCCTGGCTCAGGACGAACGCTGGCGGCGTGCCTAATACATGCAAGTCGAGCGCGGGAAGCGAGTGGATCCCTTCGGGGTGAAGCTCGTGGAACGAGCGGCGGACGGGTGAGTAACACGTGGGCAACCTGCCTGTAAGATCGGAATAACCCCGGGAAACCGGGGCTAATGCCGGGTAATACTTTCTTTCGCATGAAGGAAAGTTGAAAGATGGCTTCTCGCTATCACTTACAGATGGGCCCGCGGCGCATTAGCTAGTTGGTGAGGTAACGGCTCACCAAGGCGACGATGCGTAGCCGACCTGAGAGGGTGATCGGCCACACTGGGACTGAGACACGGCCCAGACTCCTACGGGAGGCAGCAGTAGGGAATCTTCCGCAATGGACGAAAGTCTGACGGAGCAACGCCGCGTGAACGATGAAGGTCTTCGGATCGTAAAGTTCTGTTGTTAGGGAAGAACAAGTACCGTGCGAATAGAGCGGTACCTTGACGGTACCTAACGAGGAAGCCCCGGCTAACTACGTGCCAGCAGCCGCGGTAATACGTAGGGGGCAAGCGTTGTCCGGAATTATTGGGCGTAAAGCGCGCGCAGGCGGTTCCTTAAGTCTGATGTGAAAGCCCACGGCTCAACCGTGGAGGGTCATTGGAAACTGGGGAACTTGAGGACAGAAGAGGAGAGTGGAATTCCACGTGTAGCGGTGAAATGCGTAGATATGTGGAGGAACACCAGTGGCGAAGGCGACTCTCTGGTCTGTTTCTGACGCTGAGGTGCGAAAGCGTGGGTAGCAAACAGGATTAGATACCCTGGTAGTCCACGCCGTAAACGATGAGTGCTAGGTGTTAGGGGGCTTCCACCCCTTAGTGCTGAAGTTAACGCATTAAGCACTCCGCCTGGGGAGTACGGCCGCAAGGCTGAAACTCAAAGGAATTGACGGGGGCCCGCACAAGCGGTGGAGCATGTGGTTTAATTCGAAGCAACGCGAAGAACCTTACCAGGTCTTGACATCCTTGGACAATCCTAGAGATAGGACTTTCCCTTCGGGGACCAAGTGACAGGTGGTGCATGGTTGTCGTCAGCTCGTGTCGTGAGATGTTGGGTTAAGTCCCGCAACGAGCGCAACCCCTAATCTTAGTTGCCAGCATTCAGTTGGGCACTCTAAGGTGACTGCCGGTGACAAACCGGAGGAAGGCGGGGATGACGTCAAATCATCATGCCCCTTATGACCTGGGCTACACACGTGCTACAATGGATGGTACAAAGGGCAGCGAAGCCGCGAGGTGTAGCAAATCCCATAAAACCATTCTCAGTTCGGATTGCAGGCTGCAACTCGCCTGCATGAAGCCGGAATCGCTAGTAATCGCGGATCAGCATGCCGCGGTGAATACGTTCCCGGGCCTTGTACACACCGCCCGTCACACCACGAGAGTTGGCAACACCCGAAGTCGGTGAGGTAACCTTTTTGGAGCCAGCCGCCGAAGGTGGGGCCAATGATTGGGGTGAAGTCGTAACAAGGTAGCCGTATCGGAAGGTGCGGCTGGATCACCTCCTTTCTAAGGATATTACGGAAACGTACTGTGTTGGTTGTTCAGTTTTGAGAGATCAAACGATCTTTCAACTTGTGAACCTTGAAAACTGGATAAGGAATCATTGTTTCATCTAACGATGAGACATTTGATGACAAGACATCTAATTGAAATTGTAAACGTCTTTTCACGAAGATAGTTAAGTGAATAAGGGCGCACGGTGGATGCCTTGGTACTAGGAGCCGATGAAGGACGGGACTAACACCGATATGCTCCGGCGAGCCGTAAGTAGGCTTTGACCCGGAGATTTCCGAATGGGGAAACCCACTGTTCGTAATGGAACAGTATCCTATACTGAATACATAGGTATAGGCAGGCACACCCGGGGAACTGAAACATCTAAGTACCCGGAGGAAGAGAAAGCAAACGCGATTTCCCAAGTAGCGGCGAGCGAAACGGAATCAGCCCAAACCAGAAAGCTTGCTTTCTGGGGTTGTAGGACACTCCATTGGAGTTACCAAAGAGGAAGATAGGCGAATCGATCTGGAAAGGTCAGCCAGAGCAGGTAACAGCCCTGTAGTCGAAATCTTTCTCTCTCCGGAGTGGATCCTGAGTACGGCGGAACACGAGGAATTCCGTCGGAATCCGGGAGGACCATCTCCCAAGGCTAAATACTCCCTAGTGACCGATAGTGAACCAGTACCGTGAGGGAAAGGTGAAAAGCACCCCGGAAGGGGAGTGAAAGAGAACCTGAAACCGTGTGCCTACAAGTAGTCGGAGCCCGTTAATGGGTGACGGCGTGCCTTTTGTAGAATGAACCGGCGAGTTACGACCGTATGCGAGGTTAAGCAGCAGAAGCGGAGCCGCAGCGAAAGCGAGTCTGAATAGGGCGAGTGAGTATGCGGTCGTAGACCCGAAACCGTGTGATCTACCCATGTCCAGGGTGAAGGTCAGGTAACACTGACTGGAGGCCCGAACCCACGCAAGTTGAAAATTGCGGGGATGAGGTGTGGGTAGGGGTGAAATGCCAATCGAACACGGAGATAGCTGGTTCTCTCCGAAATAGCTTTAGGGCTAGCCTCAGAATAGAAAGTCATGGAGGTAGAGCACTGATTGGACGAGGGGCCCCTATCGGGTTACCGAATTCAGTCAAACTCCGAATGCCATAGACTTTGTTCTGGGAGTCAGACCGTGGGTGATAAGGTTCATGGTCGAGAGGGAAACAGCCCAGACCGCCAGCTAAGGTCCCAAAGTGTGTGTTAAGTGGAAAAGGATGTGGAGTTGCTTAGACAACCAGGATGTTGGCTTAGAAGCAGCCATCATTCAAAGAGTGCGTAATAGCTCACTGGTCGAGTGACTCTGCGCCGAAAATGTACCGGGGCTAAACACACCACCGAAGCTGCGGATTGATCTTATGATCAGTGGTAGGAGAGCGTTCTAAGGGCCGTGAAGTCAGACCGTAAGGACTGGTGGAGCGCTTAGAAGTGAGAATGCCGGTATGAGTAGCGAAAAAAGAGTGAGAATCTCTTTCACCGAATGCCTAAGGTTTCCTGAGGAAGGCTCGTCCTCTCAGGGTTAGTCGGGACCTAAGCCGAGGCCGAAAGGCGTAGGCGATGGACAACAGGTTGATATTCCTGTACCACCTCCTTTCCGTTTGAACGACGGGGGGACGCAGGAGGATAAGGAGAGCGCGCCACTGGATGTGCGCGTCCAAGCAGTGAGACGGTCGGATAGGCAAATCCGTCCGGCAACGTCAAGCTGTGATGGGGAGGGAAATAGAGTACCGAAGCTCCTGAGTTCACACTGCCAAGAAAATCCTCTAGTGAGGAAAGAGGTGCCCGTACCGCAAACCGACACAGGTAGGCGAGGAGAGGATCCTAAGGTGAGCGGGAGAACTCTCGTTAAGGAACTCGGCAAAATGACCCCGTAACTTCGGGAGAAGGGGTGCTCCTCTGCCGAGGAGCCGCAGTGAAAAGGCCCAAGCGACTGTTTACCAAAAACACAGGTCTCTGCGAAGCCGTAAGGCGAAGTATAGGGGCTGACACCTGCCCGGTGCTGGAAGGTTAAGGGGATGCGTTAGCTTATGCGAAGCGTTGAACCGAAGCCCCAGTAAACGGCGGCCGTAACTATAACGGTCCTAAGGTAGCGAAATTCCTTGTCGGGTAAGTTCCGACCCGCACGAAAGGTGCAACGACTTGGGCACTGTCTCAACGAGAGACCCGGTGAAATTATACTATGTGTGAAGATGCACATTACCCGCGACAGGACGGAAAGACCCCGTGGAGCTTTACTGTAGCCTGATATTGAATGTTGGTACAGCTTGTACAGGATAGGTAGGAGCCTTGGAAGCCGGAGCGCTAGCTTCGGTGGAGGCGCTGGTGGGATACTACCCTGGCTGTACGGACATTCTAACCCAGGACCGTGATCCGGTCCGGAGACAGTGTCAGGTGGGCAGTTTGACTGGGGCGGTCGCCTCCCAAAAGGTAACGGAGGCGCCCAAAGGTTCCCTCAGAATGGTTGGAAATCATTCGCAGAGTGTAAAGGCACAAGGGAGCTTGACTGCGAGACCTACAAGTCGAGCAGGGACGAAAGTCGGGCTTAGTGATCCGGCGGTTCCGCATGGAAGGGCCGTCGCTCAACGGATAAAAGCTACCCCGGGGATAACAGGCTTATCTCCCCCAAGAGTCCACATCGACGGGGAGGTTTGGCACCTCGATGTCGGCTCATCGCATCCTGGGGCTGTAGTCGGTCCCAAGGGTTGGGCTGTTCGCCCATTAAAGCGGTACGCGAGCTGGGTTCAGAACGTCGTGAGACAGTTCGGTCCCTATCCGTCGTGGGCGTTGGAAATTTGAAAGGAGCTGTCCTTAGTACGAGAGGACCGGGATGGACACACCGCTGGTGTACCAGTTGTTCCGCCAGGAGCATCGCTGGGTAGCTACGTGTGGTCGGGATAAGTGCTGAAAGCATCTAAGCATGAAGCCCCCCTTGAGATGAGATTTCCCTTTGCTTTAAGCAAATAAGATCCCTCAGAGACGATGAGGTTGATAGGTCCGAGGTGGAAGCGTGGTGACACGTGGAGCTGACGGATACTAATGGATCGATGACTTATCTATCTGATTGTAATCATTCGTGAAGAACGTTACTTTTCATAAAAGATGTTTCCTTATCCAGTTTTGAGGGTTCACCTGAACTTATGGGAATAAATAAATTTTCATATTATGGGAGCAAATAAAGTTTCCCACATTATCGCGGGGTAGAGCAGTCTGGCAGCTCGTCGGGCTCATAACCCGGAGGTCACAGGTTCAAATCCTGTCCCCGCAACCAATTATTTTTCTATAAACATCCATAATAAGTGAAAACAGTGTCACTAGTTTTCTGGGTTTACTTCAAACTTTATATTGATGTGGTGGTGAAGGCGAAGAGGTCACACCTGTTCCCATGCCGAACACAGCAGTTAAGCTCTTCAGCGCCGATGGTAGTCGGGTTTACCCCCGTGAGAGTAGGACGCCGCCACATGATCCATTAGCCCTTCAGGATTCATCTTCTGAAGGGTTTTTTGTATGCTCATTTTGGTGTAGAGGGAGAGCCAGCAAAAAGTGCCTGACCCCCAAAATGTGTTAACGTGATGGGGGTCAGGCACTTTTAATAAAGGCTGAAATTCATCTTCGGTAGCCTTGAGTTTAGTCGGAAAGAGAAGCTACATATTTAGCATTCCATAAATAATTAACAAAGAGGAAGTGTCTCCTATGAGGCGCTTCTTTTTTATAGATACGGGATCTCTTATAGAAGAGTCCGATTGAAGTGGTAGTATGGTCTGAATTCATTTGAATGACGTTATCGAAGAATCTCGGACATCATTACTCTCTGTCTTCTCATGTATAATGGGAAGTAACTAAATGAAGAAAATAAATGTGATTCGTATGAAAGAGAAAATGACTTTGCTAAGGGATCGTTTAACTATTTGAGCTGAGATAATTGCCCGGTTAGGTTGCTTAAAGAATGGAAGCGCGGTGACGGCTCATGCGCTTCAATTCTTGATTTATGAACACAGAAAATATAGCAATTTTCCAAATAGAACACATCCATTCATGTAGACGGACGTGACTGAAATGAGGAAGCACTTGATCAGTCCCTCACTTCAGAGGAGATAGAAGAGAGAGGAGATATAAAGTTGAAAAAACTCTTAGCGTTATCAATGACTGTCTTCTTTTTAATAACAGGTTGCTCTGATAATAAACAGGAAGAACCGCCACTACCTGCTGAAGGTTTAGAAGTGATAGCAAATAATCTGGAAGTCCCGTGGTCTATCGAAAAAATGGAAGATACCTTTTATTTAACAGAAAGATCAGGGAACATTGTCAAAATAGAAGATGGTGAAGTAGAAAGGCAAAGCGTAGAACTTGAAGAAGAGGTATCCACAGCTTCAGAGGCAGGATTGCTTGGTTTTGTTCTTGCCCCTGACTTTTCCGAATCGAACCTTGCCTATGCCTATTACACGTATGAAGATGGGGAAGAACAGTTCAATCGTATCGTAACGCTTAGATTGGAAGATCGTGTATGGAGAGAAGAGGATCTGCTTCTTGATCAAATCCCCAGCGGTACTTACCATCATGGAGGAAGACTGAAAATCGGTCCTGATGAAAAACTCTACGCTACGGCTGGGGATGCTTCTGATCCTGAAATAGCACAAGACCTGGATTCATTAGGTGGAAAAATTCTAAGAATGAACTTGGATGGATCGATACCAGGTGATAATCCTTTTGCGGATTCCTACGTTTATAGCTTTGGACATCGCAACCCTCAAGGGATGACTTGGTTGTCAGATGGTACGATGTATGCAAGTGAACATGGGGATAATGCAAACGATGAGATTAATTTAATTGAAGCTGGTAAAAATTACGGTTGGCCGGTTATAGAAGGTTCTGAAGAACAAGAGGGAATGGTTTCGCCTCAATTCACTTCTGGAGATAGCTCCACCTGGGCACCATCCGGAATGGACAATTATGAAGGGAAACTTTTTGTTGCCGCATTAAGAGGGGCTGCCGTTTTAGAATTCGACCTGGAAACAGGTGAATACCGTGAAGTGATCACTGGTCTTGGAAGAATTCGGGATGTACAGATTAAGGATAACAATCTTTATTTCATTAGTAATAATACAGATGGTCGTGGAAATCCTCAGGAAAATGATGACAAGCTATATAGAATTTCACTCTCAGATCTGGATTAACTACTGAATAGTAACCGGTCAAAATCGGTCCATACCAAAGAGCGCTTCATGAGTGAAGCGCTCTTTCTCTATGGCGACTTGGTAGTAGGATTTTTCACATTACTACGTTCCCTCCATAATAAATGGAAAAGGTTGAAAAGAGCGAAATATGGGAAAAATAAATAAAATTAGTCTCTTGGAGCTGAAAGTAGATGGTATTAACCTCTTTCCTGACCAATGATAGCTTCATGGGCCCGATCATTCTGTTTTTTACTTTTGCCGGTTTAGCAGGTCTATTTTACCTTTCCTTCTTTAAGAACAAGTGATGTGAGTGGCACATCTAGAGTAATGAGTGGAGTTGATTGAGAAGTTTATCCAACTTTTGAGATATGTTCAAAACTTCCTGATCGTCTGCTCCATTTGTATAGGCGTCGTACATTTCCTGTCGAACAGATTCTATTATTTCTTCTAACCGTGAGATATCATCCATATGTAATCCTCCGCATAGGCTCTTCCAATTAAAGGTTAACACATGTCTTTACAATAACCTTTCATTTTTATTGATTCTTATCGTGGCAGTTTGAAACAGGTAAAACGCCCCAGGGAGGAATTCCTAACTTTGGGTTTTAGAGGAAAGTGAATTTTACATGAAAAAAAGGTCAAAGAATACATCTCTAACCAGTAGGGTGAAATGGGTTACTCTATAATCTCTGGTTTCAGCCTGGCGATAACGGTTGGTAAACGTTCAAAATAAGGTTTTTGTATGAAGTCATAGGCTCCGTGCTTAGCAAATCTCTCAATAGTGAATTGATCGCCTAAAGAGGAACAGACAATGACTCTCACGTTAGGGTTAATCCTCTTTAACTGGATGAGGGTTTGCAGTCCATTTAACTTAGGCAAGACAAAGTCTAGTATTACTAGATCGGGGCTATGGGTCTTATATTCAATAATCCCTTCAATCCCGTTCGCAGCTTCTGCGATCACATGAATGGATTCTATTTCTAATACCTTTTTCAACCATGATCTCATAAATGAAGAATCATCAATAATTAGTGCGTTAATCATACAATCGTCCTTACGTCTTTTCTCTATATTCCCCTTTACTGTTCACCCTCACGTAACCTTAACAGATAAAATTATCTTAGTATAGTGAATTTGACTCGGATGCACTTGTTTTTAAGCAAAGAAAAAAGCCAGAGCAAAACTCTGGCGTAACTAAGAGAGGGACTCATCACATGAGCTAGATGTAAGGGAGGTGTATGTGAGAGTCACCTTCACCATTATGGGCAGTGAACGAACATTTATACATAAAAAAAGCCAGTGTATGAAAACACGCTGGCAAGTAGGGGTGATTTATCTATGATTTAATTTTTCTATAGCTGGAGACAATCTGTGGAGAAGTGGCTTTTGAATGAAGTCAATCACTCCTATAGAAGCACACTGGTCAAGTATATGGATATCACTGTGTTCCGAGCATACAATCACCTGTGCTTTTGGGTACTTACTGCGAAGTGCCTTTAGATCTTGCATATCAGAGGTTTGGACATCCATAAGCACTAAATCTGGTTGATACCGATCATACAGTGAGATTACTTCCGTGCCAATTTCAGTTTCCGCCAAAACTGTATAGGAGTGTCTTTCTAATATACTTTTCAATCTTAGTTTATCTCGAGTATTATCTAACAATATTGCAGTAGGCATATAATCTTCCTTACGTCAATTGGTCTCCCTAACCCTATCTTTATACCTGTGTATATAGTCACCCCAGACCTATCATACCAGAGTAGGTTAGTGGAGAGTAGAAAAAAGCCCCGATCAATTCTCCAACCTATTCAACTGGAATGAATACTTGCATAAGGATTAGTAATAGCAACAGAGAAGGAAGAGTCCAAGACAAGTGAAAGCTTACAGTGAACTCACTGGGGAAAATAGTGAGACTAGTGATTAGTGTAGTAGAAAGGCTAGTTTCCCTTTCTTGAGAGTACCAGCAAAAAACACATTTGAGGTCTTTCCCCATTTAATCCATGCCTCTCTTGGAATGAAATGATGAAAGGGTGGATGTGAATAAATGGTGGAGTGAAGAACATCAGATCATCGTACATATAAACTCTTTGTTTTGTAAATGGGATTCTATTATTTTTAAGCTTGGGAAAGTAGTGAGAATTTTGGATGGAGAAGCAGAAAAATATGGAGGTTATTTCCCAATCTGTAATCTCTTGTAAAAGGAGTTGTGTGTGATCATCTATTCCCTGTAAGAAAAAAAGGGAAAGGTGGAATTTTATTATGAAAAGAAAATTGATATCTGCTATGGGTGTAACATTAATAGCTTCTGCAGCTATTTCAACGGGAGTTGGGGCAGCTGAATCTACGGGCAAAGATTTGTCTGAAGATAACCAAAAGACTCAACAGTACACGATCAACTGGGAAAGTGAATGGGAAAAAGCAGAAGACCTCAACGAATCAGTAGAGTTTGGGAATGCCAGCGCAACTTCAGGTGGCCAGTTTCAAGGGGCAGCATCCTCTTGGGGATCATTAGCAACCGGAAGTACAAATGTTGCATCCGACTATCTTTCAGATGCGGTTAGTAGCACGGGTACTTCAAAAGGTAAGGTTTACACGACAGTTACATCCGCAACTACGAGCCTTAAAAATACAAGTTCTGGATATACTGTAAATGGCGATAAGTCCACGGCAGTTGCTAAGTTTACTGCTGAATCAACAGCAGAAATGATCGGATCATTCAACACTGTATATTCCGGCCTGACCATCCATACAGCTACAGATTCTGGAGTGCTATATGAAGCGAGAACTTTTGATAGTGTGCTAAACTATTAAGTAAAATACATAAAATTGCACTAAGCTACTTTTTAGCTTAGTGCAATTTTCATTCGAAAGGATATACATATGAAACAAACCTTCATTCTTATTAGTCTCATAATCATTGCTTTAAGTGGTTGCTCGGGAGAAAAATTGAACAATGAATTTAGTGGGGACGATGTTTCCGTACTATCCAGTGGGGATCCAGCTTTAGAAGAATCTAAGAATCTTGAACTGCTAAATAAATCTGATCAAGTTGCAGAATCATCTGTCCCTTTTACTTTGGTGAAAGCTTTCGTTCCTGATGATGATTATAAAAATGAAACCTCCGTAAAAGGTGAGGAATTTACCTTTCTTACGTTACCTAAAAACAAAGATTACTTAACAGGTAACATTATTGTAGAGAATAACAAGGACGAAAATGTAGAGATGCAAGCAATATTCATGCAGGGAGATCACACGGCAAAAGTTAGACCAGAAGAAGACGAAAAGTGGTCAAGGTCTATAAAATATGAGGTTCCCCCTAAAACTTCCATAACCCTTCCTGTGGAAATTTCTATTCAGCAAGAGGGGCAGGAAGAATTATCATTCATACCTCTAGCAGATCTTTCAGACAAGGAGAAGATAGGGAATGAAAATGTAAGCAACTATCGCTTTTTTTTACAATTGGGCGATGTTTCCATTGATAATGGAAAATTAGAAGATCATTCCTTCACATTAAGTGAAGAGCAGATGAGTACGTTAAAAGATCCTTATCCTTCTCCATCGTGGAGTACGGATGGTGGTGAGCCTGTGAAGTTTTATGAAAACAACGATGAGCTTACTACTAAAAATAGCATCGAAGGGATTACGTTAAATCCCGTCCCTTATTCAACGAGTGTTGATGTGGTTCATTTTGATGAACATGGAAATTCTACTGTACTAAAAAAAGATGTAGTCCTAAAAGAAAATGAAAGCAAGTCTATTCCCTTTGACCAAGCAACGATAGAAAGTCTATATGAAAAGGATCGTCGGCAATTCATTAAAGTGACTAATAATAGGGGAAAAGATATATTGGCAGACTTGAAAGCCCTGGATCATGGGTCTAAACCATTTCCAACATCCTATCAAGGCATTATTGAATTACATCCAAAGAAAAAAGGGGATTGAAGATGGTGAAAGTAATTAATAAGTGGAGCTTCTTTCAATTGTTGAACTTAGCAGCGTTAATAACCCTTATTATGCTGTTCGAAAAAATGGGGTACATACTATTTGATGCGTTTTTATCAAACGGCTCTTCAATAATGATGCAAATCTATTTTGCTGTAGCCATTTTGTTAACGGTCAGCTTTAATTACATTTGGATCTATTGTCAGGTAAAGAAAAGCAGCGTGAATATTTTCCAAAATAAATTTTGGAGAAACGGAATAAAAGTATTTGGTCTCTCCCTTGTGATTCTTATATTTGCTATATTATTATTTGGATTTACTGGTGACATTTTTATCATCGTGGAGCAAAATCGCTGGGTTATGTATTTGATTGCTACGCTATTTATTTCTATTACCTATTTTATGATGGTTTCCATCGTTTCTAAATTTGAAAACTCTCCCTTTTCCATAATTAAAATGAGTTTTCATGCGACCTATATCATGCTTGTTATCTCCATTTTTATGATGTAGCTCACCCCCACAAGAAAATGATTAAATATGGCAGCGTAAAGTAAGCCGTATGAAAGTGCCTGACCCCCACTGCGTTAAAGTGTTAACGTGGTGGGGGTCAGGCGCTTTCTTTAACACATAGGGTGAGTACAGGATAATCTTATTAAATCCTGAGTATAAAAGAGCGTTTCAGTCACGAAGCGCTCTTTGTTATGCTACATCATTTAAAGGGGATGCGATAACATGTGGCAAATTTTAGAACGTTTACATAACCCGAATGAAAAAGGAAAGTATCGCTTTTTGCTTAATATACTGGAAGGAGATGTGAGAAAAATCAGAGGAGGTTATTTGTGGACGCATTCTTACTGATTTTGATGTCATTGGCGCTAGCAGGAACGATCGTCTTTTTTGTTTTTGCATTTGTAAAAGGAAAGAATCACAGGCGTAGGAACTTTCTAAAATCAGGTGGGTGTCTGTACGCCTGTTTTGTCCTGGCTATGATTTTAGGATCTGAGTATGGTGCTTTTCTAACTAGCTTAGTGATTTTAATGGTAACAGCTTTAGTAGGAATGGTTGTATTTTTCATATTAGCCTTCGTTAAAGGAAAAGGTAACAGGCTGCGAAACTTCCTGATATCAGGGGGCTGCTTTCTTGCCTTACTAGTGTCTACCCTTGTGGTAGGAGCGATGAGCGAGGATATCACGGTTGCGGAGAACGCTAAAGCTTCTGTAGAAGAACAAGAAGCTGAAGCAAAGGCGAAACAGGAAGAGGAAGATAAAGAGCGCGAGGCTAGAGAACAAGCGGAAAAAGAGCAGGAAGCTAAGGAACAAGCGCAGAAAGAGCAGGAAGAACGGGAAGCTAAAGAACAAGCGCAGAAGGAGCAGGAAGAACGGGAAGCTAAAGAAAAAGCACAAAAAGAACAGGAAGCCAAAGAGGCTGAGGAACAGAAGAAGAAAGAAGAAGAACGTAAGGCTAAAGAGGAAGAAGAAAGGAAAGCAAAGGAGGAGGCAGAGCGTAAAGCTAAAGAAGACAGCATAACCGTTTCTCAAAAGCAGGCGGTTGCTATGGCTGAGCATTACATTAATTTCATGGCATTCTCGAAATCGGGGTTGATCGATCAATTGGAGTTTGAGGGATTTAGCACAGAAGACGCTACTTATGGTGTAGAAAATATTACCGTGGATTGGCAGGAACAGGCGGTGATCAAGGCCGAGGAGTATCTTGATTTTATGGCGTTTTCAAGACAGGGTTTGATTGATCAATTGGTTTTTGAAGGGTTTAGCCAAGAACATGCAGCTTACGCGGCCAGTCAAGTGGGTTTGTAATTGATGGAGGCAAGCAGGTGTGAGTCGCTATACCTAAAAGTTTGAATTCCAACACATAACAAAAAGCGCTTGCGAAAGTGCCTGATCCCAACTCCACTAAAGTGGAAATGTGGTGTAGTCAGGCACTTTCTTTTTTATGTGATGTGAGCATGTACTCGCGAGCAAGTCTGCCGAATTAAGCAACTATACCTTTGGTCATCAGTATATACTCGAATATAAACACTAACATCTTCCATTAATTAACTTCCTCCGAGCAGAACAGTGCCAAACGTTATGAGTTGTATAACGCTTGTGGAAGTAACCGTTATATTTCTTAGATAATATAACAAAAAACATAAAATTGTGAAAATTAACTGTCTTAACTTGTAGTTTTCCATGATAAGTTGGTATAATTTGGCTTAAATAGATTATCGAATTTGTCGTAGTTTGGGAGGAGAGTCTTATGTCTGAGGCATCAGAACGAGATGGTGGATATTATGCAGTTAAAGGATTTATCTATCAATTTGACTTAACAATATTAGAAATACTAGATAATCCTACCTCAAAAGTTATGTTTGAGTTTCAGCAGGATATAAACTATGAACAATATGTAATACAGGTGAAGCATAAAGAAACTCAGACCTTCAAAAATAGCCTAATAAAAAAGCCAGTTATTCAACTATTGGAAGAGTTCAAATTAGATAGAAGTAAAACGTTCGCATTATATGGATATTTCAAAGATAAAGAAGTAGGCGAGAAGATTTATAAATTAGAAGAATTTAATAAATTGCTGGGTAAGAAGCAAAATGAGTATGAGGAAGATTTGAAAAAAGAATTTGTGGAAAATTTCAAGGTTGTTTTTAAAGAAGATTATAGTAGTCAGTTTGAAACAGTTATAAACAAGATTAAACAGGAATATGACCTTAAAAGTAAGGAGTTAGCTGTGATTTATCACATGATAATCCATTCTTCTCTCTTTAAATTAGCCATAAGAGAAAGAAAAGATAGATATATTGATAAATTAGAAGTTGACGAAATGTTTGCTAGAGCTACAGGTGTTGTTTTTCAGCACGCATATAGAGAATATTTATCTGAAGGAAAGTATGAAAAAGAAATTAAAAAGCGTTATTTTTCACCCCTGGGCCATAGTAGGAGACCGAGAGAAAGGTTATTTATTGTAGATTGCGATAATGTTGTGTCTACCAGTAATATCGCAAGTATAGTATATGAAATAATTCACAAGTATTATAAAAAGCCTAAGCCACCTTATGTACTTTTTCGGAACATTTCAGATATGAAATTAATTGAATTAAAGAAAATGCTAATCAACGAACAATGGCCAATGTATTTCAATGATGGTTCATATTTTGATGGAGATGATATAAGTGTAGAGTCAATTGTTAAGAGGGATAGCCGCTTTAGTGACATTACATTCGTATTACTTTTAAAGGAAGGTAATCTTCCCGAAATAACTGAAGAGATTAATATGTCTGAGGTTTACGAATTCTTCATTAATACCCCTATCGTTTCAGAAGAAGTTAACTCCACGAGTATTCAAATCAGTGAAACCAATCAGATTATTAGAATGATAAAATAAAAGATGGAAGGTGAGTTTTTTGATAACACTCGACAATATAGCGAAAGTAGTATCTGTCCTGCCTAATAAAGTAAAGGTTCAAGTTCAAGATTTAGATAAATTTCACGAAGATAGTATGGAAAAAGTCTCCTTAGGTTCTTATTTAAGAGTTTCAGATGAAAAAGATTGTTCTCTAATTGCAATGGTAGAAAATTTTACGATTGAAGAAAATAAAGATAATCCTGGTGAACCTAAATACATAATAGAAGCTACACCAATGGGTTATTTAGACGTAGAAGGAGTTTTTCATCGCGGTAATTATAGCCTCACTATACCGCCGACTGGAGTTGAGTTAGCAAAAAGAGACGAAATAAAACATATTTACGATACAGGTAAGAAAGAAGCTCGATTTTGTTTTGCGAAACTACAGCAAGATGAAATTACAAAGGTACCCGTAGATGGTAATAAATTTTTTAATAAGCACATCGCTGTTGTAGGTTCAACTGGTTCTGGTAAGTCACACACTGTAGCTAAAATCCTTCAAGAAGCTATTAGTGCTAAAAATTCAGATTATGAAGGACTAAACAATTCACATATTGTAATATTTGATATTCATTCAGAATACAAATCTGCTTTTCCTGAGTCAAATTATATCGACGTAGGAAATCTATTTTTACCGTATTGGCTAATGAATGGAGAAGAGCTAGAAGAAATATTTGTAGAAACTGGGGATAATAATGCATATAATCAAATATCTTTATTGAGAGATATAATAACTAAAAACAAACAATATCACAACGATGATAATGAGAATATAACTTTTGATACACCAGTGCCCTTTTCTATGAAAGAGGTTGTAAGGTGCATAGTTAATTTAACAAATGAAACTGTAGATAATAATGATGCAACGAAAGTAACAATAAAAGATGATGATGTGGCAGATAGTCACCTTGATAATGATAGCGGAAAATATAAACACTACTTTGAGAAGCAGATGAATTTTCGTCCCCTTAAAAGAGGGCAAGTTACCAGAGGCACATACAATGATAGTGATAGAAAATTAGATAAGATGATATTTAGAATGAATGGAAAGGTTAACGACAATAGATTGAATTTCTTATCTTTGGGTGAACAAGTCGATAATTATGACACTCCATTTGTTAATGTACTTGAAGATATTATAGGTTATAGTAAAACGAATAAATCAAATATTTCTATAATTGATATAAGCGGTGTTCCTTTTGAAGTATTAAATATTACTGTCTCTTTAGTATCTCGTCTCCTTTTCGAATACGGTTATTACTTTAAAAAATACTATGAAGAAAAAACTGAAGGTAAAGAAATGGATGATGAAGACTATTTACCTTTAATGCTTGTTTATGAAGAGGCGCATAAGTATGTTCCTAAAAGCTCTGAGGCGAAATATAGATCTTCGCGCATGTCTATAGAAAGGATTGCAAAGGAAGGGAGGAAATATGGAGTATCGGCTATGATTGTTAGTCAACGTCCTTCCGAAATATCAGAAACAATATTTTCCCAATGCAGCAATTTCGTAGCAATGAGATTAACAAACCCTGAAGACCAGAACTATATTAAAAGGCTTTTACCCGACAGTCTTGAGTCCCTTACTGCATCAATTTCTACTTTGCAAAGTGGACAAGCAATTTTAACTGGTGAAGCAATTATAATGCCATCATTAGTTAAGATAGACCCTTGTTCACCTGCCCCGTCTTCTAGTGACATTAAATATCTAGAAGAATGGAAAAAACCTTGGGGTGAGGCGCAATTAGAAATAATTACGAAGCGATGGAATAATAGTTAGTTGAGTTTTTGTTAGGACAGTTTTTTAAGATTAGTTTAGCAAGTAGCGGTCAGATACAGATATCAGCTCTTAAAAATAGAGACCTACCACTACTGCGCTACAGTGTTAACACTGTGGTTGAGTTCCCCAAGTCTTATAACGGTTATGAAAGACCTTAAATGTTGAAAAAAATCAGAAACTCTTATAACGAAGGAGTGTTTCTCTTCGTGGAGATGATCAAAGAATTTGAGCTGCGCTCGCATAGCCTCTGTAAGCCTAAAGATTGATATTTTTTAGTTGCTGGTCAGGTGAAGGGCGACAATAATGTCTTGATCACTTCCAGGAAGTGCTTGACCTCCACTGCGATTAAGTTTTAACTTGGTGGGGTTCAGGCACTTTCAAAGTCCTGAAAATTTCATGCATGAAAAAAGTAGTACAACTTGGGTTATATATAGTAAGGAAGTGGGGGAGGGGAGGAGATTACATGAGTTTAGTCTGGACTATAATTACTAGTGGACTTGTAAGTAGTCTTGTAACAGGATTTTTCAATTTTTTGTTCAAAAGAAATATTTCAAAATACCAAAATCAATTGTTATTTGATTTACAGAGAAAGACTCATGACTTCCAGTTGTACACGAATAAAAGGCATGAATCATACGCGGATTTATATAGTTCGTTACATGAAACTACGGATGAAATAATGAAAGTCACTCATTCCGCTTTGCAATTACCCAATTTCATGCATCTTACTGAATCGGAAGTTGATGATTATCTGGAGAAACGTGAGGATTCAGAAAACTTAAAATCTGCAATAAAAGATTTATACTATCAAGATCTAGTAATATTGGACAAAGAATTAAAAAGAATAGAAATAAAATGGCAATGGAAAAAAGCATGTGATATGAAATCTAAAAGTTATCAGAATTACACTAAATCCATAATATTTCAATCCTCAAATGTCTATGAAATTTGTGAGAATTTATTTGAACAACTTCAGGAATTACTACTTGTTTTCGAAGGGTTTGACTTTAAGCATGATGATCAAGATTTAATTAATAATAAACGGAAAGAAATTTATTCTCTAAGGAGGTATTTGAGGGGGGAAATTCAAAAGGAACTGAGTGTTGGCTATTATTCAAAGTAAGACAAATGTAGAGGTTTAATGTTTTAAAAGTTGACTGAAATGTTTTAAGACCCTGAAAGGTAGTCATTTGAAATAACCTTCTAAAACTCCTGAACTTAATACACAAGTTGATAGAAATAATAAAGGAGTAGTGTTGGAACAATAAGGTAAGTTGAAAGAAGCGGAACAATTTTACTTAGCAAATATACAAGAGTAGTTTGAATATATGCGTCTGCTCTCCGTTCCGCTAAATGGTTACAAATCATCAAATAGAGAAAGAGCGCTTCAGTCACGAAGCGCTCTTTGTCTATAACTACCAGTCTGAGACAACCTCTTCCGCACATTCTCATTCAAAGCATCCATCTCTTCAATAAACTGCTCACTCGAAGCAATAATCCGCTCCGAAGACTGCTCTGTCGTTTTCAATGCTTCAAAAACATTATCAAAAGACTCCTGAAGAGCTTCCATACTGATAGCCGGATTCTCCATCATCTCTGTCGTCTCTTGCGCATTCTCCTTCAAATTCCTGGAGTTCGAAAGCAGCATCTCCTCGGTCGCTTTATTCACGCCGTTGACCGTATCGATCACTTTCCGCTGATTATTCAACGCTAGCTGGATCGAAGCAGAGACGGTAATGATGTTTTTCGTCAGCGTAACCGCATTGCGAATGGATTCCTTCAGCTTTTCATTGTTTTTCTTAATGATATCAACAGAAGAAATACTTTGGTGAAGCACACTCTTCATCTGCGTCATGTTTCTAGTACGCGTAATGATCTTCTCTTTTCCTTCGGTAAGCAGGGCCAGATCGTATTCACCCGTCGCTTCTTTTTCTTTCAAAAGCTCAAACAGCTTCTTCCCGAGATAGATCTGCTTGTCCAGGTCGTAAATCCGCTTCTGGGCGTTTTCTTTGATCAGCTGTAATTCGACGCTGTCTTCTTCCAGGCGGTCTTTCGCGGCTAGGAGACTGCGGACCACCATATCAATCTTCGAGTCCACCGTTTCATACTTCTTAATGTAGCGGTCGATGGGCTGCTTTTTGCTTAGTTTATAAAAGAACTTCTGTACCCCGTTGCCTTCAGTGCGCTTCGGATCAAGGTCTGATACGATCGTTTCGAGTTCTCTCAGAGAATCGGGGATGTCGTTGTTGCCTTTCGTCATGAGGTCGTTGACTGGGCGCTTCAATGTTTCCATCGTTTCCCCGGCGACGCGCTGTTCTTTTTCTCCGAGGTCTCCGAGTTCTCTCATCACATCAGATAGGGAGTCGTCTCTGGATGTATCGAACCTTCCCGCATAGGCTTCGGCTTCTTCGTTCAGGCGGTCGATATCCTCTTTTTCAATAAGCGTCATCGCTTCTCTCAAGTCCTGTTGGTTCATTTCCGCTTCTTTATCTTTATAGGGAGAATGTTTACTCATGTCCATACCTCCTGTAAGTCATTCGTTGGTTATTAGCAAAATAAAACGGCCGTTTACTTTCGTGAAAGGAAGTTTTCATCTTCCTTATTATATTTGGAAGCAATGATTCCTTTGCTTCTGGCAAAGTTCTGCGTATGACTTTCTTCTTCTTTTCGCTCCAGTGTTTCGATGAACTTCTGCAAATCGTACATCGTTTCCACTAGTTCATGTTTTCGGTTTTCCTTATTCTCATAGGACAAACGCTGGAACGATGCGATGAAGTCAGGGACGTCTTTGTCCATCATCGTCTCAAGGGCGTATTGTTCTTCGATGTCGAGTTCATCCTTCCGTCTGAACTGTTTCTCTGTCCGTTCCTTCAAAGACGTCCACTCCTGTTGAAGGTCCGGATGGTTCTCGAGAAACGGGAAGTCCCAGTCTTTGAAGATCGGTTCCTCCGGATGTTCAAACGTTGTACTCTCCGCGGATACTTCCATGTGCTCGACATAGGTATTCACATGTTTGAACAGTACTTCTGAAAAATCTCTCAGCGTGCCTCCGAGTCCTTTTTTTCTCGTGAATTCTTCTTTCAGAAAAGTAGGGAGGAAGGCTTTTTCTTCTTCGATCCATTCAAAGCGTCCCAGCAGCATTTTCGGCGGCTTGCCGTAAAGCTCGAGGGTCCCCCGGAATGTGTTGGACTTGGGAATCACGGCGGAAAATAAGACACCGTTCCAAAATCCATCCATAATATATCTCTTCTTCATCTCTACCAGTTCTTCTATATCCAGATCGAAATAAACAGGGCGTTTCCCTTTGATCACCTGCTTCATATCTCTCATCGTTTGAAAATCGATGTAGCGCTGATATTCGGAGGTATGTGGCATGAATGTTCTTTCCAAATTCTCAAGCATAAAAGAGTTGAGGTTTTCCATGCTTCGTCAGCCCCTTTTCCGTCTTTCCTTTTTCCACGACTAAATGAATCTATGATACTTCAAGAATACCACAAAATGGGGTTTCAGACTAAGATTGGCCTACGTCACTTCCCAATGAGAAGGAGGGTGCTGAGTCATCATCTGTGGGGAATCTATCTTCCATTTAATATGAATATACGTATATACGAGCTTAAATGTTTCACAATTTTACATAATACTCTTCGAAGTTCGAGTGGGAATATTTATGCATATTTTTTCCTTTATAGGGAATTAGAGCCAAAAGAGAAGGACACTAGCCGTTGAAGAAAGAAGGAATATAAGGAGGAATTTCAAGGTGAAAAAGATTTTAATCGTCCTAGCAACGATCCTATCCGTTTTATTCGTTACCAGCGCATGCACAAATTCGGATCAAAGCTCTGTGGAACAAGAGGGAGATTCAAGCGAGGGAAACGAAACCACAACCCCTTCAGATGAGAATCGCGAACGAGTACGGGAGTTTCTCGAACACGAATTTAACGGACCGAGTGAAAAAACGGAAGAAATCTATAGGGAGGGGACGACTGAAGAGCTCCGAAATTATTTAGAGGAAACGTACAAACCTTACTTTAATGAAAAAGGATACGAAGACTTCACACAATATAAAAAAGCTTTTATGTATATCAGTGAAGCACATAGGAACGGTTATGAACTTAACGCAACAGACATGACCTTAAACAAAGATGAAGAAAATAATGCTTACGCTTTTGAAGTCGATGTGGAATACAGCAAAAATGGCGAAACGAGCTCTACAACTGTGAAAGGGAGAGTCAATTTGGATGAGGATGGAAAGTTCGACTTCCTCCGATATTCAGATCGAGGCGGATTAATTGAGAGTATGTGAGTTTCTTTAAGCATCATGTGTTGGAGTCCTCCTAAAAAAACAGGACCACGATCCTTATCAAAGCTGTACTAAACATTTGGTTAAGTTTTTTGAAATTTGAACTTTTGTCCAATGAAATATGATAGGTTGGTCATACAAGGATTCCTTTTAAAATGGAAGCAGATAGATTTTGGTATTAAAAGTGGTTAACAGGAGGGG
The DNA here is from genome assembly GCF_052941655.1 of Halobacillus sp. 12SKB. Lineage (NCBI taxonomy): Bacteria > Bacillati > Bacillota > Bacilli > Caryophanales > Bacillaceae > Halobacillus > Halobacillus sp. 12SKB. Next base: position 2,871,192 of record NZ_JBRFWR010000001.1, read on the forward strand.
TTGAAGTGACGAGGGTTTTCCTCCATGTGGAAGGAGCATTCGTATTCCTAGCAAGCCTTTATTTTTACCAGCAGAATGATTTCAGCTGGCTCGCCTTCGTGTTCCTTTTATTGATCTTCGACATTTCCATGCTCGGATACCTCGTCAATGAAAGAGTGGGGGCGGTTGTTTATAACCTTTCCCATAGTTATGTTCTCCCATTATTGTTCCTAGTAGCTGGTATCGTTGCCTCCTTGGATTGGCTCTTGATGATCATCTTGATCTGGATGGCGCATAACGGGATGGACAGGATGTTCGGGTATGGGTTGAAATATCCGACCGGTTTCAAGGACACACATCTTCAAAGAATCTAGGAGGGTAAATCAATGGTCGATGCTTTTCTCGTAAGGTGTACGGAGAAGTTCTATGAAATTTTCGGTGAGAATTTAACAGGCGTGTATCTGCATGGTTCGCTCGTTTTAGGCGGGTTTGTACCTGCGAAAAGTGATGTCGATTTAATCGTCGTGACGGAGAGACCGATGTCCCGGATGGATGCCGTCCAGCTGACAGATTTTCTGCTCGAGCGCTCGAGCTCTCCTTATCCGGTCGAAATCTCTGTATTGAACCGCCGCCAGTTGGACGAATGGCAGCACCCGTGTCCGTTTGATTACCACTACAGCGAGGACTGGAGGAATCGTTTCCTCGATGGCGTATCAGCCTATTCGGACGGGGAAGTACGGAAAGACGCAGATTTGGCCGCTCATCTGACCATCATCCATCACAGCGGGTGTGTGCTGTTCGGAAAGCCTATCGATGAAGTATTCCCTCCCGTTCCGAAGCAGGACTATGTGGATTCGATCCTGATCGACTATGAGGATTGTCTGGAAAACGTGGAGAAGAACCCGGTTTATGGTGTGTTGAACATCCTCCGGGTCTATTATTATATGGAAGACGAACGCATCTACTCGAAGGATGAGGCCGGCCAGTGGGCATTGAGTTCTCCTTTTTCAAAAACCGTGGTGAAAGTATTGAAGCGGAGGCGGGGAGATGATGTTTCGATCTCAGATGATGAACTCTCATCATTCAAACGGCATTATCAAGAGAAAATAGAGGCCTTGCTTCAAGAGAGGAAAGGGAGGGCAAATGGGTCTGTTAAAGTTGGTGATTGACCGTTGTTTGATTTGAATGATGGGAATCACCGAGAAGAAGGGGAGGACGGGAAGAGCAAACGATATCTTTAAATCCAATCACTCACCGGAAAAACATCGTATACGTAAGCTTACGTGAATACGATCCCTACACACGAACGATATCTTCCTGTAATCGGTCAAAAACGGACTATCATCCTCCCTCTAATTCATGTATAGTAGGTAAGGCATATCTTAGGCTTTTTAAGCAAAAGATTAATTATTATTAGAGGTGAAACAGATGGACTACAATCAAATTACACAGAAAATAGAAGATATTGGCGGAAACTATATCACGATCTCTTACTTGCAGGCGACCGAGGAAGATGACTCGTTATATGACGTTTTCGTGAATGTATGGCCAAATAAGAGTATGAAGAGGAACTTCGAAACGATCGTCGTTAAAACCGATATTTCGATGGAAAAGGCTGAGAATATTTCTAAGCGTCTTCACACATCATTGGGGCGTGTTTATGGAGATGTTCATTACACAGGACTTGAAGCTTAATATCTAAGTAAGAAAGCATGGATAGCATCCATGCTTTTATTTTTATCATCATTACTCCAGAAGAGCTAAGACACCTCGTTTGAGGGTTATTCGCTGTGGAAAAAAATGAGGCGTCTACCACAGTCAAAATAAAAGAGAGAAAAGCATTCATGGCTTTTCTCTCTACATATTGGTTGTATTAAATTTAAGAAATGGAAAAACTCTGTTCTTCCTTCACTCCTGAGTTCTCAGTAAACTCATCAAGCAGAGCACGGACTTCATCCGTCGATTCTGTACTCATCAGCTGATTTCTGAGCTCACTCGCCCCACGGAATCCGCGCACGTAAATTTTGAAGAAGCGGCGAAGCGGTTTGAAGAGACGCGGCTCGAGTTCTGCGGAATACTTATCATGCAGGTCAAGTTGCAGACGCAGAAGGTCGAGCAGTTCTTCACTCGTATGCTCTTTCTTCTCTGTTTCGAAGCAGAACGGATTGTGGAAGACCCCACGTCCGATCATGACTCCGTCTACGCCGTACTTCTCCACGAGTTCGAGTCCTTTTTGACGGTCAGGGATGTCTCCGTTGATCGTCAGAAGTGTGTCGGGAGCTATTTCATCACGCATTTTCTTGATTTCCGGGATCAGCTCCCAGTGCGCGTCGACATTACTCATTTCTTTTTTCGTACGAAGGTGAATGGAAAGGTTGACGATATCCTGTTCCAATAGGTGCTTCAACCAAGTGCGCCATTCTTCCACTTCGGTATAACCGAGACGGGTTTTCACACTGACAGGAAGTCCGCCAGCTTTCGATGCCTGGATGATCTCCGCTGCGACATCAGGACGGCGGATCAGTCCGCAGCCTTTCCCTTTCGTCGCGACGTTCGGAGCCGGGCAGCCCATGTTGATATCGATTCCTTTGTAGCCCATTTCGGCCATCCCGATACTCATCTGACGGAAGTACTCGGGTTTGTCACCCCAAATATGGGCGACGATCGGCTGTTCATCTTCGGTGAACGTCAGACGCCCGCGTACGCTGTCTTTTCCTTTCGGATGGCAGTAGCTTTCCGTATTCGTGAACTCTGTGAAAAACACGTCAGGTCTCGCTGCTTCACTCACGACATGACGGAACACGACGTCCGTCACGGCTTCCATCGGTGCCAGTACAAAAAACGGTTTCGGCAACTCATGCCAGAAATTTTCCTTCATATATATCTGAACCCTTTCTTTATAGAAAATAATCTTAGTTGAATTGTAAATTTATTGTCTCTATTATATCCATTACCATTTAGGCAGGATTTGAACCATTATATACTTTAATGGTATCGAGTGAAAAGTGCAAGGGGAAGAGCTGGATTGTATCTTTAAAGGTGTTGATGAATCATTTATTTCTCTTTTGTTCGGTTTATGAGATACCAAAATGGTTTGTCAGTGGCAACTCCAGGTAATAGACTCCTAAAGAGTGTTTTGGAGGGCTAATATGAATGATACGCTTTTGTAAATCATCATTATTCTATTGGTTTCAGCGGGTTGGGGAGCCATTATCCTTAGAGACTTTGATATCGCAAAAGGAATAACGAAGGGAAAGGGAGTTCACCTCGTGGCTGCTGTGGGATTCGCTTTTTTACTTATTTGGATAGCTACAAGCTTATAATCATAGAAAAAGCCAGTACTCCCAAAAAGGAGACTGGCTCATTTTTATATCTCATCAAGCACATCATTCAACTGCACACGCTGCTCATCCATCTCTTGTAGCGCATGAGTGATATTCCGCTCATGAAGCTGCAAAATCAACTGACCATACGTATCTCCAGGAACAGCCCATCGGCCGTTCAGGCGGGTCCACGTCGGTGCGATGCCGCGGGTGACGAGGTCGAAGCGCGGATCGACTTTTTCAAGTCCTGCTGGGATCGGATCCGTTGACGCATAGGCATAGAGGTGCTGGATGTGGGCGTGGACGCCTTCTTCTGGTGTTTCGAAAGTGGCTCCTCGTGCGCCACCACCAGTCGCGCCGATGCCGGCGTAGTTGTTCTGATCCGCTCTCACATCTCCGGTGAAACGGAAGTAGTTGGTTTCGTTGAGGGCCTGGGCATAAGCGACGTCACCTCGGATCCCGTATGCTTCTCCGTATTTCAAGTAGAAGCGTCCGAGGTCCGGGGCGTCCGGGTTGACGGTTTTCGTGTAAGCGTCGAGCTGGCAGGGGGTCAAATACATGTCACCGAGGATTTTGTAACCGCCGTCGTCCACGGGAGGTTCTGGCTCTGGTTCAGGCTCCGTTGGTGGTTGCGAGCCTCCACCGATGATGAACGCACCTGTGATGCCGATGGATTCGAGGCGTTCCACTTGGGCCTCGGCGTTTTCTCTGTCCGCGTAGGCTCCGGTTTGGACGCGGTAATAGGTGACACCGTTGATTTCCGCCTGGACGATGAAACCGTCGATGCTTTCTTTGGCAAGAGCCGCCACTCTTTCTTCCGCATTCTCTCTATTTCGGAACGACCCTGCGATGACACGATACAAGCCATCTTCCGGCTCTTCCGGCTCTGGTTGAGGTGGGGCAGGGGGGTCTTCTCCCCGTACGATGAAAGCGCTCGTAATGCCGATGCGCTTGAGACGCTCCACCTGTTCTTTTGCGTTTTCTTCTTTAGAAAAAGCGCCTGTTTGCACACGGTAATACGTCGTTCCTGAAATGGTCGTCGGTACGACAAAGCCGGGAAACCCTTGGGATGCGAGGGATTCGATTCGTTGTTCCGCATTCTCTCTGTTTCCGAACGATCCTGCGATGACCCTGTATAATGAGTCGTCTCCAGGTGGTGATGGCGGGGTCTGGATTCTCGGCAGATCGAGCGCATCGGCGACGCCTTCCGCGATACCACGGCTTACGTTATTGATGAAAGCAGAATTTCTCAACAGCGCGAGATCCCCCGGGTTATCGACGAAAAGCACTTCGATGAGCAGGGAGCTCATATCGGTTTCCCTTGTGACATAAAGGTTGGCACGTTTTTTCCCACGGTCGCGTACATTATATCCTCGGATGGCACGGTAGGTGGAGTCGTGGATGATGTTTTGATAGGTGCGTGTATTGGGACTCAACGGACCGTTGTAAATATACGTTTCGAATCCGCTTCCTCCTGCTGCATTGTTGTGAATCGATAGGAAGAAGTCGGCGTTGGCGCGGTTGGCAAGATTTGTACGAGCAGCGAGTGATAATGTAACGTCAGTCGTTCGTGTCATGAGTATTCTCACTTGATAATTTTGTGAAAGGATCCGTTGGACATTCATGGCGATAGACAAATTGAAGGTCTTCTCCTGGTATCCGCGATAGGTTGCACCAGGATCAGACCCTCCGTGACCAGCATCTATAACAACTGTTTTCATACTAGTTGATCTCCTTTCTGGACTTCCTCCTATTATATGAATATATAAGACAAAGAGTATGGTCACATATACTGTTATATTCGCAATTATTTTCATTCTAGATAAAACTTTATTCCTACTCTCTCATTTCTCCCTCTTTCTCTCTACCTATCATTTATAATTCGAAGAAAAAATCATGTATAATGGACACAGATAAAGAAAAGCAGGAGGGGGAACCATGGATCCACTCGATATCTTAGGCAATTTACATAAAATCAGACCGGTCTTCCAGCCGATCGTCAGCGCGATCAACCAGGACGTCATCGGCCATGAGGTGCTTGCGCGTTACGAAGAAAATGGGGAATGGCACAGCTTAGGTCCTTTCTTCCTTGACGCCGACGTTCCGGAAGAATTCAAGGTCGAAGTCGATCAGCATGTGCTGAGACTGGCTGTCGAACAGATTTTAGAAAAAGGGACCGATGGGCTGTTGTTCATCAACCGCAATGCGAAGCAGCTGATGATCAATGACGGAGAAGATCTCTTGCAGTCGCTCCTTGAGTATGAAGAGAAAGGGTTGGACATGAAACGGATCGTCATCGAAGTCACCGAGCACGATTTCGATGAGGAATTCGAGACGTTGAACCATCTGCTTCTCTACTATAAAACGTACGGCATCCAGATCGCTGTCGATCATGTAGGGGCGAAGAGTTCGAACATCGACCGCATCCGGCAGCTGGAGCCGCATATTTTGAAGATCGACACGAGGATCATCCGCCAGCAGAACGGAGACACGTTTCACGACATCATGTTCTCGCTGTCGATGCTTGCCCACAGGATCGGGGCCGCGCTCCTTTTTGAAAACATAGAAGATGACTATCAGCTCTATTTCGCATGGAAACATGGCAGCCGTTACTATCAAGGGTTCTATCTCGGATACCCTGCGTTCCAGCCGGTCACCCGGGAGTCGCTCGCCTTGAATATTGGGGAGAAGATGGCGGGTTACGTCCAGCGTGAAAAAAGCCTGCTGCAGCAGCGTCATGATTTCATTAAAGCATGGGAGAAAAAAGTGAAGAACCTTCTGCCCAAGTGGGAAGGGCCGAAGAAGGCGGACGTTTTCATCGAAGGCGTAACAAAGGAGTTCGATGAGGAAAGCTTCCGGATGTTCGTCTGCCACATCGACGGGCAGCAAGTGTCCTCGAACTTCAGGAAAAAGACCGACGTATGGGAACTGGAACCGCACAAACGTGGATCCAACTGGGCCTTCCGTCCATACTTCCTTGAAAACGTGATGCAGATGAAAGCCCTCAATACAGGCCTGCTGTCTGGTCTTTATTCCGATATCGAAACGAAGGAAATGGTAAGGACATTCAGTTTTCCTCTGACGGATCAACACTTCCTTTTCATCGACTTGAGGTATGCCTACCTCTATGAGCACGAGTGTCTGCTTGCCTAAACGGAGAAAGAGGTGCAGGAAGATGAGGACAACCACGCCATTTGATACGTTCCTGTAGGGAGAGAGTGAGTGCCTTGAGCCACCTTGCGGGATCGTGTCAAATCTCGAGGAACAGGACGTGGGTACGATGAAAAACAGAACGACCGACTATTACCGCCATCACAGGGAGCGCATCATCCGGAAGCATCTGGACATGCTGCTGAACGTGAGACAATATGAGGAAAATGAACCCGGCCACCCGTGGCTGAAACACCCTGGAAAACTGGCGAAAGTGCACCGCAAAGGGGCGTATCGGTATGAAAAGAAACACAAAATCAAATCAGCACCGGAAAAGTCGCGGCTGAAGATGATGCTTGCCGAAATGGAACATGATGAAGAGGACTGGTGCTGATCGAGGGGGAGCAGGTTGAACCTTTCTGTACAAGATATGACGAAAGAATATGCGGAAGAATCTCTCCGGTGGTCGTACGAGCCGCCTTACGATTTTTATAACGTGGAACTGTCCGAAGAAGCGCTTGCCGAGCGGTTGGACGGAAGTTATCGTACGGTTGTGGATGAGGATGGAGCGCTCATCGGCTTCTTCTGTACGGGAGAGAGTGCAAAAGTTCCCGCCGGTGAGAAGGATGGCGTCTACGCGGAAGTGGCGGTCGACATGGGGCTTGGCATGCACCCTGCGCTTACGGGGCAGGGGAACGGGGGGCTTTTCGGGAAAAAGGTCCTTGCCCAAATCGAACAGGAAAATGAAGGCACCCCCATCCGGCTTTCGGTCGCAACCTTCAACAAACGGGCCATCCGTCTTTATGAGAACATGGGCTTTGTCAAACAGGCTTCATTTCAGACGGATGCGTGTCCATTCATTACGATGATCAAAGAATAATACTAAAGTCCGGGACTGTTGTTCCGGGCTTTTTTTATCCTGCTGTCCTCTAATTGTCTAAAACATTAAAATTGCCAGACATCTTACTACTGGGTATAATGGTGAATATACAGAGATAGGTATTATGGATTATTACACGGGAGAGGATTGGTTGAATGTTACATAGGACAGAAAAAGTGAGTGTGAACAAAGATTTAATGTTTGAAGCGGCGGAGAGGAATCTTGCGATGATTCAATTCGGTACAGACCGGAGAGTCTCTTACGTAAATGATATCTTTTCTTCGACGATGCAGTTCAAATCAACCGAGGATATGATCGGTTTACATCATAAGAACTTTTGTTTTGATGATTTTGCCGGAAGCAGAGAGTACGATACGTTCTGGAAAGACTTGCTGAGCGGCCGCAGCTTTCAGGATAAAATTGAGCGTAAGGATGCGAAAGGCCAGCGTGTCTGGCTTGAAGCTACATACATGCCGGTTTACGAAGGCGCTGAAATCGTCGGCGTAATGAAAGTCGCGACAGATATCACCAAACGTCAGAGTGAAATCACTGAAGTGGTCGACAATTTGAAAGAAATGTCTTTTACCTTGAATACAAGGGCCGATGAAGGGGTCCGCCAACACGAAGAATTGAATCTGAAAATCAATGAAATCGCTGCCAAATCAAAAGGCAATACCGATATCCTCATCGATTTACGTGCGCAAGCGGAAGAAATCCAGGGAGTCGTGAAGACGATCCGGGACATCGCCGCCCAGACGAACCTGCTCTCATTGAATGCCGCGATTGAAGCGGCGCGGGCAGGCGAACATGGCCGCGGCTTTGATGTCGTCGCGAAAGAGGTACGTAAGCTTTCGACGAAAGTGGAAGAATCCATCGGCGAGGTCCGTGAAAATATCGATAATATCACCAAAGAGATTTCCAATATCACATCAGGGACCGAGCAGATCAGAAAAGATGTGGAAAGCAGCCAAATCCAGATCAACGAAGCTTCTGCGGGCTACAAGGAAGTCGTAGGGTCGGCGGAATCATTGAAGCGGGAAGCGGAAGCCTTGTCCGGCATCATTTGAACATTGAATGGTTTCAAATGTAGTAGGAGGGGTATTTTCATCTTAGAGTAAATAGGCCTGGGTCTATATGACTCTTCAACAATATATTTATTCTTACCCCTTTGGAAAGGTCGTCTTGCTATGAAATTGAATTATTTAAGGTGGATGCTCGTCATCTATATCGCTCTAGGGACTCTCATGGGCATCAGTTTTTCGCTTGTGCTCGATCAGTTCATCCCTATCCCTGAGCAGCGGTTCTTCTTCTTCATGATTGCTTCGGTCTTTGCAGGGGCGCTGCTCGGGATGATCAACTATCTGGTTTATTTTTACTTCACAAAAGTGTTCATCCGTCACGTGAATGAGGTGTTGGATTCCGTCAGAAACGGGGACCTGTCAGCAAGGACGAAGTTCCGTTCCGGAGGCATCATTGGAGAATTGAACAGAAACATCAATAAGACGCTCATCAATTTGGAACGCTCGCAGAACTCCATCCTTCATGATGATCTGACAGGGATCCCGAACAGCAAGGCTTTACAACAGCGTTTTCTGAACGATGAGGAGAGCGGGGCCGGTGCGCTGTTGTTCATTGATGTGGACGAATTCAAAAGGATCAATGATACATACGGTCACGTGATCGGAGATGAAATGCTCAAATCCATCGCAGCCGTCCTGCAGGAAGCGGTGAAAGGGGACGGGCAAGTGTACCGCCTGAGTGGCGATGAATTTGTCATCCTTCAAAAAATGCACAGCGGGGAGAGTTCGAATGAATTGTCTGCCCGCATCCATTTTGCTTTTCATGAACCGTTCCAACAAAATGGACACCAGATCCCTGTCAGCATCAGTATCGGTGTGGGCGAATTCGAATTTGGGCAAAAGGATTTTATCAGCATATTGGACGAGGCGGACCAGGAGATGTATAAAGCGAAATATAGGCGTAAATTGAGGGTCCAATCCTAAGGGTTGGTCACACCCGAAGGAAGCGGTTTGGACTGGGTCCAAACGGCTTCCTTTTCCAAATATTCTCGCGTCCTACTCGAATTTGTTTCCTAATAAGACTTGATATGCCACGTCATTCCTGTATTATTTCACGATGAATCCTAGGTCCCCGACTCCTATTTCAGCATCGATATGAATGCGTGTTTCACTGGAATCATAAGCTTCGTTCACCCATGAATCTCCCATTTTTGTGAAACCATCCGTTGTGATCTCGCCGATTCCTTTCACTGCAGTAATTTTCACACCGGTTCCTTGAGGCAGGTAAATGGTGCTTTCCCCAACCCCTGTTTCCATTTTCACATCAAAGCTTTCCTCATAATCGCCGGATAGATCGACAGTCAATTCACCTACACCAGCTTCGAGGGAGAGGTTTTTCAGCTTCGCCGTTTTCAGGTCAAGTTTGGATTCCGCAGCACCCGTTTGGATGGATAAGTCGACAGGGATCCTTTCCGTTAAGAGTACGTCCCACTCACTCTTTTGATGATTGATGAACTTCTTTTTTACTTTGGTTTGTGTAAGCTTGATCGTTTCGTCTTGATAAGAAAGCTCTGGAGTCAAATAGCTCTCAGGGTAAAGGAACGACCCTTCCAGCCAGTCTTCCGATCCTGTACCTAACGTAAGCTCTCCGACGCCCATGTCAATGTCGACCTTTAGTTGATCTGCATCATCCTGCTGGACTCGTTGTGTTTCTTCCACCTGTTCCCCGGCATGAACGAATGAACATCCTGCCAGTGTCATCAAGGTACTCGCGCCAACCAGAGTTTTGAATAACTTCTTCATCATCACCGCTCCTTTTTTCCAACTACAACCAGTATAGAGGATTTCCTGCAAATGGCTCACAGGCTGAGGGTGTATCTTTCATAGGTCTCGGGGTGTATTTTTCTTCCATAAAAGGTGCGTTCTACTCTTTCAAATAGGGAATAGATTGGAAAAGAAGGAGGAGATGTTGTGAAGGTTGTTGCCTTAAAAGATGTGATCGGGACGAGTCAGGATGTCGATGGAGGGACGTGGAACAGCCGCCGTCTCATCGTCAAAAAGGACGGAATGGGCTATTCGGTCCACGACACGATCATCCGCGCGGGTACGGAAACACACATATGGTACAAGCACCATTTGGAATCGGTCTATTGTATCGAAGGAGAGGGGGAAGTCGTCACGCTCAAAGACCAAAAGACATGGCCGATCGAACAGGGGGTCCTCTATGCGCTCGATGAACATGATGAGCATCTGTTACGGGCGAAAACGGACATGAGGATGATCTGCGTCTTCAATCCACCCATCAGTGGGAATGAAGTCCATGATGAAGATGGGGTGTACCCAGCCGATGAATCGTAACCTTTCCTGGTCCAGGAAGGGTTATTTTTTTCCATAAAAACGGAAATTTTTGTTACAATAAGACCCGTGGTGTTGAAGGAGGGTTCTTCGTGATAAAGGTATGGGACAGGATTGGTATCATTTTTTTAGTTGCCGGATTCTTCGCCCTCATCCTCCCGCTGTTTACAGAATTTCCTTTTCGATGGGAGTTATTATGGATTTGCTCCGTCCCATCCATGGTGGTTAGGAGAGTAAAAGATATGCAGAATGTAAAGAGAGTGGAACCGATTCTTACTATCGCTTTCGGTGTCCTTATTTTGGGGTTTTCCCTGTATAGTTTGTTCTTTCATTCGTTATGAAAAGTGTTCTGATCAGTGAAGACTCTTTGAGCGAATACCTGCTGCTAATAGACCTGTGTAGCTTGAAAGGGGGATGAATTTGAAGAAGACTTGGAGATGGGTGGTCCATATTCTATTCGGGGCTGCCGTCCTTATTTTTCTTTTGATGCTGTTCACAGATTATCCATTTCGTGCAGAATGGGGTTGGATTTTCCTGGCGCCATCCGTTGTCATTACAAGGGTGATAGATATGCGTGAAACAGGAAAGACCGTCGAGCCCTTGATCACGATTGGACTTTGTTTCCTCATTTTTAGTCTATCCTTATATGGTTTGTTATTTTTCTGATTACATATTGCGAGGGAGTTTATATGGAAGAAGCATTAAAACAAGAAAGTGTGGACCAGAAAAAGGTTAGAAACAAAGCCCGGAGCTCTATGTGGCACCTTTTCCTGCTGATGGTTTTGTGTATTGGCTTTGGGCAGATTTTTTTCAAAATGATTCCGGGTCTCTTTTATCTGGGGGCTGTTATCTTTTATGGATTTTTTCTTTATGAAACGTACATGAGCAGGAAAACGAATGAAGAGTTGTGGCAGATCTGGGATGAACGGTGGAGGGACCGGCGCTTTCTCTTTCAATTCCGTTCTTCCCTGTCCAAAAGCTTAGAAGTGCTGTTCCCTGCCATTCTTGGAGCAAACGCTTCATGGATGATGTTCGGCCTGTTCCTGGCTATTGGACTGGCGGCCGGTTTTAGACAAGGCATTAAGAAATGGAAAGCCAAAATGCATTACTATGAAGAATACATGAAGGATAGGAGCATGGCCGCATGAAAGCATTGAAGCTATTTAATGTCTTGTATGGGGGTGTGGCGCTGATCTGGCTCACCACAAGTTTGTTTCATGACGGCTTCAACCCTTCGGTACAACTCAATGGTGTGATCATTGGCGTGCTGGTATTATTGCTGGGGATCGACGAATGGATGGATGACCGGAAAGAGTATGCGCTTTTCTATTTCTTCATAGCGTCTGTTTCCATATTTACGGTGATGATATAAAAAAAGAGCCATGAACGGCTCTATCTGTGGTGGTAGGTCAGATCGATCATTAAGGTTGTACATAAGATCAGGATGGCCTGTTCTTCACTCCACTCGTGGCCTCTTATATGATAGAGGTCTCCGGAAAGCCAGGCTTCTTTAGTGGTCGGAGCTGGAATCGATCTTTTCTGGATCGTTGCGATTTGTCTTTCTCCGGATTTCACTTCAAAATCAGACGCCATGTTTTTCCCATTCACTTCAAAAAGTGTTTCTCCAGCAGATACGGCTATGATTTTTTGTGACACGCTCCCTTTGAAATGGAGGTCGAACGTAGAATCTGCCGTTTGAATGGAGACATCGTTTGAGAGCCCTTTTTTTCTATGAATATGAGCGATCACATCCTGTTTCGTCGATATAAGCTTGATATGTAAGCTGGTCATTTGATTAAGATTGATCAATTTCAAGGCATGATTCAGCCAGTGGGTAGACGTAGAAGAATCCTCCTCGAATGTCGCGACTCTCTGATTCTCATGATCTGAAATGCTGTACTGAGCGCTTTGATGAGCCATAATAGTTTCGGTCTGCAGTGTGTAGTAGGTTGAATGATGTAACATAATCGTCTCGCTTTCTATATAAGGATTCCTATATAGTACGGATGAATGAGTGTGGTGGTTTCATCCATTTAAAAATAGCGAATCGCGCCAAAGGGAGGCCGAATCGCGCCAGAGGGAGCCGGAGTCGCGCCAGAGGGAGCCTGAGTCGCGCCAAAGGGAGCCGGAGTCGCGCCAAAGGGAGCCGGAGTCGCGCCAAAGGGAGCCTGAGTCGCGCCAAAGGGAGCCCGAACCGCGCCAAAGGAAGCATGAATCGCGCGAAAAGAATAAGAGTTAGGAAGATACATATGAAAGGAAAAACATTGATCATCTCTCTGCTGATCATCGCGATCAGTTGGGGAGGCAACTTATGGTTCTACCAATCCAAGCAGTTGGAGGAACCGATTTTTCTTGAACATTTTTATGATGGAACCGGTATGTTCGAGCTTTATTACTTAACCAATCGAGAGGACCCGGCCCGTGTCGTGAGTGTAGAGTTTAGTGATGGAACGACATTACATGCGGAAGCGGACCAGTATGCCTTTCCGAATGAAAACCCTGCCTTTGGGCCGGATGTCCGCAGCAGGTCCACGCATTATCTGCTGAAAACAACAAGGTTTGATGAGCAGCAAATGAGAGAATTGGAAGTCGATCATGAAGGGAAAGCCACGATTCACTTCAATGATGGAAAGACATTATATGCGGATATTGGCATGATTGAAGCCCGGGAGTTGAGGAAGGGGAATGGACTATTCACACAACAATCCAGTTCAAGTAGCAGTAACGGTCGTTCCTTCCGATCTTTTTCAGTAAAAGAAGAGTTGGAAATAGAATCGATATCCTCGCCGTTCCCTGAAGTTGATGAAGATATAAAGATGAAATTGTACACGCCATCCATTGGTTCGACAGGTACGCCCGATGGGGGAGGGCCCCGCACGTACTCGAAAGAAATGGATAAGGATTGGAGTGAAGTGGCGGGAGTTCCTCTGGAAAACATCGATTTCCCCATCGAAATGAAAAGGGGAGAAAGAATCAGGCTGACGATGCAGGAAAAACCGAATGAGATCCGCTCCTATTCCTATGAGATCGTCATGGAAGGGACGATGATCAATGGAGATCAGCCGTTCACGCAGCCTTTTCTCGTATCTAATGACCCGCAATTCTCACCAGAACAGATGGAACTGCTGATCGAAAGGAGGGGAAGTCAGTGAATCCTTTTTATCGGATCTTCGGAGGTTTATTACTGGTCTTAATCGACATCCACCTCGGCCAAATTGAAATCTTGGCTGATTTTATCGGTTATCTCATGGTATTAACGGCCTTGAATGGAATGGATGGGAATTTGAAAGGGATGAAGGGGGCGAGAACCACAGCCCTGGTCATCAGCATTCTCGCTATTCCGCTTGCTTTCATTGGCCAGCCTACAGGAACAACCATGGGTGTCAGTATCAGTATCGATCTTGTGACGATTTACCATCAGTTCACGAGTATCGTTCATCTGATCCTGGCCTACTTCCTTTTTTATGTTTTCATGGATTGGTCGAAAAAAGGAGGCAAGGAAGAGTTAAGGAAGAGAACCTATAAACTATTCAGGTTTTATCTAGGGGCGCATATTCTCTATTTCTCACTCATCCCATTTTCGATCAATATTCCTGAGAACGTGACGATCCCCTTGTTCATCATAGGGTTGGGAGCTTTGCTCATCATGGAGATCGCCTTTCTGGTTTTGATAAGAACGTACCATAAAGAACATCAGAATATCGTTCCTGTGTAAAAAAAGGCGCCTCGCTATGAGGCGCCTTTTTATGCTGGTTGCTTCTCCAATTCCGGATCTGCTTCGGCTGCATCAATGAATAAAAAGATCGCTGTCAAAATGTGCATGACCATACCGACGAAAGGAACCCAGCCGATGCATGAGGTGACGATTCCGAGTATGCTTCCTCTCGTTTCCCGTCCTTTCTGCTGGGAAAGCACAAGCGTGATGATATGAAGAATGAGCATGACGGCCAGGGGAGTCCACAATAAAGTGATGACGAAAGATCCTCCGATCAAAGGGATGCCTAAGAATGCTTCCAAAGAGGCGGTGACCCACATGAGAACACGTGCTGCTGACATACAAACACCTCCCGTTTATCCTTTTTCAATGTATTCAAAGAACCCAGGTTTAGAACTTGGGACTATAGAAACAGGACAATCGTTTCCTTTTCAATCATTTTCTGAATATTTATTCACACTCAGGAAATGTATGGTATATTGGTTTGTGAAAGCGTTTGCACTAAATGTCGTGCATCGCACTCAGAACCCTTTTTAAGGAGGAAAATAATTTGAGGATGAGAAAACAGTGGTGGAAGGTTGTTATCAGCGTTGTGTTCGTGTTTTTGCTGGCGAGTCCGACATCTTTACCTTCGGGCAGCTCAACAAAAACTTTGGCGGAAACAAATGAAACCGTTACCATTCATTACAAACGATTAGATGGAAATTACGAAGGCTGGGGACTGCACCTTTGGAATCAGGACGGTTCCAATCCTGCGATTAAACAAGGGACGGATTGGTCGGACCCTGTGGAATTTACCAATGAAACGGACTTCGGAATGTCCGTGGAAATCCCGGTCATCGACATCAAGAACGGATTGAATTTCATTGTACATAAGGGGGATCTAAAAGATACTCCGAATGATCGCAGTTTTCCAACGACCGGTGAAACAGAGTTCTGGCTGGTCCAAGGCAAGGAGGAAGTCTATTTGGAAGAACCTGTGCTGACGACTTACGTGGAGTCGGCGAAAATTAACAACGACACGCTCATTTCTGCGAAGATGAGCCAGGTGATTGAAAATGCAGATCGTTCTGATTTTGTTTTGAAGGGCGCAGATGGAGAGCGCGTCACCATTGAGTCTGCTGAGGTGGATGGACAAGACGTCCGACTTGAAACAGCAGAAGCGCTGGATCTCACTCAGACATACACCATCCAGTATGGAGGTGAAGAAACGAATGTCATTGTCGACTGGAAGCTGATCGATGAAAGGTTCGCTTATGACGGGGACGACCTCGGAGCGACACTACATGACAACGGGACGGCTGAACTAAAGCTTTGGTCACCGATCGCGACGAATGTTTCTGTCGTTCTTTATGATAAAGACGATCAGTATGAAGTCGTGAACCGTGATATCCCGATGGAAAAAGGGGACGATGGCGTATGGTCGGTAACGCTGGATGAATCCAATACAGGAATCAAAGACCTCAACAGCTACTACTATCAATACAAAATCGAAGCTTATGGCGAAGAGAAGCTTGCTCTCGACCCTTATGCGAAATCGATGGCGGCTTCAAACAATGAGGATAACGATGATGTAGGAAAAGCGGCGATCGTCGATCCTTCTGACATCGGTCCGAAACTTGATTTTGCCAAAATCAAAGGCTATGAAAAGCGTGAAGATGCGATCATTTGGGAGGCACACGTCCGTGACTTCACATCTGACCCGAGCATTGAAGGGCAACTCGATTCCCAGTTCGGCACGTTCAATGCTTTTGTAGAAAAACTCGATTATGTAAAAGAGCTCGGTGTGACCCACATCCAACTGCTCCCTGTCATGAAGTATTATTTCGGGGATGAGTTCGACAGCAGTACACGTGAGCGGGAGTATTCCGCTTCAGGGAACAATTACAACTGGGGCTATGATCCTCACAGCTACTTCGCTCTTTCCGGCATGTATTCGGAGCGTCCGGAAGATCCGGAAGAAAGGATCAAAGAGTTCAAGCAGCTGATTGATGAAATCCATAAACGCAAGATGGGTGTCATTTTGGATGTCGTGTATAACCACACAGCCAAAGTGAGCATCCTTGAAGACCTTGTCCCAAACTACTACCACTTCATGGATGAGGAAGGGAATACCAAAACAGGCTACGGCGGAGGAAAAGTGGGAACGACGCACGAAATGTCCCGCAAGCTCATGGTCGATTCCATCAAATACTGGGTCGATGAGTTCAAAGTGGACGGTTTCCGCTTCGATTTGATGGGTGATTTGGATGCAGAGAGTGTCCAAGCCGCATACGATGCAGCCGAAGCTTTGAACCCGAACATTTTGATGCTCGGAGAAGGTTGGAGAACGTATGCCGGCGATAACGGTGGAGAAGGAGTTCAACCTGCGGACCAGGATTGGATGGATGAAACAGATGGAGTGGCTGTCTTTTCTGATGAAATCAGGAATGAATTGAAGTCCGGTTTCGGCAGTGAAGGCGAACCGCGCTTCATCACAGATGGCGCGCGAAACATCGATACCATTTTCAACAACATCAAAGGACAGCCTGGAAATGTGACGGAAGATGACCCGGGCGATATCGTCCAGTACATCGCGGCCCACGACAACTTGACGCTTCATGATGTCATTGCACAGTCGATTAAAAAGGACCCAGCGAAGCATGAAGAGGAAATCCAGAAACGGATTCGCCTTGGGAATTCTATGATTCTAACAAGTCAAGGAATCTCTTTCCTTCATGCCGGGCAGGAATACGGCCGTACGAAACAGTGGAAAGCCGATGGCGTTCCAGAAGATAAGTGGACGTACATGGAAGATGAAAACGGGCATCCGTTCGAGGACCCTTACTTCATCCATGATTCCTATGATTCTACTGATGTGATCAACCAGTTCGACTGGCAGGCCGTGTCCGAGCAAAGTATCCAGCAGGAAACAATGGAATATACGAAAGGTCTGATTGAACTGAGACGCTGGACAGATGCTTTCCGCCTCGGTTCTGAGGAAGCGGTCGAAGAAAACGTCACGCTATTGGATGCACCTGAAATCCAGGAGACCGATTTGATGATCGCTTATAAAGCTGTCGATCCTGGCAAGAAAGCAAAAGGAAGCTATTACGTGTTCATCAACGCCGATGACGAATCACGTACGTTGACTTTAGATGAGAACTTGAAAAAAGGAAAAGTACTCGTCGATCATGACGAAGCCGGCCGCAAAAAAGTGAAAGACCCATCCGGTTTCGAGCTCAGTAAAGATGGCATTACCATCGATCCATTGACGACAGTTGTCATCCATAAGAAATAAAGAGAAGCCAGCTCCTCATCTGAGGAGCTGGTTTTTTGAATGTGTCCGAACGGTTGGGCAAAGTGACTGAACGGAGAGCGAAAGTGCCCGAACGTACGATCAAAGTGACTGAACGCTCATCCAAAGTGCCCGAACGCACCACGAAAGCGCCCTAACGCCATCTCAAAGTGACTGAACGATCAAGAAGCGGATTTTTCTCTATGCTGCGCAGGCTTCTTTTTGGACTCCTGCACAATGATGACAGATAAAAGCACGAGCACGACGCCAGCATATTGATAGATCGTCATCACTTCCGCATATACGAAATAACCGACGAGCGTCGCGACGACGGGTTCGATGGTGGCGACGATGGAAGCCCGGCTCGATTCCACATGTTCGAGGCCTTTCGTGTAGAGCAGAAAAGGCAGAACGGTCGAGATGAGTCCGAGTCCGGCAATCAGCAGCCAGACGCGGATGTCTGTAAGGATTGCCGCATTGTTCCATAGCCCGCTGAAAGGGACCACCGCAATGGTTGCGAAGGCAAACGTATAGAAGGTTACCGTCAAGGAAGGGTACTTTTTCAAAACGACCTTCCCGAAGATGCTGTAAAGCGCGTAAAACAGACCGGAACCCAGTCCGAATAGTAAGCCGGCCAGCGACAAGGAGGCCTCTAGTTCCGGTAGCAATCCGATGACGAAGGTGCACCCGGTAAAAGTTGTGACTAGGGCGACCAGTTTTTTTCCTGTCCAGGCTTCTTTGAAAAATATCCTCGAAAAAATGGTCACGAAAACAGGCGCTGTATAAAGGAGGACGAAAGCGATCGACATCGAAGTCGCCTCGATGGCGCTGAACAGACACCAGTTGAACAACGCGATGCTGATCACACCTGTTCCGAAGAAATAGCGCGAGTCTGCGGGTTTTATTTTCAAAAGCTTTCGATTGGAAATGATGATGTAGCCGAGCAGCATCACCATCGCAGAGGTCACCCGGAGAGCGACGACTTGAATGGGGGAGAACCCATACTCGTACAATTCGTTCACAAAAAGACCGATGATTCCCCAAAGCGATGCGCCAAGAAATATGAGGATAAATGCGCGGTTTCTCGTCATCCGATCCCTCCTTCATCCATGAATGTCCGTCTATTATACAAAAATTTAGAAAGGTTTGAATATAGCTGTTGCAAAAAAATAGGAATTCTTGTTTGATAGAGGATAAGGATGAAATCGAATCACAAGGGGATGGGACAATGAATCCAGTTATGCGAGACGTCAAAACACATATAGAAACAGAACGGCTGCTTTTGAAAATGCCGGAACCGGGCGACGGAACAGCCGTCAATGCAGCGATTCAAAGGTCTGTGAATGAACTGAAACCATGGCTCGGGTTCGTCCAGGAGACGCCGACCGTCGAAGACACAGAATCAAACGCGAGGGAAGCGCACGCGAAGTTTTTGCTGCGGCAGAACTTAAGGTATCTCGTGTTTCTGAAAGAGGACCGGACATTCGTTGGCTCGACAGGCTTTCATCGGATGGACTGGGATGTGCCGAAGTTCGAAATCGGCTACTGGATGGATACCGCTCACAGTGGAAAAGGATACATGCGGGAAGCGGTGGAGGCTTTGACGGTGTATGCCTTGGATGATTTAGGCGGTGCCCGTGTGGAAATCCGCTGCGAATCAGAAAATAAAAGAAGCCGCGCCATTCCGGAGTCTCTCGGTTTTGAGCTTGAAGGAATCCTGCGCAACGATGATCTGTCTGTAGATGGGAAGCGTTTGACCGATACGTGCATCTATGCCAAAGTCCGTGAAAAAGGGGAGTGATCCTGTGTATGACGTGACGATCATTGGTGCCGGTGTCAGTGGTGTATTCCTTGCTTACACGTTAGCAAAAGAACATCCGGAAATGAATATTCATGTGATCGATAAAGGGAAACCTCTGGTTGAACGGACGTGTGGATTACAGAAGGAAGCGTGTACGTGTGAAGGGCCTTGTGATCGGTACGTCGGATTTGCAGGGTTGGGGAAATCAGAAGGGAAATTCAATTATACGAACGACTTTGGCGGACAGTTGGGAAGGAAGATCGGAGAAAAAGAAACGCTCGCGCTCATGGAAGAGGTCGATGAGCTTTTGTGTTCTTATGGGGGCGGCCATGTGGAGAGATACAGTACGAAAAATGAGAAACTCTCTGCACAAGCAGCCCAGCATTCCTTACGAGTGTTCTCGACAGAAGTGCGCCATTTGGGGACACAGCTCGCCCGGGGGATCTTTCAACGCATGTATGAGGAGATGTCTGATAAGATGACCTTCACTTTTGAAGCGGATGTCACAGCAGTCACAAAAGAAAAAGGCCTGTTCTCGATCGATACCAACCACGGCCGGTTCCAAAGCAGGAAAGTTGTGTTCGCGACAGGAATGAGTGGGAGTGACTGGCTGAAACCCATGACAGCAGAATTAGGGCTGAAGGCAGGCGAGACAAGGTTGGACTTGGGGATCCGGGTGGAGATGCGCGGCAGTCAGCTCGATGCCATCCTTCAGGAAACCTTTGAAACGAAACTGCATTACATAACCGATCGTTACTCCGCAACCACCTACTGCATGAATCCGCGCGGAAGGATCGTACGCAAGTATCAACATGGCCTGGTGATGGCAGATGGTCAGAACCAGAACGAGGAGGAACCGAGTCAGAATTTGAATTTCACTCTTTTCGTGCCGCGGTACTTCAAAGATCAAATCAGAGCCATGACGGAAGCTCAGCGTGTCATTGGAGGCATCAATCAGGGGAAAGGAAGGATTGTGGCGCAAAAGTTGGGAGATCTATTGGAAGGAAAACCGTCGGATCACCTTTCTTCAGGTGTGATCCATCCCTCTTTGGAGGCAGAAGCTGGAGATCTCCAAAAAGAAGTTCCGCCTCTTTATCTAGAAGCGCTGCTGGAGTTTTTCGAAGCGTTGGAAGGGCTGCTTGGGGAGAAAATCGATCGTGACACCATCCTTTATGGGCTGGACAGCAAGTTTTATGAAGCGAAGATTTATACGGATGAGCACTTTGAAACAGAGCTGCCAGGGCTGTACTTGATCGGGGACTGCTCGGGGGAGACGCACTCGTTGTCACAGGCGGCGGCGAGCGGCATTTACTTGGCCCGTTGTATGAAAGCTTAGCCTTTTACCTTGAGGCTAAGCTTTTCTCTACGGTCAGGATCGCTTCTTTCACTCTTGCTTCCGTTTGAAGACCCATGAGGTGAATCGATTCACTTGGACGTGTGGAATAGTAGGAGATGGTATCAATATCATCCAAAGAATCTGCATCTAGATCCTTGAGTGAGAGAGGCAGACGCATGGATTTGTAAAAAGGGATCAGCTGCTGGATTTGTTCTGTTTCCCCTTCAAGAGCCAGCTGGACGAGGATGCCGTAAGCTACTTTTTCTCCATGCAGAAACGCATGTGTCCCCGGCACTTTCGTCAGTCCATTGTGGATGGAGTGCGCACCGGAGATCCGGCCGTATCCATCCCCGTACCCCCCGACCATACCTCCAGCCATGATGATCGTTTCAGCGACACGGGTAAAAGCGGTCGTGCATTGAGCTTTTTCATTGGCAAGTACGGCATCTTTTCCTTCCTGAAATAGAATGTCTCTACACAATTTTGCTGCGTGAAGGGCAATTTCCAAGGGGAGGGGTTTTTCTTTTAAATGTTTTGTCAAAACATCTGCTTCATACCATTTGGCAATCGTATCCCCAATTCCCGCACGGAGATATTTGACTGGAGAGTGAGCGAGCATATCCGGATCTATGAAAACCATGTATGTACTTCTTTTGAAAATGGTATATTCATGGAAATTCCCATCCTCATCATAAAAAACACTCAATGGCGTCCAAGCGGCACAGTTGGATACCAAGGTGGGAATCAGAATAACAGGGAGATCCAGGTGATCCCCGCATGCTTTCGCGAGGTCAAGGATTTTCCCGCCTCCAACACCGATCAGGACATCAGTGGATGTGATGTTCTCCCCGATTCTTTCTACTTCTTGATGTGTGCATTCCCCCTCATACCGGATTGTTTCGACTGCGAATGGAAATTCAGGCATATAAGGTTCGGCCATGTTCCACGAATCACTGCCGTGGATGATGGTGCCATGCTTGAACTTTTCACCCTTCGCGAGTTCAGGCACTTGTTTCAACACGCCTGGTTCGCACCGGTAATAGGTCGGCGCTCCCTGGACTTGGATCGGTTCCATTGAACATTCCCCCCTCTAAGATATGCCCATTATTATCCATACCTGAAAATCGAATGTCAATGTTGAAAAAATATAATTTAAAAAATTGAGAAAATTATTTACAAACCCTATCACATGCGTTAAAGTGTTAAAACATAAACGAAATTCTTATCGAGAGTGATTGAGGGAGAAGGCCCGTAGATATCACAGCAACCTTCCAAATGGAGTGGTGCTAATTCCTGCAGAATATTTTTATTCTGGGAGATAAGAGTTTGGCAGTCTTTCATGCGAAACTCTCTCCCGTAAAGGGCGGGAGTTTTTTTGTAGGACTTGAAATTGTGAATGAGGGGGGAAGCCGATGATTTCATTGGAACAACTGAGCAAAGTCTATCAATCCAAGGGAAAAACCGTAATCGGAGTCGATGACGTCTCCTTGGACATCAAGAAAGGTGAGATTTTTGGAGTCGTCGGGTACAGCGGGGCTGGGAAAAGCACCCTGCTGCGATGCATGAACATTCTGGAACGCCCGACAGAAGGGAAGGTCATGGTGGATGGAATCGATCTCATGACCTTGAATGCCAAGGAACTAAGAAAGGCGAGGCAATCGATTGGCATGATCTTTCAAGGTTTTCACCTCGCGATGGCGAAAACCGTTTTAGAAAATGTGGCTTTTGCACTGAAAGCTTCAGGCGTCAACCGTCAGGAAAGAAAAAGAAGGGCACAGGAATTGCTGGAGCTTGTCGGTCTCTCAGATAAAGCCGATCAGTATCCGGCCCAGTTGAGTGGGGGACAGAAGCAGAGAGTGAGCATTGCGAGAGCGCTTGCCAATGACCCTAAGGTGCTTTTGTGTGATGAAGCCACCTCAGCGCTTGATCCGAATACGACGCAATCAATTTTGAACCTGTTGAAAAAGATCAATCGTGAACTCGGCCTAACGATCGTTCTGATCACCCATGAGATGGAGGTCGTCAAGGAAATCTGTGATCGCTGTGCCGTTATGGAAGACGGAAAAATCGTGGAACAGGGGTCTACATACGAGATCTTCGCTGCGCCTGAAAACGAACTGACGAAACGCTTCATCCAAACGGTGATCGACTTCCGGATCCCGGAAAAGGTCTTATCAGAGCGGAAAGGAACCATCGTACATATGACGTTTAAAGGGGACTCGGCCAACGATTCTATTGTGTCAGACCTCTTACAAGGGTATAACGTACGGGCTAACATACTCCACGGGAAGATCGATTACATCCAGGACCAGGCTCTTGGTACCTTTGTGATGGAATTGACCGGAGAACAAAAGGTCGTCAAACAGGCCATACAAGAATTGAAAGATAAGCTTGGAGAAGTGGAGGTGCTGCAAGATGATCGAACAGCTGATCAATCTCTGGCCAGAGCTGAATAAATCATTCCTGGAAACACTGATCATGGTGGGCATCGGTCTTGTCGTCGCTTTAATTGCAGGTCTTCCGCTCGGGCTGCTCTTATTTGTGACGGACCGTGATCTGTTCCTTGAGAATCGACTCGTCAAAAGCATTGTGGGCGTTGTGGTGAACCTGATTCGTTCGGTTCCGTTCATCATTTTACTTGTCTTCCTGTTTCCTTTTACAAACTTTTTAATCGGATCAACCACAGGTCCGGTAGCGGCTTCCGTAGCCCTCTCTGTAGCTGCGATCCCTTTTTACGCGAGGATTGTCGAATCATCGGCGCGTGATATTGATAAAGGGGTGATCGAAGCGGCCATCGCCTGCGGGGCTTCTCCATGGTTAATCATCAAGGATATCATTTTCCCGGAAATCAAACCGGGACTGATCAGCGGATTGACCATTACAGCGATCAGTTTGATTGGATACTCAGCCATGGCGGGTGCCATCGGGGGTGGTGGAATCGGAGACCTGGCGATTCGTTATGGTTACTATCGCTACGATAACTTTGTCATGTTCACGACCGTCATCCTGCTTATTGTCCTTGTCCAAATCGTGCAGTACACAGGCGATTACATTGCAAAAACTGTGAAGAAAAATTGAAGCAAATTTAGGAGGAACCATCATGAAAAAAATCATTCTATTATGTGTTACTTTACTATCGATTACATTTCTCGCTGCGTGCGGGGAGGAAGAAGAGAGTGCAGACGCTTCCGGAAAAGACACGATCCGATTTGGAGCTACTGCCGGACCCTACAGCGATATGGTCACGAAAGCGATCGCTCCCCTATTAGAGGAAAAGGGATACGAAGTGACGAACAAAGAATTCACGGACTATGTTCAACCAAACAAAGCCCTGGCAAACGGCGATTTGGATGCCAACCTTTTTCAGCATAAAATCTACTTAGAGTCTTTCGCCAAGGAAAACAATCTCGATCTATCTGAGGTCATCATCGTACCGACAGCGCCGATGGGGATTTACTCCAATACATACGAGGATATCGAAAGTATTGAAGAAGGTAGCACGATGGGAGTACCGAACGACCCAACCAACCTGGCTCGTGCTTTGATTGTTCTTGAGGATGAAGGTCTGGTTGAGGTTGACGACAGTGTCGATCCATTGCGTGCATCATTGAACGATATTACGAAGAATAAGAAAGATATCCAGTTTGTCGAAGTGGAAGCTGGTCAACTGCCGCGACTTGTTGATAGCGAAGATTTATCCATGGTTCCAGGAAACTACGCCTTAGCTGCTGGAATGGACCTCTTGAATGCCTTAGCGCTTGAAGATATGCCGGATGACTACCGTAACCGTGTAGCTGTCAATACGGAAGATCTTGATGCACAGTTTGTAAAAGATATTAAAGAAGTTGTGGAGTCAGAGGAGTTTGAAAAAATCATCGATGAAGAATTCAAAGGCTTTGGAAAACCACAATGGATGAAAGAGTAGAAGGAAAGGCTGACGTGGATGCGTCAGCCTTTTTTTAAAAAGGAAACCGCCTGGTTGTTAACATCCAGGCGGTTTCCTGATTCTATTATTTTAGGTTGGTTGATGCTCCCAGGTGTAGTCGATGTATTTAGAAAGGATTGGTCGCCCATTGAAGCGACTGCTTAATGAAGATACGAGGATGTAATTTCAATTGAGAAACCATGTATTCAGCAAGGTCCTCCGGCTGCATGTACTTCTCTTTATCCTGTCCTTCCATATCTTCCCCTAAAGCAAGTTCTGTCGCCACGAGGCTCGGATTCAACGTGAAGACACGGATGTTGTCCCTTCTCACTTCCTGCATCAAAGCTTCCATCATGCCTTGCAGGGCGAACTTCGAACCGCTGTAAGCCGTGGATCCGGCTGTCCCTTTGAGACCGCTGCTTGATGAAATGTTGATGATATCGCCTTGTTTTTTCTCTTTCATCATCGGCAGGACCGCTCTCGTCACGTGGTATGTACCGTAAACATTCACTTCAAACGTCCGTTTCCATTCTTCAGGCTCCAGTTCAAGGAACTTCCCGTATACTCCGATCCCCGCATTATTAATAAGGATGTCCGCTTCACCTAGTTCTTCCTGCAACTGCTGGACCGCTTTTTCAACTTGTTCAAGGTCAGAAATATCTGCAGCTGCTACAGACGCCTGAACACCATAAGAACGAGCTTCCTCTGCAACCTCTTCAAGACGGCTTTCTGTCCGGGCGATCAGCCCGACATGGACCCCTTCTTTTGCAAGTTGCAACGCTGTCGCACGTCCGATGCCGCGGCCTGCACCCGTCACATAAGCGATTTTCCCTTTGATTTCCTGTGCCATGATCCTCACTCCTTTTCCTGTTCTTCCTTCAAGTCTACGAGTTTCCGTTTTTGAAATCAAAAGATAGCGTCTACCTGTGGGGTGATTCCTTTGATAGACTATTAGAGGGAGGGAGTTTATGGAAACTTTTGTGCTTTTGAGACAACCCAGGCATGAAGTAGAAGCCTGAGTCTTGGAATCCAAAAGAGAGATGAGTTACATAACTTGAACTGAGTTTTCCGCAGACGGAAAGTTTTTTTAAAACGTATTACAAGGTTTGGAACCTTTACGTGGAGGAAAACGTACAGGCTATTATATTGAACAACTTTGCTGTATGTCACCATGGGTAATATCTTTTAAAGCAGTATGACGTATAGCCTATTGGGTTCGGGGAGGTGTATGATGCAAAAGGCGATCACAGTTCATTATCAATCCGATAAAAAGAATAACGTAAGTGAGTTAAATCAGCTTCTGCAAGAGGGATGGAAGGTTGTTTCACAGAGTCCAGTTGGATTGGTTCCAATGGTTTCTTCCCTTGTCATTCTGGAGAAGGATTAGGCCCCCTCTCTTCGCAATTCCTTGAAAAAAGGAGACCAATAGTTATGGGTACCGCCTTTTCAATAGAAGGCGGTCTTTTTGTATTAAGAACTTTAGTCATGTTCATTCAGAAAAGGCGGCCCCATAAATTTGCGGCTTGTGTATAAATGATCGTGAATTCAAATCTTAATGTATGGGGGGACATATTTAACTATGTGGATAATATTAGGGGTTATTGCTATAGTCGCAACTTTTGTAAATCTTTATATGTACAAAGCAGGAAAGGATTATAAGCTTGCTATGGCGATGGGAATATCATTTACAGCATTAACACTTTGTGCAGAATACAGCCTTGTATCTCGGTGGGTAAGAGTGGAAGACTGGGCAGCTTTATTGGATGTCGTACCAGGCATGGAAAGGGCATTATGGTTTTTGACAATCGTTTCGATCTTACTAAATATAGCACCTATACTTTTAGAAATAAAAGGTAGGAAATAATGACTTATTGTCACTTTATTTAGTTCCTTATGTATAACTAACGGTTGCGTTAGTTGAAGAAGGGGTCGTTTGTTCAATGGAATGATTTTCTTTTTATAGTATAAAAAGATCCGGCGATTCACTTGCTGGATAGACAACGGGTCGACACTTTTGTTTGTGCAAGATTCATAAACAAAAGGATCGCCCTGTTTTTTTTATGTAAAAAACCAATTAATGGTTGTAGTTGCATTCGACTGTGTATATAATGTGTATATAGTATATATACATTATATCCTGAGGAACAAGGATACAAAAGAGGGATTAGCATGCAGATTATTATTTCCAATAAATCGAAGGAGCCGATTTATGAACAAATTACGAATCAGATCAAATCTTCTATTTTAGCAGGTGACCTGATTGAGGGTACGGCGTTACCATCGATTCGTCAGTTGGCCAAAGATTTACAGATTAGTGTGATCACGACGAAGCGTGCGTATGAAGAATTGGAGAAGGCTGGTTTTATCTACTCCATCGTGGGCAAAGGATCATTCATCGCTGAACAGAATTTAGAGGTCATGAGAGAAAGGAAGATCAAAGCTATGGAAGATCAGCTGAGTGCGGTCATAGCCAACAGCCGGGAGCTCGGCCTCACACTTGATGATCTACAGCAATTATTAACAACTTTATATGAGGAGTGAAACCATGGAGAATGTGGTTGAATTAAAAAACGCGACAAAAAAATTCAAGGGCTTTTCCGTAGAAAACATCGATTTACAAGTGAAGCAAGGGTTGATTACAGGTTTCATTGGAGATAATGGCGCCGGCAAGTCGACAACGATAAAGATGATGATGAATTTATTAAAGCCGGATGCAGGGGAGGTCAAGGTGTTCGGGTTGGACTACAGGACACATGAAAAAGAGATCAAGGAACGCATTGGGTTTGTGTACGATGGAAATGTTTTCTTTGAAGGGTTGAATTTGAAAGATATAAGACGGATCGTCGGCCCTGCGTACAAACGGTGGGATGATGGATTATTTAATAAATATGTGGAACAGTTTGACTTGCCGCTCAATAAATCGATAAAGACCTTCTCAAAAGGAATGCAGATGAAAGCATCCTTGGCCATTGCCTTATCCCATCATGCTGAGTTGATTATCATGGATGAGCCGACAGCTGGTTTGGACCCCAATTTCAGGCGGGAGCTGTTGGAACTTTTGCAGGAGGTCATGATCGACGGCAGGAGAACGATTTTTTTATCTACCCATATAACGACAGATCTTGATCGAATCGCGGATTACATCGCCTTTATCCAGAGAGGGGAATTAGTATTTAATCAGTCCATCCAGGACATCTCCGATAATTATGCCATCGTTAAAGGGGGATTGGACCTATTAGATCGAGACACAGAGCAGGATTTTGTACATGTAGAGAGGGCCTGCACAGGGTTTCAAGCCTTAACGGAAAATGTGAAAGCGGTGGAAAATACTTTCGGTGATTCGGTTGTGATCGAACAGGCCTCTCTGGAAGAAATTATGTATTACACGAAGGGAGAAAATCAGAATGTTTAATTTGATAAGACGTGATGTTATTCTGCAGAAAAAACAATTGCTTTTCTTTATTCCATTTATTTTAATCTTTATTTTGTCGAATTCACATCCCATTCTGACGTTTCTCGTGGCAAGTATTTTCATCCCTTTTAACGCTTATGCTTATGATGAAAAAGCGGAGACCAATGTGTTATTGAATTCCCTGCCTTATACACGTAAGGAGATTATAGCATCCCGTTATCTAGGTGCGATCTTATATATGATTCTTGCCCTTGTGTTATCGAGCCTTGCTTTATTTTTATTGGATAAACCATTCACAATCAAGGATATTGCCATCGGAAGCGGACTGTTCTTAACCTTTTCCGCATTCACTTTTCCATTGTTCTACATCTTTAAACAAGGCTATATATTCACAATCGTGCTGATCTCTTTTCTCATTTTGGCAGGAATTGGACCTTCCATCCTGAATTATTTAGAAGGCTATTTGACTCCTTTAACCAATTTTGTCGCTAATCTTTCTGTTCAGGCTTTGTATACAGGAGCAGTAATCACTGTGATGATTGTATATGGCATCTCATGGAGCGTTTCCCATGTTATTTATCAACGAAAAGCGTTTTGACAGAGTACGAACGTTGGAATAGGGAGGATGATTCTCTCTGTTTCGCTATTTCACATACAAAAAATAGTCTGGCTGTTTATGTACGAAGGTGGATGACTTCAAAGTATAGAGTAATTGAGCGTTAGTTATAGATTTGCAAGAAATTATACAAATCAAGTCTTATAGTAACAGGGACTAATGTGAAATAGACTCTAAGTGAAAGACCGTAAAATAGGCAAAGTTTATGCAGAGTGCTTATTTTACGGTCTTTCTATTATCCAAAAACATACGGCCATTTCAAACATAAATGAAATGTCCAATACAGGATCGTGGATGGTTATGTAGAAAAGTATATATATAAGCAACTTAGACCAAACGTACTTCGTTAATAGCTGTATTAAATATGCACTTATGATGATGGAGTGTTTGTATGTAGCCATTCGTTTACAAAGGTTTTGATAGTGTGGGGATTTTTGTATGCTGATGTTTTCCTTTAAAAAAGGTACTGAACAAATGAGGAGTGGTGGAAATGAAAACAGGATGGAAACGCTCGACTCCGGTCATCGTCCCGGGTTCCAGCGATTATACACCAAATTGTTTTAAGTGGTGGTCAAGATGCTTGTAGATTCCTTTTCCCCATTGTTCGGAAGTAAGTTTTCCGAAAAAAGGATGTGGATGATCTGTACAAGCCTCTGGTCCATTCTTTTGAAATGTTATTATTTTTTGTTTCAGTTTTTCTCTTTCTATTTCAAAATCTCTTTTACTTGTAATTAAGATAGTAGGAATAGTCGACATATTGTGGTCTAAAGGTTTGTCATTATAAAAGATGGGTTTTGCAAATCTACCTACGAATAACCCCAGCCAACCTCTTGGAGGTAAAGAATTTCCCATTGCGATATCTTGGAAAGAGGAGCAATGAGCTAACATTTGAGAAACATCCATTTTTCCCCACTTTGGTTGTGAATCCACACTCAAGTTTTCAATACGATTTAATATTTCATCTGTATACGTGATCTCAAAAATATTATTCATTAGATTACTCCTTTCGTTTTTTTTATTACAAAAACGCGCTTAATTATATAGTACATAATTCAACGTCAACGTTATTTTATCCTTTT
The DNA here is from genome assembly GCF_052941655.1 of Halobacillus sp. 12SKB. NCBI lineage: Bacteria > Bacillati > Bacillota > Bacilli > Caryophanales > Bacillaceae > Halobacillus > Halobacillus sp. 12SKB. Next base: position 2,901,059 of record NZ_JBRFWR010000001.1, read on the forward strand.
AACTAACTGATGCTATTGTTTAAATTTTGCTTCAGGATATCTCGGAATCAAATCTTCCAGATAAGGGGTGATTGTTTAATGAAAAGTAAAGTGCTTTATGGAGGTTTAATGGCAATTTAGAATACAAGTCAATTGTGAATGATATATGGAAATAAAGGAAATCTCATAAAGAATAGGGGGACCTACAGATGTTTAGAAAAGATGATTTAGACATCATTCTTAATGAAAGAAAGGATGATTTGACTCCATTGGTAGTAATGATGTGTGGTGTGGCTGGTTCTGGGAAGACCACATTCTCACAACAATTAGAAAAAGAAGGCTTTGTACGTCTCTCTATTGATGAAGAAATATGGGCTACAAAAGGTCGTTATGGGATTGATTTCCCCATTGAAAAATTTGAGGAATATAAGAAAGATGCAGAAAGTAAATTACGCAATCTTTTAATAAAGTTAATTCATGATAAACAACAGGTGGTCATTGATTTCAGTTTTTGGGATCGTGGAAGAAGGGACCAATATAAGAGACTAATTGAGGATTCTGGAGGTAAATGGAAACTTTTTTATTTAAAAGTTCATCCAGATGATTTACGTGAACGACTTAAGTTACGTAACAAACGTTTTGATGCAAATTCTTTTCCCATTTCTGAAGAATTGTTAACTTCTTACCTTAAGGGCTTCGAGATACCGAATGGTGAAGGAGAAATTGTAATTGAAAATAAGACCTATTGAACAACACAAGGGTTTTAAATTCCATAATATCTTGAAGCTGACCCTTCAGGAATAGGGGGCGATTATTCAATAAGAATGATCACCCTTTTATTATTAAAGAGTTGGGCAGGTTTATGAAAGACTCAGTTTCGAGATATTAAGTATTTTGAAACTAAATTGGAGAAGTATCGTATGTGTAATAGGAGAAATTTCAATAAAGGTGAAGAGGAATACTATTGAACTTCTATAATGGAGGTGTTGAATCGTCTATGGGTAATGGAAACCAACATAAACCATTCAGTGATTCTAAAGCCCACAAGCAAGGTTATCCTAAACCTAGCGGAGGAAAACTACCATTACCAATAAAGTTAATAGGATATTGTTTTTTTTGGAGCTTTTTCTTAATGACTTTGTTTGGGGTTTGTAGGGAATTTTCTTTTCAACTAACGGTGATGTTTCTGCAATAAGTAGAAGGAGATCTTAAAATCAAGTCTTCAAGTATCGCTGGCGATTGCTCGATATGGAGTTTTTCATTGTTTATGCAAAGGGAATAAAAAAGTTAGGACTAGTATATTAACCGTATGTACATAGTGGAATAAGAGTGACTTTTGGAGGGGTATTATGATTAATGTCTATATTTATGCACTGGACACACTAGCAGACTGGGAGCTTGGATATGTGACGTCAGAGTTAAATTCCGGCCAATACTTTAAGAAGAATAGCGATAATGTTTCTGTTGAAATCGTTGGGGCTGACAGGAATTCAATAGTAACCAAGGGAGGGATGAGAGTTGTACCAGAAATAACCGCTGAAGAAATCATTTCTTCACCAACAACAGTTTTATTGCTGCCAGGATCAGATACGTGGAACGACCCAAAACACAAACCGATTATTAACAAGTCAATTGAATTGTTAGAAAGTGGAGCAGCCGTTGGTGCAATTTGCGGTGCTACATCTATACTTGCCGAAGCTGGTGTATTTGATGGACATGTACATACAAGTAACAGTTTAGACTATCTCAAGATGGTAAGCCCTAGCTATAAAGGAGAATATTATTATAGAGATGTTAAAGCAGTTTCAGATGGAAATTTGATAACAGCTAGCTCTGCAGGTGCGTTGCTCTTCGCTAAAATTATACTGGAGAAGTTAGATGTGTTCTCGGAGGATACCCTTGAGGCGTGGTATAACTACTTCAATACAGGTGATCCTAAATATTTCTACGAGTTAATGCAGACACTACCTTCTTAATTAGGATGTTTGTTTTTTTCACTATCAATATCTTGAAATCGAATCTTATAGAAGCGGGGCTAATGTGAAATAGACTCTAAGTGAAATATCGTAAAATATCGTGGATGGTTATGTAGAAAAGTATAAATAAAAGCAACTTAGACCAAACGTACTTCGTTAATAGCTGTATTAAATATGCACTTATGACGATGGAGTGTTTGTATGTAGCCATTCGTTTACAAAGGTTTTGATAGTGTGGGGATTTTTGTATGCTGATGTTTTCCTTTAAAAAAGGTACTGAACAAATGAGGAGTGGTGGAAATGAAAACAGGATGGAAACGCTCGACTCCGGTCATCGTCCCGGATGGTCAAACATTATCGGACATGCTGCATTCCTTCTTGCGGGGCAGACGGGTCATGGGAGTTGAACCGATCGATGGAGGACTCAGCAATTCGAATATCAAACTCTCCCTTACCGATGGAGAGGATGTTGTACTACGCATTTACAATGGTGGCGGCATTAAAGGTCATATCGAAAAGCGGATTTTGGAACGTGTCCAAAACCACCTGCCTGTTCCGGAAGTACTATATCATGATTTTTCCTTGTCCCGGGTCGAGTACCCTTTTCTCGTTTTGAGTTGGGTGGAGGGTTTTCAGCTATCCGAGGTGTTCAACGAAGGGAATGCCGATCAATTATCGGATGCCGGACACAAAGTCGGCAGGTGGCTCGCCGAGATGCATTCCATTCAGTTCTCTGCACCAGGGTTCTTTGATGAAGAGCTGAATGTGCAGGAATTTTTGACGATTGGAGCGGATTCTTTCAGGAGTGTATTAGAGGATATCATCACTAAGGGCTATGTAGAGGAGAACATAGGTTCAGAAATGGTCGAGGAGATCAGACGATTCGCTGATGAGCAGGCTTATTTGTTGGATCGAATCGGGGAGCAGCGTTCTTTAGTGCATAGCGATTTCAACCCCTTGAACATTCTCGTCAAAACTGGCGGAGAAGCGGTGGAAGTGACGGGCATCATAGATTGGGAGTTTTCGTTCAGCCACTCTCCGTTACATGACATCGGAAATTTGCTTCGCTATGAGGATGTGGAAAACTCTCCATTTCTAGGTCCATTCATTTCAAGTTACCTTCAGCATGGAGGAGAACTCCCTGTGGAATGGCTGCAGCAAGCGAAAATGATGGATATGATCGCATTATGCGATATGGTGAGTAAAAAGGGCTGTGAAGAAACGCGGTTGCGTGATATTCAAAGCCTTTTTCGAAAAACGTTCCGGGAATGGGACCGCTATGCAGAGGTTCAAGAGAAGATAAGGTAGACGGAAGGCTTGAAAGGGTGTGAATGTGGGCGCATCCTTTTCTAACAAAAGGTTCTATTAAAGATGGGTGAAGGTATTATTCAGTTTGAAGCTGAGTTTTCAAGTAAAGGGAGCGATTCTTTAATAGATCTGACATTGTTATGATGTGATTAAGCATAGGAAGGGGAGATTTTAGTGAGTGAAGGCTTACTTCATCATGTAGAAATTTATGTTTCCAATTTAAAGAAGTCAGAATCATTTTGGAACTGGTTTTTGGAAGAGTTAGGTTACCAGTCTTATCAAAAATGGGAGGAGGGACAAAGTTGGAAGTTAGGAGAAACTTATTTGGTGTTTGTTCAAACAGAAAATAAGTTTTTAGACGTCCCTTACCACAGGTGCAGGACCGGTTTAAATCATTTGGCTTTTCACGCATCTTCCCGTGAAAGAGTAGACGAAATGACAAAAATGCTCAAGGAGAGAGGTATAACTATTTTATACGAAAACGAACATCCATTTGCAGGTGGGGAGGATTATTATGCGGTTTACTTTGAAGACCCGGATCGAATCAAAGTAGAATTTGTTGCCCCATCACCATAAATTGTTAAACAATGATCTTGTTTCCGATTCTTACATAAACGGGATATCGTTTAATCATCTTAAATTACTCGGAAAGAAATTTTTGGTTTTTTTGAAACTTTCCCCAGTTAGTCTTTAGCTGGAAGTCAATAGGAGGTCATGAATATGACCTCCTATTTTTTCTATTTGTGCCCGGCTGAATGGCAGGGTTATTCATCCTGAATAAGAAGATTAGGTGATAGAGCTACTAATCTTGTTTGCGGAGAGACGTCTCAAGTGAAAACCGCTCATGAAAAGGGGAGAGGGTAAAGTGAAACATGTGGAAGTGTTTGTAATCGGAGGAGACGCTGACAGCTTGAGTGCACCGCTTGTGTTGGGGCGATCTGAACGCAAATCCCTCGTATGGAAGGCATTCTCAGGATTGCTGAAGGATGCAAGAGATGCCTCTAATATGACCCATCCAAGGCTGATGAGAGTTTGGAAACGTGGTGAAGCATCATGACGAAACCAGTCTATGATACACATTATCAAGAACAGAATTATTTCGGAAACCCTTATCCTGGACTTTTGGCATTCTTTGAGACGTATGAGCCGAAAGGGCATGTGCTCGATCTGGGATGCGGCCAGGGCAGAGATTCATTATGCTTGGGAAGGTTAGGGTACACAGTGACAGGCGTTGATGTCTCCACTGTCGGGCTCGATCAAATGAATCAAGCCGCCTGTGACGAGCAGTTAAACGTGACCGGCAAAGTAGGAGATGTGTACACCTACCCGATAAGAGAGGAACACGACATTGTCCTTATGGATTCAATGCTGCACTTTTATAAAAGGGATGTGGAGAACGAAACGAAGCTCCTCCAGCGTATTGCTTCAGAGCTGAAAAACGGTGGGGTGTTGGCCATTTTCATGATCCAGGGGGTAAAGAGGGAAATCTATTTGAAGCGTGTGCTGGATGAGATGGAGGTCGTATGGGAAGTACTTGCTGACCACTATACAGACTACCCGGAATTCGACGCTCGCTATCATATGTATATGATTAAAAAAGTTCGTTGAGTGACCGATTATAACGGCGCCTGCCCTCCCCGCTCTGCCACCTTAAAAGATTGGGGATCAGGTGCCATTTTAAATCTTTATAGAACATATGACGCTAACGAAAAAATTAAAGGAGGAGTGGGAACATGGAGATGTGGGATGTTTACGACAAGGACAGAAATCTGACAGGCAAGCAAATGAAGCGTGGGGATCGATTTGAACAAGGTGCTTATCATTTAGTGATTCACGTGTGTTTATTTAATCAAGATGGAGAAATGCTGATTCAACAGCGTCAGCCAAGTAAGGAAGACTGGAAGAACATGTGGGACATTACCGTAGGAGGCAGCGCGATCGCCGGGGAAACAAGTCATCAGGCAGCAGAAAGAGAGGTGAGTGAAGAAATCGGTTATCCATTGCACCTTCGAGATAGACGACCTTCTCTAACTGTTAACTTTGAGTATGGATTTGATGATTATTATCTTATTGAAACCGATGTAGATATCTCAGCCCTTCCGCTACCGACAGAAGAAGTTAATCAGGTGAAATGGGCGTCAAAGGATGACATCATCCGTATGATTTCTGAAGGTTTATTCATTCCTTATCATGAGTCGTTGATTGAATTATTGTTTGATTTGAGAAAGAACATGGGAGCACACAATTTAAAATGAAATACGTTACATATTGTCAAAAGGTGGTTTGAAAGATGAATGATGGTCAATATGATCTTCCATTTAAACGGCTATGCTTTAATGCTTGCTTGGGTGAAATCGTCGGCCCTGCTGAACAAATAGCTGGCGGACTTCTACACAAAATGTACCTATTAGAAACAACAAAAGGTAAATATGCAGTGAAAGTATTGAATCCTGAAATAATGAAAAGGCCAGAGGCAATGATGAACTATATGAACTCTGAAAGAATCGCAAACCTTGCTTCCAACCACATTCCGGCACTGCCAGCGAATATCATTAACGGCAAATCTGTTCATGAAATAAATAACCAGTACTATATGGTGTTTGAATGGATGGACGGCAGGATTCTAAAACCTATAGACATTAGGAAAGTACATAGTAAGAGAATGGGTTCAATTCTTGCGGATATCCATAATATAAACTTTAAAGACCTGGATATTGCGTTTGATGGACTAAGTAACGGCCCCCTGATAAAGTGGGATGATTACTTGAAGAAAGGTCTGCAGGCGAGTGCTGAATGGGCAGGGTTATTGAACGATAACAAGGATAAACTCTATGAATGGGAGTCTAAGTCAAGAAAAGCAGCTGAAGTTCTCTCATCAGACATGGTGATTAGTCACAGGGACTTAGACGCCAAGAATGTGATGTGGGACCAAGATAGCCCGGTAGTCATTGATTGGGAGTCAGCAGGCTATATAAATCCTATGCAGGACTTAATAGAAACAGCAATCTATTGGTCCTATGACGGATTGGGGAACATAAATGAAGAACGGTTTATGGCATTTATAAAAGGTTATAAAAAGAAATACGGCGTACTTCAAGCAGATTGGACCCGGGTATTAGAAACTGGGTATTCAGGTAAGTTAGGATGGCTTGAATACAACTTAAAACGTTCTTTGAAAATGGAATGTTCAGATGAAGAGGAGCAAAAGCTGGGATCTGCTCAAGTAACGGAAACACTTTTGGAACTTAGACAATATGAAAATTCAATCCCCATACTTCTTGATTTGCTTAACAACAAGGTAGGAGTGATCTAAAATGGATCGAGTTGATGTAGCTTACGCCTTTATCTTTAATGAAATTGAAGAGAAAGTTTTGATGGTGAAGAATAAAAATAGTGGATGGTCTCTTCCAGGAGGCGCTGTTGAAAATGGTGAAACCTTTCAACAAGCAGCAATACGCGAAAGTAAGGAAGAAACAAATCTAACAATAGAAACTCAAAACATAGTTGCTGTAAATGAAGCTTTCTTTGAAAAAAAGGGCCATCATGCCCTTTTCATTACTTTTAAGGCGAAGATTGTGGAAGGTTCTCTACAAATATTACATAATGATGAGATCGATGAAATTAAGTGGGTAGATATAAAAACTGCTAATAAACGAATGCCTTATAATGCAGGTGGGGTAGAAAGTTTACTTAAATCATCTGCTCCTTATACATATCAGGGTTAAAAGTCCGATTTATGTAGTGTTGATAAATTACACCAGAGACTGAAGGGAGTAAAGTAATGAAGAAACTGCGCAATCCTAATGGAGATTAAGTGAGATGGCTCTAATGAAACTTAATGGTAATTTCATTTTGTTTTTTCATTAGTAGTTGCTACTAATATGATTTGCGTGTTTTATAAGAGAAAGAAAATTACGAAACGTCACATTGGAAATCATAAAAAAATAAGTTTGAGTCGTACACAAGAAAACGCTAAATATCTTAACGGATTATGTTTTTATAAGAATTATTCTTCAACCGGAACGCCTCCTGTATAATCGGTAAAAGGATAATGGGAATGTCCAATTCAAATAACAAAGTGTTTGTTGACCACCAACATAGGGGGACTTATTTACAATATTTAGATACCGTTTCATTGCTGGACAAAACAAATGGGAGCAAGTGATTTATGCTCCTTATTGCAAGAAGAAAATGGGGCACCACCTTTTTTTAAGGTAGGTGCTTTTTTATTGGTTAATACCTCACGAAACCATTATTAGATCGGGTTTAGAAGTTAACAATAAAGTTGTGAGTTTCAAATATAGAAACCACAACTTCTTTTTTTGATATTCACAATACAGCACTATATGATGACATATGTGCAAAGGGGGCACACACTCATGAGTCAATATGAAGTTTCAACGTTGAAAAAAGGACTGATCATTCTCGATCTGCTTATGGAGAGCGGGGGAATGACAATGAACGATGTGATGCATCACATGAAGTTAAACAAAACAACGGCCTTTCGCATGCTCTATACGCTCGAACACATGGCCTATGTAGAGAAGCATGGTCAAGTTTACCGGGTTTCATCTAAGCTTACGGAATTCAAACAAGACCATAATCCTTTAGTGGATTGGGTATCGGTTTCCCCTCTGTATGAACTCAGTCATGATCTGGGAGAAACCGTATATATCGGCATCCTGGACGGGACAGATGTGATTACCACTCAGGTGGTCAATGGTACACATGCGATGCGCATCCATTCACAAGTGGGGGATCGTGATCCTGCTCACGGAAGTGCCCTTGGCAAAGCCATCGTTGCTTTTTTTGACGAACCAAGACAAAGGAAATTCCTGAAAAAACTGCAGTGGAAGAAGCAAACAGTGAATACGTTCGACGATGAACAATTGTTTCTTTATCACCTCAAAGCCATTCAAAATCAGGGCTATGCAGTGGATGATGAAGAAACCGAGATTGGACTTCGATGCATTGCGGCCCCTATTTATCGAAACGGGGAAGTGGTGGCCTCTGTAGCATTGTCTGGACCGGCTAGTAGAATTCCTAAGCCATACGACACACAGATAAGTAAAAAAATCAGAGCATGTAGCGCTCAAATATCAAAACTATTGTAACTTGACGTAAGGAGGAGACAACGATGAGTAAATTGTCACCAAAAGTTATTATCGGACTTTTGTCACTAGCGATCAGTGCTTTTGCTATTGGTACGACGGAGTTCGTTATTGTCGGACTCCTTCAAACCGTTGCTGCTGACCTGGACATTTCCGTAACCAAAGCAGGTACACTAATCTCAGGCTACGCAGCAGCTATTGCGATTGGAACCCCCATTGTTACGACGATGACGGGGAAGTTGCCTAAAAAGGGCCTGCTCATTACATTTATGTCCATTTTTATCATTGGGAATGTCCTCTCAGGACTTTCCCAAACCTATGAGTTACTTCTCATATCACGCATAATCACAGCTGTAGCGCATGGTGTGTTCTTCGCCATTGCCTCAACCGTAGCTGCTGAACTTGTTCCAAAAGACAAGCAGGCCCAAGCCATTTCCATTATGTTCACAGGATTGACGGTTGCCACCATTATTGGTGTTCCATTCGGGACATTTGTTGGGCAGGCGGTTGGCTGGAGAGCCACATTCTACTCTGTTGCAGCTCTCGGCCTCCTTGGACTGGTCGCCAATGTTTGGGCAGTTGAGCGTATGAAGCGGCCAGCTGAATCCCCAACTCTCAGCGACGTTGGACGGCTCGTATCTAACTCAAGAATTTTACTTGCTCTACTGATGACCGCATTCGGTTTTGGAGGAACTTTCGCGCTATTTACGTACCTTTCTCCAATACTTGAAGATGTAAGTGGGTTCTCAGAAGGGGCTATATCATGGATGCTTCTCTTATACGGAATAGCCGTGGCTATTGGCAATATTGTCGGTGGTAAAGTTAGTAACAATCATCCTGTAAAGGCGTTACGATTTGTATTCTTTATCCAAATCTTCGTACTGTTGTTACAAATGGTGCTGCTTCCGAATCATTCCCTTAGCTATCTTTCTGTTTTCATTCTAGGTTTATTTGCCTTTATGTTGACCCCGGGGGTTCAGTCCTACATCCTAATGCTCGCTGAGAAGCTTGTACCAAAAGCAAAAGATGTCGCTTCTGCGATGAATATCTCTGCCTTCAATATCGGGATTGCAGGAGGATCTGCCATCGGCGGCTTTGTTGTGGAGACTATGGACTACCTTGATACAGCCTGGATTGGTGCTGTTATGGTGGCCATCGCACTCCTGTTGGCTGTGATCAATTATAGATTAGATAAAAAACAAAATTTATTCTAAAGGAGAATAGATATGAATACAAAACAACTGCAACAACTTGAGAACGAGCTTGAGTTTGAACAATTTACAAATGAACAGGCATTACAGCTTGGTATGGAACTTGTCAATTATGCCAAAGAAAATGGTAAGTCTGTGGCGGTACACATCGAGAAGAACCGTCTGCCACTTTTCACTCATTTAATGGATGGAACATCGGAAGAGAATATGAAATGGTTATACCGGAAGAAAAAAGTCGTGGATCACTATAACCATAGCACGCAATTCATTGCCGCTCGTTTTGAAGAAATGGGAACTACACACAATGAAAGTTCCTTACTTTCCGAAGAGGAATATCAGGCTGTCGGTGGTGCTCTACCCATTGCGATCAAGGGTGTAGGCACGGTCGGTTCTGTTACTGTCGCGGGACTCACTCCGCAAATGGACCATGATTATTGTGTGGCAGGTATGAAGCGATTCTTAGGAAAAGGTGAATGAGTTACCGCCATAAAAACCAGTAGGTAAACGTATAAACAAGAGTACCTATTCAATAGAAATAAACGAAACATGATACTGTTTGACAGTCCAAATCATATGATTTGGGCTGTCTGTTTTTTTATTTATTAGCTTATCTTACTTGTAATATCATACAATAATGTATTCCAAACCATAGGTGCAATGATTCATAGACTCTATTTACTTTTAATAAAAGTAAATAGAGTCTAATCCTGGACAATCCAGAGGTAATACGATGAAAACAGTGTAACCATAGATCAACGCTTAATCTCCTTATTATTCGAGGTATCACCCACTCGACCGATTATCCACTTCTTTCATTTAATGAAAAAAGATTTGTATAAATGATGAGGGACTAACTATATCCGTTAGAAAATCTTGTATAATGGGTATGAAGTATAAATCGGTGTACAAGACAAAATCCATTTCGTTTTTGAAGAGAATCTGTTTTTTTAGTGTTATGCGCCCGTTCAGTAACAATAAAGAGGAGGTGCCGGTGATTGAATATGATGAATGAAAAAGAGACCTATGACGATCTAATGAATGCCTTTAAAAATGCACAATCGATAGAGGAAACCCGTTTTTATTTTGTAGAAATCCAACAGTACTTAGATAATCTTCAATCAACCAACGAGCTGTCCATAACGAAGCGCCAATTGGAAGAGTACCAACGGTTGAGAAAGGAATTGGTTGACTCTACGTCGAAGAAGGAAGTCAGGTATTATGAAGATCAGATCCATGAATGGTTAAATAAAATACATCTCTAGACTGGTATAAGTTGTTATTGCAGACATTATTTTGCAAAATAGTATTTATTTTCTGATAATAATAGTGTACACTATTACTACGGTGTTCATTATAGTGGGATACCTGTATTTAAAAAAATAACGGACTTAAACGGAGCGGCGAGCTTGGTTGAGGATTTAGTGCATAGTAGCGTATGTTTCTAAGTTTCTTTCTACCAACTGCCGCTCTTTTTAGTCTAGGGGGAAAATTTCTTATGAATACGATACTTATTGCTGGGTGTATCGGGGGGATGACAGGCATTGTCTCTCATTTAATGAGAAATGGAAAGGTGCTGATCTTCCCTAAAAAAAGAAAACGGCCCAAGGGAATTTATTTAGGGTTCCTGGCAGATTTCCTTATCGGGGCGGCAGCTTCAGTTTTCGCCGTTACTTATATTATCCCTGAGCCTGAGGTATTAAGGTCGCTGATTGGCATTTCTATATTAGCGGGGATGACAGCGGAAAATGTATTATTAAAAAGAGAATTGAATGTGGAAAAAGCGAAAGTAGAAGGATTGGATCGGATCAATCAAAGATTAAAATAGATATTTTCTAATCCAATCCTTATTTTTTCTTCAGAGTTGATCTCCTCTGGAATCCTCCTTTTCTACCATTCCTACAAAAATGCCCCCGCTTTTATCCCATCATTACGTTAACAGTCAGGTAAGGTCATTTTTTTGTTATGCCTTGATCCAGCTCTTTCTGACTACTGAAACCGTTACTAAAACCAGTACGTGTCATGAACTGCACTATAGGAAGACTGAAAGCTCCTGTAATGGAAGGGAATTGCAGTCTAGTACATAGCCTCAGATAGAAAGCGGAATGCTGGATGACCCTTTGTTCCGCGTAAAGTAATGCAAATAGGTGAAACTTAAAAAAACGCCTGTCCGTATTTCGGACAGGCGTTTGACTCACGCTTTAGTCTTATAAGAGGTGATGTGATCCTGCAGCGTGTCGTCATTGCCGAACAGGAAGTGTTTTTCCATATCCGGGGAATACCTGGAGTTTACAGCTGTACGGCCGACGGATTCTGCTACTTCACGAAGCATGGCAGGAGAAGCTCCACAGCAGAGTCCCAGGTAGTTCACACCAATGCTGTGCGCTTCTTTGGCCCATTCCGCAAGTTCATACCTGTTCGTGTAGAGCGGGTCCAGGGACGTTGGGAACGTGGTTTCCGTTGGAAGTGTACAGGCACAGCCCCCGTCCGGCAGGTTGAAGAAGGTCGGGTGTTCTTCCGTCGTGCGGTAAGGGATGGGAAGGGCACCTACATAACCGTCCACTGTTTGACGGATCTTTTCTACATATGGCTGCATTGTCGCTGGGCCGCGGAAGCAGTTCATACCGACGACAAGCGCGCCTTTTTCTTCTAATAAGCGGCAGGCTTCTTCCACTTCATAGCCATCCCGGAGAATATTTTCCCCCATCAGACCGAATGTGATCACGGCAGGCAAATCTTGTTTTTGAATTTCCTCGAGAGCAATCAGCGCTTCTTCGTAATAATAGAAGGTCTCGCCATTCACAAAATCCACGCCTTCTTCCTTACACCAGCCGATCATCTCCCCAAACATGCTTCTTGTTTTTTCAACAGCTTCAGGATCATCAGGGTTGAACAAGTTCGTGTTGGAAATGTTCCCGGCAACAAGGGCTTCTTCCTCCGGGTGCTCCTGAGCTACTTCTTTGGCCAGGCGGATGGCCTGACGGTTAAGCGGCTCTAATAGGTCCTCTTTGCCGATGATTCTCATTTTCTCTCGGTGGCCGTTATAGGTGAAGGCCAAGACGACGTCCGAGCCTGCGAGCATAAAGTCACGGTACGTCTGTTTCAATGCCTGTGGGTTATCAAGGGCTACTTCAGGTACAAAGGAGCCGGCCTGTAAATAGCCGCGGCGCTCCAGTTCGAATAAGTATCCTTCTCCACAAATGACGGGTCCATCCTGTAATCTCTGTTCTAATGATCGTTTCATTTCATTCCACAACCTTTCCATTTTGTATGAGTCTTTTATTAGAAAGCTAGCCCCTTCTGACAGGGACACGCTGACTTTCTGCCTTGCATGAGCTGACATTGGTTCAACTCTGTTCAGAAATCATTTTCTTCAAAAAAATAAAGGACCTCCTTGGATAAGGGGTCCTTTGTGTATAAAGAGTCTCCTTATCTTCAAGGTAGAACAACTACCTTCTGGATTTAGCACCGTGCCAATGGCTGGTTGCTGAGGTATCAAAGGGCCAGTCCCTACACCTCTCTGGATAAGTTTCATAATTATGTAGTTTTAGGAAAAGCAGTTGGACACGTCGTAAAGCGTATCCTCAAATCAAAAGTGGAGTTTATCATTTCGCTTGCGATTTACAATACAGGAAAATGAAAGAAGAATCAATGGAATTTTCAGAAAAAGTTTCGGGATTCTGTTTAAAAGTACCTGAGCTCTTTCCACAAAAAAAGAAACTTATGGTAATCTTGGTTTGAAGACTTAAACAGGTCCTACCTTTTATGAGCCCGCAATTGAACGAAAGAACCGTTCCCTTACCTATGGTTTAATCCCTCAACCATACCAGTCAAGCTTAAGAGATTGATGAATGGCATGAGAGAAATATACTGAAGTATAAAAGCGCTTGTTTCATTACCAACCTTGTCATGCCTGGATACCAGTGATGATGGCACGAACGTTCCTTTTTTTATCAAAAAATCGGCGGACTAATAAAAATATCTAAGTTGAATAAGTAGGGCAAGTAAGTGACTAGGGGGAGAGAAAATGGATCTATCTATTCGAAGAGCCGAGGAGAGCGATTATGAGTCATTGCTGCCTCTATTTAGGCAGGTTCATGAATTCCACGTTCGTGTAAGACCGGATTTGTACAAAGAGAATGCAACTCCAGTCGAGAGAGAGTTCTTTGAAAGCCAGGTGATGGATAACAAACAGCACATGTTTGTGGCTATCTTAAGCAATGAGATCGTGGGAGTTGTAGTGACTAAGGAAGAGGAAACACCTGAGAATTCTTTTGTCAAAGCGAGAAAGGTTTTATCTATCCATAGTTTATGCGTTTCTGAAATGCATAGAAACAAGGGGATTGGAAAAAAACTAGTTGCCCACGTTTTTGATTTCGGACGTAGCCTCAAGGTCGATCGTGTTGAACTGGGAGTATCTGAGGAAAATACTGCTGCCATAGAATTTTATCGGTCTATGGGGATGACAACAAAGAGTAGAAAAATGGAGATGAAATTCAACTTAGCTTAATCGTTGTTCCATTTCCATTAACCAGAAAGTGAGGGATATTATGATTAACCCCCGTGCTTTACAAGAGGGGGATCGGGTAGCAGTGATTGCACCGGCGGGACCTCCGGATCGGGAGCAATTAAGCCAGGGGATACGTGTGTTGGAAAAAATGGATCTTGAAGTCATCATTGGACGCCATGTGTTCCAAACCGATGAAGAGCATGCAACGGTCGATCAAAAGCGACTTGCTGATTTACATGAGGCCTTTAACGACCCTGCAATCCGCGGAATTTTTTGCACCAATGGAGGGTTCGGCACAGCGAAGCTTGCACCTATGATTGATTACGAAAAGATAAAAAGTAACCCTAAAATATTCTGGGGATACAGTGATTTAACGTACCTGCTTCATGCTATTTACAATTTCAGTGGTCTGGTGACTTTCCACGGGCCTATGGTGGCCTCTGATCTTAATGATGAACAGCGAACAAAAGAGACAGTATCATCGTTTTCATCTCTGTTTACAGGCGAGATGATGACCTATGATTCTAACCGATCAACTCTCAACACGCTCGCCCATGGTACGGGAGAGGGACGTTTAGTGGGAGGGAATTTAACACTCCTCACCAACGGTTTGGGCACGCCTTACCAAGTGGACACAGCTGGCGCCATCTTACTACTTGAGGAAGTTGCAGAACCACCGTTTCTTATCGATTTGAAGCTTACTCATCTTAAACAAGCGGGTGTCTTCAATGACGTTCAAGGTGTCGTATTAGGGAATTTCCAGGTGGAAACAGAAGAAGAAACGGAGTTGAAAAAAGTGCTTCACCGTTTCTTCGCCGGTTCTCCATTTCCTGTTGTTGAGAACTTTCACTTTGGTCATTGCCAGCCGAATTATGGTGTACCGTTTGGGGTAAACGCGAAGCTCACGACGTCGCCGCCTCGATTGGTCGTTGATTCAGGAGTGAACTATTGATTTCGAACAACAATCTATATGTTGAAAAAGTTATGTAACGTAACAATTGGAGGTTGGAATGAAATTGGATTTATTCAAACAATCAATAGATATGGCCGCTCTGTATGAAGAGAACCCAAAGGTTAAAGCCATTCTACTTGCTGGTTCTGTGTCTAAAAACCTAGATGATGAACATTCAGATATTGAATTACATATTTTATGGTCCAATCCCCCGACGGATCATGAGCGGAAATCTCCCATTGAGCAAATAGGTGGCACCATTCTGTCTTATCATCCTTATGAAGATGAAGAATGGTCGGAAGCCTACTTAACCCGGGACGGCGTTAAATTTGAAATCAGCAGCTTTTTGGTTGAATCAGTAGAACGCTTCATTTCCGATGTGGTGGATGAACACGATACCGATTATGACAAACAATGTATAGTAGCTTCCATCCATGATGGTGTAAGTCTCTGCGGGGAAGGAAAAATCACTGAATGGAAGAACAGGTTGGCTGTCTATCCTTTCGAACTTTCAGCACGGATGATTGCAGAAAATCTATGGCTGGGGAATCGCTGGAATAACCGGGAAGCTCTCTTGAAACGTCAGGACTGGTTGATGCTCTATGATGTCCTGTGTGGAGTGCAGAAGAAATTGTTCGGCGTTTTGTTTGGCCTGAATCGTATGTATGTCCACCACCCTGTCTTTAAATGGATGGAAAATAATATCGAACGGATGGAAATCAAACCGGAAAATCTCCATGCTCGCATGAACAAAACATGGATAGGGGACCCGGCAAGCGGTGTGAAAGAGTTAGAAGGTTTAATTGAAGAGGTTATGGAATTGGTTAAGGAATACCATCCTGGTTTGGACATTAGCGAACAGAAGAGAAATATAGAATATGTTAAATGATTGGAACTTCAAAGGGTTGATTGTAACTTTCTCCAACCCAGATCAATCAAACCTCAGAGATTGACGGTATGAAAGCTTTCTTTTATCGGAAATGCAGTAAAAGTATGTGGCGGACTTAAGCGATCAGGAGGAGGAGTAAGAATGATCCGTGAACTTAATAAAGCAGAATTCTATAAATGCGGAAAGTTAACAAACGATGATGGACATTTAGAAGTTCAAGCGGTCATAGAAGGGAATAATCCAGGTCGGATTTTTGTAGATGATACCGATGCTCCTCAAACAGGACTGATCTGGCTGGGGAACCATGATGGTTTCTTCTTTATTGGAGATGAAGGAAATGAGCCATTTAATGACCATATCAACGGTTTTATAGAAGAAGTCATATTTCCTGAAGCAAAGAAGCTGAATGTACGTAATTTTATAGCCATCGGTCATCATCCCGGATGGGAGAAGACGATTGAGAAGGTCTTTGGTCATCGTGACATGGAGAAATCAAATCAGAATGTCTATAAGTTGGAAAAAACCTCAGGCGATCAATCAAAAGGAACCTGCGATTAAACAAGAATACATAACATTTAAAGTCACCAAAGATGTTTTTGACAATCAGGATCATTATCTGGAAAATATAGGTTTTTTACACTCGAAAATATTAGAATTCTGGCCTTCTCCCATGGAATTTTTTCAAAAAGGGACGGGGTACGGTATTCTCTACCAAAACAAGATTGTCAGCTTATGTTTTTCTGGATTTGTAGCTGGACATGTGCACGGATTGGATATAGAAACCATAGAAGAGCATCAGGGGAATAAATTAGGTCAGAAGGCAGCCCATTGGGTTGTGAAAGAATGTGAAAGGAAAGGATGGATTCCATACTGGGATTGTGAAGCGAGTAATACGCCTTCCAATAAAATTGCAGAAAATGTCGGGTTGGAACTTTATTTGAAGTACAACGTGTACATCTTTCCAATTGATGCCTCGTGATGGACTATTGATGGAATCCTGGTTTCTTTTCGGCGGAATTAGTAGCGGTTTATTTTTTGGATGCCCCTCCCCTGGTCATGAGGTTGAAATGAAATTTACGCATAATCTATCGTGGGTCCTTTTTCAAAACGTTGTTTTTGTCAGAATATTTTGAGATGATTGAATGAGCACCATCAACTGTCGACGGAGGTGGACGATTTGGAAAACCTTTCTTACCCAGTCGGGAAGACGAGAGAAACTCATGCAAAGCCTATGAATGTATGGCGATTCTTTGCATGGGGTCATATTCGTTGATATCGTCATAAGATTATTCATTTGGCTTTGCCCCTTATTATTTATTGATCATAAAAATAAGGAGCTGGCGAAAAATGAAATATGTGAATGCCAAAGATGCTTTACCGATAGAGTTGTTGAAAGAAGTACAAAAATATATACAAGGGGAGACCCTTTATGTGCCCAAATCCGGGAATACCCGTGAAAAGTGGGGGGCACGCACTGGTATTAGAAGAGAATTATCGGAACGGAATAGAAAGATAAAAGAAGACTACGCAGATGGAAAGTCCATAGAAGCCATTGCAGGAAATTACCATCTCTCAGTTGAAACCATTAAAAAAATCATCTATTCCAGAAGAGAGATTACCTGATCAGGTAATCTCTTTTAGATGGTTTCATTCTAAATTAAACTCGTCCTATCAATTGCGCTTGTGCCCCTTTATGATGAAAACAAGATCATGATGAGGGGGAAGGGTTATGGGGAAAGACATGATAAAGCTATTAGAGGACGATCGGGTTTATTTAAGGCCGTTGGAGCAGGAGGATCTCGATTTATTTTATACAAAAGCTCTCTGGGATCGAGAAGGGAGAAGGCTGACGGGCACCCAAACGGTGTTTAGTCGTAACGGTGTCCAAAATTGGTTCGATCGGATATCGATGGATGATTCCAGGATCGATCTGGTCATCTGTTTACAAGACACTGATCGACTGATTGGCGATATCGCTATGCTGGACATCGATTATCAAAACAGAAAATCTGTGATCAGAATTTCAATTTTTGATCAAAAGTATTGGGGCCATGGGTACGGTACGGAGTCCATCTCCTTATTCGTACGTTATGGGTTTGAGATGTTGAATATGAACCGGATCGGGTTGGATGTATTTTCGTTCAATGATAGAGCCTTGAAATGCTATAAAAATTTAGGGTTTCAAGAAGAAGGCAGGTTGAGGGATGATTTATTCTACGATGGGAAATATCATGACTCTATCTTAATGAGTATCCTGAAGCGGGAATTTTATGAGGCTCCTTGACGGATTTCTTTTGCAGATTCTTATTGTTATTCGGTGACACATAGGAAAACATTGAGCCTGGGGAGCGATGTGTACCCACCTATATTCGGATAAGGAACTGACTTAGTAGATACATAAGAAGCAATAGACCGATTCCGATTGCGCCGTATCCTAAACGTTTACGTTCCGACATGTGTTCCCCTTTAGTCGCTTTCCAATCGGGGAAAAAAAGCCGATCACCCGGCTGCCTATGATTCCGATCGTGATTAAAACAACAGCTAGAACTTCCATAAGAAAGACTCCTTTTTACCATACTAATTTCCTTCTATTTGCTATGTAAAACAAAAAGGAGAAGAGCGCTTGTTCTGATCATCGAAAAAGGAGATGGAGAGAGTGGATGCCAAGATTCGTGAAGTAGCAGAAGAAGAAGGTTTTTCAGGAACGGTTGTCGTTAAAAAAGGAGAAGAAGTGGTCTATTCCAATGGGTTTGGTTACAGAAACGTTGCCGAAAAACTTTCTAATCACAAGGATACCAGGTTCGGAATCGCTTCAGGAAGCAAGTTGTTCACAGCGGTAGCCATCGCTCAGCTCGTTGAACAGAATCGTTTCGCATACGATACACCTGTCCATCAGTTGTTGCAACAAAAACTATCTTGTATCGATGAACGCGTAACCATTCATCATTTGTTGACCCACACGTCAGGGATGCCTGATTATTTTGATGAAGCGGTGATGGACGACTTCTCGGAACTTTGGGAAGAAACGCCGATGTATAAGATGGAGAATCTCGATGATTTCGTACCGATGTTCAGAGAAGAAGAGAAGATGTTCAACCCTGGTGAAAGATTTCACTACAATAATGCAGGATTCATCGTTTTAGGTTTAGTCGTTGAAGCAGTCGCAAACAAGCCTTTTACAACCTACGTGTCAGAAAACATCTTCAAAGCTGCAGGTATGCAAAAATCTGGTTATTACCGTTTGGATCAGCTGCCGGAAAACACTGCGTTCGGATACATAGAACAGGAAGGTTCTCTAAAGACGAATGTGTATTCTGTGCCGGTCGTCGGTGGAGCAGACGGTGGCGCTTTCGTGACCGCTCCGGATATGATTGGGTTTTGGGATGCGTTGTTGAGTGGGAAGCTTGTTGGTGAAAGACATGTAGACCGCCTGGTAACGAAACACGTAAAAGTCAAAGACGGCATTTCATACGGGTATGGCCTTTGGCTCGATGATGTGGACGAAGAGACGGTTTATCATGCCATGGGGTATGATCCGGGTGTCAGTTTTCATTCATGTGTTTATCCGAAAGGTCAATGGAAAGTAACGGTTCTTTCCAATAATGGCTCAGGAGCTTTTCCGATCGTCAAAGCGTTCGAGGAACTTTTTATAAAATAAATAAAGTGGAGGGGAGACCTCCACTTTATTCTGTATTGAAGTTTTGAGTTCCGAAGTCTGTAATTTCGGTCGTCACTTCCACCTTGAACGTTATGTCAGGAAAGATCTCACGCCATTCTTTTTCGTGTTTTTCCCAATACTCTGGTTCGTGAATTTGAACCCAGTTGGACACATTAAGAAAATCAATCCGGTATTCCTGTTGGGCGAGCTTCAGCACTCGTTCCACTTTTCCCTGGGTGACTTTGTTGGAAGCATCCTCAATCGCTTTTTTCCATCCTTTATTATAAACGTCTCTCCCCGTTCCCCAATCTTCAGCTAATGTCGTGGATGTCGCGATTTTAAACGTCATCTCCAGATGATCTCCGGTCACTTTGGTCTTGAATTTTGTTTTCGAACCTTTGATTTCCAGAATAATCGGCCCATCCTCAACTTTTTCTTCATCCAGATAAATAAATCCGCCTTGGACCGTATTGTGGATATATCGGACGCCTTCCATATCCTCGACATTGATCCAGCCTACATATTTCGAACTCTCCGCTTCAATGATTCCTGCACCTGAGGATTTGATTGTCCCTTCATTCAACGTAATCCCAGGGATCAAAAAGCTTTTGTTTTCAGAAATAAGCTGGGACATATCCCCGATAGATAAGTTCGTCGGGTTTTGATTGTTTTTATTGAAGTTTTCACTAAGGGACTTGATTTGTATGGACGGAAAAAGTTCCTTCGCAGGATCCGTACTTAGAATATCTAAGACAGGATCCTTCGTTAGAAAAACAGGCGTCGTCCTTCTGAACTCATGGTCACGGATGAATAAGTCGATCACCTGGTCGGCGCGTTCTTTTTCAAACAAGGCCGTTGAAGTAAGGATCGACTTCAGGTGTGTGTAATTGGGCGGTCGGTTGCTTTCCAATGAATTGTTTCGGATGATTTCAAAGAATGTTTTTCCTGATTGGGAAATGTTCTGGTAAGGAGCCGTTTGCTGCTGGGCACTGCTTTGCTGGGTCGGGATTCTTGCAGGAACCACGTACTGGTTGATCATCGTCAGTTCATCCTTATCTTCGTTGACATCCAGCCCCATGCCCGTGACAATTCCGACATCCTCGATTTCTTTGATATCCCAGCATCCGGTCAACAATAAAAGCATCAGGAAACCTGAGAAAAAGACTTTACGTGGCATACGTGTTCCCCCTAATCAAGGAAACGATCAATAGAAGAGCGGGGAGCACGACGATGGCTGCAACGGATATCAACTGAATATGAGTCGAGTAGTGGAAGACTTCCGTCAAGCCTTCCGGATATAGAGTCAATGCCAGGATCAATACCCCAGCGACCGGCAGGAACCAATGGCTGGGTTTGAAGATATTTTTCAACCCCAATGTCAATGCATACATATAAGCGGTGAAGGAAGTGAAAGCCGTCGTCAACCATCCGAAGAGAAAGATCAACTCGAACCGCTCGAAAAAGAAGCCTTGAAATTCGATGCTTTTTGCCATTTCGATCGTCGGAAAGGTGATTTCTTTTAGTTCTTCTACTCCGAGTACTCCAATTGAAATGATGTGGAAGACGACATAGATGAGGGCGGTCAGACCGATACTCGTCCACATCGTAAACAATAGGTGTTTGGCTTTTTTCTTTTTGATCAATTTGGAGAAGATCAGGAGAAGCTCCATGCCTAAAAAAGAGAAGAAGGTGATTTGTGCTCCGCTGATCGTCGTCCATATATTGTTTTGCAGAACGGGTCGAACGTTATTGAAGTCAAGGTTTTTAATACTCAATAGGCAAAGCACGATGAACATCACCATCATGATCGGAAAATAAAGCTGGAAAAAACGGACGATGTCACCTGCTCCATTGTAGATCAAATACATACTGACGAGCATGAAAGAGCCTACCACGGCATACAAAGGCGTCGTATCCAGCAGGTAGTTTTTTATGATTCCACCGGTCACTCTTAATATATAAGCTGCAACGATCAGGCTGTACACAACAAAGTAAAGATTGAAAAGAAAGCCTAGGTATTTTCCCATGATCGTTGAACTCATTTCGAAAAAAGTCAGGCCGGGATAACGCACAGCGAGTGCTACATAAATGCAGGAAACCACGCTTACGGCCACCGCCCCGAAAATGATGCTCAGCCATAAGTCTTGAGAGTCTACGATATTGGCTAGGTCGCGCGGCATGAGGATGATGCCGATCCCGATCATCGAAGATATGAATACGATGACAAGCTGCAGCATAGTCAGTTGTTTCAAATCACTCAATGCGTCCGCCTCCTTTTTTCAACTTGAACCGGATCAAGGAATCTTTCCATCGTTTCACGTAAAAAGGTGCAAAAGGCTCTAAGTACGGAACAGAAAAACTTTGCAGATGAACAAGGTGGATGCTGACGACAAACACAGCCAATATCAATCCATATATCCCCAGGAAGGCGGCAGCGAAAAGCATGATGAAACTAATGGTTCTCAGTGCCAAACTTAACGCATAATCAGCAATTGTGAAGGAACAGATGGCCGCAAAGGAAACGACGATGACCATCAAAGGGCTGACGATTCCAGCTGTAACAGCCGCTTCACCAAGGACAATCGCTCCCACAATACTGACGGCAGGTCCGATCGGCTTTGGTAATCGGATCCCAGCTTCCCTCAAGGTTTCAATGGTTAGCTGCATAATCAGCGCTTCCATGAACGAAGGAATCGGTACACCTTCCCTGGTTTTTGCAATCGAAATAGCCAGATCGGTAGGGATTAGACCATGTTGATAAGAGATCAAAGATATATAGATCGAAGGAAGCATGACTGAAAATAAAGCAGCCATGTATCTCATCAGCCGGATGAGTGAAGCCGGGATCCATTTGAAGTTGTAGTCGTCGGCCTGCTGAAATAGACTGTTCAATGTTGTCGGAGCCAGCAGTACAGAAGGAGAACCCTCTACGAAAATCGCTACTTTGCCTTCCACAAGAGCGCTGGATACTTTCGTCGGCCTTTCTGTTTCCTGGATTTCTGGAAACAAGGAATAGTTGTTCTTTTCAATCAGTTGTTCCATCACCCCACCATCCGGAATGTAATCCTCCTGGACGGCATTGATCCTTGCCCGTACGTCTTTCAACAGTTCTTCATTGACCGTACGATCGACATACGCGATGGATACATTGGTGAAGGAGCGGGTGCCGACAGTGAACTCCTCAAATTTTAAATCCGTGGAGCGCAGGTGAACACGCAGAAGAGCGATGTTTTGTTCGAGTGATTCGATAAATCCATCACGAGATCCACGCAGTGTCATCTCTGATACAGGTTCCTGGATGGACCGGTACGCAAATTGTGCAGTGTCGAGCGCATAAACGGTTTGTTGTTCGATCAACAGAGTGAAACCGTCAAGCAGGTATCGATCGACGTCGTTTTTTTTCTCTAATTGCAGCAAAGGTTCTGCGGAAAAAGCATGAGGAAGAGGTTTTTCTTTGTGGTTCCATTCTTGTAATGGAAGAAGGATTGCATCCTGAACTTGATTGATATCCGTGATGGCAGGTATGTAAATGACGTGGACAGGGTGATCTTCAAGCTCCAGTTTTTTGATGGTCACATGGTGATTTTTCTGTTTTTCGCGAAGGATTTGTTCGATGTTCAACGTTTGATCCATGTGCTCACCTCGAATCCCGACAGTTTTTTATAGTATGCACCGTTATTTTTAATTTACACGAACGTAATCATGTTCATAAACGAGGTGTTCCACCCTGCATCTAATGGATGTTATTTCATTACATGGATTTTGGTTGGATATCACAAAATAAAGGGGAAGGGAGGTCTTTAGAAATGGGTAAAAAAGCGAAAAACAAAAGTAAGAAAGACCTGAATGCGCTTCGTCGTGAAAAAGGGGAGAAGAACGGTACGGGCAAACAGGATCCTTACCGTTAAGGATGATAAAAACGCCTGCTTCCAATGGGAAGCAGGCGTTCCTTTTTTATACCGTTTGTGGTCGTTGTTCGATCGTATCGTTCAGCTTACTGAACTTATTCTTGATGACAGATGTATCGGCAAAAAGATCATGGATCCCTTGGTGTCGCTTTGTGAAGGCGACGACTAAATAGGGGATGCCGAGAATCGCCATGCTGATGTAACGGCCGATGCACTCACGGAAAATGATCTGACCATTCGATAACGATTCTCCTTTTAAAGAAACGACAGATAATCCCAGTATCATTTTTCCTAACGTCGCACGGAAAAATTTCGTCATCAGTATGAAGTAAGCAAAAAAGATGATCGATGTCGTAATATTCGCTGCGCTGAACATAGGTACCCAAAGCTCTGCGTCTTCCAGGTTCAAAAGTCGCAGCAAAGGCCGGGTCACAATGCTATTGACGCTCCAAATGACGATCAAGTCGATGATGTAGGCGAGGAATCTCGAACCGAATCCTGCGTACAGCAGTTTTTGGAGGTCGTTTTTCTGATGATGGATCAACGATGATAGCTGCCCATCGTTTTCGTTATGATTGGTGTAATCCATACCGTTCCCTCCTTAATCTGTGTACATATACATCATGCGTGGTCCTTGACGCTTGTTCATCAATTCTTCGATGTAGCGGATTTCACTGTTCGGCATCAAGCTTTCAGCAAGCGGCAGGTTGAAGAAGGACCCCATTGTATTTTTGTATTGGAACACCTGCGGGTCGCCACCGATTTCTTTTTTCAATGCTTTCAACGTGTCTTCACGGAATCCGATGTCGTCCACCAGTCCGTTCTCCACGGCCTGCTTCCCAGAGTAGATTCGGCCGTCCGCCAATTCTTTCACACGGCTTTCAGGCATTTCACGTCCCTCTACAATGACATCGACGAACTGCTGATAGGATTCATCGACAAGCGTTTGGAGAATCTCTCTGTCCGCTTCGGTCATTTCCTTGGTAGGGCTCATGATATCTTTGAACTCACCACTTTTGATGGTATTGAATTTCACGCCATATTCATTGGCGAGTTCCTGATAATTGATGCTTTGCATGATGACACCCAAAGAACCAGTGAACGTATCGTTACTCGCAAAAATACGGTCAGCAGGGGCAGAAACATAATACCCGCCCGAAGCGGCCATATTCCCCATGGACACGTAAATCGTCTTGCCTGCTTCTTTTATTTCAAGCAGTTTGTCATGGATTTCAGCACTTTCATATACGCCGCCACCTGGTGAATTGACATACAGGTGAATGCCTTTAATGGAGGCATCTTTTTTGATCGCTTCTAACTTTTTCATAAAGCGGTCATGCTGATAGCCGCCACCCCCGAAAGGATTCGGGTTCGTACTCGGGTTGTCGATGATGGCCCCTTCCAGGTTTAACTCCACAATCCGTTTGCTTCCACTTCCCCGTTCAACGACTTTTTCTTCTAAATTTTCACTGCTTGCAAAAAGTCCCATCGCCTCATTCTCCGCTTCTTCCCCAGTGAAAACCGTTCCGATCAGCTGGACGACGAGAGCGAGAATCAAAATCGTTGCCGCAATGATACTTGCTGTTATTCTTTTGCTCATATGTAAACTCCTTTCCATCTGTTGTTCAGAATTCAACCATACCATAAGGATATGTCCAAATGATACGAAATGAACCTGCAAGTGTTTCTGAACACCTTTATTACGATTCAAGATTTATAAGGTTTCATAATTGGTGAATTTTTAAGTTCTTTTTATTTTTTGAGGAGACGTTCTCTGGGTCATAAAAGTTAAGCGGGAAATTTTAAGCATAGTTGCCTGAAGGAACGGGTAGAGAAGGGGAGGAGGGATGGGACATTGAGTCAAAATAAGTTGAGAGTCATCATCATTGCCATTATTGTTGTATTTTTAATCGGACTTGTTGGATTATCCATACGAATGGCTCTTCAGCCGGAGGTCATGGACGGAAAAAGGACGGAAGAGATTTCCGTCCTTTAGTCCGGGTTCACGTGGACGAGTTGGAACCTCTCGCAAACAAGATCCATATCTTCGCTGTATTCATATCCGATTTCATCCGCTTCCTTTTTGAAAAACTTCTTATGGACCTCTAACCAGTGGTCATAAGATAGATCTCCTTCCCCTTCTGCTCTCGCAAACTCTGCGGTTACTTCATGAAAAGGGACAACTTCCACATCTGTCGTTCGGATGATGGCTGCAGGTTCATCTTCTCCATTGAGGATGATGTTATATTCACCGACTTCAGGGAGCGCTTCATTTTCAACCTCATAAGCTTGACGAGCCGAGCATGTGGCTGTCTTAATCCCGTCCATAACCAATCTTGCCATACGATCAGGGGCGGTTCCGAATGACCATGCCTTTACGCTCACCGGTTTTTCTTTTCCTTTCCAATAGCGGTCCCAATACGCTTTTGCCTGTTCGTTCATTGGTAAACACTCCTTTTCCAAACATGGATGGACTTTACGTTTACTCTCATTATGGGATGTTATAATGAATTCCATGCATTTTTCCATTTCAGGAAGGGAGTCGTTCCATGTATCTGGCCAGACCACCGCGTTGGGTTGCACCTTTCTTTGCGCCAATAATCATAGCGGACATACGGGAGCAGGAAATCACCATAGTCACGATTTTGATTTTTGCTCTGATTCTGCTTATCCTTGGTCTTTCTTATCAGTTAAAAGTGGATCAAATGATCGAATACCACGTGTGTATTTTTAAAGTCAGGGTTTTCGGGTATCGATTACACCCCGGAGACATACATAAGATTGTTTTCAAGGATGCTGGCTGGGGCACGCCGGCCGCATCTGTACAAAAGAAAAAAGGGTTTCCTATTCGTGTTGTTAATTTTGATTCCGTAAAAGTCTTCGCCGATCTTGAATGTTTCGCCGAGTGTAAACATATCAAAGTGGAAGAGCGAAGATATTTCAGAACCGTATATGACAGGAAAAGGAGTAAAGAAAAGCAAGGCGCCTAATAATGAAAAAGAGGAGAATATTCATGAAAAAATGGCTGGTGGCAGCAGGGTTCACCTCTCTTATCGTCGCTGTTGGAGTTGTGACCCTAGTGCTGACAGGAGAGAACGTGGCTGTGGGGGCAAGTAAGGTTTATGAAGGTGGGGATGTTTCTGTGGAAATCCGTTCATTGAAAGGCCGGTATGAAATCGATACATATTCCATTGAGTCGGAGAGGAATATCTCCATTCCGTACACTTCTTCCATTGAACAAGGGAATGTGACGCTTGAAATTAGGAGAGACGGCGAAGAATTCTTTTCTACATCCTTGCCACAAAACGATGAAAGTGAGTTAAAGCTGCATATGGGAGAGGGGGCTTATACTTTTTCTCTTGAGACAGAACAGGCGGAGGAAATTGAATTGACACTGAAGCTTTCGGGCCAATAAAAGCGAATTTCCATATTATTGACGGTTATATTAAGATTCATTTACATCTCTTCGACAATCCGCCTGTACCGGTGTATTTTCCATTAGAATAGTGCATGCAACACGTAACATACATCAAAGGAGATACCAACGATGAACGTTGAACAGATATTGCAACTACTCAATCAAAAAACGAAAATGAATATAGATCCTCAGTCGCTCATCACCGGTGTCACAGACGACTCGCGTAACGTTGAGGACGGATTTGTCTTCGTAGCCGTAAGGGGCTATCAAGTCGACGGCCATGACTTCATTGAAGAAGCGGTCGGAAAAGGTGCGTCTGTTATTGTCAGCGAAGAAAAAGTGGAGCACGACGGAGTGTTATGTCTTCAGACTGAAAACAGCAGGAAAGCCCTAGGACAGATTGCGACTGCTTATTATGGGAATCCTTCAGAGGATAAAATCGTGATCGGTGTAACAGGGACGAACGGGAAAACGACGACCTCCCATATGATTAAACACCTTTGCGAAAAGAACGGCTATTCATGCGGGATGTTCGGAACCATCGATTATATGGTCAATGACAAAGTCGTTCCCGGTATTCAGACCACACCGAGCGCACCATTGCTGCAAAAGCTCCTCTTTGAAAGCGAGGATGATGTGGTCGTGATGGAGGTCTCCTCCCATGGACTGGCTCAGTATCGCCTGGAGGGCGTTCAGTTCGATTATGCGGTATTTACCAATTTATATAAAGATCACTTGGATTACCATGACTCGATGGAATCGTATTTTGAAGCGAAATCGAAACTTTTCCATATGTTGAAACCCGAAGGGAAGTCTGTCATCAACACGGATGATCCATGGGGTGAAAAACTGGCACACCTTTTAGAAGAACAAGGATCGTCCATTTGTAAAGTCGGCCACCACCTGGAAAATGAAATGGTTTTGAAGGATATTGATACGGATGATTTCACAGCCTCCATTCAATACGGGGGAGAAGTCCGGAAAGT
Organism: Halobacillus sp. 12SKB; assembly: GCF_052941655.1. NCBI lineage: Bacteria > Bacillati > Bacillota > Bacilli > Caryophanales > Bacillaceae > Halobacillus > Halobacillus sp. 12SKB. The sequence goes on from NZ_JBRFWR010000001.1 coordinate 2,928,962, forward strand.
GACTTCCCCGCTCAAAGGTACGCATAACGTCTACAATACTTTGGAGGCGTATGCAGTCGGTCTTAAGCTCGGACTTTCATTCGCTGATATGGAAAAGGCGATGACTTCCTTATCAGGAATCCGCGGCCGCTTCGAGCTCTTCAATTTTGAAGAAGGGCCGACCGTCGTCATCGATTATGCCCACACGGCAGACAGTATTGAACACGTCCTCGATACAGCAAGACAACAAGGGGCTGGGTCACTGACGCATGTGTTCGGTTTCCGCGGGGACAGGGACGTATCAAAAAGAGGGGAAATGATCGGTGCATCCGCTTTACGAGCCGATCAATACATCCTCACGCTTGATGACTTGAACTCAGCTACGTTTGATGACATGGTGGCCACGCTTGAAGACCTCCAGAAAGAGTTCGGCGACTCGTCGGGCAGGATGATCCCTGACCGGACGCTTGCCATCGAAGAGGCGATCGTGAACAGTGGAGCTGGAGATTGGGTGGTCATTACGGGTAAAGGCCATGAGAGCTATCAGCAGCAATATCATTATCCTGTGAATTCGGACAAGGAAATGGTAGATGAGATGAAACGGAAGTTTAAGTCAATAAAGAAAAATGTCCTGGCATGAACCTGTTTGTTAAAGCAGGTTCTTTTTTTGTGCTTCTACACAATCAATGCCATAGAAACATTTTGAAACGAGACCTAGATCCACATTTTATCATCCCTTGAACTCTATGAAGGAACTCAGGACTCTTCTAGAGAAAAGTACTAAGGACAAAGAAAAAGGAGATGAGTAGATGGGGAAAGAAGTATTAATCGTCATTGATGTACAAAAGGCCGTCATGGAAAACACGTATCAGTGCAAAGAGAAAATCAACAATATGAATCGAGCGATCCACCGGGCGAGAGAAAAGCAGATTCCGGTCGTCTACGTTCAACATGAATACCCTGAGGGTCCAATGGAGCGCGGAGCGGAAGGTTGGCAGCTGCATCCTGATTTGGAGAAGCCGTTGGAGCAGGATGCTGTGATCTTCAAAACGGTTCCGAACGCTTTTGTAAACACATCCCTTAAGAAGACTCTTGATAGAGTTGAAGCCGATCACCTCTTCATCTGCGGGGCGCAGACGGATTATTGTGTTGACTCTACCTCCCGGGGAGCTTTTGATCATGGTTATCACGTAACATTAATTTCAGATGCTCATACCACTTGTTCGAACGAGCATTTAACTGCTGCTCAGATCATTGAGCACACACAGCATACGTTAACGAACTTTTGGAGTGAAACGGCAGCAATTGATTTGAAGTCTTCCCATGAGCTTGGATGGGAGAAAGTGAAGTAAACAAAAAAGGTCACCGTTTTCGACGATGCCCTTTTTTGAGTGATTAAGAGGATGAAGGAAAGGTGATCGTAGATTCGTCTTTTATTCTGAAAGGAGTGAGCTGGTCCTATGAGGAAGGGAAATTCAATCATTGCTCAGCTGAACATAGATCATCCAATCATCCAAGCCGGCATGGCAGGTGGGGTGACCACTCCTGCACTTGTCTCATCCGTTTCAAATGCAGGAGGATTAGGGAATTTAGGGGCAGGTTACATGACCCCAGAGGCTATGGTACATACCCTTACGGAAATCAAACAATTCACGAGTCGGACCTTTGGTGTGAACATTTTTGTCCCTCAATACCCACAGGCGACAGAGGAAGAAATAGCCTACGCGAACAAGTGGTTGGAACCATATCGTGCCGAGCTGGGAATCCTACAAGATCCTGCACCGAAGCAGGACCTTTCTCTTTTTGAAAAACAAATCGAAGGACTGCTGAGTGAACAAGTTCCCGTCGTGAGTTTCACATTCGGGGTGCCTCCACGCGAAGTGATCAAGGATTTGAAAAAAGAAGGGGTCGTTGTGATCGGGACGGCTACCACGGTGGATGAAGCGATCATCAATGAGGAGTATGGCATGGATATGGTCGTCGCACAAGGAAGTGAAGCGGGCGGGCATAGAGGGACTTTTTCCAGAGCTTTCGATGACTCCATGATTGGAACGATGTCGCTCGTTCCTCAAGTGGTGGATCACGTGAAGATTCCCGTCATTGCGGCAGGAGGAATTATGGATGGCCGTGGGGTTAGGGCCTCACTCGCCTTGGGAGCTCAAGCCGCCCAGCTTGGAACGGCCTTTGTCACTTGTCAGGAGAGTGGTGCGAAAACTCAACATAAAGAGGCGATTTTGAATACAAAGGAAACGGACACCGTGGTTACTTCTGTTTTCAGCGGTAAACCAGCAAGAGGTATTCGGAATTCTTTTATCGAGAAAATGGAAAAAGGGGAAGGTCGTCACCTTTTACCATATCCTCTACAAAATATGCTGACGAAAGAGATTCGTAAGGAAGCAGCCAGCCAAAACCGCCCTGAATATATGTCACTTTGGTCAGGTCAGAGCCCACGATTAAGCACCAGCCAATCTGCTTCCTTCATTGTAGCGTCAATTGTTTTTGACCTGGAAAATGAATAGAAGTAACAGTCCTGTCTTCATTCATAGCTGTTTGAAACTGAAAGGTAAGTCAATCAAGAAAGAGTTCATGGTGAGAACCTGCATGTGTGGCAGGTTCTTTTTCAGATCAGGATTCAGGTGTCATAAAAGGAGGAATGGAAACGTGGTATGATTACTTATCATGTATGTAGGAAATTTCCATTTTTCCTTGGAATGATTGAATAGAATGATAGGAAAGAAACGCGGGAGGTTCGAGTTAAGAATGAGCCATTCTGAACTGTGGACAAGTGGACATCAAAAAGAATAGCTGGAGGAGGACCACATGCTTGAAATATTTCAAATTCATATGACGCCGTTTAGAGAAAACAGAATTGTAAGAGTTTATCTACCTGAAGGGTACAATCCAAATGACAAAAAACGTTACCCCGTCATCTATATGCACGATGGCCAGAACGTGTTTCGGGATTCTGATGCAATCGGAGGCCTTTCATTATCCTTGGAAGATTATTTAGATAAAAATGGTTTGGAAGTCATTGTTGTAGCGATCGATCAGAACCCACAAGAGAGAATCAATGAATACTGCCCTTGGATCAATGGGAACTACAGCGAACGAGTGCTGGGGTATCCATGTAACCTTGGAGGTAGGGGTGAGCAATATATTGATTTCATTACAAAGGATCTTAAGCCTTTCATTGATTGCAAATACCAGACTTCACCAGAGGATACATCCATGGTGGGAATATCCTTAGGTGGTCTGGTTTCTGTTTATGCAGCATGTAAATACCCGCAAATCTATAAAAATGTCGTGGGTTTCTCTTCAGCTTTTTGGCGGAACCAGGAGCAAATGGAAGAGCTGATTAAAAAATCGGACCTTTCATCAATCCATAGTCTTTACTTGGACTGGGGAGATCGTGAGGGAGAAGATGAAGAAGTAAACAGAAGATTCTACGCTTCAAATGAGAGAGTTGCCTGTATATTAAGAGAAAAGGTACAAAACTTTACATGTTCCGTAATCGTTGGCGCTAAACACGATTACTCGTCCTTTAAAAACAGAGTGCCTAAAATCTTCTCCTGTATTCGAAGCAGGGGATCAGTCACGAAAATAAACACCTGTACACCTTCAAGAAGGAGTTATTGACGAAATGTTTTCCCTTGACGATTCCGGTAATAAGTAATACTATATAGTGGTAATAAGTATTACTTAGTATTAGTGCTGCAAAAATTTAAACAACGGGAGACTTCAATTAGAAACGACAAAGGGAGATAAAAATGGGAAACTTCAGAGAAATGATGAAAGGGGTACTTGAGGGATGTGTGCTCGAGATTATCAGTCGCGGCGAAACCTATGGCTATGAAATCACACAACAGCTGCGGGAACTCGGCTTCACTGATGTGGTGGAAGGCACCGTTTATACGATTACCATGCGGCTTGAGAAAAACAACCTCGTGAATATCGAGAAAAAGCCATCCACCATGGGACCACCTAGAAAATTTTATACACTTAACGCAGCAGGGCAGGAGCATCTTCAAACTTTTTGGGGGAAATGGGAATTCGTATCTAGCAAAATTAACGAGCTGAAAAATAAAAGCTAGAGGAGAGATCAGATGAGTATCTTTGAAAAAATTATTGGTAGTTTGGATGACAAGCGGGAATGGCGAGCGATGGAGGCACGTGCGAAGGCGCTCCCTAGGGAGTACCATAACGCTTACAAAGCCATCCAAAAGTATATGTGGACCACCGGCGGCCCTACGGACTGGAAGGATACAAAACGGATCTTTGACGGCATTCTTGATCTCTTCGAACAGGGGGCAGCAGAAAACAGGAAAGTCACTGATCTTACTGGTGATGATGTGGCCGCTTTCTGTGATGACCTGTTAGAGGATGAGAAAACTTGGAAAGATAAGTATCGCACAAAGTTAAACGATTCGGTTAGCCGTGGCTAGCGGTGTAAATGTGGAGGCTCGCAAATTTTTTTATTTTGGTAGTAAGTCATACAGAGTATCAGATGTGCAAAATAGGGTGGGAGTCGGATTTTCGTAATCTTTACAAAATGATCTACTGTTCAGGAGAGCGGCGAGGCTGGCACCAGCTGAAGAAACGTTATTTCATCCAAAAACGGGAGACTTCCTTCTCCCGTTTTTATCATTATGATCGCAAAAAGTGTAGAACAGGCATGAGCAATCCAATAACCCGTTCATCCCCTGAACCATTCATTTAATTATGAAGAAATGGAATTAACTCTCTCTTTTCTTCCACTTCCACCCATTCGTTATGACCCCGACCAGGCCGGTTACCGTAAGTATGTAAGCTACAAAAAGTGGTATATCTTGAAGTTCAGCTGTGAATAACCGGAATATGCCGACCATGAATATTAAAAAGCTGCTGATCAGTGCGATGCCTATTTTCATCTCTTCATTCATAGGATTTCCTCCCTTTCATTCGTTACTAGATTAACATATATACTTGGTTTGGTTCATGCTATAGTGGAAGTGATTGATTTTTCTGAATCTATGAAGGTGGTGGGAAAATGAAAGAAGAAAGCTTATTCCAGCAGATGCGTTTCGTTAGGAAAAGGAGCCTTGCAGCTTTAGATGCGACGACCGAAGGGATGGCAGATGCTAAACCTGATGGCTTTTTAAACAATATTCGTTGGAACTTCGGTCACATTTTCGTTTCACAAGAAAACTTGTTAGCTAGGTTCTCAGGAGAAGACGCGCATCTGCCAGAAGGATATATCCATCTATTCAATGGAGGTACTTCACCAGACGAATGGCCGGAAGATGTCCCGCGTTTGCCCGATCTTAGAAAAGACCTGGAGTCTCAAACCGAGCGTTTGATTCAAACGTACCAGGGACGCTTATCTGAAGAAGGGGAAAAGCCTTTTGACCTTGGCGGTGGAATCGTCTTTCGGACGCTGGATGAAGTGTTGAATTTCACGATCTGGCATGAAGGGCTCCATCAAGGAACGATATCTGCCATGAAAAGGGCTCAAGGGATAGAAAATTTATTCTGATGATACATAAGGCGATTGAGAATCTAACACGGACAGGCAATGGCGTCGTCATAAGTGTATTCGTCGTTTCACTGCTCTCTGAAAAAGCCTTTGATTTGTCCTTTGTTTTTTATTTTCTCATCGGCTACTTCATCATAGAAACTATTCGAATACTTCCAGATGGGAAGGAGGCAGATTGATGGAACGAGCTGGATTTTGGAGCCGGTTTTTCGCCTTGATCTTGGACGGTCTCATCATTACCGTTCCTATGAACCTCTTATGGTCTTTGTATCAGGGAGATTGGAGCACGGATGTAACGGATGGATGGTTGTGGCAGGTCATTTACGTGAGTTATTTGACTGTGCTTCCCGTGCTATGGAGCGGGTATGTCGTAGGGAAAAGAATACTGACAATCAAAATCAGAAAAGAAGGAGACCAGCCTGTAGGTTTATTCCAGATGTTCATTAGAGAAGTCATCGGGAAATTTCTCCTCGGAGTGATTACCTTTGGAATCGCTTCTGTTGTGAGTGCTTTGATGATCGCTTTTAGAAAAGATAAACGAGCCATCCATGACCTGCTTGCTCAAACCTATGTGAAAAACATCCCCTGAAAAGTCGATGGAACTTCCCATCGACTTTTCCTATCCATCTCCATACCTTTTACCACCACATCTTGAAAAAGCCCCCGTTTGTAGACTCAGTTTTGAGATGTTTGTGTGAGTTTAGGGCTCCGGGAAAAGGTTCGCTCTTGACCATAAGAGTATCTCGAAACCACTTCCGCAATAAGCGCTTTCCTGCGTAATGGAAGTTGATGGATACAACTTCCATTACGCAGTATTTGGCACTCTGACCTTGTTAACTAGAAAGAGTCTGCTGTGTAACGTGCCCCTTCCGTTTAGGCGGGTTCGTTCATCAACCACCCCTGACGCCCAGTTCGGCAACGACCCCAGGAGATCTGTTTACTAAAAGGAACGAATAAAATGAGATGGACTCTAGTACGCTCTAATAGAAGGTTGAAGGGGGTACGTTATGCATAAATGGAAGAGTCGTTCACCACTGGGCCAATTGCCGGTATTCAGAAAGGATCCACTGGGATTTCTTATGGAAATGGAAGAGACACAAAAACCCGTGACAAGGTTCAGGTTTGCCCATAGACCAATGTTCATGTTGATGCATCCCGCTCTGATTCAAGAAGTACTCGTAAGAAAAGCGGACTTTTTTTACAAATCCAAACCTTTTCAGGAATTAGAGCCGCTTCTAGGGAAAGGCCTGTTATTGAGTGAAGGGCAGCTTCATAAACAGCAGCGCCGGAAAATCCAGCCTTTTTTTACTCCTAAACACATCCAGCGCTATTGTGAAACGATGGGGAGAGTCGTTACGGATCATACCTCTCTCTGGAACGAAGGCGACCGGCTGATTTCTGAAGATATCAGAAGCCTTACGCTTCAAATCATCACGGAAACGATGTTCGGTACAGAAGTGAGAGCGGATCATGATCTAGTGGGACAACAACTGGATACAGCGCTGGAAATCGCCACCCAAAGGATCCGTAGTGTTTATAAAACGCCACGTTCGTGGAAGACAGTTCGTAACAAACTGTTCGATGATGCGGTTGATAAGCTGGACGAGGTGGTCTATTCCATTATCCATAAGTCGGGCGAGCCTGGGGAGCACCTGCTCAGCGTCATGAAGGACGCTGAAGATGCAAGTGGTAATAAAATGGATGCCGGGCAACTCCGTGATGAAGTCATGACTGTCTTTCTAGCCGGTCACGAAACAACAGCGTCGGCATTGACATGGACTTTCCACTTACTCATGGAGCACCCCGATTGTTATCAGAAAGTGGAGAGCGAAGTGGAAGAGATCCTTTCAAATGATACGCCATCTGTTGAAGAAGCGGGTAACCTTTTGTATACGAAAAAAGTGCTTCTCGAAAGCATGCGCTTGTATCCACCAGCCTGGATGTTTGGCCGGCGTGCCAAAGAAGATGTGAACATCGGATCCACGTTCATTAAAAAGGGGGCGACCGTCATGGTCAGTCCTTATCTGATGCATAGACACCGGAGGTATATCGACTATCCAGAGGAATTCCTTCCTGAACGCTTTGAGGATGGACGTCTCCTTGGCGGGCCTGATTATTTGTATCTGCCATTCGGGGGCGGCCCCCGCGTATGTATTGGACAGCACTTCGCTATGCTTGAAATGCTCGTCATTCTCTCGTCCCTGATCAAATCATTCAAATTTGTTCCTTGTTCTGACGGTTTTCCTGTAAAGGCTGAGCCATTAATCACGCTTCGAATGAAGCATGGCCTGAAACTTCACCTTTCAAAAAAGGGGGCAGGGGTCAAGTAACTCGTTATTTTCTGTACCCTGTCTTTCTGTTCATGTACAATAACAACAGATGAAATGACAGGGATTGAAGGTGTTACTATGAAAACCATCATTATTGGAGCAGGAATATTAGGCGCGTCGACAGCCTACCATCTGGCGAAAAAAGGAGAAGAAGTGATCGTCATCGACCGGAACGACCCGGAACAGGCGACGCGGAATGCTGCTGGAATCGTCTGTCCATGGCTGACAAACCGAAGCAACAAAGTGTGGTATCCTCTCGTCACAGGCGGGGCGAAATATTACCCTGCTTTGATGGAGGAGCTTGCAGAAGCTGGGGAAACACAAACCGGATATAAGCAAGTGGGAGCCATCAATATTTTTGATACGGAGGAAAAGTTGGAAAAGAAACGGCAGGTTGCTCTCGAAAGGAAAGAGCAGGCTCCGGAAATGGGAGAGATTACCTGCCTTTCCCCGCAAGAAACGAAAGAGATGTTCCCCCCTGTAGCGGAACACTATCGAGCCCTTCACATCTCCGGAGCCGCTCGAGTGAATGGGGCGGAAGTGACATCCTCTTTATTAAAAGCAGCCAGGAAAAGTGGAGCGACTTTTATCAACGGAGAAGCTGCATTTTTGTATGATAACAAGCGAGTTGAAGGGGTCTATGTCAATGGAGAAAAGATCTTTTCTGACCGGATTGTTGTCGCCAACGGTGCTTGGACGAAGCAGTTATTCGAACCGCTAGGAATGCGCCCGAATGTCACCTTTGAAAAAGCGCAAATCGTCCATGTGGATATGGAGGATTACGATACAGAGAATTGGCCTGTGATGCTTCCACCGTACAACCACTATATCCTCACCTTTGGGAATGGACGGGTCGTCATTGGCGCAACAAAAGAGAAGGCTTCTGACTCCAGCGTCACCGCAGGTTCTGTCCATCAGTTGATGGATAAAGCTCTCCGTGTAGCTCCTGGACTTGCAAACGCCACTTATATCAAAACAAATGTCGGGTTTCGCCCCTTCACCCCGGGTTCAACACCTGTGATTGGAAAAGTGCCGGGGCATGAAAACATAGTGGTGGCGAATGGCTTGGGTGCATCGGGCCTGACAAGTGGTCCTTATATTGGATCTGAACTTGCAAACTTCCTGGTAGGTGAAGATACCGAACTCGATTTTACAAACTATACCGCGGATCATTTATTTGAATAAACACAAAAAAGGTTCCCTCATCGAATGAGGGAACCTTTTTTGTATGGCTTCAAGACTAGCAAATACATGGATCACTGTATTCTAGTAGTTTTCTGCTTTTTGAACGCCACTGCTTGTTTCATGCTCACTGCCTTGTTCTTCATCCGGTGGATAGGTCCGCTTGACGAAGAAAGCCAGAACTAACCCGGCAAGCGATAATGCTGTAACGATAAAGAAGGCGATATTGACCCCGTAAATCGCAGGGTGATCGATCGTCGGATTGCTTTCGGCAGATTGAGCGGTTGTCGTCATCACCGTAACAAGAATGGCTGTTCCGACAGAGGCTGCTACCATCCGCATCGTATTGCTCATAGCGGCCCCGTGCGGAATGAGTTTTTTAGGCAATTGATTCAATCCCGCCGTCGTCACAGGCATCATGACCATCGATAACCCGAACATGCGGATCGCGTATAAAACAGTGATCGTTGTGAATGTCGTTTCAATATTCAAGAATGAAAAGGCAAGCGTTGCGCCTGTAATAATCGTGAGTCCGACAACAGCAAGCAGACGTGCTCCGATTTTATCAAAAATACGTCCGGTGATCGGGGACATGAATGCTGTGATGACCGCTCCCGGAAGCAGGGCGAGTCCGGATTCAAAGGCAGTAAAATCACGCATGTCCTGCATGTATAATGGAATCAAGGTTTCTGCTCCGATCAATCCTAAGAAGGTAATCATGGCAATGACGGTCGTGATCGCAAAGACTGGGTACTTGAAGACACGGAACTCCAGCATCGGGTGGTGCATCCGTAATTGTCTTCGAATGAATAAGGTCAAGGTTACCGCGCCGATGATCAGGACCGTTACGGTGTCGATGCTCGTCCACCCCTGGTTTCCAGCGAGTGTGAATCCGTATAAGAGTCCTCCGAAACCTATGGAAGAAAGAATGATGGAAACCGGATCGACCTTAGGATAGGAGAGTTCGGTGACATTTTTCAGGATGAAATAGGCGAGAACAATAATCAAAAGGGCCAACGGTAAGATCATCCAAAACAAATATCTCCAGGAATAGGCGGAAGTAATATAGCCGCTGAGCGCAGGTCCGATCGCTGGTGCGAATGAAATGACAAGTCCGATGTATCCCATGGCCGCCCCGCGTTTATGAACAGGAAAAATCATGAGAAAGACGGTCTGCATCAAAGGAAGCATCACACCGGCACCTGCAGACTGGACGACTCTCCCTAAAAGCAAGAGGGGGAAGTTCAATGCCAGTCCACCAAGAATCGTTCCAAAGGCAAATACACTCATCGCCGATATGAAAAGCTGCCTCGTTGTGAATCGTTCAATAAGGAAAGCACTGACAGGGATCATCACACCGTTCACGAGCATGAAAACAGTGGTCAGCCACTGGGCGGAATTCGCTGTCACATTCATCTCATCCATGATGGGAGGAATGGCGGTAATCATAAGGGTCTGATTTAATATCGTAATAAAGGAACCAGCGAGTAAAAGGGCTGCCATCAGCACTTTGTTGGTGCCTTTGGATGTCATAATGTCGTCCTCCTATGAATCAACTAATATAACATTATACCCCTCGCTATGATGGGAGGACAACTCATCCAACTCAGTTTACCAGTTCAATATTATGTAAACTATAGCCGCTGTTTTATGCCAGAGACATTTGGTCATGGTTTGGTTTAAAGTAGTGGGGAAGAATTCTCTATACAGAGTCATATATGAGACAATCGGAATAGGAGAACATCCCCGGAAGAGCGCAGTCCAGGGATGTTCTCCTATTTTTACAAAGAGGATTGCACGTGTGATCTTGGATGAGTAACCAGATCCCTTCTCAATAAACAGGTTGAAGATTTATGCGAAAACATATCACCTTAAAGCCTCTGTGTCTGTCTATTTGCGCGGAGTCCCATGTATGGTTTGCGTCCTACAGAATGGTATTCCATGTTTCTTCCCTCAAAGTCCTCGCGTGCATAACAGTTGCGTCCATCAAATAGGACGGGTTCCTTCATGAGATTTTCATAGACTTCTAAAGGTAAATCACTGATGGAAGACCATTCCGTGCAGACCATTGCAAAGTCGGCTCCGTTTAAGGCCTCGTGAATCGAATCGGCCACAGGGCAGAAGGAGATACGTTTGACTACAGGATCATAAGCGATAGGCGCGGCCCCGAGTTCTTGCAGACGTTCGATCAGCGAAACGGCCGGAGATTCACGGACATCATCTGTATTCGGTTTGAAAGCCAGTCCAAGCACCGCCACTCTTTTTCCTCTCAAACTTCCATAGCGTTTGCATGCTTTTTCAATCAAGAGGTTCTTCTGTCTTTCATTCACATCAATGACGGTTGTTAGAAGCTGAAAGGAGTGACCGGCTTCCTTTGCGACCTGGACCAGAGCTTTCGTGTCTTTCGGAAAACAAGAGCCGCCGTATCCGATCCCTGCCCGCAGGAATTGTTCCCCTATACGGACATCCATTCCCATTCCTTGGGCCACTTGTTCTACATCTGCCCCGAGCTCCTCACAAACGGAAGATATTTCATTGATAAAACTGATCTTCGTCGCCAGAAAAGCATTGGAGGCATATTTGGTCATTTCTGCGCTTAAAGGATCGGTCTGCAGGATTGGTGTTTTGAGCTTGCCGTAGATTTCCTCCAGACGTTGTCCTGCACGGACATCTGAAGAACCAATGACAATACGGTCTCCGTAAAAGAAATCATTAATGGCAGAGCCTTCTCTTAGGAACTCTGGATTGGATACGACGTGGAAAATCCGTTCCGTTCGTGGCTGAATCCATGACTGCACCTGCCTATTCGTTCCTGGAGGGACGGTACTTTTAATGACGATCAGAGTCCCATCGCCGACAAAATGGGAAAGGTCTTGGACCGCATTCTTTAGAAAAGATAGATTAGCAGACCCATCCTTGTTCTCAGGTGTTCCGACGGCAATGAAAATCACCTCTGCCTGTGGAATCGCTTCTTTCAGGAAGGTTGTGAATCGCAGTCGTTTTTCACGAAGGCTGGATTGCAGCAAAGCTGGAAGTCCGGGCTCGTGAAGAGGACAAAAGCCGTCCTTGAGGGAGGAAATCCTTTCTTCGTCTATGTCCACACAAGTCACTTCATGACCAAGACTCGCAAGGCAGGTCCCCGTGACCAAACCGACGTAACCCGTTCCGATGACCGCGATTTTTCTCATATTCATCTTCTCCCGTCCCTAAGCGAAGGAGGCGAGTTCAACATCGCCGACCGCTTCTTTATAATCTCTCATGAGCTGTTCGAAAATTTCTTCCCACGATCTCCGGAGTGCCTCTTGGCGAGCTTGTATCCTCATCGCTGTCAGTTTTTCCTGATCAGAAAGAAGATCTAAAATTCCTTGAGTGAATGAGTGATCATCATTTGGTGTGCACAACCATCCAGTCTTGCCATGGTCCAGGATTTCTTTGACACCACCAGCGTTTGCTGCGATTACGGGTGTCCCGGAGGATAAGGATTCGAGAACGACGTTACCGAATGTTTCGGTGGCTGAGGGAAAAACAAATAGCGTAGAGGAAGCGTAAATGCGAGCAAGACTTTCTCCATCCTGATAACCTGCGAACGTCATGTTGTGAGGGGCAACCGATTGAAGATGGTTTCGTAAAGGACCGTCTCCTACGATCAGCCAGTGAATGTTTTTATTGATGTCGTGGGGGAGGGCTTTGGCCACATTCATGAGGGTGCCGAGTCCTTTTTCCGGTGCGAGTCTCCCGACATAACTTAATAGAATAGGGGCGTCGATTTTAAAATGTTTTTTTACACTGTCATCCCTATGAGCAGGGGAAAAGTGCTGATGGTCCACACCTCTCTGCCACAGGCCGATGTTATGAAGACCGTGCAGCTCTAACTCTCTTTTCGTATGAAGGGAAGGGACAAGCGTTTTTTTGAAGGGCTGATGGAACCATTGCATATATTTCCAGACAAATGGGGAGAGGAAAGATAATTTGTAATAGTCTAAATATTGATCGAAGTGCGTATGATAAGAACCCACGAGTGGGATGCCCATCTTCTTTCCGAAGTGGAGCCCGGCAAGTCCCAGGTTAAAGGGAGTGGCGATATGAATCAGGTCGGGCTGAAAATCGGTAAGGTCTCTTTTGATTTTCATCACATTTGGAAGAGCCAGACGGCATTCCGGGTATAACCAGAAAGGGACGCTGTTAAATCTATGAATATGATCCAAGTACTCTTCATTGCTCCGCACTTCTGGAGCATACACCCTGTAGGGGATGCGTTTCTTTTCGAGATATTCGGTCCACCGTTTTAATGTACGAGCGACTCCATTGACCTGCGGCACATACGTATCCGTGAAGATCGCCACTTTCATGTTCCATTCCCCCTTTTAAACCGAAGAGCGTTCCGTCCTTGTCCTTCGGTACTTATCTATTCGCTCGAAAAAGGGTTTATGCAGGAGAGGGGCGAATGGAATACAACTTTACATAAAGTTGACAAAGGGAGAGAACGAAAAAAAAACCTGCCTATGCAGGTTTTTGTCAGAAGAATATGGAGGCTGCTTCCGGGTTGGGTTTGAAAGTATGGCGATGGATAGAAGAGAGTTTCGTGGAAGGCTGTGTATAATTACGCTGATTTTTTTGTGAGAGAGTGTTGGCTTACGGCTTTTAAAAGGGTCATCTTGTCTTGGTTTGTCAACTTGTTCCAAATGCCCACTTTAATGTTCATCGTATATTTCCTCCTCAAAATTTAATGGGGCTATCAAATGTTTGACGAACAGACCTCACCGCTTTGTTCATACTTAGCATATACCGTCATTTAATCAAGATTAAACAACAAAAATATCTACAAAATTCGAGGGTACCGACGTTTTGAAGAAGGTTAAGGGATGAAAGTGTCGAATATGATTAAGGAGCCTGTAAAAAATCATAGAATGCGGGCCGAAAACCTGAGAAATTGTAAAAAAGAAGAGGAGGAAGTTTTTCATGATTTCTTATCAAGTTCAATCAGAAAAAGGTTTTTCTGAGAAAATCGGGGAACTCGTATGTATGCTTGAACACGCACGTGCGGTAACGATCCAGGAAGTAGCGGACCTCACGCAGGAAGAACTTGATGAGTGCGAAACCGGTGGAAACTCCATTGGTATGCTTCTCTCCCACATGGCAGCGATTGAGTTTGTCCATCAGGTCATCAGTTTTGACGAGAGGGATTTAACGCCAGAGGAACAGGATGAATGGGGAGCGGCACTTGAACTGGGGGACAAGGCACGCGCGAAGTTCCGTGCTTTCCCGGTGGACGATTATTTGGATCTTCTTGAGACGACGAGAGATACGACGCTGGAATATTTGAAAGAAAAAGACGATGATTGGCTGTTTGAGGAACGCTCATGGCCGAACGGAGTGAAGTACAACCCATACTACCTCTGGTTTCATGTCATGGAAGATGAAATCAGTCATCGCGGACAGATCCGTGCCATGATCCGTTTGAAGAAACAGCGGAAAATCAGTAGTTTCTAATATAATAAAGTAATTTTATAAGTTTATACTAAAATAGAACTTCCTTAACATAGGAAGTTCTATTTTTTAGTGTATAATGATCCATCTTCATATTCGTTCACTCAATCTGAAAGCTGTCCAAGACCCTTACCGCCTTTTGTTTGTAAGGTTTTTACTCTCTCCATTCCCGTTATGATTGGTTTTGCGCGACGGATTAATGTTTGTGTAGTTTCAAGAGTCAGAGAATCTTGATGAGCATCTTCGCTCTTCCACACCTCATAAACATACACAGCATTTGGTTCATTTTCAGAAATATTTACGAGATAGACCTCGCATTCTTCAAGGTTTTGCAAGGATTCAGCTGCTTCCAACAAAAGATCAACCATTGTATCACGTTCGCCTTCTTGTACTGTGAACTTACCGAACAAACTGAATTTGCTCATGATCGTCCTCCTTTTTTTATGACCTGTTCAATGTTCTACAACCGTACTCCAATCCCCTTCGAATCTCACAGCTCTTCAATTTTTAGCGGAGCCGCTTCTTTTTACCTCTCCAGTCTATGACAGCTATGAAGATCATTTTTTTGTTATATAGTTTTCTGTTCTCTTGAGGTAATCCTCAATGGCTTCCTCCAAGGGACGGAATGACTCGTTCCAGAACGTCTGTGTGTTCAGGTCTTGACCGAGGAAAGCTGCGCACAGTTCATCCATCGGCAGATCCCCGGAACGACTCAACAAGCCATCGTACTTTTCAGGGAATGACGCAGGATGTTCTTTGTATTGGGAGTACATGCCATTACTGAACAGATAACCGATCGTGTAGGGAATGTTATAAAAAGCTTTTTCGGTATCATAGAAATGAGGGATGCTCATCCAATTATAAGCATTTACCTGATCCAGCTGGTCTCCGAACCAGTCCCTTTCTTTAGCTTCCATCAAATCGATCATCTCTGAAGAGGAGAGCTTTCCTTGTTTACGCTTTTCATAAAAATCCTTTTCAAATTCAAATTTTGCCGGGATGAACGTGGTGTATTTCAGTCCGTTGATGATTTTCATTTCTAAGAGGGAGAGGGCGTCTTCTTCTGTTTTTGCAAGATCAATGGCCGCGTCCAGTACAAGATTCTCTGCGAACGTGGACGCTGTTTCTGCAAGCCCTGTCCCTGCATGCTGGGCAAATCCGGGTTGTTTATGAAGCAACGTATTGTGATAAGCATGTCCAAGTTCATGCGCCAAGGTCACGACATCCTGATACGTTCCGTGGAAAGATAGGAGTACCCGGCTTTCTTTCGCATGCGGTAATGAGGCGCAAAAGGCACCGTGGCGCTTGTTTTCATGTGGATCCGCATCGATCCATCCGTCATGGAAAGCCTGTTTAGCAAAGTCTCCGAGTTTCTCACTATATTGAGAGAACTGCTTGATCACAATTTCCGCTGCCTCTTCATATGTAAGTGTTGTCTTAGCTGTGAAAGAAGGTGCATATAAATCATACCAGTCCGGTTTTGCAACGTTGTCGATCTGGGCTTTTCTATTCAGGAATTGATACAAAAGATCCTTATGGTCGTGGAGAGCTTCCATCATGCTGTTGACAGAGGGTTCTGTCATTCTGTTCTGCTCATACATTTCTTTCAGAGGATTCGTCCAACCTCTTAACTCATATAAATCATTCCTGAAACCGGCGAAGTGGTTAAAAATAAGGGCGAAGCGGTCCTGATTTTGTTTACAAACCTCAATGATGGACGCGGCAATGGAAGAACGGACAGAACGATCCTTGGATAACATCGCCTTCATGAATGCCATATCAAATGACAATTCAATTCTCTCCCCACCTTCTTCCACAGGTACACGAAGGCGGGCAAATTCCTGCTCATACAGATCTTCCCATCCCTCGAAGCCATTGACAGACAATGTGTGGATGGCCTGTTCCAATTCGGGCGCTGACCGCTCTTCAATCTGCCTTCTCCGCTCCATTAAAGAAGTGCGGATTCCGTCCAGTTCCTCTGCTAGGATCCATTCATGCCAGGAAGATTCATGGATGGCAGCGATATATTGGTCGAAAGCCAGTAACAAAGTTTCCATTTTTGCTTTTAATCTTTGACTTTGATCCATAAAATAGTGGCCATTACGATCCTGAACATCTTGAGAGGACAGGCAGATGGCGTATTCATCGATCGCAAAAACTTCAGAGTAAAGCTTTTGTACTTCTTCTACAGTCAGAAAAAAATCTTTAAAGTCTTCGGGAGTTTTTGAGTTCTTTATCTGGTCATGAAGAGCTTCCATTTGTTCAATCTTCAGTTGCAGTTCATGCTCAAGCCCATCAGGAAAGAGACGCTCCAGATCCCATTTTTTCATTACCGTATTCTTCATTTCATTCCTCCTAAGGTTTTGATAGTATTAGTGTAATCCACTTTGGAAAAATCTTCATCATCCTCAAGACGGACTCCTGCTCTCATTCCCGACGCAGGAGCGTTATCAATGAATGTTTGTCAAATGCATATACGTTATATGTAAATAAAGAATAGGGTAGGATTGTGTAAGGGCTTTATTGAGATAACCGAGGTTCGTTACCATTTATACGAGTCAGGGGTGGTTGGGAAGCTACTCGCTTTCCTGCGGGGATGGCGGCAAGCCTCCTCGGACTTCGTCCTGTGGGGTCTAGCCAGCCAATCCATTCCCGCGGGAGTCTCGCAGCTTCCCAACCACCCCATTTGATGAATGTGAAGAACGACCCCCTTTACTATGGAAGGATGCCCTCGACTATCCTTTTGTTATAAGCATAAAAGCTCTATAACAAGCTTTCTGGGATGTAGAATCTTGTCTTTGGAAGTTTATGTTCCTCCAATTAACTTGTACATAAAAGAAACTTATGCCAGAAGTCATTTCGAGATAATTATTTGGCAAAGGGGCGGAGGGGAATGGCGAGACTCCTGCGGGAAAAAAGTGCTTGGTGAGACCCCGCAGGACGTAGTCTGAGGAGGCTCACCGCGCTCCCGCGGAAAGCGAGCCGTTCCCCGCAGCCCCCTATCCACCCAACAAAAATCTCGGAATTGCGTCTTCCATAACCTTTATGGAGGAAAATGATGATTTTTAAGGAGGAGAAGTAGATGAAAGTACCGTTCATAGATGGACACAATGATACGCTGATGAACTTTGAGAATGGGGTGAAGCCGTTCTTTACAGGGACGAAAGAAGGGCACATCGATTGGCCGCGAGGGAATCGTTCCGGCCTGGCCGCAGGCTTTTATGCCGTATTCTGTCCGAATCCTGATACCGATCCACGCCCCGTCGCCTACAAAACAGAGAAAGGTTATGAAAAACCGCTCCCACGACCTCTGTCTTATGCGTATGCTTGTACATACACCAACAAGATGATCGCGCGTTTCTTGAAAATGGAGGCAGAATCGGGTGGGAAATTCAAAGCGGCTAGAACCGTTGGGGATTTAGAACGGGCCATCGCCGGAGAGTACATGGCCGGGATTTTACATATTGAGGGAGCAGAAGGCATCGATGAAGATTTGCATGCGTTGTCTGTATTATATGAAGCAGGGTTACGTTCCGTCGGTCCTGTCTGGAGCAGAGGGAATGCATTCGGGGAGGGAGTTCCGTATCGTTTCCCCTCCTCTCCAGACACAGGTCCCGGCCTTACACAAGCTGGGAAAAACCTTGTGCGGGAGTGTAACCGGTTAGGAATTATGATTGACCTTTCCCATTTGAATGAAAAGGGGTTTTGGGATGTCGCCTCGATCAGTGATGCTCCACTGGTAGCTACTCATTCCAATGCCCACCGGTTGTGTCCGGTCACCCGGAACCTGACAGACAAACAAATCGATGCCATCGGTGAGTCGAACGGTTTGATCGGGGCCACCTATAGTATTAATCCCAATATGGTGACAGAAGATGGTGCAAATAACGAAGGAGCTGCTTTATCTGACATTACGAAACATATCCATTACATCGTCGACCGCATCGGAATCGACCATGTTGCTTTAGGGTCGGATTTTGATGGAACCCGGGTGCCAGCGGCTCTTAAAGATGTGACCGGGGTGCCGAGATTATTTGATCAATTGAAAAAAGAAGGGATGGGCAGGGAAGAGATCGAAAAGATCGCCTATAAAAATTGGCTGCGTGTACTAAAGGAAACATGGAAAGACAACAGCTGATTCAAGCGTCCTATAGAAAAAAGACGAGAATCCCCTTTGAGAAGAGGGTTCTCGTCTTTTCATTTGCCAACCTTTATTTAGCTCTATGTTTTTGATAGGTGATTCCTCTTGTCAGTGCCTGGATTTGCTTGTAAGTCTGCTCCGTCAATGAAGGAGACTCAAGGTAGCGCAAGTTGTCATTCAACTGCTCCACTGAGCTTGCTCCAAAGACTGCACTAGCAACGGCAGGGTTTTGCAGGACATATTGAAGCGCGAGCGTTTCTGCCGTTTTTTCGTCAGTGGTGAACGTCTGCCATTGCTTTGCGATTTCCAACACTTCTTCCTGGCTGTACTCTAAAAATCCATTTTCTGCTTTTTCCTGGGCTTTTTGCTGTCCTTTTGATGATAGCATTCCTTTTGCCAGCGGGCCCCTTGCCAGGACACTAATTTCTTTGTCTGCAAGCAGTTCGAGGATCTCTTCTTCAGGTCTGCGGTCCAGAGCATTGTACTGCATCATCACACTGACGATGTTGGATTTTTCCACATATTCTTTGATGACATTCGGACGGATCGATGAGATGCCATATTCTCTGATCAAACCTTCTTGTTTGAGCTCTTCAAAAGCTTCGATGCTTTCCTCTATCGGATCATCAATGGTTCCGCCGTGCAGCTGGTAAAGGTCGATATAATCGATTCCCAGTCGTTTCAGGCTGTCTTTCACACCTTCTTTGATGTGTTTTTTGGATGGATCCCAGTACCAGTCTTTCTCACCGCGGCTAAAGTTGTTTCCGACTTTTGTTCCAATCAGGAGATCCTCTCTTTTTCCTTTGACCGCTTCCCCTACGATTTTTTCGTTTTCCCCAAAATCGTATAAGTCGGCTGTATCTAAGTAATTGATGCCGGCATCGACAGCTCGGTCGATGATGTCTTTTGCTTTGTTATGATCGGTCCCGAGCGACATGCACCCTAGACTGATTTCTGACACGTATAAATCTGAAGATCCTAGTTGGCGTTTGTTCATGTAATCATCCTTTCCATTTAAGTGTAGCGGATTGTTCCGGTTCCATGCCACTCCTGTGATAAAATGACGGTAGGAACAAGAGAGGATGAATGTTTTGAAGAAATTTGAAGAGAAAACATATGAAACCGAAACGATTTATAAAGGGAAAATTGTTCAATTGGATATCGACAGTGTTACTTTACCCGATGGGAATACATCTAAACGGGAACTGATCCGTCACCCTGGAGCTGTAGCCGTCATCGCAGTCACCGAAGAAGGGAAGCTCGTCTGTGTCGAGCAGTACAGAAAACCGATGGAGAAAAGCATCATCGAAATTCCTGCAGGCAAGCTTGAACCTGGGGAAGAACCGAAAACATGTGCGCTTAGGGAACTGGAAGAGGAAACAGGATACACGTCCGATGACCTTGAATTCATTACCTCTTTCTACACATCTCCAGGGTTTGCGGATGAAATTGTACATCTTTACTTCACAGACCAGATCAAACCGATGGAAGAACAGCCGGACGGGGATGAGGACGAGTTCGTCGAACAAATCGAACTGACGGTGGAGGAAGCAGAAGCGTTGGAAAAAGAAGAGCGGATCCATGATGCGAAAACCGCCTATGCCATCCTGTATATGAAATTGAGAAATGCAAGGTGATGGATACGTTTTTCGTTGATCTACATATTCACATCGGGAGGGACTGGAACGGAAAGCCTGTGAAAATCACAGGATCCAAATCGCTGACCCTCTCAAATATTCTTGAAGAAGCGACGAATCGAAAAGGGCTCGATATGGTTGGAGTCATTGATGCTCAGGCTCCTTCCGTACAGGAAGAAAAGTTGGATCTGATTGATCGCGGAAAAGCCGTGGAATTAAAGGAAGGGGGCATTCGTTATCAAGATACGGTCCTCCTTCTAGGTTCTGAAATCGAAGTGTACGATGCGGCATGTTCCGGTCCCATTCATGTGCTTTGTTATTTCCCGACGGTGAATCAAATGGAAGCGTTCACCGCGTGGCTTTCTCAAAAGATGAAAAATGTGAATTTAAGCTCTCAACGTTTTTATGGCACCGCTCGCGAGCTCCAGCAATATGTGAAAGAGCATGAGGGGATTTTCATTCCTGCTCATGTTTTCACTCCTTTTAAAAGCCTTTATGGAAGAGGAGTGAAAGAAACGTTAAGGGAAGTGCTTGATCCTGACAAGATCGATGCCGTAGAACTCGGATTGAGCGCTGATACGGATATGGCTGATTTGATCGGGGAACTGGAACCGTATACTTACGTGACCAATTCGGATGCTCATTCCTTAGGAAAGCTTGCTCGGGAATATCAGGAGGTGGCTTTAAAGGCATTGAATTTTGAGGAATTGCGGCTGGCTCTCCATAATCAGGATGGAAGGAAAGTCGTAACCAATTATGGGATGAGTCCCGCCATGGGGAAATACCACCAGACCGTTTGTGCCAAATGTCTGACTCCGGCTGAGCTTTCTACTTCTCACTGTGAAGCATGTGGATCGAAAAAAATCGTCAAAGGAGTGAAAGACCGTGTGGAAGAGCTGAAATCTAGTTCCCAGATGAAAGAGAGACCTCCTTATATCTATCAAGTGCCTCTATCATCTCTACCTGGAGTAGGAAAGGGTACCTACGAGAAGCTAGTGGATGCGTTTGGCACCGAAATGGCTGTCATCCATGAAGTTTCAAGGGAAGAATTGAAGATGGTCATCCCTGAACAAGTGGCTGAAAGGATCATGGCCATGAGAAAAGGTACGCTCACCATTCAGGCAGGTGGAGGCGGAAAATACGGAAGAATTCAATAGAAACTGAGCTGGATTTGGTCTACTTTTTCCATCTCTCTCATAGATTGGTCATAGACCGGTGAAGAGAAAGGTGGATAAAAGATGCAGCAGGGTATGCGAATGGTTAAAAACGACGTTCAAACACATATGAACATCTTCGTGTTTATTTTCGTTCTATTTATTATGGGGATGATTTTCGGGGCAGTGATCGTAAACAGTATGAACTTTGTCCAAAAACAGGACCTCTTCTTTTATCTGAAGCAATTTTTTGAACAGCAGACGATGATTGGAGGAACAGGAAAAGCTACCCTTTGGAAAGACAGCGTTCTTTATCATCTCAAGTATATGCTTCTCTTATTTCTGTTAGGAATCTCTGTCATCGGGATGCCGATCATCACGGTACTGCTTTTTATCAAGGGATTGGTGATCGGATTTTCCGTCGGTTTTCTAGTCAATCAGATGGGCTGGTACGGACTGTTGATCTCATCGGTTTCGATTGCTCCTCAGAACGTCATTATTATACCTGTATATCTGATAGCAGGCTCTCTAGCTTTGATATTTTCCCTAACCTTATGTAAGCAGCTTTTCATTCGTAGAGTTCATCAGCCGATCATGAAGGGCTTTGTAAGGTATAGTGCACTCTTTGGAGCCTTGATTGCGATTCTGATGGTTTCTTCTGTTGTAGAAGTCTTTATCAGCAACACTTTTTTGGAATATATATTGAAATGGATTTACAAGTAAGTGATATCAGATAATAATGATTATCGTTAACAGATTAAAATAATTATAATTTGACACTCGTTCTGTCTCTGATTATAATGAAATTGGTATTACGAGGGAGGGACGAACGATATGGAACATCGTATAGATAAAATAAAAAAGCAGCTGCATTCCCAAAGTTATAAGCTCACTCCGCAGCGTGAAGCCACAGTACGGGTACTTTTGGAAAATGAAGAAGACCACTTAAGTGCGGAAGATGTTTACCTCCTCGTAAAAGAGAAAGCACCAGAAATTGGTCTAGCAACCGTCTATCGAACATTGGAATTGCTATCAGAACTAAAAGTTGTCGATAAAATTAATTTCGGAGATGGCGTCTCCCGATATGACTTGAGAAAAGAAGGTGCCGAACACTTTCACCATCATCTCGTATGTATTGAGTGTGGATCTGTGGAAGAAATCGATGAAGATCTCTTAGGGGATGTAGAGAAAATCGTTGAAGGTCAGTGGGGTTTCGAAGTGAAAGATCACCGCTTGACGTTCCATGGCATATGCCGTGTGTGCCAAAAACAGGCCGTGACGACATCATCTGCAAAATCAAATGAAGAATAAAAAGACCGCCGCTATGAAGGACATAGTGGCTTTTTATTTTGCTCTTTTTTCTAATTATCCAGCAGTAGGCAAAAGAGGAAGAAAGGTCTTGATTGGTCCTCTGTATGCGTTTTCTAAAATCTCTGACTCTTGTATTTTTATTTACAAACGAACGAAAATCGTGTACGTTAAACCTAGATAGGACTTGTCCTGTTTGTTCAACGTTTCCGTCATCTGATTCTCTCATCATTCTACGTATATTTGTAAGGAATTTAGGCATATCCTTTACAAAAAGGTACGGAAGTGAGGGGAGTGCCAATGACTCGTTTGAAGAACAGTTTAAGAGATTTAATCAAAGTCCTGATTGTATTCACTGTTTGTACTTGCGTTTTTTATATGGCTCTACGTATGGTGCATGAAGAATACGAGCGTCAGCATCGATACGATCCGCCAGGTGGTACGGCAATCAAAGTCTATCAACCCATGGAACAACCATGGACGGATCGTCTGTCGATATTTTTTCGGTTAGGGGAGTAGATGTACGATGCAGCATGCCCTGGAAGATTTTTTTCATTATTTGACCGTCGAGCGCGGGTTATCGCCTAACACGATTCAATCTTACAAGCGGGACCTGTCTCAGTACGACCGCTTTTTACAGCAGGAATTAGGAGTGGAAAGCTGGGATGAAATGACCCGCTCCCATATTATGAAGTACCTGCATCACCTCAATGACCAGGGACGTTCATCAGCCACCATCGCACGCTTGTTGTCATCCATTCGTCTTTTTCACCAGTTCCTGATCCGGGAAAAGGTGACAGATCAGGATCCGAGCTTACATATAGAGACACCGAAGAAAGAAAGGAAGCTTCCGAAAGTGCTCTCTTCGGACGATGTGGACAAACTTTTGAACATCCACGCGAAAGACCCGCTCTCAGCGCGGAATAAAGCGATGTTTGAAATGCTGTATGCGACGGGTCTGAGAGTGACGGAGCTCGTCTCACTCAAAGTGACGGATCTTCATTTGACAATGGGGTTTGTCCGATGTCTGGGCAAAGGATCGAAAGAGAGGATCATCCCTCTCGGTGACATGGCCAAAGATGCGGTTGAAAATTATTTGCAAATCGGTCGTGATGCACTTGTCAAGCATAAACAGACCGAAGAGCTGTTTGTCAATCATCATGGGAACGCCTTATCACGGCAGGGTTTTTGGAAGATATTGAAAGCGGTTGCTAGAGAGATGGGCGTCAATAAAGAATTGACCCCCCATACATTGCGCCATTCATTTGCAACACACCTTCTGGAAAATGGAGCCGATCTGAGGGCTGTTCAGGAAATGCTGGGACATGCAGACATCTCCACGACTCAAATCTATACCCATGTCTCCAAGACAAGGTTAAAAGACGTTTATCGCTCGTATCATCCACGGGCATAAACTCTTTTGTGTTTTAAGTTGTCTGACATCCTACATCTCAAGAATGTAGGGTAGTTTTTCACGAATTTGGGAAATTAAACATTAGGAGGGATCTTTGATGAATTCATTCAAACGCGTATTTTTAGTAGTTATGGACTCTGTGGGAATAGGAGAAGCCCCGGATGCAGAGAAGTTCGATGATAAAGGGGCGCATACGCTCGGGCATATCGCCGAACATATGAACGGCTTGGACATGCCGCATATGGGATCACTTGGACTAAGCAACATTCGTCAAATTCAAGGCATTGACAAGGCTGAAAAGCCGAAAGCACATTACACAACGATGGTGGAAGCGTCGAACGGAAAAGATACCATGACCGGACACTGGGAAATCATGGGTCTTTACATTGACCAGCCTTTCCGCACATTCCCGGACGGTTTCCCGGATGAACTGCTGGATCAGATTAAAGAAAAGACCGGTCGTGGAATTGTTGGAAATAAACCGGCTTCAGGGACGGAGATCCTTAAGGAGCTGGGAGAACATCATATGGAAACGGGAGATTTGATCATTTACACGTCTGCCGATTCAGTCTTACAGATTGCTGCTCATGAAGATGTGATTCCACCGGAAGAGCTTTATGAAATCTGTGAGTTCTGCCGTGAAATTACGAAAGATGAGAAATATATGGTCGGACGCGTTATCGCCCGTCCGTTCATCGGTGAACCAGGAGCCTTTGAACGTACATCCAATCGTCATGACTATGCTTTGAAGCCATTCGGACGCACAGTCATGAATGAGATGGAAGATGAAGGACTCGATGTTGTCGCCATCGGTAAAATCTCTGATATTTATGATGGAGAAGGCGTCACAGAAGCCATCCGCACGAAAGACAATATGGATGGGATGGACCAGCTGGTGAAGACTTTGGATAAAGATTTCACCGGAATGAGCTTTTTGAACCTGGTCGATTTCGATGCCAAATATGGGCACCGTCGTGATCCTCAAGGGTACGGGGAAGCGCTGCAGGAATATGATGCACGTCTGCCTGAAGTATTGGAAAAAATGCAGGATGATGATTTATTGATCATCACGGCAGACCACGGCAATGATCCTGTGCATCATGGTACAGACCATACACGGGAACTTGTTCCATTGATTGTCTATCACAACGGCATTAAAGAAGGGCAGGAACTAGACCAGCGCCAAACATTCGCAGATATCGGTGCGACTGTTTCTGAAAACTTCTCGATCCAAATGCCTGAACATGGTAAGAGCTTTTTGAAAGATATTCAATAAGGGAGGAGAAACAATATGAACCAAACACAAGTAAAAGAAGCATCTCAATTCATTCAAGGGAAATTGACGCATGAACCAAGTGTCGGGCTGATTCTAGGATCTGGCCTCGGCGTACTGGCGGAGGAAATTCAAAATCCGACAACCATTCCTTATACGGAAATCCCTCACTTTCCTGAATCCACGGTTTCCGGACATAAAGGGCAGCTGGTCGTTGGTGAATTAGAAGGACGTCAAGTCATCGCGATGCAAGGTCGTTTCCACTATTATGAGGGCTATGATATGAAACAGGTGACGTTCCCGGTCCGCGTAATGAAAGCACTGGGTGTGGAAACACTTTTCGTTACAAACGCGGCAGGCGGTATCAATGAAACCTTCAAGCCGGGCAACTTGATGATCATTACCGATCATATCAACAATATGGGAGACAGTCCGCTGATTGGACCAAATGATGAGGATCTTGGACCGCGTTTTCCTGATATGTCTGAAGCGTATGATCGCGCTTTGATTGATCACGCGAAGCAGTCAGCTGAACGTTTGAACCTTCAGGTGCAAGAAGGAGTTTATGTAGGAAACACAGGACCTGCCTATGAGACAGGTGCAGAAGTACGTATGCTGCGTACACTTGGTGGAGATGCCGTCGGAATGTCCACGGTTCCAGAAGTGATGGTGGCAAACCACGCAGGGATCCGTGTCCTTGGAATCTCCTGTATTTCCAATATGGCTGCCGGAATTTTAGATCAGCCGCTTACGCATGATGAAGTCATCGAAACGACGGCTCAGGTGCGTGAGGATTTCCTAGGATTCGTTAAAGAACTTTTAAAAACATTACCAGCATAAAAAAAGAAAGCGTCTTGACTGGCGCTTTCTCACTTAAACTTTTAGTAAAGGGTGATCGAGATGAGAATGTATGACATTATTGTAAAAAAACGCGATGGCGGGGAATTGACGAAGGAAGAAATCGAATTCTTCGTTGAAGGTTACACAAAAGGTGAGATTCCTGACTACCAGGCCTCTGCTTTTACGATGGCGATTTATTTCCAGGGCATGACTGCTGAAGAAACGGCGACGTTGACTCAAGCGATGGTAGACTCTGGAGAAACCATCGACCTCTCAGCGATTGAAGGGAAGAAAGTCGATAAGCACTCTACGGGTGGTGTAGGCGATAAGGTAACATTCATCGTCGGGCCATTAGTTGCTTCTGTCGGCATTCCTGTTGCAAAAATGTCCGGACGTGGACTTGGTCATACAGGTGGAACACTGGATAAACTAGAGTCCATCAAAGGCCTTGAAATCGAGATGACGAAAGAGAAATTCATCGAGAATGTGAATACCCACAAGCTTGCGGTTGCAGGTCAAACCGGGAACCTTGCACCTGCAGATAAGAAGCTTTATGCACTAAGAGACGTGACGGGTACCGTAAACTCCTTACCATTGATCGCTGGTTCCATCATGAGTAAAAAAATTGCATCCGGAGCAGACAGCATTGTGCTTGATGTGAAAACAGGTTCTGGAGCCTTTATGAAAACACTTGAAGACTCTGAAGCGCTTGCTCGTGAGATGGTGAACATCGGAAACAACCTGGGACGTAACACCGTAGCGGTCATTAGTGACATGAATCAGCCCCTTGGCTATGAAGTCGGTAATGCGAACGAAATTAAAGAAGCAGCAGAAATTCTTCAAGGGAAGAACGTCGAAGACTTGCGTTTGCTCTCCCTTGAAATCGCTTCCCACATGGCTGTGCTTGCTGAGAAGTTCTCTTCTTATGAAGAAGCATATAAAGCAATTGAAGCGAATATCGAAAACGGAAAAGCCTTCCAGTCCCTGCGCACGCTGATTGAAGCACAAGGTGGAGACGTTTCTATGATTGATGACCTTGATCGTCTACCTAGAGCGGCTCATGAAATTGAAGTCACAACCGATCAGGATGGCTACGTATCTGCGATTGATGCAGAATCCATCGGTATAGCCGCCATGTATCTTGGAGCCGGCCGTGCAACCAAAGAGGATGAAATCAATCACGGTGTAGGCATCAGTCTGAAGAAGAAAATCGGCGATCCTGTCAAAGCCGGAGAAGCTCTTGTCGTCTTGATCAGTGATGACGAACAGCCGGATGATTCTATCCAGAAAGTCAAAGAAGCTTACACGATTTCTGGTGAAAAAGTCGAAAAACCGACACTGATCCACAACATCATTAAATAAAATCTCAGACTTAAAAAAGAAGCGAACCGTCTACACTTGTAGGTCGGTTCGCTTTTTGTTTGTCTATCCAAGCCTGTTCTTTTATAGAGAAGAATATTTGGATGTGAAGAGGTATTGGATATTCATAAACGGGAAGGTTCATGATATTATTCTTGTAGAAGGGGGAATAGGATGTTCCGGATTTTAGAGGTGATGGTCGCGTCAGTTGCTCTTATCCTTTTATTGTCCCATTGGATTTTCTCTTTTAACGTAAGCATTGATCTCATAGCATTCGTGTCGGCTTTTTTGTATGTATTCTTAGGCGTTCGTTATTTGAAAGAGGATCGCGTCATCAGAGGAACGATCATTCTTGTTCTTTCATCTATGATGGCCTTTATCTTCATTGAAAGTTTCATGCCCATTACATAGGGAGGGGAAGACATGGACCAATGTATATTATGCTCACCAGAAGCGGATAAGGAACAGAAAATCATTTTTGAAAACGAATCCTGTTACTTTGTCCAAAAAGACCAGCGAATATTAAAAGGATCAGGCTTGATCGTTCCTAAATCCCACCGAACTACGGTGTTCGACCTATCCAGAGAGGAATGGATGGATACGCAGGATATGATTCAACAGGTCAAAGAATGGCTGGATGACACACTTCAACCAGACGGCTACAACATTGGTTACAATTGCTACCAAACCGGTGGACAGCATATTTTCCACGCTCACATGCATATCATCCCCCGTTTCCAAGACGAACCCCACGCAGGAAAAGGCATCCGCCACTGGCTCAAACAAGAAGAAAACAAACGCCACATCTAAAACACGACCTACCCAGGTCGTGTTTTTTATTGTTCTCCTACACCCGTTTACTACCACACGCTCCCTATTCTTAACGGCACAGTTTCAATATGCCGGTCTCCGTTTGCCATATTGAGGGTCAGGGATATCCAATCGCAACGCTCTCCGTGTTTCCTTTATCTCCGCCAGCTCAGGCCAGTCCATTCGCCCCTGACCAAGACGCCTTCACACTTAGAGATATGAGTATCACCGTTTCCCTCCGCCGCTTGACCATAAGAGTGTCTCGAAACTATTTCCAGAATAAGCAGCTTTTCAGTCAAAGGAGAGTTGGTGGATTCGACATTCAAACAGGCAGACATTGGTTTTCTAATAACTTCGATCGAGTTCTTCTTTTTTAGATAGCATTGGAGAAGACACTCCGATGGTGTACGTGAGTTCGTTTACTCCATTGGTTGTATGGTAGAAACTAACCCCTATAACGTGGATAGTCGTTACCATTTTTCTCTACCGAGCGAGCATGAACCCCTCTGTATTAAGCCACTACATCTTTAGTGCTTTCTGTGGATGGTTTTTATGATCCACTCTCCTCAATCATGTAAGCCGATGTTTTTATAAGTGATATCGAGAGTCTCACTTGGCAAAGGGGCGGAGGGGAATGGCGAGACTCCTGCGGGAAAAGAGTGCTTGGTGAGACCCCACAGGACGAAGTCCGAGGAGGCTCAACGCGCTCCCGCGGAAAGCGAGCTATTCCCCGCAGCCCCGATCCACAGCACAAAAGTCTCGATATCACGTTGCCATATTATTGAATGCCTAGAGGTGCTGTTATGGATTATGTATAGAAGATGATGGTAAGGGAAAGATAGGGTCACTTAAAGCAATGGGAGGTTTGGGTTATGAAAAAAATGATGGGTGTGTGTCTCGCTCTTTGTTTAGTTGTCTCACTTTTTCCGTTAAACATGACTTTTGCAGAAGAAAGGGAGTCAACAGAGATCGTCAATTCGGCGAAGTCCGCGATATTGATGGAAAAGAACAGCGGGATGACGCTTTATGATAAGGATTCAAATAAAAAGCTGCCCCCTGCGAGTATGACGAAGGTCATGACGCTGTTGTTGATCATGGAAGAACTCGATAAAGGCGGCATCAAACTGGATGAAAAAGTCCGTATTAGTGAACACGCCGCTTCTATGGGAGGTTCTCAAATCTTCCTGGAAGCCGGGGAAGAGATGACGGTTGAAGATTTGCTCAAAGGAATTGCTGTAGCATCTGGAAATGACGCAAGTGTCGCTATGGCTGAACGGATTGCCGGCAGTGAAAAAGAGTTTGTGGCTCAAATGAACAAAAAAGCGAAAGATCTCGGTTTGAAAAATACACAATTCCAAAACCCGACCGGTCTTCCAGCTGAAAATCACTTCAGTACAGCTCATGATATGGCTGTCATGGCGAGAGAATTACTACTTCATGATGAAGTAACGAATTACACAAAGATTTATGATGATTATTTACGAAAAGGGCAGGAAAATGAATTCTGGTTAGTCAACACGAACAAGTTGATTAAAAATTATCCGGGAATGGACGGATTGAAAACAGGTTATACAAGTGAAGCGAAATATTGTCTCACAGCATCTGCAAAACGAGACGATATGCATATGATCGCCGTTGTTATGGGAGCAGAAAATCCGAAAATGAGGAACTCGGATGTGACAAGTCTATTGGATTACGGGTTCAGTCAATATGAGGGTGTCAAACTCTATTCTAAAGATGACACGATGAAAACGATGAAAATCACAAGAGGGAAGCCTTTGGAGTTGAACCTTTCCCCGGAAAAAGATGTCGTCGTGCTGAAGAAGAAAAATGACAAGAAGAGCAAATATGAAACAGAACTAAAAGTAGCGGAAAAATCAGACCTTCCATTGGAAAAAGGGGCCCATATGGGATGGGTGATCGTGAAGAACGGTGATCAGGAAGTCGCTAAAGTCCGTTTGGAAACATCTGAAACGGTGGAGAAAGCAGGTTTCCCTGCTCTATGGCAGCGTTCATGGAAGAATTTGACGAGCTTTCAGAGGTTTTAGCATTTTCCCACTAGTTATGTTTTTGAGCAGGAAATGACAGCGAAAAGTACGAAAAGACATAGTGACTCTTATAAAGTCAGAGGAGGTAATTCACTTGAGTCTTCAAGTTAATTTTGCTGTCAGAGAGAATG
This sequence comes from Halobacillus sp. 12SKB, assembly GCF_052941655.1. NCBI lineage: Bacteria > Bacillati > Bacillota > Bacilli > Caryophanales > Bacillaceae > Halobacillus > Halobacillus sp. 12SKB. Next base: position 2,959,567 of record NZ_JBRFWR010000001.1, read on the forward strand.
TTTTGCTCGTCCGATTAAATGGGGAGCTGGATCATCATGAAGCTACAACGCTTCGGGAAGCTTGGCAGAAGGAGCTCGCGAACAATGGTGTCGAACATGTGATTGTCAATTTAAAAAAATTGTCCTTCATGGATAGTTCAGGCCTTGGTGTGATGCTCGGTCGTTATAAAGAAGTACAAGCGAAAGGGAATGAAATGGTGCTCTGCTCGATTTCGCCTGAGGTACGGAGATTGTTTGATATGTCGGGAATGTTCAAAATCATGAAGCTCGTGGATGATGAGGCATCCGCGCTTGAGATGTTGGGGGTGGCATCATGCGAAATGAAATGACGCTTGAGTTTACGAGTGTGAGTGAAAATGAATCCCTTGCCCGGGTATCTGTTGCCGCTTTTGTCAGTCAAATCAATCCGACGATGGAGGAGTTGACGGATATTAAAACCGTCGTCTCTGAAGCCGTTACAAATGCCATCATTCATGGCTACGAAGAGAAAAGCGATGAAAAAGTGATGCTTACATGTGCGATTGATGACGGAGAAATAGAACTCATCATCCAGGATCGTGGTCAAGGTATTGAGAATATTGATATTGCAAAAGAACCACTGTACACTTCGAAACCGGAATGGGAACGCTCGGGAATGGGTTTTACTATCATGGAGAATTTCATGGATCGCGTAGACATTACATCAGAGCCCGGGGTCGGAACGACGATCCGAATGACGAAGCAGTTGACGTCAACCCGCGCTTTGTGTAATTGAGGCGCCGCCTATGAGCGATACGACAAAAGAACGTCTGTCCGACAAAGATGTCAAAGAGCTGATCAAAAAGAGTCAGGCGGGCGATCAAGAGGCGAGGGACTTTTTAGTTGAAAAAAATACCCGTCTCGTATGGTCGGTCGTCCAGCGATATCTCAGACGTGGATACGATCAGGATGATCTGTATCAAATCGGCTGTATCGGCCTGCTCAAATCCATCGACAAATTTGATTTGAGTTATGATGTGCGTTTTTCAACGTATGCTGTACCCATGATCATTGGTGAAATCCAGCGTTTTATCCGTGATGATGGCAGTGTCAAAGTAAGCCGCAGTTTAAAGGAACTGAACCATAAAGTGCGTGCTAAGAAAGAAGAGCTGTTAAAAGAATACGGCCGTTCGCCGACAGTTAATGAGCTCGCAGATGCGTTAGGTCTGACAAGGGAGGAAATCGTCCAGGCGGAGGAAGTTGGACGAACCCCTCAGTCTATATATGAAACGGTTTATGAGAATGAAGGCGATCCGATCACGCTCGTCGATCAGATTGCCGAAGAGGAAAGCAATTGGTTCGATCATCTGACCCTCCAGGATGTGATGAGTAAACTGGACAAGAGGGAGAGGCTGATCATTTACCTGCGTTATTATAAAGACCAAACGCAAACCGAAGTGGCGGAGCGCTTGGGCATATCGCAAGTACAAGTATCACGGTTGGAAAAGAAAATCCTGGCCGATATGAAAGAAACCATGAATGATACCAGCTGATGGCTGTACCTAAAGAGGTACAGCTTTTTTATGGTCATAGAAAATTTCGAATGGTGAATGGTTCGAGCCGTTTCAGTTCCACCATTACTTCACGAATCAATCTCCAAGGACTCTTCGTATGATTTTTACGTTCTCACACATAATAAGTCTAAGAAAATTCATACAGGGGAGGCGGTAGGATTGGCGACTCCTGTCTATATTCGTACAAAACAATCGATTTATGTTCAACCTTTGGCGAAAATTCGTTTACAGGATGTGGCTCGTGTAACGGGTCAAAAGCGTCATAAACCTGTCTTGGAGCAGATGGTCTTACATCAAGTGACAGAAGAGGATCATAATATCGTGGTCATTGACTCTTTCATGATCATTGAACAAGTGATTGAGAAATTCCCAGAGCTTGAAGTTGAACTGATCGGCCCGAATCAATGCGTAGTTCATGTCGAGAAACACCAAAAGCAGCCGTCTCCTCTATTAATCAGCGCAATATGGATCCTGCTGTTTATCGGAGCAGCGATGGCGATTATGAACTTCCATTATGATGTGAGCATGCAGGCCGTTCAACAGAAGTTGCATTTCATGCTGACGGGGGAAAAAGTGGAACATCCATTATGGATTCAGGTGCCGTATTCCATAGGTCTTGGAATTGGAATGATTTTATTTTTTAACCACTGGTTTCAAAAACGATTCAATGAAGAACCGAGTCCAATGGAAGTAGAGATTTTCAATTATCAGGAAGACCTCGACCATTACGTGGCCATTAAGGAGAATAAGGTGGAAAAACAGGATGTGGATCGTTGAAGTACTCATTGGGCTTGCTGCTGGCATTGCGGTCGGAACCGGCTTCGTCGCTTTTTTGACAGTGCTTGGGATTGTCCCGAGGCTCATGCAATTGAGCCATTCAGAGTCCAAACTCCGAAGTTATGAAATGGCCGTAATTTTAGGTGTTTTTGCTGGGATTTATCTTTCATTTGGAGATGGACCCGTGAAAATGACAGTGATTGGCCTTGTGATATGGGGGCTTTTTCATGGCATCTTCGTAGGGATGTTAGCTGCTGCTCTTACAGAGGTCCTGAATGTCTTTCCGCTATTATTTAAAAGAATCGGTGTGGATGGCTTTCTATTTACGCTTTTAATGGCACTGGTCCTTGGGAAAATTGCGGGGTCGTTGTTTCAATGGATTATTTTTGTCAGGTGAACGATGTGTGATTAGGAGGAAACCGTGTGGATAAACAACCACTGAACGAGAAGAATTTTGATAAAGCGAGAAAATCGTACCAGCCGAAACCACCCTATGTAATGAATTGTATAAAAGCATTTATCGTGGGTGGATTGATTTGCGTATTTGGTGAACTTTTGACACAAATGTATATCCACTGGTTCGATTATAGCGAAAAGAACGCCATCAACCCGACGGTAGCGACTTTAATTCTTCTATCTGCGCTCGCAACAGGGTTTGGTGTTTATGATAAACTCGGACAGTTTGCAGGAGCCGGATCTGCGGTCCCTGTGACTGGGTTTGCTAATTCAATTACTTCAGCCGCCCTCGAGCATAAATCCGAAGGCCTTGTACTGGGGGTTGCAACGAATTTGTTCAAGTTAGCAGGCTCGGTCATTGTATTCGGTGTGGTTGCTGCGTATGTACTGGGAATCATTCGTTACGTGTGGTCGCTTATTTTTTAGGAGGAAAAGCATATGGGTAAAACGGGAACACAATCATGGACATTTACAGAACCTGTGTACTTACAATCCACGGGTACAGCTGTCGGACCGATGGAAGGCGAAGGCCCGCTGAAAGAAACGTTCGACGTCATTCATGAAGAACTTCATTGTGGAGAATCCAACTGGGAGCTTGCGGAGCGCAAATTGATGACGGATGCCGTGTACACGTGTTTGCAAAAAGCAGGGATCGACCAGTCCAATATCGATTTGTTTTTAGCTGGGGATCTGTTGAACCAAAACGTAACGGGGAACTATGTGGCAAGACAATTAGGCATACCCGTACTAGGGATGTTCGGCGCGTGTTCAACGAGTATGGAAACCCTTGCGACAGGAGCTGCGCTCGTTTCGTCCGGATACGCCAAACAAGCGTTGGTGGCTGTAAGTTCTCACAACTGTACTGCTGAGCGCCAGTTCCGTTACCCAACGGAATATGGAGGACAAAAGCCCAAAACCGCAACATTTACTGTGACGGGAAGTGGTGCAGCCATTCTTTCGAAAACACCTTCACAAATCCAGGTGGAAGCAGCAACCATAGGAAAGGTTATGGATTATAGTGTCAAGGATCCGTTTGATATGGGATCAGCCATGGCTCCAGCTGCATGGGACACGATTAAAACGCATCTGGAAGACATGGGGCGCGTACCGGGAGACTATGATGTCATTGCAACTGGTGACTTGTCTGCCGTCGGTACCCCTATTCTTAAAGATTTAATGAAACAGGATGGCTATGACATCAGTGATGTTCACAAAGATTGCGGACTTCTGGTCTACCACAGTGATCAACCTGTGTTCGCAGGCGGAAGCGGGTGCGCATGCTCAGCGGTCGTGACTTATGGGAAAATTGTGCAGGACCTGATTAGTGGAAAGTACAAGCGTGTGTTAATTGTTGCGACAGGTGCACTCATGAGTCCGATGATGCTCCAACAGAAGGAATCGATTCCAGGAATCGCTCATGCCGTTGTTCTTACGAGAGTGGAGGGGGAATCATGACATTTTTATGGGCGTTTATCGTCGGGGGAAGCATTTGTGTGATCGGTCAGATTTTATTGGATGTCTTCAAATTGACTCCTGCCCATGTGATGTCATCCTTTGTTGTCGCTGGTGCGGTTCTGGACGCGTTCGACCTCTATGACAACCTTATTGAATTTGCCGGGGCAGGAGCGACGGTACCGATTACAAGTTTTGGGCACTCGCTTTTGCATGGAGCGATGGAACAAGCGGATGAACATGGCTTTATCGGAGTTGCCGTAGGAATTTTCGAATTGACATCTGCAGGTATTGCATCCGCGATATTGTTTGGCTTTATCGTTGCTGTGATTTTTAAACCAAAAGGATAAATCGAGATCAAGGAGTGGAGGTTTATGCCAGAGAAGAAAAAAGAAACGCCCATCGTTATGAAACTCGATCAAAACCGGAAGACGATGAATGAACGCATTGGCGTAGACCAATCATTTGATGCCGGTTTCCGTACGCTGACCCTGCTGGGTGTTGAAGTGAACTTCTATTATGTCACCGGGTTGGTGGAAACTCCAATCGTTGTAGAAGTGATGCGGCAGTTGATGGAAATGAATGATACAGAGGATCACGTCGATTCTGTTTTTAAATCCATTAAAGATGAGATCCCCCACCAACAAGTAGAAACAACTTCAGACCTTGATAAGTGTATCACCCAGATGCTTTCCGGGTTGATGGTCATTTTTGTTGATGGAGAAACAGAGGCCTTCATTGTTGATGTTCGGACGTATCCTGGAAGGACTCCGGAGGAACCGGATACGGAAAAGGTCATCCGTGGTTCGAGGGACGGTTATACAGAAAATATCATAGAGAATACAGCACTTACACGACGCCGTATTAGAGATGAACGTTTGAGAAATGAAATCATGCAGGTCGGAAATCGTTCAAAAACAGATGTTTGTATTACTTACATCAAAGACGTTGCCGACCCAGGTCTCGTGCAGTTATTAAAGGATGAAATTCAAAAAATCGATATCGACGGCTTGTCAATGGCGGATAAAAGTCTGGAAGAGTACATTGTTAATCAGGGAAGGAATCCGTTTCCGCTGGTAAGATATACGGAACGGCCGGATGTCGTTGCTTCCCACTTGTTTGAAGGGCATGTGGTCATTATGACTGACACGTCCCCGAGTACAATCATTACTCCCACTACTTACTTTCACCATGTACAGCATGCGGAGGAATTCCGACAGTCTCCTCCTGTCGGGACTTTTGTACGGTGGGTTCGTTTCTTTGGGATCTTTGCATCTGTCTTTCTTCTGCCATTATGGATGCTGTTTGTTATGGAACCGGATTTGCTTCCCGAACCTTTTGCTTTTATTGGACCCAATGAGGAAAGCTCGATCCCTATCATCTATCAAATATTAATTGCTGATTTAGGTTTGGAAATGTTAAGGATCGCAGCCATTCATACACCGACGCCTTTATCGACGGCTATGGGACTTATTGCCGCTGTTCTTATAGGACAAATCGCCATTGACGTAGGAATGTTTGTACCCGAAGTCATCCTTTACGTAGCCGTTGCAGCCATCGGATCTTATTCAACACCGAGTTATGAATTATCTGTAGCCAATAAAATGGCACGTATCCTGTTTGTGATATTAGTCGCTATATTCGGAATCAAAGGGCTGATGTGCGGATTCTTGGCTTATGTTCTGCTGTTAGCGAATACCAAGTCGCTGAACACTCCATATTTGTGGCCTTTTCTCCCGTTCAACGGAAAAGCGGCGGTCCAAATTATTCTGCGTCTCAGTATGCCATCGTTGAAAGTGCGGCCGAGCGTTGTACATCCTCAAAACAATAAGCGTCAGAAATAATCGTATTGCCCGTTCTTTAGCAATGTGATAAATTAAAATAAATCTTGATGTCCTTTGATTTCCAAGGGGCATTTTCTTTTTATCATTTCTCCGTTAGTAGAAAAGGTGGGTTACGATGAATCATGAAGTTAATGAAAAAGGGCAATTGTTGATCGGGCAGGTCCCAGCTGCAGATCTTGCCGAACAATACGGCACCCCTCTTTATGTATATGATGTAGGTGAAATCAGGAAAAAGGCGCGGGCCTTCGTGCAGACGTTCAAAGAGAATCAGGTAGCTGCTCAAGTCGCCTATGCGAGTAAGGCTTTTTCTTCTGTCGCTATGCTCCAGGTTGCGAACCAGGAAGGTCTCAGTTTGGACGTCGTTTCGGAAGGAGAACTACATACTGCCCTTGAAGCAGGCTTCCCGGTAGAGAAGATCCACATGCACGGCAACAATAAAAGTATCCGTGAATTGGAGATGGCCGTGGAACATGGAATCGGATGTATCGTCGTCGATAACTTTTATGAAATCGAACTCCTTCACTCCATCCTTGAAGAGCAGAAGAAAGAGATGGATGTATTACTGAGGGTGACACCGGGGATTGAAGCCCATACCCATGATTATATTTTGACCGGGCAGGAAGACTCAAAATTCGGTTTCGACTTAAGCAGTGGCCAGGCTGAAGAGGCATTCATGAAAGTCAAGGAGAATGCCAATATTCGCTTAGTCGGACTTCATTGTCACATCGGCTCCCAAATCTTCGAGACGAGCGGTTTCGAGATGGCTACACGTAAGCTTTTCACTACGTTGAACGATTGGCGTGACCGCTGCGGATATGAAGCCTCCGTACTGAATTTAGGTGGCGGCTTTGGTATTCAATATACTAAAGAGGACGAACCGCTTGAGCTGGATCAATATGCCCATGCCCTCATCCGTGAAGTGAAAAAACTGTCCGCACAGTACGATTATCCTATGCCGGAAATCTGGATCGAGCCGGGACGTGCCATTGTCGGGGAAGCCGGTACAACGATCTATACCATCGGTTCCACCAAGGAAGTCCCTGATGTGAGGACCTATGTATCTGTCGACGGTGGGATGACAGATAATATCCGGCCAGCTCTTTATCAGGCGAAATATGAAGCTGCGCTTGTAGAAAAAATGAATCAAAAGCCGGAAAAAGAGTATTCCATAGCTGGAAAGTGCTGTGAATCTGGAGATATGCTAATATGGGATGTGGCGCTTCCGCCGGTTGAACATGGAGATCGACTTGCAGTTTTCAGCACGGGAGCGTATGGTTATGCTATGGCTAACAATTATAACCGCTTTCAAAAAGCGGCCGTTGTGTTTGTCGAAGACGGAAAGCATCAGCTTGTCGTCAGAAGAGAGAGCTATCAAGAGATGACACGACTTGATTTAAGTTATGAAAAATGAAAAGGGGTATGAGAAATGAAACAAGCAACGATTGAATTTGAAAATGGAGAAAAAATGCTGATTGAACTTTACGAGGAAGCAGCACCGAATACAGTAGCGAATTTTGAGAAACTTGCTAATGATGAATTTTACGATGGATTGACTTTCCACCGTGTCATCCCTGATTTCGTCATCCAGGGCGGATGCCCGAATGGTACAGGAGCGGGTGGCCCAGGATATACGATCAAATGCGAAACAGAAGGCAATCCTCATAAGCATGAGCGAGGATCCCTTTCCATGGCCCACGCTGGAAAAGATACCGGAGGAAGCCAATTCTTCGTCTGTCACTCTCCTCAACCACATTTAGATGGTCGTCACACAGTATTTGGCAAAGTGATTGAAGGTGTGGACACGGTCGATCGTGTTCGTGTCGGAGATGTGATGCAGAAGGTCCGCGTCGAGGACAAATAATCACTAGAAGAGCCCTTCATGATTGTCACATTACTTGTCTTGATTTTTTTAGTGGCACCTTTAAGCCTGTTCGTCCATGAACTTGGTCACCTTTTTCCCGGCTTGTACTTTCGGGCGGATCAGAGTATCCTGCACCTCGGCCGGGGAAAGGTCATCGGGCGATGGAGAAAAAATGGGGTCTGCGTGTACATTCACCTTTTTTTCTTCCAGGGAGCTTACTCGGTGAATGAACGGAAACGGCCGTTCAAGGATTTTGAAAAAGCCTGGATCAGTATTGGCGGACCTTTGTTCAATGCTGTAACGGCTATGGTATTGTTCATATGGTTTAAGGACCAGGGTGGTCATCTGCTTCGTGTCTCCTTTCTTTTTAATACTTATCTTGCCATCATGAATCTTGTTCCGTTTTCGATCAAAGGAAAGGATTCTGACGGTTATCGGCTTTGGTCGATTGTGAAACGCCGGTTTTTAGACAGGCTTGAATAATTACGGGCTATGCTATATTCTATGTAGCGGGGCAAATCACAAAAAACCGGGGGCAACGTATAATGAAAATGAAAAATTGGATGCTGTTTACGTTTTTATCGTTGTTCAGCATCGGTTGGGGTTTATACTACTGGTTCGTCATCGTCATGTAAGCTTGACATACAGGATGAATTGGACAATGATTGAAAGTAACCATTTTCTTTTTCGATCCATCGATCGATCATCTGGAACTCTAGGAAAGTTATTTTCATAATTGAGGGGTTAATATGTTAATTCGATATAAAAAATCATTTGAAAAGATTGCGATGGGTTTGCTTTCTTTCATGCCTGAAGTATCAGACGTGAAGACGCTTCAGGAAATTATAAGGGAATACGATTCCAATCCGGATTGGAATCTATTTTTGTGGAAAGAGGAAGATATCCTCGGAGCGGTCGGAGTCCGTCTGGAAGATGGCAAAGCCATTATCCAGCATCTATCCGTCAACCCTTCCCATCGTAATACTGGGATTGGACGACAGCTGATTCACCGTGTCCGTGATCATTTCAAAGATGAATGTGAAGTGTGCTCAGATGTGGCCACAGAATCATTCATTGAGAAATGTGATGAAGAAAGTGCCTCTTCACAGTTATAAAGAACAAGGAGGTGTCGCGAAACGACACCTCCTTTGTTTCGTTTTATCACTGAACTCAAAATGACTTTTTTCTCCTCTTGTGTTTGAATACAAGGTTTTCATCGGAAAGGTCACTGGGGGATCCATAAGCAACGCCCCATTGCTGGCATAACAGTTGGACTTCTTTTAAGAGCTCCATATCAATGATGGGCAAAGTCCAGCTGCGATAAGGCACCTCTGTGTCCAAACGGGCTTTGAATTCTTCCAGCTGTTTTTCCAGACGTTCTCCATCCAAGCCGAGGAGTGGGAGTTCTTTCTCGTGTTCGATTTTCTTTTTTAAGCATCGTTGTACCAGAGTTTTAGCACCAGCTTGATTGCCTCTGCGATCATGATACATAGCTACGGCGATTTGGATGAGCCATACCCAGATGGAAGATTGGTTACGAGGATCTACTTCTTTCCAATGCTCTTCAAGGACCTCATGACACTCAAAGTAATCTCTCGTTCCATGGAAATGGGCAAGAAATTCAATATAAGCTTTCGGATACATATAATCAATCCATTCCTTTGATACAACCATGAGATGCCCGGTTGTTGAATAAACAGGTTCTAGTACTTATAACTATAGTATAACGTAACAGAAGATGTAAGGCTAAAGACATTCATGGTCATTGAATACATGCTGTCACAGCAGGGTGTTTTTTGATACCATTATAGAAAGAACATTGGAACGTAAAGGAAGAATGATATGAAAAAAAGCTACCAAGTGAAAGTAGAAGGTTTTGAAGGACCTCTTGATCTTCTTTTACACCTGATCAATCGATACGAAATTGATATCTATAATATACCCGTTTCCCAAATTACCGACCAGTACATGAATTATATCCATACGATGCAGGAGCTGGAACTGGATCTTGCGAGCGAATATCTCGTAATGGCTGCTACTTTACTTGCCATGAAAAGTCAGATGCTTCTTCCTAATCAGAACATGGAAGATGAATTCGACGATGGGGAGATGGAAGATGACCCTCGTGAAGATTTGATGCGGCGCTTGATTGAGTACCGTAAATATAAACAGGCGGCAGAGGAACTGAAGGAAAAAGAACTGGATGCCAACCGCATCTATACCCGACCTCCATTGAATATGGAAGGCTGGGAAGAAGAAATGCCGGAAGTACGCCCTGGAGAAGCTTCTGTTTATGATATGATTCAAGCGATGGGGAATCTGTTAAAGCGGGCCAAAACTGAAAAACCACAGGAAGCGAAAGTCCGGAGAGATGAGATACCCATCCAAATGAGAATGGAAGAAATTCTCGGTAAAATTGATGTACAAGCAGGTGGCACTCCTTTTCATCAGTTATTTGAAAAACGAACACGACCGCATATCGTCGTTACTTTCATCGCCTTACTTGAGCTGATGAAGAGTAATGATATCGTATGTGTCCAACAACAACATTTTGATGAACTAATCGTATATAAGATGGAGGATGCACCATGGAGTTAGAAGACTACAAAGCCATAACGGAAGGCCTGCTCTTTGCCGCCGGAGAAGAAGGGATCACAAAAAAGAAACTGACAAACCTATTAGAGTTGGATACGAAGACGTTCAAATCCTTGTTGGAAGAAATGATAAAAGACTATCAATCCAAGAACAGAGGTCTCACAATCATGGATTCACAAGGAACTTTGCATTTGACCACAAAGCCTGAGCATGCTTCCTATTATAAGCGTCTTTTAGATTCACCAGGATCGACAAGGTTGTCCCAAGCGGCTCTTGAAACGCTTGCCATCATTGCCTATCAACAACCGATTACAAGAATAGAAGTTGATGATCTGAGAGGGGTCAAAAGTGATCGTGCCATCCAGACTCTCGTCAATCGCAGTCTGATTGAAGAAAAAGGACGGAAGGATGCTATTGGTCGTCCGATTCTATATGGAACGACCAAAGACTTTCTGATCTATTTTGGATTGACATCCATTGAAGAGCTTCCACCCCTTTCTGAGCTCAAGCAAGGCGAAGGGGAAGAAGAAGGCGAAGCCGACCTCTTTTTCGAAAAATTCAACGAAGACCCCTTCGCCGACGACTAAAAAGCTGTTCCCCACCAGGAACAGCTTTTTTTCTATAAAAGATTCCGATTGGGGAGGAATCGATTCAAGGAAAATTCGGGTTTCGTTTATCATATTAAGAGTCGGGGGTGGTTGGGCAGCCACTCGCTTTCCTGTGGGGGAGCGCCGAGCTTCCTCAGGCTATCGCCTGGCGGGATCTCGCCTATCTCCTTCTCCCACGGGAGTCTCGCAGCTTCCCAACCACCCCATTCGAAATAGGAGAGAAACGAACCCTATAGCTAGAAGGAGTGGCTTACACTCTTCCTTACTAAGTAAGCATAAAACGTTCTATATCAAGCATTTACGTTCGGAGTGACAGCTGTGGAGAGGTCTATATTCACCACTTTCTTCAATCATAAGAGCACACTCAATAAACATCTCGAACCTGATTCTTCCATAATCCTGCCATGATTGTATCTTTCTATTACTCATAAGCTTGTACGCTTTTGCATAAGTTGAAGCAAATGATGTGAATAGGAGGAAGTCCTCTTGAGAAGGTTCTTTTATATGATTATGGCACTGACTATACTACTCCCATTCTTTATGGTGGATCGGGTTCAGGCGCAGCCTAATATCTCGGTATCTGCTGAGCGGGCCGTTCTGATGGATGCAGAATCAGGAAGGGTCCTGTATGAAAAGAATGCCTATGACCCTACACTGATTGCCAGCACCACAAAGATCATGACCGCTATCATAGCGATTGAATCAGGAATGATGGAAGAAAAAGTGAAAGTAAGTAAAAGGGCCGTTTATACAGAAGGGTCCTCCATCTATTTGACAGAAAAAGAAAAAATCCCTCTGAAGGATCTGGTCTATGGGTTGATGCTGAGGTCCGGAAATGATTCCGCTGTAGCCATTGCCGAACACGTAGGGGGGAGTGTCGAAGGTTTTGTGCAGCTGATGAATGAAAAAGCGGCTTGGCTTGGAATGAATAACAGCCATTTTGAAAACCCACACGGCCTGGATGGAGAAACCCATTACTCAAGCGCGTATGATTTGGGGCTGCTGATGGCCTATTCCATGAAAAATGATACGTTCCGTGAAGTGACAGGCAGCGAAATGTATCGTTCTGAAAATCGTGAATATTCCTGGAAGAATAAAAATAAAATGCTCACTCAATATTATGAGCCGACGAACGGTGGAAAAACCGGGTTCACAAAAGCCGCTGGACGAACGTTGGTAACAAGTGCCCAAAAAGACGGCATGGAGCTCATCGCTGTTACTTTGAATGCTCCTGATGATTGGAATGACCACACACGGATGTTCGAGTGGGGATTCAGTAATTTTGAAACGGTCAAACTTCAAAGTGAAGGTACCGTTGAAGTGAATGGACAATCGCTATATATTCCGCGGGATATCTATTATCCTCTGACTTTATCTGAAAAAGAAGATCTTCAGGCTACATTTTACCGATACGATCATCAAGGGAAGTCGAATTTAGCAGGTGTGACGTACTTCATGGTGGGAAAAACACCATTAGTGGAGGCCCCTGTATGGAATGAACGCCCTTCTCAATCCTTCTTTTCAGAAGTGAAGAACTTCCTGAACAGGATGATGGGGGTCGCGCCATGGTCAACTTGATTTGGGCGTTCCTTGCGGTTACGGGAATTATCTATGCAGCGTTCAATGGTACGATGGCGGACGTGAACAAAGCGATTTTTTCAACATTGGACGAGGCGATTATGATTACTTTGAGCCTTGCAGGTGTGCTCATTTTCTGGCTGGGCCTGATGAAAATCGCGGAAGAGGCGGGACTGCTTGCCGGCCTGGCTAAAATCTTCCGTCCTTTTGTCAAACGCATCTTCCCAGAGATTCCAGAGGGTCACCCGGCTCTTGGTTACATCCTTTCCAATATGACGGCCAACATGTTCGGTCTTGGAAATGCGGCCACACCGATGGGATTGAAAGCGATGAAGGAGTTGAAAGAGTTGTCAGGTTCGGATAAAGCGAGCAGGTCTATGATTACACTGCTTGCCATCAACACCTCCTCCCTGACACTCATTCCGACTACCGTCATTGCGATTCGGATGAAGTATGATTCACAAGATCCGACTTCCATCGTAGGTGCTACCATTTTGGCAACCATTATTTCTACCATTGCCGCTTTATTGATCGACCGTTATTTTCATTATAAAAGGGAGAGGGCGATGCGCTTATGATCAGCATATGGCTTATCCCATCCATCATCCTGCTTGTGCTGGTCACAGCCACCATCAAGAAGGTGCCGTCTTACGAGGTATTCGTGGAAGGAAGTAAAGAAGGGATTCAAATTGCCATCAGCTTACTTCCTTTTTTATTGGGGATGATGGTGTCGATTGCTGTTTTCCAGGCATCCGGTGCAATGGGGGCGATCGTGAAACTTTTCGAACCTCTTATGGCTTTGGTCGGAGCTCCAGCTGAAATTCTCCCTCTGGCTTTCATCCGCCCTATATCAGGAACGGCCGCACTCAGTATGACAACCGAGCTGATCCGCACGTTTGGACCTGACTCGTTCATCGGGCACCTCGCATCTGTGATGCAGGGAAGTACCGATACCACGCTCTATATCATCACTGTCTATTTCGGTGCTGTCGGGATCAAAAGAATGGGAGATGCTTTGAAAGTTGGACTCATGGCTGACTTGGTTGGTATAATAGCATCAATAATCATTGTAATCATCCTATTTGGTTAATAGGATGATTTTTTGTTCAAAACTTTATAGAATGTGTATAATGTAGAGGAACGGATGAGCCGCGCTTTGTAAGCGTGGCTTCGTTTCATGAAAAAAAGTGATTTCAAAGAAAGTTGGTGACGGTCGTATGGCAGATATGGAACGACTACAAAAGGTGATCGCCCACGCAGGTGTCGCATCACGAAGAAAAGCAGAAAAGTTGATTGTTGACGGCAAGGTGACAGTCAATGGAAAAGTAGTAACAGAATTAGGAACCAAGGTTGGTAAGAACGATGATGTTGAAGTAGAAGGAGTACCGATCGATAAGGAAGAGCCTGTCTACTATTTGTTATATAAACCACGCGGTGTCATTTCGAGTGTCAGTGATGATAAAGGACGTAAAGTAGTCACAGACTTCTTACCGGAAGTCCGAGAGCGGATTTTCCCAATCGGCAGGCTGGATTACGATACATCTGGATTGATTTTGTTAACAAATGACGGGGAGTTTGCTAATTTACTCATGCACCCGAGTCATGAAGTGGACAAAGTGTATATCGCAAAAACAAAAGGCATTCCTACCAAAGATCAACTGAAACAGTTGAAGAAAGGAATGACTGTAGACGGGGAGTATCTGAAAGCCGTCCATGCGAAAGTCACTTCCACTGATTCGAAGAAGAATACGGCGATTGTACAAATCGTTCTTCATGAAGGAAAGAACCGTCAAGTCCGCCGGATGTTTGAGGCCCTTGGATACCCTGTCGACAAATTGAAGCGTGAACGCTACGGGACACTGGACTTACATGGAATGAATGCTGGTGATTCTCGTCCATTGAAACCGTTCGAAGTGAAGCAGCTTCGTGCACTTGCCGAAAAAACTGTTGAATAACGTTCAAATTTACAGCCTTCAATCAATGTTATAATGGTTTGGGAGTGAGTCAAAATGAAGGAATCAACCATTAGAAAAAAAAGAAAGCGCCTTATTTTCAGAACAGCTATGCTTGCCGTCATGGTCGGCCTTGTTGTGTTCGCTCTCGTCGCCAACGGCAAGGATGAACAAGCGGTGATCGCCAAAGGGGAGAAAGCTCCCGATTTTCAATTGAAAAAGTTCGGTACAGATGAGACGGTTCAATTGAGTGATTTGAGAGGAAAAGGCGTCATGGTCAACTTTTGGGCAACGTATTGTAAGCCATGTAAAGATGAAATGCCTTATATGGAAGAATTGTATCCCGAGTATAAAGAGAAAGGTGTCGAAATTCTTGCTGTCAATTTGGATTCAACCGAACTTGTGGTGAAGAATTTTGTGAACGAATACAATCTGACCTTTCCTATTCTCCAGGACAAAAATGGAGAAGTGATGGATCTTTATAACATCGGTCCGATTCCTTCTACGCTGTTCATCAATCCTGAAGGTGAAATTGAAGAGCAAGTCATCGGCCCGCTGACGTTGGACAAACTCGAAGGCCACTTGCAAAAGATTGCACCGGAGGAATAGAGTCTACTTGACATTGTGAGGTTTTACTATGAAAGAGATTACCTGTGAATGTGGTCATGTGAATCCTGAAGGTACGGTCCTTTGTGAAGCTTGCGGGAAACCTGTCGAGCAGAACCAGCACATCGATGGCAATGAAGACAAAAAGCTGCTCAACATGCGCTACGATGGAAGTGCCCGCCGTTCACAAACGTATAATCGTACGATCGTTGATAAAATATGGAATTTCTTTTCCTCTGTAAAGGTAGGGGTCACCCTGATTTTTATCACCGTCGTGGCATCTGCCATAGGAACGATATTTCCTCAATCCGTGTTTATTGGCGGGGCAGATCCTGCAACCCACTATAAGGATCAATACGGGATAGCCGGGCAGATTTATTATCAACTCGGATTTCATGACCTTTTCAGCTCGTGGTGGTATATGCTTTTAATTGCCATGATCGGCATATCCATCGTCATTGCATCCATCGATCGTTTCTTCCCGCTTTATAAAACTTTGAAAAGGCAGAAGCCAAAGCGTCATGAACTCTTCATGAAAAAACAGCGGGTGTTCGGGGAGACGAAATCGGATTCTATCGATTATGAAACATTCAAAGCCAATTTGAAAAAAAGACGCTTCAAGGTTTATGAACAAGATGGGCATATACTGGCAGAGAAGAACCGCTTTGCAAGGTGGGGGCCTTATGTCAATCATATCGGTCTTATTATTTTCCTATTAGGTGCAATACTCCGGTTTATCCCTGCTTTTTATGTCGATGAACACGTATGGGTGAGAGAAGGGGAAACGACATTAATTCCTGGTACGGAAGGCGAGTACTATATAAAAAATGAATCCTTTACTCTAGAAACCTATGATAAAGACAATCCGGAAGATGCAAAATTTAAAGAAGCCATTGAAAATCAGGATGGAGCAATCCCGAAAACGTTCCGGACAGACGCGGTTATTTACGAGCGTACGAATCAAGGAGTCGCCGGAGCTGATCCTGAGCTTGACCCGATCAAAGAAGGTTCGGCAACGTTAAATAATCCATTGAAGTTTGAAGACTTTGCGCTCTACCAGGCGAGTTATCAACTGGACGAGTTCAGTGAAATGTCATTCAAAATCCATGACCAGGATGATGAAGATACCAACTATGGCGAGTTTACAGTCGATTTGACGGACCCCCAATCTACATATGAGCTGGACGGCGGGTTCCGGATAGAGGTCGTCAATTATTTTCCAGAGTATGAAATGCAGGATGGTCAACCTGCTTCCGTATCCAAGTATCCGAAGAACCCAGCTTTCGTATTCAATTTGTACCCACCAGGTGAAGAAACGCCTGAAACTAGTTTCCTAGGTATAGGAGCGAATATCGGTGCTGGAGAAAATAACCAATATAAACTTGGTCTTACAGGTTTTGATACGCGGGACGTCACAGGCTTGACCGTGAAAAAGGATCATACATTGGGGATTATTTCTCTTGGTGGCGCGATCTTCATGATCGGCGTTATCCAGGGGATGTATTGGAACCATCGCCGGATCTGGCTGCAGCCAAGATCAGACGGAGCATGGATTGCAGGACATACGAATAAAAACTGGTACGCCTTGAGAATGGAAATTGAGAAATCAATTGAAGGCACTCACATCGAGGCCCCTCAGGATCAGTATGAAATGAAATCATAGAGTCAGGAGGATGAAATTATGGGAGATTGGACAGCCATAAGCGGCAATCTGCTCTATGCTGCTTTTTTCATCTATTTAATAGCGACTTTCTTCTTTGCAGGAACCATCCGCGATAAAAAGAAAGGGAAGAGCCGCGTAGCAGGAAATATCGGAATAACGCTTGCGATTATCGGATTCGTAACTCAAATCGGTTACTTTATAACGAGGTGGATCGCAAGTGGTCACGCCCCGATCAGTAATTTGTTTGAGTACACGACGTTTTTTGGAATGATGCTTGTATTCGCATTCATCGTTCTCTACTTTATTTACAGAGTGGATCTCTTAGGATTATTTGCTTTGCCGATTGCTTTATTATTGATCGCATTCGCAAGCATGTTCCCGACAGAGATTTCACCTCTGGTACCATCTTTACAGTCTCACTGGTTATACATCCACGTAACCACGGCATCTCTTGGTCAAGGAATTTTATCTGTTAGTTTTGTGGCAGGGTTGATTTTCCTGATCAGCCAGGTGGATCAGAGCAAACGTTCAAAACATACGGTCTGGCTCGAGTTCGTCATCTATATTATTGCCGTAACTCTTGCTTTCATTATCGTTTCATCGTCGTTCAGTGCCGTGAATTATGAAGCGACTTTTGATGCACCGATTGAAGGGCAGCAAGCAGAGATTACGTACAACATGCCAGCCATTACAGGACCTTATAATGGAGAATTGATAACTGAAGGTGCTATGTCACCATTGTTCCAGGCGCCGGAATGGATGCGCGGGGAGGATGCGGCTAAGAAGTTCAACACCTTCCTATGGGCGCTGCTTGGTGGAGTGGTCTTATACTGGGGGACAAGGCTGATCTTAAGAAAACGGATCGCTGCAGCAATCCAGCCGTTCTTAAACAAAAAAGTGAATCCTGAACTGGTCGATGAAGTAAGCTACCGTGCCGTGGCCATCGGTTTCCCTGTATTTACATTGGGAGCACTCATCTTTGCCATGATATGGGCTCAACAGGCCTGGGATAGATTCTGGGGATGGGACCCGAAAGAAGTATGGGCCCTGATTACTTTCTTCTTCTATGCGGCCTATCTTCATTTACGCCTTTCTAGAGGCTGGCAGGGAATGAAATCTGCTTGGCTTGCCGTTGGTGGTTTTGGAATCATCATGTTCAATTTAATTGCGGTCAACTTAATTATTTCAGGTTTACATTCTTATGCATAAAAAACAAAAGGCAGGCGAGATTTTAAAACTCCGCCTGCCCTTTGTGTAAAGGATAATATGTTATGAAACCATAGGAGAAGCCATTCTATGAATTGGAGGTTTTTAAATGGATCAAGAAGCCAAAGTGTTAGTAGTAGATGATGAGGAACGTATTCGACGACTGATTCGCATGTATTTGGAAAGGGAGGATTATGTCATTGATGAAGCAGAAGATGGGGATGAAGCTTTGCAAAAAGCTCTTCATAATGAATATGATGTGATCCTGCTTGATTTGATGCTCCCGGGAAAAGACGGAATTGCAGTGTGCAAAGAGCTGCGTGAAAAGAAAGCCACTCCTGTGATCATGCTTACGGCAAAAGGGGAAGAGGCTAATCGTGTGCAAGGTTTTGAAGTTGGTACGGACGACTATATTGTTAAACCATTCAGTCCAAGAGAAGTCGTATTACGAGTGAAGGCGCTTTTGCGAAGGAGTTCCTCCACGAAGTTTTTAGAAACGGAAACATCAGCCCGCAACGTGCTTGTTTTCCCTCATATGACGATCGATAATGACGCCCATCGTGTGACAGCTGATGGGAAGGAAGTGGCTTTGACTCCGAAAGAATACGAACTTCTTCATTACATGGCCCAGTCTCCGGATAAAGTTTTTGACAGGGAACAATTGTTGAAAGAAGTCTGGCAGTATGAATTTTTCGGCGATCTTCGGACGGTGGATACGCATGTCAAACGTCTCCGCGAAAAATTAAGCAAGGTATCTGCAGAAGCAGCCGGGATGATTGTTACGGTTTGGGGAATCGGCTATAAGTTTGAGGTCTCTGGTGACTGATGTTCTGGCGTAGTGTAGTCGGGAAGTTATGGTTCACCATCTTACTATTGGTTTGTTTTGTCCTTTTTATTTTGACTGTTCTTCTCCTTGAATTCTTTCAAAACTATCACGTAGTGGAAGCGGAAAGACATTTGCTGCAAACGGCGGACCGGATTTCAGATGTTGTGGACCGCTATGAACAAGAGGAAGACCTCTTACTTTCAACGACAGCCCTTGTCAAAGATCCTGCGAGTCGTGCGGTCATTGTATTGAGTGAAGATGAGCAGCTGGTTTCAGAAAGTGATTCAGATTCTCTGCCCGTGCTTGATTATGCATGGTTTGAAAGTGATGCAGATACAGCAACTGTTTTGAATGAAGGCGCTGATGTCAAAAAAGTTGCTGATCTGGGAAATGGAGAGACAGGGGTCATGGTTGTCGGTACCCCGCTTGATAACCGGGACGGGGCTGTCTTTGTCTACCAATCACTGGATACGATTGAGGAAACGTCTGAACAGACGACGAAAATTATATTCCTGGGTGCTGGAATTGCCATTGTATTAACGACTATTTTTGCCTTTTTCCTCTCCACTCGAATCACAGCTCCTTTAATTAAAATGAGAGAAGGAGCTCTCGAACTTGCCAAAGGCGAGTTTAACACGAAGATTCCTATACGTACCCATGACGAAATCGGTGAATTGGCGATGGCTTTTAATCGGATGGGCCGGGAGTTGAAGTTTCATATTAACGCTCTGAATCAGGAAAAAGAACAACTCTCAGGCATTTTGAGGTCGATGGCAGATGGTGTCATTACGTTTAACAGGGAAGGGAATGTGCTCATTTCCAATCCTCCTGCCCAACAATATTTAGAAGCCTATGAGTTTGAAAAGAACGCTGCATCAACCTCGGCTGATCAAACGTCCCTTCCAGAACCACTGATGGATTTGTTTAACGATGTCATCACTGATGAGAATGAATCCATGATCGAAATGACATTGCAAGGCAGGTCCTGGGTCATCATCATGACACCTTTGTATGACAAAGAAAAAGTACGTGGGGCCGTCGCGGTGCTCCGGGATATGACAGAAGAAAGAAGATTGAACAAGCTTCGTAAAGATTTCATCGCGAATGTATCCCATGAACTGCGAACTCCCATTTCCATGCTTCAGGGATATAGTGAAGCTATTGTAGATGACATTGCTGAATCAAAAGAAGACAAAAATGAACTCGCGCAAATCATCCATGACGAATCGTTAAGAATCGGCCGTCTTGTAAATGAGCTGCTGGATATTGCACGGATGGAAGCGGGACATATTCAGTTGAACGAAGAGTCGGTGGAAATGGAGCCTTTCATGAACAAGATCATTCGTAAATTCAGTGGAATCGCCAATGAAAAGGAAGTGGACCTTCAGTTGAAGGTCGAAGGAGAGTTCGGGTTTCTCGACTTTGATCCTGACCGCATTGAGCAAGTGTTTACAAACTTGATTGATAATGCGATCCGACATTCCGATCCGGGTAGTGAGGTTCAGGTGATTCTTGAAAAAGAGGACAATGAATGGATTGCAAGTGTCAAAGACTCCGGGTACGGAATCGCCGAGGAAGATCTTCCATTTGTATTTGAACGTTTCTATAAAGCAGATAAATCGAGAAAACGTGAAAATAAAAATTATAAAAAAGGGACAGGTCTTGGGCTTGCCATTGCGAAAAACATTGTAGAAGCTCACGAAGGCACCATCAGTGTGCATAGCAAGTTGAAAGAAGGGACAACGTTCACTTTTAAGGTCCCCTTTTCACATAAGGAAAAATAATGTTGCTATATTCGGAAAATTGTTGTAATCTTGTTTATGGAAACTTCATATGAAGAGGATTCAGGTGTCTGAAAAGACCTAATAGGGAATCTGGTGCAAAACCAGAGCTGTCCTCGCAACTGTAAGTGTAGACGAAAAGGAAATTCCACTGTGCCATCGGTATGGGAAGGATCCTGATTAGGATGACGCACAAGTCAGTAGACCTGCCTGATCCAATGTTTCAAAGCTTCGGGGATTGAGCATTTGAGACAACCGATCGGTATGACGTGAAACGTAGATCTTATCCTTTCGTTTGTCTTAAGCTTACCCTTGTAGAAGGGTAAGCTTTTTTTGATAGAAAAGAATTTTACGATGTCTACCATACATGTTACTTGGTTGTCTCTGCTTTTCTCTCCTCCTGGCCGTGAAATAAAAAGAAAAGGGAGAGATGGTTATGAGAAAATGGAACACTGTTTTAACAGCCATGATTCTAGCTGTTGCTGTACTAGCAGGCTGTGGTACACAAGAGGAAAAGGAAACATCGGCGACTCAAGAAGAACAAGTACAGGAAGTTACGGTACAAGTACAGGTATCTAAAAACAATGGCGAAGAAATGATGGCTGAAGATGAAATTACGGTAGAAGAAGGAACCACCCTCATGGAAGTCATGGAAGATAACTATGAAGTAGAACAGTCCGAAGGGTTCATTAACAGCATTGAAGGAATTGCTGGGAACCAGGAAGAAAAAATGGCTTGGATGTACACCATTAACGGGGATGAAGCCATGGTTGGAGCGAATGAATACGAAGTAGAGGATGGAGACGAAATCGTTTTTGATTATCAATCTTGGGAATGATGAATGATGAATACGTATAAGCTTACATTGATAGCCATGCTCGCGTCCTTAGCCATAGCAGGAAGGATGGCTTTAGCCCACTTTCCGAACATCCAGCCGGTAACAGCCATTATTATTATTGCGGGCTTCTGGCTCGGACCTAGTGCAGGGGTTCTCATCGCTCTGCTCACGACCTTTGTATCCAATGTGTTGCTGGGGATGGGGATTTGGACCATCTGGCAGATTATCGCCTGGTCAATCATAGGCATCATTGCTGGACTTCTAGGGAAATATTGGTCGAAATTGCCGTATTGGGGTCTTTCCATCTATGGCTTTGTCAGCGGCCTTTTCTTCGGAGTTATTCTTTCTTTGACGATGCGGGCAGCAGGACAGCCATTTTGGGCGTACTATTTAGCGGGTCTCCCGATGGATATCAATCATGCGATTTCTAATACTGTGTTCATATTGGCGCTATCTCCAATACTCGGAACACTTTTCCAACGCTACGAAAAAAGAAACGCCATATCGAAAGTCACTTAGCTACCCAAACCAAGGGTAGCTTTTTTTGCTCTCTTAGCCGGATCGTTTATTAAAGTTAAGGGCAGGATTCTTTAAGACTTGATTTCGAGGCTTTTGTGCTAGGGTCGGGGCGGAGGGGAATGACTCGCTTTCCGCGGGAGTCCCTAGAATCACACAAACGTTTCGAAACTGAGCCTTCAAGTAAAGGGAGATATAGTTGAAGTTGGAATAGAGGTGATGGGCAGGTGATTTTCTTTTGGAAACGCGGTTCCTTTTTCTTTTTTGGCATATTAAGATAGATAGTGTAACTTTTTTCATACATAAAACGACTACTAAAGTGACCCAGGAGGTACCACCATTGCGAACGTTCTTTGACGAACTATACGAAAACTATCACCATGACCTTTTTCAGTTTCTTATCTATATGGTCAAGGACAGAAGTCTTGCTGAGGACTTGGTTCAGGATGTATATGTGAGGGTCATGAAATCATATGAATCATTCAATGGAAAAAGCTCAGAGAAAACATGGTTGTTTTCCATAGCCAGGCACGTAGCCATTGATTATTTCCGCAAACAAAAAAGAAAGAGAAACCGATTCATGGAGTTCTTTGATTGGAGTGAGAAAGGGGAGCAAATCAAAGACCAGAATAAAATGCCCGAAGAGATTGCCGTGCAGAATGATGAAATTCAACAAGTCTATCAAGCTCTGGACAAATGTACGGTTGATCAGCGGAGTGTGCTGATTTTCCGTTTCATTCAAGGAATGTCTATAAAAGAAACAGCAGAAATCTTAAGCTGGAGTGAGAGTAAAGTGAAGACGACTCAACATCGAGCTATGAAAGCTCTTAAGGAAATACTTGAAGACATTGAAGAAGGGAGGGGAGACCGTGAAGAAGCGTAACGACGAAGATATCAAAAAGGTATTAGGGAAACTCCCTTCTATGGAAGACCGCCAATCGAAAGAAATGCTTTACCAAAAGGTTTCATCCCGTGTTCATACACCAAAAAGAAAAGTAGCTCCATGGGTGTTTCCTGGATTAGCTACGATCGCTGTTTTGTTGGTACTTGCTGTGTTCATTCCTGTCTTTTTTAGTAACAATGGTTTGCTTACCGTCGAAGATACTGCCGATCATGCGAATGAAAGTACAGAATCTTCCACAGCAAATCAGGAAACGGGTCCTTCCCTTGATGCACCCATTTTAGAAGGGGAAGAGGAAAGCGCTGAAGTCCAGGAAGCCGAACCCTCCAGCGAAGAGGAAAGTCTCCCTCCAGAAGAAAACCAAGAGGAAGGATCCCAAGAGAATGATTCAAACCTTCAAGAAGAACAGGAATCAGTGGAGACCGAGCTTGAATCACTGGTGTTACAGAGTGACGACGGGAGTTTTATTACGCTTTCTTATCCAGGTAAAAATGCTGAAGTCATTCTTCCTACACTCCAGAGCCAGCAGGAGTCCAGCGCATTTTCGCCTGAGAGGTACGGTTTAGCTGAGAGAGCTGTAAGTGAAATGGAATATGAGGTAGATGAAAAAGAAGGTCGGGCTGCTGTTACGTTTCCTGATGATTTCACGGTTAGTGGAGCTGCGTGGGCAAATGCGATCATAGAAAGTATCCGTTGGGAGTTGGCTGACTTTCAACTGCAAGAAATCACGGTTCAAACAGAATCGGGGAACCCTGTCATTCTAGGAAGCTACGGAGAAATCACCGAAGTTCCTGTTATTCAACAAGGAGAGTACATCTTTCAATTGTATCAATATGAAGGTTCATCTGAACGTTTACTGGCTCCTATATCTGTGGATGGTTCTCCGACGTTCCGCGATGCTCTTTCACTGATGAAAGAAACAGGGGAAGGTCTCTTTGTGACACCGGCCGTGCCGGAACATGTTCAGTTCACTTCAACGACAGTTGATCAACAAACGGTGAATATAAATCTTCAACATGAATCATGGGCAAGTGAACAGCAGCTTTTGACTATGGTTGAAGCTATCCTTGCAACAGCAGGCCAGTTTGGTTTTGAAAAAGTCAAGTTCAATGGGATCAACGTAAGCGAGTTTTCCACCTATGACCTTGAAGAGCCGATTGATGTTCCGCAAAGAATCAACCCTGTTGCGAAGTAATGACCTAGAACCCTCAGCAGTGACTGCCGAGGGTTCTTTATATTCATTAGAAAGGATAGAGCGGTCGCCATATAGCGGGATTAGGGAGTCTACCCTTCTTCTGAATTTCTACTGATATATTTCTTGTCTATCCGAACACTCCCAGAGCCTTTGTTCTAGGATTGCCCCTCTTGCTCGTGTTAAAATAGAGGAACGTAGTAAAGGGGACGATAGGTAATGGATAAACAGGAAGTGCGTACAAAGGTATCTGAAAAAATAAAATTGATTCGTGTCGAGCATGGATATACGCAGGACAAAATGGCGGATATTCTCGGATTATCTAAAAAGACCCTTGTTCAGATTGAAAAACAAAGAACTTTGGCCGGCTGGACAACCGTTGTCGCCATATGTGCTCTGTTTCAAGAGAGCGATGTTTTGAAAGGCGTGTTAGGTGATGCTCCTGTAGAAATCGTGGAAACCATAGCCCATGAGCAAGTAGAGCCTCAAGGAAAGAAGACGCTTGGTGGGAAAGTATGGTGGCAGACGATTGCAGAAGGGGAAAACTACACCCTTCAGCAAAACCTGATTAGTCACCACTATAGAATCATTGATTCCGAGGATTATCGTATGTTCTCTACCATTGACCGGACGGAGGCGGAGATCCGTTTTGAACAACTAGTCAAATAAAAAAGCCCCTTTTTAAGGGGCTTTTGGTCTCGAGGTCCATTACTCTTCGTATTTCAAAGGGTCTCCGTGAAATGGGGCAGTAGATATTTTTATGGAATCTGTAGGACACCCTTCCAATGCATCCTCCATGTCTTCTTCGTACAGCTCCGGAACTTCCTCTGTACCCTCGTTATCATCAAGGACCACATAAGCGATACCTTCATCATCGTAATCATATAGATCAGGGGCAGCAGCACCGCAGGCCCCGCAAGCAATGCAGGTTTCTTTATCTACGATGGTATATTTGGCCATAGAACGACCTCCTTCATGAGACTTGCTGTATGATCAAGGAATGGAATACATAAGTACAACGTTTATTGTAAATCGCACATGATTGGTTTTCAACTAAACCATATTGAACAAGTACGGAAAGGGGGAAGAAGATGTTTGGTCATTTGGTTTTAACGTGTGTGGATCGATTCAGAGGGGAGCGTACAGTTTCCGGCATTTATCACTTACTGACAGGCAAGCGGTCTTCGCAAACATTACAGGATGCCAAAGGGTACGAGCTTGATAAATTTTTCGGTGTTTATCCATCACTGAAGCGTGAGACATTGGAAACGCAGGTTCAAAAGCTGGTTCGGGACGGGTGTATTCAAATCAATGAACAATCATTCCCTACTATAACTGCTGAAGGGATTAAGCAATTGTCTTCCTTCCCTGTTTATGAACTAGAATACTTTGAAGGTATGATCTGGCATGATGTCATTCCTACTTTTATGAACAGAGTCTATCTTTTGTTACAGACGGTGGCGAACACCCATGCGGGCATTCACCAATATGTACCCATCGTGGATGATTTCGCCACACAGAAATGGGTGCGTACGGTTTATCATCAATTCCAGGATAAATTACCGAAAATGGTAGAATCGATGTATGAAGAAATCCACCATTTACTAGTGAAACATCCATCGCTTCAAGCTGATTTGTTCGCCCATCGCTTGACAGGGGGTGGAGTGATCGGCATGACAATCGATCAGCTCAAAAGGGAGTTCAAGTTGAATGTAGAAGATGTCGAGCTCATGCTGCAACATACTCACTATTATTTATTTCTGGAATCCAAAACAAAAAAGGATGACTACCCTGTCCTCCACCTTTGTACGAAAGGGCTCGACGCGACAAACTTAATTACAAAGTCTGCTGGAAAAACGTATCAATATATGAAGCAGGGTTTGAGCTTGCAGGAAATTATGAAAGTAAGGAGATTGAAAAAAAGCACCATCCAAGACCACATCGTAGAATCTGCGTTAATCATCCCGGACTTTTCCATCACATCCTTTTTGAGTGAAGAAGACGTACGAGAGATCAATAAAATGGGAAGTCAAATGAATACAAAAAAGCTGAAGCAAATCCATGAAGCACTGGAAGGAAAATATGACTATTTTGAATTGCGCCTCGCACTAGCGAAAGGCCAGCATGCAATAAAGGAAGGTATGACACAGGATGAGGTATGATCTAGGTTCAGTACTGAAAGAAAATTTCGGCTTTAACGAATTCCGGGAAGGGCAGAGAGAAGTGATTACAGATGTTCTCGAGGGCAATGACGTATTAGGAATCTTACCTACCGGAACAGGGAAATCGCTATGCTATCAACTTCCTGCCAAGATCCTTGGTGGTACAACACTTGTCGTTTCTCCACTCATATCATTAATGGTGGATCAGGTGAAGCAATTGAAAGCATCTGGTTTTAAGGCAGTTACAGCTATGAACAGTTTCATGGATCAGTCGGAAAGAAATGCTGTATTAAAAAACCTTCATAAATATTCTCTAGTCTATATTTCACCAGAAATGCTGCAAAACGATTGGTTGCAGCAACGTTTGAATCGCATGGATGTCAATCTCTTTGTTATAGACGAAGCCCACTGCATTTCTCAGTGGGGACACGAGTTTAGAACAGATTATCTCAAGCTTCACCAGACCATCGAAAACCTTGGGCACCCAACCGTAATGGCCTTAAGTGCAACGGCTACCCCTGATGTGCAGCGGGACATCATGGAGAAGCTGAGACTTCCTCACATGACAAAAAGAATCTATCCGATGGATAAACAAAACATTAGTTTTGCTGTTGAAGAATGCAGTAATCCTGAAGAAAAAACGGAACGGATTGTTCAATTGCTCCAGAAGAACCTGGCCCCGACGATGATCTATTTTTCAAGCCGGCAGTGGGCGGAAAAGGTTAGTTTTGAACTGAGGGACCGTTTGAAGCAGAGAGTCGCTTTTTACCATGGTGGTATGGAACAAACAGATCGAATGCTGGTGCAGCAGCAGTTCATGAACAATCAATTGGATGTCATTTGTTGCACGAGTGCCTTTGGAATGGGTGTAGACAAGAAAGACATACGAATCGTCATACACTTCCATTTGCCCCCTCAATTGGAATCCTTTATTCAAGAGGTTGGCAGGGCAGGACGGGACGGGGGAGCGGCTGTTAGTCTTCTGCTCTATACACGTCAGGACCATTTCCTGCCTCAAAGGCTCATACAGAGTGAATTACCGGGAAAAAATGACCTTCAACAGGTGTTTTCCTTTTTAAGAAAAAAACAAGGAGAAGAAGTTCCTGAAGATGATGTCATGATCGAACGTTTTGAATTATCCGAATCTCAGTGGAACTTTATCAAGCTTCAATTAGAAGAAGAAGGTGCATTGCATCGCGGAAGATTAATAGGCGTATCCCCTGAACTCATTCAAGAAATTCATCGCTTCTTAGAGGAGAGATGGCAGTATAAACACAACAAACTGAATGAAATGTTGAGGTGGATTCATGTATCCGATTGTCGCAGAGAAGCGTTGTATAAACCGTTTCAGGACATGATCCGGAAGCCTGCCGTCCCATGCTGCGACAGATGTGATTTCAGCATAGGTGAGCTATCTTTCCAGGAGGAGAGACAAACATATGATACATTCAGCTGGGAAGATCGCTTAAGGCTTATTTTTAAACAAGGAGTCGGTTTATGAAACGAAAGAGTCAATCAGAACTGATTATGGAAATGGACGACCGGGAAATTACATTACAGTTGGTTCTAACTCAGTTGAGCATACTGATCCTTGCACTTATAGGAAGTGTATTCCTTTTTGACGCCTTTTGGGCCGATTGGAGCAGTCAATTTGATTTTCACGCGAACGAACTGTTGGTATATGGGTTCCTCCCAGGACTTATGGTGCTTCTCATTGACCTTTTTCTCGTGTATCGTTTACCTCAAAGGATGTACGATGATGGCGGGATTAATGTCAAAGTGTTTAAGAATCGTTCCAGCTTAAGTATTGTAGGAATTACCTTGCTGGTTGCGGTGAGTGAAGAAATGTTATTCCGCGGGGTCCTGCATGCAGAGTTTGGATATGTCATTGCCAGTGTCCTCTTTGCCGTTATGCATATCCGTTACTTAACAAAAATCGTGTTATTTGTTTCGGTTTTATTTGTCAGTTTTTTTATCGGTTATATGTATGAGGTG
This sequence comes from Halobacillus sp. 12SKB, assembly GCF_052941655.1. Lineage (NCBI taxonomy): Bacteria > Bacillati > Bacillota > Bacilli > Caryophanales > Bacillaceae > Halobacillus > Halobacillus sp. 12SKB. Next base: position 2,987,908 of record NZ_JBRFWR010000001.1, read on the forward strand.
ACCGGTAATTTACTTGTGACCATCCTGGCACATTTCCTTATTGATGTTGTCTTAGCTTTTTGGATACGTTTCGGAAAATGGGGGGAAGCCGATGAGTGATCAGCATTCATCAGAAGATCAAGCAGAAAAGTTGAGGGGATACACAAAGGAGGAAGGGTTTGAGAAGGAAGAGTTAGATATCCTGGATCTGCCTCCGAGAAAAGATGTTCATGAAGGAAGGAAAGAAAAGACGAGATGGAAGGTGAATGCGATTTGGATGCGCTTCCTCTTTGTCATCCTTCTTATTTTGATCATTGTGATCCTATCCTATCCTTATTGGGATGTGTGGTTCGGACAAACCTTTCCTGAACCGGGCATCATAGAAGAAACGCCCTACCATGAACCAATCACGGTAGAGCGGTGACCTTTAGAAAAATTGCTTGCGATCCCTTTCGAACTTAAGTATTTCAACCGCTTCTCTGAACCTTTGGGAATGAACCACTTCTCGTTCACGTAAAAATTTCAGACTGTCATTCAAACAAGGGTCATCGGACATGTTAATGATCCACTGATAGGTAGCTCTGGCTTTCTCCTCAGCAGCAATATCCTCATATAGATCAGCAATCGGATCTCCCTTCGCCTGGATATAAGTGGCTGTCCACGGGCTCCCGGCTGCATTATTGTAATACAAAGCATGATCGTGGTTTGCATAATGCGCGCCAAGTCCAGCTGCTTTCATCTGCTCCGGTGTAGCATCTTTCGTAAGTTTATAGATCATCGTGGCGATCATTTCTAAATGGGCGAATTCCTCTGTGCCGATATCTGTTAAAAGCCCGATCACTTTATCCGGTATACTGTACCGCTGATTCAGGTAACGAAGGGCTGCGGATAATTCGCCGTCCGCTCCTCCATATTGTTCAATTAAATATTTTGCAAGCCTTGGATTGCATTCTGTTACTTTTACAGGATATTGTAACTTCTTTTCGTAATACCACATAAGCGCCCTCCTATTTCCTTCATGAATGAAGGGTTATAATTGCCATGGCCACGGGCTGTCGCCCCAATTCCATGGATACCCTGAAAAACTGCCTCCGTACTGCCTTAAAGGCCCAAAGCGCTGCTCATAGGCAGATTTCAGATCCCTGCTTTCAACGGCAAGCTGATTGAACTGCTGGATCGCCTGAGTGTCCTGTGGATGGGTATCCAGGTAGAGGGTAAGTTCCACCAAAGCGAAATCCACCATCTGAATCTTTTCCATTAAAGCATATCGGTCTTTTGCAGGATCGGCCGCTTGCTTCATCGTTTTGCTCCTTTCTCTAATGGTGTAGGGTATGGATCATACAATGCCGGCCAGAGAGTTCCTTTATACAAAGCTTCTTGAATAGGGAATTGTTGCAAATTTGGAGGCTGAAACCCTAAATAAAGGTTTGGAGGTGTTTGGTAACAAATCGTCCCTCTAGGCGGACAAGGATCGAAAGGGCCACGGTAAGGCTGGTAGCATTTGATTGGTGTGTACATCCTGAATCACATCCTTTTCCTTGGAATTTTATGTGTCCCTTTCTTGTCCTATTCGATCCAGGCAGGATATTAGCCGGCTGATGGCGAAATTATAACCGTGCAAATCAAAAGAAGAGGTGAGTGTATGTTTGTTAAAGGTATTATGAAACCTGCCCACAAATCCTTCACGGCGGAATCATCCACGTCACTTTCAGAAATTTTGAAAGTGCTGGATGAGAAAGATATTGAGGCCATGCCTGTTTTGAAATCGGGTCAATTCACAGGAATGGTTTCTAAAGAAATCATCTTTCGGGCCTATTTTAATTCAGAAGAAGGAATGGATCGGAAAACGTTTCTTAGTGAAACCACTGCTGGTGATGTTGCCATGCATAAAGATTATTATATTCACGATGAAGAAGTATTTGAACATACGCTGCCTATGTTCAAAGGTTTTTCTGTGCTGGCTGTTGTCGACCAAACGAATAAGTTTCTCGGTCTCGTAACAAGGTTTGACGTCATTGAACAGTTCGAAAGTGCATTTGGGGTCAATAAAAAAGGAGTAAGGATTGCCTTCACTTCCGAAGAGTCGTCAGGCAGGATCGAAAGGCTCGGAGATATTATCAAGAGTTATCATGAAAACGTGATTTCACTTGCTACTTTCGATGAAACCGATAAGCTTGCCAGAAGAATCGTGTTGAAGATTGAAGAAAACGATAATATTGAAGCATTCACTAAGAAACTTGAAAAAACGGGTTTTAGAATTTTGAGCGTAAAGAACGTGTGAGTAAATCATACTTTAATGCACCATCTATCAACATGACATAAGAAGTTAATGAAACCGCTCATGATGTGTAATCATGAGCGGTTTTTTCTACTATTCATGTATGATGCAGCCAGATTTTTCTATTGAGAGAAGTCCTTTTAGATTGGAACTGTAAGGATCATATTTGCAAGCAGAACTATTAACATAATCTAAGGCTATCCTAACTGCCCAAGTCCTTGTAGTCTGTCAAAAGTGTTGAGATCCATAATCTCTGCTCCATACTTTTAGCATCCTGATGACTTTTCCCTTTGTACGATGAAGCGTAAGGCTTCCATAGGCATCCATTTTATAAAGTTTGGGCGTTTATGATAATATAAGATTTCTACTACTATAAGGAGGGGGTGCACAGATGATAGGGGCGCTGATTGTTGTCCTTTTAGGTGGACTCATCGTTTTGGGGTATATGTATTTTCTGTCAGGGAACGATCACTTACAAGAAAAGCAATTGCCCTGTAAGGGTTTGGGTGCGCACCAAAGAGTACAACTACTATTTATAAGTGACATACATAATCGATTATTGAAAGAAGCGACGTTTAAAAAAATAAACTCCGTCGATCTTGTAGTGATCGGTGGTGATTTTGTAGATAAAAGGACATCTTACGAACGTTTCATGCACAACCTATCCTTATTAAAACAATGGGGCGCGCCGGTTTATTTCGTTCCAGGTAATAACGATCATGAGTGGAAATATGGATCATTCTTGGATGACTTGATTAAAGAAGAAGTCACCCCCCTCTCAAATGAGGATGAATATGTGGAGTTATCAAACGGCACACCCATTGTCTTGAGTGCTCTAGATCCCTATTTCATGAAACCTAATCGAAATGCTTCCTACTTAGAGGATCAAAACTGTCTGCAGATCCTCTGCGTACATGACCCTTATGTATTTAAACGAATGAACCAAGGGTCCAGAGAAAGGTTTGATATGGTTTTAAGTGGACACACACATGGAGGACAAATCCGGTTGTTAGGCTTCGGACCTTATGAACGGGGAGGATGGCAGATCAATGAAAACCAATCCTTTCTGGTAAGTGAGGGATATGGAACATCCTTATTGCCACTACGTCTGGGAACACAAGCAGAATGCCACTGGATTGAATTAACCCCTGAAAATTAAATCAACCTCCTAAACATATTAAGAGAATATTGAAATTTTACACACATTCTTGACATCCTATATAATAAAGTAAAATGGACGGGTGGAGGCAGACTTATGGCGACAACGAAAGCAAAATACAATATTAAAGCTGTGTCACAGTTATTGGGAATTCAGCCGGGTACGCTCCGTGCCTGGGAAAGAAGATATAAAATGATTCGCCCATCAAGAAATGAGGCTGGCCATCGTCTGTACACCGATGATCATGTTCGAATTTTAAAATGGTTGATGGAAAAAGTGAATAAAGGATTTACTATCTCGCAGGCTGTATCTTTGTTGGAAAGTAACGAAGAAGCGGTGTCGAAACCGGACCACTCTGAACACAAAAACGAGTTGGACAAAATCGGAGATGAGCTGCTTAACAGCCTGCTGTCATTCAATGAGAACGATGCTCAGCGTCATCTGGATCATGCGTTTAGTTTATTTACACCAGAAACGGTTGCCATTGATATCATTGGTCCTATTCTTGTTAAAGTCGGTGATTTATGGGAGGAAAACCGGATTACGAGTGCGCATGAGCATTTTGCCAGCCAATTTATCCGTTCAAGGATCGGCATGATGCTGTTGTCTATTCCAGTAGATGGAATGCTGCCAAAAGCTCTGCTTGTATGTGGCCCTAATGAACGGCATGAATTAGGGCTGCTCATCTTTGCTCTGTTCCTGAAACGGAAAGGATATGATGTCATATATCTCGGTCAAAGTATTGCTGGTGGAGATATCGATATTGTCATTGATGAGATTGAACCGACGTACATGTTTATGTCCTGTACGCTCAAAAAAAATATTCCCATTACGGTAAGGCTGGCAGAATCATTACAAAAACAATACCCTGACTTGAAGATTGGCCTTGGTGGATATGCTTATGACCGCCTTTCTGAGCTTGATAAAAAACGCATCCAGCCATTTATCGTAGGGAATTCTAAAAAAGCATGGGAACGTTGGTTACAGGCGACCTAACGTTAGATTCTACAAATGAAATAGGATAAATGCTTACTAATGGAACGGAACCTTCTTAGAAGGGGCCGTTCCATTATTAACATTGGAAGGAAGGATGCAGGTATGTTTTTGCGCCTTTCTGAGATTACCGTCTGACCAGTTGAAGACTAAGCAATGAAGTATAAGTAAGAACCTTCTGAGAGGATGGTTCATTTACATAACCATTGATGGGGTGCAGGAAAATGTTTGCCCATGCCCAAATCGTTAGATATAATTTGAAAAAAGGTGCCATAATCGCATCAGTCATCATAAGATATAGATAACACATCGTGACAGGGGGGCGATCATGTGCGAGTGGAAAGAATGACAAATGAAAAATTTAAGATTTTCCTTACGTTTGATGATCTGATGGATCGGGGATTGTCTCGTGAGGAGCTATGGAGTGATTTACCTAGAGTGCATCGCATTTTCAGCGATATGATGTATGATGCAGGAATTGAACTAGGTGTGGAACTTTCAGGTGTCCTGTTGGTGCAGGTATATCTCCTGCAAGCGCAAGGCATGTTAGTCGTCGTAACGAAAACAGAGCCCGCCGATATAGAAGACGATGAAGATTACATTGAAATGAAGGTCACTTTGGATGAAAGTAAAGAAATGATGTTCTCCTTTGAAGACTTCGAACATGTCATTCGGGCAGGGCACCAACTGTATCAGCTTGATGTAACCGGAGGCAGTGTTTTCTTTTATCATGAATCTTATTATATGCTTCTTGAAGATGAAGATATCTTTCATTTAGATCAAGATCAAGTCATTGCGCTAATGTCTGAGTTTGCTTCTGCTACAGCAGCAACATCGCACCGCTTGATTGAATATGGAAAACAAATCATGGACAAAGATGCATGTCGAACCATCTATAAACATTTCTCATAAACTGCAAGAGCGACGCTTCAAAAGAGTCGTTCTTTTTTTATGACCTAACGAAGTTGCTGGTAGGTTATTTCACCATGCGGCAGTCTTATTAAAGACTCGAATTTAAGATGTTTCGAGGTTGGTTTGCCTGCGCCCTGTGGAAAGCGAATCTTTTCCTTAAGCCCCTATCCACTCATCAAACATCTCGAAACGGAGTCTTCCATAATTCAGGAGTTTACAGTTTGGTTTCGAACGGGTTATAAAATGGCCCAGAGCATTATTTTTAAATAGAAGCTTGAAAGGGAACATGTTAAGATAAGAGTTGGTGTAAGTTAATAATTATTTAGTGGTCAATGAAATGGAGTGTAACAAATGAAGATTGCGGTTTTATATGGTGGTACATCAGGGGAACGAGAAGTTTCTCTCTCAACGGGAAAGGGAATCATTAAAGCATTGGAGAACAAAGGACACGATGTTACGCCGATCGACTTTTCTCCTGAGAAAATGGAAGAAGTCCTCAATTTAGATGTGGACCTCGTTTTCATCGGTTTGCATGGACGGTTCGGGGAAGACGGTAAGATCCAAGGTCTTTTAGATATGCTCGGCATTCCTTATGTCGGTTCAGGTGTTTTAGCTTCAGCCCTGGCCATGGACAAAGCAAAATCCAAGCAGATATTCTCCTTGAATGGTTTACACACAGCGAAAAGTGAAGTGTTTGATGTTACCGATCCACAACATTTTTCAATGATTGAGGATGAAATCAAGCGAACGTTCACTCTCCCATTCGTCATAAAACCGAATCAGGAAGGATCTACCCTAGGTTTAACCATCGTCAAGAAAGACCAGGATATACGTCAGGCAATTGAAATGGCAGCAAATTCTGACTCTATGATTCTAGTCGAAGATTATGTCAAAGGTAGAGAAGTGACTGTACCTGTCATGGGATACAAAGGGAAAGAACAGGCCCTTCCTGTTATAGAGATCATTCCTAAGAATGATTATTATGATTTTGATTCAAAATATAAACCAGGAGGCAGTGAACATATCGTACCTGCCAAAGTGAGTGACCAATTGACAGCACAACTTCAACAAGATGCCGTCTTGGCTCACCAATTGCTTGGGTGTGATGTTTATTCACGTGTTGACTTCATTATTAACGAAAAGGAAGAACCGGTCATCTTAGAAGTGAATACATTGCCAGGAATGACACCGACAAGCCTTTTCCCTGATTCTGCTCAGGCAATCGGCTTAAGCTATGACGACCTTATCCAAAAATTCGTGGAGCTATCGTAATTAAATAAGGACACACCGGTGTAAACGTTTACAATTTTTCTTTGAAAACGATTAGAAAAAGCGTCATACAGCTTTCCTAATTAGTAGTGAACGTGTATACTAATCACTGAAGAACGAGCCCTAATCGAATGGATTGATATAGGAGGTAAATGGATGGTAGCCGATAAGCCAACAGATTCTGCAAACCAAAATAATGAGAAACTTGATGTGTTAAAATCCACTCAGACGGTGGTCAAAAAAGCACTTGATAAATTAGGTTATCCAAATGAAGTTTATGAGTTGATGAAAGAACCCGTAAGAATGATGACGGTAAGAATTCCAGTTCGTATGGATAACGATCAGATTAAGATTTTCACAGGCTATCGTGCCCAGCATAACGATGCGGTTGGTCCAACTAAAGGGGGCGTCCGTTTCCACCCGAACGTTTCAGAAAAAGAAGTAAAAGCGCTCTCGATTTGGATGAGTTTGAAAGCGGGAATCGTTGACCTTCCTTATGGAGGAGGTAAAGGTGGAATCGTATGTGATCCTCGCGAAATGTCCTTCCGTGAACTTGAAGGAGTCAGCCGTGGATACGTGCGTGCCATCAGTCAAATTGTAGGCCCTACAAAAGATATTCCTGCCCCAGACGTGTTTACAAACTCGCAAATCATGGCCTGGATGATGGATGAGTACAGCCGGATTGACGAATTCAATAATCCTGGATTCATCACAGGGAAGCCCCTGGTTCTTGGTGGTTCCCATGGCCGTGAGACAGCGACAGCCAAAGGTGTGACCATATGTATTGAAGAAGCGGCCAAGAAAAAAGGAATCAACGTAGAAGGTGCAAGAGTCGTGGTCCAGGGCTTCGGTAATGCAGGGAGTTTCCTGGCGAAATTTATGCATGATCGTGGAGCGAAAGTGATAGGGATTTCAGACGCCTACGGTGGACTTCACGATCCAGATGGACTTGATATTGACTACTTACTCGATCGCCGTGACAGCTTTGGAACAGTTACAAATCTATTCAAGAATACCATTACAAATGAACAGTTATTGGAGCTTGATTGTGACATTCTCGTACCCGCTGCGATTGAGAATCAAATTACAGAAGATAATGCGCATAACATAAAGGCAACCATCGTTGTAGAAGCAGCCAATGGCCCGACGACCTTGGATGCTACAAGAATCCTTTCTGAACGTGGAATTTTACTCGTACCAGACGTTTTAGCTTCATCAGGCGGAGTGACCGTTTCTTACTTTGAGTGGGTCCAAAACAACCAAGGTTATTATTGGACAGAAGAAGAAGTGGATGAAAAGCTTCATAAAGTCATTGTGAAAGGCTTTGACAACGTTTACCGTACGGCTGAGACGCGTCGTGTAGATATGCGTCTTGCCGCTTATATGGTCGGAGTTAGAAAAATGGCGGAAGCTTCGAGATTCCGTGGATGGATCTAACTTGATTCTAATAATGCAATCTCCTATCATGGTTATGGTAGGAGATTCATTTTTTATGAAAAAGTAAATTTCCGTAAAGGATACCTCTCCCATTATATGAACATCACCGGTTTTGTACATTTTAACCAGTAAATTGTACAGAGCACCATTTGGGGAGTTGTAACATGGAAACCATACCAGATCGATATAGGATTGAATGGAAGAATTGACCTATTGGGAATGAAAGAGGAGTGTTGGTCGTGCAAGAAGAAAAAGTCATTATCATCGGTGGCGGGCCATGCGGAATGAGTGCAGCCATCGAATTGCAAAAAGAAGGAATAGAACCACTCATTATAGAAAAAGGGAACATCGTCAATTCGATTTATCACTATCCTACACATCAGACGTTTTTCAGTTCCAGTGAAAAACTCGAAATAGGGAACATCCCCTTCATCACAGAGCGCCAGAAGCCAGTCCGCAATGAAGCACTGGCTTATTACAGAGCCGTTGCTGGAAGAGAAGATCTGCGGGTGAACACCTATGAAAAAGTGAATCAAGTGGAACGAAACGGCAACGGGTTCGTCATCTACTCAGAAAAAGGTGACGGTGAAGAGAAGAGTTACCGTGCGAATCAAATCGTCATCGCTACTGGATATTACGATCAACCGAACTATATGAATGTTAAAGGGGAAGACCTCCCGAAAGTGATGCACTACTTTAAAGAGGGACATCCGTTTTATAAAAAGAACGTCGTCATCATCGGTGGGAAAAACTCGGCAGCCGATGCTGCGCTCGAATTAGAAAAATCAGGGGCCCACATTACTGTCCTTTACCGTGGGGAAGATTATTCAAAAAGTATTAAGCCATGGATTCTCCCTCAATTTGAAGCATTGGTCAATAAAGGCATTATAGACATGGAGTTTTGTGCAAACGTTAAAGAAATCACCAAAGATGAAGTTGTCTATGAATGTCATGGCGAGGAAAAGCGAATTGAAAATGATTTCGTGTTTGCTATGACTGGTTACCGCCCTGATCATGCCTTTCTCACTAAAATGGGAGTAGAAATGGATGAAGATACAGGTAGGCCTTCGTTTGATGAGGATACAATGGAGACGAATGTTCAGGGAATTTATATTGCAGGTGTAATTGCAGCTGGATATAACAATAATGAAATCTTCATTGAAAATGGCCGTCATCATGGAGGAAAAATAGCAAAAGCCGTTATCAATAAATAAAAGCCTGGAGTCCATGGACTCCAGGCTTTTATTTAGGCATGTATCATTGAAACATCCATCTCCTCAGCTGAACATATGTTCCAGTTCCGTCATATTTGTCGTCATTTCAAGTGCGACCATCAGTTTAATGCGGGCTTTTGGTCCAGTAAGACCGTTAGCAAAAATAATGCCCATATCCTTCAGTTGACGTCCACCACCTGGATAACCGTATGTATCCTGGACAATTCCTTGATAGCATCGCGAGACCAGCACAATAGGAATCGCATCATCAAGGGTACGCTGCAAAGCATCAACCGTTTCTGGTGGTAAATTCCCTTGTCCTAGGGCCTCGATGACCAGACCATCCACATGGCTTTCCCGGACGGCGTCAATCAAAGTCCCATCCATGCCTGCGTATGCTTTGATGAGGGCCACTTGCTTTCCTATATCCTGAATAGGGTAAGAATCACGGCGTGTCATTTTATGATGGAAGAAGACTTCCGTTTTTGTAGTAATACCGATTGGACCATATTGGGGGCTTTGGAATGTCGCTACATTACTCGTACTTGTTTTCGTTACGTTCTTAGCTGTATGAATTTCATCATTCATGACAACAAGCACACCTTTGTCCTGCGCCTCGTCACAATTGGCTACCCTGATTGCGCTTAATAAGTTATACAGACCATCTGATCCAATTTCATTACTTGAACGCATAGCGCCGGTGACGACTACGGGTTTTCTCGTCTGCAAAAACAAATCCAAGAAATAAGCGGTTTCTTCTAGTGTATCTGTCCCATGAGTGATCACAATGCCGTCATAATTTTTTCTGGACATTTTCTCATGGATGGACCGCCCCAGTTTCAGCATGTGATCCGGCCGGATATGCGGGGAAGGGAGGTAGAATAAAATTTCGTCTTCTATGACCGTGTTCCCTTTAAGCATCGTTGAGATCTCATCCAAAGGATGCTTGGATGACGTGTTCACTTCACCTGTTTCTTTGTTTTCCTTCATAGATATTGTGCCACCTGTGTGGATGACCAGTATACGTTTCATACTTACACCATCTTCCATTTAAATGTTCCTTTTCTCATACCTTCATGATACGATGAAACGTAGGTGAAAGAAAGAGAGAGGGTTGAGAAATATGGCCATTTTGACTGCCGCTATATCTCCTGCCGTGGCCATCATGACATTTATATATTTAAGTAAACGGATCGAATTAGAGCCCCTTCCGCTAATTATCCGTATGTTCATCATAGGCGTAATCATGGTTTTTCCTATCATGTTCATTCAGTATGCTTTTGAAGCTGAGAACGTATTTCATTCCTCATTTTTGAAATCATTTTTCCTCGCTGGATTACTAGAAGAATTCTTCAAATGGTTCTTTTTGTTATTCGTGGCGTATCGTCATTCTGATTTTGATCATCATTATGATGGAATCATATACGGAGTGGCCATCAGTTTAGGATTTGCAACGATAGAGAACATCATCTATATCTTTCAAAACGGAATTGAAATTGCCATATTACGTGCTGTTTTTCCAGTTTCATCACATGCCCTTTTTGGTATCATCATGGGGTTTTATATGGGAAAAGCTAAGTTCAGAACGAACCGTTCGAACTGGTGTCTAGCGTTCGGCCTGGCTATTCCTGTAGGATTACACGTCATGTATGACTATATAATTACTGTAAAAGAAATGACATGGATGTACTGGATTACCCCTTTTATGATTATTTTGTGGCTTATCGGGTTTCGTAAGATCAAAATAGCGAATCAGCATCATGAAAAATTATTAAAACCATGAAGAACAGCCATCGAGCTGTTCTTTTTTATTTAAAAAGATTGCGAAAGATCATTTCTGACTCAAACTGTTATTGAAAAATCAGGTTTGTGGATAGTTCGAAACTTTGTCTTGATTATATAGAAAGCATGGATTAATATCATGTCTTTCATAGTTGCTGAGTCCATAAATGAAAATATGCATAATCTTTTGGTTCTGTTAAAAACTACCCCTATAACAAAACTATTGGGTCAGGGGTGGATATTGGATGGTATGGAAGAAGACGATGGTCGTTTTTTTGGGGCTAGCCTTGTTGCTTTTCCCTTTATCAGAGTTGACCTATGTCAAACCTGTCCTAGGTTTCTCAAATCAGGTCATTCAGCAAGGGGCCACGGGTGATGATGTTATTGAACTTCAATCCAGGCTGCAGTATTTAGGTTTTTACAACGGTGAAATTGATGGAGTCTTTGGTTGGGGAACCTACTGGGCTGTCCGTAATTTTCAGTACGAATTCGGTCTGGAAATTGATGGACTAGTAGGACAGGAAGTAAAAAATAAGCTGAATAAAGCAAGCAATTATGATGAGGGTTATGTAAAAGAACAAATCAGAAAAGGTAAAGATTTTACGCATTATGGAGGCACACCGAAATCTCAGCAAACCAAACAAGGAAATCAAGAGCAGCAAAACCAGCAAAACCAGCAACAACAACAAAATCAGCAGCAACAACAACCCGAGGAACCGACAGCCGTCAATGTTCCAAGTGGTTATTCGCAAAATGACATACAGTTGATGGCGAACGCTGTTTACGGTGAAGCCCGCGGAGAGCCTTATGTAGGCCAGGTGGCCGTAGCAGCTGTTATATTGAACAGGATCAAGAGTGCATCATTCCCTAATAATGCATCGGGTGTCATTTTCGAACCTCGTGCTTTTACTGCTGTAGCTGATGGTCAAATTTGGCTTGAGCCTAATGATCAGGCTAAAGAGGCGGTCATGGATGCCATTAACGGCTGGGATCCTTCTGGTCAGGCCTTGTACTACTTCAATCCGGCCACAGCGACATCAGACTGGATCTGGTCAAGGCCGCAAATCAAACAAATCGGCAAACATATTTTCTGTAAATAGGAGGTGGGCGTATGGGAAAATGGATCGCCATCATATTACTGAGTATAACAACGATCGGTGCAGGTGTATGGGGATATAAAGAGAACCAGGATAAGAATGCTGTCCTGATTCAAGCTGAAAACAGCTATCAACGAGCATTTCATGAACTGACTTACAATGTTGATCTTCTCCATGACAAAATCGGTTCAAGTTTAGCCATGAACTCTCGAAACCGGCTATCACCTCAACTCGCTGAAATATGGAAAATTTCTTCTGATGCAAGTTCAGATGTAGGTCAATTGCCACTGACGCTTCTTCCATTTAATAAAACGGAAGAATTCTTACACGACATCGGTGAGTTTACTTATCGTACAGCCGTACGGGATCTGGAAAAGAAACCCCTTAGTGAAGAGGAGATTCAAATGCTTGAGGAGCTTCACAAAAAGTCGGGTGAAATAGAAGGAGAACTAAGAAAAGTTCAAAATGTCGTAATGAAAGATAATCTAAGGTGGATGGATGTTGAACTTGCCTTGGCCACGAACGATGAAGTTGGAGATAACACGATCGTTAATGGGTTCAAGACCGTCGAAAAATCGGTGGATGGTTTTGAGAAATCTGTGACTAAAACGAGCCTTGGAACCTCCGGACCGGAGAAGAGCTTCCGCCACCTTAAAGGTGAAAAGATTGATGAGAAACAAGCGAAGAAAATCGCCAGTCAATGGCTGGAAAAAGTATCCACTGATAAGCTTACGGTTACAAAGTCTGGAAAAGGCGCCGATGTACCCATGTACACCGCTTCTTTCCAAAACGGTGATAAGAATGGCTACATCGATTTAACGGAAAAAGGAGGACATCCTTTGACCATAATGATCAGCCGTAAAGTGGGAGAGCCGAAAATATCACTTTATGAAGCATCTGAAAAAGCTAAAGAGTATGCGAAAGGCTTGGAAATATCTAATCTGGAGCTTGTCGAAAGCAACCAATATGACAACATGGGGGTTTTCCGTTTTCTCTACACTCAAAATGATGTCAGGTTCTTCCCTGATTCAGTTGTGGTAAAAGTAGCGCTTGATAATGGCGAAGTGCTGGGAATGAGCGCGCGTGATTATTATAATTTCCATAGTGAGCGAGAACTAAATGAACCTGAAATTTCGTTGGAAGAAGCAAGAACGAAAGTTAACCCGAATGTTGAGATCCAGGAGAATCACCTTTCTGTGATTGAAAATGATGTCAACGAACAAGTTCTTTGTTACGAATTTCTTGCTACGATGGAAAATACGACCTATCGGATTTTTATTAACGCGACCAATGGACAAGAAGAAAAAGTGGAAACGTTGAAGAAAGCGGAAATGAAATTCAACCAGGAAGTCTAAAAAAGAACCCTTTAACCAGGGTTCTTTTTCTGTGTCTTTAGACCTAACATCTTCCTTTTTCTGAAGAGGCATGAGATAATATAACCATGTTTATTGAGGGGGAGCATGATGCAGAATTTGAAGGTTGGGACACCTCTGACGTTAGAGTTAAGAAAATCAGAAGTCGAGGAAGTTGATCAATACAAGTGTAAATTGGTGGACTTTGAAGATGGTAAAATTTACATTGATTATCCTGTACATAATAAGACCGGAAGGACAGGTTTTTTTCTGGATGGTACACAATTCCAAGCAAGTTTTGTCGGTCAGGACGAATCTGTTTATTGGTTTAAGACAGAAGTCATATCAAGGGAGAAAAGAAATATCCCAGTCATCGGTTTATTTTTTCCTGGTATGGAAGAATTGAACAGGGTCCAAAGGCGCAAATATGTCCGTGTCGACGCTTCTGTGGACGTAGCTGTAGGGAGGGGCGCTTGTTCTTTTCCTACGATTACGAATGATATTAGTGGCGGAGGCTTGATGTTAAAACAATTGCCCTCTGAAAAGTTAGTGGAAGAGGAAAAGATCGATTTGACTCTTGTCCTTCCTATGAACACAGGGGAAACCCATTACGTGTGTGCAAAGGGTAAGGTGACCCGGGTGATTTTAGCGAAAAATTCCCAGCCTGAAAGAGTTTCTATTGAATTTTTAGATATTCCTGAAAAGGATAGGCAATGGATTATTAAATATTGTTTTGACCAGCAAATGCAGTCACGGATGAGAGCATTCAAATAAAATGGATTTTCATAGTAGAATTATGTTATTCTTGACTGTGATCATTAAGCAAAAATTTTAGAGAAAACGCGCTGTGCCAGTGCGTTTTCTCTTTGATAAGACAGATGGAGGATACGGATCGTATGAACACAATGACAATTGCCATTGACGGCCCAGCGGCAGCCGGAAAAAGTACTGTAGCAAAAAAAGTCGCAGAAAAGCTATCATTTATTTATGTGGATACAGGTGCAATGTATCGGGCATTGACATGGAAGGCATTGAAGAATGGCGTCTCGCTTGAAGATGAGGCTGGTCTGGCTCTTCTTCTAAGTCAATCTGATTTAAACCTTATTCAAAGTGAAGCGGGACAAAGGGTCATCCTCGATCACCGCGATGTTTCCGAAGAAATCAGAACAGCAGAGGTTACCAATCAAGTGTCGATCGTTGCTAAACACAAAGATGTGCGTGAAGAAATGGTGCAAAGACAACAGGAACTCGTCAAAGACAAGGGTGTGGTCATGGATGGCCGCGATATTGGAACCCATGTGCTTCCAGACGCGGAAGTGAAGATCTTTATGATTGCCTCTGTGGAAGAAAGAGCAGAGAGACGTCATAAAGAAAATCTTGAAAAAGGCTTTCCTTCTGATTTGAAGCAATTGAAGGAAGAGATCCGAAAACGTGATGAAATCGACTCCAATCGAGAAATTGCCCCTCTAGTTAAAGCAGAAGATGCGATCGAAATCGATACAACGTCCATGGATATTGACCAAGTAGTCGAAAAGATACTAAATATCGTGAAAAAGAACGGGGAGAAAGGGGAGCAGGGATGAATCTATATAAATTAGGAAAAGCCTTGTGCAGCATTATCTTATATCCGATGTACAGAATAAAAACTGTCGGGAAAAAGAACATACCTGCAGAAGGTCCAGTCATTATTTGTTCCAACCACATCTCCAACATTGACCCGCCGGTTGTAGGCATCACAAGCAGTCGGAATATTTACTTCCTTGCGAAGGAAGAGTTGTTTAAAAACCCAGTAATTGGGGGTATATTGAAAAAAGTCCATGCTTTTCCGATCAAACGTGGCATGAGGGATAGGAACGCCTTGAGAAAAGGTCTGGATATTCTAAAAGAAGGTCATGCACTCGGACTATTTCCTGAAGGAACAAGACAGAAAAGCGGGGAAATCGGCAAAGGTCTTGCTGGAGCTGGCTTCTTTGCATTGAGGTCTGAAGCTGCGATTGTCCCTTGCGCAATCATCGGTCCATACAAGAAATTCAGGACATTGAAAGTGGTATATGGAGAACCGATTGATATGACGGAATATCGAGAACAGAAGGCTTCTGCCCAGGTTGTGACAGATCGGATCATGGAAGAAATCAGACAATTGCATAAAATTCATCAATGATGAGGCGTAATCACTTGACAAAATGCTCTAAATATTAGAAGTTAGACAAAAGGGCATTTCTGTATTATTAGGTTGTGTCGGAATTTGAAGGAGGTAGCTTGGTATGGATGAAATGAATCAAGAAGTATCTGGAATGAAAGAATTCTCTGCAGGGGACATCGTGACTGGTAAAGTCGTGAAGATTGAAGAAAAACAGGTCCTCGTAGATGTTGGATATAAAGTCGAAGGTATTGTACCTATCAGTGAATTATCCAGCCTTCATGTAGAAAAAGCTTCAGACGCGGTGAGTGAGGGAGATGAGCTCACTCTACAAGTGAAGAAAGTGGAAGATGATGAAATTGTACTTTCTAAGCGTGCCGTTGATGCAGATCAGGCATGGGAAGATCTAGAAGCTAAGTTCGAAAGCGGAGAAATCTTTGAAGCTGAAGTCAAGGATGTTGTTAAAGGCGGCCTTGTTGTAGATATTGGGCTGCGTGGATTCATTCCAGCTTCCTTGGTCGAAACGTATTACGTTGAAGATTTTGAAGACTACAAAGGAAAGACTCTTTCCTTGAAAGTCGTGGAATTGGATCGTGAGCAAAATCGTGTAATCCTTTCCCACCGTGCAGTCGTTGAACAAGAAGAATCAGCGAAGAAGCATGAAGTGCTACAATCTCTAGAAGAAGGACAAGTCATCGAGGGCACAGTACAACGCTTGACAGACTTTGGTGCTTTTGTAAATCTCGGAGGTATTGACGGACTTGTACATATCTCCCAGTTATCCCATCAGCATGTCGAAAAAGCATCTGATGTTGTCGAAGAGGGCCAGGAAGTTAAAGTCAAAGTGCTTTCTGTCGACCGTGACAATGAAAGAATTTCTCTTTCATTGAAAGCTACACAGCCAGGACCATGGCATGATATCACTTCTAAAGTGAACCCTGGTGAAACTCTTGAAGGAACTGTTCGTCGTCTCGTAAGCTTCGGTGCTTTCGTCGAAGTGTTCCCAGGAGTTGAAGGCCTTGTCCACATTTCTCAAATTTCCAACCGCCATATCGGTACACCTGATGAAGTGTTAGAAGAAGGACAAACGGTTGAAGTGAAAGTTCTGGATGTAGATGAGAATGCTAAACGTCTTTCATTAAGCATGAAAGAGTTGGAGCGTGATGAAACTCGTGCTGAAATCCAACAGTATGAGAAAGAAGAGGACAATTCAGGATTCTCATTAAGTGACATGATTGGCGACAAACTGGATAAATACAAAAAATAAGCTCCTAAACAACCGAATTTGTTGAGCTAAAAAGTAGGGATGGATATGAGCAGATCTAAAAGAAAGATTGACCATATCCGCCACGCCATCAGTCACGAGCGGGAGATTCATAATCATTTTGATGATATCGAAATTGTTCATCAAAGTCTTGCCCGTCTCAATTTTGAGAAAATTCAAATGAATATACAAGTAGGGGAACTTTATTTAAGTTCCCCTCTTTTTGTTAATGCGATGACTGGCGGGGGCGGAGAAGAGACCATGGTGATCAACCGTAACTTGGCTCTAGCAGCAAAAGAGACGGGAATCGGGATGGCTGTCGGTTCTCAAATGTCAGCTTTGAAAAATGCAGAAGAACGCAAAACATATGAAATTGTTCGAGAGACGAACCCTGAGGGAATCATCTTTGCTAATGTGGGAAGTGAGGCTACTTTAGACCAGGCAAAAGAAGCGGTTCGTATGCTCCATGCCGATGCCCTCCAAATTCATATCAACACTCTTCAGGAGATGATTATGCCTGAAGGGGATCGTGATTTCTCACAGCGGATGCATAGGATTCAAGACATCATTGATTACATCAATGTTCCGGTAATTGTAAAAGAAGTGGGCTATGGAATGTCTAAAGAAACCGCTGATACACTCTATCAAATGGGAGTTCGTCACCTTGACGTTGGTGGAAGAGGGGGGACGAATTTCTCTAAAGTGGAGAATATGAGACGTGAGCGCGCGTATACTTCGTTCAACAACTGGGGCATCCCCACTCCTGTATCTGTACTTGAAGCATCGATTCGCGATGATTTGCATGTCTTCGCATCAGGAGGGATTCGTAATGGCCTTGACGGAGCAAAGGCTATGGTGCTTGGAGCAAAAGGTTTCGGTATGGCCGGATCCCTGCTAAAGGTACTAGTGAATGAGGGTAGAGAAGCGTTAATTGAAGAAATCCACCATGTTCTACATGAATTCAAAATAGCTATGATGCTTCAAAATGCTCTCCAACCTAAAGAATTGAATGGAAAAGCACACGTTATGTTCGGTTATACGAAACAATGGTATGACCAAAGAATGAATTAAGCCTATGACAAATCTGTCATAGGTTTTTTTGTGGATTTTCTTAAGCTTATTTAACATAAGCTCCCTTTACTTGAAAACTCAGTTTCGAGATTTTTGTTGAGTGGATGGGGGCTGCGGGGAATGTCTCGCTTTCCGCGGGGCCCCACACGAGTTATCATGAACGAAACTAGCCCCTTACTCGTAAAATCGTAGGTTGAGTTGGGTAGACTGTTTACTGTTAAAAACACTACCTAAATCAGAGCTACATTACGGAAGGAGCTAGTTACTATGAAGGATACCATTAAATATGTAGGTTTAGACGTATCAAAAGAAAAAATTGCTGTTGCTATTGCGGAGGAAGGTAGAGAGAATCCGAGGTATTTTGGAGTTATTCCTCACACCCCAGTAGGAATAAGAAACTTAGTGAAAAAACTTGGAGATCCCTCCACCTTGCGTTTCTGCTATGAGGCTGGACCTACTGGATACCCATTGTACAGGCAATTTCTTGCCTTAGGACTTCATTGTGAGGTTATTGCTCCGTCTCTAATACCTCAAAGGCCAGGGGAACGTATTAAAACCGATCGACGAGATTCCATCCGCCTCGCTCAATTATACCGAGCTGGTGAGTTAACTTCGATTTATGTTCCTACCCACGAAGACGAAGCTCTTCGTGATCTTGTGAGAGCTCGCGAAGATGCGAAAGAAGACGAGTTAAGGGCTAAACACCGTTTGACCAAGTTCTTACTTCGCCATTCCATTCAACCACCTAGCGGAGTAAACGCATGGACAAAGAAATATCGGGAATGGCTAAATGCGCTTAAGCTTGAAAATTCTTTATTACGTTGCGTCTTTCAAGAATATTACCACCATCTTCAAGAAATTGAACAGCGTATTAAACGCTTTGAAGAAGAAATTCATATCCAAGCGGCGGAAGGCATTCATGCAACTACGATTCAAGCTCTCCAATCCTTAAGGGGAATAGCTCAGATTACGGCTGTAAGTCTTGTCGCTGAGATTGGTTCCTTTAAACGCTTTTCAACCGCTAAACATTTCATGGGGTATGTAGGGTTGATTCCGAGCGAATCGTCGAGTGGGGAAAGTCGTAAACAAGGAAGTATCACGAAAACAGGAAATCGTCATGTGAGGCGTTTATTGATTGAGTCTTCTTGGAGTTACCGACACCAACCGGCTGTAAAAGGAGATTTGAAAAAACGACAAAAAGGACAGCCGGCCAATATTCTGTCGATCTCTTGGAAAGCCCAACACAGACTTCACAATAAATACTTTCGTTTATTATCTAGAGGAAAAGAACAGGGGAAAACAATCACCGCCGTAGCCAGAGAATTGGCAGGATTTATTTGGGCTGTGACTCAAGAATTAGATGAAGAAATCTGCCATTAAGCACTGAGATATAAAAAGATGAAACGTAAGTCTCTTACCCATAGATTTATGAGATTAGGGCTCGAAGGCAAAGAAGAACACCGGAAAGGAAAACCCACGTGCCTCCTTTGTGCTATATCTACTCAGATTAACGCACGTTCCGAGTTAGTGGAAACGTCCTTTATACGGAAAGATAAAATGTGAAAACCCACGAATATCAGAATGCTAACCGCAGCTGAGTTTTTGCCTTCGTGCCGTGCCCTCATCGTCTAACGAAAAGGAGGAAAGTATCTTCTTAAGCTTGAAAATAGAGTCTCATCCCTTGGAGTGACAGTCAAGGAAAGCACTTGACAGCCACTCCAAGGGATGAGAAGGAATCAGTAAGCTAAAGAAGGACCCACTGTGTCTTATCAAGACAAAAATCCACCATTGATAAAGAAGCTAAAAACAGCTTCTCTTCTTTAAAGCGTCTTATTTTAATCCAACGATAAATGTAGTAGGGGTATCTTGACAGTTTCGTTCATATCAGGAGGCTTGCCGTCATCCCCGCAGGAAAGCGAGTAGCTTCCCGACCAACCCTGACGCCCAACATAGCAACGAACCCAGGAAACATCTCGAAACTGAGTCTTCCACAATTCTGCCATTCTTAAATAACTAATAATCACAACCACTGGGTTAACAGACCATTTCTTTATAGAAAATGTTTAAAGCTTTCCTGAACCACACATAATAAATGATGAAGCTTGGGAGGTGTGGGTCTTGGAGGTAACGTTTTATTGGTTTGCTTGGTCGCTAACGGTCATAGCCATCTTTTTCATTCAACGGCGGAAATTGAAACGCGATTTATTACTGGTTTTGGGTGTTCTTATGTGTACATACGACATGCTTTCTTGGAGTCAAAAAGGGCAGGTTTACTTTCACGTTTTTATCCTTATATTCTTCGGCACTTATCTTTTTATAACGATCAGAAGGGCGTGGTTTGATTATTTCTGGCCGTTTATTTTCAGTATTGGGTACGCAGCTGTTTGGATGTTTCTCATTGTCCATCCTGTGTGGGTGAATTTCCCCGGAATTTCTTTGTTTCTCCTACTGATCGTAGGTCTTCTCCGTGTGTTTATTAAGGATGTAGGCGGTCAGATGGGGCTGTGGATGTTGACAAATGCCGGGGGGACCTTTTTTTCATTCCTTATCTTCTCCCTTTACCAAAACGAAGGGCTGATTGACACTCATGTCATGCTTTCTCTCTCGATAAAAGGGGTGTTTGTGCTGCTCCTATTTCATGGTGTAGGTCAGCTGAAGAGATCTATACGTAAAAAAAGAAAATCCATATCAAAAGGAGCTGCTTTTGTGTGAATGAATACACCTATCCAATAATACTAGGAATCCTTGTCGGGACAGCTCTTCGCGTCTTTATGCTGCGGACGGATTACAGACAGTATCCGACTTATCTTCACGGGAAAATCATCCACTTATCTTTAGGATTTATTGCCGCGGCGCTTGGAACGATCGCCATTCCTTCCATTATGGAAAAAGAATTCACCGCCGTGACCTTCTTGACGTTAGCTGCTTCTCAATTTCGGGAAGTACGTAATATGGAGCGGAATACATTGACGGAAATGGACTCATATGAACTTGTCCCGCGAGGCAATACGTATATTGAAGGTATAGCCGTCGCTTTTGAGAGTAGGAATTACCTCGTCATTTTCACTTCTTTTGTGGTCACTCTTTGCTATTTAGCACTTAATATTTGGGTGGCTTTAGCAGCTGCAGTCGTATGCTTTTTTCTATCAGGAATGTTAATGAGCGGTTCGAAGCTCTCGGATATCGTGACGGTAGAGGAGAAACCCATTTCCTTCGACGGCGCCGGGTTATATGTCGATAACATTTATATCATGAACATTGGTTTACCTGAGCGGCAGGAAGAGATCATGAAATATGGAATGGGCTTCGTTTTGACCCCTAAAGAATTCAGCGTGCGGTCTACCATTGCCAATCTAGGGCAGAGACAGGCCATTTTGCATGATGTATCTGTAACATTAGGGGTTTTCAGGGATTCAGGCACTCCCGCTCTTGTGCCACTAATTAAAAGAGATTTGAATGATGGAAGGATTGGAGTGTTCATTCTTCCTCAAGAGAAAGATTCAAAACGAGCGAAAGAAATTATTGAACACGTACCCGTCCTTGAAAATGCAATACAAATGCCTTCGAGAAAAGGTAGGAGGAATCATTCATGAAAATGGAGAAGGCCATTTTGGCAGCTGTGACTACGGAGGATGATCGGGTCCATGGCAGTGCAGCTGTGTTTAAATGCGACACGAAGGAAGAGATGGAAGCTGTTGCGGCAAACCTAGAAGCCATTTTAGATGGAATTGCTCATGCATTAAGTGATCAACTCTATATTATCGTCAAGCATTGAGAAAGAATTGTTTCTTTTTCTAAAGTTTGCTAAGATAATAAAGTTAATGGCTTCCTGCTGTTCTTCGGAAGATGGGCTATTAAACCATCGCCCGGGGGAGAGCAGTATTTTTTTGCTTTTCACTACTGAGGAAACATGGAATAATGAAAATAGAAATAAAGAAAGGATGATCCTTTCATGAGAAAATCAGTAATTGCTATTGTAGGCCGACCGAATGTTGGGAAATCAACAATCTTCAACCGACTGGTCGGAGAAAGAATCTCTATTGTAGAAGATACCCCCGGTGTCACGAGAGACCGGATTTATGCAGAAGCCGAATGGCTGACCACACGATTCAATGTCATTGATACGGGTGGGATTGAGCTTGGGGACGAGCCGTTGCTCGTGCAAATGAGAGCCCAGGCGCAAGTAGCTATTGATGAAGCGGATGTCATTGTATTCATGGTAAACGGTCGTGATGGAATTACAGGAGCTGACGAAGAAGTCGCAAAGCTTCTATTTAAATCGAATAAACCGGTCGTTCTTGCAGTGAACAAGGTGGACAACCCTGAAATGAGAGAAAACATTTATGAATTCTACTCTCTCGGTTTTGGAGAACCTTTCCCAATCTCAGGCACACACGGGCTTGGACTTGGAGATATGCTTGATGAAGTAGTGAAACACTTCCCGGAAAAAATCCAGGAAGAGATCGATGATGATACCATTCGTTTCAGTTTAATTGGCCGACCGAATGTTGGGAAATCATCGCTCGTAAACAGCCTACTTGGACAGGAACGCGTTATTGTCAGTGATATTGCTGGTACGACAAGGGATGCCATCGATACTCCTTTCACGAAAGACGATCGAGATTATGTGATCATCGATACAGCTGGAATGAGAAAACGAGGCAAAGTTTATGAAACGACCGAAAAGTACAGCATCATGAGGGCGTTGAAGGCGATTGAACGCTCAGATGTTGTTTTGACTCTAATTGATGCTGATGCAGGCATTCAAGAACAGGACAAGAAGATCGCGGGCTATGCCCACGAAGCAGGAAAAGCTGTCATTATCGTCGTCAACAAATGGGATACCATAGAGACGGAAGAAAAAACGATGAAGGAGTTTGAAGATAAGGTTCGGGATCAATTCCGTTTCCTTGACTATGCTCCCGTTGTCTTTTTATCTGCCAAAACGAAAAAACGGATTCATACATTGATTCCAAAAGTTTTGGAAGCAAGTGAGAATCATGCGAAGCGTGTACAAACGAATCTGCTTAACGAAGTCATTATGGATGCCCTTGCTATGAATCCATCTCCGTCCATCAAGGGGCAGAAGCTGAAAATTTTCTACGCTACTCAAGTTTCTGTTAAACCGCCAAGTTTTGTGGTCTTCGTTAATGAACCTGAATTGATGCACTTCACCTATGAGCGATTCTTGGAAAATAGGATCCGCGAAGCTTTTGGTTTTGAAGGAACGCCAATCAAGATCTTTGCAAGAAGACGTAGCTGATTCATTCAGGAAGGGAGTAGGTAGCATGGAGAAAGTAGCTGTACTTGGGGCGGGGAGCTGGGGCACAGCTCTTGCCCTCGTTCTTGCTGATAATGGGCACGAGGTTCATCTTTGGACACACAGAGAGAATCTAGCTCAAGAAATCAACCAAACGCATCGAAATGAAAAATATTTGAAAGAAATTGATCTTCCTCATTCGATTAAGGCAAGCCATGATCTAGGAGCGGTTGTAGAGAAAGCGGAACATGTCATATTAGTCGTTCCTACAAAGGCAATGAGAGAAGTATGCGGTCAATTGAAGCAAGTACTAAACGGAAAAGTAATCATTACACACGCCTCAAAAGGGATAGAGCCTGGCTCTTACAAGCGTGTTTCGGAAGTGATTTCCGAGGAGATCCCCGAAGAAAAATATGAGGGGATCGTTGTCCTTTCCGGTCCAAGTCATGCGGAAGAAGTGAGTCTCAGGCAGCCAACTACTGTAACCGTTTCTTCAAAAGAACTAGTTGTAGCGGAGAAAGTACAGGACCTCTTCATTAACCGGCAATTCCGCGTTTACACATCTCCTGATCTGGTCGGTGTGGAGCTTGGAGGGGCATTGAAAAACATTATCGCCCTTGGTGCTGGTATTTCTGACGGGCTTGGATATGGGGATAACGCCAAAGCGGCTCTTATTACTAGAGGGCTTGCTGAAATTGCCCGTCTTGGAACTTCGATGGGAGCAAACCCGCTTACCTTTTCCGGCCTGACAGGAATCGGTGACCTTATTGTAACTTGTACGAGCTCTCACAGCCGAAATTGGAGAGCAGGAAATAAACTAGGACAAGGGTACCCATTGGACGATGTTTTAGATCAAATGGGTATGGTCGTAGAAGGTGTAAGGACGACAAAAGCCGCTTTTCAACTTGCTCAAGAACAAGGAGTTGAAATGCCGATCACTTCAGGAATCTATAGAATCTTATTTGAATCGGCTGACCCAAGAGATGTCGTTGACGAATTGATGACAAGGATTCGACGCCATGAAATGGAGGATTTGACAAATATTCTTGATGAAAAGATGAATGACTGACACATATCGACTCTCGTGCATATACTACACAGAACCTAACGCACGAGGAGGTCAATTGTTCATGAATGATTTTCAGAAGAATATTTTTGATCATCTGAAGAAAAAGGCAAACATCGACCCGGAAGATGTTTTTAAAGTGGCGAACTCTGTACAGAATGCTGATTTCAGTGATGAAAAGACGGTCAGACGTCTTGTTCGCCAGCTCGCTAAGGTTGCTAATAAGAACGTTTCAAAATCTAAGGAAGATAAAATCGTTGAAGCAATCACGAAACAAAACATGCCTTTGGATATGAATACTTTAGGTAAGTTCTTAAAATGATTACGAACCAATAGGCGCCTGAGGAGGCGGTCCTTCATTCGTATGCATAAGATATTACGCAGCAATCATTACACATGAGCTGGTCAGGGAATTGTTTAGTCAACCGGAGCAAACCATTTGCTCCGGGTTTTTTTATGCTTTTTTCATTTGAAAGGATCAGTAAACCGAAATATTTATTTCATGTAAGCTTTCTTTAGTTGAATACTCAGTTTCGAAATGTTTATGTGATTCTAGGGTCTCCGGGAAAAGGTTCGCTTTCCATGGGGCGGCCGGTGAGCCTCCTCAGGCTACGCCTTCCGGGGTCTCACCTGTCCCACTCGTCCCATAGAAGTCTCACCGTTCCCCACAGCCCCCATCCACTCAACAAGAGTCTCGAAACTGAGTCTTCAACAATCATGCCATATTCATTAAGAACACTTCATCGACAAAATATTGAACAGAGACATTCAAAAAAAGGTTGTAAGAAAGGCTATAAAAGACTGATAGACTCTGTTTTCTCATCTGTCCGTTTATAGCGACTTGTGGTATAATACCATCAGCAAAGTGTGCTTTTAAGGAGGAAGAGCTGTGTCAGAATCAATGCTCAAAATGTACATATCCTTCGCAGGGATTATTTCATTGTTCCTGGCTGTTGGTTTAATTTACGTAAGCAGGTATAAATTAAAGGGCTTTCTATCAGTAACGATCGCTGTATTCGCTTATTTGTTCATGATTTTCGGAGGAATTATAATTTTTTACATCGTCCTGAGCGGACCGACGGCCTAACAGGAGGGAGACACCACATGAAACGCGTTTTATTCATATTATTGCCCTTGATGGCATTTCTGCTTTCCGGATGTCTATATCCGCAGAACGAGTTGGCGAAGAACCAGGTGCCGAATGACCAGCAGCTTGAGATGGTTCAAAATGCTGTCGACACCTATCAGGAGAAGAAAAATGGTCTCCTGCCTATCAAAACAAAAGATCAGGACACGCCGATCTTTCAAAAGTATCCCATTGAATTCAGTAAGTTGAAAGAAATGAATCTACTCACTGATTTACCAGGTACGTCCTTTGAAAACGGCGGTCATTATCAATATGTCATCATCCATCCAGAAACAGATCCGACTGTAAAAGTACTGGACCTTCGAACCACGGAGGAGGTACGTTCTCTACAGGTGAAGGTGAAGTTCTACAGAGATAATAACAAATATCCGCCTTTTGGGGATTTTGTAGCTCCTGGGGTGTATGAACTGGATCATGAGAAAATTGGAATGGACGAGCCGCCTATGGTCAACAGCCCCTATTCCGACCAAAAACTTCCCGTTTACCTTGATGAACAGGGGAGAGTGTATATTGATTATCGGAAAGACTTGTACACATATTTAAGAGAAGAAGAGCACAATTACGAGCATGGAGAAGATATCCGTTATTTACTGACAGATCATACTCCAATTGTCCCTGCCTATTCGACCACTTATACAGTAGAAAATGGTGAGCCGGTGTTTTCAAAAGCTCAGCCATCGACATGATTGTTAACCGTTCCTGCATAGAGGGACGGTTTTTTTCATAGATTTTAGTGAGCATAAACTAAACTTGCTTATATCTTACCGATCCAGCGTTTCTCTTCTCCTGTTTATGCGGACCATCTATGATCGTTCGTCCAGTATGGGATTCCGTACTTATAATTTCTTGCATATTTCACTAGGACAACGTCATAGAATTAGATTGTCTAGGCTTGTATGAAGGTGAAATTTTATTTGGGAGGGGATCCTTTGGAAAAGGTTGATATCTTCAGTGATATTTCCAAACGGACAAATGGAGATATTTATTTAGGAGTCGTCGGGGCTGTTCGTACTGGAAAGTCTACATTCATAAAAAAATTCATGGAGCTCGTAGTTTTACCAAATATGGAGGAAGAATCAGAGCGTGAGCGTGCGTTAGATGAATTGCCTCAAAGCGCGGCTGGAAAGACGATTATGACAACAGAACCTAAGTTTGTCCCTAATACGGCCGCAAATATCAATATTGATGACCACCTTGACATCCGCGTCCGCATGGTCGACTGTGTCGGTTATGCAGTGAATGGAGCGGTTGGGTATGAAGATGAGCACGGACCAAGAATGATCCATACACCCTGGTATGAAGAGGCGATCCCTTTTCATGAAGCAGCGGAAATTGGTACGCAAAAAGTAATCCAGGAGCATTCGACCATTGGAATCGTTGTAACTACGGACGGTACCATTGGTGAAATCGCTCGAGCCGATTATGTAGAAGCAGAAGAAAAAATTGTAGAAGAGTTAAGGGAAGTCGGAAAACCTTTCATCATGATTGTGAACTCCGCGCAGCCTCATCATCCGAATACGGAGAAATTGAGGGCGAATCTATCTGATAAATATGATATTCCTGTCCTTGCGCTATCCGTAGAAAGCATGAGAGAAAATGATGTTCAAAATGTCCTGCGTGAAGCATTGTTTGAATTCCCTGTGCTGGAAGTCAATGTGAACTTACCGAGCTGGGTGATGGTTCTTGATTCCCGCCACTGGTTGAGGAACAACCTTCAAGCGGCGATTGAAGATACGGTTAAGGATATTAAACGATTACGGGATGTAGATACGGTCGTAGGAAACTTCGATCAATACGAGTACATTACAGGTGCTCATATATCAGGGATGGACCTTGGGGAAGGAATTGCTGAAATCGATCTTCAAGCCCCGGAACATTTGTATGATCATGTTCTGAAAGAAATTGTCGGAGAAGAAATTCGAGGGAAAGACCATTTACTTGAGATCATGCAGGATTTTTCTCATGCGAAGAGAGAGTATGACCAAGTGGCGGATGCCCTGCAGATGGTCAAACAGACAGGTTATGGAATCGCTGCACCGACATTAGAGGATATGACTCTTGATGAACCTGAAATCATCAGACAAGGCTCGAGGTTCGGGGTCAGGTTGAAAGCCGTCGCACCATCGATCCATATGGTTAAAGTGGATGTTCAATCAGAATTTTCACCGATTATAGGAACAGAAAAGCAAAGCGAAGAACTCGTGAGGTATCTCATGCAGGACTTTGAGGAAGATCCGCTTTCCATTTGGAATTCCGATATCTTTGGCAGATCCTTAAGTTCCATCGTTCGTGAAGGTATCCAGGCCAAATTGGCGCTCATGCCGGAAAATGCAAGATACAAACTACAGGAAACACTCGAACGTATCATCAATGAAGGATCTGGTGGTATGATCGCAATCATTTTATAACGGCTCCGTGTGAGCCGTTTTTAATTTTGTTTTTTTGACCAAAGCACATCCGCAGGTTTTCATGGGTTTTTCCTGACACTTGATGGGTGTGATGGAGAAAAAATATGGGTGATATTTTCACATAAGAAAACGGCATGATCCTCTTGGTTTCATTCTCAAAAACACCAGAAATGCTTATTTTTCAGTGTTTTTGAGAAAAAAATTGCGAAGTTTAAAGGATTTTTTAAGGTGGATGTCGTAATTACCTATGTGGAGATCAATAAAGTTGTGAAAACCCCGTCATATCAAGGTTTTAGAGGGTTTGCCACTGGAAGAAGATTATGGCAGGCTACACCTGAAATGAAGCGGAATTCAGCTTGTAAGTCGCGTTGTTACGCGTTTTTAACATGATTGTCTATTGAATTTCGCTTTAAACTCGTTTATTATAAGGCTTGTCATCAAATGATGGCACCTAAATAAACATTTGAAGTGGATAAAACCACTTGAATGAGTTAAACCTTCTTGGGAGGAGGTGAATGGCATGAATAAAACAGATCTTATCAACGCTGTATCTGAAAAAGCTGATCTTTCTAAGAAAGATGCTACACAAGCTGTAGATTCTGTATTCGAATCTATCATGGATTCACTTAAAGACGGTGATAAAGTCCAATTAATTGGATTCGGTAACTTCGAAGTACGTGAACGCGCGGCACGTAAAGGCCGTAACCCACAAACTGGAGAAGAAATCGAAATCTCCGCGAGCAAAGTACCAGCTTTCAAACCTGGTAAAGCCCTTAAAGATGCGGTTAAATAATAGCTACATAGGGCTTCGAAAAAGGGTGCATGTGCACCCTTTTTCTTTTTATTTTTATTAAAAAAACTGCTTTGAGGCCATAATGATGAAAAGGCCGTTTATTCCCAATGTTAAACAAGGTGGATGTTTTGACAAAAGTCCCCTTTGTAAGAGATAGTAATGATACTAGAAGGAGGCGATCCTTATGACTACATCCAACAATGATTTCTTCGTCATAAAAGCCCTGGAAGATGGCGTCAATGTCATCGGTTTGACCCGCGGTACAGACACGCGCTTCCACCACTCCGAGAAGCTTGACAGTGGAGAAGTAATGATCGCTCAGTTTACCGAGCATACTTCTGCAGTGAAAGTCCGTGGTAAAGCGGTCATCCAAACGAGCCACGGGGAAATGACGAACGATGCAGAGTGACCATTCGCTCTGCGAACGTATACATAGTAAACAGTAGATGGTCAAATATGCTATAATAGGAATGGTTTAATAGTGTTCAGGAAGGGACAAGGTGATCAAGTTGAATTCTTCAGATAATGACATCAAACAACTCAAACGAAAAATTGCATCGAAAGTTCGCCACCCTTATTTGGTACGTTTTATCCCTGAGCCAACGATAGATGAAGACAAACTTGTGATCCTTTCTTCAATCATGGATCACACGAATTTGACGAAAGTGAAAAAAGAGCAATATATCATTACAACAATGCTCGTTCAGATTGCTCTTGATACACACGACCTCGTTACTTTATCTGATGAAGATGATGATCGCGACATCGTTCGCAGCCGTCAATTGACGGTTCTTGCCGGCGATTATTACAGTGGCCTATATTATTATCTGCTCTCCCAACTTGACGACATTCCTATGATTCATACGCTTGCGGGTGCAATCAAGGAAATCAACGAATTGAAGATGGAACTATATTATAAAGATGTGGAGTCATTCCAGGAATTTTTAGAAGGTTTGAAAAAGATTGAATCGCTTCTAATTCAAAGGGTTGCTTCGTATGTCCAAAAGACAGCCATTAATGATATGGCGGGTGAATGGTTGTTAGCTAAAAAGTTACTGGAAGAAAAGCGGAGCTATCAGGAAGGGAAGTTTTCTCCTCTTATTGATGCGCTCATCAAACGTCCGGCATTGCTTGGGAACAGTGGCCAAGTACTGGTTAACATTGAACAAATGCTGCAAAATCACATGCACCGTTTGGAAGCAACAATCACCCAGCTTCCCGTCCATTTCAACTGGCTGAAATCTTACATGCACGCGGCCATTCATCATCAATTCAACCATAGACAGATAGCGGAAGAAGGGTGAACATGGAACCACAATCAAAAGAAGAACGAGTACATCACGTATTCGAAAAAATTTATGAACGATATGACAGTATGAATTCAATCATTTCCTTTCAGCAACACCGGTTATGGCGTAAAGATGTCATGAAACGAATGAATGTGAAAAAGGGTGACCATGCACTTGATGTCTGCTGTGGTACAGGTGATTGGACGATGGCATTAGCGAATGAGGTCGGTACAGAGGGAAAAGTCATTGGCCTTGACTTCAGTGAAAACATGTTATCTGTCGGAATAAAGAAAAAACTTGCAGGCAGAGTCAAACAAGTCGAATTTCAACATGGAAATGCTATGAGCTTGCCCTATGAAGATCACCAGTTCGATTTTGTCACGATTGGCTTCGGGTTACGAAATGTACCAGATTATCGACAAGTATTAAAGGAAATGTTTCGTGTTGTAAAACCTGGAGGCAAAGTGGTCTGTTTGGAAACATCACAACCGACCAATCCAGTCTTCAAAGAAATTTATTATTTCTATTTCGGTAAGATCATGCCCGTATTCGGAAAACTCTTTGCCAAAAGTTATCAGGAATACAGCTGGCTTCATGAATCAGCCAAAGACTTCCCTGGAAAGAAAGAACTGAAAGCGATGTTTCAAGAAGTCGGATTCACAAATGTAACAGTAAAATCCTATACGGGCGGCGTTGCAGCCATGCATATGGGGGAAAAGCAATAACTAAGGATGAAATGCCATGAAACTAGCAATGATTTACTCTTTTCTTAAAAATGATTTAGCGGTAATCGAAGAGGCTGTAAACGACACGATCCAATCTGATAACCCAGTACTCAGAGAAGCGTCCAGCCAATTGTTACAAGCAGGAGGGAAACGCATCCGTCCTGTCTTTGTCTTGCTAGGCGGTAAATTCGGGGATTATGATATCGAGCGAATGAAAGCAGTCGCTGTATCTTTGGAGCTTATACATACCGCATCCCTTGTCCATGATGATGTCATTGATGAAGCTGAGCTGAGGCGAGGAGAACCAACGATCAAATCACGTTGGGATAATCGGATAGCTATGTACACAGGAGACTATATCTTTGCGAGGTCACTCGAGAATTTATCTGTTCTTGAAAACCCACGTGCTCATCAAATTCTTGCCGGTACGATGGTCGAATTATGTTTAGGGGAGATTGAACAGATTCGAGATAAATATAACATTGAGCAGAACCTTCGCACGTACCTCAGAAGGATTAAAAGGAAAACGGCCTTGCTCATTGCTGCCAGCTGTAGGCTTGGTGCCATAGCTGCCAATGCAGATCCTGCTCATGAGCGTGCGCTGTATCAGTATGGGTACTATGTCGGAATGTCCTATCAAATTATCGACGATGTTCTGGATTTTACAGCATCTGAAAAAGAATTAGGGAAACCTGCTGGCAGTGATCTTCTCCAAGGGAATATTACTCTACCCGTACTAATTTCAATGGAGAATCCTGAGTTCAAAAGGGAATTGGAACTAGTTTTTCAACAGAAAGAGGATTTGACCAGGGAACAACTTGAACCGTTGATTGAGAGAGTCCAGTCCAATGGTTCGATTGAACGATCACTGGAACTGAGTGACCGCTATTTGAAAAAAGCTTATCAAGCCTTGAACAAATTACCGGCGAACCGTGCGAAACAGACACTCAAAGGGATTGCGAAGTATATTGGTAAAAGAAGGGCATAAATCTATTGCCTTTCTTGCCTTTGTTTGATAGACTTTTTTATGGCACTTATTAAAAGCGCTTTCACACTATACATAAGATGAGGTGTTTGTCATGGAAAAGACTTTTTTGATGGTTAAGCCAGATGGTGTACAACGCAATTTGATCGGTGACATTACAGCAAGATTTGAACGCAAAGGGTTTAAACTGGCAGGGGCCAAATTGATGGCTATTCCTACAGAACTTGCAGAAGAGCATTATGGTGAACATAAGGAAAAACCATTCTTCGGTGAGCTCGTAGACTTCATCACATCAGGTCCTGTCTTCGCAATGGTTTGGGAAGGCGAAGATGTAATTGCAACTGCACGTACAATGATGGGAGCTACAAAACCTGCTGAAGCTGCTCCGGGAACCATCCGTGGTGATTACGGTGTAACAGTAGGGAAAAACGTCATCCATGGCTCTGATTCGAAAGAAAGTGCTGAAAGAGAAATCGGTTTGTTCTTCGATGAAAAAGAACTCGTCGATTACGAAAAAGATTCACTCAACTGGATCTACTAAAGAAAAAGCCACCTTCCAAAGGTGGCTTTTTTATTTCATATTTATTAAAAATTGATAAATACAATTTGTCAGGATTATAGAAGACTCGATCTTGAGATGTGTTGGGGTTCATTGCCATGTAGGGCATCAGCGGTGGCTGGGAAGCTGCTCGTCTAGATCTATCGCCCAGACACTCTCTTCAAAAGCAGAACAGCAAAGGAATGAAAGGGCACCTTCTGATGCTGTTCTGCTTATCCCAGTCGTGTCTATCAGGGCGATTCCGCATTTGAACACTTTCCTGCGGGGATGACGGAGAGCCTCCTCGAGCTAAAGCTCTGCGGTGTCTCTCCAGCCCATTCATTTCTGCGGAGTCTCGCAGCTTCTCAACCACCCCATTCCATGAAGGTGAGAAACGATCCTCCTTTTAATGTGAGAGGGTGCTTGCCACTATCCTAGTGTTCTAATCATAAAGCACTCTATAACAAGATTTTTGCATACAGGAAGAGCGTCCTTAGGAGTTCATTCCAACCGGAAGAGGTTTCGAGATACTTGTATGGCAAAGGAGCCCAGCGCCAGCCCCATGGAAAGCGAACCTTTTCCCGTAGCCCCTAAAATCCTACAAACCTCTCGATATGGAGTCTTCTGCAATCGTGAGCTTTTGTTGGGTCGTTGGGATTGCTCGTTTACAACATGATGAAGCTGGAGTACGCTTAAATGGAATAAGCAGAGGGAGTTTTGGGGATGAGTCAGGATTACATACAATTCATAGAAAAAGTCCATCGTAAGACAGGGATCGATTTATCACAGTACAAGGAAGCTCAAATGAAGCGGCGGCTGACTTCATTGAGGGATAAGCGGGGCCATCGTGATTTCAAGAGCTATTATGAAACCTTGGAAAACAATGCATTGTTGTTGGATGAATTATTAGATCGTATGACAATCAATGTTTCTGAATTTTATCGGAACAGGAAAAGGTTTGAAGTACTAGAACAAAAAGTCATTCCGTATTTGCTACAAAAAAAGAAGAAGTTACGGATATGGAGTGCTGCATGCTCCACGGGCGAGGAACCGTACACATTGGCTATGATATTGAATCGATATATGTCTCTTCAACAAGTAGAGATTCTGGCGACAGATCTTGATGGTAATGCCTTAGAGAAGGCCGAACAAGCCTTGTACCATGAAAGATCATTGAAGGAAGTATCACCTGAGATACTTAGAAAATACTTTAGAAAAGAAGGAAGCTCTTATCGAGTCGTTGATGAGATAAGAAAAAGTGTCAACTTTAAAAAGCATAATCTTTTAGCTGATCGTTACCAAAAGGATTTTGATCTTATCGTCTGTCGTAATGTAATGATTTATTTTACGGAAGAAGCGAAGAAGACCATCTACAAAAACTTCAGCCATTCTCTTGTAGAAGGTGGGATCTTTTTTGTCGGAAGCACGGAGCAGATTTTTTCTCCACAAACCCATGGATTTGAAGTTTATGACACGTTTTTTTATAAAAAATGGCAAAAATAAGCGTCCGGAAACGCTTTCTAATCTCATTTTATAAAAATTCCGATATTTTGACGACACAAATTTACATCCATATGATATAGTAGTATCTAAAATTTAGAACACCCCCTACATGGGGATGAATACATAGGAGGTACGTTTATGCGCTACTTGACCGCTGGTGAATCACATGGAAAGCAATTGACAACGATTATCGAAGGAATCCCCTCTCATCTTCCTTTACTGAGGGAACAAATAAATGAATCATTGATCAGACGCCAAGGCGGATATGGGCGTGGGAAGCGTATGCAAATTGAAAAGGATTTAGTAGAAATAACAAGTGGAGTTCGTCATGGATACACCCTTGGCTCTCCAATCACTCTCGTTGTAAATAACGATGACTTTAAACACTGGACAGATATTATGGGAGAGGACCCTCTGCCTGAGGATACGCAAAAGATTCGTCGAACTGTGACGAAGCCTCGCCCAGGTCATGCAGATTTAAATGGTGGAATGAAATACGGCCACCGAGATATGAGGAACGTACTTGAACGATCTTCAGCAAGGGAGACGGCTGCACGTGTCGGGGCAGGTGCTGTTGCCAAGGTGCTTTTGAAAGAACTCGGCATTGAAGTGACAGGCTATGTGCGTGAAATCGCAGGCATTGTGTCAGAGGTTGATGAAAACCTAACGTTACAACAACGAAGAGAAATTTCAGAAGCTTCTCCTGTGCGTACTTTTGACGAAGAAGCGGCAGAAAAAATGATGAATGCGATTGATAAAGCGAAGAAAGAAGGAGACTCGATTGGTGGGGTTACTGAGGTGTATGTAGAAGGAATGCCACCTGGAATCGGTTCTTATGTCCAATATGATCGCAAGCTGGATGCGAAAATTGCAGGCTCTGTAATGAGTATTAATGCCTATAAAGGTGTTGAATTCGGGATCGGTTTTGAAGCTGCTCGTAGAAACGGTAGCGAGGTTCATGATGAGATCTTATGGAACGAGCAACGAGGATATTACCGTCGTACCAATCGCCTTGGTGGATTTGAAGGTGGAATGACGACGGGAATGCCGATTGTGGTAAAAGGGGTCATGAAGCCAATCCCTACCTTGTACAAACCGTTACAGAGTGTGGATATCGAAACGAAAGAACCGTTTAACGCAAGTATTGAACGCTCTGATTCTTGTGCAGTTCCGGCTGCTTCTGTTGTGATGGAGCATATCGTTGCTTTTGAATTGGCTGAAGCCATTACAGATGAATTCCCAGCCGACTATTTCCCACGTCTGAAACGTGCTGTTGACGATTACCGCAAGGAAGTGCGTGAATTTTAATGGCTTCGGTTACGGTCAGATCAAGCAGTCATGACTATGAAGTTTTGATTGGAAAAGGTCTACGTCATGGTTTGGATGAGTTTATTTCAACCAATTATACTTCTATATTAGTCATTACAGACAGCACGGTTAAGGATTATTACTTGCAGGATGTGAAAAAAAGCTTACCAGAAACAGTTCCTGTATTCACGGCAGTGGTTCCTGCAGGAGAGTCTTCGAAAAGCATGGAAAGGTATGAAGAGCTCCTTGACATTTGTGTAGACGTCAAATTAGATCGCAAATCTCTCATCGTCGCCTTGGGTGGCGGGATGATCGGGGATTTGGCAGGGTTTGTAGCATCGACCTATTTACGCGGGATCGATTATATTCAGATGCCAACTACAATCTTAGCTCATGACAGCAGTGTGGGTGGTAAAGTGGCCATCAATCATCCTAAAGGAAAGAATCTAATTGGTTCGTTTTATCATCCCGTGCAAGTCATCTATGACATGGAAACGATTGAAACCTTGCCGGAGAGTGAACTACGCTCCGGATATGGGGAAGTAATCAAACATGCTTTTCTCAGTGACGAAGAATGGGCGCACCGCCTGTTAAAAGGGTCGCTCTCCAAAAGTTCTGGTGACAGTTTAGAGAGTGATTTAATGAAAGGGATTCAAGTGAAGGCTTCGATTGTAGAGAAGGATGAAAGAGAAGCTGGAATTAGGAAATACCTGAATTTAGGTCACACCCTTGCTCATGCGATTGAAGCGGAGCTGGGTTACGGGGAAATCACTCACGGAGAAGCTGTCGCTGTCGGCCTTTTGTTTATGATGAAGTTGAGTAACGATCTTAAAGGTGCGCAGCTTCCTGTACAAGCCTATAAGGAATGGTTGGATAGAAATAATTATCCTATTTCCGTTTTATCGAAAATCCGTCCCGATCGAATGGTGGAAAAGATGATGTTGGATAAGAAAACCCTTCGGCGGAAAATCAATTTTGTCCTCCTTCATAAACTGAGTGATCCGTATGTTGTGGAAGTCGAGGAAGAGCAACTACTAGAACAGATGTCTCTTTTAATAAACGAGGTGAGTGGAGAATGATGATTCGAGGTGTTAGGGGAGCCACAACGGTTGAAAAAAATGAACATGATGAAATTGTAGAACAATCCTACCAGCTGCTCCGAGATGTCATAGCTTCCAATCATATAGAAGCAGCGGATGTCGTGTCTGTCTATTTTACAGTGACGGAGGACCTGGATGATGCCTTTCCTGCAAAGTCCCTGAGAAAAATAGATGGATGGACATATGTACCCGTCATGTGCATGCGGGAAATTCCGGTGCCTGGTAGTCTAGAGAAGTGTATCAGGGTCATGGTGACCGTCCAGACGGGAATCGCCCAAAAAGATATCCAGCATATCTATCATAATCATGCAAAACAACTGAGGCCAGATTTAAAGAGTTGAGAGGAGTATCCCAATGAAAGCCAAAGACATTCTAAAAAATATGAAACCATACAAGCCTGGGAAAGGTATTGAGGAAGTAAAGAAGGAATTCGGTTTGGATCGGATTGTGAAACTTGCCTCTAATGAGAATCCATTCGGTTTTTCCCCTGTGGTGGAGAAAGAATTGCCGAAACTGATTTCGAATTTAGAAATCTATCCTGATGGATATGGCGCGGAAATTAGAAAGAAAGTCGCCCGATTCATCGGTGTGGAAGAAAACCAATTAATTTTCGGTAATGGGTCAGACGAAGTGGTTCAAATCATTTGCCGCACGTTCCTCGAGCCAGGTGCCAATACAGTCATGGCGACACCGACGTTTCCGCAGTACCGTCACAATGCTTTGATTGAAGGTGCAGAGGTCAGAGAAGTTCCTCTGATCGATGGTCACCATGACTTGGAAGGCATGCTTCAAAATATCGATGAACAAACGCGTGTCCTATGGATTTGCACTCCGAATAATCCGACAGGTGTCCATATCGATCAAGCCACACTACAGTCGGTTCTGGAACAAACTCCTGATCACGTTCTTGTTGTTATTGATGAAGCGTATTACGAATATTTGGAAGCAGATGATGCCTTTGATTCAATAGAAGCATTGAATCATTATCCTAACCTGATGGTACTCCGTACTTTCTCTAAAGCTTACGGTTTAGCAGGTTTACGAATTGGATATGGTGTCGGCCATCCAGA
This sequence comes from Halobacillus sp. 12SKB, assembly GCF_052941655.1. Lineage (NCBI taxonomy): Bacteria > Bacillati > Bacillota > Bacilli > Caryophanales > Bacillaceae > Halobacillus > Halobacillus sp. 12SKB. Next base: position 3,025,047 of record NZ_JBRFWR010000001.1, read on the forward strand.
GGTCATTCAAATTCTTGAACCATCCCGTGAGCCCTTCAACACTTCAACGGTTGCCCAAGCGGCTGCTCTCTTAGCCTTGGATGACCAGAAGTTCATTGAGGAAACAGTTCAAGAAAACCAGAAAAACAAAAAAGCTCTCATGCAATTCTGTGATGATCATGGGTTGAAATATTTTGATACCCAGGCCAATTTCCTTTTGATTCATTTGCCTTGCAGTGGTGATGAAATGTTTGAATACTTGTTAACCAAAGGGTTTATCGTTCGCTCAGGGGAAGCGTTAGGTTTACCGAATACCATCCGATTGACCATTGGGAAGAAAGAAGACATGCAGGAGATCCAGGAAGCGATGAAGCAAAAGCTTGCTTCTGTCCGTGCACAATGAAGCAGAACATACTCATCGTTGGTTTAGGACTCATCGGTGGTTCCATAGCTATGAACGTCTCTAAGAAAGAGGATGTATTTATCGTTGGAATGGACGGGGATGACGAAACCCTCAACATGGCTTTGAAGCAAGGCGTCATCGATCAGGCTTCTTTTAACTTTGAAGAATCTGCTCAGGAAGCAGATATCTGCATTTTAGCCACGCCTATTTCCATTACCATCGACTACATTCATAAACTAGAGTCTATGGAGTTGAAAAAACCGTTGCTAGTGACAGATGTCTCGTCTGTGAAAAACCAAGTCCTTGAAGCGGCGAACAGACTTTCACACCCTCTTCTCTCCTTCGTAGGGGGACACCCGATGGCAGGTTCGCATAAACATGGCTATACAGCTGCCAAACCCCACCTGTTCGAGAATGCGATTTATGTGTTGACTCCCTCCGTTCATGCAGATGAAAAGGAAGCGGAAGTGATTAAGGAGTTGTTATCAGAAACGAAGGCTCGTTTCGTTACCTTTACAACTCAAGAACATGATGAGATGACCGCGGTCATCTCTCATTTTCCTCATCTGATCGCTTCATCTCTCGTCCATCAAGCAAAAGAGTGGGAAGTTACACACCCATATATTAAACAGATGGCGGCCGGGGGATTCAAAGACATTACAAGAATCGCCTCTAGTAATCCGAAATTGTGGCAGGATATTTTCTTTCAAAATAAAAAACTCCTCATTTCCATGCTCGATGACTGGATTGGGGAAATGGAGAGGATAAGAACCTACCTTTCCGAAGGGGAGAAAGAGAAGACTTACAAGTATTTGTCCGATGCTAAATTGTACAGAGATGGTCTTCCAATGAAAGACAAAGGAGCGATCCCTTCTTTCTATGACATCTATGTGGATATTCATGACCAGCCAGGTGCGATCCGTGATGTGATTGGAATCTTAGCTGAAGAAGCGATCAGCATTAAAAATATCCAAATCCTCGAAATCCGAGAAGGGATCACCGGGGTACTTAGAATCAGCTTTGCTACAAGTGAAGAACAATGGAAGAGTAAAGAAATATTAGATCATTATCAATATGAAGTGATGATCCAGCAGTAGAGGAGGATTCCTATGTCTAGCATTGAGTTGAAACCTACAGATAAACAACTAAAAGGGGACTTATCTGTACCTGGAGATAAATCCATCTCCCACCGATCCGTCATCTTCTCGGCATTAGCGGAAGGAACTTCTGTCATTACGAATTTTCTTACCGGTGAAGATTGCTTGAGAACCGTCGAAGCTTTCCGCCTCATGGGGGTAGATATCGAGCAAGAAGGGGATAAGATTACGGTTCATGGAAAAGGGATTTCCCACCTAAGCGAACCTTCCCAACCAATCAATTTTGGAAATTCAGGGACAACCGCCCGGTTAATGAGCGGGGTGCTTGCAGGGCTTCCTTTATTTACGACAGCATTCGGAGACGAGTCATTGTCCAAGCGTCCCATGGACCGGGTCATCCAACCGCTTCGTGTCATGGGAGCGGACATTCAGGGGCGTGAAAATGATTCCTTGCTGCCACTTGCCTTCAGAGGTAAAAAGCTTACAGGGACACGTCACGAATTGACAGTGAAAAGTGCTCAAGTGAAGTCGGCTTTACTTTTAGCCGGGATGCTTGCAGAGGGTGAAACAGAAGTGATAGAGCTTGGGGAAACCAGAAATCATACGGAAATGCTGCTTCCTGAATTCGGAGTGGATGTAGAAGTAGAAGGCAGATCTATCACAATCCAGGGAGGACAAAAGCCTAGTGCTTCTGATATCAAAGTTCCAGGAGATATCTCTTCGGCAGCCTTCTTCCTAGTCGCCGCTTCAATCGTTCCTGATAGTGAATTAGTGATACGGGATGTCGGGCTTAATCCGACCCGTGATGGAATTGTAAAAGCATTAAAAGAAATGGGAGCGAATATAGAGGTCGAGGTACATACTCATATTGGCAGTGAGCCTGTTGGTGATATCGTTGTCCGTCATGGTCAACTAAAAGGGATGACGTTAGAAGGCGATCTCATACCCAACGTGATTGATGAAATCCCGATCCTTGCCTTGGCAGCAACGCAAGCTGACGGGAAAACAATCATAAAAGATGCGGAGGAACTGCGTTACAAGGAGACAGATCGAATCGAAGCTGTTGTTGAAACGCTCTCTTCATTAGGAGCAGATATCCAAGCCCAGGAAGATGGAATGGTTATCCAGGGAGGCACACCTCTAAAAGGTGGGGCCATCGATTCTTATGGAGATCACCGTATAGGTATGATGGGGGCCATTGCCTCCTTAATTTGTGAAAGTGAAGTCACTGTTAAGAACAAAGAATGTATTAATATTTCTTATCCATCATTTTTCAATGACTTAAATCAAGTCTTGAACTAAATTAACTTCATAGTTTATGTAAAGCTCTCATACGATATAAAAAGCCTACTTGGAGGTTTCGTCGTATGGGAGCTTATTGGTTTCAAGGGTATGTTGAAAATGACAAAGGTCCCTGTTTTAGTGAATGCACAGTTAAGGAAGAGAAGTTCGTCAGAGATCGAACCGGAAAAGAACCCTATACGTTAATGGTAGTGGATGGTTTTCACGTCAGTCCAGGGCATGTGATGATAGACCTTAAGGAACCGCTTGCTTCTTCACCCTCCATGATCGACACAGGAAATCGTTACATAAAAAGAGGGTGTACCTTGTTACTCACACAACACCTAGTGACTAGTTTACGTCACTACCGAAATCAATATGACCAATTTTTGAATCGATGTGAATCACTGCCCCTCGATTATATGGTCATACCTGTTGTGCCGGCAAAGATCCTCCGGCCTGAAATGGTCCGTTTCTTTGCCAGAAAAGGAAGCCCCTTTTTATGTGTGGAAGTGCAGTCCGTAGGTGACCTTACTGAGGTTTGTTGGGAATGGGTAGCTCAGGCGCAGGCTTATAAACGAATGCCGTTGACAATGTTCGTCAAAGATACAGAGAATACGTCGAACAACTATGCAGAATTGTGGTCTTCACTTTGCGAACAGTATGGTATCATAAAGCTATCAGATGTACAGGATGATGAAATACTCTCTCTGAAAAATTTAAAAGACAGCGGGATCTATCCTCACAAAGGCGGAATCGTCCCTGGAGGGCACGCGGATTATAATCTTTATCGCCCTTCAGAAGACCGAACGTTTGAAGAGACGGAGGATTTTAGATATCATGATTCTGTTCCGAATGTAACGGTTATGAATGGACAGGTGAAACAGGTGAACCAGAAGGTCATCAATGAGAAGCCTGGATCCCACATACAAGTGAAGATTCACAAGCATTTTGTTTAAACGGAAAGGATGTCATCATGGAGGAAATTCAAAAAGCCATCCGTCAAATGGAAGCCCATAAGACGGAAGATGCGATAAAAACTCTAACACAATATTTACCAGAAGCTGACGAAGAAGAGAGATTCACGATTGCTGAACTATATATGCAATGGGGGATGCTCGAAGAAGCGAAGATGGTGTTGCACGAACTGATTCAACGCTATCCTAAAGAACAAGAACTGAAAGTCATGATGGCAGAGATTCACATTGATCTTGATGAAGATGATGAAGCCATTGAACTGCTGGACCAATTTGGGCCGGAAGATGAAGACTATTTGCAAGCGCTTGTGCAGCTTGCCGATCTTTATCAAGCTCAAGGACTTTTTGAAGTAGCTGAACAGAAATTACTGATGGCGAAACAAGTGGAGCCGAACTCAGCAATCATTGATTTTGCATTAGGTGAGCTCGCTTTTTCCAATGGGGAATATTCCAAGAGTATCCCTTATTATGAAAATGCGATGCATCATCAGCCGGTTATTGGTGATATTGAAGTTGCCACAAGACTTGCCGAAGCTTATGCTGCGAATGGTGAATTTGAACAAGCGCTTGAGTATTTCCAAAAAGTCGAAGAAGATAATCCTGATGTCATGTTCCGCTATGGATTCGTAGCTTACCAGGCAAATCGTAACGATATTGCGATCCATGTTTGGGAAGAATTGATTGAAAAAGACCCTTACTTCCAATCCGTGTATCCACACTTAGCTCAAGCTTATGATTCAGAAGGTATGCCAAAGGAAGCGCTGGAAATGGCTAAAAAAGGGCTTGCCAAAGATGAATTTAATAAGGAGCTCTATCATCTTGCCGGTACGTTATCTCATAGACAGGGGAATAAAGAAGAAGGTTACGAGTGGATGAGAGAAGCGGTTGCTTTGGATCCAGGATATAAAGAAGCGATTCTTTTCCTCATCGAGAATTATAAGTCTGATGATATGAATGATAAGATCATCGATTTGATCAATGAATTGATCTCCCTCGGAGAGGAAGACCCGAATTACTTGTGGGAACTTGCCCAAGCTTATGAAGAAGAAGAGAGATTCAAGGAGGCTTACGAGCAGTATCAACAAGCGTATCCTTCCTTAAAAGAAGATACAGATTTCTTGAAATCCTACGGTTATTTCCTTGTAGAAGAAGGAAGGATGTCTGAAGCAAGGCAGATTTTCGAAGAATACCTGGCAATTGATCCTACAGATACAGAAATTGAGGACTTCGTTGAGCGGCTGAAAGAACAATGAGCTGATTAATAAAGCGCAGGAGGGGCGCCCATATGCAAACACCAATCTCTGTGGATGAGAAAAAAGACTTTGTCCGCTGGTTTTTAAATCACTTTCAGTTGAAAAAGCGAGAGAGTGTTTGGATTCTGAACTATTTAATGAACCATGAATCTCTTTTGTCAAGTGTCCATTTTGTCCAGGAAGTGAAGTTTTGTCCGCGCGGCATGGAAATTAGTGCCCAGGGTGTTTCTGACCCACCTTTCCGTTTTTATAAAGGCCAGGTTATGACGAATGATGCCGAGAAGTCGTTTCATGATTTAAGGATGAATCAAGGAGAACCAGTCTATATTCAAATGAACTTTGAGAATGCACAGCAATGCTCAAAATATGCTCTCGTACTCGAAGAGAATCCTTATCTTCCAAAAGACTATTACTTAAATGACAGAGATAAGAATGAAGCAGAACGTCTATTGTCTGTCAGTCTTTTGCAACACAGACAGAAAAGCATAGAGGACCGAATTGACGAAGCTCTGATCAATGGGGCACGCGATGAATTCAAAGCATTATGTGGAAAGCTTGAAAAAGTTAAACAGGATTTGAATGCATTTCTTTAAATACGGAAGCCGGTACCTTTTAAAAAAGAGGTCCCGGCTTTCATTTTTGTTTAAATATAGTAAAATAAAGAGAAAATGATACATAGATAAAGGATGGAATGAATTATGAGATGGACAAAAGCAGATACTACGCAATACATACCAGAAAAACAGTATATTGATACTGTCATCATTCCCTTGATTCCATTTGATCCCGGGAACGAACAACACATGGTAAAGCAAGCCTTCCAACGTGAGTTGAACCAAGTGTTCACAAACCTGATCGAAAAAGAATACAGGGGAAGAATATTTCTAGCTCCGGATTATCATTATCTTGAAGGATCACAAACGGACGAAAAAGAGAGAATCAATCGTTGGATTCATAAGTTCAAAGAGCAGCCTTTCCAACACATTTTCCTTTTTACTTTCGACAGTAAATGGAAGAAATACGAAGCAGAACTTGAAGGACACGTTCTATGGGTGCCTGGTATGGGTTCTGGCGATATTCAGTCTACTGAGACACAGTCGTTCGTTCGCGAGCAAGCTCACCAGATCAGTGAATTGATCCAGGCTTATTGGTAACTGGATAAAAGTTCCGACAAGGTTTGATAATTTATTGACCGCGCCTTGAGATTGCGCTATCATGGTAATGTCCTAGTAAACTGTGTGTAATCAATCCATGTCGCATGGATTACAGCATAGAGGGGGGAAAAGAATGAGCGATAAAAAACGAGTATCCCGGCGTCAGTTTCTGAACTATACACTCACTGGTGTAGGCGGTTTCATGGCAGCGGGCATGCTTGCACCGATGGTTCGTTTCGCAATCGATCCTGTATTGAAAACGAAAGAGGGTGGAGATTTCGTCTCCGTAGCTTCCGTTGATGAAATTACGAATGAACCGCAGCGTTTTGAATGGACGATCGATCAAGTGGATGCTTGGTATGAATCAGAAGTTCAAAAAACAGCTTGGGTGTACAGAAACGACAATGATGAAATTGTAGCACTATCACCGATTTGTACTCACTTGGGATGTACGGTCGACTGGGCTTCCAATGAGGAGTACCCGAACCAATTCTTCTGTCCTTGTCACGCTGGTCGTTACACGAAAGACGGAACTAACGTGCCAGGAACTCCACCGACGGCGCCACTGCCTCGATTTGAGTTTAAGGTAGAAGAAGGTATGCTTTACTTAGGTGAAACGAAAGATTCAGGAGGGGGGGCATAATACATGCTTCAGAAAATTTACGACTGGGTGGACGAGCGTGTAGATATTACCCCGCTGTGGCGTGATATCGCAGATCACGAAGTTCCTGAACACGTAAACCCAGCACACCATTTTTCAGCATTTGTGTATTGTTTTGGTGGATTGACTTTCTTTATTACGGTCATTCAAATCCTGTCCGGGATGTTCCTGACCATGTATTATGTGCCGGACATTGAAAACGCTTGGAAATCTGTGTATTACTTGCAGCGAGAGGTTGCTTACGGTCAAATCGTCCGTGGTATGCACCACTGGGGAGCGAGTCTCGTCATCGTCATGTTATTCTTACATACGCTACGGGTATTCTTCCAGGGAGCTTATAAAAAACCACGTGAGTTGAACTGGGTTATTGGTGTACTTTTGTTCTTCGTCATGTTGGGGTTAGGCTTCACAGGATATCTGTTACCTTGGGATAACAAAGCTTACTTCGCGACTCAGGTCGGTCTTGAAATAGCAGCAGCCACACCATTTATCGGTGATCAGATTCGGACATTACTGGCGGGAGACCCATCGATTGTTGGTGCTCAAACGCTTACACGTTTCTTTGCAATTCACGTATTCTTCTTGCCGGCTGCACTGTTCGGGTTAATGGCGTTCCACTTCATTTTAATCCGTAAACAAGGAATTTCCGGACCACTATAAAATGTAACGTTAAAAAGGAGGGAAAGCTGTGCATAGGGGAAAAGGGATGAAGTTCGTCGGTGATTCACGAATCACGGCAGAACGAAAAGCCAACTTACCAAAAGACTATTCGGAATACCCAGGCCGTACAGAAGCCTTCTGGCCTAACTTCCTGTTGAAGGAATGGCTCGTAGGATCTGTCTTCTTAATCGGATTTCTTATTTTGACTGCTGCTCACCCATCACCACTTGAGCAACAGGCGGATCCAAACAACGCCGGTTATATTCCATTGCCGGACTGGTATTTCTTATTCTTGTACCAATTTCTAAAATATCAATTCGCAGGTGGAGATTACATTGTTCTTGGTGCTATCGTTATGCCAGGACTAGCTTTCGGTGCTTTGCTGCTTGCGCCATTCCTGGATCGTGGTCCAGAACGTCGCCCTCAAAAGCGTCCGATTGCTGTTGGATTGATGATTTTAGGCTTTATCGCAACTTTCTGGTTGACATATGAGTCTGTTTCTCATGCTGATTATGAAATGCGTGCGGAAAAGTACGGAGTCAACGTGGAAGCGGTTGAATCAACGATCGATAAAGAGCATCCTGGTTATGCGGTTTATGAAGCAAACTGCTTGAGCTGTCATGGGGATGCCTTGCAAGGACAAGGGAACTACCCATCCTTAATCGATGCTGAATTGACTGTTGATCAAGTCAAAGATATTGCAGTTAATGGTGTCGGTGAAATGCCTGCTGGTATTTTTGGCGGTAGTGATGAAGAGCTTCAGCAACTTGCTGAATTCGTCGTTCAAGCTGGCGGCGGTGAAGCTGGTGGCGAAGGTGGAGAGTCTTCTGGTGAAGGATCTGAAGGAAACTCTGAAGAAGGTTCTTCTGAGGAAGGATCCGAAGGCGGGTCTGAAGAAGGTTCCTCCGGTGAAGGATCTGAAGGAATCTCTGAAGAAGGTTCTTCTGAGCAAGGATCCGAAGGTGGATCTGAGGAAGGTTCTACTAGCGAAGGATCTTCAGAAGAAGGTTCTAGTGATTCAGAAGGTTCTGGATCTGAAGAGTAATTAGATACTTAATTCAATGTAGCCGCGCTTTTAAAAAGCGCGGCTACATTTGTATTGGAGGTACAAGGTAACATGAAACAAATGATCACCTATATACTCAAGAACCGATCTTTTTTAATCATGCTTTTTTTTATTAATTTATTTGGTACTATTTATGGATACATATGGTATGAACCACAGCTCTCTGTGACCGAACCGATCTTTCTATTGTTTGTTCCTGACAGCCCTACAGCCAGCTTGTTCTTTACTATATTCCTTGGATTTTATATTTTTGGTAAAAACATTCCTTACATAGAAGCACTCGCCATCATCACGCTGTTAAAATATGGATTATGGGCAGTTGTTATGAATGGTTTGACTTTATTAGAGTATGGATCGCTTCCATGGACCGGCTATATGTTAGTTTTTTCACATGGAGCGATGGCAGTACAAGGTCTTTTGTATGCCCCGTTTTATAAAATAGAAATGAGACATATTGTCTTTGCCGGTATATGGACGCTTCACAATGATGTAATTGATTACGTTTTCGGTCAAATGCCTGTCTATCCAGCTATTGTTGAGTATATGGATGAAATCGGATATTTTACATTTTGGCTTAGTATCGCATGTATACTATGTGCCTATGTCTTATGTGTAAAGAGAAAATCCCAAGTCTAAATCGCCTTTCCTTTTCATAAGATGAAATAATACTTGTGAGAGGGGAGAAGTGAAATGGGACGTGTTATTTTGGTGTTCATTTGTTCCCTTATTTTCACACTCGTACCATCCGGTCTTACGCATTCATGGTCGGAGGAATCTCCTGATTGGGAAGCTTTTGCAACACAATATCGTCGGTTGGCTGCTGATGGGAAGTTTGAGCTTGCTGAGCGACTGTGGAATAGTAAGTATGCAGAAATGGAACAATATGTTCAAACCCTATCGGATGATCATAAAGAAGCATGGATACAACTGGATATCTATAGTTCTACAGATGATTTTAAAGAAACCAGGTGGGAAGAGGGTCTCATTACTTTTCTGGAAGTTAGTTCATCCAATAATCCTTACCCTGTCATAGCAGAAAAACTGGAGCATTTTTCAAACACATCAGTAACTTCTGTTTCTCTTGAAGATATACAGGAGGAGTGGAATTTGATACGTCCAGTAGTCACTAATTATGTAGACGTGGTCAAAGTGAACGAAGTAGATCAAGCGCTACATGAATTAGCGATTATTGACTCAATTAATGGCAGGGAAAATTTCAGTGGGAAAATTACAGAACTCGTTAAAGGACAATACCAGCAAGACTGGAATACTTTCCTGTCGACAGCCATTTTCATAGGCGGGGCTATATTAGTGACGTTACTTTATGTTGGGGCGATCAATTATAGAGAAAGTTCGAAAAATAGACACACAATGAAGAGTGGTCATAGTTGATTTTTCATGATTTTTTGACTAAAATTGACCTATATACTCACATCCAAGATGGAGGAATGAAAGATGAGTTTTATCCTATACTTTGCGCTGATATTGATTATTCCACTGTGGGCGCAGTCAAAGGTGAAAAGCACCTACAAAAAATATTCAAAAGTTCCGACATCCTCAGCCATGTCAGGAGCTGAGGTAGCTAGAAAAATTCTTGATGACAATGGATTATACAATGTTGCTGTAGAAGAAGTTCGCGGGCATTTAACCGATCATTATGACCCTCGTTCGAAAGTGATCCGTCTTTCAACTGATATTTACCATGGCCGGTCAACAGCAGGAGCAGCTGTAGCCGCACACGAAGTCGGTCACGCGATTCAAGATGCACAAGATTATGCATTCTTACGCTTCCGCAGTGCACTTGTTCCCGTTGCAAGTTTCGGTTCTAACATTTCCATCTTCCTTATTATCGGTGGATTTCTTCTTGGGATGGCTGGACTTGCCTTAGCAGGAATTGTATTCTTTGCGGCTGCTGTGTTATTCCAATTGATCACTTTACCTGTAGAGTTTGATGCATCAAACCGCGCGATGAGCCAGTTGGTATCAACTGGAGTCATCAGAAACGATGAAGAGCGCAAGACGAAGAAAGTATTGAACGCTGCGGCGATGACTTACGTCGCTGGTGCTCTTGTTGCACTTGCTGAGTTGCTGCGTTTTGTATTCATGTTCGTAGGTATGAATGAAGAATAAATTAGAAAAACCGATCCTTGTTAAAAGGATCGGTTTTTTTAGATCTTTTTATTATCATCTAATCGATAGGGTTTTTGTTTTCATCAAGAGTAAAGCCTTCGCCCATCACATCATGTACATGACTTACAGCAACAAATGCATGGGGGTCAATATGATCGATAATTGACTTTAGTCTGACAATTTCATTTTTACCGATGACGCAATAAAGAACATCCCTCTTCGAACCAGAAAAGGAACCTCTTCCTTCTAGCACGGTTACACCTCTATCCATCTCTTCCATCACGCGCCTTGAGATTTCTTCACTTTTCTCAGAAATAATGGTTGTACCTCTCGCCGCGTACGCTCCTTCTTGTATGAAGTCTATGACTCTTGCTCCGACAAAAACAGCTACAAGAGTGTACATACCTCTTGTGTACTCAAGGTATGTGATAATGGATACAAAAATGACAAGGGCATCAAAGAGGAACATGGCTCTTCCCATACTCCAGCCAAGGTATTTGTTGACAAGACGTGCGATGATATCGACTCCGCCTGTGGTCCCCCCGTACCGAAAAATAATGCCAAGTCCTACACCTATGAATACACCTGCAAACAACGCAGCCAATGTAAGATCATCAGACAGGTTAAATTCAATCATATAGTTTTGAGAAACGGAAATGAAAACGGAAACGGCTAAGATACCAATTAAGGAATAAAAGAATGTAGTACGCCCAAGAATCTTCCATCCGATGATGAGGACCGGAATATTGAGCACAATATTCATAAGGGCAGGGTCCCACTGGAATAAGTATAATAGCAGCAATGTAATACCTGTAAAGCCGCCTTCTCCTAATTCATTTTGAATGTTGAAGTGGACGAGTCCGAAAGAGAAGATAGCGGATCCGATTAAAATCCATATGATATTTTTCACGCGTAATCCGAATATTTTCATATGTACACCTCCAATAGTTGTCACACGATTTCAATTATAGATAATTCAAGTGAAAGCGGCAATAACATCTTTTTATATATTGGCTTTTATTACCCTGATATTAATTGAAAAGGAAGTTATTGAACTATATGGCAGGATTGTGGAAGACTTGATTTCGAGATGTTTGTGTGGATTTAGGGGCTCCGGGAAAAGGTTCGCTTTCCGTGGGCGAGTGATGAGCCTCCTCGAGCTAACGCTCTGCGGGGTCTCATCTACCACGCACTTCCCACAGGAGTCTCACCGTTTCCCTCCGCCCCTTTGCCATATGAGGTTCTCGAAATCCCTCTTATATTACCTTGCCTAAAACTGTTATAAATCCTGCTTAAACCGCGTTGACATAGGCTTCTCAACCATAAAAGCTCCTATTGCTGGAAAGTAGTTTCGAGAATTTCTTCCCCTCCGCCCTATCCACTCAACAAAAGTCTCGAAACTGAGTCTTCAACAAACGGGAGCTTTTATATAAAAATAAATTTTACCGGCTCAAACTAAAAAATTTGTCAAATGGCGGCCTTTTGGCTAACATTTAGAGAGAGTCCTTAAAGAAACGAGGGTTTAGCATGAATTACACGACAAAAGATATCCAACAAAGAGTAGATGATTACATATCTCAATTTAAAGAAGGTTATTTTTCTCCCCTTAGTCTTCAGGCACGATTGACAGAAGAAGTCGGAGAGATGGCAAGGGAAATAAACCACCGGTATGGGGAAAAACCAAAAAAGAGTACAGAAGAAGATAAAGCTCTTGAAGAGGAGCTTGGCGATGTTATTTTCGTACTTACATGTTTTGCAAATTCCTTGAACATCGACCTCTCTGATGCTTTTGAACAATCCATGAGTAAAATTGAGACGAGGGATAAAGATCGCTGGACAAGGAAAGAAGGAGGAATGAAAAGTGAGTAATATTAAAGTGATTGTCGCAGGCCCCCGTGGTAAAATGGGCAAAGAAGCATTAAAAATGATTCATAACCAGTCCACTCTTTCACTGGTGGCCTGTATAGATCGGAAACACGAAGGAATGACTGTGAAAGAACTGGATGGTTTTCCTGATATGGAAGCGGTCATTTATACGGATGCTGCAAAATGTCTCAGTGAAGTGGAAGCTGATGTTCTCATTGATCTGACCACACCTGAGAATGGGTACAAACATACCAAGCTCGCTATTGAAAACGGAGTCCGACCTGTCGTTGGTACCACAGGCTTTTCAGAAGATGAACTTTCCGAGTTGACTAACCTCGCATCCGAAAGAGGAATCGGGACAATCATTGCTCCTAATTTCGCGATTGGCGCAGTCCTCATGATGCAATTTTCAAAATGGGCAGCCAAGCATTTCCCAGAAGTGGAAATCATCGAAAAGCATCATGACCAAAAGCTTGATGCTCCTTCAGGAACCGCGCTTAAAACCGCTGAATTAATTAAAGAGGTACGCGATCCTCACAAACAAGGACATGAATCAGAAACAGAGACCCTTGAGGGCGCACGTGGGGCTGATGTAGATGGAATGAAAATTCATAGTATGAGACTTCCGGGGCTTGTGGCGCATCAGGAAGTCATTTTCGGTGGACATGGGGAGACATTGACCGTTAAACATGACTCCATTCATCGTGAATCATTTATGAGCGGAGTGAAACTTGCTGCAGAGCGTGTGATGGAACTTGACGTCCTCGTATATGGTCTTGAACACATACTTGACTAACAAGGAGAGGTTTACCATGAAAATTGCATTGATTGCGCACGATAAAAAGAAAGAAGATATCATTCGTTTTGCGAAAAAATATCATTCCATCTTATCGAAGCATCAATTGTTTGCTACAGGGACAACAGGAATGAGGATCTCAGACGAAGCAGATTTGAAGGTGACAAGGTTTCAATCCGGGCCGCTCGGTGGGGATCAACAAATCGGTGCAAAAATAGCAAGTGAAGAGATGCATATGGTTGTCTTTTTCCGTGATCCGCTAACAGCACAACCTCATGAGCCAGATATTAGCGCACTGCTGAGGTTATGTGATGTTCATCAAATTCCGGTAGCGACTAACCAAGCGATGGCAGATATCATGATTCAAGCTTTGGATCATGAAGACTTTGATTGGAAAGGCATCATTGAAATGAACAGATAACAGGAGTGATCGATTATGGCTAAAATAGGTATCACTTGTTACCCCACCGTAGGGGGATCAGGTGTCATTGCTACAGAGCTTGGGAAGCTGCTGGCAGAAAAGGGGCATGAAATCCATTTTGTTGCTTCTCAAGTGCCCTTTCGTCTGAACCGTGTATATCCGAATATATATTATCATGAAGTGGAAGTCAGCAATTATCCAGTCTTCCAGCACCCTCCTTATGACTTAGCTCTAGCAGCTAAAATGGCCGATGTAATTAATAGAGAGGAATTGGATATTCTTCATGTCCATTATGCGATGCCGCATGCCATTTGTGCGATTTTAGCCAAACAAATGTGTGAACGTGATGTGAAAATTATTACGACCCTTCACGGTACAGATATTACCGTTCTAGGTATTGATTCCAGCCTTAAACAAATGATTCGGTTTGGAATTGAACAGTCAGACAGAGTTACAGCTGTCTCGCAAAGCCTGGTTGATCAGACGAAGGAGATGTTACATACAGACCGGTATATTGACGTCATCTATAACTTTGTAGATGAAAGGGAGTATTATCGTAGAGAAGATCAACGTTTGAAAGAACACTATGGGATTCAGGAAGAAGACGCGGTACTCATCCATATATCTAACTTTCGTAGAGTGAAAAGAGTAACGGATGTTATTAAAACCTTTGCAGCTGTCGCAGAGCAGATGCCAGCGAAGCTGCTGCTTGTCGGAGATGGTCCGGAATATTCAGAATGTCACCAACTTGTCCAACAGCTGGGTTTAGAAGACCATGTCCTCTTCTTAGGGAAGCAGGAAAATGTAAGTGAGTTGCTTTCGATTTCAGATCTGAAGTTATTGTTATCTGAAAAAGAGAGCTTTGGACTTGTCCTGCTTGAAGCTATGGCTTGTGGTGTGCCCTGTATCGGAACAAATATCGGAGGAATTCCAGAGGTCATTGATCATGGGGAAACCGGTTTTATCGCAGAACTTGGAAATGTCGAACAGATTTCTTACTTCGCTACAAAGTTATTAGAGGATAAGGATCTGCATCAAACGATGGCTGAACAATCTAAAAGAGTTGTTCATGACAAATTTGCAACGAATACAATCCTTAGACAGTATGAAACTTTATATGAACAGGTCTTGAACTATGAGTAGTCACGAAGTATTTGAACATGCTTTTGAAGTGATCCAAAAGATTGAAGAAGCCGGTGGTGAAGCCTATATTGTCGGTGGTGCTGTGCGTGATTATTTAAGCGGCAGGCCGGTCAATGACATCGATATTGCGACATCGGAAACGCCTGAGCGGATTCAGGAAATTTTTGATAAAGTGATCCCTGTAGGAATCGAACACGGGACGGTAATCGTGCGCCATCGTTCTGTTTCTTATGAGGTGACAACGTATCGGGTGGAAGAAGGCTATGAAGATTATCGCCACCCAGATGAGGTGACTTTCGTACAGGATATCACTCTTGACCTGGCTCGGAGAGATTTTACGACCAATGCAATCGCCATGAGCAGGGAAGGAAAGCTTATTGATCCTTACCGCGGACATGGTGCCATTCGGAATAAGAGGATTGAAGCTGTCGGGGAGCCGTCTGAGCGTTTTCACGAAGATCCATTACGAATGATGAGAGCGGTCAGGTTCGCCAGTCAACTTTCATTTAAGATTGAAAAGAGGACCGAAGAAGCCCTGAATCACTTGTCTCCATTACTTCAACACATTTCCATTGAAAGAATTGCAGTGGAAATGGAGAAAATTTTCGGAGGCTCGGATTATGCTTTAGGCTTGCATCTTCTGCAGTCGACAGGGTTAAAGAATCACCTGCCAATTCTTAAAGACTTGGACATTCATAGGAATGTTCCGTATTCTCCTCTATTAGGGTGGCACGAAATCGTTGCTTTTTATGTGCTGCAATACCCACATCTATCTGCAGAAAATTTCATGAAGTCATGGAAACTTTCAAAGGATACAAAGAAGAAAACAGAACAGTTGGTACACGCCTATAGAAAGTATGAAAACGAAAAGAATGTGACAGCATCACTTGTCTACCATTTGAATGAAGAACTCTTCCCGTCTTTCTCTAGATTGGCCTCAGCTTTGGATCGAGTAGGTAAGATTTCGGATGAAATTTTGATTGAGAA
Source organism: Halobacillus sp. 12SKB (assembly GCF_052941655.1). Taxonomy (NCBI): domain Bacteria; kingdom Bacillati; phylum Bacillota; class Bacilli; order Caryophanales; family Bacillaceae; genus Halobacillus; species Halobacillus sp. 12SKB. The sequence continues at coordinate 3,040,921 of NZ_JBRFWR010000001.1, forward strand.
GAAAAAACAGCTGCCTATTCACAGTAAGAAGGAGCTCTCGTTCCAAGCTAGAGACCTTTTGCAATTGTTCGCAGACCTGCCGAAAGGTCCATGGATCTCAGAGTGGATGGACAAGATTGAACAGCATGTGGTCACCGGGGAAATAGAAAATGATTATGAAAAAATAAAGGAGTGGGTGAGGGAATGGAATCCACCCGCAAGGAACTAATCGAGTTACTGAATAACGGAGAAGGTCATATTTCAGGTCAGGAACTTTCTGAACAGCTGGGAATATCAAGGACAGCGGTTTGGAAGCACATGAACGAATTGAAAAAAGACGGATATGAAATTGAAGCCGTCCAGCGGAAGGGTTACAAAATAATATCTTCCCCTGATAAGATCAGTGAGAACACTCTCAGGTGGGGGTTGGATACCAAGTGGATTGGTCATGAATTGCATCATTACGACCAGGTGGAATCCACCCAGGAAATTGTACATCAATTAGCTAAACAGGGAAAACCCCATGGAACTGTGGTCATCGCAGATGAGCAAGTGAAAGGGAAGGGAAGAATGTCGAGGAATTGGGATTCACCGAAAGGAAAAGGGATATGGATGAGTGTCCTCTTACGTCCGAATCTACCTCCTGTGCAAGCACCTCAAATCACTCTTCTGGCCGCAACCGTATTAGCAAGGATGGTTGCAGAAAGATCATCGTTGGTCCCGCAAATCAAATGGCCGAATGATTTATTGATCAATCATAAGAAAGTGTCAGGCATTCTTACAGAAATGCAAGCAGAGCAGGATACGATTCAATATATTGTTCTGGGTATGGGAATGAATGTAAATCAAGAAGATCGTGAAATCCCTGAGGATATTAAATACAAAGCGTCTTCCCTTAAAGTCGAATCTGGCCAGCATTGGAATATTCAACAAACGGTCCAACACATCTTGCGTCTTTTTGAAGAAACCTATGAACGGTTTGAAACTCATGGGTTTGCATCCGTGAAAAAGGATTGGGAGCATTTCGGTTACAAAATAGGCGAAGAGGTCACCATATCTACCATGAGAAAAACCTGGCAGGCGACTCTCATCGGGATCGAGCCAGATGGAGCTTTGCGTGCGAGAAGCAAAGACGGAGAGGAAGAGAAACTGTATTCAGCGGAAATTCACTGGGGAGAGGGAGGATACCATGCGTAATAAGGCACAGTTCCTGCGTATGAAGCATGAGGAAGAAAAAATCGTCATGATCACAAGTTATGATTATCCATCAGCGAAAATGTCTGAAGAAGCGGATGTTGATATGATTCTGATCGGCGACAGCTTGGGAATGACGGTACTAGGTTATGACTCAACAATTCCGGTAACCATGGAAGATATGATTCATCATGGAAAAGCTGTCTACCGTGGTGCTCCTGACACATTTAAAGTGATTGATATGCCCTTTATGTCTTATCATATATCCACAGAGGACACATTGAAGAATGCTCGTAGACTCTATCAGGAAACAGGAGCCCAGGCATTGAAGCTTGAAGGAAGTGGCGAGGTCTCTGAAGCAATGAAAAAGCTTGTTCATGCCGGAATTCCTGTCGTTGGCCATATAGGTTTAACTCCGCAGTCCGTCAATGTTCTTGGAGGCTACAAGGTTCAAGGTAAAGACCATCAATCCGCAGAAAAACTCATCGAAGAAGCGCTTGAAATCGAAGCAGCCGGGGCAATGGCTCTCGTACTTGAGTGCGTTCCCAGACAGTTGGCAGAGATAATCACGAACCGCTTGTCTATCCCTACGATTGGGATCGGTGCCGGCGCAGAGTGTGATGGTCAGGTTCTCGTCTACCACGATATTCTCAAATATGGGGTTGATCGATTGCCGAAGTTTGTAAAACCTTATATCGACAGCAACCATCTTTTAGGAGAAGCAGTACAATCTTATGTGAAAGAAGTGAAGATGAAAGCTTTTCCGGAAGAATCCCATACATTTACTATGAACCTTAATGAATTGCCGGAGGAGTAAGGAGATAAATGAAAGTATTAAGAGAAATTGATCTTGTAAACACATTGATTTCCGAATGGAGAAAGAATGGGGAGACCATCGGATTCGTCCCTACGATGGGCTACCTTCATGAAGGCCATATCCGCCTAATTCAGGAAGCGAAGAAGGAAAATGACAAAGTGGTACTCAGCATTTTTGTAAACCCGCTTCAGTTTGGGGAAGGAGAAGATCTGGATACATATCCTCGTGATGAGGAACATGATCGTAACGCAGCAGAAGAAAACGGTGTCGATCTTGTTTTTCTTCCCACAAATGAAACGATGTATCCCCAATCATTATCCGTGAATATGACAGTTAACAAACGGACGAATGTCTTGTGTGGAAAGAGTCGTCCAGGGCATTTTGATGGTGTTGTTACTGTGCTCACGAAGCTTTTCAATATCACGAGACCTGATAATGTCTATTTCGGAATGAAAGATGCACAACAAGTAGCTGTCGTAGATGCCTTAATCAAAGATTATAATATGCCTGTCCATCTCATCCCTGTCCCTACGGTACGGGAGGGAGACGGTCTTGCGAAAAGTAGTAGAAATGTCCGTCTCTCCGATGAAGAGCGACAAGAGGCTCCTTCTATACAGGAAGCACTGCAGTATGGAAGGGAACTTGTTTTCGAAGGTCAAAAGTCAAAAGAATTGATTGTTGAGGCGACAGAGAAGTTTCTTGAAGAGAAAACTCGTGGTAAAATAGATTATATTGAATTATTATCTTATCCTGAGTTAGAATCTATAGAGAAGATTGATCGTCCTGTGATTCTCGCTGCGGCTGTATTTTATGACCATGTGAGGTTGATTGATAATGTCGTATTTGATCAAGAAGGACATGTCATATATGGGTGATCGGCAAGGAGGCCATTTCATATGTTACGTACAATGATGAAAGCAAAAATACACCGTGCACGCGTAACGGAAGCGAATTTGAACTATGTTGGGAGTGTGACGATCGATCAGGATTTGCTTGATCAAGTCGGGATACTTCCCCATGAAAAAGTGCAGATTGTGAACAATAATAATGGCGAACGGCTTGAGACCTACGTGATCGCAGGTGAGCGTGGCAGTGGGGTCATCTGCCTGAATGGTGCAGCGGCCCGCCGCGTTCAGCCTGATGATATTATCATTATTGTTTCCTATGCGATGCTTAATGAAGAGGAACTGGAAGAGTTTCGACCAAAGATTGCCCTGATGGATGAGAACAATAAAGTCGAGCAAATCATCGAGGAAGAACCACCTTTACAAGCATTGCCATTATAAGAAATGACTAGCGAGTGAAGAAAGGATCTATGCCACGGTCTTAGGCAAGGTCCTTCCTTTTTGTTGTGAAAGTAGGGATGAACATGAACAGATTTGCAATAGTGGATTTAGAGACAACAGGAAATGCGGCTTCTAAAGGGGATCGCATCATAGAAATCGGTGTCGTTGTTATGGAGGAAAATGGAACCATCGTGGAAGAGTTTTCTTCCCTTGTTTATCCTGAAAAAGAGATTCCTCCGTTTATCCGGTCATTAACCGGAATTGAAAATGACGATGTTTTAGATGCGCCGCTTTTCTCTGAAATTGTCGAGGATGTTTATCCTCTTTTTCAGCATGCTTATATTGTGGCGCATAATATCGAATTCGATCTTGGATTTCTAAATGACGAATTGGCACGGTGCGGTTATCAACCTTTACATAATCCGATTATTGATACCGTAGAATTCGCACGCATTCTGATGCCGACTTCTCCTACTTTCAAGCTAGGGCAGCTGGCCGAACGGTTAGAGATGGGGCATGATCGACCACACCGAGCATTATCAGACGCTCAAGTCACTGCTGATTTACTCCTTTATTTATTGAAAGAACTTCAGCGTCTCCCAGAGCGTACATTGCATCATCTCCTGAAGATCGAAGGGAAATTGAAAAGTGATTTCAGAGAGTTCTTTCTCAAGTATTTGGAGGAAAAGCGGTATGGGAGTGATAGTGAATCCGATGATGTGATGTTGAAGCACGGAATCGCTGTGCGGAAACAAGTGCCTGACCGTTCTTCTAAATCCGTACAACTCCCACCGTTCGACACGTGGAAAACACAAGTGTTTGAAGGGGAAAATGGTCTTGAAAGCCTGCTTCCTGATTATGAAATCCGCAAAGGCCAACAGGACATGACGACTAGGGTCAAGCAAGCGCTGGAAGAGAACAAACATGCAATAGTAGAAGCAGGTGCTGGAACAGGCAAGTCAGTTGCTTATCTACTTTCCGCTGCTTTCCAAGCTATGGAAAGTGGTAAACGAGTTGTCATTTCTACTCACACAACGAGCCTTCAAAAACAATTACTTGAGGATGAAATACCAAAAGTTGAGCGGATGTTTCCCCGTCCGATCAAAGCTGTCCTCTATAAAGGGAAAGCTCATTACATTAGTTTGATACACTTTCAGTATGAACTTGAAAGATCGTACCAGGATAATTATGATATTGCACTGACAAAGGCCATGATTCTCGTTTGGTTAACCAAAACGCGTACGGGCGACGTTGATGAAATTCAACTTCCTTCAAATGGAAGGCAGTTTTGGCATAAAGTATCTTCGGAACAGTCAAGCAAAACCGTTAGACTTGGTTTCACGGATGATAGCTTTTTCCAATGGGCTCAAGAAAAAGCGGCTCAAGCAGACCTTGTCATTACCAATCATGCTCTTCTGTGTATGGATATAATGAAAGAAGAATCTGTACTGCCAGATTATGAGCACGTGATTATTGATGAAGCCCATCATTTGGAAGCAGTAGCTAGCCGGTACTTTGGGGTGCGGATGAATTATCGTGAACTTCAACGGCATTTGACTCAATTTGGCGAGATCTTTCATAAGAATCTTTACAAGGACTGGTCTTTACAGGAAGATTTTTATACCAATCTAATCAAAGGTCAACAATCCATTGACGAGGCGAAGGAAGAGCTGAGCCATCTTTCACGTTACATTTATCAAAGTGTCAAAAAACAGAAGCGGCTAGGTAAAGGGAAAAGTGATATTGGACGTACTCAGCTTCTTTTGAAGTCAGGAGAAATGCCTGCATTTATTAACACAGCCAAAGAAATGTCCCATCGTTTTTTGGCTATGATCAAAAAGTTGATTGTCCATATGGGGAGAATGGAAGAACAGTTGAGAATGCAGCTTGCCGTTAAAGAAGACTACAGTATCCCAATACTTCTCTCCCGATTGAACAATCAAATCGATGTCTGCCACCAAATTCGTTCTCAGCTGATTCATTACTTTGATTTTACAAGAGAAGAAGAAGTGAAATGGGTCGAAATTGAAGGAGAAGGGGCCGTTAACGCGATCTACTTATTTAGTGAACCGTTTGATGTCGCTCACCTTCTTGAACAACGACTATTTAGAAGGAAGAGCAGTGCTATTTTAACGAGTGCTACCTTAACAACAGAGGGGTCTTTCGACTACATTCGAAAATCCTTGGGGATGCAGGACCTTACTCATACAATTGAAGCTGTCATTCCGTCTCCTTATCAGTTTAAGGAGCAGGTCCAGCTTATGGTTCCGAATGATTTCCCAAATATTAAAAATGACCCCGACTCGTTTGTTGAAGCACTCAGTGAAGCGATTTATTCTGTGGCGGAAGTAACAAAAGGAAGAATGCTCGTTTTATTTACTTCTTATGAAATGCTTCGTCAAACCTACTCACTTTTAAAAGAGTTTATTGACCCAGAAGAGTTCATGGTTTTCGCACAAGGCGTATCCAGTGGAAGCAGGGATCGTTTAAAAAAGAACTTTCAAGCGTTTGACCAGGCTATTCTTCTCGGGACGAGTTCGTTCTGGGAAGGGGTGGATATACCCGGAGACGATTTATCCTGTTTGATGATGGTCCGATTGCCTTTTCAACCACCAGATCAGCCTATCCAATCGATAAGGAATGAACGATTGCAGAAAGAAGGGAAAAATTCCTTTATGGAGAAATCCCTTCCTCATGCCATTATTCGATTCAAACAAGGCTTTGGAAGGTTGATCCGAAGCAGCTCCGATCGAGGAATCGTGTTTATTTGTGACCAGCGGTTGATGGAGGCGCGATATGGGAAATACTTCTTGAATTCCTTGCCGGAAGTCCCTGTTTCTTATGAGTCCACCCGTCAATTGATCAATAAGATCGAAAAATGGCTCTGACTTAAGCGCACGGGATTGGACGTACCTGTTATAATATAAAGCGGACCCCGCACAATGGAGGTTTTTAACGATGGAAAATAAAATTGAAACGTTATCGACGGTCAGGATTCAAAAGTCTGACGATCTTTATAAAATTGTCGATTCGTTGAACCGCACACTTAAAGAAAATAATCTGATGTTTGGGTTGGCACTGGATGATGACGATGCTGAGACCGCAGTCTTCACCATTTACCGTACCTAGTTGGTTGAAGTGGAGCCTTGCCATAGCAGGAACCCTTTTTATTCTAGCTTTTATCCTTTTCCTATGGGTGTATATAGATGTGAATCAGGACCGTAAAGAAGGTCACACTGAAGCAGAGACGATTGCGCTGGAACAAGGAGACCTTGCTACGGTCAACCATGTTTCTACATACCATGGCAAAAGGGAGTTCCATATCGTCCAAGGAATGAACGAGTCCAAAGAAGCATCGATCTTATTTATAGACATAAAGGAAAATAAGATCCTTGATGAGGTTTTAGGAGAAGAAGCGCTTTCTTTGGAGGAGATGCGTTCCCGGTGGGAGAATACGTGCTCCAGTTGTACATTCAAAGATATACAATATGGTTTTGAGGAAAACGAACCCGTGTTTCAATTGACCTATATCGATGATCAGGACCGTTATGTATTGGATTATTTCACATTGCAAGGTGAAGCGTTTGATCAGCGCTTTGCTTTCAGACAGAATGAGTAAAAGGAGTGAACGATTATGGAATTAGCACAACGAGTGAAAGCTTTAACACCATCAACGACATTGGCGATCACAGCCAAAGCAAAAGCATTGAAGGCTGAAGGCCATGATGTGATTGGATTAGGAGCAGGAGAGCCGGACTTTAATACCCCGTCATATATTCTGGATGCTGCTAAGCGTGCGATGGATGAAGGAATGACGAAATATACACCAGCTGGTGGAGTTCCTGAGCTAAAAAACAGTATCACAGCAAAACTTAACCGTGATCAAGGTTTAACGTACACGAATGAGCAAATCATTGTTACTACAGGGGCGAAGCATGCTTTGTTCACTTTATTCCAGGTTCTTCTGAACAAGGGAGATGAAGTCATCGTTCCGGCTCCATACTGGGTCAGTTATCCAGAACAAATCAAGCTCGCTGAAGGTAAGCCTGTGATCGTTTCAGCAGATGAATCCAATGATTTTAAGCTCACACCACAGCAACTGAAAGAAGCGATTACACCTAAAACGAAAGCTGTTATCATTAATTCGCCAAGTAACCCGACAGGTATGATGTATTCGCAATCAGAATTAAAAGCGCTCGGAGAAGTGTGCCTTGAGCATGACATCCTGATCGTGTCAGATGAAATTTACGAAAAATTGATTTATACAGAGGAAAAACATGTTTCCATAGCTGAGCTGTCTGAAGAACTGTATGATCAAACGATCATTATCAATGGAGTTTCCAAATCTCATTCGATGACAGGGTGGAGAATCGGTTTCGCTGCGGGGAATAAAACGGTGATTAAAGCGATGACCAATATGGCTTCACACTCGACATCAAACCCGACGACCATTGCCCAGTACGCGGCACTCGCTGCTTATACAGCTTCTGAAGAAAAAGTAGACGAAATGAAAGAGGCATTTAAAGAACGGTTGGATGTCCTTCACAAACGCCTGGTACAAATTCCCGGTGTGCACTGTGCGAAACCATCCGGCGCATTCTATCTTTTCCCGAACGTGAAAGAAGCGGTGGAGAACGGTGGTTTTGAGGATGTCGATGCTTGGGTGAAAGCTCTATTAGATGAAGAAAAAGTTGCGCTTGTTCCAGGTTCAGGGTTTGGAAGCCCGGATAATGTGCGCCTGTCCTACGCGACATCTTTAGATCAGCTCGAGAAAGCAGCTGATCGAATCGAACGATTTGTAAACAAATATCAATCTTAAGCTTTTGGAGGTTTTATTGTGAAAACAACGATATCTGAAGTATCAAAATATGTAGGAGAAGAAGTAACGTTAGGAGCCTGGCTTAGTAACAAACGCTCCAGTGGTAAAATTGCATTCTTGCAACTTCGTGATGGAACAGGTTTTATGCAAGGGATCGTCGTTAAAGCAGAAATCGGGGAAGATAAGTTCCAGGATGCTAAAGCTTTAACACAGGAGTCATCTCTTTATGTGACAGGTGTAATCGTGGAAGATACCCGTTCTCCACTTGGATACGAAATGCAAGTCAAAGATTTTGAAGTCATTCATGAAGCGGTCGACTATCCGATTACACCAAAGGAACACGGTCCAGAGTTCCTGATGGATCACCGCCATTTGTGGTTGCGATCTAAACGTCAGCACGCCGTCATGAAAGTACGAAATGAAATCATTCGCTCCACTTACGAATTTTTCAATGACAATGGGTATGTGAAAATTGATCCTCCTATTCTTACAGGATCTTCTGCAGAAGGAACGACAGAACTTTTCCATACGAAATATTTTGATGAAGATGCTTACTTGTCTCAAAGTGGTCAACTTTATATGGAGGCTGCTGCGATGGCGTTCGGACGTGTATTCAGTTTCGGACCAACATTCCGTGCTGAGAAATCAAAAACCCGCCGCCATTTGATTGAATTTTGGATGATTGAGCCTGAAATGGCCTTTATGGACCATGAAGACAGTCTTCAAGTCCAGGAACAGTATGTTTCTCATGTGGTTCAATCGGTTCTTAAGAACTGTAAGATTGAACTTGATGCACTCGGGCGTGATACAGAGAAACTTGAAAAAATCCAGGCTCCATTCCCGCGCATTAGTTATGATGATGCCATCCAACTTTTGAAAGATAAAGGATTTGATGATATCGAATGGGGAGAAGATTTTGGAGCCCCGCATGAAACAGCGATTGCTGAAAGTTATGATAAGCCTGTATTCATTACAAATTATCCTGCTGACATCAAAGCGTTCTACATGAAGCCGGATCCTGAGCGCCCTGAAGTGGTTTTATGTGCAGACTTGATCGCTCCTGAAGGGTATGGTGAAATCATCGGTGGGTCTCAGCGAATCGATGATCTAGAATTAATGCAGCAGAGGTATGAAGAGCATGATCTCACTGGAGATGCTTACAAATGGTATTTACAATTACGTGAATACGGAAGTGTCCCGCACTCAGGCTTTGGGTTGGGGCTTGAACGTACCGTAGCTTGGATTTCTGGAGTGGAGCACGTTCGCGAGACGATCCCATTCCCTCGTCTATTGAATAGACTTTACCCGTGATCACCAATCATGCTGATGAACGAACACCGATCTAACGCCCGTGGCGTATCGGTGTTTTTCATTCCATGAAGATTAAGAATGGAGGGATTGATTTGGCTAAATACCAAAGCTTTCAGAACATCATGGATAACCAAATGGTCGTTCCAACGAAACTTCTCGAAAATTATCACCAATTGAAGTTAAATGAAACGGAATTGGTCGTTCTTCTACAAATTCATCGTTTCCGTACAGAAGGTAATGGATTTCCGACACCTGAACAACTGGCGACTCATCTAACCATTACGTCCCAAGAATGTTCACAAGTACTTAGGAGCTTGATACAAAAAAGGATGATGACCATTGAGCAGAATCAGAATGAGCATCGAGTCCTTAATGAATATTATTCACTAGAACCATTATGGGAAAAAATTTACGCCGTAGCACCGAAACCTCAAACGAATGACAGCACTTATGATGAGAATATTTTCCCTCTGTTTGAGCAGGAATTCGGGAGACCTTTGTCTCCATTCGAAATTGAGACGATAAATATATGGCTTGATGAGGAAGAGCAGTCTCCAGCACTGATCAAGGCGGCGTTAAGAGAAGCGGTATTAATGAGTAAACTGAATTTCAAGTACATCGACCGTATCCTGAGGGAATGGAAGCGGAAAGGTGTGAAAACGGTGGAACAGGCCCGGGAACAGGGCAGGCAGTTCCGCCAAGGACAACAGGGGCCTAAAACCCAAAAACAGGAAAATAAGAAACGTGACATTTCCCTTTACTATAACTGGTTGGAGGAGGATTCTTAAAACAAACGATGTTGAACAAACAGCAAATCCGTCATTGTCTAGATACGTTTGAAGAAATGTTTCCTGAGGCCGAGTGTGAGTTGACGCACAGCAATCCATTTGAACTCCTCGTTGCTGTCGTTTTATCGGCTCAGGCGACTGATGCATTAGTGAACAAAGTGACCCCTCAACTTTTTGATAAATATAAAAAGCCGGAGGACTATATCGCTGTTCCTTTAGAAGAGCTCCAGAATGACATCAAGCGGATCGGTTTATATAGGAACAAGGCAAAGAACATAAAGAAGCTATCCCAAACACTTGTTGAAAAGTTTAATGGGGAAGTACCCCCTACCAAAAAAGAGTTGGAAAGTTTAGCTGGAGTGGGGAGGAAAACGGCAAACGTAGTAGCTTCCGTTGCATTTGATGAACCTGCCATAGCGGTAGATACACACGTGGAGCGTGTATCCAAACGTCTAGCTTTTTGCAGGTGGAAAGATTCCGTCTTGGAAGTAGAGAAAACATTGATGAGGAAAATACCGGTGGAAGAGTGGAGTGTTACTCATCACCGGATGATATTTTTCGGTCGCTACCACTGTAAAGCACAACGCCCGAATTGTGAAGAGTGTCCTTTGTTATTTTTGTGCAGAGAAGGGCAGAAACGAATGAAAAAGAAAGAGAAATCCCAATAAAAATACCCTCTCGAAAAAATTCGAGAGGGTATTTTTTGTTTAGGCAGCATCTTGCTGTTCCTGATCCTCTTCAGCGGGTGGTTGTTCTTCGTCAGAACCACTGTCCCCACCGGAATCAGAACCATCATCTTGGTTTTGACCATCGTTTTCACTATCATTCGTATTGTCAGATCCATCATCGTCCTGGCCATTACCTTGACCATTCCCCTGATCACTTCCTTGACCATTCCCGTCACCGTCATTATTTCCTTGGCCGTCTCCTTCGTTGTTTTCTTCAGGAGGACCTTCGCCTTCCGTGTTCTCTTCTTCTTCTTCTTCTTCCTGATTTTCGCCGTCTTCGGATTCTTCAGGAATTTCCTGTTCAAGAGAACCTGGGGCTTGAACCGTGACAGTAGCCGGCTCACTATTTGCTGTATTATCGTCATCACTGATGACCACAACAGCAAATTCGTAGGAGGCACCCGGGTCGACGTTCGTAATTTCAACACTTGTTTCTTTCGTTGTTGTTAACTCTCTCATTTCTCCACCATCAATGGAGGCAGCAATACGGAAACTGATTCCATCGGTATTTCCATAGGACCATGAAAGGTCTATACTGGAGTTTTCTTCATTGAATTTTCCTGCCAGAGATTGAACAGGATCCAATTTCTGATACGCTTCTGATACTTTAGATGGCTGATTGTCTACATGGAATAGTTCTGTAACAATGCGGTCCGAAGGTGTATATTCACTAGGTAAACGTGCAGGTCTCGAACCTTTTTCTACGTCAACCCACGCAACGGAATCCGGTTTAGTAAAGTCAGCTGTTTCTATTCCCTGCGATAATTGTGTCATCAATGGTTTGTAAATCTGTTTGGGTATATTTTTGGCCGCCTGAGACATTGGATCTTCTTCATCGTAACCTGCCCAAATGGATATGGAGTAGTTCGTTGTGTATCCATTGAACCAGGAGTCTGATGCATAATCCCCACGGTTTGTCGTACCTGTTTTACCTGCATCAGGTACAACAGGTACGTTAGCAGCTGTACCAGTACCTTCACTCATTGTGGTTTGCAGCATGTTAGAGATCATAAAGGCCGTGTAGCTGTTCATGGCAGACTTAGGCTCCGGAGTAAGCTCAATGGTTCCTTCACCAGGTACTTCCACTTTTGTTACGGTATGTGGTTCATTATATACGCCTTCATTACCAAAAGCAGCGTACGCGGCAGCCATTTCTTTAGGATTTGTTCCAACTCCTCCTCCAATGGCATCTGAGAGCATAAAACCTTTGTCAGGCACTTTAAAGCCAAGTCCTTTTGCAAACTCTTCCGCTTTATCGATCCCTACTTCTTCCATTAACTTAATGGTTGGAATATTTAATGACCGGCTTAAAGCATATCTAGCTGATACCCATCCCCTGAACTGATTATCAAAGTTATTAGGTGTCCATCCGTCATTGACGTCAAATTCAGTTTTTTCATCTTTAATTTGATGATAGGTGGACATCTTATTATATTGGATTGCCGGACCATAGGCTGTGATTGGTTTGAACGTTGAGCCTGGTTGACGGTTGATTTGAGTGGCCGTATTGAATTGACCTTTTTGGTAGTTTCGGCCTCCGCCAATTGCTCGAATGGCACCTGTTTGTGTATCTGTGACAGTAACTCCAGCCATTAATTTTTCATCCGGCCACGGGGTAGGCCCCTCATTGCTTAAGAGCTGCTGCACCTGTTCCTGTGCTTTAGGATCTAAAGTAGTATAAATCTTTAATCCATCTTTATAGATATCTGAGCCATCCATTTTCTCTTTAATTTCTCTTTCCACTTCATCCAAGAACGCTTGGAATGGTGCTTCTTTTTCAGGTTGTCTCTCGATCAACATGTCTTCGATCTTCACTTGTCGTGCTTCTTCTGCTTCAGCTTCTGTAATTTTGCCGTGCTGCACCATCAAACTAAGGACGGTGTTCATTCGATCTTTCGCTAAATCTGGATTTTCGAATGGCATGTAGCCACTAGGTCTTTGCGGAAGACCTGCTAACAAGGCAGCTTCAGGCAATGTAAGCTCACTGAGGTCTTTCTTACCGAAATAAGTTTCGGCAGCTTCAGCCACTCCATAAGCCCCAGCTCCGTAGTAAATCTTATTGAGATACATTTCTAAAATCTTTTCTTTAGAATATTCCTGATCCAACTTAATAGCCAAATATTGTTCTTGTACTTTACGTTTTATGGTCTTATCTTTCGTCAAAAATGACTCTTTGACGACTTGTTGGGTGATTGTACTAGCTCCTTCAGCACCGAAACCGCCAGTAATGTTGGCTAGTACAGCGCCTCCGATCCTTCGAAAATCAATTCCGATATGATCGAAAAAGCGTACATCTTCTGTGGCTAAAACGGCGTCCTCAAGAACGGGAGGGATGTCGTTGTATGTGATTTTCGTACGTCTTTCGTCTCCGGCTAAATCAGCAAACAAGTCTCCGTTTTTATCGTAAACTTTGGAAGAGAATGGATCGGATAATTTCGATTCATCTAAACTCGGAGCCGTAGCGACATAATAGGCAAATAGTGCTCCAACTCCTAACATCAGAACAACTCCGATCGTTAGAAGGGTCATGAAAATCTTCTTGAATTTTGAAGTGCTTTTTCCTTTTTTCGATGATTTCATCTGTTTTCTTCGTGCTGTACGTGACTGGCTATCGTTGGCCATTTACATTTCCTCCATTTCAGAAATAAAGCTTATCGATGGCAGTGGCATAGTGAACCCGTGCCTGATAATGAAAAGGGATTTTGATTCCTTCTTTAGTAAAGGAAGCATAAGGAATCGATTTCCTTCCACCGTTCCACTGATCTTCCCAAAAGGTAAAGACCGAAGATGATGGGAGGAGGTAAGTCTCGTCTAAAGGTGTGAACTTTATGATCATAAAGCTGATTCCACCATGTGTTTGGACAGCCCTCATATGGTCAATCTGGTGCTGATGGACATTACTTAATGGAAAAGACGTTTTGTTTTTCGTTTCTTTTGCCTCAAAATCGATGTATTTCCCACGATAAACTCCATTAAAGTCTGTTGTTGAAGCTTGTTTAAAATATGCTTCTTTAATGACGGCGGCGCTTCGCTTCGGGTAATCCACTTGTACAATTTGAACAGGCGTAGGTTTTTTATGGACTACCGCTACTCCTGCCTGCAGATAATATTCATTTGTTACATTAATGTCTTCTTCAAGTGACATTCCCCTGTTACTGAAATCCGGTTTTGTTTTTCCTTTAGGAGCTGAATTTGTCTTGGATCCACGTCTCCCATTGGGATAATTCAAAATCAATCCCTCCCTATAGCCATGAGAGTATCATACCAAATTTTCGTGTCCAAGAATATATACATGAGACTCATTTTATATAGACGTATAAAAGAAAGGAAAGTTTCACTGTTCACATGATTGACACATATAAGGAAACCGCCATGACTATCTTCCCTCACATATTCCATTCAAAACCCTAATCATATTCCTTCGATAATGGATAGGGTTTTTTGACTCGAGCAGAGAGTGAAGGGTTTCCTACAGATTTGAAATGTAACGACGAAAAGGATGGAAAATAGCCTTATTCGTTTATCAGCTTTCAAACGGTTGATAAAAAAAGCTGCTGCTATAAAAAATAGCAACAGCTTCTGTCCAATCACGTAGAAGGGCGGTTCTCACCAGCAAGTTTAGGGTTGTCCGTTTTTGCAGGTGTCGGTTTTTTATTTTTCTTTTCTTTTTTCTTAGCCATGTGCTTTTCTCCTTTTATGTCGAAGATTTATGTCTGATTTGACTTGTTTTGTTGCTTTAGTTCTAGTCTTGTCATCCTTAGAGGAGTTATGCATGCAATAGAGAATTTGTTAAACACCAATAAAAGGGGGAGTAGTGTATGAAGAAAAATAGTGTCATCACACCGTATGAATTTGAGGAGCAGCTCTCGCACTTACAGGAAAAATTCTCCTTACTTGAGCGTAGGTTGTCGATCAAAGCAGATGAAATCGTGTTTAATATGGCCGTCTCCCACCGTAAAGAAATCGATGAATTGAAGAATGAAGTCTTCGGTCTTCGAGATGAATTAAGAAAGATGAAAAGAGAACGCCGTTATGAATATATGGAGAAAGTTGCTCAACAGGCAAGACGTCGTTCTGTAGGTTGATTTTGAAGCCCTTTTTCCCTCATGATATTATGAAGAGGGAAAGGTGTGGGATGTTATGAATTTGAAAGCTAATACGAACGAACTAAAGCGACTAATTGATGAACAACATCAACGCTTTTTAAATACGGAAGGTCCCGTAGATAAGAAAAGCTATGATTTTTTTAATCAGGTGAAAAAGGAAACAGCTCCGATGTTCCGATTGACAAGCGAATGGGTAAAGGAAGCAGAGGATTTCGTTAAAGACCGAAAGACGAATGTTCATCCTAACCAAGTGAAATCAACGCACGAAAATATTGAAATGATTATCCTCCATAGTTATTATCTGGATGTACATCGCAAAAGGTTTAAAGAATTATATCAGTCCTCCCATTACGTATTGGATATGGTCCTTGACGATATAGAACAAAATGAAAAAAGCTCCCTATAAGGGAGCTTTTTTCATTGATATTAAATTCTTTAGGATATTCGCAAATAATAAATCATCCAGTTGGTTATTTTCTGGATATTAACAAATAAAACGATGGAACAAGCAAAAGCGTGAGTACTGTTGAAAAGGCAAGTCCGGACACGATTGATACGGCTAATGGCTTAAACAATACATCTCCTGTATAGATGATTGGTGCCAGAGCTGCAATCGATGTTAATGATGTCAGAACTATAGGACGAATTCTTGCTCTTCCTGCTTCAATTACAGCTTCTACATTACTGCTGTAACGTTCGCGGTTTTGCTCAATAAATTCGACGAGAATCACAGAATTCCTCACAACAATACCTGAAAGAGAGACAATCCCCAACACAGCTAAGAAGCTTAAAGGTTCCCCTGAAACAAAAAGTCCTATAATAGCTCCTGTCACAGCTAAAAATACGGTTCCTGTAATCAGCAAAGGCATAAGCAGTGAATTGAACTGGATGGCAATCGTCAAATAAATTAAGAACAAGACGATGACAAAGAGTTTGGTTACTTCTACAAAGAACTCGGAACGAGCATCGGATTCACCGCTTTCAACAAGCGTATAACCTTCTGGAAGGTCATCCTTAATTTCATTTACGACTTCCGATGACTGTTCAGAGAAGGTACTTTCCATTCCCTCTTCTGGGTAAGCTTCAACAGTAATGGTTCGTTCTCCATCTAAGTGTGGAATCACACCAATCCTTTCGCTTGAATCAGTCGTGATAATTTCATCAAGCATAAGGATATCTGGCGGTCCACCATTCTGATTCGTCTGCTGACTGACTACATTCAGCTCAGATAGGGCCACGCCATTCTCTACACCGTCGTCTACCATTACTTCGATCGGCAGACGTTCCACACCATTGTCAAAGGTGCCTAAAGGTACTCCGATATTTGCCAGTTGGAGTTGAGAAGTGATTTGGTTGATCGGTATGTTGTTTTCCGCAAGTAATGATCGATCTGCATTGTATTCTGTGAAAGGCTGCGTCTCGGCATTAAGTGTCGCTATTTCAGCACCTTCCAGCTCACTTAATCGATTTTTTGCATTTTCAGCCTCAGAAATCAACGTTTCAATCTCTGGACCTTGGATTTGAATCTGGACAGGTGGTGAAGGTGGTGGACCAGAAACAATGGTTTCAAGGAAAATTTCACTGTCCGGGAATTCTTCCCTTAAAGGCTCTTCCCATTCTTCAATAAAATCACTTGCGCTCGTCTGGTCTCTGTCAACACGGACAAGAACCTGACCTGTGTTCTCACCTGATCGCTGCAATCCTGAACTGAACAAATTGGGAAGTCCACTTCCTGAATAAACCGCTGTTTCAGTAATGGTTTCATCAGAATCCTCCAGAAGTTCTGTCAATTCCTGTAATTTTTCTTCTGTTTCCTCGATCGTTGTCCCTTGAGGATTTTCAACAGAAATGGTGACTTCAGGACGATCAGCAGCAGGGAAGAATTCAAACGGAATTCTTATGGCCAGTGTTGCTAATAGAGCACATATAACCAGACCAATCAGGGATGTGATCAAAGGTTTCTTCGTAGTCGTAGGAAGAATCCTGTCAGCGTAGGTCCGTTCTAAACGGTCAAACAAGCCACCGAGGAGTCCAGATTTTGCTTTTCTGGATTTTTTCTTTCGTTTTTTTCTAGCATATTGAACGGTGGGAATAAACGTCAGCGCAATGATCGTGGATGCCAGCACCGTGAAAATTAAGACAGATGGTAAGGCTCTGATGAAATCCCCATTGGTTCCAGATAAGAAGGTTAAAGGCAAGAAACTGAAAATGATCATGAGTGTTGAAGTAATGATCGATTTGCCGACTTCTTTCACACCACGGAGGGTACCTTCCATCGGACCATCTCCAAGTTGGAACCTTCTTTGAATGTTGTCGTTGACGACAATAGCATCATCAACCAATATCCCAATGGCTATAATCATTCCAATAACTGATATTTGGTTTAAATCGACTCCGACATATGGAAGAGGGATTAAACCGATGAGAATGGATATTGGGATTGATAAAGCAACGAGAATCGCTGAAGATAATGGAAGGCCCAATACCATAATGATGATGACAGCAAGAAACGAAATGGAAAAAGAAGTAATCAGGTTCGAAAAGACTTCATCTATAACTGTACTTTGTGTGTAAAAACGATCGACCTGGATTTCTTCTGGTAACTGTTCTGACAGAACGTTAATTTTGTCTGTCAACTCTTTTTGAAGGGCACTAATGTTTACTCCTTCTTCAGTAAGCACGGTGACGGACAAGGCAGCTTTGTCTTTATAAGTAATAAGATCTTCTACTTCTTTGTTGGTAATCTCAATGGACCCGACTTCATCCAGGGTCACAGGCTCTCCTTCAGAGTTATTTCCGACAAATAGACTCTCCAATTCTTGTATGTCTGAATATTTTTCAAAGATCAGTTGATGAATGGTACCATCTCTTTGTTCAGTTCCAATTGGTGAAGGTCCTAATTCATCACTCAACGAACGTATGACAGAAGATGGTGAAAGCTGCAGCTCATTCAATTGTTCATTATCCAAGCTGACCGCTACTTTCTGATCAGGTAAACCTTTGACTAAAACGGAATCGACACCAGGAGTCTTGGTCAATTCTGCCTTCCATTCTTCCAAATCATCCCGTAAGTTGAATAATTCTGCTCGTTCATTGCTGGATAAATGATAGGAAGCAACGGCGGACATAGTCATGTCCGTGTTCACATTGGGAGCTTGTACTTCATCTGGAAAAGACCTGGATACTTCTGATACAGCCTGTCTGATCTTGGCATTCGTTGTATCTGTATCCACACCCCCGGATAGAGTAGCGGTCACTGTACCGAATCCTGTTGTGGACGCAGAGGTGATCTCATCAATCCCTTCAGTATTCAAAAGCTCTTCTTCAAGAGGGTTAACGATTGTCCTTTCCACCTCTTGAGGTGTCGCTCCAGGGTACACCGTGGAAATAGATGACACATTTACATTAATTTCAGGAATTTCCCTTTTTGGTAGTTGCAGATAAGTGAAAATACCTGTAAAAATCAATAATAAAATAAAAATCCAAATAATTTTGTTGTAATTTAAAATTGACTTCATTTTGTTCCTCCTAATCCATATGGTTTTAATGCTCTTTCAGTATAAACTTTTTTCCGACACATGTGTCAATTAAATGCTCTCTGGATGTGCTGTACTAACGGTAAAATGAAACCGCTTTACATTTCGCTTGTATTCGTATATAATTACCTTCCCATGGATTAGGGAGGGATGTAGATGGAATCGAAACAACTAATAAATGAAGCTGAAAAGATAAGGGAAAAGGCTTATGTACCTTATTCAAAATTCCCTGTTGGAGCTGCTTTAGTCACAGAAGACGGGACCCTTTATACAGGATGTAATATAGAAAATGCCGCTTATCCTGTTACATGTTGTGCAGAAAGAGTGGCGATTTTCAAAGCGGTTTCCGATGGGCATGACAAGTTTAAAGAACTGGCCGTTGTCGCAGACACGAAAAGACCTGTTCCACCATGTGGATCTTGTCGGCAGGTCATGAGTGAATTTTTCCAGTCAGATGTTAAAATTTATACAACAAACCTGCATGGGGATACAAAAACATTTACAATGGAAGAAATTCTGCCATTTTCGTTTTCTTCTGCTGATTTATCTGAAGAGGATGCGAATTAGAAAGGAAAAGGATGAGACTCTCATCCTTTTTTTTGTTGATTTTTCTGACTTAATAGAAATGAAATGATCTGGCAATGGTTCATACCGTTCACTTTCAAACCTTGCTGATTATTTGTTCTTATCCTATAAGTCTATCCAAAGTTTGTATTTAGAGCCCATCTGCTAATTAGTATAACAGTGGATAGGTGTCTGTTGATAAGAAAGTAATGGATATGATGATATCGCCCAGTACATTCATGCTCTTTGTGACATACGCTGATAAGGAATAACAGAACAAGGAGTGAAAGCACAATGCATCAACAGTCTATGCAGGACTCTTGCGGATGTGGACCTATGTCCCCGATGTCGCCAGCCGGAAACCGTAGACCAATCGTATGTCCGGTTCAACACTGTGTAGTGGATAACTACTTCTGTGAAAACCAAGATTATATTCATCCTACGCACATTCTCGTGCGCAACAATCATACGTTGAACAACAACCATTATTTCCCTTACATGGTTTCTGAGCAAAACAACTTCCGAACTCAAGACTTCGCTTTTCCTCAAGGATCTTCACCAGATTATAACTGGATGGATTATATGAATCCTCAAGACATGGGGCAAATGCCTATGGGCCAAGACCAAGGCCAAATGCCGATGATGAACGAAGAGGATATGGAAGACATGGAAGGTATGATGGGCCAGGGTGGCCAAATGCCAATGATGGGCCAGGGTCAAATGCCGATGATGGGTGACGGTCAAATGCCAATGATGGGCCAGGGTCAAATGCCGATGATGGGTGACGGTCAAATGCCAATGATGGGCCAAGGGCAGATGCCGATGATGGGCCAGGGTGGCCAAATGCCAATGATGGGCCAAGGACAGATGCCAATGATGGGTCAGGGTCAAATGCCAATGATGGGCTCAGGCTCGAATAGCTAAGATAAGATAAGCCACAATATTGTGGCTTATTTTCTTTTTTTCAGGAATCATATTAAAATGAATGAAAGGTAAGGAGGAAGTTCATTGAAGACCATTGTTGTTACGGGTTATAAACCGATGGAAATGGGGATTTTCAAGAATAATGACCCAAAAGTCGAATTTGTAAAAGAAGCCATAAAAAAAAGATTACGTTCCTACATAGAAGAGGGTTTACAATGGGTGCTTATTTCTGGACAAATGGGAGTCGAGTTATGGACAGCTGAAGTTGTACTCGATCTGAAAGAAGAGTATGAGGTGAAATTAGGTATTCTTCCTCCTTTCGAAAACCAGGAGGAGCGCTGGCCTGAAGACCTTAAGCTTATTTATGAGGAAGTTACAATGACCGCCGATTTCTACCAGCCGATTTATAATAAAGGATATGAAGGTCCTTATCAATTCAAAGCGAAAGATCAATTTTTAATCGACCACTCGGAAGGTTGTCTTGTTCTATTTGATGAAGATACAGAGGGAAGTCCACAATACTTTTTAAGATTAGCAAAAAAGGCACAAGATCAAGGTGGCTATGAGGTTGTTTATATTACTCCATTAGACCTTGAAGAGACGGTTGAAGAGCTTCGGATGGCAGATCCGGATTTCTGGAGTCAATAAATGTTCTGGATTTGAAATTGACATTTCCGTGACCTTTTGAAAAAATGGATATAATGTGTGAAACAGAGGTGAGAAAAATGAACTTAGAAGAGTATCATTTAAGCGGAAAGGATATACTTGAGAAAGACTTCAAAACGTCTATGAGAGGGTATAACCAGGAAGAAGTAGATGAGTATCTGGAC
Source organism: Halobacillus sp. 12SKB (assembly GCF_052941655.1). Taxonomy (NCBI): domain Bacteria; kingdom Bacillati; phylum Bacillota; class Bacilli; order Caryophanales; family Bacillaceae; genus Halobacillus; species Halobacillus sp. 12SKB. The sequence goes on from NZ_JBRFWR010000001.1 coordinate 3,061,803, forward strand.
TTGATCATTCAGGATTATGACCGTTTTCAGCAGGAAATTGAACGTCTGCAGCAGGAAAATGACCGATTGAAAAAAATGTCATCACGGGAAACTGCACAGAGACAAAGGCAACCATCTACGAATAATCATCAAGTGAATTATGACATCTTGAAGCGTGTTTCAAACTTAGAGAAGGCTGTTTTTGGTAATAAATACGCTGATTAGTATTCAAATTTTTCCAATGACAAGCAAATAAGTTTCTGTTATAATGGTTTAGCACGTCTTAAGAGACGCAATGACAAATGATAATGCTCATTTGAATACTCGGGTAATCGCTGTATAGGTCTCTATACAGAGGAAAGTCCATGCTCGCACAAGCTGCGATGCTTGTAGTGTTCGTGCTTGACGAAACCATAAGTCAAGGGAGTTCTTTAGAACTTACGGCAGGGAAAATTCCTAAGTCTTTGATAAGGAATGACTACCTTGAAAGTGCCACAGTGACGGAGCCGGAGTAGAAATACTTCGGGTGGAACGAGGTAAACCCCACGAGCGAGCAACCCAAATATAGGTAGGGGCACTTTTCAATGGGAAATGAACCAGAGAAGAGGCCGTTTGACGGCAGATAGATGATTGCCACCGGAGTACGAGGTTGACCACCGTTTGCAGTACAATGGCACAGAACATGGCTTACAGAGTATTCAAAGGTCGCTAATGATACAGATGACACCCTTCTGGAAAGCCTTAAGCTTTTTGGAAGGGTTTTTTCTTTTTGTATAACATTATTAGTGAAGGAAACGGTTCACGTTTGTTCATGCTACATATGAAGGAGGTTCATCATGTCAAAAAAAGTTACGTTGATTGCAACGGCAGCTATGGGACTTGAAGCCATAGTAGGAAAAGAAGTTAAAGCGTTAGGATATGAAGATATACAGATCGAAAATGGAAGGGTCGTATTTGAAGCGGACGTATCAGCGATACCCAGAGCCAACCTCTGGCTTCGAACGGCTGATCGTGTCAAATTGTTGGTTGGAAAGTTCAAGGCTACATCCTTTGATGAACTTTTTGAAAACACAAAGGCATTGCCTTGGGAATCTTTTATAGAAGAAGATGGCGAGTTTCCAGTAGTCGGTAAATCGGTGAAATCGAAGTTGTATAGTGTTCCGGACTGTCAATCGATTGTGAAGAAAGCAATTGTAGAACGATTAAAAGTCAAACACGGCATTGATTCGTGGTTGAAAGAAACGGGAGCCTTTTACAGAGTAGAAGTGGCAATTCACAAGGATGAAGCTTTACTGACAATTGATACATCAGGTAGTGGATTGCATAAACGTGGATATCGAGTGGGCCAGGGAGAAGCGCCACTGAAAGAGACCCTAGCTGCTGCGCTGGTCCAGATTACAAATTGGACACCTGACCAGCCGTTTGTGGATCCGTTTTGTGGCTCCGGTACGATCGCTATTGAAGCCGCACTGATCGGTCAGAACATTGCACCTGGTTTTAACAGGGGATTCGCATCAGAAAATTGGAGCTTTATTCCGCAAAAAGCTTGGGATGATGCATTTCAAGAAGCGGAAGATGCAGCGAATTATGATCAGCCGCTTCAAATATTCGGCTCTGACATTGACCCTGACCTCATTGAAATCGCCAAAAAGAATGCGATGGAAGCAGGGCTCGGAGAGTTGATCACTTGGAAGCAAATGCAGATGAGTGATTTCAAACCAAAGCAGGAAAATGGATACCTCGTGTCTAATCCTCCTTATGGAGAGCGAATGGGTGAGCGGGAAGAAGTCGAGCAGATGTACCGCAATCTTGGTACGATCATGCGTGATCATCCGACTTGGAGTGTGTACGTTCTTACTTCTCATGAAGGATTTGAGAAGCTTTACGGAAAGCTTGCCACTAAAAAACGGAAGCTCTTCAATGGCTTTATCAAAACGGATTATTATCAATATTTCGGTAGGAAGCCAAAATCGAAGCCGGACAATGGTAAAGGATTCGGTTTTTGATTCGTTTGATTCAGTTATCCATTCAGATGAAGGGGAGAGGTAGTTTTGAGTAAAACGACAGAACAAAAATTTATGGAGCTATTGAAAGAGCAATCGGCTTACGGCGAAGCGATTGGGCTGATGGCTTGGGACATGCGAACAAAAGCCCCCCGCAAAGGAATCGAAGGTCGTTCTGAAGTCATCGGCGTCATGTCACAAAAAGTCCATGAAATCCAAACATCAGAGAAAATGCGTGGATACATCGATGAATTAAAAGGTAAGGCTCAAGATCCCATTTTGAAAAGAGCAGTGGAAGAAGCGGAAGAGACGTACGATAAAACCGCTAAAATTCCTACTGAAGAGTATAGAGCTTACGTGACGCTCCAAACTCAGGCGGAATCCATGTGGGGGGAAGCCAAAAGTAATAATGATTTCGAAAGTTTTCGTCCTTATCTAGAAAAGCTGGTTGAATACAACCGTAAATTCGCGGATTACTGGGGTTATGAAAACCACCGTTATGATGCTTTGTTGAATAATTACGAGCCGGGTGTAACTGTGGAAGTACTGGATAAAGTGTTTCCAAAAGTGAGGAAAGCTTTAACTGACCTTCTTAAACAAATCCAAGAAGCGCCTAATCAACCTGATCCATCAGTCCTGCAGGGCCATTTCCCTAAAGAGCGCCAGGCAGAGTTCAGTGAAGTGATCTTGGAGCGCATGGGTTATGATTTTGAAGCAGGCCGATTAGATGAGACAGTGCACCCTTTTGCAATTGGACTGAATACAAATGATGTCAGGGTAACAACGAAATACGACGAAAAAGATTTCCGGACCGCTGTTTTTGGGACAATTCACGAAGGAGGCCATGCCCTCTATGAGCAAAACATAGACCCTAAGCTTGCTTTTACACCTCTTGCTGACGGGACAAGCATGGGTATTCATGAGTCACAATCACTTTTTTGGGAGAATTTCATAGCTCGCAGTGAAGGTTTTTGGCGAAATCATTATGAGTTGTTTAAATCCTATGCACCTGAGCATTTTCAAGATCTCCCATTGGAGAAGTTTTATCCGGCTGTCAATGAAGTAAAACCATCACTGATACGGATTGAAGCGGACGAGTTGACGTATTGTCTGCATATTATGGTGCGTTATGAGTTAGAAAAAGCGTTGATTGCTGGTGAGATTGAAGTGAAGGATCTTCCGGATTTGTGGAATCAAAAGATGAACGATTACCTTGGAATCACTCCTGCTAGTGATTCTGAAGGAGTACTTCAAGACATTCACTGGTCAGGTGGGGATTTCGGATACTTCCCTTCCTATGCTTTAGGATACATGTATGCAGCCCAGCTGAACTCAAAAATGAGAGAAGAGATTGATGTGGATCAATATATTGAAGAAGGCGATTTCTACAAAATAAAGGAATGGCTGACGGAAAATGTCCATCATTATGGAAAAATGAAAAAACCGCTGCAAATTTTAAATGACATTACTGGCGAAGGACTGAATCCTGACCATCTCATTGTTTATCTTACAAATAAATACAAAAAAATATATCATTTGTAATATGAAAAGAGCCCGGCTGATTAAGCCGGGCTTCGTTTTATTTAAGACATTTCTTCCATCAGATTCGGAGTAGCTGGGAAACCAGCTTCTTTAAGGATTTCATTGAACTGATCGTTGAATTCTGTGAATTTCTCTTCAGCTGCTGTAAAGTCAGCATTTTCCATGTTTTCATTCAATGCTTTTTCAACACCTTCATAATAGGCTTGAAGAGAAGGTAGTGTTTCTTCTAGTTTCGTCATTACATCATCCGGTAGATCGGCTTCAATTGAATAATCGTCGACCATGGAAGAAGCTTCGCTCGCTGCTGTCTTAGCTTCCTCAGCTGCATTTTGAATGGCTTCTGCATCAGGTTCTTCTGCTGATACGGCTGCTTGGTAAGCAGAAATTTTCTGTTGGTACGGTTTAAAAGTGTTCGTCAGAGCCATTTGAGCACTAAGCAATTCTTTCTTCACTTTTTGCTCATCGTTCTCTTGATTTTCTGTCGTATCTTCTGTCTGATTTTCAGTGTCTGCGTCTGTGCCTTCTTCCGTGTCACCATTACATCCAGCTAAAACGAGTGCTCCGGAAAGACCTAAAGCTAACAACCATTTTTTCATACAGACAACCCCCTTTTTTCTATTCACGATTTACATTCTATGTCAGCCTTTCCCGTATGTAAAGAAATTGCAAAAATGTTATACTATACTGAAAATTCAACACTATTGATGGAGGCCATTACGATGTATCTACCAGACTTTAGATTAGAAAGTAAACTTGCCGTGATTACAGGAGGAACAAAAGGAATCGGAAAAGCCATCACCCTTGCTTTTGCTGAATCTGGCTCGGATGTGATTGTGATCGCAAGAAACTTGAAAGACCTGGAACAGACGAAAAAAGAAGTGGAAGAGCTGGGGCAGCAAGCTTCAATAATTTGTCACGACATTAATGATTATAGGGATATTATCCAGGAGGTTGAACGTGTTCGTGAAGGGCGGAAGCTTGATATATGGGTCAATAATGCGGGAATGAATATCAGAAGTGAAGCAGAAAGCGTTACAGAGGAAGAATGGGACCAGATCATATCGACGAATATGCGAAGTGCTTTCTTCCTTTCTCAATATGCAGGTCAAGTGATGAAATCCTCTAAGGAGGGGAAAATCATTAACATCTCTTCCGTCGGTGGTCACACTGCTTTACGAACGGGAGTCGTTTATGCCATGACGAAAAGCGCGCTTATCCAAATGACCAAAAACCTGGCTCTTGAATGGGGAAAGTATAATATCAATGTCAATGCCATTGGTCCCTGGTATTTTCCGACCTCGCTCACAGAAAGACTCCATCAGGATGAGTCTTATGTCCAGGAGATTCTTGAAAGAACACCGCTGAACAGGATTGGTAAACTAGAGGAATTGAGCGGGGCGGCGGTTTTCCTGGCTTCAGATGCTGGAAATTATATGACAGGTCAAACGTTGTTCGTTGATGGAGGAATGACCATTTACGGATTTTAATCGAAAATTCATTTGTGATCTTCCATAGCTTGACATAACAAAAGCGCCCTTTCCAGCAAAGGGCGCTTTTGTTATGTCAAGCTTATTTTTTCTTCTATCATTAAAATCAGTGAAAGTTTATGTTCTTGTTCAATGGTCATAGGGACAAGGAACCCTTTACTGAAATCTTCCACTTTTCGTTTGCCTCCAATGACAGTCGGTGTAGTAATATCGATGGATACTTCATGCTCAGACACATGAGTAGCGAGATTTCCTGCAATCATATTCCCGAGCTCACCAGTAAAGGAAGAAAGCATTTCGCCTTCCAGGGACAGACCGTACATCTTTTCACCTACTAAGCTGAAACTCGCTTCAGTTCCTTCGACCAAAAGCTTCCCTGTAAGGTCACCGGTCATACCGATCAATACTCCCATATCCTCATTTAAGTAATCCTGATTTAGAAGGGAGGGTTGTTCAGCTTTTAATTCGAATGGCATAATGCGATGGACTGTATGGATACTTCCATTGAGAACAGCGGTAATGGATTGATTTAAAGACATCCGAATCCCTCCGAAATAGATTCTATTGACATGGGTCTATCATACCACAAAAATCGTTATTTAAAGACATAATTTCCTCTTTTTTTGTACATAGTAAAAAAAAGGAGGATGAAAATGCCATACATATTATCTTCGGGCGTCCAATGTGCTGACTATTCCTGTAATCAATCCGATGTTCAAAAGCTCGTTTATGAATTATTTCCTTTAAAAGATCATGAGAAGAAGAGATTAATGCCGATTTTTGAACATGCGAATATTGAAACGCGTCAATTCGCTGCTCCATTAGAGTGGTTCAAAGAAGATCATGGATTAGAAGAGAGGAACCATCTATACCATACCAAAGCTTTATCATACAGTTTACAAGCAATCAATTCTTGTTTAATGAACGTACCGGGAGATAACAAATTTATTAAAGAAAACATTGATCATATTATTTTTGTTTCTTCCACAGGCATTTCTACCCCTACCCTCGATGCTTATATTATGAATGAACTCGGTTTCAGGGAGGATACGAAACGGACCCCTTTATTTGGACTAGGATGTGCAGGGGGAACAAGCGGTATCGCTAAAGCTTACGAATGGCTTCTCGGTCACCCTGATAAAAATGTTCTTGTCGTTTGCGCAGAACTATGTAGCTTGACCTTTCAACCGAAGGATGCAAGAGTGAGCAATTTCGTAGGCACAGCTCTTTTTGGCGATGGAGCCTCCGCTGTCTTAGTTGCGGGTGACCATTCTTCCCTTTTGGAGAAAACGAAGCACCCTCTTCCGAAAATCATCAATTCCAGTTCCAAAACAAAAGCCCACAGTACAGATGTGATGGGTTGGAGGGTTGTAGATACAGGTTTTGAAGTGATTTTCAACAAAAGTATCCCCAGATTGGTCAAGGAATTTTGGAGTGTCCATGCGGAAGAAGTCGTACGCAGCAATGATTGGCTCATCGAAGAACTGCCTTTCATTGTAGCTCATCCTGGAGGAAGAAAAGTGTTGGAATCTTACGAGGAAGTATTCAATTTGAAGGAAGATGCTTTAAATATCCCTAAAAGCGTCTTGTCCTCTCATGGGAATATGTCTTCCCCAACGGTGCATTTTGTATTGCATGAAGTCTTAAAGACGCAACATGGAAAAGGGACGAAGTCGATCATGACTTCCCTTGGACCTGGGTTTAGTTCAGAAATTGTCAGTTTGGAGTGGGAGTAGAATGGAAATCTTTTTATGGATGATTTTAGCTTTATTAATATTTCAGCGTTTGGGGGAACTTGCTCTAGCTAACCGCAATCGTAAGTGGATGGTGGAAAGGGGGGCAAAGGAGTGGGGGCAGGGTCACTATTTCCTGTTCATTCTTTTACACAGTTCATTTTTTGTATGCATAGTTGCAGAGTTCGTTTGGACTCCATATGTTCAGCAGCCATTTTTTTATATCGCGCTCGCCGGATTCTTCGTATTACAGGTATTAAGATTGGCTTGCATTCGAACTTTGGGCAAACGGTGGAATACGAGAATACTTGTATTACCTGATGAAGAGCCGATAAGGAAGGGGATCTACCGGTTTGTTAAACACCCGAATTATGTGATTGTCTTTTTTGAATTGATGATTATCCCTGTATTGTTTCATGCCTATTTAACAGCATTGATCTTTCCATTTCTTCACTTGCTCGTCCTTACAGTAAGAATTCCTGCGGAGGAAAGGGCGTTACAAGAACGGATATAAATACTCAAAAAACATTGCTCATTTCTTGGATGTCTGTTAAGATTCTAATTAGAAATGAAATTCATTTTCAATTAGAAAGGTGAGAACAATAATGGTGGTTTTCATAATGTTAACGGTCGCCGTTTACAGTAGTTTGATGATTTTTGTATTAGCTAAGTTGGGAAGCATTCCTGCCCAAACCGTCATGAATGTCTTCAGAATGAAAAACCAAAGTTCTCATTTCTACCATAAAAAAAGATATGAACGAACCCTTTCGGCCAGGTGAATCCACCTGGCTTTTCTCATCGTTGGAATTCTAACAGGGGAAACAGAAATTTCGTGAAAAATTCAGGTCCAATTGACGAAAAACGCGAATTTTTTGTTATGATATAGAAAAATGTCGAATATACATACCTATGACGAATAAGGTTAGGAGCGAATTATGGATAGAGACACGCTAGCTTACTTCTTAGAAGATCTTTGGAGTAAGGGATTCAAATTGAGTGATGAGGATGTACAATTTATATATTTTGGGAACAACTCTTCTCATGCTCCGGAATGGAAAACCATTGTAGCTGTTAATATGACCTTGAAAATACAACAGTCCTTTGATCCGAGTTTTTTCATTAGTATTTTAGAACTAATTTCAAATCCATCCATCACTAGTAAAAGAAAGGCCTATGAATCCATCGAACAACAACTCTCCATTGCAAGGACCACACGAAATTAAAGAACCCAGATCATTGCTGATCTGGGTTTTGTTTCGTCTGCAGACACTCTCTGGCAAGGCGGTCTGCATTCTTATTTTGTTTGTCAGGTATCCATTTATAAAAAACGTAGGAGAAGTTTTCTTCAAGGTTTATGACTTTTTCAAACAAGGGCAGGAACTTCTCATTTTTGGTATATCGCTTATCCAACGTATCTACCGCGATTTTCGAATCAGACCTGATAGAAATAATCTCTCCTGAATATTTCTCCTTGCAAATTTGCAGCGCATGAATGATTGCGAGGAACTCTGCTTCATGATTCGTCCAGGTCCCCAAGTAAATTTGATGCTCTTCCGTGTTTTGGTTTTGTTTAATGACCACTCCTGCAGCACTAGGGCCAGGGTCTCCACTGCAAGCAGCGTCTGTGTACACTTCTAACATGGCTTATGACCTCCTCAATCAGAATATGGCATTTTTTTGGCCATATAAAAGAATGGTGTATCTAAAGCTGCCACGATGAACTTGATTATATACGTTGTTATGAAAATCTCAAGCCAAATCTCGAAAGGGTACAAGCCGAAAAAAGCGATGAAACAAAAAATGCTCGTATCTAACAATTGACTGATCATCGTACTCCCATTGTTCCTGACCCAAAGCGCACGATCAGATGGGAAGTGCTCTTTTAATTTGGCATATAACCATACGTCAAAATATTGGCTTACGATATAAGCAAGCATGCTGCCAAGTGCAATTCTCGGGACGAGACCAAACAAAGACTGCAGGGCGGGTTGAGCGATGTCGTTTTCGCCTGGGTTGAAAAGAATGGCGAATTGCATGATGATCGTCATAATGATTAATGTGGAAAAACCTAACCACACAGCTTTTCTTGCCTCTTTTTTACCGTATTTCTCATTGAGAATATCGGTAGCTAGAAAAGCGGTTCCATACACAATATTTCCAAGAGTTGCATTCAGTCCGAACATCTCTACTGTTTTGACTACTTGGATATTCGCAAGGACTGTAGACATTCCGATCCATACAAATAAGCCGGGTTTTCCGAATGCGCGATAAATTCCTAGTAGTAAACCGAAATTAATTAGTGCAAATAATATCCATAGGACTTCGTTACTCATCGTATTTCCTCCTTAGTTTTGGTATCGCGGGAGTTTACGAACCGCGGGTAAATAGAACCAACAGCGATCCATTATACGACGGTACGAGCCATTTGACAAGAATGATTTCTCTTATACAAAATATGCCAGGATACTTGAAGACTCAGTTTCGAGACTTTCCAGGGTTCGTTACCTGGATTGTGCGTCAGGGGTGGTTGGGAAGCTACTCGCTTTCCTGCGGGGATGACGGCAAGCCTCCTCGTGCTACGCACTGCGGGGTCTCGCCAGTCCATCCATTCCCGCGGGAGTCTCGCAGCTTCCCAACCACCCCTTTCAGTGTAAGGGAGAAACGAACCCTTGTACCAAGTTGGAGGGTCTTCCACTATCCAACTGTTAGAGGTATAAATCGCTGTTGATTAAGCTTTTAAATGTTATGGAGGTGTTCTATAACCCACTTCCCATAATTAAATGAACTGACCTTTTGGTAGTGGTTTCGAGGATCTTCCTTGGCAAAGGGGCGGAGGGGAATGGCGAGACTCCTGCGGGAAAAAAGTGCAGGGTGAGACCCCACAGGACGCAGTCCGAGGAGGCTCACCGCGCTCTCGCGGAAAGCGAGTTATTCCCCGCAGCCCCCATCCACTCAACAAAAATCTCGAAACTAAGTCTTCCACAAACGGGAGCTAATCTTGAAGATTGAATGGGGGAGATATAAGGCTTGATCGTCTTTAGAGGGAAAAGAAAAAGCAATCTCCAGAGAGATTGCTTTTTGATGATTCATCTATTCTTTCACAACGTTTGCAGCTTGTGGGCCGCGGTCGCCTTCTACGATTTCGAAAGTCACAGCTTGTCCTTCTTCTAGAGATTTGAAGCCTTCTTCCTGGATAGCAGAGAAGTGTACGAATACGTCGTTTCCACCCTCAACTTGAATGAAACCGTAACCTTTTTCTGCATTGAACCATTTAACTGTACCATTTTGCATGATTTGTTCCTCCTAAATCTTGCACGTAAAACGTGGAAATTACAAATATCAGACCGAAAAAAAACCTCATAGAAGCTCGGAACGATAAATTCCTAAGCACTTCTATGAGGAGTTACCTGTCATTTATGTTTCCGATCGTGTTATTTGCTTACCCCAAATATATCGTATGTAAAAAGGAGCGTCAACATCCTGATTCTAATAAATTTCAACAACTTGTAACCGCTTCCCGGACTGGAATACTATAACTCACAACAAGAGTCAGGTACAATGATAAAAGATACATAAGGAAAGGAAAGATTTTCAATGAAATCCGATATAGAAATCGCTTTGGAAGCTAATATGAAACCAATCCAACAGATAGCAGAACAGTTAAATTTATCAGAAGAAGACTGGGAACCTTATGGACATTATAAGGCTAAATTGTCGGACCAATTATTGAATAAACTCTCTGATCGGAAAAAAGGGAAAATCATCTTAACGACTTCAATCAACCCGACACCGGCAGGAGAAGGAAAATCCACAGTAACGGTCGGTTTGGGGCAAGCCTTGAACCGGATGAATCAACGCGCTGTGATTGCCCTTAGAGAGCCTTCCCTTGGGCCTACGATGGGAATTAAGGGTGGAGCAGCGGGAGGGGGATACTCCCAAGTTGTACCAATGCAGGATATCAATCTGCACTTTACCGGTGATATCCATGCCATTACATCCGCAAATAACGCACTTTCTGCTTTTATCGATAATCACATTCACCAGGGAAATGAACTCAACATCGATCCACGAAGAGTTTCATGGAAGCGTGTAATGGATCTGAATGATAGAGCTCTACGGGAAGTCATTGTAGGGCTTGGAGGTCCTGTGAAAGGAGTTCCGAGAGAAGATGGCTTTAACATCACCGTTGCGTCAGAAATTATGGCTATTCTTTGTTTAGCGAGAGATCTTGCAGATATGAAGCAAAGGCTTGCTGAAATTGTGATTGGATACACCTATGACAAGAAGCCAATTCAAGTGAAACAACTAGGAGTAGAAGGAGCGTTGACACTTCTTTTGAAGGACGCGATCAAACCAAATCTTGTCCAGACTATTGAGAATACACCAGCAATTATTCATGGAGGACCATTTGCGAATATTGCCCACGGATGTAACAGTGTGATGGCTACAAACTTAGCTGCCAAACTTGGGGATTATGTGGTAACAGAAGCTGGTTTCGGAGCAGACCTTGGAGCAGAGAAATTTTTGGATATTAAAACGAGAGCAGGCGATTTAGAACCTGATGCAGTTGTCATTGTAGCTACGATAAGAGCATTAAAAATGCATGGAGGTATGGAGAAAGGGATGCTTGAGAGTGAAAACGTGGAAGCACTAAAGGACGGAATCGGAAATTTGAAGAAGCATATGGAAACGATCCAGCAGTATGAACTTCCTTTTGTTGTAGCGATCAACCAATTCCCTTCAGATACACAACAGGAAATTGACTTTCTCACTCGATGGTGCCAAGAACAAGGGGTGGAAGTATCTCTTACTAACGTTTTTGCTGAAGGTGGCCAAGGTGGTATGGACCTGGCAGAGAAAGTGATGAGTGTTTGTGAGAAGAAAACTGCTCCGATGAAGTATATTTACGAATTGGAAGATTCTATAGAAGAAAAGATTGGTAAAATTGCGACGAAAGTTTATGGGGCTGAAGGTGTCGAGTTTTCATCAAAAGCTGAGAAGCAGATGCGCCAACTGAAAGAGCTTGGTTTTGGAGAGCTTCCTGTTTGTATGGCTAAAACTCAATATTCTTTATCCGATGATCCTAAAAAGCTTGGACGTCCGCAAAACTTCAGGGTAACCGTCAGAGAGATCTACCCATCCGTAGGAGCCGGTTTCCTTGTCGCTCTAACGGGAGACGTCATGACCATGCCAGGGTTGCCTAAACAGCCAGCTGCTTTACGGATGGATGTAGATGACAAAGGCATCATCCATGGTTTATTCTGATACAAAGCTCGTTTATGATCTGCTATAATCATTCAAGTCGACCATTATTCATGGGTTTGAATCGAAAATGGAGAAGAAACGTTTTTATAGAAGGTAAGGGGGCTTAAAGTGACAATACGCATTGGTTTGACAGGTTGGGGAGACCATCCTGCCCTTTATTCCGACAAGACGAGATCCGAGGAGAAATTATCCGCGTACGCTTCGCATTTTCCTGTAGTTGAAGTGGACACAGCCTTTTATGCAATTCAACCAGTTTCCCGTTATGAAAAATGGTTGAAGGAAACGCCTGAGTCCTTTTCATTTGTCATAAAAGCTTTTCAACAATTGACCGGTCATGACAGAGAATCGAGGACGGTGCAGGAAGCGAAGGATTTAATGAAGCGTTACGAAGAATCGATCCAGCCTGTATGGGAAAGTGGACAAGTGTATGCTCTGTTATTTCAATTTCCACCGTGGTTTGATGTGCGAAAAGAAAACATAAGAAAGCTGCGTTATATCCGGGAGTGGATGGAAGACTACCCATTGGCACTGGAGTTTAGAAACCGCACATGGTTTGAATCTTCCTATTATGACCAAACGCTCTCGTTCATGAAAGATCAACAATGGATCCACAGCATTTGTGACGAACCTCAGGCAGGAGAAGGCTCTGTGCCACGAGTTCTTGAACCCACCCACCCTGAAAAGACATTGGTTCGTTTTCATGGCAGAAACATTCACGGGTGGAACAAAAATGGTCGTAAAGACTGGCGGAAAGTACGTTTTTTGTATAGATACAATGAGGAAGAATTACAGGAGTGGAAAGAACAGGCGTTGAAACTTGAAGAAATAACCCCTGAAGTGACTCTTTTGTTTAACAACAATTCAGGTGGCGATGCCGCGGATAATGCCAAACAAATGCAGGAGCTACTTAATATTAAATATGAGGATCTTAATCCACGGCAAATGGACCTTTTTAACTTTTAGGAGGCAATATGGACAAAAAGGAAGCACTGAAAGCGATAAGGCAATTCGTTCATGATTTATTCAGAGATGATACGAGCGGGCACGATAACGTTCACATGAAACGGGTGGCCTCATGGGCGAAATATATCGCAGAAAATGAGGGCGATGATCCTTTTTTATGCGAAGTGGCAGCCCTCCTTCATGATGTGGGAGATCATAAATTGTTTTCCAATCCGGCGCAGGCAATCAAACAAAGAGATGAACTCCTTTTTAGTATCGGTTTTACGAAAAATGAAGTGGGTACGATTGCTGATGCGATTCAGACGGTATCTTTTTCAAAAGGAGCTGTCCCGAAATCTAGAATCGGAGAAATCATTCAAGATGCTGACAGGTTGGATGCTATAGGAGCGGTCGGCATTGCTCGAGCCTTTGCGTTTGGCGGAACGATTAATCAACCGATATATAAGGAAGGCGAAAAGGACGCCGTTGACCATTTTTATGATAAACTTTTGAAACTAAAAGAATTGATGCATACCGAAAGTGGAAAGCATGAAGCCGAAAGACGTCATCAATTCATGCTTCAATACTTAGAAGAGTTCTACCGTGAACAAGATTGTAGAGAGGAGACCAGCTATGTCACAGAATGAACAGGCTTATTTAAATATGTGCGAACACGTGTTGAGAGAAGGAAACTCAAAAGAAGATCGAACAGGGACCGGTACTCTTTCTGTTTTTGGACACCAGATGCGGTTTGATCTCCAAGAAGGTTTTCCGCTCATGACCACCAAACGTGTTCCTTTTAAACTGATTGCTAGTGAACTGTTATGGTTCATAAAAGGCGATACGAACATTCGTTATTTATTGCAACATAAAAATAACATTTGGAACGAGTGGGCCTTTCAAAAATGGGTGGAGAGTGATGATTATCAAGGGCCTGACATGTCTGACTTTGGGCGCCGCAGCCAAAAGGATGAGGAGTTTAAAAAGCAATACAAAGAACAGATGGATGTGTTTAAAGAAAGAATTCTTCATGACGATGCTTTCGCAAAAGCATTCGGAGATTTAGGAGCGGTTTATGGAAAGCAATGGAGGGAATGGAAAACAAGCAGAGGGCAGACCATCGATCAACTTCAAAATGTAGTTGAAAGCATAAAGGACAATCCTGACTCCAGAAGACATATCGTGACCGCATGGAATCCAGAAGATGTCCCCTCCAACATGGCGTTGCCGCCATGTCATGCTCTTTTTCAGTTTTATGTTGCAGATGGTAAATTATCATGTCAGTTGTATCAAAGAAGCGGTGACATTTTCTTAGGAGTGCCGTTCAATATTGCGAGCTATGCTTTGTTGACCCACCTGATTGCACATGAGTGTGGGTTGGAAGTCGGTGAATTCATTCATACTCTTGGAGATGCTCATATATACAGCAATCATATGAAGCAGATCACTGAACAATTATCCAGAGAACCCAGATCCTTGCCTGCCATATCCTTGAACAAGGATAAAGAAAGCATATTTGATTTTGAAATGGAAGACATTTCCATCGAAGGTTATGATCCTCATCCAAGCATAAAAGCTCCAGTAGCTGTTTAACTTGAAGTGAATCTTTATCGTGCCAGGACGTTGCCACCTGAAATAGGTCAGTTGCCATAATTCATATTCCTTCAATACTAATAATCTTAATAAAAGAGGTGTTCATGATGATTTCATTTATATTTGCAATGGATAAAAACCGATTGATCGGAAAAGACAATGATTTACCGTGGCACATCCCGAACGACTTTAAATTTTTCAAGGACACCACATGGGGAAAAACAATCATTATGGGAAGGAAAACGTTTGAATCGTTTCCACAACCTCTTCCTGAGCGTGAGCACATCGTAATTACAAGCAATGAAAATTATGACCGGGAAGGGTGTACAGTGATCCATTCCATCGATGACATTCTTCAAATGGAGAAAAATAACCCCGATAAAGAATGGTTTGTGATTGGGGGAAGCGTCCTTTTTGAAAAAATGCTTCCTTATGCAGACCGTATGTATTTGACCTATATTGACGCAAGCTTTGATGGGGATACTTATTTTCCAGAGTATGACGAAACCGAGTGGACACTTGTTTCTGAGACGAAGGGTCTTAAAGATGAAAAGAACCCGTATGACTATTATTTCCGTACCTACGACCGGAAAAGCTCCTGATGCAGCATAAGCATTTGTGTGGAGTGGTCCTCAATGGGGGAGGATCGACAAGAATGGGAACGGCTAAGTCTTCCTTGACTTTCGGTTCTATGACCTCATTGGAGTTGATTGCATCGACTCTTTCAAGAGTGACCGACACAATCGTAGTGAATCAGAATGAAGGAAATAACGTACCATATCCGGTCGTCAAGGATATTTACGAAGATGCAGGCCCACTTGCTGGATTGCATGCGGTTATGAAAGAAAAAACAGCCACCTGGTTTGTCATGGCCGCATGTGACACTCCTTTTGTCAGTGAGGAAGTTTATCATCACTTGATCCAAGAAGCGGATGAATCAGTGGATGCGGTAATTCCGATCTATGAGGGACGATACCAACCTATGTCCGGAGTGTATCATAACCGGATTTCAGACAAACTGGAGTCTTATCTATCTCAAGGCGGCAGGAAAGTCCGAGGGCTGTTTGATGATATAAAGGTAAAAGAACTGTCCACTTACCCTGGCATCGATCAAGAAAAGGTTTCCATGCACTTTTTTAATATGAATACCCCAGGGGAATACGCAAGAGCAAGAGAGTTGTTTAAAAAGTGGAAGAGGTAGAGACAATAGAATACAGAGCATGGTATGATAGGGAAGATAAAGATGGTAATAATTTTAGGTGAAGTTGTTTCTTTTCTTTGTCTACTCTTGTAAAATGGATATAAAGTACGTGTTGAAGGCGGTGAATGGACATGCTGTCAAGTATCGGAATACCAGGTCTGATTTTGATTTTGACGATTGCGTTAGTCATTTTCGGCCCGAAAAAATTGCCTGAAATCGGAAAGGCAGCTGGAGAAACGTTAAAAGAATTTAAAAATTCTGCTCGTGACCTTACAAGTGACTCTAGCGAAGAAAAAACGAACAAATAACATAAGCACAAATATTTAAAAGACATAACTAATGGAGTGATTGACCGTGTTATCAAGCATTGGCGTACCAGGTCTCATTCTGATCCTAATCATCGCACTTGTCGTTTTTGGTCCTTCGAAACTTCCTGAGATCGGGAAGGCGTTTGGGAGCTCCCTTAAGGAATTTAAGAAAGCTACAGGCGACATTATGTCTGATGATGAAAGCAGTAAGTCAGAAAAGAAAACCAAAGAATAAAAAGAATAAAGAAGGTGTAAGGGGCTTTCCCTTACATCTTCTTTTTGTCAGGCTCCTATAGGCCTGGAGGTGAATGTAGTGTCAGAACAAAAAATAACTCAGGATATCGAAATGAATGTGACCGATCACTTGAGTGAGTTGCGAAAACGCGTTTTATGGACGTTAGCTTTTTTTATCACTTTCTTCATTGTAGGCTTTATCTATGTTGAAAAAATACAGACATTCTTTATTAAAGATTTACCTTTTGAATTGAATATGACGAGTCCAGGTGAAATCATATGGATAATTTTCACGATAGCAAGTCTAGTGGCAATCGTAGGAACTTTGCCCATTTTATCATTGCAGATATGGCTATTCGTCAAACCCGCTTTAACACCTAAAGAGCGGCGGGTTTCGCTTTCATATGTACCCGCGATCTTTTTACTGTTTCTTGCGGGGCTCACATTTGGTTACATCGTATTTGTTCAGCTGATCCTGCCGTTTCTCTTGTCGCTCAATAATGGGATGTTCAATGAAATTTATACGGTGGAGCGATATTTCCGATTTCTTTTCAGGGTTACGATTCCTTTTGCGGTTTTATTCGAAATCCCGATCCTCATCATGTTCTTGACGAGTCTCGGGATCGTGAACCCTGTCTTTCTTGTGAAAGTACGTAAATATGCGTATTTTATCTTGATCATTATCGGGACGATCATCTCCCCACCGGATTTCATACTGCAATTGGTTGTTGCGGTACCTTTGATTCTTTTGTATGAGGTAAGCATCATCCTATCGAGGATCGTTTATCGTAAGAAACTTAAAAATCACAGGGAATTCATGGAATCTGAGGATTAGAGGTAGTCAATAAATCATGAGGCACTTGGATTAGCCCAGAGATACACATCTCTGGGCTTTTTATTTGAAGTTTTATCCATGGCCTGTTTTCCGTTTTGCAATATTATCTTTTGCTGTAAAGTCCGGAACATGATAAAAATAATGTAGGAATATGCAAGGAGGAACAAATCAAATGAGATCTTTTTACCATTACATGATGAGATATAGAGGGAACAAGAAAAATAATGATGAAAAACAACTCGCTGAATGGATGTTCGATGACCACAGTTTCCCAAAGCAGGCAAAATCTTATGATGAGATTAGCTCCTATTTAGAGTGGAATGCACCATTCCCTTCAGCTTTATCCGTTTTCGATCATTTATATGAGAAATACAAAATAGAAGAAGAATAAAAGAGAGGTGAATCCATGAAGATTTTACACACGGCTGACTGGCATTTGGGGAAAATCGTGAACTATGTACATATGACAGAAGACCAACGCTATATCCTTAAGCAATTCGTTGAAGTTGTAGACAGAGAAAAGCCGGATGTCATCATCATAGCAGGGGACCTCTACGATCGTTCCATCCCACCAAAGCAAGCGGTTGAATTACTGAATGAAACGTTAACGACTCTCATCAATGACTTCCAGGTTCCTGTCCTTGCGATTTCAGGTAACCATGACAGTCCCGATCGCCTGAACTTCGGCAGTCAAATGTTCCGGAGACAAGGACTCTTTTTAGATACGAAATTACAAAGAGATAGAGAACCTGTGACATTGTACGATCAAGATGGACCTGTCCACTTTCATCTTATTCCTTATATAGAGCCTTCTGAAGTAGCTTATGTGTTTGAAGATGACCATATCAAAACCCATCAGCAGGCAGCAGAAGTTCTCATCAGGGATATCGAGCAACGTTTTAACATGAATGATCGTCATGTCTGGATCGGTCACTCCTTTTTAGCTGGTGGAATGGAGTCAGAATCTGAAGAGCGCCTCTCTATGATTGGAGGCAGTCCTTATGTGGATGCTCATTTATTCAAAGCCTTTTCTTATGTCGCCCTTGGTCACCTTCATCAGCCTCAAAGAGTAACAGAAGATTATATAAGGTACAGCGGATCGATATTGAAATATTCATTTTCTGAAGTCAATCATGCGAAGTCTGTCACGCTGGTGGATATGGATCGCGAAGGATCTTGTGAATTAGAAAAAATCCCACTCACACCAATCAGAGACTTCCAAGTCATTGAAGGTTATTTTGAAGACCTCCTTACGGGGGAAGCCACTGATTATCCTGAAAACTACTTGCATGTGCGCCTTTTAGATGATGGACAGCTTGTTGATCCTATGGGCAAATTACGTAAGGTGTACCCGAATATCCTTCATTTGGAAAGGCGAAGGTCAAAAACAAATCTTCAAATGGAAGATCTCCAGGAAGTCAAAAAACGTCAGAAACTTTCGCCTGCTGATCTTTTCGCATCTTTTTATGAAGACATAAAAGGGGAATCAATCCCGCAGGAACGGAAAGAAATGATCGAACAAGCCATAGATAAGCTAAGGAAAGAAGAGAGGGGGAAATAAGATGAAAGCACTCACTCTTACGATGGCGGCTTTTGGTCCATATCGTCATAAGCAGGTGGTGGATTTTACGACGTTAGGAGAAGAGTCGATCTTCCTCATAACCGGACCGACTGGCGCAGGTAAAACAACGATATTTGATGCGATGTGTTTTGCCCTCTATGGACGTGCTAGTGGCAGCGATCGGGACCAGGACTCAATGCGTAGTCATTTTGCCGATTCAAAAGAGCCAACCTATGTAGAATTCACTTTTGAACTGCGAGGTAAAACGTACCGCATTGTGCGTATGCCAAAACAAATGAAAAAAAAGGAGCGTGGTGAGGGTTGGAAAGAAGACCCTGCCCGTGCCGACTTTTATATCCATCAAGGGGATGGAGAGAAACTGGTAGCATCGAAAATTAAAGAAGTGAACGAACACATTGAAGACATCCTTGGTCTTGATTATGAACAATTCAGGAAAATGATCATGATTCCACAAGGAGAATTCCGAAAATTAATCTCTGAAAACAGTAAAGAGAGAGAGGAAATCTTGCAACGTATCTTTAAAACAGAATTCTTCGCTGAGGTGACTGACTACTTCAAGAAACAGTCGAAGGAACTGGAAACAGAGATCAAACAATTTGAATGGAAAATTTCTCAGGAGAAAGAGAGAATCGTTTGGGGCGAAGAAGCAGACATTGAATTGGAGAACGAGGAACTTTCAAAAGTCCGAGAACGATTGAGTCAACGGATCAATCATCAAATAGAATGGATGACGGAACAAAAAAACTATATGAATCAACTCAAGCAAACGACCGATCATTTGCAAAACCAGTATTTCGAATCAAAACAGCTCCTGGATTTATTTGAAGAGAGAGACAAGTTGTCCACTGAGCGTCAGAATCTTAACGAACATTCAACTGTTATCAAAGGTCTGGAGAAAGAGTATGCCCTTGCAAAACAGGCAGCGGAGGTCCGTCCGTATGAGAAGCAGTATGAAGAACGAAAAAGTGAGCTTGAGGAGCTCCTTTCGAGTCAAAAAGAGAGAAAAGAAACATACAATCGTGTGAAATCGGAGTTTGATAAGGTTCAGGAAGAGTATGTAAAAGAAGCAGATCAACAAGAAGAACGTGAACGGTTAAAAGAAGCCTGGCAGCAAAAATTGAGGGAGAAAGAGCATTTAGAAGAGTTTTTGGAAAAGAATCAAGGACTAAAAAATCTCGAAAAGGAGATGGCCGATCATCGACGTGCCCTCTCGAGCTTTAATGAAACGGAACAAAAGATTGTAGATGACACAAAATGGATGAAAGAAAAGTTGAAAGGCGAAAGGACTTTAAGAGAAGCGGCTTATGAAAAAAAGCAGTCCTATCAGACCCTGAAATTAAGAAAAGAAACCATTGAACGCTTATCGAAAGAATGGTTTCAGTTGGCAAAGCTCCGATCCCGTTATCAGTCTGTTTCCAAACACTATCAGGAAAGGAAACAAACGTCTCAAAAAGCCAAAGAATCCTATGAAAAAGCATTGGATGAAATAAGGAAACATCATGCGTACACCTTATCCTTACATTTAAGTGATGACACATCGTGTCCTGTGTGCGGCTCATCAGACCACCCACATCCGGCAGGGAAACCGGATGGTGTGATGAGTGAAGAACAGGTGGAGCGACTTAGAGAGAGGCATAGAGAAAGTGAGCAATCTTTCGAGAAAGCACAAGATGAATTAATTCAGGTAAAATCTGAAGGAGAAGCCCAGCGGCAATTGACAGAAAGTTTGTGGAGTGATTTAAAAATAGAACATGATCTCTCTGAAGATTCGATCGAAAAAGAAAGACAAATCTGTGTTGGGAATATGGAAAAGGTCCTTAAAGAATATAACGATCTTAAAGAACAAATAGAAGACTTGCAATCCACCGAGAAGAAAATGGACCGGATGGATCAACAACTGGAATCACTAAAAAAAGAAAAAGACGCACTTCAACAAAAAATCAATGACCAACAGCAGGAACAAACCAAACGAAAAACAGAGTTGGAATCATTGAAAGAAAACCTGCCTTCCACTACTGAACATCCTGATGGATTAGTAGAAGAAGCTTCAAAGCTTGAAAAGGCATATAAAGAAGCAGATGAAAAATGGAAAGAAACCCAAAGCTTATATCAAAGCCAAAGGGACGAATGGCAGAAAATCCAAACAGCTGTAGAAGAAGGTCAGAACTACTTGGAGCAGGCGGAGAAGGCTTTAGAACAACGGAAAACGGAATTTGATCAAACGCTTGTTCAATTTTCTTTTGACTCAATCGAGCACTATCAATCGGCTATTCGAACACCTCAAAAAATGGAACAAATGATTAACGAAATTCAGCAGCACCAACAACGGGTTCAGGTTGTCAACGAGCGTTTGGAAGAATTGGACCAGAAGCTAAAAGAAAAAGACCGGCCGGAATTACATGCCGTTCAGGATAAGTTGGAAGAAATGCAGGGAAAACTGAACGAGCAGCGGGAAATGGTTAATCATCTTCATATGTCTTTACAACAAAATGAGTCCATTCGAGACAACATCCGAGCGTTAGTCGAAGAACAAGGGGAGCTTGCAGCGAAATATTATGATATTGCTGAGCTCGCTCAGATTTCCAACGGGGACAATCATTTACGTCTCTCATTGGAGAGGTATGTGCTAGCCTCATACTTGGATGAAATTCTCATACAGGCCAATTTGCGTCTCGATCAGATGACGGACCACCGTTATCAACTGATCCGTAGTGATTCTATAGCTAAGCGCGGTGCACAAAGTGGGCTCGATCTTGAAGTAATTGATCATCATACAGGACAACAGCGTTCAGTAAGAACTTTATCTGGTGGGGAAGGTTTCAAAACATCCTTAAGTTTAGCTCTTGGAATGGCTGATGTCGTTCAGGCCCATGCTGGAGGTGTTCAATTGGACACATTGTTCATCGATGAAGGCTTTGGAACGCTGGATGACCTTTCGCTAGAACAAGCGATTGGCTGCCTTAGAAGTTTGCAGGACGGCAACCGGATGCTCGGTATTATTTCCCACGTGCAGCAATTGAAGGAGGAAATCCCTGCGAAGTTGCAGATTGATGCAGGACCCGAAGGATCGAAAGTGGAATTTGTCTTTCAGTAAAAGTAGGAAGGCATATTTCCTCCTCTTCGGATGGTCTTGCCTGAAAAACGCCAACATATAGCATAATTCTCTTCATTCGCTAGTCGTATTTAGAGAAATTAGAAAGATACCTGTCATATTTTGCGCTTGCCCGGGAAATATTTTAAATTTCCCGTGGGAAATGCTCATGTAGGAGGTGTTCGGATGATTCAACCAGCGAATGATTGGTCAGATCTCCTGAACGAAGAGTTTACAAAAGATTATTTTAAAGAATTACAGAATATTATAGAGAAGGAATACAACGACCATGTCATCCATCCTGCCTATCATGATATTTTTGCAGCGTTAGAATGCACACCATATGCGTCAACTAAAGTAGTGATCCTTGGCCAGGATCCTTATCATGGAAAGAACCAGGCACATGGTCTCAGTTTTTCCGTGCGACCCGGCAATCGTATTCCACCTTCTCTTCGTAATATATACAAAGAACTACAGGCGGATTTGGGTGTTCAACCTCCGGACCATGGCTCGCTTCATTCTTGGACAACACAAGGGGTGCTTCTTTTAAACGATGTATTAACAGTGAAGGAAGGAGAGCCTCATTCACACAGAGGATTAGGATGGGAAAAGTTCACACATGCAGTCATTCAGTCATTAAATGAAAGAAAGAAGCCGGTTGTATTCTTCTTGTGGGGGAAACATGCACAAAAGAAAGGGTCGTTCATTGATCAGGAAAAACATTTGGTACTGACTTCTTCTCATCCCAGTCCATTTGCCGCACACAAAGGGTTTTTTGGTAGCCGTCCATTTTCTAAGGCGAATACATTTTTATATAACAACGGGATCGAACCAGTGGATTGGTCGTTACCACCTGCTAACATAAAGACAGGAGCCCAAACCAGTTTATAAATAAGGCATATGCTAGAGTATTCTAACGTTTCGGAGGGGTTTTTATGTTTCCGACAGGTCAACCGCCTTTCCCTCCTATGGGCCAATTCCCAGGGTTTCAGCAAGCTGCACCGCAAATGATGCGCTCGATGGCACCGTATATAAATGCGGGAAGCCGGGGCTTCGGCGGCTTTGGAGCTCCAGGCTTTATGGGAAATACAGGTTTTGGTTTTGGATCTGGACTCCCGGGAGTTCTCGGCGGAGGTGGAGGTACTGGTTTTGGTGCACAGGCTCTTGGTGCTGCAGGGACAGCTGCAAAAACAGGAGGAGCTGGATGGCTTGGTCACATGCAGACGGCACTTAAAGCCATGCAATCGGCAGCACCTATGATGCAGCAATATGGACCGATGCTGAAAAATATTCCTGCCATGATCAATATGATGAAGATTATGAATGAACCAGACGATGATGATGACGAGAGTCTTGTACCATTGGACGAAAGCAGTAGGAAACCGTCTGTTTCTCAGGAATGGGAATCAACGAGTGTTCTTGACAAAAAAGAGAAAAAACGATCTCAAGGTGCATCACAGCCTAAATTATTCATTTAGGCTGTGCATGTAGCTTGATTTTTTTTGTTGAGTTAGCAAGAATAAGAACTATATCCAAAAATAGAAGAAAGAACCTATGCCTTTAGGAGGTTTTATATTGAGTACACAATTAGAAAAAGCAACATTCGCAGGGGGATGCTTCTGGTGTATGGTCGAACCTTTCGATGAACGCCCTGGAATCGAATCCATCGTTTCAGGATATACAGGGGGACATACAGAAAACCCGACATACTTGCAGGTGGTTACAGAAACGACGGGGCACAGGGAAGCGGTACAGATCACATTCGATCCGGCCATTTTTCCTTATGAGCGGCTTGTTGAGCTTTTTTGGCAGCAAATCGACCCTACGGATGCCGGAGGTCAATTCGCTGATCGAGGCCACTCTTATACGACAGCTATCTACTATCACAACGAGAAACAAAAGCAAGTGGCTGAAAAGAGTAAAAAAGAGCTTGCATCATCGGAAAAATTCAAAGACCCGATTGTAACGGAAATTCTGCCGGCTGAAACGTTTTATCCTGCTGAAGATAAGCATCAGGATTATTATAAGAAAAACCGCTTCCATTACAAGCGTTACAAGAAAGGATCTGGACGAGCTGATTTTATAAAAGATCGATGGAGTTATGAAAAAGACCAGGAAGAATTGAAGCAGCGTCTATCCGATATCCAGTATAAAGTTACGCAGGAGAATGCAACCGAGCGCCCTTTCCAAAATGAATTTTATGATCACGAAGATGAAGGCATCTATGTTGACATCGTTTCAGGAGAACCGTTGTTCAGTTCAAAAGATAAATATGATGCGGGTTGTGGTTGGCCTAGCTTTACAAAGCCCATTGAAAAGCAGCAGGTGAAAGAAGAAGTCGATCGGTCTCATGGAATGTTCCGTACGGAAATTCGAAGCGACCGTGCTGATTCCCATCTCGGTCATGTGTTCGAAGATGGCCCGAAAGATCAAGGAGGATTACGCTATTGCATCAATTCTGCGGCTTTGCAGTTCGTTCCTAAAGAAGAAATGGAAGAAAGAGGATATGGATATTTGTCATACCTTTTTCAATGAAACCCTTCGGGCGCCCCTCTGACCTTTGATGATGATATAATGAAGGTAGTTTGAGGAGGTACCGAATTGGGAAGAAAACGAATTCTTACAAAAGAAGAGATTTTAAAAGAGACAGGCGCTTTGCTCAGGAAAGAGGGGATCCATGGGGTTCATTTTAAAAGACTCTCAACGGAGCTCCAGGTGAGCAGAAGTACTCTCTACGAATATTTTAAAAATAAAGAAGACCTCATTCTTTCCTACATGAGAAATATGATGGAAGAGATGAATAAACAAATTGAAGCGATTCCGAAAGAAGAAGATCCTAATAAAAAGCTATACGATCTCCTATTTATTTTTCTTGATCATGCCGAAACTCATCATATTGATCAAATGATTCGGGAGCTGCAGAGCAGTGATCAAACCTTGGCCTTATTCTATCGCACAAAGATCCATGAAGATCTTATGGGAACTTATGAGCAAATGTTGGAATGGATTGGCGATGCGAAGAGGTCGGGGCTATGGAAAGATGATATAGAAAGCGAGATGGTTGCTGATCTCATTTTCCATTCCATTTTATTTCCCACCAGGCATAAATATGGAGTGAAAGAGATGACGGATCAACTTTTTAGAATGATCGAATTTGGTGTGAAAAACAAATAGGCAAGCCGCTTTCCGAAAGGGAAGCGGTTTGTTGTATTTATCTAATTTCTTTCGTCTTGTTATATTTTCCGAAAGGAGCGGTGGCCCCATGAGACCTTCGAACAAGTTGAAAACATATTTAATCGCATTGCCGGGCGGTCTTTTGTTCGATTTGTTAAACATCCCGATCCCGTGGATATTGGGGCCGGTCGTGTTCGTTGTACTTGTTAAATACTTCACGGCATTGAAATCCGAAACTGTACCGATAGCAAAAAACATTGCTTTTGTTCTACTAGGAATTCAAATTGGTCTGACGTTCAGTGCCGAAACCTTTCATTCTATCGGTCCATACCTGTTTCCTTATACTATTCTTACATCATTGATGATTGCGATCAGCTTATTAGCTGGTTTGTACATCGCAAAACATGGGACAATTGACAAAACGACGGCGCTTGTTGGAAGTTCTCCAGGAGGATTGTCTGCCATGATTGCTGTCAGCGAATCCATGAAAGGGAATAGTGCGCTTGTTACGATTTTCCATACCTTACGTTTAATTAGCGTTCTTTTTATTATTCCTTTTTACGTTACCCATGGAAATTTCGATGTCTCAACAACAGTAGTTGCCTGTGTAACAGGAGAGATGGATAAAGGTTTGTATTATACCTTTCCTTTATATATCATCGCTGCTTTCATAGGCTGGCAGGTGAGAGACTGGATCCCGGCTGCTCTTGTCATCATCCCCATGCTTTTTATTGGGGCATTAAAAACAGCAGGTGTGCCATTCTACCCCTTGCCAGGAACGCTCTTCACTCTTGCGCAGTTCCTTATAGGCACTTACTTGGGACATACGGTATCTTTAAGGGAGATTATATCTGCTGGGAAGACTTGCATTGCTTTTTTTGCTTTGGCTGTTTCCATGATCGGAATAGGAATCGGGATGGCCTTTTTATTAAGCTGGTGGACAACTATGGACGTAAAAACGGCTGTTTTAGCTCTCGCACCGGGTGGGCTTGTAGAAATGTCTATCACTGCAGAACAAACAGGTAGTGAACCTGCCATTGTCAGCTCTTTGCAGACCATTCGTTTGTTGATGATCGTCCTGTTGCTCCCCTGGTTGTTCAAAAAGCTAAAAACATGAATTTTGACATTATCTCGAATTAAAGATAAAATGATTTTAGAATGAACCAGTTATCCAGAAAAATATTATGTAAATCAGAAAAGAAGAGGTGAAGCGCAATGAATATGAAACATATTTTCCAAAAAGGAAAGTCTGAACGCACCTTGTTGCTTCTTCATGGCACAGGAGGTACAGAACAAGATTTGCTGCCTATAGCAAAGATGATTGATCCAGATGCATCGGTCTTATCTGTAAGAGGGAATGTATCAGAGAATGGAATGCCACGTTTTTTCAAACGTCTAAGAGAAGGAGTCTTCGATGAAGAAGACTTAATAGAAAGAACAGATGAATTAAACAATTTCCTTGATGAAGCCAGCAAAGAGTACGGATTCGATCGTAATCATATCATTGCAGCAGGATATTCCAATGGAGCGAATATCGCAGGAAGCCTGTTGTTTCATTACAAAGATAGTTTGCGGGGGGCTTTGCTGTTTCATCCGATGGTCCCGCGGAGAGGGATAGAACTTCCTGAACAACCAGGTCTTCCTGTATTTATCGGTGCAGGTGAAAATGACCCGATCTGTCCAGCTCAAGAAACCAAAGACTTAGAAGAACTATTAACCAAAGCTGGAGCTGATGTCACCGTTCATTGGGAGCGTATGGGGCATCAATTGACAGAAAATGAAGTGAAAACAGCAGCGGATTGGTATAAAAGTCAATTTTAATCATTTGTTTTATTGAGTCATCTCTACGTTCATTGTATGATAGGTACACAAGAACCAAGGAGGATGCTCTATGATTCACAAAAATTGGGAAAGCAATGAAACCATCAAACAAATCGAGTGTGTTCATAACGATGCAAAAAAATTCGTTGTAAACAACGTTCTTACTCCAGGCAAAGTGTATGATGTAAAAAATGAAAGTGAAGAGTTTTACTTTGTTATTGATAATTCCGGCCGGATGGGCGGTTTCTATAAGGAGTATTTCAAAGAAGTGTAAATGACTGAAAAGCCAGGGAACCATTCCCTGGCTTTTTCTATGGCTGAAAAATGTTCTTCCCCCCTCTCAAAAGAAAAAATCTTTCATATAGGGATTTGTTCCCATGTTTATAAAAAAGATGAAGTGGGGTAATGGTTATTAAAAAATACTTGAAAGGAAGAGTATGCCATGATTTTGGATAACGTTAGAATCTACCAGCCCTATCAAACCTATGAAAGTGACCGCACTTATGCGATTAAAATAGAAGGGGAAAAGATTGAGTCCATATATGAGTCACCTTACGATGGTGAGGAAGATGTCGTAGATGGAAGAGGACGAGTCCTTTCTACGTCCTTTAACGATAGCCATATGCACCTGCTCCGTTACGGTCTGTTAAAGAAGGAGTTAGACCTTACCCAAGTAACGAGCTGGGAAGAAATGAAGGCAGTTGTCGAGAATCATTATGATGAACTGCAGCAATACGACTGGGTTTTTGGGAAAGGATTCAACGATGGAAACTTTGATGATATCGATCATCTTTTAACTGCAGAAGACTTAAATGAAATTCAAGTGAATGCGTATATGTACTTCATGCATCAGGATGGTCATGAATGTGTCATTAGTGAACAGGCGATGGAACTGTTGAAAGAAGAAGAGGATTTCAAGAAAGAACCGGATGAATTCAAAGAAAAAGATGAACACGGGAATTGGAATGGCCGCTTTAAAGATACAGCGGTTCACTATATTAAGCACCATTTTTGGGGCCGGTCGGCCGAGGATGCAAAAGAAGCATTAAAGAAAGCGATGCCTCACCTTAGTCAACACGGCCTGACCTCTGTGCATACGGATGATATTAACTTCATCGGCTCTTATCAACGGTTGTGGCAGGCCTACACAGAACTAGAACATGAAGAAGCATTACCGATCGATGTACAACTGCATCATTATGTCTTCAATATTGAGGACATGAAATCCTATTGTAAGGAAAATGATCATCGCACAGGCCAAGGAACACCTCAAGTGAGAGTGGGGTCTTTCAAGATTTTCCTGGACGGTACCCAGCGGCTTTATACGGCAGCCATGAGGAACCCTTATCCTGTAGAACCAAGTGCAGACGGCCGTTTGATTTATACCCAGGAACAGCTTGATGATATGGTCAAATATGCAAGTGACAATGATATGCAGGTTGCCATGCATGCCATCGGCGACCGTGCTGTTGAACAGGCAATTACTGCGCTTGAGAAGTCCAAGGAGGCGACGAAACGTTTGAGGCACCGGATTATTCATGCCCAGACGCTTGCTCCTGATTTGATTGCCCGGTTGAGAGAGTTGAAGCCTTACATTGAAACACAGCCTTCCTTCCTTCTTGATGAGTGGAGCGAAAAAGGGAAATGGACACCGGAGAGCCTTCTGCCTTATTGTGATGCTTATGAAAGCCTTTTAAAAGAGCAGATTCCATTAACGTTGAGCTCGGATCTTCCGATTGGTGCGCTGAATCCTTTTACGACCATATTCTCGGCTGTTAACCGGACAGACCTTAATGGAAACCCAGAAGGCGGCTGGATGCCGCAGGAAAAAATAAGCGTAAAAGATTCCTTTATCGGTTTCACAAAAACTCCAGCTGAGCTCGAATATAGAGAAGAAGAAAAGGGTAAAATAGAACCTGGTTATCAAGCTGATTTTGTAATCCTAGACAAACATCCAGAGGAAATAGAAACTGAAAAGCTGAAGGATATAAAAGTATTAGAGACCTGGCATAGAGGAAAGTGTGTCTATAGGAAGTGATGTGTTCTTCAACTTTTCTTGTAAACACTCGTTCCATCAGCCATAATGGACATAAGTGATGGAAAGGGGAGGATGGGTAGCAATGGAGAAATTATTTTTAGTGCGTCACAGTGAAACGGAAGGTCAACATGAAGATTCCCCGTTAACAAAGACGGGCATCAGGCAGGCCCAAATGCTTGCGGCTTTTTTAGAGAAGTACGGGCACAACATCGACCGCATCATCTCAAGTCCTTATTTGCGGGCGATTGAAACGATCAAGCCTTTTGCCAGAAAAAACAATGTGACCATCGAAATGGATGACCGTTTAGAGGAGCGTGTCCTCAGCCACGAACCTCTGGATGACTGGGAAGAAGTCCTTCATGACACGTTTGTCGACCCTGAACTGAAACTAACGGGAGGGGAATCCTCGACAGAAGCTAAGAAACGTGTCCTTTCTCTGATTGATGAACTTGAAAATGAGGACTGTGGGAACGTTCTCCTTGTTACTCACGGGAACCTGCTCGCCTTATTACTGCAAAAATATAACCGTGAAATCGGTTTTTATGAATGGAAGCGTCTCTCCCGACCAGATGTTTTTCTTGTACAAAAACAAGGAGGAGAATATACAGTCGAACGCATTTGGGAAGACTGAGATCATCCTTCCCATTTCTTTTTAAGTTCGATGCGAAAATGGTCGAACAACTACGGGAATTGCGATTTTTCATCAAAATCGTTATAGTATATTGTGGTGTTTATCTTAGCCATTATGGGTGAATAGTATTTTATAAGCACACGAAATTTTATAAAAGGAGGAGAAATAGATATGGCATTTGTAATCACATCCCCTTGTAAAGATGAGAAAGCTGGAGAATGCGTGGATGTGTGCCCAGTTGATTGTATCGAAGAAGGGAAAGATATGTTCTATATCGACCCTGCGATTTGCATAGATTGTGGTGCGTGTGAAGCGGTGTGTCCAGTTGAAGCGATTTATATCGAGGACGAGGTACCAGAAGAAGAAACTCCATACATCGAGATTAACCGTAAGTTCTTTGAAGAACAATAAGTATCATAACCAGACCGTGACCGTCTCTTTCCTAAAGAGGCGGTCTTTTTCATATCCCCTTTAAAATCCCTTCTTCCATTATAGCTCCAGCTAGTGGGTCCACAGTTTTGAGAGAACTGGGTTTCGTTTGCCGGTTTGGTAGTCAGGAGTGGTTGGGAAGCAAGTCATTCCCCGTAGCCCCATCCACTCCTTAAACATCTAGAAATTAGTTCTTTAAGAATCCTGCTTTACGGTCGATTCGTTAAGCGGCCTTTTGGTTCAGTTGGTTCTTGGGTGAATAAATCTTCTCTATGCAGGGTAGATAGAAAAGGAATGATTACAAGGGAGGACACAGATTATGACAAAACTAAAGAATCAAACAGCGATCATAACAGGGGCTAGCAGCGGAATCGGTAAAGCGATTGCTCACCATTTAGCAAATGAGGGAGCGAACGTTGTACTCGCAGCTAGAAGAGCAGAAAAGCTTAATGAACTCGCAGAAGAAATTACTGAACAATATAATGTAGAAGCGAAAGTGGTAGAAACAGATGTAACGAAAAGAGAAGATGTGGAGAAGCTAGTTTCAGAAACGAAATCAGCATTCAAAACGGTGGATCTTTTTATTAATAATGCTGGAGTTATGCTCCTCTCCTTCTTGAAGAATGACCACGTGGATGAATGGGAACAGATGGTTGATGTTAATATTAAAGGAGTGTTATACGGCATCCATGCAAGCCTGCCAACCATGATGGAACAGGAGTCCGGTCATATCGTTAATGTTTCATCTGTTGCTGGTCATGAAGTCTTTCCATCCAGCACCGTTTACAGTGCGACAAAATATGCGGTAAAAGCTCTTTCCATGGGAATGGAAAAAGAACTTTCTAAATCGGGCGTCCGAGTGACGAACGTTTCACCTGGAGCCGTGGATACAGAACTTACCGACCACATTACAGACGGAGACGTCATTGAAATGTTCAAAAACCGCAGCATGGATCCGCTGGAAGCGGATGATATTGCCCGTGCCGTTGCTTATGCTGTGACTCAGCCATCTTATGTGAATGTAAATGAGGTCATCGTTCGTCCCATGCATCAGAAGTAAATGAAAAAAAGATGACCGCAGGGATGCGGTCATCTTCATTGTACAACTTTAAATTTCTTGTAATTATTGATTTTATCCTTATTTTTAACATCGAGTGCCTCTACTTTACTGAAAGGTGTAGGCCCCTCATCTATTTCTTTTATGAACTGCTGTAATTTTCCATGTTCTCCTTCCGCTTCAATAAGAACGGTGCCGTCGGGCTGATTTTTCACCCACCCTGCAATACCGATCTGTTCAGCGATCTGTTTGGTTGCAGCACGGAAACCGACACCTTGAACGCGGCCGTGGACGATTATCTGATTGTTTTCCATTCTTACACCTCCTCATCTATCCTCTTGTTTCCCCAAAAATAGAATTCGGCAAACCTTGAAAAGGAGTGGATGTATGATGAAAGAGATCGATATCACGGAAATTGAAGGATTCTTTTTTGGTCAAAAAGAAAGTGAAAATCATCACACAGGGTGCACAGTTATTCTGAGTAAAGACGGAGCCACGGCAGGTGTGGATGTTCGGGGCGGGGCTCCGGGTACGAGGGAGACCGATGCCTTGAAATCTGAAAATTTTGTGCAACAGGTTCATGGCGTATTTCTGTCCGGAGGCAGCGCGTTTGGTCTTGAGGTTGGTTCAGGGGTGATGAAATATTTGGAAGAGGAAGGGATCGGTTTTGATGTAGGGGTAACTCGAGTCCCGGTCGTCCCTGGTGCCATTTTGTTTGACTTAAGAGAAAACGACCAGGGCATGCGCCCGGATGCTAAAATGGGTTATGAAGCTGCAGCAGCTGCTTTCAACCACTCTCATTTGAAACAGGGGAATTATGGAGCAGGTGCAGGGGCGACAGTTGGAAAAGGGAAAGGACCTTCTTTTAGTATGAAAGGCGGATTGGGGCATTGTTGCATTCAAGTCGGTGACGTCAAAGTGGGAGCGGTCGTTGCCGTTAATTGTTTTGGTGATGTAATCAATCCTGAGACTGGCCAAATCATTGCCGGCATCCAGAAAGAGGGTAGGTTCTTAAATAGTGAAGAAGTGTTGATGGATCAAATCAAAGAGGGGCCGACCAACCGGTTTCACGGGAATACGACCATTGGTGCCGTGGTTACAAATGCAAAGGTAGATAAACCGGCAGCAAACAAGCTGGCGGCCATGTCTCATGCCGGCCTTTCACGTACTATTCGTCCATCCCATACATTTGTTGATGGCGACACAATTTTTTTTGCAGGGTCAGGGAAAATTTCCTGTGACTACAACAGTTTAGGAGTCATGGCTGTGAGAGCGGTTGAAAAAGCAGTACAAAATGCAGTGAATCATGCTAAAACAACGAAAAACTTTTTATCAGCTAAAGATCTACAGTAGGAGGAAGAGTGAGATGAATGTTTTTGTTTACGGTTCTCTTTGCAAAAATCAGGAAAATCATCATTATATGAGAGAAGCGACATGTCTTTCAGAACAAGCTTTTGTGAAAGGTACGTTATATACGGGACATTCTTATTATCCCCTTCTCGTAAAAAACGACCATGAGATCACCTATGGAGAATTGTACGACATTCCCTGTTCATTATTAGCCGTGTTAGATGAATTAGAAGGCTATTCTAAGGGTTCAGATGATCCATATTTCGTACGCGAGATGTGCGAAGTTTCTACACCACAGGGAGTAAAAGAAGCGTTTGTCTATTATTGGCCGCGAGAAGCTGCAGGTCAAGGGGTCCACAATCACGATTGGAAAGTCCATCGGTATATTCAACGGGAGCATCTCCATTATTTTGCTTATGGGTCATGTATGGACAATTCCAGATTATGCGAGCATGGAGTTGACCATTTATTTACTACCATCAAAGGGAAAGGGATGCTTAACGATTACAGGCTTGCTTTTTCCACTCATTTTAGGGATGGTTCACGAGCTGATATTACCGAACACCCTGGATCTCACCTGGAAGGAGTTGTTTATGAAGTTGGAAGAGAGGCACGGGAGTATTTATATCAAAGGGAAGGGGTGGAAACGAAGGTCTATAGACCAACGATTGTGCATGTGATAGGAGACGATGGAATGACCTTCCCGGCTCTATCTTTCACGGTTATTGAAAAGAAAGCTGAAATCGCTCCACCTTTTCATTATGCCGAAGAAATTCATCGAGGAGGTTCGAAATACCTCTCTGATAACTACATGAAATCTATCGAACATAAATTCATAGAAGAATGGAAAGTGCCAGAATTTAGAACGTATTTGCAAAGAAAGGGGTGGAGAGAATGACAAAGGTCATGTGGTCAAGTTATACAGCCAGGGATTTCACGCGTTTACAATATGCGCTTCTTAAGAAGGGGACCTCTTCTAAGGAAGCGATTATTATCGTACATGGGATTACAGCCGAGTTTCATCACCATGAAGCTTTTGCTCAGGAATGTCTCCGTGACGCTGATATTTATTTTCCTGTGTTAAGAGGTTATGACAAGAGTCAAAAGAGAGGGGACATTGACTATATTGGGCAATATGATGATGATTTTTTTGATTTCCTCCATTTCATTGAAAAAAAAGGGTATGAAAAAGTGACCCTGGCCGGACACTCCATGGGCTGTGCCAATTTATTAAGGTTGATTCAAAAAAACAAGAGTGCTGCCAGTGAATACTTGTTTATCGCTCCATTCTTTCATCCTACTTTGCCTGTCTACCATGAGGATGCGACCGAGCAGTCCACTGATCGAACCGATGTGGATTATACGGTATTCGACAAGAAAGTCATGCTGCTCATGACTTTGTATAAGATGAATATCCATCGATTCAATAACAGGACTGTTGCGGAAATCCCCGATGAATTCAACAAATCTGAAAAACTAACGCTGAGCTTCCGACTCCTTGCCTCAAGGTTTCTTGAAAAAATCCCTCCGGATTTGCTACATGATATCAAGGATAGAGTGTCCATTTATGTGGGAAGTGAGGATGAAGTTCTATTACATGATAAATTCAAGCGTTATGTGAATGAGCATTGGAATGTTGAAGTCAACATCATTCAAGGAACAGATCACAACCATATCCTTCACCATTCTCAACTGCATAAGGAATGGGCGGGGAAATGAAACCTTTTTATTCCCAGTTGCTTACATTCCGCGGTCGTTATGATGACTTCGGGTACGAACAAGGAAAACGTTTGAAACATACGCTTTTATATAAACACCACGAACAAAGAAGGAAACGATCGAGGCTTCGTTACGATGTTGATGTTCAAGTGGTAAAAGAACAAATGGATCATTATTCAAAGGGTCTCTTCGACGAGCTCAGAGGTCTGGCTGAAGGATTGCAATGGTCGTTGGAAGAAGTCGTTCATGAATACAGTGGGTTTCAACAGGACTGGGAAGGTTCAGGATGCTCTATTTTGACTGGAAGCGGATACTTTGCAAGAAATTACGATTACCACCCTAAAACGTATGAGGGCCGATTGGTTTTGTTTCAACCCGAAGATGGTTATGCGAGTATCGGCCCCTCCCAGCGGATCATCGGGCGTACAGACGGAATGAACGAACATGGACTTTGTATTGGTTATAATTTCGTTAACAGAATTCACCCGGAAGACGGGTTTATTTGTTGTCTACTAACAAGAATGGTCTTAGAAACATGTAAAACGACCAAGGAAGCGGTTCTCCTGTTGAAAAAACTCCCTCACAGACATTCGTTTAACTATGTAGTATTTGATAAAGAAGGAACATCAAAAGTCATTGAGGGCTCTCCTCGCGGGGTAACCGTGAAAGAAGGGATGGCTTGTACGAATCACTTCACAGAACTTGAGAAGGAAAACCGCAGGCATCTCTCAGATTCACAGGAAAGACTGGATGACCTTAAAAGTCGTCAAGCTTATATTCATGATGAATTAGAGGCTTTTCATTTATTGAATGACTCCTACGGACCGATCTTTTCTCATGGGTATAAACAATGGACCGGCACAATCCATACAGCCTGCTACAGTCCAGGATCTTTAACTCTTCATTTTGGGCTCGGTGGAAATACGGAACCATCCGTGATTTTATTCGGTGACTGGCTGAATGGAAGAACAGCTCTTCCTAGTAAGGTTTATGGGGAATTGGATACGAATCAAACGATTCCCTATATGGATGACCCTTCGTTTTAAATATCTCACCCTTGAGGAAACACAGCTCTTAAGAGTAAAATGAGGGAGGACATTGTACGGCAAAGGAGACGAGACATGAGCCATTTGACAGAACTAAGCATCGGTAAAATTCAGAATTTATACGCTTTTTTAAAAGATCAAGGAAATGAAGAACAAAAAGAGAAAGTATTGGATTTATATGGAAAGTTAATTCAAGAAGAAATGATCATCGGCTTTGCGGGTCACTTCTCAGCAGGAAAATCCACATTGATCAATACGCTATTAGAGAATGACCTTCTCCCCTCAAGTCCCATACCTACGAGTGCGAATATCGTTCGGTTGAAGACAGGCGCCCCCTATACCCTTGTCCATTTCCAGGATGGAACGGTCGTCCGATATGATGCGGATATTGATCTGGAAACGATAAAAGCGCTCTGTAAAGATGGTGAAAAAATTACAGGACTTGAGATCTCACAACCAGGACAGTCTGTGCCTCCTCATGTGTCGATCGTCGATACACCAGGAGTAGATTCCACGAATGACGCGGACCGATTGATTACTGAATCATCTCTGCATTTGATGGATTACATGTATTATGTGATGGATTATAACCATGTACAGTCTGAAGTGAACCTTATGTTTCTATTGGAAATGCAGCGTCGA
The DNA here is from genome assembly GCF_052941655.1 of Halobacillus sp. 12SKB. NCBI lineage: Bacteria > Bacillati > Bacillota > Bacilli > Caryophanales > Bacillaceae > Halobacillus > Halobacillus sp. 12SKB. The sequence continues at coordinate 3,097,505 of NZ_JBRFWR010000001.1, forward strand.
AAAACACCTTTTTCAGTGGTGGTCAACCAGGTGGATAAACATGTAAAAAAAGAGCTTTCTTTTGAAACTTATCAAAAAACGGTAAGAAACGCCTTCGAAAAATGGGGCATAACCCCTGAAGAAATCTACTTCATATCCTTGAGAGATTATTCCCTTCCTTTCAATGAATTTCAAAAGTTAAAGGGAGACTTCCGCTCTCACTTTTCCACCTCTCAACTGGAAAGACAAGCGGAAACGCAAGTGAAATGGATTGCCGAAGAAGCAGTGATGAATTATTCGGAACTGATCGAAGGCGAGATGGCGCAGCTTCGAGAAGACATGGAAAAGTGGGAGGGAAAGATCGACCAAAGCCCCTTCCATGTTAAAGACCTCGAAAACCAGCAGGCTCTCTATGAAAAAGCAGAAGCACACTTTCAGGAGAGGGTCAGCCAATTCATTTCGAATGCTTACCTCATGCCAAGCGCTCTTCGTGAATATGCGGAGGCTTACTTACAGTCAGTACAACCGAACTTTAAAGTGGGAATTCTTTTCACGCAAAAGAAAACAGATGAAGAACGCTCAGCAAGGAAACAGGCTTTTCACAAGAAGCTCACAGAGTCAGTAGAGAAAAACCTGTACTGGCCGCTGCGGGAACGAATGCTTCAGCTGATGGAAAGCTATTCGATCAGCGACCAAAGGCTGCTAGAACATGTGCAAAAAGAGACCTTCCATTATCCTGAGGAACGGTTATATGCTCTCGTCGAACGAGGGGCGTCTGTCACAGGTTCTTATGTATTACGATACACGGATGATGTATCAAAAGATATCCAAAAGGAAGCGCGTCGTTTCATACAAGAATGGAAGTATTTATTCCTCGAAGCGGTCGCTGCCAATCAACAAGAAATGATCGACCAGCATAAAGAAGTTTTTGAAGCGGCTAAAAAGAAACAGGTAATAGAAAAACAACTAGAGGTTTTGAATGAAGAAATTAAAGACTATCGTCATAACCTAGAAGAATACTTAGAGAAAGAGACCTCAGAAAAAGAGGCATCAAGGGTTAGTAAGGCATGGAAAAAACGACAAGAAAAGATGATCTATAGAAGTGCTGATGAAATTCCTGCTGAAACACCGGTCCGTGAAGAGGAAGACCTCGACCCTCATCCAGCGCCTTCTAAAAAGAGTGGTTCTTCCATTGATCAGGCGCTCCTCCGGGCAGACGAAACATTGGAGAATATCCATTCACTTGAAGGTACGAAGCGGCTCTATGCTCAATTAGAGAAAAAACGAAACCGTCTGGATAATAGACATTATACGATCGCTCTATTCGGAGCATTCAGTGCAGGTAAATCAAGTTTTGCTAATGCTCTGCTTGGAGACCTGGTACTGCCTGTTTCTCCGAACCCGACCACAGCGACGATCAATAAAATTTCTCCATCTCATGCTGGAAAACCGGACCGCTCGATTGACGCTTATGTGAAGACAGAAGCAGAAATGCTGGAAGATTTATCTCCTATCCTTGAGGTCCTTGACCTCAGCGCTCATACCCTGGAGGATGTTCACACGAAAGCTAGCCATATGAAAGAAAAAGATTGGCAGCCACTTGATCATAAGAAACACTCCTTTTTACGTGCTTTCATAGACGGTTATCCAACTATGAAACAGAACCTGGGAAAATGCATCGATGTGTCATGGGATGATTTTTCATCATATGTTTCTAAGGAAGAAAAATCCTGCTTCATCGAGTCTATGGAACTTTTCTATGACTGCCCGTGGACGGAAGCGGGAGTCACTCTCGTGGATACCCCGGGAGCGGATTCTGTCAACGCGCGTCATACAGATGTGAGTTTTGAATATATCAAGGATGCGGATGCCGTTTTATTTGTCACCTATTATAACCACCCATTTTCACATGCTGATCAAACATTCCTTAAACAGCTAGGCCGTGTAAAGGATAGCTTCAGCCTTGATAAAATGTTCTTCCTCATCAATGCTGCCGATTTGGCATCATCCGATGAGGAACGAAAGCAGGTGGAAAGTTATGTGAGAGGGCAGTTGAACGAATTCCAAATTCGTCACCCGAAACTTTTCTCTATTTCGAGTTTACAAGCACTCGATGAGAAGATGGAAGGAAAAGATTTGAATTCAGGCTTACATGCTTTTGAGGAAAGCTTCCACTCGTTCCTTCACGAAGACCTCGCACAGATGATGATTCATGGGATGGATAAGGATATTAAGAACATAAGACAAGTCCTTGAGAACTTCATTGCTGCAAGTCAGCTCAACGAACAAGAGCGCCGTGAAGAAATTGAAAAGACGAAAGAAGAACACCATCTTATACGCGAGACTCTTGAGAAGAATTTCGATCAGGGGGCGGAAGACGCTATTCATAACAAAGCGGATAAACAGATTCATTATGTACATGAACGAATGATGCTCAACTTTAATGATCTGTTCAAGCGGCACTTCAATCCAGCGACCATCCAAAACCAGGGAGATACAAAAGAAGCATTGAAGGTTTCTCAAAAGCAGCTTCTGGAGGAATTGAGTTTTGAAATGCTTCAGGAAGTGAAAGCGGTTTGTGTGCGGATGGAGCGGTTCATGGACCAGTTAGTGAATCAGTCCAAAGAGAGGATCGAAAGTGATCTTTATAACATCCGCCCCAGCCTTCAATTGTCAATGATCGAAGAAGGAACATTTCCTCTTCCGGTCTTAAGTGGAAGTGTGGACATTGGTGAAAAAGAAAAAGCCGGCTTGCGAAAATTATTTAGAAACCCGAAAGCTTTCTTTGAACGCAATGAGAAAGAAGAGATGAGGGAATCCATGGCAGCTCTCCTTTCTCCAGAACTGAAAACGCAATTGGATACACTTGAATCTCTGGTTATTGACCATTATACAGAGTTGTGGCAGAGAAGGTATGAGGAATGTATGAACATTTGGAAAGAAGATGTGTCCGACCATTTTACTCAACTTCGATCTCACCTTGAACGACCAGAAAACATGAAAGACCTGGAAAAGATTCTATCTCAAATTCCTAAGTTCTAATTCACTAAAGCTACACATAAGGTAATACATCAGCTTCCCCTTTTCTAAGGATTTCTTCCTCCTCCTCGGAAAGGGGGATTTGTTTTGCTGAAAAAGCTCTGGTCTAAGAGGACAACGGGAGTCATAAGCATAGACAGAAAGGTGGGTGTTATTCAGTGTATATCCAAAACGGTCCTTATAGACAAACGTATGCGTCTGAAACAGCGCAAGCGAAATTTTTGAGTAGTCCACTTGCTCCCAACTTGAAAGGGACCATTCAATTTTATCAAATGCCATACGGTGTCGAGGTTTTTGTGCAGGTAGAAGGCCTGCCTGATTTCAAAAAGCCAAAAAACGGAAAGCAGATTGGACCTCATGGGTTTCACATCCATGAAAAAGGGGTGTGTGAAATCGGGGACGGAAAGGACCCTTTCGCATCTGCTGGTGGACACTGGAATCCAGATGAGCAGCCGCACGGGAATCATGCGGGAGACTTCCCCGTGTTGTTTTCCAACCAAGGAAGAGCACGGATGATATTTTTTACGGATCGTTTCAAGGTGAGTGACATCATTGGCAAATCTGTAATCATCCATGAAGGACCTGATGACTATCAGTCCCAGCCCAGCGGAAATGCAGGGAAAAGAATCGCTTGTGCGATCATAGAAAGATCTTGACGGAATGGAATAATTCACCTTCTCCCCGTATATACTAATCGTGTAACGTTAATAGCACGCTCTGCTTGACTTCACCGGTGAGTCATAGTATAGTGTATAAAAGGATAAAATTTACCAATATTCTGAAGTTCGCACTTCCAATCACCTATTATAAAGAGTGATCAATCCTTATTGGTACTTTTTATAATATGTGATTTTTTCTTTATTGCAAAACGCATATTAATTTTTGAAACATTGGAGGATCCATCCCTATGAAAACAGGTACAGTGAAGTGGTTTAACGCGGAAAAAGGTTTTGGTTTTATCGAGGTTGAAGGTGAAGATGATGTATTTGTACACTTCAGCGCGATCAACGAAGAAGGCTTCAAGTCTCTAGAGGAAGGTCAAGCTGTAGAGTTTGAAGTGACAGAAGGCAATCGCGGACCACAAGCTGCAAACGTCACGAAACTATAATAAAAAATAGAAAGAGACTGGCTTTTGAAGGTCAGTCTCTTTTATATCATGACATTCTAAAGGGGGGGCTACGCCGATGGCTTTCGGAAAGAAAAATCAGGCTGAGATTAAAGAAGAAGATACGAAGATATGGGTTTGTACATCCGAAGACTGCAACTGCTGGATGAGAGATAACTTCAGAACCAATGATAACAAGAAGTGTCCCATGTGCGGAAGTGATATGGAAGAAGAAAACAAGGTGCTTCAAGTTGTCGAAAACAATAGTTTATACTATAAATCAGAATCTTAAAGAAAAAAGCGGTTGCTTCTCAGGCAATCGCTTTTTCTTATATTCCAGGGAGGGGAGACCATGGACCAAAAAGTTAAACAGATGCGTGAAACAAAACAATTATTAAGAAAGAATTCGCTCGCTACGGTTTTAGATAAATTTGATGGGGATTTAATGGCCCTGTCTGAGAAAGAGCGAAAGAAGAAGTATAACAAAATGAAAGCTGATCCTTACAGCTTTTTTAGAGGAAGTGCCTACTTGTTCTTTCATGATACCACAGAGCTTCCCTTTACCTTTCATACACCCGTGGACAAACCGACATGGCTCATGGGAGATTTGCACTTCAACAATTTCAGTGTCTTTCAAAACGAAAAAAAAGAGATTGTCTTCGATGTGGACGACTTCGATGAAGGGTATCTAGGTTCTTATCTATACGACGTCCTACGTATGGTCGTTAGTATACGTTTGATGTTGCAGTCACTTTCGTATGATGAGGAAGCCAAGGAAGAGATGGTTCATCGATACTTGAAAACGTACGTGAAGCAAATAGAAGCCTATCATGATCGAGAATTGAGTCCGGAGAAAGTCCAATTTACGAAAGAGTCCACAAAAGGTCCTGTCAAAAAGGCCATTAAAAAAGCGGAGAAAAGAAGTTTGTCACACGAACTGGAAAAGCAGACGATGATCAATCACGATTCCATACGTTCTTTCGATATCGGGAAGGACAAGCTCTCTTCCGTTCCTAAGCACGAAAAACGATTACTAGAAAGAGCATGGGAAGAGTATTATCAATCCCTGGAAGAAAAGAACAAGAAAGCGAAGGACTATTACCGCATCAAGGATGTGGTAAAAAAGACTGGAGCGGGAATCGGCTCAACCGGTTTAAAGAGGTATTACATTCTTATTGAAGGCGCGTCACACGAAGATCATGAGGATGATATCATCCTTGAAGCAAAAGAAGCACGAACTCCTATCCCTGCTTATTTCTTTCCCTATGATGAAAAATTCTGGAACGATCATAAACATCAGGGAAGAAGAGTCATTCACACTCAGCAGGCGATGCACCACCTCTCCGATCCATTTCTCGGCTATTTTGCTATGGAAGGGAAAGAATTTTACGTGCGGGAACGATCCCCTTTTTCCAAGGATGTTAAAGAGAAGCATCTAAGTGATCTTAAGTCTGTCAAACAGACGGTAAAGACCATGGCAAAAGTGAGTGCGAAAATTCATGCACGAGCGGATGTGGACATTGAGGAGGGAATGCTCGACTATCATAGTGAAGACAGTATTATGGAAGCGATCGGGACGGAGAAAAAGAGGTTCCGGCAGCAACTTGGTTTGTGGGCCGGCCATTATGAGAAGAGAGTGTATGAAGATTATAAATTGTTTATGGAGTGGGGAACAGAGCGTGAATATTTTTAATATCTCAGGCGGCTATCATACAACGCTTAAGAATGATATAATTTCTATGTTATAGAAACGAGAGTACTGGAGGATTATCACATGTTAACAGTAAACAATGTAAGTCTTCGATTCGGCGATCAAAAGTTGTTTGAAGACGTAAATATAAAATTCACCCCTGGCAATTGCTATGGTCTGATTGGTGCGAACGGTGCAGGGAAGTCTACATTCTTAAAGATTTTGAGTGGTGAGATTGAGGCACAAACCGGTGATGTCAGTTTGAAAAAAGATCAACGGTTGGCCGTTTTGAAACAGAACCATTTCGAATATGACGATTATCAAGTTCTTGAGACTGTCATTATGGGTCATACACGTCTATATGAAGTGATGAAAGAAAAAGATGCCATCTACATGAAAGGCGACTTTTCTGAAGAAGACGGTATGCGCGCAGCGGAACTTGAAGGAGAATTTGCTGAAATGAATGGTTGGGAAGCGGATTCTGATGCGGCCCGTCTATTGAAAGGCTTAGGCATTGGTGAAGATCTTCATGATAAGAAAATGAGTGAACTGCAAGGATCAGAGAAAGTGAAGATTCTCCTTGCACAAGCGCTATTCGGTAATCCGGATGTTCTTCTGCTCGATGAGCCGACCAACCACTTGGACATTAAAGCGATTCAATGGCTGGAAGACTTTTTAATCGATTTCGAGAATACAGTCATTGTCGTTTCCCACGACCGTCACTTCCTGAATAATGTCTGTACACATATCGCAGACCTTGACTTTGGAAAAATCCAGGTTTATGTCGGAAACTATGACTTCTGGTATGAGTCCAGTCAATTAGCTCAGAAAATGGCTTCCGAACAGAATAAGAAAAAAGAAGAGAAGATTAAGGACTTGAAAGAGTTCATTGCACGTTTCAGTGCCAATGCTTCCAAATCCAAACAAGCGACTTCACGTAAAAAACTACTGGATAAAATCACACTGGATGATATTCAACCTTCTTCCAGAAAATATCCTTACATCGCATTCAATGCGGAACGTGAAATTGGAAATGACTTGCTGACAGTTGAAAACCTTTCGAAAACGGTGGATGGTGAGAAAGTATTGGATAATGTCAGCTTTACCCTTAATAAAGACGACAAAGTGGCCCTTGTGGGATCAAACGAAGTTGCCAAAACGACTCTTTTCCAAATCCTTATGGGTGAGGTTGAGCCGGATGAAGGAACCTATAAATGGGGTGTAACGACTTCTCAAAGTTACTTCCCTAAAGATAACTCGGAATTCTTCGAAGGTTCGAATTTGAATCTTGTTGAGTGGCTTCGTCAGTATTCACCAGAGGATGAAACAGAAACATTCCTACGCAGCTTCCTTGGACGTATGCTGTTCTCAGGGGAAGAAGCGCTTAAAAAAGCGAATGTCCTTTCAGGTGGAGAGAAAGTGCGTTGCATGCTTTCTAAAATGATGCTTTCTCAAGCAAACGTTCTTCTTTTAGATGAACCGACGAACCACCTTGATCTAGAATCCATTACTTCCTTAAACAAGGGATTGATCAATTTCAAAGGTTCTGTCATTTTTGCCTCCCACGACCATGAGTTCATTCAGACCATTGCTAATCGTATTATTGAAATTACGCCTAATGGTAAGATTGTCAATAAAGAAATGACGTATGATGAATTCTTGAACGACCCAGAAGTTCAAAAGCAAGTAGCAGCTAAATAAGGATGTTTTAAAAGCACAAATCCTACGTGGATTTGTGCTTTTTTTCGCTAGAAAATGTTTTTTTCTATCATATTCGTGTAAAAAAAACTATGATTAGGCAGCAGTTCGCCTTGTTGCATAATGTCGAAACTGTGAAAAATTAGGGTGTTTCTGGCTGATTCATGGGTCGAATGCTCCTTTTGTAATGGTTGTGAAATATGGATGTTATGTTTGCAAACAAACTGTTGCTTGTTTGTTCTTAATTTATTCTGAGATTCTGTTAATCTTGTAATTGTGAATGGATCACCTAAATACATAGGGATCGACCAATCAAGAGGAGGCAGAATTTCATGAAAAAAACTGTATTTTCTGTTGTAGCAACTGTCGCATTAACGGGAGCATTCGCCACTACGGTAAGTGCCCACGAAACGGAATATAAAATCAATCAAGGGGATACTCTTTGGGGAATCTCTCAAAAATATGATGTCAGCGTCCAAGACCTAAAAACATGGAATGGTTTAAATTCAAACATCATCTATCCAAATCAAACGTTAAAAGTAGCAAACGAGTCTAAATCCAGCACACCTTCATCTACTACGTCTTCCAACACATCCACTTATACAGTGAAGTCTGGAGACACGTTGTACGCCATTTCTCAAAAATTTAATATTTCAGTTGATCAGCTGATGGCGTGGAACAACCTGACTTCCACCCTCATTTATCCTGGCGAACAGTTTAAAGTTGATGGACAGGCTGTACAAACATCTGCTCCAAGTTCCAATAGCAGCTCTAGTAATAGTTCCAGCAACAGCACATCAACAGCAACTCAAACCAGCACAAGTCAAGACACAAGTAACGATGTGGTTAAAGAGTTTACGGCTGAAGCTACTGCCTATACGGCTTACTGCACAGGATGCAGCGGTGTAACTGCAACTGGAATTGACCTGCGTGCAAACCCTGACCAAAAAGTGATTGCCGTAGATCCGGACGTTATCCCACTTGGTTCTAAAGTTTATGTCGAAGGGTACGGAACAGCAATTGCTGGAGATACCGGCGGTGCCATTAACGGCAACCGTATCGATATTTTCATGCCTTCCCGTGAGGATGCTCTTGCCTTTGGTAGACAAACCGTTAAAGTTCAAGTACTGGCTGACTAATTTGATAAGATATAAAACTCCTTTCTGTAAATGCAGAAAGGAGTTTTTTTATGCGGTTTATTTTGAGTTTCAACCACTTATTGATAGACTAAAGACAATTGTATTAAGAAGGGAGAAGGTATGGATGAGAGCGATTGTACACGAAGGAAAAGACGGACTAGAGGGATTGAAAGTTAAAGAATTACCGAAACAGCAAATGAGTGACAACGAAGTGAGGGTTAAAGTACATACGGCAGGAATGAACCGGAGAGATTTGGCTGTGGTTACAAAGCGTCACAAAGCGGATGACCCTGCATTGATTCCTGGATCAGATGCTTCTGGAATTGTAGAAACAGTTGGGAGAAGTGTCACCAAATTTCAACCAGGTGACGAGGTCATCGTTAATCCTGGCCTCGGCTGGCATAAAAATAGCCCAGCTCCTCCAAAAGGGTTCGAAATCGTCGGCCTTCCTGATCATGGTACTTTTGCGGAATATTACACGTGTACGGAGGACCATCTTGAACGAAAACCTGATCATTTGTCCTTTGAAGAAGCAGGCGTACTCCCATTAGCTGCACTAACCGCCTATCGCGCTTTGTTTACAAGAGGGAATCTTGAAGCGGGTCAAACAGTTATGCTTCCAGGGATTGGAAGTGGTGTTCTTACCTTTTGCCTGAAGTTTGCAAAAGCCGTTGGCGCAAGAGTCATCGTAACCTCCCGTTCAGAAAGTAAGCAAAAGGAAGCGATGAATCTCGGGGCGGACGTAGCCATTTCAACAGAAGAAAATTGGCATGAAGCTTTAGCTTCTGAACAAGTGGATTTGTTAATAGAAAGTATCGGGAACGCTACATTCAATAAATCATTAGACATTGTCCGAAAAGGAGGAACAATTGTTACTTTCGGTTCTACCACAGATGATGAAGTGACAATCAATATCCGGCAGTTCTTTTATGGGCAGTACAACCTGCTTGGGTCAACGATGGGGAGCGCAGAGGAATTGCGTGAGATGCTGGACTTTATTAGTAAGCACAACATTAAGCCTCAACTAGACAAAGTTTTTTCGATGGATCAATATAAGGAAGCATTTGAATACATTCGAGACTCCAAAAACTTCGGAAAAATTGCATTTACGATGGCATAATGTTCTTTCTTCAAACTTAGTAGTAACTCCGAATTAATCAAGTAAAAAAACACACATCAAGCGAACGAATGTGCGTATAATTAGACAATTCATCCATCTTTTGTTGTAAAATGATAGAAAGACCATTTTATGACAAGGGGTGGATGAATTTGTCACATAAAAATAATCCGAAACGTTTTGCTTTAAACATGAGTGCCGCGCAATTTACGAAGTTTTATATCATGCACCTGTTACAAGTGCATCAGCCGATGATTAGTGAACACTTCAAAGCAGAGTTTAAAAAGCTTACGAAAAACTGGATCCCAGCACCTTCCACACTACTTGATACCCTGCATGAAATGACAGAGCAAGGATTATTATACCGTAAAGATGATTACAAATCACATGATAAAAAGAGACAAAAAGTGTACTGGTATTACCTGACGGATGAAGGAAAAGAAGAATTCGATGTGTTAAAAAAGCGTTATAAGCTGTTATTTGAAGAGCAAATGCAAATACTGAAACAAATCATGGATGATGTTTATAAATAAAGGAAAGGTGAGCTTGCAGTGAAATTAAGTGTTCTGGATCAAAGCCCCATATCTGAGGGGGAGTCTGCTCAAGATGCATTACAGAAATCAGTAGAATTAGCGAAATACACAGAGAAATTAGGCTATCATAGATACTGGGTCGCAGAACATCACAATACAAATGGTCTTGCGAATACGTCTCCTGAAATTCTTATATCTAAGATCGCACAAGCCACCACATCCATTCGTGTCGGTTCTGGCGGGGTCTTACTTCCACAATACAGTCCATTGAAGGTAGCAGAGAATTTTCGTATGCTTGAGGCTATGTTTCCTGGGCGCATGGATCTTGGAGTGGGGCGTTCCCCAGGAGGTGGGCCAAAGACAAGACTTGCCCTTACAGATGGAATCGAAAAGCCCCTCAGTTCTTTTTCTAGACAAGTAAAGGAGCTGAAACAGTTTCTACAAAATTCCATTCCTAAAGGTGATCGGTTTTATGGTGTAAAAGCACGCCCGGAAACACCTCATCAACCTGAACTCTGGGTCCTCGGTTTGACCGAGCGCGGAGCCAAACATGCAGCAGTGAACGGAACAGGGTTCACTTTTGGTCATTTCATTAATCCTGATCATGGAAAAATACCTATTGAAACTTACAGGGAGCGATTCAAGAGCACGGATATGGAAAAATCAAAGGTGAATGTATGCATATTCGTCATTTGCGGGGAGACAGAGGAAGAAGCAGAGAAGCTGGCTAAAAGTCAGGACCTTTGGTTGCTTCGTGTGGAAAAAGGAATAGACACTCGTGTGCCCTCAATAGAAGTGGCTGAAAGTTACCCTTATACAAAAGAAGAAATAGAAAAAATAAAAAAGAATCGCAGACGCTGCATCATTGGAAATCCGGATCAAGTGAAAGCTAGATTGATGGAACTATCTGAATATTACGGGACAGATGAGTTTTTGGTGATTACCAATCTATTCGATTTTGAAGAGAAGAAAAAATCCTACAGTAGAATTGCTCGTCTATTCACAAATTAATCAAACCTCCTGAAATGTTTGTCTGAGACTAAATTTAGAAATGTTATTGTGATCCTAGGGAGCTGCGGGTTAAGTTTCGTCTTGCTGTACATAGCAATGGCACCGATCTTTTCATAAATTCGTACGGGAGACTTTTTTACAATAAGTGTAGATCCGCCTAATCACCAGGGAGCTCCGCCTTTCACCCATACCGATTCTTACCCAGCATCATATAAAGAAGTAAAGGGGGGAATTGGAATGAGTAAAGGATATGGTGGAGGCTTTGCGCTAATCGTTGTTTTGTTTATTCTCCTAATTATTGTAGGAGCTTCTTGGTGGTATTAATCACTACAGAGCGTGGCAGATGCCACGCTTTTTCTATTCCATAAAATCATCGTTTTAAAATGGATCAATGTAAGCTATAATAAGTACCATTACGTCACGAAAAAGGATGAAATTACATGAAAGATGTCAATATATTGGGAACTATTCAACAAGGGATAATTAAAAAGAAAATCACAGAAGGTTTCATTGTTCATATCCAAAACGAAGAAGTGGTACTGCCCGACGAAAATGTCACGGAAGAGATTGAATTGAATGAAAGCAGAGACATGTTCATTTATGAAAACAAGAAAGGACAAGCTTCTGCTACCATGGAAATTCCGGAAGTTACAAAAGATACCTATGGATGGTCGGAAGTCGTGGAAGTCGTTCCGAATATGGGAGTATTTGTGGATATTGGTTTAACAAACAAAGATATCCTTGTTTCCTCCGATCATCTTCCTCTCCTTAAATCCGTTTGGCCCAAAGAAGGAGACCATTTGTTTGTCAGTCTGGAACTTGATAAAAAAGGCCGCCTTCTAGCCGAACCCATCTCTGAACAAGAAGTCATGGATGATTTGGAACCTGCACCGAAAGAATTGCTTGGACAAGAAGTGACTGCTCGCGTGTACCGCGCAACGAAAGCAGGCTCTACTGTATTGACCGGCGAAGGATACAGGGGCTTCATCCATCCAAGTGAAAGAAAAGAAGAACCAAGGCTTGGAGAAACGATTACGGCCAGGATCATTGATGTGAAAGACGATGGAACAATCAATTTATCTCTTCGTCCTTTAAAACAAGAGGGAATGAAGGAAGATGCAGAGATCATTTATGAATACTTACAAGAAAATGACGGGGTCATGTTCCTTCATGATAAGAGTGATCCGGAAGACATCCGAAAAACCTTTAAAATCAGTAAATCAGCATTTAAACGAGCCCTCGGCCAATTAATGAAAGAAAGGAAAATCATTCAAGAGAATGGAAAAACTGTGATCAACCATGATCGCACTTAAAACTTAGTAGCAACTCCGAAACTAAATAAAAAAATAAAACAAGCATCTAAGTCATTTTACATAGATGCTTGTTTTTTCTTTCATATATCCTTTAATCTTCGTATTCTGCCTCTAAACCATTGCTATAAACAACTCTCAGTGTAAATTCCTTATATGTCTCATCCAGTCCAAAAACTTGTAAAACATCGTCGATTACTTCCTGTTCCGGGGAATCTTCATCGAAACTGAGCTCCATAAAATGAGGTGTCAGTTGATCCAGAGCCTTTTCTCCTGAAATCTTTTCTTCTCCGATTTCATGAATTACAGCACGTGTTTGTGATTCATCCGACACGTATTGAATTTCATAGGAAAGTGTATCAACATAATCAATTTCCAGTTCAAATTTTTGAAAAGGAAGTGCTTTCCTTGCTTTATCCACCTTCTCATTCGTTTCATAGTTCATATCATTGAGTGAATCGGTGGGGGGAGCAGTGGATAATGGCTGCTGCTCATAATCCATCATTTCTTCTCCATTGTTACCAGCCGCACATCCACTAATGATGACCAGGGCAATTGCCAGTACTGAGGTTAAAATTTTCATTCATGGTCCCTCCATTCATATCTTTTTTCTTAGGATGGACGAAAATTACTGTTTTCATAACTTGATTTAGTTAAGATGAGCGTTGTAATTTTTTGAAAGACAAGACTCATGGTAAGATGAAGATACAAATACTCATAACCTAGGGAGGAGAAGGAATGAAAAAGATGACAGCAGTAGCCATCAGCATTCTTTTACTATTGAGTGTCGGAGTCCTTTTCTTTTTCAATAAAAACTCTGGAGCTTCTACAACCATAACCAGCGACTCTGAAAGTGGAAAGAGAGTAGAGTTATATAATGGTGAAGTTGTTGAATATTCTGAGCAAGACTTAAAAAGCAAGCTTACGGATATCCAATATGAAGTAACTCAGCATGACGGGACAGAAAAAGCTTTTGATAACGCCTACTGGGACAATAAGAAAGAGGGCATTTATGTAGATATTCTTTCGGGAGAACCTTTGTTCAGCTCAACAGATAAATATAAATCAGGTACAGGCTGGCCTAGCTTCACAAAACCAATCACCGAGAAAAACATCACAACGAAGGATGATCCAGGAATATTCGGGATGAGGACGGAAGTAAGAAGCAAGCATGGAGACAATCATCTTGGACACGTGTTTGAAGACGGACCAGAACCGACGGGATTGAGATACTGCATGAATAGTGCGGCCATGGAGTTTATTCCTAAGGAAGAGATGAAAAACCGTGGTTACGATGAGTTTTTATATTTGTTTAAAGAAGAAGGGTGAGTTCACCTTTCTTCTTTTTTATTCTTATTGATAATGAATCTCATTGACGGACAACATTCCTTCCTTTACAATAACATTGATAATGATAATCTTTATCAATTAATCGGGGAAAGGGAGTTTTTTATGAAAATATGGCAGATGCTATCATTATTACTGCTTGTACTTATTTTAACTGCATGTGGAGAAGAGTCATCCAATGAAGAAGCTGCTTCTTCTGATACCTCAAGCTCAGAAGAAACAAGAACGATTGAAGGTAGCACAGGAGAAGTAGAAATTGAAGGGGTACCGGAACGTGTTGTCGTTTTAGAGTGGTCCTATGTGGAGCATATGCTACCCTTACATATTCAACCCGTTGGAGTAGCTGATAAAGAGGGATACAACAAGTGGGTCCATGTAGGTGAGCCGCTTGCAGATGAGGTGGAGGATGTCGGTACGCGTTCTGAACCGAACTTTGAAGCCATTTCACGACTCAATCCTGATTTAATCATAGGTGCGCAATACCGACACGAAGGATTCGAGGACCAATTGAATGAGATTGCTCCTACTGTTATGTTTGCGCCGTATTCCGAGGAAGGTGCAAGTGATCAGTATCAGCATCTAAAAGATGAGTTTAAAACAATGGGTAAGATATTCAAAAAAGAAGAGGAAGCTGAAAACTATCTAACACAAATGGATCAAAGAATTACCGAATTGGGTGAAGGAGTTGACGATGTTAGTCAAGTGGATGCGGTTGTAACCCAAGCCTTTACCTCTCAAAACACACCTACAATGAGGTTATTTACAGACAATTCCGTAATAGCTGGAGTGCTGACTCAAATGGGGATCAACAATGCAGTTGAAACCGAACAACCTGAAATTTACGGGTTTGTTAATTCCGATGTAGAGTCCCTTCAAAATTATCAAGATTCTCATTTCTTCTACCTTGTTCAGGATGACGATCCTATTTTTGATAATCTGGAGGACAATCCTGCCTGGACGAATTTAAACTTTGTAGAAGAAAACCGTACGTATAAGCTTCCTGGAGATATGGGTACCTTTGCCGGGCCTCTTTCAGCAGAGCGATTTGCTGAAGAAATCGCTAAGAATTTAAAATAAGAATTGCAAAAAGCTACCTGTGTAGAGGTAGCTTTTATTTTCTTATGCTCACCGGCCAATATTTTTTTATATCTTGTATTTAAAGGAAAAAACCTTGACAAAATCATTGAGAACGATTATCATTACCGTAAATAATACTTTAGATACGTAGGTGAGAGGTATGGAACAAACAAAAACAGAATTAGCAAGAATTATTCGTGAACGTCGCTCTGTGAAGAGTGGATATTTAGACAAAGAGGTACCGACAGAACTTGTTACCGAACTGTTAGACGATGCAAGATGGGCACCAACACACGGTTTACGTGAACCTTGGAGATTCATTTTCATTCCTTCTCACGAAAAAGAAGAATTCGTGGAATCCCTTGTACAAACATTTCCTCGTGACATGCAGGAAAACCGCAGAAACTACTTCAGCCAGCCGGCCGCTTTTCTTATAGCGATTATGAACGAAGATCCTCGTCAAAAGCAGTGGGAGGAAAATTTCGGTGCCATCAGCAGCATGCTTCAAAACTTCCAACTGCTGGCTTGGGAACGTGAACTAGGTGTTTGCTGGAAAACAAACCCACAAATCCACGAACCGAAAGTACGTGAACTTTTAGGCGTTCAACCGGGGGAAAAAATTGTAGGTTTTATCCATATGGGATTCTTTGAGCAGCAGCCAAAACAAAAAAAACGGACACCTATTGAAGAAAAATTAACGATTTATAAGAAGTAATGACGATGCATATCGACCAAAAAGACGCCGGGCTCGGCGTCTTTTATTTAATCTTTATACTTGGAATCGTAGGCGATTAAAACAACATTCAGTTGATTTTCAAGCTCTTTTACCCTTTGGAGCTTTTCTTTTGGCAGCTCTGCATAATCAAAAGCCATCTTCAAACGCCTCCTTGGCTCCTATCTTTTGCTTTTCACACGAGGAATATTCCGTCATTGGACTAATTTTGAAAGGCAAGCCTTTACAATAGACGCGCCTATGGTCGCCCATTTATTATTAAGATAAGACTATAAATAAAGGAGATCGACATGAATTTTGTAGCTCTTGATTTTGAGACAGCAAATGCTTCTAGAGGTTCTGTTTGTTCCATTGGTATGGTGGAATATGAACAGGGCCGTATAAAAAGAGAATATTACAGGTTAGTGAAACCACAGAAAAACTATTTTGCTCCCATCAATATCCGTGTACACGGAATAACTAAAAACGACGTTGTAGATGCCGAGGAGTTTGATGTGCTATGGGAGCGCGAGATCAGGGCATGGCTGGAAGGGAAGTTTGTCGTTGCTCATAATGCTCAGTTCGATATGGGGGTGTTGCGTGCAGTTTTAGATCAATACAACCTCAGCTACCCCATGCTTGCCTATAACTGCACGGTTAATATATCCAAGAAAACGTGGCAGCTGCCGAAATACAAGTTAAATGTTGTCTCCAGTCACCTTGGTTTTACATTTAGTCACCACCATGCGTTGGAAGATGCGAAAGCTTCTGCTCATATCCTTATGTCAGCGAAGGAAGAGCTTGGAGCGACTGATGCTAAGGACCTTATTAACAAAACAGGGACAACGAATGGGATGATGTTTGAGGGTGGTTATGAACCAGCCAGAATAAATAAGAAGAAACGGGCACAAAAAGCACATCCGTCTTCCTATGTAGCAGCAACCAAACAATTTGATTCAAACCATCCTTTTTATAACGCAGCTATTGTATTTACTGGAAAGTTAAAAGAAATGAAAAGGGAAGAAGCTAGTCAAAAAGTAGTTGATTTAGGGGCACAGCTCCACACCTCGATTGAATCCAATACAAATTTTGTAGTCGTTGGCGAACAAACGTTCGAAGGATATAAAAATGGCAAAAAAACGAGTAAACTCGAAAGAGCAGAGACGCTGTTAAGCCAGGGGTATCCAATTGAAATTATTTCAGAATCCGACTTCCATCAATATTTAACACGCTCATCCAATAGATAAGGATGAGCGTGTTTTATTTCTTAGAAAGATATCTGCGATCTTTTAACCGCTCAGGATGGACTGATTTTGCATGAGGAGAAATCTTCCCCAAATTGATACCTGCACCTAAATAGTAAGATTGCCACACGATTTTTGTACAATATTGCTCCTCGTTGTTCCTGCCTATAGGCGTCCATATTTTATAGGCTGCCCTAGGGTGCTCTTTTTGAAGCTTTCCTGCATAATCAGCAGCAGCCTCTCCAGATTTCGAATCAAGGGCTGAATAGATGCGTATATTGTTGAATTTGTTGAAATAAGCTTCCATTTGATCTTGTATGACTCCTGAAGGAATGGAATGAATGACTTTATTATTTTTCGTGACAATCCCAACATGACCTATATAACGCGATTCTTTTTTTCCTATTGGAGAAAAAAGCAAATCTCCTGGTGCAATGTACAGATTTGTACCTGGATATAGATGTTCATGTTCTTGAATTGCTGGTGCAGCAACTTTCTTGGGCTTTATAATTAATGCAAAAAATACTGTAGTTACAAAAAGCAGCAACTTCTTCATAAACATCTTCCTTTGCCTTCTTATATCTTTATCCTAGCTAAATTTATACGAAAAAACAAAGAGGAAGTGCTAATATCCACCATCAAGAACATATGTTCGATTTAATTAAAAGGAGAGGTCAGATGGGAGAGATTTTATGAATAAACCATTACGAAAAAGACAATGTCTAAGGTTGTATATAAAGTAGAATTCCAAGTCCAAATATTGATATGATTAGGGAGGAAAGTATAATTTTAGGCAATTAGAAGAGGTGGGATAGTGGAATACCGAAAAATTGTTATCTCGATCATTCTTTTACATATTATTATATTTCTAGGGATTTTCGGGTACATGATATTTGAAGATTTGGCATTTTTTGATTCTTTATGGCTTACCATTGTATCCGTTTTAACGATTGGTTATGGAGATATTTCCCCTGAATCAACCAGTGGAAAGCTCCTTACCTTAGTCTTAATTCCAAGTGCCATTGGTCTGACGACTTATATGTTAGCTCAATTGGCAGGTGCCATTTTAGGCGGTAAACTATCAAGCGAAGTGAGGAAAAGAAGAATGTCATTAAAGATACAAGATCTTCACCAGCATATTATATTGTGTGGGTACGGCCGGGTTGGTCAGCAGGTTTTTCAACAATTACGGAATGAGAACAAACCATTGGTCGTTATTGAAAGTGATGAGACTGTTATAGCCCAGTTGCCTGAAAATACTCTATACGTTAAAGGAAATGCTACAGAAGATCGGGTATTGCTTCAGGCGGGAGTTGACAGAGCAAAAGGGATGATCGTCACTCTCCCTGATGATGCTGATAATGTTTTTATTACATTGACGGTAAAAGGGATGAATCCTGCTCTTTATACAGTCGTTAGAGCAGAAAAAGATTTTTCTGAAGAAAAGCTTTATCGAGCAGGAGCCGATAAAGTAATTAACACCTCCAATATAGGAGGAAAACGGATGGCAACTGCAATTACAAAACCAGTAAGTGTTGAATATGTTGAAACAATTCTCCATGACCCTTTAAATGACTACAACATTGAAGAAATTCACATTCCTAAAAACTCCTTTTTATTAGATCAAACATTGAAGGAATCTGATATAAGGCGAATTTACGGTGTTAATATCGTTGCAATTAAACGGAAGGACAGAATTATAAGTAATCCTGAAGGAGACGAAACGTTTCAAGAGAATGATTTGTTGATTGTTTTTGCAACTTCTGAACAATTGAAACGTTTTGAAAAAGCAGCAACCTGATTAAACACAGGAGCTGCTTTTTACATGTGAAACAGGTATTTTAGACGCTTGGACTGAATGGTTAAGTTTCTTCGTTAAATTCATTATAAAACATACGATTAACAAACCAACGTAAAGTAGAAGATGCGGATCTCGTTTAAACGCGTACCCAATCTAATTAAGAGGTGAGGAGACGGAAGAGTATATGAGTTATAGCCGGATTGTGCTCATTTGTTTTTCATTAGCTAGTTTACATAATATTTATTATACTAAGTCAGTTTAGGAATGATAATTATGTCTCATTTAAAAAGTATACTTATGATATTGAGACATAACAAAAATAAATAATCATAAATACATCATCTATCCTTAATATTCATCAATCACTTGTCGTCCGAAATTATTATGCATTATGATTTCTATAAAAATCTAACTCAGCTTTGTTCAGTTCCAGTTAGATTAATTTGATTTATACCTTCCATAAGTCTTTCACAGCAACCCATAAATTTTGCATTAAGATCTCCAGCAACTGTTAAATCATGTCTAATAAATCATGTCTAAAGATGTTACGTTACATTTCATCCTGGACTTTCTAAACTGTTTTCCATTCAACTCTTGTACGTTTATCGAATTTTACATCACTGTTTTATAAATGTGATTGCATTAATATTTGGATTTGTGCGACACCTTTATATTTTAATACCCTCAATCTATCATCCAATGAGTTTTTGGATTCCAACCAAACACTTACTCACGTTTAAGCTATAAATTTTCATAATTTGTATGATAATCTCCTCATATATAGACTCATTTAAAATTCGTGTGCCTCCTTTCTTTCCTGCTCTAGACATATTCTTACCTTTGCTGCTCATTGGTTTTAGTATGGAGATGTCTTATTGATTGTTTTTTCTGAATATTTCGGAGTTGCTACTAAGTATGAATAGGTATTTTCTTATAAAAATGCTCATTATACGGAGGTCGGAACATGTGTTCTGTTTTTTGGGTTTTATTTGTATATTTAGAGTTACTACTAAGTTTTTTTAGCATACAAAAGAAAAGTCACAGAGCATTTACTCTGTGACTTTAACCTTTGATTTTTTTGACGTTGTTGCTGCCTGTTCTTCATACACCTTTAACGTCTTATAGTAATACTCAGGATCTGCTCCGAAGGTTTTTGCCAGCTATACTTTTCAGCTTCTTGGCGCGCATTCTTACAAAGTGTCTGATATAACTCCTCATCTTCCAGCCTTTCAATTGCTTGAATCATGCTGTCGGTGTTCTCATTTTCAAACAATAGCCCAGTTTTGCCGTCTTCTACTTGCTCCATGGTCGGGCCGCTCTTTGCGGCAATGACAGGTAGACCAGAAGCCATAGATTCCAGGATGACGAGGCCAAGCGTTTCTGTAACTGATGGGAAAATCAGAGCGTCAGAAGAAGCGAACGCTTGTGCAAGCTCCTCTCCGTGCATAAGCCCAGTAAACACTGTATTGGTGTCCTTGAAAGTTTCCTCTAATTCATCTTTCACAGGACCATCACCAACGATGGCAAGAGAGATATCGTCTCTCTTTTCCAATAAAGGTTTAATTTTATGAATTTCTTTTTCAGGAGCCAGTCTACCGACAAAAACAAGCAATTTGTTTCCTTTCCTGCCAGCAGATAATCGCTCCCTCATTTCTTCATTTTTATGTCGAGGATGATAATGGTCGACAGCGACTCCACGGTCCCATACACTCACATTATGGAAGTTTTTCTCATCAAGCTCCGTCTTAATGGCTCTGGAAGTACACAAATTTACATCTGCATAATTGTGTAACTTTCTAAAATACCACCAGACAAGAGGTTTGAACGGATATAACCGGTAGTAATCCAAGTATTTAGGGACGTGTGTATGATAGGAAGCAATGAGCGGATAATTCAGTTTATCTGCATAATAGACGCCAGAAACCCCTACAAGTGCAGGGTTGACCACATGGACGAGGTCAGGATCATGTTTTTGCAGCAAGTCCTTCACTCGTCGTTGTGGTAAACTGAATTCTCTATACCTGTAGAAAGGCATTTTTGTCGTTTTGACCCCTTCGACGATCGCCCCTTCATATTCCGTCACACCAAAGTCTGGAGCAATGACGACGACCTCATGATCTTGGTTTCGCAAGTATTTGATGGACTCTTTTAATCGTGTGACGACTCCATCTGTTGATGGTAGGAATGTTTCTGTAATGATGGCGATTTTCAAAGCGGAAAACTCCTTACTTCCAAGTGATTGACGGCAATACGTTCTCTTTGATGATCCGGTCTTTATTTTCGACGGCTGTGCGCAAAATGTCACGAATGACATCGTCTGTCAACAAGTGAGGTTCTAGACCAAGGTCACGCAGTTTAGTATTCACCGCGTTGTAATAGTGGTCTTCATTCTCGATACGAGGATTCTCGATCTTCTTCACTTGTGTATCAAGGCCTTCTTCTTTGGCAATTTTTTGAACGCGTTCAGCAAGATCCTGAACAGAGAACCATTCAGTAAATTGGTTGAATACGCGGAATTCACCTTTGTCTGCTGGGTTCTCAGCCGCGATCTCTACACATCTTACTGTGTCTTCAATGTTTAGGAACGCACGTGTCTGCCCTCCTGAACCATAAACCGTGATGTCATGGCCGATGGCTGCCTGGTTGACGAAACGGTTCAGAGCCGTCCCGAATACGCCATCGTAGTCCACACGGTTTACGAGCATCGGATCCTTACGCGTTTCAGCTGTATGTAAACCGTATACGATTCCTTGATTCAAATCAGTGGCGCGGATGCCCCAGATTTTACATGCAAACATAATATTATGGCTGTCATGTACTTTAGACAGGTGATAAAAGGAACCTGGTTGTTTTGGATAAGGAAGGGTATCCTTCCGTCCTTTATGTTCAATTTCAATATATCCTTCTTCAATATCAATGTTAGGAGTACCATATTCGCCCATTGTTCCCAATTTGATGAGGTGACATTCTGGAGCGAATTCTTTAATGGCATAAAGAACGTTCAAGTTCCCCATGACATTGTTTGTTTGTGTATAAACCGCATGTTCACGGTCGATCATTGAATATGGAGCCGAACGTTGTTCAGCGAAGTGAACGAATGCTTCAGGTTCCGTTTGACGGAAAACTTCGCTAAGGAAATCATAATGGTTCAAGTCACCAATGAATGTTTTGATTTCTTTCCCTGAAACTTCTTTCCATTTAGCTACCCGGTCTTCTAGTGTTGCAATCGGTGTAACTGAATTCGAACGTAGTTCATCATCATACTTTCTGCGTACTAAATTATCTACGATGGTTACATCATGTCCTTGTTCGGATAGGTATAGTGCCGTTGGCCAACCGCAAAAACCGTCTCCCCCTGCTACAATAATTCTCATAATCTACCTCCTAGTTACGTCTTGCATACTCGTATTCCATTATAGAATGACTCTTATGACTATTCGATCTTCTTACCAATCGTCCCTTGTTCGAAGACGGGAAAAGTCAAGGTCTCTACGTTTTTGACTTTACCATTAATTTAATTTTGAAACAATTAATTCTTTGTTAAACCGTCGATTCTATGTAGAGATATGCTTGTGAGACCTCAAACCTATTTACCCCAAATGAAGATGGCTTCAAACCTACTTTACAATAAAAGCCTGCAGAACAACAAGTTCTGCAGGCTGAGCGGTTATTTTCCTTCTTCCTGACCTTCTGTTAAGGATGTTTCTTCTTTCTTATTCTCATCCTCTTTTTTCGTAGCAGCCGCTTCCTTCAATTCATTATCAGAAGTTCCTCCAAATTCATGGACAGCCCCTCTTGATACATAGCTCTCAAGCATTGCTTTCAGATCCATGCCTGTCGTTTCTTTTAATGATTCCTGAATGCCGAGCATGGTAGAAGTCACACTGTTCGCTACTTTCGCAGAACCTCCACGTGAATCGTTTCCTCCCATATCAATGACCTTCATATCTTTGATTTGGCTAATTGGTGCGGATACTTTTCCTGCATATTCCGGCAATACTTTTATGAGCATTTCCATAATAGCCGCTTCTCCATAATGTTCCATCGCTTTCGCCATACGTTCTTTCGATTCCGCTTCAGCAATTCCTCGTTGACGAATGACTTCCGCTTCGGATTCCCCTTTGATACGTTCATTGTCGGCTTCTGCCTGTGCACGTTTTGTCACTTCATAAGCTTCAGCATCAGCGATGGAGCGGCGGCGTTTGTTCTCTTCCTGTTCTAATTCGACCGCTCTCTGTTTCTCAATGTATTGAACCTTCAACTCTTCTTCCTTGATCTGCTGGGCAAGTTTCTGCCTTTCCAATTCTCCAGCTTGGTCTGCGGTGGCTTTTGCACGGTTCGTTTCTGTCTGGAATTCCGCTTCTTTGATGTCTTTCTCCTTCGTCGATGCCGCAACCGCAGTCAAACGTCGGTTTTCTTCATCTTGTGCTTCCTGGTCGTTTTTCGCTTGATATATGCGAGTCTCTTTCGTGGCATCGGACTCTGCCATGTTCGCTTTCTTCTGAACCTCAGCGATATGAGGACGACCTAGCGCATCGATGTATCCATTTTCAACATCCACATCCTCCACATCATTCAGAGCGAAAGAAGTGATTTCAAACCCCATGCCTTTTAAATCGGATTCAGCAATTTTCTTTACCTGAGTGTTGACTTCTTTGAAATCATTATAGATTTTTTCAATCGGAAGCGATGCGATGATCGAACGTAAATGACCATTCAGCACATCTTTCAACTCTGATTCTCTTTCTTTCTGCTTTTTACCTAGGAATTTCTCCGCAAAGTTAGCCATGATCTCAAGCTCACTGCCAATACTGATGACGGCGGTACTAGCAACTCTAACGGGGATCCCCTCTTTTGTATAAGCCTTGTCTGAATTGACTTGCAGTTGGAAAGATGTCAAATCAATCGGTGTCGCTGTCTGGAACATTCTTAGACGGTATCCACCACCACGAATGATTTTTACCGAACGTCCATTATCATCTTCGAATACATTCTTTTCTTTTTCCGGATCACCAAGTTTTGGACCTGTAACAATCAACGCTTCATTCGAACTGGCCGTCTTATAGCGCATTCGGAAGACGATAAAAGTTATGATTCCCCCAACGAGAACGACCGCTCCAATAACACCTAGAATTAACAAAAATAAAGCACCTTCAAACAAATAACCACTCCTTTTTATTTCTCCCTATTTATGTAACAAAAGGGGTTATATGACATAACGATTACAACTCTATTAAAGTTTCAGGAATTTTGCAATATCAGACATCTTTCTGTAAGAAACATAAATCAACGAATGCAATCGAGCAGCAAATTCAGTTATACTATTTATAAGAAAATTCTGAAAAAGGAGGAACGTTCATGGGTACAGATATCAATGCATGGACCCCTACCGCAGAATATAAAGAAGCGACACGATTATTCCGATGGATGAAGAAGCATGGCTACAGTTGCTATGATGACTTTTACTCTAAATCCATTCATGATCTTGAATGGTTTTGGGAAATAGCTGTGAAAGAGCTGGACATCGAATGGTATACTCCTTACAAACAAGTGTTAGATCAATCCCTTGGAGCTATGTATCCTCAATGGTTTAAAGGTGGAGAGCTGAATGTTGCGCACTTAGCTCTTGATCGCTGGGCGGATGATCCATCTAAAAAGAATGACATTGCCCTTTACTGGGAGGGAGATAATGGGCAAACGGCCTCCTTCTCCTTTACTGACTTGCAAAAAGAAGTGGACAGGATCGCTAACGGTCTTGAGAGCTATGGGATCGTGGAAGGAGATATCGTTACATTGTATCTGCCGATGCTTCCTGAGACCCTCTTTGCCATGTTAGCCATTTCAAAAATAGGTGCCATCTTTTCACCTGCCTTCTCTGGTTACAAAGCGGATGCCGTCATAACAAGAATTCATGCAAGTAAATCAAAAGCGTTAATTACAGCTGATGGCTTTTATCGGAGAGGAAAAACGATACCCCTGAAACAGGAAGCGGACATCGTTGCACATCAATGCCCATCCCTAGAGCATGTGTTCATCGTCGAACGTACAGGGATGGAAATGAAATTGGAAGAACCTCGTGATGTTCGATGGAGTGATTTAAGAAAGAAGGAAACCGAGTACAAGACGAAAGTAAAAAGAGCGAACGATCCGTTTATGCTCATTTACACTTCAGGAACAACGGGTACGCCAAAGGGAGCTGTCCATACACATGCAGGATTCCCCATTAAGGCTGCTTTCGATGCTGGCATATGCATGGATGTCACGAAAAAAGATACGTTATTTTGGTACACGGATATGGGGTGGATGATGGGGCCTTTCCTCGTGTACGGTGGTTTGGTTAATGGAGCATCCATCGTCATGTTCGAAGGTACCCCTGATTATCCAGAACCCGACCGTTTATGGGACCTTGTCGAGAGGTATCACGTCACCCATTTAGGACTCTCTCCCACCCTTGTCCGCTCCATGATGAAGCACGGGGAAGCTTGGATCGAAAAACATGATCTCAGGTCTTTAAAACTTATCGGATCAACAGGAGAACCATGGAATCCGGAGCCGTGGCATTGGCTATTCAAACATGCAGGAGGTTCTCGTGTACCGATTTTCAACTATTCAGGTGGAACAGAAATTTCTGGGGGGATTCTCGGTAATGTACTCGTCAAACCGATTCAACCGGTCACTTTTAATGCTGCTCTTCCTGGAATGGATGTTGATGTTTATGACGAAAAGGGACAGTCACTCTTTGATGAAGTTGGCGAACTCGTGATTAAATCCCCATGGGTTGGAATGACAAAGAGTTTCTTTGGAGACGATCAGCGTTATGAAGAAACCTATTGGAGCCGCTTTAAAGATACGTGGGTTCATGGCGATTGGGTGATTCAAGATAAAAAAGGATATTATACGATTACCGGACGATCCGATGATGTTTTAAATGTGGCCGGAAAACGGTTAGGACCTACGGAAGTTGAATCCATCCTTATTAAACATCATGCAGTGATAGAAGCTGGAGTTATCGGAATCCCTCATAAGGTGAAGGGTGAAGAACCAATCGCTTTTATCGTCCTTAAGGATAACCACCCTCCAGGCGATCTAACAGAAGAGTTGACGACGCTTCTGAATCAAAAACTAGGTAAGGCACTAGCTCCGAAAAAGATATTCGTTGTTGATGACCTGCCGAAAACGAGAAATGCCAAAGTAATGAGACGGGCCATTAAGTCTGCTTATTTAAATAAACCTGCTGGCGACTTAAGTGCACTCGTCAATCCGGAAAGCGTGAAGCAGATCCGGAATATTGGCCAAAATGTTTCTTCAACTTAATCATGTGACGCTGCTGGAGCACGCTATATAGAATTCCGTATATAAGCAAAAAGGTTCCTGGACAATTAATTGTCCAGGAACCTTTTGATTATACCGGGTAGACGCCGTGCTTTCTTTCTGTAAATAGAACATCTTTTGTCTCGTAAGCATCATACCGAGTGGAAAGCTCTTCTCTCAGCTTATTCGGCTGAACGATGTCATCGATCACCATCTCAGAAGCCAAACGATAAATATCAATGTTCTCTTTGTATTCTTCATGCTTTTCTTTAATGAATGCCGGTCGCTCTTCTTCAGGCAGTGCGGCGATCTTATTAGCATAAACAGCGTTCACAGCCGCTTCTGGACCCATGACAGCAATCTGTGCGGTAGGCAAAGCTAGACATGCATCCGGATCAAATGCAGGTCCTGCCATTGCATAGAGGCCTGCTCCGTAGGCTTTCCGAACAACAACAGAAATTTTAGGTACGGTCGCCTCGCTCATCGCAGAAAGCATCTTCGCCCCGTGACGGATAATCCCTGCACGCTCGACTTTCGTTCCGATCATAAACCCTGGAATATCAGCAAGGAAAAGCAGCGGAATATTAAAGGCATCACAGAGCTGGATGAATTTCGCTGCTTTATCTGCGGAATCAGGGAAAAGGACGCCTCCTTTTGCTCTCGGCTGATTGGCGATAATTCCTACAGGCCGCCCTTCGATTCTCGATAAACCTGTAATGAGCTCCGGAGCAAACTTTTTCTTAATTTCACAGAACGAATGATCATCAATGAGACGATCAATCAATTGATACATATCAAACGGGGCATTTTGGTTTTTTGGAATCAATTCTTCCACGCTTTTCTCAAACGGAGCAGGCTCTCTTGATTCTGCTTTTTTCGGTAATTCCCTGTAGGACTGTGGGAAATAGCTCAAATATTTTCTGGCGAATGCAATCGCATCACTTTCATCTTTCGCGAGTACATCCCCGCAACCAGAGACGGAACAATGCATATTCGCACCACCCATTTCCTCGAGCGACACTTTTTCACCAATAACTTTCTCTGCCATACGCGGGGAACCTAAATACATCGAGGCATTACCATCGACCATGACGACGATATCGCAAAAGGCAGGTATGTAGGCCCCGCCCGCTGCGGATGGTCCGAATAATAAACAGACTTGTGGCACACGGCCGGATAGTTTGATTTGATTATGGAAAATACGTCCTGCTCCGCGACGATTAGGGAACATCTCCACCTGATCGGTAATCCTTGCCCCTGCAGAGTCGACAAGGTAAAGCATCGGTACATTCAGTTTTAATGCGGTTTCCTGAATCCGTATGATTTTTTCAACGGTCCGCGCTCCCCATGAACCCGCTTTTACGGTGGAATCGTTGGCCATTACACATACTTTTTCTCCGTTGACCTTCCCGATGCCTGTGACGACACCATCAGCAGGGAGGGAATCATCCTGGCAATTAGCAAAAAAAGCATCTTCAATATCGATGTTGTCATCAAACAGAAGCTGTAGACGTTCACGCACGAACATTTTTCCTTTTTCAGCATTCTTGCTGTGATACTTTTCAGCACCACCAGAAGCAATTTTTTTCGCTCGTTCTTCTAACGTTTCATTTGTAGGCATCGTTTTTTCCACCTTTTATTCTCCTTTGTATTCCGGTTTCCTTTTTTCCTTAAATGCTTGAAGCCCTTCTACACGATCATCCGTTGGAATCGTCTTTTCATAACAGGCACGTTCAATCTCAAGACCTGAAGACAAATCGGTATCATACCCCTGATTGATTGCTTTTTTGGCCTGCTTCATGGCAATAGGACCGTTTCGTGCGATGCAGGCAGCCAGGTCCTTCGCTTCTTCCATAAGGAACTGCGGTTCGTGAATATATTCGACAAGACCAAGGGTGTACGCTCTCTTTGCTTCCACAGGCTTAGCGGAATAAATCATCGCTTTAGCCTGACCGATTCCAATCAGTCTGGATAAACGCTGGGTCCCACCTGCGCCTGGGATGATGGCAAGTGATGTTTCCGTCAGGCCCACTTTCGTCGAGGTACTCATCATACGTAAATCGCAGGCAAGCGCGAGTTCCAGTCCGCCTCCAAACGCGACCCCGTTGATGACAGCGATCGTAGGTACATGAATATCTTCAATCATCCGGACCGTATCTCCGATTTTTCTAACGGTCTGGATGACTTCTTCATCACTCATACCCCGTCGTTCTTTTAAATCAGCCCCTGCGCAAAAAGCTTTCGTTCCTTCCCCAGTCACCAGAACCACTCTGATTTCCTGACGCCGGTTGATTTCGTGAGCTTTTTCCTGCAGTTGAGAAAGCAAATCGTTAGATAATGCGTTTGCTGCATCAGGACGGTTCAATTTCAGTACATACACATGGGGTGAAAGCTCATTTAACGTGACTAGCTCCTCCATTCGTTACACCCTTTCTTTGTTTACCACTTGCATTTGATGACTTGGCAGTGCCTTATTCAGGACGCGTTGGATATAAACGGCCGCTTCCTTCAGTTTTTCTTCATCGATCCCTGTTTCGATACCCATTTGATGGAGCATGTGCACAAGATCGTCTGTTGCTAAGTTACCGGAGGCTCCTTTGGCATAAGGACAGCCGCCGAGCCCTCCCAAGGCCGCATCAAAAGTGGTGATGTTATGCTGCATGGAGACAAGGACGTTCGATAAGGCCATCCCTCTGGTATTGTGAAAATGCATGGCCAGCTTATCGAAAGGCAGCCATTGTTTCCATTGGGAAAGTGCTTGATCAACCTGTCTAGGATTTGCCACACCAATCGTATCTCCTAAAGAGAGTTCATCAATGCCCATGTCCAGTAGACGCTCACTTACCCTTGCGACCTGATCTGTACCAATGTCTCCTTCATAAGGACATCCAAATACCGTAGACACATAACCTCTAACACTCTTACCTTCTAATTTTGCTTCTTGGACAACTTCTTTCAGAACCGGATACGTTTCTTCAATAGACTTGTTGATATTTTTTTTGTTATGCGTATCGGAAGCGGACATGAATACAGAAACTTCATCCACGTCCGTACTGATCGCTGCTTCTAGTCCTCGCCGGTTAGGGACGAGGGCGGCGTAGGTGATCCCTTTTTTTCGAGAGATCATCGCTGCCACTTCTTTTGCGTCTTTTAATTGTGGGATCCACTTCGGATGGACGAATGAACTAAATTCAATGTAGGAGTATCCCGCTTCAGACAAAAGGTCGATCCAGGTAACCTTATCTTGAAGCGGCACTTCTACAGGTTCATTCTGCAGGCCATCACGCGGACCGACTTCTTTAATGGTGACTTTTTCAGGCCATTCCAACATAAGAACCTCCTGTTTATTCGATGACTGCGATAACGTCCCCTTCGTTGACGAAATCCCCTTCACTCACTTTCAACTCTTTGACCGTTCCAGATGTTTCTGCAGGGATTGGAATCTCCATTTTCATAGATTCCAGGATGGCGATATCCTCCCCATCGTTCACTTGGTCCCCTTGGTTTGCTACAATTTTCCATACACTTCCTGCCATGG
Source organism: Halobacillus sp. 12SKB (assembly GCF_052941655.1). NCBI lineage: Bacteria > Bacillati > Bacillota > Bacilli > Caryophanales > Bacillaceae > Halobacillus > Halobacillus sp. 12SKB. The sequence goes on from NZ_JBRFWR010000001.1 coordinate 3,127,156, forward strand.
ATGCTTTGATTTCTGTCATGATTGTTCCTCCTTAATGATTCGTCAATGTTGGTAGATAATAGTTTTCTACGAATGTGGTTTTTGTTTCGCCTTCTTTGAACTTCTCATGGGTGACGACGCGCTTCAGCATCGTCAGGTTACATTTGATACCTTCAATTTCGTACTCATGAAGGGCTTTTGTTAGTCGTTCTATAGCGTCCTCGCGATTCTCTCCATGAACGACGAGTTTAGCTATCATAGGATCATAGAATGGCGTCACTTGGGAATCCCCTTCTACCGCTAACTCATGCCGGACACCAGGTCCTTCAGGCAGGACCATTTTCGATAATTTTCCTGGAGAAGGATAGAAAGTATTTGGATCCTCTGCATAAATTCTCACTTCAATCGCGTGTCCATTGATGGTCAAATCCTTCTGCCTAAGGGATAATTTTTCACCATCCGCTACCCTCAGCTGTTGTTCGACTAGGTCGATTCCTGTGATCTGCTCCGTGACCGGGTGCTCGACTTGTAAGCGGGTATTCATTTCAAGGAAATAAAAATTCTCTTCATCATCAACTAAAAACTCAATCGTACCGGCATTGGAATAGCCAAGCGAAGATACCGCTTTAAGGGCGCTTTCACCCATTTTTTCTCGAGTTTCTTCGGATAGAACTGGTGATGGAGCCTCTTCAACGACTTTTTGGTGCCTGCGTTGTATCGAGCACTCACGTTCAAATAAATGAACTGCATTTCCGTGACGATCCGCTAACACTTGAATTTCGATATGACGCGGATGCTCGATCAATTTCTCGATGAACATTTTCCCGTCCCCAAAAAAGGCCTGGGCACGTTTGGAGTTGCCTTCAAACGCTTTTTCAAGTTCTTCATCGTTATAGACCGCCTGCATCCCGATGCCACCACCGCCCGCTGCTGCTTTCAGCATGACCGGATAACCGAATTCACCCGCAATTTTCTTTGCATCCTCTGTATTAGCCACAGCATCTTCCGTTCCAGGGATGATTGGAACACCGGCCGCTTTCATTTCCGCTCTTGCGGCAATCTTATCTCCCATTTTCGCGATGACATCCGCATTCGGCCCGATAAATGTTAAGCCTGCTTCTTCGGTTCTCCTTGCAAACGCCGCATTTTCGCTCAAAAGGCCATAACCCGGGTGAATCGCTTCCGCTCCAGAGTCTTTGGCTACTTGTAAAATTTTATCGATATTCAAGTACGATTCATTGACTCGAGGCTTACCAATGAGATGACTCTCATCCGCCATTTGTACATAAGGCGCATGTTGATCCGCTTCTGAATAGACAGCGACTGTCTGGATGTTCAGCCTTTGACACGTCCGAATAATTCGGGAAGCAATTTCTCCCCGGTTAGCAATTAGGATTTTTTGAAACAACAGTGATCACCTCTCTATTAGGATTTTAGGTTCATCATTTCAAGTGCGTGTTCCCGAAGTCTGAACTTCTGGATTTTTCCGCTCGCTGTCATTGGATATTGATCCGTGAAGCTTATATAACGAGGAATTTTATGTTTCGAAATTTTACCTTCGCTGAACTCTCTGATATCGCTTTCATTTAATTCCTTGCCTTCTTTCGGAATAATCCATGCCATGATCTCCTCCCCATACTTCTCATCAGGGACTCCGACCACTTGCACATCAAGAATGTCCGGATGCTGATACAAAAATTCTTCAATTTCTCTCGGATAGACATTTTCGCCACCGCGAATAATCATGTCTTTCATTCTACCGGTGATTTCGATGTATCCATTTTCATCCATGACCGCAATATCTCCCGTATGAAGCCAGCCATCCGGATCGATCGCAGTCATCGTCGCTTCCTCGTTTTTGTAATACCCTTCCATAACAAGGTAGCCTCTCGTACAGAGTTCACCAGGAACACCTGTGTCGACTTCCTCACCTGTAGCAGGCTCAATAATTTTCACTTCGACATTCGGATGAGCCTGGCCGACACTGCTTACTCTTAAATCGATCGGATCATCAGCTTTCGTCTGCGTAATGACAGGGGAAGACTCCGTCTGTCCATAGGCAATCGTGATTTCTTCCGCTCCCATATCTTCAATCACACTCTTCATGACTTCCATTGGACATGTGGATCCCGCCATGATTCCTGTTCGTAAGGTCGTCGGCTTCAAGTCTTCATATTCAGGATGGTTCAATTCTGCAATGAACATGGTAGGCACTCCATGCAATGCTGTGCATTTTTCTTCTTTCACAGCCTGCAGCACTTTTTTCGGATCAAACTGTTCCAGAATGACCATCGTGGTCCCTTTGGAAACGGCAGCCATCGTACCTAATACACATCCGAAACAATGGAAAAATGGCACTGGTATACAGAGACGGTCTTCTTCTGTCAGGCGCATACAATCCGCTACCTGGTTTCCATTGTTCACGATATTATAATGACTTAACATGACTCCTTTTGGAAAACCTGTCGTTCCTGATGTGTACTGCATGTTGATCACATCACGATGATGGAGGGTTTCTTTACGCTCTTTCAGTTCATCGTCAGTTACGGTCATCGCCATATCAAGGATATCCTGCCATGAATAACAGCCGCGATAGGACTTGTCACTTAAGACAACGATGTTCTTTAGAAATGGGAGACGATCACTTTGAAGATCCCCTTTTTCAGAAGTTTCAAGCTCAGGACAGATTTCTTTCAGGATATCAAGGTAGGAAGTGCCTTTGAAATCTTCAGCAAGAATCAATGTGGACGCATCCGATTGTTTTAATAGGTATTCAAGCTCCTGAGCACGATAGTTCGTATTGACGGTGACAAGAACGCCGCCCATTTTACCAGAAGCGAATTGGGACTGTAGCCATTCCGGCTTGTTATCAGACCAAATAGCGACATGCTCTCCTTTTTCAATTCCAAGAGCCATGAATCCCTTCGCTACTTCATCCGTCATCTCGTTGAATTCAGCATAGGTTTTTCTAAGACCTTGCTCAGGGTAAACGAACGCCTCATGGTCGGGATAGGCCACTGCCTGCTGTTCTAACAATTCACCAACCGTCTGTTCTAGTAGGGACATACCATTTCCTCCTTTAAAATTTTTAACAACCTAACTGACGGGCAATAACCAAGCGCTGGATTTCAGATGTTCCTTCACCAATCTCCAGGAGTTTCGCATCACGGAGAAAACGTTCAACTTCGTACTCTCTCATATAACCATATCCACCATGAATTTGAATGGCCTGATTCGCAGATCGAAAAGCCGTTTCTGAAGCAAAGAGTTTCGCATATGCCGATTCTTTCGTGAAATTTCTTCCTTGATCTTTCAGCCAGGCCGCTTTTAGAACCATGTTACGAGCAAGTTCCACTTCCATTGCCATGTCGGCCAACTTAAACTGAATGGCCTGGAATTTTGTTATCGGCTGACCGAATTGCTTCCGTTCTTTCGCATACGCGAGGGCACGATCCAATGAGGCTTGCGCGATTCCTACTGCCAGGGCAGCGATGGAAATCCTTCCACCATCCAGTGTATAAAGAAATTGTTTGAACCCTTTTTCTGGGTCACCGAGAATATTTTCTTTCGGTACTTTTACATCTTCTAAAATAATTTCAGAAGTGTTCGATCCACGAACGCCCATTTTGTCATAAGGACTAGTAATCTTCATGCCTGGTGTATCTTTCGGAACGATGAAAGCAGAAATGATATTCTTCCCGTCTTCGCGTTTTCCTGAAACAGCCGTGACTGTGATGGACCTCGCATATTCAGCATTTGTAATCCAGCACTTTTCACCATTGATCACATAGTGGTCACCTTTCAATTCGGCACGCGTCTTCGTTCCTCCTGCATCTGAACCTGCATTCGGTTCTGTCAATCCAAAAGAAGCCAAACCTTCACCTTTAGCAAGCGGGGTTAGAAATTCCTGTTTTTGTTCTTCTGTCCCGAAATAATAGATGGGACTCGCTCCTAGAGAAACAGCGGCTGCGTAACTAAGCCCTGTCGAACCACAAACACGACCGATCTCTTCTACAGCAAGAGCATAACTGACGGTATCTCCTCCTGAACCGCCATACTCTTCAGGAAACGGGATACCTAAGAGTCCCAGTTTACCCATTTCATCGAAGATATCCTTCGGGAATTCACTGTTAATATCGATGTCTACTGCTCGCGGGGCGATTACATCCTCTGAAAAATCACGGACCATCTTTCTTGTCATTTCCTGCTCTTTCGTTAAATCGAAGTTCATATGATTCCTCCTTAGGGAAATAAAGACCGACTGGTTGGTCTGTTGTAATGAAAAATATAATGAAAGCGTTTACTAGCTTTCATAAAAAAAAGGAACTTTTAACATATGACGGAAGTATTCACTGTCTTCTTTACCTGGAAGCAAAAAGTGCAGCACCAGATCAGTAAAAACCTCTGCGATTTGATCGATGGTGTAAGTCCCATCCCTCCGATACCATTTATAAATCCAGTTGACCATACCCAAGATCGCCATGCCGGTGATCTCAAGCGGAAGTTCTCTACGAAAGTGACCAGACTCCTGTCCTTCCGCAATGACATCGAACACCATGCGTTTGAATTCATCGCGCTTACCTTTGATCTCTTCCTCATACGCCGGTTTCAAATACAGGCTTTCCTGATAAAACACCGAGATATGTGGTTTGTACAAGTCGAACACTTGGACAAACGATTGTATGATCGCCTGTACTTTCGGTATAGGAGAAGAATGAGTTACGTTAGCGGCCTGTGCTTCCTTCAATACATATGTAATAAACGTGTCGTGAATGACGAATAGAAGTTCATCCTTTGACTGAAAGTGATGATAGAAGCCGCCTTTTGATGTGTTGGTTTGCTGTACAATCTGCTTTACTGAAACGCCGTGAAAACCATGGCGGTCGAACAACTCTAAAGATGTCTGGATGATTTTTTCTCGCAAATCGCTCATACATCAACTCCCATCTGCTGAATATACACTCATTTTATCACATTTTTCTGAAAATACAACGGTCTAAAGAATGACTTCAAATCCGTATCCATACATCCTGCTAAACCTATCGATTACCAGGTGAGAGATAAACCAATCCGATTAAGATAGAGGGAGGGATGCACTTTTTACTTCCATACAAAAAAGCCCTCTGAACGCAGAGGGCTTTACTTATCATTGGCTATCGGATTCTTTTTCAAACGGAACACGGTAGACCGGTTTAATCCATGCTTCTTCCGCTTGTCCTTTTTCTTCGGTATCCAGGACATAAGAACCGTTGCTGTATCGATCATTTGCTTTAAAGTCCATCGTGTCGACGACAATGGTTTCTTGTTTTTCTGTCATGATCATCACTTGGTCATCTCTGTTCACAAGATGCACATCCACTAATTGATGCGGATTCTTCTTCAACTCTCTTAACATGAGCACCCCGCGTTTTGCCCGCGTGGTTCGCTCAAACTCTTTCAACCGCATGCGTTTCACCGCCGCACGGTGAGTGGTCAGAAGGATGGAAGGGTCCTCGGACGCTCTGAACAACTGTCCAGAAACTACTTCATCCTCTTCTTTCAGGTTGATCGCTTTGACACCTGCTGCCCGCTGGCCGACGGTGTTCACTTCTTCTTCATGGTACCAAAGGCCGTAAGCTTTCTTCGTAGCAATAAACAAATCCGCCTTGCCATCCGTTTTGTGGACATCCACGACTTCATCATCATTTTTCAGATTGATAGCAACAAGGGCCTTGGAATGCCGCTGCGCTTGATAGAGCTGCAAATCGCTTTTCTTCACCATTCCGTTCTTCGTGAAGAAAATGAGGTATTCCTCTGATGTAAAGTCCCGAACAGGGATCGCTTCGACGATATATTCTTCTTTGTCGACCTGGACGATGTTTGAAATGTACTGCCCAAGATCCTTCCACCGGATATCCGGCAGTTTATGAACAGGTAAGAATAAATATTTACCGAGGTTCGTAAAGAGTAAAATGGTGTCCGTCGTATTGATTTCAAATAGACCTAACAGGTGGTCGCCGTCTTTCAAAGCAAAATCTTCCCCGTTCGATGCCGCATAGGAACGGAGACTAGTCCGCTTGATATACCCATCTTTCGTCACGGAAACGAGCACATCTTCACTCGCGACTGTCACTTCGAGGTCTACTTTCAACTCTTCCACTTTTTCCTCAATCTTTGTCATACGGTCATCGTTGTATTGTTTTTTCATAGAACGAAGATCGGCTTTAATGACCTTCATCATCTCATGTTCACTGGATAAAAGGCTCTCTAAGTACTCGATTTGCTGTTGAAGTTCATCCGCTTCTTTTTGCAAAGCTGTAATATCTGTATTTGTCAAGCGATACAGCTGCAAGGTGACGATCGCTTCTGATTGTTCTTCAGTGAAATCATAGCTTGCAATGAGCTGTTTCTTTGCATCCGCTTTGTCTTTGGAGCTGCGAATTGTTGCGATAACATCATCCAAGATGGAAATCGCTTTGATCAGGCCCTCCACAATATGAGCACGAGACTTCGCTTTATTCAAGTCATAGATCGATTGTCTTGTGACCACTTCTTTCTGGTGCTTGATATAGGCATCAAGCATCATTGGAAGACTCATAAGGCTTGGTGTCCGTTCATGGATGGCGACCATATTGAAGTTGTAAGAGATCTGAAGGTCTGTATGTTTGTAAAGATAATTGAGAACACCTTCACTGTTCGCATCCTTTTTCAGATCAATGACGACCCTCAGGCCTGTACGATCCGTTTCATCACGAACTTCAGCGATTCCTTCGACTTTTTTATCGATTCTCAGTTCATCCATTCGTTTGACCATGCTTGCCTTGTTCACTTCAAAAGGAATTTCGTCAATGACGATTTGTTCACGTCCTCCGCGCTGCTCTTGGATTTCTGCACGTCCACGCAGAACGATTTTCCCTCTTCCTGTTTCATAGGCTTTTTGAATACCGTCAATCCCCTGGATGATTCCGCCGGTTGGGAAATCCGGACCTTTCAATTTGGTCATCAGCTCCGGTACAGTCGCTTGAGGTTTATCGATCTTCATAATGACCGCATCGATCACTTCTCCGAGGTTGTGGGAAGGGATTTCTGTCGCATAACCTGCGGATATCCCAGTTGATCCGTTAACAAGAAGGTTCGGAAACTTCGCAGGGAGAACGGTCGGTTCATCGATTGTATCGTCAAAGTTCGGAATAAACTCCACCGTCTGTTTTTCAATATCCCTGAGCAGTTCAGATGAAATAGCGGAAAGTCTTGCTTCTGTATAACGCATCGCCGCAGGCGGATCACCATCGACACTTCCGTTATTTCCGTGCATTTCTACCAAAGATTTTCTTACTTTCCACGTTTGGCTTAACCGGACCATCGCATCGTAAACGGATGTATCGCCATGAGGGTGATAGTTACCGATAACGGTACCCACCGTTTTCGCGGATTTCCGGTAAGCTTTGTCGTGGGTGTTTTTTTCCTGGTGCATCGCATAAAGGATACGCCTCTGTACAGGCTTCAGGCCGTCCCTGGCATCAGGGAGGGCGCGTTCCTGGATAATGTATTTACTATATCTCCCGAAGCGGTCTCCGAGAACTTCTTCTAATGGTAAATCTAAAAACTTCTCTGCCTCTGCCAACAGAAGGTCCCCCTTTTACGTCTGTATTTTATCGTTTTCTAGTATGCTCGCTTCATCTTCTAGTCCAAAAGCGACATGGGATTCAATCCATTTCCGGCGAGGTTCAACTTTATCTCCCATCAACGTCGTCACCCTGCGTTCAGCACGGGCGATATCGTCAATTGTTACACGGATTAATGTGCGTGATTCGGGGTTCATCGTCGTTTCCCAAAGCTGATCGGCATTCATTTCACCTAAACCTTTGTATCGTTGGATCGAATAACCGTTCTTAAATTCCTTCAAGATCTTCTGCATGCCTTCTTCGTCCCACGCATATTCAATTTTTTCTTTCTTCCCTTTTCCTTTTGAAACTTTATAAAGGGGTGGAAGAGCTATGAAGACCTTCCCTGCTTCTACAAGCGGTCGCATGTATCTGTAAAAGAAGGTCAATAAAAGCACCTGAATGTGCGCGCCATCAGTATCGGCATCGGTCATGATGACGATTTTATCATAGTTACAGTCTTCAAGCGTAAAGTCCCCACCGACTCCAGCGCCAATGGTATGAATAATTGTGGAGATTTCTTCATTTTTGAAAATATCCGCGATTTTCGCTTTCTCTGTATTGATTACTTTTCCCCGCAAAGGAAGGACGGCCTGGAATTTCCGGTCACGCCCCTGTTTAGCTGATCCGCCGGCTGAGTCTCCCTCCACGAGGTACAACTCGTTTTTCTTGGCATTTTTGGATTGAGCTGGTGTGAGCTTCCCGCTTAAAAGCGTATCCTTCCGTTTCTTTTTCTTTCCTGAACGAGCATCTTCTCTCGCTTTCCTTGCAGCTTCTCTTGCTTCTTTTGCTTTGATTGCTTTTTTAATGAGCATTGAAGCGACATCCGGATTTTCTTCAAGGAAATAAGACAACTGCTCAGCGACAATGCCGTCAACGGCAGAACGAGCTTCAGATGTGCCCAGTTTACTCTTGGTTTGTCCTTCAAATTGAAGGAGTTCTTCTGGAATCCTTACCGATATAACGGCGGTGAATCCTTCTCTGATATCGTTTCCTTCTAAATTCTTGTCCTTATCCTTTAGAAGTTGGGCTCGTCTTGCATAGTCATTGAAGACCCTAGTGATGGCTGTTTTAGCTCCGGATTCGTGGGTTCCTCCATCTTTTGTACGTACATTATTGACAAAGGATAAGATGTTCTCTGCAAACCCGTCATTGAATTGAAAAGCAAAATCTGCCTCAATTCCACTATGACTTCCCTCGAAAGAGACGACGGAATGCAGTGTATCTTTTTCTTCATTTAAATATTCGACGAATGAGACCAGCCCGTCATCATATTGATATTCTTCTTTGACCGTTTCTTTTCGTTCATCCACAAGGACAATACGGAATCCTTTCAACAGGAAGGCTGCTTCTCGTAAACGTTCCGATAAGGTTTCAAAATTAAACTTGGTTATTGAAAAAATAGAAGCGTCCGGTTTGAAACGAATCGTGGTCCCTGTTTTACGTGTCGTTCCTTTATTTTCCAGGGAAGTAACAGGAACGCCTCCATTCTCGAATCTTTGATAAAATTTCTCGCCATCTCTGCAGATGTGTACTTCCAGCCATTCGGAGAGAGCATTCACAACAGATGCTCCGACACCATGCAGTCCCCCTGAGGATTTATAGCCTCCTTGTCCGAACTTTCCTCCTGCGTGAAGGACGGTTAAAATGACCTCAGGTGTGGGTTTTCCTGTTTTATGCATCCCTGTAGGCATTCCCCGCGCTTCATCCTGAACCGATACACTACCATCTTTATGGAGCGTGACAGTCATTTTTTCGCCGAATCCAGATAACGCCTCATCGATCGCGTTATCTACAATTTCGTGAACGAGATGGTGCAGACCTCTATGATCCGTGGATCCAATATACATCCCCGGTCGTTTCCGAACGGCCTCCAATCCCTCCAGCACTTGAATAGAATCATCTGAATACGTTTGATTTTGACTCGACAATTTACCATCGGCTCCTTTCTCTAACACACTGCTACATCAATAATAGAACAAACGTTCGATTATGTAAACGATGAGTGCAACTCCAGGTACTTCAACACTCACGACATAAGTCAATCAACGGTGTGGAGTCTCTCTCTTCCACTCCATTGATTGGCTTATGATCTAGAGAAGGCCGAAAAACCCCGCACAAGTGATGGGATCGTAGAAGCATCCCGTCTGATTTCGCTTACACTTCTTATTGTTTCTTAGACAACCGCACTGTTAAACATTAGCTCTCCAAATAAAAAAAGTCTTTCTAAGAAAGGGACCTTTTCTGTTTTTAGAGCTGTTCGATGTCTCTAACAAGAAAACGTCGCTTGTTATATTGTAGCGATTTTATAAGGTTTCGCAAACATAAATCTTCCAAAAAACATGAAAAAACCCCTGAGTGAACAGGGATTTTTTCATTTTCAATCTTATTTTTCTACCTGTAAATCGCATGGGCGACTTTAATGCAAGAGTCCATGATGACAAGCTTTGCATCGTCTTTCAGGATGTGATCCGCTTCTTCAGAATACACCCCTTGTTGAGCCCAAAAGGCTTTAGCTTCAATATTTTTCGATTCCTCTGCAATTTGCGGCAGATGTTCGGATCTTCGAAAGACATTGATAATATCTACAGGTTCCTGGATATCCCGAAGGCTCGCCACGGCTTTTTCCCCAAGGGACTCCGTAATTTGGGGGTTCACCGGGATGATCTTATACCCTGCATTCTGCATCGCCTCACTCACTTGATAAGACGTGCGGTGAGGTTTATCGGAAAGTCCTACGACAGCAATCGTCTTCGATTGGGCCAGCAGGTCTCGAATCTCTGCATTGGACGGATTTTCAAAAGTCATCTTTAAACCTCCTATTCATCGATTAACCCTTCACTGACTAAATATTCTCTTGCCACTTCTTCAGGGTCGCGGTCTTCAAAATCAACCTGGTAGTTCATTTCCCTCATTTTATCACCAGTAATCTTTCCTCCCAATTGATTCAGGACATCTTCAAGCTCTGGATATTGATCTAAGGTTTCCTGCCTCATCAATGGGGCGCCCTGGTAAGGTGGAAATAGATTCTCCGGATCTTTTAATACTTTCAAATTAAGGTCAACCATATAACTATCTGTAGCGTAAGCATCAATAATGTCGACTTCTCCACTCTCAATAGCTCCCTGCCTCAAACCAGGGTCCATTGTACGGACTTCTCCAAGGTTCAAATTGTATATTTCTTTCATACCTTGATACCCGTCCTGACGATCATTGAATTCGAGTGTGAACCCAGCTGTAATTTGATCCTCAACTGGTTTCAGATCCCCGATCGTTTCCAGATCGTACTGCTCTGCAAGTTCCTGAGTAGTTGCTACAGCGTAGGTATTGTTGAACTGCATCGGTTGTAAAAAGGCCATGTCATAGGTTGCTGCCATGCCTTCTTTTGCCTGCTCGTATACTTCTTGTGGTTCATTACTGTTCGCTTCCTCTCCTAAAAGAGAAACGATAGCGGTTCCCGTGAATTCAGGATAAATATCAATACTTCCTTCTTCCAAAGCACTAAAAACCAAATCCGTTTTTCCTAAATTCGGTTCAAGACCTACACTCAAGTCTGTTTCTTCTTCTATTAAAAGCTTATACATATTAATGAGAATAGCAGGCTCCGATCCAAGCTTAGCTCCCAGTGTTAAGTCATTCTTCACTTTTCCTCCGAACGCTAAAGGACCAACAGCAATCAATGCTGCAATCACTAATAAACTGACGAGTGAACGGAAGCCGGATTTGGCTGACGTTCGTTCAAATAGACGTAGAATAAGATCCAAAATAATGGCTAGTAATGCAGCTGGAATGGCTCCAAGCAAGATAAGGTTGGCATCTCCCCCTCTATCCAAACCGAGTAGAATTAAGTCACCAAGTCCTCCTGCACCAATAAGGGCAGCAATGGTTGTCGTACCTACGATCAGTACCATGGATGTGCGTATTCCAGCCATAATGACAGGCATGGCGATCGGTAATTCAATCTTAGAAAGACGTCTGAATGATTTCATGCCCATCCCTGTGGCCGCTTCCTTTAAAGCTGGGTCTACTTCCTTGATTCCTGTGTAAGTATTTCTAAGAATAGGAAGCAGCCCGTAGGCAGCAAGAGCGATGATAGCTGGTGTTTGACCAATACCGAAAAACGGGATGAGAAATGCCAGTACTGCAAGGCTTGGAATCGTCTGCAGAACGGCCGTCATACCGATAATTGGTTCTGCAATTCTCTGCTTTCTTGTCAGCCACAATCCAAGAGGGAGGGAGATCAGTGTAGCAATCACTAATGCAATAATGGATATTTGCAGGTGTTCCCATATTTTCTCTAAAAGAATGCCCTGCCTTTGGTTAAAAACATCTAAAAACCCACTCATTTATTTTCAACCTCCTCTTCCTTTTTACGTGACTGCTCTTTAAGGTAGAGGACAATATCCCTGTAAGATAACGTACCAATCAGTTGGTCACCTTTTACGACTGGCAGGATCGAGGAGTGACCCTCTTCAAAGATTCGAACCGCGTCTCTCAAAATCATATCATTGGATAACGGAGGCGCTTGCACTTGATTTCCATCCTCAATCATCCCCTGATACGTCCCGTTGTGGTTTTCAAGGGCAAAAGGCCCATCCAGAACAATATGCCCTTCTTTATAGTCTTTTTCTGATACGACACGCTTTTCAGCATGATTCATGATGACATCCACGGCTGTCTGCCAAGGAGTTTTTCTTCCTCCGATAAAATCTTCAACAAACGCATTGGATGGATTCAATATGAGGTTTTGTGGTGTATCCAACTGGACGATTTCCCCTGCTTTCATTAGGCAGACACGATCGCCAAGTGCGAGGGCTTCGTCCATATCGTGGGTGACGAAGACAATCGTTTTCTTGATTTCTTTCTGCAATTGACGGATGTCGTTTTGCAACTGTTCCCTGCTGATTGGATCGAGGGCACTGAATGGTTCATCCATTAGTATTATGTCAGGATCTGCGGCTAATGCTCTTATGACTCCGACCCGTTGCTGCTGGCCGCCGGAGAGTTCACTCGGTTTTCTTTTGCGGTGCTTTTCCGGATTCAGTCCAACCATATTCATCAATTCATCAATCCGTTTTGATAAATCCTTTTTCTTCCATTTCTTCATTTCCGGTACAACGGATATGTTCTCTTCTACCGTCATATGTGGAAAGAGAGCAATTTCCTGTAACACATAGCCGATATTCCAGCGTAGTTCGTGAATGTTGTATTCTCTAATATCTTTATTATGTATGGTAATAGTCCCTTCTGTCGGATGAATCAGACGGTTAATCATTTTCATCGTAGTTGTTTTCCCACAGCCGCTTGGACCGATCAGCGCGAGCATTTCTCCTTCTTGCACTTCTAAGTTTATGTTCTTCAACGCTGTCGTTCCATCCGGGTACGTCTTCGTTACATCTGTGAACGTGATCATCGTTTTCCCCCTAAACAAAAAATAAAAGACCTATTTCTATAACCACATTTCCACAATCTGAAACATTTTGCAATTCTCCTGCCTCTTATTCACGTACTATTTTCCAACACTATGCCGGGAGGTTCCTTCTATACTATTAAAACAACTTGATACCTGGTACTAAATTGATATAATAGAGAAGCTGCCTTATGAAATAAGAGTTCTTTATCTATGAAGCCCATGATAAAATAGTAGAAAGTGCAGAAGGAGTTGAACTTATTGGAATATGTACTCTATATCCTCGTTGCCTATCTCCTCGGATCCATCCCTTCAGGGTTAATTGTAGGTAAAATCGGTTACGATACGGATATTCGTGAACATGGAAGTGGAAACCTTGGAGGTACGAACACATTCCGAGTATTGGGGATCAAAGCAGGTTTGATTGTTACTCTCGCTGATATTTTGAAAGGGACGTTAGCCGCCGCTCTTCCTTATTTTATGGGGGCTGAAGTCATTCCTCTAGTTATAGGTATTTTTGCGGTTGTAGGTCACATGTACCCTGTATTTGCGGGCTTTAAAGGCGGAAAAGCTGTCGCTACATCCGGAGGTGTGATCCTGGGTGTCAACCCACTCATTTTTGCTATCCTCTTATTGTCTTTTTTCATTGTCCTATATTTAAGTAAATACGTCTCCTTATCTTCTATGGTAAGCGGGATCGTTGGCATTGTCGCGACTATAGTCGTAAAGGAGTACGGTTTGACCATCATCCTTTCCCTGTTTACCATCTTCGTCATCTACCGCCACCGTGCCAACATAAAGAGGATCATGAATAAAACCGAGCCAAAAATCACATGGATGTAAAAACTATTCAAGCTTAAAAGGGTAACGATTGCGGAGATAGTCTATCCTATAGAAGGATAGGCTTTCTTTTATGGTGTATTCTATAAATGCACACTCATCAAGCAATCCATTGTATAATCAGAAATACATATTGTATACTTTGACATAGAAAGAAGGCCTGAAAGGAGTCTTTGTTATGAATAAGACTGAATTGAACCAAAACAAACAACTGCCATCCAAAAAAGAACGCCATAAATTATTCGGCTCCGTGGAGCCGGGTCCACGGACAAAACCTATGGAAAAGGACCAAATGGCTGACCTTCAAAACTCAAAAAAAGACTTTTTATTCGAAATTGATATGGTGGGGATTTCCAGTGTGAAGCACCCCATTCGTATTCCCAGCACGATGACGACAGAGATCCAGACAACCATCGGAACCTTTTCATTCGGGTCCTCCATTGCTCAAGGGAGCAAAGGTACGAATATGAGCCGCTTCACGGAGCAGCTCGATAAATATCACAATGAGGGATTTGCCGTTGACATTGTCACACTAAAACAATTCACCGAAGAGCTGGCCGGCCGCCTCAAGCAATCAGATGCGGAAGTTGAAGTGACTTTTCCATGGTTCTTTGAACGAAAAGGTCCATACTCTGGCCTTACAGGAATGAACCATGCGGATGCAACCATCCGCGTCGAGTATGACAAGGAAACAGGGCATGATGTGACCGTTACTCTTACTGGGAAAATCACGACGCTTTGCCCTTGTTCCAAAGAAATCAGTGAATATAGTGCGCACAACCAACGAGGAAATGTAACCATGAGTGTGAAATTGACGGATGACTTTGACGAGCAGGAAATGGATTGGAAAGCAGCGCTTCTAGAAGCAGCAGAAAGCAATGCAAGCGCCCGCATCCACCCGGTATTAAAACGTCCAGATGAAAAGATGGTAACAGAACAAGCCTATGAGAACCCTCGATTTGTTGAGGATATCGTAAGACTAGTTGCTGCCGATCTTTATGAGTATTCCTTTATAGAAGCATTCTCAGTGAAGTGCCGCAATGAAGAATCCATTCACCTGCATGATGCGGTGGCTACCCTCAGTTATGATAAGAAAAAGGAAGCTGAGTAAAAGAAGCGGATGAAACAAATCATGATTGCCTTGATTCAATTTTACCGCAAGGGCATCAGTCCTTTTTTTCCACCATCTTGCAGGTTTCAACCCACTTGTTCAGAATACGGGTTGGAGGCTTTTCGCCGTTTCGGTTTTTTCAAAGGCAGTTATTTGACTGTCAAAAGAATTCTTAAGTGCCATCCTTTCCATCCGGGAGGATTTGACCCTGTACCTATGAAGCAATCCAACGATAGCTCTGAGCCGTCTTCTCCTGAAAAATAGGTTTATAAAACGACGACAGAGGAAAGAGACAAACACGTACCCCATTACAGGAGATGATCTAATGAACTTAACAGTAACAGAAGAAGCAGCGAAATGGTATGAAGAGGAACTTGATATTGATGGGAACGTCGACTTAAGATTTTACGTCCGTTATGGCGGCGTTGGTGGACTTCAACCTGGATTTTCTCTTGCCATCAAATTAGAGGATCCTGAAGAACCAATTGCAGAAACGACAACCGGCCCGATTCATTTCTTTATTGAAGCGGACGATGAGTGGTATTTTGATGAACATTCATTGGAAGTTACGCTGGACGAAAAATGGAATGAGCCATCATTTGAATACAAAAAATAAGACGCCGATACGGCGTCTTATTTTTTGTGTAATTGGAACCGGTGAATTTGTTCCCAACACCCTTCTTCTTTCAATATATGCAGTTGACGGTCCCCAAATAAATCAAAATGAGGGAAGGATGGATCGTTATGGATCCACCCCGGCTCTAAACCGTATTGTTTACCCCACGCTTTCAGTTTGTTGAGATCAGAACAACCGACTTTTGTGACTGTATCGCAACCAGGGAAACGGTCATCCAGCCAGAAATGAGTCAAAATAGCAATCTCCCCTTGCTTTACTTTCACTTTCCAATCCTTCAGTTCCGCCTTTTTCACACCAAAAGCCATTAGGATTCAGGCTCCATGGCAGCCAAATAAGCTTCATGCCATTCTGGAAAGCTACGCCTGATCGATACAGGTTTGAAGTTCTCTTTTTTCACGATGACATGTTTCGTTACACCTGTAACTGCTACATCACCATTTTTGAACGCTACTTCATAGCCGTAGGAAACACGGAGACCATCATAACTTTCCACCCATGTCCGTACATGGACATCGTCGCCGTATTTCACAGGTTTCTTAAAGCTCATCTGAGCATCAATGACAGGAGAAACAACCCCCTGCTTTTCAATTTCAGAATACATAAAACCAAGCTTTTCAATGAAAGATGTTCGTCCAATCTCAAACCACACTAGATAGTTGGCATGGTAAACGACACCCATCATATCTGTTTCCTGATACCTTACTTGAATTGGTGTTTCGACCACTTTCATTAAGAAGACTCCCTTCGCACCATCTGCCATGCTTTTTCCAAATCAACGAGTTCGAGTTCATTCATGTCTTCCGCTTCATTTTCCATAATGCGAATCGCCTGGAATTGGATCGCTTCGTTCACAAGATTATTGATGAATCGTCCGTTCCCCCGGACTTTGTGCTCCGTATATTTTTCTAAAAGGAAGGATTCTGCCCATTCATTAAAATGATACCCGTATTGTTTGGCTTGATAGTGAGTCATGGCAATCAGCTCTTCCTCTGTATAATCCGGGAAGTGGAAATATTTCTTAAACCTTGAAGACAATCCTGGGTTGCTCTCCACCAACTGCTCCATTTCCCGTTGATAACCAGCTAGGACAACAACAAGGTTTTCATTGTGTTTGGTCATTTCGTCGACGAGTGTTTCAATAGCTTCTTTACCAAAATCATCTCTACCACCGTTGTATAACGAATAGGCTTCATCAATAAACAAGACACCGCCGAGAGCTTCCCGGATCTTCCGTTTTGTTTTGATGGCCGTCTGTCCTACATACCCAGCGACAAGATCGCTCCTTGAGACGACCACAGTATGACCTCTCTTTAACAACCCACATTCTTTCAAGACATCTGCATAGATTTCTGCAACCGTTGTTTTTCCGGTTCCAGGGTTTCCTGAGAATACGGAGTGTAATTGGATAGGGACGACAGGGTACCCTTTCTCTTTCCTTTTTTGCTGGGCTTGAACGAAGGAAGACAGTTTTTTCACTTCTTCTTTGACATTAGACAAACCAATCAGTTCATCCAGGCGTTGCATCGGAGACCGCTCGTCTTCATCTGTTTCTATCTCCCATGCAAGATCATCCTTAGATATCCTCATATGATCCAGCCAATGATGCTTATCCTGCTCTGCTTCCTTCGCTCCTTTTTGGAATACAGTCTTTAATACTAGATTCTTAACCGTACGCGCATTGCCGAATGAGTCATCCACACGCTCTTGATCAATAAGCGAGGTGAATTGGTTCAATGCAGCTCTTGTAAAAAAGAAATCATTGTCGGTTGCCGTCTGCTCAGCAATTGTCAACAATTCATCCATATGATAATCAGGAAGTTCGATATGGTTTTGTTCAGGAAAACGACTTCTTAGGCCTGGGTTTGACCATAAAAACTGGCGCATTTCTTCTGGATAACCAGCTAAAATGACGGCGAACTTCCCTCCATATTCTTTGCTCGTCATGGCAGATACAAGGGTGTCAATGACTGCTTGTCCATAATCATTTCCTGTTTGACCTTCCCTTTTCAGGCTGTATGCTTCGTCG
Organism: Halobacillus sp. 12SKB; assembly: GCF_052941655.1. Lineage (NCBI taxonomy): Bacteria > Bacillati > Bacillota > Bacilli > Caryophanales > Bacillaceae > Halobacillus > Halobacillus sp. 12SKB. The sequence continues at coordinate 3,144,802 of NZ_JBRFWR010000001.1, forward strand.
ATGAACAACACACCACCGATTGCTTGTTTGACGTAGTTCATCGTATTCTCTTCACTTTGGCCTACATAAGATCCGACAAGGTGGGACCGATTCACTTCCACCACTTCTTTTGTATCCAGTATTCCAAGCTCATGGTAAATATTAGCAAGCAGCCGGGCAATCGTTGTTTTTCCCGTACCGGGATTTCCAGTAATGATCATATGTAACCCAGGTTCATCTACCATGGAAAAACCATAGTTCTTTCTTTGCTGCTGGTATCTTAAAAAGTGATAATACCGGCGTATATATGTTTTCACATCATGCAACCCTACCATTTGATCGAAAGCTTCCAAAGGATTTTGAATCGATTGATCAGTCAGAAAACCTGGCAATCGTTTGTAAATCTCATCCTGATTGTCCGAAAGACGTCTTGTACGATCGTTGATTTCTTTTACAGGAACTCGAATACGTCTATTTTCAATGGAATTGATGGCTTCTTCCAGCATCTGTTCCAAATCAGACAGTTCCTCATAGACATCCTGATACAATGTCAAACGGCTGGAGGCGTCAATGATTGTCTTTTTAGCTAGATCTTCGTCCCACTGCTCTTTCAAATTACATACATCAGAATAAATGGCTTTCGCTTTTTTGGCTTTTGCTGAATCATGATCCGTTTCATGAAGGATCCACTGATCAAGAGGTGTTTTTTTCAAAAGTGTATAGGCCTGCATCAACTGTTGAGACTCATACAATGCCGCTACTAAGGGGTGAGAAGGATTGAGAACCCGCGCCTCATCAATGAACTGTTCTGCAAGAGGATCGTCCCCCGGGTGTCTTTTAATCCGATGATAGGCTAGCGTGACATAAAGCAAAGCTTTAGCTTCTTTCTCATGCTCCCCATCCGTTTGGTCCATATATCGTAAAGCCTCCATTTCAGAAATCGGAGGCTGTTGTTCTAAACTATTCCACTCTTTCAGTTGGTCTAACATCTTCATCACTTCCTTTTCTATCGCCGATATCCATTTTATCATAGTCAAGATTTAATGTAGATGAAGATGCCTTAAACCTACACGGAATAGAGAAAAAACCGCTTCTCTAAAGAGAAGCGGTTGCTCAGCACGTTAATATTGTTGATGACGGGCTTCGTCCTTGATTTCATCACGCATAGCTTCTAACGATTGGTTTCTTCGTTTATTTTTCTTTTCGATGTTTCTCTTTTCTTCTTCAGATGCAAATTGCATAGCATCATGGGAAGCTTCAATGTTTTCAATTGTATCCGTGACTTTTTCTTGAAGACGATCGACGTTATCTGCGCGATTGTCAGGATTTGGTTTCTGGTTAGCCATATGCTGTTGCTTATGGGACATGTTCGTTTCCCTCCTGTTCATATCAATGGACCCTTGATGAGTCATCCTTTACTTTTCCCTGGAAGAGGACGAATTATGAATAGAAAAAGGAAGGAGCATGCTCCTTCCTCAATGGATTACACTATATACAAAAACAAACCCCGGTTACGATGGGATTTGCTTCATACGCGCATTGTGACGCTTTTCAATCCGTTCATCGATCTGGTCCAATAGCTTTTGATCAGCTTTGATGGAACGGATATTTTCTTTCACACGTTCTTCAAAAGATATGCTTTTGTGTTTTCTCATGGATATCTCTCCTTTTATAGGTAGGATTTCCATGAATTGATAAAAATATTCCTATTTCAGCGCATCTTTCTTCTTTTCCATCATTTCATAGGTCATAGGGCCAACGATTCTTGGTTCTTGAATGACACCATCCGTACCTATGAAATAAGTCGTAGGGATGGATAGAATCTGATAGGTCTGATTAATTTCAAGCTCCTTGTCAAGCAAAATGGGAAATGTGTAACCTCCCTCTTTAACAAAACGGTCAACATCTTCCCTTTTTTTCTCTGTCCCCGTACCGTTAACAGCCAAAACGACTACGTCATCTCCATATTTTTCATGGAATTTCTGCATTTCAGGCATTTCTTCACGGCAGGGGGGACACCAAGTGGCCCAATAATTGAGGAAAACTTTTTTACCGCGATAATCAGAAAGTTTAACGGTTTCTCCGTTTACCGTTTCTAGGCTGAAATTCGGAGCCTGCTCCCCTACTTGTAATCCATCGGGGGCATTCGGTGCAACCATCCCTGTTTCCTGATTAGCAGAAGATTTTTGCTGCTTCTTTTCATCTTCCTCAGAAAAGGTTGTAAAAATAACGAGACCTAAAAGTATAACCAGGAAAGCCGTTGCTAACCATTGTTTCATGATGATAGCCTCCGTCCATGATCCAAACGTTACTGTTTTATGTATAAGAATAAAGAAAACCATTTATGCTTGTAAAGCTTTATCTGAAAATGTAGAAGAATCGTTATTGATATGTTTTGATTTTGATTATAATTCGGAGTTGCTACTAAGTTTGAATAGAGAGTAATTAGGCATATAATAATGATCCATTTACCAGTTAGCTTTGTGCATGTTCGATCATTGTCCGTGTCGTCTTGAGAAGAATAAAAAGATCGCCCTTATAAGGGCGATCTTTAGAAAGAAATTTAGCTCAATTTGTTACGCAGAACCATTTGTAGAATACCACCATGTCGGTAGTAGTCGACTTCCACTTCACTGTCAAAGCGGGCGATGACTTCAAATTCTTTCTTATTGCCTTCTTCATCTGTAGCGGTCACTTTGACAAGGTCACGTGGTTTAACATCTTCTCCGACTTTTACATCGAAAGTTTCACGGCCTGTCAAACCAAGGGACTCGATGCTATCTTCCGGCTTAAACTGTAATGGAAGAACCCCCATCATGACAAGATTTGAACGGTGGATACGCTCGAAGCTTTCCGCGATGACCGTCTTAATTCCAAGAAGATCCGTACCCTTGGCAGCCCAGTCACGGGAGCTTCCCATACCGTAGTCATTACCGGCAATGACCATCAATGGAGTCTGGTCTTGCTGGTACTTCATAGCCGCTGTATAGATCGGCATCACTTCTTCTGTCGGCCAGTACGTAGTGAAACCACCTTCTGTACCTGGAGCCAACTGGTTACGGATACGAATATTTGCAAACGTACCACGCATCATAACTTCATGGTTACCACGACGAGAGCCGTAGGAGTTGAAGTTACGAGGACTTACGCCATTGTCCTGCAAGTACTCCCCTGCAGGCATATCTTTCGGAATCGCACCTGCTGGAGAAATGTGGTCCGTGGTTACGGAATCACCGAATTTACCGATGACGCGCATCCCTTCCAATGGTTTAACCGTTTCAGGTTCACTGGAAAGCCCTTCGAAGAACGGAGGATTCTGAATGTATGTGGATTTGTCATTCCAGTCATACAATGGCTCATCCGTTGTTTCGATTTCGTTCCATTTTTCGTTCGAGTTGAATACATTTTCATACTCTTTACGGAAAATTTCTGGAGTAACAACACGGGAAATTTCTGATTTGATCTCTTCCTGGGAAGGCCAAATATCATTGAAATAAACGTTGTTTCCTTCACTGTCTTTTCCGATTGGCTCATTTTTCAGATCGATATCCACAGTTCCCGCAAGTGCATAAGCGACAACTAGTGGCGGAGAAGCCAGGTAGTTGGCTTTTACTAGAGGGTGGATACGTCCTTCGAAGTTACGGTTACCAGACAAGACAGAAGAAGCTGTCAAATCACTGTCAGCAATCGCTTTTTCGATTTCAGGCAGTAACGGACCGGAGTTACCGATACATGTCGTACATCCATATCCAACGAGGTTGAATCCTAGGTCGTTAAGATAGGTCATCAGCCCTGAATCTTCAAGATATCGAGTAACAACCTTGGATCCCGGTGCTAATGATGTCTTCACATAGTCAGGAACCTGCAATCCTTTTTCAATTGCTTTCTTGGCGACAAGGCCAGCTCCAAGCATAACGTGAGGGTTGGATGTGTTTGTACAAGAAGTGATGGCAGCAATAGCAAGAGCACCAGTCTTCATGATGGACTTATCGCCATTATCGAACTGCACTTCAACTTCCTTATCGAACTCTGATTTATCTAGGCCAAAACCGTGGTTGCCTGCTGGACCTGTAATTGCCTTTTCAAATGATTCTTTCATTTGAGAAAGAGGAATCAAGTCTTGAGGACGTTTTGGTCCGGACAAGTTCGGCTCTAATTCACCGAGATCGATTTCAACCAATGATGTAAATTCCGGATCCTCGAAGGACGGATCATACCACAGGCTGTTCTTCTTGCAGTATTCTTCTACAAGCTTGATTTGCTCTTCGCTACGACCTGTAAGGCGAAGGTATTCAAGAGACTCTCCGTCAACCGGGAAGAAACCACATGTCGCACCATATTCAGGAGCCATATTGGAAATCGTCGCACGATCAGCCAAAGGCATTTCCTGCAGCCCCGGGCCGAAGAATTCAACGAATTTACCAACTACGTTTTGTTCACGCAGCTTTTGAGTGACTTTCAGTGCTAAGTCAGTAGCTGTTGTTCCTTGTGGGAAGCTACCATTCAGCTTCACTCCAATCACTTCAGGAGCTGGGAAGTAAGACGGCTGACCAAGCATTCCAGCTTCAGCTTCAATACCACCAACACCCCAACCCAGGACACCAAGACCATTGATCATCGTTGTATGTGAGTCGGTTCCGACAAGTGTATCAGGATAAGTATCATAAGAGCCGTTCTCGTTTTCTTTCGCGTGAACGACATTTGCGATGTATTCAAGGTTTACCTGGTGAACGATACCTGTTGCAGGTGGAACTGCACGATAGTTATCGAACGCTTTTTGAGCCCAGTGAAGGAATTCATAACGCTCTTCATTTCGTTCGAATTCGAGCTCCATGTTCACATTCAAGGCATCAGGAGTACCATACTTGTCTACTTGTACAGAGTGGTCAATAACAAGATCAACAGGAACTTCCGGGTTGATTTTGTCAGGGCTTCCTCCCATATCCACCATCGCTTTTCTAAGAGATGCCAGATCGACGACGGCAGGTACGCCGGTGAAGTCTTGCAGGATAACGCGGGAAGGTTTGAACGGTACATCTTCCCCTTTTGATTTTTCAGTTCCCCAGTTTGCTAGACTCTCGACATGATCATCGCTGATGACGCGTCCGTCATGTTGACGTAAAAGAGATTCTAGTAGGATACGGATGGAGAAAGGTAGACGGGAAATCTTACCATGTCCCGCATCTTCTAAGGCTTTCAAATCGTAATAGTTGTACGTTTGGCCATTGAGTTCAAATTGTTTGCGAGCATTAAAAGCATTGCTAGCCATATTCCTTTTACCCCCTCATCAATATTCAAATAGTGACCCTTTTTAAGGTTTCACTATTCCCCAATTTCTTACATTTGTTCCCTTTGTTTAAAACAAGTTCACAAATCTGCAATCCTTATTGTAAATGAAAACGATTTATAAGTAAAATGAATGACCACAAATTTTTCTGAATTCGATAAATTTTATACAAAAACCTACAAAAACGCATGCTTGTTTTTAAAGGACCAACCTTTTATAATGAAATTAGATAAGTCTAAGATAATGAAACAGGTGATATTATGTCAGGTGGATTTGCCCTATTTATCGTCGGGTGGATTATCATCATGGTTGGTCTGATGAGCATTGGCGGATTTTTTATGTTCCGCAAATTCCTGAAGCGTCTTCCAAAGGAGGACGGGAAGTCAATTATTGATTGGGAAGAATATTACGTGGACAAGACAAAACACATGTGGTCCTCGGAGCAAAAAGACCTACTGGAAGAGTTGATCTCTCCCGTTCCTGAACTGTTTCGGGATGTTGCAAGACAGAAGATTGCTGGACGCATCGGAGAAATTGCCCTTCAAAAGAAGAAAAAGACCATTACACAGGAAATATTGATTGAGGGCTACATACGGGCGACCCCGAAGCGGGATCATAAGTTCCTCGTCAAGAAGTTAGAAGAGAAAAAAATAGACATGAGCCCTTACGACCCACTCATTGAACGGTAAAAAGGACCCGGCTTAAGCCAGGTCCTTTTTTAGTTCCAACTTTTTTTCCAAATGTAAGTACTGTTTCAACATGGCGATCCGCCATGTCATGATCATCCCGAAAGCGAGCAAAAAGAACATTCCACTCGTCTCCCCAAGGGAAACATGCTGCCCGATAATGAGCTTGAAAACAATTCTCAAAATCAGGAGTCCAAAAAGGATAAATACAAAAGCCCTTGATGGTTTCAAATAGATATCTCCATCCCTCACTTCAAATTTAGAAGTGCGAATGAGAAAGATGGAAAAAATAACTCCAATGAGAATGGCTTCAATCACCTGTGTCCATTCTACTCGGAACACCGGAAACACAAACATAAGAGCTCCTGTGCTCATCATGAAAGGTGGGAGAATGATCTTTTTTACACTTGCCGGTTTTTTTGCCGCCCTCAATCGGACGAAAATCATCGCTGTAGCCATACCAGCAGCGACAATGGTACTTGCAATTAACCAAAACATAACGATTCACTCTTTCTACTCTGTCCTTAATATCAGTTCAACACAAGATTCTATGGCATCCAGGACCCGAGTTTCACCAAAGGGGGCTAAAGCGGTGAAGTCTTTTTAAAATCTCCTGCCTCGCCGCTGAGTACATGATGTCCTTTCTCCCTTACGTTCTTAAGAGTTAGATACATGTCCTTAAATCATCTACACTCAGATCTATAGCCGTGAAGGACTCTCACTCTTCTTCCCTGTCGTAGGCAATTGTCAAAATGATCGTCATTGTCACCCCTACAACAGCTAGATAAACACCGAGGTCGAACAAAAGCGCGGTAGCAAGTTCGGTCTTACCTAGGATTGGCAGCTGAAAGTAAGCAAACGTCTGGGTAAGGAAAGGCGCATCAAAAAGCATTCCACCAATTCCGGTTGCAGCCGCTACCATCAATCCAACAGGAATCAGAAAACGGAAATTAATCGGCAGAATCTTTTCCATTGCCTTACTTCCATAGGCCATATACATGAGGATGATTGCTGCAGCAGTCATTAAACCACCGATAAACCCTCCACCTGGAGCATTATGGCCAGCAAAAAATAAATAAACGGAAAACCCTAGTAGGATAAAAGCTATAAGTGTGGTTGTCGTTCTTAATATAATATCGTTGGTCTGGGTCATCAAAAAGCTCCTTTATTTTTTTTCTCTTCTATCATCTTAATATAAATGCTCACTAAAATCCACGGCTTAGAACCCCTGGAAATCGAAGAGTCCGGCAAGGTAGGAAGTCAGCATCGTCATCCAGTCAAAATAAAGGGAAATTCCGACAAGAATCATAATATATCCCCCTACTTTAACAATTCCCGTACTATGCCTTTTAATCCAACTCAATTTGCCAATGAAAAAGGATAAGGCCAAGAAAGGAACGGAAAAACCAAGAGAATAGAACAACATCATGACTAAGAAAAGTTCAGGAGAATCAGCAGCTAATGAAAGGACAGAAGCTAGTATAGGACCTGTACAAGGCGTCCAACCGAGTGAAAATGTAAGTCCGATAAGAAACGTACCTATGTAACCAGAGGGTCTATTCTTAAAGGTTATCTTCCTGTCTTTCATTAAAAAATCAAAGTTAAATACTCCAATAATGACAAAACCGAAGAAAATTATCAGAATGGAACCTAAACGCCGAATAACGGATTCATACTGTATAAAAAATTGGGCAAAAAACGACCCTGAAAATCCTAGTATCAGAAAGATCGTCGTAAATCCTAATAAGAATAAAACCGTATGGATCAGACTTGCTCTTTTCAGCATCCCATTGTCTTCCCGTAGTTCATGTACACTCATCCCAGTAATATAGGAAAGGAATGCAGGGTACAAAGGAAAAACACATGGGGATATAAACGATAAAAACCCTGCTCCGAAAGCAAGGAAAAGATTTACATCCATTCAATCATCACACCTTCGTTCATAGTCGCCTCCTATTGTATCAGAGCTTCAGGCCTAACACGATGTTTATCTTGTGAACATCTAAAGAAGTTCTCATAGAGAAAGCCTTCTTTCATTCAGAAAGAAGGCTTTGTGTCATTATTTCATTTGATTGTTCATTGAACGCATCATCTGATTGATCTTCTTCTGCGAAGGCTTTTGGCCCATCTGCATCATCAGTGTACGTAACATTTGTTCGTTAATTGGCGGGTTCTTTTTCAAATAGTTCATCATATACTTTCTTGCGATGAAGAAGCCTAGAGCTGCACCACCGACAAGAGTCAATAAAGCAATGATGATGACCCAAACGATCCCCAATGTCATGACTTCGTCTTCCTCCTTCGTGTTGTCTCCCATAACAGTATAGTAAAACGTCCTCGAGAATACAATAGTCGTTTCAATATGACCGTAATTCAAAGGCTACTACACAGATCAAGCGTCGATGTGTAAGCAACAGTACCCCAATAAAAAAAGGAGCCATCTGCTATGAACGATGACCGTACCAGAGACAACAATCATTCTTATGCCTATTATATCATATAGCGTAGGGAAACCGAAAATGGTTGTCCCTACTTTCATACCGCATTTTTAAAATGATATTGAAACTCTCAGCATAAAAAGAAGCTGCCTTAGGAACAGGCAGCTTCTTCCTAGTTTATTTCATCAAGTTTTCCGCATGCTTCACTACGTTTTCTACCGTGAAACCATAGTTTTCAATTACAGTATTTCCTGGAGCAGAAGCACCGAATTTGTCGATTCCGATGACGGAACCATCCAAACCTACATAACGGTCCCAACCGAATGATGCGCCCATTTCAACTGCCAGACGTTTACGGACAGAAGAAGGCAGGACCTGTTCTTTATATTCTTTAGGCTGAGCTTCAAAACGATCGAAAGAAGGTACACTGACGACACGTACATCGTAACCATTCTTCTTCAATTCCGCTTGAGCTTCAACAATCAATTGAACCTCAGAACCTGAGGCAAGCAGGATCGCATCCGGCTCTTCTTTATCAGAATCGCTAAGGATGTAAGCGCCTTTCTTCATCCCTTCATATGCACGTTCCTCTGTACCTTCCAGAGTAGGTAACCCTTGGCGTGTAAGGACAAGTGCGGTTGGAGTTGATTCAGACTCTAAAGCAAGTCTCCAAGCTGCATTGGTTTCGTTCCCATCCGCTGGACGAAGCACAGAAAGATTAGGCATCGCGCGAAGAGAAGCCAGTTGTTCTACAGGTTCGTGAGTCGGACCGTCTTCTCCAACGGCAACAGAATCATGAGTGAAGACATAGTTCACTGGAAGGTTCTGCAGGGCAGAAAGACGGACAGCTGGACGCAGGTAGTCACTGAAGACAAAGAATGTACCCGCATAGACTTTTAGCCCTCCGTGAAGGCCCATTCCGTTCATAGCAGCCGCCATGGCAAATTCACGAACACCGAACCAGATGTTTCGACCCGCGTAGTTGTTACGTGAAAAGTCTTCTTCATCTTTAACGGCCGTTTTGTTTGAACCTGCAAGATCGGCACTACCACCAAAGAAATTAGGGATAGCTTTAGAAAGTGCATTGATCGCATCTCCTGAAGCAGCACGTGTTGCAGGGCTGTCTTCTCCGACCTGGTATGTTGGAAGACTTTGATCCCAGCCTTCAGGAAGCTCTCCGCGGATTGCGCGCTCAAATTCTTCCGCAAGCTCCGGATAAGCCTCCTTGTACTGAACCATTAAGTTGTTCCAAGATTCTTCTTTATCCTGACCATTTTGCTGAACTTTTTCTTTAAAGTCCTGATAAACCTCTTCAGGTACGTGGAACGGCTCGTGTTCCCACTCGTAGAACTGTTTCGCAGCTGTTACTTCCTCATCACCTAGAGGAGCACCGTGAGAAGCAGATTTACCAGACTTGTTAGGAGAACCGTACCCAATGACTGTCTTCACTTCGATCATTGTTGGTTGATCTGTGTTCGCTTTTGCTTTCTCTAGTGCTTTCGCTACTTCTTCTGTATTCGTTCCATCCTCGACACGGATCACTTGCCATCCATACGCTTCATAGCGCTTTTCAACACTTTCGCTGAAGGAACGATCAAGATCACCATCAAGAGAAATGTCGTTGGAATCATAAAGAACGATCAATTTACCAAGGCCTAGGTGACCGGCAAGAGAAGCTGATTCCTGTGATACTCCCTCCATCAAGTCACCATCACCACAAATCGTATATGTGTAATGGTCAACAACGTTGTACCCTTCGCGATTATATTTTCCGGAAAGATGAGCTTCAGCCATCGCCATTCCGGTCGCCATTGCAATACCTTGTCCTAGGGGACCTGTAGTTGCTTCTACACCGTCTGTATGACCAAACTCTGGGTGCCCAGGGGTTTTGGAATCCCATTGCCGGAAGGACTTAAGGTCGTCCATCGTCACGTTATAACCGGATAAGTGGAGCAGGCTGTAAAGAAGCATAGATCCGTGTCCGGCTGATAGGACGAAACGGTCGCGGTCAAACCAGTTCGAGTTTTTCGGATTGTGATCCATGAACTGAGTCCATAGTGTATATGCCATCGGCGCTGCACCCATCGGCATTCCCGGGTGTCCGGAGTTTGCTTTTTCTACTGCATCGATTGTTAAAGTTCTAATCGTATTGATTGATGTTTGTTCAAGGCTGTTTGCCATGTTCAACATTCCCCTTTCTTTTCAGGTATATGTACCATGTATTATCCTATAATGAAAATCATTTTGAAACAAGCTTTGTGCAAAATTTCGCACAGCCTCAAACCTAATTTCCCCCTTATCCAGGGAATTAAACAAGAAAAAATCCGCATTCGAAAATTATCGAATACGGACGATTTGGCATTAATTCTTTTTTTCGTTCTTTTGCATTTGACGAAGCTTCTCTGGAGTTACGTCATTCCCTTTCGGATCAATGACGGTCACACCTTTCAACTGATTTTTGAAGGATGCACGTGCATTTTTCAAATATTCCTGGCGCAGCTTCTGCTGTTCTGCTTTTTCTTCCTTCGAAAGCTCTTCCTGCTTAGATTTATTAGCTAGTTCATTTATACGATTAATTTTTTCTTTTGATAACATAGATCCTTCTCCTTTACTCATAGTCTGGATCGTAAAACATGAAAAAGACAAGAAATCCTAAGATCCTTGTCTACATACCTTATATTATCGTGATTCTTCTTCTTTTTCAAGCGATAGGTGCTCCTTGTATCTGCGATGCACCGTAGCTTTTGATACATCATATCCCAAACCTCTCAAAGTCGCTGCGATATCTTTGAATGTCAGGTCACTTTTCCTTAAGCGAACAACTTCTTCAATAGGAAAGTCGATCCTCTCACGGCCGGGTGCCTGATCACGGTTGGATAAGTTGGCGGAGGGATCGTAGCCGCCCTCTACCGCTTTTCTCATCCCCCTCCGTATTTTCATATTATGTATTTTCCTTTGGTATTCTTCTACGATGCCAACAATCTGTAATACCATCGAATCTGATTCCGATAACTGTAATTCTCCATGATTTGAAAGGGAGTACACCTTGACCTTCAAACGGTTCATTTGATGAAACAAAGCGATCTTCGTATTTCCTCGGCCTAATCGTGTTTCATCTTGGATTAATAAGGCTTCCGCACGCCCTGAAGAAAAGTATTCCAGCATGCGGAAAATCCCTTCACGTTCGATATCGTAACCACTCGCTTGTTCTTCAATGCAATCCACAACTTCGAAGCCGTGACGCTCCGCCATGGATGTCAGCTCAGCTTTCTGCCGCTTTAAAGAAGTTACTTGAGCTTCTTTTTCCGTACTTACCCTGCAATACAAAATTACTCTCACTTGGATGTTCCTCTCTCTTTCTCTATTAAACAGCTGTGACCATAGAATAATAGAGAATGATAAAACTAACAATAAAAAGAATGATGTAGGTGTAATCCAGCTTAGATAATTTGTTAAACATTGATAACCCCTCCGCTTTCCTAGAACGAACGTTCCTAAGAACCTGTGTTCGCGTTTGTTAATTCCTATTATATACGAACACAAGTTCTTGTCAATGGTTTTTTTCGAACGCGTGTTTGTATTTTTGAAATATAAGTGGTACAATGTGGTTACTATAATCCTATGTACGAGGTGCTAATCTATGAGTAAACTTTCAAAGCGGCAGCAGGAAATACTAGATTTTATTAAAGAACAGGTTCTAGCAAAAGGATATCCACCGTCCGTAAGGGAGATCGGTCAATCCGTTGGTCTTGCTTCAAGTTCGACTGTGCACGGTCACTTATCCAGATTGGAGAAAAAAGGATACATTAGACGCGACCCCACCAAACCTCGTGCCATCGAAGTAATTGAATTAGAAGAAGATCACAGCATCCCGAGAAGTGAAGCTTCTTACGCTCCAGTAATCGGTAAAGTCACGGCGGGTTCACCGATTACAGCTGTTGAAAACATTGAAGAATATGTCCCTCTACCCGATACACTTGCAGGGTCGGATGACAACACATTCGTACTAATCGTACAAGGGGAAAGTATGATTGAGGCAGGAATTCTTGACGGGGATATGGTCATCGTCAGACAACAACAAACCGCACAGAACGGCGACATCGTTGTTGCGATGACAGAAGACGAGGAAGCCACTGTGAAGCGGTTCTTCAAGGAAAGAAATCATGTTCGCCTGCAGCCTGAGAACGCAACGATGGAACCCATTCTATTACAGGATGTATCCATTCTAGGAAAAGTCGTAGGTCTATACAGGACCGTACACTAAAAGAAAGAGGCGAGTTTAGTTAAACTCGCCTCTTTCTTTATTTATGTCACACTCCAGAGCGTTTACGGATAGAGGTTAAAGGAAGTTCAGATGATATATTATTTATTATGATCATTCTCACCTGTTTTGGCTCATAGCAGTAATATGTTCATCCTGAATGCCGACCACTCTGACCACTCTTTGTGATCAGGCGCGCCTTCGCGTTTGATATAGATCCACTCCCATTTGATCTTCTCCAGTTTTGAAAGCTGTAAGTATGCTTCCATTGGTAAACCTCTATGGCAGGAACATTCGTTCGTTTTTTGTTATATGTAACCTCTCAAAAGTATAGAAATACGTAGAAAAACCCTTGAAGCTAAAGGCCTCAAGGGTTTTAAACTTTAATACGTCTGCAAATATTGTTCGCGCTCCCACGGATGAACCTGAGTGCGGAACATATCCCATTCGATTTCTTTCGCTTCAATGAAGTGTTCAAATAGGTGTTCGCCAAGGGCTTCTACCATAATTGGATCCTGATGCAGCTCTTCCAGTGCATCATACAATGTAGCAGGTAGGTCTTTCACCCCGTGAGCTTCCCGCTCTTTCTTATCCATCACGTAAATGTTTCGATCGACAGGAGCAGGTGCTTCCAGTTTGTTTTCCACACCATCCAGTCCAGCAGCAAGAAGTACAGCCATCGCCATGTATGGGTTCGCTGATGGATCCACACTGCGCACTTCGATTCTTGTGCTCAATCCACGGGATGTCGGAACACGTACGAGTGGACTACGGTTTTGACCGGACCATGCTACATAACACGGTGCCTCGTACCCTGGTACAAGACGCTTGTAGGAGTTGACGGTAGGGTTCGTCACGGCTGTGAAGTTCGTTGCATGCTTGATAATGCCTGCTGTGAACTGATAAGCCACCTCAGAAAGTTGTTCCTTCCCTTTCTCATCAAAAAACGCATTGCCCTTTTCATTGAAAAGAGACATGTTCGCGTGCATACCAGATCCGTTTACACCAAACAATGGTTTAGGCATGAATGTTGCATGCAAACCATGTTGACGCGCAATAGTTTTTACGACGAGTTTGAATGTTTGGATATCATCGCAATGCTTGACGGCATTTGCATATTTGAAATCAATTTCGTGCTGACCAGGAGCTACTTCGTGGTGAGACGCTTCAATTTCAAAGCCCATTTCCTCAAGCTCAAGGACAATATCACGACGGCAGTTTTCACCAAGGTCGGTCGGTGCTAGGTCGAAATAGCCGCCTTTATCATTCAATTCCATCGTTGGTTCGCCTTTTTCATCTAATTTGAATAGGAAAAATTCAGGTTCTGTACCAATGTTGAAAGCAGAAAATCCGAGTTTCTCCATTTTTTTGATGTTACGCTTCAAATTGTAGCGTGGGCACCCTTCAAAAGGAGTTTGGTCTGGGTTATAGATGTCACAGATGAATCGTGCAACTTTCCCTTTTTCTGAAGTCCAAGGGAAGACGACGAAAGTATCCAGGTCTGGCACCAAATACATATCTGACTCCTCGATACGAACGAATCCTTCAATAGAGGACCCGTCAAACATCATCATGCCATCAATAGCTTTATCCAACTGGCTTAGTGGAATTTCTACATTTTTGATTGTACCAAGCATATCCGTGAACTGCAGGCGGATAAACTTGACGTTTTCCTCATCGATTTTTTTGTAAATTTCTTCTTTAGTTAAACCCATTGAATTTCTCCTCTCAACACAATATTAATGGAAGAACCTTGACATTTCTCCCTGTCTTATTGCTAATTTACCTTGTCTTCCCGCTGTGAATAGTTCTCGTTGCAGCATACGACGAAGTTCTTTTTCAGTAAGTTCATTGTGTACTTCCTTCACTTGGTCCTCATCATATACCTCATTATCTGGCTGATCATTCAGCTTCAGAACTTTCTTGATTCCGGCCATGTTCACACCCTGATCGATCAAGTCTTTAATTTCAAGAAGCCGATCGACATCATTGAATGAGAACATGCGGCGGTTCCCTTCTGAACGGGCCGGCTGAACAAGCTCGTGCTGTTCATAGTACCGGATCTGCCGTGCAGTAAGGTCTGTCAATGATTGAACAATCCCCATCGGGAATAACGGCATAGAACGACGAATTTCATCACTCATCGACGTGCCACCTCCCCATAAGAATGATACTTTAATTATACGACACGAAAGGGATATGTCAACATATGTGAGGAATGTTCACACAATTTGGAGTTGTTTTTTGAAAGGGTTACCATTACCTTTACTTCAAGCTTTGACCATACCCTCTTCTACCAACTGCTGCACTGCTTGTACGACAGCGATCTTTACATGCGCATAAGTCAATCCACCCTGGACAAAGGCTGTATATGGGGGGCGAATAGGACCGTCAGCGGTCAATTCGAGACTCGCTCCTTGAATGAAAGTCCCTGCAGCCATAATCACTTCGTCCTCATACCCCGGCATGACGCTCGGCTCTGGTTTGAATTGGGAATTGACTGGAGATGCCTGCTGAATGGATTGACAGAAGCTGATCATTTGTTCAGCGGTTTTAAAGTTGACGGACTGAATTAAATCTGTCCTCTTCACATCATAAGCCGGGTTGGTGTCGAAACCCCATTCACTTAAATATTTCGAAGTGAAAATAGCTCCTTTCAAAGCTTCTCCCACGACATGAGGGGCAAGAAAAATCCCTTGATACATCTCTTGCAGGCTGTTCAAACTCGGGCCCGTTTCCTTCCCTAACCCAGGAGCCGTCAAACGATAGCTGCATTTTTCAATTAGGGATCTACGTCCTGCAATGTAACCACCGACTCTGGCAATTCCGCCTCCCGGGTTCTTAATTAACGAACCAGCGATCATATCAGCGCCTACTTCAAGCGGCTCTTTCGTTTCTACGAATTCACCATAACAATTGTCAACAAAAATAATCACATCGTCTTTTATCTCACGCACAAATCGAATGATCGATTGTAACTCATCAATGAGAAATGAAGGGCGGTCCTCATACCCTTTTGATCTTTGGATGGCTACGACCTTCGTCTTTTCTTGCATAGCTCTTCGGATTCTATCATGAGCAAAAGACCCGTCTTCTTCTAAAGGAACGGTTTGATAGCTGATACCAAAATCCCGTAGAGAACCTGTATCCTTCTCGTCCTCGGAACCTATGACATCTCTTAGGGTGTCATAAGGCTCTCCGGATATGTATAGCAGTTCATCTCCCGGACGTAGTACTCCGAATAAGGCAGTGGTGATTGCATGTGTTCCTGAGATGAGCTGAGGTCTGACAAGGGCATCTTCCGCTTTGAATATTTCTGCATACAATGCTTCCAGAGTGTCCCGTCCGAAATCATCATAGCCATAACCTGTTGTCGGGTTAAAATGAGAATCGCTGACCCTCAGTTTATGGAAGGCCTTTAAAACTTTTTCTTGATTGTTCTCGACAATCTCGTCAACCCTATGATGTTGGTTCTTAATCTCTTTTTCTACACGCTGTTTCAATTCTTGAATGTTCATGATGGGTCCTCTTCCTATCTTGCAGTATTTCGTTGTTCCAACGTTTTGTTCACATTTATAAAATTTGGTGTTTCAATGGGCGTTCGGGATGGATGAAACCATGAAGGGCATAGCCCTCTTTTTCCTCATAAAAATTTATACTCGTAATCATACTGTAGGCTTTGAATTGCTGCAGCCGTTTCCCTTCAGAAGCCGGCACGAAAACATCATACTCATCCCACTCTTCTCTTAAAACCTCTTCGATTTTATGAAGAACACGTTTACGATCAATTGGATCATGCACGCTCACTGTCAGTGAAGGGAAGGAGTGCGGAATGAAATCCTCCTTCAGAAGATCTTTCTTATTATAAACGGTTAGTATCGGCAGTTGGCCAGCCCCAAGTTCATCCAACAACTTCAATACCGTCTTTTCCTGCTGCATATGATCAGGGTGTGAAGCATCAACCATATGAACGATAAAATCTGCTTCTGTCACTTCTTCTAACGTAGATCGGAATGCTGCTATGAGCGTCGTTGGCAAGTCCTGAATGAAACCTACCGTATCAGAAAGGAGAGCCAAAAAGCCAGAAGGAAGGCTCATCTGCCTTGTCAGAGGATCGAGTGTAGCAAACAATAAATCCTCTTCAAAGGACTGGCTATCGGTTACTCTATTGAAGAAAGTCGATTTACCAGCATTCGTATAACCGACGATCGCCACTTGAAAGGCGCGGTTTTCTTTTCTCCGCTTCCGGTATTGTTCACGTTGTTTAACGACCGTATCCAACCTCTTCTTAATATCATCAATTCTCCGTTGTATATGACGGCGGTCGGTTTCCAGTTTGGTTTCACCAGGACCTCGTGTACCAATTCCTCCACCTAACCGGGATAACGCTGTCCCTTGTCCGGATAACCGAGGAAGCAAATATTGCAGTTGAGCAAGTTCCACCTGCAATTTTCCTTCTTTTGTACGTGCTCTTCCTGCAAAAATATCAAGGATCAGTTGACTCCTGTCGATCACACGTACCCCGACTCTATCCGCTATATTTCTAAGCTGACCAGGTGATAACTCATCATTAAATATGACAAGCTCAGCTTCAGATTCCTCAGCTGCTTCTTTTATTTCTTCCAGTTTCCCTTCACCTAAATATGTAGCCGGGTGAACCCGGTCACGCTTTTGAGTTATAATTTTACATACTTCTCCATCAGCGGTCTCAGTTAGTGACTGAAGCTCTTCCAAAGAAGACTGAAACCGTTCTACCTTTTCGGATGGATCTTTTCTTGCAACTAACACGACCAATTCTTTTGCCATCTGTCTCTCACCTACTCTTCCATCTGCCTGTATCTTTTTCATCATAACAGAAAAACGATTCCTATGAATGTATGACCGTTCAGTTCAAGTCTGTTTCTTGTAGTGGAAAAACAAAATCTTCTGCCTGTAGGGTCATCAATGTCTTCTTCTTGGGGTTAGGGGTGCTGATTACTCTCCAGGCATGTTTTCGAATGGCCTCTTCAATGAGGTTTCTTACATAGCGGGCATTTGAAAAATTCTCTTCTCGTCTGGCGTACACGCAGGCCAGATGTTGGAAAAGTTTTCGTTCCGCCTCTTTTGTTAAACAATATTCCCTTTCTTCAATCATTCCAAAAGCTATCTGTGTAAGTTCTTTGGTAGAATAGTCCTTAAAAGAAAGCTGGATCGGGAACCGGGAAGCAAGACCTGGATTTAAGGTCAGAAAATCTTCCATTTCATCTGGATATCCAGCAAGGATAATAATGCATTCATTATGATGATCTTCCATGCATTTCACCAATGTATCAATCGCTTCTTTCCCGAAATCCTTCTCTCCACCTCTGGCTAAGGAATAGGCTTCATCAATAAAAAGGACCCCTCCCAAAGCTTTATGGATCAGATCCTTCGTCTTTTGGGCTGTATGACCGATATACTCCCCTACAAGGTCACTCCGATCCGCTTCTATGAATTGACCTTTATCAAGCACCCCGACTTCACGGAATAAAGCAGCAACCATTCGCGCGATGGTCGTCTTTCCCGTACCGGGATTTCCGTGGAAAACCATGTGAAGTACTTGCGCATTCGATTTTAATCCTGCTTCTTCTCTTTTCTTTGAAACCAGCACCTGTGCATAGATTTCTTTGACCCTGGTCTTTAGATCCTCCATTCCAATGATGGAATTGAAAAATTCCTCGATCTTCAGAAAAGGGGCCCCTGTCTGTTTGAGGGTGGCTGCTTTCCGATCAGGAATCGCTTTTTCTTTAGAATCATTCAACACAATATTGATCGTGCTGCTTGGTCTCGCCGTTTTAGCTTGGGGTTGCACATCGATCCCTCCTCATTCTTCTTCATCATACGCGTAGGTGGGGTTTCCTGTGACAAACGCCCAAGAATGAACGTGCATCATTTCCTCTTTCCATAAAAGAAGCGGATGCCTTAAAAAGGCACCCGCTTCTTTCGCTTACAGAACCATTCTCACTATTCTTTATCCAATGAAACATTTTTGACAGGAGCAAATGTTGAAATGGCATGTTTGAAGATCAATTGTTGCTTTCCTTCCGTCTCTAACAAGACAGTGAAGTTGTCGAAGGCTTTAACGATGCCTCTCAATTGAAATCCGTTGAGCAGAAAGACAGTCACCTGCATGCGTTCTTTCCTTAATTGATTCAAATAATTGTCCTGGATATTAACCGATTGGGCCATGGATCTTCCTCCTCTTTTCTATCTGTAATAATACGATTCTACGCATTAGTCTATCTTTCCTGCTAAATCGCCTAAAATTGTTTCAAATTTCTCCTCGTAGTTCGAAGGAGAGACTTCATACCAATTGATATTCATTTTGTTCTTGAAGTACGTGTACTGGCGTTTCGCATAGCGTCTGGAATTACGTTTTAACAACTCAATCGCTTCCGGCAGGGTACACGAACCTTCAAAATAAGGAATCAATTCCTTATAACCGATCGCCTGCATCGATTGAGCGTCCTTCAATCCCTGTTCATAGAGATCCTTAACTTCACTAACCAGGCCTTGTTCGATCATTTGATCAACCCTTTGATTGATTCGTTCGTACAGCAATTCACGATCCATTTCCAAACCAATTAACAGGGGGTTAAAAGGAGATTCATGCTGATTGCGATGATGACGATCACTCATCACCCTGCCAGTTGTTTCGTAAACCTCAAGCGCCCGCAGTACGCGCCTTTCATTATTCGGATGAATTTTTTCCGCTTGTTCGGGATCAATTTCAACAAGGCGTTTGTACATATAATCTCTGCCCTTTTCGTTCCGTTCTTTTTCAAGCTTCTCCATGATGGCAGGATTCTTTTTTTGTTCTGTAAAGTGGAAATCAAAAAGTGTCGCTTGTATGTATAAGCCTGTCCCCCCGACCAAAACCGGGAGCTTCCCCCGCTCATGGATATCCCTGATCAAAGCTTGCACATTCTCCTGGAACTCAGCGACTGAAAAATGTTCCGCAGGATCTTTGAAATCAATCATATGATGGGGAATACCCTGCATCTCCTCTTTTGTTACCTTCGCTGTTCCAATATCCATCGTCCTGTAAATCTGCATGGAATCTCCACTGATCACTTCTCCGTCAAAACGCTGAGCGATCCGGATCCCCAAATTCGATTTTCCGACTGCTGTAGGACCGACCACTGAGATCACCAATGGTTTCATACTCCCACCTCCTTCACACGTCTCTATTATACATGAATGGCTCTACAATCATACCTCAGGGAGCTAACTAACGCAATCCGTTACCACTACTAACGGTTTCCGTTACAAATATTCAAAATATTCGTTAGTCGTACTATCGCATTTCGTTAGTCTGTGTTATAGTATAGAAAAGGAGGCGTCTTAAAGTGGTTCATGAAAGAATTCGTTCACTTAGAAAAGAAAGACGTTTAACACAATCGATGTTAGCTGAAAAAGTCGGTGTGTCCCCACAAGTCGTATCGAATTGGGAACGGAGTTACACTTCCCCTGATCTTGATGACCTCACGAAGATTGCTCACGCTCTCCATACCACCGCAGATTACCTCCTCGGTTTGAGTGATGAACAAGAGGATGAAATGCGAGAAATTAAACAGCTCCTGGAAACGAAGGGATACACAAAACCTGTATTTTTCGACAAGAAAGCATGGTTCGGAATTCAACCGGAGGACATTAAACAGATCGATAACTATTTTCGTTTTCTTCTCCAGCAGAAGAACATCTCCTAATTCCCTACTCTGTCATTCGTACTTATATATAAGTTGAATATAAAAATATTATGTAAACAAAATAGCAAGCAAAAAAAAAGAGAGACTCCCACTTTGGAGTCTCTCTTTTTATTACATCACACGCTTGAACATTTTTTCCATTTCATACTCCGAAAAGAACACAATAATCGGCCGTCCATGAGGACAGGTGAAAGGGTCGGTCGACTTTCTCAAGTCTTCCAGAAGTTGAAACATATCAGTCTGGTTTAAATAGTGATTCGCTTTGATCGATCGTTTACACGACATGAGAATCGCCGCTTCTTCTCTTAGTTTAAGAATATCAATCCGGTCTTCCTCCATCAGCTGCTGAATCATTTCATCGATGACTTCCTCTTCAAAACCTTTCGGGAACCATTGAGGGTGACTGCGCACGATATAGGTCGTGTCTCCAAATGGTTCAAAGAACAATCCCACTTTTTCCAGCTCATCCTTGTATTCTTCTAACCTTAAAGACTCCGCTTTCGAAAATTCAAAGGTCATTGGTACAAGCAATTCCTGTACTTCGTGATTCACTTCTGACAGTTTGTCCCTGAAGAATTCGTATTTGATTCTTTCTTGTGCAGCGTGCTGATCGACGATATACATCCCTTCCTCGTTCTGTGCAAGGATGTATGTTCCATGCAGCTGCCCAATCGGATGCATGGTCGGAACTCTTTTCTGTTCTTGAGAAAATTCTTCCTTTTCGACTTCATCTTCAGGCCATTCATTCACTGTTGGAACAGAAGCATCTGAGTCAAAAGCCGGGACCATCTCTTTAATTAAATCGTCTTGGTCTTCTCTAAAACCACCCTCTAGAGGAAGTCCTTGCTCGCTTTTCACTAAGTGGTCCACCGTGGCCTCCCGCTCGCGATGGGCCTCTTCCTCCCTCGTGTGATAAAGGTCGAAAGATTCCTGTGTGGTTTTCTCTTTCGCAGGCTTTGGAGCTGGCTGTGTCACATCAGGAATAAGAGTTTGTTTCCGGAAGGCCTGCCGAACGGTCTCTTCAAGCAAATCATACAATTCCTTCTCTTTACTAAAACGCACCTCCATTTTTGATGGATGAACGTTGACATCGACAAGAATTGGATCCATGTCTATATTTAATACGACAATCGGACTTTTACCTATCGGCAGCAGGGTGTGGTAACCTTGCAAAACGGCCTTATTTAAAGGAATACTCCGAATAAAACGACCGTTGATGATTGTTGACATATAATTCCTCGAAGCACGGTAAACTTCAGGCTTCGCAATATATCCATCAACTTTAAAATCTGCCGTTTCCATCTCTATCGGGATCATTTTCTTTGCGACATTCATTCCGTAGATGTTCGCAATAACCTGGAGGAGATCTCCCCGTCCATTCGTCTTGAAGATCTGCTTTTCATTATGCGTGCAAAGGAACTGCACTTCCGGGTGGGCTAAGGCCATACGATTTAATACGTCCGTCACATGACCAAGCTCTGTATGAATGGTTTTCATATACTTTAACCGGGCGGGCGTATTGAAAAACAATTCTTCAACCGTAATGTCCGTTCCTTTTCTTGCATCACTTTTCCCTCTGGAGACGAGGTGACCTCCTTCTAGATTCATTTTCGTGCCAGCACTGTCCCCAATGGAGGTCTGGATACTCAAGCGGCTCACTGCAGCAATACTCGCTAAAGCTTCCCCACGAAAACCTAGGGTTCGGACATGAAAAAGGTCATTTTCATCAAGAATCTTACTCGTTGCATGGCGATGAAAAGCGATTTCGCAGTCTTCTTCATCCATTCCCGCTCCATCATCGGTAATCCGGATGCGTTGCAATCCGGCCTCCATCAAATCGATCTTCACCCATGTGGCACCTGCATCAACACTGTTCTCGACCAGTTCTTTGACGACAGAGGCTGGGCGCTCAACAACTTCCCCGGCAGCTATTTTGTTGGCTAGGTGGTCTGGCATTAGTCGGATCCGCGCCATCTCTGTTCCTCCTTTATGATTTCAAACGTTTTTGCAATTGGTACAATTCATTCATAGCATCCATAGGAGTCATTTCCATTAGGTCTAATGACTGCAGATGCTTTTCTATATGCGAAGCTTGTGGTGCAGCTGCCTCCTTTTTCTCAGGCTTCGATTCTTCTATAAACAAGCTTAGCTGCTCCTCTTCTGCTGCTGAGGTTGAGGCTTCATTTTTGATGGACCCATTTTCAAGCTGATCCAGAAGGTCGGTTGCTCTATTGATCAGGGGATCAGGCAAGTGCGCAAGCTTCGCCACGTGAATGCCGTAACTTTCGTCCGCAGGCCCCTCTTTGATTTGATGAAGGAAAACGACATTTCCCTCATATTCTTCCGCTCGGACATGGACGTTTTTCAGCCGCTCCAGCTGTTCCTCGAGCGAAGTCAATTCATGATAATGGGTGGAGAAAAGGGTTTTGGCTTTAATCTCACCATGAATGTACTCCACAATAGCCTGAGCCAGAGCCATCCCATCGTACGTACTTGTTCCTCTTCCTATTTCATCTAGAAGGATCAAACTGTTCTCTGTCGCATGAGTCAAAGCATGATTTGCTTCTAGCATTTCCACCATAAATGTACTATGACCGGATACGAGATCATCAGCTGCGCCAATTCTTGTAAATATTTGGTCGAAAACTGGTAAACTCGCAGACTGGCATGGCACAAAAGAACCCATTTGACCGAGAATAGCCGTTAATGCAAGCTGACGCATGTACGTACTTTTCCCCGACATGTTCGGTCCTGTAATCAGTAACACGTCCGTCTCTTCATTCATGTAAATATCATTCGGGACGAACGTTCCTTCCTGCATCACCTTTTCTACAACAGGGTGACGGCCCTGGCGGATGTCCACCACGCGTTGTTCCCGATACTCAGGTCGCACATATTGATAGGCCTCTGCTACTTGAGCAAAACCTTGGAGAACATCAATACGACTGATTTGTTCTGCAAGCTGTTGAAGTCTCTTCACGTAAGCCTTCACCTTTTCTCTTACTTCCAGGAATAACTCATACTCAAGCTCCACACTTTTCTCCTGCGCCTCTAGAATCATTGATTCTCTTTCTTTCAGCTCTGGGGTAATAAACCTTTCCGCATTGGTAAGTGTCTGCTTCCGCTCGTACCTACCTTCTGGTAAATGTCTCAAGTTCGCTTTTGTCACTTCGATATAATAGCCGAACACGCGATTGTAGCCGACTTTCAAAGATTTGATTCCAGTTTCAGCTCGTTCCCTTTGTTCAAGCTCTGCAATCCACTGTTTCCCGTTCTTGGAAGCATATCTGTAGTCATCCAGCTGTTCGTGGAAGCCGTCCTGAATCAAGCCTCCTTCTTTTACAGAAATTGGAGGATCATCGGCAATGCTTTCTTCAAGAAGATCTTTTAAGTCATGAAGCGGATCGACATGGTCATAAAGCTTTTCAATCGAAGAATGATCGAACTTAGAAAGCGTCGTTAAAATATCCGGAATATGACTTAAAGAATTCCTTAGTTGAATCATATCTCTGGCATTCACATTACCAAAAGCTACTCTCCCAGCTAAACGTTCGAGGTCGTAAACATTGGAGAGCTCATCTCTAAGCGTTTCACGTTCAAAAAACTGGTCGAGAAAGCCTTCGACCTGGTCATGCCTCATCGCAATTGCATCCGCTGACAACAACGGCCGCTCCATCCATTTCTTAAGCATACGCGCACCCATCGAAGTGACAGTTTTATCGATGACGGAGAGCAAGCTTCCCGCTTTCCCTTTCTTCCTGATGGTTTCCAACAATTCTAAGTTTCTTTTAGAGTACATATCAAGAGTCATGTATTGTTTCAATTCAATCACTTTCACTGGTTGAAGGTGATCAAGAGACCTTTTTTGCGTATGCTGGATATAATTAAGAAGCCTGCCGAAACCAATAATTAGTTTGTCCTGCTGAACGCCCTCAACAAGAGGTTGAAATTCAGGTGTGATCTCCGTCTCTTCCTGATGAGAAACGGTGTAATCCAAACGATCGATCAGCATTTGTTTATGCTCGACATCAAACTCATTGGATACAACCACTTCTTTCACCGGCCGGCTGTACAATTCACTCAAGGCTGCATCAAAACCGCCTGGAATAAGAGCCACACTGTTTTCACCAGTCGTGAGATCATTGTAACTGACCACGTAAGAGCCATCTTCAAATGCACTCAAAGAAGCCAGGTAGTTGTTTTCCTTTTCATCGAGCATACTGCCTTCCATGACCGTCCCGGGCGTGATCAATTGGACAACTTCCCGTTTCACGACACCTTTCGTCGTTTTCGGATCCTCGACCTGTTCACAAATGGCAACCTTGTATCCCTTCTCGATTAACTGCTTTATGTAATTGTCTGCCGAGTGGTAAGGGACTCCACACATAGGAATCCTACCGTTTGCGCCTCCGTCCCTGCTTGTCAATGTAATTTCGAGCTCCTGGGATGCTTTTAACGCATCCTCAAAGAACAACTCATAAAAATCGCCTAATCTGAAAAACAGAAAGGCATCTTTTTGGTCTGCTTTAATTTTCAAATACTGCTGCATCATGGGTGTGTATTGTGCCATAGGGTTAAACCTCCAAAACGTACATAAGATTCTCCACCTATTATAGCATACGAGGCAAATGATCTTACACGGAAGAACATGACATTATGAAAGTATCTGGCCGGTTTCTTGAAAACTCAGTTTCGAGACTCCCCGGGGATCGTTGCCCGGGTTGAGCGCCAGGGGTAGCTGGGAAGCTACTCGCTTTCCCGTGTGGGAGCGTCGAGCTTTATCGGGCTACCCCTATCTCCTTTTCCATGGGAGTCTCGCAGCGTCTCAACCACCCCATTTGATTTAGGAGAGCAACGAACCTCTTCACTGTGGGAGAGTGATTTCCACTCATCTGGTGTCATTAGCATAAAGCACTCTATACCAAGTTTTCTGCGCATGCAGAATAGCATCCCTAGGAGTCCATTTCCTTCGAATTACCATTTGCATATAAACCGCATATTTCAGAAGTGGTTTATATGGCAAAGGGGCGGAGGGGGATGACGAGACTCCCGCGGAAAGCGAGTCATCCCCCTCCGCAAAAACATCTCGAAACTGAGTTTTCAACAAACGGGAGCGATTATATAATTAACATGGAAATATAAGAAGACAAAAAAAGAATTCCTCGCTGAAGCAGCAAGGAATCCATCATTAATCGTGACTATCGTGATCTCTGTCTGATGAGGATGGAAGGAAGTCCGTTTCGATGGCTGAAAAATCATCCGAAGACAAATCATATTCGTAATCATCATCATGGCCGCATCCATGAGGATCTACTTTCACACACAATTTCGTTTCACCTATAACATCTACAGCAAACTCTCTTTCTACTTCTACGCAAATTTTTTGCCCATTCCCTGAGATGTTCGCTTCTAAACAGTTCGGTTGCTGTACGACCTTAGCGATTACCTCAAAGTCATCATGTACACAATTATCATCTTTCACTGCCAACTTGACGTGATCACAATAGCTGACACGCTCTGTAACGACTTCTGTTTTTGTATTGTCGTTATACGAATACCAGACGTTCACATCGTAACTGCCAGAGATTTCAACGTGATCTCCTTTCTTTTTGGCATTGTAGATGTGATTGATGACCCAACAACCTAGGATACTTGTCGGACGGTGCGAAGGGCTGATGGTGTGTGTGGATTCTGTAAACTTTTTACCTTTACCGATTACAGCTTTTGTAATGATCTCTCTGTAATCTCGTTCAAAAAAAGACATAGGGTTTCACTCCTCCTTATTCTACCACCCATCCTATGTGTGGGTTGGGCGAATGGTGACTAGCGGGAAAATGGCCTAAGGACGTGTTTAATTCATTCTATGCACTAGCCCATAAAATTGTACGAAAAAAATCCGCCAGAGGGGAAAACCCTCTGACGGAAGTGTATGCATTAATGACCGCAACCATGACTTGATTTATTTGAACCTGTTTCTCCTTGAAGGAGATCCCCGCCCGTAGAGCGGATGACTTCATTTGTAACTTCACGAGAAATCGTGTTTGAAACCATTTGAAGAATATCATTAATAATGGTTTGAGAATCTTTAAATTCTGCAACGACCGGAATCTCATCCAGTTCATCTTGAAGACGATCAATTTCCTTTTCAATCTTCTGAAGAGCTTCCGTTTTCCCGTACGCTTGAAAGTTAACCGCCTGCTTTTGCAAAGCTTTGATTTTCTTAATATGGGATTGAACTTTTTGATTGTCATTCAATTTCGCTTCCAATTGCTTGAAACGATCAATTTCTTCGATATCAGCCATCATTTTTGCTAATTTTTTTGCTTCTTCTACAACTTCTTGTCTAGTATATTGTGCCATCTATTTCACCTCTGCGTTGATTTCTACTAACTCTCCATCAAGCGACCAAGTTTTCGCTTTGGTCACCCTTACAGGTACAATTTGTCCGATTGTAGACTCAGGTGCACGGAAGTTGACCAACTTGTTCCGCTTCGTATACCCCGCTAACACATCCGGGTTATTTTTACTTTCTCCTTCAACAAGCACGTCTACAATCTCACCTTCGTATGCTTTCATGGCGTCTGCAGATTGCTGGTTGACAATTTTATTCAACCGCTGCAAACGGTCCTTCTTCTCTTCCATTGAAACGTTATCTTTCATCTTAGCTGCGGGCGTATTATCTCTTGGAGAATAAATAAACGTATAGGCAGCTTCAAATCCGACTTCTTCCACAAGGGATAACGTATCCTGGAACTGCTCTTCCGTTTCATTAGGGAACCCAACGATGATATCTGTCGTAAGTGTTGCATCCGGCATAGCTACACGAATTTTGCGAACAAGTTCAAGGTACTCTTCCCTCGAGTATTTACGACCCATGATTTTCAGAATATCGCTATTGCCTGATTGGACAGGTAAATGGATATGATCAAGCATATTACCACCTTTAGCAAGTACTTCAATCAAACGATCATCAAAGTCTCTTGGGTGAGAAGTTGTAAAGCGAACCCGCGGAATATCAATACCTCGCAGCTCATCCATCAAGTCCCCAAGCCCATAAGCCATATCCAAGTCTTTTCCATACGCATTGACGTTTTGTCCAAGAAGGGTGATTTCTTTGTATCCTTGAGCTGCTAGATGCCTTACTTCCTGGATGATGTCCTGTGGTAAACGACTTCTTTCTTTCCCTCTTGTATAGGGAACAATACAATAGGTGCAGAATTTGTCACAACCATACATGATGTTCACCCAAGCCTTGATTTTTCCTTTCCGTGATCTAGGAAGGTTTTCAATAATGTCCCCTTCTTTCGACCACACATCAATCACCATTTCTTTCCCGAACATCGCTTCTTTTACGAGCTGCGGGATTCTATGAATATTGTGTGTGCCGAAAATAAGATCGATAAAAGGGTGTTTCTTTAGGATTCGGTTTACGACAGACTCTTCCTGTGACATACATCCGCATATTCCGATAATCAGATTTGGATTTTCCATTTTCAAAGGCTTCAAATGTCCAATTTCACCGAATACTTTATTTTCTGCATTCTCTCGAATGGCACAGGTGTTTAAAAGAATAATGTCTGCTTCTTTCGTGTCTTTTGTAGGTTCATAACCCATTTCTTCAAAAATTCCTGCCATGACTTCAGTATCATGTTCATTCATCTGGCATCCATATGTACGGATCAAATATTTTTTACCTTTGCCTGCTTGATCCATATCTTCAGGAATTTCAAAATCATAATGCACATCCGTTTCTTTACGTTTCCGGCGCTGTGCATCCCTCATATTCGGAGGTTGGTATGTCGTTTCAAAGTATTTAACAAAATCTTCGCTTGTTTTTTGTTTCAGTCGGTTTAAGTTATCTTGTTCTGCTTTATCATCTGCCATGGAGGGCTGACGAATTTGTGACATTTCCTTACGCTGCTGTTCGTTCATAATGATCTCCTTTCAAGCCGAACCTTCTAACTGTATCATTATATCAAGTTTTACAGGATAAATTAAGCGTAAACATAAATTCCACCGTTTTTCATCTGTTTTCCAATCATTTTATTCAACAATTTGGCATAATTCTTAAATACTCGGTATCGAGATGTTTAAGGTTCGTTTACTATGTTGTGAGTCAGGGGTGGCTGGGAAGCAGCTCGCTTTCCTGTGGAGGAGTGACGAGCTCCCGCGGAAAGCGAGCTATTCCCCACAGACCAAAAGTCTCGAAACTGAGTCTTCAAGAAAATGGAGCGTTTGTTTTATAGAATGGTACTGTTTTTTGAATGAAAAAGAAGCCAGCTATGAAATTTCATAGCTGGCTTCTTTACTATTACAAGATCCCTAATTTTTTACCGACTTTTTCGAAGGCATTGAGAGCTTCTTGTAGTTCTTCTTTAGAATGTTCCGCTGTAACGATCGTGCGGACGCGTCCCTTTCCGCGCTGGACTGTCGGGAAGACGATACCCTGAGCGAATACGCCTTCTTCGAACAATTCATCAGAGAACTTGTGAGTGAGGGCGTCATCCCCAATCATGACAGGTGTGACCGGTGTTTCACTGATTCCCGTATCAAACCCAAGAGCGTTCAATCCATCTTTGAAGAATTTTGTATTGTCCCAAAGCTTTTCGATCAGTTCCGGCTCTTCTAACAATACATCAATCGCAGCATCATTCGCGGCCGTAACTGCCGGCGGATGGGATGTACTAAACAAGAACGGACGTCCTTTATGAATCAAGTAATCCCGAAGGGTTTTTGTACTTGCCACATAGCCTCCAAGTACTCCAATCGCTTTACTGAGTGTTCCGACTTGAATGTGGACGCGACCATCCAAATTGAAATGGTTGACTGTTCCACGGCCATTATCACCAAGCACACCACTCGCATGAGCATCATCCACCATAATTAGAGCGTCGTACTTTTCAGCAAGTTCTACGATCTCTGGTAGTGGTGCGATATTACCATCCATGGAAAAGACACCATCGGTAACGATTAATCGTGTACGATAATCGCCACTTTCTTTCAGCGCTGATTCTAATGATTCCATGTCAACGTGCTTATAGATTTTACGATCCGCTTTTGTCAAACGAATCCCATCAATGATGGATGCGTGGTTCAACTCATCGGAGATGACTACATCTTCTTTACCAAGAATAGAAGACAAGACACCCTGGTTTGTTGTGAAACCGGATTGGAATACCAGCGCAGCTTCTGTATGTTTGAATTTCGCTAATTTCTCTTCAAAGTCTTCATGCATTTTCAATGTACCTGCAATCGTACGGACAGAGCCTGTTCCAACGCCATATTCTTCATTAGCTTTTTCCGCTGCTTTTTTCATCTTCGGATGTGAGGTAAGCCCTAGATAGTTATTAGAAGAAAGTTGAATCACTTCTTTTCCTTTGATTGTCACTTTGGAACCTTGTGCAGATTCCAGAGGGATCAATGTACGGAATGTACCTTCTTCCTGCATCTCGTTTAGTTCCTTTTGCAAGTATTCAAAGCCTTTCATAAAACATCCTCCTTACAATTATGGGTGTAAAACTACTTTTCCACATTGACCCTGATTCATTAAATCAAAGCCTTTCTCAAATTCTTCAAGCTTTAGATGGTGAGTAATCAAGGGAGAGACATCCACTTGTTGAGATTGAAGAAGACGGGAAACCTGCTGCCATGTTTCGTACATCTTTCTTCCAGTAATTCCTTGAACCTCTACGCCTTTGAACACGATGTCATTCGTCACATCTAGGCTTACTCTCTTTGTAGGTAGACTTAGAATGGAAACGCGGCCTCCATTCGTAATCATTTTAAACCCTTGATCCATCGCTACAGGATGTCCACTCATTTCACAAACAACGTCTACTCCATGGCCATCTGTCAGTTCCTTTGCTTTTTCAACAGGATCAATTTCACCAGAATGAACCACGGTTGTCGCTCCCATTTTCTCAGCAAGTTCAAGACGATATGGATTCAAGTCAAAAGCAAGTACTTGTGATGCTCCAGCCGCCTTGGCTACACCTACAGCCATCAAACCAATAGGCCCACACCCGATGATGGCTACTGATTTCCCTGCTACATATCCATTCAGAACCGTATGTACAGCATTCCCCATCGGCTCTTGAATGGAAGCGATATCTGTTGGCATTTCATCAGGGTTCTTCCAAAGATTATCTGCTGGAAGAGCTACATATTCCGCAAAACACCCTTGCGTATCCACACCAATTATTTTAGTATTTTCACAAATATGGAATTTACCCGTCAAGCATTGCGGGCAGTGCCCACAAATAAGGTGCGTCTCTGCACTCGTATAATCTCCTGTTTGGAAATTATGAACCTTACTTCCTACTTCCACAATCTCTCCTGAAAATTCATGACCAAAAACATATGGCGGATTAACGCGGCTTTCAGACCACTCATCCCAATTATATATATGGACATCCGTCCCACAAATCGATGTCGCTTTCACACGAATCAATACTTCATCATCACGGATCTCTGGAATCGCAACTTCTTGCATCTGCGCTCCTGGACCTCGGTGATGCTTAACGATCGCTTTCATCGTTCCATTCACAGTGAACACTCCCAACCTCAATAAATCAATATTAAACCTCTTATATAAACAATATTAACATGTATTGAGGAAAACGCAAACTTGATTGTCCACTGGAAAAATACAATTGATCATATTACTATACATTCTACTAACCTCTATTAAATATCTATATTCAAGGCATAAAAAAAGGGCGTACTCGATTGTAAGTACACCCTTTTTAATCCATTCTATTTTGCTTTCATCCACAAAGACTAGGTATTTGCTAGCAAACATCATAAGTACGCGAAACTTATAAAAACGCTGGGGTTAATAAGTTCATCGAGGTTCGACGATCAACTTAATCGCTGTTCGCTCCTCCTCGTCGATCATGATATCTGTAAATGCCGGAATGCATATCAAGTCCATGCCACTCGGGGCAACAAACCCTCGAGCGATGGCAACGGCTTTAACTGCTTGATTCAATGCCCCGGCTCCAATCGCTTGAATTTCGGCCGTCCCGCGCTCTCTTACTACGTTGGCCAAGGCTCCTGCTACTGAATTAGGTACGGATTTGGCTGATACTTTTAAGACTTCCATTACTAGCTCCTCCTTCAATCACTATAGTTGTTCCATAACTACTATATTCTTGGAGATGTAGGATATTACCTTTTCATTATGAATGAATTTGTCGCAAAATTCAAATAATCATTCAAAGAATGGATGATCATCGTTAATTAAAATACGCTGGACTTTTGTAGATTTTCCTGTCTTTTCATCTACATCCACCAAGAAAGCACTCAGTTGTGCTCTTCCCTTTTTTGGAACTTCAAAACGTACAGGTAAGTTTGTAAGAAAACGCTTTAAAACCGCTTCACGTTCCATCCCTAAAATTCCATCGTAAGGTCCTGTCATACCCACGTCAGAAATATAGCCTGTACCTCTTGGGAGGATCCTTTCATCTGCTGTTTGAATATGAGTGTGCGTCCCTACGTTTACACTCACTCTGCCATCTACATACCAGCCCATCGCCTGTTTTTCACTTGTTGCTTCTGCATGAAAATCCAGAAAAATGATAGATGTCCTTTTTTTCGCTTCTTCTATCAGCTCATCGATCTTTCTAAAGGGATCATCATTTGGAGACAAAAATGTACGCCCTTGTAAGTTAATAACAGCGACCTCACCCTTAGGGGTTTTTACAAAAGTCATCCCTTTTCCTGGCGTGCCCTCAGGGAAATTGGCAGGCCGGACGAGGTATTCTGCATCATCAATGAAGTCAAAGATCTCCTTTTTATCCCATGCATGGTTGCCGAGAGTTACGGCTTGTGCTCCTTTTTCAAGGAAACGACGGTAAATTTTTTCGGTAATGCCTTTTCCAGACGCTGCGTTTTCACCGTTTACAATCGTCACAGCAGGCTGATATTTCTGCTTGAGTTTTGGCAGATATTCATCAATCATTTCCCGCCCCGGTGAACCTACGACATCTCCTATAAATAAAATTCTCATATAACAAAAAACCTTCCTTCCACAATCGTTTCTTTATTGTACCCGTAAAAACAGAAATGAAGCGACCAAAAAGGCCGCTTCATTCTTATTATTTCGCATACTCCACAGAGCGTGTTTCACGAATAACGGTAACTTTAATATGACCTGGATAATCGAGTTCTCCCTCGATTCGATTTCGAATATCTCGTGCTAATCTTGTTGCTTCAAGATCATCAATTTCATCAGGACGAACCATGATGCGAACTTCGCGTCCAGCTTGGATCGCGAAAGACTTCTCTACGCCATCATAAGACTCTGAAATCTCTTCCAGTTTTTCTAGACGTTTGATGTAATTCTCTAAGGTTTCACTTCTGGCTCCAGGACGTGCCGCGGATAGAGCATCGGCAGCAGCAACAAGTACAGAAATAATTGAAGTCGGCTCTTCATCACCATGGTGGGATGCCACAGCATTGATGACCGTTTCATTTTCTTTGTACTTCATCGCCAATTCTTTACCAATTTCTACGTGGCTTCCTTCTACTTCGTGATCAATGGCTTTACCAATATCATGAAGCAATCCCGCACGACGGGCCAGGGTTTCATCTTCTCCAAGTTCTGCAGCTAACAAACCGGAAAGGTATGCAACTTCCATTGAGTGTTTCAAGACGTTTTGCCCATAACTTGTACGGTACTTCAGACGTCCTAAAATCTTAATCAGATCAGGGTGGAGACCATGAACACCTACTTCAAAAGTCGTTTGTTCACCAACTTCTCTGATGTAATCATCAACTTCTCGTCTGGACTTGTCCACCATCTCTTCAATTCGAGCGGGGTGAATACGTCCATCCTGCACTAACTTCTCAAGGGCCATTCTTGCTGTTTCTCGTCGAATTGGATCAAACCCTGAAAGGATGACAGCCTCAGGAGTATCGTCAATGATCAAGTCAATGCCTGTCAGTGTTTCTAATGTACGAATATTCCGGCCTTCACGTCCGATGATGCGGCCTTTCATTTCGTCATTAGGAAGGTTGACAACGGAAACAGTCGTTTCAGCTACATGATCAGCTGCACAACGCTGAAGGGCAAGAGAAAGAATGCTTTTCGCTTTCTTGTCTGCTTCTTCCTTCGCGCGATTTTCCGCTTCCTTGATCATAAGCGCTGACTCATGCGATACCTCTTGTTCGACGCGTTCTAAAATCATCTGCTTCGCCTGGTCTGATGTTAAGCTTGAAATGCGTTCAAGCTCTGTTTGTTGTTCTTGAAGCATAGCTTTCACTTTGCTTTCCATTTCTTCAATTTGTTGTTGTCTCTCGGCAAGAGTCCCTTCTTTCTTTTCGAGTGAAAGATCACGTTGGTCAAGCGTTCCACTCTTACGATCAAGATTCTCTTCTTTCTGAGTTAAACGATTTTCAGTTTTCTGCAGTTCCATGCGGCGCTCACGGATTTCACTCTCCGCTTCCTGGCGAAATTTCTGGTTCTCTTCTTTCGCTTCAAGAAGAGCTTCCTTCTTGGCTGATTCAGCATTGCGATGACCTTCTTCCACAATCTGTTTCGCAAGGTCCTCAGCACTGGAAATTTTCGCTTCCGCAATCGATTTCCGAATAAGATAACCAACAACAGAACCGATGATAAGGGCAAGCAAAATGAAGATGAGCGAGGATATTATATCCATAATTTCACCTCCTCTTGCTATGAACTTGGTCCGTTTGTCGGCAATTACAAACGTTTCATTTTCAGTTTCATTTGTTTAAGATAAGGGTATAAAGATGAAAATGATACACATTCATTTTATGCTTGACTATACGGAATGTCAAGGAAACGCGCTATGTATCTGCTAACATATTCAAATATTTGAAAATGTCAGTCTATTAATTTCGCATTTTCAGAGCGTATCCCTTCGAAAAAAGACACTTAATCAATCCCTGGTGGGTTCTTGATCTTCACAAAAAACCAAATATATTAAAAAATCGAGTATGAAACAGTGGTTTCATACTCGATTTTTCTACTTGAAGCATTAGACGTCCAGCGTTTCCTGACTTTCTTTACTATTGGTTTCTGCTGATTCTTCATCTGCTTCCATGCCGTAATGGTCTCGAATCAATTTTTTCACTTCTTCGTAGACTTCTACGTTTTCTTTCAGGAATTGCTTGGCATTTTCACGACCTTGGCCGAGTCTATCATCCTTATAAGAATACCAGGAACCACTCTTTTGGATGAGATCAAGGTCTGTTCCGATATCAAGCAGTTCCCCTTCACGGGAGATCCCTTCCCCGTACATAATATCAACTTCCGCTTGTCTGAAAGGTGGGGCCACTTTGTTTTTGACCACTTTCAAGCGGGTCTTATTTCCGACCATTTCATTTCCTTGTTTCAAAGTTTCCGCACGACGGACTTCAAGACGTACAGAAGAGTAGAACTTCAACGCACGGCCACCCGGTGTTGTTTCTGGGTTACCAAACATAACTCCTACTTTTTCACGAATCTGGTTGATGAAGATGGCTGTCGTTTTTGATTTGTTAATAGCTCCGGAGAGCTTACGAAGCGCCTGAGACATCAAACGGGCCTGCAAACCGACGTGGGCGTCACCCATTTCACCTTCAATCTCAGCTTTTGGTACAAGTGCTGCTACAGAGTCGATGACAACCATATCAACTGCACCACTACGGACAAGAGCCTCTGCAATTTCAAGTGCCTGTTCTCCCGTATCCGGTTGAGATAGTAGAAGTTCTTCAATGTCTACCCCCAACGCTCTTGCATACACAGGGTCTAAAGCATGCTCAGCATCGATGAAAGCCGCCTGGCCGCCTTTTCTCTGAGCTTCTGCTATCGCGTGAAGCGCGACTGTTGTTTTACCAGAAGATTCCGGACCATAAATTTCTACAATTCTACCACGTGGATAACCACCAACACCAAGGGCCACGTCAAGAGCAAGAGATCCACTCGGAACCGTGTTCACTTTCTGCTCAGCGCTTTCCCCAAGCTTCATAATGGAGCCTTTTCCGAATTGCTTTTCTATTTGACGCAATGCCATATCTAATGCTTGTTTACGATCGCTCATTATATACCGCCTTTCAAAATTTCTATCCCTATCATAACTTGTTTTTGATTGTTTGCCAACTAAAAAGCGAATAAATGTTCCCTTTTTTTATAAAGAATAAAAGGTGCAATTTTTTATTTCCTCTACGTGAAATTATCAAAATTGCACCTTTTCAGCAATGAAAATCATTTTTTTAATCGATGGAAAATTAATTCGTACGCCCTTTTCACAGCTCTCACTCTCACTTGTTCCCGTCCTCCGTCGAAGTGAAATTTATGGACTTCGGGCTTTCTCTCTCCTATTTGAAGCCCGATAAAGACGGTACCTGGTTCATGTCCTTCGCTGGCATCCGGACCTGCCACACCTGTGAAACTGACAACCACATCGACGTCTAAGTTCGCTTGAGCATTTAAAGCCATCATCTCCGCACATTCATGACTGATGGTCCCATATTTCTTTATTAGAAATTTAGGTACCTGAAGT
This sequence comes from Halobacillus sp. 12SKB, assembly GCF_052941655.1. Taxonomy (NCBI): domain Bacteria; kingdom Bacillati; phylum Bacillota; class Bacilli; order Caryophanales; family Bacillaceae; genus Halobacillus; species Halobacillus sp. 12SKB. The sequence goes on from NZ_JBRFWR010000001.1 coordinate 3,180,689, forward strand.
ATTCTTTCTTTCATCTCCGGAGTATAGACAGTATATCCACCTTGACAGACGGCTGAAGCACCAGGAAGCGCGATGAGCCGCTCTAAAAATCTCCCGCCGGTGAAGCTCTCTGCTGAACCGATTGTTAATCCTTTTTCTTTGAGGAGATCTCTGACCTTTTCTTCAATGGTAATCGCATCACTGCCATAATAATACTTTCCGACTTGGTCAAGGATCTCGTTTTTAAGCGTAAGAATTTTTTCCTTCGCCTGTTCTGTTGACTCCCCTGTAGCTGTCAACCTTAAACCAACTTCTCCCTCAGAAGCGAGAGGAGCAATAGTAGGATTGGTTTGAGAACGAATCAAGGATTGGAGCTTAGTTTCTAAATCAGACTCTCCGATCCCGATAAAACGCATCATTTCTGAAACGATTTGGGATTCAATGTGGTAATTATTCTGTAAATAAGGAATGATATACTCATCCATTATATACTTCATTTCTCTTGGGACCCCTGGGAGGAAGACCCACAAGGTATCTTCATGTTTCACCAGTTGACCAGGCGCCATCCCTTCTAAATTTTGAAAGACAGAGGCACTCTCGAACACACGTGCCTGTTTACGGTTGTTTTCTGACATAAACTTTTGGTTTCTTTGATAATAGCTCTTGATCTTTTCCATGGAATCTTCATGTTCGACCAGTTCTTCATCAAAAACGAGTTGTGCGGCATCCAGGGTTAAATCATCTTCGGTAGGGCCGAGTCCGCCAGTGACAATTACAAGATCAGCCCTTGTTTCCGCCAATGCAAAAGAATCTGTCACTCTTTTCAAATTATCCCCGACAACGGTGTGATGATAAACGGAATGTCCGAGAGTCGCAAGCCGACTTGAAATCCACTGAGCATTTGTATTCGCAATTTGACCTAAAAGTAACTCTGTACCGACACCTATAATTTCTGCTCTCATTTAGAATCCCTCATTACATGCCAATTTTTTTTGAAGTAATCATAACCAGAGTACACGGTAATCAACAGCGCCAAGTATAGGGCAATCATTCCCAAAGGGAACCCGATGAAGGCGAATGGCCAATTATGCAAAAGCAGGAGGGAGATAGCGATGATTTGGATCCATGTCTTCAGTTTTCCCATTTGGCTTGCTGCAAGGACACTTCCTTCCCCTGCGGCTACTAGTCGAAGTCCCGTCACTGCGAATTCACGGCTGATGATCAAAATGACAATCCATGCAGGGGCCAGGCCTATTTCCACAAGTAAGATAAGCGCAGCACTGACTAAAAGCTTGTCAGCGAGGGGATCGAGAAACTTCCCTAAGTTGGTGACAAGGTTATATTTCCTTGCAATATACCCGTCGATCCAGTCCGTGGTAGAAGCTAAGATAAACAGGAGTGCACCTGCTAAATGGGCGAGGGGTAATTCGCGGTCTTCCATTTGGAAGGTTCCCCATTCAAATGGAACACTCATGAGGATGATAAAAATCGGAATAAGGAAAATTCTTGATAATGTGATTTTATTCGGTAAGTTCATAAAGCTCACTCTCCTAACAGTCATTTCAATACATGAAAGGCTGCCCGTCCACTAAGAGTGGTTTTACACTCTTACGATGAACCGCTGGGGCAGCCTGGTCATGATTATATTCAGTTTCTTACTTGAATTGCAACAATAATTTCTGTGTAGATACTTCAGGGTTAGGGTAAGGAATTTCCTTTTCGCCAATCGTAACGGTAGTTCCCGGTGCATTCCCGGTCTTAATGTACAATTCATCGTTATTTCCTAAATCAAGGGAAATCGGTGAATCTTCAGCGGTGTATTCTTTCGCTGTCACAAGGTCTTCACCATTCTTAGGCGCTTTCACTTCCATGTAGGCTCTCCCTGTCAACTCGATGGTTACGGATCGTTCAGTTGTGCCGCTTACATCATAAGTATGCTCAGGGAGAGATCCTGTCCCTTCCTGAACCAGTTGAATGTCTACCTCTTCTTCATCCTCTGCAGGTGTTTCTTCTTCTTCTGACGCAGATTCGTCTTCTGATGCTGATTCTTCAGATTCACTTCCATCTTCATTACCTTCCGCATCGTCCTGGTCGCCGGAAGTTTCACTTTCAGAATTCTCAGGCACGCTGATTTCATTGTTGGAACCATTGTCTGTTGCAGTATTGCCATCCTCTGCCCCGCTCATATTCTGCCATACGAGCCACACGACAAATATTAAGCCAATAATCAATCCCACAGTTAAAATCGTCGGCAGAACTCTAGAAGATGGGCCGCTTTTCTGGGTCGCTTCCTTTTTAGTCCTTTGGACACGGCTGTACTGTACCGTACTCTCCTCATCAAAGGTCGGAAGCTCCCCTTTATGTTCTTCCATAACTACTTCAGGGTCTAACCCGACCGCAGAAGCATATTCTCTGATAAATGCACGGGTGTAGAATTTTCCAGGCAGTACTTGAAACTCATTCTTTTCAATCGCCTGAAGGTAGCGTTTTTGTATTTTTGTCGTCTCTTGCAACGATTCTAAAGAAAGGCCTTTCGATTCTCGGGCTTCCCTCAGTCTTTCTCCAATCTCCATGTTAACACCATCCAATTTCTAAAAATCGAACATGGAAAAACCTTCATTCATAGACATCTCTTGTTTTTCCACAGGTTCATAAGTAATTTCTTCATCTTCGTTATTCCGAAGTTCGATAATATAATCAAAGTCATCCATTGTATATTCTGTTTCCTGAACAAAAATGTCCGGGTGTTCAATGACTTTCGTTGCAGGAAGTCGCATGATTTCACGTACAAGCTGCCAGTGCTTCTCATTCGCTCGTTTAGCAGACACAATCCCATCAATGATGTAAAGATTGTCTTCGCTGTATTCTTCATCGATCAACTGGTTTCGTACCGTCTGCTTTAATAGCGTGCTGGAGACAAACAACCACCTTTTATTTGCACATACACTCGCTGCTACGACAGACTCTGTTTTACCTACTCGGGGCATCCCGCGGATCCCGATCAGTTTATGGCCATCCTTCATAAAGAGCTCCGCCATAAAATCAACAAGTAATCCCAAGTCCTCCCGATTAAAACGGAATGTTTTACGATCATCCACATCGCTATGTATATATCGTCCATGCCTTACGGCCAAACGGTCTCTCAATTTTGGCCGGCGCAGTTTCGTCACTTTTATTGTATCCATTGTATTTAGAATCGATCTCAACCGAGTGATTTGTTCCTCATCTTTACATAAAAGAAGCATTCCCCGGTGTGAATTTTCTACACCATTGATGGTGACAATGTTGATCGCCATCATCCCGAGCAGTGAGGAGATGTCCCCAAGCAAGCCTGGGCGGTTATATTGGATTTCATATTCTAAGTACCATTCTTTTTTTTCCATAATACAACTCCTCTGAAAAATTGTCGTTATTTGTCAAAGTCGAGTGATTTATGGAATTTTTCACTCTCTATCTATCATAAAGGATTTTTTCTAAATAGGAAAGGACGATCCTACATAAACATACAAAAATTGAAAAAGCTTGGTTTCATTAGAAAATCCGCACAGACGTCTGTGCGGATTGATGACGAGGTTAACCTTGGTTTCCTTCGTTTTGAACCATCTTCACCATCATATTGGCAATGGCGTGTTGTTCTTTTTCATCAGCTACATTCCAAAGATCACGCAAGACAGCTTCCTGCTCGTTCTTCGCATCAACGGAGTTTGCTAAATAACCACCAATTTCGTAAGCAAGCTCAGAAACCGCTCCTTCTTGCATACCTTGACCTTTCGCCTGATGTAAGCGATCACCCAAGAAATCTTTCCATGAATCGAAATTATCGAGAACAGACATGATGTAACCTCCTCTGAATTTTTTCATGCTTAGTATGAGAAGGAAACACGGATCTTATGCAACAGAATTATGACCAGCCACCGTCCACTTGAATCACTTGTCCCGTTATGTAACTTGATTTGTCACTCAACAAAAAGCCGGCCATATGAGCCACTTCCTCAGGCTTCCCGGAACGTCCTAGAGGGATATCATCCTCTAGGAAATCCAGTTCCTCCTGATTGAGGTGGGCGTTCATCTTTGTAGCAATCAAGCCAGGAGCAATACTGTTAACTCTAATTCCACTTGGTGCGACTTCTTTCGCAAGCCCCTTAACGAAGCTGTTTTGTGCACCTTTCACAGAGCTGTAGACAACCTCCATACTCGCACCCTCAAGTCCAAAAATAGAACTGATGACCACAATATTGCCATTTTTCTTTTGGATCATATAGGGGAGCACCTTCCGTGCAATCATCCACAGTGATTTGACGTGAACGAAATACAGTTCGTCCATTTCTTCCGTTTTCATATCCTGAAATAAACCGCTATGCATATGTCCGCCAGCAAAGATCACGGCATCCCATTCATCCTCGATTTGTTCTAGGAGTGAATGGATGCCTTCTAATGTGGAAAGGTCCGCCCCGAATGCCCCAAGCCATTGAGAAACAGGGATTTCTTTTCTGTTTTCTTCAATGTTTTTTTTATTCTGATTGTAGTGCAGACCAACGGCAAAGCCTTGATCAACAGCACTTTGTACGAGTGCCTGACCAATCCCTCCGCTGGCTCCTATAATTAGACACTTTTTAAGCATTGTTTTGAGGTTTGATTTGGAACACGGTAATTGCGTCTTCTTTCAACCAGTGTTGCAAATATTCTTCCGCATCATCCGCAGTTAAGGATTCAATAATTGGCAGCACTTCAAATAAGTCTGTACCAAGGGTATGGTAGTGAGTGAACTGATTCGCAATGAACTCCAGTGAGTTCATCGCTCTCATGAATTGGCCGATTTTCTTCCTTTTCATCCTTGTGAAGTCTTCATCGGATATTCTCTGTTCTTTTAACTCATGCAGCATTTCCTTAATACGAGCTGCCATTTCGTCAGGCTTTCTGGAGTCTCCTCCTAGAATAGTGAAACCAAATTGGCGGTCGAGCTCTGTTTCAAACTGGAAACTGTCATCGATAAGGTCGTTTTTGTACAGCTCCTCATAAAAGACACCGCTTCTTGAGAAATAATAATCAAGGATCATCCCTGATAAAAGTTCTCCACGTACCAATTCCTCGCCTGTTAATCCTTCAACATTTTCCTTTACCCCGACCATCGCTTTTGCTGTTGTCACTGGCATGGTGATTGAATGTTCTTTCTTGGCTGCAGAAGCCGGTTCTTCAGGATAGGAACGGTTGATTTCAGGAGCCTCAGGAAATTCTTTTTTAGCTTGGTTGTCCCTGATCAATGTCATCATAGACTCAGGATCGATATTCCCAGCCACGAACAAGACCATGTTGGAAGGATGATAAAACGTCTCGTAACAAGTGTAAAGATCATCTTTGGTGATCTTTTGTATGCTGTCAACTGTCCCAGCAATATCCACCTTCACAGGGTGGTCGTGATATAAACTTTGGATGGTTCCGAAGAAGGAACGCCAATCAGGCTGATCATCGTACATACGGATTTCCTGAGCGATGATCCCTTTTTCTTTTTCCACAGACTCCTCTGAGAAATAAGGGTCCTGAACAAAATCAAGGAGTGTCTGGACATTCTTATCAATTTGACTCGTTGCCGAAAACAAATACGCCGTCTTTGTAAATGATGTAAAAGCGTTGGCGGATGCACCCAGTCTTGTAAAGTCCTGGAACACGTCGCGATCTTCTTTTTCAAACAACTTATGTTCAAGGAAGTGAGCAATCCCTTCTGGAACCGTCACCTTTTCACTTTTCCCGATCGGTGTAAACGTTTGGTCGATGGATCCATAGTTCGTCGTAAAGATCCCATAGGTTTTGGCCATTTCAGGCTTTGAAAGTAAGAACACCTTCAACCCATTATCTAATGTTTCCTGATATACCGTTTCGTTCAACTGAGTATAGACCAGTTCTTCCATTAAGATTCCCCTCCTTCTTTACTCGTCAGAAAGTAAATCGTATCCAATTCGATCTTTTTAGCCATTTGGACCACTTGTTCTTTCGTAACTTTACGAATATTATCGATCAATTCATTCGCAGGCATTTCCGCACCTGATAACATTTGATGATAAAGGACTTCGATCATTCCATTTGCATTATCCATCGTTTCCTGGAGTTGATGGATGACCTGTTCTTTTGTCTCTTCCACTTGTTCCTCTGTGAAATCACCGTTTTTCATTGCGTCCATCTGCTCTAGAATGATTGATTTTGCCTGATCATAATCCTTAGGATCCACCCCACTGAAGACAAGCAGAAGACCTTTATGACTCTCAAACCTTGAAGCGGCATAATAGGCTAAACTGTGTTTCTCACGAACGTTCATAAACAACTTGGAACTAGGGAAGCCTCCAAAAATCCCATTAAATATCTGCAAGGCATAATAGTCATCATCACCGAATTTCGTATATGTGCGGTAACCAAGATGAAGTTTACCCTGGTTGACTTCTTCCCTCTCGACAACTTCCCTTGACTCCTTCACTTCTTTCGTGATAGATTCCTGGTCGTCATCTGCATTGGTGCTTCCTTTTCTTGAAAAATACTGATCTGTCAGCTTCTCAATCGTCTTTTGATCCATGTCACCAATTACATACACGTCAAGCATATCTTTTGCGATCATGTCTTTATAATAAGCATAGAGCTTTTCAGATGTAATTGCCTTTAGGTCTTCCAGGTACCCATGCACATGCAACGCATACGGTTCGTCTTTGCACATGTGATCCATGAGTCTCATGTTGGCATAACTCATTTTGTCGTCTTTGATGCTGGTGATTTTTTGCTCAAGGGTCTGTTTTTCACGATCGACGATAGAGGAATCGAAACCTCCCCCTTCTGTCTTCGGATCGAAGAGCACCTCATTAAAAAGTTGGACCGCTTCTTCAAGAATCGGTTCCTGGTCATTCAAGTATGCTTCATTAACAACTTCCATGCGGAAACTAATGACATGGTTTTCTCCCTTTTTGGATCCATCACTTGAAAGAGCGGTGCCATAAAGGTTTTCAAATGCAGATTGAAGAGATCGAACATTCGGGTGATTGTTCGTAGCTTTTTGCAGGACATGTGGCAAAAGCGCACGCTCTGTGATCCCTTCTCTTTTCAAAGGGGCTTTGAATTTTGCAACAATCGTAATGGTTTTGTATTTTTTGCTTGGTAAAATATGTAGACGATACCCTTCTTTTTCGAGTAACGTTTCTTTAGTAATTTTCATATTCATCCTCCTTATCAGTCTCTTCTATTATAGACCTACATGTCCATATTCATCCATTCTAACTAAGTCTTATGCTAAGGTATATGTGTGAAAAAGTAAAAAAATTAAGTCCGGCACATGTGTACCGGACTTAATAATGATCATCGGTTGCCTTTCACATAAGCTTCTCCCAATGATTTTGGCGCTTCCGCTCTTCCGATGAATCCTGCCAGAGCAAGGATTGTCAATACGTAAGGAGCGATGAGCATAAAGACTGAAGGGACATTTTCTAACAGGGCAATATCTGATGAAACAATACTTAAACTTTGAGCAAATCCGAAGAAAATAGCTGCGCCGAGAGCGCCAAGTGGATGCCATTTCCCAAAGATGACCGCTGCCAGCGCAATAAACCCTTGCCCTACGATTGTACCGTGAGAGAAGTTATGAGTTACTGTCAGGGCATACACTGCACCACCAAGACCACCAAAGGCCCCAGAGAGCATCACCCCGATGTATCTCATCTTGTAAACGTTGATTCCGTTTGTATCTGCAGCCATAGGGTGCTCACCTACAGAGCGTAGACGGAGCCCGAATGGTGTTTTGAAGATAATGAACCACACAAGGAATGCTAGGGCAATTGCTAAGTATGAAGTCCAGTACCAACCGGTGAAAAACATGTCCCCAAGGATAGGGATCTTATTAAGTAGAGGAACATTTGAAGAATAGATCGGACTTTCAATGAAATCCGTCTGTCCTTTGTCATACCATTGTTTTGTAAGGAACAACCCAATTCCTAAAGCCAGGAAGTTTATAGCCACACCACTCACGACTTGATCCGCTCTGAAAGTAATTGAAGCGACCGCATGGACGAGTGCAAATATAGCAGATACGACCATAGCGATGAGCAAGGATACAACCGTAGTCGCTGAGCCGAAAACACTATAGAAAGTCAAGTTTGAAACAATCGCTACGAAAGCCCCCATGATCATCAAGCCTTCAAGACCAATGTTAATCACTCCGGATCTTTCACTGAACACTCCCCCTAAAGCAGTGAAAATAAGAGGGGTGGCAAAGACAACAGATGCACCGAGAATACGGCTGATCAGTTCAATAATCTCCATTTACTTCCCCTCCTTTTTAAACCGAAGAATGACCCATCGAATCATGTAGCTTGAGGCTACGAAGAATATGATCAAGGCAATAATGATTTCTACAAGCTCCGTAGGGACCCCTGCAGCTGTCGGCATATTCAAAGCTCCGATCTTCAGGATACCGAAAAGGAAGGCCGCAAGAATGACACCGAAAGCCGTGTTTGCACCTAGAAGAGCGACGGCAATTCCGTCAAATCCAATATTCGTAAATCCAGATTTAATTGACATGAAGCCGAAAGTACCGAGACCTTCCATCGCTCCTGCAAGACCTGCAAAAGCACCGGAAATGACCATCGCCAGGATGATATTTTTACTGACATTCATCCCCGCATATTTAGATGCGTGCTGGTTGAAACCTACAGACCTCAATTCAAATCCAGTCGTTGTACGGTTTATAATGAACCACATAACAAGTGCCATCAGCAAAGCGACAATAAAACCATAGTGAATCCTTGAGTAAAATGTCATTTCTGCAAGCCAGTTCGATTGTAAAGATGCCGTTGCTGCAACATTTTCTGTTCGATCCGCACCGTCGCTCAATAGATTACGAACGATGGAATTACTTAAATACAAGGCAATATAGTTCATCATAATTGTAACGATAACTTCGTGTACGCCTAACTTCGCTTTAAGAAGACCAGGAATAAAGCCCCAGAAAGCACCTGCAATAGCCGCAGCTAATATCGCCAGAGGCAAATGAAGGAACATTGGCAGTTCAAAAGAAATACCAATCCACACCGAAGCAAGCCACCCCATAAACACCTGGCCTTCCACTCCAATGTTCAACAGTCCTGATCGAAGAGCAAAAGCAACTGCAAGCCCGGAAAGAATGTAAGGAGTTACCTGTCTGATCGTCTCTCCGAAGAAGTAAGCATCACCAAAAGCACCATTCCATAGAGCCCCAAAGCCTGCAATCGGATTATAACCGAAGATCAGCATAATGATGGCACCAGAAATCAGACCGAGCAATACAGAAATGATCGGCACTAATATATTGAAAAGTCGATTGGAAAACATCACTGCTCACCTGCTTTCTGTGTTGAATTACCAGCCATCAGCAACCCGAGCTTTTGCTCATTTGTTTCTTCCGGTTGAACATCAGCAATGATCTGTCCGTCAAACATAACGGCAATCCGATCACTCAAGTTCATGATTTCATCAAGTTCAAATGACAGAAGGAGAACGGCGCGACCTTTGTCTCTCTCTTCAATTAATTTTTTATGGATAAATTCAATGGCTCCGACATCCAAGCCCCGTGTGGGTTGAGCAGCTATAATCAAATCCGGTGACCTGTCCACTTCCCGACCGATGATCGCTTTTTGCTGATTTCCTCCTGAAAGGGCCCTCGCCGGTGTATAAGCATCCGGTGTGCGGACATCATATTCGGCAATTAGATTTTTTGCTTTTTGGTAAATGTTCTTAAAGTTCATGACACCTTTTTTCGAATAAGGTTTCTGATGATAACTTTGCAGCACCATATTCTCACCAATGGGAAAATCGAGTACTAGACCGAATTTATGACGGTCCTGCGGGATATGAGAAACACCAGACTGCGTTACTTTACGAGGCGTTAAATTGGTAATTTCCTTATCATGGAGGCGGATGGTTCCGGATTCGCTTCTTCGTAAGCCTGTTATGGCTTCAATCAACTCGGATTGCCCGTTCCCATCTACACCCGCGATCCCAACAATCTCACCTGCACGCACTTCCAAATTCAGCCCTTTGACCATCTCGACACCACGGACGTCCTTCACACGTAAATCTTTTATAGAAAGATAGGTTTCCTTAGGTTCAGCCTTTGTTTTCTCAGTAGAAAAGTTGACATCACGCCCCACCATCAGAGAAGCAAGCTCTGTAGGATTGGTTTCAGAGACATCTACAGTCCCGATTCCCTGCCCTTTACGTATGACCGTGCACCGGTCACAAACCTCCATAATCTCCTTCAACTTGTGGGTAATAAGAATGATGGATTTTCCTTCTTTTACAAGGCTTTGCATAATATCAATCAGCTCTTTGATTTCCTGTGGAGTAAGAACCGCTGTAGGCTCGTCAAAAATAAGGATTTCCGCTCCTCTATAGAGCGTTTTCAATATCTCCACACGCTGCTGCATCCCTACGGATATATCACGTATTTTCGCTTTTGGATCGACATTTAAACCGTACCTCTCTGAAAGCTCTCTCACCTGGTCTTCGGCATATTTCAAGTTCACCGTTCCAGCTTTTTTCGGTTCGCTTCCTAAAACAATGTTTTCAGTGACTGTAAATGTGTCCACGAGCATAAAGTGCTGGTGAACCATTCCAATCCCCTGTGCGTTTGCGACGTTAGGATCTGTGATGTTGACTTTCTCTCCACGCACCCTGATTTCTCCTCTTTCCGGCTGATAGAGGCCGAACAGAACGTTCATCAGTGTAGATTTACCCGCTCCGTTCTCCCCAAGAAGAGCGTGGATTTCACCTTTCTTCACTTGCAAATTAATATTGTCATTCGCTACAATACCCGGGAACTCTTTTCTAATGTTCAACATTTCAATTACATAGTCCATTCGTCTCTCTCCCTCCCCCGTTCACCTTAAAAAATCACCAAAGGAAAAGGGCCGGAACAATCTTTTCATTTGATGACTTTCATTGACAGAAGAAAAGGCTGGCTCTCACCAGCCCTTTCTGAAAGTTGTTACATTGAATCTAAGAATGTTTGAAGATCTTCACGTGTGCTTGGCACTTCAACTTCGCCATTGACGATTTTCTCTTTCCACTCTTCAACAGCAGAAACGATTTCTTCTGTCATCGCTTCCTCGTTCGTGCGAGCAATGCTGATCGCATCATCAGCAAGACCAAACTCAAGAACTTCCCCTCCAGGGAACTCTCCGTTCATTGCTTGATTTGCTACTTCTTGAACAGCTATGTCTACACGTTTAACCATGGAAGTAAGTGTTACGTTGGAGTCACCGATCTGACCTTCTTCGTGTTGGTCACGGTCGACACCAATGACCCATACCTCTTCATCAGGGTTACTGTTCTTGATGTCTTTCGCTTGTGCGAATACACCGTTACCTGTACCACCGGAAGCATGGTAAATGACATCAATATCTTTAGAGTACATGTTGGATGCGATCGCTTGTCCCTTTTGGGAATCGTTAAAGCTCTCTGCATACTCTACTTCAACTTCAATCTCAGGGTTCACAGATTTAACACCTGCAACGAATCCTGCTTCGAACTTGTTAATCAAGCTTCCATCTACCCCACCAATAAAGCCGACTTTATCCGTGTTCGTCTTGTTTGCTGCAGCTACTCCTGCAAGGAATGACCCCTGGTGTTCTTTAAACACGATACTAGCTACGTTATCTCCTTCTTGGACGGAGTCAACAAGAGCGAAGTTCGTATCTGGATATTGCTCAGAAACTTCAGCGATTGCCGGTTGAAGAAGGTATCCGATTCCATAAATCAAATTGTAGTCCTGGCGTACAAGGCGGTTTAGGTTTGTTGCGTAATCGGCATCACTCTCAGATTGAGCGTAATCGATTCCCTCACCTTTGCTCATTCCATTCTCTTCACCGAAAGCCTGCAGGCCTTCCCAAGCGGATTGGTTGAATGACTTATCATCAACCCCGCCCACATCTGTAACCATAGCTACAGAAAAATCGCTGTTTTCTGCTCCAGAAGATTCTTCACTGCCAGAGTCATCACTGCTGCTTCCACTGGTTTCTTCCTCTCCTCCAGAAGAACCACAAGCTGCTAAGAACACACCAAAAGTTAATAGAAATACTAGAACCATAAGAAAACGACTTTTCAACAAAACGATTACCCCCTAATTGTTTAGTATGAAATGAATCAAAATCCAGCAGATTTCAAGTATCTATGACCAGCCTCACCTCCCTAAAATGAATCTGTCACACTTTTGTAAGCCCTTACACTCTTTTTCTTAGTACGTGGAAGCTGAACTTATCAGCCCGGAAGTAATTGGAGGAAAGTAACATCGGTACATCATCCTGAGAGTAATGCATTTGTCTCAAAAGTAAGAGAGCCTGGTCGGGTTCGCAATTCAGAATCGGAGAAATCCTTTCATGAAAGCCGATTGGTTCAATGTGGGTAACCGCATAACCGATGGTTTTCCCTGTATAACGCTCTAAAACATTAAATAATGAATCCGCTTCTCTAATTTGATCAATCGGGAGTAAACCTTCCGGAATTTTATCTGTACAATAAACCACTGGCTGCTCGTCGGCTGTTCGGACGCGCTCGACCTTCGCAATACTATGTACTTCCAGTGGAGAGAATCGTTTACGATCTTCTTCTGTCGGTTCGATAAGCTCCGCAGACAGGTACTGAGACCCAGGGGTCATACCTGATTTCGCAATCATGCCTGTTACACTATCTAATTCTTCAATTCCTGATGTAAACAGAGGTTTTGGATTAACAAAAGTACCCACCCCATGCCTTCGGGTAACCACACCTTCTTCTTCTAAAATTCTCAATGCTTCCCTGAGCGTCGCCCTGGAAACACCAAGGGACTTGGAAAGTTGGAATTCGGATGGTAACTTTTGCTTTTCTAAAAAGATACCGTTTTCAATATCTCGTTTAATTTGCTCGATCACCTGTAAATAAAGATGTCGAGTGTCTTGTCTGATGGACATCACTTTCACCCCAAGTCTATTGAACTATCGTCTAGAGATCTGACCTCTGACGTTCGACACATCACATTTTGACAATAATATAACACTATTCGATAAATAAATAAATAGAATTAGGACATTTTTATGAATTTTGACTCATTTCTATGAAAACGTTTGATAGATTTAGATCAGCATTCCATGAATGTAAAATAACTACATTTATAATAGAATAGCTCCCGTTTGTTGAAGACTCAGTTTCGAGACTTTTGTTGAGTGGATGGGGCTGCGGGGAATAGCTCGCTTTCCGCGGGAGCGCGGTGAGCCTCCTCGGACTGCGTCCTGTGGGGTCTCACCCTGCACTTTTTTCCCGCAGGAGTCTCCCCATTCCCCTCCGCCCCTTTTCCATATAAGATTCACGAAACCATTACTAAAAGGTCAGCTTGTATGATTATGGGAAGTGGATTATAAAACACCTCCCCAGCACGTAAAAGCTTGATCCAGAGCGCTTTATACCTCTAACAGTTGGATAATGGAAGAGCATTTAACTTTGTACAGGGGTTCGTTTCTCCCTTTCATCGAAAGGGGTGGTTGGGAAGCTGGGAGACTCCCGCGGGAATGGATTGGCTGGCAAGACCCCACAGTGCGAAGCACGAGGAGGCTTGCCGTCATCCCCGCAGGAAAGCGAGTAGCTTCCCAGCCACCCCTGGCGCTCAACGAGATAACGAACCCCGAAACATCTCGAAACTGAGTCTTCCACAATCCTGCCAGCTTGTTTAATAAGTAAATCAGAAAGCTTCGTCCATGTCTTTATTGAAACACACAAAAAAGGATCCACCCGATTAGGATGGATCCTTTTAAGATTTATGAAGTATGTTGTTCTTCTGCTTGTTGTGAAACAAGAACAGCACGTGGTTTACTTCCTTCATAAGGTCCGACGATGCCGTTGTCTTCCATGGCATCGATCAAACGGGCTGCTCTCGTATATCCGACGCGGAAACGTCTTTGTATCATAGAAACACTGGCACTTTGCATTTCGATAACCATTTGGACCGCATCAGGATAGAGGTCATCATCCACTTCCTGCTTCACTTCATTTTCCTCTTCAGGAATCATCTCTTCCTGGTACTGCGCTTTTTGCTGCTCCACACAGAAATTGACGATTCTCTCTACTTCCTCATCGGATAAGAAAGCGCCTTGTACCCTTGTCGGCTTGTTTGAGCCGACTGGTGTAAACAGCATGTCCCCTCTTCCCAAAAGCTTTTCCGCTCCTCCAGAGTCCAAGATCGTTCTTGAATCGGTCTGCGAAGATACACTAAAAGCAATTCTTGATGGAATGTTTGCCTTGATGACACCTGTGATGACATCTACAGAAGGACGCTGAGTAGCGATAATCAAATGGATGCCGGCAGCTCGGGCCATTTGGGCAAGGCGGGTAATGGCATCTTCCACTTCATTTGAAGCGACCATCATTAAGTCTGCAAGTTCATCTACAAGGACAACAATGTATGGAAGCTGTGGCTGTTCGTCTTCATTTTCCTGGTTATGCTTTTTGATATATTCATTGTAGCTTTCGATATTTCTTGTACCTGTATCTGAAAAGAGGTCGTATCTTCGTTCCATTTCAGATACTACTTTCTTCAATGCGCGTGAAGCTTTCTTAGGATCTGTGACAACCGGAGCTAAAAGGTGCGGAATGCCGTTATAGACATTCAATTCAACCTTCTTCGGATCAATCATCATCATTTTCACTTCATGGGGCTTTGCTCTCATTAGAATACTCGTGATGATTCCGTTAATACAAACACTTTTACCACTTCCGGTCGCACCTGCGACAAGCAAGTGAGGCATTTTATTTAATTCTGACATAACAGCCTCACCAGAAATGTCTCTCCCCAGAGCAAAGCTTAATTTGGCATCCGGTTTTGATTTGCCCGTTTCCAACACTTCACGTAAAGAGACCATGGATACTTCCTGGTTCGGCACTTCGATTCCGACCGCTGATTTTCCTGGAATAGGCGCTTCAATGCGGATATCCTTCGCCGCCAGTGCTAAGGCAAGGTCATCATTCAAGTTTACAATTTTACTGACTTTCACCCCTACATCTGGGTACACTTCATATTTTGTTACCGACGGACCGACATGGACTTTTGTCACTTTCGCTTTTACACCAAAACTTTGGAACGTCTTTTCAAGCTTCCTCACGGTCGCCTGAATGTGAGAACGCCCCTGACTTTGCGGAGTGGAAGTTGGTTCGTCCAATAACTCAAGGCTCGGTAACTGGTAATCCAGGTTTTCAAGCTCAGCTGTTGGCATCGATTTTTCAATGTTTACTTCATCGACATCCTGCTGCTCCACCGTACCATTTTCTTTCGATTTATCCGTTTCTTCAGAAGCATAAGCAGTATCAGTAAAGTCTTGTATGATCGGCTCTTGGTTCTGCTCTTCTACCTGATCATTAGACGTATCATTTAATTCATAAACCACTGTGTCTTCTTCCTGCTCTTCCAATGCCTGCTTTTTCTTTTCTGCTTTTTGTTCTTTCTGATCCTTCATCTTTTGTACTTGTTCTGTGCTCATTTCCTTTACTTTTCGTCCAAGCTTAGCAAAGAGCTCACCTATGGATTTTTCACTGACGAAAATCACACCGATAATAAATAGGAAAAAAGACAAAATTGCTGCCCCAGCTTTCGCGAAAAGGTAATAGCTGATGGAAAGAAGGATCGCACCCGTTAACCCTCCGCCAATGCTGTAAAAAGGAAGTTCTCCCCTCATCATTCCTGTGATTCTGTCCCAGGTCATAGCGAAAATCGAACCTTCGCCAGTCCCAAGCTCAGCAGAAAGTGTTTCAAGATGTGTGAACAAGAGTAAAGCCGTAACTATGGTGTACACGCCTAATAGACGTTTATGTAAAAAAACAGGCCACTTTCTCTTTACCATCAAATACACACCAACAATTAAAAAGAACAAGGAGGCGATAAAGTACCATACACCAAACAAGAACTGCCAGAACCTCTCCAAACCTCCTGGAACCGCTCCATCACTGATAGCAGAAGCCCCGCTCCCAATGACAGCAATAAAGAGGAAGAATAGCCCTATAAGTTCAAACCTCAAATGGCTTTTCATATTTGATTGCTTTTTCTTCTTTTTTCTTTTCCTAGCCATGGTCTTTCCTCCCCATATGTAAAACTAAAACGAGAAAAATGCCGATGGTTCCTTCAATATTCATGAAGAAATACAGCACCGGCATCCAGTCACTCATTTATTCTATTATACCATAGCCATCTACAATGTTACGAGTCCAACCATTGTCCTGGTTGAAGATCTGGATCCATGTAATGAGAAGGGTCTGTCGACAGAACTTGCATAATCTGCTTTTTTCCATCAGCAGATTTACGACACATTAACGGACAATTGTTATGTTCATGATACACGACCGACATTTCTTCTTCCATTGGGAAAATATCATGTTCACTTAAGGGTGTGTATAGAATGGTCATTGAACCACCTGCTGCTCAGAACCTTTACTCTGCTCTATGAGCTCGTTCAATTTTGACATGGCTTCTTTCACACCGCCAACAGCATCAATAAGACCATGATCCACGGCTTGCTGACCGACCACATTCGTTCCGATATCACGGGTGAGATTCCCTTTATCAAACATGAGTTCCTTGAATTTATCTTCAGCTACATTAGAATGCCTCGTTACAAAGCTGATGACACGATCCTGCATTTTATCCATGTATTCAAACGTCTGAGGGACACCAATAACAAGACCCGTCATACGGATCGGATGAATCGTCATCGTCGCCGTTTCGACAATAAACGAATAGTCCGCAGAGACAGCAATAGGAACACCGATGGAGTGTCCACCCCCTAATACAATGGATACTGTCGGTTTGGAAAGGGAAGAAATCATTTCAGAGATAGCAAGTCCAGCCTCAACGTCCCCCCCAACTGTATTTAACAGGACGACCAAGCCTTCAATTTTAGGGTTTTGTTCAATCGCAATCAATTGAGGGATTAAATGCTCATACTTCGTTGTCTTATTTTGTGATGGCAGCTGAACATGCCCTTCCACCTGCCCGATGATCGGCAGCACATGGATATTGGAATCAGCCGGCTGTGGGACATTGCTTTGTCCTAGCTGCTGAATTTTGTCAACGAGAGAGGATTGCGATTTGGATTGATCTTTTTCTTTGGAATCGTCTTTCATGGATCGATCTCCTTTCGCTCTTTTCCCGTAGTATGACTCAAAAGATGTGAAACATACTTTCAACATGAAGCTCATGATTACTTTCTTCATAAATCCCTCATAGAAATCGTTATTAAAGTATTTGGCAGGATTGTGGAAGACTTGATTTCGAGATGTTTGTGTGGATTTAGGGGCTCCGGGAAAAGGTTCGCTTTCCGTGGGCGAGTGATGAGCCTCCTCGAGCTAACGCTCTGCGGGGTCTCATCTACCACGCACTTCCCACAGGAGTCTCACCGTTTCCCTCCGCCCTTGGCCGTATGAGTGTCTCGAAACCACTTCTAGAAGATGCAGATATTCAGCTTGATGGGAGTATAAGGATAAAACTCCCATGCCTAGGTATTTGAATCCCGGAAGCTTGATACAGGGCGCTTTATGCTTATAACAGTAGGTTAGTGGAAGACAATCCAAATTGGTAAAGGGGTCGTTTGTCACATCGAATGGGGTGGTTGGGAAGCTGCGAGACTCCCGCGGGAATGGATTGGCTGGCGAGACCCCACAGAGCGGAGCTCGAGGAGGCTTGCCGTCATCCCCGCAGGAAAGCGAGTGGCTTCCCAACCACCCCTGACGCTCAACCCCCGTAACGAACACTGAAACATCTCGAAACTGAGTCTTCAAGAAAAGGGAGCTTATCTATAATAGTCCAATAAAAAACCAGGGCGATCTGCCCTGGCTTAGGTAATTTGTTGGAAACAGTCTACAATGACTGCTTCTTCGTCTTTTGTTAAAGGAACCAATGGGAGTCTTACTCCACCGGTTTCAAGTCCATGGATTTTCAAAGCTGCTTTTACAGGAGCTGGGGAAGGAGCGCTGAACATCGCATTGAACACTGGCAACAGCCTTCGATGGAGATCTCCTGCTTTTTTCCATTTACCTTCTTCAAAAAGGGAGAGCATCGTTTGCATCTGATTTCCTATGACATGAGAGGAAACCGATATAATGCCGTTAGCACCTACAGCGTATGCTGGAAGGGTCAGATGATCATCTCCACTGTAAATGGAAAAGTGCTCATCTGTGAATGCACGAATTTTGGCCATTCCTTCCAGGTCCCCGGTGGCTTCTTTTAAAGATACAATGTTTTCGATCTTAGAAAGCTCCATGATGGTTTCTGGTTGGATTCGTACGACCGATCTCCCTGGAACATTATAAATCATCACCGGAAGCTTTACGGATCCTGCAATGGTTTTGAAATGTTGATAAAGTCCATCTTGATTCGGTTTATTGTAGTAAGGGGCAACAAGCATGATGGCATCTACCCCTGTAGCTTCCGCTCTTTTTGATAACTTTATGGATGATTCTGTGCTGTTACTCCCTGTTCCTGCAATAACAGGTACACGTCCGTTGACTGTTTTCACGACATGACTCCATAAGCTTACTTTTTCATCAGCCGTCAGTGTCGGAGATTCCCCCGTCGTTCCAGCAATGACAAGTCCGTCGCTTCCATTTTTTAATAAATATTCGACCAGCTCAGTCGTTTTATCGAAATCAATCTCACCATGCCGATCAAACGGAGTCACCATGGCTGTTAAAACCTTTCCGAAGTTCATGTGAGTTGTTCCCCTTTCTTAGGTGCTTTGCTCAATCGGAAAGTTTTATGGAGAGCGTTGACCGCTTCTATAAGATCATCTTCCTTGACCAGTACCCAAATCGTCGTATGGGAATCAGCGGATTGGAGAATCTGAATACCCCGATCAGTCAGGGTTTGAACAATTTCTGCTGTTACCCCGGGAATGCCAGTAATACCAGCTCCGACCGTAGAAACTTTTGCACAGCCTTTTCTTACTTCTGGTTCATAACCGAGTTCCTCGAGAATTTGTATCGCTTTGTCTGTATACATGTGGTTGATGGTGTAAAGGACACCGCTCGGAGATATATTAATGAAGTCTACGGATATATTGGCGGAAGCCATGGATTTAAATACGTCGGATTGTAGTTTGGAAGGATCTTCTTTTGATTGGACTTTGATTTGTGAGAGGCCATCCATATGAGCGATCCCAGTTACGGTTCGTTCAGAAATGTCTCTTCCTGTTCGATCTTCTTTTGTGCCTGTCACCAGCGTACCTGGAAGATCAGAGTATGTGGAGCGTACACGGATGGGGACCTTCGCATACATGGCAATTTCTACAGCCCTCGGGTGGATGACTTTTGCTCCTTGGTATGCCAAGTTGCAAATCTCATTGTACGTGATGGTGTTCAGAGGTCTCGCTTCTTGCACCAATCGTGGATCTGCGGTCATGATTCCTTCTACATCTGTGAAAATATCGATATAATCTGACTGTAAAGCCGCTCCTAAAGCAGCAGCTGTTGTGTCACTGCCTCCGCGACCAATCGTTGTCATATCTCCTTGAATGGTCTGACCTTGAAACCCTGCAACGACAACGACTTCATGTTTTTTCAGTTCTTCTAAAATCCTGCCAGGGTTTACTTGAGTAATTTTAGCTTTAGTAAAATCTCCATTGGTCATAATCCCAGCTTGTGCTCCTGTTAACGATACAGCGTTTACACCAGCCAGGTTCAACTCATGGGCAAAAACGATCGAAGAAATCGTCTCCCCGCATGACATCATCAAATCCTGCTCTCTTAGCGAAACGTTTGTTTTCGGAAAGTCAATTAACCCAAGCAACGTGTCTGTTGCATATGGACTACCTTTTCTCCCCATAGCTGAAACGGTAACGACGACTTTATATCCTTCTCTCAAGCCGTTTTTAACATGGTGGATGGCCCGGGACCGACTCTTCTGGTCCCGGACGGACGTTCCACCGAACTTTTGTACAAGTAGCTTCATTTGGCCACCTCAACTCAATAAAAGTTTACAGCCACTCATTCGCAATTAAGCGTTCTGCAATTTGCACGGAATTCCATGCTGCACCTTTTAACAAGTTATCTGATACAACCCATAAATGGAATCCTTTCTCTTCATCGAGATCTTTTCTAATTCTGCCGACAAAAACATCTCGCTTTTCAGCCGCACTTAATGGTGTCGGGTATGTTTGGGTAGCAGGATCATCTTCGAGAACGATTCCAGGCGCTTCATTCATCAACTGTTTGACTTCTTCAACCGTAATCCCTTCTTTTTCTACTTCAATATATACACTCTCCGCGTGAGATGTGAAAAAAGGAAGGCGTACACAAGTAGCAGCAACAGAAAGATCCGGTGCATGCATGATCTTTTTCGTTTCATTGATCATTTTCATTTCCTCGAATGTATAACCATTATCCTGAAAGACATCAATTTGTGGCAACGCGTTAAATGCGATCGGATAGTGTTTTTTATCTCCTTTTACTGGTAGGAGATTAGCCTCAAGCTCTTCGCCATTCAAAAAGGATTGAGATTGTTCTCGCAGTTCCTCGGCAGCGTCATTTCCAGCTCCAGAAACAGCTTGGTATGTTGAAACGATGACACGGTTCATGCCGTAAGCTTTACGAACCGGTTCAAGAGCTGCCACCATTTGAATGGTGGAACAGTTTGGATTGGCAATGATTCCTTTATGTTCCTTGATATCTGCTTCGTTAACTTCAGGTACCACAAGAGGTACACCTTCTGTCATACGGAAAGCACTCGTGTTATCGATGACAACCGCTCCATGCTTCACAGCTTCCGGAGCCAGCTTCTTAGATATAGACCCTTCAGCAGAAAACAGAGCAATATCTATATCTTTGAAGCTTTCAGGTGTCGCTTCTTCCAGCGTGTATTCTTCACCATTGAACACCATTTTCGATCCTGCAGATCGACTGGATGAGAGTAGCTTTAAGGTACCAACAGGAAAATTCCGATCTTCCAAAGTCTCCAGCATCTTTTGTCCGACGGCCCCAGTCGCCCCGACGACGGCTACATTATATTTTTTAGTTTCACTCATATTCGGCATCCTCTCTTGTATATCATTTGTAAGAATAGTAAGACATGTCACTATTTTTGTTATTTTATCATATTTACAAGAACACCTGGTATGAAAAAAAGAATTAATTCGGATACCTTTCAATTAATACAGGTTGACGTTGCTTTCCTTCGAGAGCTGCTTCGATCGTTTCTGGGATCAATGTCATATCCGCTACCAATGAATTCGGCTTTTGGAAAGGATGGTCCTGACCTAAAGGTACAAAGTAAATGTTTTTCGTTGCCATTAGACGCATGATGTTCACACCATTCAATCCGAGAGCATCATTCGTTGATACGGCCAAGACAACTGGACTTTCATTTCTCAAGGTAGCCTTAGCAGCCATCAACACTGGGGAGTCCGTGAGCGCATTTGCGAATTTACTCGTCGAGTTACCCGTAAGTGGGGCAATAAGCATACAGTCCAATGGACGTTTAGGTCCAAGAGGTTCTGCATCAGGAATCGTCAAAATCGGTTCTTCACCTGTGATTTCTTTTATTTTTTCTAAATGTTCAGATGCATCCCCAAAACGGGTATCTGTCTTTTGAACAGTGTAGGATAAAACAGGAACCACGGTTGCCCCGAGGTCTACGAGCTCCTGCATGACAGGAAAAACCTCATGGTACGTACAATGGGATCCAGTTAACCCGAATCCGATTACTTTCCCTTTTAACTTAGACATCATTCATTCTCCTTTCGTGAACCTTCCTGAACAATTCGAGACACAACATCTGCTATGATTCTCCCTGCCGTTTTTGGAGCTACAATTCCAGGCAGACCTGGGGCCAGTAGTGCTTTGATTCCACGTTTATCTGCATAGCGAAAATCTGTTCCTCCCGGTTTGGATGCAAGATCCAAAATCATCGCATGTGAGGGCAACTGTTTAATTACAGAGGCGTCCACCACCAGGTGTGGGACGGTATTCAGTAAGATGTCACATGACATATCTTCATTCACTAAGTCATTCATATCAATCGGTTCCAGCCCCATTTCATAAACTCTTGCCGCTGCTTTTGAAGAACGGACCCCAACAGATACTTTGGCACCAAGGTGGTCAAACGTGCGAGCAAGACTCATCCCTACCCTCCCAAGACCAAGCACAATGACTTTAGATCCGTGAATCGTAAAGTCGGTATGTTGAATGGTCAACATAAGAGTCCCTTCAACGGTAGGAATAGAATTATAAATGGCAACATCATCCCGATCCATTAAGGGGATGAGTGTACGATTGGTTTTAGCAGCTAAATCTTTTAAGTGATCATTGGCGATTCCAGAAAACACTTGGCAATGGTCAGGTGTCTTTTTCAACCATTCTTCAGACAAGTGGATGAGCTGGTTGGAGAAGATTCCTTCAATCTTCCCCTCCGAATCCGTTCCTGGTACAGGAAGGATGATGGCATCCAATTTTTCTACCTGCTCGCTGTCGAAGTCAAGGTCGATGGCTTCTCTAAAGCTTTCGTTCAGTTGGTCGAACCCAGCCAAATAGACGGTGGCATCCCACTCATTCAACCTACGAATAAGTTCGATTTGCCGGGCATCGCCCCCTATGACTGCTACATGATATCCTGTTAGCATCCCGGATGTCTCCTTTATCTAGTATCTTATCTCCTTGTATCCTATGCCGGAATGCGGAGTTAGTGATTTCGATTAGCAAACAAAAAACACTGCAGATCAGTCTGCAGTGTTCATCGTTTTTTTAAGAGGATCGTTTCCTCACCAATGGTTTCAATTTGACTCCAATCGATCGTCATTTCTTTTCTGGAAGATCCGAAACCAATAAATCCCTGATTCATGATGACCAATGACTTGATCACTCCAGAATCAGGATCAATGATCAAGTCCGCTTTTCCCAGAATTCCTAATTTCTCCCCGTTCTCTACATCAATCACTTGTTTTTGAGCCAAAGATTTCATTCTCACTAGGGCTACTCTCCTTCTTCTCTATCTCTCTTCACTCAATAATTTTTGCAGTGAAGACAGTTTGTACCCTTTATCTTTAATTTGTTGAATTAATACTGGAAGGCTTTCTACTGTCACCTCGGTCGGATGCATAAGGATGGTGGCACCATTATGAACCTTGTTCATGACCCTTGTGATCAGGACATCCGTAGTTGGCTTTTTCCAATCGATTGTATCCACTGTCCACAATATGGTTTCCATATCCATTTCATCGGCCGCTTCCACAGTAGCCGTATTAAAGCTGCCGGACGGAGGAGCGAAATATTTCACTTTTTCCTTAGTCAAGGCGAATAATAGCTCATCCGCCTGTTCTAAATTTGCTTTTGCCTGTTCCTTTGTCATTCTACCCATGTCCTTATGCCTGTACCCATGACTGCCGATCGTATGTCCTTCCTCTTCGATCATCTGCACGAGGTGCGTAAAATCATTCGCAAAGGCTCCATCAATAAAGAAAGTCGCTTTTACTTGGTGTTCGTTTAAAATCTCCACCATGTCTGGAATGTATTCTTCACCCCAGGAGACGTTAATTAGAAAAGAAACGGCTTCTTTATCCGGATGACCTCTATATATAGGAGAAGCCGGTAAGTCCTCTAAAGAAACCTCAGGCTTGATCAATTTATAAACATACAATTCAGGATTATACTCGCCATGTTTTTGCATTTTCTTATAAGAGGCTTCGACATCTACTTTCCGACCAACAATCCCCGGTGTCTTTTTCCATACTGAATCAATCTTCGCATCCTGTGCTTCCCATTCGAATTCTTCTTTTTCAGCCTGGATTTTTTGGTAGATGGTATCTTCTTTATTAACGGTAACGACATGGTCTGCAGTAAAAAAAGCCATGCCAAACCCTATAAAAAAACAGAGATTAACGCTGAATAATACGATGAATCTGAAGCTCATGGACCATCACCCCTATCCCATTCTATGGGGCATGTCCTCTTTCTAGACCAAATTATGGACTACTCTCTATTCCCAATATCTTCACAAAAGCTTAAAGATGCACTTCAGGCAAAAAAAAAAAGAGACTGGCAAGCCAGTATCTCTTCTTTACGTACCGTTATTAAGATTGTTCAACGTTTTCCTGTTTTTTCTTCTCATCTAGAAGAATCGCTTTTCTTGAAAGATTGATTCGGCCCTGGTTATCGATTTCTTTAACCTTAACTTTAATCGTATCACCTAGGGAAACGATGTCTTCCACTTTACCGATGCGCTCTTCAGCCATTTCAGAAATGTGGACAAGCCCCTCTTTTCCTTTGAAGAGCTCAACAAAAGCACCGAATTTCTCGATACGTTTCACTTTACCATCGTAAACTTCGCCGACTTCTACTTCACGGACGATATCTTCAATGATTTTCTGAGCTGTTGCATTCATGCTGGCATCTGTTGAAGAAATGAACACTGTTCCATCCTGTTCAATATCAATTTTAACACCAGTATCATCAATGATTTGGTTGATTTGTTTTCCGCTTGGTCCAATGACATCACGGATTTTGTCTGGATTGATTTTCATCGTCATGATCTTAGGAGCATGGGCAGAAAGTTCTTTACGTGTTTCAGGGATGGTCTCAAGCATGTGTCCAAGGATTTCCATACGTCCTTTTTTCGCTTGAGCCAGTGCCTCTTCAAGAATTTCTCTTGAAAGACCTTCAATCTTAATATCCATTTGAAGAGCTGTTACTCCTTGTTCTGTTCCAGCAACTTTGAAGTCCATGTCTCCAAGGGCATCTTCCATTCCTTGGATGTCTGTTAGGATCGTATAATCATCACCTGATTTTACAAGTCCCATCGCAATTCCAGCAACAGGTGCTTTAATTGGGACACCAGCATCCATCATAGCAAGCGTACTTGCACAAATACTTGCTTGGGATGTAGAACCGTTTGATTCCAGAACCTCAGAAACAAGTCGGATGGTGTAAGGGAACTCTTTCTCCGAAGGAATAACAACTTCAAGTGCACGTTCACCTAGAGCTCCGTGACCGATTTCACGGCGACCAGGGCCACGGATTGGTCCTGTTTCTCCAACAGAGAATTTAGGGAAGTTGTAATGGTGCATAAAACGCTTGGACTCCTCAAGATCAAGACCGTCGAGGATCTGTACATCTCCAAGAGCTCCAAGGGTACATACACTAAGGGCCTGGGTTTGACCACGTGTGAATAATCCGGAACCGTGTGTACGTGGAAGCAATCCTACACGGGAGGTCAGTGGACGAATAACGTCAACACCACGGCCATCTGGACGAATTTTATCTTTCGTAATAAGACGGCGCACTTCCGTTTTCACCATATCTTCTAAGATGGATCCTACTTGTTTGATTGTTTCTTCATCTGCTTCTTGTTCTTCGTAAGAAGCGACTACGTCAGCTTTCACTTGGGCAATGGCTTCTTCACGTGCTTTCTTTTCTTCTGTCTTGATCGCTTGAACGATGGCGTCTGTTGCTTCTGCTTCAACTTTCTCTTTCAGCTCAGCATCCAGATCGAACAACTGCACTTCCATCTTCTCACGACCTACAGCTTCAACGATTTCTTCCTGGAAAGCAACAAGGCGCTTGATTTCTTCATGCCCGAACATGATCGCTTCAAGCATGTCCTCTTCAGAAACTTCTTCGGCACCAGCTTCAACCATATTGATGGCGTCCTTCGTACCCGCCACTGTAAGGTCGATATCACTTTTTTCTTGTTGTTCAACTGTTGGATTAATGACGAATTCCCCGTCTACCCGTCCAACAATAACACCCGCAATCGGTCCTTCGAATGGAATATCAGATACACCCAAAGATATGGATGATCCCAGCATTGCTGCCATTTCTGAGGAACAATCCTGATCAACACTCATAACAGAGCTGATTACTTGTACATCGTTACGGAAACCCTCTGGGAACAATGGACGAATCGGACGGTCAATCAAACGGGAGGCAAGGACAGCTTTGTCACTTGGGCGACCTTCACGTTTAATGAAACCTCCTGGGATCTTACCTACTGCGTAAAGACGCTCTTCATAATTTACAGTCAATGGGAAAAACGGCAGGTCCTTCGGCTCTTTACTACCAGTAGCTGTGGATAGGACAGTCGTATCTCCATAATGGATGAGTGCTGCACCATTCGCTTGTTTCGCCAACTCGCCAATTTCCACGGAAAAAGTACGACCGGCAACATCAATGGAAAACACTTGTTTTTCTTCTGCCATATAGAACTTAACTCCTCTCGATAACTCTTCTTATTTCATTATAAGGGTTTATTGTCAGTTTACACCCTTCTGTATGTAAACATACAGAAAAAGCGGGAATAACTCCCGCTTTTTCCCATACATTAGCGACGCAAGCCAAGGCTCTTGATTAGCTCACGGTAACGTGTAATGTCCTTATTACGAAGGTAGTTCAATAGGTTACGACGCTTACCTACCATTTTAAGCAATCCACGACGAGAGTGGTGGTCTTGCTTGTGAGCACGAAGGTGCTCGTTCAAAGTAGTGATCTGCTCAGTTAGTACAGCGATTTGTACTTCTGGAGATCCTGTGTCGTTGTCATGAGTTTTGTACTCATTGATTAGTTCTTGTTTACGTTCTTGTGTGATAGCCATTATAGCTACACCTCCTGGAAAAATTTAGAATTCCCTTTCCCCGAGCGGACGTCGGAGTTACGTTCCGCCAAGCGAAGGTTCCATATTAAAGGGTACATTTTTTTTAAGTGAAATGCAAGTAAAACCAACAAACTCTGATAAAAAACTGTGGACTTTGGGCTCTCATGTATGGCCATTCACTAATTCTTTATAAAAGCGAGAGTGTTAAAATACACGGACCGGCTTTATGAGGCCGTTTTTTCGTGGATGTTGCTGGTAAATCGCCAGGACCTCACCAGCGTTCATCACTGTAAATTGCTCATCATGGATATGGTCAGGCTTTTCGAATACTTGACCATGTTTGATTTTTTCGACCTTGTCAGCATCGACTTCCCATGAATCCATATGGACAAGTCCTCTGGATAAAGGAAGGAGCAATTGCTCTCCAGAGCTTTCATCTACAACTTGTTGGATTTCATTGAAAGTATAGCAGTCTTCTCTTGTGATATCCGCAGTTTGTGTCCGTACCAACGATGACATGTGTGCGGCATAACCAAGGGCCTTTCCAATGTCTACACAGAGTGTTCTCACATAGGTGCCTTTTGAACAGATGACTCGAAAAGAAAAGGTAAAGGTTTCCCCTTCCTGTTTAGGTTCAGGTGGCATCCATTCCATATGCTTAATGTGTACCTCTCTTGATGGCCTATCCACTTCCACACCTTCCCGGGCATACTCATAAAGCTTCTTCCCGTTAACTTTTACAGCCGAGTACATGGGTGGTGTCTGAGTAATCCAGCCTTGAAATGTTTCAAGGACGCTCTTGATCTTATCTATGGAAATACGTTCATGAACAGGGGTGGTTTTAACCGTCGTACCCGTTGCATCCTCTGTATCTGTCGCAGATCCAAGCGTAACAGAAGCTTCATACACTTTGTCTGTGTCCGTCAGAAAAGGAACAATTTTCGTAGCCTTTCCTACACAGAGGGGAAGCACCCCTTCTACTTCTGGGTCAAGGGTGCCTGTATGACCAACTTTTTTTGTTTTCAACATGCCACGGGCCTTACTGACACAATCATGGGATGTAAAGCCTTTTGGCTTCCATAATGGAAGAATCCCGTCCATTTACCTCTCACCTCAAAACTTTTTATCCTATATAAAATCCGTGCTGAAACAGCACGGATTTCTTATCAATCTTCCGTATCGTTCAAATCGCGAAGAATCGTTTCAATACGATTTCCTCTTTCGATCGCTTCGTCAAACTCAAACATGATTTCCGGAGTCTTACGAAGACGGATCCGCTGACCGATCTCTGATCGGATGAACCCTTTCGCTTTCGCAAGACCTACAAGTGTATCATGTTTCTGTTTATCATCACCCAATACAGAAATATATACTTTCGCTTGTTGTAAATCACCTGTCACTTTCACTTCTGTGACGGTGACGAACCCTACACGTGGATCCTTGATTTTTTTACTGATGATGTCACTCATCTCTTTTTTCATTTGTTCTCCAACGCGGTTCGCTCTTAAATCGTTCATGTAATCTCACCTCTTCTAACCAGACATCATAGCCATTCCTGATGGGTTTCTGTCCGTTCAAATTCAGGAAATGAATCAATGAAAGCCAAAGCTTGCTGCATCGTTTGTTCCGCAATCACTTTATCACTAGCAATCGTGACGAGGCCGATCCGGGTTCTCTGCCATAAGTCTTGATATTCAAGTTCACTTACAGCAATGTTGAACTCGTTCCTGAGCCTTGTCATGATGCGTTTCAAAACCGCACGCTTGTTTTTCAGTGACTGCGCATCATAAATGATACCATCCACTTCTGCGCTTACAATCATTTACGTTCGATTTCCTGCATCTCAAATGGTTCAATGATGTCGCCCACTTTAATGTCATTGAAGTTCTTAATTGTAATTCCACACTCGTATCCTTGCTGAACTTCTTTCGCATCATCTTTATAACGCTTCAGTGCATCGATTTCACCTTCGTAAATGACGACACCATCGCGGATGACACGGATACCGGAATTTCGGCCGATTTTACCATCTGTAACGTAAGATCCGGCAATTGTACCGATCTTAGATACTTTGAAGATTTCACGGACTTCCACCTGACCGATGATTTTTTCTTCATACTCTGGATCGAGCATCCCTTTCATAGCTGCTTCGATCTCTTCCATCACCTTGTAAATGATGTTATGAAGGCGGATTTCTACATCTTCCGCTTCAGCTGCTTTTCTAGCATTCCCGTCTGGACGGACGTTAAAACCAATAACTATCGCATTGGAAGCAGAAGCAAGTGTAATGTCAGATTCCGTTATGGCACCGACACCTGTGTGAATAATTTTAACTTTCACACCTTCCACTTCAATCTTCTCAAGAGAGCCAGCAAGGGCTTCTACTGATCCCTGAACATCGCCTTTAACAATCAGGTTGATTTCTTTAACATCGCCTTGTTTAATTTGAGCAAACAAGTCATCAAGGCTTACCTTTGCGTTAGAGCCGCGGTTTTCTTCCAATTGTTTTTGAGCACGTGCTTCTCCTACAGAGCGCGCTTTCTTTTCATCATCAAAGACTAAGAATCGATCGCCTGCCTGAGGAACATTGTTTAATCCTGTAATTTCCACTGGTGTGGAAGGTCCGGCAACTTTTACGCGACGGCCGATATCGTTCACCATAGCACGTACGCGCCCCCAAGTATTCCCAACGACAATGGCATCACTGACATTCAAGGTACCGTTCTGAACCAGCAATGTGGCTACTGGACCGCGTCCTTTATCCAATTCTGCTTCAATAACCGTACCATAAGCAGCACGATCAGGGTTGGCTTTCAATTCTTCCATTTCGGATACAAGGCCGATCATTTCAACTAGATCGTCAATCCCTTCTCCGTTAACGGCGGACATTTTGACAAAGATCGTTTCTCCACCAAAATCTTCAGCAATCAGCTCATATTCCATAAGCTCCTGCATCACACGGTCAGGGTTCGCGCCTTCTTTATCCATCTTATTGACCGCAACGATAATTGGTACTTCTGCCGCTTTCGCGTGACTGATGGCTTCTTTTGTCTGCGGCATAACTCCATCATCTGCAGCAACAACAAGGATAGCAATGTCTGTCACTTGAGCACCACGGGAACGCATGCTTGTAAATGCAGCGTGACCAGGTGTATCAAGGAACGTAATTTTCTTGCCATTGTCTTCGATTTGGTAAGCACCAATATGCTGGGTGATTCCACCGGCTTCGCCTTCCGTCACTTTCGTGTTACGGATCTGGTCAAGAAGCGTCGTTTTTCCGTGGTCTACGTGACCCATGATCGTAACGACAGCAGGGCGGTCCTGCAAATCTTCCGGTTCGTCGTCGAACACCATGTTCTCAATGTCCGTCTCGTCCACAACGACCTCTTCTTCGACTTCTACACCGAACTCATCACAGATCAATTCAATGGAATCTGCATCAAGTTCCTGGTTGATGGTAGCCATTGTGCCTAGGAACATAAGCTTTTTAATAATTTCTGAAGAATCTTTGTTTAGTTTTTCTGCAAGTTCACCAACTGTCAGACTGCCTGCATACGTGATTTTTTCAGGTGTCTGCTTTTTAGACTTCTTAGGTGCTTGCTGTGGTGCAGGCTTATGGTTCTTCTGGTTGTTGTTTTTTTGCTTCTTGTTGTTCGCCTGCTTCTTATTGTTATTCGGTTTTTGAGACTTCGCTTTATTCTGGTTTTGCCCTTTGGAAGCTTGCCCTTTTCCAAATGCTTGATCCAGCTTCTTCGCTGCATCATCCTCCAAAGTGGACATATGATTGTTCACTTCGATATTCAGATTTTGCAGTTTTTGAATGACTTGTTTACTAGATAGTTCATTTTTCTTTGCATATTCGTATACGCGCATTTTACTCATAAAATCTTCACCCCCGAATAGATTCATCGAGTAGCGATTGCAACTTTTTCGCAAATCCTTGGTCAAGAACTGCGATCGCGACTCTCCCTGCCTTTCCGATAGCCTGTGATAATGTATCTCGATCATCGACTTCATAGCAAGGTATTTCATAGAAGCTGCATTTATCTGTCAGCTTCTTCTTTGTTTGTTTTCCTGTATCATTGGCGATGAGAACGAGCTTAGCTTTTCGTTTTTGAATGTCTCGAACGATTGATTCCTCACCGAGCGTACACTTACCGGCTCTTAATGCCAGTCCCAACAGGTTCAGATAGCTGCCGTTCATGATGGGTCAGCCTTCACTTTTGTTCTCAATTCCTCATAGATGTTGTCATCCACCTTCGTTTTAAGGTGACGGTTCAACACCTGCTGCTTTTCAGCCTCCTCAATGACTTGAAGGTCTTTCATGAGATAGGCTCCACGCCCATTCTTTTTTCCAGTGTCGTCCACAAAAACCTCTCCCTCTTTATTGCGCACAACACGGATCAATTGCTGTTTAGGAACCATCTCCTGTGTGACGACACATTTTCTTAATGGTTGTTTTTTGGAACGGGTCATCGTTCTCCCCCCTCCTTAATCTTCAGACAGTTCTTCGTCAAAAACGTCTTCATCTTCCATATCGGTTTCTTCTGTAGAAAGAAGACCTTGCTCACGTGCTTCACTTTCACTCTTAATATCAATCTTCCAGCCTGTCAACTTGGCCGCAAGACGAGCGTTTTGACCACGCTTACCGATGGCAAGAGACAATTGATAATCAGGAACGATCACTGTTGTAGCCTTATCTTCTTCATCCACGAGCACTTCCACGACCTTAGAAGGACTTAACGCATTCGATACATATTCAACGGGATCTTCAGACCATTGAACGATATCAATTTTTTCACCCTTCAATTCGTTGACAATTGCTTGCACACGTTGACCTCTTTGACCTACACAAGAGCCAACCGGATCGATTTCCTGATCTTCTGCATATACGGAAATTTTTGAACGGTCCCCTGCTTCCCGGGCTACAGACATGACTTCGACAGTACCATCATAAATTTCAGGTACTTCCATCTCAAACAAACGCTTCAGAAGCCCTGGGTGTGTACGGGAAACATAGATGTGTGGCCCTTTGTTGCTGTTTTCCACCTTTGTCACGAATACTTTGAGGCGATCGTGGACTTCATAGGTTTCTGTCGGCATTTGCTCCCCTTCTGGAAGACGCGCTTCAATTTTACCTAGATTCACATAGACGAAGCGGGGATCCTTTCTTTGGATAATCCCTGTCATGACATCTTCTTCACGATCAACATACTCACCGTAAATGATGCCGCGTTCCGCTTCACGGACACGTTGCGTAACAACTTGCTTAGCCGCTTGTGCTGCGATACGGCCGAAGTCCATTGGTGTCACTTCGACTTCGATCACATCTTCAACCTCATAGTTCGGATCGATCTCATTTGCTTCTTCTAAAGAGATTTCCTGCTGCGGATCCATGACTTCTTCTACGATTTCTTTTCGCGCAAGGACTTTCATGGCACTTTCTTCTTCATTAATATCCACACGTACGTTCGTTGCGGAATTGAAGTTTTTCTTATAAGCAGAAATCAAGGCTGCTTCAAGTGCTTCCAATAAAAGATTTTTGTCGATGCCTTTTTCCTTCTCTAAATAATTCATGGCATCAAATAGTTCACTACTCAACAGTTTTCTCCCCCTTAATTAAACGTAACAGC
Organism: Halobacillus sp. 12SKB; assembly: GCF_052941655.1. Taxonomy (NCBI): domain Bacteria; kingdom Bacillati; phylum Bacillota; class Bacilli; order Caryophanales; family Bacillaceae; genus Halobacillus; species Halobacillus sp. 12SKB. The sequence continues at coordinate 3,212,894 of NZ_JBRFWR010000001.1, forward strand.
TAAATTAGCTTTAGCTATTTTTTGATATGGTACTTCCAGTTGTTTTTTACGTGTCTTAATACGAATTTCTACGGTTGCCACGGAATTTTCAAAGGACTTCAGTGTCCCTTCAAACTCCTTTTCCCCATCAATGGGTTCGTATAGTTTCATATACACATATTCACCGACAAACTTTTCGAAGTCTGCTTCTGTCTTTAGAGGACGTTCCGCCCCAGGTGATGCAACTTCCAGGAAATACGGAATTTCAATGGGATCTTCTTCATCTAATTTTTCACTCAGTTGTTCAGATACTTGTCCGCATTCTTCTATGTCCACACCGCCTTCTTTATCGATGAAGACGCGAAGGTACCAGTTCTGACCTTCTTTCTTGTACTCAATATCCACAAGTTCGAGGTTCATATCCTCAAGGATCGGCTGGACAAGACGTTCTGTAACGGATGTAACATGATTGCTCATGCTCTTCCCTCCTTCGAACACAATGTAATGGTTAGTATTTATTATTATGGGATGTATTCGCTCATTTCATTAAGTAAGAGGGTTAGAAATGCAAGTACCATGAGAAACCGCTATGACAAAGATCATAGCGGTTCGTCTCGCGGGTACTAAAAACCCCTCATGCATCGAAGTATCTCCACAAGCAAGAGGCTAGAATATGACGAAAGAGTGGGTTGCCCCACTCTTTCGTCGTTCGTATCACTCTTCTCACCATAAAAAATATATCATAGATGCGTATTCTATGCAACAAAGGAAGAAATCAACAGCTTCGCCTCCACCACTCACATGAAGTTATTTCAAGGAAGCTTCCTATTTTGGAGGACTCAGTTTCGAGACTTTCATGTGTGATTCTAGGGCTCCGGGAAAAGGTTCGCTTTCCATGGGGCGGGCGCTGAGTCTCCTCAGGCTACGCCTTCCGGGGTCTCACCTATCCCGCACACCCCATAGGAGTCTTACCGTTTCCCTCCGCCCCTTTACCATATGAGTATCTCGAAACCACTTCCGGAATAAGCTGCCTTTATGCACAATGTCAGTAGAAGGATATTAACTTCTATGAACACTATGTTGCATGCCAAAAGCTTGTATAGAGCGTTATGCTTAAAACACCACGTCCAATTGAAGATACCCTCTTATAATAAAAGGGATCGTTTCTCGTATCCATCGAAAGGGGGGGTTGGGAAACTGCGAGACTCCCGCGAGAATGGATGGACTGGCGAGACCCCGCAGTGCGAAGCACGAGGAGGCTTGCCGTCATCCCCGCAAGAAAGCGAGTGGCTTCCTAACCACCCCTGACTCTCAATATGGCAAACGATCCCCGATTATATCTTAATACTGAGCCTCTAACAACTAACAATGGATCGCCTGTTTCACCTGTCGGGAGCTGAGACGTTAGAAAAGGGACAGTTGGTTTTCATCCGGCATTCCCTCTAAGCATCCGAAGTTATCCAGGTACTCAAGAACGGTTTTGGAAATACGGCTGCGCTCTCTCAAGTCCTGCTTGGATAAGAATTCGCCTTCTTCTCTTGCATTAACGATATTGATGGCTGCGTTTGTTCCTAAGCCGTCGACTGCATTGAACGGTGGAATAAGCTCGTTGCCTTCAACAAGAAAGTCCGTAGCACTGGAACGGTAGAGATCCACGTTTTTAAATCCATATCCTCGTTCACACATTTCAAGAGATAGCTCGAGGACGGTCATTAAACTCTTTTCCTTCGGAGTAGCATCGAAGCCTTTTTCCTGAATCTCTTTCATACGCTTCCGGATGGCTTCAGAGCCTTTCATCATGGTTTCCAGTTCGAAATCGCTCGCCCTGACAGTGAAATAAGCCGCATAGAAATAGATCGGATAGTGGACTTTGAAATAGGCGATTCTTACCGCCATCAGTACATAGGCGGCAGCGTGTGCTTTCGGGAACATGTATTTGATTTTCTTACAAGAATCAATATACCAGTCCGGTACGCCATGTTTTTTCATTTCTTCAATCCACTCGTCTTGAAGGCCTCGGCCTTTACGGACAAATTCCATGATCTTAAAGGCCAGGGAAGGATCAAGACCTTTGTGCATGAGGTACACCATAATATCGTCACGACACCCGATAACCTCAGGTAGTGTACATATGCCATCATTGATCAACTGTTCGGCATTTCCAAGCCATACGTCCGTTCCGTGTGAGAGTCCGGATATGATGACAAGTTCTGCAAATGTTTTCGGCTTCGTATCTTCAAGCATCTGCCTTACAAATCTTGTACCAAACTCCGGTACGCCGAGCGTCCCTGTTTTACACATAATCTGGTCCGCCGACACTCCAAGTGCTTCAGGACCACTGAAAATCTTCATAACTTCAGGATCATCGACAGGAATTTCCTTTTGGTCAATCCCACTGAGGTCCTGCAACATACGGATGACGGTCGGGTCATCGTGCCCGAGTATATCCAATTTCAACAGATTATCGTGAATCGAGTGGAAATCAAAGTGCGTGGTCTTCCACTCTGCTTTCGTATCATCTGCTGGGAATTGTATCGGCGAGAAATCATAAATCTCCATATCATCAGGAACGACAATGATCCCACCAGGGTGTTGTCCGCTGGTCCTTTTCACACCTGTACAACCTTGTACAAGACGATCGATTTCAGCATTCTTATAAAGAAGCTGATGGTCTCCGGCGTAACCTTTCACATAGCCGTAAGCGGTCTTCTCCGCTATCGTACCAATCGTCCCGGCACGGAACACACTGTCCTCACCAAACAACTCTTTCGTATAATTGTGCGCATGGGGCTGGTATTCCCCAGAAAAGTTCAAGTCGATATCGGGAACCTTGTCCCCTTTAAAGCCAAGGAACGTTTCAAATGGAATGTCCTGACCATCTTTCGTCAGGGATGTACCGCATTCCGGGCAGGCTTTTTCTTCAAGATCAAACCCGCTTCCGACCGATCCGTCTGTGAAAAATTCATTATATTGACACGACGGACACACATAATGCGGCGGAAGTGGATTCACTTCCGTAATGTCTGTCATCGTAGCAACGAATGATGATCCGACAGAACCACGGGAACCAACAAGGTAACCATCTTCTAGCGATTTGGTTACGAGCTTCTGCGAGATGAGATAGATAACCGCAAATCCATTTCCGATAATACTGTCAAGTTCTTTTTCCAAACGTTTGACAATCAAATCAGGGATAGGTTCACCGTAAATGCTACGTGCTTTGTTGTAGGACATTTCACGAATCTCCTGGTCCGCCCCTTCGATGTTAGGCGTATATAAATCATCTTTAACCGGAGATACTTCACCAATCTGTTCAGAAATTTTATGAGTGTTCGTTACGACTAATTCTGTCGCTTTGTCTTTTCCTAAGAAACCAAGCTCATCAATCATTTCATTCGTCGTTTTAAAGTGGACCTCCGGCAGTGTCTGTCTGTTCAGCGGGTTTCCATTTTGGGAGGAAATGAGAATTTGACGGTACTGCTTTTCATGAGGCTCCACGTAGTGAGTATTTCCGGTAGCCACCACTGTTTTCCCCATTCGATCCGCCATAGCGACAATCCTTTTCAAAATATCGAGGATTTGAGCTTCCGTCTGGACTAGATCTTTTTCCAGCAAGTGATAATAGTTCCCCGGTGGTTGAATTTCGATATAATCATAAAATTCAGCCACTTTCTCTGCCTCTTCTTCAGATTTCTGCATCATCGTTTCAAAAACTTCGCCTTTGTCACAGCCAGAACCTACGAGAATTCCCTCTCTATTTTTGGCCAAAAGGGAGCGTGGAACGCGTGGAACACGGTAGAAATAATTGACATGCGCTTCTGATACGAGTCGGTAGATGTTTTTTAATCCTGTGCTGTTTGTGGCAAGCAGGGTACAATGGGAAGGACGGGAACGTTGGTATGCTTTCCCCTCACCCATGTAATCGTTCAGATTTTTATGGTTCGTTATCTCTTTTTCCATGGCTCGTTTCAGAAGTTTCCACAATAAATACCCCGTGGCTTCGGCATCATAAATCGCCCGGTGGTGCTGGGTCAATTCAATATCGAATTTCTTACATAGCGTATTTAAGCGGTGGTTCTTTAATTCAGGCACCAGAAAACGAGCGAGCTCTAACGTATCGATGACTGGGTTCGTAGACTTTTCCAGCCCGATTTTCTGATATCCTGCATTCAAAAATCCCATATCGAAACTGGCGTTGTGGGCGACAAGGATGTCCTCTCCTGTCCATTCATGGAAGTCCTTGAGCACCTGTTCGATTTCAGGTGCATCCTTAACCATGTCATCCGTGATCCCTGTTAGGTCGATCGTTGTTTGGGATAACGGTTGATGAGGGTTAGCAAAGGATTCAAATCGATCGATGATTTCTCCGCCCTGTACTTTGACGGCAGCTAGTTCGATGATTTTATCATACACAGCTGAAAGCCCAGTGGTCTCCACGTCAAAAACTACGTAAACAGCATCCTCTAGCTCCCGGTCCTGTTCCTCATACGCAATCGGGACTCCATCATCAACCAAATTCGCTTCCACACCATAAATGATTTTCACACCATTCTTCTGGCCTGCGGCATGGGCATCCGGATAAGCTTGAACGACCGCATGGTCTGTAATGGCAATCGCTTCGTGGCCCCAATCTGCCGCTTGCTTGACCAGACGTGACGGGGATACAGGTGCATCCATCGCACTCATTGTGGTATGGGCGTGCAATTCTATCCTCTTTTCCCCTTCAGGCGCTTGATCTTCTCGCAATTTCGGCTTGACTTCGTTAATGTCGTTGGCCATCATCGTCAATTCATTCGTGAAGTTATCTGTCTGGATGCCCCCTCGCGCTTTGATCCACATCCCTTCTTTCACGTGCTTAAACAGTTCAGCGTGATCGTCTCCGCGTGAGAACATTTTGATTGAAAAGGAATCCGTATAGTCGGTGACTTTCAATAGTAATAAATGACGTCCGGAGCGAAGTTCTTTGATTTCGACATCGAAGATATAACCCTGGACAGCAATCTTCTTCTCTTCTTCCTGGATTTCCTCCATCGGGATGATGTCATCTTGAATTTTGTAACCAATTTCAAGCGGCCCTTTGGGCTTGGAATCGTCTTTATCTTTCGCTCTTTCCTCTTGTTCTTTCACCGCTTGCTGGACTAGTATTTTGTCTTCTTTTTGGCGTTCTTCCTGGAATCGTTTGATTTGTTCCGTTTCTTCTTTCACTCGTGTTGAAAGCATGAAAGAAGGAAGCCCGCATTTGAGACAAAAGCTTTTCAATGGTTCTTCCAATTTCTTTTGAATGGCATGGCTCTCAGCTAAGTTCCTGCAGGTTAACATAACTTTATTCCCGTTCACTTCAGGCTGCTGCTCCATTAATAAATCTTTATAGCTTGGTGTTAGATTCGTTAAGGTTTTAATGAAGCTCTGCCAGTATTCAAGCACATCATTCGATGCCAGTTCTTTTTCTGATGTCTCAATTGTCCACGTTACTTCTGCGATTGATCGGAAAGTGGCTACAAGTTTGCTCGTAAATAAATCATAGACAGACGGCGGAAGTGGTTTAGGCATATGAAAATGAAAATGCCACAATTTTTGTTCGCGGTAAACCACCAGCTTCTGCATGCTGCTTTCTTTAAAGTGAGGTTCTATTAGATCATGCGGGAACTGAATCTGCTCCAGCAAATAGTGCATTTTTTCCTTGTTGCTGACACTCAAACGGAATTCCTCCTCTTTCCTAACCCAACACCTGACATGGAAAAACCCTTGCTCTTTCCTTTAGCAAGGGTATAGTTTTCCATAAAAGATATTAGGCTTTGTACCAGTTCTTAATATATTCTAAAACTTCACTAGTTTCTAATTCATTCTGATCGCCCGTTGCACGTTCCTTCACTTCCACAACACCTTCACCGGCACGTTTTCCTACAGTGATTCTTACAGGTACACCGAAAAGGTCGCTGTCAGCAAATTTCACGCCGGCACGTTCTTTACGATCATCATATAAAACTTCGATCCCTGCATCAAGCAGTGTGTCATAGATTTGATCTGCCAATTCTTTCTGTTCTTCTTTTTTAGGATTCAATGAAAGCAGATGGACTTGATACGGAGCAATATTCTTCGGCCACGTGATCCCTCTTTCATCATGGTATTGTTCTACGATTGCTGCAAGCGTACGTGAAACGCCGATACCGTAGGATCCCATAATCATCGTCTTCGCTTTTCCTTGATCATTAAGGAATGTAGCATTCATCCGTTCGGAATAGAATTCACCCAGCTTGAAGACATGTCCGACTTCAATCCCGCGGGCAAACTTGATCATCCCCTCTCCATCCGGTGATGGATCTCCTTCTTCGATGAAACGTAAATCAGCATACGTCTTGACTTCAAAGTCCCTCTCAGGTGTAGCATTTTTAAAGTGCCATCCTTCTTCATTGGCTCCACAAGAGACGTTCACCATGGCTCCTACCGCATGATCGGCGACTACTTCCACTTCTTCAGGGACACCAATCGGACCAAGGGAACCAAATCCTGAACCTAGCAGTCGTTTCGTGTCTTCTTCTGAAGCCAGTTCAACCATATCTGCATCATAAAGGTTTTTCAATTTAACATCATTCACTTCATGATCGCCACGAGTAAGGGCAAGGACAAATTTCTCATCGACTTGGAAAAGGATCGACTTGATGCCTTCCTGTAAATCGTGCCCCAGGTATTCGGCTACTTCCTTCATTGTCTTTTGACCTGGCGTGTCAACTTTCTCCATCGTTTGAGGAGTAGCTTCGGACTTCTCATAAGTCGCGACGACTGGTGCCATTTCGATATTGGCTGCATAACGAGAAGTATCTGAATAGGCAATGACATCTTCACCTACATCAGATAAAACCATGAATTCATGGGTATCTTTCCCTCCCATGGCGCCTGAGTCTGCGATAACAGCACGGAAATTCAATCCACAGCGTCTGAATACGTTCGAGTATGCTTCGAACATCTTATCATAGGTTTCATCAAGGCTTTCATAGGATTCATTGAATGAATAGGCATCTTTCATCAAAAACTCTCTTCCACGCAAAAGACCAAATCGAGGACGGGCTTCATCGCGGAATTTATTTTGAATTTGGAAAACCGTCAATGGAAGCTGCTTGTAACTTTTAACTTCATGACGTACCAGGCTTGTGATGACTTCCTCATGGGTCGCACCAAGAGCGAACTCCCGATTGTGTCGGTCGTTCAGTCGCATCAGTTCAGAGCCGAAGGTGGTCCAACGCCCTGTTTCCTTCCAAAGTTCTGAAGGCTCAAGTGCAGGCATCGCCATTTCATGAGCACCGATTTTCTCCATCTCTTCCCGGACGATGTTTTCAACTTTGCTCAACACGCGGCGGCCGATTGGCAGGAAGCTGTAGATGCCGGATGCAATCTGGCGTATGTAACCAGCGCGAACGAGGAGCTGGTGGCTCTTGATTTCAGCATCAGCAGGGTTTTCTTTAAGGGTAGGTATTAACATATGACTTTGTCTCATAAATGCACCTCAGTTCTATTTAATCAAAATTTATAAAAGGAGGAAATCGCTAGTCTCGAAGATTCCCTATCTTTTTGACGTTAATAAAAAGAAGCCGGAAGCCTAGGAATCGCCGATCACCTCAGGACTTCCAGCTATAATCAATCACAAGAATAAACGTTGGATATCGTTCCAAGTGACGACGAGCATCAATAACATGAGTAAAGCGAATCCGATGAAGTGAACGATCCCTTCTTTCTGAGGGTCGATTGGTTTCCCTCTCAGCCCTTCAAGACCTACGAATAAGAGACGTCCTCCATCCAAAGCAGGGAGTGGAAGCAGGTTTACAATTCCAAGGTTAATACTCAAGATGGAGGTCCACATGACAAAATTCGTAAATCCTGTGCGCACAACCTGGTCTGTCGCATCATAAATGCCGACTGGACCTGAAAGCATATCCAAAGAGAATTGTCCTGTCACTAATTTACCGAGATTTGTTAAGATCAGTGCTGACCACTCATAAGTCTGAGTAAATCCAAACGTCAATTTTTTCGCAAAAGACTCTTCAAAAGCACGGGCGACCCCCACTTGCCCGATCGTCGTCTCTCTACTCTCTACGGAGGCAGGTGTGACGTTTAACTGTTGTGTTGCTCCCTCACGATTGATTGTCAACGTCACTTCTTCATCAGGATGAGCTCGAATGATGGTCGTGAATTCTTCCCACGTACTGACGGATTCTCCATCCACAGCAACGACTTCATCACCAGCCTGTAGACCAGCCTGTGAAGCCGGTGAGTTGCCCTGGATCTCTCCCAGTTTCGCTTCGTTCGAAGGGACCCCCTGAATAAAACCAAGAAGCATGAACAAGACAATCGCCAGGACGAAGTTCATCATAGGACCAGCGAAAAGCTGCATCGCACGCTGAGGAACAGATTTTGAAGCAAATTGGCGATTATAAGGAGCAATTTGTGTTTCTTTTTCATCCATGACGAACATCGCCTTCGGATCGACCTCAAAGAAGAGCTTTTCGTCTTCATCGATTTCGTACCCTTCAATGACTAGACGATGATCTAAATCCGCGCGTTCGACTTCAATGACACGCGCATGTGGATGCTTGTCTTTATTGTTTACGATTATTTTATTTACTTTCCCAGCGTCATTGAATTCAAGGCCAATATGGTGGCCGGCTTTCAATTCTACGATTTCTGGATCTTCGCCTGCAACTCGAACATAGCCGCCAATGGGGAGAATACGGATTGTGTAAAGAGTTTCATTCCGAGTGAATGCAAAAATCTTAGGTCCAAATCCTATTGCAAATTCCCTTGCGAGCATTCCCGCTCGTTTGGCAAATATGAGATGCCCCCACTCATGCACGAACACCAAAAGTCCGAACATAAGAATAAATGCAACCACTGTAGTCAAATGAAGCACCTTCCTTTTTTAGCTCTGGGTCATTCTATAGGATGGGATGTTTATAGTGGAAGTGAACCATCATCATTTAGACGGCCGCATAAACGTATTCAACCACCAGAGCTTTTAATTTATTTGGAAACGAACTCTTTCCCTCGTTTCCTTATCAATAGAAATTATGGTAGACAAGTCAGGGTTATGAATCCTGTCATGTTTTTCTAATGCTTGAGCGATGTATTTTTCAATATCAAGAAAAGATATTTTGCCTTCGAGGAACTGCTGAACAGCCTCTTCGTTGGCAGCATTCAGGACTGTCGGCATCGAGCCACCTGCTTTTCCTGCTTCAAATGCCATTCTTAAACAAGGGAATCGATCCATGTCCATCTTTTGAAAATTCAACGTAGCGATCTCTTCCAAGTTCAAGTTTTTCGTAATTGGAAGCTCCTTACGCTCCGGATAAGTCAAAGCATATTGGATCGGTACTTTCATATCCGGCGTTCCAAGCTGGGCAATCACATTTCGATCGACATATTCAACCATAGAATGGATGACACTTTCTCTATGAAGAATAACATGAATCTGGTCATAAGGTACATCAAAAAGCCAGTGCGCCTCAATAACTTCCAATCCCTTGTTCATCATTGAAGCAGAATCGATGGTGATTTTCGCACCCATCTTCCAATTAGGGTGATTTAACGCATCATCAACTGTGACACCGACAAGTTCTTCTCTTGTTTGGTCACGGAAGCTTCCTCCAGATGCAGTAATGATGAGTTTATTGATGTCTTTCCTTTGTTCACCGTTCAAAGCCTGAAAGATAGCCGAATGCTCACTGTCTACAGGAAGAAGATTGACATCATGTTTTCTTGCTTCTTCCATGACTAGATGCCCTGCTGTCACAAGGGTTTCCTTGTTGGCAATCGCAATTTGTTTTTTGGACTGAATGGCTTTTAAAGTAGCAGGTAACCCGATGCTTCCCATTACTGCATTGACAACTACATCTACAGGTTCGGCTATACTTGCTTCAATTAAACCCTCTCCCCCACAAAGAATCTGGGAGTGGGATAATTCTTTTTCCAGTTTTCTCTTCGTTTCTTCATCTTGAACGACGATCATGGATGGTTCGAACTCTCGGATCAAAGGGAGAGCTTTTTCGACGTTTCTGCCAAACCCCATGGCATATAAAGAAAATTGATCTGGGTGCAATCGAAGAACATCAAGGGTTTGAATTCCAATTGATCCCGTTGCCCCAAGTAAGGATACTTGCTTCATTGTTCCATGGCCCCTCTCTCCTAGGAAATAAAGTTAATCAAATGCAGGATCGGTAGAATAAAGATCAAACTGTCAAATCGATCTAATACTCCCCCGTGCCCAGGAAGGATTTTGCCGGAATCTTTGACCGCATAATGTCGCTTGAAAGCTGATTCTACCAGATCCCCGATCTGTCCTGCCATGGATACAAGTACAGTGACCAGCAACACAATAATTAAGGAATGCTCAAGAGGATAAATCAACTGGAAAATGAGAGCGACGACACAAGCGAGAATAATTCCTCCGACGGATCCTTCAATTGTTTTCTTCGGACTGATCTGCGGCCAAAGTTTGTGTTTGCCTAATGCACGCCCGAACAGGTATGCGCCTGTGTCAGTCGCCCATACGACAAATAGTGCAAAGAAAATATATTCCAGACCTTCTTCTCTTGTTTCCATCAAATAATTAAATCCCATTCCAATATAGATGGCTGATAATAAAAGAAACCCAGCATCATCAAAAGTGAAACGGTTTTTGACAAGCACCGTGTAGCTTAACAATACGAGGACCGCGAGCAGTGTAATCTCGGATTTTGTGATGATGTCCCCTGAAGTGATCGATTCATCGAATACCTCATACGGAAACATCAAGGCCCACATAAGAAGTAAGCCGAGTCCGGATGCTACTGAATATCGAGCAATTTTTTTCATACGTACTAATTCAAGCAGGGCGATACTTGCAATGATGTACACAAAAGCCTTAAAAGGCCATCCTCCCAACATGACGATCGGAAGAAATATGAGTGCTGCAACGATGGCTGTAATTGTTCTTTGTTTCATAAGTCTTTTTCACACCTTATACTCCGCCGAAACGACGTTTACGATTTTGGAAGTCATAAAGAGCTTTTTCAAAATGACTTTCATCAAAGTCCGGCCAATACACTTCTGTAAACCAGAATTCAGCGTAGGCCAGCTGCCACAATAAGAAGTTCGACAACCTTTGTTCTCCACTTGTCCGGATAAGCAGATCAGGTTCAATCAACTCTGAGGTGTACAATTCTTGAGAGAACATGGATTCATCAATAGCTGAAATATCCACCTCTCCTTTTTGTACTTTAGAAGCAATTTGCTTGACTGCATGGACCATTTCAAAACGACTTCCATAGTTTAACGCGAAATTGAGGATGAGCCCATCATTGTCCTTCGTTTTTTCCATCGCTTCTTTGACAGCCTTTTGAGTATGTGCCGGCAGGACGTCAAAATCACCGATGGTCCGGACTTGGACATTTCGCTCGATCAGTTCAGGCAAATATGTACTTAGAAAATCGACAGGAAGCTTCATAAGGAAGTCTACCTCATTTTTCGGGCGTTTCCAATTTTCCGTAGAAAAAGCATAAAGGGTTAGAACCTTCACACCGACATCGGAAGCATATCGAACGATTCTCTTCACGACGCCCATGCCCTCTTTATGACCGGCAATCCGAGGCATACCTCTATTCTTCGCCCATCTTCCATTTCCGTCCATAATGATCGCCACATGTTGGGGAATGTGGTTTTCTTCAAGGCCTAATGGCTCGGTGCGGGGCTGCTTTTTATCTTTTTTGAATGGAAACTTGATAGGCATGTTCAATCCTCCAGTCCAATTGTTCCATCTATTTATTATATACTAAATCCAATAAAAATGCCGAATCCCTAAAAAGCGGGTAGACATAACAAGACTCAAGGAGCACACATGTCACCACAGAACGCTTAACCTTATGTCGCATGAGTCGGATGTCAACCCCTAAGGGAATTCAGTTATCAATCAAGTGTTTCATTTCATAGACTAAAATAAAAGCCGCGCTGCCAAACATCTACAGCGCGGCTTGATACACCTTAAGGCATATAGAATTGGAGAATCAAACTTCCATGATTTCCTCTTCTTTTGTTTTTGCAAGTTGATCGATTTTCTCAACGTGCTGGTCTGTAACCTTTTGAACGTCATCCTGATAAGAACGAAGATCATCTTCGGTAAGCTCTCCATCTTTTTCAAGCTTCTTCAGACGGTCGTTGGAATCACGGCGAATGTTACGGATTTGTACCTTCGCTTCTTCTGAATACTTCCCTACAACTTTAGCAAGGTCTTTACGACGTTCTTCTGTCAGTGCAGGAATGTTGATTCGAACAACATTACCGTCACTAGAAGGAGACAAGCCAAGGTCCGCTTTTTGAATCGCTTTTTCAATTTCTGCAATCGCACTCTTGTCATAAGGTGTAATGACAAGCAAGCGTGGTTCTGGAGCAGAGACTTGTGCCAGCTGATTAAGTGGAGTCGCTGCTCCATAGTAATCCACATACACGTTATCCAGGATTGAAGGATTCGCACGACCCGCGCGAACCGTTGCAAGCTGACGAGAGAAAGCTTGGGTAGCTTGTTCCATTTGTTGCTTCGTTTCATTAATTACAGCATCAGACATGATTATTTCCCCCTCACAATTGTTCCAATATTTTCGCCCATTACGGCTTTCTTGATGTTTCCGTCCTCTGTTATTGAGAATACCAATAAATCGATATCGTTGTCCATACATAATGATGAAGCTGTAGAATCCATGACACCAAGACCCTCATTCAATACGTCCATGTAAGAGAGCTGATCGTATTTCACAGCATCTTCATTAACTTTAGGGTCGTCCGTGTACACGCCATCTACATTGTTCTTCGCCATTAAAATCACATCCGCTTCCACTTCTGCGGCTCTTAAAGCAGCTGTCGTGTCAGTAGAGAAGTATGGGTTCCCTGTTCCAGCCGCAAAAATGACGACGCGTTTCTTTTCTAGATGACGGATCGCTTTTCTGCGGATATAAGGTTCCGCGACTTGTCTCATTTCAATGGAAGTTTGGACACGGGTCGGAATCCCTAAGTTTTCCAGACTATCCTGAAGAGCAAGGGAGTTCATGACCGTTGCCAGCATTCCCATATAATCAGCGTTTGCACGATCCATTCCCATCTCGGCTCCTACTTTACCACGCCAGATGTTTCCACCTCCGACGACGACAGCGACCTCCACACCGAGTTCAGCCACTTCTTTGACCTGACGGGAGACTGATTTAATAATGCTGGGTTCTAGCCCGAACCCTGCTTCTCCACTTAAAGCCTCTCCACTTAGTTTTAATACGATACGACGATAGCGAGCAGTAGTCATAGTTACCTCCCGTGTTTTAACTGTATTCCTCTACATTTCCTTGCATCATCTGCAAATATGTAGCATGTTTGAAAATAGGGAACACCGGCAGTGTCCCCTATTTTTCATGTTCATTATTTTTTAACTTGGTTCATAACTTCATCCGCGAAGTTTTCTTCGCGTTTTTCCATTCCTTCACCAACTTCGAAGCGATCGAAACCAGTGATTTGACCACCAGTAGATGCTACGAATTGTTTGACTTTCTGGTCTGGATCTTTAACGAAGCTTTGGTCAAGCAGGCAGATTTCTTCGAAGAACTTGTTCAAACGGCCTTCGACCATTTTCTCAACGATGTTTTCAGGCTTGCCTTCGTTCATCGCTTGAGTTTTAAGCATTTCACGCTCTTTGTCTGCTTCTTCAGCTGGAATTTCGTCACGGGAAACGTAACGAGGGTTTACAGCGGCTACGTGCATAGCAACGTCTTTAGCTGCAGACTCATCTGTAGAGCCTTCAAGGACAGTCAACACACCGATGTTTCCGCCCATGTGAAGGTAAGCACCGAATGCATCGTTATCTGTCTTTTCTTTAATTACAAAACGACGAAGGGAAATCTTCTCACCGATTTTCGCAACGCGCTCTGTAATATAGCTGCTAAGGACTTCTCCATCACCGTGAAGCTTCTGCTCTAGAGCTTCTTCAACTGTTGCAGGCTTCTGAGAAAGCAAGTGCTGACCAAGATCTTTAAGCAAGTCTTTGAACTGATCGTTCTTTGTAACGAAGTCTGTTTCACAGTTCACTTCGAAAAGTACAGCTGTGTTACCGGAGATTTCGATTGCAGCAGAACCTTCTGCAGCAATACGGTCAGCTTTTTTAGCTGCCTTGGAAATTCCTTTCTCACGCAACCATTCCATTGCTTTGTCCATGTCACCATCAGTTTCAGTGAGTGCTTTCTTACAGTCCATCATTCCAGCACCCGTTTTTTCACGAAGTTCTTTTACCATTTTAGCGTTTACAGCCATTGTAAAGCCTCCTTATTAGTTGCATATAAGTATAGCTCTTGCGTTTATGGACGCTTGAGCTGTTACGGATTCTTTAAAAAAGGTGATAAAGGTATACCCCCTTATCACCTTTTGACCCTTCTTACTCTTGAGCAGCTTCTACAGCAGCTTCAGTTTCTTCCGTTGTTTCTGTTTCTTCCCCTTGTTTCGCTTCAAGGACAGCGTCTGCCATCTTAGAAGTCAACAATTTAACGGCACGGATTGCATCATCGTTCGCTGGGATGACATAATCGATTTCGTCTGGGTCACAGTTAGTATCAACGATACCTACAACTGGAATATTCAATTTGTGAGCTTCAGCAATCGCGATACGCTCTTTACGAGGGTCGATCACGAACATTGCGTCCGGAAGGCTCTTCATTTCTTTAATACCGCCTAGGAATTTAACAAGACGATCTTTTTCTTTAAGCATATCGACGACTTCTTTTTTAGGAAGTACATCGAACGTACCGTCTTCTTCCATGCGCTCAATGTCTTTAAGACGGTTGATACGCTTGCGGATTGTTTCAAAGTTTGTCAGGGTACCGCCCAACCAACGTTGGTTGATGTAGTACATGCCACAACGAGTCGCCTCATCGCGAACTGTATCCTGCGCTTGTTTTTTAGTACCTACGAAAAGAATGTTACCGCCGTCAGCAGCGACCTCTTTTACATAGTTGAATGCTTCATCAACTTTCTTGACCGTTTTTTGTAGGTCGATGATGTAGATCCCGTTACGCTCCGTGAAGATGTATTTTTTCATCTTTGGATTCCAGCGACGGGTTTGGTGTCCAAAGTGAACACCAGCTTCAAGTAGCTGTTTCATAGAAATTACAGACATGATAGTTCCTCCTGTTTGGTTTTTTTAGTATCCTCCGCCTCTTTCATCTTCTCTAGTGAACTCTAAAAAAAGAGCAACCTCACTTGAGAATCCAAAGGCGTGCGTATTGACACCGTCAGTAAATATATCATAACACACGGAGCCATTCAAGTTTTTTTCATAGGTTTTTGATGAAATTTGAAGAGTAATTCGATTTCTGTCTTTCCTTTATCCATTTTCTTCGCAATTTCCTCTATACTATAACCTTTTTCCTTCAATTCAAATACCTGTGAATAAAAAGACGGCTGATAGCTTTCTTTCTCATTCAGCTCAGGCGGAGTGTAGGTAGGGGAAGCCTCATTCGCGATCACTTCCCTTTCCGTGTGGCTGCTTTCTGCTTCATTTCTGTCTTCTACGTTAACATTATGAAAACCAGAATGGTGACTATTTTTCATGACGAGTCTTTCCATTCGTTTATTTTCTTCTTTAATTTCCATTAAATACGAGCTGAAAAGATCTTCGATTTCTGATGCCACTTGTTTTTGCCTAAGTTCTAGTTCTTCTGTTCTGCGTACCTTTTTCATCATGATAAACAGTGCAAAAAGCAGTACACCGTCAATGATAAAGCTGAAAATCAATAAAAACACTGTCATTTCTATCCTCACCATTCGTTTCAGGTCCTATTTCTATTCATTGTCTGTAACTCTCCCTACTGAAACCATCATTCAATCCTGGTCCAAAAAATGCATAAACACCACTGTAACCTTTACGGCAGGGGAGTGGTCCCTGCTAATCCGATAACCGTAAAAGCATATAATGGTCCGGTCTTTTTATGTAGTAGGGAGTTGAACCGTGCCGCTTCCTTATCCTTCATCTCATGCCGCCTATGCGGTTACAATTTCACTCAGAGCCCCTTTCAGCTTATAGATCGCTTTTGCATGGATTTGTGAGATCCTCGAGGTAGTCAAATCTAAAACCTGACCGATCTCTGTTAAGGTCAGCTCTTCATGATAGAAAAGACTGATGACAAGTTGTTCCTTTTCGTTCAGTTGTTCGATCTCTCTGGCTAATTCTTCATAGTTCTCCTTTTTGATCACCGATTCCGACGGGGTGAATGTTCGATCATCCGGAATCGAATACCCTATTCCTTCTTTATGATCGTCACTTCCATCATTCGTTTTTTCTTCCATTGAGAGCACATTGGCAAAGAGAGAATCCTTGATCGTCTCCTCTACCTCTTCTGGAGATATCTCTAGAGCTTCGGCAATTTCATTAGAACTTACCGGACGCTGCAATTCCTGCTCAAGCTTCTCAGTCATCTGTTCGATCTTCTTAGATCGGTCTCTTACTGATCTCGGAAGCCAGTCTTCTTTCCGCAAGCCATCCATGATCGATCCTCTGATACGAAAGGAGGCATATGTATCAAATTTCAAATCCCTTGTTCGGTCAAATTTTTTCAGTGCATCATAAAGACCCAGCATTCCTAAACTTCTCACATCATCTTTGCTTACACTCTTCGGTAAATGAGCGGAGATCCGCTGGACATGGTAGCTCACTAAATAGTCGTACTGCTGAACCAATTGATTTGCGGCTTCTTCGTCCTGCTCTTGTGTCCAAAGATTCCACCACTGTTGTTCTTGAGGAGATAAACAGCTGGCCATTCCAATCCTCCCTGTCCTTTAAGTTGGATATTGTTACTAAACCCTTTACTTATCTTCATTCAATAATTCCCGAACCATTTTCGATGTTTCTTCTGCATCCATATCCGCAGATGGTGCTGATTGAGCCCAGTTACGATTATCTTCTTCTGTATCAACAGGCGCTGCCGCAAAACTCCAAAGACTCCGAAACACGAAAGAAAGTCCAAAGAAACTAAAAAACCCTATAGTTCCCCTGTAGATCGCTGTATCAAAAGTAGTCACTTGAGTGCTGATCAAAAATATGAATAAAAAACCAAAGACAGCTGTCCATAAATTCCACAGAAGTGTCCCATTCATCAAATCACACTTTCCCCTAGGTTGACTTTTCTTATATGCAATTCCGCCGTTTCAGGGTGGAATTCAATCGTACGTCCACTCTTCCCGCCGACATCTTCTGCCAGAATCGGTATATGAAGAGATTGAAGGTTCTCTTTCACTGCCTCCACGTTTCTCGGGCCTATGCGCATCATGTCATTAGAAGAAGTAAATTGAAACATTTGTGCTCCACCTGCCAGTTTCGCTTTTAAACGGTAGGAAGAGGCACCGGCACTTTTGAGGGCTGCTAACAGATCTTCTATCGCTGTATCTGCGTATTTCGCTCTTTTCAGCCCCTGCTTTTTCGCAAGGGCTGCTTCAGGAAGCATAATATGTGCCATCCCCGCCAAATTTTTCACTTCATCATAAAGGACAATTCCGACACAGGACCCAAGCCCTGAAGTCCGGATTAAATCCGGGGAATGAACAATTCCCATGTCTCCGATACCAATTCTCAAAACTTTTCCTTCCTTAATCATCTGCACGCACTCCTAAGGAAGAAAATATCTTCTGATAAGAGGGAGGATCGGGGAAAAGAAAGAAATGACCTTCTAAAAATTCATCTTCCCCTCCTTCTCCATCTATAAGAGAAGTTTTGATGACAATGGCTGCATCACTCACTTGTGAGAGTTCAATTAAACCCATGCTTAAAATAGCCCCTACCATGTCTTGAGATATCAATGGAACCGTTGATTGAAGGTCCAATTCCGTGAAATCGCAAAGGGCGGTAAGGTATGCACCTGACAGGATATTGCCTAATTCCTGCAAAGCAGACATTGCCATTTCAGCATCATCTTTAAGCCCTTCAGAAGCATTTGTCATAAGCTTTACGAAGTGATGCGCTTGAGAAGGAGGCATGATGAAGAACATCGTGCCCGGCGCCTCTCCTTCCATTCTTTGAAAAATACTGACGACTTCTTTATCTGCTCCACCTGCGAGATCCATCACTTGATCAAAGTCCACCACTTCTACACCAGGAACGTGCATGTCTATTTTCTTTTGAAGCAGTTTGGATAGAGAGGTTGCCGCATGACCCGATCCTATATTACCGATTTCTTTCAAAACGTCCAATTGAAGAGGACCAAATTCTTCCGTGAAATCCTTGGAATTAGACATAAAGCTCATTCAATTCATGAACGTCATCTTTAGCAAGAACTTTTTCCAAATTCAACAAAATGAACAATCGATGATCCATTTTGGATACCCCTTGGATATACTCCGCTTCCACCGTACCTACCACCTCTGGTGGGGGTTCAATGCTTTCTTCATCAAGGTCCAGGACATCGTTTGCGGCATCCACAATCAAACCCACATTCATTCCATGGATTTTTACTGTGATGATTCTTGTCGCATCGGAGTCGTTCACTTCTTCAATCCCGAACCTTTCTCTCAAGTCGATAACTGGTGTGACGACACCCCTTAAGTTCAGAACGCCTTTCACAAATGGTTTTGTACCTGGGACACGGGTAATCGGCATCAAACGCTCAATGGAACCTACGAGATCTACAGGTACCGTGTATTCTTCGTCATTGATTTGAAACACGATCACTTTCAATTCTTTCTTCTCTTCGGCCATCATTCTATTCCCTCCTTTGTTACTTGATTAAAGCATTACTGTCGAGGATTAACGCGACTTGTCCATCTCCTAAAATGGTCGCTCCGGATATAGCGAAAGCGCCGGATAAGTAATCACCGAGAGACTTCAAGACGACCTCTTGCTGCCCGATGAAAGAATTGACGACGAGAGCGGCCGTCTTTTCTCCTTTTTTAACGATAACGACAGAGTAGTAATCCTCTTCTGGTACTCCCTCCGGTACCTGCAGCACATCTTTCAAAAAGACGAGAGGAACGACTTTCCCTCGGAAGTCGATGACTTTTTTATTATGGGCGTGCATGATTTCTTCTTTTTTCACAATAGCGGTTTCTATAATTGATGAAAGAGGGACAGCATATTTTTCTTTTTGAACTTCCACGAGCATGACGGATATGATGGAAAGAGTAAGTGGCAGCTGGATAGAGAATACACTCCCCTCACCGGGCACTGAATCAACAGAGATGTTCCCGCCAAGGGACTCGATCGTGCTTTTCACGACATCCAGACCTACTCCTCTACCAGATACATCAGAAATGGTGTCAGCCGTGGAAAAACCGCTTTCCATAATCAAATCGTACACTTGAGAGTCGGTCATTGTCGCTGCTTGTTCTTCTGTGACCACATGATTGCTCACCGCTTTTTGTACGACCTTGTCCCGGGCTATGCCGCCGCCATCATCAGAGATTTCAATAAAAACATGATTTCCACTGTGGTACGCTTTCAGCTCAAGCTTTCCAGTGGCAGCCTTTCCTTTGGCTTCTCTTTCTGCCGGCCCCTCAATACCATGATCGATCGCATTCCGAATAAGGTGGACAAGTGGATCACCAATTTCATCAATGACGGTACGATCCAGTTCTGTGTCTGCCCCGACCACACTCAAAACGATTTTCTTACTCAAATCTTTGGAGAGTTGGCGTACCATTCTAGGAAAGCGATTGAATACTTGCTCGACGGGTACCATACGCATGTTCAGGATGATGCTTTGCAAGTCCCCCGAAATTCTTGTCATTCGTTCGACCGTTTCACGGAGTTCATTATGCTTCAGGTCATCCGATATTTGTTCAAGACGGCCCCTGTCAATCACAAGCTCCTCAAACAAGTTCATCAGAGCATCTAGTCGATCAATGTTGATGCGAATGGTTTTGCTCCCTACCTGCTTTCCTTCTTTCTCGTCTTTTTGAACCGGCTGTTTTTCTG
This sequence comes from Halobacillus sp. 12SKB, assembly GCF_052941655.1. Lineage (NCBI taxonomy): Bacteria > Bacillati > Bacillota > Bacilli > Caryophanales > Bacillaceae > Halobacillus > Halobacillus sp. 12SKB. The sequence continues at coordinate 3,232,827 of NZ_JBRFWR010000001.1, forward strand.
ATGCAGCCACTTCTTTTTGTGTAGGCTTCGGTCCCTCATTGTTCTCTTCAGAATTCTGATAGACAGAGACTTGCACATTTTCAACCTCGGATACTTTTTTGATTTGACTTTCTATGTCTTCTGCTGAATCTTCGGTAACCAATAAAACATGGAAAGTGGTTTCAAATTCTTCGTTTTCCAATGCTTCTACAGAAGGGGAAGACTTGATAACATCTCCTGCCTGCTCTAAGATTTCAAAAACCATATAGACACGTGCAGCTTTCAATAGACAATCTTCTCTTAATGAGACTTCAATCTGGTAATTGTTTTTTCCTAGTTCATTAGATTGTTCCAAGGCTGCTTTTGTATATTCATCAACGGAAAGCAAAGGGGTGGTTACAGTTTTCTGTGGTGCGGCCGCCACCGAAGCAACGGGTGTACCTCCCCCACCGTTTTCAATATTCTTCAAAAGTTCGACGACCCTCTCTACATTTCTTTCTCCCGAGCCGCCTTCCGCAATATCGATGACCATCGCCTCCAGGTCATCAACAGAATCAAAAACGACATCCAAAATGCCTTCATCCACCGAAACTTTTTCATTACGTACAGCATCGAGGACATTTTCCATTTTGTGTGTCAAATTGGAAAGGTCTTGATACCCCATCGTTGCTGACATCCCTTTTAATGTATGGGCCGACCTGAAGATTTCATTGACGATAGAAAGGTCTTGAGGGTTCTTTTCCAAATGTAACAGCTGGTCGTTGATGGATTGCAAGTGCTCTTTACTCTCATCAATAAAAACTTCCAAGTACTGGCTGGTTTCCATAGCACTACCTCCTTTGAATTTGAAGAGATTCTATAATACTACGACTAATTTCATTTAATTTCCGAACGTCATCGGCAAGACCTGACTTAACGATTGCCTTTGGCATTCCGTAAACGACGCAGGTACTTTCATCTTCTGCAATCGTGTAGACCGCCCTCCCATACTCCTTCATGGCAAGGATGCCTTCCAAACCATCAGACCCCATTCCTGTCATAATGACAGAAGTGGTGGAGATCCCTGGTAGCTTTGCAATCGAAGAAAACATCACATTTACTGAAGGCCTGTGGCCATTTCGAGGACTGGATTCGTTCAGATGAATAACAAGACGTTCGTTATGCTTTACAACTTCCATGTGATAGCCACCGGGGGCGATATAGGCAGCGCCCTTATGTATTTCCTCCATATGTTCGGCTTCCTTCACTGAAATTTCAGACAGCCGATTGAGACGTAAAGCCAAAGATTTCGTAAAACCTTTCGGCATGTGTTGAACGACTAAAATTGGAGCGGGGAGATTGCCCGGAAGAGAAGTCAAGACTTCCTGCAGCGCTCTAGGCCCCCCGGTGGAGGTGCCGATTGCAATCAGCTGCCCTTCCTCTATCTGATTGTCAGGGAGACGAACTTTTACACTGGATCTTTTTAATGGAGGGTTCACCCTGGCTTGCCCGGCAATCAGAACTTTATGAACGACATCTTTGTCTACCTTTTCCATATCAAGAGATATAGAGCCGGATGGCTTTTGAATGAAGTCCACTGCTCCAAGACTCATGGCTTTCATCGTGCTTTCCGCTCCCTCTTGCGTCAAACTGGACACCATCACAACAGGGAGAGGGGAATTTCCCATGATCTTCTCTAATGCCTCTAATCCATCCATCACCGGCATTTCTATATCCATCGTTACGACATCAGGCCGTAAGATCTCCAGCTTATCCAGGCAGTCTTTTCCGTTCCTCGCCGTGCCAACCACCTGAATCCGATAGTCTTTTTCTAATATATCTGTCAAAATACGCCTCATAAAGGCAGAATCATCGACAATTAATACCCTAATCTGTTTCATCTCTCTACCTCTCAAAAACAAATCTCTTTAATTTATCTACGAACGAAAAGGCGGACGCCTGGGCATGACTCTCATTCAAATAACCATGTACCAACTCCTCAAGGGAGCGACTCACTTTACTTTTAGGACTGTCTATTACAAACGGCTGCTGTTTATTGACGGCTTCAAGTACTGACCTGTCATCAGGTAAAATACCTAATAAATCTACTTCTGAATCTAAGAATTTCTTGACCACAAGCGACATTCGCTCGAAAGTAGCCCTGCCATTCTTCTCATTAAGCGAACGGTTCACAAGGATTTTTATCGGCAGACTTTTGTCTTTATGTACGAGATGCTTGATCATTGCGTAACCGTCCGTAATTGAAGTTGGTTCAGGAGTAGTGACTACGATCGCCTCATGGGCTGAGCTGATAAAATGCAAGCTGTCTTGAGTGGCTCCGGCGCCCATGTCGAAGAGGATAAAATCGAATGACTGAGTCAGTTGTTCAAACTCGCTTTGAAAATAGGCAAACTTTTCTTGATCAAGTTCAAATATGTGAGAAAGCCCCGAACCACCAGCAATATATGATAAGGATCTTGGTCCTAGTTCAATAATATCATGAATCGACAGTTCTTCCCGAAATAAGTCGACAAATGTCCTTTTTGGTGATCTCCCCATTAAAATATCAATGTTTCCCATGCCGATATCCAAATCAAAGATCAAAACCTTCTTGCCTTCTTTGATAAGCTGCAGTGCGAAGTTGATGCAGAAATTCGACTTCCCCACCCCACCTTTTCCACTGGCAATGGCTATGGTTTTAACCTGTCGTTTCCCTTCCATTTTCTGCATTCTCCTGCGAAGGATTTCAGCTTGATCGTTCATCTGCAAACCCCTCCGTTACTTCTCTGGCAAGACCCATGGCCGAGGCTGTTTTAATGTCGTCTGGTACATTTTGGCCATGTGTTAAATAAGCGACTCCTATACCATGTGTAAGGACCATGTTTACAGCATTGCCCTTCCTTGCAGTTTCATCGGCTTTGGTGAAAATCAACTGATGGATGGGTATTTCTTTAAATTGTTCTACAATCTCATTCATGTCGGTATATTTACTTGTCAATCCTAGGACGAGAAAGTTTTCCGAGCTCTCATCAAAATCAATCACCTTTTGAAGTTCGCTGATGAAGGCCGAATCTCTGAAATTCCTTCCTGCCGTATCGACAAGGACGAGGTCGAAATCCTGGAATCGTTCCTTCGCCCTTTTGTAATCCTCCATGCTATAAGCAACCTCAAGAGGGATATTCAAAATTTCAGCGTAAGTCTTCAGCTGGTCTATGGCGGCAATCCGATAAGTATCTGTTGTAATAAAGCCTACGTTCAGCTGATGATTTAAAGCGGCATCCGCCGCAAGTTTTGCTAGCGTAGTCGTCTTCCCTACACCCGTCGGTCCCACTAAATGGATAAATTTCTTATCAAAAACTGGTTTCCCAAACTTCTTTTGTTTCATAGATTCATAAAGTTCCAGTCTCAGGTGGTTCTTAAGCTCCGTAAAATCTTCAAAGCTGATTTCCTTTTCTAATAGACGTTCAATCACGTTCCCCGCGACATCTTCCGCCACTTCCTGACCTAAGAGGAACTGATAGGCCCTTTCTAGATCTTCAGGATAGGCTTGTTTACGAGTTTGGATTAAGGACCTTAGCTGTTTTAATTCCTCCATAATCTCATAATTTGGGTTGTTTCGCGTTACAGGTTCTTCGTTCTTCTCCATGATTTTCGTCGCCTCAGGTGGCCTCTGTTGGTGCTCATCAGAAGGGTCAATGGCAGCAATAACTTCTGTAATCTCTTTTTTGAACAACCCTAGAAATCCACCCGATTTTTTCACTTTGGAATTAAGGATCACAGCATCTGTCCCCAATTCGGTTCTCACTTTTTTCATGGCTTCCGGCATTGTCGGTGCTTGGAACTTTTTTACTCTCATGCTACATTCACCACCCCTACACTCTGGACTTCGACCGTTGGATCTAATTCGTTATAAGACAATACAACCACTTGTGGCAGGAAACGATCGAGAAGTTGTTTCACATACATCCGTACGGCTGGTGAGCATAGAAGAATGGCCGTCTCTTCTTGTAAGGACATTTGTTCGACTTGTTCTGCAATGGCTGTAATTATAGTCTGCTGGCTTTCAGGGTCAAGGGCTAAATAACTACCATGCTCTGTCTGCTGTATATGATCGGCCATGATTTTTTCAACTTTTCCAGAAACAGTAATGACTTTTACTAATTGATTGTCTTTTTTGTACTGATTTGTAATTTGTGCAGACAATGCTTGTCTCGCATATTCAGCTAACAGCTCTGTATCATTGGTCATTTTGGCAAAATCAGCGAGCGTTTCGAAAATGACAGGCAGGTTTTTCACAGATACATTCTCCCGCAGTAATTTTGCAAGTACTTTTTGTACATCTCCGACACGAAGCGGATCTGGCGTCACTTCTTCTACAAGAATTGGATAAGATTCTTTTAAGTGGTCGATGAGCTGCTGTGTTTCCTGTCTTCCGAGCAGGGCATGAGCCTGCTGTTTAATGACCTCGGTAATATGTGTCGATACGACAGATGGGGGATCCACAACCGTATAACCGGATAGTTCTGCTTCATCTTTCTGATCTTCGGTGATCCATTTTGCCGGAAGACCAAAGGCAGGTTCCTGCGTATCAATACCGTCGATACCATCATCATCTCCTGGACTCATCGCTAAATAATGGTCCAATAAAAGCTCTCCTTGAGCCACTTCGTTTCCTTTCACTTTAAGGCGGTATTCATTAGGATTGAGCTGTATATTGTCTCTGATCCTTACTACGGGGATGACGATTCCAAGTTCAATCGCCAGCTGCCTCCGGATCATGACGATTCGGTCCAGGAGGTCTCCTCCCTGGTTCGTATCCGCAATCGGGATCAAGGCATATCCGAATTCAAACTCAATCGGGTCCATGCTGATCAAGTTCACTACGCTTTCTGGCGATTTCATTTGATCACCTTCCGCTTCATCCATCTCTTCCGGCTCATCGAATTCCGGCTCATTATCTTGGCGGGATAACCAATAACCCCCGAAAGCCAAAACAGCCGCAATCAGAGTGGTCAGAAAGAATGGAATTGGAGTCAAACCGAGCAGGAAGATGGTTGCTGCAGCAATGTAAAGCAACTTCGGATACCGAAGCAACTGACTGGTGACATCTGAACTCAAATTCCCTTCAGAGGCCACTCTCGTGACGACAATACCTGTCGCTGTCGATATGAGCAGGGCAGGAATCTGACTGACAAGCCCGTCTCCCACCGTCAGACGCATGTAGGTATCAATCGCTTCGCCGAAAGACATCCCCATCTGAACCATACCGATGATCAAACCAAAGATGATGTTAATAAGTACAATGATGATTCCAGCTATGGCATCTCCTTTAACGAATTTACTCGCCCCGTCCATCGCTCCATAGAAATCGGCTTCATTTTCAATTTTCGCCCTGCGTTCTTTTGCTTGGTGTTCATTGATCATTCCTGCATTAAGGTCTGCATCAATGCTCATCTGTTTCCCTGGCATCGCGTCCAATGTGAAACGTGCGGCAACTTCAGATACCCTCTCGGCACCTTTTGTGATGACGAGAAATTGAATAATGACCAAAATGACAAATACTACAAATCCGACAAGGGGGTTGCCGCCAATGACAAACGTTCCAAATGTCGCAATGACACCACCGGCTTCCGCTTCTGAGAGAATGGAACGAGTGGTTGAAACGTTCAACCCAAGGCGGAATAAAGTTAGTAATAGTAACAAAGTCGGGAAGACGGCAAACTGCAATGCCTCATCCATGTTCATAGACACAAGGATGACAATAAGGGCAAGGGTAATATTGATCAGTATGAAAAAGCTAAGGAGCCACCCCGGCAATGGTATGACAAGCATGACGATTATTAAAATCACGCCGATAAGTACAGATAGATCTCTTGCTGACATAAGGGTTTACTCCTTTCTTACATTTTTCTTTCTAATTGATAGACATAAGCCAATACTTCAGCCACAGCTTTATAAAACTGCTCATCAATCGGCTGATCGATTTCGGAATGCTGGTACAGGGCTCTTGCCAACGGTCTGTTTTCTACGGTGACCACATCGTTTGATTTGGCCACTTCCTTGATTTTCAGTGCAATAAAATCCACACCCATCGCGACAACGTATGGAGCATCTGACTTCGCTTCATCATATTTGATGGCAATGGCGTAGTGAGTGGGGTTGGTAATGACAACATCCGCATCCGGAACCTCACTCATCATTCTCGCAGCAGACATCTGCCTCTGCTTTTCCTTGATTTTAGCTTTGATTTGAGGATCACCTTCCATGTTTTTATGTTCATCTTTGATGTCTTTTTTGGACATGCGGATATTTTTTTCATGGTCGTATTTTTGGTAGGTATAATCCAGGACGGATAAAATCAACAAAGCTAAGGCTGACGCCAGCCCCATAATGGTCGTAATCGTACCGAAGAATGACAGCGCATCTTCCACCGATTTTTGTGACATCATCATCATTTGGTCTTTGTTGACCCATATGATGGCAAATGTGATGACACCGACCATACTGATTTTCAAGAGCGATTTCAGGAGTTCGACCAATGCTCTAGCTGAGAAAATCCTTTTTGCCCCTTTGATGGGGTCCAATTTCTTTAGATCCATTTTCAAGGGTTCTCCTGTAAACATGACACCGACTTGAAGGAGATTCGAAGCAATCCCAGCAACGACCGCTACTCCCATGACCGGCGCGATGATTTTTGATATTTCCATCGTCATTTCTACAAACATGGCATGAGTCTGTTCTTGAGAAAGGTCTTTATGTATGTACTCATTGAAGGCCACTTTGTACAATCCCTTGAGTGTCCCCTTCATATAATCACCGAGGAGGAAAAGCGTTCCGAATATGAGAATCAGCAAAAATCCCGTATTTACATCCTGACTTTTCGGGACCTGTCCTTTTTTTCTCGTATCTTCACGTTTCTTCGGAGTCGCTTTCTCTGTTTTTTCATCCGCAGCAAAATACTGGAGATCAAGCTTTAACCAAACCATTTTCTTCAACCTCCAAATACATGCATAAGATCACGCATCGTTGTCAGCATCGTCTCAAATAGATTGCTTATGAGCATGACGTAAAAAGTCATTGCAATGACAAGCACAGACAAGGCAACAAATATTTTCAAAGGCAAACCAACGACAAAGACATTCAGCTGAGGGACGGTCCTCGCTATAATCCCAAGCGCGATATCCACTAAAAACAGGCACCCTACAATCGGTATGGCCATGAGAAAGGCGATGACGAACATTTGATTAAAAGATTGGATAACGAAAATGATCCAGTCTTCTTCTCTTAACGGCAAAAATTGATCGATTGCAATCAATTCATAACTGTAAAACACACCGTCAATCATCAAGTGATGACCATCAACCGCTAAGATAAATAAAAGGGTTATGATATATAAGTACTGACCAATCAATGGACTTTGAGCCCCAGTCTGAGGGTCAATCACGTTTGCAATGGCAAAACCCATCTGAAAATCTATAAAACCTCCAGCGATTTGTATCGCGGATAGAATGATGTATGCTAATAGACCGACACCGATCCCCACAGCCATTTCTTTGAACAATAAAAGAAAATACTCCCCGTCAATGATCAATTCAGGTGCGGGAACCGTGAAATACATGATAGCAGCTAAGAAAAAGCTGAACGCGACTTTATGTCTCGTCGGAACGGTCCGATATGAAAAAAGAGGCAACGTAACAAAGAAAGACGTCACCCTGACTAAAATAAGTAAAAACGCTGGCACATTGGCCCATTCTATTGTATCCAGCATATTATCCCACCAGGATATTTAAGTTGTTAAAAATATTGGCAGTGAATTCAACCATATTGGTAAGCATCCAAGGTCCAAAGACAATGAGACCAATCATAACCGCTACGATTTTCGGTATGAAGGCAAGTGTCTGTTCCTGAATTTGCGTTGTAGCCTGAAAAATACTGACAAGTAATCCGATGGCTAGCGCCAAAACCAATAATGGGCCCGAGATAAGGAGGACGGTATAAATGCCTTCTTTAGCAAACGAGATCACCATATTACTGTTCATTCTTTAAACCTCCGATCTTAGAAGCCTTCCAATAATGATTTTGATATTAAATACCAGCCATCCACCAAAACAAAGAGTAGAATTTTAAATGGCAGGGAGATCATGACCGGTGGCAGCATCATCATTCCCATGGACATAAGCACACTAGCGACAGCCATATCAATGACGAGAAACGGGACAAAGATCATGAACCCCATTTGAAATGCCGTTTTCAATTCACTGATGGCAAAGGCTGGGACAAGAGTCGTCAGCGGGACATCCTGGATGCTTTCAGGTGCTTCCAACCCTGAATAATTCATAAATAAAGCGAGATCTTTTTGTCTCGTATGTTTTCCCATGAATTCTTTCATAGGTTCACTCGCTTCCTCATAGGCTTCATCCAAAGTAATCTCTTCATTAAAGAGCGGTGTCAATGCTTGTTCGTTCACTTCCTGAAAAGTAGGAGCCATGATGAAGAAAGTGAGGAATAATGCTATACCGATGAGGACTTGATTGGGGGGCATGGATTGAGTAGCCAATGAAGTCCTGACAAAAGACAATACAATCAAAATTCTTGTGAAGCTCGTCATTAATATTAAAATACCCGGGGCCAGGGATAGAACCGTCAGCAGTAACAACAACTTGACCGAAGTTGCCACACTTTCCGGGTCGGAACTTGAGAAGATATCAATGAATTCATTCATGCTCCGAATCCCTCCTCTTCTCATCCATGATTTTCTTTCTTTTATCTTTCATATCATTCAATTGATTTTCAAACAGCTGTTGGAACTGTATGGAAGATTGACTCCCTGATTCTTGCTTGTCTTTCCATTTTTCTGTCCATTTTTTTATGTTCAATTGAGGAGGTGATCCTCCATTGTTATCTTGATTCAGCAACGTCTGCTTCGTCTCTTCTTCTGTGATTTCTGTAATGATCTGAACCGTTTCCCCCACTCCCAGAATGAAGACCTGCCTCCCAATACGAACGGCCTGGATAGAACGGTTCGGCCCCAGGTTCATTCCTCCGAGATTCTGCATCGTGCGGTTTTGGCTGAACATTTTATTTTTTTGGTTAAAGAATTTAAGCAGACCATATAAGAGAGCTACCACAAAAATCAATGCAAAGATCAACTTAACCACATTCCACACCAGACTGCCCCCGGCATCCATTTCTACTGAGGAATCTGATGTTTGCTGATCCTCTTCCTGCCCACCTTCAGATGAAGGACAACCCTCAAGTTGAGGGTTCTCCAAACATTCAAAGGCCGTGGGCTGCGCAAGCCCATGGACAGGAAATACACCCATCATTATGATGAACAGGATAACTGCAACTGTCACTCTTGTTGTATAAACCATGGGCACTCCTTCTTAACTCAACGCTTTTTGGATAGCCTCGATCACTCGATCAGCCTGGAATGGTTTCACGATAAAATCTTTCGCTCCAGCTTGAATGGCATCCACAACCATGGCTTGCTGCCCCATAGCTGAACACATAATGACTTTGGCATCCGGGTATTGGCCTTTGATTTCTTTCAATGCCGTAATTCCATCCATCTCAGGCATCGTAATATCCATCGTGACCAAATCCGGTTGCTCCTCTTTATATAGTTCTACTGCTTTCCTGCCGTCTTCCGCTTCACCAGCAATTTCGTAGCCATTTTTCGTTAAAATATCTTTCACCATCATTCTCATAAATGCCGCATCGTCTACGATTAAAATTCTTTCTGCCATGTTAAATCCTCCCTAGTAATCCATTGTTTATCGTAATTTTGTCAAACGATCTTTCGGACTCAAAATATCTGTCACCCGCACGCCAAAGTTCTCATCTATGACGACCACTTCTCCTTTAGCCATCAATTTTTCATTGACATGGATGTCGACAGGCTCTCCCGCTAATTTATCAAGTTCCAGCACTGAACCTGATGATAATTCCAGTATTTCTCTGACAGAACGCTTCGTACGTCCAAGCTCTACTGTTACTTTCAACGGAATGTCCATCAACATATCCAAGTTCTTTTGTTCAGACCCGTTCAATTGGACAGGATCGAAATTTTGAAACTCGGCGGTTTGGACATTTGCGTCATCAGCTGTTTGGCCGGATGGTCCTCCAACGTATTGTGGAGTATGAGTAGCCTCAGTTTTGTTAGAAGATTCATAGAATGTGCTGTCAGGCATGCTCTTCCTCTGTTCTTCTTGTTTCTGAAATGAAGGCTGTTCTTGGACCGGTTCAGGTTCGCTCTTTGAAGACGGTTCTTCTGGAGTCTTGAAGCTCTCTTCATCCTTAGTCTCTTCCTGCTGTGGATTCATTAATTCTTCCACAAGCTCTTTCGCAAAACTCACTGGAATGAGCTGCATGATATTTGAATCAATTAAGTTCCCTACTTGGAGTTGAAAAGAGACTTTTACAAGCACTTCCTCATCAGGAATCTTTTGAGTTCCTTCATCCTCCTCCAGATCCAGCACATCAATAGCTGGTGGTGAGATGTCCACTTTCTTGTTGAAAATTGTTGACATACTCGTAGCGGCAGAACCCATCATTTGATTCATCGCTTCTTGCACAGCACTCAATGCAATTTCATTCAAATGCTCATCCGGGTCCGTCCCGTCACCTCCAAGCATCAAATCCGCAATGATTGCGGCATCCTTCGTTCGTATGACGAGTACATTTTCGCCTGAAAAGCCGTGTGTATAGGTAACACCTACCGCTACATGCGGCTTCGGGAATTCATCAGGTAAGTCTTTCCTTTCCAGGACTGAAATCTGCGGCGTTGTAATATCAACCTTTTGATTTAAAAGAGAAGATAGTGCAGTCGCTGAACTTCCGAATGAAATGTTGCCAATCTCACCTAAGGCGTCTTCCTCCAACGATGAAATCATTTCATCTCCTGTAAATTTCGAGAGGCCCTCTTCGTTGTCTTTGTCACCCCCGCCGTTCAAAAGCGCATCAATTTCATCCTGGGATAACATATCATCACTCATTTTCTCCGGCACCCCCTTGATATTCCTCTAATACTTGCACAGCCAGCTTATTCTTTGATTTCCCTGGCTGTATGTAAAATTTAACTTCATCATCCACCTTCAATTTCAGCGGTTGGTCGATGGGCTGGTCAAGTCGGATGACATCTTCTTTACTCAATCCTAAAAACTGTTCAATGCTCATGTCAGCTTCTCCCAGGAGCGCCCGTACATCCAACTCCGCTCCCTTGATCGTATGGCTGATGGCTTGGACTTCTTCAGGATCCCGTTCTTTCGGCTTTTCTTTTTGCATCCAGTAGTGGACGGATAACCTCGGGATAATCGGTTCTAGAACGACATGCGGAATGCATATATTGATCATCCCGCTTGTCTCTCCTATAGTTGTGTTTAATGAAACGACAACAACGGTTTCATTTGGTGAGACCATCTGCAGAAATTGCGGATTTACTTCAAATTCTTCCAGTAAAGGATCAATATCGACAATCGATCCCCATGCTTCTTGATAATTCTCTAATGACCTTTCAAAAAGATGAGACATGATCGTCGTTTCAATTTCAGTCAGATTCTCTATTTTATTGACACTGCTTCCTTTTCCTCCAAGCACACGATCCATCATGGCATAAGAAACGTTCGGGTTTGCTTCTAACAGGATCCGTCCTTCAAGGGGAGGCACGCTGAAAATATTCAAGATTGTCATTGTAGGAATCGATCGGATAAATTCTTCATAAGGTAACTGATCCACCGAGGCCACTTCAATGTTCACATACGTTCTCAGCTGTGCTGAAAAATAGGTGGTCAACAGCCTGGAAAAGTTCTCGTGTATTCGTGTTAAACTTCTAATCTGATCCTTAGAAAAGCGGAGCGCTCTCTTAAAATCATAAACTCTAACCTTCTTTTCCTTTTTTTCATTCTTTAGCTCTTCTGCATTCATCTCCCCGGTAGACAGGGCTGAAAGCAATGAATCGATTTCATTCTGCGAGAGAACCTCTTCTGCCAAAACCTCACCCCCCTTTCTTCTTCTACTCTATTTATTGAAGGACTTTGTTAACCGTGTAGACGTCTGTCACTTCTCCTTCAGACATGAACTCATTCAGTTTCAACTTGACCTTCGCTTCCAAGTCAGATAATCCGGATTGAAACGTCTCAGAATCCATGGCCGATAATTCTTTCAGCAAAATGTTCTGCATTTGAAAGTCTCTTTTTTTTAATTCTTCCATAGATTCTTTACTGTCCGTCACAACACGGAAGCTGATGCGAACATAATCTCCATTTTGCAAGTCTGTTGTGATTTCCTCTGTTAAGAAGGAAGCTTCACGAATTTCATCGATGGATCTTTCTCCACTCGCTTCGCTTTCTCCATTAAAATTGAGCACAAGCACCAGCGCTACGACACCGATGACAGTCAACGTACTTAGCGAAATCACCGTCACCTTAAATCCATTCACTTGTCTTCACCTGCCTTGTCTGACACCCTGACGATACCGATTTCTTTATAAAAACCAGTGATCTTTTCAACAACCTGTTCTTCACTCTCTTTCACTAGGAACGTCCGTCCGGTAGTTGTCATCACTGTCGTATCAGGGTTCGATTGGATTTGCTCTATGTAAATCGCGTTGAAGGTAAAAGGTTGGCCATTTAATTTAGTTAAAGTAATCATTCTTATATAGAGAGGGGCATTGATTCAGACCCCTCTATCCCCTTTTATCGTTTCAAGTTGACGAGCTCTTGTAAGATTTCATCCGATGTCGTGATGATCCTTGTGTTTGCCTGGAACCCACGTTGAGCAGTAATCATTTCAGTGAATGATTCTGCAAGGTCGACGTTGGACATCTCCAGGGCTCCGGATACCATCTGGCCCGTTCCGTTTTGTCCAGCAATAAGCAGGTCATCAAATCCAGCAATAGGTTCTCCAGCATTTTGAGTGTACTGGAAGCTATTCCCCCCTAACTTTTCCAATCCACTCGGGTTCGGAAAGTTTGCTAACAAGACCCGGCCGGCCACTTGTGGGTTTCCGTTTTCATCAACGTAATTAACCGTACCATCTGTTTGAATGCTGAAACTTTGAGCACTTTCAGGAATGGTAATAATCCCAGCAGTTTCCCCACCTGCAGCATTTAGTATGGGTTCTGAAGTTGTCGTATCGTCTGCAGGATCACCAGGAGTACCATTTTCATTTGTAATAGATTCATAAGGCTGCCCGATCAGATACTTTCCTTCGCTGTTCACAATCGCTCCATCAGAATCCAGATAGAAATTACCTGCACGTGTATAACTTTGATTAACACTTCCTAAGTCAACCGTTTTTACAGTTGGGTCAATGAACCCGTCCCCGGCTTCAGCGAGTACAAACATCCCATCACCCTCAAGAGAAAGGTCGAGTGGACGATTGGTTGTTTGTCGGTTTCCTTGAGTGTGTATCGTATCGATTGAACCAACTTGTGAACCCAGACCGACTTGCGAAGGGTTGATTCCACCTCTTACATTCCCACCATCTCCGGCAATCGGGCCTTGAGCTGCAGACATCGTCTGACTCATCATATCCTGGAAGGTGACTCTTCCTTTTTTGTAACCATAAGTGTTGACGTTTGCGATGTTGTTCCCAATTGTATCGAGCTTTGTCTGAAAACCTTTCATACCAGAAATCCCAGAGTACATTGAACGTAGCATATTGACGACATTCCTTTCTTTCACTAGATTCATCTGCATCGATCGGTCAGCAGATGTTCAAGGCCTCCCACTCAGGGTCCAGCCTATTCGTTTATAAAAATTGTTCCATTGATGTTCGTGAAAATTTGAGACTGTGTTTCGTTGCGATCCATGGCTGTTACGACCGTTCGATTTTTTGAGCTGACCACAAGCGCCGCTTCGTTGAGCACGACCAAGGATTGGTCCACCCCTTTTTTGCTGGCTTCGTTCATTTTCTCTCCAATTTTTGACCAGGTTTGTTCCCTGATCTCTATCTTCCTGTCTCTCATCCGCTCCATCGCATGCTTACTCAATTTAATTTCTTTTGCTTCGTGAAGGAACTGTTGAAAGGGAACGTTAGCTTTTTTGTTCAGGGGTCCCCTCTTCGGTATGGGTAATGGTCGATGTATAGATTGTATACGCGGGTCCATATTATTCCTCATTAACTATGTTCTCAGTTTCACCGTCTACCTCTCCCACTTTGGTAATGTACTCCACTGAGATTTTCTCCCCTGATTTGAGTTCTAAGTAGGTTTCAGCCCCATTCTGATTGACTGCTTGGACGATATCCGATTCCGTTCGCTCAAGTAATCCCGTTTCCTGGTCATAAACAGGGTAAGAAACTTCTTTGCCAATCAGACCACTGTACTGGATAAGGGGAGGGAGGTTTTGACTGTCCATAAACCTTTGGAAGGACTGCGACATATTGGTCATTTGTTCCAGGCTTGAAAACTGTGTCATTTGTGAAATAAACTCTTTGTCTTTCATAGGGTCCAAAGGATTTTGGTTTTTAATTTGTGCCATAAGTATTTTCAAGAAATCATCCTTACCGAGCGTGCTGCTTCCAGTACCTCGAACCTGCTGATTTTGCAAATATAGAGAAGGGTCTATACTTGTCATACCATCACCTATACTTTCTCATTCATTAATATTTCGTGGAAACTGAGTTCTTCGTTTTCCGGATCTTCCCCTTCGTCTTGTTCATAATCATGATTGTGATCCCGTGGTTGACCCCGGTCTTTATCGCTGCTCTCCATCTGCTCTTGGAGCTGTTGCTGCATGGCAGAGGCTTCGACTTTCTCTATCACCACTTGCTGCGGGGAAAACATATGTCTTAATTGTGTTTTGTTCCCTTCAAGCATTTCTTTGGCAGCTTGACTGGTTACCAGTATTTTCACTGCCATTTCACCGTTGATTTGCGCAAATTTCACAGTAAGATCTCCCAGGTTCCCTGGTTTCATCTTGATCAGCATTTCCATGTTACCTTTTGGATTCGTGAACATACGACTGGATTGTATAATTCTCTCCAGCTCGTGGATCACCTGTTTTTGTGAAGATGAGCCCTCTTGACTTTGGTTCATATGGATGACGTGCTGTTCCACTTTTGTTATGGGCATCGATGAACCATTGGATAATGGCTGATGATTAGAAGATTGAAGTTTAGTATCCTGCTGTACTTCTTCTCCCAATGCCTGCTTTACCCACCTAACAACTTCCTTTCCTGTTACGGGTGTCTGTTGATGATAGGTTTTTGGAACTTCCATTCGATTTTGATACATCTGGATCAACTTATTGAACACTTTTTGCTCTTCATTAGACGCTTTTTTCATAACTCTTTCCAGTACATCCTGCCCCAGGCCATTTTCTTTGTTCGGCAAAGAATCAACGAGTTGCATGAATTTCTGCATCAACTCTTTCATATCTTTACCAGCTTTATGAGATAGGTGTGGCGAAGGGCCTTCTTCAATGAAGGTCTGAATGATTTCCCTCATTGCCTGCCATGTCTTATGTAAGTTTTCTTCTGTTTCGACAGGATTGGATGAGGAAGAGGTTTCTATCCCATTGAAAGATGAAGGAAGATGTAACAAGGAACTATCATTTTTCGCAGTAACTGTGGTCATCAGCGATGTCAATTCCTTGAATGTCACCACCAGATTTTGTTTTTCAAAAGTTAAATCTGAGAAATTGTCTTCCGGTATCAATTTTTGTTCCAACTGAATCATGGGTGAAATAATATTTGAGAAGAGTCCTTCTGAAGCCGCTTCTTTAGCTCGTTGGACGATTTCCTTCCACTCCACCCCTTCTCCACCAGACGATGCCCCCTGCTCGACCAAGTTCGAAATGATCGTCTCGATTTCTTCAATGAGTGCTATGAATTTCTCAGTCGTTTCTTCTAGTTTGACTTCTTTTGAGTCAGACATTGAGTTCATCGCATGAAAATTGATGAGAAGGGATCCAAAGAGAGCTCCTTCCGGCTTACCTTCAGCTTTTTGTTTCGTATTAGGGTTCATGACCATTTTTTGCGAATTCCCTAAAACCGTCATCATACCTGTATTCACTATTACACCCCCTTTCAAGGAAGCCTCAGTCTTCAATAAGAATACTTGCGATGTTTGCTGCAGTTTCCGCATCCATCTGACCAAGGATTTCTCCTCTTTCCTCACTAGCTACATCACTTAAGACTTGCACCGCTAAATTTTCATTCATACTTTCAAGAATAGGGGCAGCTTCTTCTGGCTCCATTTCCTGAAAAGATCGAGCCATATCTGCCGCTCTTGAATTGTCGTTCTCACCCTCTGATCTTGCATCTTCCAAATCAGCTTCCAACTGCACCACCTGTTGTTCCAACTCATTGATTTGATTCTGTTTACGATCCGATTCTGATTGCATTTCTTCCATCTCAGCTTCTTTGTTGGCAATAACGGCCTGCAACCGGTCCATTTCGCCGGCTTTTGAATCTTCACCTTCGGATGAAACGGCAGTGGATATTCCTGGAATTCGACTGACATACTTTTCAGCTTCTTCAAAAACGTTGACACCACTTAACGTGAGGACGATCAAGGTGAGCGTAATAAGGAAAATCAGTGGAGTGAAAATGGCAGCGATGATTTTTAAGAAAGATTTCTTGTTTTTTTTCGTAGGTTCACTCTTCGCCATTTCATCACCTATTCTGGAAATTTAAGTATTGTTGCATGGATAGTTCATCCATCTGTTTGTTTTCTTCATTTTTTATAAGGTGCCATTGCTCATTCCGCTTATGCTCTACAATTTTTTCAAACTTTTTCACCTCTATATGGGCTTGAGAAAGTTTGACTTGTTTTTGTTGCATCTTTATCCTGGCTTTCTGGACAGCGGGCTGAAGGTGATCGATCGTCTCCTGTAAACCTTGTATGTATCGTTGATGCCGGACGATGGCTTCTGCTTTCACCGTGTGGTATTTCATTTCTTGCTCAAAGCTTTTTTCCGCTGTTTCTTTCTTCTTCAGACATTCATAAAGTTCTTCTGCATGTTTTTCAAAAATGCTGACAGCTTCCTGATATACCTTCTGGGTCTTTTGCTTCTCTCGGTCTCTTAAATCTCTAATTCTTTGGAATGTTTGAATATCAGCCATACCTAGCGGCCTCCTAAGCGAACAAATTTCTAAGATCTTCCACTGACTTCTCAAAGCTTGCCGGCTCGTGAATCCCTTGTCTTAAAAATTGAATGATGGCAGAGTGATAGGATATCGCTTGATCGATTTCCATGCTCGATCCCTTTTTGTAAGCACCAATTTGGATCAGCTCACTATTTTCTTCGTAAGTAGCTAAGAGGGCGCGCAGCTTCTCAGCAGATTCTTTATGTTCGGTAGCAGCAATTTGCTTCATCACACGGCTGATCGACCTTAAGATATTGATAGCTGGAAAGTGACCCTGTTCTGCAAGTTTTCGATCAAGAACAAAATGACCATCGAGAATTCCCCGTACGGTATCAGAAATTGGCTCATTCAAGTCATCACCGTCCACTAAAACTGTATAAAAAGCAGTAATCGTTCCGGTGGTACTTGACCCTGTCCGTTCTAAAAGTTTCGGTAATAGAGCAAAAACAGATGGAGTATACCCTTTTGTCGTAGGTGGTTCGCCTGTAGCGAGACCGATTTCACGCTGAGCCATGGCAAAACGGGTGACAGAGTCCATCATCAAATTGACGTTGTACCCTTGGTCACGAAAATATTCACTTATGGCTGTGGCTGTGTACGCGCCTTTCACCCTCATTAAAGCAGGCTGATCTGAAGTGGCAACGACGAGGATGGAGTTTTTCAACCCATCTTCTCCAAGGTCATTCTCAATAAACTCTCTCACTTCTCGTCCTCTTTCACCGATCAGAGCGATCACATTCAAATCGGCGGAGCTGTTTCGAGCGATCATTCCCATCAATGTGCTTTTACCAACCCCACTCCCTGCGAAAATACCGACCCTCTGTCCTTTTCCAACAGTCAGCATCGTGTCCACAGCTCTCACACCAACTTGAATCGGTTCATGTATCGGTGGCCTCATGAGGGGATTAGGAGGGTTTTGATCTGTTGGATACCCTTTCAAACCCAGCGGCATGGCCATTCCATCTAACGGGTGCCCTGTAGCATCCAGAATCTTACCGACAAGGCCCATTCCGACTTTTATTCGCATAGGTTCACCGGTTGCCTCAACAATGCTGCCTGGACGAACTTCTTTCACTTCCCGAAAAGGCATCAAGAGGATGTTTTCATTGTTGAAACCGACGACCTCGGCTGCAATCTTTTCTTTTTGTTCAGACGTATGGATATAACACAAATCCCCGACCGAGGCTTCCGGGCCTTTCGATTCAATCATTAGTCCGACAACTCTATGAATTTTTCCATACCTTTTCATAGATTCTCCATTGGAAATCGCATCAAAATAACGCTGCCTATTCATTTCCCATCTCCTCATTCGCAATAGAGAGCAGTTGTTGTCTGAGTTCTGATAACTGTGTATCTATACTTCCATCAAGCCTTCCAAACTGGGATTCCACGATACAGGCGGTAGGTTCCAATTCTTCTTGAGCATAGATGCTTAGGTAAGAAGATGGTGTGACCAGCCGCTCAAGTTCGTCCGACTGTTTATAGACGAGGTCGTATTTTTCTGGGTGAACATACAAAGCGACTTCAGGTTGGCCTTTAACCTCTTCGATCACTTTTTTGACCAATGGTATGAACAGATCCGATTCTTCTTCAAGTTTCGCATGAAGGATCTTCTCAGCTGTTTTCATGGCCACTTCTACAATGGTTCTTTCACTATTAGTAACCGTACGGTCATGCGAAGCTTTCGCTTGTTGGATGATATCGTTGGCCTGGGATAGTCTGGTTCGTAATGCGTCGATTCCCTCCTCATGACCTTTTTGGAAACCTTCTTTCAGCCCTTTTTGGTAGGCTTCATTTTCAATTACTTTTCTCTCTTCTTCCCAAGTAGCTTTAAGTGACTCTATTTCTTCTTCCGTGGATCGGATCAACTGTTCTCTTTGATTCTTTACTGTCTCTAATTCTCTTTGGGCCTGTTCCAGCTCTTGGTCGATTTGCAGACTTTTTTGTTCCCGTTGATTTTCCTGAGCGCCCGGCCCTTGAATATGAACGGGTCTTAAGCCGATGACTCGGCCATTTGATGAAGGTCTATCTTTAGACAATGATGTCATCTCCTCCACCTCTTGCTATCACAATTTCACCAACATCTTCTAAACGGCGAATGGTAGAAACCACTCTCGTTTGGGCTTCCTCCACATCCCGAAGTCTGACGGGTCCCATGAACTCCATCTCTTCCTTAAATGTGGTCGCCATCCGTTCAGACATGTTACTGAATACGATGTCTTTGACTTCTTCACTGGACACTTTAAGCGACAGACGCAGATCATCATTTTCCACATCGCGGATGATCCTCTGAATCGCCCGATTATCAAGAGCAACGATATCTTCAAAGACGAACATCCGCTTCTTAATTTCTTCCGCCAGTTCAGGATCCTGTATTTCAAGGGAGTCAAGAATCGTTCTTTCTGTACTACGATCGACACCATTTAAAACTTCCACAACGGCTTGAATGCCCCCTGTTTCTGTATAATCCTGTGTTACCGTGGTCGATAACTTTTTCTCGAGAATTTGTTCAACCTGACTGATCACTTCAGGGGAGGTCGAATCCATAGTGGCAATTCTTCGAGCCACATCTGCCTGAAGCTCTTGTGGAAGTTCTGATAAGATCTGTCCGGACTGTTCAGGATCGAGGTAGGACAAAACGAGCGCTATCGTTTGCGGGTGCTCATTTTGAATAAAGTTCAGAATCTGGTGAGCATCTGCTTTTCTAGCAAAATCAAACGGTTTCACCTGCAAAGATGAAGTGAGGCGTCCGATAATATTAGACGCTTCATCAGAACCGAGCGCTTTCTCAAGGATCGTTTTGGCATAACCTATTCCCCCTTGAGAAATGTAATCCTGAGCTAAAGCAATTTGATGGAACTGGTCCAGTATTTCCTCTTTTTCTTTGCTATCCACTTTTTGAACAGAAGAGATTTCCAACGTCAATTGTTCAATCTCTTCTTCATCTAAATGTTTGTAAACTTGGGCAGCAACATCCGGCCCAAGGGAGATCAACAGGACAGCCGCTTTCTGTTTCCCTGTCAACGCTGACTTTCTCAAGGCCATACAAAGACCTCCTTAATCTTCCGCAATCCATGATCGCAATAGTTTCGCAAAATCTTCCGGTTTTTCTTTAGCCATTTTTTCCAGCTGTTTTCGTTTGCGTGTTCCTTCATCTTCTCGTTCTTCTATAGAAGGCACGTCCTGAGGTTTGGATTCATGAACCTCTTCTTCAAACATCATGTACTCTTCTTCATGATCTTCCTCAGCCCTCTTTCTGCGAGTAAGAACGATGAAAAGGACGATGATTATAAATAGGAGTAAACCTCCTATTACATAAGCCCATAGAGGGATACCTTGACCTGAATCAGGAAACTCAGGTTCTCCGTTGAACTCCTGGAAAACGATCGATACTTTTTCTTGTGTGTCTACTTCTCCGTACTCGCCATTGATCGATGTGGTTATCATAGAATCCACAATGGACTGTACGCTCTCTTGAACGGTTTGCTGCTCCGCAGCAGTCAAGTATTCGATTTCTCCCTCTGGACCCACACTTTTCGTATTATCGATCGCTACTTGAATCCCTAGGTCCCTTACTTTATATGGGCTTTCTTCGATATTCTTTTTTATGCGGTTGAACTCGTTGTTAATGGTTTCGCGATTCATTTCGTAATCGCCACCTGAGCCCTCTGTGCCAGCAGGGTATTCTGGTATGTCCCCTTCTTCCGTGCCTACAGGACCACCCTCAGGCACACCGCCTTCGTAGGTCTCTTCAATTCTTTCTACACTTACAGGCAGCCCCTCCATCGTTTCAGGGTCTACCGGTTCTACCAGTTCCTCTACACGATTTTCTTTTGTGAAATCGATGTCCGCGGTTACGGTAGCGATTACTTTCTGTTGACCGATCATCATTCCAAGCATGCGTTGCAAACGCTGCTTAATGTCTCTTTCAATGTCTTTTTTCACATTCTGCTGATATGTATAAGCATTTTCAGAGCTACCTATCGGTGAATCATTTATGTCAAAATAGTTGAAATTTTGATCCATAATGACGATATTATCTTTGGGCAGGTTCGGTACAGACTTGGAAGCCAAATTATAGAGAGCTTCAATTTGACCATTTTCGATTTGATACCCAGGCTGTACATTAAGAACAATCGAGGCTGAAGCAGGTTGCGCAGTTTCAGAAACAAAGACCTGCTCTTCAGGCATATTGATCATGACTTGAGCATCCTGAATGCCTGTGATGCCTTTCATTAAGTTTGCAAGTTCAGTCTGCATCGCATCCAGTTTAATAACATCAAACTCATCATCCGTCATACCCCAAGAAGTATTTCCACTGAAGAAACCATAATCGATTGTTCCACTGTTGGGCAGCCCGGCGGCTGCGAGATCCACAAGCAAACCTTCTGCCTGTGTGTCTGGAACAAGGATGGTTGAACCTCCCTGTTCAAGTTCATATGTAACTCCTCTTGTTTCAAGTTCCGTTTTGATTTGACCAATTTCCTGTAAAGTTAAATCCCTGTACAAGGGAACCATCTTTGTACTTGAGGCTAAAACACTTGTAAGGATAAGGATGAAAATGAGAGCAGCCATTCCGCCAATCATCCAACCCTTTTGCGATTTTTTCCGCTCTTTCCAAAAGGTTGTCAGTCTTCCTTGATATTTCTTTATTTTTTCTTTCATAGTTGCCCCCAAAAAAAGCACGACCTAAGCGAATGGTTTAGTGCGAATTAAATATAGTAGAGTCACACTTGCATACGCATGACTTCTTTATATGCTTCTACGACTTTACTCTGCATTTCCACAGCTGTTTTCATAGTGATGCTTGCCTTTTGTGAAGTAATCATCACGTCATGTAAATCATTGATTTCTCCTTGAGCAAGAGCCTTGGTCTTATCATTAGATAAAATCTGCGCTTCGTTCACCCCTGCGATTGCATTTTTTAACTGACTGGAAAATGCAGCATGAGCTTCACCAGGAGAAACATTTTTCTTCCATTGCGTTTGAGAAGGTTGGCTTAAGGGGATGGTGTTAATTAGATGGTTTGACATTATGGATTCTCCTTACCTTATCTTCCAATTTCCAATGCTTTCATCAGCATACTTTTCGATGCATTGACGGCCGTAACATTCGCCTCATAAGAACGAGTGGCACTCATCATATCAACCATTTCTTTTAAAGGATCGACATTCGGCAGTTCTACATAGCCATCCTCGTTCGCATCAGGATGATTCGGGTTATACACAAGTTTAAACGGCTCACTGTCTTCAATAATTTCGGTTGCTTTCACACCACTTCCTTGCGATGAATCAGTGGCTGCTTTATGTAAAAAACTTTTAAAGCTGTTTTGAGACGGCTCGAAAACAACCATTTTGCGCCGATAAGGCTGCCAATCTCCAGTCTCATCCAGAGAGGCTCGCGTTGTATTAGCGTTCGCCATATTCGATGAAGCAACATCCATTCGTAAGCGCTGAGCTGTAAGAGCGCTCGCACTATTATTCATAGCATGAAAAATACTCATCCGTTAATTTCCTCCTCTGATTACGGATTCCAGGCTACGGAATTTCCCACTCATACGATCAACCAGTGCCTGATATTGAATTTGATTTTGTGCCAGATCATTCATTTCTTTATCAATGTCCACATTATTTCCATTATGGTTGTACACCGTATTCGTTTTTGTAAAAGTCCGATACGGTTCACCAGAATCATTCTTGAAGGGTAAATGTCGTTCATTCGTCCTTTTCGCCTTCAGGAACGAATGTTCTTGATCTAACACATCCTTAAAAGAGACGCCTTTTGCTTTGTATCCTGGCGTATCCACATTGGCAACATTATTAGAGATCGCTCTATTTTTTGCTGAAGAATAGTCTAAAGCATTCTCTAAACTTGTAAAAGTACTACTGAAAAGAGTCATTACCCCACCTCTATTCGACATTTTTCTATACTCACAGACACAATTGTAAAAAAATTCACGTACTTGTGTCTATACAAAATACCACTTTTTTACGAGAGTATTACAAACACCCCAAAGGAACTAGGGACAATTCCCTTGATTTTTGGCTTTTGTTTCCATGTGTCGAAATCTTTCCCATAATGAACATTATTACATAACTTTTTGTCGAATAGTGAATATATTATGGATATTTTTAAAACACGACATAAGATAGTGAAAATAGGTTAAATCTGTTAAAAAAACGCTCTGTTACATGCATGTATTGGTTATTGGTCATTTTAAGTAAAATCGATTGTGGAAGCATTCATTTCGAGGGCACCTTTGCTCTTAGTGGCAGAGGACAATAGGTTCGCTTTCCACAGGGCACTATATGAGTTGTGGTACTTCGAAGTAATTGCAGGGCATGGCGAATTTGATCAAACTTGCTTTATCCTTTTGAGCCTCTCCCCCTTTATCCTGTTGGATCTCATCTTCCCCGCATCACCGATATAATTAATAATTCCCACATTACATTTCAAACATAAAAAACCGCCACTTTATATAAAGTGGCGGTTTGATTTTTCTTAATTGGTACGAAGTTTTTGAAGCTCTAGTAGGAAATTATTATTCAATACTTTGATATACGTTCCCTTCATACCTAAAGAACGGGACTCGATCACTCCAGCGCTTTCCAATTTTCTCAACGCATTAACAATCACTGACCTTGTGATTCCAACACGATCGGCAATTTTACTTGCTACAAGCAATCCTTCGTTCCCTTCCAACTCTTCAAAAATGTGTTCAATAGCTTCTAGTTCACTATAGGATAGGGAGCTGATCGCCATTTGTACGACAGCTTTGCTTCGTGCTTCCTGCTCAATTTCCTCTGTTTTTTCATGGAGAATTTCCATACCGACTACGGTAGCACCATATTCGGCAAGAAGTAGGTCATCCTCATTAAAATTGCTGTTTAGACGGCTTAGAATTAGCGTACCCAGACGCTGTCCACCACCGATAATTGGTACGATTGTCGTCAATCCATTCTCAAAAAGTTCACGGTTTTCTACAGGGAAAGCTGTGAATTCACTGTTAATATCGATATCCGGCGTCGTTTCTTCTATTTTGAAAAGGTTTTGTGTGTACTCTTCCGGAAATTGACGCTCTGAAAGCATTGCCTTCATTCGCTCATTTTCAATTTCCTGATTGATGGCAAAGCCTAAAAGCTTCCCTCGACGGCTCAAGACGAATGTATTCGCTTCAATCACATCCCGCATCGTTGCGGACATATCATTAAAGTCCACCGATTTTCCGGTTGTTTTTTGTAGCATTGCATTGATTTTACGTGCACGGTCTAATAGTTTCATGTTCATTTCCTCCTTGTTGTTCACCCTATAAAATAAATCGACTCAAATCTTTGTTTTTTACGATTGATGATAGTTTGCTGTCTACATACTGTGGTGTGATTTCAATGGTTTCCATCGTGACGTCAGGAGCTTCAAAGGATAAATCCTCAAGCAGTTTTTCTAAGATCGTATGCAACCTCCGCGCCCCGATGTTGTCTGTTTCCTGATTTACTTCATGAGCGATTTCTGCGAGTCTAGTAATAGCATCGTCAGAAAATTCAACCTTTATACCTTCTATTTCAAGTAATGCCTTATATTGTTTCAAAAGAGCATTTGAAGGCTCTGTTAGAATGTTCTTGAAGTCCGAAACACTGAGTTTATTCAACTCTACGCGGATCGGAAACCTTCCCTGCAGTTCTGGAATTAAATCCGATGGCTTAGCCATATGAAACGCACCCGCAGCAACGAATAGAATATGGTCAGTCGCTACTGGTCCATATTTTGTCACAACCGTTGAGCCTTCGACAATCGGAAGGATGTCTCTCTGTACACCTTCACGGGATACATTCGCCTGATTATCGCCCTTCGCGGCAACTTTATCGATCTCATCAATAAAGATCATTCCTGCCTGTTCTACTTTAGCAACGGCATCCTGACCAACTTCGTCCATATCCACCAACTTGCCTGCTTCTTCCTGTGTTAGTACTTTTCGTGCTTCTGAAACAGGAAGTTTACGTTTCTTTTTCTTCTTCGGCATGAATTGACTAAATGCATCCTGCATGTTCATACCCATCTGTTCCATGCCGGAGCCCTGCATCATGTCAAACATGGAAGATTGAGATTCTTCCACTTCGATGGTCACCATTCGGTCTTCCAGCTCACCAAGATCCAATTGATGACGAATACGGCTTCTTTTTGTCTCTATTTCCGCTTCTTCACTCTTATCATCAGGATCCACTTCCTGCTGACTGCCTTGATTAAAGATCATCTCAAATGGATTTTTGAAGTTATTGGACTGCTTTTTCTTAGAAGGAACGAGCAGTTTTACAAGCCGTTTATTTGCTTGTTCTTCCGCTCTGTCTTTCACAGCTTCCATTTTTTCTTCCTTCACCATACGTACGGCCATTTCCACCAAGTCACGTACCATAGATTCAACATCTCGGCCAACGTATCCGACTTCAGTGAATTTCGTGGCTTCCACTTTTACAAAAGGAGCCCCGACTAGTTTCGCCAACCGACGGGCAATTTCAGTTTTCCCTACTCCCGTAGGACCCATCATCAGAATATTTTTCGGTACGATTTCATCCTTCAAATC
This sequence comes from Halobacillus sp. 12SKB, assembly GCF_052941655.1. Lineage (NCBI taxonomy): Bacteria > Bacillati > Bacillota > Bacilli > Caryophanales > Bacillaceae > Halobacillus > Halobacillus sp. 12SKB. The sequence goes on from NZ_JBRFWR010000001.1 coordinate 3,258,454, forward strand.
ATCCGTCAGCTGCATGCGACGATATCTGTTCCGAAGAGCAATGGCTACAGATCGTTTGGCGCTTTCCTGGCCAATAATATATTGATCGAGTTTTTCAACAATTTGTCTAGGAGTCAAGTTTAATGACATTCATGGTCCCCCTTAATTGAGAACTTCCAGGATTATTTGATCATTGGTAAACACGCAGATCTCTCCTGCAACCTCAAGCGCTGCTCTCGCAATTTGAGAAGCAGATTGTTCCGGTGAATAACGTTTCAAAGCTCGCCCTGCACTTAAAGCAAAGTTTCCACCTGAGCCGATAGCAAGAATACCATCGTCCGGTTCTATTACTTCCCCAGTACCCGACACAAGAAACATATTTTCTTTATCCATAACAATCAGCATCGCTTCTAATTTCCTTAGAACACGATCACTACGCCACTCTTTGGCAAGTTCCACAGAAGCTCTTGCCAAGTTTCCATCATAGCTTTCCAGTTTTCCTTCAAACTTCTCAAAAAGAGTAAAAGCATCGGCCACCGAACCAGCGAAGCCTGCTAATACTTGATCATTGAATAATCGACGGACTTTTCTTGCCTTATGTTTCATCACTACTTGATTACCTAATGTTACCTGGCCATCTCCGCTCATCGCACATTCTCCATTGTGCTGAACGGCAAAGATTGTTGTTGCGTGAAATTGCTGCTCCATTGTTTTCACCTCTTATTTGCTCGGGGATGACTGTTCATATAGACATTTTTCAACCGATCTTTTGATACGTGTGTGTAGATCTGAGTTGAAGAGAGTCGTTCATGCCCTAACAATTCTTGTACTGAGCGCAAATCTGCTCCTTCGTTTAGCAGGTGGGTAGCAAACGAATGCCTCAATTTATGGGGATGAATATCGACTGTCATTGCTGCCTTTTCCACCATCTTTTTCAATATGAGCCTGATTCCATCAGCTGTTAAAGGCCCACCTTTAGCATTCAAAAACAATCGTTTACTCGATTCATTTTTCTTAGAAGCCAATTGGTTTCTACCATCATTTATATATGTCTGAAGTGCTTTTGCAGCAAACTGCCCGTAAGGAACGTAACGATCTTTACTTCCTTTCCCATGAACAAGCGCTGTGTTCAATGAAAAATCCAGGTCAGGGAGTTCCATTTTCACGCATTCACTAACACGCACACCCGTTCCATAGAGAAGTTCGATAAGAGCCTGGTTTCTCTGTCCTAAGGGCGTATGCAAATCACTCACTGTGAAAAGTTTCTCCAACTCTTCTTCATAAAAGAAATTGGGAATGGGACTTTCCTTCTTTGGCAATACCACATTTAAAAATGGGTTTTGAACGACAATTTCTTCTCGTTCCAAGAAACGGAAGTAGCTTCTCAAACTCGAAATTTTTCTGGAAACTGTCCTCCTTGAGTACTGCGCTTCATATTGCTTAGATAAAAAGATTCGGATGACAGGATACTCACATTCCAGAATCGTTAATCCTTCTGATGTGAGAAAGGATTCGAATTCATCTAAATCCCTCCCGTAGTGTTTTAATGTAAGAGGCGAAGCGTTTTTCTCAATTTGAAGGTATTCCATAAAGAGCTCTTTGTAAGACTGCATAATTCCTTCCACCTCTCAAAGGCGTCTAAATTTTATCACAACATTCATTGACATAACAATGGATTTAATAAAAATGTAACAAAATTCTGAATTGTTTCCAACTCTAATGAATCAAGTATTTAAAGAAATCGTACTTTAACGGGATTAAGTGTCAAGTATGTATACTTACCAAAGCGTAATTATAGCGCCCCACATTATTGCTGTCAATCAAAAAATAGCGTCCCTTTAAAACTCAGCACCCATTTCCATAAACACTCCCTATTATGGAAATTTCAGTGTCATGATAAACAGGGAAGTGGACCGGTTAATCGTGGAGGGTTAATAAAATAGGTTTCCCCAAAGAGGGATTGTCTCCCATGTGAAAAGCGTAAAGTTTACTATATCAAGCTGTCACAATACTCCCTTGTCCTTTTCCTATTAATACCCCAGTGTTAAATAAAACCAATAAGAAAAAGAGCCTACAACTAAAAGGATAGTCATAGACCCTTGGTTTTATAACTCGATCATGATTGAGGCTCTTCTTTATAGTCACATTCGGTACACTGAATCTGTGTCCCCTTCTTCGACTTCTTCTCCACAAGTAAAGATTCACATTTCGGACATGGTCGGCTAATTGGCTTATCCCAAGAGATGAAGTCACAATCAGGATAGTTTTCACAGCCAAAGAACTTGCGGTTTTTCTTACTCTTCCTTTCGACGACTTCTCCATCCTTACATTTCGGACAAGTGACTCCGACTTTTTTAAGAATGGGTTTTGTATTGCGGCAGTCTGGGAAATTTGAGCAGGCAAGGAACTTACCGTACCTTCCCATTTTATATACCATTTCATGCCCACACTTTTCGCAGTCAATTCCTGCAGGCTCATCTTTAATTTCAATTTCTTCCATTTCTTTTTCCGCTTTTTCTAAGCGAGGCTGAAAGCCCTCATAGAAATGACTGATGATATTCACCCAGTCCTCTTTTCCATCCTCGATCGCATCAAGGTCATCTTCCATGCCCTTCGTAAAGTCGACATCGATGATTTCCGGAAAGTACTCTCTCAGTTGTTCAAGGACGATTTCTCCGAGCTCCGTTGGGATAAACCGTTTATTATCCAGAGCGACATATCCACGGCGCTGGATCGTATCGAGAGTCGGGGCATAAGTTGAAGGACGTCCAATCCCGAGCTCTTCAAGCGTCTTAACTAGACGTGCTTCCGTGTAACGCGGCGGAGGCTGTGTAAAGTGCTGGTTCGGTTTGATTTCTTCCGCTTTTACGGTCATGCCCTCTTCGAGGTGAGGCAGAAGCTTGTCTTTCTCTTTTTTGTTATCATCCCGACCTTCGATATAAACCTTCATAAAACCTTTGAACTTCACTTCAGAACCTGTAGCTCTGAACTCTACACCTTCGTTATAAAGGTGGACCGTCATCGTATCCAGGACTGCTGGTGCCATTTGGCTGGCAATGAACCTGTCCCAAATCAATTTGTATAGACGATATTGATCACGGGATAATATGCTCTTCATTGCTTTTGGATCACGGTCTGCACCCGTTGGCCTAATGGCCTCGTGAGCGTCCTGGGCCCCTTCTTGCTTTTTAGTTCCTTTATTTTGTCCATGAAACTCTTTACCGAAATTACCTTCGATGTACTGCTTAGCATCTTCTTTGGCTGAATTCGAGAGTCTAGTGGAATCCGTACGCATATACGTAATCAAACCAGTAGTTCCTTGCTTTCCACCAAGGTCAATACCTTCATAAAGCTGTTGGGCAATCATCATCGTTTTCTTCGCACGGAAGTTCAATTTACGTGCTGCTTCCTGTTGTAGTGAAGAAGTGGTGAATGGAAGGGATGGATTCCTTTTTCTCTCTCGTTTGTTTACTTTATCTACAGAGAAATCTTTCCCTTTCATCCGCTTTTGAATTTGGTCGACATCGTCCTGTGTTTTTAAATCCTTCTTCTTACCATCAACACCATAAAAAGAACCTTCGAATGACTCTTTATCTTTTAAGAAATCTGCTTCAATCGTCCAATATTCTTCTGGCTGGAATTTTTTAATCTCATTTTCACGATCAATAATGATTTTAACAGCCACTGATTGAACACGGCCTGCACTTAAGCCTTTTTTAACTTTCTTCCAAAGAATTGGACTGATATTATATCCGACAAGGCGGTCAAGTATCCGGCGAGCCTGTTGGGCATCAACCAAGTCTGAATCGATGGATCTCGGTTGTTTAAATGAATCTTTAATTGCTTCCTTAGTGATTTCATTGAAAACCACTCTACAATCTGATGTATCGTCAATATCCAAGCTGTGGGCTAAATGCCAGGCAATTGCTTCCCCTTCGCGGTCGGGGTCGGCAGCAAGATAAACTTTCTTTGCTTTTTTGGCTGCTGTTTTTAGTTCTTTTAAAACAGGACCTTTTCCCCTGATGGTTATATATTTAGGGTTGAATTCATTCTCTACATCCACGCCCATTTGACTTTTAGGCAAGTCACGCACATGACCTAGGGATGCTTTCACTTTATATTTCTTTCCAAGATATCGTTCAATTGTTTTTGCTTTCGCAGGTGATTCTACTATTACCAGATAATCTGCCATATATGTTCCTCCCATAGAGGTGTTTTCTCTTTATGTTCATACACTCTTTTTATATTTCTCGTTTTTGATTTACCTTTTGCTGTATAACTAAATCTAATGAAAAGGAAGACTATCTGTCCTTTCCAGAGAGAAAAAGTCGTTCTCACGTTGTTATTTTTGCATGAAATTGGTTGAGTTAGCTTTTTATAAAATAAATCTTCCCTATTATTAAATACAATGAAACCGTTTGTCAAACATATATTTTTCAAAAAAGTCTCAAATTGGTCCAATCTCACCCTTGAATGTAACACCTTTGTAACGGATTATTCAAATTTTTCTAACCAATCTTCCAATATGTCATGATACGTATGAACTAATTTTGCGCCTTCATTAATCATTTTATGACAACCTTCACTCGTTATCCTTCCTGCAGGTCCCGGTAGTGCGTACACATCTTTGCCTTGTTCTAGAGCTTGATCCACGGTAATCATTGTGCCGCTTTTCAGTCGCGCTTCGATGACAAAGGTACTGGGAGTCACCCCCGCGATCAGCCGGTTTCGCTCAGGGAAATGATATTTTTTTGGTGCACAGTCAGGAGGATATTCACTTACGACCAGATGTTCTTGAGTCAAAGTGTTATATAAAATGGGATTGTTCTTAGGATAAATATGCTGAAATCCCGAACCGAGAACGGCAATTGTTTTTCCATTATATTCAGTTGCTAACTCGTGAGCAAGCTGATCGACTCCCTGAGCCATACCACTGACAATAGTAAACCCGGACCGGATAAGTGGGACAAGGACTGATTTCATAGCCGGAAATGCATAAGGCGATGGCTTACGAGTGCCCACCACACTGATGGAAAGCGGTGTATGCAATAAAGATACATCCCCTTCCGAGTAAAGGACAAAAGGAGGGTCTGGAATCGTTTTTAAACTCATGGGGTATGTTTGATCAAACACGGTTACAATTGTATATTTTTGGTCATACATGTCGAGTTTCTTCATTATATTAGGGTCTGTTATATGACGGAGGATAGATTGAGCTCTTGAAAGGGGAATGGATAGATCTTTGGATAACTGTGCCGGTGTACGTGAAAAGGGGTGAAGGAAAGAAGCATCGACCTGCAGTAATTTTCTAAGGAGAGGTCTCGTCATATGAGGAGAATCGTGAAGGAGGAGTAAGCGTGTTCTACAATCTTTCATCAGGCACCTCATCTACATAGTTTAGAGGCCGTACCTGTTCACCGATACGGCCTCTTTCTTCATTTACTTAGTGTGTTTTGCATTTTTCAAATAGATCCTGGTCTTTCAGAACTTGAATCAATGTCTCACCCATAACTGAAGGTGTTTCAGCCACTTGAATTCCACATTCATTCATGACACGGATTTTTTCATCCGCGGTCCCTTTTCCACCAGAAATAATCGCACCAGCATGACCCATGCGTTTTCCTGGAGGGGCTGTACGACCACCAATAAAGCCTACAACCGGTTTACTCATATTCGCTTTCACCCATTCAGCTGCTTCTTCTTCAGCTGTTCCGCCGATTTCACCAATCATGATGACAGCTTCTGTATCAGGGTCTTCATTGAAAGCTTTCAATACATCGATGAAATCGGTCCCATTCACAGGGTCTCCACCAATGCCGACCGCTGTGGATTGACCGATTCCAGCTTCAGATAGCTGGTGAACGGCTTCGTATGTCAGCGTACCAGAACGAGAAACAACGCCGACATGACCTTTTTTATGGATGTAGCCAGGCATGATGCCGATTTTACACTCATCAGGTGTAATGACTCCAGGACAGTTAGGCCCGACGAGGCGTGTTTTCTTCCCTTCCATATAACGTTTTACTTTGATCATATCCAATACAGGGATATGTTCTGTGATGCAAATGGCAAGATCCATTTCTGAATCTGTCGCTTCCATGATGGCATCCGCTGCAAACGGTGCAGGGACATAAATGACGGAAGCATTCGCCCCTGTTTTTTCTACAGCTTCCGCAACTGTATTAAATACAGGAATTCCCTCAACTTCGGTGCCGCCTTTACCTGGTGTGACACCGCCCACGATCTGTGTCCCATACTCAACCATCTGTTTGGTATGGAAAAGTGCTGTGGAGCCTGTAATACCTTGAACAATGACTTTTGTGTTCTTATCAATATATACACTCATCTGATTCCCCGCCTTTCTTACTTGACTAGTTCAACGATTTTTTGTGCGCCTTCTGCCATAGAATCTGCAGAAGTGATGTTCAAGCCTGATTCATCAAGAATTTTCTTCCCAGCATCTACGTTCGTACCTTCTAAACGAACAACGAGCGGCAATGTGAGTCCGATTTGTTTCGTTGCTTCGACCACACCTTCAGCGATCACATCACACTTCATAATGCCACCGAAAATGTTAACGAAGATTCCTTTGACATTTTCATCAGAAAGGATGATCTTGAAAGCTTCGGTTACTTTTTCAGTTGTAGCGCCGCCTCCGACATCCAGGAAATTGGCAGGATCTCCACTATAGTGTTTGATTGTGTCCATTGTAGCCATCGCTAGACCCGCACCATTGACCATACAGCCGATGTTACCATCGAGCGCGATGTAACTAAGATCATATTTAGATGCTTCTACTTCTTTAGGATCTTCTTCTTCAAGATCACGAAGTTCAGCAATATCTTTTTGACGGAAAAGGGCATTATCGTCAAAGTTCAACTTGGAGTCAAGCGCCAGTACATCCCCATCACCTGTTGTAACGAGTGGATTGATTTCTGCAACAGAGCAATCCTTTTGTACAAAAACGTCGTAAAGGCCAAGCATAAACTTAACCGCTTTTCCTAAAGATTCTTTCGGAATATTAATATTGAATGCAAGTCGACGCGCCTGGAATGGTGTGAGACCTGTCACAGGATCGATGACTTCTTTGAAGATTTTTTCAGGAGTCTTTTCTGCGACTTCCTCAATTTCTGTTCCACCTTCTTCAGATGCCATCATCGTCACACGGCTTGTCGCGCGATCGAGAACAAGACCGACATAGTATTCGCTCTTAATATCGCAACCTTCTTCGATAAGTAAGCGCTTTACTTCTTTGCCTTCTGGTCCAGTCTGATGGGTTACAAGAGTTTTTCCTAGTATTTCGTCAGCGTATGTACGCACCTCGTCAAGATTTTTAGCAATTTTGACTCCGCCGGCTTTCCCGCGGCCACCTGCGTGGATCTGCGCTTTGACAACTGTGACATCGCTACCTAATTTCTTCGCTGCTTCGACAGCTTCTTCTGCGGTATATGCGACGTGTCCATTTGGCACAGATACGCCAAAATCACGCATGATTTCTTTTCCTTGATACTCGTGAATGTTCATGTTTCATCCTCCCATCAAATTTCACTGCATGTACATTGTATAAAAAAACGCTATCAATTGTCCATACTAAGCTAGATATCTGTCGAAAAATTCACTAGATTCACAGGTATAATATTATGTAAACTAGTTTAGCGTTGTCTTTTTTTAAACTTAGTTTCTAGGTTTTCCCGGTCGTGACTCAGTGGTGGCTGGGAAGCTACTCGTCTAGCTCCATCGCCCAGACACTTGCGTCATAAGTCGAACATCAACGGAATAAAAAAGCACATTTCTTTGCTGGTCTATGCCAGTCGTTTCTATCAGGGCGATTCCGCATTTGAACACTTTCCTATGGTGGAGCGCCGAGCTTCCTCGGACTGCGTCCTGCGGAATCTCGCCGATCTCCTTCTCCCACGGGGGTCTCACAGCTTCCCCCCATTCGATGTAAGAGAGAAACGCCCCCCTCTACCACGAAGGATTCTCTTCCACGAGCACTACAACTTATGTATAAAGCGCACGACATCAAGATTTTATGCTTTGAATGCTAGCTATGAATACAATTACTTAACCACTTCCTTAAGTATGGATACTGATTATCCCAATAATGATTTCGAAAACCTTTTATGACAAAGGAGTGGAGGGGAATGACGAGACTCCTGCGGGAAGATAGTGCTTGGTGAGACCCCGCAAGGCAACAGCCTGAGGAGGATCACCGTGCTCCCGCGGAAAGCGAGTTATTCCCCGCCCCGATCCACTCAACAAAAGCCTCGAAATCGAGCCCTCCACAATCCTGTTATATTCTTCAAAAAGGATTATTTCTTATGTTGCTGGTCAACGTTGTAAATAAAGGCGAAAACTTCAGCGACAACGTGGTAAAGATCTTCCGGGATTTGTTCGTTGATGTTCAACTCTGACAGCAATTCGACAAGCGTGGCGTCTTCTTGTACGGGTATTTGGTGCTCCTCTGCGGCTTTTAGAATATTTTCAGCTATGATGCCCTTCCCTTTAGCCACTACCTCAGGAGCAGTCGTTTTTTCGGATTGATAGGTCAAAGCAATGGCTTCTTTTCTTTTTTGATTCATATTCTGATATCCAGCCCTTCTTCCACCGACTTTTGTTTGTTAGCGTTAGAGTTTTTTGAAACTACACTTGTGACGCGTGCCTTTATAGAGTTCAGTTCATATCCCGCATTTTCCAAACCCTCTACTAACTTCTTTTGAAACGGCTGAAAAAGCTTTTCAAGTTCTGGGTTTTCATTATATACGACGATAGACACCCGGCGCTCAACAATATTTAAATCTATGATTGTTTCCTCAAGCTGAGAAAGGTGTAAGTAAAACATCACATGACAATAGTCAGAATCAATCTGCCCATCGTCATTTTTCCGCCCTTCCATGTTCATATGTACATCCTTTAGAGCCCCAATGAAATCACCCGGGAATTGAAGCGCTATTTGTAAGGTTTGGGAGTTATCCGAGTAAGAAGCGAGTTGAGTCCCGTTGATTAAGTTTATCAGCCGGTTTGCAGTCTCTGCTTTCACCTCTGAACCTTCACTTAAACCGTTTAACAGCAACGATTTTAACGAGTTTTCAGTCTGTGCAGATGCATCTGTCAATTTGGAGGAGCTTGAAAGAAGATCATGCTCATCATTGAATCCTAGGCCATTCATCATTGTTCGCATTTGGAGCCACATTCTATCTTTGGCAGACAGTGGAATGTTATGGCTTAATGACTGCAGCAAATAAATGAGGAGCTTTTGCTGTACATGGGGAAGTTGTTTTCCTGACAAATGTTGAATATCAGAAAGATAAGACTTGAATTCAGCACTTGTAAAAGGAATTTCATCTCTCTTCTCACTGCCTAATAGAGTGACGGCTTTCTCAATAAACAGCTTTGTTGATTCCTGTAAGTACGGAGTTAAACGTTCCAATATCTTTTGGTTCACTACTTTTTTGAAAGTATCCGTCCATTGTTTACGTGTTTGTTCAGACAATGTTGAAAAATCAGCTTTTGAAGGTTGTTGAGTCCAGAGTGACAGGAGTCTCTCTGCCGTTAAACCCCACTGTTTAACCGTTTTATTCTCTGATGGGGATAACGGAAGTTGATTTTGTAACAGCTCTTGTAAAGAAGCAGCTACTTGTTCTTTAGTGAATGGTAATCGATCCATGCTGGGATTTAGACGAGACCAATTTTGCTTGAACGTTGAATAAGTCACCTTGGTATCTATAATTCCCGATCTCTTAAATAGCTCAAAAGTAGCGCTCGATCCATTCGTCAATTCGGATTTTAATTTATTCAAAATCCTACCTTCAGAGTTCTGAGTTTGTTCTGCACGTAATGTTTGGACCATAGATTTAATTTTCTCATCAGATGGAGAAAGTGATTTTTCTCCCAATTGCTGCTTAACATCTGATAAAACTTGAGAATATTCGGCTGTGTATTTAGCAGATAGCGCAGAGTATACAGAAGGTTGAATGGGCATTTTCCTGCTAATCATATGTAGTAATAGATCACGTGAAACTCGTTGATCGGCCGAAGACTGAAACAACTTGAACACTTGGGCTAACTCTTTCTTATTTAATGGCACTTTCAAATCAACCATTGCCTTCATTAGTGAGAGGTTGTCTTTATTTTCTTGTACTCCTACTTGCTTTAAAAGCGATGCTAGACCCGATGGTGCGGAACGCTCTTCAGAAACCGTTATGGGTCGTAAGACGAGATTAGGTTCTACCTGTTCTACTTGAAATAAGTAAGAGGAACCTTTGATCAACGGTTGATTCACTTTAGCTTCCACACTTTTCATGCCCATGTTCACCACGTACTTGTTGTTTTGTAGTGGCTGTATGACTTTCCCTTTTATCAGTTGGCCTGATTTAGGCTCAACAGGAAGGGCTGAATGTGCAGATAAGCGTGTAAGACTATTGATCAAATGGTTCATCTTTAATCCATCCCTCTCTTAAAGCAGATCTTTTACAGGGGCAAATGTTTTTCTATGAACCGGTGAAGGCCCATAAGCTTTTAATGCTTCCACGTGTGGCTTTGTTCCATATCCCTGATTATTTCGGAATTGATAAACAGGATACTGTTCATCTAATTCCGCCATCATCCGGTCTCGCGTCACCTTGGCGATCACACTAGCAGCGGCGATTGAAACACTTCTCTCATCCCCTTTTATAAGTTTCGTTTGAGGACTTGGTATCGCGTCTAATTCCATCGCATCAATCAGCAAATGTTCCGGTTGGCCAGAAAGATCTTCGACGGCTCTCTTCATGGCAAGTTTTGTTGCTTGATAGATGTTGATTTGATCAATCTCTTCATTTGTGACAATCCCTATACCCCAATCAGCATCTGCTTTGATCCGATCAAAGTAGGCCTCACGACTTTTTAAAGAAAGTTTCTTCGAATCATTCAGCCCTTCTAAGTAATAATCACGAGGTAAAATGACAGCACCCGCCACGACAGGACCTGCAATCGGCCCACGCCCTGCTTCGTCTATTCCTGCTACCTCAGTAAAACCGCGGTGAAACAGATTTTCTTCAAACGTCATCATCATCTCATACTGCTTTTTCAGCTCTTGTTTTTGCTTGATCTCCTTATCATAGCGTTTCATGAGCTGTTGGACACCTTTCCTTGAATCCTCTTTAAACAAAGTCAGCTCCTGATCGCTCAATTCATCGTCATTCAGTCTTTCTTTTATCTGGGCTACAGTCAATTGGGTCATGAAACATAAACCCTCCATTTCTTATCATATCGGACATTTGTCATCAATCTATAACCAAATTTCATTTGTTTTTTCTATCCATATCACTGTTCTCCCTTAAAGGTGTGTCCCCTGTGCGGCTGAGCCGGCTTCTGACATTAACAGACCTCGATGCATACTTTTGATAAATGATAGAAAAAAAACTCACAAAGAAAGCGCAAGGGGCAAGGGCCTCTTTGCGCTTTGATTTATGAGTCAGGGCGTTCAAGGGTAATCATTCCGAGCTTCCCTGTCCTTAAGTCTTGCAAGATAATATCAGAAACTTTTTCAAAATTAATGCGGCCTCCACTTTCGAGACAGCCTCGCTTTTTCCCAATGGCCTCAAAAGCCTCCATCATATCATCCACATTCTCAAGACCAAATCTCTCTTCTAGCCGATCCGGGTAGGATTGATGTAGGAAATTAAGGACATAAGCAGCTACATCTTCTTTAGGAAGGATTTGATCTTTGATCGTGCCGATCGCTGCTAAGCGATATCCCACTTCCTCTTCCTCAAATTTAGGCCACAGAATTCCAGGTGTATCAAGCAATTCGAATTCTTTCTTTACTTTGATCCATTGTTGTTTCGTGGTAACCCCGGGTTTATCCCCTGTTTTAGCCATTTTCTTGTTGGCCAGTCTATTGATCAACGTAGACTTCCCTACATTTGGAATACCTATGATCATCGCCCGCGAAGCTCTGGGGCGTATGCCTTTCGCTTTAAGTTTGTCCATTTTTTCTCTGCCTAACTCTTTCGCTTTCTGGACAACTTTTTGCACATCCTGTTTTTGATTCGCTTCAATCTCAACGGCTGGAATTCCTTTTTCTTTAAAATGTTGAATCCATTCACTGGTGATTTGGGTGTCCGCCAGATCTTTTTTCATCAGCACCATCATTTTGGGCTTTTCTTGTAAAGTGTTATGAAGCATAGGGTTCTGAGAAGAAAGTGGTGCACGTGCATCAACAAGTTCAATAACAAAGTCCACGAGCTTAAGCTTCTCAGCGACTTCCCTTTTTGCTTTGGCCATATGGCCTGGGAACCATTGAATGGTCATGTAGATCCTCCTAATTCACAAGCTGGATGCGATTTAATGGCCAGTAGGAAACAACAGCTTCCCCTACCATCTGGTCCTGATCAATCATGCCAAGCATCCGGCTGTCTGTCGAGTTGTTGCGGTTGTCGCCAAGTACGAACAGTTGACCTTCAGGCACTTCTTCATATTCACCTGGTAAATTCTCCATGGTGAAATCATCAGTCAAAGGCCGGCTTCCGCTTAATTGTTGTTTTCTTTCATTTAGAAATGGCTCTTCCACAGGTTCGCCATTCACATAGAGTTGATCATCTTCATAGGCGATATGATCTCCAGGAAGTCCAATCACGCGTTTAATATAGTCTTTACGTTCTGTTGCATGAAATACAACCACATCAAAACGCTCCGGCGATCCAATCTTATAATTGAGCTTACTGACAATCAAGTGATCCCCGCTATGTAAAGTGGTCAACATGGAAGGCCCTTCAACGACGACCGGTGCAAACAAGAACACTCTTACGACCACAGCCAAAACGCCGGCGATAAGAAATGCTTTCAACCAGTCCAACCATTGTTGTTTCATCAATATCCCTTCTTCCTTGAATGAAGGAGTCTGGAGCGGCAAAACCATAGTGTGCAGGCTGCAGGCACAACCTTTTTAAAATATATGGTTACATTTGCTGCTGAACGCTCTCTAGTCTTGAGTTTTATCTTCGTCTTACAAATCATATCATAAAATTCTTTACCCTTGTTTCTATTTCCGTTTAACTCCCCTTAGTGTAAACTCAAGTCTGTGACGTTAGTGTACGTTTTGGGGCTGTAGGAAATCTATGAAATGGGAATTTAATGGTTGTGAAACCTCTAGATAAGTAGAAAAAAGGAGCTTGGCATCGCAAGCTCCTTTTGACTGAAATTAGATAATTTCTTTAATACGTGCAGCTTTACCGCGTAGGTTACGCAAGTAGTAAAGTTTCGCACGACGTACTTTACCACGACGAGTACGCTCAATCTTAGCGATACGTGGAGAATGAACTGGGAATGTACGCTCAACACCTGTACCGTAAGTAATCTTACGAACAGTGAATGTTTCGCTGATTCCGCCGTTCTGACGCTTGATGACAACACCTTCGAATACCTGGATACGTTCACGTGTGCCTTCGACAACTTTCACGTGTACTTTTACAGTATCACCAGGACGGAAATCTGGGTGATCCGTACGAAGTTGTTCTTTTGTAATGTCATGAATCAATTGTTGCATGATTTTCACTCCTTTTTAACTAATGCTCATGTCTTCTAAGAGGCAGCGGAACATCGTTTTCCACTTAAACCGTACGTTTAAGCACAAAATTTAATATACCATATCTAGAGACAAACATCAACAATACTCAGCTATTTTTCCACTCTTCCAACCACGATTGCTCTTTAGCAGATAATTCTCTTCCTTCAAGCAGGTCAGGCCTTCTTTCGAAAGTACGCTTCAATGACTGATAGTGACGCCACTCATCAATTTTGGCATGGTTCCCTGATAAGAGGACATCCGGCACTTTGTGACCTCGAAAATCAGCCGGCCTCGTATAATGGGGATGCTCCAGCAAACCGTTTGAGAATGAATCCATCGGTGCCGACTGTTCATTTCCGAGAACCCCTGGAAGAAGTCGGACTACGGAATCGATGACGACCATCGCACCAAGCTCTCCACCAGTAAGGACATAATCACCGATGGAAATTTCATCAGTCACCAGTTCCTGTCTGATCCGTTCATCATACCCTTCATAATGGCCGCAAATAAAGACAAGATGATCTTCTTCGGAAAGTTCTTCCGCTTTTTGCTGGGAGTAGGGTTCTCCCTGCGGGCAAAGAAGCACGACACGTGGAGGTTTTTCCGCTGTGTCTTTGATGGACTGAATGCTGTCAAAGATGGGCTGCGGGGATAGAACAAGCCCCGCTCCTCCACCATAAGGGTAATCATCAACTTTATTGTGTTTGTTTTCAGTGTAATCACGGAAATTGACATACTGATGTGAAAAGGCGCCTTGTTCCTGAGCACGCTTCATGATGGAATTCTGCAGTACACCATCAAACATTTCTGGAAAAAGTGTCAGAATATCGATATGCATTAGTCTAGCAGCCCCTCTATTGGATCGATGATGATTGTCTTCCGCTCCGTATCCACTTCTTTAACGACAGGTTCGATATACGGAATGAGAACATCCGATTGATTCTTCCGCTTCACAACCCAAACGTCATTCGCACCAGGAGTAAGAATTTCTTTGATTTCACCTAATTCTTCCCCTGACTCTAAAAATACGGTACACCCGATGATTTCATAAAAATAGAATTCATGGTCACCAAGCTCTTCTTGATGCTCTTCAGATACCATCAGCTTTCCATTCTTGTATCCTTCGACATCATTAATCGTAGGATGATCTTCGAAGCTTACAAGGTCGAAACCTTTATGAATTCGGTGTGTTCGAATTACGAGTGGCTTCGGCTCCTTTTTATCACTTACCCAATACAAAAGCTGACCTGGTTCGAAACGTTCATCAAAATCTGTAACGCGATGAACTTTCACTTCTCCTTTGATGCCATGTGTGTTTATAATTTTACCAACATTGAATAACTGTTTCTCCATGAATGCAATTACCTCGCTCGTATGACTTTTCCGTCTTCCACGACGATTTGACGATCCTGAATGACCTCATCCCATTGATCGCCTTCTTCAACTTCAATCAGCGCCTGTACTTCGTCCGTTTCAAGCTCACTTCCATCAGGCAGGATATCCAATTGTCTGCGCTGATATTCAAGCCACTTCAGCTGATCTTTTCTGCGCCCGATTTCCTTCGAAAACCGGCGCTCCACTTCCTGTCTCGACACCCCGGGCTTGCGTTCCAATTTTTTCTGCTCAAAGGAAAGCTGCCTGCATTCCCGGTCCAGACGTTGATATCTTTCATCGAACTTTTCCTTAATCTGCGCACGACTCGCCTCTGTCAAAATCTGTTTGACAGGTACTGTTCGGATGATCTGCATCTTTTCGCCCGCCCCTCTGCCGTTCCATGAGAATAGTAAAAAAGGGAAAAGGTTTCCCTTCTCCCTCCTTACACCAATAAAATTAGTTCTCTTACATGATATCCAAATAGATTCGTTTTTCAGAATCTGAACCTGCCGCATAAACGACAGTCCGAATCGCTTTCGCAATCCGTCCGTTCTTACCGATGACTTTCCCTACATCATCCGGGTGGACTGTAAGATGATAAACCACTTTGTGATCTTCTTCTTTCTCATCCACTACGATGTCATCAGGATAATCGACAAGCGGAGTTACGATCGTTTCGATCAAGGTTTTCATGGAATCACCACTACTTTATGATTTATTGGTTTTTCTTATCGTGGAACTGTTTCATGATGCCTTCGTTAGAGAATAGGTTACGAACAGTGTCGCTTGGCTTCGCGCCGTTTGACATCCAGTCGATCGCTTTCTCAGCATCAAGTTTAACCTCTACAGGGTTAGCAACTGGGTTATATGTTCCGATTTGCTCGATGATACGTCCATCACGAGGAGAACGAGAATCAGCAACTACTACACGATAAAATGGGTTACGCTTAGATCCCATACGTTTTAGGCGAATTTTTACTGCCATTTTTAACAACCTCCAAATTTCTTTTCTTTAATGTTTCACACAGATTTAGATTTTAGCAGAACTTCAAGGGTGTGTAAAGGTTTTTTCCATTACATAAAAGGAAATTTCATTCCTTTGCCTTTTTTCCCTTTGGTATTGCTCATTTGTTTCATCATTTTCTTCATTTCTTCAAACTGCTTCAACAGTCTGTTGACCTCTGACACAGAGGTTCCTGAACCCTTAGCGATCCGCTTCTTACGGCTTGCATTCATCACAGAAGGGTCCTGACGTTCATTTTTTGTCATCGATTGGATAATCGCTTCTACATGAACGATCTGTTTGTCATCGAAGGACACATTCTGAAGACCTTTCATTTTGTTCGCACCAGGAATCATGTTTAAAATTTCATCCAGTGGTCCCATGTTCTTCACTTGCTCCATCTGCTCAAGGAAATCCTCGAAAGTAAAGGACGCATTACGCATTTTCGACTCCAGCTCTTTCGCCTGTTTCTCATCGACTTGCGTTTGTGCTTTTTCAATTAATGTGAGCATGTCGCCCATTCCAAGGATTCTTGAGGCCATACGCTCAGGGTGGAAGGTCTCAAGCTGGTCGAGCTTTTCCCCCATACCCGCGAATTTGATCGGTTTACCTGTCACAGCTTTGATGGATAATGCAGCACCACCACGGGTATCTCCATCCAGTTTTGTGAGGAGCACACCGGTGACGTCAAGCTGCTCATCGAAGCTTTCAGCTACATTCACCGCATCCTGCCCCGTCATAGCATCGACAACAAGGAAGATTTCATCAGGATTGACGGCTTCCTTGATCTCTTGCAATTCACCCATCAAATCGCCATCAATATGCAAACGACCAGCGGTATCGATGAGCACATAATCATGGTGCTCCTCTTTGGCCTTCGCTATCGCATTTTTGGCAATATCAACAGGATTGGCTTCGGTCCCTTCCTCATGGACAGGCATATCCAGCTGTTTACCGAGTGTCTGTAATTGCTGAATGGCAGCTGGTCGGTAAACGTCGGCTCCTACGAGTAACGGCTTCCTGTTGTAGCTTTTACGCAACAGGTTCGCAAGCTTCCCGGTCGTCGTCGTTTTACCTGCACCCTGCAAACCGACCATCATAATGACCGTCGGAGGACGCTTGGCGACAGCGATTTTACTTTCATCGCCACCCATCAGCTCTGTGAGCTCTTCTTTAACCACTTTGATGACCTGCTGTCCAGGGGTCAGGCTTTCCATGACCTCCTGACCGACGGCGCGTTCACGTACACGCTTAACAAAATCTTTCACGACTTTAAAGTTTACATCGGCCTCAAGGAGGGCGAGACGGACCTCCCTGGTCATCTCTTTTACGTCTTGTTCGTTTACCTTCCCTTTGCCTTTGATTTTCTTGATCGTTTCCTGCAAACGGTCGGATAAACCCTCAAATGCCATCGAAGATCCCCTCCTATTCTAATTCTTGTAATTCTTGCAACCATGATTCATAAGGGGCTGGCAGCTCGTCTTTTTTAAACTGAGCTTCCATCTCCTTAATCACTTTCTGGCGTTTTTCAAACTTCCCATATAGATGAAGCTTTTTTTCATATTCTTCAAGCATCGTCTCTGTTCGGCGAATATTATCGTACACGGCTTGACGTGAGACATCAAAGGTTTCCGATATTTCACCAAGAGAGTAATCTTCGAGATAGTACAACTCCATATAGTTTCTCTGCTTAGGAGTCAACAACGATTGATAGAAATCAAATAGATAATTAATCCGTGTCGTTTTTTCAAGCATGCTTGAAGCACTCCTTGTTAAGTGAAATGCCTTTACACATAAATACTAAAGGAACATGTACCTTTATGTCAAGGCTTATGAAAGTTCTTCTTCTTCCTCATATTCATCAATCATATCTGCAAACAGACCATAAACGAAAGCATGAGCATCGAATGTTTCAAGATCGGTCACTTTTTCTCCCAGGCCTACGAGTTTTACCGGGATCTCCAATTCATTTCGAATGGCAAGAACGATTCCGCCTTTTGCTGTTCCATCCAGTTTCGATAGGACAATGCCGGAAACATCCGTCGCTTCGGAGAATGTTTTCGCCTGACTCATAGCATTCTGCCCTGTTGTAGCATCGAGAACAAGCAGAACTTCATGAGGAGCTCCAGGAATTTCACGTTCAATGACACGTTTCACCTTGGAAAGCTCATTCATCAAGTTCACTTTATTTTGCAGACGACCGGCAGTATCGCAAATGAGGACATCGGCATTCTTCGATTTTGCCGATTGAATGCCATCATAAATGACAGCAGCCGGGTCGCTTCCTTCACTATGCTTTGTGACATTCACTCCGACACGTTTGCCCCACTCTTCCAGTTGCTCTATCGCACCTGCACGGAAAGTATCTCCTGCGGCGAGTGTGACGTTCTTCCCTTCGCTTTTCAGTCTGTGGGCGAGTTTACCGATGGTCGTTGTTTTCCCTACCCCATTCACACCAACAAACAGGTAGACCGTCAAACCACCTGGGTTTTCATTCAACCCTTCGATCTCTTCAGCCCTGTCATCACCATAGTAGATTTCAACAAGCTTTTCGGAAATGATTTCTTTCACCTTTTGAGGGTCCTGAACATTCCTACGCTTCACTTCCATCTCAAGCTCTTCAATCATTTCCATAACGGTCGTAACCCCGACATCAGCAGAAATCAACACTTCTTCAAGTTCTTCGAAGAAGTCTTCATCAACGGTACGGTAGCGTGCAACAAGATCATTGATCTTAGTTGAGAACGAATCCCTCGTTTTTGCCAAACCCATTTTAAACTTAGATGCTATGGAAGCTTTTTCATCCTCTTCCTGACTTTCTGCACCTATTTCTTCTTCTTCTGGGAATGATTCTTCAAGATTTTCAACACTCTGATCATCTTCTTCATCCACTGTTGATTCTAAAGTATCTTCCTCCGTACCCTCTGCAGGGAGCTCTGTTTCCGGAGTTTCTGTTTCTCCCTGAAGGTCAAGCTCCTGATGTTCACTCTCTGCAGGGTCTGCCTCCGGAGAATTTTCCTTTTCGTCGGAACCTTCTGTTTCATCCAGCTTCTGTTCCTCTTTTTCTTCTTCCGACTCAGGACCTTTCACGAATTTTTCTTTCAGTTTCTTAAAAAAACTCATCGACTCATCCTTCCTATGCTTCCAATAATTCCGGTGTTTCCTCTAATCTGACGGATACAAGTTTAGATACGCCTGACTCTTGCATGGTGACCCCATAAAGAACATCCGATTCTTCCATCGTCCCTTTTCTGTGGGTGATCACAATGAACTGTGTTTTCTCACTGAATTCTTTCAAAAACTTAGCAAAACGATCCACGTTCGCTTCGTCCAATGCCGCTTCCACCTCATCAAGGACACAGAACGGGACGGGCCGGACGCGCAAAATCGAGAATAACAAAGCGATAGCTGTCAGAGCGCGTTCTCCGCCGGATAACAAACTCATATTTTGCAATTTCTTACCCGGAGGCTGGGCAACAATATCAACCCCTGTTTCTAACATGTCACCCGGATCAGTGAGTTGCAGATCGGCTCGCCCTCCCCCGAACAATGTACGGAAAACTTCACCGAATTCAGCACGGATCTTCGTAAAGGTATCTTCAAATTTCCGCTTCATTTCACCATCCATTTCATTGATGACTGTATGAAGGGTTTGTTTCGCTTCAAGTAAGTCATCCTGCTGCCCTTTCAAAAATTCGTAACGCTCTTTAATCCGATCATACTCATCGATGGCTCCCAGATTCACAGTTCCAAGCTCTTCAATGGCCCGCTTGATCAGTTTGACCTTTGTCGATGCTTTATCAATATCGTCTACACCCGGGTAGTCCCTCTTCGCTTTCTCAAACGTCATCACATACTCTTCCTGCAAGTATTGAAGCATATTCTCAAGCTCGACATCCAGCCGGTTGGCTTTAACTTCCTTTTGCTGCAGGTCCTGGATGAAGTTTTGATGCCTTCGCTTCCATTCCTTCAATTTTTGTTCGGCTTGCTGAATGTCCGAAGCCAGATCTTGACGCTCTTTTCTCTTCCTTTCGATCGACGAAGTGGTCTCTTCCTTTGCCGCCCTCATGCTTTCTATTTGAGCCTGGATTTCATCTTCTGTCTGATTCGACTCCTTGACTTCCATCAACTGTTGATAAGAAACACGGTTGCCTCGTAATTCCTGCTCGATAAGATCTTTTTCCTGCTGGTAACGGTCCGCTTTTTCTTTTTGGTTGTTTACCGCAGACTCTTGCTCGGCTAGCTGAATTTGAAGCTTCTGCCTGCGTTCCTGCAAGTTAGCCTCGTCTTCTTTTTGACGTTCTTTTGTTGTCGTCAACTCTTCGATCTTTGTATTGATCGAGACGAGTTGCCCCTCAAGGGTACGCAAAGTATCGTCAAGCTCGTTCAACTGCTGATCTGCATGATGAGAATCTTGATCGTACTGGGCCTGATCTTGGTCAAACAATTGAAGCTGATCATTCAAGTGGTCGAGTTTCAACTGTACTTCCCTTTGATCAGACTGCCTTTCGTACTCTTCTCTCTTTAATTCAGAGAGGTTTACATTCCACTGTTCTTTTTCCTCTTCTTGCTCAGCTAAAGTCGTCTTTAGCTTTTTCACTTTACTCTCAACATCCAAAGCCTTCGCTTCGTAGTTGACAATTTTCTCACTAAGTTCCTGCAATTCCTTTTCTCTTGTAAACAAAGATTGTTTGGATTGCTTTTTCGCTCCTCCTGACATCGAACCACCAGGATTGACGACATCTCCATCAAGCGTTACAACTCTGTATTTCCGATTCAATACACGGGCAATTTGGTTTGCATGTTCTAACCCTTCAGCAATGACGATATGACCTAGAAGGTGCTGGATCGGTTTTGAATGGGCCGCATCGTATTGAATAAGATCTGCTGCCACCCCTACATACCCTTCTTGCTGTGAGAGTGATGCACTCCCATGGACAGAACGAGGTTGAATGGAGGTAAGAGGAAGAAAAGTAGCTCTTCCTTTATTGTTGGATTTCAACCAGTGTATCGCTTGTCTTCCGGTTTGTTCGTCCTCCACGACAATATGCTGGGCCTGTGCACCAAGTGCTGTCTCAATCGCTGTTAAAAGGTGGGAAGGTATATCAATCAATTCGAGGACAGCTCCATGAATCCCCTGCAACTGGCCCTTTTGAGATGCTTTTAATACTTCACGAACGCCGTGGAAGTAACCGGAGAAGTCTTCCTTCATCTCTTCAAGCATTTCCTTCTTAGACCGCATGTTTTCCAAATATTGATACCCTTTATAAAGCTTCTCCTGCCACTCTTGATACGTCTGTTTATTCTTTTCGTATCTTTTGCTTAACTCTTGGACTTGAGACTCCAGGTTTTCCCGCTGTGTGGTCAGGTTTTCCAACTCATTTGTCATAGAAGTCAACTGCTCTTCAAGCTTAGCACGTTCAATTCTAAGATCTTTGAATTTATCAATTTGACTACCTTTTTTGGAGTGAATTTGGTCCAGCTGTTTTTCTAAGAGTTGTTTCTCATTCCGTTTAGCTGCCTGCTTATTCAGCAGTTCAATATATTCACTCTTCAAATCTTCGATCTCATCTTCGATCAAATGAAGGTCCTGTTTTAACGCCTGTGTGGTTTGGTTTAACTCTTGTTTCGTTTGTTCTCTTTTTTCTTTGATTTGTTTTAACTTTTGAGTTTCTTCTTCGGCAATCGTCTTTAAATTCACCAGTTTGTCAGAGAGATCCTCATAGGCTTCTTCCAATTTGGATTTGTTTTCTTCAAAATGCTTATGGCGCTCTTTCATCAGTTGCTTTTTCCCCTCAAGATTTTCAAGGTCTCTCGTTAGTTCAAGCAACTTCGCCTGCATGTTTTCTATTGAAGCATCCAGACTTTCCACATGATCCCTTTGACTTTTCAATGAAACCTCATCAGACTCGATTTTCTCACTCAACTCGTTTTCCTGGCTTTTGACTTCTTCCAGATCTTTGAGAATTCTTTCCCATTCTCCGTGAACCTGCTGGATTTGAGTGATCAATAAAGAGATCTCCACGTTCTTAAGCTCATCTTTTTTCTCTAAGTAATCTTTTGCAACAGCCGCCTGCTCTTTTAACGGTTCAAGCTGGCCATCAATCTCCCATATGATATCTTCCACACGGTTTAGATTTTCCTGTGTTTCCGACAACTTATATTCCGCTTTTTTCTTCCGCTGTTTGTACTTCAGTACTCCTGCGGCTTCTTCAAAAATGGACCGGCGATCTTCTGCTTTGGAGCTGAGAATCTCTTCCACTTTTCCTTGGCTGATGATAGAGAATGCTTCTCTACCGAGCCCGGAGTCCATGAATAGATCGACGATATCTTTCAAACGGCAAGTCTGATTATTTATATAGAACTCACTTTCGCCAGAGCGATAAACGCGTCTCGTCACACTGACTTCCTGGTAATCCAAAGGCAGTGCCTGATCCGTATTATCAAGAGTCAAAGTCACTTCTGCCATATTCAATGGTGCCCTGCTCTCACTACCTGCAAAAATGATATCTTCCATTTTACTACCGCGGAGCGATCGGGCTGATTGTTCACCTAATACCCAGCGAATCGCATCCGTTATATTACTTTTTCCACTACCATTCGGCCCGACGACAGATGTGACTCCAGAAACAAAATCAACAGTCACACGTTCGGCAAATGATTTAAAACCTATCGTATCTAATTGTTTGAGGAACATATTCATCCTCCTGTATTTTCACAAATCTTTCATTCACTCAACTTATATATTTTATCATAAAGAAAGCCCCTACGGTAGGAACCGAGAGCTACTTTTATAACACCCTGGTAAATCTTATTGTTCCATAAAAGCTCCCTTTACTTGAAGACTCAGTTTCGAGACTTTTGTTGAGTGGATGGGGGCTGCAGGGAATAGCTCGCTTTCCGCGGGAGCGCGGTGAGCCTCCTCGGACTGCGTCCTGTGGGGTCTCACCCTGCACTTTTTTCCCGCAGGAGTCTCGCCATTCCCCTCCGCCCCTTTGGTTATAAGTATCTCGAAACCCCTTCTGGAATAAGCTGCTTTCATTCACATGGAAATTAAAAGGGAATTAACTCTCAATGAAGCTATTATGTATGCGGAAAGCTTATGACAGAGCGTTTTATGCTTACAAACACCAGGATAGTGAAAGGCATCCTCTCCAACTGTGAAGGGGTTCGTTTCTCTCTTACATCAAAAGGGGTGGTTGGGAAGCTGCGAGACTCCCGTGGGAGAAAGGAGATAGGCGAGATCCCGCAGGGCGGTAGCCCGAGGAAGCTTGCCACTCCCCCACAGGAAAGCGAGTAGCTTCCCAGCCATCCCTGGCGCACAATCCAGGTAACGAACCCTGTAAAGTCTTGAAACTGGGTCTTCCACAATCCTCCCATTTACTTTAACAAACTATAATTATAATGAAGGGTTTCAAAATTCGGTAAAGTCCTTTATCATATGTAATAGCCTAGATAACGAGCCCTGAAGGAGGATTCATTTTTGAGTTTACAAGAAGCAAACCAAGAAAACTTAGAAGTCATCATTAATGATATGGCAGAAAAACTGCAGGTCGTGAACCGTTCCCTCATGGACCCAGAGGATTACGATCTCAACAAATACGAAGAAATCAAATCCCTTCACGACATTATTGAAATGAAAGGTTCATTGAGTGTTTCTGAAATCCAGGCATTCGTTCAGGAACTTGGTCAATACAGAAAATAAAGAACGCTACTAAAAGAGACCGTTATCCGAAGATTCCCTCCGGATAACGGTCTCTTTTTGATCCTTTTTTAAAGGCGGATTATAAATGAGCTCCTTGATTTTCCAATGCTTGTTGAGCCGCTTTTTGTTCCGCTTCTTTCTTTGTACGGCCTACACCAATCCCGCCAATTTCATCCTGGATCAGTACATGCGCGATAAACTCACGGCTGTGTGCAGGTCCTCTCTCTTCAACGATTTCATATTCAATTTTGCTGTTCTTATCCCGTTGAATAAATTCTTGTAGCTGACTTTTGAAATCCATCGCATGAGAAAAAGCACCTTTTTTCACTTTCGGATACACATACGTTCTCAAGAACTGTATAACTGCATCATAACCCTGGTCTAAATAAAGAGCTCCAATGAACGCTTCAAAAACATCAGCAAGCAATGCCGGCCGGTTGCGTCCTCCTGTCAGCTCTTCTCCTTTACCAAGTAAAATCAGGTCTTGGAAATTCAGCTCATTTGCAAATTCTACTAATGAGACTTCACACACAATCGAGGCTCTGAACTTCGTAAGCTCTCCTTCAGCCATGTCCGGGAACTCCCGGTACAAATACTGTGAGACTCCTAGTTCAAGAACGGCATCTCCCAAGAATTCCAGCCGTTCATTATCCTCCCGATCGGTTTTCCGATGCTCATTCACATATGATGAATGTGTAAAAGCCTGTTCCAGTAACGAGATATCATTGAATTGTAAGTTTATCTTTTTCTGGAAACTGGAAAAATCATCCATAAATCACCTTGTCCTTTGCAATGAATTTCTTAAAAATATAGGAAAGGCTGCCCGAAGAAAACGGACAGCGATCCTATTACGACTGGCTGCTTATGTAATTCACAGCGTCGCCTACTGTATTGATTTTTTCAGCTTCTTCATCAGAAATTTCCATATCAAACTCGTCTTCAAGCTCCATTACAAGCTCAACGACATCAAGAGAGTCTGCTTCTAGATCTTCTTTGAAGGAAGCTTCCATAGTCACTTTAGACTCATCAACATCAAGACGATCGACGATGATTTGTTTTACACGATCAAATGTTTCTGCCATTGGAACCTCACCTCCCTTCAGTAATTATAGTAATGTGTAGTCAAAAGCGCAAGAGGTTGTTTAGCCCCGACCAGATTAAGCAAACCTATGAAGTGGCGTATTTTGCCACTTCATAGGGCTTGCTTAAGACCTCGAGGGGCTAACCTCTGGAGCTGGATGTAGTCAAAAGCGCAAGAGGCTGTTTTGACCCGATTTCCAGCAGAAATCGTAATCTCTTTATTTCAATAGAGATCACTGCCTAGTAAGAGCCATGTTTTACATGACCATACCACCATCGACATGTAATGTTTGACCTGTCATGTATGCCGCATCTTCAGAAGCCAGGAAGCGTACCACGCGTGCCACATCCTGCCCTTCTCCTAAACGCTTCAGCGGAATCAAGGCAAGCATCTGCTCGCGCTGCTCGTCTGTAAGGGAATCTGTCATATCTGTAGCGATATATCCCGGAGCTACCGCGTTCACCTGGATGTTTCTAGCTGCCAATTCTTTAGCGTTCGATTTCGTCATCCCGATTACACCAGCTTTAGCAGCGACGTAGTTCGCCTGCCCTGGATTCCCAGAAACACCTACAATTGAAGCAACGTTGATGATCCGTCCATATTTCTGCTTCATCATCTGACGCGTCACTCCTTTTGTACAGAGGAAGACGCCTTTCAAGTTCGTATCAATCACTGAATCAAATTCTTCTTCTTTCATTCTCATCAAAAGATTATCCTTCGTAATTCCTGCATTGTTCACAAGGATGTCCAGACGTCCGAATTCATCAACGACTGTTTTCACCATACGTTTGACATCTTCATCTTTAGAGACATTGGCCTGTATTTTGATGGCCACACCGCCCTGTTCATGAATTTCCTGAACAACTGCCTCGGCTTTATCTTCGCTTCCCGCATAGTTGACGGCTACTTTAGCTCCTTGTGCAGCAAGTTCAAGAGCTATAGCTTTTCCGATTCCTCGAGATGCTCCTGTGACGAGAGCCACCTGGTCTTGTAACATTACGATTCCTCCTTATACCAATCGGTGAACGCTTGCAGTGAATCTGGGTCCTGGACGCTGAACGTTTTCATGCGGCGTTTCACTTTTCTAACAAGGCCGCTCAACACTTTCCCTTGCCCTACTTCTACAATAGCTTCGACATCTTCCTCGACAAATGCCTCAAGGATTTGTTGAAACCTTACTGGTGAGTAGAGTTGCTCCACGAGAAGCTTTTCTATTTCTTCAGCATTTGTCACCGGCGCTGCAGTTACGTTCGCATACACAGGGACATCAGCGTCATGGATGGTCGTCTCAGACAAATGGTCAGCAAAATCATCACTGGCTGATTTCATAAGACGGGAATGGAATGGACCACTGACATTGAGAGGAAGTACACGCTTCGCCCCTGCCTCTGACAATTGCTCAGATGCTTTGTCCACGCCTTCCTTCGTACCGGAAATAACAATTTGTCCAGGGCAGTTGATATTCGCAAGGTCTACGGCTAAATCCCCGTCAAAGTCCCTTAACACTTCTTCTATTTCCTCCTGAGAGAGGCCAAGAACAGCCGCCATCGTCCCCATCCCTGTTGGATAAGCTTCTTCCATCAACTTTCCACGGACATGGACAAGTTGAACTGCTTCCATTGGATCCAGTGCTCCAGCTGCAACCAAGGCGCTGTACTCTCCAAGACTGTGACCTGCCGTCATAGCAGGAGCCACCCCTTCTTGCTGTAGTACTCGTTGAATGGCTATACTATTCAAAAGTAATGCCGGTTGAGCATTTTCTGTTTTTGTTAATTCTTCTGAAGGTCCTTCGAACATTAAACGAGTCAAAGAATAACCAAGGGCTTCATCCGCTTCATCAAACAATTGTTTCACAGCAGGATAAGCCTCATACATCGCCTTCCCCATTCCTACTTCCTGAGACCCTTGCCCAGGAAAAACACATGCGATTCGCTTCATGATTCATCCTCCTCTTTGTTCATTTTAGAAAGTGTTGCTGATATTGTATTCGTTACACCAAGCTCAATCATGTGGCACGCTTGACGGATCGCATTCAAAACAGCTCGATCATTGGAAGAGCCGTGTGCTTTAATCACAGGCGCGGCCAAACCAAATAACCCTGCTCCGCCATATTCACTATAATCGAGTTGGGCTTTTAAATTCCGCAAATCATTTTTTGCTAAGCCAGCTGCAATTTTAGTTTTAAAGTTACTCATAAAGGTTTGCTTGATCATCGAAAACATCGTCATTGCCGTTCCTTCAATCGTCTTCAAGGTCACATTACCTGTGAACCCGTCAGTCACGACTACATCGGCTACACCTTCAAGCAAATCACGGGCCTCGACGTTTCCGATGAAATTGATCGGAGCTTCCTTCATTAGATCAAACGCTTTTTTGGTCAGGTCACTTCCTTTGCCATCTTCCGTACCGACATTCAAAAGACCGACCCTCGGTTGTTTGATTTTGCGTACATTTTCAGCATAGATACTTCCAATCACTGCATATTGCAATAAGTGATCGGGCTTGGCATCCACGTTCGCCCCGACATCCAGCATAAGAAACCCTTTGCCATCTGACGTTGGAAGGGTTGGACTGAGGGCAGGCCTGTCCACACCTTTCATGCGACCGACGACAAACAACCCTGCACTCATCAAGGCCCCTGTATTTCCAGCCGAAATGCAACCATCCGCCCGTCCTTCTTTCACTTCAGTGGCTGTGAGAACCATAGAGGACTGCTTCTTTCTCCTTACGGCTCTTACCGGTTCATCATCTGCTGTAATGACTTCTGTTGTATGTAATATGGACACATTCGACTGCCCTTTTAAAAAAGGTTTGATTTGTGCTTCATCACCTACAAGAGTGATTTCCAAGCCGTCAATTGTGTCTGCCGCCTGTACGGCTCCTTTTACGATCGCTTCAGGAGCGTTGTCACCGCCCATAGCGTCAATGGCTAGCTTCATTCTCGATCCATCTCCTTCTGTTGGTTCGAACGATACATCTCAAACGTACCTGCAAACACTTCTTCGTTACCTACGTAACTATGCACATTCACAAGTGTTCGTCCCTTTTCATCGTCCCCTTTAACAGTCGCTTTGGCCACCACTCGTTCTCCAAGCTTCACTGGCCTTGTGAATGTAATCTCCGACTGCGCAGTAAGCGCGAGTTCATCATTAATCAAGGCGACGGCAAGGGAGTTTGCCTGTGCAAATAAATAGTGGCCTCTAGCGATATGGTTTCTGGAAAAGACATGTTCCGGGCGGATGTCCAAAATCGAAATGGCACGGTCGTCCAGTTCCAGGTCGACCACTTCTCCGATGATTTCTTCAACCGGTAAAGCTTTCACTGTTTCATTCCATTCCTGTGTGGCAACCGACTTGATCCGTTCCCGTAATTCCGGAATTCCGAGTTCCATCCGGTCGAGCCTTATCGTCTGAATGCTGACCCCGAATGTCTTTGCTAGTTCTTCGTCTGTAATGAAGGGGGTATGGTCTATTTTCGTTTTCAATTCTTCCTGACGTACTTTTTTAGACTTCTTCATACATATGCCACCGTTCATTTAGTCATAATGTCATCCCCTTATGACTAGGTACTAATAGTAATATATAATACCAAGTTCAATTACGCAAGGATTTGCTTAGGATTCCCTATTTTCTTCTTCATAGTAACTCAACCCTCAATTAAGGAAACACGCGCACCATCTTAAACAATATGGCAGGATTCTTGAAGACGGGGTGGTTGGGAAGCTGCGAGACTCCCGTGGGAGAAAGGAGATCGGCGAGATCCCGCAGGACGTAGTCAGAGGAAGCTCGCCACTCCCCCACAGGAAAGTGTTCAAATGCGAAATCGCCCTGGTAGACACGACTGGCATAAGCAAAACAGCAACCGTATGCGCTTTTTATCCCTTTGCTGTTCTGCTTATGACGCGAGGGTCTGGGCGATGGAGCTGGACGAGTTGCTTCCAAGCCAACCCTGACGCTCAACCAGGCAACCAACCCTGAAACGTCTCGAAGCTGAGTCTTCCACAATCAGGAGCTATTCTTGGAATTTAGGAAATGGAAAACACTCGGCTTTTGGAAGCCGAGTGTTTGTTTGGTTAGTCCAACACATTGCCGAGAATGTGCTGGTCACTATAAACTTGTTCTTTTAGCGCTTTGTATCGTTCGTCATTATCCAGCATGTTCTCCATAATCATTTCTGCCGCATCTTTTCTTGCAGTTTCGAGAGCACGGTAATCGTGGACCATATCACCGACCCTAAATTCAGGCAGACCGCTTTGTTTTTTGCCGAAAAAATCACCCGGACCACGAAGCTTCAAGTCTTGTTCGGATAATTCGAAGCCATCATTTGTTTCGGTCATAATTCTCATCCGTTCTTTCCCAACGTCTCCCTTTGGATCACCAAGAAGTATGCAGTAACTTTGATCTGCCCCACGCCCTACTCGTCCTCTTAACTGGTGAAGTTGAGAAAGGCCGAACCTCTGTGCATCATAAATGACCATTACGGTTGCATTTGGTACGTTCACCCCTACCTCGACAACCGTTGTAGAGACGAGAATTTTCAGCTCGTTTGCAGCAAACTGGTGCATAACGCTCTCTTTTTCTTCGTTATGAAGCCGACCATGCATTAACCCGACTGATGTGGAAGGCTCAAAAACCGCGCTAAGCTGATCATAAAGGTCGATGGCATTTTGAATATCAAGCTGATCCGACTCTTCGATCAATGGACAAATAACGTAAGCCTGGTGTCCCTGGTCAATCTCTTTCTGGATAAAGCTCAACACGCGGTTGGTCATTTCCCCTTTAACCCAATACGTATCTACAGGCTTTCTTCCCGCAGGCATTTCATCAATCACACTTACATCCATATCTCCGAATGCCGTAATCGCGAGTGTTCTCGGGATAGGTGTTGCTGTCATAAATAGGACATCCGGGGAGAGACCTTTATCCCGTAATGACCTGCGCTGTTCAACCCCAAATCGGTGCTGCTCATCAACGATGACGAAACCAAGATTTTTAAAAACGACCTCGTCCTGAATGAGCGCATGGGTGCCGACCAAGATATCAATTTCTTCCTGCTCGACGGCTTCAAGAATTTCTTTTCTCCGCTTCCCCTTTATAGATCCTGTCAGCAAAGCAACTTTGGCACGTCCTTCAAACATTTCTTTCAAGGAATGGTAGTGTTGTTCTGCAAGGATTTCTGTCGGAACCATGAGTGCACCTTGATAACCTGCTGTAATGGATGCGTAAAGAGCTATTGCGGCAACAGCTGTCTTCCCTGATCCAACGTCCCCTTGTAGGAGACGGTTCATTCTGTGCGGACTTTTCATGTCGTTTAAAATTTCTGCCAGGGAACGTTTCTGCGCAGAAGTCAATTCGAATGGCAGTGATTGAACAAAAGCCGTCAACTGTTCGTTATCATACGTTTGAACAATTCCGGATGTCGATTCACGGTTATGCTTCCTTAACAACTGCATTTTCAATTGAAACAGAAGAAATTCTTCATAAATAAAGCGACGTTTTGCATGCTTCAGCATGACCCTGGTCTCAGGATAGTGCATTTGATTCAAAGCTTGAGGACGCTCTGGAAGCTTATAGGCAAGAGCCAGATCTTCAGGAAGAATCTCAGGAATATCCTCACTGTAGTCTTCAAGGGCATTTTTAATCACTTTCCTCAATGTGTTGAGGTTGACCCCTTCTTTCAACGTGTACACAGGCTGAATAGGTTCCTGACTTTTGGACTCTCCTTTTTTAAATTGGCTGACCGTTATTTGGAGTCTTTGCTGATCCCATTTCCCTGTCACCGTAACCGTGTCCCCCTGAGTCAATTGCTTCTTCGCAAAAGCACGATTGAACATGACAGCTTTTACTGCAAACTGATCGACTTGAAGGGTAAAAGTCAGCCTTGATTTCTTCCTGCCATAAAAACTTAAAGCAGGTTCAGAGACGATTTCCCCTTCAATGGTCGCCTTCTCATTGTGCGTGAGTTCAGTAAGAGGCTTCACTTCATAAGAATCATAACGGTGCGGAAAGTAGAATAATAGATCCTCTACGGTGAAGAGTCCAAGCTCATTTAATTGTGATTGTAGTTTGTCCCCTACTCCTTTGACTTCACTGATCGATTGCTGCAACACGTCATTCACTCTTTCTTCAACGATATTCCGTACACTTTGGCTTCTAATTCACGTCCCGTTGGAGTAGCTGCAAGTCCTCCTTGTGCGGTTTCCCTGAACGCTGAAGGCATGCGTTGTCCGACTTTGTACATCGCATCTATAACCTCATCACAAGGAATTCGACTCGTCACACCCGCAAGAGCCATATCCGCAGCTACAACTGCGTTGGAGGAGCCCATAGCATTCCTCTTCACACACGGCACTTCTACCAGGCCTGCAACCGGATCACAAATAAGTCCGAGCATGTTCTTCAAAGTAATAGCCATCGCTTCAGCAGATTGTGAAGGAGTTCCCCCAGCCATTTCAACGATTGCAGCAGCAGCCATTCCAGCAGCTGAACCGACTTCTGCCTGACAGCCTCCTGCTGCCCCAGAAATAGAAGCATTATTGGCAACCACAAATCCAAAGGCACCTGAAGTAAACAGGTAACGAACCATTTGCTCACGTGTAGGGTTCAGCTGATTTTTCACAGCAAAAAGGGTCCCCGGCACACACCCTGCGCTCCCTGCAGTAGGAGTAGCACAGATGGTTCCCATTGCTGCGTTCACTTCATTAGTTGCAACAGCTTTACTGACAGCATCCATAAGAAGGTTTCCGGATAATGGGGTATGGTTTTTCATGTAGTTTTGGATAAGTACCGCATCTCCCCCTGTCAATCCACTGTGAGATTTAACACCTTTCAAGCCATCCTCAATCGCTTTTTCCATAACATCGAGGTTTCTTTCCATTTGAGAGAACACTTGCTCCCTCGTTAGTTGTTTCACTTCCATCTCCTGACGAATCATAACTTCAGAGATTTGGATATTTTCACTTTCTGCTAATTCTACGAGTTCAGCGACATTTCGAAACATGTGACCTCTCCTTTCTTTTTAGTCCGATATTTTAGCTACTTGTGTAATGTGATCCGCTCGCTCTAGTTCATCGAGAATGGAATCATCAATATTCTGGTCCACTTCAATGACCATCAAGGCCTGTTCGCCCTGCGCTTTACGCGATACTTCCATGCGTCCGATATTAATTTCGTTTTTTGCTAAAATGGCCGTTGCCGAGGCAATCGCCCCATAGCGGTCATTGTGAATAAGCAGGATTGCCGGGTGACTTCCAGATAAACGAAGTTCAAAACCGTTCAACTCTGTTATTTCTGCTTTTCCTCCCCCGATGGAGATTCCGACTAACTCGAGCTCACCATGATCATCACCGATTTTAACTCTTGCTGTATTGGGATGATCCGTATGAGCATCCTCTTCATGAAACCTTATCTTCATTCCATTTTTCCTAGCCGTAACAAGTGATTGACTGATGCGTTCATCATACGTATCATAGTCGAGCAGTCCACCAATTATAGCTACATCTGTTCCGTGACCTTTATAGGTTTTCGCAAAGGATCCATACAAATGGATATGGGCATATTTTGGTTCCCTTCCAAATAAATGGCGTGCGGCACGCCCGATTCTGGCCGCCCCAGCGGTGTGGGAACTGGATGGTCCAATCATGACAGGACCAATAATATCGAATACTGAACGATATTTCATGAGAATCACCTTCCCTTTTCATCTATATATAAAGAAAGAAAACGCTTTCTACTATATTATAATCCTTTTATATCTTAACACAAACTGTTGTTCTACACCTCATTTTTTACAAAAAGCAAACAAATCAGGTTGATAGATTGACGATTTACGAGTAAAATAAACGTTTGTGGGTTACTCGGTAACCGGGCGGGAGAGGGATAAATTTCATAGAGGAGATTCAAATGCTCAATCAGCATCATCAAAAAGTGAGCTGGAAGAAAGAAGGATTGGCTGGGTTAATCGGTTATTTCACGACCGTCTACATCGTGGCCGTAAACAGTCAGATCCTTCATAGTGCAGGTCTGCCGCTTGAGAGCGGTATGATTGCAACGATTCTTGCCAGCGCACTCGGCTGTTTGATCATGGCCATATACGCCAATGCGCCTATGGTTCTCATTCCAGGAATGGGTGTCAACGCTCTATTCGCTTACTCCATCGTTGAAGGATCGGGGATGACTTTTCAAGAAGGGCTGGCAGTTGTATTCGTAGCCTCCCTCATCTTTCTAGTCACAGCTTTCACCAAACTTGGTGACTGGTTGAAACATGCCATACCCGCTTCCCTGAAACATGCGATTACGGTTGGTCTCGGATTGTTTTTGACGTTGATCGGATTAGAAAAAGGCGGCCTTGTTGTAAGAGGAGAACATTCTTTGATTACTCTCGGCAATCCTTCTTCTGCGATTGTCATCACAAGTATCCTCACCTTGTTTATTGGGATTTTCCTTTTCACAAGAAATGTTCCCGGTAACTTCTTGGTGACGATGATTGCAGGGACCATTATCGCTCATTTCACAGGAGTATTGGGTGAACGAGGAGATTCTCTCGCACTCAGCGAACAATCCTGGGTTTTCATGCCGGACTTCACAAGTGTGACCGGTTTCGGGTTCTGGATGGCTGTTTTCCCACTTGCGATCGTTCTCATTTTCGAGAACATGGGTCTCATCCACGGACAATTGGATATGCTGGATCAACAAAGCAAATTCAAAAAGTCCTATCAGGCCTCTGCCTTTTCAGCATTAAGTACGGGATTCCTCGGTACATCACCGACGGTTTCTTCAGCTGAGAGTGCAGCTGTCATTGCATCCGGAGGAAAGTCAGGACGAGCAGCACTAACGATGGCTGTCTTATTCAGTGGCACCATCTTTTTGATTCCTTGGATTTCCATGGTTCCATCTACCGCTATCGCACCGATCCTCATCATCGTCGGAGCACTGATGGTACAGAATATTAAGGAAATCCCACTGGATCAATTGTCTGAAGCGATGCCAGCCTTCCTGATTATCGTGATGATTCCATTCACCTACTCCATCGCTGATGGAATGGCTTTTGGATTTATCGCTTACCCGATCGTAAAGTTCGCCATCGGAAAGCAAAGAGAACTAACTACGCCAGTCGTACTCATCGCCATGATCTTTCTCATTGAATTTATCATGCGCTCGCTTGGTCATTAATAATTAGTAGCAATACAATAAACCCCGTACATCCAGGATGTACGGGGTTTATTGTACTCTCCACCTTAGAACAATAGTTAACTGACAGCACTCCACCTGTTGATTACTTGCAGACAAATGGATTTTCATCCGGTCTGGATTATATTCCGCTTGAAAAGGCGATTCTACACCAGAACTTCGAATCAAAGTGTTTACTTTCGATTGATCTGACTCCTGAGCAGCCCCCATCATGTCATTAGCAAAATCATGAGAATTACTGATTTTTTCTACTACTTTGCTGGCATCTTCCATCAACTTTTCCATCTCGGAGGCAGACTGGACAAACATGTCCTCATTAACTTCTGGATACAAGCGGCAACGTTGAGGATAATGAGGGTAATGAGGGTAAACATTCCGATATACGATAGGGACATAGCACGGAACCCACACGACATACATACAAAAACCCCCCCGGGTCCTTTAAAACATTTCCTCCTCTAATAAACCATTATTAAATATATGTACCCCACCAAAAATCAGAAGCCCCCCTTCTTCCTGTAGTGCTCCCTATTCTGGAAGACTCAGTTTCGAAACGATTATGTGGTTCTAGGGGCTCCGGGAAAAGATTCGCTTTCCATGGGGCGGGCGGCGAGCCTCCTCAGGCTACGCCTTCCGGGGTCTCACCTGTCCCACACGTCCCATGGGAGTCTCACCGTTTCCCTCCGCCCCTTTACCTTACAAGTGTCTCGAAACCACTTCTAAAAGGGGAGCATGTATGGTTGAGGGAAGTGGATGATTAGAACACCTCCAAAGTACGTAAAAGCTTGATCCAGAGCTCATTACACCTCAAATGTGTGGTAGTGGAAGACCTTCCAACTTGGTACAGAGGTTCGTTTTTCACATACCTCGAATGGGGTGGTTGGGAAGCTGCGAGACTCCCGTGGGAGAAGGAGTTAGGTGAGATCCCGCAGGACGTAGTCCGAGGAAGCTCGGCGCTCCCCCACAGGAAAGCGAGTTGCTTCCCAGCCACCCCTGACGCTCAAAATGGCAACGAACCCCGGGACATCTCGAAATCGAGTCTTCCACAATCCTGCCATTTAGCTTAATAACGAAAAAACGTCCAGGAGATTCTGGACGTTTTTTTAGTTAGGTTATTGACCATCCACATCGATGGCCTTGATGGTAGAGTTATGCTTGGGAAATACAATTGTAAGAACGCCACCTTTAAAGGATGCACTGCTTGCTGTCTCCGCAACAGCAAAGGGAAGGGTCACTACGCGTTCTCTTTGACTTAATGAATGAGTACGGTGGTAATAATGTGCCTCTTCATTCTTTACTTCTCGTAGTTGCCGTTCATCTACGCGGATTCGAAGCTGATTCCCAGATCGATCTATGCGTATTTGCTCCCGTGACACATTAGGAAGGTAAGCTTCGACAGTGACGTCTCGATCTGTTTCGAACACTTCCACAGGAATTGTGGTCTGTTGAAAAAAGTCATGGACGTGCTTAATCGATTCGTCAAAGAACGAATCGAACGCCTTGACGATATCACGAAAACTCTTGTCAAACAAATCCGGCAGTTGTTTATGTTTATCATCCATACCTTTGCACCTCTTTTTGCATAAAGTCTGCCCTACACTTTATGCACGGCGCTCGGTTTGGTGAACATTTCATTTATGAATGAAAATCCTGACCTGAAGTCACAGGCTGGATGTATCCTTTGCGTATGACAAAATCTCCAAACCTTTCACCATCTTCCCGCTGCTTCGCATAATGAACAAGTAATGGTTTTAACTCTTCTAAGATTTCTCTTTCGCCAATATTTTCACGGTACAGTTTATTCAGTCGATCCCCTGCAAACCCGGCTCCTAAATAAAGGTTGTATTTACCAGGAGCTTTACCGATAAAACCAATTTCCGCAAGGGCTGGGCGTGAACATCCATTTGGACAACCTGACATTCTTATAGTAATTTCTTCATTTCTCAAGCCCACTTCATCCAAGACTTCTTCTATTTGATCAATCAGTGAAGGGAGATACCTTTCCGATTCTGCCATGGCCAGCCCACAGGTAGGCATTGCTACACAGGCCATGGAATTCCTTCTTAATGCAGAATTTTGCTTTCCTTCCGATAACCCATATTCTTCAATCACAGCTTCTATTTCTGGTTTACTTTCTTCCTTTATCTTAGAAAGCGTTACATTCTGATTAGCGGTCAGCCTGAACTCTCCAAGTCCCAGTTCCGCAATTTTCCGCATTCCTTCCTTTAATAAATAGGAATCTTCATCTTTAATGCGTCCATTCTGGATGAAAAACGTATGATGCCAATCCCCATCTTCTCCTTTCATCCATCCATACCGATCGCTATTGTCAGTAAAATGATAAGGCTTTGCCTCTTCCAGCTCCCAACCTGTTCTCCGGTTCAATTCCCCGCGGATCCAATCCTCTCCAAGACGATCTACGGTGTATTTGAAACGAGCGTTTTTCCGATTCGAACGGTTTCCGTAATCACGTTGTATCGTCAGGATTTTTTCAGCGACATCTTTTCCTTTTTCTTTCGGACAAAAACCGAGGACGCGCCCTAATTGAGGGTATGTCGTCTCATCCCCATGGGTCATGCCCATCCCTCCGCCGACAACGACATTGAAACCGATCAGCCTCCCCTCTTTTTCAACGGCTATGAAACCGAGATCCTGTGAGAAAACGTCCACATCATTGGAAGGGGGGACAGCGACACCGATTTTGAATTTCCGAGGCAGGTAGTGGGACCCGTAAATGGTCTCTTCTTCCTTCTGGCCATCAATCACTTTTTCTTCATCAAGCCAGATCTCATGATAAGCTCTGGTCTTAGGGAGTAAATGTTCACTTATTTGTTTAGCAAACTGATAGACTTCCGCGTGAAAAGAGGATTGATCTGGGTTCACATTAGCCATGACATTACGGTTGACATCCCCACACGCAGCAATGGAATCTAATAACGCTTCATTCATTGCCTGTATGCTGTTTTTCATGTTCCACTTCAATATCCCGTGGAGCTGAAAGGTCTGCCTTGTGGTCAGTTTCATAGTTCCATTTCCATATTCATCCGCTAACGAATCCATCGTTAACCATTGATCCGGTGTCGCTACACCCCCGGGAAGACGTACCCGGACCATGAATTGATAAGCGGGCTCTAACTTCTGCTTTCTCCGCTCATTCCTCAAATCACGATCATCCTGCATGTAACTTCCGTGGAATTTCAGTAGTTTCGTATCATCTTCGGGAATACTCGCACTGATCTGGTCTTGAAAACTATCCACGAGCGTACCTCTTAGAAGACGACTTTCTTCTTTAATCCTCTCCATGTCATCCGGTGGACCTTCCGGCCTTAAGATTTTGTTTTCAGCCACTAGACTTCCTCTCCTTTCGTTTTTCTTCTTAATAAACGTCTCTTTGGTAACGCTTCGCCTTTCTCAATTCTTTCAGATACTCCTCTGCTTCTTCGTCGTTGTATTTCCCTTCTTCTTTGACAATTTGCAGAATGGTGTTGTGGACATCTTTGGCCATATGTTTTTCATCCCCACATACATAGACATAAGCCCCGGCTGCTAACCATTGATAAAATTCTTCCCTATTCTCAAGCAAGCGGTGCTGGACGTACACTTTTTCTTTCGAATCTCTGGAGAAAGCGACATCCATTTTTGTTAAGACCCCATTTTTTAACCACTGCTGCCATTCCACTTGGTAAAGAAAATCCGTGACAAAGTGCTGCTCGCCGAAGAAAAGCCAGGACCTTCCCTGCGCCTCACTCTCTTCTCGCTCTTCAAGGAAGGCTCGATATGGCGCCACGCCGGTTCCTGCTCCTATCATGATGATAGGGAGAGATGGATCGTCCGGCAGCTTGAAATTGTTGTTTTTCTGAACAAATACAGACAGGTGATCTCCCGCTTCTGTCCTTTCTGCACATTGGCCGGAACAGACTCCCGTGCGTTTCCGTCCATTGGAATCGTACCTCACTGTTCCTATTGTCAGATGAACTTCATCAGGGTTTGCTTTGAAGCTGCTCGCAATGGAATAAAGCCTTGCCGGAATTTTTCTTAATATGCTGACAAACTCCTCAGCACCCGCATTCCATGGTCCATAATCCCTAACAACATCCAACAGGTCTCTTCCATAGATATAAGCATTCATTTCTTCCCTGGAAGCCACCAGTTGTTTGAATTCTTCACGATCTGTGAATCCTGCTATTTTTTGCAGTAAGGGTATGGTCAAGGCCGTAATCTCGTAATGAGAGGACAGAGCTTCCCGTAAAGCACGAACTTCTCCATCTTTGTTTACAATGACCGATAAATCAGGATCCCATTCCATTTCCTCTATCAGCTCATCTACTAGCGCTTCTTCATTGTTCGGAAAAATTCCCAGGCTATCCCCCGGCTCATAAGTAAGGTTCGATCCCTCTAGATCGATCTCCAAATGGCGCGTCTCTTTATTGGATCCTCGCCCGCTGAGATTGATGTTCTCCAGCACTTCGGCTTGAAATGGATTCTTTTTAGAGTACAACGGTCGATCTGTAACAGAAGGGGTTGGCTCGACCGGTGGAGAGACATGTTCCTGAGTATCGCCTAATGCATCCAGCACCACATTCCACCATGCTTCAGCATTTTCTTCATAATCCAGGTCACAATCGACAAGTGTGTGAATACGCTCAGCGCCAAGTTCGTTCAGCCGTTCATCGATTTCTTTCCCTGTCTGACAAAAGAACTCATAAGAACTGTCACCAAGAGCAAGGACGGCATACCTCACTCCGTCTAACTTCTGGGCTCGTTTACTGAATAGGAAATCATAAAAGGACAGCGCATTATCCGGTGGGTCTCCGTCTCCATGGGTACTTGTTAAAATCAATAAATCCTGTTCATTTTTTAAGTTTTTCGGTTTGTATTCATCCATATCCAAAACTTTGGCTTCAAAGCCTTTTGCTTTTAACCGGGCTCCATATTCTTCAGCAAGGGCCTGACAGTTGCCGGTGTGAGACCCATACAACAAAGTTACCTGCCGGGAAGCCGATCCTTGTTCTTCTGCTTGATGATCCTTTACAGCAAAGGAAGCAGAGTGCAGATCGGCAGCTAAATACCCGCTTAACCATATTTTCTGTCGATCATCCATTGTCAAAAGCAAACGGTTTAATTGTTCCGTTTGTTCTTGATCAAAAGGACTGTTTCTGACTTCAAGATTCAACATTGACACCTCCACCATGATCGCTATTGGTTCAACACTAGCGATTGAAAATACTTATCAAGTTCGACAATCATCGCACCCATTTTTGGGCGGTCAGGTTGAACGACCGAAGTAACCCCATGATCATAGAGGGCTCTGGCGGTTACTTTCCCGACAGCTACAGTCTGGACGTGATGATTAAAAGCTTCCAAGACATATGGAAACCTGTTTGTTTGATAAAATAAATTTTTAACCTGCGTTTTGCTTGTGAAAACCACCGCATCCAGTTGATCGTTTGTTATACGTTGTGTTAAGTCTTCCACGATCTCAGGATCAGGCGGTAGAAATTTGTAAGGGTTAGCTTTGTAAACACTGTAACCTTTCTTCTCTAATTTACTTACCAATAACTCTTCATCTTCATTGTAGGTCTGGAGAAAGATTGATTTTTTCTGTGTTTGATCTACGTCCGGGATCTGACTGAATAGATTTTCCATCGTTCCGTCTGCAGATAGGACATCAGGGAATAAATGATGGGCTTTTAACCAGTCTTTCGTTTTGGAGCCACGAATAGCAAGAAAGTCTTTTTCCAACTTCTGAATAAACCGGTCGCCCTCACCTGCTTTTATCGCGGCGTCCCCCAGTGTCCGAGCCCCAATTCCTGTCGTTAAAATAACCTGGCTGAACGATTGGCGAATGTAGTCTCCCACATGACGGCGGGATGCTTTTTCATCCAGCAGCTGCTTCCCTTGCAGTGGAAAAACATATGGTATCCCACCCATGTTTGTAATTAAGCGTTCAATCGCATCCGAACGGCGGTCAGCCGCTATACCAACCTTTTTTCCTTTTAATCCCGACAAATGCTTCCTCCTCCTTTTTTATGTATTTCTTCCTTGAGGATCAACTGTTGTTCCCGTTCTAAATAAGAAGGATCCAGCATTTTTTCCAGATACATGTCTTTTTCCGCTCTTGATATAGGAGAGGCCTTTACTATTTGCCTGCACTCATATAAGAAATTCATATAATCCTTATAGGCAGGCGGGAACTGTCCTTCCCATTCTTCACGCAGCCTGCGGGCGAACTTAGGGCTTGCCCCTTGAGTGGTAACAGAGATGTTTAGTTTTCCTCTGGAAAATTGCGCTGGAATATGAAGGTTTCCACCCTTTCCACCATCCGCCCTGTTCACAAGAGGCACGTCATCCGCAAGCTTTGCAATCGTGTCATTCGTCACATAGTCATTTGTCGCAATGACTACAAGGAATGCGCCGATCACATCACCACTTTCAAAATGGCGATTCACCCACTGTATTTCGTTCTTCTTGATCATCCCTTTCAGTCTGGTTGTGACTGCAGGACTGACAACTGTGATCCTTGCCTCTTCCCGCTGTAAAACCTCCGCCCTTTTCTCAGCTGTTTTTCCTCCTCCAATGATGATGACATCCCTTTGTTTCAAGTCCACGGAAAGTGAAATCACCTCACCCCCTCCTCCTCTTCCATCCCTTTTCTTAATGCCTGGTTGACTCGATCAACCAGGGAGTGGATCATATTGGGATGGTCATTTAAATAGGAAGCGAGATAAACAGAGTCTCCGTTGTCTCTAGCATCCCGTACACTTTTTTCCAAAGAGTCAAAGAGGAGGCCGGTGAACCACAAATAAGGGACGACAATCGTTTTAGAATAATTCCTTAGTGATTCTTCAAACGCATCTTTAAATTGCGGGGAAAGAGCAGCCAGGTAGCATGTCTGGATATGTGGGATCGAACCCTTTTCTTTCAACGCCCCGGCAATGTATTCAATGGATGTTTTTGTAGCGGGATGCCTGCTCCCTCTTCCTACAAGTAATACATTGGTTGTTTCATCAGGTTCAGCAGGGAGTTCTTTCAGACGATCCACCAGAACATCCGTGATTCGTTCCTGCACCCCAAGCGTTTGACCATACGTGATCGATATGTCTGGATAAATCACTTTCGCCTTCACAATTTCACTGGGAATATCCTTGAAATAATGTCCGGCACTCAAGAGCAGTACAGGGATGACGACGACCTTATCAGCCCCTTTTTCCACAAGTCGGCGGATGCCTTCCAACACATCCGGATCGGCCAATTCAAGAAAACAAATATGAAAAAGTTCGCAGTCAATCCTTCGCTGAACTTGGGTCAATAGGCGAATGGCTTCCTCTTTCGCTTGCGTTTTTCTACTGCCATGACTGACATATAAAACGGCTTTCATAGTACCCCCACTTTCACACAATGCCTGTGGCCATTTCTTTAAGGTTTTCTTCCAGGGAAGACTCAAACCATTTCAAACGTTCTCGTAACCGAACTACATCACCTACGATGATCATCGCGGGATTCTCAATAGTGTTTGATTTTTCTACGATGTCTTCGATTGTCCCAGTCACTGTTTTTTGCCCTTCTGTTGTGCCCCATTGAACCAAAGCTACAGGTGTATGAAGAGGTCTTCCATATTTCAAGAGTCGTTCACATATGTGAGGCAGCTTCTTTACTCCCATATAAATGCACAAGGTATCCATACTTTTTACGACTCGCTCCCAATACGCTTCTTCATCACTGTCTTTTTTATGGACACCTGAAATGAAAGCAACCGATGAACTGTATTCCCTGTGGGTCACAGGAATCCCTGCATAAGCAGGTGCTGCAATGCCTGAAGTGATTCCGGGCACGATTTCATAGGAAATGCTTCTTTTAGCGAGTGCTTCTGCTTCTTCTCCTCCACGCCCGAATACGAATGGGTCTCCCCCTTTCAAGCGGGTAACCACTTTTCCTTTTAGTGCATGTTTACACAAGAGATGATTGATTGTCGTTTGACTAAGGGCATGATGGTCCGGACGTTTGCCACAAAAAATAAGTTCTGCGCCTTCCTTCGCTTCATCCAGAAGCTCTTGATTGATCAATCGATCATATAGAATGACGTCTGCTTTTTGTATGGCTTTCAACCCTTTCACTGTAATAAGGTCGTAATCTCCCGGTCCCGCTCCCACAATATACACGTTTGTCATCTTCCGGCCCCTTTCACTTCACCCAATTTTTATCTTGCAAAAACCTGAGTACTTGTTTTGCACAGTTTTCAGCATCATACGTTTTCGAATCGAGCAAAAGTTCCGGTTGAAGCGGTTTTTCATAAG
Organism: Halobacillus sp. 12SKB; assembly: GCF_052941655.1. Taxonomy (NCBI): domain Bacteria; kingdom Bacillati; phylum Bacillota; class Bacilli; order Caryophanales; family Bacillaceae; genus Halobacillus; species Halobacillus sp. 12SKB. The sequence goes on from NZ_JBRFWR010000001.1 coordinate 3,300,627, forward strand.
GAGCATCAATGCCTGTAAATCCTTTGATCTCTCCGTTTCTAGCTTTCTTATAAAGGCCCTTGGGATCTCGGTTTTCACACTCTTCCAAAGGACAGTCGACAAGAATTTCAATAAAATCCCCAGACGGAACAGAAGCCCTTACCAGGTCACGGTCTTTTTGATAAGGAGAAATGAAAGCAGTCAAAACGATGGTGCCACTATCGGCAAAGAGTTTCGCTACCTCCCCAATCCGTCTGATGTTCTCCTCCCTGTCTGCTTCTGAAAACCCGAGGTCTGAGTTCAATCCATGTCTCACATTATCCCCGTCAAGCAAATAGGTTTGGATCCCTTTTTCATACAAAGCTTTATTCAAATGATTGGCAATGCTTGATTTCCCTGAGCCCGAAAGGCCTGTAAACCAGAGTACTCCGCTTTGATGCCCATTTTTCCTGCGATAATCTTCGCTGCCAATGGATGCCTCATGCCAGGTAAGATTTTTACTCATTATTTTCACCCTTTCTATTCCACGGTTTCTTTCTGCATTCCTTTGATTAGTACGTCCACCACTTCAGGGCGGCTGAACGTTTTTGGCGGCTTTTCCCCTTTACGGAGCAATTCTCTCACTTTCGTCCCAGACAAAATCATGTGATGTTGTTTGTCATGCGGGCAGGTTTTATGTGAAGCCATCGATTCGCAGGCGTTGCAATAAAAGCTGTGTTCAAAGAAAAGTGGTGTGATGCCAAGTTCTCCATTTTCATAGTGGCTGAAGATTTTCTGAGCATCGTAAGTTCCATAATAATCCCCTACACCAGCGTGATCACGGCCGACAATGAAGTGAGAACACCCGAAATTCTTCCTGACGATGGCATGAAAGATGGCCTCCCGAGGGCCTGCATACCGCATCGCCGCGTTGAAAACAGCCAAGGTGACTCTTTCTTTTGGATAGTATTGATCAAGAAGGACTTGATAGCTCTTCATCCGGACATCACTCGGAATGTCATCGCTTTTCGTTTCACCCACCAATGGATTTAAGAACAATCCGTCCACCGTCTCCAGCGCAGCTTTTTGGATGTATTCGTGTGCTCTATGGACAGGATTCCGTGTTTGGAAGCCAACAACTTTTTTCCACCCAAGTTTTTGAAAAAGCTCTCTTGTTTCTTCCGGATCCAGATAGAATGTTTTTTCATGTTCGTAAGGAGGTCTTTGAAATACCTCGATTTCGCCTGCTGCATACCAATCTGCCCGTTTGTATAATTTGTTCACGCCAGGGTGCGCAGAATCTGTCGTTAAGTATACGCTTTGAGCTTCTTTTTCCTTATCCGGTTTAAACCGACCCGTTATGTTGATCGTCCCATACACGATACCGTCCTTGACCAACCGGGCTTTGTTTCCAAGCGTGCGTGCTTGTGCTGCTGTGATCGGGAGGGTAATAGGTATACTCCATGGGGTGCCATCCTTCAATCTCATCGTATCGACAACAGATTCATAGTCTTCCTTGTTCAAAAATCCTTTTAAAGGACTATAAGCACCGTTTGCAATTAATCCGACATCACTTAGGGCCATGGAATCAAGCTCGATGATATCTTCCGGCCACTCCTCTGGTTTCGTTTCCTTCCACCTGTTAACAAGTACACCACCGTGCGGGGTTATCATTGACATAATAATTCCTCCTTCATGAATGTTCCTCTCCCAAAGATTCCGTCGTGTGTAACCCACATTCAGATTTATTGAACCCTTTCCATCTTCCCGTCCTCCCATCATCGTCAGCAGGGGCGGTACATGGGATGCACCCCACACTCGGATAGTTTTGATCATGTAATTCATTGTAATCCAACCTATTTAATCGGATATATTGCCATACGTCTGCCCATGACCAGTGAATCAAGGGGCATACTTTGATGGATTTGAATCTCTCATCCTTATTTATAAAATTCGTTTTCTGACGACTGGGGGACTGTTCACGTCTGAGCCCAGACATCCATGCCGTTCTTCCCCTGAGGGCATCTTCGAGCGGTTTAATTTTACGAATGTAACAACATTGGTCAGGATTCCGTTTCCAAAGGGCGGAACCGTACTGCCCGGCTTGTTCTTCCAGCGTAATTTCAGGTTTTTTCATCCTTATGTTTAACTTCGGATACCTTTTTTTCACTTTTTCTATCAGTTGATAAGTTTCTTGAAAATGGAGATCTGTATCTAGGAAGACAACTTCAGCATCTGGTTTCTCCTTGGAAATCAAATCGATGAGAACGATCCCTTCTGCTCCGAAACTGCAGGCATACACAAGATCCTCATATTGAGTATAGGCCCAACGAATGACCTCCTCCGCTCCTTTCGTATCGTCGTCTTTCGGTTGATCACCTTTAAATGGATTTTCAAAAGATTGGTAGGTAACAGATGGTTGTTTCATTTCCTCCTCCTTTCTAAAAAGAAAAAATGCCTTTCTCCGCGATAAGAAGAAAGGCATTTACGAATAAACGTAAACTACATTCTCCTTATCTTCTCAAGTGCTTAACACTTGCTGGAATTGGCACAGTACCTGTATAGATCCGTTGCCGAGGCTTCAAAGGGCCAGTCCCTCCACCTCTCTAGATAAGAAAAGGTATGAAATTTTCTGAAAAACAAGTTGATACAAATCATATGCTCCATATCCTCATATGTCAATGCCTTTTCAGGAAAATCAAAAAAATTCTGATTTTTTATACTATATGATTGACAAACAAAACCATGTCCGTTAGTTTTAGAATTATTCTTCAATTACACATACAATCCTTATGAAGAGTCGGGGGAGGAACCTGGTCTGACGATCCCGCAGCAACCTGGAAAAGGTGCTCATTCCAGCAGCCAAAAGGCTGAAAGATAAGGTGTGGGTACTCCTCCTTCTTTCAGATGGGGGAGTTTTATTTTTTTGATTATAAAACCAAGTAAATACATAGGAATAATAAAATATCTTCAAAACATGGATTGATTAAAAGGAGTGGTGTATTTTGCATAAATTGACGATTTTTGCTTTTATTGGTTTTATAGCCCAATTAATGGATGGAGCACTTGGCATGGGTTTTGGACTCAGCTCATCAACCATCCTCCTATCGTACGGCCTTGCTCCTGCTGTAGCCTCGGCTTCTATTCATATGTCGCAGATTGCCACAACGGCTGTTTCGGGATTTTCCCACTATAAGTTTGGCAATATCGACAAACGACTTGTCATGTCGATCGCAATTCCTGGAGCCATCAGTGCCTTTTTAGGAGCAGCATTTTTAAGCTATATCCCAGGAGAATTCATAAGACCGTACATATCCATATTCCTACTCACACTAGGGGGTTATATCGTAGTTCGTTTTCTATGCTTCTCGAAAAAAACTCACGTTAAAGAAAAGAAGGCAGTAAACAAACGTTTCCTCTTGCCACTTGGAATAGCAGGAGGCTTTTTGGATAGCGTCGGCGGGGGAGGATGGGGACCGGTGAATACTCCCGCGCTTCTTTCTCAATCGGGAATCGCTCCTAGAAAAGTTATAGGAACGGTGGACACGAGCGAATTTCTGGTAACGATTTCTGCAACGGCTGGTTTCTTAATCTTTTTAGGGCACCATTCATTCAGCTGGCTGCTCATTGCCTCGTTCGTTATTGGTGGTGTTATAGCTGCACCCATTGCCGCCTGGCTTGTCAAAATCCTCCCTTCTGCTATTCTTGGAGTATTAGCTGGAGGTTTTATTATCCTTACCAATGCAAGGACTTTACTATCTTCTATCCAAGTCAGTAATTCGACTTTAACATTTGTCTACACTTCACTGATCTCCGGCTATCTCTTAGTTATCTTTGTATCAATAAGAAATCACCTTCGAGTCAAAGTGGTTCAAAAGCAAGCATAAAAAAACGCAGCTCCTGGAGCTGCGTTTCTGAACGACTTATTCTATTGAGAAGATATAGGAATATATCGGCTGTCCACCGTTGTGGATCTCCACTTCCAAATCTTCGTATGTTTCTTCAATGAATGACTCAAGTTCTGCAATCTCTTTTTCGTCGGCCTCTTCACCAGTTAAGATGGTCAGAATTTCATCTTCATCCTCATCGATCATTTGGTTCAACAGCGTTTTAGCCGTCGTCAACGCATTTTTGTCTGTGGATGAGATTTTACCATCGGCAATTCCCATGAAATGGCCTTTGGAAATATCCAACCCATCAATTTGCGTATCTCTGACGGCATACGTAATTTGTCCTGTTTTCACTTCAGACATAAGGCTGAGCATTTCTTCTTTATTTCCATCCAGATCTGCTTCCGGATTGAAGCCAAGAAGTGCGCTCATTCCTTGAGGAATGGTTTTTGATGGAATGACAGCAACCTCTACATCCGCTAATTCTGCCGCTTGTTCAGCAGCCATGACGATATTCTTGTTATTCGGCAAGATGAGTACACGTTTCGCATGTGCTTCTTTAATCGCTTCCGAAAGATCTTGAGTACTTGGGTTCATGGTTTGACCGCCTTGAATGACAACAGTAGCTCCAAGACTCTCAAACAATTTCTTGATTCCGTCTCCCATGCTTACCGTGACGATTCCGTACTCTGCTTTTTCCTCTGATTTGGGCTTGGCTTTCTTTTTGTCACCAACGATCGACGTATGCTGCTCACGCATATTCTCGATCTTCATATTGACAAGACTACCGTATCTTTGCCCCAAGGTCATGGCTTCACCTGGGTATTCCACGTGTACATGGACTTTGATCAAGTCTTCATCAGAGACGACAAGCAGAGAATCTCCCATTTCACTAAGCTCATTTCGAAAAGCTTCTTCATCATATGGGTGTTCAGCAAGTTTATCTTCCTCAAATTTAACCATGAATTCTGTACAATAGCCAAATTCTATATCTTCTGTATTCATGAAGTCCTGATTTAACTTGTGGTGCTCAGCGCTGACCATGTCATCCATCGATACAGTATCTTCAAGATCAGGAAGTTCTTCTCCTTTTAAGTTGGATAGGAAACCTTCATAAATCGTGACAAGGCCCTGTCCACCACTATCCACCACGCCTACTTCCTTCAATACTGGAAGCAGTTCAGGCGTGTGCTTCAATGATTTCTTCGCTGCTTGAACGACTGCTTCAATAAACGGAATGAAGTCTTCCTCTTTTTCAGCTATCTCGACAGAAGCTTCGGCTGTTTCTCTTGCTACAGTAAGAATGGTTCCTTCCACAGGTTTCATGACAGCTTTATATGCTGTATTGGCTCCGCCTTGAAGAGCGTCTGAAAAGTCTTTGGTTGTTATGACTTCTTTGTCTTCAATTGTCTTTGAAAAACCTCGGAAAATTTGAGATAGAATAACACCTGAGTTTCCACGCGCTCCCATCAAGAGACCTTTGGATAAAGACTGGGCAACTGTTCCTACATGATTCTTATCCACGTTCCGTACTTCTTCTGCTCCAGAAGTCATGGACAGATTCATATTCGTCCCCGTATCTCCATCCGGTACAGGGAAAACATTCAAAGCATCAATCATTTGTGAGTTCTGCTTTAAATGATGAGCTCCTTGCAAGATCATTTCGGCAAGCGTCTTGCCGTCTAACTTTTGTAACGTCACACTTACTTCCTCCTTTGACTACAACCGCGATCTATTCTGTTGTCACACGAACTCCCTGAATGAAAATATTCACAGAATCCACGGACAAACCAACTGTTTTGTTTAGTGTGTATTTTACTTGTGATTGGACATTATTAGCGACTTCGGATATCTTCGTGCCGTAGCTCACGATAATGAACATATCTATATGGAGGCGATCTTCATCCTGTCTGACAACGACGCCTCTGGAAAAATTCTCTTTGCGGAGCATTTCAGATAAACCGTCACGGATCTGATTTTTAGATGCCATACCCACGATGCCGTAGCACTCGACAGCGGCTCCTCCAGCAATCGTTGAAATGACTTCATTGCTAATAGTAATATGACCATATTGGTTATTTAAATCAACAGACATAATAGATCCTCCTTTATTATCCTCATCAATCCTACCCTATTATAACACAAAAAAGCGAAATGAATTTCTGTTCAATAGTAAGAAAATGACCTGGATATCCCTATTATACTGTGTAACAATTCAGTAGTTCTGTCAAGAAAAAATTCTTGATATAATTCTGACTAGATTATTGCAAACACGTTTTCTATATGATAAAGTTACTAAGTATCTGATGATTTATGTATGTAACAGGAGGGATTTTCATGGCACGCAGAAGTGTTCTATCTGGTAAAGGTACACGCTCAGGTAACCACCGTTCACACGCGATGAACGCTAATAAACGTAAATTTAAAGCTAATGTTCAAAAAGTTCGCATCCTTGTGGATGGCAAGCCTCAAAAAGTTTACGTAACAGCACGTGAACTTAAGTCCGGCAAAGTACAACGTGTATAATTGCTGAGACAGAGCTTACGGGCTCATAAAAAAAGCACCCTTCCCGGGTGCTTTTTTTATTTGTCTAACGATAAGTAAACGGGCACTTGTCATGCTCTCCGGAGCTCAGCCCATGTGTACTCCGGAGTTCTCCATTTTGATTTGGTCCTAATCTTTTTTAAATGTACTTATGACTGCGCGCACTAAACCCCCGACGAACCGTGGGAGTTTGATGGTATAAAATTTCAAAAGAGCCCCCTCCTCCTATATGAACTAATGCGAACTCCCTTATTACCCTCAAGTAGGCAAGTCTGTACTTCTTATTACTAAGAGTATGCCTGACTCAAATGAAAAAGTACCTGTATCTTCAATCAGTCGATTCGAGATGCACAAGGTAGATCCAAATGGCAGATGAGCTTGATCCAAAGGATAGTAGAATCCTTTGAGCGTAATCTTCGTCACTTCAAGTGTGACCGGTAAGAAAGAAACATACGGGTAAAATTCATCCGCTTCTATCTTATGCTCACCAGCGGGGACTAATTCCACACGATTCTGGCGATCAATGATCGTACTCTTTGTATTCTCTTTCATGAGAGGGTAAAGGAGTTGCATGTTCGCCTGAGAATGATCGATTCGACCACCGGTCACTCCGAATAATAGAATATGCCCTGGACTTAAACGGAGTGCTTCATTTATTGCTAATTCCAAGTCTGTTTCATCTTTTTCGTCTGGATAAACTAGGACTCGTTTGGATCTCTTCTTTATTTCAGCCAGAGACCGTTCAGATACGGAGTCAAAATCTCCGATAGCAATGTCAGGCTCTACCCCCTGTTCAACAAGGACTTCTGCACCTTGATCAGCCCCGATCCAAATGCATTCTTCACATGCATATTCTTTTACATCCGGTATGTAAGACTTCGGCCCACCACCGACAACAATAACTCTCTTCATATCCATAACATCCTTCCTATGCCTTTCACCATAAAAAACATTCCTTCTCTATTCAAGATAAGCCCCGATTGTGGAAGACTCAGTTTCGAAATGTTCCTGGGTTCGTTACCTGGGTTGAGTGTCAGGGGTGGCTGGGAAGCTACTCGCTTTCCTGTGGGGGAGTGGCAAGCTTCCTCGGACTGCGTCCTGCGGGATCTCGCCTATCTCCTTTCTCCCACGGGAGTCTCGCAGCTTCCCAACCACCCCATTCATTGTATGTAAGAAACGAACCCCTTCAACAAGTTGGATCGTCTTCCACTATCCCAATGTTAGAGGCAAAAAGCGCTCTACATCAAGCTTTCATGCTCAAAATGAACACTGGGGATAGGTTATATTACTCGATTCACGGGAGCATATAAGCCGAGTTGCCAAGAAGTGGTTTCGAGAAACTGATATAGCCCAAGGGGCTAAGGGGAATGGCGAGACTCCTGCGGGAACAGAGTGCTTGATGAGATCCCACAGGACGCAGTCCGAAGAGGCTCGCCGCGCTCATGCGGAAAGCGAGTTATTCCCCGCAGCCCCATCCACTCAATAAAAGTCTCGAAACTGAGTCTTACACAATCCTCCCATATTTTACAATAGGACGCTTTCTCCTATTGTAAAATGTAACTTATTTTTGTATGGGATGCCAATCAAAAAAGGAATGAAAAAGCTCAAAGGATGGGATCCTTTGAGCTTTTTCATCATTTTGTTGATTTTCTGATTTCTTCGATCGCTTTTTTGCGATCTTCTTGATTAAATATGGCACTGCCGGCGACGAGTACATCAGCTCCAGCGTCAGTACAAAGTTTTGCCGTTCCCACTTTCACTCCGCCATCGATTTCAATCTCGAAGGATAGTCCTTCTTCTTCGCGCCACTGGGAGATTTGTTCGATTTTCGGTACGACGGAATGGATGAACGATTGACCTCCAAATCCTGGGTTGACCGTCATTAAGAGGACAAGATCGACATCTTGGAGAATCGGCCGAATCGATTCTGCTGGAGTAGCCGGGTTGATGACGACTCCTGCTTTTACCCCATGGCTTTTGATCAATTGAATCGTCCTATGGAGGTGAGGACACGCTTCCTGATGAACAGTGATGATATCAGATCCTGCTTTGGCAAAAGCTTCGATGTAATGATCGGGATTTTCAATCATCAAATGGACATCAAGGGGCAAATCGGTGACCGGACGGATGTGATCAACGATTAACGGACCGATTGTAATATTGGGAACAAAATGTCCGTCCATGACGTCGACGTGGATATAATCCGCTCCTCCACGTTCAACATCCTTGATTTCTTCTCCAAGTTTCGAAAAATCAGAAGCTAGAATAGATGGTGCAATTTTTGTCATGATTAATACCTCGGCTTTCTATTCTGTATTTCATTTAAAAATTGTAAGTAATGCTCGTAGCGCTGATTGGAAATCTCTCCGTTTTCTACGGCTGATTTGACCGCGCATTTCGGTTCTTTATGGTGCAGACAACCTCGGAATTTACAGTCATTCTGTACCTCAACGAACTCAGGGAAACACTCGGGTAGTTGATCAAGTTCCAACTCCCCGAATTCCAATGAACTGAAGCCAGGGGTATCCGCTACAAGACCGCCCGCGATCTCATAAAGTTCTACATGGCGTGTCGTATGTTTCCCCCGGCCTAAACTCTCAGAGATTTCATCCGTATCAATGGAAAGTCTAGGATCGATAGAATTAAGGAGCGACGATTTACCGACGCCGGACTGGCCAGCGATCACCGTTGTGCGGCCGGCCAGATGAGATTGGATTTGGTCCATGGATTCCGTATCGTCTACGGCAGATAAAATGACAGGATAGCCGATTTTTTCATACAGCGATTGGTAGCTTTCCATCTCTTTCATTTGTTGTTCATCTAGTTGATCCACCTTGGAAATGACAATAAAAGGCTCTATCCTCTTCTCTTCCACAAGGACGAGGAAGCGATCCAGTAACAATGCATTGAAATCGGGGTGAACGGCAGAAGTAACGATTAACGCCTGATCAACATTTGAAATCGGAGGCCTTACCAACTCATTCTTTCTATTTTCGATGGATAAGATATATCCTTCTTCCTTATTATCCGCCTTGAATTCTACGAGATCACCCACTAAAGGAGTGACTTTCTTTTTGCGGAAGTTCCCACGACCCCGACATTGGTAGACCTCTCCTTCACTAAGGACATAATAAAAACCACTCAATGATTTAATGATTTTTCCTGCTGGCATTTTTTCACCTCTTAATACGGTACTTCCACTTCATCTTGGAAGACTTCTCCATCTCTCATTACCCGGTAGGTGGCTACTTCTCCCGGCTCAATCGTTAAGGTAATTTCAAAAGTCTTCGTCTCGGTGATCGTTTCATTGATCACAGGTGTACTTCCGTCTCGATTTGCATCGTTCACATAAATCAATACTTCCTGACCCTCGGGTTCTGCCTGTTCTCCTTCTTGCTCCCCATCCCCTTGTCCTTCTTCCTCATTGATCTCTGGTTCATAAGGAACTTCAATAGAAACGGTCTCATCTCTAGGAGGTTTTGGCTCAGCTCCCTTAGAAATAACTAAGTTTACGGTAGATTCTTGCTCTACCTCCGTTTCAGCACCTGGATCTTGACTAATCACATATCCTTCCCTTACCTCATCAGAATATTGACGGGTCACTTCAACGTTTAAGTTGTTTCTATCTAAGTAATCTGTCGCAAACTTCTCATTTGCATCCACTAAACTCGCAAGTTGCACTGTAGCAACTCCAGAACTTACACGAAAGGTCACTGTCGTCTCATCTGGAATGACACTTGTCCCAGGGCTTGGACTCACATGAGCAATAATTTCTCCTGCTGGTTGTTCCTCACTTGTCTGTTCAATTAAATCGATTCCACTGTACCCCTTACTTTCCAACTCTTCTTTTACTTGTTCGTAATCCTCGCCCGTGTAATCCGGGAAATCCACCCGCTCTTTTCCGTTGCTGAGATAAACGGTAATCTCTGAACCTTCTTTTACTGTCATTCCTGCTTCAGGATCCGTTTCGATGACATCGCCCTCTTCCACCTCATCAGAAAAACGGGTTTCTCTTGTCACACTAAGGTTCAAGTCACTGAGTTCACTATAAGCCGTTTCATACTCTTCTCCTGCAAGGTCAGGAATTTCCACATCGGCTGGCTGAATGATCCCGGGAATCGTGAATAATGCCACTAGTCCCCCGATCAATAGCAATAAAATAACAGAAAGGATCCACGGCCATGCTTTCCGCTTCTTCTTTTGCTTTTTGTCAGCACTCGGTGTATCTGCAGGAGTTGTTTCTTTATAAGTTTTTGTCGGTGATGCCGGAGCTGGAGTGACAGGGTTATGATCACTGGTATTAATAATCGTATCTTCATTCGGAGAATCCCCATAGGCTTCATTTGTAATGACAGGGATGGCTTTTGTTTTTTCTTCATCATCATCATCCGGTAATGTGAACACAGGTTCATCTGCCCGATAAGGCTCGAGGGAGGTTTCAATCTCATGTTCCATTTCCAATACCGATTCATACCGGTGAAAAGGATCTTTGGCCGTCGATTTCAAAACGATATTTTCGACACTTTGAGGCAGGTCCGCATTCCACCTTTTCAAAGAAGGCGTTTCATGCTGAAGATGCTTCAAAGCGATCGAGACGGGAGATTCCCCTGAAAAAGGAAGCCTTCCCGTCAGTAATTCGAAAAAAACAATGCCGAGTGAATAGACGTCGGATTTTTTTGTCGCCATCCCGCCCCGCGCTTGTTCCGGAGACAAATAATGAACAGAACCAAGCACAGAGTTGGTCTGAGTCAACGCAGTCGCACTGAGAGCCATGGCAATGCCGAAATCCGTCACTTTCACATGACCGTAATGATCAATGAGTATATTTTGAGGTTTGATATCCCTATGAACGATTCCATTGTCATGCGCGTGCGCAATCGCTGATGCAATCTGTTTCATAATATCCACCGCTTCAGACACATCGATCGGGCTGTGCTGTTGAATATACTGCTTTAACGTCATCCCATCGACGTACTCCATCACCATAAAATAAATGTCGTCTTCTTCTCCAACATCATAAATGTTGACGATATTCGGATGAGATAGACTCGTAGCTGATTGGGCTTCTCTATGAAAGCGGGCAATAAACTCTTCATCATTCCCATGTTCCAGCCGCAATACTTTAATGGCGACATCCCTGTCTAGAATCGTATCGTAGGCAAGGTAGACGTTCGCCATACCGCCGCCACCGATCATCTCTTGCACACGATAACGGTCATTAAGGAGACGGTTATTCAACATTATTCCGCACCTTCTTTCTGGTCGGAAGAAGGATGATGGTGCACGACTGCAAGCGTAATGTTATCTTCCCCTCCACGCTCATTCGCTAGGTTGATCATCTGCTGCGTAAACGACGACCATTCCCCTTCAAATGTTTTCAATTCACTTAATTCTTCATCGCTAACCTTATTTGTTAACCCGTCTGTGCATAAGAGGAGCCGGTCATCTTCTTCGAATTCCATCGTTTTCACATCGGCTGTCAAATCAAATTCTGTCCCAAGCGCTTTTAATAATACGTTTTTACGGGGATGATGCTCCGCCTGCTCTTCTGTAATCTGACCGGAACGTACCAGTTCATTCACGAGGGAATGATCCTCTGTAATCATTTTGAACCCATAAGCATTAGCAAAATAACAGCGGCTGTCTCCAATGTGACCGATGGTTGCAAATTCTCCTGTACACAAAGCCACAACGACGGTCGTACCCATTCCTGCACATTCTTCATTGTCATTAGCATAAGATTTAATTTCATTGTTTGCCGAGCGGACCGCTTCTTTGATCCATTTTTCCGCTTCACCAGGAGTCTCAATGAGCTTGGCTTCCTGCCATTTTTTATGTAAGTGTGAGGTCGTCATCTGGCTGGCTACATCACCGGCCTGATGCCCGCCCATTCCGTCGGCTACGATGGCAAGGACCTGGCCTGCATCGTTTTTGAAAACCCCGCCGGCATCCTCGTTATGAATTCTGACTTTCCCCTGATCTGTCTCGTAATAACCTATCATGGTCTCACCTGCCTCATATTTATAACTTTGATCAAACATGGGTGTTGATTCTTAGGTGGTGTTCCTATTTATGCCTTGAGGGAAGGAATCAAAGCTTCCTTCCCAAGGCTTTATTATCCATTTCTAAGGTATCTCACTTCTTTCGCAATCGGGTCAAGAAGAATCCATCCGTATCCCATTCCTGAGGGAAAAGCTGCAGGCCTGTTTCGGAAAGGCCCTGGGATTCTTTAAGGGCTGATGGAAGCTCCTTGAAAAAGGCTGGATCTACTTCAAAGTCGGGATGCTCGTTTAAGAAGTGCTGGACGGCTTCCTCATTTTCATGACGGTCAACCGTACAAGTACTGTAGACGAGTTTCCCACCCTCCTTTAGAAGTGGGGCAACTTCTCTTAATAAGTCATCCTGAATGTTTCTTAAGGAGAATATATCTTCTTCTTTTTTATGGTATTTGATGTCCGGTTTTCCTCGCAATACTCCAAGCCCGGAACACGGCGCATCCAGTAAAATACGATCAAACGTTTCTGCTGCATGTTTTTCACTCAGTTTCCTTGAGTCTGCCTGACCTGCAGTAATCGACGTTAGTTGAAGCTGTTCAGCCTTTTTGCTTACGAGCTTCGCCTTCTTTTCGTGAAGGTCATAAGCAACGACTTCTCCTTCATCTTCCATCTTTTCAGCGATATGCGTCGTTTTACCTCCAGGGGCGCTGCAGGCATCCAGCACCGTCAATCCTCTTTCAAGATCCATCATTTCAGCTACAAGCATGGAACTCTGGTCTTGTACTGTCACATATCCTTCTTGGAAAAGGGAATGGGAGAGAATCGCTCCTTCAAGTACAAGGAAGCCTTGAGGGGAAAGCATGCTCTCTTCCACTTTGAATCCATCCTCCTGCAGCTGCCTCATTGCCTCTTCACGTGAGATTCTGAGCGGCTGGACTCTCAGCGACATAGGAAGGTGTTGATTGTTCGCTTCACACATCGCTTTTGTCTTTTCAAAACCGTATTGTTCGACCCAGCGGTTCACAAGCCATTGAGGATGACTGGTTTCAGTCGCCATTCGCTCCACAGGGTCTTCAATTTCATCCAGGCTCTGGACTCCTTTGCGCTGGACGTTCCGAAGCACTCCGTTCATAAATGAAGAAATCCCTTTATGGCCACGCTTCTTGGAGATTTCCACGGCTTCATGGATGATGGCGTGATCCGGCACTCTTTCAAGAAAGATCATCTGGTAAACAGACATATAAAGCAGCCAACGGACCCATGGCTTTATTTTCTTCTGTTTGGCAATATAAGGCTGGATGGAATAATGGATCAAATCCCTGCGTTGAAGGGTTCCGTATACGATTTCAGTTAACAGTGCACCATCCTGGCGGGAAAGTTTCTGCTTAGAAATTTCCCGGTCTAATAAAACGTGACTGAATCCGCCCTGTTCTCCAATTCTGGTAAGAAGATCAAGGGCAGACTCTCTTAATGCATACTTAGTCATTCGTCTCACCCAGACGTTCGCCGACCTGTAAGGACTGACCAGCTCCATTAATAAACGCCTGCCCATCCATCTTTTTCTTTCCAGAAGGTTGAAGGGAAACGACCTTTACGGCTTTGTTTCCTCCTGTTGTGACAAGAAAACCGTCTTCATCGATTCTTACAACTGTCCCAGGGGCTTCCTCAAAGGTATCTTCCACTTTTTCAATCCACCAGACTTTCATAGGCTTGCCGTTCCAATACGTGTAAGCGACGGGCCATGGATGAAGTCCACGTACATGATTATAGACCGTTTGCTGATCCTTGCCCCAATCGATAAGCTCCTGTTCCCTTTTAATATTGGAAGCGAAAGTGACTTTGGATTCATCCTGCTCTTCCGGCGTGATATCGCCGCTCAATAACTTCGGCATCGTGTCTGCCAGTAAGTCCGCTCCGGCAACAGAGAGTTTATCATGAAGCGTTCCTACATGATCATCGTCTTCGATCGGCACCGTCACTTTAGAAAGCATATCTCCTGCATCGAGACGTTTGACCATATACATGATGGTGACTCCTGTCTCTTTCTTTCCTTCAAGAATGCTGTAATGGATAGGTGCACCGCCTCGGAATTCAGGAAGTAAGGATGCATGGACATTAATACAGCCATGTTTCGGCTCTTTGAGTAAAGCTTCTGGTAAAATTTGTCCGAAGGCAGCGGTTACGATCAAGTCGGGATCGTAAGCAAGAACTTCTTGATATTCTTCTTTGATTTTTTCTGGTTGAAATACTGGGATCCCGTGTTTCTCCGCCGCTACTTTGACCGGAGGAGGGGTCATCGTTTTCTTTCTCCCTTTCGGTCGGTCCGGTTGTGTAATAACGAGGACAACCTCATACCCCTCTTCAATGATGCGGTCAAGGACAGGTACGGCGAAATCCGGTGTCCCCATAAATGCGATTCGTGTCATGACTTTGTTGCTCCCTTCTTGCTTACATCAGCTGATACGGTTGGAAATCCACCGTGATCTGCAAACCATTTTCTTGTTTCATTTCATCTTCGTAATAGTGCAATATCCGTTCAACGAACTTTCGCTGCTCAGGTTCCTTCTTGTATTTTATCATGCATTGATAGCGATATCTATTATTGATCCTGGTGAGCGCAGAAGGAGTAGGCCCGAGGACATACGATTGGTCGGAAAGCTTCTGCTGCATGAACATGGTGATTTTCTGTGTCACTTCCTGCACTTTCAGTTGGTTGGGGTGTGAAATTGTAAAAAGTGTCAAGAAAAAATATGGAGGATAGCGGAAAGCTTTCCTCAATTTCATCTCTTCATTGAAGAATTGTTCGTAATCATATTGGCTGGCTAGCTCAATACTGTAATGTTCCGGTGTATAGGTTTGGACGACGACTTCTCCGGGCTTCTCATGTCTGCCTGCCCTTCCGCTTACCTGGGTGATCAATTGGAACGTTTTTTCTGATGCACGGAAATCAGGCAGGTTAAGGAGGGCATCGGCGGCAAGAACCCCCACAAGGGTCACGTTTCCGAAGTCCAGACCTTTAGCGATCATCTGCGTGCCGAGCAGGATATCCGCTTGTCCTTCTCCGAACTTTTTAAGCAGGCGTTCGTGGGCACCTTTTCTTCTCGTTGTATCAACGTCCATGCGAATCACACGTGCTTCCGGGATCAACTCCTGAAGTGCCTCTTCCACTTTTTGTGTCCCTGTACCGAAATAGCGGATGGTTTTGCTCTCACATTCCGGACACTCCGACGGCATAGGTTCTTCATGGGAACAATAGTGGCATTTCAGACGATTCTGCCTTTTATGATACGTAAGTGCAATGTCACAGTGCGGGCACTCACTGACGTGACCGCAGTCCCTGCACATAACGAAGGTCGAATAGCCACGTCTATTGAGAAAAAGAACGACCTGCTCCCCTCGGGAAAGCCTTTCTTCGATCTTTTCCTTCAACGAGATGGAAAACATCGAGCGGTTTCCACTATGAAGTTCCTCTCTCATATCAACGAGATCCACCGTGGGCATGACCGCCTCATTCATACGCTTCTTCATCGTCAACAGCTGATAATTGCCTTTCACAGCTCTGGCGTAACTTTCGAGAGCTGGTGTAGCACTGCCTAAAACGACCGGACATTGATGGGTCTTTCCCCTTTCAATGGCGACATCTCTCGCATGATAACGTGTTCGATCTTCCTGCTTATAACTCGTTTCATGTTCTTCATCAATGATGATTAAGCCGATGTTTGTAAACGGAGCGAAGATGGCAGACCTTGCTCCGACCACGACCTGGACTTCCTTGCGCTGAATCTTCCGCCATTCATCGTATTTTTCCCCCGCCGACAAAGCACTGTGAAGGACGGCGACCTTTGAGCCGAATCTCCCTTTAAAGCGTTCAACCATTTGCGGAGTCAAAGCAATTTCCGGTACAAGCATGATGGCTTCCTCACCTTTATCAATCACTTCCTGTATGGACTGCAAATACACTTCGGTTTTCCCGCTTCCGGTCACTCCATGAAGAAGAAAAACATCATGTTTTTTTTCTTCGATGGTTTTAAGAATCGGCTGTATGGCTCTCTCCTGTTCTGATGTCAGAGGGAAAGGTTCCGTTCGATCAAAATCGCGATCACCATAAGGATCCCTGAAAACTTCCTGCTTGAATTCACGAATCACTCCTTGTTCGATCAGCGGCTTCAAAGAGGCAGGAGTTGTTGATAATAGCTCCAAAAGCTTCTTCTTCTGTAAGGCTTCTGGATATCCCAGGAAAAACTCGACAATCGTGCGTTGTTTTTTAGCTTGCGGTGAAAGATCTTCCAGCTTTTCCTCAAGCTCCATCGGATTCAGATGTGCCTCTACCATTGTCATTGTTTTTTTCGTTTCCCGACTTTTCACTTCATAATGAACATCAACTTCCCCATCATTCATGTGTTTACGGAGAGTGTGGTAGCCGATGCCCGATTGTTCAAACTCCTCAAAATCTACAACTGCACGCCCATCAAAAAATGCCTCCAGTTCAGAATCGAGCGGCTCTTCGGTGAGCTTCCATAGCTCTTTTCGATACTTGGCTTTCATGACTTGAGGGAGCATAACCTGTAGACAGGATATATAGTAGCTTAACGTATTTTTAGATAACCATTTCCCAAGATGAAGGAGTTCTTCGGTCAACGTTGGGATAACGTCAAGTACATCCGTAATTTTTTTTACAGAGGAAAATGAACTCGTTTCTGACAGAGAGATGACATACCCTAAGATCTTACGTGGTCCGAATGGGACGATGACCCGTACGCCTGGCTGTACTATTCCTTCGAACTTTTCTGGTATTTCATAGTCGAAGGGGCGGTTTGTATTTTGTGAGGGTACATCGACAATGACGTTCGCAATCAAAGGTTTTCACTCTCCATCTCACCACTAGCCATGAGGAGAATATTCTCAGCGAGGTCCTCTTTGCTCATCAAAGGGTATGCCACTTCTTCTCCTTTTTTGGTAATAAACAGGGAGGCATTGGTATCTGTGCCAAACCCTGCCCCCTCTTCAGAAACGTTATTGATGACAATAGCATCGAGGTTCTTTTTCTCCAGCTTCTGTCTGCCATACTGCTCCACATCTGTCGTTTCTGCAGCAAATCCAACTAAGTACTGGTGTTCTTTTCGTTCTCCGAGTTCCATTAATATATCTTTCGTCCGTTCCATCTCGACCACATAATCCCCTGGCTTTTTCTTCATCTTTTGATCGTACGTTACTCTCGGACGGTAATCAGCTACAGCCGCCGATTTGATGACAAGGTCCTGATCAGGGTAAGCTTTCAGAACTTCCTCATACATTTCCTTTGCGGTCGTAATTTGGATGACATTTACCCCCACGGGAGGATCTAGAGCCACTTGTCCAGAAACGAGCGTCACTTCAGCACCAAGCTGCTTGGCTTTTTTTGCTAAAGCATATCCCATTTTGCCTGTCGATGGATTGGTGAAGAAACGCACCGGGTCGATCTGCTCGCGTGTAGGACCGGCTGTTACCAGTACTTTTTTACCTTTGAGAGGTTGCGAACGTTGATACTCTTTCTCAAGCACACCGACGATCGTTTCAGGCTCCTCTAAACGTCCTTTTCCTACATAACCACAGGCAAGATAACCTTCGCCGGGCTCTATGAAGCGAAAGCCCCACTCATCAAGCTGTTTCAAATTCTTCATCACAGCCGGATGACTGTACATATGGACATTCATTGCAGGAGCAATATAAACAGGTGCCTCGGTCGCAAGTAAGGTTGTCGAGAGCATGTCATCGGCCAGACCGTTCGCAAGTTTTCCAATCACATTTGCAGTCGCGGGAGCGATTAAAAAGAGGTCCGCCCAGTCAGCGACATCAATATGCTGGATTTGAGAAGAATCTTGTTCATCGAAGGTATCGGTATAAACAGGCTGTCTGGATAATGCTTGAAAAGTAGTCGGAGCGACAAATTTTTGAGCGCTGTTTGTCATGATTACTTTAACAACCGCCCCTGCCTGTACAAGTTTGCTTGTTAAAGCGGCTGCTTTGTAGGCGGCGATTCCGCCTGATACTCCTAAGACGATCTTTTTTCCATTCAACATCTGAGAGACCCCTTTACTTGAAAAATGTTGTCACTAAAACACGTAGGAAAAGCCGCGCTGATTCAATGAAGAAGCGCGGCTTTTCCTACGTCGTTTCGATGTTCTTATGTGGTTTCTGTTCGTTCCTGGATTTCATCCGCTTCAATATAGTTCAATTTGCCATCGCGGATTTCTTCAAGCGCCACACCAACTTGCTGGTGGGATGTCGGATTATCGATCATCGGCGCACTTCCTTGTTTCAATTCACGCGCACGTCTTGCAGATAGCGTAACAAGCGTATATTTGGATTTGATCTGTTTCTGTAGGGAATCAATGGACGGTTCTAACATCATGATTATTCATCCTCCAATGCTTTTTTATATTGATGGGCGACACGTTCACGTTTGCAATGTTCACTGGCAACGATTGATTTTACTTTCGTGACAGCATTGTCAATCTGATCGTTCACGACGACATAATCATACGCATCCATCATATCAATTTCTTCTTTTGCTGCTTTCAGGCGGTTTTTCACTTTATCTTCCGTTTCTGTGCCACGATTGACAATCCTGTCTTTCAATTCTTCCAAAGAAGGTGGAATTAAAAAGACGAACACGCCTTCAGGGAAGTTTTCCCTTACTTTGAGCGCTCCCTGAACTTCAATTTCCAAAAAGACATCTTTGCCTTCGTTCAAAGTCTGCTCCACGTATTGACGGGGGGTTCCATAATAGTTTCCCACATATTCTGCATGTTCAATCAATTGGCCTTCACTGATTAATTTCTCAAACTCATCTCTAGATTTGAAGAAGTAATCGACGCCGTCCACTTCGCCTTCCCGTGGATCACGAGTCGTCATGGAAATGGAATAGCGCAAATCTGTGGATTGTTCGAATAATGCCTTACGTACCGTACCTTTCCCGACACCTGATGGGCCGGAAAGGATGAATAAAATACCTTTCTGATCAATCACTGCAAATAGTCCTCCTAGTTTTCATCTGAGATCTCGTCGTTACTGATGACACGCTGCCCGACGGTTTCCGGCTGGACGGCTGAAAGGACGACATGATCACTATCTGTAATGATGACCGCACGCGTACGGCGGCCATATGTAGCATCTACTAATTTATTATTGTCACGAGCGACCGTGATGATACGTTTGATCGGAGCGGATTCAGGCGAAACAATAGAAATAATACGATTCGCAGATACGACGTTTCCAAAACCGATATTAATTAATTTCAAGCTCAAAGCTGACTCCTCCTTCTTCTGACCAAGCACTTTCATGACTACCTCTATTATATGAAAAAACTAGGCATAAACACAATTGTTATTCGACATTTTGTACTTGTTCTTTCAACTTTTCAATCTCGCTTTTCAAATTCACAACCATTTCCGTCATTTTGCCGTCATTGGATTTCGATCCGATCGTATTCACTTCCCGGTGCATTTCCTGGACAATAAAATCGAGTCTTCTTCCAACAGGCTCATCCATCGAAAGGGTGTCCTCAAATTGGACGAAATGGGACTGTAGTCTAGTCAACTCTTCGGTGACGTCCCCTTTTTCTGCAAGCAAAGCGACTTCCTGGAGGATTTTTGTTTCATCGGGCCTGATTTGTTCTTTGGTGTATTCTTCTACGCGGGTCCGAATCCTCTCTTTATACTCCTCGATCACCCTCGGCCGCCTCTCGTCCAGGCTATTCAGCCATGACCGGACTTTAGCGATGCGTTTTTCAAGATCTTCATACAGCTCCTGACCTTCTTTCGCCCGCATCTCTACAAGCTCTCTGGCAGCGTTATCCATGGCATCTAATAAAGCCACCTTCAACTCATCCGTATCGTTTTCCGTTTCTTTTTCCGAAAAAACGTTGTCTAACTTGGATACCATATCAATAGAAATATCCCCCGTCAAATCATGGCGGTGCTGGATATCCTTCAAATGGGTAATATATTGATTGACTATTCCCCAATTGACATCGATTTTCTTTTCAACTAATTCTTCTGCTTCAAGTGTTATAAAGATATCGATACGCCCTCTTGCCAACCGGCCTTTGACCACTTGTTTCAGCCGCTCTTCCAAAAACAGCAAGGCGTGAGGCATCTTGGTTGTTATATCCAAAAAGCGGTGATTCACCGATCGGATTTCTACATGAATCCTTGATTCACCGGTTTCCACCGTACTCTTTCCATACCCTGTCATACTTTTTAACAATACGATCATCACCTAATATGTAAAATGAATTCAACACCTATTTTAGCAAATGAATGGTTGGTGTTGCGAATGTTTGGCTTTACGTGATGAAAAATTTTAGAATAACGAGCTTTACTCATGCTATACTTCTAACAGTAGAGAGGTGAAGACGATGTCTTTTGACGGAATTGTAACCCGGGCGATCACGAACGAATTGAATGAAACGATCCAGTCCGGGCGTATTGTGAAAATTTATCAGCCAACTGAAACGGAGCTCGTATTTACGGTCCGTTCCAATCGAAAAAAACATACGCTATTGTTGTCCGCACACCCGAGCTATGCTCGTTTCCATTTGACGGATGATCAATATCATAACCCTAAAGAACCACCTATGCTTTGCATGCTTCTCCGGAAGCATTTGGTCGGTGGTTTTATTGAACGTATTGAACAGGTGGACATGGAAAGGATTGTGAAGTTCCATATCCGCACCCGCAACGAAGTCGGGGATGAAACAATGAAAACGCTCATTATTGAAGTGATGGGGAAACACTCCAACATCCTGCTTGTGGATGAAGAAGAAGGACATATGCTCGACAGCATCAAACACTTACCCCCTTCCCAAAACCGGCACCGAACGATTATGCCTGGACAGCCTTATAAACTTCCACCAGAACAAGGAAAGATCAACCCAGTTGACCTTGAACCAGAAGATTTCATCAGGAAATTGGACTTCAACGCAGGCAAAATGGATAAACAAATACTGAATGTGGTGATGGGTTTTTCACCTATGGTGACGAAGGAAATTGTGCATCGCGCTGGACTCGGTGGGTCACAAGCCGTTAAAGAAGCCTACCGGGAGATACGAGAGATTATCCTCAATCACACGTATGAGCCACAAATCCATCGAGCAGAAAAAGAGCAGTTCTATGTCATTCCATTACATGCCTTTTCAGATGGTGTGGAAAATTTCGAGAGCGTCAGTGCGATGCTGGATGATTATTATTCAGGGAAAGCAGAACGTGACCGTGTTAAGCAGCAGGCAGGGGATTTACACCGTTTCTTGAAAAATGAACGGGATAAAAACAAACGAAAAATTAAAAAACACGAAACGACGCTGAAAAAATCGGAGTCAGCCGAAGAATACCAGAAACTCGGTGAA
Source organism: Halobacillus sp. 12SKB (assembly GCF_052941655.1). Lineage (NCBI taxonomy): Bacteria > Bacillati > Bacillota > Bacilli > Caryophanales > Bacillaceae > Halobacillus > Halobacillus sp. 12SKB. Next base: position 3,322,400 of record NZ_JBRFWR010000001.1, read on the forward strand.
CTGTTGACTGCTCATATGCACATGGTCAAAACAGGAGACGAATCGGTGACGGTCGTTGACTACTACGATCCCGACCAATCAGAAATGACGATCGAACTCAATCCTAATAAAACGCCGAGTGAAAATGCACAAAGCTATTTTCAAACGTACACGAAACTGAAGAAATCCAAGGAAGTCGTGCAAAAGGAAATTCAAAAAGCAGAAGATGAAATCCTTTATTTCGATCGTCTTCTTCAACAAGTAGAATCGGCTAGAGAAGAAGACATCGAAGAAATTCGGGAAGAACTGCGTGAACAAGGGTACTTAAAGAAAAAAACGTCTGCAAAAGGGAACCGTAAGAACAAACCCCAGAAACCGAAACCGGAAAGTTTTGAGTCGACGGACGGGACCTTGATCTATGTAGGTCGAAACAACAAGCAAAACGAATATTTAACCAACCGAATGGCAAACAAAATGGATGTTTGGCTTCATGCCAAAGATATTCCCGGCTCCCATGTCGTCATACGAGACGAAGACCCGAGCGAAGATACGTTGTTTGAAGCCGCCCAGCTTGCTGCGAATTTCAGTAAATCCAGCAAGTCGTCCTCCGTTCCAGTAGACTACACGCGTATCCGCCATGTGAAGAAACCGTCAGGAGCGAAACCTGGGTTTGTCACCTATGACCAGCAACAGACGTTGTTTGTGACACCTGATTCAACTTTCATTAAAAAGTTAAAGAAAAAAGACTGACCCATGATCCCTGTGCCTATAAATGGCACAGGGATTTTCACATACGACAGGCCCGGATAACAAATAATATAAAGGCAACTGAATACGATTAAGGAGGTTGCTGTTATGCCGAAAAATTCAAAATCCAAACGCAATCCGAAAAAGAGCAGAGATGCTGTTCAACCAGCTTCTGGAGAAGAACGAATGACGATCTCCAAAGCTGGAGAAGGTCCTTACGATCGTAACAGATAAATAAAAAGCAGCACGTGTGTACTTTCACACGTGCTGCTTTTAATCTTCCATCCGTTCTACTGTTTCAAGCCCCATTCTTTCTCCAACAGCAAGCAAAGCTTGATTGATTTTCCAAATATAAAACAAGTGGTGAACAATATCTCCCTGCTCTTCCTTATGTCCTGGTGCAAACCGTTCAATCATTTCCCGCTCATGTTGAAGCCTAAATAATTGTCCACTCATCACTTCGCCGGTCATGACCGCCATGATTGTACGTATGTTGTGCTTGTACACCTTCTCCGTACGTTTGAGTGCATGTGTAATTTCCTTCGAGTGATGAAAATCCTTTTGGTAGGTAGAAGCCACTAACTGTTTCGCATAATAATTAATAGCCGTAAACGACATGAGCAGCCGGGGGATACCTGAGTATTTATTAGCTCCAGGTCTTTGTAGTGCAGGTTTTGCATCCTCCTCAAGCAGCTGAATCTTCTCATCCATTTGAAAAGCGAGATCCGCCAGCCCCTTCATGCTTTCTGAACGGCGGAAGTTTCGAATGTAAGACAAGATATATTCCTCGAGACTCTCTAAGTACTCCACCAGCTGCTCCTTCATTTTATCAAGCGTCCGTGTAGGGAAAATGAAGGCAGCCGCCGCTAGTGCAATCCCAGCTCCAGCAATCGTGTCGACCACCCTTGCAACCAGCAAAGAATAACTGATTCCGCCCAAAATGAGGTCGTACATGAAGGCGATGAGCATCGTGATAAACATACTCATCACGGTGTAGGAAACGGGAAGCATATAGAAAGCAAAAAAGATGACCGCAAAAATGAGACCTACTTCGAGTTCCGATTGTCCTGATACAGATTTTGCCAAAATGAAACCTATAATGGCCCCTGCTACGGTCCCGATCGATCTTTCCAACCCTTTCAAATAGGTGCGCCCAACGGTCGGTGTTCCTAATTGGACGATAAATGTCGTTAACAATACCCAATAGGGTTGGATAGGAGAAATCAAATGGCCCACAATCACAGCGATTGTTCCGGCAATCACCGATTGGATCGCTTTTTTTGTTGAAGGCTCCATCCCCTGCTCTTTATCTTCTTCTTCTGGTACTTCTTCTTCTACGTAGGATTGATCATCTGGATAGCCTCCCCCACTGTATCTAATGGCGAGGGCTCCTTCCGTCACATGCGTAGCAATCGCCTCGATACGACGGAGCAGATACAGCCACCCTTCCGGCCTTGTTTCATGTTCACCAAACCTTTGGTCAATCATCTTTCTCAAAGCGAGGACTACTCGTTCGGCTTCAGAAAGATGCTTCTCTTCCTTTTCCATTTTTAGTACTTCTGCCTTTTGCAACGTCTGAATGAGATGGAAGAGAATGGAACGGAGTTCTTCTGTCTCCAGTGCTCCACTTTCTTTCAATTTTTCCAAGCTATCCGAAAGCGTCATGACAAACATAGCCGTATCAAACACATATAATCGTAATTGTTCCGTACGGACTCCCGGCCAGACTTCTCTAATATTCTGTGCATTCAAGTCCGTGGACACATGATTGGCATAGTCCCTCAACTTTTTTACATTCTCCGTCAGTTTTTTTGAACGAATCTGATTCCTTTCTGGATCTTTAACGACATCTGCTAACAATTCAAAGGTCAGATTCGCCTGCCTGTGAAAAGATTGAAGACTACGCTTAAGCTGTTGAGCCGTATCTCTAAAAATGATGAAATTATATAAAAATGCGTAGGTGATGCCGATACAGATTGCACCGTAAAACCAAGGGAATTGTTCGGGAGGAAGTTTTAAAAAGGAAGAAAAGTAGACGGTAATAAATCCGATCATACCTAAAGAAAAATATCGACTACCGAATTTAGAAAAATAAAAGCTGCAAAAAATGATCAAGATCATCAACATGGACACGAGGACGGCACTCCAGGACATTAAAGACCCAAGCGTCACTCCAGTGATCGCTGAAAAGGGAAGCAAAAGTGTCGTGCCCTGCTTTTCTTTTTTCGTATCATCCATTACCGCCATGATCCCCAGCAGCCCACATACACCAGAAATGATTGCGGGAAGAAGCGGATCGTGCCCGAGCAGGTTCAAGACCAGTAAAGTAGTGAAAACAGCCGAGATCACACTGAGTGTTGCTTTCCCTGCCTGCTGCAACCGCTTATTTCCTGGATCTGAAGCCAGCATTCTCTTGAACCAATACGATTGTCTTCCTATTTCATACATGGAACAATTCCTCCTCTCTTCTGTTTTTTTATGTATTGCGTTAATCCCATTTATCAAATAGGTATCACTTTTCTATAAGTCCGCACATCCCTATTCCTTTATTCGTAAGAGTAACGACAGGATAGATAAAGATAAATTATAGAGTGCACTCCCCCATCTGTCAAAGATAAAGCAGCCTTCCTTAATCGTTTATCCTACTATCTTTACATCATATAAACTTTTTAAGATAATGGCAGGATTGTGGAAGACTCAGTTTCGAGGTGTCTTGGGGTTCGTTTCCTGGTTGAGCGTCAGGGGTAGTTGGGAAGCCACTCGCTTTCCTGTGGGGGAGTGGCGAGCTTCCTCGGGCTACGCCCTGCGGGATCTCGCCGATCTCCTCTCTCCCACGGGAGTCTCCTAGCTTCCCAACCACCCCATCCGATGAAGAGGATAACGAACCCCTTTACCAATTGGGGAGATCTCCCGCTCCCCCAATTGTTGTAAGCATAAAACTCTCTGTATCAAAATTTCAGGGTTCGAGTGCCTCGGCATGGGAGTTGTTTACTGATACCCCCATCAAACGGAATAGCTGATCATTCGGGAGGTGGTTTCGAGATACTTATATGGCAAAGGGGCGGAGGGGGATGGCGAGACTCCTAACTTAAGTGTGCAGGCGCCTTGATCAGCGGCGTATGGACTGGACTGAGCTGGCGGAGATAAAGGAAACACGAAGAACGGAATGATTCGATGTTGACTTATCGTACAGAAGCGAGGGAAGTCTCGCTAGCCGCACAGGACGCAGTCCGAGGAGGCTCACCTCGCTCCTGCGGAAAGCGAGTCATCCCCCGCAGCCCCGCCCCACCTCACAAACGTCTCGAAACTGAGTCTTCCAGAAAAGGGAGCTTTCCTTGAATAGAATATGCATAGACATTATGCCATTGGATAAAAAAAACCACGATTGATCGTGGTTTTAGGTTAGGAAATATGCGAATACTGCTATTGATGCTAAATAAGAAAAGATCGCCTGTGCCCAGTACCTTCTACTTTCACGCTTCAACATGTAAACATTCCACAAAATGAATAAAGTGAGGGAAGCGAATAAGCTCAATAAAGGTTCTAAAGACCACATGGACTCCATAAATGCGAATGCCACCCACGTGTACAAATAGACAAAACAGGTCAATAAGCCGAGCGAGGCATTCATGAGTATGAAGAAAGAATGTTTTTTAGATTTCATTTTCATCACCAATATGTTTTGATGATTTCATCGTACTAGGAGACTGAAGAAATAGCAACTCCTCTATACGTTAAGAGTTCGTAAAAACATAAGGATCCTGTCTCCACGTCATCAACAGTTGTTCCTGCTCTTTTTCGATTTTATTTTCAGTAAGTAACTGCTGAAGAAGCTCTTCATAACTTGTCAGGGATTGATATGAGTAGCTTTTACCTGCGAACGCCTCTTGAGCCGTTTGAAGGTTATAAGTGAAGATCGACAGTACTTCGACCACTTCAACACCTTCGTTCTCGAGGGCTTCTGCAGCTTCTATTGAGGATTTTCCTGTTGAAATTAAATCCTCGATGACGATCGCCTTCTGCCCTTTTTCAATGTGACCTTCAATCTGATTTCCTTTTCCGTGCTTTTTGGCCGACGACCGGACATAAACCATAGGTAAGTTCAGAAGATCCGCCACCCAGGCTGCATGGGGAATACCCGCTGTCGCGCAACCTGCGATAACATCGATGGGACCGAGAGCCTCAATTTTTTCCGCGAATGCTTCCGCAATGTTTTTTCTTACTTTAGGATAGGACATCGTTAAGCGGTTATCACAATAAATCGGAGACTTTAGTCCGGATGTCCATGTGAAGAAGTGATCGGTTTCAATTTTCACCGCTCCTATGTGAAGCAGGTCATCTATGATGGTTGATCGACTCATGTTGAAAGGCCTCCTTTATTTTTTTGTACATTTCCAAAGGGTTTTCTGCGTCTCGGATAGCTCTGCCTACAACCATCGCATCACTCCCGGTTACCCGGGCCTTCTCGGGTGTAGCCACACGTTTCTGGTCATGCTGTTCTCCACCATCGAGACGGATTCCTGGTGTTAAAGCGGCAAGCCCAGTATTTTTCTTTATGATCCCGGCCTCTTCTACTGAGCACACGACACCATCCACGCCACATTTCTCTGCCCGCATACCATAATGCTTGACTACTTCAGCTAAAGGATGGTCGATCAGCAGCTGATCTTTCAGCATTTGCTGGTCTGAAGAGGTAAGGACCGTGACAGCTAACAAGACGGGCACCTGACCTTGCGCTCCTTCTTTTAAGCCAATCTTTGCGGCTTTCATCATGTCTTCCCCACCTTGAGCATGGACGTTTACGACATCAACTTCCAGACTTGCAAGATTTCTCATCGCACGGCGGACTGTTTCTGGAATATCATGCAGTTTCAAATCGAGAAAAATTTCGTGCCCTTTTTCCTTTAATTGATGGATGACGGTTGGGCCTTCTTTATAAAAAAGCTCCATGCCCACTTTCACCGGAATACCCGTAAGATGGTTACGCTCCAAGAAATCCAAGGCCTCGTTTCCTGTTTGGAAGTCAAGAGCGAAGTACAGGGGTTTCAACTTTTTCATCGTGGGCACCTCCAATCGCTTGCTTTACGCTTGAAAAACCGTAACGTGCGAGAACAGCCGGCAGTTCTTCAATGATCTCTTTGCATATGAACGGATTTTTGAAGTTCGCACTTCCAATCGCTACTGCACTTGCACCGGCAAGTAAGTATTCCAACACATCTTCAGCTGATTCAATCCCGCCCATGCCTATAATTGGGATGGTTACTGCTTGATAGACCTGATGGATCATCCGGATGCTGATCGGTTTGATCGCTGCTCCGGAGAGACCTCCTGTTCCATTTGCAATGACAGGTTTGCGCGTCTTAGGATCAATCCTCATTCCTGTTAAGGTATTGATCATTGAAAGACCAGATGCACCTGCTTCCTCTGCTGCAAGAGCCATACCGACGATGTCAGTCACGTTCGGGGAGAGTTTCACATATACAGGTACATGGCTAACTTCAACGACATGACGGGTCACTTCTTTCGCTAAGGCCGGGTCGGTGCCGAACTGCACCCCTCCCTCTTTGACATTCGGACAAGAAATGTTCAGTTCGATGGCATCCACGTGAGGGGAGATTTTTTCAGCGACCTCCACATACTCCCCTACTGTACTGCCGGCAACATTTGCAATAATCGGAAGGTGATGGTTTTTCAAAAATGGGATTTCGTCTGAGATGATGCTTTCCACACCAGGATTTTGCAGTCCGATCGCATTCAACATGCCGCTTGCGGTTTCAGCAACTCTTGGTGTGCCATTTCCAAAGCGGCGTTCCTTCGTAGCTGCTTTCATAATGACAGCTCCAAGGTTGGATAAATCATAAAATTGGGCGAATTCCTTCCCGAATGCAAAACACCCAGAAGCCGGCATAATGGGATTTTTCAAACGTAAACCTGGTAGATTGACAGTTAAATTCATGTTAAGACGACCTCCCCGGCCTTGAATACAGGTCCATCACAGCAGATGCGCTTGTATCCTTTTTCATCATTAGATTCTACGACACAGGCAAAGCAGGCTCCGATGCCACACCCCATCCGCTCTTCCATGGACAAGTATCCTTCTTTGTCAGAAAGATGATCAGCCACTGCTTTCAGCATCACCGTCGGACCACAGGATAAGTAGTGCTGGTAATTATCTTTCACATCAGGGAGAGCGTCCGTCACACGGCCGCTCCTCCCTAGTGATCCATCTTCTGTCGTCACGTGGACTTCTCCAAGGGCCTTGAATTCATCCAGTAAAAAGGCATCCTCCTTTAATCTGAAACCGAGAATACTCGTAACGGACACTCCGTTTTCTTTCAGTTTATTCGCCGCACTGTAAAGCGGTGGCACTCCGATCCCTCCACCAATAATTAAGGCGTGATCGCAATGGATTCTTGCTGCCGGAAAGCCTTGACCTCCAGGACCTAGAACATCTAAACGCTCACCAACCGGACAACGTGTTAAAGCTTTCGTCCCGTCTCCCATGACTTTATAAATGAGAGTCATTGTATCATTTACCGGATTATAATCCGCAATGGATATCGGGCGACGCAGGTAGAAACCATCAATTTTGACGTGGACGAATTGACCGGGATCTTCGATGTCCTTGACCAAATCCCCCTCCAGCATGAGAAGGTGCGTATCTCTCGCAAGCTTTTCATGCTTAAGAATAGTCATCCTTTCGTTTTTCATCCTGTCACCCCTTCCATCGGTGTGATCGCACGTGCCGAGAAGGACATAGCATTGATGACATCAACAATGGTTTTTGCCGTGTCCAGACTGGTTAAGCAGGCGAGGCCATGTTCGACGGCTTCTCTACGGATTCTGAATCCGTCCGATCTTGCACGCATACCTTTATTGAGGGTATTGACGACGAATTGTACTTCTCCTTGCTGAATCAGATCAATGACGTCGCGCTGATCGGATCCTACTTTTCCTACAGCTTCGACCGGAATCTTCGCTTCTTCTATTACGGAAGCTGTACCTTCTGTAGCGAACAATCGGAAGCCCAGCTCAAAGAATGTCTTCGCAATGTCCAACATCTCTGATTTGTCTTTGTCTGCAACGGTCAGCAGAACAGATCCTTGAGTCGGTATTTTCAAGCCTGCGGATGTCATTCCCTTATAAAGGGCTTTTTCCAATGTTTGATCATACCCGATGACTTCGCCGGTTGACTTCATCTCAGGCCCGAGCGTCGTATCAACACTTCTCAGTTTTTCAAAGGAGAACACAGGCACTTTGACATAGACACCATTCGGCTTGGCAGCTACTCCGGATGTGTACCCTTCATCTGCCAACGTTTTTCCTAATAGAACCTTCGTCGCAAGTCGTGCCATTGGAACACCTGTGATTTTACTCAAGAAAGGAACGGTCCGGCTTGCTCTAGGATTCACTTCAAGGACGTAGGCTGTCCCTTTGTAAACGACGAACTGGATGTTGATGAGTCCTTTCATATTCAGCTCTCTGGCAATCTTCGTTGTCGCGTCGATACACTGTTGTTCGAGTTCCTTCGTAAGTCGCTGGGTCGGATAAACCGCCATGGAATCTCCTGAATGGACTCCTGCGCGTTCAATATGCTCCATAATTCCTGGAATGAAAACATCTACACCGTCCGAGATCGCATCCACTTCAATTTCCATTCCTGTCATATACTTGTCGATCAAAATGGGGTGGTCATTGTGCGCGGCAGCATTCGTTTCCAAGTAAGAAGATAGTTCCTCATTTGAATAGACAATCGCCATCGCACGTCCGCCAAGAACATAGGAAGGTCTGACGACAAGTGGAAAGCCGATCTTTTCAGCCGCAAGGAATGCTTCCTCTGCGCTTGTGACACTTTCTCCTCCTGGTTTAGGGATGTTCAGATCGTTAAGCAGTTGTTCGAACAAATCTCTGTCTTCTGTTTTATCGATCGACTCCATTGTTGTACCTAATATTTTGACGCCTTCTCTGGTCAATCCGTCTACGAGGTTGATGGCCGTCTGCCCACCGAACTGGACGATGACTCCTTCAGGCTGTTCGAGATCGATGACATTCATTACATCTTCCAATGATAACGGTTCAAAATAAAGTTTGTCAGAAACACTGAAGTCTGTGGAGACCGTTTCCGGGTTGTTGTTCATAATAATCGCTTCAAAGCCCATTTCTTTGAGAGCCAGGACAGAATGGACGGTCGCATAGTCGAATTCGACCCCCTGCCCAATCCGGATCGGGCCTGAACCAATGACGAGCACCTTTTTATTTTCGCTCGGGATGGCTTCATTTTCATCCTCATAACTACTGTAAAAATAAGGTGTTTCCGACTCAAACTCTCCGGCACATGTATCGACCATTTTGTACACCGGGCGGATCCCGTGACTTCTTCTCCATTCCCTCACTTCTGTAACCTTACGTTCTGTTAAACGTGCGATTTGCTGATCAGAAAATCCTATTCTCTTCACCTTTTGTAGTAAAGAAGCATCCAATTCTCCTTGTGCGACTTTCTTTTCAAGCTGAATGATTCGCTGTAGTTTATAAAGGAAGAATAAGTCAATCCCGCCTGTCGTTTCATGCAGGCTTTCAATGGAATAGCCTCTCCTTAATGCCTCTGCGATTAAAAATATCCGCTCATCATCCGCCTTTTTCAGTCTTCTTGTCAGCTCTTCATCTTTCAAATGTTCCGCATAAGAGAGGTAAAGTTCTTCTGTATCGCCTTCCAGTGAACGGATGCCTTTTAGAAGAGATTCTTCAAAGCTTCTCCCGATACTCATCACTTCACCGGTCGCTTTCATTTGTGTCCCGAGTGTACGGTTTCCTTTGGCAAATTTATCGAACGGCCAGCGCGGGATTTTCGTTACGACATAATCGAGTGCTGGTTCAAAGCAGGCATAGGTCGTACCAGTAACTGGATTCTTGATTTCATCAAGCGTCATTCCTACAGCGATTTTGGCTGCTAATTTTGCAATCGGGTAGCCGGTCGCCTTGGATGCAAGGGCAGAAGAACGACTGACGCGTGGATTCACTTCGATGATGTAATATTGGAAACTATTCGGATCGAGAGCAAGCTGTACATTACATCCACCTTCAATTCGGAGAGCCTGGATGATTTCCAAAGACGCATTTCTAAGCATTTGATACTCACGGTCACTTAGTGTCTGAGAAGGAGCGACAACGATGGAATCACCGGTATGAATACCGACAGGGTCGAAGTTTTCCATGTTACAAACGACAATTTTGTTGTCCGCACCATCGCGCATCACTTCATACTCCACTTCTTTGAAGCCGGCAATGTTTTTTTCTATCAAGCACTGGCTGACCGGAGAAGCCGCCAGTCCGCTTCTAGCAATCTCTTTCAACTGAGCGGCATCGTCACACATGCCCCCACCGGCTCCGCCCATCGTGTAAGCCGGACGGACGATAACCGGAAAGCCGATGGTCTCTGCAAAATCCAGTGCCTCTTCTACTGTGCTGACAATTTCACTTTCAGGTACAGGCTGGTTCATTTCATGCATCAAGGACCGGAATTTCTCACGGTCTTCCGCTTGTTGGATCGCATCGAGCGGCGTCCCTAACAGTTCCACATCAAATTCTTCAAGAATGCCAGATTCGCTCAACTCTACCGCCATATTCAGACCTGTCTGCCCCCCAAGCGTCGGGAGAATCGCATCCGGGGTTTCTTTTCGGATGATTTTCTGCAGGAACTCAAGGGTTAGTGGTTCCATGTAGACTTGATCGGCAAAGGTATGGTCAGTCATGATCGTTGCTGGATTCGAATTTGCAAGGATGACTTCATACCCTTCTTCTTTCAAAGATTGGCAGGCTTGGGTTCCGGAATAATCGAATTCAGCGGCCTGGCCGATAACAATTGGACCGGATCCGATGACGAGAATTTTAGTTAGATCTGTACGCTTAGGCATTGGGAGTCCTCCTTCGTTGTCTTCTGATGGTGATCGATCATTTTCAAGAATTCATCGAATAAGTGGGCCGTATCTTCAGGTCCTGGTGAACTCTCCGGATGGTATTGCACAGAGAAAACAGGGTGGTTCTTGTGTTTCAATCCTTCCACAGAGTTGTCATTCAAAGAAACTTGAGAAAGGCGCAGCTCGGTCTGTTCCAGTGAATGAAGGTTGACGGAATAGCCATGGTTCTGTGATGTGATATAGGTTCTTCCTGTATCCAAATCTTTCACAGGCTGATTGATTCCTCTGTGGCCGAATTTCATCTTAGAAGTATCTGCTCCAGAAGCAAGAGCAATCAACTGATGACCGAGACAGATTCCGAATATAGGTACTTGAGACATCAATTCCCTAATCGTTTGGATCGCTTCCGGAACATCTTTTGGATCTCCAGGACCGTTCGATAGCATGACGCCATCCGGTTTTAGTCTTAGGATCTCTTCTGATGAAGTATGGTAAGGAACGACGGTCACATGACAATCACGCTTCGTGAATTCCCGTAAAATCCCGTGTTTCATACCATAATCAACAAGGACGATCCGCTCGCCACGTCCTGGAACAACATAAGGCTTCACCGTCGATACCTGTTTTACTTGATCTTTCAACAGCGGAGTTGCTTCCAGTATGTGAAGTACTTCAGAAACCGGACGATCGGATGAAGTGATCATCGCCTTCATCGTTCCGTGCTGGCGTATGATTTTTGTCAGCTTTCTCGTATCAATATCGCTGATGCCTGGTATATTTTTAGCTTTCAGAAATTCATCAATCGTTTCTTCGTTACGGAAATTGGAAGGAAAATCACAGTGTTCTTTTACTATGACCCCGAACACTCCCGGGTTGACGGTTTCAAAATCATCGCGATTGATCCCGTAATTTCCGATGAGTGGATAAGTAAATGTGATCAACTGTCCATAGTAGGAAGGGTCAGAAATCACTTCCTGATAACCGCTCATTCCTGTGTTGAAAACGACCTCACCGATCGTTTCCCTTTCACTTCCGAATCCTTCTCCTACAAATACGGTTCCATCTTCAAGCACGAGTTGTTTCATGCGTTTTTCCCTCCCATACAATTTTTCCGTCAACCATCGTAAGCTCCGGCCAACCTTTCGCTCTCCAGCCATGGAACGGCGTGTTCTTCCCTTTTGATACAAAACTGTGACGGTCAATCATCCGTTCATGGTTTACGTCCACAATGGTTACATCCGCTGGTGCTCCTTTTTTCAATGTTCCATATGGGATTCCAAAAATCTCAGCCGGCTTACTCGTCATCCACTCCACAAGACGCTCCAGCTGAATTCCATGCTTTTCTAAAAAATGAGTGAACAAGAGCGGAAAAGCGGTTTCCAATCCTGTAATTCCAAAAGGCGAGTAAAGAAAACCTTGTTTTTTATCCTCCTCCGTATGTGGAGCATGATCGGTCGCAATAAAATCGATAGTCCCGTCCATCAACCCTTCGACGAGCGCTTGCTGATCTTCTTTTGATCGAAGCGGCGGGTTCATTTTGAAAAAGGCATCGTCTTCAGGAATGTCTGTTTCGTTTAGAATCAAGTGATGCGGAGTCACTTCTGCTGTGACATGAATCCCTGCCTTTTTCGCATCCCGGATGACCCTCACCGATTCCTTCGTTGATACGTGACACACGTGATAATGGCAGCCGGTCGCTTCGGCAAGAAGGACGTCTCTCGCGATTTGCACGGATTCAGCAACATTCGCTATGCCAGGGAGGCCGAGTCTCTCGCTTACCTCGCCCTCATGAGCGACACCTTTGTACACGAGTGAATTATCTTCGCAGTGAGCAACAATGGCTTTGTTCAGACGACTCGCTTCCTTCATCGCTTCGTACATCATGCCCGCGGTTTGAACACCAACTCCATCATCGGTAAAGGCGAAGGCACCCATTTTTGACAGCGTCGGCATGTCAACAAGCTCTCTTCCAAGTTGACGAGTCGTGATGGAAGCATAAGGCAGCACTCGAACGGTTGCATCCTGCTTGATCTTCTCCAATAATGTTTCCATGTTCTCTTCGGAATCAGGTACAGGCTTTGTGTTCGGCATGGCACACACCGTTGTGAATCCTCCACGAGCCGCAGCTTCTGTTCCTGTAAGGATCGTTTCTTTTTGTTCGTCTCCAGGTTCACGCAAATGGATATGGACATCGACCAGCCCCGGCAGAACAAACCCTTCTTTCGCATCAATGACCTCATCCGCTTCTCCGACATCCGGAGCTATTTCAACAATTTTACCGTCCTCGATCAGAATTTCGCATCGATCAAAGCTATGATCCGTAAACACCTGACCGTTGATGATTTTCTTCTTCATTTAAAGCTCCCCTTTCATGAGTGCGTGGATGATGGCCATCCGCATGGTCACTCCATTCGTCATTTGCCTGAAAATCTTTGATTTTTCACATTCCACAAGCCTCTCATCGATTTCCACCCCGCGATTGACAGGAGCTGGATGAAGGATGATGCTGTGGTTCATCATTTGCGCCTCCCTTTCGACGGTCAGCCCATATTCTTCTAGATAACTCCCTATTACACCATGGTTTGTATGCCGCTCATGTTGAATCCGCAGCAGCATCAGGACATCACACGTTTCAACGGCTTCGTCCATCGTAATGTAGTCCTTTGTCATGGTAGGGTCCTGCCAATCTGGTTTACTGACAAAAGATACCCGGGCCCCGAGCTGTCTCAGTGCATAGGCATTGGACCTTGCCACACGGCTATGTTTCAAATCTCCCGCAATGCAGATATGCAAGCCTCTGAAACTATGAAAATGTTCATGGATCGTGTACAAGTCCAGGAGTGATTGTGTGGGATGCTCCCCACAGCCATCTCCGGCATTGATCAGAGGCATATCTAATCCATCGGTACATGTCGCGAGCCCTCCGACTTCGGATTGCCGGACGACAGCTAGATCCACGCCGATGGACTCTAATGTCTTTAGAGTGTCATACAAGCTTTCCCCTTTCGTTAAGCTGGAATCAACGCCATCCAATTCAACGACTTCAAAATCCAACTTCCTTTCGGCTATGTGAAAGCTCGTTTTTGTACGTGTGCTCGGTTCTAAAAATAGATTGGCAGCAAAATGTCCCGTATAAGAGGGGAAGTTTGTGGGATCTTCCAGTCGATCTGCTAAATGAAGCAGGTGATAGATCTGTTCATTGCTCAGCTGTTTAATGGAAAGCAAATTCCTCTTGGATCGAATAGCGGTCATGTACATCTCTCCGTTCCTTTAAGTAATGTAACGGGGACTAAGGAGAAAAAAAGCACCCCCAGGTGTCTGGGGGTGCTGAACTCGTCGCATGACAGACGAGCCCATCCCTAGTACACCTTTTCGAGCCTCTCGGGACTCAGTTAAAACGTGAAGCTAGTGTTGGTTATGCTACATGATCTTTGTTGTTTTTCTGTTCGATTTCAGGCACCTCAAACATTTGTCCATTTCCGTGTCCTTTTTCTTTACCAGGAAGGATCAAGTTAAGGCCGACACCGATGATGGCTGCAAGCGCCATTCCCGCGATTTGGACTTCCTCCGTCACTTGGACGAAAGCACCGCCTACACCGATGACAAGGATGACAGAAGCGATGATCAGGTTTCTCTTTTCACCAAAGTCGATCTGATTATCAATCAGCATCCGCAGGCCACTGGAGGCGATGATTCCGAAGAGCAGGATGGACACCCCTCCCATGACGGCTGTCGGGATGGAGCTGATGACCGCGGTGACCATGCCGATAAAACCGAAGACGATGGCGATCACAGCTGCTCCGCCAATGACGAACACACTGTACACTCTCGTAATCGCGAGCACTCCGATATTTTCTCCATAGGTGGTGTTCGGCGGTCCTCCCAGACAGGAGGCGATGAATGTGGCGACTCCATCTCCAAGAATGGATTTATCAAGACCTGGGTTTTTCAAAAAGTTTCTGCCTACGACTTTCGATAAGACCATCTGATCGCCTGTATGTTCCGTGATGGTGACAAGCGCAAAGGGAACCATCAGAAAGGCGATTTCCCAGCTGATCACTTCCAGCGGTGAAAAGTCGATGAATGGGACAACGAAATCAGGAGCCTGGAAGAGAGCTGCTATAGCGCCCGTAAACGAGCCGGCTGTCGTAATGGCCGTCCATTCTTCCTGGATGCCACTCGTATCTACAATTCCCTGGGTCATAGCGAATGCATAACCGCCGACAATTCCGAAGAGGATGGGCAGCAGGGAAAAGAATCCTTTAAAATAGATGGATGCAATAATCGTGATAGCCAGAGTGACAAGAGCGACCATGAAGTGCGTTCCACTGTAGATGTTTTCTTCCTGCCCCGGCAGGTACATAGCCATCTCCACAGCCGTTGAAGCCAACCCAAGACCGATGACTATGATGACCGGGCCGACCACAATCGGAGGAAGCAGGTTCATGAGCCACTTCGTTCCGAAAATGGAGATTAAAAGGGCAACCAGTCCGTAGACGAGACCGGCAAGAAAACTTCCGACCATTGCCCCGGCAACCCCGCTCGATTTGGAAACTTCTATAATCGGAGCGATGAAAGCAAAACTTGAGCCGAGATAGGCCGGCACCTTCCCTCTTGTAATGAGCAGGTAAGCAAGTGTTCCGAACCCGCTTGATACAAGAGCGACTGATGGCGATAAGCCGGTCAGAAAAGGAACGAGAATCGTTGCGCCGAACATTGCGAACAGATGCTGGAGGCTTAGAACAAGCCATTTATTGAGTGCTGGGACTTCATTAACGTCGAGTGCTGCTTGATGTTGTTTCATATTGATTTCCTCCTTGATGTCTCCTCTTCTATTAGAGGTAGTAAGTGGCTTTGAGCCCTCGAGATTTTCCCATAAAAAAACCTCTTTGCGCTTAAAAAGTACGCAAAGAGGTAGACGTGTAGAGATACACGTATCCTTACGAACCTTTTAAGCCTCACGGGACTTCCTTTAAAGGTTACTCTTCATTCATTTTTCATAAATTTTCACTTCGTCTGCTTTATCCGTTTCAGATAAAGTGACGGTAATGATTTCTTCCTGGGAAGTCGGAACATTTTTCCCGACATAATCCGCTCGGATCGGCAGCTCCCGGTGCCCCCGGTCTACTAAGACTGCCAGCTGGATTTCTTTCGGTCGCCCATGGTCGATCAGTGCATCCATTGCGGCACGCACCGTCCGGCCTGTATAAAGAACATCGTCGACGAGGATGACTTTCTTGCCATCAATATCCGCCGTAATATTCGTTTCTTTCAATTGAGGTTCCGCACCATTTTCCTTAGGAGTTAAATCGTCGCGGTAAAGCGTGATATCAAGCTCTCCATCCGGAAGGGCTCCACCTTCAATCTCCTGGATTTTTTCCTTGAGACGTTGAGCAATTGGAACGCCGCGGGTTTTAATTCCTACTAGGACAAGGTCCTCAATCCCTTTATTCTTTTCAATAATTTCATGTGAGATCCGGGTCAATGCCCGTCGGATCGCTGCATCATCGAGTACTGTAGCTTTTGGATTCATGATTGAGTCCTCCTTGATTCCATGGATTCAGTGACGAAAAAACCCCTTTTCCGCATAATGGCAGAAAAGGGGTTCTCGATACACGTATCCTGTGTATAACCGTCACCTTTTCAGCCTCACGGGACTGTCTTTAAAGGTCTTTATATTCTATATGGAAGTATGACACTCCCATTAGAGTTTGTCAATAACTTTTTATACCTCCCGAGTTTCCAAGTACTTCAGTGTCTCTTGAAATTCCGCTGGAGGCTCAACCTCAAACTTTTTCCATTCGCCTGTTCTCGGATGCTCGAAACCTAAGGATTTGGCATGCAGGGCCTGCCCATCAAGGTCTAACGTTTTACGAGGGCCGTACTTCGGATCACCCGCTAGCGGATGCTCAATGTAGCGCATATGCACACGGATCTGGTGTGTACGCCCTGTTTCCAGTTTACATTCGACGAGGGTGAAATCAGTGAAATGACGCAGCACGCGGAAATGGGTCACAGCATCACGTCCACCATCGACCACAGCCATCCTTTGACGATCTTTAGGATCCCTTCCAATCGGTGCATCAATGGTTCCATATTCATGATGAATTTCCCCATGGACAATCGCTTCATATTTACGTTCCACTGTCTTTTTCGACAGTTGCTCAGCAAGGGATTGATGGGCAAGGTCATTCTTAGCTACCATCAATAGACCACTCGTGTCTTTATCAATCCGATGGACGATTCCCGGTCGCTCCACCCCGTTGATTCCAGACAAATCTTTCACATGGAATAAAAGAGCATTTACGAGTGTTCCGGAGGAGTGGCCCGCTGCCGGGTGGATCACCATGCCTGATGGTTTATTGACGACAATGACATCTTCATCTTCATACACGATCTCAATCGGAATGTCCTCAGGGAGGATATCCATCGGTTCAGGCTCGGGAATATACCAAGTGATACTCTCCCCCTCCTGCACCTTGTAATTGCTCTTTACCGCTTTCCCATCTACGAAGACAATGCCATCCTTAAGCCATCCCTGGATTTGGGATCTGGATGCTTCTTCGATGACTTCTGTTAACAATTTATCAATCCGCTTGGACTGATCATTTTCTGTAACCTTATAATGTTCACTCAAGATTTCAAACTTCCTTTCTTTCTGCGCTCATCCACGAACGTGGCAATCATGACGAAAATCACTCCGACGACAAGGGCAGAGTCCGCTACATTGAAAATAGGAAAGTCATAAGTGAAAATGTACGTGTTGGCGAAATCAACGACTTCCTTACGAAATACGCGGTCGATGAAATTCCCAATTGCTCCCGCGAGGATGAATGCAAGCGCTACACCTACAAAACGACTTTCTTTTCCATATTGATGTAAATAGTAAATGACAAAACCAATCACGACCACCGTTATGATATAAAAGAACCACATCTGCCCTTGCAGGATTCCCCAGGCAGCTCCTTGATTCCGGTGAGAGGTCAAGTAGAAAAAGTTTTCGATGATTGTTATGCTTTCTCCAATATCCATTTTTGTGACCACAAGCCACTTCGTCCACTGATCAAGGATAATGAGACCAATGGCGATGATATAATACAAAATCATAAGCGTCCCCCATGAATCTTAGTCCTAGCCTATTGTACCACAAAACTCCCTCTGCAAAGAACAACTTCTCCATTCTGCGTAAGCTCCGTTTAGTTGACGACTCAGTTTCGCGATGCTTTCGGGTATTCGTTTGCCATAATGGGAGTCAGGGGTGGCCGGGAAGCTACTCGCTTTCCTGTGGGGGAGCGCCGAGCTTCCTCGGACTGCGTCCTGCGGGATCTCGCCTATCTCCTTCTCCCACGAGAGTCTCGCAGCTCCCCATCCACCCCATTCGTTGAGGAGTGAAACGAACCCCTATACCGCGAGTGAGTGTCTCTTACGCCTCTCCCTAAGTAGGCATTAAACGCTCTACACCAAGCTTTATGTTCTGGCTGTCTCGTAAGTGGAAAAGTTTATATGATTCATTTCGCTTCACCATTCAAGCTGATCTATTAGAAGTGGTTTCGAGAATCATCCTTGGTAAAGGGGCGGAGGGGGATGGCGAGACTCCTAACTTTAGTGTGGAGGCGCCTTGATCACCGGCGTATGGACTGGACTGAGCTCGAGGAGATAAAGGAAACACGAAGAACGGAGTGATTCGATGTTGACTTATCGTACAGACAGAAGCGAGGGAAGTCTCACTAGCCGCTAGGCGCCGGAACTAAATAACGAAGAGGAAAAGAGTGTTTGGTGAGACCCCGTAAGGCGTCAGCCTGAGGAGGCTCATCGGACTCACGTGGAAAGCGAGCTATTCCCCGTAGCCCCCATCCACTCAATAAAAGTCTCGAAACTGAGTCTTCAAGAATCCTGCCAGTTTGCTTAAGAAGGGATGGAAGAGAAAAGGTGCCGTTCTTGTGGGAACGGCACCTTGGTTAGTATGAAAGGATAATGTCCGTATGTACGGCATGGTACTTAAGGCTGGGAGCTGTATTCCTCTTCCATTTTACGCTCCACTTCTTTCTCATCATCAAGCTCTGTATCAAATAAATGATCCCAGTCATCGTTATCAATCATATCGATTTGAGCTTCTACCAGCATACGCAGTCTTGTTTTGAAAACTTTTGCCTGCTTTTTCATATCTTCCACTTCGATATTAATACGGCGTGATTTTTCAAGTGCTTCATTGATAATACGATCGGCATTTTTTTCTGCCTCTTTGACAATTAATTTCGATTCTTTGTTTGCACTGTTCTTTACGTCTTCTGCGGTTTCTTGAGCGACGAGAATTGATTTATTGAGCGTCGTCTCGATATCGTTAAAGTGACCTAGACGTTCGTTCAATTGACTAACTTCCCGTTCCAGCTCTTTTTTCTGACGGATAACAATTTCATAATCTTTGATAACTTGATCGAGAAATTCGTTAACCTCGTCTTCATCATATCCTCTAAAACCGCGTGTGAATTCTTTGTTATGAATATCCAGTGGTGTTAATGGCACACCATCCACCTCCCCAAAACATCGATCTAATTTATAAATTCGACAGGAACCTACGTTATCCTTCTTTGCTGCTACATTAATTTAATTTTGATGTCATCACTTTATATTTTTCTTTTTTCGTTTCACCCAGCACTTCATCGAGTCGGCTTCTGCCTTTTCCACGTAAAGAAATGAGATCCCCTTCTTCTAATGAAAATGATGTATCTTCAACGGTACGGAAATTGACCTTCACCTGTCCCGCTTCAATGAACATGGATGCTTTATTACGGGACATCCCATAAATTTCCTTGACCATAACATCCAGGCGAAGCGAAGAAACAGTCGTTTGTTTCGTCGACCATGTTTCATTACTCTCTATCCGCGCAGATAAAGGTTTTTCTTCAAATTGCACGTTGGAGCGCTTAATGCCGGTTAAGTTCATTTTAATGTAGTCACTAATTTCAGAGGCTGCTGTAATTTGAAGGATGCCATCCTGCACAACGAGATCTCCCATCTTCTCTCTGCGAATTCCCAACGACATAAAAGCCCCCAGAACATCGCGATGCTCAAGCGTTACAAATTTTTGAGGATAGGAAGCCTCTAATAACATCAACTGAAAATCTTCTTTTTCAATAATCTCGTAATCAGGAGCGATGATCGCACGCTTTCGTTCACTAGTCACCGCTCCCCCTTCTAATCCGTATATAAGATCCGGATCATTCCCCATAATTGCCTTCATGATCATTTGTTCCCTCGGATCAAGGAAATCTGTCAGCTTCCGCTGGTATTTAAGAGCCACATCTTCACGAATAGATAACACTTGATCAATGAATGGCTTTTCTTCTTTTCGAAAGTGTTGATAGATATCCACCTAAAAAACCTCCATAACTACCAAAAGGAACAGATGTGAGAACATAAAGATGTGCTCTCTGATCTGTTCCTCGACTTATAATCCCATAATGATGTAATATAGTTCGCCTAAACCTGCTCGAGCAAAGTTCAGGACGAGAATAGCAACGATTGGTGAAATATCAATCATACCTAGTGGAGGAATGATTTTTCGGAAAGGCTCCAGGAAAGGCTCAGCCAACCGGGAAAGGACTTCACCGAAACTAGATTCACGCGCGCCAGGGAACCAGGACATCAAAATGTAGATAATGAGAATCCAACTGTAAATTTGTAGTGCAGTCATTAAAATCTGAAACAAAAACGCCATGTCTTACCACCTTCTGTTTATATCATCTTCATCTTGCGCAATCATTTCTGAAATAGATCCTGAAATTTCAACGTTATCAGGAGTACACAGAAATGTTTGTGTTCCGAGCTTTTGAATATCTCCCCCTATAGCATATACCGTTCCGCTTAAAAAATCTACAATCCGTTTTGCCTGATGATGATCGACACGTTGTAAATTGATTACAACAGCACGGCGGTTGACCAGCTGATCGGCAATGTCCTGAGCTTCGTTATAGCTGCTCGGCTCACTCAACACCATTTTTGATGAGGATTTAGCACTTTTCAAACTGACGACATTGCCCTGCTCCTGTTTCTTCGTCGCCCGTTGACGCTGTGCAGGCTCTTCTTCGTAATCATCTTCCACTTCTTCCTCAATGTACTCGTATTCATCATCCAACGTGAAAAACGAACGAAATTTATTTTTCATGCTCATTTTCATCACCTCTGATTTTATTTATTCACCGACAAGACTGGAGCCAAGGCGGATATGTGTCGCTCCTTCTTCGATCGCCAATGCAAAGTCGTTGCTCATTCCCATGGATAAATATTCACAAGGGGCATGCCGGTAACCTTTGTCCCTGATGCGATCTCTTAGAGCCCTCAATTGGCGGAATACTCCACGCAGTTTCTCTTCGTCATCTGTATGGGGGGCCATCGTCATCAGACCGACGACTTTAACATTTTCGTAATGACTTAACACTTCTATAAAAGATTCAACTTCTGAAGCAGCTAACCCGTGTTTAGATTCCTCTTCACTAATGTTAACCTGAATAAAACATGGAACCGGACAACCAGCCCTTTTGTTTATCTCTTTAGCAAGGGACTTGCGGTCAAGAGAGTGGATCATGGAGACTTGTCCGATAACATCCTTCACTTTTCGCGATTGCAGGGTCCCGATAAAATGCCAGGTCGCCTGATCACCGATTTCCTCATACTTTTCCAGAAGGCCCTCTTTCCTGTTTTCACCAAGATGTTTAATCCCGGCCTCCAGGGCTTCCTGCGCCCGTTCAGTAGTGACGTATTTGGTAACCGCTATAAGGGTGATTTCATTTTTAGAACGTCCACTATTTTTACAAGCTTGTTCAATTTGTTGATCAATTGTTGCTAAGTTATCTACAACCGACATGTTAGAACTCCTTCCCGCTCATCAAGTCCGAAGCGTAATATACCCAAGCATACGCCCCGTACTTCCCTGATCGCGCCGGTGGGAATAAAACGTTTTTTCTTCCTCGTATGTACAAAAGTCAGTCATTTGAATATTGTTTTCCCTCAAGCCTTCCTCTATCATCATTCTCCGGTGAAGTACTTTCAGGTCTAATTGATATTTCCCTTTTCCTTTATTTATCACACATTCTTTTTTGTAGCTTTCAGGAATGAAACTGATCACATGATCATCAACTTCATAGTGTTTCATGCCAATGGATGGACCGATAACGACTTGGATGTTTTCAAGCTTACATCCTTTGTCTTGAAGTGCGCGGAGCATCTCTCCTGCCATCCCGTTTACTGTTCCCTTCCATCCAGCATGAGCAATTCCGACCCAGCCTGATTCAGAATCAGAAAAGTATAACGGCACGCAATCTGCAAAAAAAGCGCCAAGGACAAGGTTTTTCTCATTGGTAATCAACCCATCTACCTTCGAGACGGCGGTTTGCAAGGAAGTCGTACCAGCTCCAGCATTTCTCTTATCTACAGCAGCGACCTCGGTACCATGAACTTGCTCACCGATTACCCATCTGGAAAGCGGGATGCCAATCTCTCCGGCAAGCGCGTGTCTATTTTTCAATACATCTTCTTTTTTATCGGATACATGGAGCCCCATGTTCAGCGAATCGAAAGGGGCTTCACTATGTCCGCCCTGACGTGTTGTCAATCCTGCAGTCACATTCTGGTGGGAATGAAAACAAGTCATCTGTCTAATGGAATGTGATTGGAAAGGTTCCATTTGAACACCACCTCAATTTCACTCCATTTTAACACATTTTTCATCCAATTTCTTCTCTTATTCGTCTGATTCTGTCTTTTGTACCGTAGAAATGCTTTTGTAGCCATTCTTTTTCACTAAAATGACATCAGCTCCAATATTCACAATTTGGTCCCACGGGATTGTCATTTCTTCTTCCTTCCCGAAAAGGCCCATCGCTTTCCCTTTCAAAGTAAGGACGAGTCCCTTGAGCCGACCCCTTTGTGTATCTATATCAAGATCGCTTATATATCCTAGACGTTCCCCTGTTTCCATCGCAATGACATCTTTCATCTGCAGTTCCGTGATTTTCATTTCTCCTCACTCTCCTTATTCCCACTATATGCATAGAATCAACAATTTAGAAAACAGAGAAAACGATTCCACCCATTTACTCAAAACCTTAATAAAGTATATGGGAGGTTTGTGGAAGACTCAGACTCGAGATGTTTCAGGGGTTCGTTGCCTTGTGGAGCGTCTCGGTTGGCTGGGAAGCTACTCGCTTTCCTGTGGGGGAGTGCCGAGCTTCCTCGGACTTCGTCCTGCGGGATCTCGCCTATCTCCTTTCTCCCACGGGAGTCTCGCAGCTTCCCAGCCAATCCATTCTTCGTATGCGGGTAACGAACCCCTACACCGGGGGAGACTGCCTTCCACTACCCTGGTGTTATATGCATAAAGCGCTCTATAACAAGCTTTTCACGTGCAGAATATCGTACTTAGGGGATTATTCCTCTCCAATTACCAAGTGTATGAAAGCAGTATCTTCCGGAAGTGGTTTCGAGGTAATCATATGGCAAAGGGGCGGAGGGGGATGGCGAGACTCCTGCGGGAAAAAAGTGCATGGTGAGACCCCACAGGACGCAGTCCGAGGAGGCTCACCGCGCTCCCGCGGAAAGCGAGTTATTCCCCGTAGCCCCCATCCACTCAACAAACGTCTCGAAACTGAGTCTTCAACAAACGGGAGCGTTTGTTGAAGAAAAGGGAGTTCGGGCATTAAAAAAAGCTTCTGCGTGGGCAGAAGCTTAAGGGTTCATTGGAACATGGATGAATTCATTTCTTTGATCGCCGCTTTTTCTAAACGCGACACTTGAGCTTGCGAAATGCCGATTTCCTCAGCGACTTCCATTTGCGTTTTCCCTTGGAAGAAGCGTTTCGTCAAAATCATTTTCTCTCGGTCATTCAGTTGCTTCATTCCTTCTCTTAGCGATAGTTCATCGAGCCACACCGAGTCTTTTTCCCGGTCATCTTTCAGCTGATCCACAACGAAAATCGGATCACCACCGTCATTATAGATCGGTTCGAAAAGGGATACGGGATCCTGGATGGCATCCATCGCGAAGACTACATCTTCGTGCGGGACTCCCATACGTTCAGCAATTTCATGAGGAGCCGGATCTTTACTCGTCTCACTGATCATTTTCTCACGCATCTGCAAAGCTTTATAAGCTGTGTCGCGCAAGGATCTGGAAACACGAATCGGGTTGTTGTCTCTTAAGTACCTGCGAATTTCCCCAATGATCATGGGTACAGCGTAAGTAGAAAATTTAACATTGTGGCTTAAATCAAAATTATCAATGGATTTCATGAGACCAATGCATCCAACCTGGAACAAATCGTCTCCATACTCTCCGCGATTGTTAAAACGCTGAATAACGGATAGGACGAGGCGGAGGTTGCCATTTACCAGCTTTTCTCTTGCCTCCAACTCTCCACTTTGCAAGCGTTCAAACAGGTCTCTCATTTCTGCATTTTTCAGTACCGGAAGTTTTGATGTATCTACGCCGCATATCTCTACTTTATGTCGTGTCAATGTAAGACCCTCCCAGGAAGCTGTAATCAGTTCTCAGTATCTCCCTGGGTGGGAAAATTATGCATCACAGAGTCGTCAGCTGTTAGACCATTTTGTCGAATTCGCGTTGCAGCCGGCGGATGATTTTCTTTTCAAGCCTTGATATATATGACTGTGAGATGCCCATCATGTCTGCCACATCTTTTTGTGTTTTTTCTTTTTTCCCAATTAATCCGAAGCGAAGTTCCATGATTTGTTTTTCACGATCATTTAATTGTTCAAGCGCCGATTTGAGTAATTTCTTATCGATTTTCTTTTCGATGCCTTTCGTAATTAAATCTTCATCTGTTCCTAAAATATCAGATAGTAAAAGTTCATTTCCGTCCCAGTCCACATTCAAAGGCTCATCAAAGGATACTTCTGTTTTCAACTTATTGCTTTTTCTAAGGTGCATGAGTATTTCATTTTCTATACAGCGGGAAGCGTAAGTCGCAAGTTTGATTTTCTTTTCCGGATCAAACGTGTTCACTGCTTTGATAAGTCCAATCGTCCCAATACTAATTAAATCTTCTATGTTCAACCCCGTGTTTTCAAACTTCCTGGCGATATAAACGACAAGTCTTAAATTCCGCTCAATGAGCATCGCGCGTGCCGCTTTATCCCCTTTAGGAAGAAGTTCAAGCAATTCTCTCTCTTCTTCTCTGGATAATGGTGGTGGCAGGGCTTCACTTCCACCAATGTAATAAATCTCATCTTGTTTAATTCCAAGCTTCATAAGTAAGCGATAATACCAGAGCCGCGCTTTAAAGAACCATTTGAACATGGAATCCCCCTCCTGAAATCACGCTGATTTGCCTTTAACCATCAAGTGCGGATGTATGAGCATTTGATAAAGTCGATCATGTGTTAAATCCTGTTGCTGCACCCCTAATAGAGGAGCTTTCATTTCCAAATTCCCTGCCTCCGTTTTGACCGTGATTTTATCCACCACTAACGTCACAAGTAACTTTCCAGCAACACCTGCCGCCTGATAAGGAACAAGCCGTACTGAGGACTGAATCTCATCCGGTAAGTCCGCTAAGGCGGTTACTACATGATCCACTTCAAGCTGCTGGACCTGTTCCTTTGATAAAAATTGTTCCCATAAAAAAGAGTCGGCGAGAAAGACCATTTTCCGACTGACCGGATCCACGAGCTGGTTTCCGCTGTCTACTAAACCTTTGCAATGGGCGGTCATTCCATTCCACTCTACTGTCACATCATAAATATCCTCAAGCTTCATCTTATGGACGCTCACTTGATTCAATCGCCATTTTGTAAAAACAAAGGAACACGGAAAACCAATGATTACAAACAACCAACTGACCGGGTCTCCATAACCACCACTGAATGTTACGATTGAACCCCCTTGTAAGCTGATCTCTGTGGCAAGAAAATAATGAACTCCCATCATGCTTCCACCTATGGCGAAGGTAATAAAATAAAAACTGATCCACTGGACAAAAAATGCTCGGAGAGAGGTGTAGGAAAAGGCCACCCAGATGATGAATATCGAAAAAAAGATTTTCCCGAAACTTCCTACAAGCCAGGAATCCGGCATATAAATGGTAATCGGGACAATCGTAGAGGCGACAAACGCCCCAGCGGCCATTCTAATTTTCGATGATTTCGCTCTCGTAATCCCCTGCGTAAGCGATAAGATCATGCCATCCATCAAAAGGTTAAGCAACCAGACAGCATCAAGATAAATGATCCTCTCTCCCCCCTTCTCTTTATCTGCTGTACTGAAAAGTATAAGCCCGTCCGGTTAAAAAGTCTGTCACAATCTGAACCACACGCTAGCAAGTTTTGTAGAAGGATGGAAAGATATCTTTATTCCACAAACGCTCCCGAATGTGGAATACTCAGTTTCGAGACGTTTGTTGAGTGTATGGGGACTGCGGGGAATAGCTCGCTTTCCGCGGGAGCGCGGTGAGCCTCCTCGGACTGCGTCCTGTGGGGTCTCACCCTGCACTTTTTTCCTCTTCGATATCCGGTTCCGGCGCCTAGCGGCTAGTGAGACTTCCCTCGCTTCTGTACGATAAGTCAACATCGAATCACTCCGTTCTTCGTGTTTTCTTTATCTCCGCCAGCTCAGTCCAGTCCATACGCCGCTGATCGAGGCGCCTGCACACTTAAGTTAGGAGTCTCGCCATTCCCCTCCGTCCACTTGCCGGAAGAAATTCTCGAAACTACCTTCCAGCAATAGGAGCTTTTATGGTTGAAGCCTATGTCAACGCGGTTTATGCAGGATTTAAAAGAGTTTTAGGCAGGGTACTATAAGAGGGATTTCGAGAACCTCATATGGCAAAGGGGCGGAGGGAAACGGTGAGACTCCTGTGGGAAGTACGTGGTAGATGAGACCCCGCAGAGCGTTAGCTCGAGGAGGCTCATCACTCGCCCACGGAAAGCGAACCTTTTCCCGGAGCCCCTAAACCCACACAAACATCTCGAAATCAAGTCTTCCACAATCCTGCCATTATGTTTAATAAATGGGTGATGGTGAAAGGAAATAAAAACCCGCCACACGGGAATGTGTGACGGGTTTGGATGGTTATTATCGGCGACGGTTGCGGTTACGCAGGAACGTCGGGATATCAAGCGTGTCTTCTTCTTGATTCGGTTTGTTCTGTGGTTGTGGCGGAGCTTGACGACGAGGAGGTTGCTCTTCCCGTACGTTACGCTCCGGCTGTTGTTGTTCTACTTGCTTTTGCTGGTTCACAGGGTTAACGGTTGGACGCTTTTTCTGCTGACCCTGAGCAATTTGTGCTTCATCGAAACCTGTTGCAATAACAGTAACAACGATTTCATCTTTCAGGTTTTCGTTGATCACAGAACCGAAGATGACGTTTACTTCCTGATCTGCTGCAGAGGTTACGATATCCGCTGCTTCCTGAACTTCATAAAGGCTCAAGTTGGCACCACCGCTGATGTTCATCAGGACACCGTGTGCACCGTCAATGGAAGTTTCGAGTAATGGAGAGGAGATCGCCTTTTTGGCTGCTTCAGCTGCACGATTTTCTCCTGTCGCAATTCCGATTCCCATAAGGGCCGATCCTTTGTCGACCATGATTGTTTTCACGTCGGCAAAGTCTACGTTGATCAATCCTGGTACCGCAATCAAATCGGAGATACCTTGTACACCTTGACGAAGGACGTTATCCGCTTCACGGAACGCTTCAAGCATTGGCGTATTCTTATCTACGATTTCAAGCAAACGGTCGTTCGGGATGACAATCAGTGTATCAACCGCGCCTTTAAGGCTTTCTGTACCTCCGCTTGCTTGTGTAGAACGCTTACGTCCTTCAAACGTGAATGGACGAGTGACAACCCCGACAGTAAGAGCGCCTAGTTCTTTAGCTACTTGGGCAATGACGGGAGCAGCACCTGTACCTGTTCCGCCTCCCATTCCTGCAGTTACGAAGACCATGTCTGCACCTTGAAGGGCTTCTTCGATTTGTTCTTTACTTTCTTCCGCAGCTTTACGACCGACTTCCGGATTCGCACCTGCACCAAGTCCGCGAGTCAATTTTCCACCAATTTGCATTTTAACTTCTGCTTTTGAAAGATTAAGCGCTTGTGCATCCGTATTGACGGCGATGAATTCGACGCCTTGGACACCATGCTCAATCATACGGTTAACGGCGTTACTTCCGCCGCCACCTACTCCGATTACTTTAATCGTTGCTAGTTGGTCCATGCTTGTATCAAAATCTAACATCTTACGTTCCTCCTAATACACGAGATTACAAGATTTATTGGTTCGTCCGTCCCTTGACCGACTCAAACTTGTTCATTAATCAAAGAAATACTTCAAGAGATTACTGAAGCCTGATTCTTTTTTCTTCTCTGGTTTCTCTGTTTCTTCTTTCGGCTGTTGCTTTGTCGCACGTTTTTGCTTTTTAGGTTGAGGTTTTTCTTGAAATTCTTCAGTTACAGATGGAAAGATCTCTTTGCCTTGTATTTTCGCATTACGATAGGCGAATTGCAAGATTCCTACCCCACTCGTAAACTGCGGCTCTCTTACTCCGATGTAATCCGGAATCGCGAGTCTTACGTTTGCGTGGAAAACATCCTGCGCTAACTCAAGAACACCAGGCATATTCATCGTACCACCGGTCAGTACAAAGCCTCCCGGAAGTTCGCGTACACCCATGCGCTGGATCTCCTGGGCAGCAAAGACAAAAATTTCTTCTAGTCTAGCTTCAATCATATCAGAGATTTGCAATTGATTGAATGCCTGTTGACGATTACTTCCAATAATCGTGACAGAAAAATTTTCCTCTTCATTCGCATCATCAAAAAATGCATGACCGTGTTCCATTTTCACCTGCTCGGCTTCTTCTGTAGAAGTCCTCAGGCCGATGGATAAATCTTTCGTTAAATTGTCCCCACCAAAAGGAATCATGCTCGTTCCTTTTAGATGTCCTTCCTCAAATACAGAGATCGTCGTAGAGCCACCTCCGACGTCGATAAGTGCAACGCCCAGATTCGTTTCATCACCGGATAACGAGACAGTTCCAGAAGCGAGCGGCTGCAAACAAACATCCAATACTTCCAAACCTGCTCGTTCTACACATTTCAATGTATTATGTAAAACGGTTTTGGCACAGGTAATAATCATACCTTCCATCTCAAGACGTACGCCGATCATTCCACGTGGGTCTGTGATTTCATCCTGACCATCTACAATAAACTGACGAGGAATCACATCGATAATTTCTCTTTCCGGTGGTACAGAAACCACCTGAGCAGCATCGATGACTCGTGTGATGTCTTCGTTTCCAATTTCTCTACTCTCGCTGGAAACGGCAACAACACCATGGCATGGCTGCAATTGAATGTGATTGCCATTTACACCAACAACGACCCGGTCAATTTTCATATCCACCATGCGTTCGGCCTGTTCAACCGCTGAACGGATCGAATGGACCGTTTGATCGATATCTACAATCGCACCTTTTTTCATACCGTTCGATTTAGCTGTACCTACCCCAATGATATTGAGGTTATCATTCATAATTTCTCCTATGATCACTTTGATTCGACTTGTGCCTATATCTAAACTTACTAAAATTTCATTTTGATTCACCAGTGACGCACCTCCTGTAGCAAGCCATATAAGTAGTTCAAAGCATATCGAATTCACGCTTAAAATACAATCTTTGAAATACAAACGTAAATGAATTGATATATTCCATGGGGTATATCCTTGGAATATGAGAGAAAAAACTCGTTCCTATGTTGTTTTCCACAGTGTTTCGTGAATTTCCTCTTAAATACGTTTATTTTTTTCTGAATTTTGTTAGCAATTTCTGGTCGATGACGATTCTTCTGACGATAGCAAGGTTTCTGAACAACCGGACACCGAAAGCAAAGACAGCTGCAAGATAGAGATCCACGCCTAATTGAACGCCGAGAAAGGCAAGTAATGCAGCAAG
This sequence comes from Halobacillus sp. 12SKB, assembly GCF_052941655.1. Taxonomy (NCBI): domain Bacteria; kingdom Bacillati; phylum Bacillota; class Bacilli; order Caryophanales; family Bacillaceae; genus Halobacillus; species Halobacillus sp. 12SKB. Next base: position 3,352,010 of record NZ_JBRFWR010000001.1, read on the forward strand.
TGTAATGTTGAAAAAGAAACCGGTCAGAAACACGGTATCATCGAACGTTTTTTCTAATTGTGCCCTGATTCCGCCGAGAAGTGTGTCAAAAGCGGCCAGCACAGCAATGGATAAATAATCGGAATAGGCATCCGGGATACGGATATCCGTCAAGATACCAAGGGTCACACCGATGATCAGAAATAAAAGGGGTAACCACAAATTAACCACCAGCTTCTTCTAAAATTTCTAAATGGAGAGGGTCATCGTACTTTGGAAGCACCAACTGTTCTTTTACATCAAAAACAATTTCCATATTGTCGATGTTGAATATATCTTGAGTGGGACTTGCTTTCATGTGATCCTGCAATTTTTCTGGATCTTCCGCCAACACCTTTATGGTCAACGGGAGTGAACCGATCGGCCGATTATTCACATAGGTCGATCCATTTACATCCCTAACTGGGGAAAGATTGGTCAACCGTTCATTCCCTATGCTGATATCCTCTGCTCCGTATGTGTTCAGTTCATTCAGGAGACGACTGAGAAGATGAGGGGAAATACTGGGGAATTCCTGACCAGCAGCACTTTCATCAAAAATAGGACGGATCGTAAGTTCCACTCCTGTCCCCTTTTTTTTCTGAAGGCCTAGCTTCTTTTCCAAGGTCCCAATGGAATCTTTCAATGTCTCCACTTGTTCGCGTGACGATTGCTTCTCATAATTTCCAATGGTCTGATCGGCCATGGCAATTTTCTCTAAGAGGTCCTGCTGGTGTTCCTGCTGGGTTTTCAAATCTTCCCGCACTTCCCAAACATCTCTAGTATCTCTCATCTCTGTTTCATGGGATGTGGTCTGAAACTGAACAGCCACCATAAATCCAATCAAAAGAAATACGGTAGATAGCAGCCACTGTGTTCTACGCTTCATGTTGATCACCCTTCAGCGGATAGCCTTGCCTTCATTTCCAATTGGTTTTCCTTTGATAATTGCACCTCGACATTTTCGTTGAGAAGCTGATCGACGACACCTCTGGTCAGGTTAAGGCTGGAATAGAGAACCTCCGGGTCCCCGATCGCAGAAATGACGAACGGAGCCGGGTGTTGAACGCCGTCTACAGTAATGACCGGTCCTGTACATGCAATATAACTATCTCTCATATACCTTTGTCCATTAATGGCTATGGCCTTTGCTCCGGCACTGAGAAGTTCGTTGATCACACTGTGGATATGACTTTCGTGAACGATGTACTGATTCACTTGATCTTCATCTGGTATATACTCTGAGTCGCTCAGAACGACTTCCACCCCTTGTCCCTCAACCGGAACTTCACCATTCAGCATCTGAAGCTTCTTTTTACGTTCGACGAAGTCGGCAATCACCTGTTCACGATCGGCCATCTCATTCTCAAAGTCTTGAATTGTATGGCGCTTCTCTTTTAACTCCTCACGCAGCTGCTTGTTCCTTTTTTCCATGTCCAGCAGCTGTTGTTGATAAAAGTATTCTTTTTCCCATTGCGAATCGTTCAGTTGAACCATCTGTGGTGAACTCTTTGTCAATTGATAGCTGTAGCTGATAAGAAAGCCGGAGATGAGCAGGACAAGAGATAAAATAATTGGTTTTCCTTTACGCCTCTTCATCCGTGTTCTCCTCTTCCTCACCCGCTTCCGGGTCCTCTTGCGACTCTTCTTCCTCCGATTCAGGATATTCTTCGAAGTAGGCCCCTACATCGATATGTATGATCCCTTCAGCTCCTTCATCAAGCTGTGCAACGATGGAAGGATAAGCCGGCATTTTTTCGGCAAAACTGCGGATCGAGGCCTGCACCTGGTAGCCATCATTCATATACAGAAGGATTTGATATGGATTCCCGTCTCGAGGGTCCCAATGGATTTCCGAAATAAGACTGCTTACACTCGAAGGCAGTTCTTTTAACTCTTGAGAGATTTCCTTCAGATACGTTTCCTTATTGAACCCGACAAGGATTGGAGCATCTCCTCCTGGAAGTGCCGTTTGTCCATCCAAGCGAGATCCATTTTCAAGAATGGCATGAAAAGCACCATCCTGTTTGACGTAACCGATTCTCTCCGCTTCCTTCACTTCAATCTGAACATTGTTCGGGAAGGAACGATCGATGGAAGCAAAGGTGATTTCTTGATGCGACTCAATCTGCTGTTTCATCTCTTCTTCATCGACTCTCCAATAATTCGTGGATGTTGTGACTCCGGCAAGCTCGATGATTTCTTCCTCAGATACGTGGTACTCACCTTCCACAACTATATGACGAACATTACTGAGTGGCGACTGGAGATAGATGACCGTCGCAATCAGCAAAAATAGAATAGTCAAATACAGAATCAAACGACGATTGGCTTTTTTTCGCCTCGTCTGTTTCAATTTTGGTATGCGATCTTCTATGGAAACCACTTTTCTCTCTTCCATAACGGGCATTTCTCCTTATTGCTAGACACCCTTTACGCTGTTTGTCCTAGCTGTTTGAAAGAATGATGTTCCTCTAAAAGATGCCGAGCTTACTCTACATCTATACGATTCCCATTATATCACAAAAACAGAGTGAAATATTGATAGAGTTTTACTAGTTTCCTATCAATTTTATTACAGGAAAACCCGCATTTCGATAGGGGTCATGTGATTTCGCTAAAATGGTTTACCCATTCTTCACCTCAGCTAAACTTCCAATCAGAAATTCTTCTATATTTCCACTTCTCCTTTTGTGAAATGACTCATTTCCGAGTTTTATAGCACCTGATCCGGGTTAGAGGAAAACAGCCCCATCCGCCCTGTTTCATATTAAGAAATAAGAATTCGATCATCCGCCCAAGGTGAAAAGGAGGTCAAAATAAAAAAGCCATGGAGTCCATGGCCTTTTTATTTTGTAGAGAAACGGCTGACGCTGAGAAGTAGTCCCAGGGATGCAAGGGTCAAGGTTAGAGACGAGCCTCCATAGCTGATAAGGGGAAGCGTAATTCCTGTGACAGGAATCAGTCCTGTGACTACACTAATGTTGATCATAACCTGAATGCTGATCATTCCGACGATGCCAAGGGCAAGCAATGATCCGAAAAGGTCCGGGGCAAGGAGACTTGCACGGATTCCCCGCCATAAAAGAATAAAGAAAAGACCAAGGACGAGTAATCCGCCTAGGAATCCCAGTTCTTCAGCAAGTACCGCAAAAATGAAATCCGTCTGAGGTTCGGGCAGATAGAAAAACTTCTGCATACTGTTGCCTAACCCTAATCCCATTAACCCGCCAGGCCCAATCGCATATAGAGACTGGATGATCTGGAACCCTGCTCCTAAAGGGTCTTCCCATGGATGCAGGAAAGCGGTGATTCTTTTTATACGATAAGGAGCCGAAGCGATCAATCCAACCATACCCGCTGCTCCTGCACCGGCAATCCACATGAAATGACTGATCCGTGCCCCAGCTGTAAACAACATGACAAGGCATGTCCCTACCATAACGACACCTGTCCCCAGGTCAGGCTGAAGCATGATGAGTGCGAACGGGAACAAAATTAATGCTAGAGCTGGCAGGAAACCCTGCTGGAAAGAGTTCATGAATTTTTGGCGCTCCGATAAAAAGCGTGCAAGAAATAAGATCAAACCGAGTTTCATAAATTCTGATGGCTGGATGCTGAACATCCCCACTCCGATCCAGCTTCGTGCTCCCCCACGGACCATCCCAACCCCCGGAATGAGGACGAGCACAAGGAATACCAGGCAGATGATCATAATCATCTTCGAATGTCCATGCCATACATAGTAAGGAATTCTTGATAACACCACCATGGCAATTAAACCGGCGGTAGCAAAAAGAATCTGACGTTTGGCGTAAAACCATGGATCATCAAACTTATATTCGGACCAGATGCTCGATGAACTGTAAACCATCACGACCCCGATGATCAAAATTCCGAGTATGGCGGCAACCAACCATAAATCCGGCTTTTTTTCTTCCATAGAAAAAGCCCTACCTCCCATCTAAGTGGAAAACAGGGCTTTAGCTTGTCACACAAAGCCCTTATTAGAGCTTATGCACAGCTTGGATAAACATGTGGCCTCTTTCTTCAAAAGTACGATACTGATCCCAGCTCGCACAAGCAGGTGAGAGCAGGATGACGTCCTCTTCTTCTGAGTATTGGTATGCCTGATCAACGGCTTCCTGCATTGTTTCTACTTTGGTGACATCCTCAATACCAGCTTTCCCGGCCGTTTCGGTTAATTGGTCAGCCGTTTCTCCAAACACGACCATGGCCTTGACACCTTTCATATGAGGAATCAGTGTTTCGAAACTCGTCCCTCGATCAAGACCACCTGCAAGCAGGATGACCGGATTCTCGAATGATTTCAACGCATAAGAGGTCGCTAATAGATTCGTCGCCTTAGAATCATTGTAAAATAAACGGCCGTTTTTTTTCGTGACGAATTGCAGGCGGTGTTCTACTCCGGCAAATGTTTTCAACACCTCGACGATTGCCTCGTTGCGTATTCCATTCACTTTAACCGCTGCAACGGCAGCCAGGATATTCTGAAGGTTTTGTTCCCCCACTAATACAATGTCCTGTTTATTCATAATCGGTTCGTCATTAAAGTAAATGAACGTATCATCGGCCCAGGCGCCTTCGCCTACCTTCTTAATTGAAAAAGGAACGAGCTTCGCTTTGACATCAGGTAAAAATCGGGCAATGCTCTCATCATCCGCATTGTAGACCAGTGTGTCATCAGCCGTTTGGTTGGCCGTTATTTTCGCCTTCGCCTGATGATAATTTTCTAACGTATGGTGATAATCAAGGTGCGCTTCATAGAGGTTGAGCCACACCGCGATCTCAGGATGGAATTTCTCTGTGCCCAGCAATTGGAACGATGAAAGTTCGGTCACCATCGTTTCATCTGCCGCGGTACTTCTTGCCACCTCACAAGAGACATGACCGATATTTCCTGCAAGCGACACCTTTTGTTGATCTGCCTGAATCATTTCATGGATCAATGTCGTCGTTGTCGTCTTCCCGTTGGAGCCTGTTACGGCAACTAATGGACCCTCATGAAGGAAACTTGCCAATTCCACTTCGGTTACGATCGGAATATTCCGTACCTCCGCTTCCGCTATGACGGGATTTTCATAAGGGATGCCTGGATTCTTGACGAGGTAATCCATGTCATCCAATACGGATAATGGATGACCACCAGTAATAACCTCTGCCCCTTTTTCGATCAGTTTACGCACTTCCGGTGCATTCTGGTCAGCTTTTAGATCATTGATTCGTACTTGGATGCCACTGTCTAAGAATAATTCAGCTGCTGCTGTACCACTTTTCGCAAGCCCCAATACGAGAACTTTCTTGTATGGAAAGTTTTTTAATGTTTTCATCCGAACATCACCTCAATATAAATGCCGATTACTGCAAAGACAAGTCCAACCGCCCAGAACGTCGTCACGACACGCCACTCGGACCAGCCCTTCAATTCATAATGGTGATGAAGCGGACTCATCTTGAAGACACGTTTTCCTGTCGTCTTAAAAGAGATGACCTGAATGATGACAGACAGGGTTTCAAGGACGAACACACCGCCGATAATGACAAGAATGAGTTCAAGTTTCGTTAAGATAGCGATGATAGCAATCGCTCCACCTAAAGCAAGAGACCCTGTATCTCCCATGAAGACTTTAGCCGGATGAGCATTGAAGACAAGGAAACCGAGCAAAGCTCCAACAATAGCAAGAGAGAAAATGGTGATTTCTACATTCATCTGGCCTGTCCACGCTAAAATAGCGAACGCACCGAATGCGATCGCAGCAGTACCTGCAAGCAGACCATCCAGCCCATCCGTCAGGTTCACAGCATTTGATGCACCAACGAGCATAAACAGAATCAACAGAGCATAACCCCAGCCAAGGTCTACTTCAAAGGTTGTGCCAGGAATACTGATATACGTCGGGAAATCCGAATTTCTAAGAATAAAATAAACGACGAGCGCAATGACGATCTGACCGAGCATTTTTTGCTTGGACGTGAGGCCCAAATTCCTTTTCATTGCCACTTTAATATAATCATCCAGGAACCCAAGCAGCCCATACCCGACTAATACAAATAATACGAGGAACATTTGTGTGTTCCCAGTGTCCGGGGTGAACCAAAAGGATGCAAGGATGGTGGTGATGACCACCGCTACAATGATCATCACCCCTCCCATTGTCGGGGTTCCCGATTTTTTCTGATGGGATTCAGGTCCCTCATCCCTAATTGCCTGACCGAACTTCAACCTTCTCAAAAAAGGGATGATCATCGGCGAGATCACAACAGTGATTGCGAATGAAATAGCCATAGTGATTAGTAGTATGTATTCGTTCATGTTTAGTTCTCCTCCTTTTCCATCATCATCGCCTATCGATCAATCCACGAGATTTTCAAGTAATTCTTCTAGTTTCATTCCTCTGGAAGCTTTGATGAGTACGACGGTGTCCGCTGTTAACCCTTGACGGACGTGATGACTTAACGTTTGTTTGTTTGTAAAGTGATGCGTTTCAATGGACGGGTATTGATTCTCTACGGCATCCGTGATGGCCTTGGAATCCTGACCGATCGTATAAACCGCTTGAATCTTCTCATCAATAGCAGCGGCTACACTCTTATGAAGCGATTCTGATTGTTCTCCTAACTCGAACATATCACCTAATATTAACACTTTCCTGCTTTTAGATGTCAATTGACTGACAACTTCAATGATTGCTTTCATGGAAGTCGGGGAAGCATTATAGGCATCATTAATGATCAAGGAACCCTTATGGCCCTCATGTTTTTCAAACCGCATACCGGACATTTGCAGGTGCTGAAACCCTTGTTGGATCTCTTGTGAAGATAAACCTAAACGTTCGGCAAGAGCAATGACATATGTAGCATTTTTCACATTGTGTTTCCCGGCCATAGGCAATTCAAAAGACTGCCCACCGACTGTAAACGTACTATTCTCATCTGTCAATTGAAGAATCTCAGCTTGATAGTCAAGGGTGTTACCAAAGCCACATGTAACCGTCCAGTTTTTAGACTTTTGTTCTTGCAATAACGGCTCATCTCCATCAAGAATTAAGGCCCCTTCTTCAGAAAGACCTTCTGTGATCTCAAGCTTCGCCGCTGCGATTCCTTCTCTGGAACCGAGATTCTCGATATGGGACTCCCCGATGTTCGTTATGATGGCATAGTTTGGTTCAGCAAGCCTTGATAAAACGGAAATTTCCCCCGCACGATCCATTCCCATTTCCAGAACGACAGCTTCTGTTTCTGGATCCATGGCAAGGACAGTGAGAGGGAGGCCGATATGATTATTAAAATTACCCGCGGTCTTATGTGTTTTGTATTTGATTTGCAGAACGGATGCTGTAAGGTCTTTTGTTGTTGTTTTTCCATTTGATCCGGTGACGCCGACAACAACAGGATCCACCTTTTTCAAGTAAAAGGACGCCAACTCCTGCAGTGCCTTCGTTGTGTCTTCCACGAAAAAGACAGGGAAATCCGTAGGTGTCAGCTTCGGCAAAGGCTGGTCTTCCTGCCATAACGTTGCGACCGCTCCCTGTTTAATCGCATCTCCAAGAAAATGATGGGCATCGAAATTCTCACCCACGATCGGGACGAACAAGCTTTGCTTGGCGGTTTTTCGACTGTCGGTCATCACAGACCTGAGCTGGATCTGATCCGATGCGGCTCCTTGTTTTTTCGGAAAAAGTTTTGTAAGTTCATTGACTTCTAAAATCATGATGGATGCTCCTTCATCTCTCTTAATATCGTACGGGCCACCTCGCAATCATCAAAATGATAGCGGGTGCCTTTGATTTCCTGGTACGTTTCGTGGCCTTTTCCTGCAATAAGAACAATATCTCCTGTTTTTGCATGATGTAGTGCGTATTTAATGGCCTCTCTTCGATCCTCAATCTGTTTATAACGCCCTTTCACATGGGCGGTCATATCTCTGAAAATCTGTTTAGGGTCTTCCGTACGCGGGTTATCATTAGTAAATATGACCCGGTCTGCATAATCGACGCTTACTTTCGCCATCTCAGGACGTTTGCTGCGGTCACGGTCCCCTCCGCATCCGACGACAACCGTGATGGTCCCTTTGCATAGATCCCGAAGCGTCTGCAAAACGTTCTTCAAGGAATCAGGAGTATGGGCATAGTCGACGACAACACCGAAACCCTGCCCTTCTCTTACAGGTTCGAATCTCCCTTTTACGCCTTTGGTTTGTTGAAAGGATCGCTGAATCGTCTCTAGAGGAACGCCTGATAAAATAGCGGCACTTGCTGCAGCCAGCATATTATAAATACTAAACAGCCCCATCAATGGACTCTTTATGAAGACCGAACCGATGGGAGTCGTCATAATAAAGGCGGTACCCGTTTCAGTCATCGTGTATTCCTCTGCTTTTACATCCGCCTTTTCATAAATGCCGTAAGTCAGCAGTCCTTGTGAAGTAGAGCGGATGAATTTCTTCGCCTGAGGGGAGTCGTTATTGATGACGGCAAATTTCTCACGTTCCTTATTATACCCATTCCCCAATTGCGCGAACAATAGGGACTTTGCACGAAGATAATCATCAAAATTTTCATGATAATCCAGATGATCCTGGGTTAAATTCGTAAACACAGCAATATCAAAATCACAGCCGTACACCCTGCCTTGGTCGAGGGCATGGGAAGATACCTCCATAATCGCATGGTCGACGCCCGCCGCATGCATCTTGTGGAAATAGCGCTGCAAGGTAAGAGCGTCCGGTGTCGTGTTTTTCACCGGGAACGTCTCTCCCGCTATATTCACCTGAATCGTTCCGATGATCCCGGTCTTCTTTTTATGGTGCTGAAAAATTTCCTCCAGTAAATAGGTAATGGTCGTTTTGCCATTTGTTCCGGTCACTCCGATAACGTGGAGAGACTCTGAAGGGCACCCATAATAAGCAGCAGCTCCCATAGCAATTGCTCTTGAAGTATCATTTACAAGGACGACAGGAACAGAAACGGCCACCTCTTCTTCAGCAATGACGGCCACCGCCCCTCTTTCCACTGCGCCCTTTGCAAACCGGTGCCCATCGACATCCACTCCGCGCAGGCAGACAAACACATCGCCAGGCTCCGTCGTCCTGGAATCCATGGAGAGCCCTTTAATATGGAGGTCCGCCACTGATTTCGTCACTTTATAAAAAGGAATATATCGCAAGAGTTTCTTCATTTTCATATGTGTCACCCTTACCTGATCACAAGTTTTATTATACCAAACGTGGGTTTAATTCCCCAGATACACACGAATGGTCGAACCACTTGGAACTTTCACACCGGCTTCAGGCGCCTGTGTGATCACTTTGGATCCGCTCCCACTGACTTCCACTTCCAAATTCAAGAGCATTTGTTTTAATTCTTTTTTCTCCATTCCTGTCACATCCGGAATTTCTACCAACGGTTCATCCGGCCAGGAATATTCTTTTTCCAACCCATCTTTTCTAGGTTCCACTCCTAAGGCACGTAAGCTGTCACCCATGATGTTCCCGACAATCGGCGCAGCGACGACGCCACCGAACTGAACGGTATTTTTCGGGTTATCAATGGCAAGATATACGACTAGTTCAGGATCATCGGCTGGAGCAAAACCGATGAAGGATACGATGTGGTTATTTTCCATGTATCTGCCGTCTGGACCGACTTTTTGAGCGGTCCCGGTCTTCCCGCCGACACGATACCCTTCCACATAGGCCCCTCTTCCTGTTCCTTTGGCCACAACACTCTCAAGAGCACGACGTATTTCTGCCGATGTTTCTTCAGAGATGATTCTCTCTTTCAACTTCGGTTCATTTTTTTCTAACGTTTCACCAGTGGTTGGATCGAGCCACGCTTCCTGAATATAAGGCTCGTAATAATACCCTCCATTCACTGCTGCTGCGACAGCCATGACCTGCTGGATTGGTGTGACGGATACCCCTTGTCCGAAAGCTGTCGTCGCCTGCTCTACAGGACCGACGTTTTCCGGTTTGAACAGGATCCCTTTTCCCTCTCCTTCAAGGTCGATACCGGTCTTCTCACCGAAGCCGAATCGATCGATATATTCAAAAAGCTTCTCTGTGCCGAGGCGCTGACCGAGGGTGACAAACCCAGGGTTACAGGAGTTTTGGACAACTTCCAGGAAAGTCTGATCCCCGTGCCCGCCTCGCTTCCAACAACGAAGAGTCGCTCCGTCTACTTTAATTGATCCCGAGTCGTGGAAGTGTTCGTCATCAAGGTCGACAAGATCCTCTTCCAGAGCTGCAGCAAGGGTGATAATTTTGAACGTGGAACCAGGCTCGTACGTGCTCCACACAGGTAAATTCCGGTTATAGACCTCTGGTTTCACTTCCTGATAGTTGGCTGGGTCAAAATTAGGACGAGTCGCCATCCCCACCACTTTCCCTGTATCAGGATCCACCGCTAACGCCACTGCTCCATCAGGGTTGTATCTAGCCTGAGCGATATCAAGCTCGCGTTCCATAATCGATTGGACCTTGTAATCAATTGTCAATTGCAGGTCTTTTCCATCTTCGGGCGGCTTATAAATATCTGCCATATCCGGCATCCTCTTCCCTTTGGCATCGGAGAAAAAAGACAACGCTCCTTTTTCACCCCTCAATTCATCATCATAGTACGCTTCTAAGCCAAGCAGCCCCTGATTATCTATGCCGCTGAACCCAAGCACATGCGAAAGGAAAGAGCCGTGAGGATAATATCTCTTCGAGTCTTCGGCAATGTACACACCAGGCATCTGCAATGACTGGATCGCCTCCGCCTGTTCCTCACTTATTTTACGTCCCTCCGGGTGAATTCTTTCAATCGAGGTCACTTTCGTCACGTGAGAATAAGCCTTCTCTTCACTCATGTCCAAAATCTGAGCGAGGCTTTTTGCTGTCTGCTCCGCATCTTTGATTTGTCTCGGTACCACCATAACGGTCGGAGCTGATTGATTACCGACGAGCACTTCACCATTCGAATCGAGAATCTTCCCCCGCTCCGGTTCGAAAGTAATATCACGGCTCCATGATTCCTCCGCCTTTGAAATCAGGAAGTCACTTAAGAAGAACTGGACGTATCCAAGCCTCCCTGCGATGACAAAAAAAATAACCATTCCAACAAGAAAGACAGCGACTAACCGTTTCTTTACGACCACTTGTGATACTCGTCTCATCTTAATAACTCCTTTTTGAAGTCAATAGAGTCAGCTTGTATCACTATATGCAATCTAGAAACGATTAGAACACTGCCTGGAATGGTGTCACTCCTCTCTTGGAGGAGCTAATTCTACGACTAAATAGCCGCCTTCTTTTATGCTGGATCCTTCAGGGATGCTTTGCTTTTCTACAAAGCCGTTCCCCATCGTCTCGATATTCAGATTGAAATGTTTCACAAGTCTATGCACATCTCGTGCTGAATAACCGGTCAAGTCAGGCATGGTCGGTTTGTCTGTAATGACCATGACCCTTTGATTCTCTACAACTTTTGAGCCTGGCTGTGGAAGAACAGCTGTCACCTCGCCACCGTTACCAATGACTTCTACACTCTTGAACGTTTGTTTCAACTCATCTTTTGCCGTAGACGTACCTTTTCCTATTACATCTGGAACAGTCAATGGTGAAATTGATTCATCCACCTCTTTATCTGGTTGGATATCCATGTAATGGAGACTGTTTTCAAGTACAGTCCTGGTAATGTATGAAACAGGTTCAGAACCTAACTCCGTAACTTCCAGATCCGGCTGCTGAACAGCGACATACATGAGAAGTTCAGGATCCTCCTTGGGAGCCATCCCCATGAAGGAGAAGATGTAGTTATTACGCCCCGTCAAATAACGCCCATTCTCAATCATCTGAGCGGTACCTGTCTTGCCTGCGAGCGTGTAATCATCCAATTTGAACGATTGGGCGGTTCCTTGTTCAGACGTGACGACTGTTCCCATAAGTTCGCGCATTTGCTTTGCCGTGCTTTCAGAAATAGGCTGTCCAATCTCTTCCGGTTTGTTTTCCTTCAACACTTCACCGGTTTCACTTGAGGTGATTTTAGACAGCATATAAGGGCGCATCATTTTGCCATCATTCGCGACAGATGTCGCTGCCGTCATCAATTGAATAGCCGTAAATGTGGAACCCTGCCCAAATGAAGTCGTCGCCTGTTCAGACGCCTTATTGAAAACAAAGCGGCCGTTCTTTTCATTCGGAAGATCAATGCCTGTCTGTTCATCAAAGTGAAAATCGGTCAAATATTTTCGTAGTTTCGTAGGCCCCAGAACCTCGAGGGCAATCTTAGATGAAGCTACATTGGAAGAACGTTGAAATCCTTCGTCAAAAGAGATCATGCCCCATCCCTCATCATTGTTATGATCCCCAATGGTATGACCGGGAACTTTATACGTTCCGGACTTGAACATATCACTTCCGTTATATAGTCCTTCTTCCATCGCTGCAGCCCACGTGAAAATTTTCATTGTGGAGCCTGGTTCGAAGGTATAGGAAACAAGATCGTTATACCAGTTATCCACCTCACCTATATTGTTCGGGTTATAACTCGGACGGTTACTCATCGCTAAAATTTCACCGGTATCCGGGTCCATGACCGCTGCCATGATCTTTTCCGGATTATACTGTTCATCCACCTGTGATAAAGCATCTTCCAAGAATGTTTGAATCTTTTGGTCGATGGTCAAATGGACATCGTTCCCGTTTTCAGGTTCTGTCATCACTTCGTTCGGATCTAACAGTTTCGTTCCGTACTTGTCCCGTTCATAACTGATCTTACCCTTTTCTTCCTGCAGATGTTCTTCCATCTGCTTCTCAACCCCTGTCACGCCGTTGATGTTTCCATCCTGACTTCGGGCAAACCCAATGACATGGGAAGCAAATTTCCCATTAGGGTAATAGCGTTTGGACTCTTGTTTGAATGCAATGCCGTTCAACTCAAGATCTTCAATTTCTTCTTTGGTCTCCTGGGAAATGGAACGTCCGTTGGAACCGAATTCGACTTGAAAGCGTTCATTTTCCTGGCCTTCTTCAATCGTCGTTCTAATTTCACTCGCTTCCATATCAAGCAGTGGAGCGAGTTTATCTGCTGTCTCCCCCGGATCCGTAACGTGCCTCGGTGGATCGAGGTTAGCGGAATACTCAGGGTCTACAATGGCATAAAGTCTATAAGTAGGACGATCATAGGCAAGTACCATGCCATTTTTATCAAAGATTTTACCTCTGTCTGCATCGATTTCATAAGAGCTTGTCCGGATGTCTTCCGCCCATTTTTGCAAATCGACACCTTCCACTGTCTCTGCTGTCTCAATATAAATGAAACGCCCCGCAATGATGAAAAATACAATCGCAAAGGCGACCATCAAAAATGCGGAGCTTTTATTATTGTTGCTTTTTTTCATTAGGAAATCACCAGCCGTTACTCGTTATTGATTTTACCGGCTTGCTTCACTTGTGCATTTTGGATATTCAATCCATTTTCTTTAGCAATGCTCAAAATCCGATCCGGGTTACTGAGTTCTTTCACCTGATAAGCTAGATTTTCGTTGAGAGACTCCTGTTGTTGGATCTCTTGTTCAAGCCCGCGGATATCACGGTTGATCGTATCTGTTTGAGCAGATGTCTGCACTAAAAACACCGACGCTGCAAGCACTGCAGTCGTTGCAAACGAATAGAGGAACTTCTCCCCTGTACTAATCCATTTCTTCTTTTTATGTACCTTTACTTTCGCCTGTTTTTGTCTTTCAGGCTGCTGTAAAGGCTGCTGTTTTCTAATCTGTTCAGCACTCATGTTTGTTTCCACCCTTCATTAAATTCAAATTCCTTATTCCAAGGTTTGACTTTCTCGACAATCCTCAGTTTCGCAGAACGTGAACGACGATTCTCTTCGAGTTCTGACTCATCGGCTACAATAGGTTTTCGGCTGACCAATTGAAAAGGTGGCTGTTTATCTTCCGGGATCATTGGGATGTTCCTCGGCAATGGAGGGTTTGTACTCCATTTCTTGAACGCCTGCTTGCATAGACGATCCTCTAGAGAGTGGAAAGTGATGACGGCAATCCGTCCACCGATCCCAACGACTCTTGCTGCCTGATGAAGGCTGTCCTGAAAAGCTCCAAGCTCATCATTGACTGCAATACGGATGGCCTGAAAAACCCTTTTGCCAGGGTGTCCGCCTTTTCTTCTGGCAGGTGCAGGAATCCCTTCCTTGATGAGTTCCACCAATTCTCCTGTTGTTTCAATCGTTTTCTCTTTTCTTGCTGCTTCAATCTTTCTTGCAATTTGTTTCGAAAATTTCTCTTCTCCGTATTTGAAGAAGATTCGGACAAGGTCCTCGTAGGGCCACTCATTGACAACTTCTTTCGCACTAAGTTCTGCTTCCTGGTTCATCCGCATATCGAGCGGAGCATCCTGATGGTAGCTGAATCCTCGCTCTTCTACATCCAATTGGGGACTGGAAACGCCAAGGTCGTAAATAATACCATCGACTTCCGTTACCTCAAGTTCTGCTAATTTCTCTTCCAATTGACGGAAGTTGGCATGGACGAAAGTAACACGGTCCTGATAATCCTCCAGGCGGTCTTTTGCAGCTTTCAAGGCCACCTCATCCTGATCGAAAGATATCAATCGGCCATTCCCTTTCAAGGCTTTGGCAATCGCTTCGGAATGCCCTCCGCCTCCTAAGGTGCAGTCGACATAAATGCCTTCTGGGTCCAAATCTAAATGTTGTATGGTTTCACTTTTTAATACACTGTAATGTTCAAACATGGTTTCACTCGTTTCTATCGATCAGATATCAAAATCCAACATATTTTCTGCGATCTCTGAGAAGGAATCTTCAGATGCCTCGAAGTAACTTTCCCATTCATCATGACTCCAAAACTCGATCCTATTGGATACGCCGATGACGACACATTCTTTTTCCAGTGATGCATATTTCCTGAGAGGTTGTGGAATGTTGATTCTTCCTTGCTTGTCTACTTCACACTCAACAGCACCAGAGAAGAAAAAGCGGGTGAAAGCGCGGGCATCTTTTTTTGTTAAGGGGAGTTTTTTCAGCTTCTCTTCAAGCAGCTTCCACTCGTTCATAGGATAAGCAAACAAGCACTGATCTAAACCTCGAGTGAGAACAAAGCTGTCACCAAGGTCCGGGCGGAATTTCGAGGGTACGATGATCCGTCCTTTTGTATCAATGTTGTGTTGAAATTCACCCATGAACATAGAGTTCCCCCACCTTCTAATTTCACCTTACCACATCGCCCCACTTTTCTCCACTTACTTTTTTATCATTCTATTCCCATGAAAAAAATCCTGCCCGTGAAGGCAAGATTTTAAGGGGTTTGTTCATATTTTTTCGTGGTGGGGGATGGTGGAGGACCTTCCCTACAAATATACGACATAATGATCGTTTCTAAAGCTCAAATGATGTCTGTTCATCTGCTGAAACACCGTCGTTCCGTACTTGTTTACCCATGGGACGATGCTCCACATCCTCTCCTGAAGTCCACCACCAGGATGAAGGGTCCATTCCATATTTTCAAACTGATCCATTTCATGTTGATGACGGGATTCCATCGTATGGTTGATCCGTTTTTCTAGAAAATCGATGTTTTCCAAAATATACTCCAAATTTTTCTCCGCAAGCTGACCGAGGTCTGCACCGAGTGTCGCAGATTTTTCGCGAAGTGGAGCATGGACGGCGTTTATTTCTTTCTTCACCTGCTCAGTTAGATGATGAATCTGAGGGGTGCTTTGGGAAGCGATCCAATTCATCTTCTTTTCTCTCACTCCAGAGCGGATCGCTTCATCCGTTGGAATATGAAATTTTTCTAACTGCTGGCCTGTCTTCCTGTCAATCATCGTAAAGGATAGACGCGGAAGAACAGGCGGCATACACAACCCCGCTGCTTCAAAAGCTGGCTTTAAAACAGACCAGTAATTGATTTCTCCCGGACCTCCGATAAAGGCGAGGACTGGGAAAAGCGCCTCCTGCATCAACGGTCTTGTTACTACGTTATTACTGAGAAGCTCCGGTGTTTCTTCAGCGATCTTCAATAGCTCTGCTTCACCAAGGACGACTTCATTGTTTTTGCCTCGAAAATTCCCTTCTTCATCGCGTACAAGGAGAACTCTTTCTCCTTCGAAACTATAGAACAAGTGGGCGTCATCCAGCTCGCTGTCAAGGATAGTCTCATACCCTTCCTGGCGGTTTTTCTGCAAGACAGCGTACACACCACTAGCCATTTCTCTATTTTTTTCAATCATCGTACTGAAGTAGGGCGTTTCAAGGCGGCGCAGTTCCGGGTCATGAGCATCGATTAAAACGAGTCCATCATCAGGGAAAAGATGATAAACCACTTTGGCAAAAAAGTCACTGTAACTGTCCGATTCTTTTAATAACCTTTCCATTTCTTTATAAAAGTCATGCGTGTGCTCTGTTTCCTTCACCATTCCGAAAACGTCCTTCAACCAGGCAGAAGCTTTTTGTTGATCGATGGTAATCTCAGAAACGGAAGCTTTCGTCTCAGGGGTATGATCGATGGTCATCTTTTCCATACCGCTTCCCTGCTTCATCATGACATGGTGAATCTCATCAAAATCGTGATCCTCCCCAGCAATCCAAAAAACAGGAATGACCGGTTTTCCAAGATCACGTTCCTTTTCTTTTGTCAGCTGCAGAACGGATATGATTTTATGGACGGAATAGAGCGGACCTGTAAGCAGGCCGGCTTGCTGGCCAGCAATGACGACGACACTCTCTTCATCTTTCAGCTTTTCAATATTGTTAAGGGTTTTCTCAGGAGCTTCCCACCGTCGATTCATTCGATTCAGCACTTCAGAAAGCTCAGCCCTTTGATACGTTTGATTCCTTATTTCAGATAACCGACGCTCCCAAGTAGATTCTTCAAACGGGTGGTGGTTAAACCGATCAGCTATTTTTTGATAATTGTTTTTATAGTCACGAAACAATGTTTGTTTCGGTTCGAGTTTAATCGGTTCGATGCGCATCTCTATACGACTCCTTTATCGGCAATAATTACATGATTAATTATGTATCCTATTGTATTGTACAAAAAACCACCACAGACTTCACATTATCTGTTTGAAACCTCTAAATTCCATATAAGCTCCCTTTACTTGAAGACTCAGTTTCGAGATGACCGGGGTTCGTTGCCTAGGTTGAGCGTCAGGGGGTTGGGAAGCTACTCGCTTTCCTGTGGGGGAGTGGCGAGCTTCCTCGGGCTAACGCCCTGCGGGATCTCGCCTATCTCCTTTCTCCCACGGGAGTCTCGCAGCTTCCCAACCACCCCATTCGATGCATGTGAGAAACGAACCCCATTACCAAATTGGATTGTCTTCCGCTCTTCTCGATTGAGGCATAAAACGCTCTGTATCAAGTTTTCAGGATTTTAATACCTGAGCATAGAGTTTTATCCTTGTACTCCCAACAAACTAAATAGCAGATTATTAGGGAAGTGGTTTCGAGACACTTATATAGAAGAGGGCGGAGGGGAATGGCGAGACTCCTGCGGGGAAAAAGTGCAGGGTGAGACCCCACAGGACGAAGTCCGAGGAGGCTCATCACTCGCCCACGGAAAGCGAACCTTTTCCCGGAGCCCCTAAATCCACACAAACATCTCGAAAACGAGTCTTCCACAATCCTGCCATATTCTTTAATAACTAATAAGGAAAACTAACATGTGAAGAAGTCTTTAACATGTATAAGCACAGCCTTTTTCTTTGGGCTGTGCTTATCAATTGCTTTCATTATTTTATGTCGGACTGAGGAATTCATGTAAAAGCTTTGTTCAGGCACTAACTGAAAAAGACTCTTGTTACGAGTCCAAAGGTACTCAAGCCCATATAGAATAGAATGAATAAGAGGAAACTCACACGCCAGAATCCTTTGAGCGCGCGGAAGAGCCGGACTTCTTCGTTTATTTTGTATTGCGCTACCATCGACATACCTAAGAGGATCAAAAGGAAGATAATGATGAACGGAAGAAAGCTGCGGTCAAACAAGACGGTAAGGAGAACATGAACCGACATAATAAAGATAGGCGCAGTATAGTTCGCTGTACGGTGCAAGGCTTTTAACTTATGCTTGCTCCACTTTCTCGCACATAAGTAGAAAACCACCAGGAAAGGAATAGGCAGGGTAAGCAGAAACGCAATCGTATAGATAATCAGATCACTCATCTTTTTCGCATCCCCCTTTCATATTCGAGTGCATGAATGGCATGCACGACGAAGTGATGGTAAGGAAGTGGGTTTTTCCCATGATCGAGGATGTAGCCACTGATGCTGTCCACTTCTGTCAGCCTGTTTTCCGTGATGTCCTTTAACATCGAGGAATGATTTTCTCCTGTTGTTTCGGCGATTCTTTTCACCCGCTCCCATTCTTCAAAAAAGGAAAGGCCTAGAACGGAGCAAGCTTCTTTGCACAACATGCGGGCCAGTTCATTTATGGATGGATTCGTGAGGATAGAACGATTTGGTTGAGAGAAAAGTGCAGTAAGAGGATTAATCACCGTGTTTATGATTAATTTGCTCTTTAACATAGGCTCATATTGTTCTTTATAAACGACCGGAAAGTTTGCTGTATGTAATTCTTTTGCCAGGGATCTTCCATGAGTGGGCTCCATTCTTCTATAGGCGGCTATTTGAATATTTCCTATCCCTCTATGATCGACTTCGTTTGAACTTTTAGCTAATGCCCCGTGTTCGATGACACCGACAGCGCTTTTCAAACTGGTTCGTGATAGTTTCTCCAAATGCCCCATCCCGTTTTGAAGGAATAAATATGGGGCGTCACTAGGAAGGTCTTGTTCTAAAAAGTCATCCATCGCATGTTGTTTGATGGTAACCACCCATAAGTCGTAACCTTCTCTCATTTGTGTAACAAGATGCGCATAAACGGGCACAGGTTCTGTGAACTGTTCGCATATTATGCCTTCCTCCGCAAGGGTTTTTCTTTGTT
This sequence comes from Halobacillus sp. 12SKB, assembly GCF_052941655.1. Classification (NCBI taxonomy): domain Bacteria; kingdom Bacillati; phylum Bacillota; class Bacilli; order Caryophanales; family Bacillaceae; genus Halobacillus; species Halobacillus sp. 12SKB. Next base: position 3,371,008 of record NZ_JBRFWR010000001.1, read on the forward strand.
CTTCCTTTTTAACAAACATATGCACTTCGTGCTGTTCACCTAAATAGGCCCCTGCCAATAATCCTATGGAACCAGCCCCTATGATACCGATTTTCATGATTCTCTCCTCATTTCGTACTAATCTGCTTCACTATTGTAGCAGATTCCTAAACGATATTGCAGTCGATTCTTGTCCAATGTATTATTATTCATTTCATTCTGAAAATTTTTATATTATAATATGGATATAGACAGATATTTGAAAGGGGATTCTTTCATGATGACGAAAACAAGAGTTCAACCTTTGTTGGTCAACTATAAGACACTTGAGGAGTTTAAGCGGTTCAAAGAATATGGGAACCAGGAACTTGCGATGCTCGAGGACTTAGAGAGCAATATTGTGGAAAACGATAGTGAGTCGCCATTTTACGGAGTGTATTATGGAAGCGCTTTAGTTGCCCGCATGAGTTTATATCGAGTGAAAGCGAAGTATGATCATTATTTCACTCCTTCCCAGGACTACCTGGAACTGTGGAAACTTGAGGTTCTTCCGGATTACCGCGGGCTCGGATATGGAAAAGCGCTCGTAGAATTCGCTAAAAGCTTTGATCTGCCAATTAAAACGAATCCTAGAATCAATTCTCATGGATTTTGGGAGAAGATGGGTTTCCAGAAAGCTAATTATGATGTAGAACGCGACCTCGGGGAGAATCCATTGATCTGGATGCCTTCAGGCGTGGAAGAAAGAGATATAAACGCATAAAATATGAATGAGGCCGCTACACAATGTTGTAGGGGCCTTTATTTATGATGGTAAATAATATGAATGGCAGGTGAAAGAATCGTTCAAACACCACTCTCACTTTTTCTTTTTTCTCTTACCCAATGCACAAGTTTATCCATTTCATTCCACGCAGCTTCCCACTGTTTCAATTCTTCTCTAAGCTTCTCATTATCTTCATTGAGCTTTTTCAGCTGGGTTTCTAAATTCTCTTTCCCATAATCTTCAAACTGCTTGGATCTCATTTCTTTCAGAAACGAGATAGCCGCGTCCAAAGACATGGGTGCATCGTCAGAAGACTTGGAGGATGAATAAATTGTCCGTGTGGCTTTACGGCTGTTTTTCGCTTCCTGGATCTCTTTCTGATATTCTTTCCTTACAGTCGCATTCCATCTGAATCCACAGGCAGCCGGCGTCCTGTGCAATTGTTCAGCCACTTCCTGGAAAGCTTCCAGCTGCGTCTTCCCTTCACGAATGTGCTTTAAAACCGTCGTTGCCAATAAAAGATCTTCCTCGTCCTTCCAGGCATCTTGTCTAGGGGCATCCATAGCATCCCTCCTCTATCGTTTGCTTATAGTTATGCAGGAGGAATGATTGATAGAATCCCATTTCTCATCTTTTTCTCTTAGCTTCAAAGTTTCGAACCGCTTCTTTATGCTCCTCCGACTCCCATAATAAGGAGCATTGCTTAACCTCACGCCCCATACGTTCAGAGAGTGTTTGGAAATCTAAGTGATCCAAAAACTGTTGCTTAAAGATTCTCATTTGTTCAGGGGTTTTAGTGAGAAACGATGAAAAAATTTCTTCACCCCAGTTTACTGTAATCATCTTATGTAACCATCCTATTCGATAGACTCGCTCCGCTGAGTACATGTCAGCATCCATTAACCAATGAGCTGCTATGTCACAGTTTACCCGCTGATATAGGAGAGTGCCTCCTCCCCATCCAGGGATAATGCCTAAATTAGCTTGCACGAAACCAAAAGAAGCGTTCTCTATTCCATATCTAAAATCACAGGCCGTAGCAATTTCACATCCGCCTCCCCTTGCTTGGCCGTTTAATACGGCAATCGTTGGGACAGGGAACGTAGCCAATTCATACAGGACTTCTTTCATCGGATGCAGCGTCGCGTAAGCTTCTTCAGCATTCATTTCTCCATGAAGTTCACGCAAGTCTCCCCCTGCACAAAAAGCACGATCACCAGCACCCGTGACGACAAGGAACTTCAGGTTTTCTTTCTTCAACTCTATAATTGCTTGATAAAATTCTTTCGTCATTTGTTTAGAAATGGCATTCATCTTTTCCGGCCGGTTCAAGGTTAAAACCGCATAGCCTTCTTTTTTCTCTACTAAAATTAGTTGTGACACTACCTCCACCCCTTCCTATACTAATGTACCAGAAATTTATAGAATTTGTTCAACTATATGGCAGGATTGTATAATACTCGATTTCGAGATGTTTGTGCGCGTGTAGGGGCTCCGGGAAACAGTTCGCTGTCCATGGGGCGGGCGGTGAGCCTCCTCAGGCTACGCCTTCCGGGGTCTCACCTGTCCCACACGTCCCATAGGAGTCTTACCGTTCCCCTCCGCCCCTTAGCCGTATAAGTGTCTCGAAACCACTTCTAGAATATGCTGTTATTCAGCTTGGTGGGAGTATAAGGATAAAACTCCCATGCCCAGGCATTTGAATCCTGGGAGCTTGATGCAGCGCGCTTTATGCTTATTACAGTAGTATAGTGGAAGGCAATCCAAATTAGTAAAGGGGTTCGTTTCTCACATTCATCGAATGGGGTGGTTGGGAAGCTGCGAGACTCCCGCGGGAATGGATGGGCTGGCGAGACCCCACAGAGCGGAGCCGTCATCCCCGCAGGAAAGCGAGTAGCTTCCCAGCCACCCCTGACGCTCAAACTCAGCAACGAAACCCAAAAGCATCTCGAAACTGAGTCTTCAAGAAAAGGGGGCGTTAGTGGAAGAGTTTGTGGACATAAAAAAAGACCTGACGGATGTCAGGCCTTTTTTTGATAAACTTAGTCGTTTACCACTTGTTTTCCATTATATTGTCCACAAGATTTGCAAACATGGTGTGGTTTTGAGTACTCGCCACAGTTATCACACTGAACCATTCCTGGTGCGTGAAGTTTTTTGTGAGTACGACGTTGGTTTTTGACTTTCTTAGACGTTTTACGCTTAGGTACTGCCATGTTGTACACCTCCTTTAAGGGATTTCTGAGAACCATAACATATTGTTTTACTCGTTCTCTTCTTCATTTAATAATGATTGCAGTTTAGCCATTCGAGGATCCACTTTCTTTTCCTCTGGTTCCTCTGTAACCACCTGCCAGCCTTTCCCTTCCTGGGGGGCTGCTTCATGAGCCTCATCATCATTGGAAAAAACGCGAGTCGGAATCTCCAACTGTACATTTTCCTTGATATAAGGCGTTAAGTCAAGCACTTCTCCATTCACGGAATGAACTTCAGAGTCATCTTCTTCTGTATGGTAAGGTGACAGATTAAATGCCTCCAGAGCATCAATGTGAAATGGATAAGTCACATCAACTAACGTTCGGGCACAAGGCAACACCATTTCTCCATCAATTGAAAAAGTTACCGTTATATCATTTCCTCGAGTCATTGCTTGACCTTTGACATGAACAGGGGAAATCCTGCGAATGTCATTGTTCAGTTGTGCTAATTCGCGAATATCTACGTCATCCTCAAAGTAGAACGGCTCATCACCTGTCTGCTTGAGTTTTTGTAGAGGAAATTTCATAGTTATCACCTCATGGCAACAAGAGTTATTGTAAAAGGATTTCGCTGATTTGTCAATATTTTTTCTTTACAGCATATCCTTATTCTCGTGCGGTTTTAGTAAGATTCTCATATTTCACGGTCAGGAATGCGAAATTTCCATAGTATCATGATAAAATAAACCAAACACTTGTTCAATAGTAAAGAATCAGATGGGAGGATCTTTTGTGAAATCATGTGGAGTAGTTGTTGAATATAATCCTTTTCATAATGGACATCTTTATCATTTGGAAGAATCGAAAAAACATGCAGAGGCCGACTGCATGATCGCTATCATGAGTGGTAACTTTTTACAGCGCGGAGAGCCTGCTATCATCGATAAATGGCATCGTACAAAAGCCGCCCTTCATGGTGGTGCCGACCTTGTCCTTGAGCTTCCTTTCCTTTATGCGGTTCAACACAGCGATTATTTCAGCCAGGGAGCTATCCAGACGCTTGCAGAAGTTGGAGTGGACAGCGTTTGTTTCGGGAGTGAAAACGGCAGAATCGCTGCTTTCACAGAGGCCTTTGAGCATATGAACAAACACCAGGAAGAGTATGATGTGACCGTCAGAAGGTATTTGAATGAAGGATATGCCTATCCAGAGGCCTCCCGCCTTGGATATGAATCCATTGCTTTCCCCTCCGGTTCCATTGACCTCACACAGCCGAATAACATTCTTGGTTACAGTTACGTAAAACAACTTCTTACTTATGCTCCTGATATCAAACCACTTACCGTCTTACGAAAAAATAATCACTACCATGATGAAGAGATCCATGGAAAGATTGCAAGTGCTACGAGCATTCGAAAAGAACTGTTTGAAGAAGGTCGGATGACAGAAAAGGCTGAACAGTCTCTTCCCCCTTCGACGAGAGAGGTTTTACATCAGTACAAAAACAGCCAGGGTCTCTGGCACGATTGGGAAGCTTATTTTCACCTGCTTCAATACAAGATCATGACAATGGAGGAAAGTACCCTCCGCTGTTTCCATGGGGTCGACGAAGGTTTGGAATATCGTTTAAAAAGGACAATCAAAGAAGCTGCAACGTTCCATCAGTTTATCTCATCATTAAAGACGAAGAGGTACACGTGGACAAGACTTCAGCGAACCCTTGCCCATATCCTTGTTGGAACGGACAAGCAAGAGGCGCGCGTTCTTTTAAGAGAAACACCGCCTCCTTACGCAAGGGTCCTGGGCATGTCAGAAACTGGAAAAAAATATTTACGTTCCGTAAAAAAAGAAGCCTCTATCCCGCTCATCACTCAACCTCAGCAGTTGGAACATGAACTGCTAACCTTGGAAGCCAGAGCCGCTGCTGCTTATTACAGTGTCTTAACTCCTGAGCGTAGAGTGGATCAACTGAAACGAGAATACGGACCACCTGTAATCCATTCTTAACCGGTATAGCATACATCTCCCCTAGGAGCGTACTCGATGCGGTTTTACGGGAGCTTACAACTAATAAAAGTTCACAGTATAGAATTGATTCCATGATAAAAACAGCCGCTCCTCCTTCGGAGCGGCTGTTTTTTATGCTTCCTGTTTCGGTTCTAATTCCTGCAGATAATCCAGCGCATCCTGGAATGTATCCACGGGAACGACTTTCATTTCGGTATCGATTTCTTCCGCCGTTTCTTTAGCGATTTGATAATTGGACCCTTCTCTTCCCTCTTCATTCGGAGCAAAGAAAATATCGGCACCATGATCAGAAGCGGCTACCACTTTCTTATCAATGCCTCCGATTCTGCCTACCTGTCCTTCATAATTGATTTCTCCAGTACCTGCAATTTCATATCCTTTTGTGATATCCGGTTCTGTCAATTGATCGTAAATTTCCAGTGAAAACATCAACCCGGCACTCGGCCCTCCGATTTCACCACTTTTAACATTCACTTTCGGATTCACATCCACCGTCCGGTCAGTCACAAGGGAAATGCCGACACCGACTTTGTCAGGGTTATCAGGGAAAGGAGCCAGTTCAAGTTCCCGTTCGATTGTTTCCTCATCTCTCACAATGGTAAGCATCACAGACTCCCCTTCGCCCTTGTTGCTCACATAGTCGATCAAGTCGCTTGTCTCTTGAATGTCCTGTCCATCGACTTTCACAATCTGATCGCCCGTTTCTAAGATTTCTTCCGCCGGCATGCCTTCGATTACGTTCATGACATAAACGCCTTCGTAGTTGATGTCAATTTCTTTGCCGGCTGCTTGATAGGCGACGACTTTGGAGGCTTCTTGAGATGATTCCATCATTTGTAGCTGCGCATGGAAGTACTCTTCCTCCGAAACCCCTTCCGGACGGATGTCTTCTATAGGATAGATTTGATGGAATGGACGTACCTGGGCAAGGACCCATTGAATGGGTGTCGCTTGTCCACCACGTACGGTTACAAGGTGCATGTCCCCTTCACTGTCGAAACCGCCTTCGACTTCGACAATGTCATTCAGCGCATCCGCTGTTCCCGGCTTATAAATATAATAAGGGAGGCGGAAAGCCCCCAGAAATGCCACGATAAGTACGGTTATTATTCCGGTAATAATCAGTCTACGATTTGCTTTCATTCGTCATTTGACTCCTTCCACGCAGCGAGCTTCTTCTTTATTTCTTCTATAACTTCTTCCGCTGCTTTCTCCCCCGCCTCTACAATTTCCTGGATCTTCGTAAAAGCCCGGGAGCTGAACTTCGATACATCCGGCTTGATCATCACATCTGCATCAGAGGAGACACCAATCGCTGTGACTAATTCATCCTGCATAATATCGATGCTCTGTGTGATGACATCATAGATGGAATTAATGTTTGGGTCGGAATCAAAATGCGCACAATCCACAGCAATAATGAATGCGGCCCCCATATCTTTCACCACGGATACAGGTACACGGTCAATGACCCCACCGTCAATATATAGACGATCTTCAATTTTTTCTGGAACAAAGATCCCGGGAATCGCAATGCTTGCCCTGACTGCTTCACTGGCAGGACCTGTCGTAAAGATTTTTTTCTCTCCTGCATAAAGATCCGTGGCGACAATGGACATTGGTGTTTGAAAATCCTCAATGTTCTTTCCGAACGTGAAAAGCCGGATGTATTCTTTGATCCTTTTCCCTTGCACGAATCCCATTTTCGGAACGGTGAAATCCAAATAATACTTCCGTTTAAACGTAAAGGCGAGTTTATACATATCTTCGATTCTTTGTCCGGCAGCAAAAAAAGAGCCGACGAGCGCCCCCATGCTGCTTCCTGCAATGAAATCAACGGGAATATCATGTTCACGGAGGACCTTCAGAACACCCAAGTGTGCAAAACCACGTGCTCCTCCAGAACCTAAAGCCAATCCGATCTTTGGTCTCGCCACTCGTCATTCCTCCTTCATCCATGTGGTTTATTTTATGGAATAAACCATTCCCTTATGAGCGTACACATGGAATATAGACAACCTGTGAGCACGCGTCGAAATCTATACCCATTCTACTATTCCTATGATGAGAAGTACAGAAAACACCCATGTCTAAGGAGGCGTTCTCGATTTCCAAATTGAAAACCTTCGCATTGACGCTGCTCGCTTCGGCGCTTGCGGTTTCCTTGATTTTATATCCACGTGATGCCCTGTCCGCTAGTCTCAGGGGCCTTGATCTTTGGTGGGAAATCGTCTTCCCTTCCCTTTTACCATTTTTTATTACGGCAGAATTTTTAATCGGCTTCGGTGTTGTCCACGGGCTCGGCGCCCTTAGTGAACGGTTTATGAGACCATTGTTCAATGTCCCTGGTTGTGGCGGGTTCGTTTGGGTGATGGGAATGGCAAGTGGCTATCCATCCGGAGCGAAATGGACCGCCGATCTGCGTAAGAAAGGACAAGTAACCCGTGCAGAAGCTGAGAGACTTGTCGCCTTCACCAACGCATCCAGTCCACTTTTCATTTTCGGGGCGATCGCTGTAGGCTTCTTCCACGATGCAAGCCTTGGAATTCTCATTGCCATAGCCCATTACGGTGGGAATTTCCTAGTGGGCATTGGTATGCGCTTTTATAAAAGGAAGGACCAGGAACGAAGCATGGACCGGGGTTCTGCTTCATGGAAGGATGCTTTCGGTAAAATGCACCAATCCCGGCTCGAGGATGGCCGGACGCTGGGGAAATTGATGGGTGATGCGGTAACACGTTCAGTAGACACGCTTCTTATGGTCGGTGGTTTTATTATGCTTTTTTCTGTTCTCACGGAATTGTTGAAGCAGACGGGAGCCATTCATATTTTTTCGCATTTGCTCTTTTATACAGGACTGCCGGAAACCTTTCATGTTCCCTTTACTGCCGGTATGTTGGAACTTACAACCGGTATCGGTGCGATTACTGAAACGCATGAGCCATTGCTCGCTCAGCTTTTGATCGTAAGCTTCATTCTCGGTTTTCACGGGTTTTCCATTCAGGCACAAATCGCAAGCATCCTCGCCGAAACGGACATTGGGTTCAAACCGTATGCACTCGCAAGGATTGCTCATGGATTTGTTGCTGCAGGTCTGATATATGTGTTGTATTTCATTTACCGTCCTTTTCAACAACAAAGCATGCCGATCTGGAATCCGAACGAAAACTTCACAACCCCCATTCTCGAATTTTTCAATCATTACGGACCGCCGATTACTTTGCTCATGATCATGCTTATGATCGGGGTGAAATGGAACAGTGAGCGGAAAACAAAAAAACGATCCCTACGCATATAATTCGTAGAGATCGTTTTTGTTTTACCTTTAAAATTTTTCTGAAAGAGCTTTTTCTACGGGCGGAGGAACAAGGTCACTGATGTTCGCTCGGTATTTGGCCACCTCTTTAACGATGCTTGAACTCAAGAAAGAATATTGATTGTTTGTCATTACGAAAAACGTTTCAATGTCTTCATTCAATTTCCGGTTCATGGAAGTGATCTGCATTTCATATTCAAAGTCACTCACGGCCCTCAAACCTCGAATAATCGCATGCGCTCCTTTTTCCTCCGCATAATCCATCAAAAGGCCACTGCAGGCATCTACGGATACATTGCCGATATCTTTTGTTACTTCTTCCAGCAATTCTTTGCGTTCGTTCACATCAAATAGAGGAGATTTACTTTGATTGTTGAAAACAGCCACAATGACGTGATCAAAGACTTTCGCCCCTCTTCGGATAATATCCAAATGTCCATATGTAACGGGATCGAAACTTCCCGGGCAAATCGCAATACGTGTCATACCCTTCTCTCCTTACTCAAAAATCGATACACCAATATTACTCCCGTAATGATCGGTTTTCATACGTTTCAGACGCCCCACTTCTTCAGGTATTTTCTCTGAAGCATCGTGTTCACAAACGATGGTCGCATGAGCTGCAACCAAATCAAATTCTAAAAGCGCTTCCATTAAGTCCTGATAAGAAAACTTCTTATAGGGTGGATCCAGGAAAATATAATCGAACGTCAATCCCCGTTTTCCAGCCGCCTTGATTGCGCGCATGGCATCGGTTTTAAAAACTTCAGTACGCTCATTGATGTTGAGCGTTTTTATATTTTCATAAATGGTTTGGATCGCTTTTTGCTGTTGATCGACGAACACACAAGAGTCCACACCACGGCTCAAAGCTTCGATACCAAGACCACCGCTCCCAGCGAATAGATCCAAAGCTTTACCACCCTCAAAAAATGGTCCAATTCCATGAAAGACCGCTTCCTTCACCTTATCTGTCGTCGGTCTGGTTTTATGTGTAGGGACAGATTTCAACGGACGTCCCTTAAATTCACCAGCAATCACTCGCATCCTGTACACCTCACTTGTCATCATTCCCCATAATCCTACCACAAAACAGACGTCGCAGGGAAGTTCTAAAGCGGAAGTGCCTTGGGCAGCCCCGACAAGCTTAAGAACAAATGTGCAGTGAAGCGTTTTTCTTCACGGAACATTTGGGCTTAAGACCTCGAGGGGCTAGGCACTGGAGCTGGATGGGATAGGGTGTGGAAGTGCCCTGGGAGACACGACAAGCATAAGCAAATCTGCGGAGTGACGGGCTTTGCCACAGAGCAGAGTTGCTTATGCCTCGAGTGTCTCCCAGGGCACTGGAACCGGATGATTAGGGTGTGGAAGGACCCTGTGAGCCCGAAAACTACATAATATTGTACATTTTTTTAAAACCAGTGAATAATCAAGTTCAGCAACGTACATACTAGCACTTGAAGCGGATGATACTGCTTCTGAAAACGGAGAAGGCTTACATCCCCATAAGCTCTTCCTCCGGTTTCTCCTCTCCCTTTACTTTTTTGTTTCATCTCTGATGAATCAGAAAAGCAGGGTCGCCCGTGATGGGCGACCCTATTTTTTTTGCCATTAATACGGTTTGGTCGTAAGGGATATATCAAACAACTCCTGAAAATCCTGCCACTTTATATACGGAGAATTCTCGACCATGATCAATAACTCCTCCCCCATACCAAAACTTTCTTTATTAACGATAAACGTCGGTTGATCAACATAAAAGCGATACTCATTTCCAATAACCTCTAAACGATAGACCGCGCTTTTCTCGATTTCCGTAAGTTCATAATCCAGTACAGTGCTGATATCGATTAATGAAACATAGGGCGCTCCATGATAATGAACAAAATGATTTGTGACAAGCTGCTCATTATAAAAAACACGTTTGTCTTCCACGAAGTAGAGGTTATCTTTTGTAGGAGCGTCAAAGTCTTGAAAATAGGAGGTTTCTGCTCCGTACACGGTAGACAATGCGCGATCAAGGAATAGTCCTAAATCCTCTACGTTTTCAGCTCCCAGCAGATGTTTCTTCCATAACGTAAGCTCTTCATTGGATAGCGAGGCTGCTATTTCATTGGCCATCACTGTTTGCTTTTCTGTAAAAACATCTAAGAGGGTCTTCAACTCCCAAGGTTTTTTTTCTCCAGTGACATTTCTCAAATGTGCCACTACATATTCTGCTTGCATCTTCTTTACATTTCTTCCTTCTATCTTTATAAGGTTGTCCGACACTTTAGTTTCGGACTGATCCAGCTGAATCAAAACAGGACCTGTCGACTCTATAAAGGATTGTAACTCCTGTTTGACTTCAACCGAAAGTTCTGTTCCTGCTTCATATGTAACTATACTATTTCCTTTTTTCCATAAGGAGGCTTCTCCTTTTCTTATAAGAGGCAATGATTCATCCATGGAGGGAAACTTATAATAACGCAGGTTCTCCATTGGGATATCACTTTTTTTAGCGGAAGGAACAAGCCATGGGTCTTTCATCTCATCCAAATCATGTATGGTCAATGAAAATGGGGACTGCATCACACGATTTTCTTTTTTCAATACAAGCAACCAATCATGGATGACCTCGTTCTCGGGCATTGGCATTGTATAATCTACAAGAACTTCTCCTTCGGTTTCTATAATCATATCAGGGGTTGCTTGATTGGTTATACGACAGGGTGACTCTTTTTGTGAACACCCGATTCCTGCTGCTTTTTCCGGAACCTCAAGCGTATAGATTCCTGGTTTTAAATGTTCATATGTATAAGCGAACTGCAGCTTGTTCTCACTGACCGTCATAGTAACGTCCAGATTAAGATAATTGCTGACCTTTTCACTACCCGCTTCTGCTCGGTCCCACTGATAAAGAAGCATGAGGGTGGACACACTGAGAAGTAAAGTGAGCGGAATCCATATGCGCTTCATCCTGCTCCCCTCCTTTTCCAATTTACATGCACAAAGTTTCGTGCTACCTTTAATTTGATTGTTTAATAGTCTGCTCTGGTAAATCTCAATGTTTATTCCTGATAAGCTCCCTATTCTTGAAGACTCCGTTTCGAGACGTTAGTTGAGTGGAAGGGGGCATCGGGGGATGACTCGCTTTCCGCGGGAGCGCGTTGAGCCTCCTCGGACTGCGTCCTGTGGGGTCTCACCATGCACTTTTTTCCCGCAGGAGTCTCGCCATTCCCCTCCGCCCCTTGGCCATATAAATACCTCGAAACCCCATTCGGAATAAGCTGCTTTAGTCACATGGTAATTGGAGAGCGATTAACTCCAAAAGCCCTATTCTTCATGCGGAAAGCTGATAATAGAGACTTTATACTTATGAAACCGAGATAGTGGAAGGCACCTTCCCAGTGAAGGGTTCGTTTCTCTCTTACATCGAATGGGGTGGTTGGGAAGCTGCGAGACTCCCGTGGGAGAAGGAGATAGGCGAGATCCCGCAAGGCGATAGCCTGAGGAAGCTCGGCGCTCCCCCACAGGAAAGTGTTCAAATGCGGAATCGCCCTGGTAGACACGACTGGCATAAGCCGAACAGCAACGGAATGTGCTTTTCATTCCTTTGCTGTTCGGCTTATGACGCGAGTGTCTGGGCGATGGAGCTAGACGAGTTGCTTCCCAGCCACCCCTGACGCCCAACAGGGTAACGAACCCCGGAAACATCTCGTTACTGAGTCTTACACAATCCGTCCATATACTTGAATAACTAATAATCAATGAGTATCAGAGCTGATAAGAAAGGATGTACATATCTATGATACAAAAATTCATCGAACTTGGCGAAGGGTATGCGGATATTTATGAACTGATCGACCTCGGCACGCGGATGCCTGAACGTATTCAGCATGCCATCGCTTTTTACAGTGAAAAAAACGGCGTACCCGTCGCTTCCTTATCTTTAGTGATGAAGCCTGCGCATAACGATAAATTCCAGCCCATCTATATTTGCAGGGAAGGCGTGCCCAACCCGCATGAAAAGCCGAACCAACGCTTTGATATGTATAAAGAAATGGTCGAACAGGCAGGAAAAGAAATCGCCGAATTCACCATCAAACCTTCCAACCTCTTTCCTGAAACCGAGCTTTTTTACCAGCATCTAATCGGGATTCTTCGAATGAATAAATTTATTGCACCATTAAGCTGAAGCATCACCATTATGGGCTTTACAGCATCAAAAAAGCGTCCGCTCAAGAAGCAGACGCTTTTTTTGTAGATCAGATGCCCATCTTATAATCGTACTGTTTGGCTTTGTCAGGCTTCGCCCCTTCATATTCTGTGCGAACCTCCGGTTTATAAGAGGGTACGACACGGGAAACGAATGGTAAGCGTTCAAGTTTTTCCATTTTAAACTCGATATCTTCCTGATTCACATACAATAAGGCATACTTCATTTTTTTAGATGCGTGGATCAAATGTCCATGTTTCTTGATCTGTCGGATGTTTTTCATATGTTGAAAATATACGATTAGTCCTTGTCGTTTCGTTCGGATCATTGTTTGACTCTACTCCCCATCGAACATAATAGATTAACGTCAGTTTACCAAATATCCCCGCTTACGGCAATGAGGAGGTTGGTGTTCATGCTCACAGACCATGAACGGGCATCCCTTGTTTTTGAAGAGCTCTTACAAAAATCGGACAAAATCCATACGGTGATTTTAAAAAAGGTCGCTGGTATTCCTTTCGTCTATTTGCAGCCGGAAAAAGGTACAACGAAGAAAGATGTGGAAGAAACATTAAAGTGGTGTGCATCGAAGGCGATGAAAGGAAAACGCCTGACTCTTGCGATGAGCTATGTACGCAAGAATCAGGCGCTCTATGTTTATCGTGTCCGCTTTTTAGTTCCCCAGCGTAAAATGTTCTGCTGTGGGAACTTATGCGACGACTGTATTCGTTTTACTGATCCTTAAGATGCGCAACCACAGCTGCCGCCACTTCCGCATCCACCACTGCAACCTGTGTCGGTAAGCGCCATGCCATTTTTCGGCACTTTGATTTGCTCACTTACACTGAAAGCTACACTTTCGCTGATTTCATCCAGCAGTTTCTGGATATTGCGTTCAGCTTTTTTAAAGTGGGCTACCGTTTCATGCATGTCCATCTCTCTTTTTACGGAGCGGACTTTTTTCATGATGGTATTGTAATCGGGATGATAACGTCCGAAACGTTGCACATCCTCATAGTGTTCTTTCATATCTGCAAAGCTTTTAATGAGCCTTTGCGCCTCTTTATCGTTCTCAAGAGCATTCTTTGCCTCTTGGTACTCTTGCATGGTGTCTGAATGCATGACCATCTGGCCAATCGATTCCGAGTGGTCCAGCAGATCGACAATCTCCATTGTAGCTAGCATAGTACATGTCCACCTCCACTTTCTATCTTATCAAATAGGAAAGCAGATGGAAATGAAAGATCTTTTCCATCTGCCCTGTTTTTTAATAATAAGGGTATTCCATTTCCTTCTGATTCTTTCCTGATTCTTTCTTGACATTGGTGATCAGCTGTTGAAATTGCCCTATTGCTCCGTTCAGTTCATCGATTTGCCTTGAAACCTCTTCCCAATTGATTTCTTCCATCAGGCCACCCAGCTGCTTGATCCAGTCCATCTTTGCTGTAGCACTTTCTTTTTTTTCAGATGGAAGAGAATCCCAAAAAGGGTCATCTTCGCCGAGGATCATATACTTCTCGTAATAACTTTGGATCAATTTATGATTTTTCCTCAACTCGCCCTTCACTTTTGAGTGTTTGTTGACAAAGGCTTTGAACTGCTGGACGCTCGGGTGCAATTCATTTGTACTCATCCCTTTTACACCTCACTGTAAGAACTACAGTATAGCCTATGCAGAAAAGAAACGGGCGTTCATGGGACAGTCAAGAAATTCTGTGTATAATACCGCTGATGAACGCCTACTCCCAGGTGTGTATAAAGAGGATCAAGAAGGGCTTTTCTGTGTCCTGGACTGTTCAGCCATCCATGAACCGCTGCGGTAGCATCTACATATTGGGAAGCAATATTTTCACCAGCTCGCACATAGGATATTTCACCCAGTCGCTCTTTCAAACCTTCTCCATTCTGCGAATAGTGAGAAAAATACTTATTCTGATTCATATCCCGACTATGTGCGTAAGCAACGAAAGAGGCTTCTTCATGTGCCAGAAGGGGGCCGGATTCATGGAGAGCTCGGACGCCATTGGTAATGGATAGGATTTGTGCTTCCATGCCATCTTCAATTCTTTGCCATGCTTTCTTGTCCAAAACCTCTTGAATAGGAAGGGTACCTCGATATACGACTTTGTAAGGCTGATGTTTGAGAAGGACATCATTTCTCAACATCCGAATGGCAAAAATTTCATCGGTCACGTTGTCAAAGTATAACTGTGCTGACCATCGTTCTCCTAAAGAGATCACAGGTCTTTCGACGATATCCTTTTCTGTCAGCTTCAAGGTGTACGCTCCTTCACTATCCAGACGATAGGACGATTCAAAAGGATAAGACTCTGCGACCTCTTCGTAAGAATCTTGCACACGAACGGGCCCATCCTCTATTTTAAAAAGAACCCCTGTCACCACTTCTCTGTCCTGCACACCAAACTGCATCTCGATCTCCTCTTCAGAACCATAAACCCACCAATCATATCCATATTCACTAAGGTCTTTCCTCAGCGGTTCCCCTATTTCCTCCAATAAGGCGTCAGAGGATACTCCACGAAAAGAGAAAAAGTCCGCACCTTTCTCGGTCTGGGGCTCGCCAACCGTTTCTATGGTAGGTTCTGAAAACTCCTGAACTACCTGCTCCTCTAGAGGAGAGTCAAATAGTAGGTACACCCCCATTAAAATAAGAGTAACCAAACATAAGATCACGAATTTTTTTATCATATCGGACCCCTCATCAAAGACTATTTTATTTTATGTATAAGCGAATCAACTGGAGGCTATGATTAGAAAGAGATGATTGCACCCTTTCATAAGACGAAAAGAGCCTGCTCCCTTAGAAGCAGACCCTTGTAATTAGTGAAGCTCCGGACGCTCGGAAATATCCTGCAACGCAACACCTGCTGCATGGTCGGACATTTCTTCTGTCGACAAGTCACCAAGAGAAAGGATGCCGGAAAGTTTCCCGTTTTCCACAACAGGGAGACGGCGTACCTGGTGTTCAGCCATGATTCTGCTCGCCTCTTCTAATGAACAATCGGGTGTACAGCTGTACATACGATCACTCATCACTTGTTGAATCGGTGTAGAATCAGGTTTTTTCGCTGCATATCCACGAATAACCAAGTCACGGTCTGTCACCATACCCATGAGGTTGCCTTGATCGTCACAAACAGGAATAGCGCCGACATTCTTTTCTTTCATCATAGAAGCTGCGTCACTCAACTGGTCATTCGTATGACAGATGGAGACATCGCTTGTCATGATATCTTTTACACTTTTCATGAAAGATCCTCCTCATTAATCATGATCAATGTTTATTGTCCCCGTTTTACCGAATTTATTACATGCATCCGGTTTCCTTTTATAGTATAATGAGAACGTAATCACAGATATTAAATGTATGACAGGACGTTTGTCATGCCAAAATTGCAAGCATTACCTTTTCATACTAAAATGAGGTAAGATACATAACAATTGCGAGGTGGAACAAATGAAATTAGAAGGTACTGGGATTGAAGGTCTCGTCGTTGACTACAAGCCATTGACAGAAATCATGGAAAGAAATGGATTCATCCTCGGAGGATCCTGGGATTATGAGCGTGTTACATACGATTATAAAATTCCCGCTCCGGAAAAAAATATTACCTATTATATCCGCATCCAGGGATTTGCCCTTGAAGGGGATGTAGATAAAGGCGACGCTGTTGTGCGTTTAATGAAACCGCTTCTAGGCCGCCACTATTATCCACACGGCGTAGAATATGGTCATCAGGAAGGGTTTACAGACAGCATCATTTCTAAAGCGAAATCATTGGTTTCCAAAGTGAGTGAACCTGCAAAAAAATACCACAGCCAAGTGCCGGAACATGTGGTCCTGGACAAGCTGAAAAAATGGGCGGAAGAGAATGAAAACCAGGAAGTTCTTAAGAAAGTCGAAGAACTATCCACGGATTCCGATCGCCGTATATAATCATCCGGATCTTCCGGATGAACAACAGTCGCACATCATTGTATGGTGAGCGACTTTTTTAAAAGGAAGCAAAGAGTGAACTCATGACTGGTCTATGGGGGAAAGGAGACTCATACATAAATTGTTCCGATATCTATCAAAAAAACAGTGGATTTTAATTTTAATATCCACTCTACTCATCATTGCAGGGTATTTCATTTTACCTGTCTCTATTCCATTAATACTCGCTTTCGTTACGGCACTATTCCTAAATCCGGCGGTAAGGTTCATCCAATTTAAGTTCCGGATCAACCGGAAAATGTCCGTGACGATCGTTTTCTTATTGTTCCTTATCTTTCTTGGTCTCTTGGGAACATTCGCTGTGACACGTGCCGTCACCCAAATTGTACAGCTGGCAGACAACGCCCCGCAGTACATCAATCAAATTAATAATGTGCTGCTGGACTGGGAAGATCACATGGCCAGCTTTTCACAATCGATGCCAAAGGAATTCGTAGATAAAGTGACCGCAGAAATGATGAATGCGATCGACCGGACGACAACAGCTATTTCCGAAAAGCTTCAACTTTCCAATATAGCCGCTGCTGCTGCAAAAATTCCTGAGCTGCTTGTCAGTTTTCTCGTTTATTTGATCGCATTGTTCTTGTTCATGCTTGAACTTCCTCGACTGAGGAATAAAATGCACGACCAGTTCACAGAAGCGACATCGGAAAAAGTGAAGTTCATGAATGCACGTCTCTCTTATGTCGTGTTCGGATTCTTGAAAGCACAGTTTCTTGTCAGTATTATCATTTTCTTCGTGTCATTAATCGGCTTATTATGGATTGCGCCCGATGTCGCTTTAATTATGTCATTGATCATTTGGGCTATCGATTTCGTCCCGATTATTGGTTCAATCGTCATCCTTGGGCCATGGTCTGTCTATATGCTCATTATCGGGGATATTGCGATTGGAACAAAGCTTGGTTTGCTGGCGATCGTCCTGCTCGCCATCCGAAGGACTGTCGAACCGAAAGTGATGGGTCGTCACATTGGCTTGTCACCGCTTGCCACGTTGATTGCCATGTATTTAGGATTACAACTGATTGGACTTCTCGGGTTCATTCTGGGGCCACTCGTTGTCATTGCATTCAATTCTGCCAAAGAAGCAGGCATTATACGTTGGAACTACAAACTATAAGGAAAAAAAAGCCTGAAGCGAAGCTTCAGGCTTTTAAAGTTCTTTATTCATCGTATTCTCTTTTTGTTGAATTTTTTTCTCTTTCTTAAAAACGAGGATATCCATACTTCTACCTGTATGGTTAAATCCGTTATTTATGAGCACTTTCTGTGAAGGAATATTATCCTTATCACACTGCGCCTCAATCCCCTCTACCTCAGGATGCTCAAAAGCCCATTCACAGAGGGTTTGAACGGCTTCCGAAGCATACCCGTAATTCCTTTCTGAAGCGACAACATGATAACCGATCTCAACATTACCCTCACTGTCCGGCTTGCCTTTGAATCCGATATCCCCAATGACATGCTCACCTGCAGAATCAATCATGACCCATGGGCCAAATCCCAATTGATCCGAATCATTTTCTAAACGTTCCGCATACATGGGCATAAGTGCTTTCAAACCGTCATGTGGCCAGTTTTTATTCCATGGCAATTGAAACTTATAATAAAAAGCGAGTGAATTTTTCATTAGTGTCTGTGCGAGGTCCAAGGTAATCGGGAATAGCTGTAATCTCTCTGTTTTCAATTCCATTGTGGGTCATCCCTTTCCTATTTTTATGTACATGGAAATTTATGCATCCATACACTGTTTCCCTCTACCAACACAAGATAAACCAAAAAACAACGAATCGCTGATCAACGATTCGTTGTTTTTCTTTAAGTCCCTAATATGGCTTTAATCATACTTGTCGTCGTACCACCATCATAGATGATGTATAACAGCATATAGACGGCGACACCCGTAACAGCTGTACAAAACCAGATAATACTTGTCACTGGTCCAATTTTACGATGTTTTTTAATTTTGCGCTTGAAAGCGAAAGTCAAAGTCACTAAACCGAATACGGCTCCAACCGTCGCAAGGAAGATATGAAAAATCAAGAAGATCGTATAAAAGATTTTCACATCATCCGGTCCACCAAAGCTTGTGTTCCCAACGAAAATGGTACGGCTTAAATAAATTATGAAAAACGTCAGAGCACTGATGGCAGCTGCAATCATCACTTTACGATGCGAGCTTCTCTTATTTTTTACAATCAGTACCCAACCGATAGCGACGAGTACAGCGCTTAATACAATGAAGAATGTACTCAGTGTCGGCAATAACGGCATACTTCCACCTCTTCCCCTCTAGCAAAACTTTAAGATTCTGTCTGTACTTGACTCGGCAGTGGATCGATCGTATCTCTTTCCCTGTTGAACCAACTAAAGAAGATATAAGCGATGATCGCACCAAAGATCACTTCCTGCGCAATCTTCATGATAATTCCACCTAATTGCTGATCTTCAATCAATGGCATCGGTGTAAAGTAATTCGGACCACTCAGGTTCGATGCGAGACCATTCAAAACATCTGCTGGTACACATAAACTCATTGCCTGGATCCAAGCTCCAGCTTCTGAGTAGGTTTCATATAGCGGTGCTCCAGCAAAAATGATTAACCCACACGCTGGTGTAATTAGCACACCATTGGCGAAAATGAAGCCGATTTTTAAAATCGGACTTAACCTGTCCAAATGCTCCAGTGGAGGAAAGACAGAAATCCACATACAAAAAGCGATGAACAATATGACCGTTGTAATCACTGTGTGTGCCAGGTCACTGGATTTGGCGTAATCAAAAATGACAGGCATGTGGTACATGGAAAACAGACCGTTGAAAAGCAACAGGGATATTAATGGGCGTGTAAGAAGATGCAGCACGGACTTTATACCTTTGACAGCAAAAACTTTTTCCCATATCCATAGAGGAATCCCTTTGATAACCAGAATGGGAAACAACAAAAAGTAAATCGCCATTTGTGTCATGTGCGCGGTAAACATGATGTGCCCAAGCAAGTCTACAGGAGATCCTTTGACGATGTATAAAAGCACCATTCCACTATAAAACATGAATTGCTGTAAAGCACTCGGACGATCCGTTCCCTTCTTGCGTCCAGGTCCTGTTATGTAGAAATATAAGGCTGATAATAACAGAACGAATACGAAATAATACGGGCTCCATAAGGCGCGGAAGCCAAAAATTTGAAGTTCTAACCACATTGGTGTCTCACCCCAGATTGTTTTACTTGTACTTCTCCATTTTACCTAATTATCGCCGAAAAAACGAGCGGACATAAGGAATTCTTCCATTGTTCATAATTTAGTCATATCTATTATGAAAAACAAAGGCGCAAGCCCCACGGAAGCTCCGACACGCATAAGCAAAACGCCCGGGGGAAGGTGTTCTTTCCTTCCGCAGCATGGGAAGGTTATGTCGCGTGGAGCTGGTTGCTCGAGCCAGACCTCGATGATTAGGTATGAGTAGTTTCCTAAGCAAGAATAAAGAAAAAAGACCGGAACACCGGTCTTTTTTCTTGGTCTCTTATTCACTTACCACCAGATAATCGATGTGAACGTGATGATGGTCAAAGCAGCAACAGCCACGCCACCATACATCATGACAGCAACCATATTATGACCTTTATTCTTCATGTGCATGAAGTAATAAAGTTGAAAGGCTACCTGAACGACAGCAAGGATAATCAATGTCGGAATGATGAAGTAAGAATTCACTTCAAAAATAACCATTCCAAAAGCAATCAACGTGAACAGAATCATCAACCCGAAGGTAAGGACCTGCTGTTTCATTTCTTCACGATGCTGCTTTTTTTCATATTCCTGGTGATGAATGGGTTTGGAATGTGTTTGATCTGCCATGGATTAACCCACCTTTCCCATAAGATACACAACTGTAAAGATGAATACCCACACAACGTCGATGAAGTGCCAATAAAGGCTTGCAATATAAAACTTCGGCGCGTTATAAAGGTTCAATCCACGCTTCTGGTTACGGATCATAAGCGCTACAATCCAGCTGAGTCCAAAGAGAACGTGTCCCCCGTGGAAACCGACAAGCGTGTAGAAAGCTGATCCAAATGCGGAGGAGCGGAACGTAAATCCGTATTCATGGATGTAGTGATAAAACTCATAAACCTCCATACCCAGGAAACAGAGTCCAAGCAGGACCGTTACTCCCAACCACATTTGCATCTTACGGAAGTCATGATTTTTCATGTGGTACATTGCATAAACACTGGTTAACGAGCTTGTAAGAAGAAGCATCGTCATGATGAACACAAGTTCCAACCCGAACAGATGCTCAGGTGTATTCTCCCCTTGCGTTGAACCATTCAAAGCAAGGTACGTACCGAAGAGGCTTGCGAACAAAACGGTTTCTCCACCAAGGAAAAACCAGAAGCCAATGAATTTATTTTTTCCTTCAAGGGTGGCTTTTTCCGGATCATGCGGCATACGTTTTGGATTGAGTACATCTTCAGAACTCATTATTTGCCAACCCCCTTCTTAATATCTTCTTCCAGTTCTTCTTTATGAATATGGTGACCCAAATCGTCTTTCACGGATCTGATTAACATGGAACCGAGTGTGATTCCCATACCTGCGAACACAGCGATTAACCACATTGGATCATCGATTTGGTAAATAAATCCGAAACCGGCGATGAATAATCCTAAGGACATCGTAAATGGAAGAATAGATGCATTTGGCATATGAATGTCACCCAGCGGCTCTGCAGGTGTCATGCCTTCTTTTCCATCCATCTTCTCTACCCATAGTGGATCAAGCCCACGTACAAGCGGTGTCTGTACAAAGTTGTAGTGTGGCGGTGGAGATGGAATGGCCCACTCAAGAGTACGGCCATGTTCCCAAGGATCTCCATCCGCTTTCTTCTCTTTTACTGATGTGTACACGACATTAATTAGGAAAATAATCGTACCGATCGCCATTAAGAATGCGCCGATTGTACTGATTAAGTTTCCTGTAGCAAGTCCCTGTCCTTCAAGGAAGACCCAGTAACGACGAGGCATACCCATAAGTCCCAGGAAGTGCTGGATAAAGAAAGTCAAGTGGAAACCGATAAAGAAAGGCCAGAATGCCAGTTTACCGAGCTTCTCATTCAACACTTTACCGAACATTTTCGGCCACCAGTAGTGTAGAGCTGCAAATATACCAAAGGCTACTCCACCAACGATAACGTAGTGGAAGTGTCCGACTACAAAATACGTATCGTGATACTGGAAGTCAGCTGCTGCCGCGGCCAGCATAACCCCAGTCATTCCACCAATTGTGAATGAAGGGATAAAGGCGATGGACCATAACATCGCAGCTGTCATTCGAATTTGTCCGCCCCACATTGTAAATAACCAGTTGAAGATCTTGATTCCTGTAGGTACGGCAATTGCCATTGTCGCAACAGCGAAAATGGAGTTAGCAATTGGTCCCATACCAACCGTGAACATGTGGTGGGCCCAAACCATGAAGCCTAAGAAACCGATTAAGACAGTTGCAAATACCATTGCTGAATAACCGAAAAGACGTTTCTTAGAGAATGTTGAGAAGATATCACTGAAAGCTCCGAACAACGGAAGGATCAATATGTATACTTCCGGGTGACCGAAGATCCAGAATAAGTGCTCCCAGATGATGGCATTACCACCAAGACCTACATCAAAGAATGCGGATCCGAACATACGGTCAAACATCATAAGGAATAGTCCAACTGTCAAAGCTGGGAAAGCGAATAGAATCAGCGTACTTGTGACGAATACTGACCATGTGAACAATGGCATACGCATGTACGTCATACCTGGTGCTCTCATGTTTACAATCGTTACAAGGAAGTTAATTCCGCCAATTAACGTTCCGGCACCGGATATCTGCAGACCCATAACGTAATAGTCTACCCCGTGCCCTGGTGAAGTCGTCGATAATGGTGCATAGTTGGTCCAACCGGCATCCGGTGCACCACCTGTAAACCAGGAGACGTTCAGTAAAAGTCCTCCAAATAAGAACAACCAGAATCCTAAGGAGTTCAAAAATGGAAAGGCAACGTCCCTTGCCCCGATCTGTAAAGGAACTACAGCGTTCATGAGGGCAAAGATGAGCGGCATCGCCGCTAAGAAAATCATCGTTGTACCGTGCATGGTGATCATTTCATTGTAAAGTCCAGCAGAAATGAAATCATTGTCTGGTTTCATCAACTGGATACGAATTATCATGGCTTCGAGCCCACCGATTAGGAAAAACAGCCCTCCAGAGACCAAATAAAGATGCGCGATCTTCTTGTGGTCTACTGTTGTCAGGTAATCCCAAATCACAGCGCCGAGCCCACGTTTTTGTGCTACTGCAGTACTCACGCTTTAACCTCCCTTTTCAACCTCTTTCTCATAAATCCTTACTCTTCAACGCTTTGCATCTCAAGATCGTTTCCTACATCCGAGTGATCCAACTCTAGAAGGTAATCAGCAATTTTTGCTGCATCTTCCTCTGAAACCAGCTCTGCAGGCATTTGGTTCCCCGGCTTGACTTCATCCGGATGAACAATCCAATCCACAAGATTTTCTTTCGATGGCTGCAGGATCCCTGCAATTTTCTCTCGGTTTGCAAAGTTGCCTAAGTTCGGTCCTACACCAGCTGACGCGCCACCAATTGCGTGACAACTCATGCAGTTTTCGTTGAACAAATCTTGACCAGTCTGAACTGTTTCAGGCGCAGCTTCAGGATCGATGTTCTGCATGTCTTCCACCCATTGATCAAACTCATCAGGGCTGACAGCGATTACTTTGAAGTACATAAGGGAGTGGGAAGGTCCGCAAAGTTCAGCACAAAAGCCTTCGTAAACCCCTTCTTCATAAGCTTCTAAGTACATTGTGTTCATGTTTTCACCAGGAATGGTATCCATCTTACCCGCAATTGCCGGCACCCAGAAGGAGTGGATGACGTCACTGGCTTTCATGTTTAAGTATACCCTTTCATTTGTAGGGATGTAGATTTCTTGACTTGTAGAGATCTCTTGATCTGCATAGTCAAACTGCCACCAATATTGGTTACCTGTGACATCGACCGTTATAACACCTTCATCTCCTTGCGTCGATTGATCAGCGAGGTCGAAAGTCGCCTGCACAGTAGGGATTGCCAGCACAAGTAGCAAAATGATTGGAATGACTGTCCAAATCACTTCCAAAGCTTTGTTCCCTTCTGTTTGTTTCGGAACGATGTGTTCCTGCCCTTTCTTCTCACGATAACGGAGAAGAACGAAAGCATAAATGGCCATAACGATTACGAAAACGAAAATCATTATCGCAATACTGATCAACATAAGATCAAATAATAATTCCGAGCCATACCCTTTTGGTTTCAGTGCACTGATGTTTTCAATACCACATCCGGTAAGGAGCATGGTTAGGGCACCAAATAAGAATAATGAACGGAATTTTCCCATCCAACCTCTCATGCGTCATACCTCTCTTTCTCTTGTAATGCATTTTTTTATTTAGAAACTGACCTCCTTGTAGGAGGTCAGTTCTTTAAAATGGGAATGGCAAAGTGACGATGACCATCATAAAGAACATGATCGTCAGATAGTTCAAGGAAAAAATGAACATCCATGTCGCCCACTTGTAGTCGTCTTTCATGAAAAAGCCTGCAATCCCTAGAGCCAACCAGCCGATAGAGAGTACATAAGCCGTGATTAGAAAGACTGTTCCAAGAGAAGCCAAGTAAATCGGTAATGGAAGCAAACAGGCAACATATACGACAATTTGACGCTTTGTCATCTCGAAGCCGTGAACAACAGGCAGCATCGGAATTCCAGCTGCTTTGTATTCATCCTTTTTCTTCATGGCGAGTGCCAGGAAGTGAGGAGTTTGCCAAATGAACATAATGAGAAACAGAATCAAAGCTTCTAATTGCAATCCTGGATCAACAGCAGCCCATCCGATCAATGGTGGAACAGCTCCTGAAAAGCTTCCAACTACTGTATTGATCGTGTATCTTCTCTTCGACCACATCGTGTAAAGAACGACGTAGACGAACCAACCAAATGCGCCCCACAAGGCCGCTTGCCATGTCGTGAGGAGCAATGTGACAAATCCGAGAATGGATACGCTGATCCCCAATGTTTTTATAAATGATAAAGACATCGTTCCTGTCACAGTCGGACGATTATTCGTCCGTGACATAACCGGGTCAATGTCCCTGTCATACCAATTGTTAAGAATACAGCCGCCGGCGATTACGAAAGCGGTTCCGAGCATCGTCAGCAGGAAAGTGACCCACTGATCAAAAAATAGTGTACCAGTATAATGGAGAGCCAGCCAAAATCCTGCAAATGTAGTAATCAAATTAGAGTTAATGATACCGACTTTGATCAAGCTCTTTATATCAGCTAACAAAGAATGGTCATTGGTTTTTGTTTGGATCATTTCTGTAGAAGCAGATTCGACTGTTCTTGGATTGTCCATCGTATTATCTTCCTCCTTCTACCACCTTCGTATAGTGAATCATGTAGATTAATAAACGGATTCAACGAAGGCTATTTCCATTCTTGCCTCATAAAAGGATGACAAGAAACATCAAAATAATTGTATCATGTAATTGTAGTTGTATCTATTTAAACTCAACAATTTTATTTATTTGTGACAACTTTGTGAAACGCCAATCACTCTTAGTATCTACCATTCTCAACGATTTTAACGGTACTGGCTGGATTCCCTCAGAAAAAGGAACAGCGTCCACTTAAAACACACCCTTTATTTCTAGCAAAACCTGCCACATATTGCAAGTTTTTTTCAAGACTTTAGTGATTTTAAAGAGGGGAAATGGTATGATATCCTCCGTGTTCTTTTGATAGGAATGGAGGTGGCTTCATGCCATGCGATTATTAAAGTGGTTAGCGGTTTTTGCCACATTAGGGATGCTTCTCGTTTTATTAGGCGGAGCACTCGTCACAAAAACAGACTCAGGGATGGGGTGCGGAAACAGTTGGCCGTTATGTCACGGTGAATGGATCCCATCTGAAATTGATATCGCCTTAATCATTGAATTAAGTCACCGGCTTGTTTCTGGAGGCGTAGGTTTGCTGGTACTGGCTCTTTCCGTGATCGCCTGGGTGAAAGTTGGACATATAAGAGAGGTGAAGTTCCTTTCCTTCCTTGCCTTCTTTTTCTTGCTCGCTCAAGGTCTGATTGGGGCCGCTGCCGTTAAATGGGGACAATCCGACTTCGTACTCGCGCTTCACTTCGGAATCTCCCTTGTATCCTTTGCAGCCGTCCTTCTATTGATGCTGATTATATTTGAGATCGACCGGAAATTTGATGCACATTCCCTACTCATTCGTAAACCATTCAGGCTTCATATTTATGCTTTAACTACATACACATTAATCGTTGTATATACGGGCGCGCTTGTCCGCCATACCTACTCATCAATGGCTTGTTTGGACTGGCCGCTTTGTACAAATGCATCTCCTTTTGACTTTTCTTCATATGGCTCTGCTCAATGGATTCAAATGGGACACCGTGCAGCAGCAGCCGGGGTTTTAATATGGACGGGTTATCTTATGATGAAAGCTTTGAAAGATTACATGAACAGTCCGATTATGAGAAAAGGCTGGATTCTTGCTGCAATTCTTATGGCCGCTCAGGTTCTCGTCGGTGCTTTCGTGATTATGACGTACGTGCATTTGGGCCTGGCCCTCCTGCATGCATTGATTATTTCCCTGTATGTCGGTCTTCTATCATACTTCCTATTGCTTTCTTCAAGAAGCGCTAAATATGAACGTTCGGTGAAATAAACCAAACAAAAATCTCAGAGCCCATGCCTCTGAGATTTTTTATATGAGCTCCCGTTTGTTTAATATTCAGTTTCGAGACGATTGTGTAGTTCTGGGGGCTCCGGGAAAAGGTTCGCTTTCCGCGGGGCCCCACACGAAGTGGGGTCGTTCGATGTTGGCACAGGATGTGCCGAACTTAATCGAACTTCCTCTATTCCTTTTAGCCTCCTCGGACTGCGTCCTGTGGGGTCTCACCATGCACTTTTTCCCTCTTCGATATCCGGTTCCGGCGCCTGCACACTTAAGGTAGGTGTCTCGCCATTCCCCTCCGCCCACTTGCCGAAAGAGATTCTCGAAACTACTTTCCAGTTATAAGAGCTTTTATGACTAAGAATCCTATATCGACGCAGATTAAGCTTGAATTCACAACACAACCAGGCAGTAATTAAAAGAGGGATTTCGAAAACCTCACTTGGTAAAGGGGGCGGAGGGAAAAGGTGAGACTCCTGTGGGAAGTGCGTGGTAGATGAGACCCCGCAGAGCGTTAGCTCGAGGAGGCTCATCACTCGCCCACGGAAAGCGAACCTTTTCCTGGAGCCCCTATCTTCCAATAAAAGTCTCGAAATTGAGTCTTCAACAATCCTGCCATATTGTTTAACAAATCAAAAAAGAGAGGAAGACTCTCATGAGCTTCCTCTCTTTATAAGTTATTCAAATTCAATCAGTAAATCACCGACGTGGATGGCTTCGTTGTTTTCTACATAAATATCCTTGATCACACCATCAAAAGGAGCTTGGACGGTCGTCTCCATTTTCATGGCTTCTGTAATCATCAAGTGATCGCCTTTTTTCACATCCTCACCTTTATTAGACAACACTTTAATAACCGTTCCCGGCATAGTTGCTCCGATGTGTTTACTGTTTGACTTATCCGCTTTCGGACGCTGCTGAACAGTCGCTTTCACGTTTTCATCCTTTACAACGACTTCACGAGGCTGTCCATTCAACTCGAAGTAGACGGTACGGGTCCCATCGATCTGCGGCTCACCGACGGAGACAAGCTTCACGATCAACGTTTTCCCTTGTTCAATATCCACCTCAATTTCTTCACCAAGCCTCATTCCGTAGAAGAATGTCGGAGTGTCGAGAACAGACATATCGCCATACTGCTCCCTGAACTTATGATGATCCATGAACACTTTTGGATAAAGAGCGTAGCTGATCATATCAAAGCTGGTTACTTGACGGTCCAGGGAATGGAAAAGTGTCTCCTTCAAATTATTGAAGTCCACCGGTTCCAAAAGCTCCCCTGGTCTCACCGTGATCGGTTCCCGGCCTTTCAATATAATCCTTTGCAGTTCCGCCGGAAAGCCCCCGTATGGTTGTCCGAGATAGCCCTGGAAGAATTCCACGACGCTGTCAGGGAAATCAAGAGAATCACCTTTTTCATAAATGTCATCCTCATTCAGCTCATTCTGGACCATGTACAGGGCCATATCCCCAACGATTTTGGAAGACGGAGTCACTTTTACAATATCACCGAACATATCATTCACCCGGCGATACATCGTCTTGACTTCATCCCAGCGGTGTCCTAATCCAACCGCTTTTGCTTGTTGTTGCAGGTTGCTATATTGCCCTCCAGGCATTTCGTGTTCATACACTTCTGTATGCGGGGCCATCATACCGCTTTCGAAATCCTGATAGTACTTTCTTGTATCTTCCCAATAGTGACCGAGTTCTTCATAAGCAGAGATGTCCAAATTCGGCTTACGTTCACTACCTTCAAGGGCATAATAAAGGCTGTTTGCGCTTGGCTGAGAGGTCAATCCTGCCATTGAACCCGTAGCAACATCGACGACATCAACTCCTGCTTCTATCGCTTTGGCATATGTGAACAAACCATTTCCACTTGTATCGTGTGTATGAAGGTGGATCGGGATGTCGACGGTTTCCTTCAATGAGCTGATCAATTGATACGCCGCTTCTGGTTTCAGCAGTCCAGCCATATCCTTAATTCCAAGGATATGTGCTCCTGCTTCCTGAAGTTCAAGAGCAAGTTTTTTATAGTAAGCGAGATCATACTTCGGTCGGCTGCTATCCAGGATGTCCCCTGTATAACACATAGCGGCTTCAGCTACTTTCCCACTCTCCCGCACAGAATGGATAGCAAGCTTCATACCTTCCACCCAGTTCAAACTGTCAAAAATGCGGAAGACATCAATGCCTGCGCTTGCACTTTTTTCTACAAATTCACGAATGAGATTATCGGGATAGTTTTTGTAACCGACTGCATTAGAAGCCCTTAAGAGCATTTGGAAAAGCACATTCGGTGCTTTCGCTCTCAACTTCAACAGACGCTCCCATGGATCTTCATTTAGGAAACGGTAAGAAACATCGAATGTCGCTCCCCCCCACATTTCCATTGAGAACAGGTCAGGCAAAAGGCGGGCGGTCGGTTCTGCTATATTTTCTAAATCCTTTGTTCTTACACGGGTAGCCAGTAACGACTGGTGAGCATCCCGGAAGGTCGTATCTGTGAGGAGAACTTCATTCCTCTCTTTCAACCATGAAGCGAGACCTTCAGGACCTCTTTCATTTAGAATTTGTTTTGTTCCGCCTGGAATCGGTTCCGAATGCTTAATGATTGGAATCCTAGGCTTTGAATAGTTCGGTTTCTTTCGGTTGCCGTAACCTTCGAAACCATTGACGGTACGATCAGCAATATAAGCCAACATCTTCGTCCCTCGGTCTTTTCGTTTCGGAAAAACAAAGAGCTCTGGAGAACGATCAATGAACGTTGTATCATACTCTCCGGACAAGAACTGTTTATGCTGTACCACATTCTCTAAAAAAGGAATGTTTGTTTTGATTCCGCGGATACGAAATTCTTTCAAATTTCTGACCATCTTATGAGCGGCTTGGTCAAAGCTTAGGGCCCATGTAGAGAGTTTCACCAGTAAAGAATCGTAGTATGGAGAGATGACCGCACCCTGGAATCCATTCCCGGCGTCAAGCCTTACCCCGAAACCACCACCGGATCGGTAGGCCATGATTTTTCCTGTATCTGGCATGAAATTGTTCAGAGGATCCTCCGTCGTCACTCGAGATTGAATGGCATAGCCGTGGGTAACAATATCCTCTTGTTTCGGAATGGCAATGCGGTCGCTATGTAAGCCATATCCTTCTGCAACAAGAATTTGGGTCTGTACAATATCAACACCTGTTATCATTTCTGTGATCGTATGCTCCACCTGTACACGAGGGTTCACTTCGATAAAGTAAAATTCATCCCCGGTCACTAAAAATTCTACCGTTCCTGCGTTGATATACTTCACGTTATCCATAAGTTTGACGGCAGCATCACAAATGGCCTCTCTCACTTCATCTTTCAAACTGACACTCGGAGCGATCTCCACAACCTTTTGGTGCCTACGCTGCACCGAGCAGTCCCTTTCATACAAATGAACAATGTTTCCGTCCCGGTCCCCGATAATTTGCACTTCGATATGCTTCGGTTGTTCAATCAGCTTTTCGACATAAACTTCATCACTACCAAAAGCTGCCCGCGCTTCCGAACGGGCGCGGTCGTAGGATTCTTCAAGGGTCGTAGCGCTTCTGACTACACGCATACCTCGACCACCGCCGCCCATCGCTGCTTTGATCATCAAGGGATAGCCATGCTTATCACCAAATTCACGAATCTCTTCCAGCCCACTAACAGGACCGTCACTTCCCGGTATGACGGGAATCTCCGCTTGTACCGCTTGATCCCGTGCCTTAACTTTGTCACCAAACATATTCAAATGTTCACTGGTCGGTCCAATAAAAGTAAGACCTTCTTCTTCACATCTTCTCGCGAACTCGATGTTTTCAGATAAAAATCCATATCCAGGGTGGATGGCATCAACCTCCACACTCTTAGCGATTTCAATGATTCCTTCAATATCCAAATACGCATCGATCGGTTTTTTCCCTTCACCAATTAAATAGGCCTCATCAGCCTTGTAACGGTGGTAGGACCCAGTATCTTCCTGCGAATAAATGGCGACGGTACGAATATTTAATTCTGTACACGCCCGGAAGACTCGAATAGCGATCTCGCCACGGTTAGCGACTAATACTTTATTGATTTTCTTTGTATTTGCCATGATTCCACTCCCTGATTATCTATGTTTTAGGAATTTGTCCGTTCTGTTACATAGTTTTCTACTCAAGGTCCGAAAATTCCTTTAAATCTGACAATTTTAGTTGTAAAAATCATAAACAAACACCCTGTGTGTGTATAAAAGTGAAAACAAAAAAACCCAAATCACAACAAAACGTCGCAATTTGAGTTCTTATCTTATGACTTCTGTGCAGCCTCATGCAAAACATTCAGCTGTTTTTCAAGGTTATCCAAAAGTGTTTTACCTTCTTCGTCGCTGATTAAATTCAAGCGAACCGCAAAATGAATTTCGCGGGATAATCCAAACATTTGTGTATCTAAAACTTCCTCGTAGAGTGGACACTGAGGCATAGTCAAGTTGTCCATCTGTACTTTTATTAACCTTAATATTTTATCAGCGTCAGCTTTTAGAAGGGCATAGGCTTTTTCACGATGATCCACAGCCACATCAGACAACATCAAAATCCCCTCCAATGTACATGTCTTTCTTCTTTTTATCTTATCGTTTAACACAATAAATTGCAAGATAGGAATGAACAATTAGAAGATTGACAAATCGTAACGATTGGACAGAATTTCTAACAGCTTCAACCCGACAACACTATTCCCCTTTTCATCAAGGCTGGGACCATAAACTGCAATTCCTCCAAATTCGTTTAACGAAGCAAGAACGGATCCCGACACCCCACTTTTCGCTGGAATACCAACTTTGATGGCAAAAGACCCTGAAGCATCGTACATGCCGCACGTGACCATAAAGGTTTTACAGATTCTTGCAAGATGCTTCGGTATGATTCTACGCCCAGAGTGGATGTCCTTTCCACCATTTGCAAGGAGCGCTCCAATCCGCGCCAGTTGACAAACATTCACTTCAATCGCACATTGTTTTGTATAGGCATCAAGAGTTTCCTCTACACTACCAGTGACAATCTGATGCTGCTTCATGTAAAAAAGCAGGGACCGGTTCAAAAATGCGGATTCAAACTCCGAAGTGGCCACTTCTTCGTTGTACCCGATGGAATGATCATCGGTCAAGTCATGAATAAAGCTCAACAAGCGCCCGACTTTCTCATCAGGCGTATCTCCGTGAATCATATTTGTCACCGCAAGGGCCCCGGCATTAATCATCGGATTGAGCGGTTTGGAAGGGATTTGTTCCAGACGGTAAATCGAGTGAAATGGATCCCCTGTTGGTTCCATACCTACACGGTCGAACACATAACTTTCCCCATTATCCATAAGAGCAAGAGCAAGTGAGATAACTTTCGAAATACTTTGAAGTGTAAACCTCACTTCTGTTTCTCCGGCCTCCACTGTATTACCATCTAAGTAATGGATAGCGACAGCGAGATCTTCTGGATTGCTGCGGGATAAAGCTGGGATATAATTGGCTACCTGGCCATCGTATGCATAAGGTCGTACATTGTCTAACCAGTCTTCCAGTACACTTTCCGTAATATCTTTAATCAATGGATCATGCCTCCTTTAATGAAATCGAATTCATTTTTTGCTATGATTTTGGATGGATGACTTTTTATTAATCGAAAGGTGGCCAAAGCCATGATTGTTCAAATAGCAGGAAATGTTAAATTCCCAATTACTCTCGATCCGACTGTCTGGATCTTTGACGATCGAAAACAGACGTTTTCAGAAGTATTCGAAGGCGAAGAAAAACCAACAGAATCAACGCAAGAAGACGAGTTAAAGCGCCAGTCTACTCGTTTTGACAGAGAAGTCTATCAACAAAAAATTAACCCGCCAGTCAACAAGAGCATCAATCGTTATGAAAAACAAAGGATTTTGAAAGGCACATTTCTCATGCCGTTGAAGCCTTTTCTACATACGAGCGAACCTGCTGCTGATGTACAAAAAGCGGCTCTGATCACAGACGAAGGCGAAGAAGTGATCGATGCCGATGTTTTATCCGAATCGCTTCTACTTTTCGCTGAAAATGGGAAACCTTTGCAAGAGCATGGCCCGGTTCACCTTTATTTCAAAGACGGATCCAACCGTTCTGAGCCAATCAAAGGAATTAAAAAAATCGTATTGCAGTAAGGATGGGCAGCTTTTAAGCTGCCCTTTTTGTATATTATCTGCAAGCTGACACAGGCTATAAATAAAAAAGTGGTGATTCCCTTGAAAAAATTTATTTGGTTAGCAGCCCTTTTGGCCTTAGTTGCGTGTCAGCAAAACGGCGGTGAAGAGTCACTGCTTCAAGAGCGACAAAGCGATCCTGAGTTGAAGTATGTTACGGATTCAGATCCGGTGGAAAAGAAAAACATGACGAGCCAGCAGGCAGCCAGGCACCTTGCTAAGCTCGCCGTCCAAGTTCCTGATGTCCATGATGCAACCGCCCTTGTCCTAGGCAACTATGTAGTTGTAGGAATTGATGTAGACAAAGACCTGGATCGCTCCCGCGTCGGTGTCATCAAATATTCAGTAGCCGAAGCCTTAAAACATGACCCTTACGGAAAACAGGCGGCTGTTATTGCGGACGCAGACGGCGTGGAACGAATCCGGGGACTTGGCCAAAAAATGGCTGAAGGTCACCCTGTGGAAGCGGTCACCGATGAACTGAGTCAAATTATTGGTCGTTATATGCCAAGTGGTTCTGTTGAAGAAAAGCCACAGTCCAATTCCAATCAAGAATCGGTCCCGCAAAATGATCAAGAACAACTTGAACAAATTGAAAAAGAACAATCAAAGCAAAACTAAACGAACAGAAAAACAGCTAAATCCTCTCGGGGATTTAGCTGTTGCTTTTCTCAAGGATTTCTCTTTCTTTTTCAGTCAATTCATTATAGTATTGGACACCGAATTGAGATCCTTCTGCAACCATATCTGAATTATCCAGCGATGCTGTTTCAGGTTTGCCAGCTTCTTCAACCGGAAGATCCTCTGATTTTCCTAAGTTGCTTTGAATGGATTTTGCTTTGTCTTTAACCTGCCGACGCTTGTCCTCATCTTTCAAGAAATAAGCAAGCGTTCCTCCGAGAGCGGCACCAATTGCTGTAAACATCCAACGTTTTCTCAAACAAATCATCCTTTCCTCTGCTTCTGTAATTACATTTCCCAATCACAATTGAAGTCAAACGTGGAAATCTCATCTATTTATAAAAAACTTATTATGTTAAACTATATGTAATCGAATGGATAATAGAGGTGAAAAAGATGCGTGTACAATGCGTCATTTGTGATGAAATTGAAAAAATTGACAGCTACTGCCTACAGGCAAAACGACTTCGGAACCGCCGGATTCACACGTACATGTGTCAATCCTGCCACGATCGTATAGAAGACAACACAAAAAAACGTTTAGCAACCGGGAATTTCCGGTTTAACAGAGAGCGAAAAAAAGAAAAGCATTTAAGCTAGTCACTGAAAGAGAGAGGTTTTCCTCTCTCTTTTTTTATTTGTTAAACATAAGCTCCCGTTTGTTGAAGACTCAGTTTCGAGACGATGGGTGGTTCTAGGGGCTCCGGGAAAAGGTTCGCTCCTTTGCCATGGAAAGGATTCTCGAAACCAACACTAAAAGGTCAGCTCTTATGATTATAGAAGGTGGATTATAGAACTCCTAAACTTATAAGTAAGGTTCCAATTTCACCCACATAGTCAGGCATAAAGTGTTTTCTAAATGTCCATTGAGTAGAGTTTATATGATTCACTTCCCATAACCATACAAGGTGATCTTACAAGTAGTGGTTTCGAGAATCTTACTTGTAAAAGGGGCGGAGGGGAATGGCGAGACTCCTAACTTAAGTGTGCAGGCGCCTTGATCAGCGGCGTATGGACTGGACTGAGCTGGCGGAGATAAAGGAAACACGAAGAACGGAGTGATTCGATGTTGACTTATCGTACAGAAGCGAGGGAAGTCTCACTAGCCGCTAGGCGCCGGAACCGGATATTGAAGAGGAAAGAAGTGCATGGTGAGACCCCACAGGACGCAGTCCGAGGAGGCTCACCGCGCTCCCGCGGAAAGCGAGCTATTCCCCGCAGCCCCATCCACTCAACAAAAGTCTCGAAACTGAGTCTTACACAATCCTGCCATATACTTTAATAACTAATTAGACAGCTTTCTATACAGAAATGTTAGACAAAACCCCCTTTCCTTGGTAAGGAAAGGGGGTTTTGGGGTCAGGATGATTCGTTTTGTTGACGGGCTCCGCGCTCTCTATGAAGCCGGATCCGGTAAATACCGAGAATCAAGGCTGCCACCACTAAACTTTCAGGAAGGGGCAAGTTCAATCCAAGGATTAAGGTTAAGATAAATGTCCCTATAATGAGAACGGAATAAACGACAATCGTCTTCATTAAAGGTAATTTTCTTGCGAATCCAAGTTTGAATGTAATGATAGCAAGTGTAACAGTTGTTAAGTATAGAAGCATGAAAGAACGAAAGAGCATGGTAACTTCGCTTTCATCGTTTAAATTCACTTCACTCCCGAATCCGCGGAAAAAGAAATCCGCCACAGGCCATAGATCCGTCGGCACAGGTAGTGTGGACATATCGTTCATGATGTTCCTCCTCATGGATACCCTATTCTTTTATCTATCATACTAGAAAGCCCTGAAGGATGCTACCCGTGAAACCATTTTCATTATATCGACAAATCCTATATAATAGACCTGAATAGAGGTGAGCCTTTTGAAGAACTTTCATATGAACACAGCACTATTAGCCAGTCTGGTTATTTTATCGTTTATCTCCGTTGGATTTGCTATCGGCCAAGAAATTTTCTGGCTTGCAGCCGTCCTTTTCTTTTCCGGATTCGCTCTAATGAGTGTTGGGTTAAGAAGAAAAAGAAAACAACAGCAAACGTCCTGAATCATGCAGAAAGCGACCTCGATCGAGGTCGCTTTCTTTTATTTCTTCAATCGGACATAATCCTTCGATATTTCTTCATGAATGTTGGAACGGCTCGCGAGGACGGTCGTCTTGTTCAACAAGTCCAATTCTTCACGGTCCGCACGGGTAACGATTCCACCCACTTCACGGACGATGATACTTCCAGCTGCGTAATCCCAAGGCATCAACGTCATCGTCAAGTACCCATCCAGCAGCCCCTCTGCAACAAAAGCAAATTCCAAAGCAGCAGAACCATAAGATCTCGTACTACGCAATTTTTTCACTAAATCTTCCATACCTTTATGATCTACGTGAGGATTTTCAGGTATTAACCAAGTAGTATTTAGTGCGAGAATCGATTGATTCAATGGACGCTTTTCATCAAGTTGTGGTAACTTTTGTTCGTTCTTATATGCGCCTTCGCCTCGTTTAGCTGTATATAAAACATCGTCCATGACATTGTAAATCAAACCAACTTCACCGACACCTTCATAATAAACCCCAACAGAAATGGCGAAATTTCTTTTTTGATGAACAAAGTTCATTGTTCCGTCAATGGGATCTACAATCCACACAGTTCCACCGAGGTCTTCTATTTCATCCCCGAATCCCTCTTCTCCTAATAAGTAATGATCCGGATACGTCTCATTGATTTTTTTTGCGAAAAATTGTTCTGTTTCCTGGTCCATTTCAGTGACCAAGTCGTTCGGGTTGGATTTCGTTTCAATGGATCGAGGCGAATCAATGTTGGTTTTGATTCGTTCACCAGCTTCCAAGACCCAAGCTTTTGCATTTTCAAAAATCTCGTTCTTTTTCTGTTGATCCATAACATCGTACCCCTTTTATAAGTATCAATCTTTATCGTACCAAATCCGTCCAAACATTGCATCAATCCGATCCCCTTGTCCAACTAAAGCTCCCGAATGTGGAATACTCAGTTTCGAGACGTTTGTTGAGTGTATGGGGACTGCGGGGAATAGCTCGCTTTCCGCGGGAGCGCGGTGAGCCTCCTCGGACTGCGTCCTGTGGGGTCTCACCCTGCACTTTTTTCCCGCAGGAGTCTCGCCATTCCCCTCCGTCCACTTGCCGGAAGAAATTCTCGAAACTACCTTCCAGCAATAGGAGCTTTTATGGTTGAAGCCTATGTCAACGCGGTTTATGCAGGATTTAAAAGAGTTTTAGGCAGGGTACTATAAGAGGGATTTCGAGAACCTCATATGGCAAAGGGGCGGAGGGAAACGGTGAGACTCCTGTGGGAAGTGCGTGGTAGATGAGACCCCGCAGAGCGTTAGCTCGAGGAGGCTC
Organism: Halobacillus sp. 12SKB; assembly: GCF_052941655.1. Classification (NCBI taxonomy): domain Bacteria; kingdom Bacillati; phylum Bacillota; class Bacilli; order Caryophanales; family Bacillaceae; genus Halobacillus; species Halobacillus sp. 12SKB. The sequence continues at coordinate 3,407,604 of NZ_JBRFWR010000001.1, forward strand.
ATCACTCGCCCACGGAAAGCGAACCTTTTCCCGGAGCCCCTAAACCCACACAAACATCTCGAAATCAAGTCTTCCACAATCCTGCCATATTCTTCAATAAGCTGTTTGGATTTAAAGGCAATAAAAAAGACGAGCAACTTTAGTGTTGCTCGCTCTTATATGGACCATTCAATCAATTGCTTACGAAGTTCAGAGAGTCTTCGCTTTGTCTTTTTCATTTGTTCGACATCTCCGGCGACCATGGCATCATGCAACGTCACCAATTCGTAATCAATTTCCATACGGATTACCGGGAGCTTCTCTTCAGCTTCTCTTTTACGCAATGCTTCCATGACATGTTTCACTGCTAATCCCTCCCTCTCAAATCCTTACTATATATATATGTGACTTTTACGACAGAAGTTTCAATTAGATTACTTATATGTAACCCATTTTTACATCATTCAAACCCACCGAACACATCACTTAGTAAGCATAGTTTCTTGTGGTAAAATAAGGGCGAGAAATGAAGGAGTTGATCGAATGACGACATTTAGCGGATTTACACAAGAGGACTTTGACGTTTTTTCCATTCCCGGATTAGAAAATAGAATGGAAGCTTTGAGAGATCGTATTTCCCCAAAGCTTGAGTCTGTTGCGACAGAGCTTGCGGCAGATGTCACTGCCATGACTGGTGACGAAATGTTTGTACACGTAGCGAAACACGCGCGACGTAAAACAAACCCGCCGAATGATACTTGGGCAGCTCTGGCTTCAAATAAACGTGGTTACAAGAAGCTTCCCCACTTCCAAATCGGTCTTTGGGAAACTCATGTTTTCATTTGGTTTGCTGTGATCTATGAAAGTCCCATTAAACAGGACTTCGCTTATAAATTGGAGCAGAACAAAGATGAAGTTCTCAATCGTATTCCGGAGGATTTTGTATGGTCCATCGATCATACGAAGCCAGGCAGCATTCCTCAGTCAAATGTTGATGAGGACAAGTTTTTGAGTATGACGGAGCGTTTGAAAACTGTGAAAAAAGCAGAGATCTTATGTGGCAGAAACATTGAACGCGGAGATGCACGACTGAAAGATCCGGATGCTTTCATAGAGCTTTGTAAAGAAACATTCCAAACCCTTGAACCACTATACCGCTACACCAAACAACTGGATCAGTAAAAAAAGGCGCCCCTATGGGAGCGCCTTTTTTTGTTTACATCTTCACTTTGTCGCCTTTACTGAGACCTTTCGCCTGTTTAACAGCTCTGTAACAAGAATAGCCGGATTCTTTTTCAAATTGTCCGCACAGCGTTTTTTCTTCACTTTTAGATGGGACGATCTGTTTGAACCGAGTATAGGCAAGCATCAGCTCATCACGGTCGATTCCTTTTTCATAAGCTTGTTCAACCATGCTGTAAAAATTGACGACATCAATAATTTCTTCTTTTGACCAATAAATTTCATCGATTGGATACGTATAACTCACTCATCTTCCTCCTTACTTGCTCCACCGGCTTCGGATCTCTTCCGCTTCCGTGACGATGCGTTTGAACAATTCATCCACTGATGGCACGTCATGGATTCTTGAAGCCACTTGACCAGCCCAGCCGAACCCGTAAGCTTGTTTTCCATCATAAATGAACTTTTTATTCGCTTCGCCGTTGATGTAAGTTTTCAAGCCTTCATAACCGGCTTGCTTGTCTTCCAATTCTAAAATACGTGCTGTCCAGTCATTTTTCAAGGCGCGGGCCGGGGCCTTTAAACTCCTTTTGATGACAGTGGTGGATGTTTCATCCGCTTGAATCAAAGCTTCCAAATAAGCGGGATGGGCGTGAACACATTCTGTGGTTGCGATAAACCGTGTCCCCATTTCCACTCCTTCTGCTCCTAAAGCAAGTGCAGCCATCAGCCCTCTACCGTCACCTACTCCTCCTGATGCGATGACAGGTATATCCACGGCGTCTACGACTTGTGGCGTCAGGACAAATGTACCGACATCATCACGACCGAGGTGTCCACCGCCTTCATGACCGACGACCATAACAGCATCAGCTCCAAGCTCTTCCGCTTTGACAGCCTGCCGTCTAGCCGCTACAAGTACGAGGGTTTTGATCCCAGTATTCTTGACAAGTTCAAGAACAGGGGCGGGATTCCCACCTGTAACTGAGATGACCGGCACCTTTTTTTCCACGGCTACTTGAACCATTTCTTCAAATGGACGACCATGCTGACCAATCGCGAAGTTCACACCAAACGGACGGTTTGTTTTTTCTCTTACAGCCTCAATTTCTTCTTTCAGTTGATCAGGACTTTCCATACTCATCGCTGTTAATTGACCGAGCCCACCAGCGTTTGATACCGCTGCCGCCAATTCTGAATAAGCAAGATGTGCAAGTCCTCCTTGGATAATCGGGTATGTAATGCCTAATACTTCTGTAACGCGAGTTTTCCATTCCACATGAATCCCTCCCTTTTATTCATTTTAGCATGATTGGAAAAAGGATACACAAAAGACTAGCAAGGGAACGCGGAAACTGCTATAATTCATGTGCTTTTCTAAATTAAAGAGGTGGAAACACATATGAACCAACATGAAACTCCCCTGTTTACAGGGTTAAAAAAACATAGAGATCGAAAGCCTGTCCAATTTCATATCCCAGGACACAAAGGCGGAAAAGGAATGGATGAAGAATTCCGATCTTTTATCGGTGAACAAGCGCTTTCGATAGATTTGATCAACATTGAACCACTGGATGACCTGCACCACCCACAAGGCATGATCAAACAGGCACAGGACCTTGCTGCAGAAGCCTTTGGTGCAGACTATACATTCTTCTCCGTCCAAGGTACATCTGGTGCGATCATGACGATGATCATGAGTGTCTGTCATCCAGGTGATAAAATCATCGTACCTAGGAACGTCCATAAATCTGTAACCACTGCGATTATTTTCTCAGGAGCGAAGCCCGTCTTTATCCATCCCGAACTTGACGACCGCTTCGGAATCTCTCATGGCATTACTTCAGATGCTGTGCAGAAGGCTTGTGAAGCTCACCCGGATGCGAAAGGGCTGCTCGTCATCAACCCGACCTATTTCGGCGTCTCTGCCGATTTGAAAAAGATTGTCCATATTGCCCACAGTTTCGATATTCCTGTACTTGTCGATGAGGCGCACGGCGTCCACATTCACTTTCATGAGCGCCTTCCCCTTTCCGCCATGCAGGCAGGTGCTGATATGGCAGCTACGAGTGTCCATAAGCTTGGTGGGTCGTTAACCCAGAGCTCCGTATTAAACTTGCGAGAGGGGCTCGTCTCCCACGAAAGGGTTCAGTCCATTTTGTCCATGCTTCATACGACTTCGACTTCATATCTTTTACTTGCGAGTCTTGATGCAGCCCGGAGACACCTCGCGATTAACGGCAGGGAATTGATGGAAGAAACTTTACGTCTCGCAGACCATGCAAGAAGAAGATTGAATGAGATCCCGGGCGTCTATTGCCCTGGAAGCGAAATATTGACGAGCGATGCTACCGTAGACTTCGACCCTACGAAATTGATCATCTCCGTAAAGAAACTCGGATTGTCCGGCTATGATGTAGAGGTTTGGCTACGGGAAAAGCATAACATTGAAGTAGAACTTTCCGATTTATACAACCTCTTATGTATCGTCACTCCTGGAGACCGGGAAGAAAACATCGATCAATTAGTATCCGCTCTAGAAACACTTTCAGAAGAGCGATCCACAGAAGAAGAAACAGAAAACATCCGCGTGAAAGTGCCGGACATTCCTGTATTGGCTCTTTCTCCAAGAGAAGCCTTCTACTCTTCAACAGAAACGATTCGCTTAAAGGAAGCTGTCGGGAGAATCAGCGCCGAGTTCGTCATGGTGTACCCCCCAGGCATCCCTATTTTTATACCGGGAGAAATCATTACTCAAGAAAACATTGACTATATTCATGAAAACGTTGAAGCCGGGCTGCCTGTACAAGGCCCGGAAGATGACACACTCGAAACGATCCAAGTCATTCGTGAACAACGTGCATTCAAATAAAAATGAAGCCCAGTGTGGCTTCTTTTTTTATTTACTGTTGGACGCGTTTCACCCTTCTTACGCGGAAACAAAAAAAGAGCCAAGTCTAAGACCTGGCTCTTCCGCTTTTATGCTTCCTTCACAGGAAGGATGCCCCCATTTAATAGTACATACTCTTTATTGATCTTCTGGTTTGTTGCAAGTAGGACAGGTGCTGTAAAGAGTAGAAACCTTCTCATTTTCGTAGTGCTCAATTACCTTCTGACAGTCTTGACAAACGATTGTACCCATTCACATCCACTCCCCATATTTGTAATCGTTTTCAACGTAATTTTATTCTAATATGGCACAATCGAAAAATCAAGCCCAAAAGTATAACTTTTTATAAAATGTGTCATACTAATAATTTCTTTACCTACTAGTATATGATCAAGATTCATCTTTAAGCCTAAAAAAAGATCACTCCTCGGAGTGATCTTTGCTTTATGGTGTTTGAATAAGCGCTGGATCTAACAGCTCATAGCCTTTGTCCCGCAAACCATCTGCAATAGAACCCAGTGCCTTGTTTGTCCATTCCCTGTCATGCATGAGCAGGTTTGCCCCGTTATTTAGCAGCGGTGTATTAACCATGATGTCTGCAAGTGCTTGAGCGTCCTGGTAATCACTTTCCCAATCATATCCATACGTCCAGTTCATCACCAGCATGCCTTCTTCTTCTGCCAACTGTTTGGAGTAATCAGTGTTCTGACCAAATGGTGCTCGGAAGAAAACGGGACGTTCGCCGATGATTTCTTCAATCGTATCATTCAATCCAACAATTTCCTCTCGTTGTTCTTCCTCACTGAGGTCGGGGAGACTCGCATGTGAAGCCGTATGGTTCCCAATGGCAAAGCCCATCTCATGAATCTTTTTCAATTTTTCTTTTTCTTCTGGTGTATCAATGAAGTGTCCGTTCACGAAAAAGATCGCTGGTGCATCTTTCTCTTTCAACGTTTCAGCCATTTCTACTGCATGGGTATCTGGTGCATCATCAATAGTAAGAAGAGCGACTTTTGGATTCGCATCTTCGATCGGCGTGAACGACCAGTTACCTGTCAATTCATATTGCGGTTCCACATTCTTCATTACTTCCTCTTCTTCTTCAGTCGTTTCTTCCGTTTCTTTTTCTTTATCAGTTTCTTCAGCCTTCTCTTCTTCCTCGACTACTTCTTCTTTCGGCTCGTTCTCTACAGTCTCTTCTTCTGATTTCTTAGCTTCCTCACTATTTGCTCCAGAGCAGGCAGAAAGCAGGAAAATAAGTACAAACCACAAAATTGTCCATTTTTTCATAGGTGTTCCCTCCACTGTTATGTATTTCCACTTCCTTCATTATAAAAGAAAATTCAACATTTTTTCTATCGTTTTCGGGTAAAATATTATATAATGTTTTATCGTGGTCTCATGACTTCTTACATATGGGTGATTTAAATGCTACATTCATTGAAAAAATTCAAATTTTTAGGAAGCCGAACGTTAAAAACGGGGATTTCTGTCTTTTTGACTGCATTGATTTGCGGTTTTTTTAATTTACCCATTATATTTGCTGTGATCACAGCAATTGTAACGATTGAACACACAGCTGCAGATTCGATTAAAAAAGCCGCCGTACGTTTTCCTGCCTCCGCCATTGGAGCGTTGCTCGCAACAACTTTCTATGGGCTGTTGGGAAAAGGTGCGTTGACATTCGCTCTTGTAGCTATGGTGACGATCGCCGTCTGTCACAAGTTGAAACTGGATGATGGAATTCTCGTTGCTACCATTACAGCTACCGCAATGATTCCTGACTTCCAAGATCAATACGTGGTTTCGTTTTTCACGAGATTGGGTACAACCTCCATTGGAATCATCATCTCGACTTTTGTGAATTTTTTCCTTCTGCCACCCAATTATTCGCCGATGATTTACAAAAACATCAACGATTTGTATAATCATGCTGGTCTGCTTTTAAAGCGAATAATTTCTGAGGTAACGGCAGAATCTAAAGAGAAAACTCGTGCTATCCAGAGGTCCTACCGGCAGTTGACGGCCCATCTGGAAAAGACCAATCAGCTTTCTCAATATCAAAGAGAAGAGTGGAAATATCACCGGCACTCAGAAGAGTCGATGGTCGCTTTTCAACTATCTCAGCGGAAATTGGCGGCTTTCCAACAAATTGCTTATCATCTCGGAAACTTACAGTACGTCCAAACAAAAGCTTCTGATTTTACGAAAGAGGAGAAAGAGCTTTTGCTTGCACTTACAGAAGAATTCACCAAAGTACTTAGTGACCCGACCCACTCGATTAATGAAAGGCAATTCGAGATGGTAAATCAATTGGATGATGCATTCTGGAAATGGAAAGAAGACCATGTCATAAAGCAGACAGGTTATCGACACCATTTACCACCGCAGACGATCTTAATTTACGAATTGCTTTGTTTTCATGACGTCTTGGAAGAATTGCAAAATTTGTCAGAAAAACAAAAACAATTAGTGAAAAAATGTTACTTACCAGATCAGTCATAATGTGGTGAAGAAATCTTTAATAGGAGGGAAGTCAGTAATGAAACAAGTAACAAAAGTGTTTTATATTTCAGTTGTTGTCGCATTCTTATTCATTGGCTGGGGAGTCATCCCTGAATCAACATTACCGACTTGGAACTTACAAAATGTAACATCAAACATTCAAGGTTTCCTTACAGAAAAGTTTGGATGGTTCTACTTATTATCAGCTACAGGATTTTTAATTTTTGCTATCTTTTTGGTCTTCTCGAAATATGGAAAGTTAAAACTGGGTAAGCCGGATGATGAACCGGAGTATCCTTATATCACATGGTTTGCCATGCTCTTTAGTGCGGGTATGGGTATAGGACTTGTTTTCTGGGGAGCAGCAGAACCGCTTTCCCACTTCCATACACCACCTGTGGTAGGACAGGAATCAATGAGTGAAGAAGCCGCTCAATCAGCTATGAAGTACACGTTCTTCCACTGGGGTTTACACCCTTGGGCTATTTACGCGGTACTTGCCCTTGCACTTGCTTACTTTAAATTCAGAAAAGATGCACCAGGAGTTATTAGTGCAGCTTTAACACCTGTATTAGGTGAAAAAAGAGTCAAAGGCCCACTTGGTACACTTATTGACTTCATTGCTGTATTTGCAACGATTTTCGGTGTAGCCACTTCCTTAGGTCTAGGTGCTTTGCAGATCTCAAGTGGACTTGCTTTCACTATTGATGGTTTAGAAGATACGTTTGGACTACAACTGACAATCATTGCTGCTGTTACCGTGTTGTTTATGGTCTCTGCCATGACCGGCTTAAACAAAGGAATTAAGTATTTAAGTAATACGAACGTTGTTCTTGCCATTGTCTTGATGGTATTCATGCTATTTGCTGGTCCGACGAACTTCATTATGGATTATTTTACAACCTCATTCGGTTCATACCTGCGCGACTTGCCGTACATGAGTTTCCGAATGACTCCATTTGCTGAAGATAATTCATGGGTTCAAGGATGGACGATCTTCTACTGGGCATGGTGGATCTCATGGGCTCCATTCGTAGGTACGTTCATTGCCCGTGTTTCCCGCGGTCGTACAATCCGTGAGTTCATCCTGGGCGTTCTTTTAGTCCCTACCGTCTTTGGTGCTCTATGGTTCTCCATATTCGGTGGAACAGCAATCTCCCTTGAGTTCTTCGATGGAGTGGACATCTATTCTGATGTCAGCGAATTAGGTACAGAAGTTGCTTTATTCTCTATGATGGAAAACGTTCCTCTTGGAGCCATCATGTCTGTCATCGGGCTATTGCTTATCAGTACATTCTTCGTTACCTCTGCCGATTCAGCTACATTCGTACTTGGAATGCAGACGACAAACGGAAGCTTGAATCCTAAGAACCAGGTGAAATTCACATGGGGAATCATCCAAGCAGGAGCAGCAGCCGTCCTGCTATGGCAAGGTGGTTTAGGTGCCTTGCAAACGGCAGCGATCATCGCAGCCTTCCCATTCACCTTCATTATGATTCTTATTTGCTTCTCCTTGTTCAAGACATTCCAGGAAGAAGCGAAGAAAGTCGATCTTAAGAAGAAAACAAAATAAAGATGCAAAAAAGAACCTAGAATTGATTTTCTGGGTTCTTTTTTAATTGTTGTCTTTTCTATTTAACCAGTCATCCTTTATAACTCCTGAGATGTACAGACAGCACTTTTTCCTCTTTCGCTACTCTCCCCCTCTCTTCTCTTCATTTATGGCTCACACCCTCCTTAAACGCTAATATTCGCTTCTATTTCTTCGTATTCCTGGATAAGAGTATGTAAATGATTTTACATGAGATGTCACAATACAACATGGGACTATCATTTACATGACAAAACAATAACAACCATTAAATATCCCTTTTTCCTTGTTACACTTAGTATGGATTAAAGACAAGGGAGTGGGTCGGACCATGATGAATCGCATTATCCTATCTTTCTTAGCTATATTCTTACTTGCAGGATGTCTCCAGAAAGGCGAAACCGTCCAAGTACTTACAGCTACACCCGAAAATTATGAATTATACTTATACTCAGAAGCCGATAAGGAAGAGTCCGCACAGGATTATTTAAGTGCCCTTCTCGATTGGAAATTAAAACAGGATGACGGTGCTGAATTGCAGTTCGAACAAACCGAAAAGGACAAAAACGACTTGAACATCCCTACGGAAGAATTACCCGTTCTCGTAGTTAAAGAAGAAGGTAAAACAGTCACCACGATCTCTGGAAAGAACCCACGTGAAAAAATATTAATGACATTAGAAAATCATATAGCGATGGTCAGATAAACCTTTAAGCCTCCCCCGTAAAAGCCGTGGGTGGCTTTTTTTGTAGGCAAAAGAAGACAACTCAGGTCCTATGAGAAATCCCTGGTCGACTGATAGCACATAGACCGGTTAGAATTTCTTCCTCCATGCAAAAAAGCCCGACAGACTCATGGGAGCCTGCCGGGCTTTCTATCAAAATATTACTTAACGATGTGAATCGGTTGGTCAATGGCAACTTCAGCTGCTTCCATCGTGATCTCACCTAGTGTCGGGTGAGCGTGGATCGTTAGAGCTAAATCTTCAGCAGTCATACCAGACTCAATTGCCAAGCCAAGCTCAGCAATCATGTCACTAGCATTCGCACCAGCAATTTGAGCACCGATGACAAGGCCATCTTCTTTACGTGTCACGAGCTTCAAGAAGCCGTCACTTTCGTTAAGAGATAGCGCACGTCCGTTTGCTGCAAATGGGAATTTGGAAGCTTTCACTTCGTAGCCAGCATCTTTCGCTTCTTGCTCTGTGTAACCAACAGAAGCTAGTTCTGGATCAGAGAAGACGACAGCTGGAATTCCAAGGTAGTCAATTTCAGACTTCTCACCAGAAATCGCTTCTGCAGCGATTTTACCTTCATAAGAAGCTTTGTGAGCAAGTGGTGGTCCATCAACGATATCACCAATCGCATAAATGTTATCAATGCTCGTGCGGCACTGTTTATCGATTTCGATGATACCTTTATCTGACATCTTGATTCCTAGATCTTCAAGACCGAGTTCGTCTGTGTTTGGACGGCGGCCGACAGTTACAAGTACGTAATCCGCATCGATGGATTTTTCTTCACCTTTAGCTTCATACTTAACAGTCACGCCGTTTTCTGTCTCTTCCACACCTTGAGCCATTGCTTCCGTTACAACGTCTACGCCTTTTTTCTTCAGACGCTTCTTAACGATGGAAGACATTTGCTTCTCGAAGCCGCCAAGGATGTCTTTTGTACCTTCAAGGATAGTTACTTTTGTACCGAAGTTTGCATACGCTGTACCAAGTTCAGTACCGATGTAACCGCCGCCGATTACGACCATTTTCTCTGGGATTTCATCCAGGTTTAAAGCACCTGTAGAATCTAGAACGCGATCAGAGAATTTGAATGAAGGAATCTCAATTGGACGAGAACCTGTTGCAATGATGCAATTGTTGAACGTGTATGTTTGAGAGTTTTTCTCATCCATAACACGGACTGTGTTTTTATCTACGAAGTAAACTTCGCCTTTTACGATGTCTACTTTGTTTCCTTTAAGAAGACCTTCAACACCGCCAGTCAGTTTGTTTACAACGCCGCCTTTCCACTCTTGTACTTTAGAAAAGTCGACGGTTGTGTTCTCTGACTTGATTCCCATGTCTTCAGCGCCTTGAGCGTGTTCGTAACGGTGACCCGCCTGGATCAACGCTTTGGAAGGAACACAGCCGACGTTCAAACAAACGCCACCAAGGTTACCTTTGTCGACAATGGTTACATTTTGACCGGATTGTGCAGCACGGATGGCGGCAACATAACCGCCAGGACCCGCACCGACAACTAACGTATCTAGTTCAATTGGGAAATCTCCTACTACCATACTTTACGCCTCCATCATGATTAGTTGTGGATCGTTCAGTAAACGCTTGATGTTGTTCATTGCGTGCTGAGCTGTTGCGCCATCGATAATACGGTGGTCGAAGCTTAGGGAAATCGCAAGAACTGGAGCTACTACAACTTCACCATCGCGTACGATTGGCTTATCTGCAATGCGTCCGATACCAAGGATCGCCACTTCTGGGTGGTTGATGACTGGTGTAAACCACTGGCCACCGGCAGATCCGATATTCGTAATTGTAGTGGAAGCACCTTTCATTTCTTCAGATGATAGTTTACCGTCACGAGCTTTCACAGCTAGTTCGTTGATTTCGCTTGAGATTGAGAAGACGGACTTGCGGTCTGCGTCTTTAACGACTGGAACCATTAGACCTTTCTCTGTATCAGCAGCGATACCAATATTATAATAGTGTTTCTGAATAATTTCATCCGTATTGTCGTCAATTGACGTATTAAGAACAGGATATTTTTTCAGAGTAGAAACAAGAGACTTCACAACATATGGAAGGTAAGTCAACTTGATGTCCTGTTCAGCTGCAACAGCTTTGAACTTCTTACGGTGAGCAACTAGTTCAGATACATCCACTTCGTCCATCAACGTTACGTGAGGAGCTGTGTGCTTGGAGTTCACCATAGCTTTGGAGATCGCTTTACGGATTCCGCTCATCTTCTCACGTGTTTCTGGGTAAGCTTCACCTGCAGCTGGAGCTGCTTGCTGTGTAGAAGCTGCTTCTTCCTGCTTCTCTTCAGCTGGAGCTTCTGTTGCTGCTTCTGCTTGTCCGCCGTTCATGAAGCTTTCAACGTCTTCTTTAAGAACGCGGCCGTTTTTGCCGGATCCTTGAACTTTACGGATGTCGACATCGTTATCACGAGCGAATTTACGCACAGAAGGCATCGCTACAACGCGGCGGTCTTCGTCCACGTCACCATCGTTTGCAGATGCTGCTGGTTGTTCAGCTTTTTCTTCTTTGCTTTCTTCTTTCGATGCTTCCTCTTTTTCTTCCTTCGGCTCTTCTTTAGGCTCTTCAGAAGCAGGAGCATCTTCAGATCCATCATCGATTGTGATGATAACTGTTCCAACAGTCGTTGTTTCACCTTCGTCCACGTGGATGTCTTTGACCGTTCCATCTACTTGGGAAGGGATTTCTACTACTGCTTTATCGTTTTGTACTTCACAAAGTACATCGTCTTCTTTTACTTCGTCGCCAGGCTTGACGAACCACTTCGCAATTTCACCTTCGTGGATACCTTCACCGATATCAGGCAGTTTAAATTCGAATGCCACGGTTATTACCTCCTAGTATTAGAGATGATTAAAAGTTCATAACGTCGTTGACTTTTTCAACGATCGTGTTGTGATTTGGCAACCATACTTCTTCTGCTTGTGTGAATGCATACACCGTGTCTGGTGCTGCTACACGCAATACAGGAGCTTCAAGGTGAAGGATGGCTTTCTCTTGAATTTCAGAAACAACGTTCGCTGCGATTCCTGCTTGTTTTTGAGCTTCCTGGACAACAACAGCGCGGTTTGTTTTCTTAACAGATTCAAGGATTGTTTCGTAATCGACTGGAGATACAGTACGTAGGTCGATGACTTCAGCACTGATTCCATCTTTCTCAAGCTCTTCAGCAGCTTTAAGAGAAGAGTGAACCATTGCACCATAAGCAACAAGGGTAACGTCTGTACCTTCACGCTTAACGGCAGCTTTATCAAGATCTACTGTATATTCTTCTTCCGGCACTTCTTCACGGAAAGAACGGTAAAGCTTCATGTGCTCAAGGAAGATGACAGGATCGTTATTACGGATGGAAGAGATCAAAAGACCTTTCGCATCGTATGGATTGGATGGGATAACTACACGAAGACCAGGCTGTTGAGCCATTAGACCTTCAAGGCTGTCTGCGTGAAGTTCTGGTGTGTGTACACCGCCGCCGAAAGGAGAACGAACAGTAATCGGCATTGGACGAGTACCACCAGAGCGGTAACGATAGCGAGCCATTTGACCGCTGATTGCGTCCATGACTTCGTATACGAAACCGAAGAATTGAATTTCAGGTACCGGACGGAAGCCTGTAAGAGCAAGCCCGATGGACATACCGCCGATTCCGGATTCAGCTAGTGGTGTATCAAATACACGATCTTCGCCGAATTCTTTTTGAAGACCTTCAGTCGCACGGAATACTCCGCCGTTCTGACCAACGTCTTCACCGAAAACAAGCACGTTTTCATCATTTTTAAGTTCTGTGCGCATCGCGTCTGTGATGGCTTGGATCATTGTCATTTGTGCCATGATTTACTTCGACTCCTTTTCCTTGTATTCTTCCATCTGCTCTTTCAAGTTTGAAGGAAGTTCCTCATGCATGATACCGATCAAATCAGTAACACTTTGTTTTGGAGTATTGTCAGCTTCTTTAACAGCTGCTTTAATTTCTTCTTTTGTTTTTTCGATCAATTCGTTCTCTTCCTCTTCAGACCATAGACCTTTTGCTTCGAGGAACTTACGGAAACGAACGATTGGATCTTTCTTCTCCCACTCGTTGTCTTCATCTTCCGTACGGTAACGAGTCGGATCGTCTCCGGCCATTGTGTGTGGGCCATAACGATAAGTAAGTGTCTCGATCAATGTCGGACCTTCACCGTTTACAGCACGCTCACGAGCATCTTTTGTTGCCGCATAAACCGCAAGTACGTCCATACCGTCAACCTGGATGCCTTCGATTCCGGCAGCTACTGCTTTTTGAGCGATTGTTTGAGCTGCGGACTGCTTCTCAACAGGTACAGAGATCGCGAAACGGTTGTTTTGTACAACGAAAATCGCTTGCGCACCGAATGCACCAGCAAAGTTGATGCCTTCGTAGAAGTCACCTTGGGATGCACCGCCATCACCAGTGTAAGTGATTGCTACAGCATTTTCACCGCGCTTTTTATAACCAAGACCAACACCAGCTGTCTGCGTAATTTGCGCACCGATGATGATTTGTGGGCTCACTGCGTTGACACCTTCAGGCATTTGGTTTCCTTTATGGTGTCCACGGGAGAATAGGAATGCTTGGTAAAGTGGAAGACCGTGCCAGATCAACTGTGGAACATCACGGTATCCTGGAAGAATAAAGTCTGCTTTCTCCAGTGCAAATTGGCTTCCAAGCTGAGATGCTTCCTGTCCAGCAGTTGGAGCGTAGAATCCAAGACGCCCCTGGCGGTTAAGCGCGATGGAACGCTGGTCTAGAATACGCGTATAAACCATACGGCGCATAATTTCTTTTAGATCTTCATCAGATAGGTCAGGCATAAAATCTTCGTTTACGATTTCGCCTTCTTCGTTAAGGATTTGAAACGTTTCGAACTGATTTTCAATGTTCTCAAGAGTTCGTTTCAAAGTCATTCACCCTTTCCTTTCGTATTTTAAAATGGATGCTGTGAGTAGCTTTCCCAATTATGAAAAAAAACTGTACCGATTTGCTCTTTACGTTTTACCCTGAACACTTATTTATTAATCATTCAGGGGCGTTTATAGAAACTGTTACATTCTTCAAGTAAGATTCAATGGTACAATGTCAATCCATTATGTAGTTTAGCTCAAATCGTCATCATTCGTCAATCACTTCGCTACATAATATCTATACATAGTCATAGAGGCTTCTAACAGCAGTCGGAAAATGACTTATTTTGTTATTTCAGAACACAATACTGTATCACCACAAAATTAAGCCTGTATTAATCTTACGTTTTTTTCCCTTTACAATCAAATGAATTGTTTAGTGGAGAGCCTCCACTGTTAGATTCAAATTCTTCGTTCGGGAAGTTGAACAACAAAGCACCACCTTCACCACTAAACATTTCACAGTCATCTTTTTAAAACAAAAAGCCGTTGGCGACCATAGTCACCAACGGCTTTCCTGTTACTCTTCCGAAGAAGATGATTCTGATTGTTCCTCATAAGTTACATCAAGATCCATCGCTTCATAAAGTTCTTTTTTCAATGCATTATATTCTTCTGTGTGTTTATTGAACGTTTCGTTATGTTCGATCACTTCATTATATTTCTGATTGATCTTATCGATTTGTTCCTGCAGTTTTTCTTCTTTCAAATCTTCATTCTGCATCATTTCATATAGTTCCTCATCCAGAGTCAAAGCTTCGTCATAAGCCGCATATAAACTTTGATAGGAATCGTACCTTGCATTCATTGTTTCAACTAATTGCTCTGCTTTTTCTTTTGCCTCTGAATTTTCTTCATCTATATCTTCGATTAAAGGTTCAATCTTATCGAATTCCTCTTTTGCCGTATCAATGCTTTCTTTTTCAAGTTCGAGCTTTTCTCTGCGTTTTTCAACAATAGATGCCGCCTGCTTGGATTTTTCTTGGATTTCATCAAACTGATCCATGTTCAAATTGATGATTTCTTCATATAATTGTTGTTCTTCTGTCTCAAGATCCACCATCGGCTGCTGCTGTTCGCGAAAAGCATCTTCTAACGTCACTGCTTTTTCAAGATGTTCATAAATTTGTTCTTCTGCTGACTGACCTGTACAGGCAGATAAGAAAGCTGCAACTGCCAGGAGCACCACTAGCTTATGTAATCGCACACCTTTTCCCCCTCGAATTCCATGAAACATTATTGTAATCTAAACGTATCTACAATAGTATAATAAATGATATCAAATTGAAAGCACCTTTTTCACATATGTTACCATTGACATGGACAGGAAAAAGGTCTAAAAGCGAGTACTCATTATTCCATTCATTATAAATACTGAATCCAATGAGTTAGAGCTGTTTGAAAATGTCTAGTTTGAAAGGATGTTGCTTAAATGATCACAATGGACGATATCGTTCGTGAAGGTCACCCCGCTTTGCGTAAAGTGACAGAGGAAGTGACCCTCCCCCCTTCTGAGGAGGATAAAAAAACATTGGAAGAAATGATCCAATACTTGAAAAATAGTCAGGATGAACAAGTGTGTAACCGATACGGCCTCCGTCCTGGGGTCGGCCTGGCTGCACCGCAAATTAATGTGAATAAACGGATGCTCGCGGTCCATTTCACTGATATGAAAGATAAGTTATACAGCTATGGCTTATTCAATCCTCGTATTGTTAGTCATTCAGTGGAAAAGACCTACCTTTCTACAGGAGAAGGATGTCTTTCCGTCGATCGTGAAGTGCCTGGATATGTTCCACGCTATCGCCGTATTACAGTGAAAGCTACGGACCTTGAAGGTAATGATGTGAAGCTGCGCTTGAGAGATTATGCAGCCATCGTGTTCCAACATGAAATTGATCACCTCCACGGGGTCATGTTCTACGACCACATCAATCAGGAGAACCCTTTCAAAGAGCCGGAAAACGCTACACCTGCCGATCGATAAAAAACAAAAGCTCCACCGTCCTAGGACGGTGGAGCTTTTTTATACTCTTAACTTCTTGCGTGTAAGCTCCCTATTCTGGAAGACTCAGTTTCGAGACGATTATGTGGTTCTAGGGGCTCCGGGAAAAGGTTCGTCTTGCTCCATCGTCCAGACACTCGAGTCATAAGCAGAACAGCAAAGGAATGAAAAACACATTCCGTTGCTGTTCTGCTTATGCCAGTCGTGTCTACCAGGACGATTCCGCATTTGAACACTCTCCATGGGGCGGGCGGTGAGCCTCCTCAGGCTACGCCTTCCGGGGTCTCACCTGTCCCACACGTCCCATAGGAGTCTCACCGTTTCCCTCCGCCCCTTTACTTTATAAGTGTCTCGAAACCACTTCTAAAAGGGACAGCTAGTATGGTTGAAGGAAGTGGATGATTAGAACATATGTATTCATAAGAAAGGTTCCAATTCTTCTCCCCCGGGCGGGCACATAGTGTGTTGTATCAAGCATTCGCGTATCCTAAACGTCAATGGGATAGAGTTTATATCATTCACTACTCATAACCATACAAGTGATTTTTTAAGTAGTGGTTTCGAGAACCTTACTTGGTTAAGGGGCGGAGGGGAATGGCGAGACTCCTGCGGGAAAAAAGTGCAGGGTGAGACCCCACAGGACGCAGTCCGAGGAGGCTCACCGCGCTCCCGCGGAAAGCGAGCTATACCCCGTAGCCCCCATCCACTCAATAAAAGTCTCGAAGCTTAGTCTTCCACAAACCTGCCAGTTAGTTGAAGAACGGTTATTTCAACAAACCTATTTCATAAATCGCATGAGAGAGACCGTCTTCACCTACATCTTTTGTTACAAAATCACTGACGGCTTTCGTTTCAGATACCGCATTTCCCATCGCGATTCCTGTTCCTACCTCACGGATCATTTCGATATCGTTCAATCCGTCGCCAAAAGCGTACGTATCCTCCATCTTTAGACCAGCTGCTTCAATCATCTTCTTGATTCCTTCCGCTTTCGATCCACCTTTTGGAAGAACATCACAGGAAACGGGGTGCCAACGGATGTAATCGAAGGATTCGTATGCGTCTCTATACTCTTCGATTTCATCCCCTTCACAAAACAGGAGGGACTGATAAATATTTCTTCCTTTAAAAAAGGAGGCGTCCGCACTAGGGTGATCAATATACAGCGTTCCTAGACTCTCTTCTATATGATCGTGATCCGGTACAGAGGCTTTCATCTCTTCATGGTTCATGAATACCATTGGATGGTCGTTCTGCTCTGCGTGTTTATGAAGTTTTTCTAACTCAGGTTCAGATAATGGATTCGTGTAAATTTCTTTTCCTTCAAAAACGACATATTGGCCGTTGAAACTTACAAAGGAATCGATTCCAAGTTCCTCTCTCAACTTCTTGTACATAAAAGGAGCACGACCGGTTGCAATGGCGCAGTACACTCCTTCATCTTTAAGTGCCTGGATCGCTGCCTTCGTTTTCTCCGGAAGTTTTTTATCGTGATCCAATAGTGTTCCATCAATATCAAAAAAAGCAATTTTTTTCGTCATATCCTCGTTCCTCCTCGTCGGCCTGCGTACAATTTCTCTTATGTATCATAGCATACCCCACTCTTTGGCTATACTGTAGCATGAGTGGATAGGTTTGAGAAGAAAAACACACGATATATACAAAATCTAATATGTAAATGTTTCATTCTTCCACAAACCGTATTATACTAGAGATAACAGGGATTGGGCGGTTTAACGTTTTTTTGTTTTCTTCTTCAGGATGAAAGGGGATAGATGCCAATGATGAAGCGTCTACGAAGGAAGCTTAGAAAACGTTGGAAAAATTTCATGAAACGAAAAACATACGCGTAAACCATTGTTTTAGGGGTGTACCGAGCACCCGCACATACCATTATCATTCCCATACAGGAAACAAACGTGCTATGATGATGACAGGACAAGAATGTGGAAATTATATCTAGTTAGGAGCGATAGAGTAATGATATTTAAAGTACTTTATCAGGAACTTGCGAGCGAAGTTCCTGTCCGTGAACGTACAGACAGCATGTACGTGGAAGCGGAAACAGAAAGACAAGTTCGTGAAAAATTAAAAAATGAAGGATTCAATATTGAATATATTCAGGTGCTTGATGAGGATCACCTTGAATATGAAAAGCAATCCGAAGATTACAAAGTGGAGAATTTTTAACCGATGAAATTCGTGAAAAATGACCAGACAGCCGTATTCGCCCTTGGCGGACTCGGTGAAATTGGTAAAAACACGTACGGAGTACAATTCCAAGACGAAATCATCCTCATTGACGCTGGTATCAAATTCCCGGAAGACGAGCTGCTCGGTATCGACTATGTTATTCCGGATTATACGTACCTCGTCCAAAATCAAGACAAAATCAAAGGACTATTCATTACGCACGGTCACGAGGACCACATTGGTGGAATCCCTTACCTGCTACGTGAAATCAATATTCCGATTTACGCGGGCAAATTGGCCCTTGGCCTGATCCGTAACAAGTTGGACGAACACGGTCTCTTGCGGAATGCGAAACTGAATCCGATTCAGGAAGACGATGTCATCAAATTCCGTAAAACATCCGTTTCCTTCTTCCGTACGACCCACAGTATTCCTGATTCCTACGGAGTTGTAGTTAAAACGCCACCAGGAAACGTCGTGCACACAGGGGATTTCAAATTCGACTTCACCCCTGTAGGAGAACCGGCTGACCTTGCCAAGATGGCCGAAATCGGTAAAGAAGGCGTGCTTGCCCTATTATCCGATAGTACAAATGCAGAGGTTCCTGGTTTTACAAAATCAGAACGTGTGGTTGGACAGAGCATCGATGACATCTTTTCGCGTATGGATGATGGTCGATTAATCTTTGCTACCTTTGCATCAAACATTCACCGCCTTCAACAAGTGGTGGAATCTGCCGTTAAGAAAGGCCGTAAAGTGGCTGTTTTCGGACGCAGTATGGAATCTTCCATCCGAATCGGTCAGGAACTTGGATATATCCGTGCCCCTAAGGATACATTCATTGATGCCCAGCAGATCAACCGACTTCCAGCAAATGAAGTCGTGATCCTATGTACGGGCTCACAAGGTGAACCAATGGCTGCCCTGTCACGTATCGCCAACGGTACTCACCGTCAAATTCAAATTCAACCAGGCGACACCGTCGTGTTCTCTTCTTCCCCAATCCCTGGAAACACGATCAGTGTCAGCCGTACCATCAATAAACTCTACCGCGCCGGTGCAGATGTCATCCACGGCCCATTGAATGACATTCACACATCCGGTCACGGTAGTCAGGAAGAAATGAAGCTTATGCTTCGTTTGATCCAACCGAAATTCTTTATGCCGATTCACGGGGAATACCGTATGCTGAAAGAGCACACGAAGCTCAGCCATGATTGTGGCGTCGAGCCTGAGAACTGCTTCGTCATGGATAATGGTGACGTCCTTGCTCTCGGGAAAGATGAAGCAAGTGTCGCAGGTAAAATCCCGTCCGGCTCTGTCTATGTAGATGGAAGCGGAATTGGTGACATCGGTAACATCGTCCTTCGCGATCGTAGAATCCTTTCTGAAGAAGGTCTTGTCATCGTAGTCGTAAGCATCAACATGAAAGAATTCAAGATCGCATCAGGTCCTGATATCATCTCCCGCGGATTTGTCTACATGAGAGAATCAGAAGACTTGATCAAAGAAGCACAGAACCTTGTCAGCTCCCATGTTGAAAAAGTGATGGAGCGTCGTACGACTCAATGGTCTGAAATCAAAAATGAAATCACTGATACCATTGCACCGTTCTTGTTTGAAAAGACAAAACGTCGTCCGATGATTCTTCCAATCATCATGGAAGTGTGATCATAAAAATCCCCGCTGGGAATTCCAGCGGGGATTTCTTTTTATGTCAGGCGTTTCAATGCTTTTTTCATGTCTGGTAAGTCGAGATTTCCTGACTCAAAGAACTCTTTAACGATATACTTGGAAAAATTCACAGCTGACTGATAATCAATCTTCCCAGGTAGTGGCGCCTGATCTTCAATAACAACATCAATCAGGACAGGCTTTTCGGAAACGAAGGCCTGCTTCATCTTTGTAGAGAGCTCTTCATAAGATTCAATTCGATAACCTTCTCCTCCGCAAGCTTCCGCAAATTTAGCGAAGTCCACTTCCCCTAAGTTCGTCGCGTAATTGAGATGACCCATCTGCTCTTGTTCGTATTTAATCATTCCGATTTTACTGTTGTTTAGCACAATCATCTTAATGGGCAGCTCATATTTAACGGCGGTTACAAAGTCATGCATGACCATGGAAAATCCACCGTCACCGGAAACTCCGATCACTTGTTTATCCGGATAGGCTTTTTTCGCTGCAAGCGCGCCAGGAAGACCACTTCCCATTGTTGCAAGCCATCCAGATAAAACGAATTTCTGGTTCACAAGGTGGAGAAATCGGGAAAGCCAAACGGTCACGTTCCCAACATCTCCAGAAATAATAGCTCCTGGTTCCATATGTTTTTCAAGTTCATACATCACTTGAGGTGCATGTAATGGGTTTTCCGTAGATCGCTTCTCTTCTTGAAGAGCGATTCTCCAATCATTCATTTTTTCCTGATAATACTCAAGGTACTCTCGCTTTTCGACAGGAGTCGTAAGCTTCGTCAAAGCGGCGAGGGTCTCTTTACTATCCCCAGCCAGTCCGACTTCAATAGGATAATACTTCCCTAGGTTCTCAGGCTTATTGTCGATTTGAATGGCTGCGACATCTCCAGGAAGGAAATCACGGTATGGAAACTGTGTTCCTACTAGAATCAATAGATCCGTCTCCTTCATCGCATGGTAAGCTGGCTTCGTTCCGATTTGACCATGCTGTCCCAGGCAATACGGATGGTTATCCGGGATTACTCCCTTAGCAAGCAGACTTAAAATGATCGGGGCTTTAATGGACTCTGCAAAATCGATCAATTCATTCGGGGCATTTCTCGTTCCCTGCCCTGCCAGAATGATCGGTTTCTCTGCTTTTTCAATCAGCTGTCTTGCTTCGTTCAATTGTTTCTGCGCAGGGAAGATTTCTGGTCGATAATAGTCTCCAGATGTGAGGCGGACCTCATCTTTCTGTTTGGCTGCAAACAAATCATCCGGCACAATCAGAACCGAAACTCCTTTGTGGGCGTATGCCTCTTTAATGGCTTGATCCAGCAAGTCGGGAAGCTGTGCCTCTGTCTCTGCACGGCGATTGAAGACCGCTACATCATCGAACATTCTCTCCAGATTGATCTCCTGGAATGCACCTGTCCCTACCTCTTCACTATGGACTTGTCCCACAATTGCAAGCACTGGCGCACTATCCGCTTTGGCATCATAAAGGCCGTTAAGTAAGTGGACGGCTCCTGGTCCAGCAATCGCTGCGGTCACACCGATTTTTCCTGTCAACTTTGCATAAGCGGCCGCTGAAAGTGCTCCCGTTTCCTCATGACGGACTTGTATGAATTCGATTTCATCCTGCCTTTTTCTCAAATCATCAATCAATTCATTGATGGAGTCGCCCGGCATTCCATATATGTGATCGACACCCCAATTGATGAGTTGTTGTGTCATGACTTCCCCTGTTCGTTTATTGAACATCCAAATCATCCTTTCAAGATCCATAAATTATCTCCTATAACCCTTCTTATTTCCTTTTCCCGCTTTTCTTAAACAAAAAATGGATGAGCAAACCTAATCATCCATGTGCTGCCTATCTGCTCTTATCGTTTCTCATTTTCGATCTATGTACTAATGAATTAAAAAAAGCGCTTCGAATGATCATTCGAAGCGCTTTCTGAACTACTTTTTATTCTCCTTGTCTTCCAGTTCAAGTATTTCATTTCCCAGCTGATCAATTTTCTCCTCCAGAGACTTCATAAACAGAATTTTCGAATCCAGTTCTTCTTCGTATTCAAAAGTCTGACCAAGGATCTTTCTCATTTGCTCATCTAAAAAGGTTATCATATCTTCGGAAGCATCCCCTGTTTCATTTGAGAAAGCATGCAAGTATTTTTGATTGAGTTTTACCAGTTTTTCATTCTCAGCCTTCCATTGATGCAAAGACTGTTCTTTTTGCTCCAGTTCCGAGCGGGCGGCAGACAATTTCTTTTCTAACTGCCCTTTCGTCTGTTCCCATGCTTCCTCTTTCTTCTTCCATTGCTGACATTCCTTTTCATATACATGATTGTTCTTCTCGAACTGCTCTTTTTCTTTTTTAAATTGTTGAAGCAATTGGTCATTTGCTTTTTGCTGACCCATTAATTTGTCTTTCTCCTGCTTCAATTTTTGAATCGAATCTTGTAAAGTCGGCAATTTCTGCTCAAACGCTTTACTCGTGGCACTTCGTTTTTCAAGCTCATTTTTTAAATGTCGAATCGTGGCCTGCTGTTCGGACTTTTCTTCTAAAGAATTCTTTAACCTGCTTGCCTGCGATTCATTTTTAGCAAGGAGTTTATTGATTTTTCTATCCTTATCTTCAAAGGCAGCTTTCAGTTTTGTATACTCTTCTTTCTCTTTCTCCTGTTTATTCATCAATTCAGCATAGGTTTCTTCTGCCTGATGTAAGGATTTTTTGTACGTATCCATTTGTTTGTCTCTTTCCACTTGTTGAGACTCTAACCCCTGGACCTTTCCATTTAATTCTTCTTTTTCTTGAAGGATCATTTCCATGCTTTCTTTCAACGATTGGTTTTCTCCGGATAGATCAGCCAAGCGTGCCGCATGTGCAGATGCTTTTTCTTCATACTCCTGGATGGATTTTTTCCACTCTATTTTTATCTCATCCAGTTCTTTTTCTTTCTTATGGAGCCGAAACTCGACTTGAGTGATCTCTTTTTTAGCTGAGGAAAGGTGTTGGGAGATCTCTGAGAAATTTTTTTGATACCGTTCTGCTTTTTCCCTCCACACAGCCGCTTCCTCTTGTAACGCTTCTTGACGCTTCTGGCTATTGGACAATTGGGATTCTATTCCTTGAATCCTGCGATGGGCTTCCTCTGTGGCTACGCCTTTTTCTTTAATCAGTTCTTCATTCTCCTGCAAGAGTTCAGCATTTTCTTTTTTTAATTTACTTAAAAGAGCATAATGGTAGTTTTCCTGATAATCCTTGACTTTCTCTTTGTATTTGGCGAGTTCTGACTTAAAATGAATGATTTTCTGTTGAAGAACAATTGTGTCTTTTTCCATTTTCATTCCTCCCATCAACAAATCTGCTTACTCCTCCAACAAATCAAGAATGTCCTTGAGCTTTTTTTCTTGTTCTTCCATAAGGGACTCCCATTTTTCATCATCTAAAGGAGCGGAAGCCACAGGTTTATTCCAGGAGTGTCCTTGATGGAACATCATCATTATAAATAGCATATGAATGGTCTCCCCATCCAAAAACATGAAACTCTTGCCTGTATCGCCTTCCTTTACTTCTTCCAGTTTACGAACCATCCATTGTTTTAGATACTTTTTCATTAAAATTTGGAGTTCCAGGTCATCCACCTCAGCCTTCCCCCTCCCTCACATTCATTCCACTAACATGAATTTGATTCAAAGAAGGGATGCCATTTTCAAATCCATCCCCATACGTAAAACCTTTCATGCTCTCTGAATAATTCTCTTGAGGTGACCATTTCATTTGGAAATTATTAAACGATAAGAGGTTGCCAGGTTCTATCTGATTCACTTCTATTGGCTTCAACCAAAACTCTTCTTTATCGGATTTTTCATTCATCCTTTCCCAGGCTCCCGGCATGCGCATTTTCATGGTTGAGTCCTTGTAAACATATTTTCCGGAAAAGCGAAGAATGGAAGCTTCTTTAAGCTTCAGACAGATGTAGGGGTTACGGAAGGGTTTCATTTGATGATTATAAATATGAAAACTTCCAATAAGCATGCTTTCTTGAGCTGGGTCGTGGGAAAAATGAATAGAATATGTAAAATAACAGTACGTGGATGGAGCCTGGTGTTTTTTTAGTGACTGAACCTTAGCTTTAATGGATTGAAGATACTGGTCATTCTTCCTCTTCCATTGTCTGATGTTGTCCTCCACTTTGACCACCTCCTCTAGTCTCCATGACTTCCTATTAATGGGGGACCCGCCGTTTGAGGGTTCACCATTTTTTGCAAAAATAAAAAGAGAGGATTAGATCCTCTCTTTTAATCTATGCTTAATACTTAAGCATCATCACCATTGTCGCCATCAACATTTGGGAACAATACAGGGCATTGTGGTGGAATTGTAGGAGCCGGGCAAGGCGGGATAGGAAGAATATCACGCGGCTGGCAGAACTCTGCTACGATTTCAAGTGTGACATCGTATGTGGACTGAATGCTTTGGCATAGACGTACAGTCACATCAACATCAAGCTCGTCGACTTCTGTTCCGTTTTCTATACCGGAAGCTGTGCAAACGAAACAGCTCAAGTCTGTGTAATCCACATCAATGTCTGTGCCTTCTGGTGCACAAAGAAGGACCTGCTCACAGCGCGTGAATGTAGCGCTTCCAACCTCAACGGTTCCTCCACCTAATTCAGGTGTAAGTTCAACAGAAATGGTCACTTCAAAGTTTTTACGGATGTTGACAAGCTGCAAAGTCAGCAACGTACCATCGACAACAAGTTCCTGATCGACTCGGCCAAGAACCTCGACATCCACAGGCTCCACTTCACATGTTACTGAATCGATGACGATATCATCAAATGTCAACTGACCCCCATCTGGACCGACTGGTAGTTCAAGTCCATCGACACTCAAATCGAAAGTCGCTTCATTGATAATCCAATCATAAACTTTTTCTGTGTTGATACATAGGAGCTCCTGGCCCCCAGTAAGATTTTTTGCTTGCATGGTATGCAAACACCTCCGAATAAGATTTTTCTTTCATTCGTAGCATATGAACGGATGTACCGATGGGTCTAGTGCAAATGCTGATATTTCGTACGTTTTAGCATTTTGTGCGAACACCTATAGTAGATTCATGGACATGGATGGCTGTGACTGTCCTTATAAAAAGAAAAATCTAATATAATCCTTTTTACAAGGCATACAATGATTAGTACACGAATACAATTGCGGAATTTACAAAATAATTGGCACATATGTCACGTATTGGAAACACAAAAATAGTATATTAATGTGCTTGAAAAGGGTGATGAGTGATGGATCAAAAACGTCCGAACAACTCAAAAGAACTAGAATCTAAACTGGAAAAATTGTCGCTTTATAAAGAGATGCTGCAATCACTACAGAAAACCAATGTCATCGATGACTACCTTCTTATCAAACAAGAATCTCATGATTCTAAGAATCAAACAGAAGGAGTTTTAAAGAAAATGGATGAATACCATTACAATGCCGAGCAGAGATCCCAACAACTCGCTGCTCAATTACAATCCGTGAAGGAAACAGTGAACGGATTGCAAAAAGACATCGACTTTATTAAAGATAAAATGGACCGTCTTCAAATCCATGATTTAATGGAGAAAATGAATCGTTTCATGGATAATCAAGGGTCTGCTAAAAAAGCAGAGGAAGTGAACGAGGTTACACGTTTGACTCAGGAAATCCAGCAGTTGAAGCAGCAAATGCAAACCGTTGAGCATCAGAAGGAAAGACCTGTTGCTGAACACCCTGCGAATCAAAAAGGAAAAGTTCAAACCTCCGATTTTCGGAAGCTTCAAAATATGCTTCAATCAAAAAGGATCTCACCACAACGAAATGATTACCATCAGCCAATGAGTCACCACCATCCCTATACGTCCTACCAGCAAAACTACTCTGCCAATACACAGGGTTTCCAAGGCCCCTCATCGTTTCCTAAACCGACGAGAGCCAAAGCTGGAAAATCAAAAACTTACGTCAACCCTCAGTTCGACTTCAACCAGCAGACAACGATAAAGGCAAACTCAAAAAAAAACGATAAAGAAACCGCCCAAGTCGCAATAAACAAAGAAAAGACCACGAAGAAAACGAATATTCAATTTCAATTGATGAAACCAGAATCAGCTCAAATGGCGATGCACCATACGGAAGTACAGAAAACAAAGATGAATAAACAGGAACCCATCAAAGAAAAAAATCAACTGGAGACTAAAGATCAATCACAGCTTCCTTCCAGTGAGAAAAAAGAACGTTCCCTGTTTTCTATTTTCCAACGATGGAACAGCTGACATGAAAATCCCGGAGAATTTATATGCCCAAATGATTCAGCAAGGCTCAGAAGCTCTTCCATTTGAAACGTGTGGTCTAATCACAGGAATGAATCCAACCGTTATTGAGAAGTTATGGCCGTTAGAAAACGAGTGGAAGTCAGTGCACCGCTTTTATGTCAGTAAGAAGGTCGTCGCAGAGACAATAAAGAAAATTACAACGATCAATCACATGGTGCTGGGCGTTTATCACTCTCACCCAACCACAGCACCAGTTCCTTCCTTTTATGATCTTAAGAATCATCCGGATGATGAGGTTAAAATGCTGATTATCTCCTATAAAACCAGCCCTCCAACGATAAAATGTTATTCCATTAAAAATTATACTTATGACGAACACCCTTTTTCCATAGAATAAACATCTGCCCTTCCCATTCAACCTTTTTTGATTATAATAAACTATCAAGGTTAAGGAGAGGTAAACGTGAAAGCCAGAAATGTGAAAAGACAAGTTCAAAACAAGCCTTTTATGAGAGCTTCCAACCAACCAATTGTCATTAACACATCTTCCAGTAAAACCGTTCGTCCACGTGGCGGATGCTGTGGTAAAAAGAGAACCTAATCCACTCGCCTCCGAATGAGAGGAAATGTGCGTTCTTATTTTATGTATCCTAATCCCTGGGAACTCTTTCTCTGCTTATTGGAGTTCGACCATCCCTGGAATAACAAGTTTAAATGAATAATTCAAATTAAATTTTTCTTCATATAAGATAAAAAAGGAAGAAGACGCGAACCGGTAAATTGCGTCTTCTTCCTTTTTTTATCTTATATTCACTTGTGCAGGCTTTTTATGTCCTAATCCTCTAGTACCAAATTCTTTTCAAAACGACTGATATCTTTATCCGCCCCAATGACGATAAGAACATCGCTTTCTTTAATTTCTTCCGTGGCCATCGGGGATACAATCACATCTTTCCCCCGTTTAATCGCAACAACGTTACATCCATACTCGGCACGGATATCAAGGTCTACGAGCGTTTGTCCGCCCATTTTGCTTCCAGCTTTTACCTCGACAACACTGTGATCATCAGAAAGCTCGATATAATCCAGGATGTTGTTTGAGATAATATTGTGAGCGATTCGTTTCCCCATATCTCGTTCCGGGTGAACGACTTGATCTGCTCCAATTTTGTTCAATATTTTTTCGTGGTAATCATTTTGAGCTTTGACCGTAATCATTTTGATGCCCATTTCTTTTAGAATTAATGTTGTCAGCATGCTCGCCTGAATGTTATCACCAATGGCTACGATGACATGATCAATGTTCCGAAACCCGAGCTCTTTCAGCACATTTTCATCTGTAGAATCGGCAATAACAGCGTGTGACGCGATATCCCGGTATTCGTTTACTTTATCTTCATCAAGGTCGAGGGCAAGGACTTCCATTCCCTCTCGGCTCAATTCGCGGCAGATGCTGCCCCCGAATCGGCCCAGACCGATGACAGCGAATTCTTTTTTCATACGTCAACCTCCAACTGTCTCGCAAAATCTAAGCTTATTCTATCACATAAATCCCCACCTCAACATATAGATCCACCATATTCATCAAAGAAAAGATCTTCAACTAAAGCTCCCGTTTGTGGAAGACTCAGTTTCGAGATGCTTTCGGGTTTCGTTTGCCAAAATGGGAATCAGGGGTGGCTGGGAAGCAACTCGCTTTCCTGTGGGGGAGCGCCGAGCTTCCTCGGACTGCGTCCTGCGGGATCTCGCCTATCTCCTTCTCCCACGGGAGTCTCGCAGCTTCCCAACCACCCCATTCGATATGTGTGTGAAACGAACCCCTTTACCAAGTTGGATTGTCTCCTGCTATACCGATTGGAAAAGCATAAAAAGCTCTGTATCAAGCTTTTCAGGGTTCAAGTACCTCGGCATGGGAGCTTTATCCTTATATAACTGACTAGCTGATTATTCGGAAAGTAGTTTCGAGACACTGATATAGCAAAGGGGCGGAGGGGAATGGCGAGACTCCTGCGGGAAAAAAGTGCAGGGTGAGACCCCACAGGACGCAGTCCGAGGAGGCTCACCGCGCTCCCGCGGAAAGCGAGCTATTCCCCGCAGCCCTATCCACTCAACAACAGTCTCGAAACTGAGTCTTACACAATCCTGCCATATTCTTTTATAAAGAGAAAAAGCATAGAATCCTTAGACTCTATGCTTTTCAGGTAACTTTATTATTTTTTTCCTTTTACATAGTCAGCGTCGAATAGGAAGAGTCTCATTAATAGAATGAGTGATGGAATCAATAATAACAGCCCTGCGATAAAGACGATGACCAAAGCGATGGCCATGGATTCGTTGGTCACACCACTCGTAATAGTCACGTAAGGATAGAGCAAGTACGGCAAATGAGAGGCTCCATAACCAAAGAAGGCTATGAAGAATTGAATCATGACAGCGACGAACGCCCAGCCATAATACTTCCCTTGATATACAAGAAAGACAGCAATCATGAAAAAGGCTACGGATATACCGAAGACCCACCATAATTCAATGGCCCTTTGAAAGTGATCCATATTTTGCTGACTAAGTGCGATGAACGTCGTGAGACTGGCAATGATTGTCGGAGAACTCCAGAACAGCGCGTACTTTCTAAGGATTTCAAGTGCAGGCTTATCCCCTGCCCGGTTGGCATAATACGTCAAGAACATGGCGCTGATATAGAGAACACTGACGATGGCAAGGAAAACAACACTCCATGAATACGGACTTGTGAGTAGTTTTCCAAACAGCAGCTGGACCCCGTTATCGGTCTCTTCAATGTACCCACCTTCGGAAATGGTGAGAGCCGTGGAAAGAGACGCCGGGATGAGCAGGCCTGTTGCTCCATATAAAAACATATAGAGGGAGTTATCCTTTGAACCATAGTTTTCAAACGCATAGAAAGATCCTCGGATGGCGAGCAGAACAATCGCTATACTTCCTGGTATAAGCAAGGTTTGTCCGAAGTAGTACGCCATATCCGGGAAAAACCCGACGAGTCCAACGAAAAAGAAGACGAAAAAGACGTTGGTCACTTCCCATACGGGCGATAAATAACGTGAAATCAGCTGATTGATCAAATGATCCTTCTTCGTCATTCGTGCGTAATAAGCGAAAAAACCGGCTCCAAAGTCGACAGAAGCGACGATTAAATACCCATAAAGGAAAAGCCATAGAACCGAAATCCCAATCAATTCATAACTCATACGTCACCCTCCTTGCTTGCAGCGGCTGTCTGAGGATAACGATGTTCCAGTTCCAATTCAGCCGGTTTACCTTTGAAAATTTTCCGTAATGTGATGAGACATCCCATAGCCAGTACAAGGTACACAGCTGCAAATAGAATGAACATCCAGAATACATACGGAGAGGTTGTCGCCCCTTCTGCGACAGTCATGAAACCACGTAAAATCCATGGTTGGCGCCCTACTTCTGCGTAAATCCAGCCAAACTCGATCGCAAACATCGTCAGAGGACCTGTAGCTACAATACCCCATAATAGAAGTGGGTTGTATTCGTTCCACCTTTTAATCTTCCAAAAAATGAGGAATAGGAGCGAAATGCCGAGTGTGTAGAATCCGATGCTGACCATGAGGTCGAACATGTAGTGGATCCATAGAGGCGGCCGTTCCTCTTCGGGTGTTTCATTCAATCCTTCAACCTCTGCATTAAAGTCTCCGTGTGCAAGAAAACTCAACGCGTTCGGAATCCGAATCGCATTCTCTACTTCATTGTTTTCATTTAAGGTACCGAAGACAACAAGGTCCGCACCCTCCTCTGTCTCAAAATGCCACTCCCCTGCCGCCAATTTTTCCGGCTGGTACTCAGCAAGAAATTTAGCAGAAAAGTCGCCGGCAACAGCTGTCAGAATCGCAAATAGAAACGTCATCGTAACCGTAAGCTTCAACGCTTTTTTATGATATAACGATCCCTTTTTTATAAGAATGATAAAAGCTGCAATACCAGCAAGTACAGCCGCGGCTGTTAAATAAGAAGAAGAAATAACGTGAAACACTTTCGTCGGGGTCGCAGGGTTGAACATCGCCGCAAGCGGATCAACCGCTGTAAAGCGCCCGTCCTCCATCTCGAAACCCTGAGGTGTGTTCATAAAAGAGTTGACTGTGGTAATGAAAAACGCAGACAACGTACCACCAATGACCACGGGAATCGATAAGATCCAGTGGTAGATCGGCTTTTTGAAACGGTCCCATGTATATAAATAAATGCCTAGGAATATCGCTTCAAAGAAAAACGCGAACGTTTCCATAAAAAGCGGTAACGCAATGACATTCCCCGCCAACTGCATAAAACTTGGCCAAATCAATGATAACTGCAGCCCAATAGCCGTACCTGTCACAACTCCGACAGCTACAGTGATCGTATAGCCGCGCGTCCAACGTCGGGCAAGCAATGTATAGTGTGGATCTTTTTTCTTAATTCCGATGAGCTCGGCAATCGATACGAGCACAGGAACACCGACTCCAAGCGTCGCGAAAATCGCATGGAAAAGCAGTGTCATAGCCGTTAGTGCCCGGCTCACTTCAACGGTTTCAAAACCAAACATCTTTGTTCCCCCTAACTAAAATCGGTCACTACTACCGTTAGTATAATGCGTGAAAACGGTTCATGGTTAGATGGTTGTTGACGATTTTGTGACATCCTTCACAAAGTGTCCATTTTATGAAAATGTTACCCGATCTCTTTGTTGTTGTCGAACGTTATGCCTGTATCTCTTCTTCCCTATTGCTCAATCTAATTAACTTAAGAATGCACACCGCTTCTTCCATTAAAGCTCCCTATTCTTGAAGACTAAGTTTCGAGACTTTTGTTGAGTGGATGGGGGCTGCGGGGAATGACTCGCTTTCCGCGGGAGCGCGGTGAGCCTCCTCGGACTGCGTCCTGCGGGGTCTCACCCTGCACTTTTTTCCCGCAGGAGTCTCGCCATTCCCCTCCGCCCACTTTTCGTAAGACATTCTCGAAACTACCTTCAAGTAATAAAAGCTTTTGTAGTTAAGAATCCTATACCGACGCAGATTAAGCAGGATTTCACTACACAACTAGGCACGTTACTATAAGAGGGATTTCGAGAACCTCATTTGGTAAAGGGGCGGAGGGAAACGGTGAGACTCCTGTGGGAAGTGCGTGGTAGATGAGACCCCACAGAGCGTTAGCTCGAGGAGGCTCATCACTCGCCCACGGAAAGCGAACCTTTTCCCGGAGCCCCTAAACTCCAACAAAAATCTCGAAATCAAGTCTTACACCATCCTGCCATATATTTGAACAAAAAAAGACACCGGATGACCGGTGTCTTTTTGAAAAATCATATAGCATCGAGCATTTGGAACTGGGCTTTAACAAGGTCGTAGTACTCGCCTTCCTGGTCCATCAATTCATCATGCGAACCTTGCTCGAGGATGCGGCCGTTTTCCAGAACGAAAATATTGTCCGCTTCCCGTATGGTCGACAAGCGGTGCGCAATCATGATCGCTGTCCGTCCTTTAAGCAGTTTACGGAGCGCCTGTTGGATTTTCAGTTCTGTTTCAGTGTCGATACTGGCGGTCGCTTCATCTAAAATTAGAATTCTAGGATTGGCAAGAAGCGCGCGGGCGAAGGACAGGAGCTGTCGCTCACCGGCGGAAAGGATATTTCCGCGTTCTTCTACTTCTGTTTCATATCCATTGTTCAAACGCTGGATAAAGTCATCGGCTCCGACGACTTTCGCGGCTTCCATGACTTCTTGATCGGAAGCATCGGGACGTCCGAAACGGATGTTTTCCATGATCGTCCCTGAGAAAATGAAGGTATCCTGGAGGACGACACTGATCTGCTGACGCACACTATCAATCGTGGCATCTTTCAAGTCTACCCCATCAATTTTGACAGCTCCCTTAGTCGGATCATAAAAGCGGCTGATCAAGTTCGCAATCGTCGATTTACCAGAACCGGTATGACCGACAAGAGCCACGGTTTCGCCTTGCTTCATTTCAAGGTTGATGTCGTGTAGAGCGATGCGTTTAGAATCATACGCGAATTGAACATGATCAAATTCAATGTGGCCACGCATATCTTTCAGTTCAATCGCATCTTTCTTCTCTTCGACGTTCGGTTCCTCATCCAGAAATTCAAAGATTCTTTCAGAGGCGGCCATCGCCATCAGAAGCTGGTTATACATCTGTCCCAAACGGGAGATCGGCTCCCAGAACATGCCAAGGAAGAAAGCGAACATGACAAAGTCGCCTACTTCGATACTGGACTGTAAGATTAAATGAGCTCCATAAGCGATAAGTATGACCGTTCCGACCGCATTACTCATTTCAACAAATGGGCGGAACATGGCACTTTTCTTTGAAGCTGTATTCCAGGATTGGAAGTTATCCGTATTCACTCCATTGAAGTACTCTGTATTTTCTTTTTCCTGAGAAAAAGATTGAGTAATGCGAATCCCCTGGAGGCTTTCATTCAAGTGAGAATTCAATTTAGACTGCTGAATCCGGACATTCTGCCAGGAGCGGCGGATGTTACGGCGCAGCTTTGTTGAGATGTAGAACATGAGCGGCAGGATGACAAGAATCGCCAGGGCCAGTTTTGGACTGAAAACTAAAAGAATGACGACAATTCCTGTCAACATGACGACATCCATCAGCAGGTTGATGATTCCATTCGTGAACAATTCCTGCAGGGAGTTGATGTCATTCATGATCCGGACAAGGATCGAACCTGCGGACCTCGAGTCGAAAAACTTATGAGAAAGTCTTTGGACGTGGGAAAACAAATGCTGCCTCAAGTCATAAATCACATTCTGACCGAGGATGTTCACATATTTAATCCTAAGTGCATTACCGATATAACTAAGTAAATACATGATAGCAATGCCAACCACGAGTTGAATCAATAGATTGGTGTCCCCTTCAGCAATCGCAATATCGATCGCTACTTGACCAATTAACACGGGAACAACCAGCCTCACAATAGTGGAAATGAGCATCGCAATGATGGCAACGGGCAACAATGTTTTAGCATAGGGCTTCAAGTACGTAAGCAGCCGCCACATTTGCGCCCAGTTGAACGGCTTTTCAATCGCCTGGTCCTGCGTATATTTAAATCGATTCAAATGGGTGCTCGTTTCTGGTTCATGCTTTGGTTTGCGAGCCATGGTCTCCCTCCTTTTATGAAATGTTAGATGTCTTTAAAATTTTCTCTTTATCCTGATATTGAATATCGTAAATCCGTTGATATGGTCCACCATTGGTAAGAAGTTCCTCATGAACCCCTCGTTCTTTGACGGATCCATCTTCAAGAACGATGATTTCATCGGCGTGTTTTAATGAAGAAATACGGTGGGCGATGATGAAGGTTGTGCGTCCTTTCATCACTTCCTGAAGCGCTTTTTGAATGTTGAATTCTGTTTCCATGTCCACAGCAGAAGTCGCATCATCCAACACGAGGATCGCCGGGTCAATAAGGATCGCACGAGCTATCGCTATCCGCTGTTTTTGACCACCGGAGAGTCCCATGCCACGTTCACCTAAGAGGGTGTCATACCCGTCCGGCATATCCATGATGAACTCATGAGCCTGTGCCCTCTTAGCCGCGTCGATGACATCATTCAGTGTCGCATCCGGATTTCCATAAGCAATGTTTTCTTTAATCGTCGTAGAGAAAAGAAACGACTCTTGTAAAACAAAGCCGATGTTTTTGCGCAGACTTTTCAATCCATAATCTTGCACCGGACGACCATCGACGAGGACTTCCCCTTTTTCCGGTTCGTAAAAACGGGTGATCAATTGGGTGATACTCGTTTTCCCTGATCCCGTTGCTCCGATCAGTCCGATCGTTTTTCCAGGAGGAGCATCAAAGCTGATATCTTTCAATGCGGAATCGTCATCTTCGACGTAAGTGAGTGTGACATCCTTGAACGTCACGTGTCCTTGCAAACGGTCCTGGTGAATGGCATCATCTTTTTCAGAGATTTCTTCGGGTGCTTCTAAAATCTCTAACAACCGCTCCCCGGAAGCTTTCGCCTGGGAGAAAAGGTTGATGACGAAACCTAAGTTCATCAATGGCCCGAGAATGTACCAGACCAAACTGAAAAAGGCGACCAGTTCGCCGAGCTGCATCATGTTATTCATAACCATATATCCACCGTAGGCAAGCAAGGCTACAACCGATACGTTGCCGATGAACTCCATCAAAGGAAAATAACGCGCCCATATGTTGGATGTGGTAATGAACTTGGATCGATAATCTTCACTTCTGTTGGAAAAACGTCCAATCTCAAAATTTTCTCTTGAAAGAGATTTAACGGTATTCATCCCGCTGATATTTTCTTGCACCCTTGTATTCAGCTTCCCGAACGACTTACGGATCTTTCGGAATGCCGGGTGTACTTTGCGGTCAAACCGGTACACCACAAGTGCAAGAAACGGCATTGCAGCCATTGTCACAAGGGCCAGAGGGACGGAGAAGTAGAACATGACGCTCAAACTGATGACGATCAATAGGAAGATCCGGATCAGTTCTGAGAATCCAAAGGAAAGAAAAAAACGGAACCCTTCGACATCTGCGGTCAGTCTTGACATCAAATCGCCAGTTTTCGCATTGTCATAATAGCGGAAAGGAAGCCGCTGCAACTTTTTATACAACTCGTCACGAAGGGTATAAACGGAGCGTATGCCGAAGAAGTCCCCTAAATACTGATGAAAATATGTAGCGAACCCTTTGATGATCATGAGTGCGATAAATGCAATACATATATATGGAATGAGACGATACTCTTCAGCGAGAACAACATCATCGATGGTGATCTTCAATACGATTGGATAAACCACTGTGATGATGGTTACGAAGAATAATGAAAACAGAGACCAAAAGAAAAATTTTCGATATGGCCAATAAAATGCCTTTAGTTTTTTAAACGTATCCAAAGGTTTTCCTCCTTCTTATTTTTTAACGTAATATTAAATATATCGGGTTACGAAATAAATATCTACCCATTTGCAATAATTTTTAAAATTTTCTATCTAGAGGATGATTTTCCCTCATACAAAAGTTGTAGACGAGCCTTTCGTTTCATGTAGTGCCGGATCGTATAAGGTTTGATTTTAGGATAACGCTAGGCGTGCCAAGGTTGAGTTTCGGGAATGGTTGGTGAGATGAGCCATCTCCCCACCTCTATGTAGATCAATCACATGAGCAGATTTTCCCTTTACCGCTCTTCCATTATGAGTGATATTCTTCATTCTTATGCCGATTGTTCCTCTTCATGCCATCCCCTCTTTTGATTGGTAACAAAAGAAAATCCGTGTCTTTCTATGTAAAATGTTGAATTCTCCTGTCAGATTCCGCTATTCTAATAGAGGAGACTGGAAGTTGGAAAGGAGTTTATTGATGAATTTATTTGAAGAAGGATTAAATTTTAATTTTGATGTCCTCGTGGAGTGGCTGATCACAGGAGGACTGAAAATCGCTGTCATCCTCATCGCTTTTGCGATTATTAAACCTCTAGGTACGAAGGCGATTGAAGCAGCGATCAATCGTATGAGCCAGCAGCGTAATATTGCAGAAGGAAGAAATAAAACGTTGCAGAAGATTTCTGTGAATATGTTTTCATACACGTTGCTTTTTATCCTGATTATGATGCTGCTCAGTGCAGTGAACATTGAAATTGGTCCATTGCTTGCTGGTGCCGGAATTCTTGGTTTAGCAATCGGATTCGGTGCACAGGGACTTGTTTCTGATATCGTTACCGGATTTTTCTTATTGATCGAGCGTCAGATTGAAGTAGATGACTACGTCACTGCTGGTGGATATGACGGTGTCGTAGAAGAAGTCGGTATTCGTACGACAAAGATCCGCAGCTTTGATGGAACATTGAACTTTGTTCCAAACCGTAACATCGTCGGCGTCGCTAACCACTCCCGTGGCAACATGCGCGCGCTTGTGGACATCGGCATTGGTTATGATGAGAACATCGATGAGGCGCTTGCAGTGCTGCAAAAGGTCGCGGACCAATTTGCAGAGGATGAGCGCTTTGTTGAAGGACCGAACGTGCTCGGTGTCCAGAGCCTCGGTTCTTCTGATGTGGTCATTCGCATCCTCGGTAAAACCGAAAACATGGAACAATGGGCAGTTGAACGTGATATGAGAAAAGCAATGAAAGAAGCCCTGGATGCTGCGGATATCGAAATCCCATTCCCGCATCAAGTGTATATTCAAAAAGAATCTTAAAAAAATAACCCGACCTGATGAGGTCGGGTTATTTTGATTCTTCTTTCCACATTTCCACTTTCTTAATTTGTCCTTTGACGAGGTCTACGATTTTAAATCGGTATCCCTCCCCTTCGACTACTGTTCCTTCTTTTGCTTCAAAATCCTTCGTATAGATCCAACCTGAGATGGTATCAATATCGATGTGATCCAATTGGATATCAAAGTAATCATTGATGTCCTGAATCGCCGTTTTGCCTTCAATCAAAAAGTGGCCATTTTTCAGCCGTTTGATATCACGTTCTTCTTCTGCATCAAATTCATCACGGATTTCCCCGACGATTTCCTCAAGAATATCTTCCACGGTCACAATGCCTGAGGTTCCACCGTATTCATCGATAAGAACAGCCATGTGCGTATGATCTTTTTGCATCTTAACGAGGAGGTCGTGGATGGGAATATTCTCAAACACTTTCATGACCGGTCGCAAAAATGGTCGGAGCGTACTTTGATTTTCTGCATCATCATAGAGCAGTTCTTTCATATGGATGATGCCGATAATTTCGTCTTTACTGCTTCCGATCACCGGATACCGGGTATAACGGTTATGTTTCACTTCTCTTACCGCGTTCGTCACAGACTGCCTTACATCAAGGACAGCCATCTCCGTGCGGGGAATCATGATCTCTTTCGCCGTACGGTTATCAAATTCAAAGATTCGATCGACATACGTATATTCGGAACGGTTGATTTCCCCTTTTTGATAGCTTTTCGTTAAAATATGTCTCAGCTCTTCTTCAGAGTGCACTTCATCCGATTCACGAGCGGTCTGGAAACCGAGCATGCGCACAAAAATATTGGCAGATCCATTCAACAGCCAAATGAGTGGATACATCAATTTGCTGTATAACATAAGGGGTCTGGCTAAAAGCAGGGTGATACTTTCTGCCTTCTGGATCGCCATCGTTTTCGGAGCGAGCTCACCGAGGACGACGTGTAAAAAGGTGATGACAAAAAAGGCGATGACAAATGAAAGCGTGTGGGTAAGGCCTTCGGGTAGAGCAATTTGATCAAACAAAGGTCTCAACAAAACTTCAAGCGTGGGTTCTCCTAACCAACCGAGCCCAAGGGCGGTGATCGTAATACCTAATTGGCAGGCACTAAGATAATAATCAAGATCACTAACGACACGGATGGCATTCTCGGCTTTTTTATGCCCTTCCGCTGCCTTAGCTTCCAGTCTTGTTTTTCTTACCTTTACAATGGCAAATTCACTCGCTACAAAGAAAGCAGTGAGGAGAATCAATATTGCCACTGCTGTCAATTTAATCGTTATTTCCATCAGGGCCACTCCTTATAAAAAAGAAGGAGGAAACCTCCTCCTTCTCTCATCTATCCTCTATTGTTAACTGGAATGACCAACCTATGCGCACTTTACAATTCTCGAAGTGTTTTTTCAACAATATGAACGCCTACACTTAGTGCCTCTTCTTTAGGTTTTAACGTGGATTGATGAAGGCCGGAATCAGAATCGACACCAAGCCAGAACATGAACCCTGGAATCTCTTTTAACATGTAGCCGAAATCTTCACCTGTCATTGCCATCTTCGCTTCCTTGTATTGATACTCTGTCTCTTGCACAAGGTTCTCAAAACGTTGCACTTGTTCGGCATCGTTGAACACCTGATGATAGTTGGACCCGTAATCGATGTGAATGTCGCAGTCATTGGCGATTTCAAAACCGCGGGCTACCTTCTCGACCTCCGCTTTGACTTTTTCCATAGCTTCTGGAGACAACGTACGGATGGTGCCTTCTAAGCGAGCAGCCTGGGCGATAATATTCTGTACTGTCCCTGCTTCAATTCTTCCAATGGTAATGACCGCACTGTCCAATGGATCGACTCTGCGGGCGACGATTTGCTGCAAATGCGAAACGAAGGCACTTGCCGTGACGACCATATCATGTGTCAAATGAGGAAAAGCGGCGTGTCCTCCTATGCCCTTAAAATCAATAAAAAGTTCGCTCGTGTTGGCAAACAATAACCCGGACTTCGAGGAAACGGAGCCGACCGGAAGTTCTGGTGCCACGTGCAAACCGAAAATCACATCCGGCCGGTATTTTTCCATTGCTTCCGATTGAAGCATCGGTTCTGCTCCACCCGGCCCTTCCTCTGCGGGTTGGAACAGGAAAACGACATCATCTTCGGCTGGATTCTGAGCGAGTTGCGTCAAAGCTCCAAGGGCGATGGTCATATGAAAGTCATGACCACAGGCATGCATACGTCCTTCATGGGTGGACCGAAACTCATACCCCGTCTCTTCCGTTAGTGGAAGTCCGTCGATATCCGCCCGGTAACCGATCGTTTTACTCCCGAGGCTCCCTTTGACACGAACAAAAATACCCGTTCGCCACGTTTCTACTGTCAAAGCCTCTTGAGGAAGTTTGTTTATATAATCCAACAAATACTGCTGTGTTTTGTACTCCTTAAAACCAAGTTCAGGAATCTGATGCAGCTCTCTTCTGATTTGACTCA
This sequence comes from Halobacillus sp. 12SKB, assembly GCF_052941655.1. Taxonomy (NCBI): domain Bacteria; kingdom Bacillati; phylum Bacillota; class Bacilli; order Caryophanales; family Bacillaceae; genus Halobacillus; species Halobacillus sp. 12SKB. Next base: position 3,446,389 of record NZ_JBRFWR010000001.1, read on the forward strand.
ACCATTCTTGTTCCAAAAAGGTCCCTCCCTATACGAAAGGCCCTGCTCCAGGAGCAAGGCCCTTCCTTCTATATCATCAGATCGAAAATTAGTTATCCAGTTTACGAAGGGCCTGCATGATTTCCGTCTTGGACTTCGTCTGATCGTCAATTTCTTTGATCACTTTCGCAGGTGTGCCGGCAACAAGGGTGTTGGCCGGTACATCTTCTGTGACGATCGCTCCGGCAGCAACAACCGCCCCTTCGCCGACCGTTACCCCTTCAAGAACGACAGCGTTCGCACCAATGACGACACCATCTTCAATGACAACCGGTTTCGCAGAAGGAGGTTCGATGACGCCTGCAAGGACAGCACCTGCTCCGATGTGGCAGTTCTTTCCGACCGTTGCACGTCCGCCAAGAACAACATTCATGTCGATCATCGTGCCTTCACCGACGACAGAGCCGATGTTGATCATAGCCCCGAGCATGATGACCGCTCCGTTTCCGATTTCCACCTGGTCACGGATGACAGCACCTGGCTCGATACGTGCATTGACTTTTTTCAAGTCAAGCAAAGGAATCGCAGAGTTGCGGCGGTCGTTTTCAAGCACGTAGTCCTCAATTTCGTTTTCATATTTTTCTAGAATCGGCTGGATGACTTTCCATTCTCCGAAAATCACGCCGGAGTTACCTGTGATGAAATCTTGAACCTGCTCACCAAATTCGATATTTTCTAAATTTTCACCTTTCAAATAAACTTTGACCGGTGTTGATTTTTCACTATTTGAAATGAATGAAATGATTTCATTTGCGTCCATCTGTTTCATGAGTAGTTCCTCCTTTATGTATCTTTCATCCTTTACTTTATCAAAGGGAGCCTGTCTTTTTCAATCTTCTTTTTTTGGAATTCTGAGAATTAGTAGAAAACTAATGACAGCAAGTAAGAGTAATCCCATATAGACGAAGTGTAACCCTGATGTCAATCCATCCTGCAAAACGAGGAGAGCTTCCTGACTCAACTGCTCTCTCGTTTCCTCTCTAAGCAGGGAATTGGCAGAATCGACACTGAATGAGGCCGGAAGACTTGATCTCTCTATCGCTTTCGCCACCTGACTGTTCAAGATCCCTCCGAGTAGTGCTGCACCAACGGCACTCCCAATCGTACGCATGAACATATTGGTCGCTGTCGCAATCCCTCTTTTTTGCCAATCGACACTGTTTTGAATCGAGACGATAAAGGAGGTTGACGAAAGCCCCATCCCGATTCCGATGAACAAGGATCCCATCGCGGCAAACCAAGGGCCTTTTTCAGGACTGAGCATGGAAAATATAACCGCTCCGATGATGAGCGAAATTCCCCCAAGGATGGCGGTTGGCCGAAAACCGATTTTCAAAATCAGCCGTCCCGCAACGGTTGCTGCAATCGGCCACCCGATTGACATCGTCGTCAACGTAAAGCCAGCAACGGTAGCGGACTGCTCCATCACCCCCTGCACGAAAGCCGGTAAATAGCTGCTCACCCCGATGAGAATCATTCCGGTCGTAAGTGAAGTAAGGTTGGCATATCGGATGGAACGAATGTGCCATAAATCCATCGGCATCATAGGATCATCCGTTTTTCTCTCATGAAAGAAAAAGGCCAGTGCACCGACGAGAGCCACGACAATCATGGAAAACATCGTCCAGGACATCCAATCAATCCCTACTCCGCCTTCCACTAGGATAATCATCAGCGTGCTGACTGTGATGACGACCCACATGGAGCCAGCTACGTCTACACTTCTCTTTTCTTTGGAAACTTCTTCTTTAAAGAAAAAGAGGATGCCGAAAAGAGCAAGCAGGCCGAGAGGGATATTCATCCAGAATACATACGGCCAGGAGAGGAGATCGACAAAGAACCCTCCGAGTGCCGGCCCCGTAACCGCAGAGATGCCCCAGACACTCGATAAGTACCCCTGGATCTTCGCGCGCTCTTCTTTTGTATAAATATCACCAACAATCGTTGTCGCAATCGGCATCAAGGCTCCTGCCCCCAGCCCCTGAACGAGTCTCGCCCCAATCAAAACATTCATGGAAGGAGCTAGGGCGCAAAGAACGGCTCCCAATAAAAAGAGGCTGATTCCGAGCATGAAGATCGGTTTCCGACCGAAGACATCTGCTAATCTTCCGAAAAGCAGGACAGTCGCTGCATTTGTCAGGAGATAGGCGGAAAACACCCAGCTGTATAAGCTGAACCCCCCGAGATCCGCTACGATGCTCGGCATCGCTGTCGAGACGATCGTCGCTTCAATCGCTGCGAGGAACATGGCGAGCATGATCGATGCAAGCACAAGTCCCCGTTTTTGTTTGTCATTCTTCATATGTACGTTCACCTTCAATACAAAAATAGATGACATCTCAGATGCCATCTATTCTATCATAATCATTTTATTTGCTTGCTTCTACCATTGTATGTTTAAACGTTTCATGATAATGCTTGCTGAATTGTTTAAGGATTGTCCGACGAGTCACTATTCCGTCGAATTCTCCCTCTTCATTCGTCACACAGACAAAAGGATAATCAATAAGCTTGTGCATCGCATCAATCATATTGTCACCAAGCTGTAGACAAGGGACTTCATCATCCATCACTTCACTCACTGTCATTTCAGACAGTCGGTTTAATTCAAATTGTTCAATTCCCAACGTTTCTTCCAAAATCTTCGTTTTGCTGATGACTCCTTGAAATTTAAAGGTAGGATCCAGTACAGGTACCGCAGAATAACCAGACTTCACTAAAACCAAAAGCGCATGCTCAAGCGGGTTACCAATTTGTACGTGGGCTACTTTCTCAGATGGGATCATGAGTTCTGAAACGAGTGGGATCCTCAATGCTTCTTTTTCTAAACTTACCATGTTCTTGTTCACTCCTCTTTTTCTTGAACATTGAAGGAGCAGAAAGAGACGCTCTTAAGACCATTACATATTCTAACACAATTTCTACCTAAGCACGAACGCAAATTCCGACAATTCTCTCTCCAGCAATCTTCCGACTATCTATTACCCCCATTGCTGTTCTGGATAAACCTGTTTAATCCTCCATTCTTTATAAAAAAACGAATCAAGCGTATAATGGAATCAGTTCATGAAATTGGAGTTGAAAAATGTGCTGACACACACCTTTACAAAGCGCGAAGAAATAGCCAATGCCATCACCCATGGGATTGGTGCCATTCTCAGTATCGCTATGCTCGTCCTGCTTATCGTGTTCGCAAGTCTCGGAGGCAATGCCTGGCATATTACAAGTGTGACGATCTACGGGGTAACGATGCTCATCCTGTACGTATCCTCAACTCTTGTTCACAGCTTCCCACCAGGCCGTGCCAAGGATTTGTTTGAGATTTTCGACCACTCCGCCATCTATCTCTTTATTGCCGGAACATACACGCCGATCATGCTCGTTCCGTTACGAAGCACACTTGGTTGGACGTTGTTCGGCATCGTTTGGGGGATGGCCATTCTCGGAATTGTCTTCAAAGTATTTTTCGTCAAACGATTTGTAGTGATGTCGACGGTCTTTTATGTATTGATGGGCTGGTTGATTGTTCTTGCCTGGGGCCCATTGACAGCAGAAGTCCCTGCAGCAGGCATCACCTATCTCGTCGTCGGGGGCGTCATGTATTCGATCGGATCGATTTTTTACGTCTGGCGGAGCTTCAAATACCACCACATGGTCTGGCATTTGTTCGTGCTCGGCGGTTCGATTCTTCACTTTTTCTCGATTTTCTTCTATATTATCGGTTGATCCAAGACTCGCAGATGCCTCCTGCGAGTCTTTTTCTTATAACCGTTCCTAATGAAAATCGTTCGTCCGCCTGCGGGTTCCCTATGAAAAAATAAAAACTCCAATGGCATCCCATTGGAGTTTCTTCCTTATGAAACGGTTTCCCCTTTTTCAACAACCTTCTCCCAATTCTCTCCCCCATCTTCAGAAATATAGGCGGCACCATTAAAGGTATAAATGGCTATTCGGTTGTCCTTTTCTGCAAAATACATGACGGCGTCTTCGGTCAGGTCGGGAAGTGGAACATCCGAAGTGCCGGATTCTCCAATTAAATAGGAGGTCATCGTAGCTTCGCCGTTGTATAACCCATAAAATAATTCGTCTTCAGTAAAATACAGGCCTCCAGCTTGTCCAGACTCAGAAATCCTCTCAAAGCTCTGCCCGCCATTTTCACTTAAGAAAACTCCGGAATCTGTAGCAATCGCCACCGTATCACCATTCGTAGGATGGACCGCCATTTGGAAAACACCGCCCTCTATGCCTTCCGCACTGATAGACTCCCATGTCGCGCCAAGATCGGTACTTCTATAAAAACCTTGATCCAATTGAGAATTAGGCTGCTCATTGAACACGTAAACAAACTCATTGGCAAAGCCTGCCCCCATGACATGAAAGTCACTTTCCCCGACAAATGCAAGAGATTCTAAGCTCTCTTCAGAAACCTTCCCCTTCTGTAGACCCAGTGGATTTTGAAGGTCACTGGATGGAACCGGGTGACCTGAAGAGAGAAATCCGTCCTCTCTCACCTGAAAACCCATGTAATCATGAGGGTGAAAAACCGCTTCTTTCCATTCCCCCTCCTGGTATATTTTGATTCCCGTATGGGCGGCAAAAGTGAATCCTTCTTCTATATAGCCGAGACCGTGAACATGTCCGAGATTTCCTTCAAATGGTTGTAAGTATTCCTGCTTTTCTACCTTCTCTTCTGAGCTGTCCTCAGAATCCGTCGCTTCTTCTTCCACTTCCTGACTGCAAGCCCCGAGAATAGTGGCGGCTGCAAGAAAGCTCAGTGCCGCTTTTTTTAGATGACCCATAAGATTTCACCCCTTTTAAAAAATACCCCCGGAGCGTGTTACACCGGGGGTTTGTTCGTTATACCACATCGTAGCCTTGTTCTTCGACCGCTTCTCTCATTTCTACTTTATTGGCGGTTTCTGAATGAGATACTTTCACGTTACCCGTCTCAAGATTGACGTCAACAGAGCTTACGCCGTCGACTTCTTTCAAGGCTCCTTCAACAGCACTTTTACAGTGTCCACATGTCATTCCTTCTACTTTTAATGTTGTTTCCATCTTCAACATCCTTTCATTATTATTGTGCGTTTATATTTTCGCCCGCTTCAAGCGTAGGGAGTTTGTGACAACGCTGACGGAACTGAAAGCCATTGCTGCGCCGGCCACCCATGGAGCGAGAAGGCCAATCGCAGCGACTGGAATACCGGCAGAGTTATACGCAAGTGCCCAGAAGAGATTTTGACGAATGTTACGCATCGTCTTTCTGCTTAAGCGGATCGCCTGACTCAAGTGAGCAAGATCTCCACCGACAAGGGTAATGTCTGCTGTTTCAATCGCTACATCAGATCCGGTCCCGATGGCAATACCGATATCAGCCGTAGCAAGAGATGGAGCATCATTGATGCCGTCTCCAACCATGGCAACCTTTTCTCCCTGTTTCTGCAGTTCTTTCACTTTTTCAGCTTTCTGCTCAGGAAGAACTTCAGCAAAGACACCGTCAATGCCAACTTCTTCAGCGATCGCATCCGCTGTACGCTGGTTGTCTCCCGTCACCATATAGACGTTCAGTCCAATGGATTTCAAGTCAGCAATCGCTTGTTTGGAGGTTTCCTTAACTGTGTCTGCGACAGCGATGTAGCCTTTTAATTCATTTTCAACAGCGATGAACATTGCTGTTTTCCCTTGTTGTTCCAGTGTAACCAATGGATCTTCATACGAACTATAATCGATGTTTTCGCTCTGCATTAATTTTCTTGTTCCAATATAGACCCGGTCTCCGTCTACAACGGCTTTAATTCCATGCCCGGGAATCGCTTCGAACTCCACGGCGGCTGACTTATTGACACCCTTTTCCTCTCCATAATGGACAATGGCTTCTGCCAAGGGGTGTTCAGAGGATTTTTCTGCAGCAACGATGAGAGGCAGTAACGTTTCCTCATCCTCAAAGGCTACTAAGTCGGTCACTTCCGGTTTTCCTTTTGTGACGGTGCCGGTTTTGTCTAATAAAATAGTCGTTAAGCGGTGGGTGCCTTCTAAATATTCTCCGCCCTTGAACAAAATCCCCTGTTCGGCTCCTTTACCTGTACCGACCATGATTGAAGTCGGTGTAGCCAGGCCAAGTGCACACGGACAGGCAATGACGAGGACAGCAATGGCAGCTTCCAGAGCAGGTGGCCATTCTCCCGGAGAGACGATCAGGAACCACACAAGGAAAGTCAGAACAGCGATACCGACGACAATCGGAACGAAAATTCCAGAAATCTGATCGGCGGTTCTTTGGATCGGTGCTTTTGATCCTTGCGCTTCTTCCACAATTTTGACGATGCCGGATAGTGCCGTATCTTTCCCGACCTTTTCTGCTTTCATTGTGATCGTTCCATTTTTGTTGATCGTTGAACCAATGACAGGTTCCCCTTGCTGTTTATCGACAGGGATGGATTCTCCTGTGATCATCGATTCATCGACAGAGGTGATGCCGTTGACAACCGTGCCGTCGACAGGAATTTTCTCCCCTGGTTTGACGAGGATGTCATCGCCGACCTGTACATCATCGACAGGAACTTTTTCTTCATTTCCATCACGGATGACGGTCGCTTCTTTGGCCTGAAGATTCAATAACTTTGTCAGGGCAGCTGTCGTCCGGCCTTTGGCGAGCGCTTCAAAAAGTTTCCCTACAAGGATGAGGGTGATCAGGACGGCACTCGTTTCAAAATAGAGTTCAGGCGTGATCCCGGGATTCAATTGCCAGCGGATCGCTTCGACCAGGCTGTAAAAATAGGCGGCCGAAGTTCCAAGCGCTACAAGGACATCCATATTGGCACTTTTATTGGATAGTGCCCGGTAGGCTCCTTTATAAAACTGGGCCCCGATATAAAATTGGACGGGGGTTGCGAGCAGGAATTGGAACCACGGATTCATCAGCCACATCGGCACAGGAAGCCCGATATCCCAAGGTAAGTGACCAATCATCGTATAAAGGAGAGGAAAAGATAACAGAGCTGATATCCAAAGCTTCCGTTTCTTCGCTTGGATTTCCTCTTCCTTCTGCTCTTTTTGTTCTTCCCGGTTCTGCTTCGTCACCGCATGGTAGCCGAGCTTCTCTACTTTCCCAATAATGTCATCGACGGTCAGGGTATTAGGGTTGTATTCGACAACCCCCGCTTCTGTCGCTAAGTTAATGTTTGCCTCACTGACACCACTCGTTTTGGACAATACTTTCTGGATCCTTGTTGAACAGGCAGAGCAGGTCATCCCTTGAATGTCCAGCTCTACACGCTCTTTCTGAACGCCATAGCCAAGTTTTTCGATCTTGGCCTCGATATCCTCCGGCTGTACTTTGGACTCATCATAGTGGACATTCGCTTTTTCCATAGCGAGGTTGACGTTCGCTTCGACACCATCCATTTTGTTAAGTACTTTTTCAATTCGGGTGGAACAGGCAGAGCAAGTCATTCCAGTAACTCCTATATTCATCTGCTTCTGATCAGCCATTTTTACACCCCCTTATTTCGAAAACTGTTGGACGACTTTCATCAATTCATCGATCGCTTCATCACCATTACCTTTTTCAATGGCATCTTTGACGCAATGATGGGTGTGGCGCTCCAGCAAGTTGTATCCGACTTTATTCAAAGCGTTATTGATTGCTGAAATTTGTACCAGAATGTCTACACAGTAACGATCATCTTCCACCATTTTCTGAATGCCGCGAACCTGGCCTTCGATTCGTTTCAAACGATTCAATACGGCAACCTTTTCATCTTCTGTTCTCGGCTTTGCCGGTTGTTTCCCACTATCCTCGGGGAGAATACTCTCTGACATATCCACCGCCTCCTTTGGTTATTATTATATACCGGGTATGGGTATAGGAGTCAATAAATCAAGCTTATCAATTCTAAATATTTTCCGCGTTTATTTATTTACTACCTGAGGGTATAGATATTTACACGTAAAAAGTACAGAGGTGATTGGAATGTTGTCTACGATTTCTGTGACCGCTCTTGCGATTGGACTTTTATGTTCTCTTATTATTACCATCGATGTTTTAAGGCACCCGCAAATGATGAAGATCATGAATGTTGTCTGGCCGATTAATGGATGGTTCATGGGCCCTTTAGCCTTATGGACTTACTTTAATTGGGGACGTTTGAAAAGCAAGGATAATGATAAAGAAGATCATCGGGGCCGACCTGCGAAAGTGTTTGTTTCCACGAGCCACTGTTCAGCAGGCTGCACCCTGGGTGATGCTGTTGGAGTACCGATTGTCGCTTTGACAGGGATGATGATCGCCGGTTCCACATTATTTGCCCACTACACCGTTGAATTTATCCTGGCTTACTTGTTCGGCATCCTTTTTCAGTTTTATGCCATTTATCCGATGAATAAAGATCTTGGAAAAAAAGGCGCCGTCTGGGCCGCGATCAAAGCCGACTCGCTATCATTGATCGCTTTTGAAGTGGGGATGTTCGGGTGGATGGCCATCGTCCATTTCGTCCTTTTCCAGGAGCCGCCGAAGCCGAACGAGGCTACGTATTGGTTCATGATGCAGATTGCAATGATTCTCGGCTTCCTTACTAGTTACCCTGCAAACTGGGTATTGGTGAGAAAAGGAATTAAAGAAGAAATGTAAAAAAGTAAGAGCGTCAGAGAAGCTTTTCCTCTGACGCTCTTACTTTTTTTATTCTGTGGGGATTAAGTTGGAAGTGAAGCCTTTATATATAAAAGTCCGCACTCATGGCTATGAACTCTTAAATTCGTCGATCTGTATCTGAGCGAAGTAAAGGGCTGTGAGATACCAAAGGGTGACAAAGAAAACAACAAGTACGTACTTCCTTACCTCTCTCCATTTCCGCGGAAGAGATAACCTTTGGTGTTCGGTGACTTCGACTGGTTTGAAAGGAATGCTAAGCAATAAGCTCATGAAATATAAAAAGATATTTTTCATCTTTTTATTTGGCGACAGCATCGCGATTTTATAAAAGATATAAAAGAGTAAAACGGAGATTAAGAACAGATAACACATGGTAGCAATGAACGAGTAAAATTCTACCTGGGCCATACTTTTCGCTTTTGGATAAATAAAGGACACAACTTTCTATTCCGATATTCTTCAATGTGCTTCAAAATAACCATAACAGGAAGGTTGCTCCATCTTTAAAGGAAATTTGCACCAATTCATCTCTCCTCTCCCCCCTGCATGCACGTTGGAATTTTCTTTTTTTTCCAATCGTATGATAGTCAATAAAGGGGGAGATTGCAGTGAGTCATCGCATAGATCTACACAGTTACGGAGCATTAAGTTACCCCAAAGATATGCTGTCCATCATTCAAGATGGATTGCCTGTTTCGAATGGCCCACCGAAAAAAGTGGTCATCGTCGGAGCAGGCATGGCCGGCTTGGTTTCTGCTTCCTTATTGAAACAAGCAGGACATACGGTAAAGATCATCGAAGGCAACGATCGGGTCGGTGGGAGAATCTACACGTTAAGAGAACCTTTTTCAGAAGGGCAGTACCTTGATGTCGGGGCCATGCGATTCCCGAATATCCATGAGCTGATCTTCGCCTACATGCGCAAATTCGATTTGCCTATCAATGAATTCAATAATGAGAATGATCTCTATTTCGTCAATGGTGTCCAGAGTACAAGTACGACGTACATGCAAAACCCCAACGTTCTTAAATTCCCATTGAAGCCTGAAGAACAAGGAAAAACGGCGAAAGAATTGCTTTCACTTGCTGTTCAACCCTACTTGGATCTGTACGAGAATGCCTCCCCCACTGAACAAGAGCGCTTAAGAAGGAAGTTTGACCGTTATTCATTTGAAGGATTTCTCCGGTTTAATCCCTTAGGAGTTTCCTTATCTGAAGGGGCGATCAGAAAGGTCAAAGTATTGTTGGGAATCGAAGGTTTTCCTGAACTGTCCTTTGTCGATATCTTGTTGGATATTGTCCGGACCGTGTTTAATCCAGACCTCAAATTCTATGAAATCACCGGAGGGAATGATTTGCTTCCTGAAGCGTTCCTCCCTGATCTAAGTCCCCACATCTTATACAAAAGGAAAGTGCAGCAAATCTTCCAGGAAAACAATGGAGTCAGAGTCGTCGCCATCAACCGGAACACATACGAATACGAAAGTTTCAAAGGAGATTATGTGATCGTCACCGTTCCTTATTCCGTCATGCAGTTCATTGATATCATTCCTTACGATTCCATATCTTTTGAGAAGTGGAAAGCGATCAAGGAGTTGTCCTACGTTTCATCAGTAAAAATTGGACTTGAATTCAAATCAAGGTTTTGGGAGGAGTTGAAGATTGGGAATGTCCTAACAGATATTCCTTTAAGGTACACCTACTCGCCCAGCCCTGGCCGTCAGGTGATGCTTGGCAGCTATAGTTGGGGTGCGAATGCCAATTTGTGGAACAGCTTACCTGAAAGAGAAAGGATCAATGAAGCTCTCTATGGTTTATCAAAAGTTTACGGCAAGAGAGTGTACGAAGAATTTACAAAAGGGGCTTCTTACAGTTGGAGTCAAAATGAATTCTCAGCCGGATGTTTCACTTTATTTGCTCCAAATCAGGCGACTGATTTTGCGGATCGTCTCTATACACCAGAGGGGCGCATCCATTTCGCCGGTGAACATACATCCACGTTCCATGGATGGGTAGAAGGAGCCATCGAGTCTGCGATTCGGGCTGCGAATGAAGTGAACAAGAGATGAATTTAACATTGGAAGTATTCTCATAAAAAAGGTTCCTGCCCATGCATATAGAGATCATGGCAGGAACCCATTTCAAAAGACCCGGTCGTTCTATCTCAAAAACTTATCGTGTGAATCGATCATGTCGGGATTGAGTCCGGTGCTTGTCTGCGCGTCTTTCTGCATCGATTGATTACAAGATTTGCACACATAGGACGCTTCAGGATTTTTACTAATTTTCATATATTGTGGATCAGAACGGTCTAATTTGTACACCTTTTTACAAAAGAAACATTTCTTTTCCATGCACTCTCCCCTTTTTAAAAAGGAAATTTGCTGAGCCATTGGCCTCCATCAAGGGTGACGACTTCTCCATTCATATAAGCTCCTTCTTCAGAAAGAATGAACTTCGCCAAGCCTGCGATTTCCTCCGGCTTCCCTAAGCGGCCGAGAGGTACGGAAGCAAGCGTACGCTGCGCCGCTTTTTCCGATTGAAACAGTTTCTCAGCACCACCGGTACGCTCGATTGGTCCAGGAGCGATGGCATTGGCACGAATGCCGTATTTCGTTCCCCATTCGACTGCGAGTGTACGTGTCATGGTAAGCACTCCTGACTTCGCAGAAGCGGAATGGATGACGCCTGCGCCTGCATTCCAAGCATAGGTGGCGACGATATTCAAAATCGACCCTTTGATTTCATTTTCAATCCAATACTTACCGACCGCCTGGCTGCAATAAAACGTTCCATTCAAGACGATGTTGATGACGGAATTCCATCCGTTCGGAGACAACTCCTCCGCAGGTGCAATGAAATTACCAGCGGCATTATTGACGAGATGATCGATCCTCCCGAAAGCCTCCACGGTTTCTTTGACCATCCGCTCGGTATCTTCCACTTCACGGACGTCCATCTGCACGGTTAGGACATGGTCTTCTTTTCCGGCTGCGATCTGCTTCTTCGCTTCTTCCAGCCTTTCCACATTCCGGCCGGTAATCGCGACCTTCGCCCCTTCCTGCACAAACCTTTTTGCCATATGCAGTCCCATTCCACTGGAACCACCCGTAACGATGACGACTTGATTTTCCATATGTACAAACCTCCTCTTCTTGACTACTTATCTAATTCAACAAGAACAAACTGAATACCTGTTCATTTTCAAAAGAAAGTGTAAAAATTCGACGTAATCTTCCCTTCACCCATGTTATAATGGCGGAAGAATTCAGAGGAGAGACGTCATGAAAATAACGCGAAGAACCTTTATAAAACGGACACTAGCAAGCGCGGCAGCCTTGATCGGCCTCAATGCGTTCGGCTATTCGTACGCGCGGTACTTGGAACCGAATATGCTCGCGATCCGCCGCCATGAAATTGAACATGGGAAAATTCCCAGGCATTTTCATAATTTCAAAGTCCTTCAGTTCTCAGACACACACGTCGGCTTTCATTATGAATTGGATGACTTGGAGCGGCTCGTTGAAAAAATGAATGAAGAGGAAGCAGACCTCCTATTGTTTACAGGAGATCTCGTGGACGAACCACACACCTACTCTTTCCCACCCCGTCTGATTCAAATCCTGAAGAGATTGGAAGCGAAGCACGGCAAGTATTGGATCTATGGAAATCATGACCATGGCGGCTATGGAACGGAAAAAATCCGCGATGTCATGCAGCAGAGCGGCTTTCAACTTTTGCAAAATGAACATACGCTCATTGAAAATGGATCGGCCTCCTTTGCGCTTGCTGGTGTCGATGACATCATGCTCGGACAACCAGATGTAGAACGGACACTCGAAAATGTTCCCAAGGATTCTTTCACCTTACTCATGGTTCATGAGCCGGATGTTGCTCTTGAATATCAGCACTACCCTGTGGATGTCCAGTTGTCCGGACACAGCCATGGCGGGCAGGTGCAGGTCCCTTTTCTCGGCTACCTTGTCACTCCACCGTTCGCCGAGCATTTCGTCGAAGGGCACTATCCATTAGTGAACGGTTTCAACCTTTATGTGAGCCGCGGCATCGGCACGACAAGACTTCCTTACCGGTTCATGTGCCGTCCGGAATTTTCGGTATTCCGCTTAAAATCAATACAATGAACGAAACGGAACTCTTACATTTTTGTGACAGATAGAAAACAAGTCTGTCCTTTTTTCTTTGGAGTGATACACTAAAGACAATTTAGAAAGTTGGAGGATCTTATGAAACTACGATTTTGGATCAGCATCATTTTTCTCCTATCCTTCACCGCGGCCTGTGGGTCAAAGGATGTTGGAGAATTATCAGCCGTGAATCAACACGGAAAAGAAATTTCTGTGCCCCAAGCATACGCGGGAGAGTACTGGGTCGCGGATTTCATTTTCACCAACTGTGAAACCGTCTGTCCTCCAATGACTGGAAATATGTCCAGGCTGCAAGCACAATTGGAACAGGAAAATCTAGACGTTCAACTCGTCTCAGTAAGTGTAGACCCCGAGAATGACACCGAGGAAGAACTGCTTTCTTTTGCCGAGAATTATCAGCCAAATTATGAGCAGTGGGACTTTCTTACAGGTTATTCTTTTCAGGAAGTGAAAGAATGGTCCATCAAATCATTTCAGTCTCCCGTCAAAAAGATGGAAGATTCGGACCAGGTCGCACACGGAACAAGCTTTTTCCTCGTCGATCCTGATGGAAACATTGCAGAAACATACAGCGGTACGAAAGCAGAATCCGTTAAAAAAATCGTCGAAGATCTAAAAAAATATAAAAATGAATCCTGATATTGTAAAATGTTGTAAATAAACAAAAAGAGAGCTATACTTGGATGGAAAGGAGATCATAGATGAAAGACAATCAAATATCCAACCGCGAATTAGCCGAATCCCTATTCATCGTCAACCGGCATGCCAAAACTGCACCAGAACCGAGGCATCTGTATGATATTAAGAAGCATACGATTGACAAACTCCTAAATGAAAACCGCGCCAAAAAGGTCGGACTCCATTTTTCCGACCATCCGAAATTCAGCCAGCAGCACTCGACCCTCCTCATTGAAGTTGGTGGTTACTATTTCCATGTTCCTGCAACAAAGAAAGACTTTCAAGATTTGGAACACTTGGGGAAAGTCGACCAGTCCTACCGGAACCCAAAACCCAAATTATCACTGTCGAGAGCCAAGCGAACACTGTATCATTACTTGGATTGGAAGCAGCCGAAAAAGCCTGCATATTCCTTCCAAACGTCTTCTCAACCAAGTATGCTCGGCCAGCCGACAGGCAGTCCATGGAACCAGCGCAGACGAAGGCGCCCGTAAACCCTTTTCGAGGTTTCATTTCTTGAAAAATAAGGAATGGACAAGAAGAGGAGGATGATACAAATGGCTGTAAGTGAAGTCGAGGATTTTTTATATCATTTAAAGAAGTATATGGAATACACAACAGAAATGCGTGCTTCCTACGAGCACCTTTCCGATCATCACAAAAATATCGTTGTAGAGTCATCACCGACAAAAGCTGGTCCTGAAACGTTATCCAAGCATGCGTATGACTGGCACGATGAGTTGTTCGAGCGATTAAAGAAGGAATAAAAAAATCCGCCCCGGAGCGGATTTTTTTATTCCTTCTTTTGTGTACCTCTCATCCATATGCAGCAAAAGCTCCCTTTTCTTGAAGACTCGTCCCGAGACGATTGTGTGGTTCTAGGGGCTCCGGGAAAAGGTTCGCTTTCCATGGGGCGGGCGGTGAGCCTCCTCAGGCTACGCCTTCCGGGGTCTCACCGTTTCCCTCCGCCCCATTACCTTATAAGTGTCTCGAAACCATTCCTGGAATAAGCAGTATCTCCAGCTTTATGGAAGTGAAAAAAATTTAACTCCCAGCTATGTGTTTGAATCCTACAAGCTTTAGATAGAGCGCTTTATGCATATAACAGCGGATAGTAGAAGGTGATTCCCCTGAGCAATAGGGTTCGTTTCACTCATACATTGAAGGGGTGGTTGGGAAGCTGCGAGACTCCCGTGGGAGAAAGGAGATCGGCGAGATCCCGCAGGACGTAGTCCGAGGAAGCTCGCCACTCCCCCACAGGAAAGCGAGTAGATTCCCAGCCATCCCTGGCGCACAACCCGGGAAACGAACCCTGGAAAGTCTCGAATCTGAGTCTTACACACCCCTGCCATTTCCTTTAATAACAGAATGGATGTCATTAAGGGAATCTGCTTTTTCAGAGGATGTGATGATCGATAATTTTTACGAGTTCTACGATTTCCGGTTTGGAAACTTGGGCATCGGCTCCGACGATTTCTCCTTTGTGACGAAGGTCATCCGTGATCAGTGATGAGAAGATGACGACAGGGAGTTTACTCAAATCGTTATGGTCCTTCAACAAACGAGTAAAATGATGGCCGTCCATCCGAGGCATTTCAATATCAGTGATAATCAATTGATATTCCTCTTCGATTGTTTTTCCTTCTTCCAATAAATCTTTCAGATGTTCATAGGCTTCTTTTCCGTCCTCAAAAGAGATCGTATTTTCATAACCCGCTTCACTCAGCGTTTCCTGAAGCATGGCTCGAAGCATTCCCGAATCTTCGGCAATCAGAATTTTCTTTAGTGAGCGGTCCCTTTGGCCCAGTTCACGCAGCTGCTCCGCGTTAATACTGGATTCAGGATTGATATCTGCGACTACTTTTTCGAAATCAAGCAGAAGCAGCATGTCGTTATCCATTTTGATAACGCCAGTGATTTGTGTTTCCAGGCCCTGGTACATCTTATTCGGCTTCTCAATTTGTCCCCAGGAAATCCGGTGAATTTGTGTCACGGTATGTACGTGGAAGACGATCTTGGTCTTATTGAATTCTGCCAGAATAAACTTATCCTGCTTTGGGTTTTCTGATGGTGAAAACCCGAGCGCATGGGCTACATCGACGACAGGGACGACTTCCCCACGGATTTCTATGATTCCTTCCACCGATTTATGGGAATGAGGAATTTTTGTAATGGATTGAGGGTTCAGTATTTCTTTTACTTTTATAACGTTGATCCCGAAACGGTTATCGCCGATTCCGAATTCGACGATTTCCAATTCGTTCGTTCCGCTTTCTAATAAAATGCCTTGGTCCTGGTTCATGAAGCATCGTCCTTCCTTTGATAGAATCCACTCTTTA
The DNA here is from genome assembly GCF_052941655.1 of Halobacillus sp. 12SKB. Lineage (NCBI taxonomy): Bacteria > Bacillati > Bacillota > Bacilli > Caryophanales > Bacillaceae > Halobacillus > Halobacillus sp. 12SKB. The sequence goes on from NZ_JBRFWR010000001.1 coordinate 3,462,261, forward strand.
TATCGTCTATCAAAGGCTAATTGTGAAGCAGTTGTGCTCGATTACTATAAGCCTCTCATTTGTTCCATATAGCTGCCTATTGTTAAAGACTCAGATTCGAGATGTTTTCGGGGTTCGTTGCTATGTTTAGTGCCAGGTGGTGGTTGGGAAGCTACTCGCTTTCCTGTGGGGATGGCGGCAAGCCTCCTCGAGCTTCGCTCTGTGGGGTCTCGCCAGCCAATCCATTCCCACGGGAGTCTCGCAGCTTCCCAACCACCCCATTCGATGTATATGAGAAACGAACCCCTAAACCAAGATGAGGAAGGTCTCCCAAACCAAAAACAGACATATAGTGCTATGTCAGGCCTTTCCCGCTGAGAATCAACACTGGGGAGAACTTTATAATATTCACCTCGCTTAAGCATACTAGCGGAGTTACTGAGAAGTGGTTTCGAGAATCTTCCATGGCAAAGGGGCGGAGGGGAATAGCGAGACTCCTATCTTAAGTGTGCAGGCACCTCGATCAGCGGCGTATGGACTGGACGGAGCTGGCGGAGACAAAGGAAACACGAAGAACGGAGTGATTCGATGTTGACTTATCGTACAGAAGCGAGGGAAGTCTCACTAGCCGCTAGGCGCCGGAACCGGATATCGAAGAGGAAAAAAGTGCATGGTGAGACCCCGCAGGACGCAGTCCGAGGAGGCTAAAAAGAATAGAGGAAGTTCGATTAAGTTCGGCACGTCCTGTGCCAACATCGAACGACCCCACTTCGTGTGGGCCCCCGCGGAAAGCGAGCTATTCCCCGCAGCCCCATCCACTCAACAAAAGTCTCGAAACTGTGTCTTCAACAATCCTGCCATGTACATGTCGTTAATAACGAAGAGCACAAAAAAAGAGCGGGAGGCCCGCTCTTTTTTTAGTCATTTCTTATAATGAGGTAAACAATCAGTCCGACTAAGGGGAAGAATAATGTACCGATAAGGACGACGAGGCTGTAGGCGGTACTTCTGCCTTTGCGGACAGAATCACGATACGCCCATACACTCGTAATAATATTCAATACCAACAACCCGACCACGAAGATTAGGAAAGTTAGAAATAAGATGCCGATTTCCATGATGTTCCTCCTCTATTCCCGTTTCTCACTTATTCTACGATTAAGAAAAGAGAAGGTTTCAAATCAGGCCGCTTTTCTTTTGTTTCGTTTCGATAGGCGCGCATAAAGCTTACGCATCCACCTTATGGTTACGTACACCACGCCGAAGCTGCTGATGGCAAGAAGGCAAACAGACCAATAGGAGGCGGGCAGTGTTGAAGTCGTGTCAGACATCGCGTAACGATCGACAAGCTGAAGAAAGACCAGGGCTAGAAGAGTGCTTGTCACATAACTTGATAAGGTCTTCCAATGATTCAGCATCATCCATTCGATGACTGGTTTGACGACCCACATGAGGGACAGCATAAACAGAAAGACGAGTGAGAATTGAACATACTCCGGCTCCAGACCGAACACATCCAAGAGATCGTGATCAAGCCAGCTAATGGTTTCATCTAAAAACGATGGATCGAACCATTCCATAATATTCATTTTCTACCGCTCCTTGTTCGTTTTTTACCATTATGAACAAGGATAGAATGGAATAAACTTCACGCCTCTAAAAGGTGTGGATGTTTGTTTTTCAGCCACTTTAAACCTTCACGTCGGCTAAGTGGCCGTACTTCCTCCTGATTAAGGTAGTCGATGACCGCAGCTGCATCGGTTTTGCTGTATTCGCGGAGCGCCCACCCGATTGCTTTTTCAATAAAAAATTCTTTTTCATGCTTGAGGGCATCTATCGTTTCGAAAAGGAGGGGAGCATCTGTTTTTTCTTTATATTTCAACTGATGCAGGACGCTCGACCGTCTGACCCATAGGTGATCGGACTCTCTCCACTCTTCTGTGTAGGGGCGCAGCTTGTCTTCGTATCGAAGAAAATATTCGCCGCACAATGTGGATGCAATCATATCGACCGTGTCCCACCACGGTTTCGTCATAAGCAACTGTTTGTATGTATCAATGCTGTGTTCCGGGGCTTTTTTGATCCCTTTTTCAAGAAAAGCGAGAGCAGCGTAGTGACATTCTCTTTCCGACTTTTGAAAAAGGAGCACCGCCGCTTCTAATCGTTCATCTGCCGTCATATCTTTGTATTCTTTCAGCAAAGGTGCGAGGATGCGTTTCCGATCAGGCGCTTTAATCCCGAAAAAAGGGAAATGATTTTTCATGTAATTCTCCATAGGGATTCGCTGATCTTCATCTCTATGTTTTTCTAAAACTGTCGTCACGTTCTCACATAATTCAGCAGGTCTGTTCATTCCTTCTCCTCCGTTTCATTAAAAAGGCGTACGCCGACGATCAGGAACATCGATACACTCCATACAAAGGCACCGTCCAAAGATGAAAGGACATCGCAGCTGATGCCATCGATTGAGGTTCATCCTGAGAAGCCCTGGGGCGCAGTGATCGAAGTGCCTATACCAGAAAAGCCATGGAAAAGAAAAGATGAGCAGCCATATGGGCGCTTGTTCCCTTTTCTCTTCATCAGGAAAACGATCATCCCCGGACTTGCAGAAACTGCTCCAGCCTTGTTGCATGGGCCTCCGCTTCTTCATATCCTTGAGCATACAAGTCATGCAGACGGTCACGATTCCGTTCGATTCTGCTCACTTTCAAAGGCTTTAAAGGCCGGATGACAAACGCATCTCCGTTTTGTTCCGCTTCTTTCACTTTTTGCAATTGCTGATTATAACGAAGGTGCCTTTCAAGCAGGGCTTTCGCGAAGAGCGGAAACTTTTTGTACTTCCGGTTGAAATACCAGCCGGCTTTCATTCTACCTTTGATGTATCCATCATTGCGTGTAAGCACCACGACATGCTTTTTGTTCCCATCCCGTTCAGAAGCCTGCATCGGTATAGGGTCGGCAATTCCTCCATCCATCAACTCCCGACCATCATACAGAATGCTTGGGGCGACCATCGGTAAAGAGCTCGAGGCCCGTATGACTTTCAACAGACTCTCCCTGTCAGGAAAACGGTCGTAAAAGACAGGTTCTCCCGTATTCATATCTGTAGTCCCCACGACAAAACGCGTTTTCTGCTGAAGGAACGTGTCATAATCGAACGGAACAAGTTGATTAGGAAGCTTATCAAATATGAAATCCATTCCAAACAACTGACGTTTCGTAATCATCCTTTTGTACGATATGTATTCCGGATGCGCCCCATATTCGACGATCACTTCATAGTTCCTTCCCCTCTGTTTCGCGACGTAAGAGCTGCCATTACATGCTCCGGCCGATGCTCCGACCACATAGGGGATGTGTATGTCTTCATCGAGAAAGAAATCAAGCACGCCCGCGGTGTATGCGCCTCTCATCCCACCGCCTTCAAGAACTAAACCAACATCATCCATAAGATATAAACACCTTCCTTTTCTCATTTGTTCCCATATCTATATTTTGCCATGTTCTCTTAGAAAAGTAAAAAAGCAACCCCTTCTATGCGGTTGCTTTTTGGTGTGATATCATCAGTTTACATAAGCATCGGAATCGTTTTTCCTTGTATGTTTTTCATCTATTTGACGTTCGATTTTTTCGATTGCTTCCTGATCGTTCAACAATTGTTGTTTATTACGATCCACTAAGTCTTCAAAGGAAATTCGTTTGTAACTTCTCATTATACAACTCCTTTCATAGGCTTATTTTAAATTATAACAAAATTCAACAAATTCCACGCAATAATTGTTTGAACATTTTGTTAACTTTATGTAAAGAAGGAGAATACGCATTGGAACACTTCATCAATCCAAAAGTCAAGCAAATAGAAATATCAGGAATCCGGCGTTTTTTCAACATGGTCTCCCACTATGAAGACGTTATTTCATTGACTATCGGACAGCCTGATTTCCCCACACCTCCTCAAGTGAAAGAAGCGGGAGTTCAGGCCATCAAAAATAATCATACGAGTTACACGCACAATGCCGGGATGCTGCCCCTTAGAAAAGCCATTCAGCAGCATGTGAAAGTTTCTTATGGACTCGATTATGAAGCGGAAGAAGAAATCATCGTCACCGTCGGAGCTTCCCAGGCGCTTGATATTACGCTGCGAACGATCATCCAGCCTGGGGATGAAGTGCTGCTGCCAGGTCCGGTCTATCCCGGGTATGAGCCGCTGATCCGCTTAGCCGGCGGGACCCCTGTGTTCATCGATACATGTCAGGATGGATTTAAGTTGACGGGGGAGAAAATCAAAGAGAAGATCACTTCAAAAACAAAAGCCGTTATTATGCCGTATCCATCCAATCCAACGGGAGTTTCTTTGACGGAAGAAGAGCTGCGCGGGATTGCGAATGTGATCAAAGAGCATCAAATTTTCTTATTAGCCGATGAAATTTACAGTGAACTTGTATATGATCGTCCGCACACATCTATAGCAAGCTTTTCAGATGTTCGCGACCAGGTGATCGTCATTAACGGGGTGTCGAAATCCCACAGTATGACCGGCTGGAGAATCGGGTACCTCCTCGCCCCTTCCTGGCTGAGCCGGCACCTATTGAAAGTGCATCAGTACAATGTCTCCTGCGCTAGTTCAATCAGTCAGCACGCGGCACTAGAGGCGTTGACCAACGGAAAAAAAGAAGCCGAATCGATGCGTGATGCTTATAAGGAAAGAAGAGCGTTCGTCGTCAAACGCCTCAATCAAATGGGCCTTCCATTTGCTGAGCCGAATGGAGCCTTCTACATTTTCCTGAACTTCCCATTGAATGGAAAGACGACGTTCGAGCGTGCTGTGCAGCTCGTAGAAGAAGCAGGAGTTGCCCTTGTTCCAGGGGATGCCTTTTCAGAATATGGGAAAGGCTATATGCGCCTATCCTATGCCTACAGTATGGCTACGTTGGAAAAAGGACTGCAGCGCCTGGAGGACTTCATCTCAACAGAGGATTGAGCTTCCCTGTAGATCTTCAGGTACGACGGGAGGACCACTGTTCTGACGCCTCATAAGGTCCTTAAAATAGACATAAAAGAACTCATGGATGCGGATTCCATGAGTTCTTTTAATTCGGCTTATCTTTTTGTACTTCATTCAAAAGGGCATCGAGTTGTTGACTGATTCTCACAGACTCTGGACTCGACAACCCTTTTTCAAACGCCACTTTCGTCATTTTCTTACGCAAATACTCTAATTCAGCAATACGAGGATCTTTGTCGGCCACTTGCACTATCGACTACCTCCTGACTTGTTCTTATCCTTATTGTACATCTTTTATAAAAAAATGAAAAGAATGTGTGTTCGCATCCAGTTCTTGCACGAAATGAATTATCTCAATTTTCTTTACTATTGTAAAGACAATCGGTAAAGGTTCTGATATTTCGACAGATAGCGATAAAATAAAAAATCACCTGTTAGGAGAGTTTACAATTTCGTAAAACCCTTCTCCCGTACCTTTTCTTTCCGTTACGATATGGTAAAATTAAGGATGAGATATTCTATGTTCATCTAGAAAGGAAGATGAGTTTGTCTGAGCAATCTAAAAAAGAATGGTTGGAATGGTTGAAAGCCATTGCTGTTGCCATTACACTCGCATTTATATTACGAACATTTTTCTTTGCCACCTCGATCGTTGAAGGGGCCAGTATGGACCCGACACTAAAAAACGGGGAACGCGTCATGTTCAATAAGATTATATATTATGTAGATGAACCTGAACGAGGGGATATCGTCATCATTGAGAGACCAGTTAAAAGTTATGTAAAACGAGTCATCGGACAGCCGGGAGATACAGTGGAGATCCGTAATCATGAACTGTATGTAAACGGTGAAGAGCAGACTCAGGAATACTTGACGGAAGAGGCAGCGTCCTCAACGAGAGATTTCGGTCCCATCGAAGTTCCAAAAGGAAAATATTTCGTCATGGGAGACAACCGTTCCATCAGTAAAGACAGCCGCAATGGACTTGGTTTTGTGGAAGAGGAAGAAATCATCGGACGTACCGAATTGATCATTTACCCCTTCAATGAATGGGGCTTAACGAAATAAACAGACAAACGACCCGCCGTTCAAATGGCGGGTCGTTTGATTTCCTCTTATTTGTGAATCAGAAAAGCTATGCATTCATTTAGTCGTGACGATTTTCTCTGGCAGCTGATGTAGCGTTTCAATCAGTTGATCAAGTTTTCCTTCCACGCGGTGCAGCAAGTAAAACGTCACCGCCATTGGAAAACCAACATCGGCTAAAATTGAAATCCACGCATCAATCCCCATCCTTTCACCTCTTCTCCTAAAATTTATAGATGCTTTCGAATTTGAAAACTTAGTATAGAGATACAAGGGGTTCTTTGCCTGTGTTGAGCGTCAGGGGTGGCTGGGAAGCTACTCGCTTTCCTGTGGGGGAGCGTCGAGCTTCCTCGGACTGCGTCCTGCGGGATCTCGCCTGTCTCCTTCTCCCACGGGAGTCTCGCAGCTTCCCAACCACCCCATTCGATATAGGTGAGAAACGAACCCCTTCACCAAGTTGGATGCTCTCCCACTATCCTAACGGCTAAAAGGATATGGCGCTCTATATCAAGCTTTTACGTTCTTTACAGAGGCTTATATGGTACACTTGCAAGCTAATATTTACAGAAGTGGTTTCGAGAATCTTCCTTGGTAAGGGGCGGAGGGGAATGGCGAGACTCCTGCGGGAAAAAAGTGCTTGGTGAGACCCCACAGGACGTAGTCCGAGGAGGCTCACCGCGCTCCCGCGGAAAGCGAGTTATTCCCCGGAGCCCCCATCCACTCCATAAAAGTCTCGAAACGGTGTCTTCCAAAATTCTGCCATATGCTTGAATAACTGATCATGATTGTTTTTGCTAAAAAGAGCCGCTACTTTGGATAGCGGCTCTTTCGTTTTTAGAATGTGATATCGAAGACGTTGCGTTCGACGATCCTTGCTTCTTTCTTCTCAACAAGTTCTCCACCGTTGGAATAAAAACAACCTTGAGCAATGATAGCGTCCATTGCAGCAGTGACCTGGGCTGTATCAACAGGCTCTACGGGGTCGTCCAGGCTGATGGTGACTGTTTTTCCTTCTTCATTTAAAAATTTCAGCTCCAACTTTTTCATTTATTCTCCTCCTATCTGATTATGATTCCGTCAAGACAGAGCGGTCATCACGAGCGATATCGACAAGGATGTGCTGCTGTAACGGGTATAGAGCGATAGATACTTCATGCAATTGTTCGTCTGTAGCACTTGTTTTGATGTTGTTGAATGATTTACGTTTAAGGACCATGTTTCCGTCTTCATCCGTTCCTGTTGAAAAGACAAGCTGCAAGCGACTGTCTACTTTCAAAGTATTTACGGCCATCTGCTTCACCTCCTCTCACTTCTATAATCGAAGGAGAAGAGAAAAAAGTGTCGACCGCTAACTTTTTTTCATATTTAAAAGTTTACCTTATATGTTTCAGTTAACTAAAGAACATAAAAAAGCGTCGGGGGAAGGAACCTGTTAAGGCTCCTTCCCCCGACGCTTTTTTTCATTAAGTATCAACCGTTATCAAAAATCGTTAATCCTATGAGTCCTAGCATTACAATAATACTTACAAAAAACATGATCATTTCCATCCTTGTTCCACCCCTCTTTCTTCTCTATCATAGCAAATATTTAAAGCGTTTGCTTTGGTTGTTTTCTATTCCTTGTATATTTTATCTTTCCCTGAAATGTAAATAGAAACACTCGTCTTTTCATAATCCTGACATAACTAATTGGACATATTGTGAAATTGTGATCAAAGTGTGGATATTCTTTCCTTCTCACCATATACTTGAATTGTAAGAAAGAGATCTTCTTACACAACATCATGTGAAATGATGAACAAACTTTGATAAGGAGTGAGTGACATGTTGAATGAACTGTTACGGAACAACAAAGGGATTGCAATGATTCTTACTGTCTTCCGCATTTATCTAGGCTATGCCTGGTTGACTGCCGGCATCGGAAAAATCACAGGCGGGTTTGAAGTGAGTGGCTTTCTGAATGGAGCCATTGTGAAGGCAGAAGGCGCGCACCCGGCTGTCCAGGGATGGTGGGCTGTATTCCTTGAACAATTCGCCCTTCCGAATCATGAGTTTTTCGCTTTCATCGTCATGTGGGGAGAAGTTCTCGTCGGTATTGCACTTATTTTAGGATTATTCACGAACGCAGCTGCTCTCGGTGGCATTCTCATGAACTTCGCTTTCTTATTCAGCGGAACGGTCAGCACGAATCCGCAGATGGTTCTGCTAACGATCTTCCTTCTAGTTGCCGGTGCCAATGCCGGACGTTATGGATTAGATCGCTGGGTCTTGCCAATGCTCAAAAAACAAGGCACCAAACTTCACATGGGAAGAGGAAGACTGGCTCATCAATAATACATCAAGCCCTATGTCATCGCGCATAGGGCTTTTTTCGTTTATTTTACTTCTGGATGAGGTATGATGATTTTATACATTATTCTTTTGAGGACCGTACAATAAGAGAGGTGTCCTATGGCAAATTATTTCTACCGCTTTTTTATTTTTTGGTACATATGTGGCGTGTTTCTAGTAACTTTCGACTGGCTTCCCCCCTGGCTCGAATGGGCGAACAGCGTTTTTTTAATTTCTGCCGGCATCGTCGCAGGCATTTATTTTATTAAAATGTACGGGGTTTGGCGTGGGATTATCTACAGCTTGATCATCATTATCGTCAGTATTTACGTGGAACACTTAGGTGTAGAATACAATTTCTTATTCGGAGCCTATCACTATACAGATAATTTTGGATTAAAGATTGCAGACACCCCCATTACCATTGGATTTGCATGGCTTCTGATTATCGGATGCTCTCATGAACTGGCACGTATTCTATCGAAGGGATGGGGTCTTTGGGCCAGTCGGTTCATTTTTGTTGTCACCGGTGCGCTCGCAGCGGTGACGATGGATCTCATTCTTGATCCAGTCTCCTTTAAGGTGAAGGAGTATTGGATTTGGGAAGATCCTGGCTTCTATTATGATATCCCATTTTCAAACTTTTTTGGCTGGTTTGTTCTGGCTGCACTGTTTCACCTGATTTTCCTATTCATTCATCGGGATGTGGTAGAGAGGAACGTTCAACCTTGGCCGGGAAGGATGGTCCTGACGTTCGGTCTGATCATATTCCTGTTTATTTGTATCGCCTTCACCGGACGGTTGTATGGGGCGATTGCGTTCGTGAGTACCCTTACACTCGTATGGTATGGCTTGTACTTTTGGAGGAGATCAAATGTTTCTACCCGCACGTAAAACGGCATGGATTGAGTGGGGTTTCACCCGTTTCAACCGTTTATTTTTAAACTATCATTTCAACAAAATTCTGATCCAGCCCCCTTCTTCCCTACCTGATGAGAAGACCCTTTTTCTTATCAATCATTCGACATGGTGGGATCCGCTTTTCATCTTTTACATCAATGATCGTCTCGTGAAATCAGACGGATATGGCATGATGCATGAAGAGGGTATCCGCCGCTTCCCTTTCTTTCGGAGAATTGGAGCTTATTCAGTGAACGGTGATGATCGCCGCCATTTGGTGCAATCGTTGCACTACAGCAGGCGTTTGCTAGAAGAGAGCAAAACGGTGTGGATCTTCCCTCAAGGGAATGAACAGCCTCTCGAGAAAAGGCCGCTTGAATTTTTTTCAGGTATCAGTTACCTTACCCAGCAATGTCCGGACATAAAAGTCGTACCTGTTTCCCTATACTATGCGCTTGAACATACGAAAAAGCCGAATGCCTACATACGCCTGGGAGAAGCACTGCCCCCACTGGAATACGCAGGCCTCTCCAGAAAAGAGATGACACGATATTTTGAGGAGGCGGCAACCAAACAGCTTGACCAATTACGGCAGGACGTCATCGAAGAAAATCTTCAATCCTTTAAAAAACTGTAATGGAAAGGGGGAATCGTCATGTCGCTATTTTTTATTCTCTTGATCATAACCATCGTTTTGAATGTGTGGACGATTATTAACAGTCTCTTCCTCTATCCTTTATCTGCGAAAAGAGAGCTGGAAGACCAGCCATCCGTTTCGCTGCTTGTACCGTTAAGAAACGAAGCAGGAAATGTGGAGGGGATGGTCAGGTCGCTGCGTTCGCTTACTTATCCCGATTTGGAAATGATTCTGCTTGATGATCATTCGGAAGATGGAACATTGGAAAAGCTCAACGAACAGGTGGCCGATGATGAACGTTTTTCTGTAATTCAAGGAAAAGAACTTCCGGAAGGCTGGAACGGAAAAGTTCATGCGTGTCACCAGCTCTCCCAGGCCGCCAATGGCGATTATTACTTATTCCTTGATGCCGATGCACGTGTCGCTCCCGGAATCATTCAACAAACGCTCGCCATGATGCAGCAGAAAAAAGCGAGCATGTTAAGCGGATTTCCGAATTACCCGAATCACCATTTTCTGAGTCATATGCTCGTCCCGCTTCAACATATGGTCGTCCTGCTCCATCTTCCCCTGTTCGTCGCCAACCGGACGACGAAGCCGATGTTCACGGCTGCGTGCGGGATCTTTCTTATGATTGATAGAAAAGCATATGAAGCGATTGGAGGTCATGCATCCGTCAAAGACTCGCTGGTCGAAGACGTACATATTGCGAGAGAAGTGAAAAAACATGGATACAAGATGGTCCTCGCTAACATTACAGAATCCGTCCTTTCCTACATGTATGATTCTGGAAAAGAGACGTGGGAAGGCTTTAAAAAAAATGTGTACACAGGTATTGGCCGATCAGCGGGTATGGTCTTGAACCTGACCTTATTTTATGCCGTAGTCTTCTTAGCCCCGGCCGGCTTTGCCATAGTGGGACTGGTTACCGGTGATTACGCCTTTTTTCTTCCATACCTTTTGACGGTTGCGTTCAAGATGTACGTGGACGCACGGACAGGTCATCCGTTATGGCTTTCCTTCCTCCTGCCTGTGGCCGTTGTGCTGCTGATTTCGATTATGATGGCGTCAATGTTCGTACATAAACGAGGGGAAAAATACCAATGGAAAGGGAGGTTCTATCAATGAAAGTAGCCATCATCGGGGGCGGACTCGGCGGCTTATCTGCTGCTGTGACCCTCGCAAAACATGGAGTGGACGTCAGGCTGTTCGAAAAAAATGAACACTTTGGCGGAAAAATGATGAGCGTCGATGAATCTGGATTTCATTTTGATTTTGGTCCCAATACGATCACGATGCCTGAAGTGTTTCAGGACGTCATACGTCAAGGGGGACTTGATCCCCGTGAGGAGCTTCCTTTTGCGAAAATCGTCACCCACACGAGAAATGAGTTTCATGATGGGACAACTTTTGATTTCTCTACAGATCAGACGTATATGAAACGTCAGCTGGAAAAAATGGATCCTAAAGGACATGTCATGTATGAAGATTTTCTTATAGAAATCGAACGCTTGTACCACCTATCCCAAAAGCACTTTTTACACAGGACCTTCAATGGGTGGCTCGACTACCTTTCCCCTTCTCTGGCGAAAAGCATGACGAAGGTACGTCCGCTTGAATCGATGGACCACTTTTTCACACGGTATTTTTCAAATCCGAAGATCATCCAATCATTAAATCGGTATTCCACCTACATCGGTTCCAACCCTTATCAAGCACCAGCCACGTTCAGTATGATTGCTCACCTTGAGTGGAATGATGGGGTTTATTTTGTCCGCGGGGGCAACACACGGATTGCAGATCGGTTCGTTAAAGCTGCGGAGAACGTCGGAGTCCGGCTGTACAGCGGAACTAAAATAAATCATATCCTTCACGCAAATCAAAGAGTGACAGGAGTCGAAACGGAAGATGGCGAGCGCTATGAGGCGGACCATGTCATCTTGAACGGGGACCTCCTCCATTCTGTTCCGGAGTTGATTGATTCTGAAGCGAGAGGCAAACTGACGAACCAGAAGCTGAAAGGCTACGATCCTTCCATTTCTGCCTTTGTCATTATGGCTGGGCTTGATACGAAACTCAGCCGTTTGAAGCATCATCATTTGTTTTTCTCAAACGACTATAAAAAGGAATTCAATGTTTTAAAGAACGGTTATTACGCTGACGATCCGACGATCTACATATGCACTTCTTCCAAATCGGATTATTCCGTCTCTCATCAGGGGGACAACTGTTTTATCCTGGTCAACGCTCCCGCTCTCAATGAAAAAGACGGATACGATAAACAAGCCTATAAGGAGCACATTTATGATCGACTTCAGGAAGCCGGCGTTCCCATCAAAGATCATATCCAGGTGGAAAAAGTCTGGGATCCAGAAGACATCCAAAACCATTTCGGTGCTTATCGAGGGTCGTTATACGGGCCGTCCTCAAACCGCCGGTCACAGGCTTTTATGAGACCCTTCAATAAATCTCAGGATCTTGATGGTCTCTGGTTTTGCGGAGGAAGCACGCACCCGGGCGGCGGGTCCCCGATGGTCGTTTTGAGCGGCCAGAACGTCGCCAACGAAATTCTCGGAAAGATTGTCCAAATCGAATAACTCCTCTCCTTTTCAGGCAAGCTAAAATGGGAGGTGTACGGAATGGATAAGAACAAACGCGACCAACCGAGAAAAGAAGAAAAAAGGCCGGTGAATCCCATAACCAATGACCTTGGTGTCGATCAGGATGAACAGGCGATGAATGGCGATTATGGCATGCTTGAGACGGAAGAAGAAGATCGCCTGCACGACCGTAAAAAATAAAAAGAGGAAAGCATAGATGTGATGCTATGCTTTCCTCTTTTTTTTAATCATCCAAAGATAAAGTTTCATCCATTCTAAAAAGTGAAAAGATGCCGGATAATACCGGAAGCGCACCAACGATCCCGATCGCCCATGGGACGGATAAGACATCCGCGAAAACTCCTGCGAGTATTGCTCCGAATGCATAGCCGCTGTCGCGCCAAAAACGGTAAACTCCCATAGATGTGGCTCTCCAATCCGGACGTGCCACATCACTGATCGATGCCAGAATGGTTGGGTAAACCATCGCCGTACCAATCCCTAAGAAGAGGGCACCGGCCAGCCACATGCTGTACGTTTGAACGAGGAGAATAAACCATAAAGAGAGCCCTTGCAGCAGCATTCCTGACACAATCAGCTTCTTTCTGCCAATTTTGTCACTCCATATGCCTGTAAACAATTGAAAGAATCCCCAGGCTGCAGGGTACAACGCGACCACTGTCCCTACCTGACCCACGCTCAGGCCGCCCGCACTCAGGAAAATAGGAAACAACCCCCAGGCCATTCCATCTTTCAAGTTCGTCGTCAGACCAGCCAGACTGCTGCTCGATAAGTTTTTATTTTTCCATGTGGTTTGCTTGAATACCTCTTTTGTAGATAAAGCAGCAATCATACCTTCCTTTTTCACCTGGCTTTGAACATGTTTTTCTGTATCTTCAGCGAAGCATGATAAGAAAAGTCCTATGAAAACGAGAACGATGCCGATATAGAAAGGTTCTGGTGTGAGCGAATAACGAGATGCCACGTAACCTGAAACAGCCGCCATTACAGCGACACCAATGTAGCCTGCGAATTCATTAAAACCAACTGCCAAACCTCTTTGTTCAGGTTTCGCAAGATCCACTTTCATATTCACCGTCATTGACCACGTAAGGGCCTGATTGATTCCAAGGAAAATATTCGCTACGACGATCATCCACCATGCTTCAGCAAAGATGACGAATAGAGGGACAACCAGACCGATGATCCAGCCACCTAAAAGTACGCGTTTTCTCCCCCACCGGTCCGCCATACTTCCCGCGAAAAAGTTCATCAGCGCTTTTGAAAAACCGAAGCTGACGATAAAGGAAAGTGCAGCACTTGTTGAAGCCATTCCATAAAGCTCTTCTCCTAGGATCGGCAGAATGGTTCGTTCTAAACCGACCATTGAACCGACAAAAAAGTTAATGACAACAAGTAGCGAAAATGAAAGCAGATTGGCTTTTACACCTAAACGAATCGGGTTGGGTTTCATTTTTTCCCTCCTCTCTAAATTATGGATCTTTCCATAGAGACTATCATACTACACAGGGTATACTTTTCAAAACGTCCCGACTAAACAGGAAAAGAGCAAAGGGCTGCATCCCTTTGCTCTTTATACTGGCTTTTTATAGCTTTCTACATGGTTGAAATAATCGTCAATAACTGCAAGTTCGGAGTAAGGGACTTTTTCATCACCAATGATCTGGTATCCACCAAATCCGATACCTGTCAGTAAAACAAGGTCCCCTGGTCCAGCCAAGTCGAGGGACTTGTGAATACCTTCTTCTCTGCGGAGCCGTGTATGGATATGGGGAGAAAATCCACGTGTGAAGCCACGGCATACATCATTGATGACCGTTTGGCGATCCGCATGGCCCGGTTGGTCGACGCTGACGACAATTTCATCCGCCACACCTTCCACAACCTCAGCCATCCGCGGTCGTTTTTTAGGATCCCGAAGTCCAATACCCGTAATCATCACCACGAGTTTCCGATGAGGAATCTGAACGACAGCTTCTAAGACATGAGATAAGGCATCCGGGGTATGAGCATAATCCAATAGAATTTGGTAGGGGACTTCTTTTTCAACGATTTGGAAACGTCCCTCCGGTTTCCTGATGGTATCGATGACCGATAAAATAGACGTTATGGAAAAACCGACATGATGACAGGCTGCAATGGCGGCAAGCAAATTTGATACATTGTATTCTCCAAAAACCGGAGCCTGCACCTTATATTTCATTCCAAATGCATCCAGATCGAACGTGGTACCTGTTCTGGTCGAGTGGATGTGAGAGGCTTGCAGGTCGGCAGGCTGGCGAATGCCATAAGTGGTCGCAGGGCCTTGAAACGCTTGAATGAGATCATCAGCCATCAAGGGATCATCTACATTAATCACCGCCTGATCAGCCTGCTGAAACAACTTCATTTTCGCCGCTTTATAAGCATCCATTGTCTGATGAAATTCCAAATGTTCCGGGGTAAGATTGGTGTGGACCGCTACATTGAAGTGGATTGTTTCTAATCGTTTTTGTTCAAGGGCGATTGATGTGGATTCAATGACGGCTGCTTGCATCTTTTCCTCACAGAAATATTCCAGAACTTTATGAATATCCGGTGCTTCCGGAGTAGTCGGTACCGTTTGTTTGAAATCCGTTTTTTTGCGATCATCCCATATGCCCGCTGTCCCAAGTGATCCCGTCCGGAACGAAAGGCTGTTTAGAATGGAATGCGTGAACGTCGCCACCGTCGTTTTCCCGTTGGTACCCGTTACACCGATTGTATGTAAAGATTCTGATGGAGAGCCACACACAATGGACGACAATACAGCAAGAGCAGAGCGGCTATCCTGTACACAAACGAAGCTGAGGTCTGGGTGTTCAGCTGCATAAAAATCTAGCACCTCTCCATATGTTCCGACAATGGTTTGGGCACCCGCTTCGATCGCCTGCTTTATGAATAAGTGACCATCATGATGTTCTCCATTTATGCAAATAAAAGCATCTCCCGCTTCAACTTCCCTTGAATCATAGGAAACGGAGTGAATCTCCTGTCGTTCAGGACCCTTGAAAGAACCGTGCAATAGTTCGCTCAAGATGTAGGTTTTCTTTGTCATATCATCATCCTCTGTTCACTAAAATCCGCTTTATTTCGATAAAGTAACACATTATTTAATTTCCCACATTCGAGAGTATTGAAACCTAACATCTCGAATTCGATAGGTTTTCCATAAAAAAAAGACAGTGGCCGGAGCAGCACTGCCTTTTCTTCTAAAAGAAAATGGATTACAAAAGACGAATATGCGTAATTTTTGCCTGCGGGTTACTTTTCAAATGAGCTTCCCGTGCTTTTTCTTTATGCGAAGCATAGACAGGAATTTGTTTGACTACGCCTGATTTTGCCTGGTAATAGATTAAATATTTTTCTGCCATTCGACTCTACCTTTCCTGAATCATTGTTGCTACAAGTATTCGCAGGAGTTGACAGGAATATACATGGGGTAGGCTTTGGCGTGTTGGTCTTGCGCGCGATAGACACGTTCTTGTGCGCGAATCACGCACTGGAGGCATAATTCACCAAGAAAAGAAGCAGCATCACTGCATTTCTGCAATGATCTGCTTCTTTTCTTGGTCGGTCACATAATTGCGATGGTTGAAGACGTGATATCCGTTTTTTCTTACAGTCGGGAGGATGGCCCGGTACATCTTGGCAGCGCCTCCTACGGGTGTTCTTGAGTATAACGGATAATCCGGTAATGTTTTCATCGCCTTGTCGTAGTAGGCTTCAGCCTCAGTGGCCAACTCTTCCCACATGTTGATGAAAGCTTGATTGACCTTTTTCTCTTTCAGGTCAAAAAAAGTGTAACCATGACGATCCATCACTTCTTGTGGTAAGTAAATGCGGTCAATTTCCATGTCCTCACCTATATCTCGCAGTATGTTGGTGATCTGCATGGCGTAGCCGAGCTCGATGGCTCCTTGGCGGAGAGCACCGACTTTTCCTGGAGCAATGACAGGAAGAAGCATCAGACCAACGGTGCTTGCGACATGATAACAATACTCTAATAAGTCTTCTTTCGTACGGATGGTGGTGGGGTAAAGGTCCATGCGTTGGCCTTTGATCATGTCATAATAGGGCTCGGGATCGATAGAGAAATTTCTGAACACATCATCGAGCGCGATCCAGGAAGGGTCTTTCAGTTCGAGCTTCCCTTCCATGAATTGATCGAATTGCTGAGAGAAAGTTTCTAGTTCTGCTTTTGGTTTAAGTCCTTCATCTACGATATCATCTACGCGACGGCAAAAGGCATATATCGCCCAAACCGCTCTTTTTTGCTGTTTGGGCAGCATAGCGAATGCTTTTGAAAACGTTTTGGAATGCTTTTCAATTACTTTGCGACAATGATCGTATGCTTGGTTCAAGTCCGTCATCACTAAACACCTCGCTTGTAATTATGCCTTTCTTTGACCCTATATTGCAAATAATCTGCCAACAATTTTGCTCCTTGCATGACAATTGGAACGCCACCTCCTGGATGAATCGAAGCTCCAACCGCGTACACATTGCCGACTGCATACGGCTGCAGCTGCGGCCGGAACACCCCGGATTGGAAAAGAGTGGGGGCAATTCCAAAGCTTCCTCCTGCATACAAGCCTTCGCGCTCTGCGTCTTCAGGAGTTCGAACGTGCTGCCATTCGATATGATTTCTCAAACCTGGAAAACCACGTGCCTCCATTTCATCAATGACGCTCTCAATCAATTGGTCTTTCTTCTCCCAATCGACGGACTCTCCTGTAGGAACCGGAATCAATGTGTAGAGCACCCCTTTTCCCTCAGGAGCGAGCGAAGGATCGACTAAGGAAGGGTGGAAGGTATAAAACGATGGATCATCCGGCAGTTGCTTTTCCACAAATACTTGCCGCATATGCCTGTCAAAGTCATGAGACATGAAAAACTGGTGGATGGAGTCGTTTTCATAGATGCGGTCAAGTCCCATATAGAGCAGGAGACAACCCGAGGACGGGGTGTATTTACGTTGCAGCTGCTTTTCAGCTGGCATGATTTTGTCCATGAGAGGAAAATCCCCATTCAAAATCAGCTCATCGAACCGTACTTTTTCTCCTCCTACGGTTATGGACACTGCTCTATCCTTCTCTGTTTCTACACCTTCTACAGGTATTCCTTTATTGATTTGCACCCCTCTTTTTTCCAACTCTTCCTCAATGATCTCGACAAGGTGAGCATAGCCGCCTTTCATGTACCAGATGCCGTGCTCATGTTCACTGTAAGACACGAGCGAGTACATCGCCGGCGATTGTTCCGGGTGACCTCCGATGTAAAGCGTCTGTAGCGTGTAGGCTTCCACGAGACGCTCATCGTCAAAGTAACTGCGCATCATTTTCTTCACATTTTGGTAAGCTTTTAACTTGATCAATGTTTTCAAGTTTTTACGGGAGAAAAACGTTCGTTTGTCGACGAACGACTTTTCGAGAAACTGAGCTTTCCCCTGCATAAAACGAGCCCGCATATCATTTAAAAAACGGTCGAAATGCTTTTCATTGCCAGGAAACTTTACCTCAAGCTCTGCTTTTTGTTTTTCAGCATCGGAATACTTATTGAACGTTGTTCCGTCAGGGAAATGGATGTTATAAAGAGGATCGCATGGAATCAATGGAATACGCTCCCTTGAAATGCCTCCTTCTTCTAAAATACTTAGGAGCATATCAGGAAGTAGAACGATCGTAGGTCCCTGGTCGATTTTGAACTCGCCATGCCGTTCGTAAGCAAGTCTGCCTCCGAGCACGTCTTTCTTTTCATACATAGAGATATCCCTGTCCGGGTCGTTGGATAAAAGCAGGGCCGTGACAAGTCCACCAATACCTCCACCGACAATTGTCGTCTTTGTCATATCGGCTGCACCTCCTCTTCCCTGATCCATCCTGTCGTTATCCTTGCAGATTCCAGTATAGTCGGCAGCCCGCTTCCGGGATGGGTTCCTCCTCCGACGAGCCAGCAATGATCAAGCTCCTGAAACCTGTTGTGCGGACGGAAGTACATCATCTGGGAAAGCTGGTGACCGAGACTGAATGTAGCACCCTGATGTACGAAATGATCGGTCTGCCACTGCTTTGGAGTAAGTACTTTTTCTTCGACGACGTGGCTGCGGATATCGGTAAACCCTGTCTTTTTCTCAATTTCATCGTAGATCAACGATTTGAATGTTTCCTGCTTATCGTCCCAGTCGATCTCCGAATAATTGTTCGGCACTGGAGCTAAGATGTAGACGGCCGAATGCCCCTCGGGTGCAAGCGTCGGGTCGGTTATGCTTGCGTTATGGATATAGATGGATGGTTCATCGGACAACACGAGGTCTTTCGTCATCTCATTTACATTCTTCTGGTAGTCCTCTGCAAAGAGAATGGTATGATGCGGCATATCGTACACCTGATCAAGACCGACATAGATCATAAATGTCGAACAGGAAAACTTTTTCTTCTGGAGTTTTTGTTTGGAGTGGCGGCGCAGGACGCCGTCATCAACTAAACGGGTCATCGCTTCAGCAAAATCCGCATTGATGATGTATTCATCCGCATGCACCGTTTCCCCGGAGTCGAGAACGAGCCCGGTAATCTCCTTGCCTGATACGTTTATTTTCTGGACGCCTTCATTCAAATGAATCTGCCCTCCGTGCTCTTCCGTCACTTTTGCCATTGCTTTCGAGAGTTGATTGACCCCACCGATTGGGTGGAACACTCCCCACTCGTGTTCCATATATGAAAGGATGGAAAAGGCTCCCGGACATTCCCATGGAGACATCCCTAAGTATTTCGCCTGGAACGTAAAAGCGATTTTTAAACGTTCATCTGTAAAGTAGTCGGAAAGGACGTCATAGACGGATTTGCCGAGTGATAGTTTCGGCAAAGCCTTCAGCGCCCGCTTGCTCATATAATCGGTAAGCTTATTATGTTTGGTTTGCAAAAGCGGCATGAGCGCCTGCATCTTTTCCCGTGTATCCTTCATAAAGTTTTCATATCCGGCCTCATTGCCCGGGAAATGCTCTGAGATCACATCCAGCATTTTTTCCCGTTCCCGGTACATCGGTACTCTTTTTCCATCGAACTGAAGTTCGTACATAGGGGAAAGTTCTTTCAAATCCATGTAGTCGTGAACATTTCTCCCTGACATTTCGAAGATCTCCTCCATAATTTGGGGCATACTCAAAAATGTCGGGCCGATATCAAATGTGTACTCCCCGAGCGAAAAATGGCCGTTCCTTCCGCCCACATAGGATTGTTTTTCATAGACATGAACGTCATAGCCTTTAGCTGCAAGGATCATCGCTGAGGCTAAACCTCCAGGTCCCGCTCCGATTATGGCGATCTTTTTCATAACCATCCACCTTCTCTCCTGAACTTCTACTGTACAATCATTATACAAATTATGTACAAAAGCAGCCATTGATCCAACTTCACCAATGTGCTCTGCCAATTTTTCCATTTCTTTATACTCATTTTTTACCCTTCAGGTGGATGTTATAACCCTCTACTTCAGTAAAGTACTACTTTCGCTTCTGCTTCTTCATTTTCCTTCTTGCGATTCAAGGTAAATGTAGGACAAGGATAATAAAGGGAATCGAGGGGATAATATGGTCGAAGGAGGCATGGTTATGTATTCAAATCAAAGGATTTCCGGTCCTTATTTCCCTTCCCATTCGACCCACAACCCGCCACACAACCAATACAGCAATGAACAATTGAACCATTGGTGTGAGGAACTGGATCAATGTGAACATCACCAGGAACAACAGTCGGACAGCATGCACCAGAAAAGTAAAATCACCAAACTCTCTCCCCCGACCTTCATGATTTGATGAACGTGGGTAGATGACCATACACAGCCGCTCCTCCGTGCATAGGCTAGGAATGTAACAACAGGAGGTGAGCTTATGTACGGAGGCAATCCTTACGGAGGAAGACGGTGCTACAGACCACGACGTTACGGCAACAACTTCGCCTTGATCGTCGTATTGTTCATCCTATTGATCATCGTAGGTGCAGCATTTTACTGCTAAGCACTGATGAGTGATTGAGAAGAAAACAAAAAGCATATGACAGGGGACGGGAAGATCTGCTTTTTCCCCAAACTTGTCCAGCGTCTTATGGAGAAAGTAGAGATAGACGCTGAGAGAGGGTGGGAGAAAAAGATCCGCTCCCCTCTTACAAGACTTATTTTTATTCTTTTTCCTAAAAAAGGACACAGCCGATAAAGCTGTGTCCTTTTTATTAGTGGATGGTTTTGTTTTCAAAGACTGTGATTAACTGATCAGGAGGGAGCGGCTTGCTGTAGAAATACCCCTGAATTTCATCACACTTTTCATTTTTCAGAAAATCCCATTGTTCCGCGGTCTCTACACCCTCAGCAATGACTTTCATATTCAAGGAATGGGACATGTGAATGATCGATTTTACAATAGCCTGGTTTTGCTCCTTGTTTTCGCTGATAAAAACTTTGTCGATTTTTAACTTACTTACTGGGAAACGGCTCAAGTATTTGAGTGATGAATATCCGGTGCCGAAATCATCGATCGAGACATGGACGCCTAGATTTCGAAGATCATTCAGCGTTTGGATAATGTACTCTTCATTGGTCATCGCCATGGATTCGGTAATTTCAAGTTCCAGATACATGGGATCAAGGCCGGTTTCTTCTAAAATCTGTTTCACACGGGGGACCAGGTCTTTTTGTAAAAACTGCAAGGCAGAGAGATTCACTCCAACAATCACGGCCGGGTACCCTTCCTCCTGCCACCGCTTATTTTGTCGACAGGCTTCCCGAATCACCCAATCCCCTATTTCAAAGATCTGCCCATTTTTCTCAGCCACCGGTATGAAAGTCGCCGGAGAAATCCTTCCTTTTTCCGGATGATTCCAGCGAATCAATGCCTCGAGTCCCACGATTTTTCCTGTATGGATGCTTTTTTGTGGTTGATAATGCAGTTCCAGCTGATTGTTTTTCAAAGCTTTCCGCAGTTCAGAATCGATCGAAAGCATTTCTTCAAACGCTTCACTGATCGATGCATTATAACAAAGGTAATCGTTTCGGTGCTGTTCTTTGACCGTGTACATCGCACTGTCCGCCTGTTTGATGAGATCTCCCGCTGTCTTCCCGTGTTCAGGATAAAGGCTGATCCCTATGCTCACCGACGTGTATAACTCATACCCGTCAATGACGACGGGCTTCCGGAAAGCTTCAATCAACTTTTCTGCCAATGACTCTGCGTCACTCTGATCGCTCACATGCCTTTGCAGGACAAGGAATTCATCGCCGCCCATTCGAGCAATGAACGTATCCGCATCCTGGTACAGCTTCAACCTTTGAGCACATGCTTTTAACAGTTCATCCCCGAAAGAATAACCGAGAGTGTCATTGATCTGTTTGAAATAGTCCAAATCGATGAAGTGAACAGCAAGCCCGTCCTTTTCTTCAACCGCCTCTTTGACCATATCCATGAAGTAATAGCGGTTGGGAAGGTCCGTC
Organism: Halobacillus sp. 12SKB; assembly: GCF_052941655.1. NCBI lineage: Bacteria > Bacillati > Bacillota > Bacilli > Caryophanales > Bacillaceae > Halobacillus > Halobacillus sp. 12SKB. The sequence continues at coordinate 3,484,318 of NZ_JBRFWR010000001.1, forward strand.
AGTTCATCAAAATAGGACATGAATTCGATTTTTTTCTCATTATGTACTCGTTCGGTGATGTCCCGAACGATCGCCACGCGTAAAATACGACCATCCTGTGGATAAGGATGAGCGAGGACTTCGATATAAAAAAGGGACCCATCTTTCTTGATCGCCTTCAACACATAGGGCTGTTCAGGAAAGCTGAGAAAAAGCCTATGAAGCGCTTCGTGTTCTCCTTCTTCGGTGAGTGTGAATGCATCCTGATTCATGATTTCTTCTTTTTCATAGCCGAACATGTGAGCAAGCGTGTCATCGCAATCGATGATTTTTCCTTCTTCATGAATGACCATTCCCTCGGATGGAACCGTCAACCGTTGATCCATGATCTTCTTAACTTCGTACGATTGATCGATCATCGATACGGGTTGAAGAAAAATGGCATAGAGGGATCTGATTTTTTCCAATTGTCGGCATAGCACTTTATACAACTGCCCCCCTTTTAGCGGAAGGTCCACCATTTTCGGAGTTTCGTCCTTTTTCAGTTGATGAAAATCAAGCAGGTCGACGAGTGACTGCACATCACCGTCGTTCAGTTCTCCTGCTTTGTCATTAAACCGGAGCAGCCCACCTTCTTCATCTACGAAAATCAGGGCATCATTCATTTGTTGAAAAATCCAATCATCTATAGGTAATGCAAGCTCTCTCAAACGGTCCGACATATGTGCGCCCCCTAAACAGCTGTGTTCTAACCAATAATGATTCTTTCTCTAGGATAATGAAATTTCCCTTGGGCTTTGTCATGTTTCTTAAAGGAGAATAAGAATGTCAATAATCCGATCCGTCCTAAGAACATAAGCAGCATAAGCACAATTTTCCCAAAGGAAGACAGGCCCGGCGTGATGCCGAGGGATAACCCGACGGTTCCGAACGCGGAACAGACCTCAAAAACGAGTTCATTCAGTGTAAAAGGTTCAGTGATGGTCAGTGTAATGACGGCGCTGAAGCAAACAAATAAAGCGACGATCGTGACAACAACCGCTTTATTCAAATCTTCCGGATGAACTTCTCTTCTAAACAAGCGGATATTGTTTCCGCCTCTCGCAAAGGTCAGCACGAAGATGACCACAAGGGCGAACGTCGTCGTCCGAATCCCGCCTCCCACACTACTCGGGGATGCTCCGATGAACATCAAGGAAGACATGAACAGCTGCGTTTGTTCCGTAAATTGATTGATATCCATCGTGGAGAGTCCTCCGCTTCTCGTTGTGACAGACTGGAACAAGGCATAAAAGAAAATTTCATGCCAGGATTTGTCTGTAAAGAAATGGTTGCTTTCCAAGATGATAATCATAACTGTCCCCAAGATGACCAAGGCAAAGAAAGTAAAAGTCGTCAATTTGGCAAACAATGAAAAACGAATGGTTTTTTCTTCTTGGTTCTGCATCAAATATTGTTTGACTTCAATCAGCACTGGAAAACCGATGGCACCGGCAATGATGAGAATAATGTTTATAAATTGCACAAAATAATCATCACGAAACGGAATCAAGGATTGGCCCGTAATGTCGAACCCACCGTTCGTCATTGCACTGATCGTACCGAAGAATCCTTGTAGATAGGCCTCTCCTGGTTCGTAGTACTGAAGAAAATAAGTCCCAAGAACAAGAAATCCGACCAGTTCGATGAGCAGGACGACAATCACAATCTGCTTGACAAGCCGGACCATCCCGGAGAAGGAGGTTTGGTTTTGGTCGGTCATAATCAAACGGCGCTCTTTCAAACCGATTTTCTTCCCGAGCATCAACCAGATCAGCGTACCTAAGGTCATCACACCGATCCCTCCGAATTGGAGAACGATCGCCAGGATGAAATATCCCGTTGTACTGAACGTTTCAGCCGTCGGCAACGTGGTCAACCCTGTAACACTGACCGCACTGACAGCGGTGAATAAAATATCGATGAATTCAATTTTGACTCCCTCCCGATGTGCCACAGGAAGGGCAATCAATATAGAGGATATGGTTACTGCGACCATATAGTATAATGCGATTAATTGGAATGGCGATAAGTCATTCAGCCATCGCAGGCTCTTTCTTCTCACCCACATAAAGTAAAACTCCTTTGATGTTGCCAGGTCTAATGGATGTCTATCACCACTAATAGTATAGCAGTATATTCGACAAATTACTTCCGTTTTTTAAAAAATGTAAGACATTTGAACTAATACACACGTCGGAGGCGTCTGAATATCAGACGCCTCCAATCGTATGCTTATGCTTTTGATTCCTGGCCACGCTTTTTGAATTCTTCTAAGAGGTCTTCTCCTTGATAGCCTTCATCCATCAATTGCCGTAACACCCACTCCACTTGTTCCTGCTGACGATCAACTATGGTTCCCATAAAAATGACGTTCATCCGGTCGCCGATCATGTTCACGTCAATCGGCTTTACGAGGAAAGTCGCTGGACGGTTGCTTTGTTTCGTTATTTTCACTTGAATGATGATTTCTTCTTCTTTTTCTTTCATCGTTTCAAAGAAATCCCGATAACTCTCATCGACGTATGCCTCAATCACCCAGCGGCCGTGATCATCTTCTCTATTGATAATCAAACCGTCTTCGAGCTTGATGCGTCTTTGAGTGATATCCTCGTGCTTTTCTTCCACGATATCCAATGAAATCAGTTTAAAGGTTTTCATTCGAATGACCTCCGAGAATGATAATTAACTCCATTATAGAACACGGAGAGGACTGGAGCAAAGACTGATTTCGACCTTTTTTTATCCTCCGATGTAGGACATTTCGATTTTGTTCTCTTTCATCGGCTTTCCCTGGGCTCTGTCGACCGAATATTGATCGGTACGTCCTGTCCAGATCGCGAGCAGATAATCAGAGATCGTTTCATCATTTTCCCCTTTACGAAGCATCGTTTTCAAATCATACCCGGAAGAAGCAAACAGACAGGTAAACAAGTTTCCGTCTGCGGACAAACGAGCCCTCGTGCAGCTCGAGCAAAAGGCTTCCGTTACGGATGAGATCACCCCGATTTCTCCCGCACCATCTTCATAACGGTAGCGCGAGGCCACCTCCCCATAATAGTTCGGACCTTGAGCGACGAGCGGCATTTCCTGATCGATCTGTTCGATGATCCATTTTTTCGAAACGACCGCATCCATATTCCAGCCGTTGTGGTTGCCGACTTCCATGAATTCAATGAAGCGGAGCGTATCACCGGTTCCTTTGAAATAGCGCGCCATCGGCAGAATTTGGTCTTCATTCATCCCTTTTTTCACGACCATGTTGATTTTTATTTGTAACCCAGCTTCTCTCGCTGCTTCGATTCCTTTTAACACAGGTTTTGTTTTGATTCCCCGCCCATTCGTTTCCTGGAAAACGTGATCTTCAATCGCATCCAGACTGATGTTTACACGATCAAGACCCGCATCCTTCAGTTTTTGGGCTTGTCTGACGAGAAAGACCGCATTCGTCGTAACGGCAATATCCTCGATGCCATCGATCTCTTTTAACCGGCGTATGAGATCAGCAAGATCTTTCCTCATCAGCGGTTCACCTCCGGTCAGACGGATTTTCTCCACACCGAATTTCGCAAAGATCTTGGCAAGCCGGATGATTTCATCAAAATTCAAAAGTTCTTCTTTTGGTAAGAAAGCGTAGTCCGGTCCGAAAATTTCTGCCGGCATACAATAGGTACAGCGAAAATTGCATTGATCGATCACAGATATTCTTAAATCTTTAATGGGACGACCAAGTTGATCAATGATGTGTGAGTCGATACGATCACCCCTCCTCAAAATACTCTTGTCCCCTTTGATCTTCTAAAAGAATCGCTTCTGCTGTATCTCCGTTTTCAAACCCTCTCGTCCCTCCAGGAAGCACAAGAAAAGCATCTGTATGTGCTAAGGATGTCACCACATTCGACTTATCCATCCCTGCAGGGGACACCATGACTTTCCCTTCTTCGTAGTGCACTTTACCACGTACAAAACGGGTGAAAGGATTAGGTTTAGGGAAATCCTCCCCGAGTGTCGCTACAATGCGGTTATGAAAAGGTTTCGGATTCCCAAGTAACTTTTGTATGATTGGATAGGTGAATAATTCAAAACCGACATAACAAGCCGACGGATTGCCGCTCAATCCATAAAGCAGCTGGCCATCAAGTTCAGCCACAGTCGTGACACTACCCGGGCGCATCGCAACTTTATTGAAAAGCACCTGAGCCCCTAGTTCCTCATAAATATCCGGCATGAGGTCATAATCGCCGACGGACACGCCTCCTGTCGTGATCAGGAGATCGTAATCGTGCAATGATTGAGAAACAGCATCAAAACAAGCGTCAAAGTCATCCACCAATTTCCCTAAGAAGTGACCTTCTGCTCCGGCACGTTCAATCTGGGATAAAATCATCGGAGCATTGGAGTTACGGATTTTCCCCGGCTGAAGCGGCTCATCAACGTCCAGCAACTCTGTTCCAGTGGCAAAAACGCCGATTTTCGGCTTCCGATAGACCTTTACTTCCGGATATCCAAAAGTAGCGAGGAGTGCTTTGACACCAGGATTTATACGGGTCCCTGCCTCGACGAGTACCGTCCCCTCTTCTGTCTCTGACCCTTTTCCGATAATGTTCTGGTCCTTTTCCAAGGATCGCTTCAGTGTCATGTAAGAGGCGCCCTGATCTTCATAGGTTTGGCAGATTTCAAACATCGCGACACAATCCGCCCCCTCAGGGATTTCTGCCCCCGTCATGATCCGGACGGCTTCTCCTTTTTGTACCGGATGACTTGCCAGCTGTCCGGCACCAATGGTTTCCGTGACATGAAAATGACCAGGGTTTTCTCTCGATAAATGCCTTGTATCTTCCGAACGGAGGGCAAATCCGTCGTATGGAGATTTATTGAAAGGAGGTACAGGGTGCGTAGCAAGTAAATCCTCCGCTAACCTCCGTCCATCCACATCCTCAAGCGGGACGGTTTCCATTCTTCCTTCTTTTTTATAATTCATCACCCTGTCGACTGCTTCAGGCACAGGGAGCGGTTTTCTATGTAAGTTCATCTTCGATCCTTCCTTTAAAAACGTCTTCCTTTGAACATATAGGAATATTCATATTTTTTCAAAGATTGTCTATGTAGGATTATGTTCTTTTCCCCAATCGGTTGAAAAATAAACACGCATTTTGCAGATTGATGAATCCTTCCTGTGTAGCAAATGATGAGAATCGCTGCGATCCAGATTTGTGATCGCAAACTTTTTTTTGAATATAAAAAAGCCCGGGAGCAAGGCTCCGGGCTGTGTATACGTTAAATGGGGTCGTAAACATTGACGACGTGGTTGATCGCCGTTTCATCCTGCTTTTTGCTGCGTCTTTCTTCTTTACGCGCATGCTTTTTCTCATTACGCTTCGTTATTTTCTTATTGCCAGATGCCATGTTCATTCACTCCCCTCTCTCCTATTGTCCCAAGGGAAGTAGGATTTTATGAAAAAAAACCTCTGCCTGTTAAGCAGAGGTTTCAACGTTTATATGATTGTGTATTTGCTTTTTACATCATTGATGCTCTGTTCGATCTGCCGGCTGCGTCGTTTCGATTTCTCGATGGAGGCGGCATTCGCACGTTCAATAATGATCGTAAAAAGGATCATATGGATTCTCATGTATTTTCCTCCTCTTTGTACTGAGGCTAAGCGGTATCCTTCTCAACATTCAACCAGTTCATAAATGCCAATCTTACTAATTCTCCCATTTCCATCTCCTCCTTTTGTATTGTACCTATTACATGTAACGGCTGAATGCGGACTTCCGGTCGAGCCACTGGTCTTTGGCTGTCGGTCGGTACCCTGGTAACGGCTGACAACTTTTTTTGTTCTTCGCAACAGTGATCGTAAAAATCAAAAATTGAATCGTCATGATAACCCCCCTTTTTATAGTGTAATATTTATATCTAAAGAGTAATTTTACTCTTAGATAGCATAAGAAAAAGCCGCAGGGACACTGCGGCTTTTTGAAGAAATCTCTCCATTAAAAAAGCCACAGGAATACATTATGCATCTCCTGCGGCTCATATGAATGCTTTTTTATGAATAGTCGTAGATCTCAGAAATGGATCTCCGCGCAGGTCGATGGTATGAAGTTGGTTTGGTTTAGTGTCATCCAGTTTTTCATGTTTTCCGACCTCGCTTTCTGAGAATTTTTTCTTACACTGGAAATTATATAGGACGTTTTATGGAAAGTAAAGCCCATTTCCAAAATATTCTTGACTTTTTAGAAGGGCAGAAATAATTCCTGCCCGTTACGCCCCTGCTCTAATTGAATGTATGAAGAGTCCGTTCTAGTTATGCCAACTCATCATCATCTTCCAGAAATTTTTCGATTTTCAAGTCTAATTCGTGCAATCGCTTCAAGGCTTCGCTTCTATCCATTTGTTTGTAATGATGCAGACCCATCGGCTGCTCATCCTTTTCATCGGCTTTGGCAACGACATGTTGAAGCGGTGTTCTTTTTTGTTCGAGACCAAATGGTAAATAACTGTCCGTATGGAGAAGAACCGCCACAGAGACTTCCTTGGCAACGAGACGATCTTCGCCCAGACGGATCAGCAGCTTATGCGCCCGTTCTGCTCCCTTGATTGCATGGATGTCTGACTTCCGGTATTCATCATAATCCCATTTGCCATCCCGGTACCATTCATAATGCCCCATGTCATGAAGCAAAGCTGATTTCGTAGCAAGATCAGGGTCCACTCCCTTTTTCACTGCCATATCAAACGCGTATCCTGCAACGGTGACCGCGTGGTTGATGCCTGAGCGCTGCAAGTACTTCTGTGTAATGCGGTGTTTGAACACATCGACGAGTGTCACTCTTTTCATACGATCACCTCCGATTTTTAAAAAAGATCATATCATGATTACCCTTTCAGAACAAGATTCCACTTATAAGGTTGGTCGCTTCAGAAGAGATTGGTGGGGAAGGAAAAGCTTGGTGAGGAGTATACGAAACAAGTCTTTGTTTCACGTCCATAAGGAAGTTTACCCTATAATAGAAAAAGGAAACGATACCGGGGAGGGATCAACATGTCAAAGCAGAACGAAACAGTACTTATTACAGGCGTTGCCGAGGGCATTGGACGTGGATTAGCTACAGCTTATGCAGAGAAAGGGTACGAGGTGATTGGCTGTGATGTGCAGGAAGAAAAAGGCCGGAAAACGATGGAAAAGGTGAATGGACGATTCTTCCATTGTGATGTGAGTGATCCACAACAGGTCGAGACTCTTTTTAAAAACATCAAAGATCCTTTTTCGATCCTCATCAATAATGCCGGGGTAAGTGAATTCAAATCGATGTTCGAGTTGGATGTGGATGAATGGGACCGTGTGCTGAATACGAACTTGCGCAGCTGCTTTCTTTTTTCAAAATATGCAGCTGAGCGTTGGAAAAAGGAGGAGACTCCAGGTCGCATTGTGAATATCGCGTCCACGAGGGCATTTATGTCTGAGCCGGATTCAGAAGCCTATGCGGCTAGTAAAGGAGGCATTTTCTCACTCTCCCATGCGATGGCCGCTTCTTTATCTCCCTACAACATCCGGGTGAACAGCATCAGTCCAGGATGGATTCATGCAGGAGACCCTGATGAGTTAAGAGATAAGGATCATCATCAGCATTTATCCAATCGTGCAGGTACAGTGAAGGACGTTGCCAAAGCTTGTTTTTATTTGACGGATCGAGAGAATGATTTTGTGAATGGAGAAAACATGACCGTTGATGGCGGGATGACTCGAAAGATGATTTACGAACACTGAATATGGCGAAATGTTTAGTACAAGTTTTGCACGGGTAGTGATATAGCAACAAAACATTACGGAGGTGACGACAGTGAATGAGCTGTCTTCTTACCAAATCACATTGAACCGCCCGTTAAAAACAAACCAGATTATGAAAGTGTACAAAAAGATTTCGAAAAATGGGTGTGACTTATACTTACATCAAAATCAGCTGATTGCTGATGCTGGGCACCTTCCGAAATTATTATCATTTTTCCTATTCATGAACAAGGAAGAGTCGTTTGTTATGATTATCGATGGCGAGTGTGTTGATGATGTTTACAACGAAATCAAAGGCGAATGGCAGGATCATATTGCTGAAAGTACATGCCGTAGAAAATACAAGGAAGATATGGTTCAAAACGAAACTTCTATCCTAGTATAACTTTTGTATAATAATTATGAAGTCCACTGTAGGATGTAAATGTCGAATTATCATGAAACTTCTTCCCAGCGAAGGAGTGATCATCTTAGTTTTTCATACCTATCCAGAGACTCCTTCGCAATTCTTTATACATAAGACGAAAACCCGCTCCTTTTACAAGGAAGCGGGTTTCTTTTGCGCATACGTCTGTTCTTTTTTATTAAAGTTCAAGCGGAACTGTAGAAATCCCAGGAGGATGATGAGCGCGAACGCAAGAAAAATGTTGCTGTAAACTGCTGTCGTGCCTTCAAAACCAAACCAGTTGAACGGCTGGTTCGGGTTGAATACATCAAGCGCTCTGCCAATCAAAGCCCCACTCAGCGCACCGGATACGAAGTTGAGCAGGTTAAACACACCCATCCCTACCCCGGTTTCATTTTTGTGTAAAATGTTCGCAAGGATATCAGCGGATGATGCCTGCACGAGCGGGAAGCTCATGTAGGCAATGATAATCGCTGCACTTACGATATACGGATGAGCTCCGACAAGTGTAGACAACACGACAAATCCAGTTCCTAATAAACCGAGTGCCATATAAAGAACGAACGTGTTCCCTTTCGAATCGACGAGGTTTCCACCTTTTTGGCCCATCAAGGCTGCACTTAAGGCTCCTGGGAAAAGGACGAGACCGATCATCATCGTTCCAAGTCCATAGGCATCACGGAACATGATCGGCAGCATGAACATCATGCCGAACAAACACACGACGCCGAGAAAGCTTGTAATGATGGTCGCTCTATACGGGTTGCTTTTGAATAGATGAGCCGGTATGAACGGTTCGTCAATCGCCTTCATCCGCCATAAATTCAGAACAAAGAACAGTACCGTAAATAGGAATAACCATGTGATTCCGAGTGTAATACCTAGCATCAGCGTGGAAATTACCCCAGCGATCAAAGCGGCACCGACGTAATCGATGTACCCCTTTTTTGACTCTTCCTGAGGCAGGTTTTTACGTAAGAATGGCAATGTAATGATAATCATCGCGGACGTTAAGAACAAATAACGCCAATCGAGAAAACCTGCAATGAAGCCACCCGCAATCGGACCGACACCTGAAGCAAAAGCCATTACAGAGGAAACGATGCCGAGCACTTTCCCGCGTTCATTCGGAAAATAACGGATCGGTGCCAGGAAAACGAGTGCCGGAATCATGGCCCCACCGACAGCCTGGATGACCCTCGCTAACAGCACCATCCCATAGTTCTGAGCGAAAAAGCCGAACAAGGATCCGGCACAAAATATACTGAGTCCGAACGTAATCAACGTTCGATAGGGATAGTAGTCCGCCAGTTTTCCGTAAGTAAGAGCTCCGACGGCATAGACCATTATATATCCAGTCATGACCCAGCTGACTTCCGATGGCATCAATTGATACGTTTTTGCTATATCTGGTACGGCGATGTTGAACATCGTCCCATTCATCACTGACATCATCATAACCGCGCAAAGGGAGATCAATAATCCCTTTGGGTTACGTACTTGTTGTTCTTCCTTCATGTTTTGATCTCCCTTCCATTATTTCGTTACCCGAAATGATTCTACAGGACATCTCTAAATAAAGCAACGGTCAAACGTTGGATATGAAAATTTTACTTTGTCTTCATATTTATTTCATATAAGCTCCCAGGTGTTAAAGACTCTGTTTCGAGATGGTCGATGAGTGGATAGGGCTCCGGTAAACCGTTCGCTTTCCATGGGGCGGGCGGTGAACCTCCTCAGGCTACGCCTTCCGGGGTCTCACCTGTCCCATACGTCCTTTTAGTTATCCGGTTCCGGTGCCTAAGCGGCTAGTGAGACTTCCCTCGCTTCTGTACGATAAGTCAACATCGAATCACACCGTTCTTCGTGTTTTCTTTATCTCCTCCAGCTCCGTCCAGTGCATACGCTGCTAATCAAGACGCCTGCACACTTAAGATAGGAGTCTCGCCATTCCTCTCCACCCACTTTTCGTAAGACATTATCGAAACTACCTTCCAGTAATAAGAGCTTTTGTAGTTAAGAATCGTATCCCGATGCAGATTAAGCAGGATTTCACAACACTACTAGGCAGGTTACTATATGAGGGATTTCGAGAACCTCATTTGGTAAAGGGGCGGAAGGAAACGGTGAGACTCCTGTGGGAAGTGCGTGGTAGATGAGACCCCGCAGAGCTTTAGCTCGAGGAGGCTCATCACTCGCCCACGGAAAGCGAAGCTTTTCCCGGAGCCTTAAACTCCAACAAAAGTCTCGAAATCGAATTTTCCACAATTCGGCCAGATTGTTCACCAAAACCATACTGTCAAAATTTAAATGGACGGAAAATTCAGATATAATGGAGGAGAAACTTCAAAAAGGAGTGGTTGGATGTACGATGTAGCGATTATCGGTGCCGGACCTGCTGGTGCCAGTGCCGGGCTTTTCACAGCAAAAGCCGGCAAGAAAACGATTCTTTTTGATAACGGAAAAAGCATTACAGCAAAAGCCTGGGTCGAAAACCACTACGGCGTCGATCCGATTGAAGGTCCGAAGTTATTAGAACAGGGACAGAAACAGGCAGAGAACTTCGGAGCAGAAATCATCCAGGATGATGTGGTTTCCATTGAGGAAAAAGAAGAGCTCTATGTCATCCATACAGGAGAGGGCAGTTATGAAGCCTCCCACGTCATTTTTGCGACTGGCATGTCTGTGAAAGCTGCCGAATCCTTCGGTCTTGATGTGGTCGAAGGGACCGAACCGCGCGTAGCCAAAATCATTGAGACCGACAAACACGGACGTACGTCCAAGCCGAAAGTTTGGGCTGCCGGTACTGTTGCCGGTGTGAGTGTCCATACGATTGTGACATCAGGGGATGGAGCGAAGGTGGCCATCAACGTCATTAGTGAGTTGAATGGCAAGCGTTATGTCGATCATGACGTACTCGGTAAATAAATACGCAACGAACAAAGCCCCCGATCTTTTTCAGATCAGGGGCTTGCTTTATGATTTTTTATCGTCAGGCGGGTTGAACCGTCCTACACCCAGCTCCCTGCCCTCTTTGTAGATCGCCTTCACAAAACTGATGACCATCATCAACATGATGATCGAAAATGGCAGGGCTGCGATAATCATCGTATTTTGCAGCGCCTGCAGCCCTCCTGTATAGAGAAGAGCCAACGCTGTTGCAGACAGCAGCCCACCCCATGTCAGCTTGATGGACGTTCCCGGTGTTTCAGAACCACCCGTCGTCATCATTCCGAGGACAAAAGTTCCCGAGTCTGCGGATGTGATGAAGAACGTAGCGATCAATGTCATCGCAACAATCGAAGCCAGCCATCCGAGAGGAACGTTTGAGAATACTCCGAACAACGATTCTTCTGTCGCCAGAGATGAAATCGTATCAATCGCATTGTGCTCCAGTTGTATAGCTGTACCGCCGAAGGTCGCAAACCATAGAAATCCGATGATCGAAGGCACAACTAGGACTGTGAAAACAAACTCACGAATACTCCGCCCTCTCGAAACACGGGCGATAAACACTCCGACAAACGGCGACCACGCGATCCACCATGCCCAGTAAAAGATCGTCCACGCATTGATCCATTCACGCGTTTCCTGATTAAGCGGGGCAATCCGAAAGCTCATGGTAGGCAAGTATTGAAAATAGGCCCCGATGGAACTGGTGAAGATGTTCAAGATGAACATGGTCGGCCCTACAATGAAAACAAGGAGAAAAAGAAGACCTGCAAGCGCCATGTTCGCATTACTGAGGATCTTGATTCCTTTTCCTAAACCCGTCCAGGCGGAAATCATGAACAAAACGGTGACGATCGCGACGATAATGAATTGAACGACAATGCCGGTCGGAATATCAAATAGATAGGACAGTCCTCCATTGATCTGTACGGCACCGAACCCAAGAGTCGTCGCCACCCCGATGACGGTCGCGATGACGGCAAGGATATCAATGACTTTCCCAAACGCTCCTTCTGCCGCCTTTTCCCCGATTAATGGTTTTAATGTGGCACTAATCAGCCCTGCATGGCCGTGACGGAAATTGAAATATGCGAGCACAAGCGCAACAATCCCGTAGATCGCCCACGCATGAATGCCCCAGTGGAAAAAGGTGAACCGCATCGCATCTTTGATCGCCTGATCAGTTCCGGTCTCCCCCGTCGGTGAACTGATGGCATAGTGGCTGATCGGTTCCGCTGTTCCCCAGAACACGATCCCGATCCCCATGCCGGCACTGAAAAGCATCGCAATCCAGGTCGGACGTGAAAATTCGGGTTTCTCCCCCTTTTTCCCTAACTTGATCCGCCCAAGCGGGGTAAATAGGAAGGTGAGACAAACAAGTACAAATAGTGTGACGACGATCAAATAATACCAGCCCAGTTTGTTGGCGATGAAACTTTTGACGTTCGTGGTCATCTGTTCCAAGCCATCCGGCCAGACGATACCGATGATGACGAGAACAAGCATGATTCCAGCTGAAACCTTGAAAACTGTATTGAATTTTTTCATCAGCAAGCGATCCCTTCCAAAAAAAGATTGTTAGAGATAGTATCTTTCCACTTGCTTTTCCTATTCTTTTTGAGGAAAACTGAAAAATAAGAAAGTTGCTTTCCATTCCGATACCTGTCAGACTTGAATAGTCGAAGAAACGAGATTATCCGTGGGAACGGATCGCTTTTATAGAAGAAAAATCACGGAGGTGAGACGATGATCGAAGTACGTATGTCTACACTGGAAAACGAAGAATTGAACCGCGGCATTTTCGCAAAAAGGGATATTGCCAAAAATGAGCTCATTCACCAGGCTCCTGTCATCCCTTATCCAAATGAAGAACATGTCCACATTGAAAAAACCCGCCTGGCTGATTATGCGTTCGAATATGGCGAAAATCACACAGCCTTCGTGCTCGGCTATGGAATGATGTTCAACCACTCCTATGAGCCGAACGCCAACTATGTCATCAATTTCGAGACACACACGTTTGACTTTTATGCTTACAAAGATATCAAAGCGGATGAAGAAGTGTACATCAACTACAATGGTTTTGTTGATGAACAGGAACTTCTTTGGTTCGACCAGGACGAAGAAGAATCTTAAATAATATTTAAAAACGGTCGTGACATTCGTCACGACCGTTTTTTATTAGCGAGGGCGGCGCTCCTGGATATCGATAGAGATTTCAAAGATGTTGATCATTCCGGTCATCTCCTTTGTTTTCTTGTTACTTTAAGTATAGAGCGCTTTCCATTTCTTTCTAACGGCCGTTGGAGTGATTTCCCTTCATCCTCTGGACCGAAAAAAGACGGAGGGGAAAGGACTGAGCCGCTTCCGCCTTCTGTCTCAGAGAGATAGATACTGATAAATGCTTCAAACCCACCGATAAAAGTGCAAAAGTTACCGATAAAACCTCAAAAGCCACTGATAAAAGCTTAAAAGTAATCGATAAACTCTTAATTGAGACTGATAAATGTCCAAAACCCCTAACAAGCAGATCCTATGTCATGCGCTCAACAAAAAAACGCCCGCGACCTCTCAGTCACGAGCGTTAGTTCTATATAATCAGCGAGGGCGGCGGTCCTGGATATCGGTAGAGACTTCAAAGATGTTGATCATTCCGGTCATCTCCTTTGTTTTCTTGTTATCTTAAGTATAGACCGCAACCCTTTTCTTTCTAACGGCCGGTGGAGTGATTTCTCCTCATCCTCTGGACTGAAAAAAGACGGAAGCCACCTGCCCTGGTGGCTTCCGTCTTACGTCTTAGATTCAATCAAACCATCCTTTGTTTCTGAACCAGATAAACATCGCAACCGAGACCGCAATCATAACTCCCCAAACGACAAAGTAGCCGTACTCCGTCTGCAGCTCAGGCATGTTGGCAAAGTTCATGCCATACACACCAACAATGAATGTCAGCGGCATGAAGATGACGCTGATGACCGTGAGAATCTGCATCGTCCGGTTGGTTTCGTGGGAGTTCAAGGACAAGTAGCTGTCCCGGATATCCTGCGTCATTTCCCTGTTTGATGCAACCATGTCGGCCACTTTGATCAAGTGGTCATGGATATCTGCAAAGTATTCCCGTCGATCAAACACCCCGTCCAAGTGCCTTGTGTTCAAAATACGGTAGAGCAGATCTCTCATCGGATGAATCGTCTGCCTCAACGTCAGCAGTTCGCTGCGCCGGTCGAACAACTCCTCCAGCAGCCTTTCCATCGACAAGTCTTTCGTGTTGTCTTCGATTTCATTGATGTGGTCTTCAATTTTATAAATGATCGGAAAATAATGGTCGACGACCTTATCCAGAATCTGATGAAAGACATAATACTCGTCGACATCCTCATGCTGCTTGTTACCCTTGACGATCCTTTTCGCTTGTTCCAGCGGTTCATTCTTCTCTTTATGAAAAGTGACGATGGAACAATGACCGAGAAAAACGTTGATTTCCTCCCGCTCCAGTGTCTGTGGATTTATGGAGTGGACAACGATGAAGCTGTGATCGTCATAGTAATCCAGCTTCGGACGCTGCAGCCCGTGCAGGCAGTCCTCAACCGCCAGGGGGTGGAACTCGAACGTTTTCTCTAAGAGCGTTACTTCCCCTTCCGACGGTTGATTGAAGTCGACCCAATACCAGTCCCAGTCCCCGCTGGAAAGTTCTTCGATGGAGAGACCATTATGCAACCCAGACTCTCTATTATAAGCCATAACCTCAATCATGCGTTTCACCTACCTATGTACGTCTTATTCTTTTATAACCGTAAACGAAATTATTCAAACAACCATTCTCACTTATGGTACGATGGTAGAAAACACGGAACGGAGGCAGGCGGATGCTGCAACGATTGAAAAACGATGAGCAATTAAAAGGACAACGGGTAACTTTACGGACGATTTCCGAGAAAGACATCCCCGTTTTGTACCAGTTGATCTACAATGGCGACCAGCCGGAATGGAAAAAATGGGATGCGCCTTATTATCCGCTCGAGCCTCATACTCTTGATAGCTATCGCAGTCACGAAAAAGCCCGCATCCACAGGCTCGGACCGAACGAACCCGACTCACGACTGATCATCGAAGTGGATGGAAAAACGATCGGCACCGTCACTTATTATTGGGAACACAAACCATCCCTATGGCTTGAGGTCGGTATCGGCATCTATGACCCCGACTATTGGAACGGAGGGTATGGATCAGAAGCGCTGGAGCTTTGGGTGGACTATCTGTTTCGCACACTTCCCCTTGCGCGCGTGGGTCTCACGACATGGTCCAAAAATGAGCGGATGATGCGAGTCGGTGAAAAGCTCGGCATGAAAGTGGAAGGCCGTTTGAGGAAGTGCCGCATTTATGAGGGTCAGTTTTATGATTCGATCCGTATGGGTGTCCTTAGGGAGGAATGGATGAAACGTGCGTAGAAAAAGCTTGGCTAAGCAGCCAAGCTTTTTCTTTTTCCTATCATTCTAAATGACTGGTCCTGTGTTCCATTTCACTTCGTAATACCTCATCCCTCTCGGAACACCTCTAATCAGGAATTCCCCCTGCAGGACAAGTTCACGGACGCGGTACTCAAAAAAGCTGTCCCCCACGACTTGTGACGAGTGCCCCAGCACTTCTCCAATTAATCGGGCTGCTTTTATGTAATCTTCCCTCTCACTCTCCTCCTGCAACCTTTTTAATGATTGGATGAGAACCGCATCAAAATAGTCTTCAGTCTTGGATTGGATGCCTTCCTCCCACACTCGGAGATTCGCATTCTCCTGGGATAAAGCCTGCCATTCGTCCCGATAGGATTTCTTGATCTGTTCGGACACGGGGAACCTAAAGGAACGCTCCAACAATACCGCAAAACGACCGGGAGAGAGTTCCCCTGTGTGAAGCGGAAAATCTAAAACATCCGTTACTTGAACCACATCGATTTCGTTCGGTTTCTTATTCAAAAGATGCATCACAAAACAAAGCCCGGTCTGTTCGTGTGCATTGGTACTGGTCCAGATTGTAACCGGCACCCCGGCTGGAATGGACCTCAAGTTCTCAATGGTCTTCAGGGAATCTTCTACCATGTGCATCCACTCTTCATCATCTATGACTAGATGATAGAACAGCCATTCTTTCCGCTTTTCGATCCCTTCTTTTTTATCCAAATCCTGAATGGGCCCGATGGAAAACATTGGAGAAAGAGCTATGACTTCTTCCCTCGACTCTTCTTGGTTCAAAGCATGCTGCAAAGAACCTTTTGTAGATTCACTAAAGACGATATGTACATGCTCTACTTCGCTCCCTTCCTCCGCTTGGAACGGGGTCAGACGATCATCACACACCCGTTCTGTTCTTTCATTCATTTCTTTTATCCGATGTAGCCATTCTTTCTCTGATATCTTGCCCGCTTCAACATAAGAGAACATCGCCCACTGATGAAACAGAATGGTGCGCATTTCTTCTTCCTTCAATACTTCAAGCTTTCTTTTCATGGATAGATCCATTATTTATCCCCTTTAATTTAGTAATAAGCGTGAATACGATTCAACAAGCCTGATGGTTTCATTTCATAAGAAAACGGACACCCGCATAGGTGTCCGCCTAACTCAATGATACACTACTCATAAGACCAAGGTACAAGCACCATACAACCATGGCACTGACGAAAAAAGTACCTGCCAACGAGTTGCGCTTGATCATCACTGCTGTAAACAGCAGAAAAATGAAGGCTAAGACAAAAGAAGCGATACTGATCAAATTCGGAGCAAGGGTCAATGGACCGACCCCGTCAACCGTTGTGAATAGACGGAAAAGGATAGAAGGTTCCTGTTGCTCCAGTGTTTGTGCAATCTTATGCGGCGTTTCCTGTTCGGTCATGTATCCGGTAATCGTATAGATGAAAACGATGAGAAGACCTTCTGCTTTCCACCAGCGTCTCGGTGAGAAATTTGGATCCTCCGCTACTAAGCGCTTCATGAGAAAACCATTGACGAAGGCAAACAGCAGGAGAACGATAAACAGAAGATGTTTGACTACCAACGCCTGACCATAGGAGAGCATCCATGAAGCTACGATGCTTTCTGATAATAATAAACTCATAGCTACTCCAGTCAGGATGACCCATACGATGCAGCCGATAGCTACCTTCGTAAACCAGCTCACAAAAGATTCCCAATGGTGCTCCCGATCAGAAAAATAGCTGACAACAAACAATATTCCAGACCATACGCCTACAGCGATAAAATGAATCGTATGAAAGAGAGCCCCTTGAAAAGAATTTGTGCTCGCAGAATGCCCTGTCAAACTTTGGGTGAGAATCATCCCCACGATGAATAATAGACTGAATGAATAGACGATTTTCGACCTTTCTACCGTGTTCAGCAACACCACAAGAAGAACAGACAGGGAAAATAGAAGAAGCCAGGACTGTCCTCCCTTTAACTGGGTAAGCACATGAATAAGACTCGAGAAAAAGCTGCCTTCTCGATACCCCTGAAGCGTGACTGAGAGCTCTATGATTGGAGATAGAGCGAAAACTGGCACCAGTAGGGTAACAACAGTCCATATCTTTCTTCGTTGAGCAAGCTTTTCATCAGAAAAGGACAAGAGGCTTGCACCAATCAGAATGGAGAGACAAGCATAGAGGCCTCCATTCGTTAACGCATGAATCATGATTTTTTCCTGATCCCCAGAAATACAAGAACAGCCGTAATCAAAATCCCGAATCCAAGTACCGGTACAATCCAGACCATCGATTCATTCCCCTGGTTCGACCCTGCTACTTCTTCACTTTCAGCAGCTTCTCCGCTTGTATTTTCATCTTCATCTGAAGTGGTTTCTGGATCCTCTGTTTCGGTATCCTCCTCAGCTGCCGCTTCATTCACTGTATAAGTGAAAGGCAACTGATTTTCCATCACATGCCCGTCTTCCCCAATGATGCTGTAGAAGACCTCAATCTCTCCACCATCAACTTCATCAGGAATGCTGAATTCAATGACATTTTCAGGGGAATGGGTATAGCTCTGTATTTCGAACTCCTGCCCATCTTCACCTGTAACCGTCAGGGCGGTCGGCTCCTGGACTTTTGAGTCAAAGGTCAGCGTGACATTTGGGTTTTCAGAAGTTAACGCACCTCCTGATTCAGGTTCTGAGCTGTCAAGATGTGTGTGTGCCCCTACCGTCATTGGCAGTGCAAGTACAATAAGTAAACAAAACATAGAGATATATTTCATGGTCCTACTCCTTTTCTCTTTTATAAAGACTACGAATGGAAAGGAGCGATGGTTCACTCCTCCTCTCATTTAATCAGAGCAATGGTAGGAATACCAGAGTAAAACATGGACAATTTGGTGAACAGAAAAACCTACGTTCTAGAACGGAACATAAACCAAGGGACTTTTTTTGAGGGGATTATTGAATGATGCTTTTCTTTCCTATACCACATGTATAAATATCACCACTAGTCTTCTTTATATTCCTGTTAGTAACAAGTACAGTTCCACCGTCTTCCATAGCGAGGATGTGAAATCTGCCTTTCTTTGTGACTCGAACGATTTCATTCTCGCTCTCAGGCTTGTCGTGGCACCAAATCCTGTAGTCCTCCACAAGATTCAGAGCTTCCCCTCCTGAAAAGGCCTTTCCAAACAGTGGTGTGCCTGCACTCTTACCGAAAATTACGCCGCATCGTTTGTAAACCCGCCTTTCACCAATTATTTCAAAGGTTCATGAAATACTCAATTCTTTTAGTAAACATGCCAACGTGTTCCATGATACGATACGGTTAATGATGGACAGCAAAAAAGGAGCCGTTACTCATGTACAAAATTTTCACAGGAATCTTCTTATTAACCAGCATCATTTTCGCTTATCTTTGGTTCGATACAACCAGGTCCTCTGAGATTGACACGTTCACAAGAGATGCCGCCACATCCGCCGTGTCCGAACTTCCTTTTCGTATAGAAGACGTCACCCTATCTTTTGAGTCGTTTCATAGCGAAAAAGATGAGAAAGCAAAGTTCTACGCAGAGACATTGCTCACCCGCAGTCTTCAGCAATTGACCGGAAATCAGAGGCTGTTGAATGCTGCCGAACGATCAAATGAATTGGAAAATGGATACTTCCGTGATTATTCGAATGAGTTATTCAAACTTCGGTCAGTGATTACTAAGGAGTCCTTCAAAAACGAGGAATCAGACAAAATCGAGGAAATCACAACCGCTTTAAAACAGATCCACACCGACGTGAAATACATTATAGAAAAAGAATCTTTCACAGTATCTGACAAGGAAAAAATGGAGGCCCTGACAGAAACGATCCGTTCATTTAATGACCAGTTTCTATGATAGAGGATCCATAGTAGTTATGAAACTAAATGGCAGGTTTGTGGAAGACTCAATTTCGAAACTTCTGTTGAGTGGATGGGGGCTGCGGAGAATAGCTCGCTTTCCGCGGGGCCCCACACGAGGTGGGGTCGTTCTATGTTGGCACAGGACGTGCCGAACTTAATCGAACTTCCTCTATTCTTTTTAGCCTCCTCGGACTGCGTCCTGTGGTGTCTCACCCTGCACTTTTTTCCTTAAATATCCGGTTCCGGCGCCTAGCGGCTAGTGAGACTTCCCTCGCTTCTGTACGATAAGTCAACATCGAATCACTCTGTTCTTCGTGTTTCCTTTATCTCCGCCAGCTCCGTCCAGTCCATACGCCGCTGATCAAGGCGCCTGCACACTCAAGTTAGGAGTCTCGCCATTCACCTCCGCCCCTTTGCTATATCAGTGTCTCAAAACCAATTCACGAATAATCAGCTTTTCAGTTTGAAGGGACTATAAGTATAAAACTATCATGCCGAGGTATTTAAACCCTGAAAGCTTGATACATAGCCTTTTATGCTTGTAACAATCGTAGATAGCGAAAGACAATTCAACTTGGTAAAAAGGGGTCGTTTCTCACCGATATCCAAGGGGATGGTTGGGAAGCTACGAGACTCCAGGGGGAGAAAGGAGATAGGCGAAATCCCACAGGGCTTTAGCCCGAGGAAGCTCGCCACTCTCCCACAGGAAAGCGAGTAGCTTCCCCGCCACATCCTTCGAAGTGATAAACGTATGCCCTGTGCAAGGTGGAAAATCTTCCATTATCCCAATGTTTGAGGGATATAACGCTCAGGATCAAGCTTTTACGTACCTTATCATCTACTTCCCGCAATCATACGAACTGACCTTTTAAAAGTGGTTTCGAGAATCTTCCATAGCAAAGGGGCGGAGGGAAACGGTGAGACTCCTATGGGACGTGTGGGACAGGTGAGACCCCGGAAGGCGTAGCCTGAGGAGGCTCACCGCCCGCCCCATGGAAAGCGAACCTTTTCCCGCAGCCCCTAGAATCACACGAACATCTCGAAACTGAGTCTTCAACTAAAGGAAGCTTATATGGAAAAGAATGATATAAAAAAAGCGAACGCCTCTTGATGAGGGTTCGCTTTTTTTCTTATCCGAAATACGTGTTCAATGGAGGTACGATTTGTTTCTTACGGGAGACGACACCTTTCAAGACAGCCTGATTTCCATCAAGCTCCGTTTCAAAGGCTTTCGCAACCGCTTCTGTTTCGTTACCGACCGCAACGACTGTTGAATCACTTTCCAGAATGTCTGTCACGACAAGAAGGAACAAGTCCAAATCCTTTTCAGAAACGTTCTTCTCAATCGCTGCTTCAAGCTCACTCTTACGGGAAAGCACATCGTCTGTATCGACGGTGTTCACTTGAGCGATTTCTACTTTTTTATCGCCCATGTTGAAGCCTTTCGCATCCAGGGAGATCAGCTCTTCTGCTGTCTTGTCACTGATATCCGCACCAGCTTTCAACATCTTCAGGCCGTATTCTTCAGCATCGACACCAGCAATCGCCGCAAGTTCTTCAGCTGCTTTACGATCTTCGTCCGTGCATGTCGGGGATTTGAATAATAGAGAATCGGAAATGATGGCAGACAACATCAGTCCTGCCATCGGCTTGGAAACCTGCTGTCCTTTTTCCTTATACAGCTTGTTCAAAATCGTTGCTGTACAACCGACAGGCTCGGCACGATAGTAAAGGGGGCCTTTTGTTTCAAAGTTTGCGATACGGTGGTGGTCGATGACCTCAAGCACCTGCACCTCATCAATATCCTCAGCACTTTGCTGGCGCTCGTTGTGGTCAACAAGGATAACCTGCTCCACTTCATCGGAAACACGCTCAACAAGACGCGGCGCATCGACATTGAACTGATCCAATGCAAATTGAGTTTCTCCGTTTACTTCTCCAAGACGAACCGCTTCCGCCTCTTCGCCAAGGGCTTTTTTCAATTCAGCATACACAAGCGCTGAAGTAATCGTATCCGTATCCGGGTTCTTGTGCCCGAAAATCAATGTTTTGCTCACAAAAATCTTCCTTTCTTTATCAAGGGTATGTAGGATATCTTGTCCGTCTCGATTATAAAATAGATTGCAGCCATAGTCCATCTTCTCCTACCATTCCCCTTAATATGGAAAAGAAACTATTCTTTTTCAAACCCTTTGATCAAAAAGTATCCGCACAAAACCTGAATCACCGAACTAACGGAAGGGTTGGTAATCAGTAGATTTGGAAAGAGTGAACCGACAGGGATGACATAGGGAACCAGCATGATATATATAGTAGGAAAAAGAAAGAACAGTCCATACCTTTTCTTCCATTTCCACTGACCTTCCTCTTCCCATTGACGAAGAAACCCAGGTATAGCGAGCAGAATTCCAACAGGGACATACACGAATTGTGAGAAAATAATATAAAAATAAAAATTTTCTGTCACAAGGGCGGACCCCTGTACTTTCACTGTTACAAAAGAGATGAAAATCAAGTAACCAAAAATGGCCATAGACTGCATAAGAACAAGCTTTTTACGATTCATACCATCCCTCCATTCCACTTATAATCTACCTTATGTAAGAGGACGAAATATTTTACTAAATCATAGGTTTAGGTGAAAAAAATAAGGGAATTTAAATAAAAGACATTTGAGATTTGTCTACACTATGTGTTAGAATTCCTTACATAAGAAAAAGTGAGGTACATATCCAGCACTATTCCGGATACAAATCTCATAATAAAATTGTTAAAGAGAGGGTAATGTATGACTTACACAAAAGAGCAAATTATTCAGGAAGTAAAAGAAAACAACGTTGAATTTCTACTATTAGAATTCACAGATATGTATGGGGATACGAAAAATGTTGAACTACCAGCTGAAGAGCTAGAAATGGTTCTAGCAAATGAAGCAATGTTCGACAGTTCTTCCATTTCAGGTTTTTCCGATATCCAAGAGAGTGACATGTATCTCGTTCCAGACTTAGATACATTCCTACTACTTCCTTCTTTGGTCGATGAAGACCGCAGTGCGCGCTTCATTTGTGATATCTACAAGCCGGATGGCACTCCATTCGAAGGAGACCCTCGTTACATCCTAAAACGTGCAATGAAAGAAGCAGAAGATATGGGATACACCGTAAACGTCGGTCCAGAACCAGAATTCTTCCTATTCAAATTGGACAAAGATGGTTACCCAATCCGCGAAATGAATGACCGCGGTGGATATTTCGATGCTTCTCCTAAAGATAAAGGAGACAAAGTACGTCGTGACATCGTACGTACCCTTAAGAAATTCGGTTTCGAAATGGAAGCTTCCCACCACGAAGTTGCGATGGGTCAGCACGAAATCAACTTCCGTTTCGATAACATGCTGAAAACAGCTGATAACATCCAAACATTCAAAAACGTCGTAAAAGATATCGCGACGAACCACGATTACCATGCGACATTCATGCCTAAACCGATCGCAGGTGAGAACGGTTCCGGAATGCACGCCCACCTTTCCCTATTCAGAGATGGCGACAGTGCTTTCTATGATGAAGATGCGAAAGATGGCGTTTCTAAAACGATGAAACAGTTCATCGCAGGAATCCTTCACCACGCTCGTGCGATCGCAGCGATCACGAACCCGAACGTGAACTCTTATAAGCGTCTCGTTCCTGGTTATGAAGCACCTGTAAGCATCGCTTGGTCTCACTCCAACCGTAGCTGTATGGTCCGTGTACCAACAACACGTGGTCAAGGTACTCGTTTCGAAGTCCGTAACCCGGACCCGACAGCGAACCCTTACCTGACACTTGCGGTATTGATCCAAGCTGGTCTTGAAGGTATCCGTAACGGATATGATGCAGGTGAAGCAGAAAGCCGTAACCTGTACGAAGTTGAGGACGACAGTGTACCAACACTTCCTACAAACCTGAAAGAAGCTCTTTCTGCTCTTAAAAAAGACGAAGTTCTTCTTAAAGCTCTTGGCGATCACACAGCCAATGCGTATATTGAAGACAAAGAAGATGAATGGACTCAGTACTCCTTGCAAGTAAGCAAGTGGGAAATCGACAAATATATGAACAAGTAAGAAATAGAAAAAGCAGCGCTCCGTCTTGGGCGCTGCTTTTTTTGTGTGCGTTCCTGTCTCCCTGCGCGCGACTCACTCTCCCTGCGCGCGACTCACTCTCCCTGCGCGCGACTCACTCTCCCTGCGCGCGACTCACTCTCCCTGCGCGCGACTCACTCTCCCTGCGCGCGACTCACTCTCCCTGCGCGCGACTCACTCTCCCTGCGCGCGACTCACTCTCCCTGCGCGCGACTCACTCTCCCTGCGCGCGACTCACTCTCCCTGCGCGCGACTCACTCTCCCTGCGCGCGAAAGGTCATCCTCAAATCGGATGACCTTTCGCTTCATTTATCCATAAAATAACGATAAGACAGAACCAACCCTGCCACGTAAAAAAACAGGGCGATGTAGGCAGGCAGCAAGTGGATGAATGTCGTATACCCGATCATGATATGTACAAAAATCCCTGCGCAAAAGGCCGGAATCCCTCCGATCAGGAACATCCACCAAAACCAGCGTTTCCCCTGGTGATAGCCCCATAAAGCGCTCATGAGGACGAGAGCTCCCACACTGAAGAGAGCACTCCCGAATCCGGCACGGTCGTGGGCAATGACGGGGATCAATCGTTCGTTGAAGTTCTGAATCAATTCAGGAGGCATACACAGATATGCGATATCGGTCGGAATAAAAACCCCAGTCACCCCAATACAGGAAATGATGATCCCTCCAAGTACAAAAGAGAATCCTAGGACGACGAAGCAAAACTGTCCGTAGACACCGAGAAGCCACGCGCGATCATTTCTTCGATTCTTGGAAGCTGGCTTTTCAGACAGCCCTCGTGATTTCATCCATCCCGTCACATACAGCGGCAGGAGAATCAACCAGAATAACAAATGCAGCCAATCAAAATAGCCATAACCGATGAAAAAGAGAATGCCTAAAAAGCCTGCAATCGCCGCAAAGTCTATCGCCTGTTTCGCCCATTTTTCTCCCTTAGATACAGAAAATCTTGCAAGCCACATGTAAAGGTGGCCACCGGATATCATCGTACCGGCGAGAGTCATTCGGTCATGGGCCATAAACCAGAGGATCCGTTCGTTGAACAAAAGCAATTCTTGTCTCGATATTCCGAGAAACGCTTCATCATAAGGAAGGATGACCGAGGTCAAGCTGAACACCAAGGCAAGGATGCCACCTAGAAAAATCGCCAGACCGAACAGGAAATACCACATCCAACCGGTCTCCTTTTCGTAAACCACGGGTGTTTTATCCAGGAGAGCTTCATGAATCCGCTTCGGCAGGCCAGGACCTGCATCGACGTATTCAGCAGAAAGAAACACCATGCTTGCTCCAGCGGATAGGAGGACGAGCGCATCTTCGGGGTCTTCCACCCCTCCGACTGTAATCACTTCATAGCCATGAAGCTTTTCTAAGGCCTCTTGATAATCTTCTACGCCACCACCACTTCCAGATTCTTCTAAAATAATACCGGCAGCTCCTTCAAAACGATCCATATCGGAAACGCTTTTGACAGGCATTCTTAAAAAAACAGGTTTCCATTCCGACAGTTCTTCAACGAGCTTTGACTCCCACTCCTTGTATGTGATACTAAAAACCCCACGGAAAGGTTTTAATGCTTCTGCCATTTCCATTATTTCACCCTGTGATCCTTGCAAATGAAAGAGAAAAGGAACATCTGCGTCCGCCTTTTCCAGACGCCGAACCGTTTCTTCCAAACCGATGGATTCTCCTTGATCCGGAAGCCGAATACGACCCTCTTTTCGTTCAGGGAAACCTCCACGCTCTGGTTCCCGTGTCACAGGACCAACTTCAATCATGCTGACCCCTAAGTTGCTGAATGCTTTCGTGCCTGTTAATCGCGGATCAATTTTTCCCGATAATCCAACAGGTCCTCGTATAGGTTCGCCTCCTACAGAAGTGGCAAGCCGCTCAGCAATCTCTTCTCTGCCAAGAAATTGAATGATATTGCTGCCTCCTGGTAGAGAGGCGATCCGGTTCATATTTTTATGTATAAATTCCCTGGAAGTCACAGGTGAGATTTTTGACAGCCAAGGTTTGAACAACACATGATAAGACCAATCCGGCATAAAATCTTCCTTTTCATTAATAATCCAACGGTGCAGTTACAAAAAAAGAGGCACCGGACCCGGCACCTCTTTTTTCTACTTGACCGCGTTCGGTCCATGCAGCATCCGGTTTGTCCGGTGCGTCCCGTACCGATCTTTCAGCTCGAGCCGCTTCAGCTCCCGTTTCAACTTGTTGTAGCTTTTCAGGCGTGCGGCTTCAAGCTCGCCTTCTTCAATCGCTTGTATTACCGCACATCCCGGCTCTTGTTCATGCTTGCAGTCTCTGAATTTACAAGACGCGCTCAAGAGGTCGATATCCGAGAACGTCTGGTCGACACCATCTTCATCTCCACCCCAAAGCTGCAACTCGCGCATCCCGGGTGTATCGATGATATAAGTACCATTCGGCAGTTCAAACAGCTCCCTGTGAGTCGTCGTATGGCGCCCGCGCTGATCCTCTTCACGCACGCCTTGAGTCGCTTGTTTTTCCATACCGAGCAAATGGTTGATCAGCGTCGATTTTCCAACACCTGAAGAACCTACAAGGGAAATGGTTTCGCCCGTTCGTAATTCAGTGACAAGCCCTTCCATTCCAACCCCTGTCAAACTATCGACCGCATAGACAGGAACGCCAGGCGCAACACTTTCGACTTCAGCGATATGATCAGCAACCGTGTCGCACAAGTCCCTTTTTGTTAAAACAACCGCCGGGCTCGCTCCGCTCTCATATACTTGTTGAACATACCGTTCAATTCTTCTTGGATTGAATTCTTGCGTCAAAGCGGTGACGATAAAAACGGTATCGACGTTCGCAGCTATGATCTGCTCTTGATGACTTCCTCCCGCCTTTTTCCTCGACAAGACTGTTTTCCGGTCCAGGACGCGGTGGATTTTGGCGCGCGTTCCTGCATCATAAGGTTCAAATACGACCCAATCCCCGACAGCTGGATAATCTTTGTCTACCTCAACGGTATGATGAAACCTTCCGGATACTTCTCCATTCCGCTCCTGCTCATCATCCACGACGGTATACAAGCCATGAGTCAGACGGGTGACCCTTCCGATGTGGTCCCCTTCGTGCATTTGTGCTTTGAAAAATTCTGTAAAATCATTCCGTTTCATTCGATTCCTCCTGAAATGTTGGAGGACGTTACGAGTGATGTCCTCCGTGATTTGATTGATTTGAGTTGATTAGAATCGTTACGTTTGCCATAAAACATCACTCCTAACTTTTTGATTAGTTCTATTATATCAGAATTTATTACCAGTGATTAGATTTATCCGCGGGAAACCGCTTTTTTTGCAGAAATGGCCGCAAAGGTAATGGTGATGGTGCACACGATGACGATCGCGAATACGCCCTGCATCAAATCCCAAAACACCCAGCCATCGATGAGTGCCGTCCGCATACTTTCAAAGATATAGGTCGTCGGGTTGATCGTCGCTGCGACTTTCAGCCACTGGGCTTCAATCAGTTCATACGGGACAAAAGTCGTACTAAGAAAAATAAGCGGGAAAAAGATGAACGTTCCTGCTTGTGCTGCCTGTGCGTTTCCTGTACGGAGGGCAACCCCAGCGGAATACCCGGCAAACGCAAGCCCCCACCCGACCGCAATAAGCAGCACAAATAGAATGCCGCCAAAACCGGTGACGACTTCAAGGCCCAGCAAAAAGGCGATGCCTATGATGAGCAGCGTTTGGACGACAAGCTGGAGCATTCCGGCAATGATCGGTCCGAGGACGATCGCCAGTCTTGAAGCTGGTGTCAACAACAAACGGGAGAAGAAACCATTTTCTATGTCTTTGACTATGCTCTGTCCGGCACCGCCGGCTCCACCAATAGCTGCAGACACAATCGATACAGGCAGAATGAACGCCAAGTAGTTCGCTCCTTCAAATGTCGGGAGCTGGGAGATCCCGCTCAAACCACCTTCATAAACAAGGAGGAAGAATGCCGATATGATCAAGTTTGGGATAAAAGAAAATGGATTGCGTAACGTCGTTTTGATGTTTCTTACCGTCATCAGCCACGTATCTTTCCAAAGGTTATTCCCCATGTGCTCTCACTCCTTCCTTTTGCTCACTCGTAATTTTTAAGAAAATATCATCCAAGGTTGGAGATGAAAGTTGGATATCCTCAATTTCATAGCCTTGCTGATCAAACAAACGGACAACTTCAAGCAATTGTTTCGTCCCTTCTTCCACGTAAATGAGAACCTTATTCTGGCGGCTGATGACGTCAACATCCGCCATTTGCCCTCGTAAGTACGCCACTGCTTCGGATTGCTGGTTTTCATCTTTCAATGTAAGTGTGATCAGGTCATTCCCGATTTGAGCCTTCAACTCTTTCGGTGTGCCTGTCGCAACGATCTCCCCATCATTGATGATGCTGATGCGATGAGCAAGCGAATCGGCTTCCTCTAAGTACTGGGTGGTAAGAAAAATCGTCGTCCCCACCTCTTCGTTCAGCCGTCGCAGTTCCTCCCAAATCGCCATCCGGTTTGAAGGATCAAGTCCTGTCGTCGGTTCATCGAGAAAAAGAATCTTCGGTTCATTGACGAGCGTTAGAGCAAGATCAAGACGCCTGCGCATCCCACCCGAATAATTGCCGATCCTACGTTCCGACGCTTCCGTCAGCTGCACAATCTCCAAAAGCTCCTGCGCCCTCTTTTTCCCTTCTTCTTTCCGGAACCCGAAAATATTCGCTTGAAGCTCAACCATTTCTCTCCCTGTCAGATCAGGATCCACGCCTGTTTCCTGCAATGCCACACCGATATAACGTCTGACTTTTTCCGGTTCCCGGATGACGTCGTGGCCTGCGACTTCCGCCTTCCCTGACGTCGCGTTGATGAGCGTCGTCAGAATTTGAACGGTGGTCGATTTACCAGCTCCATTCGGTCCTAAGAAAGCGAAAAATTCACCTTCCTTTACTTCAAAAGAGACATCTTTCACTGCTTGTACGTTTCCTTTTTTGAACGTTTTTGTTAAATGTTCCACAACGATTTTCCCATTCACTACAATCCCTCCAGTCGTCGTTCCTTACCTTAACTATATACAAAAGTCCCACCATAATCACTTTTCCAAACCCATCCCACCACATCCCTTTGTTAAACGATCTGGCAGGATTGTGAAAGACTCGATTTCGAGATTTTTCGGGGTTCGTTGCTTGGGATGATCGTCAAGGGTGGCTGGGAAGCTACTCGCATTCCTGTGGGGGAGTAGGTGAGCTTCCTCGGACTACGTCCTGCGGGATCTCACCTATCTCCTTTCTCCCACGGGAGTCTCGAAGCTCCCCAACCACCCCTTTCATTGTAAGTGAAAAACGAACCCCCTGTACGAAGTTAGAAGCTCCCACTATCCAACTGTTAAAGGTACAATGCGTTCTGGATCAAGTTTTTACATACTGTGGAAGTGTTCTAATCATCCCCTTTCCTATATCATACGAGCCGATTTTTCAGAAGTAGTTTCGATAACCTCCCATGGCAAGGGGGCGGAGGGAAACGGTGAGACTCCTATCATTTAGTGTGGAGGCGCCTTGGTCAGCGGCGTATGGACTGGACTGAGCTGGCGGAGATCAAGGAAACACGGAGAGCGAAGCGATTCGATGTTGACTTATCGTACAGAAGCGAGGGAAGTCTCACTAGCCGCTAGGCTCCGGAACCGGATAACTAAAAGGACGTGTGGGACAGGTGAGACCCCGGAAGGCGTAGCCTGAGGAGGCTCACCTCCCGCCCCATGGAAAGTGTTCAAATGCGGAATCGTCCTGGTAGACACGACTGGCATAAGCAGAACAGCAACGGAATGTGTTTTTCATTCCTTTGCTGTTTTACTTATGACGCTAGTGTCTGGACGATGGAGCAAGACGAACCTTTTCCCGGAGCCCCCAGAACCACGCAATCGTCTCGAAACTGAGCCTTCAAGAATAAAAACCTTTATTGACAGAATTTTAGGAATAAAGACTTAGAGGTTTGAAACTGTTTCAAGCGGGGAATCTTTATTTTTACGTCACTACGGAAAACCGCCAAAACTAGACGGTTTTCACGGTTGAAACAAGATTTCAAAACGTGATAGAATCTTCAATAATAATAATTTTCAGAATATATTTCAGGAGGTGAATACCATGGAGCTTACTCAATTATATCCTTGGTTGATGCCGGCCCTTTTGATCATCAGTATCGGGACATTGTTCGGTTCATACTTAACGTTTAGAGCAGAAAAATACATGATGTTGATCGCTATTGGGATGGTACAGACGCTGATTAGTACGATGCTTGCGACAAATGTCGGGCCGCTTTTGTTCGGGATTGGGCTGACACAATTTTATGTAGGAATCGTCAACATGAAAAAGGTGAAAGGCTATGAGACATGAGAAATCATCGTCTTATAGGTCTTTCACCTTTTTTTCTATATATATACAAAGATCTCCAAGCGTCGGAAATTGGGATAACTCTTGATATTCAGGCAGTTCCTGATGGCTGTTCGGAGGGAGCTCCCAATGTTGAATAAGGGCAGCGAACGCTTCCAAAAATTTGTCACGGTCATTTTTGAAAATGTCGGCAAGATCGATATTGGTCGTTAAGTGCTCCAGCGGATGTTGATCGGTTTCATCGCTATACAAATGTACATAATAAACAACACTACGATAAATGGCTACCGTTGTTCTCGGGTCCTGGCTCTTCTTCTCTCTTTCCTTCTTTGACTGAAAAGCTTTGAAGCTGTAGATTTCTCCCATTACCCCCACCTCACTCTTTTTTCTATAACGATATATTTCTTGTTTTTTAATCCTT
The DNA here is from genome assembly GCF_052941655.1 of Halobacillus sp. 12SKB. NCBI lineage: Bacteria > Bacillati > Bacillota > Bacilli > Caryophanales > Bacillaceae > Halobacillus > Halobacillus sp. 12SKB. The sequence goes on from NZ_JBRFWR010000001.1 coordinate 3,514,795, forward strand.
ATTCCTTTAAAAAAGTAGATAAACTTTGTAAAAGTTTCACCCTCATGAATTTTTGTTTGTTGTGGTATCCTTTAGAAAAGAGCTTTTTTAAGTGAGGGAATGGTTTATGATGAAGAAAAATGTGTGGTGGATCGGCTTGTTCCTTCTTTTATTGACCGGATGCAGCTCGAATGCAGATGCACAAGAGACGTTGAGTATAAATCCGCTTGAGGGGGACGATCCCCTTACCGAAGAAGAATTGGCCGAAGACAATGGAGATAACATGCAGCTCACCCTCGATGGTGCTTCTTATCCATTTACAACTAAAGACTACCCCATTCTAGCGCAGTATGTACATAATTTTGACCGCCCGGAAGAGCAATTACGCCATCTTCCTTTTTCTAAAATAAACGAGGATCAGTACTTGGTGGAGTTTGCCTGTCATGAGGAGCGTTGCTCGCATTTGATGATTGACTTCGAACAGCAGCACTCGTTTTTAATCAGCGATTTGAGTAAACTGGTTTCCACTCACGTTTCTCCTGACCAGCAGTATGCCGCCTTCCTTTTTGAACGCACGTATGAAGAAGAAGCACTGCATCAGCTGGTTGTCATGGACATTGGCACGCTCGAACCGGTGGATCTCGAACCCGGGGAAGATCACCTCCTACCAAAGCCGAATCAGTATCAATACGCTATCCATTCTGTTACTTTTATGGATGAAGAACGATTACAAATTACCAGTGACGATCCAGCGGCAGGTGCCGATACCCATGATCCGGTTCGGACGCAATGGATCTATAAATAGGAGGAAACGATTATGAATGAGACCATTGAAACACTTTTGAACCACCGTTCGATAAGGAAGTTCAAAAACACCCCTATCACTGACGAGCAGCTGAGCACCATTTTATCTGCGGCCCAGCAAGCATCTACATCCAGTTACATGATGGCTTATACGATCATCGGGGTGACGGATGAAAAGAAAAAAGCACAGCTTGCCGAAATCACCGGTCAAGGCTATGTGAAAGATAACGGCCACCTGATGATATTCTGTGCTGACCTTTATCGCCATACCCTTCACGCCTCTTCAGAGCAGTATGAGGAGATGCTCGCCAACCTTGAAAACAGTGAACATTTTCTCGTTTCTGCCATTGACGCTGCCCTTGCTGCCCAGAATGCGGCGGTTGCTGCCGAATCGATGGGGCTCGGCATCTGCTATATCGGAAGCATTCGCAACCAGCTCGATAAAGTCGATGAAATACTCGGATTACCGAAACATGTGCTTCCACTCTTCGGCATGGTCCTCGGCGAACCCGATCACCAGCCAGATCAAAAGCCACGACTTCCGAAAGAAGCGGTATATTTTGAAAATGAATACAACCGCCATCACAAAGATGAACTCGGAGTGTTTGACGAGAAGATCGCTGCTTATTACCAGTCACGTCAAACGAATACGAGGAACGATTCATGGACGGATCAAATGCTCCGCCGTTTCACTAAACCGATGCGGATGGACGTCACCAGTATCGTGAAAAAGAAAGGTTTTAACAAGCAGTAAGAGGAGTTTGTGTCTATGTATGAAACGATTGCTCTCCATATAAAAAGTGCTGAACGGATGGCCGTCTTGACCGGTGCCGGTGTGTCGACCGCGAGCGGAATTCCTGATTTCCGCTCAAGCGAGGGATTATGGACAGAAGATCATGATCGCGAGTATTACATGTCCACCGACTACTTTTTCCATGATCCTGAGGATTTCTGGAAGAAGTATAAGGCGATTTTCCGAATGAAACTTTTGAAAAACTATCGGCCGAATCCTGTCCATGAATTTATTAAGGAGTTGGAAAGCGAGGATCGGGACGTTTCGGTCATTACACAGAATGTCGACGGGCTTCATTCGCTTGCCGGCAGTTCCCATGTTCTTGAATATCACGGTACATTGAACCGCTCCAGCTGTCCAAACTGCGGCAGGTCCTATGCTTTGGATGAGGTCATGAGAGTAGCTGTACCGGTTTGTGAGGACTGCGGATCTGTTTTGAAACCGGATGTCCTGCTGTTCGGTGACTTGATCACCGCTCATGATGAAGCCGAGTCGATCATTGAAAAAGCCGACCTCCTTCTCGTGATGGGGACGTCGCTTTTTGTGACTCCTTTCAACCTTCTGCCGTATCTTGCCTATGAACAAGAAAACACGACGACCGTTCTCATCAACAACGAACCGACAGATAAGGATCACCTTTTCGACTATGTCGTGCACGAAGATTTGTCAGAAGCCATAGCGAAAATCAAAGAATACATGTAAAAAAAGCCTCCTTCATGAAGGAGGCTTTTTTCCATTATCTGTATGACCTGGTACACCATAATATGGAAGTTAAGCCAGTCCGAGTTTTTTTATGACTGGCTTTAGGGTGAGTCCTTGGACAATTAATGAGAAGAGGACGACGGAGAAGGTGAGCAGCAGCACTTGTTCGCGTCCGTCAAAATCCATGGGCAGGCTTAAGGCGAGAGCAATAGAGAGACTTCCTCTTAAACCACCCCAGTTGATGAGAATTCTTTCTTTGGAAGAGAGTTCTTTTATCCAGCCTGTTCCGATATAAACCGCGATGGTACGTCCAACAAGTACAATAGCGATCGCCCCGACGATATATCCCCAATTGCCAGCAAGATCGATATTCCTTATTTCCAAACCGACCATCAGGAAGATCAAGGCATTAGCAAGCAGGGTGACACTATCCCAGAACGTATTGAGGTTCGTCTTCGTTTCCTCTGACATTCCTATCTTCGCTCCGTAATCCCCGAAGACGAAACCGCCGACGACAACCGCGATAACGCCGGACGTATGGAAGTGTTCAGCAATGAAGTAGCTTCCGAAAAACAGCAGAGCACTGAAGGCAACTTCCAGCGGATAATCATCATAGAACCGGATGACTTGAGAAAACACATAGCCTAAGATCAGGCCGATCAGGGCGCCACCGACCGCAAATTTCAAGAACATGAACACTCCGCTGCCAAGTCCGGCCCAGCCCATTTCAATGTAAGTAAGCAAGTAGATGCTGGCGATTTTGAAGAGCACGACGGCAATCCCGTCATTGAACAATGACTCCCCTTCCATAATCGTCGACATTTTTTGTTTCACCCCGAGAGACTTGAAAATGGAAAGCACACTGATCGGATCGGTCGCACTCATGAGCGCAGCGAAGGTAAACGCGACAGCAAGCGGCAGGTCCAATAAGAAATAAGCCGCTGCCCCGATGGTGAGCGAGGATATGAACGTTCCCAAAAAGGCCAGTCCCATGACCGTTTTCTTTTGTGAAAATAGATGATGAAAAGGAAGCTTCAACGTCGCATCCCCAAGCAGGATCGGAAGGAAAAGGGAGATGACCGTTGCCTGGAACACTTCCGATTGTGTGATATAACGCTCCGCTTCCTCAATGAACGGGAGCTGAGTCAGTCCGAGGACAAGCCCCACCAGAACCAGGGCTATGGAGTCTGGTTCCTTCAAGAGTTTGGCGATGGCGATCACCGTGACAGAAATGGCGAGTAACAGTAGAATTTGAATGAAAACATCATGAAATCCGTGCATGAAAAACCCTCCCTGAAATCAAAACCTATCGTTAGTTTTACCCTTAATGACTATACGTTACCCATAAAACCGCCACGATTGCTGCTAGTTTTTTCGGAACGTATGCTCAGACAACAGGATCGCCAGTTGATCTTCAATCTCCTTCACCTCATCAGACAGAACGTTGTTGAAAACAAAGGCAAAAATCAACGGGTTACCGTCAGCTGTTGTAACATAGCCGGACAGGGAAGAGACTTCTGAGAGCGTTCCTGTTTTCGCCTGCACCTTTCCCTCTGCGTGCGTATCGATCATCCGTGACCGTAATGTCCCTCCTGCAAACCGTTCCGGGTTCCCTGCCATGGGCAGGGATTGAAACAACACCGGAAACCATTCCTCATCCTGTACTTGAAAAAGCAGCTCAGAGATTTCATGCGCAGGGATTAAGTTGGACCGCGACAGTCCAGATCCATCCTTCAATCGCATCGTCTCCACATCGACTCCCATCTCGGCCAGTACCTCTTCTACCACTGAAAGACCTTTCGCCCAGCTTCCTTCCCCATGAACAACCCTCCCCATTTCCTTCACGAGCACTTCCGCATGGCCGTTGTTGCTCAGTTTCATAAAAGGAAAAAACAACTCTTCAAGCGCCATCGAATTCCTAGTAACTAAGAGTGTCGCCTCTTCAGGCGTGACCCCTGAACCTGCCTTATCAGCTTTCATGGTAATCTTGTATTTTTGAAGAGACCTCTGAAAAAGTTCCATGACAAGTCCAGACGGTTCCGACACAGCGACCCAGGAATGGGAGAAAGGGTCGTCCAATGCTATTTCTCCTTTCACATTAATCTCGTTTGTTCCATGCCTTCGTTCGACCTCAAGCTCTGTCCCTTTTTCCGGTGAAGATGTCACGGTTTGATTGATGATCTGCACATACTCATTGTCCGGAAAAATTTCGATATGTGCTTGAGCCCCTTTTACATCAGCAGGTATGGTCTTCACGATAACTGTGCCCGCATCATAATCCTTATCCGGCGACAATGTGAGGGCGGAAATCTGGGCTGCATAGTACTCCGTCTCATCCGTCCATTGGATCCCGTCCGATAAACGCACATCATCATACCACGAATCATCTGCGATCAGACGGCCTGTAATTTTACGGACACCCGCTTTCTTCAAAGCCCGCGCCATAGCATCCAGGTCTTCTGTTCTTAATGTGGGATCCCCTTTTCCCTTCAAATAAAGGTTCCCGTCCAATATCCCCCGCTTCGACTCTCCATCTGTCCAAAGTTCCGTTGCAAACGTGTACCGAGGCCCAAGTGTTTCCAGGGCTGCAGCACCAGTGAAGAGCTTCGTATTAGAGGCAGGGATCAATCGAAGGTCCGCATTTTTTTCAAAAAGGATGGCTCCCGTGTCGGCATGACGGATGCTGATGCCCGCAATAGCCCCTGCCAATCGCTCGTCGGTTAACACCCGTTCCACTTTTTCCTGGAGCGACTCATCGTTTCTTGCCTCCCCTTCCTTATGTATCAAAAGCGCGGCTGTGAAGATCAGGATCACACCAAGGAGGGAAATGGCGGCTTTCGTCTTCGGTATTGTTCGCATATGTAGGTTTCTCACCTTTCATTGAAAATGGGGATTCACTTCCCTTCTATTGGTTCCCTCTTCGGTAAGCTTCATCCAGAAAAGAGCTGCAGGAGATGAAACGGAAACGGTAGTTATTCGTACATAAGGTAAGGAGTAAAGACAACCTGGAGGTGTTTGCCATGTTTATGTTCTCGATTCTGTTCGGATTATGCGTTTTATTTTTCCCCTTACAAGGAATTAAAAATTTCAGAAATGAAAAAACAAGCCACAAAGTCATTCGACTCATTTTCATTGGAATCGCTCTTTTACTCCTCACAGCAGGAGGGATTGATTTAGCCGCTTTTATCAACAATCCAGGAGATTATTTTCAATGAGGATACCTCTTCCCCATACGTAAGGAAAAGCTGCCTCCGGTTGGCAGCTTTTTTTTTCATTCTAATAAAATTTCAAAGCATTTCCGTATTCATTGCAACCAATCATTGATAAAGTACAAATAGAAGAAAGAGGTGCCGAAATGAAAATAAAACTCACATTGACCATCGCCGCTGCGCTGGCAGCGTTGCTGTGGTTTTTATATGAAGGAAAAGAGAAAGGATCGCAGCAAGTAGAAGACGACTGTTCCGGGGATCGGTTTTGTTCATTTGAAGAGCTGACGGAGGTCTATAAAGAAGGGGAAGACTGGGTCATTGCCACAAGTACAAAAGGTCATCCAAAGTGGCTGATCAGCGCAATACATGGTGGCGGTATCGAAGAAACGAGCTCGTCCTTAGCTGAGGCGGTTGCAGGTGACTCCTATCCTTATTACGCCTTCAAAGGAAGGTTAGCCTCTGATAATTTCAAAAACTTACATATCACCTCTACAAATTTCAATGAGCCCAAGGCGCTTGAAATGGTGGCAAAGGCCGATCACCACCTTTCCATTCACGGGGCAGGCGGAGAGGAGCGAAAAACACTGATTGGCGGCCGGGATAAAGAGTTGATGAAAATCGTGGAGCGGCATTTAGAAGAAAAGGGATTCACCGTCGAAGATGCTCCGGAACACCTGGACGGGGACGACCCTGACAACTACGTCAACAGAACGAAGACAGGAAAAGGTGTGCAGCTTGAGATCACACGCGGGCAGAGGAAAGCCTTTTATAAGAACGGCGACATCAGTTACTCCTCAAGGAAAGATCCTTCTAATGAGACCGGTGCGTTTCATGCTTATGTAGGAGCCATTCGGGAAGCACTGAAGGAATATCAAGACTAGCAGACGTAACGCCCCACCCTGAGGTGGAGCGTTCTTAAATCAGTCAGCACAACTTTCACCCTTCCTCCCATGTAAACTCACCATTCTCGATCACTTGTAAAAGCATGTTCTCTCCTTCAATTTTATATTCACCGCCCACATCCTCTCCATCCATACGTCCCAAAATACGGACGGCACCCTTTCCGACAATGATCTGAATCTCGTCTCCGTAAGAGTCCCCTTCCAGCCAGATCGAATAAAGGTGCGTAGATAAGCCTTCATCAGAAGTCACAAGCGTCATATCCGAGGGGATCTGGAGGATTCTGTTCTTCTCTTCCGTTTTTTTCAACGTCACAGACTTGAATGGTTTCCCCATCTCACGATAAATTTTAATTTCAGTGACCACTTGGCCCGAGCTGATAGGCTCCGGCAGTGCTTCACCGAATGTGGTCGTTGTAGGTTTGTTTATTAAATAAAACAATACAGGAGTCGCAAGAAAAACAGCCAGCACCAAACCTATCACGAGCTTACCTCTTTTTTTGAAGAGGAGTGACAGGAAGACGAAAACAGCTGCTCCGATCATGCCTATGAGTACGATGACATTCCCTATTTCCACATCATCCTTGAAATAGATCCCTGACAAACCCACTGCGATCAGTAACGCAGCTGCTGCGAGCGGCAGGACGATAAGCGCTGTTTTACGCAAGCGGTCGTTGATCAAGAAAAACACCTCCGTTCTCCTCCCCTTTTTTACATTCTTCAATGAATCTTAAATGTTACTGATCATTGGAAAAGGATCGAGAAATAAATAAAGAGGCTTCCATTTTTCAGAAAAGCCTCTTTGAAGAGAGTAATGAAGTCATTAAAAACCCAACCCGTGACAGAAAAGAAAACAGGATGTTGCATGGCTTATTTTTTCAGCTTCTTAAATCCACCGACAGCCATGAAGACTACAAAGAACAAAATGAACCATGAACCAAAACCCATAGGATCTCCCTCCTTGAAAGTCTTGTTGACTTCTATACGTTCGAGAGCTTTAAAGGTTTCAATCTAATGGGTACTCCCTAAAACGGGTGAATAATGGCGATGACTAATAAAAGGAACCATCTAAAATTTCCTTGATATCCCCCAAATGACGGATAAGGGATAGTCCAGAGACAAAAACGTAAAAACAACTGAGGACAAGCACTTTCTTCAAGGGTACCCCTTTAAGGACATCCAATCCCACCCAGAAGATGGCCACCATGATGGAAGTGAAAAAAAGATGGTACTCCATAGCTTGACCTTTGATACGATCAATCAGTGCTTCCGCTCTCCATTCATCCCCTTCAGGTGGTTGATAGGTGATCCTCTCTTCTTTGAAACCCCAAGCATTCAAAGACTGTACCACGACCGCATTCTCCTGTTTTTCCACCACTTCATAACCGAGCGGAGCATAACCGAGTGGATAAGCGAGACCATAGGATAAGATGAATGCAGCCAGCAGAAACGCGATGTAAAGAAGGATGCGTCTAACTTTATTCAATAGCTCTTCACTCATGATCATCCCTCCCTGACGATTGATGCAGCCAAACCATATGACCGGCTCCTGTCTGTCTATACGATGCCAGCCCAAAATCGTTTCACTTCGCAGATCAAAAATTCATTTCCTCTTCTTCAGTAAATAGTCCCTGGGGTTAATCCTTAAACGATAATCCTTTTTCACTCAAGGCTGAGCGGAGTTTCGGAATCGAACTTTTTCCAAGGCCATGAAGTTTCAAAATTTCCTCTTCCCTGTAAGTAGATAAAACCTTCAGAGAGTCTACTCCGTGATTCTCCAATGCTCTTCCTGCCGGAGAGGCGAGTGTCGAAAGAAACCCGTTCTCAGGCTTCCGCTCTTGCTCACAGATCGGACAGATCGGGCAGTCACTTGTCTTCTCGTACTTATGACCTCTGTCACATGTTCGATGACTCATCGATCGTACCTCCTTGAACCGCTTTTTTTATTTTGAACACCAGCATTCACTCTTTCGGCAATCTCAACGTAAACGTTGTCCCGCTCGGGGAAGATTGACGTAGAAAAAGGTCTCCGCCAAGGGCACGGGCTAGCATGCGGCTGAGTGGGAGACCAAGCCCCAGTCCCCTTTCCTTCAGTTTCTTCGCTTCGCCTCTATAGAAACGTTCAAAAATAAGCGTCTGTTCTTCACTCGGGATTCCACCACCGGTATCCGACACGTCGATGTCGACATAATCGTTGGAATGATGGACTGTCATAGTGATGATGCCATCGTTGTCCTTGACGGCGTGATCGGCATTCTGGACAACGTTTAACAGAATTTGCTTTACTCGGTGGTCATCGACGTTCATTTTCAAAGCTTCTGCCGGTCCTTCCATTCTTAAAGGGGTATGCGTTGGATTCGAACGCCATTGTTTTTCAAAGTCCCGGAGGATGAGGTGAAGGTCCTGATGTTTTTTATGGATGGGGAACGAGCCGGATACGTAAGTATTGAAGCTTAACAGGTCCTGGATCATCGTTTGCAGGCGTTCCATTTCTTTTAAAGAGAGATCCAGGTATTCTTTCGCTTCCTCCCCATCCACAATCTCGTCCTTCACTGCCTGAATCAACCCACTCATCGATGTGACGGGTGTTTTCAAATCATGGGTCACACCAGCGAGCAGTTCATTTCGCATGTCCTCAAGGCGCTTCAATTTATCCGCCATTTCAGAGAACGAGCCCATCAATTCAGCGAGCTCCCTCTCTTTAGGAACGTCCGTAAGATGGATGTCATAATTCCCTTCACTCACTTGTTTGGCTGCCTTTGCCGTATCCTTTAGTGGTTTGGATACCTTCTTCGTCATATAGTAGATCACCACCCAGCCAAGCAGACCCACCCCGCCAAGCATGGCTGCGAGCAGGCGGTATTCCTGGTTGATGCTTTCGAGAACCGATTTTTCGTTCACGAGGACAATATACCCCAATGTTTCTGAATCACTTTTGATCGGTTCACTCACCACGTAGGCCTTTTCGTTTCCTTCCAACGTTATGGTGGATTCATTTGTTTTATAAAGGGATTCGGCCAGATAGTCCCCTCGGTTTTTAAAGGTTCCTCCCCTGTTGTTGGTAATAAGGATTTCACCTTCTGCTGACACAACGATTCCTGTAGGCGGTTCGGCCACCTGCAGTTCTTCTGACCTCTTCCTAAGAATGTCTTCAAAAAGAGGTCCGGCTAAGATCCGGCCGTTCGTGCTCACGACGCGGCCCGCGATCTCCTGGGCGACGATATGCATCAAGTTCAGACGGTTGTCCACCGTCGTCTGACGAATCCATACGACAGAAAGTACGGCAATAATCACGAGACCCACGAGGAGGGTGGTCAAATATCTTCGTGACCAGTAATAGAAGATGTTTTTACGTTTCTTTTGTTTGAACACGCCACTGATACCCCAATCCACGTAGAGTTTTGATCGCATAAGGATCGTCTTTGGAAAGGCGGAGCGCTTTGCGGATCCTTTTAATCGATAAATCGACCGCCCGGTCACTGCCATCGTAATCAAATCCCCAGACGTGATCGAGCAGCTGGTCCCTGGAAAACGTCTGGTTCGGATGTTGGACGAGGAACAAAAAAAGAGAACAGTCCTTCGGAGACAATTCCACTTCCTCCCCCTCATGCAGGATGGTGTGGCCAACTGGATCAATACGAAGCGATCCATACTGCAGGATGTGATCCTCTATTGTCGGAATCGGACGGCGCAGCACGGCTTTGACACGGGCGACGACTTCCTCCCCGATAAAGGGCTTTGATATGTAATCATCCGCACCGCCCTCAAATCCTTTCAATCGATGATCGATTTCACCGAGAGCCGTCAGCATAATAACCGGGCACGAGCTCTTTTTCCGTATATCTGACAAAATGGACCATCCATCCACATCAGGAAGCATCACATCCAGAAGCACAAGATCCGGCCGACTCCGGAAAAACACATCGAGGGCATCCCTTCCTGTGAAAACCTGTTCGACTTGAAGTCCGTTTTTCGTTAAATAGGCGGTAAGAACACGGGAGATCGTCGGTTCATCTTCCACAATTAATACTTTACTCATCGTCATGAACTCCTTTGGCTTTCATTATAAAGGTTTGCCGGACTAAAAGAAAAAGAAGACTTCTTCTATTGAAAAAGCCTTCCTTTCTTATGCACGACGTTACACGGAAGAATCCGTGTCCTCCGCTGTCTCTTCTTCTGTAGATTCCTGAGGGCGGTCCCTATGGAAGAAATCCAAACCGAGCGCTTCCATTTCTGCTCTCGCCTCTTCTTTCGTCAGTTCTCCGCTCTTCACTTTTTCATGGATGTCTTCTAAAGCCGTTCTTTGTTCCTCTGTCAGGTTGTCCAGCATTGGTTTTTTGAACCCTTTCGGATGAGGGCGTTTAATTCCCAGTTCTTCGATTTGCTCCCTTGCCTCTTCTTTCGTCAGCTCACCAGCTTCCATCTGATCTTTGATCGCTTCAAGTTTTTGCTTTGTTTCTTCATCGATCTCTTCAAAGTGATGGTTGCCTTTGTGGAAAAAGAACCGTTTCTGCTCCCTCAGTTTCTCAACCACCTCATCTTCCGTCAGTTCCCCGTTTTTAAAGGACTGCAGAAGACTGCGGATTTCGGTTTCACCGCTTTCGACCACTTCCTTGTTCACGTTTACCTCCACTTCTGCGTCCGAAGTACTTGAGGCATAAGAGATCCCAGGTATAGCAATAGCCAAAGCAATCGCACCTGTTAAAGCTTTTTTAGATAAAACGTTTTTCAATTTCATGCCCTCCTCTGGGTGTCATTTTTGATGGTACCCGTTTATCGTATAGAAGAAATAAGTCAGGAAGATGTCAAAGGATCTTTTTTTCATGATCGCTCTCAGCTACTCCAACACTTACAGAAAGTCACACACATGAATCCTAAACCACCGACTCATACTAACTTCAGGAGGAGTCAGGGATGAAAATTGCCATACTTTCATTATGTTTGCTAATTGCTGCCCCGTTCATTCAGGAACAGCATTTATCCATTACTCATGACGGGGAAAAATTATTGACCGTGAACCGGGAAGACTTCGCGGATGAGGTGTTCGGAAAGCCTTTTGTTGATAAAACGAAAACAGCGGACCTGTTAAAACAATTGGAGAAGGAGATCAACCGGGAACCCGTTTCTGCAAAGATCGGAAAAGCGGAAGAAATCATCCCTGGTAAGCCGGGAGCTAAAGTCGATCACCAAACATTCACCGAAGAGTTTTACCGTTATCTGCACAGCACCGGAACATCTACAATCGACGTGCCTACGATTCCGGCTCACCCTAGAGTCGATAGTGAACTGCTCGCAACGATCCGGACGAAACAGATCGGCCAATATGTGACCTATTTCAATAAAAACAATGAAGAGCGCTCCCACAATATCCGGTTGGCTGCTGAAGCCCTGGACAGCCATGTCGTTTTCCCCGGCGAGGTTTTTTCTTTCAATAAAGTGGTTGGAAAAAGAACAGTGGAAAAGGGATATAAGAAGGCTCCAGTCATTGTCAAAGGAGAAGTGTCGGAAGGTATCGGCGGGGGTATATGCCAGTTATCTTCCACCCTGTTTAATTCTGTCGACAAAGCGGGGGTTAAGATCCTGGAACGCTATTCTCACAGCAAGCGTGTGCCTTATGTTCCCGAAGGCCGTGATGCGACAGTGAGCTGGTACGGTCCTGATTTCACATTTAAAAATCCATACAATCAGCCCCTGTTGATCCGGTCAAAGGTGTACGGCGGACAGATGATTGTAAAAGTGTATTCTTCTGATGTGATCAACACAGAACCAAATGAAGTTCCCGATGCAAGCAAGCAGCTTCCGGAAGAGATGTTCCAATAATTTCGCACCATCATAAAAAAGCCTGTTCATCCTGAATATCACAGGAGGTACAGGCTTTTTTTGTGTGAGACATCAGACGTAGAGCGAACCCCGGAACCCTCTGGCCTTATAATAGGACTCTGCCCCGTTATGATACAAAAAGACGTGATCAAAGCGACGATCGCAAAAAAGCGCCCCGCCAAGTTCTCTAATCTTCTCAGGCGTATGAACCCAGCTGGATGTCTTCAAATCAAATTCCCCGAGATCCTGCAGAGCACGATACTGTTTTTCCGTCAGCATTTCGATCCCCATCGACGCGGCCAGATCCATTGCGCTGGTTTCCGGTTTATATTTCTTCCTGGATTCCAGGGCAGCGCGGTCATAACACACACTTCTCCGGCCTTTAGGACTTTCTTTTGAACAATCATAAAAGATGTAGGCGTCCTTCTCTTTGCTGTATCCAACGACATCCGGTTCGCCACCGGTTCTTTCCATTTCATTCAGTGACCAGAGTTTTTCCGGGTGTGCTTCCAATTTGGCCTGAACTTTGGCCCAATCCAGCTCCTCATGCCGGTGGCTATTCTTTTCAAAGCGTGCTTTCAACCCTTGAAGTAATTCCTGCTTCTCTTCTACTAAAAGCTCCCCTTTATTGCTTGTCCCCGTTTCCTTTGACATGACTCTTCCTCCCTTATTTTCAATCCAATGTAGTCGTTACCATCTATCTTACTATAAAAAAGCAATCCCTTCCTCCTTCTATGAAGCAAATGGAAATGCCAGTGAACGATGGGAAAAGCCTGGATTACCCAGTGGTCATAAAGTTCTAAAATACATCCCACAACACCTTGCCTTGACAGAGTTTTACATATTCATTCGCAACATACCCGTTTAGGTATGAAAGAAACCGGTTATGGAACAACTGTAAACGTAGATAAACAATAGTTTGAGTTCGGTCATGTTTAAAAATCCCTAATGTCGCCTTTCATTTTGATTTGAAATTTCGAACAACCAATTTAGAGGAGTGATCGTATGGAACAAGAAAATCAGGTACAGGAACAAACGTACAGCTTACCTAGAATTGGTGAAAAAGCACCCGATTTCACGGCGCAAACCACACACGGGGAAATTTCGTTAAACGACTACGAAGGAAAATGGTTCATTCTTTTCTCCCACCCTTCCGATTTCACACCTGTGTGTACGACTGAATTTGTGGCTTTTCAAGGGATCTATGATCAATTACGTGAACGGGACACAGAATTGATCGGATTAAGTGTCGACAGTGTCACATCCCACATTGCCTGGATTCGAAATATTGAAGAAAACTTCAATACGACCATTGAATTTCCGGTCATTGCTGATCTAGATAAACGAGTCGCTACAAAGTTCGGAATGATCATGCCGGAAAGCAATGGAACAGAGACCTCAAGAGCCGTCTTCGTCATTGATGATAAAGGGACCGTCCGATCTGTGATCTATTATCCACTCACTACCGGTCGCAACATGGGTGAAATCCTCCGTCTTGTGGAAGCACTGAAAACGACGGATGAACATGGCGTATCCACTCCTGCCGATTGGAAGGAAGGAGATCGAGTCGTGGCTTCTCCTCCAAAAACGACAGAGGATGCAAAAGCACGTATCGATGATCCGAATTATGAATGTGTGGATTGGTACTTCTGTAAAAAGGATATCCACTCCTAAAGGTAAACGATTATAGCGGGACGAAATAGAATCCACCTGTCTTCAAATACGCACCTTTCCCTTACACCCGGGAAATCATCATAAGAAGACCATGGAAGATAAGACTATGAAGTGAAGTCAATCATTTTCAAGGAGGAGTTCCAGTGGCGAATACAAAAGTGGCCATCATTGCGGCAAATGGAAGTCTATTTGATGCTTATAAAGTTTTTAATATCGCCTCAGCGGCAGCAGCTTCTGATGCAGAGGTAGGCATTTTCTTCACATTTGAGGGGTTGAACTTGATTCATAACGAAGGGCACAAAAACCTGCCTTTACCTGAAGGAAAAGAACATTTCCAAGAAGGTTTTGAAAAAGCGAATGTGCCTTCCATTGAAGAGTTGGTCGGCATCGCTCAAGAGATGGATGTCAAACTCATCGCCTGCCAAATGACAATGGATGTCATGAGTTTAGACAAAGAGGATTTTGTAGAGGGCATCGAAGTCGGCGGCGCTGCTTCTTTCATTGAGTATGCAAAAGATGCAGACATTTCCTTAACTTTCTAAACAAAGGAGCTTGAATGGTGACCGTTAAACATTTATCAACTAGTGATTTAGCTGAAAAGATGCAGAACAACGAGGATAAAACTCTGATTTTGGATGTGCGCAACAGTGACGATTTTGATGAAGGGAAGATTGAAAGCAGTCAGGTGGAGGTCATCAACGAACCTTACTTCAATCTACTCGACGACCTCCAAACCCTTGATGGGAAATTGGCGAAAAACCAAGAGATAATCGTCGTTTGTGCGAAAGGGAATTCATCGCAGATGGTCGCAGAAATGCTTGATGAAGAAGGATATGAAGAGGTGTACTCTTTAGACGGCGGCATGCAAGCATGGAATGAGCAGTTCGAACGATAAAGTCAGCCGATTAAAATGATGAACACAGAACCGTCGTCTGTCACAGCCACGGAACAGCAATAAAAAGGAGGAAGAACAATGGAAGCGAATGAAGTGTTGGATGCAAAAGGATTGGCATGCCCGATGCCGATCGTTAAAACGAAAAAAGCGATAGAGAAACTGGAGACCGGTGAGGTTCTGGAAGTCCAGGCGACCGATAAAGGAGCGAAAAGTGATATCGCCGCCTGGGTGAAATCCGGCGGGCACGAACTTTTGAAAGATACAGAGGAGAACGATGTCTTGAAATTCTGGATTAAAAAGGGATAAGGATTGGACAAGTGAGCCCTTTTTAAAGATGGGCAACATGCTGACAAAAAGAAAAAGATCTGCCC
Organism: Halobacillus sp. 12SKB; assembly: GCF_052941655.1. Classification (NCBI taxonomy): domain Bacteria; kingdom Bacillati; phylum Bacillota; class Bacilli; order Caryophanales; family Bacillaceae; genus Halobacillus; species Halobacillus sp. 12SKB. Next base: position 3,529,941 of record NZ_JBRFWR010000001.1, read on the forward strand.
CGGGCTTTATGAAAGTCGGAGGCAGATCTTTTTTTATATAGGATGAATGCAAGAAGGTTCACAGAAATACAAAATACATAATAAACAGTCCACCAAGCGTGTACATGATCGGGTGTACCTGCTTCCAGTCTCTCTTCGCAATCATAGCAAACGGATAAAGAATAAAACCAAGGGCGATTCCAGTCGCGACACTGAACGTGAGCGGCATCATGATGATCGTGACAAACGCCGGCACAACGATTTCAAATCGGCTCCAGTCGATTTCTTTCACTTCTGTCGCCATAAGAGCACCGACGATGATCAACGCAGGTGCCGTCACTTCTGGTGTAATGACACCAAGGACAGGTGAAAAGAACAAGGCAATAAAGAAACAGATTGAAATCACAACGCTCGTAAATCCTGTACGTCCGCCGACAGCAACACCCGCGGAAGATTCGACGAAGGAAGCCGTCGTCGATGTTCCGAAGATGGCTCCTGCCACTCCGGATGTGGAGTCAGCCAATAGCGCACGGCCTGCGTTTGGAATTTTGTTGTCTTTCATGATTCCCGCCTGACTGGCTACAGCAATAAGCGCGCCTGCCGTATCAAAAAATGCGACAAACAAGAAAGTGAAAATAACCGCTAAGACTTCCGGCCTGAAGATATCCCCTAAATGCTGAAATACCACACCGAAGGTTGGCTCGAGGCTTGGAATTTCTCCCACGACAGATTTAGGCACATCCACCAATCCAACGATCATACCAATGATACTGGTAATGACAATCCCGTAAAAAATCCCTCCGCGAATGCCACGCACAAGCATCATCAGCGTAAGGATAAAACCGAATGCGGCGAGGGCTGTTGTTGGCGAGGTCAATTGACCGATTGATACAAACGTCTCTTCGCTCCCAACGACGATGCCGGCATTTTTCAAACCGATGAAGGCAATGAAAAATCCGATGCCTCCTGCAATCGCATGCTTTAAATCTTTCGGAATGACATTGATGATTTTCTCCCGGATCTTAAGCAGACTGAGAATCATGAAGATGATCCCGGCGATGAAGACACCGGTCAAAGCGACCTGCCACTCAATGCCCATCCCGATGACTACAGAAAAAGTAAAGAAAGAGTTCAGTCCCATACTCGGTGCAATCCCTACTGGGAAGTTAGCAAGAAGCCCGATCAACAGCGACCCGACAATGGCGGATAATGCGGTAGCTGTGAACAGTGCCCCTTTATCCATCCCTGCCTGACTTAAAATGATCGGGTTGACGACTAATATATAAGCCATGGAAAGAAACGTCGTAACTCCAGCGAGCGTTTCTTTTTGAAAGTTCGTTTCACGTTCTTTGAATTGAAAAAAGTTTCTCATGATGTCCCCTCCTATACACGAAAAAAAGCACCGGCAAACTACCGGCGCTTTTACATAGGGAAAGGAACATAGACGTTCCATCCCTTGTAGACGAGCTATTTCCGGTAGCTGGTAGAAACGTTCAGGCCGTATTCCTGAACTTATACAAGGTGCTGCTGTTTTGAATTATAGGGAGAATCATAACAATCCAAAGGAGAAGGGTCAATAAGTTAAAAAAATGTTCGGGAATTCACTTTTTTCTGATATTTGATAGTCAGTGCTTGGTTTAGAAGACGCTCCACGTGGGTTATGAAGAATTTAATACCGGGGTAGCCGAAAAGTTTGTGCTCGCCCCATATAACCTGATCCAGTGCGGACCCTTTATGACCGTGTCAGTAAAAGGACCCGGATCACTAAAAAAGCTGACCCGTCCACCGAGTCAGCTTTCTTCGTTCATTCACTCTGCTGTCTTTTCTTTCAGTGCTTTCACTGTGCCGGTATGTACACCCTCATGATAGATCGTGAAGTTAAGGATTTCACCAACTGTGGGCAGGGATAGAAAAGCTTGTGCCGCTTCATCATCCAGCTGTCCGCTAAGGATTTCCTTCAGTTTTTCCGGCTGCTCCTTGAGGACTTGTTTCAGCTCATCAAGAGACGGGATGTCGCCCTTCCAATCCGCAGGCTTTGTTCCTGGTGCGAACAATTCTATGTATCGGGGGGACGTTTCGACAGGTTTGCCTCCGAACTTAGCCAGCAAGGCGTTTTGCACCACGTGTATGTGTCCAATGTTCCAGCGGATCGTGTTTTTGAACCCTTCCGGTTGATCATCGGCCTGTGCCTCTGTGACACTTTCCAATTGTTTTAATGTGGCTTGCCTTACCAGGTCAATCTGTTTAAACAGCTGTTCTTCGTTCATATGAACATCTCCCTTCTTTTCTATTATTCTAGCTTCCTCCCCTATGGTTCACAACTATACTGCTCGTTTCCTCCTTTACATAAACACCCATGACAAGGCTAAAAAAACGGAAATCCCCTGTGAACCTCTCAGGAGATTTCCGCTTCCACTAAACAAGGTTTGGACTATAGATTACGTGTGCATACTTCCTACAAGCGAACTCTTCGGTTGGTAACAGCCCATAGGGATTTGAATGAGCGTTGTTTCTCCTGATTTCTCCAACTGATAAATCCGATCACAAGCCTTCCCGTCATACCCAAGCAGCGGATGACCGTTCATGCCAAGTGCACTGGCTGTCAACAACAGCCTTTGAAGGAGCATACCTGCTTCCATCTGCTGAATCCGGTACCCCCTGTACCCGAACGCTTTTTTATAGTGGGTCCCTTCCCCGACGATATGAAGGCAGATCGGCACTTGATGGAGGTTGACGTTATCGACCTTCATCGCCTTCTGCAACGGGATACGGAAATCCCCTTGAGCGATTTCGGTCAATGAATGACTTTGTGCATCATAGCGGTAAGCGCCATCAGGCAATCCTTCCACCTCATGAAAACAACCATAGACCGCCAAAGAAGATTGGCCGTCTTCGGCATAGAGGTCCGTATGGTATGGTTTGATCGTCTCTTTCAGAAGCAAAGCGAGCTGCTTTAAAGAAATGGTTCGGTTCACAAAATTCAGTTCTGGTGAATGTCTCTTACGGCACGCCTCGGCCAGATCGTAAACCAATGGTTCAACTTCCGGCAAGGGGTGGGTCGGATTCTTTATCAAATTGGGCTCATTGTGTTTGATAAGCCCGAATTGTGCAGGAGAGTCAAACATGGCCTGTTGATTGATTTTTTTAATGTATGGAAAATCAAGGACGTTTGTGGAACGTTGATAGTGGCTGGTTTTGATTTCTGGAATGTCTCTGCTCCATTGTGAGGCAGGCAGATTTCCTGTTTCATGTTTTATAAAAGAATGCTCTTTTTCTGCAAAAGGGATAACAGCGTAGGTACTCTCCTCCCCCTCATCCAAGCCAAGCAGATGATTGATCGGACGGTCGAGGAATTGAAAATGAACCTTTATCGAAAACCGGGCACGTGAACTTATTTCCTGCCATTGACCGAGGAGCGCTCCAGCATCGAGGCCTTGCAGACGATAAGCGAAATGGTTGTATTTGAAGAAGTTTTTCCAAAACATCGTCGTCACGAACAGGACTCCCTGCGCTTCAGATAAATCGCAGCGACCTCCAAGTGCTTCAGTCAGAAAAGAATCGAAATTCCCCTCTCGAATCAGATGCAGACGGTGGTGAGCGGCATCATAATGGTAGATGCCGTAGGGTACGTCCTCGTTTTTCAAATAGATATAAACTTCACTCGGATACAAGCCCCCACCTGAAGGGACGTAGCGTCGAAACGCATGGATGGTTTCGACGCCGGCTCCGTCCGTCTGCGGCATGGTTGTTTCACTGTATCCTGTCTGCCCGTAAGCATACCAGAGTAGATGACTGAGCCTCTTAAGTCCGGTCGTTGCACCCAAGGACGGTTCGTTTAACGAAAACGGAATGTCACAGTCGAGCGGAATCTCCTTTCGATGCTGATAAAGTTTAAAAGGAAGGGGAGCGTCATCCCAAGCGGGTTGCCAATTTGCAGGAATGACCTGCTCCGATTGAAATTGCAATTGATAGAGGAACCGGTCAAGATCCATCACACGCCTCCTTCTGCCATCATGGGAATGGATGCGGATAGGGGTTTAGTTCACCCGGGGTAAGGGGCCGGTCGGTATAACCGAGCTTCTTAGGAACTTCCAAGACTCTGTTCAACCCCTCCAGACGTCTGAGGTGATGTCCGAAAGTCATCGGCAGCATCCCCGGGATCAACACTTTGACGCAGTGCAGTCCGTTCCTTTCCAATTCACCCGCTGTCTGGTCGACAACGATGACATCCAGGTTCAATCTCTGAAAAACTTTCAAAATGTCTTTTACATCCTCGGTGAGGTCTGAGTGAACACTTTTATAGTGAAAAGCTTCTTCGAAAGTCTGAAGAGGCCCGTTCTGGTTCAACAAAAACCCGAGACGTTCTTCCGCTTCCAGGAGTCCGTACACCATCCCGTGATCATCCATTTTTTCGACGAGGAAGGAATCGTTATGCATCTGAGTAAATTTCTCTTTGTTCTTCCTGAACTCTTTATTCAACGGAGCGATCATGCCGACACTTTCAAATACTGCACTTTTCACAGCTTTCACGGGATCCAGATGGGCGCCGGCGGCACAGATCAGATTCAACTCTCCGGAGTCCGCTTTCCTTTTCTTGATGACGGTCAGTATACAAGGAATGCCGTGTTCCATCGTCGCATTGTACAAATACAGATCATAGCCAGCAATCTCTTTCATCCGCTCGATCATCAAAAGCAATTCCTGGTCACCGCATGAGTACGGGTCAATACGCGGCAGCGGAAGTTCTGCATACCAGGTCAAAAGAAAAGAATCACGTTCCAGCACTTCCATCATGCCATGGAAAATCGCCTCTTCCCTGCTTCCACCGATCGCGCATCCGTTGGAGGTTTCAAAAATATACCCGCCGCCACACCCCATGCTGTAATAGGCAAGCCTTTCCGGCACTAAAATCGGCTTTTCCTGTAATAATGAATACCCCCACACCCAGTTCATTTTTTTATCGGGATGATAAGGAGTGAAAGGAAAATCTTTTTTTGCATACTGTTCAGCTGAATGAACGCCGACATCCAAAGGATTGAGCGCTGAACGGAGGTTGCTGTAACAGTCATAAACACGCGTTCTCTTCCGTTTCGGATCCATCCCGCAGAAGCGTTCCAGCCCTTCCAGAATGGCGGTCCTTTCACTGGCCGTATAGGAATTCGTCCTCCCTGCCGACCCTTCATTGCCGTTCATAAGCGGGAGATTCACAATCACATCCGCGAACGGGGTTTCAAAATCGATCATTTTATGATTGAGGATCCCTGTGCGGGGTTCGAGGTAATCTTTGGTCAGGAATGTGCTCAACTCTTCCATGGACCTTGTGCGGTAACTGCCTTCACTTATTTTCATACTTGGCTTCAGCGCGACCTCTGCAAGGCGAGGAGAATCTTCGACAATCCTGCTGCAATTTCTACACTGGGAATCTGGCAGAAAGCGATGACGTGAGCTTTCCAATGTCCTCATGTTGAGCAGGTGGACAGCCTGATCTGTCAAGACGCTTTTCCCTTCAACCCAACGCTGAACCTCATTTTTTATAAAAGAAGTCATATGCAGGATCCCGCTTACAGAAACCCATTCATCCTGTCTTGCCTGTGTATCCTCCGTCAATTTCTGTTGAATGGTCCAAAGGTCTTCGCGATCGCCTGCTGTCATGACTCTTCTCAAATCCGCACACTGAGAACATCCCTCACCGCCATGACGGATGAAGGGGCCGATGACTCCTTCCCCGAATGCTACAAACCCTCTCAGCCAATCGACACCACTTTCCCTGGCGATTCTTTCTCCCACGATTGAGGTCGCCGGGTTCCAACCGTCCTCTAGAACAAGAAGTAAATCCGTCGTGTCCGGTACCGTTTTTTCAAAACCTTGAATACTTGTCACTTCATAATGGGTCTTTAGTTCCTTCACTACATGATCAAGCAGATCGCCTTCTCCTACGGCCGTTATGAAAATGCTCATCGACTGTCCCCCCTTTCCAACCATACCCCGCAGAGATTGATCACCCCAGCCTCCTCGAAAGGATCCATAGAGATTTTGACAAAGAAAGGTTTATGCTGTCCTTTTTCTAACTGGGCGACTGCACCACGAAGGACTTCTTTGTTATTTTCCGCTTCCATAAAAGGGAGGTCGAGCGGTTCCATCGATTCTTTTTCAAAATCGAGCTGGGAGCAGGAAAAGAAGGAATAAGCAGCTGGAAGGCCATCCATTTGCTTCTCCATGATGAGCAGAAATAACGCCTGACGGACGGCCGATGTTTGATGCAGCGCAACCGTCCCCCTCCATTTGCTATGGGCCGTTTTTACCCACACCACAGGGAAGCCGAAATCATCTTCTGAAATCGCAAGCTCTGGTATCATATCCATCGTCTTGAGAACCTGCCAATAATAACAGCAGGACTCATCTTCGAACCTGTTCAAGGTGATTTTCCTTGCTTTCTTGACTTTGTGATGGTCCTTGGTCCATACGTTTTCAATAGCTTTTTGCAATGCTCTGAGGCTGGATATGGTGTGATTTTCCCCTGCACCGATGTGGAAAACGTCATCAGAAAATCTCTTTGGTGACTCCGCATGAGGGACGAGGCTTTGTAAAATTTCAGGTTCCAGTGTTTTCGCATAAGCCTCCACCCCCATGAAACCTGCTTCCCGCCTTGCCTCTTCATGAGTTTTCCCTCCGGCAATGATCTCAGGTGTCAATTTTTGTGACCGGGCATGAACCACTTGAACGCCGCATAGAGAAAGAGGGAGCTGTTCCAGATCCTTTTCTTCCCAATGATGGAAGATCCCTAAAGGGCTTGCTGTTAACTCACCAAAATAGTAGAGCGATTCGTTCTGGTCTTTTATGGGACTCGAACTTTCCTCTCCACCGTTCATTTTTTCCGTTGAAATGTTCCTTGTAACGAGTGGATGCGGTTTAAAAGGATGCCACTTTCCCTCAAGGGTTTCCATGTTCATGAGATAGGTGTGATTGGTCTGATGAGGCTCTTCGACACCGATCATCTTCTTGAACAGTTCAAATACCATAACCGTTGAAAGCATCGACTGAGCGGGTCTCGACGCAATGAAGGATGGAGATCCACTCTTCATATGCTCGGGCAGGCTGCGCCAGGCCGACGGCCAATCTTTTTCTGAAGCTTCATTTATATAAGGACCTGCCATTCCATAAGGTCCTAGAACGACAGCCGGCAGGAAAGCTTTTTTCTTTTCAAGGCAATGGTTCATGATGTTCTGAAGTTCATCCACTTTTCCTTCCGGAGATACGTATAGAACGGCATCATAAGAATCGATCTCATCCGCCCAGGAGTGTGGTTCCTTTTCAAAAAAAATACTCACCGATGCTTCAGGATCCACTTTTCTGGCGGCCGTTTCTAATTCCGATAATCTATATACGTTTGTTTTCCTTGGATCCGTGAGGAAGACGGAAACATTGGCTAACCCCGCTTGCAGCATGGCGGATACGAGCCCGGTCACCATCGTCCCCTCACCAATCGCTAACACTTTTTTCTGACGAAACCGCTGGAAGTGGTAAGCAGGGGACTCAACGAAACTTTCTAAGTATTCGATTTGAGCGGCGAACGCTTCCTCCACCTGCTCTTTCAATTCATGCGGCCGCTCCTGACTGACATCTAAAAGAAACCCATTCTGATAAAGCGTGTCGGTAATTTCATAAAGCCGCTCGCGGTAGGGCTTCGGCAAACCGTCCGTCAGATTTTCCATCGTATGACTTCCATTCAGCATAGGAATGAGTTTTTCAATCCACTGGTGGATCATCGGGCCTTCCATCCGGAAGGAACCCGCATTGTTTTTGAAAAAAACACGATCGGTCTCCGGCATAAAGAACGTGCCCTTTTTGACTTTCAAACACATGAAAGGTTGGACCTTTGTCATGACGTTCCTCCTTGCCCACTAAGGTGACTTCCTAACCGATTTTATGTATTCCGACACGTAGGTTATGCGTGGACAACACCGAAGAACCCCTGTCGGAATATCCGACAGGGGTTCTCATTCTCGTTCCTTATGTCTGTAAAAGTCGATCCATCAACGACCCCCGCAGCGTCCGCAGCCGCCGCAACGGGCGCATCCTCCACAACGAGCACAGCCTCCGCATCCGGCACAGCGGGCACAACCACCGCATCCCCCACAGCGGGCACAGCCTCCACAACCGCCACATCCAAAGCAACTGAAGCAGCCGAAACATCCTCCGAGTCCGAATCCAAGGCCGACACACAAACGCGCATCATTCGAATACGCTTCTGCCTGCTGACTCGGGACTAATTGTTGAGCACGAAATTCGCCGACATCTAAGTTCTGAATTTGATTTTGAAATTCATTCAACTTGTTTTCCCCTCCATAGTTCCAGTCTTTGCGCACAGAAATCACAAACCACTACGTTCACAACAACGTATGATGAAAGCCTATGGATTGTTACTGGTGAGGAGGGGAGAAGGACAATGGGGTCACAAAAGAAAATCCTCTCTTTTTGCTAACATTACATGATCTTTCATGATTATAATAAAAAAATTAGCACTAAACATCATCCTGAACTTACAGCGCTCGTCCTCCCCCTTCATCCTTTTTCTTTTAATGCTCTGTTAAAGTTAAGTATTGATATTATGAGCAACAGTAAAGGAACGGCCAAATTTTATTGTATTTCCTCTTTTTTATATTAGCTTAAACAACTAACGCTCCCGTTTGTTGAAGACTCAGTTTCGAGATGTTTGTGTGGTTCTAGGGGCTCCGGGAAAAGGTTCGCTTTCCATGGGGCGGGCGGTGAGCCTCCTCAGGCTACGCCTTCCGGGGTCTCACCTGTCCCACTCATCCCATAGGAGTCTCACCGTTTCCCTCCGCCCCTTTGCTATGGAAGATTCTCGAAACCACTTTTAAAAGATCAGTTCGTATGATTGCGAGAAGTAGATCATAAGGTACGTAAAAGCCTGATCCTGAGCGTTATATACCTCAAACATTAGATAATGGAAGAACCTCCACCGTGGCACAGAGCATTCATTTATCACTTCGAATGATGTGGCTGGGAAGCTAATCTCTTTCTTGTGGGGAAGCGCCGTGATTTCTCGGACTGCGTGCTGCGGGATCTCGTCGATCTCCTTCTCCCACGGGAGTCTCGCAGCTTCCCAACCACCCCATTCGATATGTATGTGAAACGAACCCCTTTACCAAGTTGGATTGTCTCCCGCTATCCCGATTGGAAAAGCATGAAACGCTCTGTATCAAGCTTTTCAGGGCTCAAGTACCTCGGCATGGGAGCTTTATCCTTATACTCCCCATTTAACTGACTAGCTGATTATTCGGGAAGTGGTTTCGAGACACTGATATAGAAAAGGGGCGGAGGGGAATGGGGAGACTCCTAACTTAAGTGTGCAGGCGCCTCGATCAGCGGCGTATGGACTGGACTGAGCTGGAGGAGATAAAGGAAACACGAAGAACAAAGTGATTCGATGTTGACTTATCGTACAGAAGCGAGGGAAGTCTCACTAGCCGCTAGGCGCCGGAACCGGATACCGAAGAGAAAAAGTGCAGGGTGAGACCCCACAGGACGCAGTCCGAGGAGGCTTAAAAGAATAGGGGAAGTTCGATTAAGTTCGGCACGTCCTGTGCCAACATCGAACGACCCCACTTCGTGTGGGGCCCCGCGGAAAGCGAGCTATTCCCCGCAGCCCCCATCCACTCAACAAAAGTCTCGAAACGGAGTCTTCCACAATCCTTCCCGTTCTTTGAAGACATAGCTTCGAGATAATAAAATATCAACCACTAACTTTAACAGAGCCTTTTTATTTAAAAAGGATGAAATGATTCCTTATTCATCAAGCATCGATGCGGCTTTTTCAAACTCACGTTGACTTTCTTGAACCTTCTTTTCTTTTAGAGGAAACGATTGGTCAAATGCAGTGACTTCCTCATCATCAACTTCCAGAGCATCAGAAAGAACGACATAACCGGAAATGTCCTCAAGCGCACCTTCATAGAGCGGCAGGACCAACAAACCTTTATAGAACTTTCCATCAGGCATGGAGATGTTGTATTGTTTTCCACCTACAAATCCATAGGGTTCATAATGATAGGGAAACCCTAAGGTCAGGATAGCGCGGTATCCCTTTTCTCTCGCTGCTTGAATAGAATGAGTGATTAACTTTCTTCCAAGCCCTTTTCTATGATAGTCAGGCGAAATGAAAACAGGCCCAAAACTAATCGTTTGATGTTCTGTTTGATCTTCAGAGACTATTTTTGAATGCGTATAGAAGATTCCACCGACAACCTCACCATCAACTTCAATCACAAATGAGAGGTCCTTGATAAAATCTTCATGTTCTCTCATCTTGTGGATAACGAAATGTTCATGACATCCAGGGAAGTATAAATTCCAAAAGGCTTCTCTCGCCACTTCCTCCACTCTTCTGTAATCTTGTGGTTTTTCGTTTCTGATGTTCGTTTGCATAGGTCGTCCCCTTTCACAATGTCTTTTCAGGCTTATTTTTATAATACTCAAGTTTCAGGTGTATAATCAAAACCTACAACCTTAATGAGACCTCAACTCCCAATCAAACCATCGTCCGTGCCCATCCGTTTCACCAATCGTCTCTGTTCTAAACTCTCCATCAACATGAGCATCCACATGAAGCTTTCTATCATTCATATTGTTGTAGATATGGTAGACCTCTCTTTTCTCTCCAATCCCGTCCACTTGACGAAGAAGCTCACCTTTTACACTTTCCGGCATCTGGTTGGCTACATGGGTATGGAAGATACATAGAGCCGTGTCCCCCGGAATCTCATCAGCGATGTCAGGAAGCAGGGCGACTCCATCCCCTTCTTTTAAAACGGGGGGATGAGTTCTCAGTTGTTGGACAGCGGTTTCAAAATTCTTTCTCCGCTCCTCATGCTCAGGCCATATGAGCGCCTTCAGCCAATGAACATCCTCTTCCTTTGTTAAATCACTGACATGCAAATCGATCCCTACCCGCTTTGTCACGGGAGGAGTGTCTTTCAGTACATCAGGAGAGAGTGATCCTTTTCTTACCTTGGACGTGAGATGAACGAACGAATCCTGGTTTCCATAAATGTGGTCGTCTCCATAGGAATAGCTGTACTGATCCCACTGTAATTGCAGTCCGGCACTTGTACCGATTTCGATGAGCGATAGAGGCTTATTCGTTTGCTTATAAATGGAACAAAATACTGGGTAAAGGTAAGCACAACGGCGAACCTCGTTCGTTTGGACTCGTTTTGTTCGTAGACGATCAAGGATAGCCTCTTCATTCTCCCGACAAAACGCCTTGAAGATTGGAAAAGGATTTCGCTTCCTGTCCGGATGATCCGTTACACTCTGATAGAAATGGGCGAGCTCATGATCCGCGCCTCCCAAAAGTAAATCGTGAACAGCTGCGAAGAGAAGGTTTGGAACCGGCTGCCCTTCTCTTGCTGCGAGACAAAGTTGTAATAGATACTGGTCGTCAGCGATTTGGAAAGACAACCGTTCATAAAGGTCACTGGACTCTGCACACTCTTCCCTCGCGAATTGAATGAATTTTCCAGCCATTATTTGTATCTTCATACGTTCCCTCCTTGATCTCATTCATTTATCTTTTAAGGACCATCGAATCAATGACTTCTCTATCTTGCCTATGTATAAGTTCAATTTCATTATGTGAATGCAAGTCTTTTTCAATGTACCATATATACAAACCTTTCCATTGGTGCTTAATCCACTCACTCTCAGGAAGCACGGCTGTTACATCCAGCATGGTAGCTTTATCATTCCCCACCTTCACTGATCGCTCGTCTCCTTTTCGGATCACACCATAAAGGAGGTCGTCGCCATGAACGAAAATCCGGTTCAGCCTTTCCCCCATTCTTCCCCTATTTAATGGGTTGAAGGAGAACATTCCTGCCTCCCAGCCGAATAAACTTTTTTGAACTTTAACAGCTCCTATATGAAGGTCATCCTTAATAAAAAAGAAAAAGGCTTCTCCATTCAATTGTTTAACCGGGATCAGCGTAAGACCTTTTTCAGTAGCGTGTAGGGCTTCTTCTGGTTCAACGTATGCATCTGATTTTCCAATTGCAGCCCACAAAACAATTGGAAAGAGAACGATTACAAGGATTGAGAGGTTTCGTCTTTTTTTCAAAATCATCACCTACTTCAAGCTCCAGCGTCTTTAATATTTGCTTCCATTTATACTGGAAACAATCTCCATCAAAACATAACATACCGCTTGTTTTCTGCAAAGAAATACAAAAACGAGGGAACGGTCCGACGTCCTTTTCCCTTAATAAAAAAGCCTGGAGGATGATTACTCCAGGCTTTGAAGCTTTCGCTTTAAATGAAGACATCATAAAGCGATTTGGTTCTTTTTAAACGACGCTGTTCCTATTCATTCTACACCTACCGCATCATACGCGCTCGCCAAAGACGCTGCTTCTTGAGAAGACTCTCCATATAGATCCACAGCTGATTGAATTGCTGCTTCTCTCATCATGCTGAAGTCAGAGGACTGTGTTAAATATTTGGTAAGGGCGCGGTAATAGATTTGTTCAGTCGCTTCTCTTCCGACTCCCTCTACATTCACCTCATAATGAGTGCCACCCTCAGACAGTAAGTATGCCGCTTTGTTGTTGATACTGGAATTGATGTGCACCCCTCCATTATCTAAATCACCCGTATACAACTCACTGTAGTGATCCGGGTATCCACGATCCGGATAGAATGGATGCGGAATTGAGGAAGGATCTTTCAAAGAGCGTAGCCCATCTCCTTCTTTTCCAGGAGTATAGACATCTTCACCCATCAGCCAATCATCACGATCCACCATGGCACCTAAAATATCGGAAAGTGACTCATTCAAGGCTCCTGGTTCATCTTGATAAATAAGATCAGCACTGCGGTCTGTTACGGCGTGAGTCAATTCATGACCGATGACATCAAGCGCGCCTGAGAGTGGAAGGAATGTTTCTCCGTCTCCATCTCCATACATCATCTGTACCCCATTCCATGCGGCGTTGTTCCAATTTTCACCGACATGGACAGAAGAAATCATTCGCGCTCCTGCATCGTCAAAGGAGTTACGATCAAAGGTCTCCTTGAAATAGTCATAGACTTCTCCTGCATGGACGTGTGCATCGACGGCTGCAGGATCTGAGAAGTATTTATGACCATTCACCACTTCTTCCCCATGGTAGCCTAACAGCTGTGAGAAAATGTTGAACCAAAGCGGATCCATGTTAAGGGCATCAAACGTGTGAATCCCATCTCCACGGGTACCATCAAACAGGTAGTACTGCCCTTCTTCTTTCGTAACTTCAAAGATTTCCTTGTTTCCAAGAACCCCTTTACCAAAACCTGTCACATGGTCAATGGCGTTATAACCCTTAACCACATCCCCATTCACAGCATCAACAAAGTAATGCCAATAACCAGGGGCTGGCTTTGAGGTGGATGCTTTCACAAGGTATGTTAAGTGAAACTCTCCTTCATGCTCATAAAGGAACAATTCACTGGAAGGCGGAGCATCAAAGTCCTTCACTTCCCCTATTTCAGATTCAATGGATTTTGTCGCTACCTCGATGGCTTTTTCACCCTCAATGGAAGCCTTCGTATTCAAATCTTTCTTCTCCAGTTCAGGAACGACTTGTCCAAAGAAAGCTTTCACGTGATTTTCCTCGTTTAACGTCACCGTCTGTGATGAGCCGTAAATAGGTACACCTTCAAATTGCTCTACCAGACGGACATGAGTGGTCCCTTCTTTGTCGTCTTTCTGTGTTTCCACCACTTTAAAATAATCATTGATGTTCCCCTTCAACTTGAATTTGTCCTTTTGGTAATTCAAGTAAGATAATGCGATCTCCTCTTCCGACACCTTTTGCTTCGTAATGGATGGGAATTTAGGCATTTCCCATTTTTCAATAATATAGGACGGGGTGTCGTACTTTTCATTCATCTTCACTTTGCCCTCATCTGCATGCACACTTGAAGCGCTCACCCCAAGGCCGCTCAATGCCACCGTCAGCGCTATGGAAGACGTAAATAATCTCTTCTTCATAAAATCTCCCTCCTAATATCGTATATATGAACTCTGAAGGTAAGGTGGTTTTACTCGTAATCTTCCCCTTCAGTTTGTTCCGCATTGAACGTCCACTCTAAGTTCAAACTGTCGCCCTGAAAGGCGTTTTGATCTTCATCATTATCCACGAATTCAAATTGAACCCAAAGCGTATCCTCGGCTCCAACATCCAAACCGCCACGCTTCTTCCATAGGGGATCGAAGATATCTTTTGCTACGACATCCGGATCCTCGGACTGCAATTCTGCCAGAGTCGTCTGAAAGACTGGTTCGCTTTCCTTATCCCAGTTCCACATGAAGTTGACACGAATGTGTTCTCCTAAATCCATGCCGTCATTATCCCCCTGTGCATCGGTGACACTGTAATTGGTTAATAGATTGATAGACTTAATATCCAGCGTCCCTTCATTCCCCAGTTTGAATTCTCTCAAAACCGTGTCCCCAGGTTTCAAATTATCAATGTCTACAATGACTTCTGGATCCAGGGACATATCAAGCGTCCCCATACCGAACGTATTATTTGCTGTTTCGGTATCGCTGAAGTAGGCATATGTCCCGCCTCCCATTAGCGACAAACCTAAGGATGCTGTCACGACTCCTACACTCACTTTTTTGAATAAACCCATTTTGAACTCCTCCTTTTTATATTTGGACTCCTATGTAAGATAAACATAAGAAGTGTCTCACGATTGATCGGACGCCGGGGCGCTATGCTCTTTCTTGAAGTCCTCCACGGCTTTCCGAAAAGAGAAAATCGCATAGAGGAATAAAACAGCCCCTGGAATAAATAACAGCAGAGCAGCTCCCGTTTTGGAACTTGCATAATTTATAAGAAAACCAATGTAAGGGATCGTAAACCCTGTGTATTCCCCGACCACATTTTGTGACAGGACAGGATCCACATCTGATCCATCATTGTTATCTCCTTTTGTTGTGTAAATCGTATCCTTTTTTGTTTCCTCTACCTCTATAATGCGGTGGGTCACCAGATTCTCATTTTTGTCGATGAACGTAAGGACATCCCCTTTGGTATATCCTTTTCCATCATCGGTCAGCTCAATAGTGATGATGGATCCGGTTTTAAAGGTAGGCTCCATCGATCCGGATAAAACGGATTTGAATTGATGATTGAAAACCGTGGGTTCTCCTCCACTTGCTTTGACGGATAACACTAAAACCGCCAAGCAAAGAATAAAACCGACAACGATGACAGAAACCGTCTTTCTTACCATGTTAAAGATCTTCTTCATCGTCTTGCCCCCCTAGAGTTTCATGTTCTGTTTCATTTTCATTCGTTGATACACCCTTGTCATCCGACTGCTTTTCCAGTACTTCATCATCTGAATGTTCCTCGGAATCCTGCAATCCAGAGTCGGTTTGTTGTGTTGTTTCTTCCTCTCCATCCTTATCTTCTGGTTGCTCCTTTTTTTCTTCCGTTGTATCTACAGCAGAGGCAGCATCTTTGCTTTTCTCACTGGTGGAATTCACTGAATCTGAGCTTTCTTCCTCCAGATTCTCAGATTCCTTCGTTTCTTCCGAATCATCCGTCCCCTCTGACGAAATATCTACCATTTCTTCTACTTTATCCGACTGATCCTCTGCTTCTTTCTCTTCAGAATTGGCATTCCCCTCTTGGTTCTTATTCTCATCGTCCTCTTCGGAAGCGGTCTCTTTTTCTTCTTTCATCCAATCTTCTTTCCTGGCTCTCAGATGTTCAACGGCCTCATCCATCTTTTTGGAAGATAATTCTTCGAACTTTTTATTTACTTCCTTAACCTTGTTTAATTCGTGAAGCAGGAATGAATACTTTTCGAAATCATACTCCTGGAAGAACTCCATCGCTTCATTATGTACAGTGTAATAACGCTCCGTCTGATCCTGAAAAACGCTCCTTTTTTCCACCGCCTCATCTAAAGCTTTCTCAATGCCCTTTAAAGAGTCCTCATTTAAAGAGAGGTCAGTCAGCTTGGCGTATGTTTCACTTGCAGAGTGAAAGGCCTGTTCAACTTCAGCTGTGTAGCCTTCAGCTGTGCCCGGAAATATAGGTGCTGTCGTAATTTCCATAGACCGCTGCTCCTGATCCATAAAAGATGCTTTTGTTTGGGTGACGAGCTGCGATGATAGGAATATAACTACACACAGGATACAAACTCTCAGGAGCACTTGAGTGAAGAACTTGCGACGTTTCATCATGACCTCCCTGTTTTTGGCTTATCCTTATCATCTAATATTTTGAATTTTCTTTAAATTGGCTAAGCGTACTAATCTGTTAGACCTTAAGATTGAGTTTTAGGTATACACCAAAAGTATTAGATCCTTCAATATGATGAAATTGCACAAAAAAAAGCCCCCATATACTGGGGACTATTCAGCAAAAGAATGAACATCTGAAGGATTAAACCACTGCTGTTTAACCGCATAGAGTAAAGCCTGGGAGCGGCTCTTCACCTTCAATTTTTTATAGATGTTACTAATATGAATTTTTACTGTCTTATCACTGATAAAAAGAATATGAGCGATCTCTTTATTACTGAGCCCTTTGGACAACTCTCTTAAAACTTCGAATTCGCGCTGAGTGAGCGTTTTACTTTGGACATTCTCTTTTTTATTTTGATTATGAAGCAGTGCTTTAGTCATTGAAGGAGGGATGACACAATTTCCTTTATACACGCTTTTAATCCCATAAACCAGCTCTTCACTAGACATTTCTTTGAGTAAATATCCGTCGGCCCCCGCATCCATAGAGGCTTGAAGATAATAATCATTGTCAGAGAAAGTAAGGATCAATACTTTGCATTCAGGATAATCTTCTTTTACCAATTGCGTCAGTTCAATCCCACTCACATCTTGTAAATGGATATCTAAAATGATGACATTAGGCGCACAATTCTTAATTTTCCTCCTGAATTCCTCCCCGCTGCTTGCTTCACTAACGACTTCCATCCCTTCTTGTAAACGAATAACGTGTGAAATTCCATCCCTTAAAACAACATGATCATCAACTACCATGACTCGAATCATAACCTTCTCTACCTCCCGTTTAACCAAACAATGTTTCAGTAAGACGATGTTTAGAATCATCCAGGTGTTCTAACAATGACAATATTCGACATAACGAACAACACCACAAAATATCCTGTAAACATCAACACCTGGCACTAGAAGGTATTTATCCTTTTGCCTTCCCTTTTAGTACTTATCGGGACCCCTATCCTATATGTATAATACATATATTACCATACTATCATTTCCACCTGCTACCATTTTGGTGAAACTTGTTCTTAATGAAGGATAAAAAAACATCTCAAAAATCTTTATTACCTAACAAAAAAACCTGGAGGCGGGATCCTCCAGGTTTTGCTTTCAACCATATATACTGACGGGTTTATGTTGTGTTGTTTCGTCTTCCTGCCCGATCAAATCATAGGTGATCAAGGCCGGTCGATGGGTTCGGGGGTCGGTGACGATGGCCGCATCAATATTGAACACCCGTCTTAGGACAGAAGAAGTCATCACTTCATGGGCTGTTCCTTCCTTAATGATCTTCCCGCCATTCAAAGCGACTAAATGGTCAGCGAAGCGAGCCGCATGGTTCAAGTCGTGAAGCACCATGACGATGGTACGGCCTTCTTCTTTGTTCAACTTTTCCAAAAGGGTGAGGACTTCAAGCTGGTGTGCAAGATCCAGGTAGGTGGTGGGTTCATCCAGCAGCAGGAGTTCCGTCCCCTGCGCTAAGGCCATCGCAATCCACACTTTTTGACGCTGCCCGCCGGATAAGGCATCAATTTGACGTTCTGAAAATTGCTGAACCCCGGTTACTTCAAGCGCCCATCCGATGATGTCACGGTCTTCATCCGTCAATTTACCGAAACCGCGCTGATGTGGAAAACGTCCATAAGAAACGAGTTCATAGACCGTCAAGCCACTTGGTGCCTGTGGGGTTTGGGGAAGAACCGCCATTTTCTTGGCGATTTCTTTCGTCGATTCTTTATGAATCGCTTTTCCATCCAAATAAACGACTCCGGACTTCGGTTCAAGCAAGCGCGACATCGTTTTCAAAATCGTCGATTTCCCGCAGCCGTTCGGTCCGATGATCGTCGTGATTTCTCCTTCAGGGATATGCAAGTTCAAATCTTCGACAATCTTCACTTCACCATAGGCAATGCCTAAGTCCTGCATGGACATTCTCACCATTGTTGTGCACCTCACCTTTTCGATTTCCAAACATTCTATCCGTTCATATGTAGATAGTAATAATCATTCTCAATTAATCGTATATGGAAAATGTTTTTTCGTCAAGGAAGAGCATGCAAAAAAGAAGCCCTCAGGAAAAGGACTTCTTTTCGTATAGATCATAGCTGTTCCGCTTATGAAGATCTTTGCGTTACAGAAAAATATTGAAACCAGAATCGGAACTCATCAAAAAATACTTGTGGTGATAATTCGATGTTGTCGAAGAATGCCTCCAACTGCTCTTCCTCCACTTCATCGAACAGTCCTGTTACATAAAGAGGGGTTTGAAAACGCCTGTACATCTCTCCATGTCCATAGGTTTCAAACACGTCTCTCATTTGCTCTTCCGTCATCAGCGCACACTCCTTTTCACTAGGGTGGCACGATTTCTCCATTCATATTCCCTTCCCTTACAACTCTTCAGCTGGATGGATGGAAGGTCAAAAAACTCAGTTTCGAGCTGTTTGTTGAAGTTTAGGGTCGTTTGGGAAGGGCTCGCTTTCCTGCGGGGGATCTGGCAAGCCTCCTCAGGCTACGCCTTCCGGGGTCTCGCCTACCTCCTTCTCCCGCGGGAGTCTCCCCCTTCCCCAACGCCCCTTGCCATATAAGTTTCTCGAAACCAAACAAAAAGCATTCTGTCTAATACTGCAATAACTGTCTGGTTAAATCCCACTATATTAGAAGCTCCAACCACTTTAGAAACTCTGCTCGTATAACTAGGGAATAGGGTCCTGGATACTTCCTCATGAAGAGCGAAGGAGAGTACGGCCCTATACGGTTTTATTTTTTTCTTTTTAAAAGCTCACTTTGATTGAATATGGTTTCGATCCCCTCACATGGTAGATGGGTTCTGGGAAACTGCGAGACTCCTGTGGGATAAGAGTGCTAGATGAGACCCCGGAAGGCGAAGCCTGAGGAGGCTCAGCGGACTCCCACGGAAAGCGAGTGGTTTCCCAGAACCCATCCCTTCCTAGTAAAAGTCTCGAAACCGAGTCTTCAGGATATGGGAGCTTATTTTGAGGAAAGGGAGTGCGTTATAATGGTAGAAAGGATAGTGGAAAGGAGTGGTGAGGGTGCCTGTGATTATTCATCGGACATTCATAGAAGCCCCTACGCATGTGTGCTTCGATCTCGCGAGGAATGTGGATGTCCATACACAAACCACAAGCAAAACAAATGAAAAAGCAGTAGCTGGAGTGACAGAAGGCTGGATGGAAGAAGGTGATGAAGTAACTTGGGAAGCGACACACTTCGGTATCCGGCAACGACTGACAGCCCGGATCACAGAAATGGACCGACCGCACCGTTTTGTCGATGTCATGGTCAAAGGGGCTTTCCACTCCTTTACCCATACCCATGAATTTTTCGAAAAAGCATGGGGCACAGTGATGGTGGATACGTTCGATTATCAATCACCACTCGGTCTCCTCGGTCTTATGGCGGACCGTCTTTTTCTGGAGAAGTACATGAAAGGCTTTATCGAACGTCGTGCCAACGAACTGAAAAAGATGGCGGAAAACGAAAAAGACTCAGAGTTGAACTCTGAGCCTTAAATGATTATGGATTGAGGGTCAGAACCTCCCCGTCCACTTCATCTGTGGAGGTCAGGTGGTACTCCCCTTCCACCCAATCTTCCAGTTGATCATGGTACCAGTCGCTTCTGAAATGACCGGATTGTCCAGGTCCGACGACATGATACGCTTCGGTCGGGTCATCCATGTCGATGACAAAACGCCACGATGCACCGTGATTGACGAGCCCTTTGCTGTTGAAGCCAGCGACACGTACGGTCACACGGCTGCCACTAACGGGATGAGGATCGCCTGGATTCAGGAATCGTTCCAGGAATCCGATGCTTGAAAGCGGGTGGGTGAATTCAACCGCATGCGCATCTCCCCACGCCCATTCAGAAGGGTTTTCTCCAAACTCCTCCTTCACTTCATTCAGCGTCGCTTGAAAAGCCTCAGAAATCACTGATTCCATCCCTCCCGCTTTTTGCATCCAGCGGGACTCCTCCCCCATCCGCAGCAATTCATCCGTCGTTTGTCCGGAGCCTTCGAAGAATTGTTGCATGTCTGAAGACAGATCAACATTGTAAAGTTCATCCTGAATTTTCGCCATCCAGCGGTGGAAGATCAAAGGCTGCGCCAGGTAGCGATCATCTTCCCTGTTCCATTCTTCCATCAGAGCGACGGCTTCTTTTTCCATAGAAGTTACGGGTTCAACATAATCAAGCAGTAGTGGCACAAACTCTTCTGCCTGAAGGTTTTTCACATCCATCTGCATCGCTTGGAATTGCTCCGGAGTCAACTCATTCTCTCCTTCGAGCATCTGGCTGATCCGCGCATAACGATATGGTTGCGCCCAATTGTGGCTGATATGGTAAGGGTAGTCCTCGGTCGTAATTTTGTTATTTGCTGTTGCAATGAATCCTTCTTCCGGGTTGACCACTCGCGGCAGCTTATTAAACGGAACGAATCCCTGCCACTCATCCTCAGACTCCCACCCCCGCATCGGAAGCAGCGCAGCATCCGGCTCATTGTAGATCGGCACCTGCCCATTCGCCTTGTAGGCAATCGTTCCATCTTTACTTGCAAAAACGAAGTTCTGTGCCGGTGCAAGGAATTTTTCCAATCCTTTTTCAAATGACGCCCAATCATCCGCGCGGTTCATTTCGAGCACTGCTTCCAATTCTGTAGTTGCATCAAGGGCGGTCCATCGTAATGAGAGCAGCGTATCTTTTCCGGACTCTCCTGCATAGTCGCTGATGACAGGACCGTGGCGAGTCTCCACGACCTCAAGTTCTACCGGATCCCCGTCTTTCACATCAATCGTTTCTTCAAAAACATCCGCCTCTTCCCATTCATCTTCGTATAAAAATTGGTGCGGATTCTCAGGATTCCTTTTTTCTAAGTACAGCTGTTGCACATCAGGGCCAACGTTCGTCACACCCCAGGCAATGTTGTCGTTATGTCCGAGGATGATGCCGGGAATCCCTGCGAAAATCACTCCGGAAACATTGTAATCAGGGGCTTCCAAATGCATCTGATACCAGATCGACGGGGTCGCCATTCCGAGGTGCGGATCGTCGGCAAGCATCGGAGACCCTGAAGCCGTCCGATCTCCGCTCACGACCCAGTTGTTGCTGCCATTGAATTCGTTCGGAATGATGACATTGGCAAAGCTTTTTTCAATATCGACAGCGTCTGCTTCTGCAAGAACTGTCGGTGCCTCAGCAGGATAGGTTGGAAAGAGTTCATACGCTTCTTCTTCACTGAAATTCTGAAGCAAGTAATAGTTGAACGCCTGGCGCTCCCAGTGGCCGCCAAGATCGAACGCCATGTATTTTCCGATCGTTAACGAATCGAGCGGTGTCCACGGTTCAGGATCGATATTCATCATCGCAAACTCCGGAGGCAGCGGTTCGTTTTCCATGAACGCATTGACTCCCTCTGCAAAGGCCTCCAGCCGTTCGGTGGCTTCGTCTGAATACACCGCCAGCGATTTTTCAGCGGCCCGCCTTAAGCCCAGCGTCCGGAAATACCGGTCCTGATCGATCGTTGCCTCCCCGACCACTTCACTCAACCTTCCTGATGCCTGCCTGCGCGCAAGCTCCATCTGAAAAAGCCGGTCCTGCGCCTGGACATAGCCCTGGGCCCGGAAGACATCGAGTTCGTTTTCCGCCTGAATGTGAGGCACCCCCTGTTCGTCCCTGGTCACGGTCACGGAAGCTTCCAATCCGCCAAGCGATGCCTCCCCGTCGGTCTCAGGCAGGCTCCTTAATGTGTAAGCGTTTACAAAAATCACAGCACTGACTACCAATAAAACGATGATTCCAAGCGTCAGCCAGGCCGCCTTTTTCCACCGTGGCCGCTTCTTTTTTTGTGGTTCGATTTGTCTAGCTGTCTCCATTCCCCCACCTCCAGAACTTTCCTTCATTATATCTCATTTTCGAGAAAATAGATTAAAGAATTTCCGAAACGGGTATGGGACGAGTGTGCTTGACTTTGGAGGTGTAATAATGGAAAAAATCAAAATTAGTGATACATCCATGGAAGCGAGCCGCATCGGCCTTGGCACATGGGCGATTGGCGGCTGGATGTGGGGAGGGACGGATGAAGAACAGTCCGTAAAAACCATCCACTCCGCGCTTGACCAGGGCATCAACTTGATCGATACCGCACCTGCTTATGGGTTCGGACGCTCAGAGGAAATCATCGGAAAAGCGGTTGAACAATATGGCCGGCGCGAAGACATTCTGCTTGCGACGAAAGCTGGCATTGACTGGAACGAAGACTCTGTTTTCCGTAATGACAGCAAAGAGCGCATCCATAAAGAAGTCGAAGATTCACTGAAACGCTTAAAAACCGATTACATCGATATTTATCAGGTTCACTGGCCGGACCCGATCACTCCGATTCACGAAACAGCGGAAGCTCTGTCCTATTTGTACAAACAAGGAAAGATCCGCGCAATCGGAGTCAGCAACTTTTCACCAGAACAGATGGACACGTTCCGTGAAGCAGCACCACTGCACACGCTGCAACCCCCTTACAATCTGTTCGAAAGGGAAATCGAGTCGAAAACCCTGCCTTATGTCCAGGACCATAACATGACGACCATCTCTTATGGCTCCTTATGCCGTGGACTGCTATCTGGGAAAATGTCTACGAAACGTGAGTTTGAAGGCGATGATTTGAGAAACAATGATCCGAAATTCCAACAGCCGCGCTTCAAACAGTACTTGAATGCCGTCAACGAACTCGAACAGCTCGCTGAAAACCGTTTTGGCAAGAGCGTGCTTCAGCTCGCCATCCGCTGGGTACTGGATCAGCCAGGATCCGGCATCGCCCTTATGGGTGGCCGTCGTCCGGATCAACTCAACCCGATCGACGGTGTCGACAGCTTTACGATTGATGAAGAAACGAAACGGGACATTGATGAGATTTTGCTCAAACACGTCAGTGATCCGGTTGGACCGGAGTTCATGGCTCCCCCTGACCGTCAAGAATTAGGATTGAAATAATAAGATGGGCGGACCCTCTTGTATGAGGGTCCGTTTTTACGTGAGGGGAGATGGATGCTCGGTTAAAAGCTACGGCTGATATCCCCGAAAGTTTAGAAACTTTTATTCTCGTCAATCGTATAAAGGAAAGAATCAGAAACTCAGGAGGTACATGCTTATGGATATTTTAATATGGGTGATCATCATCGCCTGTTTCATCGCTAGTTTTGCAAGCGTCATTTTTCCAATCATTCCGGCACCGCTCGTACTATGGATCGGCTTTCTCGCTTATGCCTTCTTCATCAATGGAAGTGGACTCTCCGTCTTCTTCTGGGTTGGGGCGGTCGTCTTAACCATACTGCTCATCGTCTCTGACATCATCGCCAACAGCTACTTCGTGAAAAAGTACGGCGGAAGTAAATGGGGCGAGCGTTCGGCGGCGATTGGTGTCATCATTGGATCCTTCATCATTCCGCCATTTGGCATCATCATCATACCATTCGTGCTTGTCATCATTGTGGAACTGGTCCAGAAACGATCGTCGGAAGAGGCGTTCAAAGCAGCCATCGGCTCTCTGTTCGGATTCCTCAGTGGGACGGTTGCGAAGATCATCATCCAAGCGATTCTCATCATCTGGTTTTTCTTTGACATTTAAACACGATAGAAAAAATCTCAGAGTTTATGGCTCTGAGATTTTTTTATCTCTTACGTTGATGCATGTATTTTATCGTATTCAGACCGATCACGATCCTTGGGCGCATCCTTCGTTACATAGGTTCCGCCGATAAAATCATGGATTCCTCGTTTATCTTCTCTCAGCCCGACCATAAAGGCACTGACAATGAAAGCAATCCCTAATGTCACAACATACACTAAACCGCCGACAAGTTCACGTAGAACAATGTTGATAAAAGTAACATCTGATCCATCAGTTTTGACAATTCTGTTCCCCAAAGCTTTTCTGCCCAAAGTATAGCCATACCAAATCGGGGGCAGGAGAAGGGCATAAAAAATAGCCAATACATCTACCACTGTAAAATCATCCTGAACAAACTCGCCCGTAAGGACTCCGAAAACTCCCGCTAATATGAACCCATCTACAAATCTCGCGCCCACTCTATTCCAAAAACCAGCTGGATTTTCCATACACCATCCCCCCATGTGTTTTACATATCTTTTGCTACAATTGTTCCTTTCGTCCTTCTATGTAGATGTACTCATTATCATGGATGGTTCTGGCATTTTCAACCAGGAACGCTTTCGAAATAAATAGACAATAGATCGATAATCGAAAAAAACTCAGAGTTTAAGACTCTGAGTTTTTCTGATTTTCCAAGCTTCAGTTCTTTTCTCTTTGTTGTTCTTTGATCAAGACTTTCAGTAAAGACTTGATTTCCTGGACGTCTGCCCGCTGCTTTTTCAACATCTTCTCCATGTAACTCACTTGGAAAAAGAGATATAGAACGAGCCCCAGACCTATGATCATCCAAAAGGCTCCCATGGGTTCCCTCCTCAATCGACATCAACGATGACCCAAGTGAGTATATCAACTAACCTTTAGGATAGACAATCATTTTATAGATCGAACACATTTTCCTTTTACGATACATGTTCTTCAGCAGAAATCTTCTTCTCCGGACTTTTTGACTTAGATAAGAACCAGCCACCAACAGCGATCAACATTAAAATCGACCAGAACGTGATTTTCCATGGCGCACTTTTGGCAAAACCTTCGGATAAAATCGCGATTTCCGGGTGGGCCATCGTATAGACCGCAAGCTTGACGCCTACCCAGCCGACGATCAAGTAAGCAGCAGTCTCCAGACCTGGACGGCGGTCGAGCAGGCCGACAAAATAGCTGGCAGCAAACCGCATGATGACAAGACCGATAATTCCACCAGCAAGAATGACAGCGAAGTGTCCTCCATCCAAACCTCCAACTTGCGGGAGACTCGTCGAAGGTAAGGTTACCGCTAAGGCAACGGCAGCAAGAATGGAATCAACCGCAAAAGCAATATCGGCAAGCTCTACTTTTATCACCGTAGCCCAGAACCCGGATCCCTTTTTGACTGATGTTTTTGTTTCCTTCACCTTAGGTTTTAACACATGTTTCTTCAACAAATGGTAAGCGGCAATACCAATAAGATAAAGGGCTCCGATCGCCTGCACCTGCCAGATGTTGACAAGGTATGAAATGAGGAACAAGGAACCAAAGCGGAACACAAAGGCCCCGGCCAACCCGTAAAACAGTGCTTTCTTTCTCTTTTCCTCCGGAAGGTGTTTGACCATTGTCGCGATGACGAGCGCATTATCCGCAGCAAGAATCCCCTCAAGACCGATCAAAATCAACAACACCCAGCTGTATTCCATAACTAAACCGAAGTCCATTTTCTTTTCTCCTTATTTATAAGTTTTTTAGTTTACGACAATCTCATCATGATCAAAACTTTTGGCGTTGTTTTCAAAGACCAGCCGAGTCTGCAGTTTATAAGATTTCCCCTCTGACAGAAGAGGAAGATTCCTGGGCAGTTCATAACGGAAAGGATACGCATCGTATCCTCCCGCTTCCATCGTCCGGGTCATGAGGACAGTGGTCACCGGCTCTACAAGGATCGGCTTCTTCCCCTTCTCAACTACGACCAAATCGCATTCAAGGCGCTTGATGTTCTGCTTTCTCCAGCTTCCGGACAGATGAAAAATACCCGACAGAACGTAGGGGTCCTCTCCTTTTGAATCAAGTACTAGATCCACCTTTGGAGCCATGATCCTGAATCCATTCATCCATTTGCTTAACAATGAAAATCCCTCCTATGAATATAAAAAAACCTTTACCAAGTGATGGTAAAGGTTTTTGAGAGTTCTTCATTATATCCCTTTACCATTATGGCAAAGGTCTCGCGAACAACGTTTAACGTTGCCAGGTATGCCGGAGGCCGATGGGCCACGTAATGACGACATAACTGTAAGCTACTCCCCTTTGGAGTTATATAAGCTCTATTGAGCACAGTTTTCACTCGCTGACTGTAACTCAATCATAATAAGTTTTCAGAAAAATGTCAATTCTTTTCTTCTGCCTTTACGAAGCTTTTTTATTAAATCATATGACAGGATTGTTGAGACTCAGTTTCAAGATGTTTCCGGGGTTCGTTGCCTGTTTGAGCGTCAGGGGTGGTTGGGAAGCAACTCGCTTTCCTGTGGGGGAGCGCCGAGCTTCCACGGGCTACCGCCCTGCGGGATCTCGCCTGTCTCCTTCTCCCACGGGAGTCTCGCAGCTTCCCAACCACCCCTTTAGAATAGAAGAGAAACGAACCCTCTTTCGCGGGTGGAGCGTCTTCTATAATCACTGCTCTACCGCTGAAAAGGTCTCAATATCAAGCCCTTACTAGTGATGTTCCTATCCTGGAAGTCTGAATTCCGACACCTCCCTGATGCTGAAAAACTGCTTATTCAGGAAGTGGTTTCGAGGCACTGATATATGAAAGGGGCGGAGGGGGATGGCGAGACTCCTAACTTAAGTGTGGAGGCGCCTTGATCAGCGGCGTATGGACTGGACTAATCTGGCGGAGATAAAGGAAACACGAGGAACGGAGTGATTCGTTGTTGACTTATCGTACAGAAGCGAGGGAAGTCTCACTAGCCGCTAGGCGCCGGAACCGGATATCGAAGAGGAAAATAGTGCAGGGGGAGACCCCACAGGACGCAGTCCGAGGAGGCTCACCGCGCTCCCGCGGAAAGCGAGCTATTCCCCTTAGCCCCCATCCACTCAACAAAAGTCTCGAAACGGAGTCTTCAACAAACGGGAGCTTTTTTAAAAGAAGGAGAATGAATGAGAAAATAAAGAGGATGAAGCCATGGTGGCTTCATCCTCTGCATTTGTTACCTTCCCATGCCCTTCAAAAAGTGAAGGAGCATCGTGATGCTGCGGTTGATTTCAGGATCTTTCAAGGCTTTGGCAAGGTCGAAGAACGACGTCTTGTCGGTCGTCCCTTCCCCTTCCATCGCTTCAAGACCATGATTAAGTCGTGAACTTAAGTCACGGATCCCGGTCACATTGATCTCACCAAGCAGGAAGACGAGTTCAGGCAGATTGCGCAGCAAAGGTTCGTATTGATCCTTATCGATTTCCTTCACCACGTTCGCAAGGGCTTCATCCTTGGCTTTTACAAAAGCGGTCACAGAGTCCAGGGTACCTCCGTTGTCGAGCGCCTTCAACAATTCGATGCCTTTAAGGATGGAATCTTTGTTGTCAGCAACGGCTTCTTTCACTTCCTTAACGTCCTGTTCGACCTGGTCTTCCCTTGATACTTCATACCTTTTGATTTTCGTAATGGCTTTGGCCATCATCGTCCCCCCTTGCCTGGGAATATATAATCTTCACGCTTCCATTTTTCCTGTACTTTGACACCTTTTTGCGGAACTGGATTCCCGCGGCGGTGGTTGTTATGCGGAATCGGCGACTTGCCTTTTTTCTTCAACACTTTCATCTTCACCGCGATTTCTTTGTATGCCGGTGTATTCGTATCTTTATCGACCCGGTTATCTGTGAGGAAGTTGATGGCTGACTTGCCGTTGTCGTTGAGCGGCAGGAAGATTTCCTTTCCGCGTACACGGTCGGTGACGGTGACGACGCCTGACGCTTCCCCTGCTTCTGAGATCAGCTTCACTTCGGCGCCTTCTTCAATGCCTCGTTCTTTTGCAAGCTCTTTCGACACTTCAATAAAGGCGTTCGGCGTTTTACGGCGGATCCCCTCCGACTTATACGTCATGTTCCCTTCGTGGAAGTGCTCGAGCAGGCGACCGTTGTTGACATGCAGGTCATATTCTTCATTCGTATCGTACTTCAGCTCGTACGTCAGCGGGTACAGCTTCGCTTTTTTATCTTCAAAAGGAAAACCTTCCGTAAATAAGAGCGGCTGATCGGATCCATCTTCTGCGACCGGCCATTGCAGGGATTTGTACCCTTCGAGACGATCGTAGTGAACGCCTGCGAACAACGGAGCTAGACCTGCCGCTTCGTGCATGATTTCAGAAGGGTGCTGGTAATTCCAGTCACGTCCCAGTTCTTTGGCGATCAGTTGAATGATCTGCCAGTCCGGCTTCGTTCCTTCAAGCGGCTCGAAGCTCTGATACAAACGTTGGATACGGCGCTCTGTATTCGTGAACGTTCCTTCTTTTTCAAGGCTCGGTGATGCAGGGAGTACAACATCCGCATATTCCGCCGTTTTCGTTAGGAAAAGGTCCTGAACGATGAACAGGTCTAATTTTTCAAATGCGTCTGTGACATAGTTGATGTTGGCATCGACGATTCCTGTGTCCTCACCCATGACGTACATCATGGAAAGCTCTCCATTATGGATCGCCTCGATCATTTCGTGGTTATCCATACCTGGTTCTTTCGGAATCGTGGCATCCCACGCTTTTTCATAACGGGCACGCACCTCATCGTCAGCTGTCGTTTCATATCCAGGGAAGAAGTTCGGCATGCTTCCGAAGTCACTGCATCCTTGAACGTTGTTGTGACCGCGGAGTGGATAAGCACCTGTCCCCGGTTTGCCGTAGTTCCCTGTAATAAGCAGCAGGTTACTGATCGCTGTACTCGTATCACTTCCGAGCATATGCTGGGTGACACCCATCGCCCAGCAGACGGCTACAGATTCCGAATGGGCGATTTCCTTCGCGACATCCTTCAGTTCCTGCTCAGGGATTCCGGTCAGGTTCGAAGCATAGTCCATCGTGAACGGCTCCAGACTGTCTCGGTATGCATCAAAATCGTTGACCCATTCCTCAAGGAAATTCTTATCTTCCCAGCCCTGATCAAGAATGTACTTCGCAACAGCGGATAGCCAGACAAGGTCCGTTCCGGTCTTCGGCTGATAAAAGCGGTCGGCGCGCTTCGCCATTTCGTGCTTTCTCAAATCAAAGACGAAGAGTTTCTGGCCGAACAGCTTTTGAGAACGCTTGATCCGGGAGGCGAGTACCGGGTGGGATTCGGCTGTATTCGAGCCGATCGTCAACACCAGTTTACTTGCTGCGATATCGTCGATGGAACCGGAGTCTCCGCCATATCCGACCGTACGGAACAAGCCTTTTGTTGCTGGTGCCTGACAGTAACGGGAGCAGTTATCGACGTTGTTCGTCCCGATCACTTGGCGGGCTAATTTCTGCATGACATACGATTCTTCGTTCGTCGCTTTGGAAGATGAAATGAACGCCAGATGGTCCGCACCCTTTTCTTCCTTGATTTGTGTCATGCGATCCGCGACGTGAGCGATCGCTTCGTCCCATTCGACTTCTTCAAAATGGTCGCCGCGTCGGATGAGCGGCTTCTGCAGGCGCTCTTCACTATTGACGTAATCCCAGCCGAACTTCCCTTTCACACAAGTGGAAATACCGTTCGCCGGAGACTCGGCACTCGGTTCGACTTTGAGGATTTCTCTTCCCTTCGTCCATACATCGAAGGAACAGCCGACGCCGCAGTAGGTGCAGACCGTTTTTTCCTTCTGAATGACTTCTTCGCGCATCGCCGCTTCTGTATCCGATACGGCGAACAGCGGGCCGTACCCCGTCTCCACTTTCTTCGTCAGATTGATCATCGACTTCAGGATTCCGGGCTCGGTGTCTGTTAAGAACCCGGCCTCGCCTTCCATCCCTTTTTCCATCATCGCATTACAAGGACACACCGTCGAACACTGCCCGCAGTTGACGCACGAGGATTCATCGATCGGCACATCATTGTCCCAGATGACACGTGGTTCTTTACGATCCCAGTCGATCGTCAGCGTCTCATTCACCTGCACATCCTGACAGACCTCCACACAGCGGCCGCAGAGGATACACTGGTCCGGGTCGTAGCGGTAAAAAGAGCCGGAATCGTCCTTCTCATAACTGGTCGGCTGGAACGGACGGGACTGATGCTCCAGTCCGAACTCTGCCATCGTATTATGAATCTCACAAGAGCCGTTGTTGTAATCACAAACCGTGCAGTACAGTTCGTGTTTTTCCAAAATGCGGTCCAACGACTCCTTCTGTGCTTTATGTACATGAGGAAGTTTCGTTTGGACTTTCATTCCCGCTTTCACGCTCGTCCCACATGCGCGTGTCAATTCACCATCGACCTGGACGATACACGTATCACACGTCTGAATCGGTCCAAGAGATTCGTTGTAGCAGATTTGCGGTACCTGTTCTTCCGCCTCGTTCATCAGTTGAAGCAGGTTCTGACCCGGTTCCGCCAGAAATTCTTTTCCATTGATCGTCACTACTGTGTGTTCATTCAATCGATACTCCTCCTCCACCAGCTGCAGCGATACGCCTCGGATGAGTGTACACATTCATCCGCTCCCCCCGCAAAAATCCGACAGCCGTAATGTTTAAATCATCCGCAAGCTGTAGGGCTAAGTCTGTCGGTGCCGATTTGGACAGCAGGACACCCAACCCCATTTTCGATATTTTTAAAAGGACCTCCGAAGAAATCCGGCCTGTAAATAAAATGATCTTCCCTTTTCTGCTTATGTTTTCTTTCAACAAAAATCCATACAATTTGTCCAGCGCGTTATGGCGGCCGATGTCCGCATACGCTTTCAGAATCCCATCTTCCGTAGCGATGGCTGCCTGGTGCACCCCGCCCGTCCGTTGGAACAAACCCGCCTGGGACTGGAACTCTTCCATCAGTCTGAAGCACACATCCGGATTGAATGTACTTTCATCCATGGCTGTCCGGGCTGTCGCCGCGTCGCTTTGAAAATAAAACGCCCGGCTTTTCCCACAGCACGATCCGAGCCACCTTTTCTGACCGCTTTGCATCTGTGGAAGGCTCTTCGCCGTTTCCACGTAAGCAAACCCGCGGTCTTCATCGATGGTCATCTCTTTGATCTCCTTCACATTACGAATCAGACCTTCGGATGCAAGGAATCCAATGACCATTTCCTCTTTGTCCATCGGAGTACAGACCATCGTCGCGAATTCCTCCCCGTTGACGGTCACCGTGAGTGGATACTCGATAGCGACTTCATCTTCTTCAGAGGACCATTCTCTCTCTCGAAATCTATGAATCTGCCACGATCTCGTCCCCAATTTTTAACCCCCTTACCAATCGTTCCCTAACTTATTCCCGTTCTTTCGACAAAACAAACACCTGCCCTTAGGAAAGTTGGACAGGTGTCTCGGCGAATGTTTTCTATTTTTCATTTTTCTTTCTTCCTAGCCATTTCCCTTTTTCTCTGGTGTTTACATTTACAATATATAGGAAATAAACCTTTACATAGGCTGACGGAAAGTGGTGAGGTTCATGAATGTATTCGAAACGATATTTCAATTCATACGAAAAGTACGTGGAATCATTTTGTCAATTGTGCTTCTCTTTATTATTTTGTTCGCGCTCTTTGCTGCGGCGGGATATATCACTTCCCTTTTCCAATAGAAAATAGAGGATGAGCAACAAGACACCTCCTGTGATCCCCATCCCTCCTCCCCACAAACCAAGGGTGCGGGCACTGAAAACATCCAAAAACCAGCCGGAGGCGAACATCATGAGTCCAAGTTGGACGTTGGTCCATGATTCGATCCAACCGAAGACGCGTCCCTGTTCTTCTATTTTCATAGACTTCATAAGGAAAGCATCCAGCAGGGCTCCCCACACCCCACCGATCAAGGCGATGCATACAAAAGTCATCCACAACCCGGAAAAAACAGTCATACGGCTGGCGAGCAGATGGAACATCCCTTCAACGATGAGGAGAGCAAGACATAAAGGCAGGCCATAGGTTTTGATCTTACTGGAAAAAAAGAAACTGGCCACCAGTCCTGTGCCGAGAGCTCCATATAAAAAACCGACGCCCAGTTCCCCAAGACGGAAGGTATCAGCCCCATACACACTGATCAAGACATTGAACGCCCCATCCATAGCAGCACCGACAAGCTGGATCGCAAGAACAAACAGCATCCAGCTTTGCCAATGGACGCTTTTTTTTCTTGCTGCTTTTCCAAAACGGCGATTCGATGTGTGCCCCTTCAAAGGGAGTACCACTACCGCGGCGGCGATAAAAGAAAGGCCGTTCAGCCAAAAGGCAAAGGAAGTTCCGAAGATGTAAGCGACCACCCCGCCGGTAATGGAGCCGACAATCAAAACCACACCCTGCAGAAGCTGCTCCCAGCCATTCACCTTCACCAAATCCTTTTTTTCCACAATAGCTGCAAGGAAACTTTTCCGCACCGGTTGATAAACCGCCTCTCCGCAGGCTAAGACGAACATCGACGTGAAGACGAGCCACACCATCTCTTTCGTATCCACGAGCAAAAAACTGAGAGCAAACGGAACCCTGAACACGTCGGTCACCATGAGGATCCACTTTTTGTTCAAGCGGTCGGCAAGCCTTCCCCCGAGTGGGGAGAGCAGCAAGTAGGGAACCACCCGTAACCCAAGGGCCGCCCCTACGGCCATCCCTGATCCGGTCAGTTGCAAAAGGAGCGTCAACACGGCTACCTGACTGAACCGGTCACCAATCCCATTCACGATCCCTGAATAAAACAGATAACGGTACGGGTGATTGCGAATCATACCACCCACAACCAGTTAGATACACATCTAATTAGTTTCTCAAAAAAAGAAGCCATGTCGTCACCTTTGGACGACGACCGGCCACATTTCTACAGGGTTCAATTCGTATTGATTGTTTTCCCTGTACATGAACTGCTGCATGATCCATTCTCGTCTGACGGTCGCAAA
Source organism: Halobacillus sp. 12SKB (assembly GCF_052941655.1). Lineage (NCBI taxonomy): Bacteria > Bacillati > Bacillota > Bacilli > Caryophanales > Bacillaceae > Halobacillus > Halobacillus sp. 12SKB. The sequence goes on from NZ_JBRFWR010000001.1 coordinate 3,562,950, forward strand.
ATCATCGAAGAACGTTTTGATATATTCATTGACCTCTTTCTCATCATAGGTTTTTCCGTGCTCAAACCATTGGACAAAATAAGAAAGAATGACGTTCTTCTTCTTCAGCTGGCTTGGCATTTGTTTCAGTTTCCCTTCCACCGTGACAAAGTTTTTAACAATTTTCGCCTGATCTTTGGCATCCACTTTCAATTCTTCGGCTACCACTCGTTCATCATCTCCAATCCTTAAGATTGCGGTCGTCATGAACTCTAAATTCTGTTCATTCAAATAAAAATAAATCGTATTTTTATCCCTTCTCGAGTAGACCGCTCCTGTATCTTTCAACTTCTTCAAATGATGGGTAATCGTCGGCGGCCGCAGTCCTAACTTTCCGGCAATCGCCTGCCCGTGCAACGGCCCCTTCCGGAGAAGTACGATGATCCGCAGGCGTGTCGGATCTCCCACCGCTTTATGAAACGCGACCATTTTTTCTAATTGCATCTTTCCACCTCACTAATTAAATGTGTATCTAATTAAACAATAGTCTAATTAGTTAGGAGTGTCAACGACGATTTCTGATTATTGAGAAGAACTCCTTGCCCCCATAAAAAAAGCACCCCATTTCTGAGATGCTTTTGCAGCTTATAAATCGTCGACCACTATATAGGTCGCTTTCACAGGCCCATGAACACCGACGATCAAGTTCATTTCAATATCCGCGCTGTTGCTCGGCCCTGTAATAAAGCTGACGCATGACGAAACAGGATTCCCTTTCTGCTCCTGTTCATGAATGACACGCGCCGCCTGCGTCATCCTCGGTACGAGCGTACTTTTCGGGATGATGGCGATGAACGTTTCCGGAAGAAGGCTGATGGATCTGCCGTTATGTGTATCGTTAAAAAGGGTCACCGTTCCGGATTCTGCTAGTGTGATATCACTGAAGACGATCCCGACCCCTGCCTGTTCGGCGAATGTGACGTCCCCGTTTTGGTCATTCCAGATACGGAGGTCGAAGCCTTCTTTCCCCAGCGCTTCATAAATCCCCCGCATGCCGAATTCATCTAATCGGGGACCTCCTGCGCTGATGACTTTTCTGGAACCCTCAAAGGTAGCGAGCACTTTTTGTAAGGAGTCACCTAAATCGGCAAGCTTAGTCCGTTCAAAGGAAGTATGGATGACACGGCATTGGGCTTCCAGTTTTTCGATCAGTTCGTCCTGGGTGGCTCCTTGGAAAACGCGGTTCTGCGGCTTTACGGAATAAGAAGGAGGCTTCACTTCTGTGCGCCGCTCCCTTCCGAGGTTTTCAGCGACACGATCCAGAAACGATGTCCGGTTATGAATCGTCATGCCTCTTCCCTCCTTTTTTCTCGTTGTTTGTACCATTCCCGGAAATTCTTTTTGGCAGGAGCAGGAAAGTCTCTACTCTCTGTCCACCCTTTCAACAGACCCGGTCCCTTTTCGATCTGTTCGTCTTTCGTCCATGGCTTCATCGCCGTCCTCGCCATTTTCGTACTTAATTTGTAAGCAGCAGGCGTGGAGGCCCATTTGGCGAATCCTTTCATCATCCATTCTTCTGACTTCGCCCCCATCTGTTCCCGCTCGACGATGATCTCACGGTGGCGGATCAAATGTTCATGGAGTGGAATTTTCACAGGACACGCCTCTGTGCAGGCGGCGCACAACGTGGACGCATAAGGCAGGTCTTTATGGTCTTCGTACCCGTCAAGGAGCGGCGTCAGGACGGCACCGATCGGACCTGGATAAATCGATCCGTAAGAGTGGCCGCCCACATGACGGTACACTGGACAGGCGTTGATACAGGCTGCACAGCGAATGCAATGCAGTGCCGACTGGAATTCCGTCCCCAGAATCTTCGAGCGGCCGTTATCAACAATGACGAGGTGGAAATCCTCCGGCCCGTCTGTTTCGTCTTCTAAACGCGTACCTGTGAGTGCCGTAATGTAACTCGTCAGTTTTTGACCAACGGCTGCTCTCGTGAGTAAGCTGACGACGACTTCAAGCTCCTCCCACGTTGGGACGACACGTTCCATGCCCATGACGGCAATGTGGGTATCAGGTAGGGAAGTGACCATGCGCGCATTTCCTTCATTCGTCACAAGCGTAACCGCACCGGATTCTGCGACAGCGAAATTGCATCCTGTCACACCAAGGTCCGCTTCCAGAAAATCTTTCCGGAGCTGTTCGCGGGCAAAGGCTGCCAGTTCCTCAGGCTGATCGGTTTTCGTGTACCCTTTCTTGTTCGCGAACGTTTCGCGGATCTGCTCTTTATTCTTGTGAAGGGCCGGGGTGACGATATGGGACGGTGGATCTTCATCGAGCTGTAAGATCCATTCCCCCAGGTCTGATTCCACCACTTCGCAGCCGCTTTGTTGCAATGCTTCATTCAAGCCGATTTCTTCTGTGACCATCGACTTTGATTTCACGACTTTGCGTGCCTGCTTCTTCTTTGCGACTTCCTGGACGTAAGCGTTCGCTTCCACAGCGGTTTCTGCAAAAAACACCGTTCCGCCCCGTTTTTCCACCTGCTCGCTGAGCTGGTGCAAATAGTAGTCGAGGTTTTCCATCGTATGATGACGGATTTCTTCACCAAGCGTCCGCCAGTCTTCCCAATCGCCGAGTTCTTCCGCTGCTTTCAGACGTCCACTTCGGAAGCGTCCCTGGGCGGAAGATACAGCCTGTCTCATGAAGCTATTTTCAATCCCTGCCTGGATCCGCTCGGCATACGGCTTATCCCCAATTCTTATTCCCATGTGACCTCTCCTTTCTTATTGGCTGTTCAACACTTGCGCGATGTGCAGCACTTTCACGTCCTGTTTGTTGCGTCGCATGCATCCGCCCATGTTCATCAGGCAGCCCATATCGCCCCCGATGAGATATTCAGCCCCGGTCTCATCGATATGCTGGGCTTTTTCTTCCACCATCTGCCCGGACACGGCGGCATTTTTAACCGCAAACGTTCCCCCGAACCCACAGCAGTCTTCCTTCATCGGAAGTTCGATCAAATTCAATCCTTCCACGTGTTCCAGTAAAATTCTCGGCGCATCCTTCACACCTAAGAGCCGTGTCATATGACAGGACGGATGATACGTCGCGGTCCCTTGGAACGTCGACTTCACATCGTTTATTTGTAAAACTTCCACTAAAAACTGTGTCAGTTCATATGTTTTGTCTGCGACAGCCTGTGCCCGTGCACTCCATTCCGGATCATCTCTCAACACATGAGGGTACTCCTTGATCATTTGCACACATGAACCCGATGGACCGACCACGTATTGGGAAGGTTCAAAGGCTGTAATCATCTGCTTCATCGCTTTCATCGACTCTTGCTTGTACCCGCTGTTGAAGGCGGGCTGCCCGCAACAGGTCTGGTGCTGAGGAAAATCCACCTCACACCCGAAACGTTCGAGCAGTTGGACGGTGTCTTTCCCGACGTCTGGTGTGAACGTGTCGCACAGACAGGTGATAAATAATGATACTTTCACGGTTATGTCCTCCCTTTTACACATAAGGTCATCAGATGACTTAACTTTTAAGAAAGGATACTGACAACAGAATCCTTATCATGATAAATATTCAGCTAGATGTTCTTCCACACTCTGCAAGTGATGGACCATGGCCTCCTGGGCCAGTGCTTCATCCTGAGCTTTGACAGCATCGAAGATTTGTTTATGCTGTTTCAACAAGCGGCTTGTTCCTTCCGGCGTATGCAAAAGTTTGCGGGTTTCCCGCATGGCCTGAACCATGATTTCAGAAACGCTGTTCATCAGATTGATCAAAATCTGATTCTGCGTCGCCTGGACAAGGGCAATATGAAATTCGAGGTCCGCCTTTTCGCCGAGCTCCCCGTTCCCTTTCGCTTTTTCCATATCCGCCAGGGCCTGCTCCATCGCTCGGAGATCATCCTCCTGCCGCGTCCGGGCGGCTGTCCCAGCTGCGCCGACCTCCAGGATATGTCTTACTTCCATCAAATCTTTCATATCCTCTTTTTTCATCAAAAAGGCGACGGATACGGGTAAAGAAAACCGGGAAGGATCGAAGGCCTTCACATACGTCCCTTCTCCCTGGCGCATTTCAAGAATACCCATGGCTCTCAGTGCGCTTAGAGCCTCACGGATCGCCGACCTTCCGACACTGAAACTGCCGGCCAGGCTCTCCACACTGTCCAGTTTGTCTCCTGGCTTCAATTCCCCTTTTTTCAAAGAATCCAAAAGAGAATCGGCGACTTGTTCATATATTTTTTTCGTACGAATCGGTTTATAATTCATGCTGTTTCCTCCAAAGTTTCGCTTGCCTCTTCCTTTTATTCTAATCGAAAACCATACCCTTTAAAAGAGAAAGCGATTTTTAAGTGAAGAAGAGATAAACGAGAGCAGCCGTTCCGACAAGCAATCCATACAACAAAGCAGGACCGATCGTTTTTCTTATGATATCTCCTTCTTTGCCTGCAAGTCCTACGACCGCACCAGCGGCTACAACATTGTGCACACAAATCATATTGCCTGCCGCTGAACCAAGCACCTGCAAGGACAACACCGTATCTTTAGCCAGAGCTGTTTCCTCGGCGATACTATACTGAACGGGTGAAAACGTCAGGGTGGATACCGTAGCGCTTCCCGTAATGAACGCTCCCAGCTGTCCAAGGAAAGGCGCCACCATGACCCACATGGAACCAAATCCTGCAGCAAGGGTCTGGGCGATGTACTGGGGCATGCTCACAAGGTCCTGTGCGTTCATCCCTGAGTTCGTAAACACCTGGACAAGAGCGAGTGTCGCAACTAAAGCTAAAGCCGCATCCTTCATGGAAAGAACCGATTCTTTCGCCGCCTTTGTAAAGCGGTCAAAGGATTTCCTTTGCACAACGACCGCCATCACAGCAGCAAAGACGAGTACAGATCCCGGAGAATAAAGCACCTGCCAGGAGGATGTGATGCCTTCCACACCTAAAATATCCGCCCAGGAAAGATCAACCCAGGTCAAAGTGAATGTTTTGACCGCTGGAACAATTCTTGTCACAAGCAGGAGCAGGACAATGATTACATAAGGTGACCAGGCCGCCCACAAGCTCATAAAGACAGGCTTGTCGGCTCCTTTTTCCTCTTGAAGGGCGTCCTGCCAAGGTTCAGCTGGAAGCAGAAAACCTTTCTTTGCCGTCAAGGTGGCCACGAGCAGGCCTGTCAAGGAAGCTAAAATGGCAACGAACTCATGACCGAACAAATTGGCATAAAGATAAGCGGACAACGTATAAGTGAAACCGATCAGAAGTGTCCACGGAATCAATTGCGTTATATCCTTGAGCTTACGCTGTCTGCCAAAAAAGACGGTTAGGATGACCACAAGAATTAGTGGAATGAAACTTCCTGCAAACAAATCAAAAAAAGCGACATGAACTCCAATTTCTTTGTAAAAAGAAAGATCCGCTCCTGGAATATTACTCAACCCGACCTGAATCGGTGTTCCAACAGCTCCATAAGAGACCGCTGAACTATCCGCTATAAGCGCAATGGCTGCGGCTGCCAGCGGGGAAAATCCTAAAGCCACCATCAACGGGCCTGTCACAGCCGCCGGTGTCCCAAACCCTGCAGCCCCTTCGATCAAGGCGCCGAACAAGAAAGCCACAATGACGATCTGGACTCTCATGTCTTTGGAAATGCTCCGGAATCCTTGATTGATCCGGTCCACAGCTCCGGTGTTTCTCAGCGTGTTCAAAAGGACAATCGCACCGAATAAGATGAACAGGATGGTCAATGTCTTATGTGCCCCCTCAAGGATAGAGGCCGCGATCACCCTCTCCCCCACACCCCAGACGAAGTATGCAAGGCTGATCACAATCAACGCGCTATACAACATCCCTTTTTTTGCCGGCATCCGTAAAAGGACCAAAAAGATAAAAGGAGCGAGTATCGCACTTAATGCCACGAATAAAATCATATAAATCCTCCCCCACCACTCGTAATGTCAACGCTTTCAATACATGTATAAAAGTAAGGTCATCAGATGACCTGCTTTAATTATATTTTATACCTAAGGTGGAGGTTTTGCAATCGCTTTTATAGATTTCATAAAGAAAAGACCAGGCCTTTTAAATTCCTGGTCTTTCCGCTTTTTGAAGAAGGTTTACTCCACCCGGTTTCCTTCTGCCGGGATCGGATGTTCTCTTAACATGCGTGCAAAATGGAGCGTGTTATAAGCGAGTATTTCAACATGCTTTTTTGTGAATTCGTTGTTTGGACCATCATCCTCTAAATAGGAAGGGCCGGGTCCAGCTTCCCCCACCCAGTACGCATCCACATTCGGCGGCACAACAAAGCCGATGTGTGACATTCCGTAAAGCACAGAAGCTGCCGCATGCTTCGCACCATCTTCATTTCCAGTAATGATGACACCACCAACCTTGTTGTAAAAGATCGACTGTCCTTTTTCATTCGTTTCCCCGCTGCTGCCGTACAAGCGTTCCATCGCTACGGTAGCAAGGCTGCTTTTCTCACCAAGCCACAACGGTGTTCCGAACAGGACGATGTCGGCTTTTTTCACTTTATCAAAGATTTGAGGCCACATATCCCCGCCCCCTAAATCACCACTGATGCCATAAGGAATATGATAATCCGCCAGGCGGACGATTTCAGTTTCGACACCTTCTTTTTCAAGAATCTCCAGAACCTCACGACTCAGGCCTTCTGTATGGGAAGGTTCCTCTGCCTTCGTCTTTTTCAAGGATGCATTCAGAACGATCGCTTTCAAATGTGTCATGTCATCCACCTCCTATCCTGCTCCTTTCCCCTTCATAAAAACGTTCAATCAAAAATCCGCACATCTGGGATGTACGGATTTTCTCCATCATTGATTCTTCATATATTCAAGAACTTTCAAATCGATTTTCCCACGCGCCTGCTCACGGGATTCAAAGTTTTCCGTGTGCAGGTAAGTCGTGAACGTTTCATAAAATTCATCAGGTGTGACATCTTCTGAAGTGAGATAACCGAGACGACGGAGATGATGCTCGACCTCTTTCTTCACTTCTCCGTCCACTTCCACGATCTCGTCCGGATTCGATGCCCCGAAGTAAAGTTGATGGAGCTGATAGATACGATCAAGCTCCTCGATCGGTTCCGGATGATCATCGACACGAAGATCGACGGCGACGTCACTGAGCTCCCCATATCCTGCTTTATCTTTGACGACGAGGATGGCTGCCGATTGCTTTCCGCGACTGTCTCCTCCTGCACGCTGAGCCGCTTTAATCGCCGTCATCAAACGATCGGCAAGTGGTCCTTCGGCCTGTTCAAAAGCTTCCCCCATATCGGTGACAGTCTCCTCATTCACAAGGATGTTCCCTTGAGCCGCATAGTGTTTGCCGACTTTGCCACCGGCCCACTCGTAACACTCTTTCCCCGTAAATGTAGCCCCGTTCCCCTTCGCGTCAACGATTCCGACTTGGCGGTCTTCCTTTTGAAGATCGTTGGAAGTCAACCGCTCGATCACTTCTTCAGCTGAAAAACCTTGTTCAAGCAGCTTCAGCCCATCCGGGCCGTACTGCGGGTTGCCAAAAGCCTGCGTAGCGACAGCTCCTACACCTGCTTTCGCCCATGGGACAATCGATCCCACACCTAAAAACTTCGACTGCACAGCAACGCCCCACTCCCCCGTTTCAGGATCGTGGGCACAAATAGAAAAGGTAGCGATGATCTTTGCATTCATTTTATTCCCTCCAATCTTGTATGTAATTCGAGAGGATTGGACAAATTCCTGCAATTTTCCGGTTTGTGATTGGACACTAAGAACCCAATTGATATATCAAATTTTTAATTGATATTTCTACATTTTAATTGATATCTCTTTGGGTTTGGTTGATAACCCCCTGCCCATCCAGAAGTTTTATCCACTACAAACCGGGTACATTCCATACCGTAGCAGCTATAAAAAAGGAGCGATCCAATAGGAAGCCAACCTTAAGAGAATACACAAATGATGAAAAACTGATGGAAGATGTGAAGCGTTTAAAAGATGAAGGCATCGACAACAAAGACATCTACATCCTGTCCCACGATGAACGACCGCACCGATCGCATTGCTAAAAACGTCAATGCCAATACGATCGGCCTATCAGAACAGGACATCAAAAACGTAATCAGCAACCTCTTCAGCAAACAGGGCGATGAACTACGGACGAAACTGCAGGAAATCGGTTTTTCTGAACAGGAAGCAGAAGAATATGAAGAAGACTTGGATGAAGGGAAAGTTCTCCTGATCGTAACAAACCCGTCCAAAGCAGAAACCTTATGATAAAAAGAAGGAGCGCACGGCATGTGCGCTCCCTTTTTATTAGTATGTGGTAAACCATGTCCACTTCTGCAAGTAGTACGTGGCATAACGGATGAATGTTAAATTGTCCTGGTACTCTTTATAATCCGCCGTATAATGTCCCTCTTCGTTGTTCCATATACGAGTAAAGTAATCATTGACATCCTGGAACACTTGCTCTTCGCCATTCCCTTTGATGACAACATCGGCTTCCAAGTTTAAGTTGGAAAGGTTACGGCGCGTATAGTTCGCCGACCCGGCGATGATGACATCTTCCTCCGGATGGTCGATATAGAGCATCTTCGTATGGTACTGCTCGATGTTAACATCATACCACCGCAAATGAATATTTTCGTTACCTAAATTCTGTAACTCGGAAGCCACAGGTAAGTTGGGAATGCCGGTTTTTTCATGACCAAACGCTTTTTTGTTTGGATCCATCACAATGTTCACCGTCGCTCCACGGTTGGCTGCTTCATCAATGGAATTCATGATTTTTTTATCGGCTAAATAATACATACCAAGCCAGACGGTGTCCCCCTCACCAGCTTTGGAGAATTCTTCAAGAATCGATTGGTAGATCTTTCCTTCCGTGACGAACTTTGTAGTAATCGGCCCTTCCTGTTCCTCCCAATCACGATTTTCATAATCAGGAAAATCAGCCCCACCTGAATAGTTAACCACCGCTTCTTCAGCTTCTAAAATATCTTTGATGATCGGCCCCGTCATCTTAAATGCGACGTTTTCATGATAACCACTGGCATCGTGAGGGTTGGCTGTGGAGACAATCGCAGATTTCTCTGTGACGAGAATTTTCCTATGGTTCGCTTTGATGTTAAGCAATTTCATATAGGACCTGAGCGTTACATCTGGTGCTTCCTTGGCCATAGGGTTACTGATCCATCCGTTGTCCCCGGTCCCCATCCATGAAAATAAAAGCCGCCAAACACTCGAATATAAAGGGTTCGAATCTCTCAACTTATTCAAATTGGTCAAAACGACATCCACCCCGCCATCCTCAAGGCGTTTGATCGTCTCCGATTCATACGATCCATAAACCGTATTGATCCGATCCGTAATGAAAACGACCTTCAGATCAGGAACTTCCTCTTTCCTTTTTAATATGGCGTCCACTAAATTTTCGGATATCTTCGGAAACTCATTTTTTCCGTTCGTGTAGCCATTGAATAAAAACATATCCGCTACAATAAAGTCCTCCGCTTCTGAGATCGTCTGGTTGATCTCTTCAAAAACCTGAAGGTCATGTACTGTCTTTCCTGCTTCATCTTCGTATGTTAAATCACGGAAAAACTCGATATTTTCCATCTGGTGCGTTTCTCCCTCATAAGAAATCCCTTCAGGCAGAGCTTTCCATGAAGTATGATAAGCAATCGTGACACTTAAAATAGCAATAATAATGACGATGATCCAAAACCACTTGCTTTTTCCAATCCGTTTTAAACGGTTCATTATGTAGCCTCCTCAACTAGAGTGCTTATTTTATTTTCACTATAATGCCCCGTTTCAAACCTTGATCTCAGAAAAAAATAAATAAAACGCCATTTATTGAGATGTTTCGAAGTTCGTTTGCTGTGCTGAGAGCCAGGGGTGGCAGGGAAGCAACTCGCTTTCCTGCGGGGATGACGGCAAGCCTCCTCGGACTTCGTCCTGTGGGGTCTTGCCAGTCCATCCATTCCCGCGGGAGTCTCGCAGCTTCCCAACCACCCCATTCGATGGATGAGTGAAACGAACCTCTTTACCATGTATGATTGTCTCTCGCAATTCCTTATCTATAGTAAAGGGCACTCTATAGAAGGATTTTATATCCAGAATAACGGCTTTGAAAATTCATACTTCTCCTTCCTTGATAGAAAAGCTTCTTATTCCAGAAGTGGTTTCGAGAATCTTCCATGGAAAGGGGCGGAGGGGAAGGGCGAGACTCCTGCGGGGAAAAAGTGCAGGGTGAGACCCCGCAGGACGCAGTCCGAGGAGGCTCACCGCGCTCCCGCGGAAAGCGAGCTATTCCCCGCAGCCCCATCCACTCAACAAAAATCTCGAAACTGAGTCTTAAAGAACAATAACAAAAGAAAGAAAAAATCCCCCTCTCGATGATCCGACATGGAGAGGGGGATTTTTGTTAATGGCTTAATAGTTTTGGTCGTTTTACAAATAGGAGACTAACGACGATACTGCTTAGGATGAACGCGGGCAGCATGTATCCGCCATTATAGACGAGGGAATACAACCAGACCGGCTGGCCTTCCGGGGCGAACTCGCCGTAAAAAACGATGCCTGCGAAAAAGTGTCCGAAAAAGCGCAGCACACTTCCAATCAGGCAGCCGGCGATGATCCATCCGACCAATCGACGGGACTCTTTCGATTTGATCGCCTTCCATAGCGGTTTCGCCACTAAACCTGCCCCTCCAATCACAGCAAAGGCAACAACATAGTCCAGAAATGCCTGGAGAGGGGTCATAATATAGGCGCCTGTCATGATTTGGTAGATTCCCAGCAGCAAACCGGTGGTGACGCCCCCTTTTAAGCCCCAGCGAAAGGCCATGATAAACACAGGGACCATCGCAAAGGATACCGATCCTCCCTGCGCCCACAGTTTAAAAGATAAAAACGGGATGATATCCAACAACAATGCGAGTGCTGAAAAAATCGCAACTTCTACGAGAAATAAAACGCGACGATTTCTCATTTCAACATTCCTCCTAAAAAAAGACACAAAAAAAGCAACGCCAAATAGGGAAGCTTCCTGATGGAGGAGTCCCAATTCTGCATTGCACCATCAAAAAAGCCGCCATCCCTACGCCAGTGCTAACTGACAGGTTCGAAGGGTCAGAACGAAATGTTCACTCTCAGCCGGAGGCTCCCCTTGAAGGCTTTATACCGTTTACTTTTCTTGATTTGTCTCTATTATAATAAACTTTTTACTAGATTACAAAACCTTTTCTATTTCCCGGGCAATCACTTTGTGTTCGTGTACATTTGGAAAAATTCCAGCGTACGCTCGATGATCATATCCTTGTCATGATCAAGGGTAGCCACATGGTAACTGTTTTCCAGATGGATAATCTCCTTGTGTTCAGAAAACACCGATTCGAAAATGACTTCTGAATTGTGAGGTGGAACGACGTGATCCTCATCCGATACGAAAATCATGATCGGACAGTGGATTTCGTCAAGCCTGTCCTTCACTTTACCCATCAACGTGACGAGCTCGCCGATCGATTTCACTGGTGTGCGGTCATACGCAAGTTCAACGGTTTCCGGATCCTTGATATCCGAGCCGATGGCATCAATGAAGCGTTCGTCCATTCCCTGACTATTTTCAAGTGCGGGTATATCGATAGCCGCATTGATCGGAATGACGCCTTCAATATCCCGATGCTCACTCGCCATATATAATGCAAGGGTTCCCCCCATCGATAACCCGACGACAAAAATTTTCGAACACCTTTCTTTCAACCAGTTGTATGCTTCTTCTACGGACTGCACCCAGTCCTGATGAGAGGACGATTCCATGTCCTCCGGGGTCGTTCCGTGCCCTATCAATCGCGGACAGCTGACGGTGTAACCTGACCTTGCATACGCTTCGACTAACGGCTTCATGCTCTGTGTTGTTCCAGTAAACCCATGAGAGACAAGAATGCCGACTTCATTACCCTCGAAGCGCATCTCCTCCGCTCCATGCATCACTTTTTCCATTCAACCCCACTCCTTTGGCTTTCTCTTTTCCAAGAATTTTTTGTAACACCGTCTTTTCCAGCCACTTCCACGGCAGCAAACGTTTGAACCACACATTCGCCCGAACTCCGGGACCTATGGGATAGCGGAGTTTCACAAGCGTTTCTTTTTCCATCAGTCCGGTCATCAGATCAGACACGTCCTCGGGGTTGCCGTGGGATTCACTGTTCAAAGCATTCCACAACCCTTTTATGTAATCGGCGTAAGGAGATTCAGGGTCCTGGACTTCTTCCGGCATTTCAAGCCCTGTCGACCAAATATTGGTCTGATAAGATCCTGGCTCGATCAGCGCGACATCGATCCCGAACGGTTTCACTTCGAAACGGAGACTTTCCGATAATCCCTCCAATGCGTGTTTGGATGAAACATAGGCAGATAAGCCAGGAAAACCGATCAGTCCGCTCACACTGCTGACATTTAAAATCTTCCCACTTCCCTGTGCACGCATCAGTGGCAGAACCGCTTTCGTAACGGCGATCACACCAAAGACATTCGTATCAAACTGCTTCCGGTAGGTTTCAAGCGGCACCTGTTCAAGAAATCCACCCACCGCATAGCCCGCGTTATTCACGAGGACATCCAGCCTTTCCAGCGTGTTCACTTTTTCTGAAAAACGCGCGATGGACTGTTCGTCCGTCACATCCAACGGCCACACTTCGATCCGGCTACGTACTTCTTCATCAAGTGTTTCGTAGGCGGCGGCCTTTTCTACATTTCTCATCGTGGCGATGACACGAAAGCCTTTTTCGGCACATTTCACAGCTGTATGAAAACCGAATCCACTGGATGCTCCTGTAATGAGTACGGTTTGTTTCATAATCTGACTCCCCCTTGTGCTAATCGTTACCCCATATCATTCGCTGTCACACCCTTATTCTCCTCTTTCTCGGAAACCTAAACAGCTCCGCATCGTCATATCACGACATAATTCCGATACATAATGTATGGTTTTAGGCATATTAATGATAGAATGGTAAAGGTTATCGACCGAATAAATATTAATAGAAAGGAAGTTTCATATTTTATGAGTACGAACATGAAGCTTCAGGCGCTTACCCCCACTTATGATCCGTGGGAAGCGTATATGGACGTGGAAGAACACGGAAAAATGACGTTATCGAACATAGAATTTACGACGACGACGCTCTGCAACATGCGTTGTGAGCACTGTGCGGTCGGATATACGTTAGGTGCGAAGGATCCAGAGGCTCTGCCGATGGACCTGCTGAGGAAGCGGCTCGACGAAATCCCCCATCTCAGGACGCTCAGCATCACGGGCGGGGAACCGATGATGTCTAAGAAATCAGTAGAAAATTATGTCGTGCCTCTTCTGAAATACGCTCACGAGCGCGGGGTGCGGACACAAATCAACTCGAACTTGACGCTTCCTTATGAGCGATACATCCCGATCATTCCTTATTTGGACGTTTTACATATTTCCCACAACTGGGGAACGATCGAAGAATTCATCCATACCGGATTTGCCCGAATGGAACGGAAGCCTTCCGAAGAAAACCGTAAAAAGTTCTTTGACCGGATGGTGGAAAATTCGCAGCGGCTTTCTGAAGAAGGGGTGATGGTTTCAGCGGAAACGATGCTCAACCGTCGGACTTTCCCTTACCTGGAATCCATCCATGATCATGTCAAAGAAATGAAATGTGCGCGCCACGAAATTCACCCGATGTATCCCGTCGATTTTGCCAGCAGCTTAGAGACGTTGAGCCTGGAACAAATGCGGGAAGGCATCAATCGTCTTCTTGATCACCGGGATGACGACATGTGGATGTTGTTTGGAACACTGCCGTACTATCCATGCAGTACTTCACAGGACGATCTCGATATGCTGAAGCGCCTGTACAGCGAAAAAAATGTGACTGTAAGAAACGACCCGGACGGACGCTCCCGCCTGAACGTGAACATCTTCTCGGGCGATATTATCGTGACAGACTTCGGCGACGAGCCTGGCCTTGGAAACATTCAGGACACGAAACTTGGCGATGCCTATGAAAACTGGCTGTCTACAAAAACGGCGCAGAGCCTCAACTGTCACTGCCCTGCTGTGAAGTGCCTCGGTCCGAATGTGCTTGTGAAGAACACGTACTATGAAGGAGTCGATTTCCAAAAACGGAAAACGAACATTACGTTGTAACGTAGAAAGGAGAGCGCCATGCCGACCCTGACTATTGGAGAGGAAACCATAGCTTATACTGTAGAGAGGCAGGACGTCTCTTTTATTAAAATCTACCTTGATGATTTGAATGGAGTAAAAGTGACTGTATCCCCTCATAAAGAGGAAGCAAAAATCCAGGCGTTCGTTGAGAAGAAGGCGGACTGGATCCTGGAAAAATGGCAGCAAACGCACGAGGATTTATATGCCGTTGATTCTCTTACTGCTTCCGATCACGCAAAGATCGTTTACCTTGGCCGCTCCTATCGGCTGAAGATCGAACATCAGGAGGAAGCCCGCTTTGCTTTTCAAAAAGGAACCTTCCTTTTTGCTTATCCTGAAAAATGGACAGAGGAAGAAGCGAACGGACACCTACGAAGAGAGGTGAACGATTGGCTGTTCCGTAAGGCGAGCGAAAAATTTCCGACACTGTCCGATTGGAAAATCGACGCAGCAGACGACCAGGTGAAGCTTGGCATGAAAGAGGATGATCACATTCACCTCAACTGGCGGCTGATCCAGAGGTCCAAACAGAAAATCCAAAAGGCCATCGAAGACCTTATCCATGAAAAAACGTGTTAACAAAAAATGCCCGGCAGGCCTATACCTGCTGGGCATTTTTTTATATGAATAAGAGGAGGCTCAAGGCCATGACGGCCATACCGGCAACGACTCCATAAATCGATAAATGCGCTTCTCCGTATCTTCTGGAAGCAGGAAGCAGTTCATCCAGGGAAATGAAGACCATGATCCCTGCCACTCCTGCAAATAAAATACCAAACATCATGTCGTTCAAGAACGGCATCAACAATAGATAAGCTAAAATGGCACCCACCGGTTCAGACAAACCACTCAGGAAAGAGAGTTTGAACGCTTTTTTCTTATCTCCTGTCGCATAGTACACGGGCACAGATACCGCAATCCCCTCTGGAATGTTATGAATCGCAATCGCAGCAGCAATGGCTAACCCAAGTGCCGGGTCGTTCAAGGCTGCCGTAAATGTCGCGATTCCTTCAGGAAAGTTGTGAATCGCAATGGCGAGCGCTGTGAACGTTCCCATCTTCAATAAATCAGGATCTTTCACGGCTGTTTCCCGTTTCGCCATGTCTTCCACCTTTTTCACTTCGTGAGGGTTCCCTGATTTCGGTATGAATTTATCAATGAGTGCGATGACAATCATTCCTCCGAAGAAGGCGCCGACCGTCGTCCACTGACCTGCTTCGTTCCCCATCGCATCCACAAGTGAATCCTGTGCTTTAAAAAAGATTTCCACCATAGATACATAGATCATAACCCCCGCTGAAAAACCAAGCGCAAGGGAAAGGAACTTCGTGTTCGTCGTCTTTGCAAAAAAAGCGATCAAACTTCCTACACCTGTGGCTAATCCAGCAAGTAAGGTAAGTCCGAAAGCCAATAACAAGTTTTCCATTGTACCTCTCCTTCATTTCGACCATTTTCTCTAAGCATATTGTAACGAAGGTTTTTCCTTAGAGCAACTTTTTTAGTTCCAGTTATATTTTATGAGCCCATAAAATAAGTGCTACACATTATTCTCAACTTTTATATTCATATTTAGCGCCTTCCGTGCATAATCTATCCTTTTTTGCCTATAAAAAAACCACCCTCCGTTCAGGAAAGTGGTGACTTACGGTAAATATTGAAAATGGGCTTCCACCCTGGCGACGGTTTCCAGCGTCCCCGGCTCAATCGGAGTGGCGGTCGCTCCGAGCACATCAGCCTTTTGAAAGCTTTGTACAGGAACTGCGGGCGTGGTACCAATTTCGATGATTTTGACAGGCGTCTGATCCAAATTCAATCCCATAGTATTAGCGATCGTCTGTGCGTTGGCTAACGCGTTCCCGAGCGCGATTTTTAACGCTTCCTGATAATTTTGATACGGATCACTCACCGTAAATGCAATACTCGAGATCCGGTTCGCCCCAGCGGCTACTGCTGTATCAATGATATAACCCGTTTGACTCACATCGTCAACCGTCACTTTCAGGGTGTGGGTCACTTGATAGCCGCGGAACTCCTGCTTGCCATCCACATAATCATACTCAGGGAAAATGAAATAGTCCGCCGTCTGAATGTTTTCTTCCGGAATGCCGGCAGCAATCAGCTGTTGGCGGACGTTTTCCATCGTTCGGGCATTTTCCTGCTGCGCTTTTTCCAGGTTTATATCTTTTGTCACGACTCCGATGTTCACATTCGCAACATCCGGCCGCACTTGAACTTTACCGACACCATTAACCTTTAGAAGTCTTCCTTCGCCTTCTCTTCCTACCTGTCGCATACCAGGATAATACATCTCACATCTCCTCCTTTTTTATTTAATGAAACAGGGGCTCGGATTATGTCCTTCCTCCAGATAAGGATTTCTCCCTATACTTTTTTTTCCATTTTTTGAATAGATAGTAAAAGGGGGTGGCGTCGATGCATCGTGTCTATGAAGAAAGTGTGAAAGAATATAAATCCTATATTCTCGAGGGGTTACCCAAATTCGGGCAGAAAAAACGGATTCTGATCTTAGGTGCGGGTATGTCCGGCCTTGTCGCCGGATCACTTTTGAAGAACGCCAGCCATGACGTCGTTATTTTAGAAGGAAACGATCGCGTGGGCGGGAGGGTCCATACCGTCCGGGAACCTTTTTCAAACGGAAACTACATAGACGTGGGTGCGATGAGAATTCCGAAAAATCACCAGTACGTCCAAACGTATATTGATAAGTTCGGGCTGTCGACCAATACCTTTATTAACTCTAAACCCAATGACCTTTTGATGATCAATGGTCAACAGGTGTTCCGTTCGCAATACCAAAAAAATCCTGACCTTTTGCAATACCACCTCCTCCCGCACGAACGGGGAAAAACCGCCAAGCAATTGTTTCTTGACGCTGTTCAGCCGTTCCTGGACCTTTACCGTAAAAGTTCAGATCAGGAAAAAAAGAAATTGGAGGATCAATTTTCTAATTTTTCGATGGGGGAATATTTGAGAAACAACCCTTACGGACCTTCGATGTCCAATAACGCTGTCCGTTTGATCAAAGTTGTACTCGGCATTGAAGGTTTTCCTGAGTTTTCTTTTCTCGATATTTTAATTGATATCACGTTCCCCATCTTTAATGGCGATACAGAATTTGTAGAAATTCAGGGTGGAAATGATCGGCTTCCCCATGCTTTTCTTCCCGACTTGATCGATAATATTTATTTTGAACAAAAAGTGACGAAGATCGTCCACAACCATGACCGCGTGACCGTTCATACGGAAGACCAGCGCTTTTCAAAACCATCCTGTTGGAGTGGTGATTTTCTGCTGACGACCATTCCTTTCAGTGCTTTTCAATTCATTGACGTCTTTCCCCACGGCTGTTTATCACAAAAGAAATGGCAGGCCATCCGGGAGGTCATTAACGTACCTGCCGTGAAGATCGGCATCGAGTTTAACACCCGTTTTTGGGAAAGGTATCCGGTCGGCAACCTCATTTCCGATTTGCCGATCCGCTTTGCTTATCAGGCCAGCCATCATCAGGGTATGCCTGGGCCCGGCATTCTCCTGGCCAGTTACACTTGGGGGCAGAATGCTCTTCTTTTTAACAGCCTCAGTCAAAAAGAAGCGACGAAACAAGTCCTTGAGAATCTCGCTCGTGTGTACGGAAACGTCGTATATGAAGAATATATGCAGAGCGTGGTTTACAATTGGAGCCAAAACCCGTTCTCCGCCGGATGTTTCACCTTGTTCACTCCAGGGCAGAGCCGGGATCTTGAAGAAGTGATGCCCCTTCCAGAAGGACGGATCCACTTTTCCGGAGAACAAACGTCCTCCTACCACGGATGGATTGAAGGAGCTGTAGAATCCGGCATTCGTGCCGCTAAAGAGATCAATGAACGGTGATCGGGGTACCTGGCATCACAAGGACCCTCCAGGGTGCCAAACTTACCGTCCACCCATAAAAAAATCCCCTTCCACGTTTCCATGTGGAAGGGGATTTTTCATTCTTAGGATGCTTCTTTCTCTTCAGTACTCAGCTCTTCCCCAGAGCCGCTCCAAATTTTGACGGATTGGTTTTCTTTTTTGACAGGATAGACGACTTTGTATTTCTTCATCTGCACTTCGCCATCCACCGTTTCTTCAGCGGTGAGGAAAGCGGTGACTTCGACCTTATCGCCCTGCGGATCTGCAACAAGGTTATCCACTTTCACACTGAGCGTATTGTTGTAGCCGGATCGGAAATCTTCAAACGAAATATCCTCCTGCCAGCTTGCGCTAAGCAGCGAATAAGCCGTGACGAAATCGCCTTGATTGATGCTGTCGTAGAAATACTGCACCATATAGCTCGCCTGCTCGGCATCTGTCCCTGTCACAGGTGAGTACACCTCCCCTGTAAGCTCCGGAAATTCCGGAAGGGAGCGCATCGGAGACTCACTCCAGCGCTTCACCATTGGCACTACATCGGCAACCGGAATGCTGAACCCGATCGATTCGTCATCCATTTTTGCGGAGTTGATGCCGATCACTTCCCCGGTTTCCCTGTCAAGAAGAGGGCCGCCACTGTTTCCTGGTGAGATCGGTGCGGAGATCTGATATAAATTTTTGTAATGGAAAGGCTCGATGTCGAGTGTCCGTTCAAGTCCGCTGATTTCCCCGCGCGTGACGGTATTTTGCAGCCCGAGCGGACTTCCGAGAGCCAGCACTTCATCGAGAAGTTCGGCTGAATTTTCCTCTCTGATCGGCAGTGGATCTTTCCCTTTCAAGCCGGGCACCCGTACAACAGCCACATCGATGTCGCGGCTGAGGCCGATCACGTCGCCGGGCATTTTTTTCCCGTCTGATGTAATGACATTGACACTCTCTGTATTCGCAACGACGTGCGCGTTCGTTATGATATCTCCTTGATCATTGTACAAAAAACCTGAGCCGACCGAACCATCTTCGAGCTCTAATTGCACAACTAACTTCTGTGATTCAAAAATGATCTCCTGTGTTTCTTTCGGTACTTCTCCCTCTTCGTCATCCTCAGCCGGCGGTTCATTTAAAACAGCCGAAACCGTTACGTCCTTTTGAACGGTATCCATCACGTAGAAAACGCCTGCGATCCCGCCCCCGAGTATCAGAAGAGTGGCGAGAAGGCTGATGATCCAAGAGCGTTTCATCTTCCATCCCCCTATTCTACGAGCCACTCCATCTCTGTCATTTCGACGGAGTATTCTCCTTCTTCTAATTCATAATGTACTTTTTCAAAAGTCCCCTGATCTCCCGGGTTCATATAGTTCGGAAAAACTTTCACAGATTCAGAGCGGACGACCTTCCCTTCTTTATCGAGGATGTCATACTTCACAGTCACCGTACTGATGATCTGGGTCGCCACACTTTTCAGAGCACCCTTCACTTTATAATCGCCGAACTCATCTTTTGTTATCGAAAGATCTTCGACTTCAAGTGCCTGGGTCTGGTTCCGCAGTTCATCCTGGGCAGCCTGCTGCATCGCATTTTCCAGCCTCTGTTGTTCCGCTTGTTCGAAGGCTGTTTTCTCCTGTTGGATCCGTTCCTTCAACTGAATTAATTTTTCATCATTGGAAACGTACTGCAGCCCCTGGTCGATGATGGCAATCGCTTCGGCATAGCGCTTTTCACCTGCTGCCGCTTCTGCCTTTTTCGTCGATTGGTTCACGATTTTTTCAAAAATTTTATCCCGGACTTTGGAGGCTTCCTCCAAGTTGAGGCCGGATAATGTATTCAGTTTGGCTGCGAGTTCATCCACATCGGTAATCTTGGAAAGTTCCTGATTGATTTCCTTCAATGTCAATCTGGAATCCATTTCATTCATTTTCGGAACAAGGGTCACAAGCAGACGGCTGTCTTCCTGTCGCAAAGACTTCTGGATGGCCGAAAGCTTCTCACTCGCTTTTTTCAATGAATCTTCTTCAATCCATTGGCCGACCGTCTCAAGCTCCTGATCCCAGGTCAATGCTTCCTGCACTGATCCTAGTTCCTGCTGAAGAGCCTCGATCTCCGGCCTGCGGTCAATCGCTCCGACGAGCAGTTTTTCCGCTTTCCGGTACTCTCCGGCAAGGGCTTCCTGCTCCGCTTCATTTTTCATCGCCACCACTTCGGTGTTTACATCTTTTTGATAGTCATAAACAAAATAAAGGGCTACCCCCATTACGACAAGCATGATGAAAGGCGTAATGATTGGCAACCACGATCGTTTAGCCGTGCTATTCTGTTCAGGTGTTCGCTTCAAGTTCTTACCGCATTGAGAACAGTAACGAGCACCGTCATCCATCACATGCTTACAATGAGGACATTCAGTCATGGTCCCGTCCTCCTTTTCTATCACTTTCATAATTCTGGAATCTCTAAGAATCCTTATCTATTATAGCATGCCATACACTGGATGAGTAAACGACATAGGTCCCTTTTTTATAAAAAATTTCCGTATGCAGGATAAGCGCACGGCCCGTTCTTATTTGTCCGCATAAAATGATATATCTTAAACCCGAGAGGAGGGTCCTCATGTCGAATCGTCCTAATGAAAATAAGCCGAGCAGAAAGCCCTCAAAACCGTGCTGCGGACGTAAACGCAAAGGAACGTCCCGCTGAAAATAACCGGAGCCGCCGGAGGTTAGCGGCTCTTTTTCAAAAAGGTGTCATTTGTCACATGAATGTAATCATTTTGTAGGCATTTTGTCTTTGTCTATCGTCATAATGGTTGTTACAATGGGCGAAGTGAAACATTGAAAGGGGACATCTACTTATGAAAAAACGTCTATTTTCCCTTCTTCTTTTGCCTATGATGATCATTGGCCTTGCCCTTCCGGTTTCTGCCGATGAAGTGGACAAGCCTGCTCAAAATATAGAAACGAAATCGCTCTCGTTAGATAAGAAAACAAAAGACCTCGAACGTTTTCCTGAGAAAGAAAAGAAAGCCGTCACAGCATCTGCAGAGAAAGATGACGTCAAGCGCACGGTGGCTGTAGAAGCGACTGCCTACACAGCCTTTTGTGAAGGATGCAGCGGCGTTACGTACACAGGCATCGACCTTCGTGCCAATCCGGACCAGAAAGTGATCGCCGTCGACCCGAATGTCATCCCTCTTGGTTCTACAGTCCGCGTACCGGGCTATGGCACAGCCGTCGCTGGTGACATTGGCGGAGATATTGAAGGTCACCGCATCGACCTCTTTATGGAACAGGAAAAAGACGCCTTCGATTACGGGCGCCGTCAAATAGAAGTTGAGATTTTGAATTAAACTCTTCCTTTAAGGGAGAGTTTTTTTATTGTAAAAGCACTTTTAGGATCACTCCACATTCTCTTTCTGGACAGTCCGATCTGCTGTACTGAAGAGCACCTCCTTCGCGCCCCTGTATAAAAAAACGCAGCTTCCTTTTCACAGGAAAGCTGCGCATTTTTTAATCTCTGCTGAACCTTGTTTTCTTTGCACACTTGTCTAAATAAAAACTTTCAACCCCACTGGTATGGAGTGCGACGCCATCTTCCAAAAACCACCATGTACCTTTGTCTAACTGCTTCGTGATGAACTCAGAAGCTTCGCGTTCATTCATTTCTTCGCTCAATTCCAGGTCATGCGTCACGACACGCTTACTGTCCAGCAGGAAAATCACGTGCCACTCTTTTTTCGTTGCCATATAAACCACTCCTTTTCCTATATGTAACTTACTATTACTTACCCACCTGCTTTTTAGTTTAATCTTAAAATTAAAACTCATACATCTTTTTCAGCGGACATAGGTATAGGAGTCTGTGCGTTTCCGTCTTTTTACGGTGTTTTTGGATGATGAAGTTCTGCTGCTTGTTATATTAGCAGCTTTCGCAATTATATTAGCAGGTTCGGTGAATATATTAGCAACTTTCCTGCATTTATTAGCAGGTTCGATAAATATATTAGCGACTTTCCTGCATTTATTAGCAGGTTCGGTAAATAGAAGCCACCTCCTCCCTTAATAACTGCTGCAACGTCCTTGAAACAACAAAAAAGCCACGCCGGAAGCGTCGCTTTCGATCAGTCTTTATGTAGGGGGAGGTGCGCCAGATGTACGCCAAGAAGTTCTTCGATTTGCTTTCCCACAAACAAAGAAAAACCAGCGAGTGACATATGAGCGAGCGACAGGTATAAGACATCCCTCCAATAAGTGTTTTAGGTCGTCCTGTCTACACATTTATTTTACCACTTGTCCTCATTGAATCATGTTAATTCTACGTAAAGACTGATCTTTGTTCTCTTTGTACAACCATTGTATGCAAGATCATTTACAAATAGACGAGTCTTCGTTACAATATCAAAAGTTCATTTAATAATAAGTAAACAAATCGGATTTAGGAGGAATAAAACATGCTACAACAGACGGCCCAGCAGACGGCCGAAGAAAACAACCGTTCGACCGTTGTCGCTCCATTAGATCCGGTACAAAAACCATTCGTATGGATCGGAGCGATATTATCGCTGCTTTTATTTATAACGATTGTATCTGTCACCACCTTCACACAAGGCGTATTATTCCTGATCGGCCTTGCTTTCGGACTCGTGCTTCTTCACGCACGGTTCGGTTTTACTTCCGCATTCAGACGGCTGATCTCTGTCGGGAATGTGCAGGGACTTCAAGCGCATATGTTGATGCTTGCTGTTGCGACAACACTTTTTGCTATTATTTTAGGAACAGGATTCAGCTTTACAGGTAACGCACCTCAAGGGTATGTGTTCCCTGTCGGCATCAGCGTCGTCTTCGGTTCCTTTATCTTCGGCATCGGCATGCAGCTCGGCTCTGGCTGTGCATCCGGAACGCTTTACACTGTAGGTGGAGGTAAATCTTCCATGATCCTCACGCTGCTCGGTTTCATCGGAGGATCCGTACTTGGTGCCTACCACATCGGATTCTGGCGTGAAACACCGACACTTCCAGCCATTTCATTAGCAGAGTCTACAGGGTTCGGCTACTTAGGCGGCTGGATTTTGCAGCTAGCGATTTTCCTTGGCATCTACGGTATCACTGTTAAAGTAGCCCGGAAAAAGAACCCGCCGAAAATGGCACCACTTAAAACAACGACCGGATTGAAAAAATTGTGGCGCGGTGCGTGGCCGCTGCTTCTTGCTGCTGTAATCCTGGGCGTATTGAACGCCATCACCCTTGCGGTACGTGGCAATCCTTGGGGCATCACTTCCGCCTTCGCGCTTTGGGGATCCAAGTTCATCCAGATGTTCGGCGTCGATGTCGCGAGCTGGACGTACTGGTCCAATGATCCGGCGCCACTCAATCAAACCGTTCTTGCCGATTCCACAAGTGTCATGAACTTCGGCATCATCCTCGGTGCCTTCATCGCGGCAAGCTTCCAAGGCAACTTCAAGCCTGGAAAAATCAAACCAGGCATTGGAGTAGCCTCCATCATCGGCGGTGTGCTCATGGGCTATGGTGCCCGCCTTGCGTTCGGTTGTAACATCGGCGCATACTTCGGCGGCATCGCTTCCTTCAGCCTTCACGGCTGGGTATGGATGATCATGGCGCTCGCAGGAACCTACCTCGCTCTGTTCCTGCGCCCGATGTTCGGTATGAAAAACCCGAACCCGAAAGATTCCATCTGCTAAATGAAAACCTCCAGCTTGCAGGCTGGAGGTTTTTTATGCTCTGTTGATAAATAGAATAATCAGTTGATATTTACCTGCTTTTCATTAATATATTGGAGATTTAACCGATATATTTTAAATTCAGCCGATATCCTAGACGTTCAGTTGATAGGTCTGCCCAAACCATCCACCTGTTTCTTTTTCAAAAAATGTGGTATGATAAGAGCAGATAAAGGATACACATAAGAAAAGGACCACAGCTGGCACTGCGGTCCTCCCGGATCAGCGCTTCAGCCAAAGGGCGCAGCCTTAAAATAGACTCACCCGCATTCACGTCAGAATAGGGAGTCTATTTTTTTATGCGTAAAATCGCGACAACTAAGCCGAGAACGGACACGATGAACGAACTGAACGCGATCATCACCATCAACGATTCATACATACTCAGAGGCATCACCCCCTTTGCTGTGGGGTTAGCCGACACCCTATTCAATTGGCGAAAAGCGTGATCCACTTGTAATTATACCATGTCCTTCCACGGAATCAGACAGGCTTTTTGGACTATCCGTTCTTCCACGATCGCTCCCTATTCTTGAAGGCTCAGTTTCGAGACGTTTGTGCGATTCTAGGGGATCCGTGAAACAGTCCGCTTTCATGGGGCGGGCGGTGAGCCTCCTCAGGCTGCGCCTTCCGTGGTCTCACCTGGCCCACACGTCACATAGGAGTCTCACTGTTCCCCTCCACCCCTTTACCATATAAGTGTCTCGAAATCACTTCTGGAGTAAGCAGCTTTCCAGCTTGATGGAAGTGTGAGCGTTAAACGTCTACCCTATGTATACTTGAATTCTGAAAGCTTGTTATAGATGACTTTATGCTTATAACAGCGGGTAAACAGTACCTCTAAGCAAAGGGGTGGTCGGGAAACTGCGGGACTCCCGCCGTCAAGCGAGTAGCTTCCCGACCACCCCTGACACTCAACCAAGGCAACGAACCCCGAAAACATCTCAAAACGGAGTCTTCCACAATCCTGTCATAACCTAAAAAAGGAAGGCACTGAAGTACCTTCCTTTCCTCTTATAACAACTTCCCAACGAACTTCCGGCTTCTCGGCCCATCGAACTCACAGAAATAAAGCCCCTGCCACGTCCCAAGCACAAGCCGTCCATCTTCCACAAGCAGCGTCTGGGCATGTCCGACGGTGCTCGTTTTCATATGGGCTGCTGTGTTTCCTTCCGCGTGGCGGTCTTCCGGATGGTCCCATGGATACACTTCACGGAAGCGGCGCAGCATATCTGTCTTCACGTCAGGATCGGCGTTCTCATTCACCGTCAGACCTGCCGTCGTGTGCATCGACTGCACAACGACAACACCGTCCTTGACGCCCTCTTCTCTGATCCAGTCCTGAACTTGACTGGTTACATCAATCATTTGATCATGGTGATCGGTTTTCACATGAAATGTCTTCAACATATCCTCAACCTCCGATTTCTGAAGCGGCAAACGCTTCTAGTTTTTCATAGGTCGCATTTTCTTCTTCAAAAAATTGTTTGTCGGAAACTTCAAAGGTACGGGCTTCCAAATCGATGTCGACCTCTGCTTGATAGACATTGGTTCCATTCCCACGCAGCTGGATGGAGAAACGTCCGTCGGCCTTTTCTACGACACAGTTGACGAGCCCCCCTTTATTGATGACGACGATCGGTGAATCCAGTTCATTCGGGCCAAGAATCGTCGATACGAGCGAAGAAGCACTCATCGCGGTTCCACAGGCATTCGTCAAGCCAACCCCGCGCTCAAACGTCCGGACGAAGATTTTGTTTTTATCTAACACCTGGACGTAGCTCACGTTCACACCGTTCGGAAAAACATCCGGCAGATTGTTCGCCTTTTTCCCAACCACAAGCAGCTCCTCCTGATCGACGGAATCGACGATGCTCACGATATGCGGGTTGGGTACGCTTAAGGCTGTGAATGTGCGTGTCTCAGACAGCTCTGGAATTTTCACATCCACGGCTTCTTCCCCGGCCGCTTTCATCGGCAGAGACTCGACCTCGAAGCTGACAGGCTCAATCATAACGGAGAACGTATCGATCTCCGGGAAAATTTCCTCCACTTGTGAAACCGGCAGGACGGCTTTTTCTGTTTCAATCGCGATTTCCTTTTTCCCGAGTTTCTCAATCATATGTCGCGCCACACAGCGCAGGCCGTTGCCGCACATTTCTGCTTCCGTGCCGTCTGAGTTGAACATCCGCATCCGGCCTTCTGCTTTTTCACTCGGCATCACAAAAAGAATGCCATCCGAACCAATCCCCTTTTTCCGGTCACACAATAATAATGAGAGCTCCTCACGGTCTTTTTCTGAAAAACTCACAGCGTTTTCAATCTCATCGATCAGGATGAAATCGTTCCCCGATCCATGGCATTTGATGTATGGAATCTTCATAGTCCAACTCTCCCCTGGCGTTCATTTTTTCATTATCATAGCATACATACGCGTAAAAAAAGAAGCGTGTGACCGTTAAGCCGCACGCTTTTTCATCAACCATAAAAAGTAAGGCGCACCAATCAGGGCAACGAGGATCCCTGATGGAATTTCATTCGGCGCAAGCAGGGTCCGGCTGAACAAATCAGCGACGACCAACAGCACACCGCCGATCAACATTGTGACAGGCAGGAGCTTCTGATTGACGCTTCCGACAAGCAGTCGTGCCAGGTGCGGCGCGATCAGGCCGACGAAGCCGATCGAACCCACAGCAGCCACACTGCAGGCGGCAAGGAGTGTAGCGATCAACGCCATTTGGAAACGGACATTCACGACACGAAGTCCGAGTCCTTTGGCCGTATCGTCTCCGAGCGACAGGACATCGAGCGTTTTAATGTAAAACGCAAGGAGCGGGATGAACAACAAGACCGGCCAGATCAAGTACTGCAGCAGTTCACTCCATCCTTTGGCATAGGTCGTTCCGGAAAGCCATGTCAACGCAGAAGCCACGCCAATATCGGCCTGAACGACCATGATTTGAATCAGCGCCGAACCGAACGCCGACATCCCGATTCCGAGCAAGGCAAGCACGGTCGGCTGGAATTCCGCTTTAGCTCCTAAGGCCATAACGACAATGAAGAACACCAATGCCCCAGCCATCGCCCCAACTGGAATCCAAACGGCCGACACACTGAACCAGTACATTGTCATCAACGCACCGACGCCGGCACCGGAAGTGATTCCGATTACGGATGGGTCAGCAAGCGGATTCCGCAACACGCCTTGGAAAATGAGACCACTGACTGCGAGAACCGCCCCACTGAATAAAGCGACAAGCGCGCGAGGCAGTCTCAAGTCTACGATCAAACCTTGAAGGAAGGTGTTCGCTTCCCCGAAGAACGCGTTATAGGTAACCAGCGGCTCAAATCCGTAGTTTCCGGAAGCAAGGCTGACGAGCAGCGTAATCGTAATAAGCGCCAACAGTAAGGGTAGCAATTTTTTCATAGACAAGGCAGCGGAATTCTTCCCTGCCATAATTGCCCCACTGTCCTGGCTGCCTGTCCGCTTCATCCGCATCACAAGCCATATGAGCCACGGCGAACCGACAAGGGCGGTGATCGCTCCGACCGGAAGTTCATTGAAGGACGGATCGATGACGCGGGCAAGGACGTCCGCTAAGAGAAGCACGTTGCCTCCCCATAAAAATGATCCTAAGATGAGCGGCAGGTGGGCACGGTAACCGATCAGCTTAATCAAGTGCGGCGCGACAAGTCCGACGAAGCCGATCGGTCCGACGATACTGACGGTCACGCTCGTCAAAAGCACGGCGGCGATAATCGTCACGACTTTAACGCTGCGCACATTCTGCCCGAGCGCTGTCGCGACATCGTCTCCGAGGGTCAATGTGTCAAGTTTGCTCGAGTAGATCATCGTCACGATTACACCAACGATAATCACAGGAAGTGAAAACGTGACGCCACCCCAGTCGTTCTGAATCAGTGTCCCTGAGCCCCACAAAAACAGTCCCTGCGTTTCATTTTCATAAAAAATCTGCAGGACGGACGTGAGCGCGGAGAATAAGAAGGTAACGATCATCCCGGCAAGCACCATCCGGACAGGCGTGGCATCAGAACCGCCGGATAAGACGTAAACGAATAGAAATGTCAGAATACCGCCGAGAAAAGCGGTCATGATTCCATTGCCGACCATAGCGGCTGGCAGAAAGATCGTTGTCACGACAACCGCAAAATACGTTCCGGAATGAATGCCGAGTGTACTTGCAGACGACAACGGGTTTTTCGTAACCGTCTGCAGAATCACACCGGATACGGCAAGCGCCCCGCCGGCAATGATGCCCATTACAGCTCGCGGCAGCCTGAGTGTACGGACCGTATGATGCTGCAGCGTATCCTGAGGATTAAAGATCGATTCAACTACGACACCCAGTGGGATTTCTACATTCCCTTGATTGATATGTATAAATGTTAAAAGACACAACAACGCGGTCCCACCTCCGAAGGTGAGAACCGCAATCATTGTGTTCTTAAGCGTAGAATTCATAACATCCACTCACTTTATTTTTCTTCAAGTGCTGCGTTCACCACTTGTTCAGCTAAGACTTCTGCGGATAGCGGTCCACCGAATGTCCAGGCATCGCCTGGCATTTGATACGTACGATCTTCTTTTACGAACGCAAGGTTTTCCCATACCGGATTTCCAGCCAGCTGATTTTTGAAAATGTTGTCTTCTTCCTGCACGATGTAGAAGAAGTTGGAGTCCTGATAGTTTTGCAGCGCTTCGACGGTTGTTTCCGTGTAGCCGTAAACTTCAAGCTTTTCAGACTCATAATCGTTCTTCATGCCCATGCTGTTCATGATTTGTGCGACCATGGAGTTGTCTGTGAACAAACGAAGCGTTGGCGTATCCTGCATCGTAAACGCTTGAGTGATCACATAGTTCATGCCATCTTTCCCTGCCTCTTCCAAGCGGGCCTGCTGCTCTTTGAATGTCTTCTCCATATCAGAAAGGACTTGTTTAGCTTTGTCCTCTTTATCAACGATTTTCGCCATCGTATTGAACTCTTCTTTCATATTCTTGAACTGATCCTGTGCTGCTTCTTCAGAATATGGGGCAAACATGACTGTTGGAGCGATGCTTTCCAAATCCTCTTTGATGGCATTGTGGCGGAAATCAACACCAATGATCAAATCAGGGTTCAAACGGGAGATCGCTTCCAGGTTCGGCTCCTGACGTGTACCTACATCTTCCACATCTTCGCTGAATGGAATACCGACA
Source organism: Halobacillus sp. 12SKB (assembly GCF_052941655.1). Classification (NCBI taxonomy): domain Bacteria; kingdom Bacillati; phylum Bacillota; class Bacilli; order Caryophanales; family Bacillaceae; genus Halobacillus; species Halobacillus sp. 12SKB. Next base: position 3,592,029 of record NZ_JBRFWR010000001.1, read on the forward strand.
TTAACCCAGTCTCCATACTGATCAAGACCAGCGACACCAACCGGCTCCATGCCAAGCGCCTGAAGGTTTTCCGCGTACGTCCATTCTAGAACTACGACTTTCTTCGGTGTTCCTTCGATCGTCTGCTCTCCGTTCGCGTCTTCAATCGTAACCGAACGCGTCTCTTCTTCTGTTGTTTCTTCTTCCTGATTTTCTGTTTCTTCACTCTCTGAACCTTCCTCAGATCCGCCACCGCAGGCAGCTAAAACGACAAGCCCAAGCATAAGGGCATATAACCAAAACTTCTTCATGTTCGACATCCTTTCACCCGTTTCTATTATGTAGAACCTTAGATCAATCGCTTCATCTTTATACCCTTTTATAAAATTTCAACGAATGATAAAGATTCTCATTATCATTACAATCATTATCCTACCTCAGACTCAAATTTCTGTCAATGAAAACTTTTCTCAATTAAGGAGCTGTGGAACGTTGGGGGTGCTCTTGCTACGTTTATGAATCCATTTCCTCCAACCAGTCATAAAAAATCAATCCTTTCCGGGACACAAAGCCTTCCTTCCGCACCTCCTGTTTAAACACTTCCATTAGTCCACCATAAAAATAGCGCAGCAATTCGGTACGCACCATCCCATTTTTATAAGCAAAAACCGCCTGCCTGAACGTCTCATTGATCTTATCCGAATAATGCTCGACCGGTTGTTCCAGCTTCCATTGTTTACACGCACTCTGGACCGTCCGCCAAGCTGGTAACACCTGCTCCACGCCTACGAATGGCAGAGAAGTTTCAATAAACGAAGCAGGAATGAACGAAGGCAGAAACGATGCATCAAACGGTACAACTTTACTAATAGAAGATTTTCTCTGTTTTTTCTCTGTTTCGGGTGTAGATTCGGCTGCTTGAGGGTTGTCCTGTCGGGGAGTAGCCGTTTTATGTGGGGTGTCAGGAAGGGTGTCATGTGGGGTGTCATCACAGGGTAAAAAAAGATCCGGCTGCGGGAGGAACACGAGCAGGTTGCCCCCCTGCCGTCCATTCGGTTTTTTCGTTACGACTTTTTCAATCAGTTTCTCGGTCACGAGGCATCTTAATGCACGAACCACGGTGCTCTCACTCAAACCCGTCCCTTTTACGATTGTGGCTCTTTTAGGAAAAGCAACACCCGGAAACTTGACGGCATGACGCCAGATGAACGTGAGTACCTTGAGCGTCCCTTCTGACAAGGCTGCCTTTCTTTTGAATAAAAAACTGCGCACATGCAGATCAAGCTCTTTTTTATCTTTGAAGCGCTGATGCTCCTTGAAGCTGTTCCAATCCATATTTCTTCCACTCCTATTTTACAGTCTCAAACTATAATCGATAGAAGTGACAGTTTGGTGTCTAAGAAAATGAACGTTTTCATAAAATTTAGAGTTCAGACAGTTTTGATTGGCTTTAGGTCACTTTCAAGCTGCGTTAAGTCACTTTGTCTAATTGTTAGGGCACTTTCCCGCGACGTTAAGTCACTTTGACTCCCTGCCCGGGCACTTTCACACATAGCCACACATCCGAAACCTCCGAAAAACCTGTTTAAACAAGCCTCAAATCGGTAATTCTAAAATTGTCGGCCCAATTTATGAACATTTTGTGTCCAAAGTGCGAATTTTTTGTTACAATAAGATCAAAGAAAACGTTTACATTAAGGAAACATCAATAAGGAGATGATTTTCATGGGTGCGATCGTAATGTTCTTGATTTTGGCGACAGTGGCTCCATTTCTATTCTTACAAGCGAAAAAGATGGCTTTCGCCGTCGCTCAATCGATTCTGCTCATCGGCATGTGGTTGTACTTTTTCCAGGTGACGATGTACTCAGATCCAGGCGTACTCTCCATCACATGGTCGATGTTCTATCTCGGTTTGATCGGCGCACACGTCGCCTGGGTGATGTTCATCGTGGCAACGGTGAAATCAAGCCCTGGTTACAAAGAAAGTTTAACCAAAGAAAAAGAAACGCTCCTTTCCTGATTTCAGGAAAGAAGCGTTTCTTTTTTTAATCTCTCGGCTGCAGTTTGTACAGTTGGATCATCGCCTGTACGAAACTGAAGCCTGTCAGAATATATAAAACAAATTTAGGGTCATAGGAGGAATAAAGCGCTCCACCCAATGAAAAAGCCGTCAGCAGTATGCAAAGAACGAATCCAACTAAATCTTTCCACGGCCATCCGGCCTCCATCGGCATGTTTTGTTTTTGTTCCATCCTGATAACCCCCATTTGTTTTAGTGACCGCTATGGTCTTCTGAATGCTGTTCTTCGTGCTGTTGATTCTCGCCCATATCTCCGTGGTCTCCATGGTCATGCCCGAAGGACATAACGAACAGGGAGCCTGCGACAAGGATACCAGCAAGTGCGAAGCCGTGGAACATCATGTTCCATGGGACATGTCCATTTCCGCTTGAAGCTTCCGTGACGTGCATGAACATGAACAATTGAACGCCCGCCTGCAAGAGAGCCAGAATCATGATGCCGATGATGACCCATGTGACAGGCAGATCGGATTGAATCGCTGCCCATGCGGCCACCAGCGTCATGACGAGTGACAAGATGAATCCAATGACGTGATTCATCGGTACGCGTTTTTTAGAATCGGCCATATTAAATCACCATCCCAATCAGATAGACACTCGTGAAGATGAAGATCCAAATGACATCAAGGAAGTGCCAGTATAAGCTGATGATAAAGAATTTACGGCTTGTGACGTTCGTCAGTCCACGCTGCTTGATTTGGATCAAGAGCAGAATCGCCCAGCCGATACCAAGCGTAACGTGCAGTCCGTGTGTTCCGGCAAGGATGAAGAACGCAGACCAGAAAGCACTGGACTGGATCGTCGCCCCTTCATGTGCATAGTGAACGAATTCGTAAATCTCAAAGCCAAGGAATCCAAGACCAAGAGCCAGCGTAATGACCATCCAAAGGATCAGCCCTTTGACCGATCCTCTTCTCATTTCGTGAATCGCAAGTCCACATGTGAAACTACTTGTCAAAAGCAGGAAGGTCATGACAAGGACGATGCCGGGTTCAAACAATTCGCTTGGCAGCGGTGCATCAGCCGTACGACCGAACAACACCGCATACGTTGCGAAAAGAGTGGCGAAGAGGACGACTTCGGCTCCAAGGAAAATCCAGAAGCCCATGATGCCCATCTGACCTTCTTGGGTGCGATATTCTAAAGGACCTGTTTTCAGTTCTTCCGCAGCCATATCATAACCCCCTCGCTTTTTTCTCTGTTCGTTTGATTTCTTCCACCGGTACATAATACCCGTCGTCATAATCGAAGGAACGGCGGATCATCATGAATACGGCACCGATCAATCCGAAGACTGCGACATACATCCATTCGAAGACGAGACCGAAACTGGCAAGTCCAAGGAGAGCCATCATGATGAACGGCTGGCCTGTGTAACTTGGCATGTGAATCGGCTTCACTTTGTCTTCTTCAAACGTCGTCTTGCCTTCTTCTTTCATACGGATATATGGATCGATCTCATCCACATATGGAACCGTTGCAAAGTTGTAATAAGGAACTGGAGTCGTTGTCGCCCATTCAAGCGTACGGCCGTTTCCATTCCAGGAGTCGCCCGTTGCTTCGCGTTCGCTGTAACGGAAGCTGTAGTACACGTTGTAAACGAATACGATGAAACCAAGTCCCATTCCGAAAGCACCGACGGTTGAGATGACGTTCAAAGGAAGCCACTCGGCGACGTTCGTAATGAACAAACGACGCGGCATGCCGTCAAGGCCTAGGAAATATTGTGGGAAGAAGCAGACATGGAAGCCGAAGAAGAACAACCAGAATGCCCATCTACCCAAACGCTCGTTCATCTTGTGACCGAACATTTTCGGATACCAGAACACAAGACCTGCAAAGCAGGCGAATACGGTACCTGCGATCAGCACGTAGTGGAAGTGCGCGATCAGGAAGTACGAGTTGTGGAACTGATAGTCCGCTGCTGCCATACCGAGCATGACACCTGTGACACCACCAAGGATGAAACTTGGGATGAAGGCCAGGGACCAAAGCATCGGTACAGTGAACTCGATTTTCGATTTATATAAGGTCGCAAGCCAGTTGAAGATCTTCACTCCGGTCGGTACGGCGATCAACATCGTCGATATTGAGAAGACGGAGTTGACGAAGGCGCCGGCACCCATCGTGAAGAAGTGGTGGACCCATACTAAGAAACTAAGCAATGCAATGACGATCATCGACCAAACCATCACATTGTAGCCGAAGAGACGTTTTTTCGCGAATGTGGCGATGACTTCGGAGAAAATACCGAAGGCAGGAAGAATAACGATGTACACTTCCGGGTGGCCCCACATCCAGAACAGGTTCGCCCACATCATCGGCAGGCCTTCCCCTGTCAAAGTAAAGAATTGTGCACCGAAAATACGGTCAATCGTAAGTAGTGCAAGAGCTACTGTCAAAATCGGGAAAGCGAACACGATGATGAAACAAGTCACCAATGTCGACCATGTGAAGATCGGCATATGGAAAAGCTTCATGCCAGGAGCACGCATTTTCAAAATCGTGACCATCAGGTTGATTCCTGTAGCTAAGGTACCAATTCCTGATAGCTGCAGTCCCATGAGGTAGAAGTTTTGTCCAGGTCCAGGGCTCATCGCTGCTCCGGAAAGCGGCGTATAACTTGTCCACCCGGCATCCGGAGAACCTCCGATGACGAAGGAAATGTTGAAGAGCGCCATCCCGAAGAAGAAGGACCAGAAACTTAGTGCGTTCAAATATGGAAACGCGAAGTCACGCGCTCCGATCTGAAGTGGAACGATAATGTTCATGAGTCCGATCAAGAACGGCATCGCCATGAAAATGATCATGATCGTTCCGTGCGTTGTGAAAATTTCGTTATAGTGCTGGGAGTTCAAGAATCCCAAATCAGGAAATGCCAGCTGCACCCTCATCATCATGGCGTCGACGCCACCACGGAATAACATGAGAAGGGCACTTAAAATATACATGACACCGATTTTCTTGTGGTCAACGGTCGTTAACCATTCGCTCCAAAGCCATTTCCATTTCTTGAAATACGTCAGAATGAAAAGGAGGGCGAGACCAACTAAGGCCATCGATACCATGGCACCATAGATGATCGGTTCACCGGTGACTAGAATATCTGTAATGTGCATGTCTTCACCTGCTTTCTTTACGTTCTATTGGAAGCTTTCTTGTTTTTCGATTTCATATAAATGAAGCTTCTCTTTGAATTGTTCACGGTACTTATCGACGACGTACCCCATATCCTCTCTCGTATGGTGCTTCACATAATCCAGGTGTGTGTTGGAATAGGATTGTACGTCGGTCATCCCAGGTGCCAGCAGCTCATCGTAACGTTCTGCTGTCAGCTCTGGTGCTTCGTTTTTGATTTCCTCTGCCCATGTATTGAATTCTTCTTCGCTCTCGGCATAGACCTTGAACGTTTGAGCAGCAAAACCTTCCCCATTGAAGTTGGAGTTACGTCCATCGTAGACCCCTTCTTCATCGGCCTCTAGATACAATGTCGTCATCATACCGGCCATGTTGTACTTTTGACCGCCGAGTGCCGGAATCCATAGTGCTGACATCGAATCTGCGGATGACAGTCTGAATTCGATCGGACGATCGGTCGGAATGTGTAAGTAGTTCACGGTTTCAATATCCTGTTCCGGATAACTGAAGAACCATTTCCAATCCGCGGTTGTCGCATAAACAACGAGCGGCTCTTTCACCTCTTCACCAGCAGCGGGCTCGGGAGGCTTTTCCAAATCGAACAGTGTCGTAACCGTCGGTATGGATAATAGGACGACAATAATAATAGGAATAATCGTCCAGATGACCTCGATCGTCGTATTTCCATGCAAGTTCGGGTCATAGTCACTTTCTTTACGTCCCGGGCGGTTCTCACGGTACTTGATAATCATGTAGGCAAAGAGAGCAAACACGACAACAATGATTCCAAGCATGAACCAAAGGGAGTATACAATCAGGTCATATTGACTTTGAGCGACCGGCCCTTTGGGATCGAGCACAGTCATTTCCAACTGCCCGCACCCGCTTAAGAAAAGAATCAAGCCGAGCGGCAGCAAACCTAACCATCTATTGCGGAGATGTTTAGCTTTCATGAATCTTAACCCTCCTATCAATCTGTTAAATTATAAGTATAAAACTCGGAAACTAGGAGCTGTTATACGTATCAGGGCTTGACTGATTATATCAGATTTTGCGGAATTTGAAGTACAAGTTCACAACTTTGTCATACATCGTTCACGAACTTTTAATAAATCCGCCACATGATAGACGCTTTCAAGGAAATTACTAACAATTTAATAAAAATCAGGATGTGTGTTCAGGAAGGGATTGGCATTTCATAACGTCGAAAAAACAAGAACAACCGGGGATGGTGCGCTCTCCCATCTCCGTTCCCTTCCAGCAGGTGGAACAAAACCTCTTCCAGACATTCATGGCTTATAGAAGTTTCAACTTTTTAGAAAAATAAAGAACCTGTTTCACTATAAAAGTGAAACAGGTTCTCAGAATTGATGAAACACCTTTTATGGAAGAAGAACGATTTTTCCTTTTTTGCCCGATTCCTTGAAATACTGCTGCGCTTCCTTCGCTTCTTCTAAAGGGAAGGTACGATCGATCACCGGTTGTATTTTCTGTTCAGAAATCGCTTTTAACATGCGTTTGAATTCTTCCCGTGTACCTAAAACAGATCCATACATCGTGATGTGTTTCAAATAAAGGGTGCGGAAATCAAGTTCCGTCTTTTGCCCGCCGGAAGAGCCGGATGTACAAAATTTCCCGCCCTTTTTAAGTACCGTAAGAGCTGTGGAGAACAATGCATCACCAACAACGTCAAGGACCGTATCAATTGGACCGCCGTTGGCCTCTAAAATTTCATCCGCCAGGTTCTCGGATTTATAAGACAGGACATGTGTCGCTCCGAGTTCCTTCATTCTCTCTTCCATGCTCAAATCCCCGACGAGTGCGATGACGTCTGCTCCGAAGACTTTCGATGCGATCTGCACGTTCAGCGAGCCGACACCGCCGTTGGCACCTGTGACCATCACCGTTTCGCCTGGTTTCGGCTGCACTTGTTCGACCATATGCCAGGCGGTCATGCCACTCACGGAAAACACACAGCTATCTGTGTAATCTTCAAGCGGCATATCAAAGCAAAGCTCTGCCGGCCATACGACATACTCGGCATATCCGCCATCATACTCGGAGCCGATGAAAGACATGTCTTCTGAAATGTGTTCTTGTCCATCCGGACCACTGGACGTGAACGGAAACAGAACGACGTCTTTCCCTATCATTGTTTCATCCACTTGTCCGCCGACCTGGACGACTTTTCCGGTAATATCAGAACCCGGAGTACGCGGGAATTGAACGCCTTCCGGACGCCAGCCTGACTTGCCGCCTTGTCCATAAGCCCCTTCCCTCATCCAGATTTCTGTATTATTGATGGCACAGGCTTTCACCTGCACGAGCACTTCGTTTTCTTTCGGTTCTGGAGTCGGGATATCCACCAGCTTTAACTGATCGACATCGCCATACCCAGTCACTTGTACAGCTTTCATCTCAAGGCACCTCTTTCCGATTCGCTTTTCTCTCAACTAATATGCGACATTCATCATAAGGTTATGCAATGTTTTCATCAAGTGATTGGCTCACAGGATCTATTCAGGAACCGATCACTGGCAGAAAAACCTCGACCTCTTCCCCATTTTCCGTGGGGTGGTAAGTTTCTACAATATAGGAAAGCCAATCACGCGTGAGATTTTGTTCAGCTCTGAATTGGCCCACTTCCTTATAGAGGAGATTTACGTGATCGATGGACCCTTTTGCCGCGACATAGGTGCCGGAAACCTCTAAATACTCCATCCCTTTGGGAACATGGCTTGGCTTATCTCTTACCAGGATCCCTACATAATAATGACCTTCGAGATGACTGTCCCCCCATTTCGGCTCAAAGAGGGCGATTTCGATATTGGTATGATGTTCGATTTCCCTCGTCCGATGTAAAAGCTGTCTTGCAAATTCCGGGACTTCGGTTGCAAAATTTTCAAAAGCACCGTGGCCTTTAATGCCGACAATGCGAAAGGTGTGAGTGATTGTATGCATGGTGAAACTCTCCGTTCTGAAGAATCCGTTTTATCATTATCTAGAGTTTCTTCATTAACATAGTTGTGCTTAAAGTCTCTTATGAATTGATCCAGCACGCTTTACTAATTTTATCACTTTCGCCCACTTAAAATTGACGCTCACACTATAATTTTCTAATTATTTTAGTTTTTTATATGGGTTTCTAATTTTTTCTAGCTTTTGAGCCAGTCCATTGTTTCAGTTAGATCCTTGTCAATTATAGAATTACTACTATAACTATTTAATAATGGAGAGTCTAAATAGCTTTGAAGTTGGTAGTCATGCATAAAATCTAAATTCAACTTAAAATAGGGCACTGTTTCATGTAATTTTCTTGTAAAGGTATTAAACTCATTTGAAAACTGTAAAAAGTCCTCTTCTAAGTTCACCAAGTTACCTTCTAAATAAAACCCTAACACGTTAGGAAATTTTCCTATAAGGTTAATTTTTGAGTTCATATTAATTTGGAAGATAGTTGGATGCTGATCAGATATATCTCCTTTAGTTGTGGAAAATCCATTGCCACTACCAACTAATATTTTAGAAGATATTTCTGGTATTTTTTGAATTAAATTCCTATTTACATTTCCTTCTATGTGAGTTTCTAAAAATATACTTGCAGGACAATGGGTTAAGTCTTTCTCAGCCTTCCCCTTTTTAATCTCTCCCTTATTCGTATTAACTTTAAGACAAATGGAAGGCATCTTTTCATTTATAGGGTTTGCAACATCGGAAAAAGCCATTGTAGAAAAAGCGTTGGAACGAAATTGTTTTACTAGTTGATCAGGTAAAGTCCCTACTTTCCCTGTTAATTCAATATGTTTGTAACGATTCTTTACAATATCCTCTTGCCTTAAGAGAATAGGTATTGGCTTTGCATTCCTAGGGATATCAAATGTAGGGACATCTATTGGACCTGAAGTAAAAGCGTTTACACCTGGATAAGTAAAACCTTCAAAATCAAAAGGATATAAGAAAGCTAGCGAAAGAAGTCCATCTTCTGTTTGAACTGAAGGTATTTTACTAACAGGCAACTGGAAGGGTTTCCAACTCATATCTAGGACACGAGTCATCCTTCCCCCTTTTTCTTCCTCATTTATAGGGTTATTAACTTCAATGCTGTTAATATAACTCTTTGGTTTGTATAAATGTGCATAGTCAATTAAGATACCTTCTATTTTTACATGGTCTTGGTAATCAATTTTACTAGCTAAGAACCCCTCTAATAATTCTTCCCTGGACTCTACATTAATTTTAGTTTTCTTTTGATATATTTCTTTAACATTCATTCCTTCTGTATAAAGGGTTTTAACATCCCTATACCACTTTAACCCTTCTCTAATCATTCCAACTGACTCTAAAAAGCCCATCAGAAAACACCCCATTATACAATATCTTAATTTTATTATTCATAAATTTGCTAGAACGCATATTTCCTGTGAAGATTCAAAACAACACAATACTATTCGTGCCTTCTTTAGTCGTGATATTTTTTAAATATTCACTCAAGTATAGCATGATTCTGAAATTGTTTGAGTATCTAAAATGTAAAATCTGTTCGCCCCATTCTTAGGCGACCAGACCCTATATATTATCCTTAAAACAGCCTCTTCTCTATCAAAGTGAAGAGAGCTATTCTTCTACTCAAGAAGATTCCACACTTTTAGAAGATAGCGCGCTAAGCCTAAAATTCCTCACCGACAAATAATAATTAAACACCATCACAATTCCAGAGTACAACACGCCAGCTCCTTGCAGTTGAGCAAAAGAATGGTTGTAATATTCCGCTCCAAGATGATGTTTGAAGATGAAAATATTAGCAAGAAAGATGAAAGCGAATAGAACTCCTAACAAGAGATTGCCGTTTCTATCGTTAAACACTACAGAGGCGATAAGGAACAAAACGGCAGATAAAGCAAACATCACATGGGTGGTCATCGCTTCTGCAGCCGTATAAGATACAGGGATATCTGAAGTAATCAACCACTTATAAACGATCGCGATTCCTGCGACAAAGAAACCTAAGACTAACAAAATACTCGTAGACAAACTTCGTATCATAAATAAAAGCCTACCTCTCATTAAGAAATCATTACCAATTATATCAAAAGATGTGAACCACTTCAGTTTTATTCCCAATAAAAGTAAGACCTGGTCACCCAATTTTTAGGTGACCAGGCCTTACAGATAATCTCATATTCACTTCCTACGAATGCCGATTGTGCGTCCGACTTGTTTGGGTTGTTCTTGGTCAGACGTCTTCTCATACTCCGCTTTCACATGGGCAGTCACTTCTTCCGGGAATGGTGCAGGGCGGCCTTCGTTCTGGTCGATGCCCATCAGCATCTCCTCAAGCGTCGCAGCAACTTCTCCGTCAGCATTGTGCATTTCCAAGAACAGATGGATACGCTTCGCATCAAAGTCCAAAACGCGGGCGGACACATTAAAGTCTGCCCCTTCGTGCATCTCTTTCAAATAACACGTATGCGTCTCTAGCGTGAACATCGTGTACTGGTACTGCTCACGCCCCTTCTCATCGAGGCCGATCCAATCGATAAACGCATCGGTAGCAAGACTGAACGCACGATTATATTCCGCATCATTCATATGCCCGTTATAATCGACCCACTCACTCGGAACGGTCTGTTTGTAAGAAAAGGATGACACAAAAACCCCTCCTTTACGCTTTTGTCTTTTCTGTTTCCTGCGGCCAGTATTCCTGGACAAGATCATACAATCGGATCAGGAATTCATTACGGTTCTGATCGAGTTCAGACATGCTCATGCCATTCGCCTGCTCTTCACATCCGGTCACGACTTTCTCGTACAACTCATCTGTCAGTTCCGGCGCTTCAAGCTTCGTCCACGGTTTTTTCAATGCCGGTCCGAACTGTTTCAGCATGTGACGCATGCCGCCTTCTCCACCAGCCAGATGGAACGTGAGGAACGGTCCGTACTGCGCATAGCGCATGCCAGCCCCGTGGGTAAAGGCTTTGTCCACTTCTTCTGTCGTTGCGATGCCTTCATTGACGATATGCAGGGATTCTCTCCAAATCGCTTCGATGAGACGGTCGGCGATGTGCCCTTCAATCTCGTGACGGACAAGCAGGACACTCATGTTCAAGCTTTCATAAAAAGCCTTCGCTTTCTCTACGTTCTCCGTTGTCGTCTGTTTTCCTGCCACGACTTCCACAAGAGGCAGAATATACACCGGGTGGAACGGGTGCGCAACGACAACGCGTTCCGGATGCTGCAAGTTCGCCTGCAGTTCGGATGGCATGATACCTGAAGTACTGGATCCGATCAGGGCATCAGGTTTTGCATGCTGATCGATGTTCTTCAGGACCGTCTGCTTCAACTCTTCCACTTCCGGTACGTTTTCCTGGATAAAATCCGCATCCTTCACGGCATCCGCCAATTCGTTTTCAAACGTCAAACGGTCCTTGGATGCTCCTTCTGCAAGCCCAAGGGCTTCCACATAAGGCCATGCCTGATCGACCGCACGGCGCATGCGCTCTTCTGCTCCTTCTGCTGGATCTGTCGCGACGACGTCATACCCTTGTGCAAGCATGCGGGCGATCCAGCCGTTTCCGATAACTCCTGTGCCGACGACGGCTATTTTTTGTACAGTCATGATTACTTCCCTCCGCGTGGATTTCTAAGATTGTAATAGTCACGTGCTTCCTGCGGCGTCATTGGCTCAAGATCAAGGCCACGCAGCATCGTCACCGCTTTGTCGACAAGCTGTTCGTTTCTGGCCACCACACCTTTAGAAAGGTAGATATTATCCTCAAGACCCACACGAACATTTCCGCCAAGCATCGCCGCTTGAGACGCCATCGGCATTTGCATACGGCCGATGCCGAACGCGGACCAATGCGCATTCTCAGGAATACGGTTCTTCATGTAAAGCATCGTTTCCGCATCAGCGGCTGCTCCCCATGGGATGCCAAGACAGAATTGATACATCGGATCGCCGTCGATCAATCCTTCTTCCACCAATTGATTGGCAAAACGGATGTGCCCGGTATCAAAGCATTCAAGCTCAGGCTTCACACCACTTTCCTGGATCAACTTCGCCTGATCACGCAGCCAGTCGGTCGGGCTCATGTAAATCATGTTGCCAAAGTTCGTACTTCCACAGTCAAGGGTGCACATTTCCGGTAAAAGTTCTCCCACCGGTTCATGGCGTTCTGCTGGCGTTTGGATATCGGTACCATCGCCACCCGCTGCCGGTGTATTCAAACTCGGAATAAAATCACCGCCGCCTCCGGACGTGATGTTAATGATGACATCCGTTTCTGATTCACGGATGCGATCGACGATTTCACGGTAATGCTCCAAGTTATGACTGATCCCACCCGTTTTCGGATCACGGGCATGGACGTGAGCAACCGTCGCGCCGGCTTTTGCCGATTCAATCGCAGATTCTGCAATTTCTTTCGGTGTTACAGGGACATGTGGATTTTTCTTCATTGTATCTCCCGCTCCTGTCACGGCAGATGTCAGCAATACTTTATTTTTCATTCCAAAGGTCCTCCTTTGAATTTGTTTGTTTCATCAACCAGCACAAACTATACCATCTGGACTGTTTAGTTTCAAATGCTTTTTATGGATTTTTCTTTAAAACCTTTTTTCTTCCCCTATAGGAGGGAGATCAACGACTCAGTCATTGAAGCAATTTCTACTTTTCAAAGTATATGAACAGTCATCAAAGCACAAAACATACGAAAATCGGTGAAATATAACTTCCCATCCTATCATTCCTTGAATATGGCTTTATATTCTCCCATTTGCACCCTTATCCATGTTTTGAAACAAAACCGTCCAGATTGTACAGTTTAAAAAGTCACATACGAAACAACCGCATTTGAATAAAGGAGGAATAGCCATGAAGAAACAACTCATGGATTGGAAAACGTTCGGAGGCGCACTTGCCTTATTATTATTCGTATCATTGCCTTTGATCATTTTCCCTGAACAAGGAAAAGAGATTGTGCTGGCGGCGAATGAGGTCGTTACACAACGATTAGGATTCTTATTTTTATCTGTCGGATTAATCATGCTGCTCTTCTTACTATTTGTCGGAGTAAGCCGCTATGGAGATATCAAGCTCGGAGACGCTGAAACGAAAGCGGAATTCAAAACAAGCTCCTGGGCAGCGATGCTGTTCACAAGTGGGATCGGAACGGGAATTCTTTATTGGGGCGTGATTGAGTGGGCCTACTATTACCAGGGACCTCCCTTCGGCGTCGAAGCAGGTTCCAATGAAGCAATTCAGTGGGCATCCACGTATGGGTTCTTCCACTGGGGGCCGATCGCATGGGCGATGTTCGCGATCCCAGCTCTTCCCATTGGCTACATGTTTTTCGTTAAAAAAACCGATGTGTTCAAAATCAGTGAAGCCTGTCGCCCTGTCCTCGGAAAATACACCGATGGCTGGGTCGGACGCCTTGTCGACATTCTGTTCATGTTTGGCCTGTTAGGTGGAGGCGGAACAGGACTTGCGCTTTCCGCACCGATTATTTCTGCTGGACTGAACAACTTGATTGGCATTCCCGATACGATGACAACGAAGTCGATCATTTTGCTTTTCTGTACGTTGATCTTCGGTCTGAGTGCTTATTCAGGTTTACAAAAAGGGATCCGCGTCCTCAGTGATATCAACTTGTGGCTCGCGTTCATTCTGTTGATTTTCATTTTCACCGTCGGACCGACGACATTCATTACAGAATCGACGACTTCTGCGCTCGGCCGGATGATGGACAACTTCTTCCTTATGAGTTTATGGTCTGAACCGTTCAATGACCTTGCTTCCTTCACCCGTACAGGATTCCCGGAAGGCTGGACCGTCTTCTACTGGGCATGGTGGATTGTCTATGCTCCGTTTGTCGGCTTGTTCATCGCCCGGATTTCCAAAGGTCGGACGATTCGTCAAGTCGTGTTCGGGACGATCTTATTCGGAAGTTTAGGGACGATCCTTTTCTTTGGAATCCTAGGAAACTACTCCATGTATCTTGAATTGAGTGGGCAGTATCCAGTCATCGAAACCTTGAACCAGCAAGGAGCACCGGCGGCCATCATCGGCACGTTGACGGAACTGCCGCTCGCAACACTCGCGATCATCGTGTTCATTCTGCTCGCCACCATTTTCTTATCGACGACCTATGACTCCGGATCGTATGTCATTGCATCCGTTGTGCAAAAACACGTCGAAGGTGAACCACTGAAATGGAACCGCCTGTTCTGGGCGCTGGCATTATCGATTCTGCCGATGATTTTCATGAACATGGGCGGACTGACAACCCTTCAGACGATCAGCATCGTCGGCGGTTTCCCGCTTCTGATCATCCTGCCGATTCTCGGATGGTCGTTCATTAAAATGGTGAACGAAGACCGCGCCAAAGAAGAAAAAGAAAACAAGAAGGCATCATAAGAAAGGAAGACACACCATGAAGACACGTTATGAAAAAGGACTGGAAACCTTAAATTCCTATACAGATGTAGAAAAAGGCACCAACCACTTTGAACTTATGAAAGCACTGGAAGATATCGCCCCGGATCTCGGAACATACATCATCGAGTTTGCCTACGGCGATATCTACAACCGTGATCACTTAAGCAAACAATCTCGTGCGCTGACGGTATTATCAAGCCTTGTCACCCAAGGTTCAGGGAGCCTTCCGCAGCTCGAGCTTCACAGCAATACCGCTCTAAATGCCGGGCTTTCGGAAAAAGAAATCATTGAATCCATGATGCAGCTGATTCCTTACGTCGGTTTTCCATCCGTCATCAATGCTCTTACGCAGGCAAGAAAAGTATTTCAGGAACGTACGGAAAAGGCCTACGCATAAGCTTTCTACAGCAAAAAATCACCAGCTCTTTCAGAAGAGCTGGTGATTTTTATTTCCGTTTATATGTTTGTTCGTTCAATCGTTCAAGCACCTGTTTTCTGAGCGTTGGAGGCAAATTCCCGAGCCCGAAAATTTCGGACAGCCATAGACCATCCACCGCAAGACGCAGGATCGTCGCATCCACTTGATCGAGGCCGTCATGCTCGATATGGTTCTGCCAGTCGGCATATGTATCCTGCAGAGGTTTCAACAACTTGGGATTGATCCCTTGTGCGGCGAGCATCCCGGAACTGAGCGGACGGTTTTCCGTACTTTTATCGTGCATGACGTTAATGAACGACCGTGCCCATTTCCCTGTGTCCTCCTCATCGTTTTCTACTAATTCTTCCACATTCTCCCGGTAGACATCGTTCATGTACTGAACGAGACCTTCTACAAGCGCTTCTTTTGTGGAAAAGTGATACAACAGACCGCCCTTGCTCACTTCTGCGCGTTTAGCAACAGCGTCCAATGTGAGCGCATCACTCCCCTGCTCCCGGACGATGAGTGCGGCTGCTTCCAAAATCTTTTGCCGTTTCGACTCTCTTGGCATGTGCTTCCCTCATTTACGTTCATTTTTCTTCATGTTATCAGTATTCATGAGGCTTTTCAATTTGAGTTTGCCCGATGCCGCTTCTTTTCGTATGCATTTCCGACGATGTAGCTGACTGCAATCGCCAGGATAAAAGGAACGACTGAACCGCCTATGTAAACCCCATCCGCTGTCTCTTCATAAAAGGAGAACATGAACAGTTTGTACTCAAGCGTGTGACCAATCGCTAAAAGGAATGTGCTGATCCCTACGAAAGTCAATAAACCAATCATGACCGTTTTCCACATCTTCCGTCACCTCCCACACCTTTCCTACAACGACTAAACAGCAGGATTATTGTATCAAACTCTTCTTCATATGAGTATTAGTCCATCCCTCTCATCATGTAGTTAAAAGGAGGATCTTTTTGGAAAAATGTGAAAAAAATGAGCTTGAAATGATAGGATTAAAGAGCACGCACACAGGGATAGGAGAGGTTTGCATGTTAATGACGTTCAATATCGAAGAAACAGAAGGCTCAAAAAAGAAAATAACCAAAAGCACAGAAGAAATTTCTAAAGTAACATACAAAAAACTGGGATTAACCGAGGAAGCTTTAGAAGACTTCCTCCAGGATCATATTGAAGTGATTACATTGGAAGAAGATTGGGACTTGAAGATTATCGGCAAACAAGTCCGTAATGATGCGAATAAGCGGACAGACCTGGTTGGACTCGATAGCAACGGAAGCATTGTCATTATCGAAATCAAGCGGGATGAGCAGGATATGAAAGCGAGAAGAGATAATTTCGAATCCCAGGCGATTCGGTATGCCGCTTCTTTTGCGAAGATGGAAACCATCGCAGAACTTGTCGACCAAGTGTATGGCCGTTTTTTACAAAAAAATGGTGAGGTTGACGAAAGTAGGATTGTTGAAACGGGAGTAAAAGAAATCACAGATTTTCTTAAAAAGAACGATGCCCTTGACAACTTCAATCAGAACCAGCGGATCCTTTTGATTGCGTCCAGTTTCGAACCAAGCGTCCTTTCCGCATCCACCTGGCTTCTGTCCCAGGGCGTGGATATTTCCTGTGTTGAAGTCGCTCCTCATTTAATTGATGGGAGTAACGACAAAGAGTATATCCTGAAGGTGAATAAACTGCTTCCCCTCGGCTCAGAAGATGATTATCTCAGTGAGATTGTGAAAAAAGAGTTCACCTCTGCTCCCGATAAAAAAGCAGGAGGAAAACACCGCGTCCTACCCCGGTTACCTCAAATGTTAGAGGACGGGATCGTGGACATTGGCGACGAAATCCACCATGTATCGGATGAAGAAGGGATCGAGACGAAATCCCATATTCACGGCCCTAAAGAAGTCATCTGGAACGGCAAAGTGTACTCCCTGAATGAATGGGGAGCGATGTTCCATCACAAAGAAAAAGTGAATGCCTACACGAGAGCTGTTGTCGTGAGATACGGCAAAACATTGGAACAGATCAGAAAAGATTACTATAAGCTTTAATTTCTCTAGTAGAGCTCATAAAAAAAGCCAAAGGTACACATCAGACATGCGTACCTTTGGCTTTTAATCCTGGACTCACGCGTGACTCTTCACATTCTCAAGCGCCATAAAATAATTGAGCACGAACTCGCGCACTTCCCATTCCGGCACTTCCTTCACGCCATCCGTAAACACCGACTGATGATAAGAATAATTCCCGAAATCACAGCGATTGCCTGAAATCAGATCGGCCATCACTTTGTTCGTCTTCTCCATGTACTGCATGCTCATCACCCTTTCTATCACAAGCATAACCAGAATAAGAGATTCTTATACTAGGAAGATAGAAGATCTGCAGCCTTTGTAAGCACACCACTGACTTCTCCTTCATTTTTAATGGTAAAAAAGTGGTCTGCCTCCTCAGCAGACGGGGCCTGGATCTGAGATGATTCTTCCTGCTGACGCCGCAGGACCTCATCAAAAGAAGAGACGGTGCGTAAAACGGATGGATCCCGCTTTGTTTCTCTTACACGTGTTTCAAGCATGGAGTCCGGCACATCAGTAAATACAAGAATCGTAGATAAGTCTTTCCTTTTAAAGTCTTCCAGCAGCGCTTTTCTTGCCTTTGCATTCCGGTTTGAATTACATAGGATGAGATGCAGATCCGTTTCTACTATCGCATGGTCGACAATCATTTTCGTCATCCTGTGTTTGATTGAATTTGGACCATCATCAGGAACGAGCTTGGAATAATGGGTATTCAAAAACGCCGCATGGTCATCCTGGTCAACCACGACCGTGTTCTTCACCTTCTCCTCAAGTAGTCTCGCAAACGTCGACTTTCCGCTGTGCGTCATCCCGACAGTCATCACAACAAATCTATTCATGACTCCTCCCCCCAATCCATTTTTGGACGAAAGATGTTTTCCACAAGAGGAAACCGAGCCAGGCGCCGAAAAGATTCAGAATAAAATCATCGATATCAAAACTCCCTCTCTGGGTCAGTAATTGCGTGACTTCAGCCGAGAGGATGATCAAAACGAAGGCGAGCAGGTAGGCCCCCATTCGCCTCAGCTTTCTAAACAGAGAAGGCAGGAAAATGCCCATTGGGATGAATACCAGCACATTCCCGAGCAGATTTTTCAAAGCCGTCCACGTATTCATCGTCCCATTCTCCCAGGCTGTTATATAATTTCGGATGGTTTTGAACGGAACCAGATTGGAACGGTTTTGTATATATTCCACTAGACTCATAGACATCCCCGCCGACCCACGCAATTGAAAAAACATGTAAAACGTGAGAAACAGGAGATAGCTGATCAAACCTATACTCATGATGATGCGTTGAACCTTTGACATAAGAACCTCCACCAATTTTTCATCTGTCTATTCCCTATCCTTACCCAAGAGCGGTGACAAACCAAACCCTCCCGCTCACTGTGTCATGAAAATGTAACCACCCTTTATCAAAAATCGTAAGCTATACCGCTGCCTCATCCACTTCCTTCTCTTTCCACTGCCGATTGACTAAACCGATCCCAAACGTTACGAGAAGCATCATCCAGGATCCTCCTACCACCGCCGCTTGGATCGAAACCCATTCAGCAGCCGCTCCTATAATGATGGTCGCAAGGATGACAAGCACACTTTCGACCAAACCGAACACGCTCGTCACCCTCCCCATCACTTCAACAGGAATATACTCCTGATAGAAGGTATGAAAACCTGTATTTGCAAAAGCCAGCGCAAACGATAGCAAAAAGAACCCGACCGCCGCTCCTGCAAAATTCACGGAAAACGCATAGATCAAATAGCCTGTTGCTACCAACACTCCGCCGCCAGTAAGGAGGGTCTTCGTCGAGAGATGATTCCCGAACCACGTAAGGATGAGTGCCCCGACGGCAATTCCTGCTCCCGCAATACTGACAAGAAAACCATAGGTCGTATCCGTCAGCCCGAGCACTTCTTTTGAAAAAGCCGCTTCCAACGAATCCAGCGCTGCCGCCATCACCATCATCAGACCGAACAGAAAATAGATCGTCATAATCAGGATGTGATGCTTTGTAAACCTCCGAACAACGTGCCAATCTTTCTTAAGTAAGGACACCGACCACGATTCATTTTCCACTCCAACCTCTTTTTCCAAACGGGGAAGCAGCAGGGAGAGGATCCCTGAAATGAAAAACGTCCAGGCATTAAAGTAAATCGCGAACTCCGGCGTTCCGACTATAAAAAGTACGCCCGCAATCGCAGGTCCGATCAGAAACCCTCCCGAATCAATCAAACTTCTCAGTGCATTGAACCGTTGCCGCTGGTCCCTTGGAATCAACTTGGTCACATACGTCATAGATGCAGGTTCGAATACAGACCCAGCCATGTTCACAAGCAAAACAAGCCCATACATCGCTGGAAGGTAGGTCAAAGCAGGGAGAAAGACAAGGAAGATGGCCCTGACCAGATCAAGCCCAATCATAAGATTCCGCTGATTCACCCTGTCCACCAAAGACCCTGCCCATAGGTTCGTCAAGAGCGCTGCCGCCGGCTTCAGTAAGTACAAAACAGCGACGGCCAGCGGTGAGCCCGTCATTTCAAGCACGATAAGATTCAAGGCAATTAAATAAATCCAGTCTCCGATGTTCGAGAGACCGATCCCTGATAATAATAAAAACGGATATTTCCACGAATGAAACATGTTTCAACCTCCCTACAGATTGTTTTAGAGAAATGAAAAACCCCACCCCCAAGACATGTCAGTCTTGGGGGCGAGGTCTGTTTCATCCGCGGTGCCACCCCAGTTTCAAGGATGTGTCGCCACACCCAGCTCATCAGGTACGTTCATACCCTGTCTCTGTAACGGGAGCTCCCGTCCCATGATCCCCATCAGGTTCCCATGAGAAGCTCAGAGGTTTGGTTCAATAAGGGAAGCCCTGCTCCCTTTCAGCATCCGGAGCTCTCTGTGAAGGCTTCTACTTATCTACTCTTCTCGTCATGGCCGCTTTCATTTCATTTCTCTATACTATGCAAGATTCATCCATATTTGTAAAGAGGAATGTCACCACTTCAACCAAAATTTTGAAACCTTTCCCGTGATTAAACGTTATCTATGTAACAAGCGATGAGGAGGAACATATTCATGAAAAGAAAGCACCCTTGGATTCTAGTCATTCTATTATCCTTACTATTAGCCGCCTGCAGTGAAACAGACACGTCAAACAGCACAGGAGACTCATCTGAGGATAGGAACATAGAAACACAAGAATTCGTGACCAAGGTGAAAAACTTTGAAACCGAACCTTATTCTTATGATCCAGAGGGATTCCAAAACTTCTTATTCGATGTCCAAAAGTATTATGAGGATGAAATCTTTGATGACTATTTGGAGTTCCCAGCATTAACGCTGGATTACATGACTTTTGATTATGATGGGTACGGAGATACATCCATTACACAGACTTTTAAAGAAGATGTGTTTGTAGACACTACCATTGCTGAACCGTCCTTTGACGAAAAGTTCACGGATGGGAATTTTGAAAAGGTGGACATCGCCGGTCGTGAAATGTACACGATGGAAACAGCATACGGCGAACGCGTTTATTACTGGTATGAAGGGGATCTTCAGTATTACTTATCCATCGGTGAAGTTGGTCAGGAGGAAGGAATCGAAGCTGAGCAAATACTGAAGGAAGCAGAAAAAAGTCATTTTGCCGGCAACATTTCAGCGGAAGTGTTGGATGGTGTGGTACAAGCAAATGATTTCCCTTCCCCAGCTCCCCCTGAAGGTACCAAACCGATCTATGATATTTTCCTGGAATACTGGCCTGGGCAGGAAATCGAGTACAACTACGAGTACGGGAAATTCGCCCACTATGTGAGAACAAATGATAGCGGAATGGAAGTCACAACCGATTATTATGACGAAGTACTGACGGTGGAAGCCGGCGGAGAACAGGTGGATATCGGTGTGCTGTATGAAGACGGGGATGTTTATGTAGAATTTCTATACGGCGGCCTTCAATATATGCTTGAATATGGAGAGACCATCATCGAGAACGAATCGGACCAGCCCAGCGAAGAAGAAATCGTAGAGAAAATGCGTGAAATAGCTGCAGCTATCGTAGAAGCGGATGAAGGAAAATAAACCTGCCGCTGGATACCATGAAACAGCAAGTAAGTTGTATTTCATCCAACTCCTTCCCTTTGGAGTAATGATGTAGTACATACGGAAAAGGTTTTCTTTAGTTATGCTGAACACATCCTTTTTGGCTGGATCTGGTTCCTCACGTTTATTAGGATCTTGTATACCCAGCAAAAAAGAAAATTCATCCCATATCTAATAAAAAAAGAGTGCTTCTATTGAAGAAGCACTCTTTCCTATGTTTACTTGCCAGACCCCTTTTCTACTCGTGCACTGCTACTGTGGGGGTCCGGTACCGATTTGGACACGGCAAGGTGATGAAGAAAAAAAGCTCATCGATGTTGATCAATGAGTATAGGATTACCATCAGGGTCTTCAATCGTGAAACTATCCGGTCCTTCCCCCGATTCATCGGCTTCTGACAGAATGTTCACCCCTTTTTCTTTCAGCTGCTTTTGCAGTTCGCGTACATCGGTAAACGAATCGATATTTTCTGCCTCTTGATTCCAACCGGGATTGAACGTCAACATGTTTTTCTCGAACATTCCTTGAAATAAACCGATGACACTGTTTCCATTCTTCATGATGAGCCACTTTTGCTCAGTGTCTCCACCAAAAGCCTCAAATCCTAAATTTTCATAAAAAGCTTTCGATTTGTTTATATCTTTCACCGTTAAACTTACTGAAAACGCTCCAAGTTCCATAGAAAATCCTCCTTTAAACATTAGCTCTATGGAACATGTTCGCTTTCACAATGGAAAAACCCTGCTAAAGCAGCCCGTACTTTTACTTTTTAAAGAGAAGCCGACTCTTCCGATGCACTCTTCGAACTCACACGCTTCAGCATATATTCAAGCAGGAAAAGATAATCCTGCTGATGCCCGGTGTTTTGAGCAAGCTCTGACAGCTGCTCTAAAATATATAGGCAGTCATTTTCATACAAACTGTAATTATCAAATCCTAAAATTGTCTGACGAGCGAATTCCCATAGATCTTCATGTACTTCTTTATCCATCGTCTTACTAAGCAGCGAAATCATAGTCAAAAGCTCTGTCATCACGGTCGAGTTCTGGTTTGAGTATTCGCGGATGGAAGCGAATCCCCTATGAAGATAGTAGCGGAAATTCTTCTGGTTCAAGATGATGCGAAGCTCTTTGTCATTGTCAAAAAGATAGGGAGAAAAATTGGTAGACTGCCCGATGCTTTTCAACAAGTCCGCAATCTGGTGAATCGTATTCGTGACCGTAAGCGGATCGTTATGACCCAACGCCTTGATGGCGACTTCGGCAAGCTTATTCAACCCGTACTCCAGGTCCTGGATTTCTGTTTGTTTGACCCCGATCTCAATCGACTTGAAATAGCGGTCGGGATGAATCGTTTGACCACGCTCCCAATACGTAAGGATCGGTGTTCCTTCTAATACGAACTCCCCGATTCTAACATCGAACCTAAGCAGACCGTCATCATTTTCCGCCTGCTTAATCAACCTCGAAAAATCTGCGACTTGAAAATAACCAGACTGCTTTGTCCTGATCACTTTTCCATCTTCTTCAGCAGGAAGCGAACTTTCGTCAACCTCCTGTTCCAGGTGATAAGGCTTTAATTCTTTTTCCAATGACGCCTGGACCTGTTTCGACTTGGCATTCATGTTGAAACTGATGTTATGAACCTGCATCCAGGTGGTGGTATGGTTGATGAAATAAATGAACGTCACCGCCGCTGTAATCGCTGTAAGGATGGACAAAACCGGTGTCGCCACAATATACTCCTCTTCTTCATGCGTCACATACAGAAAGTTCAATAGCACATAAATAAAACTTCCGTTAAAGATTCCGAGAACGTGCTGGGTCGCCCGGTCACTGACAAAGTTCACGAGCATTTTGGACGAAAACTGGCCGCTGAACGTCGTCAGCGCAACCAGCAGGGAGTTAATCGTAAAGGCACTCAAGGTCAGGACCCCTCCGACAAGTGCACTCAGAAGCACCTGCAGCGTCTGCCCGCTGAAACCGATCGCCGCCGGCAGATATAAACCGACATCCACCACATAATCAAGGTAGAAGGTAAAGACGGATAATCCGATTGCTCCTAAGATATACCAGAAGGGCATAAACCACAGTGTTGACTTCAGTTCGCTTTTCCGTTGTCGTTTCGACATCTTTAAATATTTTTTTATATAGTAAAAGATCCCCATATGATCCCCATTCTTTTCTTAAGACTTTTGAATACTCCTAATTCCTACCCTGTAAAGAAGGAGAGTGAACCTGTTTTTTATATTTTTATCGAAAATTAGGGAGAAGTATCGAATCTTTCATGGGCTTATAACCCGGTCCCCAGGGAATCCTCGATAAAATACCAAAAGTCCCCACCATTTCCCCAAGCATAATTTCTCATTTATCACATTTGGAGGCTGAATGTTCCATTCCACACACACTGGTCCATGTTTAATAATTAGAAATATAAGGAAATACCGTTAACACATTTTCAAAAACTATTGTAGAATAGCTTTTAAAAAGATCGGCCGCCTCTTTCGGAACTTGTGTCAATCTAAGGGAACTTTCAGCGAATGGAACAATGGCATCATTACTCAAACCTTAGGAGGCAAATAGTGAGATATGCAGGAGTGGGATTAGTGATGCTCGCCGCAATCGGCTGGGGCATCAGTGGAGGAATTGCTGATATTCTTATGGAAAAGGGATGGGACCCGGTAGTCATTTCTTTTTACAGAGGGGCGGTTGGATTCATTTGTTTCCTCGCCTGGCTGCTTACGAACGTAAAACAAAATTGGACCTTCTCGAGGCGTTTGTACCTGTGGGCAACATTGGCCGGCTTGGGTGTGGCAGGGAATTTCACTTCTTATTTCCTGAGTATTGAAGCTTCAAGCATTGCTGTTGCCGCTACTTTAATGTACACCGCTCCGGTATTCGTGCTGTTGATTTCCTTTTTATTAGGAATTGAACGGTCAAACTGGTTTAAATGGGGATGCATTCTTGGTGTCCTCTTAGGGATCATCCTGCTCACAGGCGCCTATAACCCTGCGTCCGTTTCTGTCAGTTTCCTGGGAGTGGCAGGGGGACTTGGTGCTGGGCTCTCCTATGCATTGTTCATCTTTGGTTTTAAAAAAGCCGCTTTGCTCGGAAAGCCGCAGACCATCTCAACCATCGCCTTTTTCTCATTCTGTGTCATCCTCTTCTTCTTGAGCGACAGGCATGAATTGGCTGATGTGCTGAGCTCAGGCGACCTCAGTTGGTTCATTCTGCTTGGGCTCGTCGGGGCTGGGATCTCCTTTATCTTTTATGTGATCGGGATACGCAAGACCGCTCCGTCGACCGCTTCCATGGTCGCCATGATTGAACCCGTGACCGCCTCATTATTCGGTGTTCTGCTCCTTGGAGATTCGCTGAGCGTTGTTCAATTCCTCGGGATAGTCCTGATTCTGTTTACGATCACGTTCCTTAGTGTGAAGCAGTCGGACTAATGAATTTCTATTTTATCGTGATTGGCTATAAAAAAATCCCGCTCCTAGTCATAGGAGCGGGATTTTGTGCTTGAATCAGGGTTTACGCAGAATCTTCTCCATCGCTTTCCCTTTGGCCAGCTCATCGATCATTTTATCCAAATAACGGATTTCCTGCATCAATGGCTCTTCAATCTCTTCCACCCGAACGCCACAGATAACGCCCTTGATCATCGTCCGTGAAGGGTTCATCTCAGGAGCTTCCGCAAAGAAGGTTTCAAAGTCTGTCTTCTTTTCTAATAACTCCTCTAACTGCTCCTGGTTATACCCCGTTAACCAGCGGATGATTTCATCGACTTCTTCTTTCATACGCCCCTTTTTTTCCGCCTTGTTGACATAATGGGGATAGACACTGGCAAAACTCATCGTATAAATCTTATGTTTAGCCATGAATCAACCTGCCTTTCCTGATCTATGGTTTAAAGTATATCACGTCCAAATTTCTCAGGATCATTCGACTGTCGAAAAGATATCTTTTATGATCGGATAAGACTTCTTCAGGCGTTCTTCATGCAGAGGAAGGTCCCAGTTCTCCCACGTGTACCGGACAGGCTTATCAAAACCGAACGACTCCACGACTTTCCCCTGTTCTGTTACAGAGGCTGTGATATCCAAACCATCAATAGCCATTGAAGAATCCAGTCCATCCTCGTAAAGATCCCCGATAAACTCCTTCTGACTAGGATCCTTTGCATTCAAAAGCATCCATGGCAGACGGATTTCCAAAATCCCTCTCTCCTCCGAGTAATAATAGTCGGCAAGAGAATCATAGTCTTCCGATTCGGGATCGCCTATCCCATAGCGCAGGACACCTGTCTCGTAAGCATCAAAAGGAAACTCTTCCCCGGTATCCGGGCGGACGAGCCCTTTGTTGAGTGCCAGACGAATGGGACGGAAATCCTCATCCGCATGGGGATCCTCGATCATATCCTTTTCCTGGACATAATGATAGTGAAACACATCATAGTCTCGCGCCACTTCGATTTTTGCATTTTCTTTGCCTGGAATGGTCACACGGAAATCTGAAACGAGTGTTTGATCTTCCAGCTCAATCCCTTTGTCCGGTCGCACGCTGATATGGAATTGAACTTCTTTCTCTTCCCAAGAACCTTCCGTGCCGACGTTCGCTTTGAGATAAAGGTACCGTTCATCATGGTCGGCCATCAAAGACTCGAGATCCCCTTTCCCATCTTCATAGAGGATTTCTCCTTCTTCCCAATCGTCCTTTCCATCGACTTTCACTTTCAGACGATCGAAGCTTAAGAGTCCGAACTGCTGTTCATTGGTCTGCGCATTGGACCAGTAGGGTCTGCGGTCCGGATTGTCATAATCCATCGTATTCCACGTCCGTTTGAACCACTCATCCTGCCAGCTGAATACAAGACCTCCAAGCAATTCTTCCTGCAGTATATCTTCATACAAACGTTTGACGATTCTCCCTTGTTCTTTCTCTGAAATAAAGCCCTGGTTCCAGCCAAACGGATTTTCGTGCGTCTTTCCTCTCGAAGCCGGAATGCCGAATTCCGCAATTAAAATCGGGAGTTCGTGCGAGTCATGCAAATCTTTCAAATATCCGGCATAGTTGTTCTTTTCCCCGCGGTGATCCTCAAATTCCGTATAGGATTCCTCCATGTTGAGAAAATCCGGATAGTACGGATAAACATGATAGGAAGCGAACATTCCGACGGACTCCGCCTCCGCTTTTGGAAAGATATGATTGGGATCGATACTGGCCAGATCCTCCTGTTCCAACGGTTCTGCCGGCTGATCCAGATTGTCCGTCGTGACCCAGTTGGTGAAGCTCAACGGACGCATGCTTTGATACTCCTCGATTTCATAACTGGTGAGGATATCCATCTGCTCTGCCAGCCAGTATTCCATTGGACTTGCGCCTTCGGTCCTCGTATAGGTACCATCATAGTCGCCAAGATCAGGGTAATCCTTTTCCATCTGATCGACCATATAGGGATACCATTCGATCCCGATGATCCATCCCACCACATAAGGAGAGATGTCTTTCGTATAAAGTCCGGACGCATGGCCGGTCTGTGCCGGTATTTTTGCTTCGCCATGGATGACGTCCACGATTTTTTTCATTTCCTCCTGAAACGCTGCTGTACTTTCTTCATGAAAAGCATCCTTCGTCTCTTCTAAAGGTCCTTCATCGATCCAAACGCCATGAAACACATAAAGCGGTTGTTTTGCATCTGCATTGTATTCCGCTAAAGCCTCATAAAAGCCGGGCGGATGCAGGGTGTACACGCGGATGGCGTTGGCGTTCATCGCACTGATCTCTTCAAACCAGCGGGCGTATTCTTCTTTCTCGATCGCCGCTTCTCCAGGAAAATATCCAGGTTTCCCCATCCCGATATTGACGCCTTTGACCGTCATCGACTGCCACTCATTGTCCTGGAAAACTTCGATTTTCTGATCATGCACACGGGACGGATGCTTAGTATCTTCCGTCACCGCTTGAGGGATAGATGCCTGCGCTGTCTGCTCTTCCTTTCCAACAGAAGAAAGAATGCTTTCCATCATCGGGTGGTACGTACTCCAAAAAAAGCTCGCTTCCGAGTCGGGTTGGAAGTTCGCGACCCACTCTCTCACCTTTGCAAAGCCTTTAAACTGATAAATCGAAGGGACGTCTTTCAGATCAGCGTAATCCCCGGAAAAATAATACCGGTCTGATTCTTGTTCCTGATGATAGGTGACAGCGGGAAAAGTGGAAGGAATGCCATAGGTTTCAAGCTTCTTTTCCCCTTTGTCACTCGTTTGAATTTCGTATTCAGCCAACACATCCGCTCCTTTTTGAGGCTCAAGGATATCGAACCAATAAAGGTAAGGGGTACTTTGCTGCAGGTTGAAGTGTTCTTCCCCTTTTTCATTAAAGATGGCGAGGATCTCTGCCTCCTGCAAGTCACCTTCTTCCACAGACAAGACCACAACCTCCCCAGAGAATTCGTGGATAAGGATCACTCCTTCACCTTCATACATCCACGTCTCTCCCTTTTCTTCAAAACGTGAAACGACCCACTCCGGGACTTCTCCACCTTTGTTCAAATCCTGAAAATAACGGCCGATCCAGCCCTGCCAATCCACCTTCAGAAAGTCGGTCACATCGTTGCGTACCTCCTCACTTGTGGGTGAAGCGAAGCTGTTGAACTCCATGACCAAATCCTTCCCGTTGGATTCGACCTGCTGCTTGATCTGCTGCCATTCATCCATCGCAAGTCCTCCCTCGATCAACTCTGGAGGTCCTTCACCAGGTTCCTCTGTCCAGGGCAGATCCTGCTTATATACTCCGTATGTATCAGCGACATAAATCAAGTCTGTTCCACCGAGATCTTCTGGCAGCGTTTTTTCTTCTATGGTCTGCCCCTTTTCATCGGGAACTAAACCGTAATAATTCATAGAGTCATAGGATTTCTTCTCATTGGTCTTGTATTTGTTATAATTCAACAGCCATGTCAGGCTTTTGTGTTCACGAGCGCTCTCATCCGGTACGGTTTGATCAAGAATCGTGACATCGAGTGTTTTGGATGGTGAAAACAGCCAGATGACCGATGGTAAAGCTAAAATAAAAAGTACGCTAACCACAATCCATAGATTTTTTCTCATAAAATACCCCCGATTACAGGAAATTGATGGCAAGGTTATGTTCATTATAATAGATAAGTAGAAGGATGAATATCTTTAACACCATTTCATCTGAGTAACCAGGGAAATCCTGTCCTGGATCTTCCTCATTCCTTCTGGACGGCTGTCTACTTTCATAAAAAAAAGCCAACATTAAATGTTGGCTTTCTCCTCAAGTAATTCCAAGGATTCGATGGCCTTGTGGAGGCTGCTGAAAGTGCTGATCCCTTTCATATCAATGCCCAGGCTGACCATTGTCTGTACGATATCCGGACGGATGCCGCTCATGATTCCATTCACACCCGTAAGTTTTAACGAATTGATCACTTTAAATAATTGATGAGCCACCATCGTATCAATGATACTCACACCGGATAAATCCAGGATGATCGTCTCAAGCTCGTATTCTTCCCCCTGCTTCAGGGCATTCTCCATGAGGAGCTGCGCCCTCTTCGTATCGATTTCTCCAACAATGGGAATGACACCGACCGACTCTGTGACTCGAACGATAGGAACGGAAAGTTCATCCACTGCATAATTAGCCGTTTGTATGGTATTTTCGAAGTCATCCATATACGATTGACTGACGAATTGAACCGCTTGGTCAACCGCATGATTGAACGGAGTAAGGATATCATAAAAATCGTCAAAGGAAAGATTTTGTGTTTTTGCTTCGTCTTTGATAATCCCACCGATGACTTCTCTATACTCACTTATTTCTACCAGGGCTATGTTCAATGGTAATCTTAATTCTACAAGTTCACCTGAAACACGATCGCTCCACTTTTCCAGATGTTGAGTTACTTCATCAAAACCCTGGGTTAAAGAAGTGGCATACGCTTCAATTAATTCCATTCTCCAAGTAATTAATTGTTCTGAGACTCCTTTTCCTATTTCACCAGGTATAGCAACCGCACGGGCCAACTCTTCTTTCTGTTCAAGTATAGTAGCTGTTACAGGCTTTAATGTTGTTTGCTTTCCAGCCGTCATCTGTTTTCCCCCTCAAAAAATATAAACAAATCCTATGAATTTACTTTAACTACCGAATGATATCCAATAATATATTACAATAATATGCAATAAATTTCGAGTGGGAATATTAAACTTTCATATCCTATGATCCTAAAGAATTTATGCAGAATCAGCATTTTCTCCCCACTATTCTTTAACATCATAGTTTGCAAGTAAATAATAGTGTCCTACACCTACAATATCTTAAAGAAAGAAAGAAAAAATATTAGATGGATGAATGAAGGCCTGGGGATTTCTTTTGTTTATTCATATAAGGAGTTTCGTGCAGTAGAGGAAAATTGTATAAACACGCAGGGTAAATCATCGATATAAATATAAAAAAAGCAGAGCCCCCTCTTTCGGGAAGTCCCTGCTCCTTTTCCTATCATTCAATTCATCCACCAAGTCCTTTTACGAAATAGGTTCAAATCAACCTTAAAAACCCGCCCACTGTAAAAATGGCAAAAAGACTTGTTTAAAGTTCTTGAGAAGTAGGTCGGACGACAATTTCGTTGACTGCTACCTCTGCAGGCTCTTGCATGGCGTAACGAATGGTGCGGGCGATGCTATCCGGCTTAATCGCATCACTATAAAGTTGATCCACTCCGCCCTTCACATCATTATCTGTGATACTCGTCGTTAATTCCGTAGAAACGGCGCCTGGCGAAATAATCGTGGCACGTATATTGCTTCCAGGAGACTCTTCCATACGCAAGCCTTCTGTAATGGCACGGACAGCAAATTTTGTACCACTATAGACTGCACTGCCAGGAAATACCACATGCCCAGCTACAGAAGACAAGTTGATAATATGGCCCTGCTTTCTTTCACGCATATATGGAAGAACCGCGTTTATGCCGTAAAGCACCCCTTTAATGTTGACATCAATCATTTTATCCCATTCATCCACTTTTTGCTTATTAAGTAGAGACAGCGGCATAATCCCTGCATTATTTACAAGGACATCAATTTGACCAAAGGTCTCATGGGCAAACTTTCCTAGTTCCAGCATTTGTTCGGAGGAAGCTACGTCTGTCACTTTATATACAGCCTCTCCTCCATGGCTATTGATTTCCTCTGTTAATGCCTGAAGTCGCTCCTCTCTTCTTGCAGCTAACACCAATTTAGCTCCTTTTGAAGAAAGTTCTTTGGCTGTTGCTTCTCCAATACCACTGGATGCACCAGTTAGAATGACTACAGAGTTTTTTATCGTTTCCATTGTTCGAAAACCTCCTTAATTTTAATTACACGTGTAGTATAATTGTTAGAGTCGACTCTAAATCAACTAAAACCACTTGACCGATCTCAAAAAGTTGACCAGACGCTTTCCTAACGTATAATCTAACGGAAGAGCAATATTCTCTAAGGAGAGATTCTAGTGGAATTTAAGATAGGACAAGCAGCCAAAGTACTCGGTATATCCACCTATACACTTCGATATTACGAGAAAGAAGGGTTGATCCCTTCTGTGAAACGCAGCCAGAAAGGTACGCGAGTATATGATGAAAGTGATTTATACTGGATTGATATGATTAGGTGCTACCGGGATACAGGTATGACTCTCAAGGATATTAAACAAATGATCGAGTTATCGCATGAAGGGGACCATACGTTAGATTTACAAAAAGACATTTTGAACGATCATAAAACAAAGGTAGAAAAGCAGATTGAAGACTTGCAGGAACATCTTCATAAGATGAACCAGAAAATCAAATGGTATGACGGAGAAATAGCAACCTGTCCATTCTCCATACACATTCATCCATAACGTTCAAGACGAATCCCATGTTTTTCACGGATTAAACATCAGAGCATATTCAAACCTACGAAAGGCGCTTTCTACTGTGTAGAAAGCGCCTCTTTTGTGGCCATAAAAATTTTAAGTGCTCTGCTCAACCTCCGCCTCTTCCAGTATCGACCGAATCATGTGTTTTGAATCGTATTCATGACTGGAATGGTAAACAATCATCGGCACTTTGGAGAATAATTCAGCATTAATTTCTTCAATGGTGTGCCCTCTTCCATACAAGTGGTGTACGTGTTCACTCAGCTCCTCTAAATAGTGAAGCTTTTTTCTCATCGCCAGCTTTCCATCTTGTATGTAACCCGCATGTTGGCAGAACATGTTTTGAAAATCTAATTGAAGTACTTTCCTGAGCGATTGAATCATAACCGGGATAGATTCATCCTCCATCATGACCTTGGGCTTTGGATGTAAAAACAGATCCCCTGAAAAAATCCTTCCGTGCTCCTCGTCGTATAAAACTACATGATTCTTCTCATGTCCTGGAGTATGTATGAGTTTATATAAGTGATGATCGGACTCTACCGTTTCACTAAATGGGGAAGGTGAGAATGGCAGGCGTCTGCCCCATAATTTCTCCCTGTATAAAGGTAAAGTCGCTTCAACCTTACATTCAGGTATCGCTTCTTTCTTGATATATACAGGAAGATCGTATTCCTTTTGCAGCCACTTTGCTGTTCCCGTATGATCTTCATGAGGATGGGTAAGGCTGACAAATTCAATGGGCGTTTGCTTAAAGAAAGGCTTGAAATCTTCAAGCATCCGTGAAGCCCCCGTGTCGATCAACATGCCATCGATGTAAAACATATAAACAGACATGGCAAAGTCTCCATATCTCACTTTTCCTAACACGGAGGTTACTTCTCCATGCTGTTCGATCCTCATTTTAACACCCTCCTAAAGAAACGCTTTCCTTAATCCTACCAAAAATGCACCATATAGTTATAAAATTATTCATTGTTTTTTCCATTTCCCTTCCCCCATCACCAATACCATTAACTTGCTTTTAGGGTAAGAACGTATTAAAATTGCCTGTATGAAATTACCTTATCATCCACCAATAGAAAGCATTCATTTCACAAAAGTCCTTCATGCATTAAGTGAACCCAATAGAGTGAAAATCATCCGGTGCTTAGACGAAAGTTATGAAAATAATTGCACCGCGTATTCTCTGAAATTGATGTTGCCGAAATCTACGGTCTCTCACCATATTAAAGTACTTCGAGAGGCCGGATTGATCCAGGCCAGAATTGACGGAAAGGAGCACATCTATTCTCTCAGAAGAGAAGAAATCGAAAAGAAGTTCCCTGGTTTATTGCAAACGGTAACGCAAATAAACGAAGAGGATATATAATCCTGTAAGAGCCATTTCTCATTGGCTCTTTTTTTATTGTCATTTTTAGATAATCAAAAAAAAAGTGAACCTAAAGATTGCATTCAAAATAAAACGGTGATAATATTTTTATCAGTTCGATGGTTTTCGAACTATAAAACTATTAGGAGGATCTATCATGAAAAATATATTAGTCATTAACGGGCACGAGTATTGGTCATTTGCACCAGGAAGGTTGAACAAAACCATGTTCGAAGAAATTGTCAGCCGTTTGGAAGGCTCCTACAACATCAAAACCACCATTGTTCAGGATGGATACAATGTGAAAGAAGAACAGGAAAAATTCATGTGGGCAGATACAATCATCTTCCAAACACCAATCAATTGGTTCAGCTTACCTGGAGCTTTTAAATCCTATATCGATGCAGTATATGAACCAGGTGTCTTCTTTGGCGGCGATGGTGAATATGGACACGGCGGTCTAATCGAAGGAAAATACATGTTCTCAACGACATGGAACGCTCCGGAGTATGCGTTTAATGACTCGGAGAAATTCTTTAAAGGGCAGGATATCGAAGGCGCTCTCGATCACCTTCACAATATGAACAAATACGTAGGTCTTGAACCACTAAAAAGTTTTGGTGCTCACGATGTTATGAAAAATCCGGATATCGATAAATATCTAACTGAACTGCGCCAACACTTAAAAGAAGTATTTAACGTTTAAGTCATATAAAGACTAGAATTTAAATTTTTGAGGTGAATAGCATGTTGGTCGACGAATTAGAGAAGGTGAGAAAGCGTTTCTTCTCGAACGCCCCTGAACAAGTGAAGAAGAATGTCACTCAATCGACAAACGAATTGATTGAGTCCGGTATAGCCACTGGCTTAGCGGCGGGTGACAAAGCTCCTGATTTCACATTAAAGAATGCAAAAGGTGAAAAAATCACGTTGTCAGAGGAATTGAAGAAAGGCCGCGTGGTTTTGAGTTTCTATCGGGGCGGTTGGTGTCCTTACTGTAACCTTGAATTAAAAGCATATGAAGAAATCATCGATGAAATTGAATCGGAAGGTGCACAACTCATGGCCATCTCCCCTCAAAATCCAGATGAATCATTAACGACCCAAGAGAAAAACAACCTCTCTTATCCCGTATTAAGTGATTCCACACTGGAAGTGATCAAGAGTTACAATTTGTTATTCGAGCTGCCCGATGATCTTATCACCACCTATAAAGATGATTTTAATATCGACTTACAGCAATTTCATGGTGACCACCAAAACCCATGGAAACTGCCTGTAGCGGGAACGCTAGTGATTGACCAGGATCGAACAATCCTAAAATCAAGTGCCAATGCTGATTATATGTACCGAACTGAACCTAAAGATATCCTCATGTATCTTAAGAGTTTAAAATAAAAATCCAAACTAGAAAAAGGGTAAGAAAATCTCTTACCCTTTTCTTGTTTTGTATGAATGATTAGAAGGAGCATACCCATGAACAAATTCTTATTTGGATTTCTCGTGATCGTTACAACTGCTTTGATGGGCTCTTCTTTCGCCGTTGGAAAAATCGGCATCACCTATATTTCTCCATTGTTACTAAACGCCTTCAGGTTCATCATCGCAGGTATAATCATGGTAATTGCTGTCCTTTACATAAAAAAACCTCACCCTCAATCTATGAAAGACTGGTTCATCATTTTACTGATCGGTCTCTTTCAAACCACAGGGGTCATGGGGTTCATCTTTGTCAGCCTTCGCACCATACCAGCTAGCGAGTCTTCTATTCTAGCTTTTATGAATCCGTTACTTGTGGTCGTATTTAGTACGATTTTCCTGAGAATACGCTATAAAAGAAGACAATGGCTGGGAGTATTATTAGGATTTCTTGGTGTGTTTTTTACTCTTGGAGGTCAAATGAATGTACAGGTTGGTACCATACTAAGTTTATTAGCCGCCGTCTCCTGGGCGATAGCAACTTTACTTATTAATACCTTCGGAAAGAGGTTGAATGTGTGGGTTTTAACTGGTTATCAGATGTTGTTTGGCGGCCTTTTCTTACTGTTATCAAGCTTCTTGTTCGAAGATCAGAGGATTATCATCACAGCTGAATCTGTGGGTATTACTTTATGGTTATCGATCATGGCTTCTGTTGTGCAATTTACCATTTGGTTTTATCTCCTCCAAAAAGGAGATCCCGGCAAGACTAGCGCCTTCTTATTTTTAGCGCCATTCTTTGGTGTCCTTTTTGGCTGGTTATTGTTAGGTGAGAAGTTGCATGTCTACACGGTTTTAGGAGGCATGCTCATTATTATTGGCATATTTTTAGTTAATTGGACCAGGAAAAAGCCCGCAGCTGGTAGGAATGATGCTGTTATGAATGGGTAGTATTTTGGGAGCAAGCGTGGGTGGAATGTAGGAATGGTTTTCTGAACTCATGTGAATGAAACAACAGGACGCTTACTCCAATGGAGTAAGCGTCCCTGTCTTTTTTAGAAAAACGTCAAACTTTGCCTCTTACTCCCCTTTCCCGTCCTTTTTCTTCAATGTAAATTTCATGCCGGCCTCACCAGAAAAATCCACAAACAGCTTGGTCGCTCCTCCAGAATCAATGGCCCCTGCGATATGTAATTCAATCGTATCCAGCTCAAACCCATGAAAAGAATTGACCAGGTCCGTCAGTTCATCCGGGAAAAATTCCAAATACTTTTCGCTGGATGTATTCGAGATCGATGCTTCTTTTTGTTGATCAGGCAGCATAAACGTGATCTTTTTTTCTTCACTCATCCGTACACCTCCGCTTTTCCATGATCTTCATTCTTACCCACAGCCTTACTTGTATGTAGATTTATTTCATCTTCTCGTGAGCGCATTCCTCACATATAAAGGTCCCCTCATTTCTTAGATAGGCCTTTATTTCCGTAAAACCTTTTCTCTTAGGGTAACGCATCTTCACAAAAACCACTTCATCTTCTTTTATTTCTTTTTCGCAATACGTGCATTGAGGTTTCTCCCAAATCATAACCATACATCCTCCTCTTACAATACTTTCTATAATCTACACGAAAATCCTTTATAAAAAGTTGCTGGTTCATCACAAAGAACCCCAGGCAACGATTTTTTGCCTGGGGTCATCAGTAGCTGCACTAACCAAACGTGTACCCATCAAATACCTTCAGACCTTCGTCATTTAATACTTGTTCTACTACTACAGGCTTGAGTGGGCTTTTAGCAAATACCTCTTTACAGGAAATCATAATGTTGTCCCCTGCGATCTCTGCTAATTGATCGTGGGTGACACTGTAAACCATTTTACCAAGATTAGACCAAACCATGGCACCTGAACACATCACACAAGGCTCGCAGCTGGTGTACAGGATGTATTCATTCAAATCAAACAGCTGGTTCTCTGAACAAAAATCCCTGATCAGTCCTATTTCTGCATGATAGGTAGGGTCTGAGTGTGTATGTACTTTGTTCTCAGCCACTTTCACAATATCATTGCCTTTAACCAGGATTGCGCCAAACGGT
This sequence comes from Halobacillus sp. 12SKB, assembly GCF_052941655.1. NCBI lineage: Bacteria > Bacillati > Bacillota > Bacilli > Caryophanales > Bacillaceae > Halobacillus > Halobacillus sp. 12SKB. Next base: position 3,628,103 of record NZ_JBRFWR010000001.1, read on the forward strand.
TCGTTTCCTTCTGCTCTCGACTTTGAAGCTTGTTCGATCGCTATTTTCATGAAATATTCATCGTTGTGCGTCATAGAAGCCCTCCATTTTCTGTTGAATTCTTCTTCATTATATACGGTGTACAATTTTCTTGCCATCGTGCTTGATATACCCTATTAATCACGTAAATTCCTCTAACCATTGTTCTACACTCCATAATAATCACCGCAAAGACTCTGCCACAAACAAGCCCGTTTTTCTATGCTGAATAGAAACAAAAAACAGACGCCCTGACAGGAGGGCGCCTGCTCTAACATTAATACAGTTTTTGCAGCGCTTCTTTATCAAAGGCTAACAGATCATCCGCTCTACCTTCACGGACTTTCTTCACCCATTCAGGATCCATCAATAAAGAACGGCCAATAGCTACAAGATCGAACTCCTCCCGGTCCAGTTTGTCCACTAAACCATCAAGATTTGTTGTACCGGCACCAGAAAAGTCTGTGAAGACACCATCCAGCCCGACAGAGCCTACGGAAATGACCGGTTTACCTGAGAGTTTCTTCGTCCAGCCGGCAAGGTTTAAATCGGAACCTTCAAATTCAGGCTCCCAGAACCTGCGGGTTGAGCAGTGGAACAGATCCACCCCTGCTTCTACAAGTGGCTGTAAGAAACGTTCAAGCTCATCTGGCGTGTGAACCAATTTCGCCTGGAAGTCATTCATCTTCCATTGGGAGAAACGGAAAATGATCGGAAAATCTTCTCCGACTTCACGACGGCATGCTTCAACGATCTCTACGGCAAACTGCGTGCGCTCGACGAAATCGCCGCCGTAACGGTCGGTACGCTTATTGGTGTTTTCCCAGAAGAACTGGTCGATCAAGTACCCATGAGCCCCGTGAATTTCGATCGCATCAAAGCCAAGGCGCTTCGCATCGGCGGCTGCTTTGGCATAGGATTCCACCAATGCCTCTACTTCTTCTGTCGTTAATGGTTCGGTCACTTGCTCCCCATCCAGGCTCAGACCTGATGGACCTACAGGCATGGCCTCTTCATTCGGAAGGTCGCCTTTGCTGCGAGTCATTCCTACGTGCCACAGCTGCGGAGCAATTTTACCGCCGGCCTCATGTACTTGTTTCACCACATCGGCCCAGCCGTTCAGCGCCTTTTCTCCGTGAAACACAGGAATATTCGCACCAGAGACTGAAGCGGGATGGTCGATTCCTGTCCCTTCTGTAATAATCAACCCGACTTCATTTTCGGCACGTCTGCGGTAATACGCAGCCACTTCCTCATTAGGAATGTTGCCGGGAGAAAATCCACGTGTCATCGGGGCCATCACGGTCCGGTTCGGAAGATTTAATTTATCACTCGTAAATGTTTCAAATAAAGGTTTTGTTGTTGTTTGGTTTGTCATTGATCTGCCTCCTTTTGTAACGGTATTTTTTATTATTACAGATAAAAAATAAGAACGAAAGCAATCTGTTTCTACCCGGCACATTCATTCCTTCACACAGCGGGGCTAAATGAGAAGTCCTACTATAATTGCAACGTTGATCCTCATCGGCCCTGCCCCCATGGACGATCACCATACTTTTGATTTCAAGTAAATACAAAAAAGGAACCTCCGCATCGGAAGTTCCTTTTTCACTGTCCGTCCATATCAATGGAATAAACCTGATTCTCTTGATTTTTTCATTAATTTTCTTGATTTATCATGCAGTGGTCCTTTCAAGAAGATCCCAATGGCAAGGAATAGCCCGGCAAACGCAGATAAGCGGATCACGTCTGTTTTAACGCGTGCCTCAACGATGCCTCCAACCGCTTCCCTTAATAAGTCGACCGCGTAGGAGAACGGCAAGAATGGATGAATGTTCTGGAAGAATCCCGGAAGTAAAGCGACCGGATACGTTCCCCCTGAACCGGCAATCTGCAGGACAAGAAAGACAATCGCCCCTGCTTTCCCGACATCCCCAAGAACGGATACAAGCGTAAACACAATCGTCATGAAAACAAAACTAATCCCAAGGCCAAACAGCACAAAATAAAGGGATTCAGCAATACCAATCTTTAATAAGAACAGATTACCTAAAGTAACAACCAAGGTCTGCAGGAAACCAATACTTACAAAAGTCGCCAGTTTACCGAGATACTGTTCGTAGGATCGGTACTCCGACGTATGGACGGGTTCCGTTGATAAAAGGGAAACTAGTAGAAGGGCTCCTACCCATAGCGCAAGCACCGTGTAAAACGGCGTCATCCCTGTTCCGTAATTTTCAATCGGAAACAGTGTATTTTTACTTAGACTCACCGGCTCCTCAAAAAAGCTTTGCTCTGCTTCAGGATCATTTTTCAGAAGCTCAATGATTTCATTTATATCTGTTTCTCCCTGGATATCCCGAATTCGGTCAGCCATCTGATTGACTTTCTCGTTCACATACGGATATTCATTTAACATATATTCAAGAATATCCTGCCCTTCCGCCAGATTGCTTTCTGTACTTCCGAGGATCTGCGAGATCTGTGGAATCGTAGATTGAGCTTCCGTCAGAATACTTCGGGCATCGGCAAGCGTCTGCTGAGCCTGATTGATTTCTTCGAGGACTCTTGGCTCAATATTTTCATTGTACTCTGTCAGGAAAGCATCGATTCGATCAGCAGTTTCGCCGGATTTCTCTTCCAGTGTCGTCAGTGTGTTATCAATCTCTCTCTGACTATCCTTGAGTTGTTCTTCAAGCTGGCCGGCATCATTCTGAACATTCTGTAACCCTTCACGAATGCGCTCGACCTCTGTTAACGCTTGATTCACCGTTTCCTGAGACACTTGAGAACCAGCCTGCTGATTCTCTTCCCCGTTTTCAGGACTCTCTTCACCATTCTGTTCTTCCTGCTGTTGCTGCTGCTCCTGAATCTGCTTCAACAAGTTTTCCACTGTATTCAGCTGCTCCAGCGCCTCATTCGTCCGTTGGTTAATTCCATCTTTCAATTGCATGACGCCTTCTAAATCAAGGTCCACAGATTGAACATCAGTAATGAAGCTGTTGACATCTTCTGCCGTCTGCTTAGCTTTTTTCAAGTCAGCTTCCACTTGAGGCGCAACTTCATTTAACCGCTGTTCTGCTTCATTTAAGAAACTTGTTGTCTCATCAATGGTGCCAAGACTCTCGCGGGTCACTTGATCTGCCCGGGGCAGAAGTCCCTGCACATCGTTAATGATCGAAGCCGCGTTTTCTGAATCATCATAAGCTCCGGAAATCAGATCATAAATTTCCGGGAGATTTTCCTCAAGCTTAAAGACGTATTCTTCAAAACGTTTGATATCAGGAAGATCTTTTTCAAGTTCCAGACCAAGGTCGTTAAACAATTCTGCGACTGTGCCATTCACTTCTGAAACAAACGCATTAGTAATCTGATCTACAATGACACTGGCACCCTTTTCTGTAATCTTTGGTGCAATAGCATTGATTTTTTCATTGACATAGTACTCGACTTTGGATTTTTCCGGTTGATCACTGACCACTGTACCGAGTTTCTCCGAAAAGGTATCCGGGATGACGATGACGGCGTAATAATCCCCGTATTCGACTTTACCCATAGCCGTTTCCCGATCGGTAAACTGCCAATCAAAGCTGTCATTATCTTTTAATTCTTCTACTAAATCTTTCCCTACATCAATTTCCGTATCTCTAACGGTTGCCCCTTCATCCTCATTGACGACCGCAACAGGCAGCTGATCGGTCTGACTATAGGGATCCCATGAAGCCTTAATATTAAACCAGGCATATAAGGAAGGCAGAACAATCAATCCGCCAATCAAAATCATAGCCACCCAGTTTGTTGAAATACTCTTCCAATCTCTTGCGAAAATTTTCCATATCTGTTTCATACATGTTGCTCCTGTAAATAAAATAATCAGGGCTGATGCATGAAACGGTTGATCATGATCCTCCTTAGGGGCTATCCTGAGAGAATTTCATGATATACTCCCGTTCATGCATCAACCAGGAAATGAAATCTATTAAGAACCGGCCCAGACATCTTTCGCCAGACGTCCAGACTGTTCTAATTCTTCTAACCACGAAACAGCTTCCTGCTCACTAACTTCATTGAGATCACGGTAACACTCCACCAGTGTATGCGTGACTTCAGGAGCCATTTTGCTGCCATCCCCACAAATATAGAGACGGCCTCCCTGATCTAATAGAGAAAGGATCGCTTCCGCATTTTTCTTCATCACATGCTGGACGTAAACCTTTTCTCCATCCGTTTGTCTTGAAAAAGCAGTATGCAGGTCGATCAATCCGAGGCGTTCTGCTTCTTTCAATTCTTCCTCGTACAAAAAGTCCTGTTCCGGATGACGGCATCCGAAATAGAGGTGCGCTTCGCCGAGCGTCACTCCATCCTGATGCATCGCCTTACGAGCCTGGATGAAGCCTCGGAAGGGAGCGATTCCAGTTCCCGGACCAACAAGAATCATCGGTGTTTCAGGGTCTTCCGGCAGTTGGAAGTCTGATTGAGGGGTACGGACGAAACAGGCGATTTTATCTCCGGCTTCCCGTGATGCCAAATAGTTCGAAGCCACGCCTTCATACTGGCCTGTCCCGCTCCAGGCCTCTCCCCTGACAACACTGACCGTGACACTCGGTTGATGAGCCTCAACTCGAGGGGAACTGGAAATCGAATAATAACGCACTTTCAAAGCTGGAAGCAGGGAAATGAATGGCTCAAATTCCATCTCACAGGATGGATAGGCTTCTAACAGCTCGAGCATCGTTTGACGTTTCTTTAGAATCTCGGTCTTATAGGTTTCATCCTCAACGAGCTGCTCAAGCTCGATTTTGTGAGGTGGGCAAGGGTTGCTCGCTGCAAGCGCACGGATCTGCGTCCTTGTTGCAGGCTCTTGTAATTCCACGTAGGACGACAACAACTGCAGAAGTTGAACGGGTTGTCCTGTAGGCAGATGGGAGGCGCGGCCTGTGCCTTCGCTCAAGATCACATGCTCTTCTCCTTTGAGTCCGAACCGGTCGAGCACACGGTTTACCATGGCCGGCGTATTTTCCGGTACGACACCCAAGTGATCCCCTTCCTGGAAAGTCATCCCTGCAGGAAGTTCCACCTCCACGTGACGGGTGCTGCGTTCGGCATCCTTCAACAGTTCCTCGTTCTCAAGGACAACGGCAGTGAAGGCATCATAGGTGCGCGCCACAGGTGTGTAGCTCGTTCCGCTGACGAATTCCATGGAAACGGGACTCGAGGCCTCCTGTCCTTCTTCCAAGTCCAGGCTGAAATGGTCAGCTAAGGCCGGCCAAAGCTTCTCTTCCCATTTTTCCAGATCGCCATCAAAATCTTCGTTGGCATCTCCTTCTCCCCGCTCAAGCAGACGGAAGGCTCCTTTCGCATCGAGCTCATCATCGATCGTTGAAGGAACCCGTTGATACGTGCTCGCCCAGTTCCGGTCTCCGCATCCGAAAACGGCGTAGGTTACCCCATCGAGGTCTGCTTCCTCAGCTGAAGTCAGCCACTGGACAAACGAAGTCGCATTGTCTGGCGGGTGGCCGTTATAGGAAGCGGAAACGATCAATGTCGCTCCTTCTTTCGGAAGATTTCCTGTCCATTCATCAAGCGGAGCCGTCGTTACAGCAAACCCTTGATGACGGGCCGTTTCCGCAAGCTCGCGGGCCACGCCTTCGGCGGTTCCCATATTCGATCCGAACAGGACAAGGAATGGCGTACCATGAGACTCACGTGCAGGCATGTCTTTGGTTTCACTCTTTTCATCCGCCTCTGGTGTTTGGAACCCGGTGAATGCTCGTCTGGATTTCACTTTCATCGTCAGACCATCCGGTTTGAACGTCAACGTTTCTTTGATGTCCAATTGATAATCCGTATGATCTTCAAGATCGAAATGCTGTAAAATCATGCCGAGAACGAGAGTCGCTTCATGAAGGGCAAACTGCTGTCCGATACACGCACGCTGACCATTACCAAAAGGCTTGTACGCGTGATGAGGAATGCTTGCTGGATTTTCAAATCGTTCCGGGTTGAATTCCTCGGCATCCTCTCCCCAGACCTTGGTATCACGGTGAAGCTCCGGGATGAGCAGTGTGAACGTGTCTCCTTCTTGCACCTCATATTCGCCATCAAGGCTTGTCTTATCTTTTGCATACACAGAAAATGCAGGAGCAGTCGGCCATAGACGTAACGCTTCATTCAAAATCATCCGTACATATTTCAGCTGTTTCACCTGTTTAAAGGAAGGGGTATCATCACCCAGCACTTCATCTACTTCCTGATAGGCTTTCTGTAACTTGTCCGGATGTTTCAATAGATAATACATGGCAAAAGAAAGCAGTCCGCTCGTCGTTTCGTGTCCAGCGATGAGGAAGGTGATGATTTGGAAGCGGATATTCTTATCATCCAGGGCTTCGCCTGTTTCAGGGTCTTTCCCTTTCAGCATGTGCCCAAGCAGATCGTCCTCCCCCTGATCTCCTGCCTGTTTTCGTTCTTCGATGAGTTGATCGACAAGATTGAACATGTAATCGATATCTTCTCTGAACTGTCGCTTGGATCGGACCATCAGCTTATCCTGAATGCCCAGGCGCTGCGTCTGACTCATGGATTCATCCAGAGCACGCACCATTTTTTCAATGAAAGGATGCGCATCTTCCCGATAGAAACTGTTGAATCGATAATTGAACCCGCACAATCCGATCGTATCAAGCGTCAGACGGGTCATGTCATCGGGAACGTCCACTTCTTCATTGGGATTGAGTCTCGCCCACTTTTGAACCAGCTGTGAAGCGAGGTCGATCATTTTGTCATGGTAACCTTTCATCGCCTGCTGACTGAAACTCGGCAGCAGAATATTATGAGCTTTCTTCCAATTCGGCTCATCTGTTCCACTTGTAAACAAACCGTCTCCGCCAAAAGCACGCACCTTTTGGAGAGCAGGACCCACCTTTTTATCAAAACGGGTCTCGTCACAGATCTCAGCAGCAAAACGGGCACTTGAAATAAACGTACTGGTCCGTCCCGGAAATTGGATTTGAAAGATCGGGCCGAGTTCACGGGCATGCTTCATGAACGACTGTACGGGTTTTTCCTTATCAATACTCGGCAAATTTCCGAGCGGTCCATAAGACTTAGGTTGTGGAAGATTTTCTGTATGATTCATAGTTACCCACCTCTTTGATGATAATTGTAGATACCGGAATGAATATTCATTCCGTTTATTGTAAAGGAGACACTGTCTCCTTACTCATGATGACGCACAGCATCCCAGCAACTTTCTTCGACACCGGCTAACAATTGATCCGTCGCTTCGATCTCACCTGCACGAATCAATTTGAACAGCTCAAGAAACCCGCCGAAGATGATAGCAATCAACGCTTTTGACGGCAGATCCCTGATGATTTCTTTTTCTTTCCCCTCATCAAGGAATTCCTGGAGAATCATCAACAAATGGTTGAACTGGTTCTTGCTTGTTTCATCAAGAAAGTAGGCGGCGTTATGAGTTTTAATGAAATAAAGCGCATGCTCATGCTCGTTTGTAAAGCGCACCATCCCTTGAAACAAATGATGAAATTGATCACGGATTCCTGCATCCTTGGGATATCCTTCTTCAAGGGTCTCTGTGAACAAGCCTGTGTAATATTGAAACAATGTATTGACTAGAACTTCTTTGTTCTCAAAATAGCGGTAGATCGTACCCGCCCCTACTTTAGCATCGCTCGCAATCATCGGAATCGTCGTTGCATCGAAACCGCGTTCGGCGAATAGTGACAGCGCACTATGGAAGATATGATCTCTTTTATTTGTGGATGTCGGCATATAAACATCCTCCCTCCTATGCGGAATGAACATTCATTCCTAACTATTCTAGTATATATTATCTTACCCTTCAATCAATCGAATGACTCATCATTTAAATTTTTAGCATTCCTTTACTTCATAACCCCAAAATAAAAACGGTGCCAGCTCCCGCTCTTTACTGTTGTAAAAGAGCTTAGCGCTGACACCACTTTTGAATGATCATTAGATTTGGGCATGCTGTTTTTTCGTCGTCAATGTGAAAAAGATCACCGCACCAATCGAAGCGGTCGTAAACAGGATCGCCCCCATCGGTACAGCTGTAGTCTCATCAAGGCCGACAAGGGGGGAAACGGTCGCGCCAAATAACAAAGGCAGCATACCGAGTACCGCACTGGCACTCCCGGCCCGGTGCCCCTGATGCTCCATCGCCAACGTGAACGTACTTGTCAGCACCATCCCCATCGCCGTCATGTAGATGAAAATCGGTATGACAATCGAATACAACGGTCCTTCAATGATGGTCATCGCCAAAAGAAAACCGGTGGCACTGACGGCAACAATGACAGCGGTCCGGAGCAGACTTCTTTCATGGAAAATCCCACCGAGGCGGCCGACTAAAAAGCTTCCGGTAATGATTGCGAGTCCGTTAATCCCGAACAGGACACTAAAGGCCTGCGGGGAGACGTCGTAGATGCCCTGGTAAACGAACGGCGTTCCGGATACATAAGCGAAACTCCCGCCATGGACAAAACCGATCGTCAGCGCATAGCCGATGAACGAGCGGTCTTTCAACAGGCGTCCGATCGTCAGGATCGATTCTTTCACAGAACTCGGGATTCGTTTTTCTACCGGAAGGGTTTCCGGTAATTTTCCCGCGACAGTCAGAACAATCGCAATACCTACGATACTTAAAAAGAAAAAGATCGTCTCCCAGGTGGCGAATGGTAAAAGTAAAATGGCTCCCCCTGTCATCGGTGCGATCATCGGAGCCGTCGCATTGATCACCATGAGTAAGGCGAAGAATTTCGTCAACTCTCTCCCTGAAAATACGTCACGCACGACAGCTCTGGATAGGACGACGCCGGCAGAAGCTGTGAACCCCTGGATGAAACGGGCGATCACGAGCACCAGGATATTCGGCGCAAGCGCACAAAGGAAGGATGCCAGTGCGAAGAGAGAAAGGAAAACGATGAGCGGTTTCTTCCTCCCCTGCGAATCACTGACGGGACCCACGACAATTTGACCGACGGCAAGTCCGATCAAACAGGTCGTCAAACTGAGCTGAACAAGAGAGGCACTCGTCTCTAAGTCGGAGGCGATCCCCGGGAAGCTCGGCAGATACATATCAATGTTCAATGGCCCTAGAATCCCGAGCATGCCAAGTAGAAAAGCAAGCCCTAATCTTTCTTTACCTTTTGGATTATGTAACACATGAAACACCTTCTTCTATTCAATCTAAAATTATAACTCCTTGAATCATGTCCCCAAGTTCTTCAAGCTGTTAAACATTGATTTTATCTTCATTTCTCACGGAAGTCTATGCAAAAGCAAAGAAAAACCGTCCCATAAAATATTTATGAACGGTAGGTCGTTCAGCCGCGTACTTGATAATACTCTTTAACAAGCTCCCCCATCACCTTGTTGGTGCGAAGCGCTGTTTTTCCGGTGCTTGGACACGTCCCTTTTCCGAGCAGCTCATCCACAATCGTCTGGATATGGTGCTGTTGAATATGTTTCGGACGCTCGATGTAAAAAGACTCTTCCCCTGCATCTGTGACAAGGACAACCGGTTTGTCATCAAAGGTGGAAAACTGGATCTCTCCTTTTGTTCCAACAATACGGTTGTCATCCTCATTCTTATAAGAAGAGAAATTCCATACGCCTGTTCCCACCGCACCGTTTCCAAATTTCCATACACCACTGACCGTGTCTTCCGCTGGATAGGAATCAGCAAGGTTCAGCCCAAATCCTCTCACATCTGTCAAAGGCCCAAGCAAGTAATCGAAGAGATCTAACGTATGAGAACCGACATCGTAGAATAAGCCTGCTCCGCTTTCTTCCGGGATCACCCGCCATGGCCAGTTTCCATTCTCATCTTTGGCGACGATTTTCTGGGTCTGCTGCATAGACGCGAAGCGTACATCCCCAATTGCGCCTTCATCAATCAGTTCTTTCACTTTCAAAAATCTCGGCAGTGACCTCCGATAATAGGCTACAAATAAAGGTACACCATGCTCTTCACATACACGGACCATTTCTTCACATTCTTCCTCGCTGTTGGCCATCGGTTTTTCCACATACACGGGCTTTCCCGCTTTGGCTGCCATGAGGGTATATTCCATATGAGAAGAAGGTGGTGTTGCAATATATACCGCGTCCACTTCGTCATCATGGATTAAATCTTCCGCCTGGTCATACCATTGAGGCACGCCGTGGCGCTCCGCGTAGTTTTTCGCTTTCTCTCCATTTCTTCGCATCACCGCTTGAAGAGAACTTTGATCGATCTTTTGAAAAGCGGGACCACTTTTCACTTCCGTCACGTTCCCGCACCCGATGATTCCCCACTTGATCGTTTTCACTAAAATTCCTCCTCTTCATTCTTTTCGTAGAAGTCGATGTCTGCCCCCTCGTATGTTCCCACTTTAGCATAGGAAATGGCCTGTACCAAAAACTAGTAAAAGATTTCCGATTCATTCCGAGTGGGATATGAAAATGAGAAAAAACTACGACGAGGACTATTTTTTCAAATCACTCTCTTTCGATTTTTTTCGACATTTTACATAAAAAGCGTTTTCAAACTTGAAAAGTTGTACTACACTACTTGTATACAAGTATACAGAGATGAACAAAACGAGGTGAATACATGAAGGATTCTAATGAATTTTTGTACCCACGCCAATGGTTATCCAAAGCATCCGCTGGTGAACGCGTCGCCTGCGAGCTCCGAATGCGAATCATTTCGGGCACGGTTGAAAGCGGTTCAATCTTATCGGAGAATCAGCTGGCTTCCGAATTTTCCGTAAGCCGTTCCCCTGTACGGGATGCTTTGAAAGCCCTTGCTTCCGAAAATCTTATCCGCCTGGAAAGGATGGGCGCGCGGGTCCTCGATATAACGGAAAAAGAAATCCAGGAAATGTACGATGTCCGGTTGCTCGTTGAGAGCTTCGTCTTTGAGCGGCTCGTCCATATGGAAACAGGAGAACTGGTCAAAGATCTCAGCAAGATTTTTGAAATGATGAAAATAGCCATTCAATACAAGGATGCCGATGAATTTTCCAAGCAGGACCTGGAATTTCACGATACGATTATCCGTTCGATCGGCCATTCTCATATTCAGATGATTTGGAACAACCTGAAACCTACACTCGAAAGCCTTGTCCTCCTCTCCATGCGGTACAGATTTGAAGAGATGTATGAGGACTTTGAACGAATTATTGAGAACCACGAATTATACATTGAAGCCATTAATAAGAAGGATCGCGACCTTATGGTTCAATCCCTTCATCAGAATTTCGATGATGTCGCCAAAGGCCGCGTCGAAGAACTATGGATGGCACAGGAAACCTTTACTAAAGGAGTCGAAAAAGAAGATGACTAACTTCATGCTCGGTATCGACATCGGTACCACAAGTACAAAAGCCGTATTATTCAGTGAAAAAGGCGATGTCATTCAAAAGGAAAGCCAGGGCTATCCCCTGCATACCCCGGACATCTCAACGGCTGAACAGGATCCGGATGAAATTTTCCAGGCGGTTGTCACGGTCATGACCGCGATTATGGATGATCATCAAGACAAGAATATTTCGTTCGTGTCCTTCAGTAGTGCGATGCACAGCCTGATCGCCGTCGACAAAGACGGCCACCCTCTGACGTCCTGTATCACCTGGGCAGATAACCGAAGTGAAGCATGGACACAGAAAATCAGAGACGAATGGAACGGCCATGAGATTTACAGACGTACAGGCACACCGATCCATCCCATGTCTCCTTTGAGTAAAGTTACATGGCTCGTTCAGGAACATCCTGAAATCGATTCCATAACCTGCAAGTACATCGGAATCAAAGAATACATCTTCCACAAGTTTTTCAACGAATATGTGCTTGATCATTCGCTTGCTTCCGCTACTGGAATGATGAACTTGGAAAAATTGGACTGGGATGAGGAAGCGCTTCAGATCGCAGGGATTTCCCGGGATAAGTTATCCAGACTTGTACCCACGACGGAAGCGTTTACTTCCTGCAACCGTTCCCTTGCTCAGAAAATCGGAATAGACCCGGAAACTCCTTTTATTATCGGCGCGAGTGACGGGGTTTTATCAAACCTTGGTGTAAACGCTATCGGAAAAGGAGAAATCGCGGTCACGATTGGGACGAGCGGAGCGATCCGGACGATCATCGATCAGCCCAAGACCGATGAAAAAGGAAGAATCTTTTGTTATGCACTGACAGAAGATCACTGGGTCATCGGCGGTCCTGTCAACAACGGCGGGATGATTCTGCGCTGGATCAGAGATGAATTCGCGGCAGCAGAAATTGAAACGGCGAAGCGTCTCGGCATCGATCCTTATGAAGTCCTGACAAAAATCGCCGATGGTGTGAGACCAGGAGCAGAAGGCTTGATTTTCCATCCTTATTTGGCCGGGGAGCGAGCACCGCTTTGGAACCCGGATGTCCGTGGATCATTCTTTGGATTGACCATGTCTCATAAGAAAGAACATATGATCCGCGCTGCTCTCGAGGGAATCATTTACAACCTGTACACCGTCTACCTCGCCCTGGTGGAATGTATGGACACACCAGTGACACGGATTCAGGCAACGGGAGGTTTTGCCCGTTCCGACGTATGGCGCCAGATGATGGCCGACATTTTCGAATCAGAGGTTGCTGTACCGGAAAGCTATGAAAGCTCTTGCCTCGGGGCTTGTATTCTAGGACTCTATGCAACTGGTAAAGTCGATTCGTTTGAAGTCGTTTCCGAGATGATCGGAAGTACCCATCAACATACACCGGTGGAGGAAGCCTCCCACGAATACCGCCAATTACTGCCGATCTTCATCGATTTATCCAGGAGACTGAGCAGTGATTATACAAGAATCGCCGAATACCAGAGACGTTTAATTCACAAGTAAAAAAACACAATATGGAGGGATCATCATGCCATTAGTCATGGTTGCTATAGGAATTGTCGCCCTGCTGATCTTAATTATGGGGCTGAAACTGAATACATTTGTTTCTTTGATCATTGTTTCGTTTGGAGTAGCGATCCTGCTCGGAATGCCGCTTGAAGAGATTGTCGGAACGATTGAAACCGGATTGGGCGGTACACTTGGACACCTGGCCCTGATTTTTGGACTTGGAGCCATGCTCGGGAAGCTAATTACAGATGCCGGCGGTGCGCAACGTATTGCTATGACGTTCGTCAACAAATTTGGCGAGAAAAACATTCAATGGGCGGTCGTTTCCGCGTCTTTCGTCATCGGAATTGCCCTGTTCTTTGAAGTAGGACTTGTCCTTCTTATCCCTATCGTCTTTGCGATTTCAAGAGAATTGAAAGTTTCTATTCTTTATTTAGGGATCCCGATGGCGGCTGCTTTGTCTGTCACCCACGGTTTCCTGCCGCCTCACCCTGGTCCAACCGTAATCGCCGGTGAATATGGCGCTGACCTTGGAGAAGTATTGCTTTACGGAATCATCATTTCCATCCCGATCGTTATCGTTGCGGGACCGATTTTCACGAAAATGGCTCAAAAACTTGTACCTGATTCGTTTACCAAACAAGGGGACATCACTTCCTTAGGGGAACAGAAGAAGTTCGACCTTGAAGATACACCAAAGTTTGGCATCAGTGTCTTCACAGCTATGCTTCCGGTCATTCTGATTGCGATTTCCACGATCATTACATTGATCCAGGAGATGGCAGGGTTTGAAACCAACTCGTTCTTATCCATTATCAATTTAATCGGTAACGCTTCAACAGCCATGATCATTTCCCTGCTTGTAGCGATGTACACGATGGGGATCGCACGGAATATTCCTGTGAAAACCGTCATGGAATCCTGCTCCACGGCGATCTCTCAAATCGGGATGATGCTCCTGATCATCGGGGGTGGCGGTGCGTTTAAACAAGTATTGATCGACGGAGGTGTCGGTGATTACGTCGCAGAACTATTCGAAGGTTCTACTATGTCACCGATCGTACTCGCATGGTTGATTGCAGCTATTCTTAGGATTTCTTTAGGTTCGGCTACGGTTGCAGCCTTGACCACTGTCGGTCTTGTCATCCCACTATTAGGGCAGACCGATGTCAATCTGGCGCTTATGGTTCTTTCTACAGGAGCCGGGAGCTTAGTTGCCTCGCACGTCAACGACGCCGGTTTCTGGATGTTCAAAGAATACTTCGGACTCACGATGAAAGAGACTTTCGCCACCTGGACACTGCTGGAAACGATCATCTCTGTCCTGGGCCTTGCTTTCACACTATTACTGAGTTTGTTTGTATAAAACGGAATCGTGAACAAAACAAAGACTGTCGAGACTTTCTCGACAGTCTTTGTATTTGGAATCCTTTCTTCATCCCCATTTCAAATGACCAGCGGCAGACATCCAAATGTAAGAGCAATCTATTAATTGAGGCTATTGTACAAGCGCATTTGATAGATTTTCATAGAGTATCTATGTAAGAGACGTCTCCTGCACACATTCTTGTGATGAAGGAGGAAACATGATGAACTTCTTAAGAAACTTAGTCGCTGTGGTCATTGCTGTTTTGTTTTTATTGGCACTTTTGGTCGCTGTTCTACTAGGATCAAGTGAGCAACGCCAGATTGTCATTTCATGCATGAATGAGATGCTAGGAACGATCAGCTAAAACTTAGAGGGCTATGTAGGATAACATAGCCCTCTATATATCTAAATAGAAAGGGGACATGAATATGAAAAGGAAAAAACCAGCAGAGGAAAACACGCCTTCATCTAATGACCTGGATTTAGACAGCCTTCTGAAACTTGCTTCAAACCTTACCAATCAAGAATCCTTATGGAATCAACTTTCCCGGAACCCTTTAGCGGATGACTCGGATGATGTGGTTCTATCAGGCATCATGAAAGACATCTCTGAAGCCGCTTCTCATACATTCAGTGGAATAGAAGAAAAATTAACCGTTATGATTGAAGAACTGAAAAAATTGAACCATAACCTGGAATCCTTAAATACAAAGCTTGAACAATAATGAGGCGGGGGATGAACACTGCTCCCCTCTTTCCATAATAAAGAAGCGCCGATCCTCCGCGGGGATGGGCGCTTCTTGCTCATTGCTCAGGATACCTTTCGTTCAAAGGGTAAGGCGGGTATTTCTCCCTCTTTTTTTACCGCTCGCTCTCTATTAAATCAGCAATCAGAATATATCTTTCTGGTGCAGGGCCGATATAATCGAAAGGATAACAGGTAGAAACCGTCAACGTGGCCTTCGGTTTAGGAACGATGATCGTGCGGTCGTCCTGATCGACGATTCTCACCTTCCGGACCTTGTAGGTGAACACACCCGCTTCAGACTTGACGGTCAACCGGTCACCGACCCCTACTTCCCCCAGGCGGCGGAAGACGGTATCCCGGTGACCGGACAATACGGTATTATCCTGTTCCCCCGGGAGCACACTTCCAGCAAAGTGCCCCACCCCTTTTTCCAATTCATCCTCATCCGTACCATGATAGATTGGAAGACGTGCATCAAGCTTAGGAATGATGAGCTCCCCCATGTGATCCCCGATAGCCGGAACCGACGTGTACAAAGGGGCGCCGGCATCGCTGTCTGTTCCTTTAGGAGAAAGGCCTGATTCCTGTTCTTCTGACTCAACGACCGGTGCGGCATTGGTTTTATAAAGATAGTATCCTTTCACTAAAGGATGCAGGTTGGAACTTGTGTACCACCATCCGAATAAGATCAGTCCGACACCAACCGACAATAACAAAAAGCTCCTCTTACGGTGCTGCCTTGCTCCCATTTCTATGCATCCTGTCTACGGAAGTAAAGGACGAACCAGGCCCCGAGCCCCATCACACTCAGACCGGCGAACACTTTAGTAAGGTACCCTCCGGATGTTACTGGAAGACGCTCTCCCTTGACCGTTTTTTCAACGCTTTCAGGAGCACTTCCTCCCGTTTTCGCCTCGGTTTTCTCCGGAGCTTGCTGAGCCGTGACTGCCTGTTCGACCGTCGGCAGATCTTTCGCCGTCTCTTGAAGAAGCTCAGAACCAAACATCTCATTCGTCAGAATAAAGTCAGCTAAAAATTCTCCTTGAAGATTGTGTAGAACAATTTTCAAATCATAGCCCCCTCCATCTGTCATCTGAATGAGGTCGGCCAAAGTCACAGGCATTTCTTCTCCACTTTTCACGAGAAAGAACGTCGCATCGATCTCGAACAGGTCAAGCATCTCCTGCATGATCGATAGCAGTTCTGCGATTTGTTCCGCCGACAATTCAGTGGCAGACTCAAATTCTTCAAAGGCCATCAAGCGTTCGTACAACCCATCCAATCTTGCTTCTATGGCTTCACCATCGAGACTTTCCAAGTGAACGAACAAACGATCCAGTTCTTCATCCGATAGTCCAAAATCGCTGAACATATCTTCATAGTCAATATCTATTGTTGCTTCAATCAAGTAGAATTCAATATCATCAATAAACGTGTAATCTTCCACCGTTTCACCATATTCAGCAAGAATATCATCCAATTGCTGTCGGGTAAGGCCATAGTCATCCAGCAACTGTTGTAAACTTTCCTCTGTGATTACCGGACCAAGAAAATCTTTTAATTCTTCCAATGAATCAAAATCACGAATCTTCAAATCATAATACTCCCATAAATAAGTCTCCAACTCCGCTTCTGTCCAACGAAGCTCGGAAAGGTAGACCTCCAATTCGTTTTGATTCAAAGCTGCAAAACCAGCACCCGGAAAACTGCATACCAACATGACCACCGCGAGAAACAGCAACATCAACCTTTTCAATCGTCATCTTCCTCTACCATTTTATACTTACCAATCTATTATAATCGAGTGGTAGAGAAAAAGGATACAAATATTTTACAGGTCATCATAGATTTGCATTCGCACCTGAGCACCCTACCCGCTAAAAAGCACAGGCCATAGATACGGCCTGTGCTTTTTTAATTCAAGGGTATTGACCTCAGCCTATGAACCGATCTTGCGGCGAAGGATGTCCTTGGATTTGTAGAGGACTTCAATGTGTGTCCCCTCGACTGTGTAGTGGTCTCCGTCCAGCAGAAAAACACTTTCTTCTATGGCATCCCCGTCCCCCTCATTCGTATAAGAGGCAGCGGTTACCTCCCCGTCCGCCCACGCTCCCGTTCCTGTATAAGGAACGACTTCCAGGTACTTGATCGATTCTTCTCCCGATCCTGCGATGACCGTCACATCGATGCTCCGTTCATTAATAATGGCACGTTCAGCATTCAGCGAATCGAGAAAAGCGTTGGTCGTCTTCATTTGTGAATAAGGAAGAAGGCTGCGGTTGCCTCGATCATTCATGATTACATAGTTCTGATAATCGCTCCCAGGTAAGATATCCTGTAAACCTGGGAAGTGCTTATGGATGATATCCATCCGGTTCCCCTTGTAATGATGACTCAGATACTCCAAATACCACCGCATATAAAAGTGCACAAAGTTCATCTTACCCTTTGGCGCTGTCGGCAGTTCTCCACCGGTCCAATAACTGTAGTTCGGTGCTGAGCCGGCATTTGGTGTACAGAGTTGGATCAGCTGATCGACATCATTCTTGTACTCGTTCCCTTGGACATACGCCCTGGCAACTAAGCCTCCCATACTGTGACTGACAAGATTCACCCGTTTCGCCCCAGTCTGCCGCTTAGCGAGAGCAACCGTCTTCAGCAAGTAATGACTCGCGGAATGCTCTATTTTCTGACTCCAGTCATAAAAACAGATGAACAGGTTCTTCCCTCTCCGGTACCCCATCGTTTCCAACATGAGCACAAAAGGTTCATAAACCATCCCGGCAAGACCGAAACTCCACCCGCCTGTTCCAGGTATGATTTCATCACTCATCGAACCGAATAAACCAGGAATCACAATCAATGGGACGTGTTCTTTTCTCATGTTCCCCCTCCTCACCACCACTTCTTAAACTATATGAAAAGGAGGAGAGAAACATTTACCATCGGTCCTATTCCGCATGGTCTATTTTCCGATGCGGATGGGAACCATCGATTGGATGAAGGATTCTTTTAAAGGACTCTACCTCCCTTTCTGATGGTCGAATTAT
This sequence comes from Halobacillus sp. 12SKB, assembly GCF_052941655.1. Classification (NCBI taxonomy): domain Bacteria; kingdom Bacillati; phylum Bacillota; class Bacilli; order Caryophanales; family Bacillaceae; genus Halobacillus; species Halobacillus sp. 12SKB. The sequence goes on from NZ_JBRFWR010000001.1 coordinate 3,646,196, forward strand.
TTGACCATACGAAATTTCTCTTTGTCCAAGAAAACGTCTGCAGGTTCACTCGTTTGTTTCAACCCTTTCGCTCGTTTCAGCTTCCGCTTCGCTTCCAGCCCATAAACAATGACGTTGACGGCTAGTATCGTCAAAGCAAAGGCAGCCACAGGAGCAAGAACCATCCATGGGAAAGGTCTCATATACTGAAAGTTATCACTAATCATCCCCGCCCATTCGTTCGACATGGAAAAGGTTTCGGTTCTGGCTTCTCCTGTCATGACGTCGTATTCCATTACTCTCGTTTCAGAGCCTCCAATGAATACATTTAATAGTCCGAGGTGCGCAAAAATAATCAGAGACTGCCCGATCTGCTGAACAAACGTGATGAAGATTTTCGGGGTTAGGTAAGGCGCGATATGTTTTCTAAAGATGTGGAATCTACTTGCTCCCATAGTCCGTGCGCTATCGATGAACTCATTCTCTAAAGCGAGGTCTATTTCTTTTTGTACATATAAAGACAACACAGGTACACCTACAGCAATGATCACTAAACAAGGAAACACAATTTTCGTTGTCACATCATAGCTCCAGCTGAATGTTAAAACGACCGGGGTGATGAGCACATATGTAAAAATCGTGGCAGGAGCATAATGCAGCGTATCAGATAACCCTCGAAACAGACGTTTCATCGAAGCCGGAAGTAAAAATAGCAAATACCCACCAGCCACAGATAAAAGCATTCTTCCTACAGCAATGATTACCGAGAGTCCAATGGTATATTTCGCGCCCTCTATAACTTTAACGAGGTAACTATTCCCGTCAATATCACTCCCTAATGGATATTGGATCGAAGGGGGAAAAGGGGCCAGGGCAAGGATATTGCCTTCATCATCAAATAATAACTTCTCCGGTTCTGCCAGTTCAGGTTGTATGAAAAAGCTGTAAGCAAAACTTGCGGTCATTAAGCCAATAAGGTATAGAGAACCGATAAAAACCAAGGCTTTACTTGTATTAGTCAACCGTTACCCCTCCCTTCAAAAACTTCGACTCCAACCCCCATTGAATGATCGTAAACAGGATGAAAAACGGAACAAATACGAGGAATAAGCCAATCGTCAAAATTTCAGGATTCAATACACTGTGCTCATAAATGAACGTCATAAACCCATCAATATCAAAAATGATTTCCAACATCAGCAGATTAGCTAATGCGAAAGTGAAGATACTTTTAAAATGGTTGAATAAGGTCAGTACAGAGTTTCGAAACATGTGAATGAACAATATTCTCCACTTGCTCAGCCCTTTGCTTAACGCTAACTTCACGTACGGCTGTTCTTCTTCAAACTCAAAGGCTAATAACAAATACTTCGTTACATAAATGCCAGGAAGAATAGATAATACCAGCACAGGAAGTAACCATGGATCGCTGTCCATAGTACTTGTGATAGAAAAGAGGAGGATATTCGTATTTTTGTAGATCCACACGATAAGCAATTGAAGGACCAGGATAATAAAAATATCAGGCAGTGATTCCAGAACAAACAAGACCATTTTAGGGAACGCACGCCATCTATTGGATAACGACATGATCAGCATCGTGGTTAGAACAGCCACAACCAGACCAAGTGCCAACCCTAAAAGTAGATACATCATAGACTTGGTAAATAACTCCATCAACTCAGGAAAAAGCGGAAAGTACTTCCCACGATGATAGTATTCAAGCGCCCCACCTGTAAAAATGAGTCGTATGGTATTCCATATGTGTCTCCCATATTCCTGGACATTTAACACAATCGTATCGTGCAGAAAGAGTGTATTATTTAACTCTTTTCTTTCAATCATCAACAATACCGACATCTGAGCTTTCATGTTAAAGAATAAATAAGGAAGCGATCCAATCAAAAGGATACCCATGGATGTCAGGCTGAATTGGTAGATCGATTTCCGGAAGAATGTGAGAGTCACAGCAGGTCCTCTTTTCTCTTATGTACTATTGGAGAATTCCATATTATGTATTTTCCATTCCTATAATTTCTACATTTCCTCTCCCTTCTCCTTCTTTTGACTCCTCCTGGTTAAGTGAACAGCCGTTGGGTTTCTTTCTCATATAACTTTTAGAAACTACCTAAGGCTCTTATCCTGTAAATCGATCAGATGCAACTCTAATAAAACAAAGCCCTATTCATCACTGCGAATAGGGCTCTTGATATCCTGTTTATAATGGAACTTCTCTCACTGGTTAATTTAGGGAAAAAGCTGATTCATGAGGGAGATATCGAAGTTTTCCTTTTTATATCATCCACTTCCATACGGAGACGCTCTAATTCCTGCAGTAACTCCATCACCATTTCATCGCTCTTTCGCAGCTCATCATTCAAAGCAGTAATCGTTTCTTCCTCCCAGTTGAACGGATCTCCTTGTTCAGGAGTGATGGGAATATTCTCATAAACGATTCCTTCCTCTTCCTCTGTGGGTTTAAAGAAAATAGCGACTTCACAACCTCCATCACCTTTAGCAATCCGCTTGCGCAAGTTCACTTTCCCATATCCCATTCTTCTGGAAGCCACGCCACCAAATACACTGGACGTCATCATACATAAGTGCGGGGCATCGTGGACAGCTTCTCCAAAAGGACAAGCAGAAGCTTTCACAATAACACGGTCTTCATGAACTTCTGATATCTCAAAATGACCACCGATTGAATTTTTCAAGTCAACGATCACATGAGCATATTGATCAGGCGTCCATGCCTGTCCTTTTTCACTGTAAAAAGACTCCAGCCATTCTCCCGTTTTAATTCCTAATTGGCGGATATACTCCTCAACTTTTGACCCTACCGTCCGGCTGTGTAAGTGAGCGTATTGGACAATTAGTTTCGACAAGAATATCGTGCCGGTAAGCTTCATATTCTCTCTCAAGTCCTTCTCTCCTATCTTTTTACTTTTATTATATAAAAAAATTCAGAGAGTTCCTAATAAAAAATGAGCGTCTACTATGCCGGCTCTTCCTGCTTTTTCACCCTGAGCAGTTATGTACTGTGATTTCTTGAAAATAAGAGATGGAAATAGGACCATGCAGGCCGAACACTTTAAATCCTAATCCCGGAATTCTCTCCCCTTTTCAAGAATTCTATATATCCCTCAACATCAGGAGAACTATTAAGGATCAATACTCACTTTCCAATATCGAATACACTTCCGTATCTCTGAATTCGCCCTTGATCCACTCATTCTTTCTTAAAGTGCCTTCATATTTCATGCCCAATTTCTTCATCACCTTCTGCGAACCGATATTATCCGTATCACATCTGCCCTCGATTCGATTAAGATCTAACTGACTAAATCCATAGTGAACCAGTTCTTGAAGGGCTTCCGTAGCAATTCCTCTGCCCCAATAATCTTCCGATAAAAAATACCCCACTTCTACGCACTTATGTAGATTACTCCAATCAATAAAGGCCGCTACACCAATTACTTGACCTGTTTTATTCCACTCTATGGCCCATTCACCAGATTCACCTTTTTCGTACCCCGTCATGACCATAGTTAAAAACTCGTGGGTTGCCTCTCTAGACTCGGTGACTTCCCAAGTCATAGGATGCGCTACTTTAGGGTTGGAACAGAAACTAAAGACATCTTCTAAATCAGAAAAAGCCAGCTTTCTAAGTGTTAACCTTTCCGTTTTAAATTCAGGCATTTCTTTTAAATAATTCTCAACTTCCATATGATCCCTCCCCATATAATTATTCGAATCTTAAAAAAATAAATATTATGACAGCATATCGTTTTCTTGCATCATATTCAATACTTTTAGATATTCTCAAGATTAAAAATGAAGACCCTTGCTGTTTCTGAACAAAAGCCCCATTTGTTAAAAGGGTCAGTATTGTCCGACTTTCATTGGTCCAGCTTCAGTTAACCATTTATCAATGGCTTTCACAGAGAAATAGAACTCATTTCCAATCTTCACATATGGGATTTGGCTTTTTGTAACATCTTCACTAACAAACATTTGAACTTCCTCTTCTGTAACTCCAAGATAGTCTCCTAGCTCGGGTAACGTTAAGAATTGTTCTTCTTGGGCCGTTTCCGTATTATTTTCTTCCATACCCATCTGTTCTCCATTATTTTTTAATCCACTCGAAATTAACCAACTACCAATTACAATAGCGATGGCTAATGTAAAAATTGATGTAGACATTAAATTATTTTTCATTTTGCATCCCCTTTTTTTTCTTAAAAAACTAAACTGCTCCTTCAATTATACAATCTAAATCACTATAAACTTCTATGCTTATGAAATAAGAGCGACACTCTTTTCTTTTAATTTTTATGGACATGATCTTAAAGAGCATTTCTTCCCTGACAAACAAAAAAGGAATCGTGACTTGGTGCTTCACACTTTTACCTATCTCCTATCCTGCTCCTTCTTTGTGATGGGAAAAACCCCTCTCCACATCAAGGATGGTAACCAAACAGAAGAATCCTAAAAGATCGTTCCGCTAAAGAAAGGGTTCTCTTGACTTTGTTCTTTTGGCATTCTTTCATAGATCTTAGGGAAGAATAAATAATAGTGGCATAATTTGCCTGAATATAACAATTCTTATATAATAAAATATTATTATGTCGAAACTATTCCGCTTATGTCCTTTAAAAAACCGCATGTGTCTGCTTATATAGGTTTGTAAATGCTCTATAACATTATTCTCAAGGATATTCTGGTGGTTTATAGAAAAATCGAATCAAAATATCTACAAATTAGGAGGATTGGATGAAGAATAAAAGCCTGCTTATTGTTATTGCGATCATTTTGATTTCTAGTTTCATTGGCGGTTCCACCATCTTCTCCCAACCGAACGAAGCAGACATGGAAAAACGCGTGTCATCCAATATGAGAACGCTATACAAACCAACGAAAAAGACAGAAGTGAAAGAAGTGACAGAAGTTTCACTCGCAGCCGTTGGGGATCTGTTAATACATAAAGAAGTATACGATGATGCGAAGACTTCTTCAGGCTACGATTTCAACCCTATGTTTCAGGAGGTCACTCCCCATCTTTCAAAAGCTGATATTACATTTGCCAATTCAGAGAGCATCATGGGTGGGGCAGCCATCGGCGTTTCCACCTACCCTTCATTCAACACGCCCTTTGAATTAGGGGATACGTTAAAAGCTAACGGCATTGATATTGTTTCTATGAGCAACAATCACACCCTGGACCGAGGTATTCCCGCTATTGAAAACGCAATTAATCAATGGGATTTGCTAGGCATTGAAAAGGTGGGTTCCTACTTGTCACCGGAGGAAAGAGACACGATCACAACGATCGAAAAGAATGACATCACTTTCTCCTTTTTGGCTTACACCTATGGAACAAATGGAATTCCCACCCCTGATGGGAAGCCTTACCTGGTGAACAGGATTGATAAAGATCTGATTGCCTCTGATATCAAGCGAGCCTCCAGCGAATCTGATGTCGTCGTCATGAGTTTACATTTCGGCAAGGAATATGAAAGAAACCCAAGTGCTGATCAAAAGGAATTGGCAGCTTTTGCGTCCGAACAAGGAGCAGATATTATATTCGGGCATCACCCGCACGTGCTGCAGCCACCGGAATGGATTCAAAATACAGATGGGTCACAAAGTCTCGTTTTTTATTCTCTCGGTAATTTTCTCTCCGGCCAGGAAGAAAAGTACCGACGGATTGGTGGCATAGCGGGGGTGACTGTACAAAAAGTGAAGGGGATGGAGGGAACATCCATCGATATAAAAGAACCCCGGTTTAAACTTACGTATGTAGACTTTGAAAATGACCAGGACTTCAAAGTTCTCCCTATGAAGGAATTTAATGCTGACATGTTTCAGGAACTTTCCAAACACATGAAAACATCTATCCATGATCTATCGGTAAACTAAGTAAAAAACCGGCCGCTCTTCCTTAGAGCGTCCGGTTTTTTATTACTGAATAGGTTTCCCTTATTAATTTTTTGAATGTCTACGTAAAGGGGGTATAATCAAATACGCGTTTATTTTTCTGGATTTTTCGCTAATAAAAAGCCCAATTGTGCTATTAGAATCCATATAATAAACAATAGAATATTTTTTGATATGACATACCCATCGATAGCTAAATCGTATCCAGCCGGTATTAACATATCAGGTGACCTATAAATAACAATCAAACATATAATCGCTATTATTATGATGATAAAACCTAATATTCTTTGAAAATTAAAATTCATAGGGAGTTATTCCTTTTCATAATATTTTAATATTTAAGAAGTTTATACTCACCATAAGCAGGAGTTTTTACAGTGTAAGGTGTTTTCGACCTGACTACACTTCCCGTTTTAGTTACTCTGGTTCCTTTTTCTACATTATACTTTACTCTATACGCCATATAAACCCTGGAATATTTAGGTACATTTAAAGTGTAACTCTTTGCACTAGTCACCGTTTTACCTAATGAAAATCCTAAATTGGAATATCCCCCACTAGCTGAAACAGTAAATGTGGTTGTTCTATCAGATTTAATTGAACCGGTGTGGTTTCCTGTAACAACGTTATCTGATACTCTTCTAAAAGGTGACCATTCAGTATAAGTTGAAACATTTTCTTTTGAATATTTAACAGTTCTAATGATTGAGTTGGTTCCAACATCAAATTCATTTCCAGCTTTTAATGTTCCATCTGTTTCCTCTAGAAGGTTAGGTTCTTCTGGGTAAAAGACAGGATCTTTTAAAGGATCTTCTTCAACTTGAACATCAGCTTCATTTAAAATTTCTTCCTCAGCGTTTACTGAAGCACTAGTAGTACCTAAAAATGAGGTGAAAACTAGTAAAAACAAAAGCACTAGAAATACAGTCTTTTTCATTTCATCTTTCTCCTCTGAAAAAAAGTATTTTTTTCCAAATCTATTAATATATTACATCCGATTTCCAATTATAGCTAGATATTTTTTTGAAATTTTTTCATGGATAATTTTTTTACTATGTTCCTTCCAGCTAACAATGCAAAATATAAAGGAATTGTGACTAGTACTATGGCATAAAAGTCTCGTCCAGCAAGGTAAGTGGCAGAGTGAAGACCTTTTATAAGGAAGTGAGCCAACAGGTAGGAGATAGGCAATAGAAGAATCTTTTCTAGTCCATTTCTTATTTTTTCGTTCTTACGGAATATCACCAATCCAATTCCACACGTAAGTAAAAACCCTACAGCGAACAACAAATAGTAGCTTAAAACTAGCCGAGGTAACGTCATGACAGAACCATCTGTTATGGGATCTCCATAAATTAAAATATTTTCACTTCCATCGGTATTGTAATAGTAGATGGAAGCGACCGTTTCCCCATTCGGGTTTAAGACCGTATTTTCCAGGTTGTTCCTGCTTATTTTCTGGTGCCAAATCGTTTCCCATGTTGTTATATCATAGACATAACCTGAATTGTCTGCTGCTGGATATTCAGTTACATTGAATCCAGAGACTTCTTCACTAACATTCAAAAGTACAGTTCCGTCATCCTTTTCAATGATTGAAACCGCATCTTCATTATAAGAAATGTATGCTGGCGTTGTCAGATAAGCGATTGTAACCATTACAAAAACCAATGTTACCATGACTGAAAGTATAATCGTCTGCAGCTTTTTCCTTCGCAATGTATTTTGTATGTTTCTTAAGGGAGCTATATTGGTATCTACTGGCGGTTCTTCAACAGACTTCATTACTTCAAGTCGTTTTTTACAGTTTTCACAAGAAGCGATATGTTCTTCAACTAGATCTCTCGTATCTTGACTTGCCATATCCTCGGCGTACAACGGCAGTATATCCCTAACCACATTACAGCTGATTTTCATCAATAATCCCCCAATCGCGCTTTAATCTTTTCTCTAGCGCGGTGATAAGTAACACAAGCCCAGTTGTCGCTTTTTGCATACAATTTGCCAATTTGCTTAAATGACAGTTCTCCAAATACACGGAGCGTAAAGACCTTTTTGTATGGCTCTTTTAAATTCCGGATCATTTCATGTACCTTCATAGACGCTTCTGAAGCGGCTATTTCTTGTTCTACATTGTCTCCACTAGCTGATTCTGGAACCGACTCAAAATCTACAAAGCTTTTTTTCTTACGCAAATAAGAGTAATAACTGTTTTTGGCAATTTGGCATAACCAAACACGGACATCACTATTCCCTTTGAAACTGTCTAGCGATGCTAATGCCTTCATAAAAGTTTCCGAAGTGATATCTTCAGAGATATGCTCATCGCCAGATAAACTATACACATATAAAAATACATCTTTAAAGTATGTATGATAAATATCCTCAAGCTGTGTCACCATCTCACCTCCTTACATATAAGACGCGATAAACTCAAATATCTTACAAAAATATAAAAAAAACCGGACAAAGTCCGCCCGATCCTTTTTCTTCTACCATAATTATTGAGTACTGTAGTCGATACTTCTTCCCATGTATCCCTTAATCATATTCAGGGACCATTTCTCCTCGATATTGTTCACAATGAAATCGGTTTCGTTTAAGTGAGGTATATACCATCTATGACTTACTAGCCCAAGTTCCACCAGCATTGACAAGGATCATCAGTCATTTATTTTTCATAAATGACAGTGAATATTTTATTGTACACGCAGATCATGGAGTGGTGGTCGATGAACAAGGTGTTTCTCGATAGAAAGAAGGACTTCCTCGTTGCCTGGTATTGAAACTGTATCCATTGATTCTTTAAAGGGAACCCATTTGTAATCACTATGCTCGTAGTTTATATTTACCTTTTGTGACTCATCAACGTAACCTACGAATACCGGTGCAATATAAATATAGTTCTCTTTAGGTGAATAGATCTGGTCAAATTGATTGGAGCTATAAAGCGAGAGATCTGTAATTCCTGTTTCTTCTTTCACTTCTCTAAGAGCAGCTTCCCAGGCTTTTTCCCCTTCTTCGATTCCTCCACCTATGTAACACCACACATCTCTTAAAACTGATGTATCACGTTTAAGTAATAAAACTTTATAACCTGAATCCGTTCTCTTTATTAAAACTGCAGCCACACCTGTGCACCTAAGTGGTACCTCTAAATTCATTTACTTGAGACCTCCCCCTTTCACTTGTATTGAATTTTGAAAATGATCATTCTCTGAGGCTACTCTATACTTTACTTACCTTAAACTCAGCATAATGCTAATCATTTCAAAAACCTACTAATCACTCAACCACTTTACATAAAATAGTAAACGACCTCGAAACGGACTATTGCACAAACCAGCCCAAATAGACAACTCCCTTTCTAACAAAAGGATCTTACTTATTCATAGCAGTCTTTCACCATATGTGGCCGCTCTTTGGTGTACTCATTTGTAAAAAAGTTCGGACTCCTCTCATACTCACACATTTGAACGATTTTATTCTCCTTTTTCAACTCAATATAACGATAGGTATTGGCAGGATCATCTGTAAACACAACCTCTGCAATGGTAGGCTTCGTCCGATTGGTATTCCGTTTGCCATTAGTAAAGGTTTCCACGGATTCCATTTCACTTGATTTATAGCCCTTTTCCTGCAGGTGATCCTTCACTTTCCTTTCCATCAGCAAGGCATTCACGGGTCTGGAGCCGGCTAAAATAAGTGCAGGGATAACAACAGCACTTATTAGAATAATCCCAGTTACTTTTTTCACTTTACGGCTGGGCTGAAATTTACGAAGAAGAATATGACTGGTTATCCCTCCAAAGAAAGCGAGAGCGGTATAGATACAGGTCCAAGTAAAAAAAGAGAAGTTTAAGTAAGTGAGTTGAGCCGAAAACGAAAGGACAAAAACGATTCCAGGGGCAATGTACAGCTTTTTGAAGTAAGCGTAACCTATAGCGCCGAGCACGAAAGCCAGACAAGGAAATAAAAATAGGACAAGTGGAATTAAGTACATGCGTAGCCTCCTCCATTCAACATTTAGTGTAATATTACACATAAAGTGGCTAGTTTTCAATAATAACTACAAAAAAAGGACAGAAGCCCTGATTGATCAGAACTACTATCCTATGCGAAAGAGAACTTTAACTGAATAGCTACTCTTCTTCATTTTCCTCATTTTTTCTTAAGCTCTGTCCCAATTTTTTAAGACTTCTTTTTTATATTGAGCTTATTCAACTAATGACCCTCTTGGGGAATCTATTACCTTACCCCCTACAGAATCTCAACTTCAAGTTACAAACCTTATACATCCAACATTTCGGGACTGGACCTCATAATCAACTAGTTTCCCCTACAGTTGCAATTTGCAAGTTACAGATACTTTTCTAACCAATGGTGACACTCATCATCAAAATACATTACAAAAAGTAAATTATAATTGACATTTTGTAATGTGTTGAATACTATAAATGTAGGAGGAGGGGATGATTTTTTTTGAAAAACAAAAAAATGAAGATCGCCCGTGTTGAAGCCGATGTTTCTCAAGAAAAATTAGCAGAAATTGTAGGGGTTACCAGGCAGACCATTAATTTAATCGAAGCTGGTAACTATAACCCGAGTCTGAAATTGTGTACGGCCATCTGTAAAGCATTAAATAAAACTTTAGATGATTTATTCTGGGAGGAATGATCAATGAGTGCTGAAAAGTTAGTTAAGGAAACTAAATTAACCATTGGTATAACGTTATTTGTTAGCTTAGCCCTTTTTATCACCTGGTTTATTTTCGAAACAACGGCCATTTCTTTTACTAACAGCAAAGCCTTCTTAGCCTTATCACTTATTCCTCTCAGTGCAGCACTAGCTTCCTTCCTTAAACTAATGAAAATAAAAAAGAACCCTAAAATTATTGTATCGGAGACGGATGAGAGACTTGTAGCCGAGAAGAATCAAGCCGATGCGAAAACATTGAAGGTACTTCAAGGTGTTTTGTTCTTATCATATTTGGGATACACATTTATCATTCCCGAACACACATTTAAATCGATCGGTTGGTGGGTAACGTTAAGTGTACTTCTTTTCTCTTTATTCGCTCCATTCATTTTTCGCCATATTTTGAAAGAAACCTGACAAAGCTTTCCGCTTTCTCTAACCGTTGAGAAACTTCAAACGCTGATACTCACAACACATAATATTGCATTTAAAAGGGAACCTCATTAAAAATGGGTTCCCTTTTAAATCCAGTAAACGCCCGCTTTTCTATTAGACTCGAACTCGAGATAATTTCTGCGAATAAAAAAACTACTATCCCGGTTAACGGACTATAACATCAGGCTTTGAAAAAGCGTAATGGTTATAAATAAAGTGGATAAAGAACCAGCAGTCAGTAATGTTATCATTTTCCACCTGTTTATTTCTTTTAAAGGTTTTACAGCCTCTTTAGACACCGTTACCCATATAGCCATAGATACTATAACTAAGATAAATAAAAATTCTTTCGACATATTTCACACCTCCATTTTAGTTAAAAAGCTAAATACGGCTATGCTATGTACTAGAATACTATGTAACAATCGCCCCCGTTAACGGAAGACTCGAAATCAAGATATTAAAGTATTTATAAATAACTTATGTAATTACAAATGCATCATGATAGTTTATAAATAGACAACTAATACTTTTATCACTGGGAAAATAAAAAATATAGCTGCAACAATATATAGATACCCTCTTCTCTTTTGCTTGGTCTTAACCTTTTCAACTCCTATTAGTAAAAAGAAGATGAACAAAAAAGGGATAAATATAACTGATAGTATTCGAACATTATTAACAAATAAATGAGAGAACCCCAGCACCATAGCAATGATAGCTAGTATGACATTCACTATTTTAAGTACTTTCAACGTTTACTCCCTCCTTAAGAGAGTTTCTTCCATCAAACTATATTTCAGCACAAAAAACTTATGTAATGAGGTCAAATTTTTAAACTTTGCCCCCGTTATAGTAAATGAAAATCCTGCCCCCACTACATTAACACTTTAGCGAAGTGGTGGGCAGGTACCCACATTAAAATAATCATATTTCCTTACACGTTATCATCAACCTATAAAAATTTACTCTTCTAGTAAGTATTGCTTTAAAAAAGACTCTTCAGAGTTCAAGATATTTTTAAAATCTTCTAGTTGATTTAATTCCTTTAAGATTTCATTGAGTTCATCCAAAATATTTTCAGGAGCTTTATCTACGTCTTTTTTTATCCATAAAATTATAGATTCCATTTGTTCGTATATCTCAATATAGTTTTTATATGCTTTTATTGTAGCATTAGGCTCAATAACCTTTGCAACATTAGAAAAAGTTTTAAATAATTTAAATATGATTATCTTTGCTTCTTCATCAATTAGTAATTCTTTTGCTAAAGAACGGCCCACTGTTCCAAAGTCATTTAATATGCCACTATTTAATCGATTATATTTTGTAACGGGCATTAATAAATCAATCATAAAACTAATATGCCAATAATACGCGGATTTTTTTTCCCCATTTAAATCCCCATGGAAATAAAAAAAGCTTATATTCGGTTCATAAACTGTATTTTCCTTCATAGAAGTAGTGATAAAATCAATTAGTTCATTAGATAACGCTTGGATTAACCTTACACGCTGGTTTTCACTGAGGTTATCGCTTTTTAAAGTTTTCTCTATCATGCGGTTATAATCAAGCACACAAGATACAATTAAATTTTCAGCATTAAAATCAATTTTATTTATCACTTTCTTAAAATTATATAATAGCGTAGAAGATATATAAGTCCATTGGGAATGTAATAGCTGATCAAATTCTTTGTTGGCTTCAAATTCACAATTATCATTTAGCGAGCCAAACCTTGTGCTAACCTCGCTAGGTACAAAATAATCTAAATTTGATTCGTATATTTTTTGGTAAACCTTTAAACTTTCCTTACTTAACTCTATATCAAAGTGTAATGCTTTGATCAAACATTCTTGTATGAAATCATCGTATTCTAAGAAGTCAAAATAGGGGAGGTTTTGTTCTACAGCTCTTTTTTTAAGCTTTATGTAGGTATTTATCATCTCATGTAATACCCATTCTTTATTTTCTGAGTCAACGTCTTTTAGGAATACATATTGAATTTTTACGTAAGAATTTATAAGGTCTCGTATTTGGTTGGCAATGTTTGGGTTTATGTCTTTAATTCTATTTGATAAAACTTTCTGAAAGTGATTGAGTATTTCGACGAAACCAATTCTATCTTGGTTTTTTATCAGGTTCACACCTATTATAGATATAGAGTAAAAGCTGTTGTTTTGATCATATTCACTCTTCAAATAAACTTGCGCCTCACCTTCATTCATACGTTTTAAAACACCCATTACAGATTCTCTAGAAGAAGCCTTAATAATAGTTTTCTTTATAGTAGGTACTAAAATAAGTATTGATAGAATGAAAGTAAATGAGCCAAATAAAGTAACATTGACTGCTAAATTAGTTACAGTATCATTTAGTAAAAAATTAGCAGTTATCATAATCAACAACGTGGATATTGAAACTTGAAAATAGTAAGATAATATCTTGTATTCAAGTATCGTATTTTTCATTTGTTCACTAATCGTTTTACCAGCAATAGTTATACTTAAAATTAGTACAGATACCAAGATTCCCAGGATTGAACTCAATGAACCGATTGCAATATTTATAATATTCCTTAAAATATCTTCATCAACATTTACTTTTATTAATGTGTACTGACTCAATAGAAATTGTGTTAAATACCCTAATATAATTACAAACGAAACCCAGTACTTCGGTAAATTCCCAATCATCTACCATACTCCTTATTAAGAAATTCTTCCAATTGGTTCAATCAAAAAATATAGATTATTTTTCCATAAATCCCTACCATTCATTTTTTCACATAACCACTATTTGCTCAATCAATATGTATTATTAAAAAGGATGTTGAATATTTATCTCGAAACTGAGTCTTCAACTAACCTGCCCGTTAGCGGAAGACTCAGTTTCAAGATAAATACTACAACGACTCTCATGATCACAATAAAAAAAGAAGGTTCCTAAATGAACCTTCTTTTAAAGAATTACTTTATTACCGCTCCTCCAACCTGTCGAGCAGTTCCTCAAGGTTTGGATCACTGATATAGTTTTCAATTGTGATGATCTCTTTGTCCTGGTGTGCGTGTTTCGCACGGTCATAGAGATCTTTATGAACGACGATGATGTTCGAATCTTGTGGTGCATCTTCAATTCTGTAGTGTTTTACTTCAATTCCTTCGATTCCTCTTTTTTGCAGTTTCTTTCTGAACGTCGTGGCACCGAGGGCACTACTTCCTGCACCTGCATCACACGCGAAGGAAACTTTATCAATTTTCTCTTCCTTTTTGCTACTGCTTGCCACTTGTTTTCCTTGCTGCTTCATCGCTTTAGATTTTTCGATGGAATCGGAAAGTTCATCTTCTTCCCCGTCTTTGTTCTTCTCCATTTTCAAAATCAGCGATGTGATCAGGAAGGTGACAGCTGCGGCAGCGAGAACGCCGGCGATGATGCCGATAAAGCTTCCTTTAGGAGTAAGTCCAAGGTAAGCGAAAATCGAGCCTGGGCTTGGTCCTGCGACGAGCCCTGCATCGAACATACTGAACACGGCGATCCCCGTCGCACCCCCGGCGATCATTCCAATGATTGTAAGGGGTTTCATTAATACGTAAGGGAAGTATAGTTCATGGATACCACCGAAGAAATGAATAATGATAGCACCTGGTGCGGTTCGTCGAGCCGTCTTTTTACCGAAGAACGTAAACGCCAGCAGCAATCCAAGGCCTGGGCCTGGGTTGGATGCGACGGTAAAGTAGATGGACTTGCCTGTTTCAGCTGCCGCCTGCATGCCGAGCGGGTAGTAAATCCCCTGGTCGATCACGTTATTCAGGAACAACACTTTTGCCGGTTCGTTAATCAAGGATAGCAAAGGCAGTAAGCCGGTAGCCACCAAAGCTTCAATGGCTGAGGTAACGAAGTTGTTCGCCGATTCGATCACTGGACCGATGAACAGGAACGATACGATCATTAACAAGAATCCCAGAATACCAAGGGAGAAGTTGTTCACAATCATCTCAAACCCGGCAGGAATTCGGTTTTCAACGGCACGGTCAAATTTCTTTATGATCAAGCCGCCTAAAGGACCGATCACCATCGCGCCTAAGAACATAGGAATATCAGATCCGACGATCAAACCAATGGCCCCGATCGCCCCCATGACCGCTCCACGCTGGCCACCGACCATACGGCCGCCGGTGATCGCGAGAAGCAATGGAAGCAGGAATTTAATGGCTGGACCGACAATTTGCGCCAGCTGCTCATTAGGGATCCATCCTGTCGGAATAAACAAAGCGGTCAACAGACCCCAGGCGATAAATGCGCCGATGTTCGGCAGGACCATATTGGTTAAAAAGCCGCCGAAAGCTTGTACTCTGGCCCTTGCCGAAGGACGATTCATGTCTACTACATTGCTATCTGTTGTTGCCTTAGCTGGACTTGCCATCTTTCTCATCCCTTTCGAATGTGAATTATGAAAAATCATTGATTTACGATCAAAAGACTGGACTTATTCTACCGTTTGAAGCAGATCCAGGATTTCCTGTTCACTGTTTGACTGTTCCAGTTTTTCTCTAACCTCATCTTCAATCAGCAACGAAGATAAGTCAGAAATCAAGTCTAAGTGGCCGGACGTATCTTCAGCAGCTAGTGTGAACAGAAGATTGACCTTTTTGTTTTCTGGAAATGGCACGGCCTCTTCCAACTTCAGAAGTGAAATCCCTGTCTTTTTAACAACGCCGTCTTCGTTTTTGGCATGAGGCATAGCGATTCCTGGGACGATGACGATATACGGTCCATTTTCGTGCACGTTTTGAATCATATCCTCCACATATTTTGGAGTAATCGAGCCATCATCCAGCAAAGGAGCTGCTGATTCTTTGATCGCTTCCTCCCATGTACTCACAGAGTTCAAAAAATGAATATTTCCTTTTAATTGTTGACTTAACATATTGTCAGCACCCTTTCCATTCAGCTTTTCAGCGGTTGTTTTTGTTTCAATTGCAGATAGTAATTTTTAATTTTCGATACGACCGTGTCATCGTTCCATTCAGTGAAATGAGCGATGGCTGCTTCAATCCCTTGATCTTCAATATAATTTTGAAGTGTCACAGATTCCTCATCTTCAGGGTTATCAAATAGAAGTGCGGCCGCGATTGCCGTGGTCAGGTTTTCATTTGGCAGGCCTAAATCATTAAGAACTTTCGCTGGTTTGACTAACCGTTCCTCTGATCCTAGCTTCCGGATCGGTGCCCTTCCCACACGTAAAACAGCATCGCTGATGTTTTCATTTTTGAAGCGATTGATGGTTTTTTCAATAAACGCTTCCAACCCCTGCTCGTCCATATCATGGATATGGGTGAAATAGCGGGCAGACTCATGAAGGGTTGCTCTTAAGAACTCCTCCAGCTTGTCATCCTGTAAGGCCCGTTGAATGGTTGGATAGCCTTTCAAATGCCCCATGTACGCTGTGGTCGCGTGCCCCATGTTCACCATGTACAACTTGCGCTCGATGTGGGGTTTCAACGTTACCACGTAGACGGCATTTTTCACTGGGGGCAGCTCCTTATTCACCATCTCAGAACGGTTGATGATCCATTCATAATAGGGCTCTACAAGGGCGACGTCCCCTTCCCTCCGTTTTTCAGATAGCGAAAGGCGGTCAATCGCGGAGTTCGGAAAACCAACGGAAGATATGATTTCATCCATTTGTTGTTCGGAAACTATTTTTTTCACTTCTTCTTTCAGTTGTGAAGTAGCATTTATGGTATTTTCATTGGCCATCACATCAATGAGAGGTTTATTCTGTTGCTTTCTTAACAAAAGCCCCCTGGATAAGATCGGAGCAATTCTTGAAAGATTCTGTGCTCCTACAGATGTCGTGATGAGATCCGCTTCGAAAATTGCTTCGATGATTTCATTTTGAGCACTTGTATGAAGGGCTCTCACAGGAGAAACGTTCTCCTGCGTGTGATTTTCATCCAGTAACTCGATCACATACTGCTTTTTGTCATTGATGCTTTCGACCAGCTGGTGGTCTGCATCGACAAAGCAGATTTCATATCCCGTCTTGTTCAGCAGAGATCCGATTAAGCCTCGACCGATATTCCCCGCTCCAAAATGTAGCGCTTTCATTTGTGGACCTCCTTTATGTCAGGTTCTCTTCATTCGTCCAGGCCCTAGTAAACCATAAAAACCAGTATAATAGGACAATGGAAGAGCGTCTATAGAGAAAAAAGAAAATTAACCCTTTTTGTTTAAATTTACATATTTTCTCATCTGCTTCAGGCTCACTTATGGATTGCATGGCCTGCCCATCTGATCTTCCTTCCTGTATCAAAGGGGCCTGGAATTCCTATACGTCTATTATTCTAAGTTTGCGTGGTATTCCCAAAGCGAATGCAGTTCGATGTTTTCTTTTTTGACAATCATTAATGCGATGGTATCCCCTAGTAGAAGAAGACTTTGTTCAAACAAACTCTTCATCGGCTGGTGGGATTGTACTTCTTCCTCTGATTCCGGGCTGGAACTAATAGGAAGACGTACGAAGACATCGGCGTATTGGCTCATGGAACTACTTGGATTCGTCCCGATGTGGGCGACCGTTGCGTTCAGTTCTTTCGCTTTTTTGGCAATAATGAGAGGAAAAGCTGTTTCGCCGCTGCCTGATCCTACGATGAGCAGGTCTTTCTCCGTCATGGCCGGTTCTGTGATCTGCCCTACCACGTAGGTCTGAACACCGAGGTGCGCCAACCTTTTGGCGATGGATTTCAATGATAAAAGCACCCGTCCGACACCTACGAAAAATACTTTTTCTGCTTGATTGATCTGCTCGATCAACTGATCAATCTCCTGACTGTCCACGTTGTTTAATGTGGATGTGATCTCATTGGTAATGACTCCAGCTGCTTCCTTATAGTTAACCATTGATTCCAACCTCCTCTTGCAATCCTTCTTGTATTAGTGATTCCATCAATTTTTTGTTATCTTTCAAGCTATTGCTCTTTTCAAACAAACTCGTGCTTCCGGCCACCAGGATGTCCGCTCCGGCTCTGACCAGTGTCGGAATCGTATTCAAGGATACGCGGCCGTCCACTTCAATCTTCGTATCCAAATCTTTGGAACGGATCAGCTTAGCCAGATCCTCTACTTTTTTCGTAGCATAGGACACTTGCTTTTCCCCTTTATCTGTTGCAAATCCAGGGTTGATTAGCATTAAGAGAACCGTGTCTACTTGCGGTAACACATAATCCAGGACCGATAATGATGTTGCTGGGTTCAATGCGATTCCCACTTTGGTGTCATGCTTTTTAATTAAATTGATGTAACGGTCAAGGTGGAAGCTTGTCTCCACATGGAAGGTGATTTGTTCCACTCCGATCCGCAGCATCTCCTGTATAAAGAATTCATTCGTGTTGGCCATTATATGAACATCGAATTTCATATCCGTTATTTTTCTTAATTGTTCAATGGTGTTGATTCCCAAAGGCATGCTTGGACTGAAGGTTCCGTCGATAATATCAATGTGCAGCGTATCCAATCCTGCTTCTTCAATCTCTCTGACACTCTTCTCAAGATTGCAGAGATCCGCACACATGATGGACGGTGCAATCGTTATATTTCTTTGCATGTTTGTGCCTCCTTGTTTGTGTTTATGCGCCTTTGTCAAAATATTAAGGCATAAACAAGAAAATGTAAAGCGTTTTCTTGCATGTTTTTGCTTTTATTTGCACCTTAATGCTGTTTTGATATTTGTGAAAGCGAAGATCCATGATATACTGGAAGAAATCTTAGAAGGAGTCTTTCGTGTATGCTTAAACAAGAACGCCAGCAAACCATTATCGATATAGTAAACGAAGAGCACAAAGTCATTGCCAGCGACTTAAGCAGACGCCTGTCTGTTTCAGAAGATACCATTAGAAGAGACTTGAAAGAATTAGACAGCCAGGGCGTCATCAAAAGAGTTCATAGCGGGGCATTAAGAAAGGGACCTCCCGTCCAGGACTTTTCTACAAGACAGGAAATTTTCAATGAAACGAAATCAAATCTGGCGAACAAAGCCCTACCATATATTGAAGATGATATGGTCCTGTTGATCGATGGCGGAACAACGAACTTACAACTGGTCCACCAGCTTCCTTTATCATTAAAAGGGACGGTGATTACCAACAGCCCGCCGATAGCCATGGCGCTTTCCAACCATAACGACATCGAGGTCATCATGATCGGAGGAACCTTATTTAAACAATCCATGGTGAATTTAGGGATCGACACCTATGAAGCTCTGAATACGATGAGAGCAGATCTATATATCATGGGCATTTACAACATAGATCCTGAAATCGGGATCAGTATCCCCCGTTCATCAGAAGCACTGATCAAAAGGAAAATGGCATCGATTTCCACTGAAGTGTTAGGCATGGTAACCAATGATAAGCTGGATACTGTTTCCAACCATATTGTTTGTCCGACCGACCATTTGACGTACTTAATCACAGAAAATGTGCATGCGGATATTAAACGTTTGTATGAAAAACAGGGCATTACGATCATTGATAAGTGAGCCCGTTTACGATTTGAGTGCAGCCCAAACCCTTGCCTCTTCTTCATGAAATGTATGAATACCAATAAAAAGTCGGCCCTTTCAGGCCGGCTTTGTTTATGTCACAGATTCATTGGTTGACCACTTAGGAACCATACACAAAGCAAGTAAATCACTTGATGTTTGCGGCATATGGGCAGAGCTGCTCACACATTAGAATTCTACAACCGACCGTTCGGTTTATAACTTAAAATTCAAGAGCACATCAATTATTGGATTTTTCAGAAATAAGAACTTTAGACCTATTACCAATTGTCAAATAAAGTGTTAAAAATATTATAGGAATATCCTCTTTGAATGAAGATACATAAGGAGTGATGCCTCTCTTAGAATATTAAATACAACTAAAAATTCATTTACTCATCAATTCTTAATGACTACAATAAGGATCCACTGATCATCACCACTCTCTTTTTTTTGAAATTTGATGACCGACCGTTCGGAAACCTAATCTACTATGTTCCTCTCATCATGTAATCCTTTATAATGAAAGATAGAACGATAAATATTTAGTGGGGGGAACTTATGAAAACAAAACAAGCGATCATTCAGAATGCTCTTCAGTTCTTTGCTGTTCATGGTTACCAAGGAGCTTCGATGGCTCTCATCGCAAAAGAATCACAGATTACTAAATCATCCATCTATAGTTATTTCAACAGCAAGGAAGATTTGTATCTTGCCGTTTTAGATCACTTATTGGAATTCCACTACGAGTATTGGGATCGAAGGAAAAAAAGCATTAGAAAAACGAATACAAAGAAAGCTTTATCCGATATTTTATATACGGCCTATACGACTTCAAACAAAGAAAAGTTCATCTCTATTTTTTGGCAGACGGCTCTTATCGTTCCACCGATCGACTTGAAAGATATCATTGATGACAAGCTGAAACTTGCCAAAGAGGTTGTGATCACCTACTTGGAAAGCATTTTTCAAATGGGGATAGAAACAGGACAAATTAAACCTGAGCATGAACCCTTTTACCTTGCCAGTGCTTATTACTGTCTGCTTGAAGGTGCCACTCTGTCTCACGTTTATGATGCTGTACCAGAAAAGGAACAGTTGCTTCAAACCATTTTCGACACTTTTTGGAGAGGCCTGGAACCCACTAATACGAATTCAAACTTGGCAACCAAATGAATCAAAACATAGGATGACGGTAAATGTTGAGGTTGTCGCAGGAGGCTATAGAATGAAAAATAATAAAGAGCAAATGGATTCACATCTGCTCTATTTATACTCACCTCCCATTAAAAAATTGTTATGTAAACTGAAAAAACATCACGCAGACTCTTATGAACATTCCACTTTAACCACTGCCATGTATTATGATTTTTGTAGATTCTCTTCATTAAATGAATGCTTGACCATTAAATCCTTACGCTCCGTACTTATGAGGGATGTAGGAAATCTATTACTTCCTCCCTCCATGTTGGATAACCAACATGCATTAACACGATATGACTCGACCCTAATAAAAAAGCATCCCGAATATAGTTTAAACATCGTCTCTCAGTATCCGGAAATTGATATAGATCCACTATTAATCCTTCACCATCACGAAAACATAAATGGAACGGGCTATCCCTCTCAGCTTACACATCGCAGCATTCCCGATTCAGCAAAGATTGTACGAATCATCGATGCTTATACAAATATGTCTTCCATAAATACCAATAAACCCGACCTCACCTATGTGCAGGCGCTTGCAAACTTAAAGAGCTATGTAAACAGTCATTTTGATTCAGAGTATCTAGCTTTTTTTTCGCTCTTTATAGAAAACCAATCTCAAACGGAACAAAGAGACCACTCTTTTGTTAAATAAATCATTCCTGAAGGAGGAAAGTTGAGGGTGAGAGACTTAAGCGACCACATGCTGAAAAAAACTTATATTCAAGCCCAAAAACTTGAACTTCGCCCTGATTTCATTGAACTATTAAATCAAGAAATACTGAGGAGGAAGCAGAACTGTTGCGATAGAACATCCCTTAATGGGAAAGATGATCCTTTCCTAAAATCGCTCAAAAAATGATGTCCAGGTGCTTAGCACGGCGGACGTGTTTTAGAAAAAGGATCAATAGAAATTAGAAGCCCCCTTTTTATAGAAGCACAGGTAACCATGCCGTACATCTTGACTTAAAAGGACTGATTCATTAATTTAAGGCATAGCAAAACAAGCCATCCTTCTAGAATGACCATTCACTTTATCCGGTATAGAAGTCGGTCCGGCGTTCGGTCCATTACCACTTCAGCATCCGGGGCAGGCCACAAACTCCACCAGCACTCCAGAGAATTCAGGCCTTCCCCGATCTTTCATGTACTAATCCCTGATCATTCCGTGACTAGAACCAATTAACACTTCTTTTCCTTTTTGATTACGATAGACAGACTTCATTTCCACTTTCTTATGACCTTCCGCCTGAGCAACCTTTTCCAAACTCACTTCACAGGTAATCGTATCCCCTGTAAAAACGGGGCGTAAAAATTCACTGACCATATCCCTTGCAATATAGTGCAAATCTCCACCGATCTTCGTTCCAATCGTCGCTGTTAATAAGCCTTGAACCATCAGCCTTCCCTCGTCATCCGGTTCCACATGGTGTCTCCCCTGGTCACCGGAAATCCGGCCGAACTCCAACACTTCCTCGTTCGTAAACGTGCGCTTCCACGTGTACACATCCCCTGTTCTCATCGTCCTCTCCCCTTTACATGATTAATAGGAATTCTCATTGTGACATCTTATCTCGCTAAGTTTTTTTCAAAATGGTAACGTTCGCCATCATCTGAAATAAGGTGATAGCCATTGGATGTATAAAGCCGTACAGCACTTTCCCAAGTATGATGCGTCTCTAATACAAGTCGTTCATACTGGCTGGATCGTGCCGCATCCTCAAGTATCATTAGCATCCTTTGCGCGATGCCCCTTCTTCTATAGGTACCCTTCACCGACATCCGCACAATTCTCCCCACCTGATGATCCTCTTTCTTAACGGCCCCCGTTGCTACAAGCTCACCATCATTAAGGGCAACAAAGAATACATTTCCTTCCGTATGATAGGTACCCATCATATCTTTCAAATCGGGATTCATCGAATGATCGATAAACCCAAAGCGCTCCAAAAACCCGGCCAATATGAGTTCTCTAGCTTCGTCCTCCACCGCTTTATGCAAGGGCAGGATGTCCAGTGTTAAGACCTGTTCTTTCCCCTCTTTTTCCAAAGCTCCTCTCCTCCTTTTCCCAAGCGCACTTCCTTCTTAAAAATCCTCTAACTCGGCGAGGTAGATATACAGACGCTTTTCAATTTGTTCTTTCGTTCCAAACCGTATGATCTGCTCTTGTGTCAACGTATCTTCCTGAAGCAATTCAAAATGAGCATGAGCCATCGTCACAAGCTTCAGAAACACTTCAATATGTAAATCCGTCCGCTTCTGTTTTGAACCTTGCGTATATCCATCTACAAATCCACCAGCATGAGCTTTCAACAAAGGGGCATGGTGATGATAGTTTCCTTTTCCATATCTCCTTGTATCGTAGACCGTTTGGAAAAAGGTATGATAATTGAACACATGGTTAGCGGCAAGCGAAGTCCCTGTGTAAAGGATCGGAAAAGGGTCGATCATTTTCACACCGCTTTTTGTGAAGATCAAATTTTCAGGTGATGTGTCCTGGTTGGTCAAGATCCGCTTTTCCCGGTCGATGGACCGGTTGGGGATTAATTCCTTTCCGGTGGCAGCCACTTTTTCTTTATTGAATGCATAGTCACTTGAGAGAAGGACATGAAGTTCTTCTTCATACTCTCCTCTCTCTTCGACGATACATGCACTCAAATCCATGTCGAGACCGCCCTTCAGTTCCCCGTTTTCTCCGACTTCCAAATATCCGATGCCTTCATAAGGAGGATCGATCTCTTCAAGGGCACGGAAGAACTCCCCTATGTCCCTTCCGTATTGCTTCGATTGTGGTTGGGTCTGTCCTTCCAATCCCAGCGTTTGACCCACATACGTTTCAATCGTGTAGGTAAGATCTTCATTAATGTAATAATGGAAGTGTTCAGGACACATGCCTTTCTGCGCCTGGTTCGCTGTCTTGTAAAAGGCTTCGGTAGAGCCATATTCCGCCATCAATTGATCCCGGTTGAAGTCGACGGCTTGATCATACGCAAAACTTTTAGGAATCCGGAGGACAAGCTGATCACTTTCAATCAAGTAAGCATAGTGCCAGGCCCCTTCCCCCAGGCGTTTGATGTCCGATTCTCCAGCTAATAGGTTTACCCCTTCATTTTCCAGCGCACGGTTGATTTGTTCTAATTCTGTGACTGAATGTTTCGTCAAAAACTCCATGGTTTTATCTCCTTTTTCATCACGTTCGTAAGTGTGTTGATTCTTTGAATTGAAGAGTTGGTGGATATCCCCTCTTTTTGTTCCCACATCTTGTTTAAAGTTCGTTATCCCTTCAATATTTTAACATATAATTCCTAATTGTCTGAAAAAATTAGTAGTCTACTATACGGAAGACTACTTCACTTTGACTCATCTCCTTATAAACGTTATACTGGAAAAACTCTTGAGACTTCGGTACTCATTTGAAATAAGTGATCAGGAGTGAGCGTATGTCAGAAATGAAGGTGGGGCAGTCCATCCAGGAAAGATGCACGAGCTGCTACCACAATGTTCTTAAAGTTATTAAAGTGGTCCCTAAAGAATTTGAAGATAAAACGGCTTATGTTGTTTGGACGCAGTGTCCGGAATGTGGAAACAATGATCATCAACTGACTCAAAAAGACGCATAGAGAACAGGCGATTTTTCCAGGAGCCTGCCATAAATATCGAGCCAATCGCAAAAAGGACTTCCTTATTCAGGAAGTCCTTTTAGTTTTATCCATACAGAAAGCGGTATCATCTGATTATTTTCTAAGAATATCGAAAAGTCTATTGTCCCCTGTAGACATTCTTGTTAGGATTATCTTTATTCCTTTAAAGCAAACCATTACATCAAGAAAGGAACGAACCTATGAAACAGAAAAACTCATTCTCTACGTATGCCGTCATCGGGACGATGCTTTTCGGGCTCTTCTTCGGTGCAGGCAATTTAATCTTTCCCATTCAACTCGGTCAAATGGCAGGAACTTCATTCTGGCCGGCATTGATCGGGTTTCTTGTAACGGCGATTGCTCTACCCTTAATGGGAATCCTTGCGATTGTATTGTCCGGGAGTCAAGGCTTGAATGATCTGGCAGGCCGGGTTCATCCGTTATTCGGAATCTCTTTCGCTGTCATTCTCTATTTAACAATCGGTCCATTTTTCGCGATCCCGCGAACGGCTACGGTTCCTTTTGTCGTCGGATTTGAACCCTTCATCCAACCTGATCAGACACAATTGTGGCTTGCGGTATTCAGTTTTGTATTTTTCGCACTCGTCTATTATTTTTCCCTGAACTCAGCCAAAGTCATGGATATTATCGGAAAATACCTAACGCCGACATTCTTACTGTTTTTATCCATTCTCATCATTACCGCCATCGTTAAACCGATGGGCAATTTCGGAGCACCGACGGGCGATTATGCCTCGGTCCCTTTCATGACAGGATTCACAGAAGGTTATAATACGATGGATGCCCTCGGTGGACTGGCACTCGGGATTCTGGTGATCACCGCAATCCGTCATATGGGAATTACCGATACAAAAGCCATTGCCCAAACGACATGGAAATCAGGAATCTTCGCCATGGTGCTTATGATGCTTATTTACGGGCTGATCGCCTACATGGGAGCTTCCAGCGTATCTGTCGTCGGCAATCTGGAAAATGGCGGTCTCACTTTTGCCGCGGTTGCCGAGCATTACTTCGGTCCATATGGCGCGATTCTACTGGCCATCATTATTGTCCTTGCCTGTTTGAAAACGAGTATCGGATTGATTATCGCCTGCAGTGAATTTTTCCATACGGTCTATCCGAAAATCAGCTACAAGACATTCGTGCTGATTCTTTCCTTGATGTCGTTCATGATCGCGAACTTCGGTCTGACGAACATCATCCAGTATGCGATTCCTGTACTGATGTTCTTGTATCCAATGGCGATTGTACTGATTCTGCTCGGACTCAGCTCCAAACTGTTTAATCATAAACGTACAGTCTATGCCGGAGCTATGATGCTGACTGTTTTCGTCAGTACCATCGATGGCTACAACGCGCTTCTGGGAACGATCCCTGGTGTGGCGAATCCTCTGATGGAGTCGGTTAACGGATTCTATCAAGCGTATCTTCCGCTATACGGAATTGGGCTCGGCTGGATGCTGCCCGCATTGATCGGTGCCGTCATCGGTTATACCTTGAAAGAGGAGAACAAATCCAACTCCCCCGTCCTTTCGCATGAGCCAGAACATTTATCTCAATAATAAAGAAAAGACCAAGCCCACGGGTTTGGTCTTTTTACTTTTTCTTGCGGCGGTACAAGTCCAGTGATTTATATCCTTCCGATAAAATCTCGATCATCTGATTTGTTCGTTTATCTCGCGTCGACTGCTGTTTGGCAGAAAAAATCTGCCGGGCCCAATCCCGTTTGTACCCTGGCGTCAAGCTTTTGTAAAATTCTTGTTCGGCCGGATGATCCTCTAATAATCTTTCTACTTCTTCTACCTTTTCTTCATAGTCAGCCACACACTGACTAGCCGGATTGGTTTTTGGTGCTTTTTTCTTCTCCCGCTTCATACCGACAACTGTGTAAACCTCATCCATACTGACTATACGCGAAAACTTGATGTCGCTACCTTCGACATACTTATCCTCTCCAATCTTCAATGCTGGAAACATATCATCCCTGTGTATGTAAGTCTCATAACGCGTATTTCCTTTTTTCGGATAGGCAAAGAAAACGTAGCCTTTCTCTGCTAAAACTTCCTTACGACGTACAAGAGTTTGCAAGTGTGCTTTCATTTCCTCCACGTTTTTCACAAAAATGAAAACCGCATCGTGATGCTCCGATAGTGTTGTCGGTTGGCCCTCGAACAAATCATAGTCCTCCGGCTGATTAAGGACAGCCATATGTTTGTAATTCGTTAGCTTCAACTTCTCTTTGATCGCGGTCATTAGAAACTCCTCCTCTTTTCGTCAGTCCATGAGTATGATACTAAAATAATATAGCAGGATTACTATTGAGTTTCCTTCTTCTCATTCATGAATCGAAGTTCATTTCCATCCGGATCGCTGATACTTAATGTTCGGATGCCTTTTACCATTTCAAAAGGAGGATTCAATTCAAGTTTTTCCTGCGGCAATGTCTCATAAAGACGATCGACATCTTCAACGAGAAAATGAACCAAACCGCCGGGCTGGCAATCTCCTTCATGCTCGGTTAAATAGAGCACATCCGCTCCCCTTGAAATCTGCAAGAATACGGGAAAACCAGGTTCAAAACGGTGCTCCCAATCCACTCGAAACCCAAGACCCTCTACATAAAAAGCCTGACTCTTTTCTTCATTTGAAATTTTCAATGTCGGAATAACCTTCTGCATCCGCCTTCCTCCTCCTAAACAAACCTCTTATTTTTCTATTATAAAGAATATTTCCAGAAAAAGTAGCTGACGAAAAGCAAATCTTTTGTCATCCACACGATATTTTGAAATAATTGTAAAATGTCATATGGCCCCGTATAAATTTCCCATATTATGAAACAATTTCATGGGTTGCATCGTATGATAGATGTTGGAAAGTACGAGGGGTGAGGATATGTGGATTTGGACGATGATCAGCTATTTGTTCGCTGGAATCAATGGCGCATACGTGGTGACGAAGTGCAAGATGCAGGAAGATATTACAACGCTCGGAAGTGGCACAGGGGGAGCAAGAAACGCAGGCAGAATGGCAGGTAAACAAGCGTTCATCTGGACCGTGGTGATTGATGCACTGAAAACCATTCTTCCTCTGAGCCTTGCTCTTTACCTAAGCCTCTCCCCTGTCATCCTTGCGGCGATGATTGTGGCCACGGTTGCTGGTCATATTTGGTCGGTTTGGCTGAAGGGCCGCGGAGGCAAGGGCGTTGTCGTCTATCTTGCCTGCACTCTTGTCCTCGAGTGGCCGGGACTTTTGATCTTTGGAGGAACCGCATTACTCGCCAAATCCCTTCCCGTCTCTTTTTCAAAAGTGATGGTAGGCGCTATGATCATCCCTGTGCTCAGTGCCTTTTTCCGAGGAAATCCAGTTGTTAGTTTCGGACTTTTGATTGGATATGGATTGGTCGTCCTTTCCCATATATACCCTGTACATCCAGGCAGCAAGAAAGAGGAGGAACATCTATGAAACAACCATTCACTTATAAAGTGGCATCAACTGATAAAGAATACGAGCAGATCCATCAATTGAATTATGCCACCTTCGTCGAGGAGATTCCCCAACATGACCAAAATGAATCTCGTAGACTCACAGATAAATTCCATAATGAAAATACATATATCATTGCCAAAAAAGAAGAGGAAGTCATCGGCATGATTGCTGTCCGAGGCGATCGTCCCTTTTCTCTCGATCATAAGCTGCCAGATATCGATGACTATTTGAAAGAGGGCTCCGTCCCCTGCGAAATCCGTTTGCTATCGGTGAAAAAAGAATACCGGAAGCGGACGACCTTCTTTGGTATGATTGACCAGCTGGCCAGTTACTGCCTGAAGCAAAAATTTAATGTCGCGCTCATTTCGGGTACTGAACGTGAACTCGTCTTATATCGAAAGCTGGGCTTTGAACCGTTTGCCCATACGGTAGGGACGAAGGAAGCACCTTATCAGCCGATGAAGCTGACGAAGGAGAATTTCGTCAAGGCGACACAGGCCTATCACCGCATTCTCGCCCGCTATGAGCCGATTTCTTTTTTATCCGGACCTGTTCCGGTGGATGAAGATGTGGCTCAATCACTGAGTGAAGCGACACTGTCCCACCGTTCAGATGAATTTTTCGAGATGATGACGAATGTACAGTCTCTGTTGAGTGAAAGAACGAACGCTCATCATGCTTCCATCCTTGTCGGAACGGGAACGCTTGCCAATGATGTGGTGGCCCAGCAAATCAAGCAGCTTGATGGGGAAGGGCTGATTTTGTCCAATGGAGAGTTCGGAGAGCGGTTGATCGATCACGCCACAAGAGCTGACCTCCCTTTTCACACCATCCAAAAGAAGTGGAACACGTCCATCTCCATGGATGAAGTCCGTTCTGTGTTGGAAAAGCATCCGACCATCCGCTGGATATGGACGGTCCATTGTGAAACCTCCACCGGCTATTTATACGACCTCGGAGCACTGAAAGAAGCAGCCGCCGACTATGACGTGCACCTATGCCTCGATGCATGCAGCTCCCTCGGCGTCGATGACGTGGACCTTCGTGGTGTGTATCTGGCTTCCAGTGTGAGTGGAAAAGGACTTGGCTCTTATCCCGGTCTCGCGATCGTCTTTCATCATCACAAACCGTTTCCGAATTCCACGATTCCAAGATACTTGGACTTAGGATTATACGCATCAAAGAAAAGCACACCCTTTACACACTCCTCAAACGCTCTTTTTGCTTTAAAAAAAGCACTGGAGCTTGATGAATCAACGAAGGCTGAAGGGATGATTCTGCTGAGATCGGAATTGGAAAACCAAGGGTGGACGGTTATTGGGGACAAGACGTACTCAAATGGCATCGTCACCATCGCCCTCCCCTCCACACTTTCTTCCGTCACGTACGGGAATCGGTTGAAGAAGCAGGGAATTTTAGTCAATTATGAAAGCAGCTATTTGCAAGAGCAGAACTGGATGCAGATTGCCTTAATGGGAACGGTCTCTCATGTAAACATCACCCGGTTGCTTGATGCCATGAACCGCTTGAAGGAGACCGAACAGAAAAGGGTTTCTTCATGAAGGCGTACACAGGGCTGATTGCCTTTTACTGGGTTAAAATCGTGCTTCTTATGTACATCGGTTTTCAGCTGCAGCCGACGCATTGGCCCGGACATCTTGTGATGATCCTGACTATTATCGGTCCTGTGATGCTTCTTTTCAGCGTGCCGCTTTTTACACCGCACAGGTTCAGGAAGTGGGTATTACCAGCACTCCTGTTTCTCGTGACGTTCTGGATGTACGCCCACCTTCTGTACTATCGTTTTTATGAAGACTTCATGACCTTGACGATCCTCCTTCAAATTGGGAATGTCGGCGGTTTGAGCCGCAGTACGTGGGAGCTCTTTTCCCCGTGGGATCTGCTTTTATTTATTGATATTTTTGTGGTCGGCTGGGCGATGTTCAAAAAGGAAACATTCCAGCTGCCTCCGAAAAAGGGGTACCTTGGAGTTGCAAGCCTTCTGACCATCACCATGCTTGCGGCCGGTATTCTCTACAAGCCCTATGTGCTCACAGAGAATTACAACCGCACCCAATTTGTGCAGACGATGAGTTTGTTTACCTATCAATGGTTCGATGTCGGGCACTCCATCCGCTCCCCGTTGTTCAAATGGTTGTCCGACCCCAGCGATGCAGAGCCGATGCAGGCCTACGTCAAAGAGCAGGAAAAGGAGACGACCGAATGGTTCGGGGAAGCTGAAGGGATGAATGTCGTGTTCATAGGGCTTGAGTCCGTACAAAATTTTGTCCTGGACTTGGAAGTTGATGGCGAAGAAGTGACGCCGTTCTTAAACGAAATCAAGGACGAGAGCTTTTATT
This sequence comes from Halobacillus sp. 12SKB, assembly GCF_052941655.1. Taxonomy (NCBI): domain Bacteria; kingdom Bacillati; phylum Bacillota; class Bacilli; order Caryophanales; family Bacillaceae; genus Halobacillus; species Halobacillus sp. 12SKB. The sequence continues at coordinate 3,676,504 of NZ_JBRFWR010000001.1, forward strand.
TTTCTAACCTATATGAACAAACCGCCCAGGGAAAAAGTTCCGATGCCGAGTTCATGCTTGATACCGGCCTCTACCCGCTCGATGGCGGTTCCGTCTTCGTCCGCCGTCCCGACAATGCGTTTCACGGTCTGCCGGAGATACTCGGAAACTACCAGTCTGCCGTCTTCCACGGCAATGAGCGATCGTTCTGGAACCGTACGGAAATGTATGACACGTTAGGCTACGATCGCTTTTTTTCAGAAAAGGACTATACGGTCACCGAAGAAAACTCTGTCAACTATGGCCTAGAGGATCTCCATTTCTTCGAGCAGTCGGTACCCAAATTGAAGGAATTGGACACGCCTTACTTAGCTAAATTCATCACGTTGACGAACCACTTCCCGTTTTTGCTGCATGAAGAGGACCAGACGTTTGAAACGGACGTGACCTCAGAACCCGTTGTGAATCGTTATCTTTCAACCGTTCACTACTTGGATTCCTCTCTTGAAACCTTTATGGAGAGATTAAAAGAACAAGGGATGTATGAAAATACGATGTTCGTCCTTTATGGAGATCATTACGGAATCTCCACAGAATATGAGGAAGGTCTATTTGAATTGCTCGACCAGCCAGAGACGACCTTTTCTCACATCAAGAACCAGCGCGTCCCCGTTCTGATCCATATTCCGGGACTACAAGGAGAAGCGTTCAATAAAGTTGCCGGCCAAATCGATATCCGTGCGACAGTTCTACACCTCCTGGGAAAACGGAGCGCAAACTATATGAGCTTTAGCGAGAACCTGCTGACCCGGAAGCACGACGCCTTTGTCACCTTCCGCAACGGTAATTACATCTCTGAATCTACCATGTATATTAAAGGACAATGCCTGGATACAGAAATAAGTACCTCCTTATCCAACCAGGCATGTGAAGAAGGAAGAAACAAAGCCAGAGGCGAACTGCAGCTCTCTGATCAAGTGATCAAAGGGGATTGGCTGCGGTACATAGATTAAGGAGTCATGAGACCATGACTCCTTTTTTCTTGTGTGTGTTACATGTTTCTCACGCGCGTTCCCTGCTTCTCGCGCTCGTTCCTCTTCTTCTTGCGCGCGACTCACTCTCCCTGCGCGCGACTCACTCTCCCTGCGCGCGACTCACTCTCCTTGCGCGCGACTCACTCTTCCTGCGCGCGACTCAACTTTCCTGCGCGCGACTCACTCTCCCTGCGCGCGACTCAACTTTCCTGCGCGCGACTCAACTTTCCTGCGCGCGACTCACTCTCCTTGCGCGCGACTCACTCTTCCTGCGCGCGACTCACTCTTCCTGCGCGCGACTCACTCTTCCTGCGCGCGACTCACTCTCCCTGCGCGCGACTCACTCTCCCTGCGCGCGACTCACTCTCCCTGCGCGCGACTCACTCTCCCTGCGCGCGACTCAACCTTCCTCCGCGCGGCTCAGTTTTCCTGCGCGATATACATTTTCACAACTGCGCCCATAGGACAGCCTCTACACATCATCCCACTCACTCATGAATAAGATAGGTACAAGGACAGATGTTTCACTTCGCAAAGGAGGAACCGTATGATCCAGGTATCCGGGATGCCGTTTCAACCAAGTGATTCATGGAAGCCAGATCAAATCGAGACGACTATTATAAAAGCATTACAGAAGACTCCAAACATCTACTCTTTTTCTTCAGAAAAGGAGCTTTTATTTGAGGTGAGAAGTAGAAAAAATATCATTGCCAGTGCAAAAGAGATGGACGGAGGAGAGTCAACCTTTGCCACTTTCCGGACAGCCCGCTGCAATCCTGATTATTGGCAGCTGACCAGAGCTGGCGGGTTCTTATTGCGTCGGCAGGTCACCCCCGCTGGCGCCATCCGGGATATATTCAAAAATAGCACCTTGTACAAATTCGAGTGCGCAACAGCCTGTGTCATCAACTTTTACCACGGCCTCCTGAAAACGATGGGTGACTCATCCTTCAACACGCTTTTTCCAAACCTCTATTTATACAGCTGGCATACCGACGATGATCTCGGTTTGTCTTCAAATTTTATCAATCATTATATTCCGGGGGATGTCGTTTATTTCAACAATCCTGATGTGAACCCGACCACTCCATGGTTTCGGGGGGTCAACGCGATTGCGATCGGAAATAACGAGTTTTTCGGGCATGGGTTCAGTATCCGAACAGAAGAAAAGATGATCGAAGGTCTGAATACGAAAAGGAAGGAAGACAGTCAGCAATCGGCTTATTTGACGAGCTTGATCACCCGCCCATCTTTCCGACCATTAGCCAGATTCTCCACCGGACGTACCATTCATAAAACGAGACCGTTCATCGTCCACCACAACAAGAGTTCCGTTTCTTTCAGACAGTACCTGTATGAGCTGACCTACAGGCCCAAGTATTAAAATTCCCTGTTTTGTGTACTCGTGACATGCACCCATTTTTAAGGTTGACGGGCTCAACTTTCTGTTAGGCGAGTACAATATAGTGACAAAGAAACAAAACGAAAGGGATGTTTTCACATGGAAAATGTTAATGCTCCGTACACGATGGGTGCAAACGTGAACGCACCATATATGGGTGCAAATATGCCTCACATGCCCGTTGCTCCAATGTATCACTGCCGTCCACGTCGAAACAATTTTGTTTTGATCGTGGTATTGTTCATTCTCTTGATCATTGTCGGCTGCAGCATTAAGTGGTAAACCACTACTAAAATCGTCCGTCAGGGAAACCCCTCATGGACACAGATGAAAACCTAAAAAGGACGATGGCTCCCCATGAGCCATCGTCCTTTTCCATCGTCTTACTTCATGTACTTATATTCCATCAGACTATTTAAAATATAGATCTCCTGCAGCAGTTCTTCTCCCACATTCGTCTCCAAGACTTTCTTTCTCTCAAGCTCTTTATCTACCAACCGCTTCACAGACAATACATCGGTTCCATCCCGCAGCACTTCTTCCTTCGAGTTGAAGCGTTTATGGGCGACAAGCTGCATGCCGAAAGAGTTGTACAATAAGGTGTACCCGGCAATTCCTGTTGTCGATTGATAGGCTTTCGAAAAACCTCCATCGATGACGACCATCTTCCCGCCGGCTTTGATCGGATCTTCCCCTTCAATCTCTTTGACAGGCGTGTGGCCGTTGATGATATGGCCCTGGTCTGGATTCAAATCGAATTCAGCAAGAATCTTCCGGCAGACCTCCTCATCTTCCCGCAGATAATAGTAAGGATTTTTCCTCTCTTTGTGAGTGGATTTATCAGAGATGAAGTAGCGCTCGAATGTCGTCATTTCTCTTTTTCCGAACAGGGATGAGTACTGCCCCGTCCATAAATACCAGACCATATCGGTCGCGAGGTCATCCGTCTCTTTTGGATTCGCAAACGAATAGCGTAAATAATGCTCAAAAATATCAAGCAGCTCACGTCCGGCATAGGACTTGTCTTCGATCGTCATCTTCTCCATATTTCCTTCTTCATCGACCGGGATACACCCGTGAATCAATAGGTTTCCGTTGTATTTAAGATACAGGCTGCCCTTTTTCATAAGGAACTTCATGTGCCTGGCAAGCTTCTCCGAATGCTGGATGGAAAACAACAGCTTCTCGATGACCTGTTCTTCTTCCTCCAGGAGGCGGTTCGGATCTTCTGGATCAATCGTTGAAAAACAAGGATTCACAAGTGGATACGTGTTCCCGTGGAGGGTGATTTCCTCCCGGTCATAATCCACTTTTTCAAGCAGCAGACGCTCAGACATGTTGAAATACGGGCGCCTTTTAATAATCGAACTCTCCAGTTTGAACTGGATCATCGCGATGGCCTGATGCATTTTTGTAATCTGCAGCTGCTCATGGTCCGACGGTTTGTCATCGGTATGAATCTTAGGTCTGAACGCCGCATGATCGCCATAATATTTCTCGGCAAGGTTGAGCAGCGGTCTTAAGTTGATGCCATACGCATCTTCAATGATTTCCAAATTGTTATAGCGGGCGCAGATGCGAAGAATGTTCGCTAGACACACTTTCGACCCGGCAAAAGCACCGATCCATAACACATCATGGTTGCCCCACTGGATATCAACGGACGGATAATGGATGAGTGTTTCCATGATTTTATCCGGCTCCGGTCCCCGGTCGTAAATATCGCCGACAACATGAAGGTGGTCCACTACCAGCTTTTGTGTAGCATAAGCAAGACCACTGATCAGCTTGTCCGCCTGGCCGAGGGAAATGACCTGTTGAACGATTTTCTTATAGTACGATTCTTTATTAGTAATGTCATCCGTCTTGTAGAGCAGTTCTTCTATGATATAAACGAATTGCGTCGGTAAGGCTTTACGCAGCTTGGAACGCGTGTACTTGGAAGAAGCATAGGAAATGAGCTTGATCATCCGGTCAATGGTGTGTGTGTACCACACTTCCAAATCCTCGTTATTATCAAAACCATTTTTGATCAGCTTGATTTTTTCTTCCGGATAAAACACGAGGGTCGCGAATTCGTCCAGTTCCCTACCAGACATTTCCTCTTCAAAAAGATCCCGGATTTTCTCTTTGACCCTCCCAGAGCCATTCCTCAGCACATGTTGGAACGCCTGATATTCCCCATGAAGATCACTGACGAAATGCTCGGTTCCTTTTGGCAGGTTCAGGATCGCTTTCAAATTGATAATTTCGGTGACCACTTTTTCTTCGCTGTCGTATTTTTGAGCCAGTAAGTCTAAGTATTTTGTATTCAAGGTTATGTATCCCCTTTCAAAATTCACCATGCGATCATTTTTTTAAGACGAACTCTCTGACAAGCCTTGCTGTTCCACTTAATTATTTCAAACGATTCTGTCTAAGACAATACTCTTTGATAAAAAAGAGGGAGTTTCCAGTTAGGAAAATCCCTCCATCTGTAAATTAAGCATTGGAATTCGCTTGAACCTCCTGGCTCTTTGCCTGTTCATCCGCTTCGGGGCTCGCCCGCTTCCAAATGAGATTTTGGAAGACAATCCCTACGAAACCAATACCGATCAAACCTATGCCGATGGTTTTAAATGCCGACATTACACCAAACTGATGAATGAGCAGGCCGCCCAGAAGCGGGCCGATGATGAACAACAAACTCAAGGTAGAGTCTACAATGCCGGATACCCTCCCAATCGCTTCTTTTGGAGGCTCTTTTTGAATCAGATAATTAACGGCAGTAAAGGCGAGGCCATTGCCGATTCCCCCCAGGAGACCCAGACCGATGACTACAAATAGAATGGTAGAGGTGTTCAAAAAGCCGAAACCCCCGGTCATGATACCGATGAGAAGGCTTCCTGAGCCGAAAAACCATCCGTATTTCTTAATTTCATCCAATCGATTCAAACCGAGGACTACGAGAAGCGACCCAATCCCGATGGCTGAAATAACCCAGCCGGTGAGCTCTGATTTTTCAGGAAACACTTCACTGAATAATGTAACAAACTGGGCATCAATCATCTGAATGGTCAAAGTAGTGACGATGCCGTATAAAAGGCTGGCGGTCAGAATCCGGCTGGTCAACACATAGCTCCAGCCTTCTTTCCACGATGTCCAGAATCCAACGTTTCCCCCTGGAAATTCTGTCTGTTCCTTTGCCTCCTCTTTATTGGGACGAATGAACAGAAGAATGAATCCTGAAAGAAGAAAAGAAGCACCATTGATCGCGATTGAAAAAGATGGTGAGAAAGCGGCAGTCAAGGATCCACCAATTAACGGCCCTACCACTTTCACGAGTTGAAACAGGCTTCCGTTTATCGTTACCGCCTTCATGATGGCCTCTTCATCCACGATCCTTCTCACCAGTCCCTGCTGGGCAGGTAAACTGATGGCCCCCGCCGTATTCCTTAGGAAAATCAAGGCAAGGGCAAGGTATGGGTAAGGAGTGAAAACGAGCACCAATGTCAGTACCCCTCGGATCCAATCGGAATAGACCAGGATTTTCAGCTTATCCCGACGATCGGCAAAAACACCAGCGAACTGTCCGAGCAATATACTGGGAACGGCGTACATCACTGGGATCAAAGCAATCAGCAAAGGATCGGCCTGCCACGTATATCGAAATAAAATCAATACCGCTACAAAGTCAAACCAATTTCCCAAATTAGAAAGGGCATTCGCTGAAAAAAACGTAACAAAGTTCCTGTTTTTCCAAATGGATTGTTTCTGTTTCATCTTTCCTACCTCCCCGTCGTTCTTGCAAAAAGGATAACGGAGAAATATCAGAAGAATATCAGAGATTATTATTTTTTCTCAAGTGAACATCCAATTGGTATTCAATGCGCGTCTTCAACTCAGAAAATCGGTATTCAGCAGCAAGTTCCTGCCACATCTCTTGGTATGTAAAAAGTAAACGGCTCTCTGCCCGGAATTCTTTGATGAAAAAGAGGATGACGTTCAAGCTGATCAGTAAACCCGGGATATACTTCGCTTCCTTGAATAACTTGAATCCTTTTTGAAAGAAACGATCTGCTTCGGTTTCTTCCTGCTTGCAAAAGCATAGGACTCCTTTTAAAATGACAAACGTTGCTTGTTCCCGAGAGTAAGGATACTTCTCCAGCATCTCCCTCACTTCCTTCATCTTTTCCTCTATCGCCGATTTTTCGTTCTTTAAGAATACTAGATAAAGTTCGGTTAATAGAAGGAAAGGATACATATTCTGCCGTCCTCGATGTTCGATTTCATCCTTTGAAGCGCTGAGCTGGTGTTCTGCTTCCTGAATCCTTTTGGTAAAGATCATTAGACTCAACCGGTTCAACCATCGTATTTCTGTCCTGTGAGATTCGGGGAGTTTCTCTTCCTCTAATGCCCTTGTGAAATAATCCAGACTTTTCTCTTGATCGGGTTGAATGTACGAATAGATATGCAGCAAATAATAACAGCAATCCCAAAACGAACGTTCATCCCTCAGAAACCACCGGAAATCACCCTTCATGAAGTGGAGGTAACACTGGTTTTCAACATCCAGTTCAAAACCGAAGATATCCTGATTTTCCTCCAGCACCTTCAATGCTTTTCCCTGCCCGTAGAGGTGGTACTTGTGAAAGAGCACTTTCGCACTGGAGGCAACTTCATGGTCTTGCGTGAGGGGACTTTGGTGGACCTCCTCATCCACTTTTAGCAGGTACCCTTTCCCCCTTACTGTAGCAATGTTCAAGATAGAAGCGAGCGGTGTCAGCTTTTTCCGGATCCGATAGATATGGTCATCCACGGTGCGGTCTGTGGGATTTTCCATCGACCACACCGCATCAAGAAGATCCTCTCTTGAGAACACTTGAAACGGCCGCTCCCATAAATACTGCAGCAATTGATATTCTTTTGGGAGCAAAGATACTTCTTCTGATGCATGTTTCACTTTCAGCTCATGATCGATCCATTGTAATTTTTCCATTTGTTCCACCTTCACTTCTGCGGATCAGTCCTTGAATTACATTCCATTCCAATGAGCTCTGAGGCTAAAAAGCACCATTATTATTCGGTGAGTCCTCCGGAAGCGGCTGACCGATATCCCACAACTCTACGATTTTCCCTGCTTCAAAGCGCATGATATGGACTACGGCTACTCCCGTATCATCCTGCTGTTGTTTAATATGAGAATGAACGACGACCATATCTTTTTCTTCAATCGCACGATGGAGATCAAGCGTCTTATGAGGATTTTTGGCGGCGTCCTCTTCCATTGCGCTCATCAGAGAATCTTTATCTCCACGGAAATAAGGGTTGTGATGGGAAAAATCAGAACGGACATACCTTTCATACGCTTCCCGTACCTCTCCACCTGCCACTTGCACCAAAAATGATACCGCTCGTTCTTTGTTGGACAATGCTTCACTGTTCTGTTGAGAATTCATAGATAAGCACCCTTTCATCAATAAGTCATCAATTTAGTTATGTACCTCTCAATTATTTCAAACGCTTTCAAAATACTCAAGATGTATGAAAAAAGCGCAACCTTTTTAAAGGTTACGCTTTCCACATGGTTTGATTCTAAGTTAAAAAGGGGACGGGCACACCCTTTTAGGAAAGGATGTTCACTACCGTTCTTCCTCTTACTTTTCCTTGTAAAATATCAGACAACGTATCAGGAAGTTCTTTTAGAGAAACTTCCTTTTCGATTTCTCCTAAATCATCCGGCTTCAAGTCCGTAGCCATACGCGTCCATAATTTCTCTCTCAAGTCTTTCGGACAGTAAACGGAATCAATGCCGAGCAGATTCACTCCTCTAAGGATGAAAGGGAACACCGTTGTCGGCACTTCCACTCCGGCAGTCAAACCACTTACAGCAACGGCACCACCATATTTCGTATTGCTCAGCACAGATGCCAGTGTTTTTCCTCCCACGGGATCGACTACACCAGCCCACTTCTGCTTACCGATCGGGCGGATCTTCTCAGGGGTCACTTCTTCCCGGGAAATGATTTCTTCTGCGCCTAACGTTTTCAGATATTCATGTTCCGATTCTTTTCCTGTACTAGCCGTCACATGGTATCCACGTTTAGCGAGCATCGAAACAGCCATACTGCCGACACCACCGGTAGCTCCGGTCACAAGAATCGTTCCGTCTTCCGGCGTTATGCCGCTTTCTTCAAGACGGTGGACAGATAGCGCTGCTGTGAAGCCTGCTGTACCGAAAGCCATCGCTTCTTTCAACGTCATATTCTCCGGCAAAGGGACGACCCAATCGCCAGGGACACGTGCATATTCACTGTAACCACCATAGTGGGAAACGCCCAATTCATAGCTTGTCACAACCACTTCGTCTCCCTCTTGATAGCGGTCATCATCGGACGAAACGACGGTCCCGGCAAGGTCGATGCCCGGTACGAAAGGATAGGACTGAACGATTTTGCCGTTCGGAATACTTGCCAATCCATCTTTATAGTTGACGCTGGAATAGTGGACTTGAATCGTCACATCCCCTTCCGGCAGATCTTCCAAAGTCAACGATTCCACATTCACTGAAAAATCTTCCTCTGTTTTGTTCACGACAAGTGCATGGAATTCTTTTGTCATCCGATCATTTCCCCTTTCTTCTTCCTCATTTACTAGTATATAAATCTATCATAGACTATTTTATACTGACTGGTCAATTTATTTTGACCAGTCAGTATAAAAGATTCGAATATCCTCTCTTTTTCTTGTATAATAAACAGAGCATCCAATGGAGGTTAGATTAGAAAATGGCAAAAAAAGCAGAACAGAGACGCAAACAGATATTAAAAGCTGCCTTCCAAGCCGCAACCGAAAAAGGCTATGAATCCGTCACCCTACAGGATATCGCCGATTATGCCGATGTCAGCAAAGGGGTCACGAATTACTACTTTAAAAATAAATCCGATGTTTTCACGCAATTGTTTGAATGGATCACAACACGCATCTATGAAAAAGAAGCCGCATCCGTTGGTGAACAGGAAACGGCAATTGGTAAACTTGAAGCTTACATAGACCGCGTGTTCATCAGTCCAGAAGAAAATAAAAATTTCTACCGCGTGTACCTGGACTTTTTATCTCAAGTGAAAAATAACGAATCTTATAAAGAGATCAACCAAAAATTCTACGAAAACTGCTGGTCCATCGGCAGGGAGATCATCCATCAAGGACGGGAAGAAGAAATTTTTGAAGTTGATGATGTGGAGCAAACAGCGATAAGCATCCGCTGTATGATTGACGGAAGCTTGATTCAATGGCTGATGAGAGATGACGATCAACTGCATGACTATTACCGGAATGCCTGTTACGAGTCTATCCTGAAAATCCTTCAATACAAAAAATAAAGCGACCGCTTCCGGTCGCTTTCTCTCTAAGGTAACCATTCTTTTCATTCATTCTTTCTAGGAAACAGGTGTCATCATTTGATAGTACTTATACAATGCCTGCGTCCCATTATTATCTCCACCTGCTTCACTCAGTTCCTCATACAACTGCTTCGCAAGTTTCAATCCAGGGACGGGAATCTGCATGTTCTCCGCAGATTCAATAGCGATCTTCATGTCTTTAATAAAATGCTTCACATAAAAGCCTGGATCAAAGTCCCCATCTATCATCCTTGGTCCGAGATTAGATAATGACCAGCTTCCAGCGGCACCGAAAGCTATACTGCTCAACACTTTCCTTGGATCAAGACCGGCTTTTTCTGCATATGTAATGGCTTCACAAACACCCATCATGCCGGATGCAATCGCGATTTGGTTGCTCATTTTCGTATGCTGGCCTGCCCCCGCTTCGCCTTGAAGGACGATATTTTCGCCCATCGCTTGAAATACAGGAAGGATTTCGTCAAAATGCTCCTTACTGCCGCCGACCATAATCGTGAGCTTTCCGTTTTTTGCTCCGACATCCCCGCCGGATACAGGGGCATCATACGCATAAATACCAGCCGCTTCCGCTTTTCCAACAATCTTCTGTGCCAAATCAGGAGAGGACGTTGTCATATCGATCACGAAGGAACCAGGCTTCGCATTCTCTAAAATCCCTTCTCCACCGAAATACACTTCTTCCACATCGCTCGGATACCCGACAATCGTAATGATTATATCGGAGTGCTCAGACAGAGCAGCCACACTTTCCTTCCAGTTCGCTCCTTCCGCTAACAAGTCGTCCGCCTTTTCTTTCGTACGGGTAAACACATTTAAATCATACCCAGCCTTCATCAAATTGCGTACCATGCTCTTCCCCATTACACCTGCGCCGATGAAACCAATCGTTTGTCTTGTCATCTGACTCTCCCTTTCTTAAATGAACTTGCCTCAAGTATAGCAACTTCAGTATTCAATATAGAAGAGAAACACACGATTCTTAAGAAGATCAATAATTTCCCGCGTTAGCTGGATTTCAGTTGGATTAATCTCTATCTGTCTTTCGATCCCAAGTCGCCTCAAACAACCATTTGAAAAAAGTTGTGAAAAAAGAGAAAGCCAGGATCTCTACCGGGTTAAATGATGTAAAAAGCATCTGCCATAATGAAAGGCCGACAATCATAAATAAGAAGAATTTTAAATAATTGACCATTAAACCACCTCTACGTCTTCATAGGAAGACGGCATAGATTATAAAGCCTACGATCAGTACAAGAATAATGATTCCTGTACCTTTCCACCCTAAGTTCCCGACTAAGTCAGGAAGGCCTCCGCCATGAATACTTCCTGAAGGATCTCTTTTAGATTCCTCCTGCCTTAATCTTTCCCTTGCTGTTTCAGGTTTTTCATCCCTCATTTAAAAACCCCATTTGTCGCATTTTTTCAGATTACATTAAGTACATTACCTGCTCGCCATTACTCAGCCTATAGCTTATTGATCACGATCATCCATGAAGCTGCCCCCAATAGAATCGTCATCATGATCAATATCAAAAGTATTATAGTATTCAGCATCTGGATTACCTAATACAGCTCCTCTTTTCTTATCATATGTTCTAATGAGATGTAATACTGAATAGCTGATTCCTCCAACTAATGCTATGTAAATGAAATAGTCCGCTTGAACAAACAAGTATGTACAAACGCCAGCCATGGCGATGACAAGTAACAAAACTTCCACTGCTTTCATTCTCATCCCTCCCCTTTACAACCTTACAAAAACACTTCACCGCTTTACGAAACTCTCCTTTGTATACGATCTTGTAAGTAAACCGTTTCAGATTATTTACACCTCACATCTATTTTTTCCATACCTTTTTGCTTCCTCTTAAAATAAAGAGGGCGGTTATTCTATATGGAATAACCGCCCTCTATCGTACTATCACCCGTTTATTTTGAAGTAAAGGGCTTCAACAAGTGGCTGAGTCCTTTCAGAACACCCAGGTTCGGCTGAGTGATAATCTTCCTTACCACAGGATTGTGAAGCGACTTCGTAACTAAATCCAGTTGATGGTTGCTTAACCGCTCAATTCCTCTGCGGAGTACAAGGGATTGATCATAATCCTTCAAGAGCGGTTTGCATAACTTTTCATAATCTCCTTGCCCGCATATGTCGAGAGCTGCATAAATACCACTAAGAATAGATCCCGTCTGCCCGAATCCTAAGAATGGAGTAATGGCCCCGAGACAGTTACCGACAAAAAACGTGTTTCCGATTCTTGGATAATGGCATTTCCCTACAATGTAATCGGAGATCGTAAATTCATGTTCGATGATTAATTCCTGTTTCAGGGTACGGGAGGCTTCCTTCACCATGGCTTCCCAGAACTCATTTCTTTTCTCCAGCCACTCGTCTTTATATTGTGGATAGACAATCACAAGCGTTGCTTCTGTTTTGGAGTGAGGGATCAAATAGCCCATACCTTTTGGAGCGAAATCGTTATTAAACCAGGTATGTACCTCATTACGGACAAAATCACCTTTTACAGTAGCACCGGCAAATGCTGAAGGGAGGGCTATGTCATAAGGCTGGATCTGCTGCGTATCCTGTGGGTCGCCGGTGGCTACGATGACATGGGTATATTCTTTGGAGATGTTTTCATAAACCGCATGGCTGTCATAGTGGATTTCGCTATGCACCAGCTGTTGGGCTAATTGTTTCTCATAAGAATCCTTGTATCTCCCCCGCATATTGATGAAACCGATTTTCCCTTCTACATAGGCCGATTCATTTTCGGAGTGGACATAGATCTTCTGCACATTACTGGCCGGCTTGAAGTGGATATCATAGGTTTCAGAAAAGAATTTCACCGAGTCGTTGATGGGTGCATGAAGAATAGGCGTCATTAATTCCGCAATATCATAACGTAAGCCTATTTCCTTCCCTTGCTCAAATATATCGGCGCTATGCCCGTGTTTTTCTAATGTCAATGCACACGAAAGACCGGCAAGTCCCGCTCCAATAATCGCTGTTTTCACTAATTTTCCACCCTTTTTTCATAGTGTTCGTAGAGACGTTCATTTTATTCTTCGTTGGGTTTAGAGTATAGGAGGAAACATCGCAGGTATGCTCCATCAAGCGGTCTTGAACTTCCTGTGATTCTTGGCATGACTCCCATTTTATAATGGCTTGCAGAATAAACCTGACTATAAAGAATTGCTGTTTTTAGACTGCTTCAGTTGTAAGTATTGATCGTAATTTTGAATTTTTTTATTCACATGAAAAATGAGCGGGAAGGATAACAATAAAATAATGACGGCATAAACATAGAAAGCCACCTCAGAAACAATCGATAACCCTCCAAACATCAAGTTACCCAAAAGATAAACAAATAAAATCAATACTGATGAAACCATATACTTCACTCTTAGCGTATAGCGGCTGTTCACTAATACTTTAAAATGAATAAAAAACGTTATGGAACAAGATACTACAGCGATGAGAATGCTGATCAAATAACTGAATCCATTGGAAAACAACGGCTGCCCGGTCACAAGAAGTAAGGATGCCCGAATCATCACACCGATACATACAGATAAAATCAGGGCTTCAAAGAAATATTTACGCAAGCTCACTCACCTCATTCCTAAAAACGCTTTAAAAGATTTGACGTAACTCTTGGAAACTTCCACTTCTTTTTTTGACCCCGCAAATGTTAATAAGAGTCGCCTGTTGAACCATGGGATGACCTTCGTCACCGCATTGATGTGAACGATAAAGGATCGGCTCACTCTGACAAATTGGTCTCGTGGCAAACGGCTTTCCAGTTGAAACAATCGTTCTTTCAGCTGGTATGTTTCATCAGAAGTATGACAGAGAACCATGGCATCCAGCGCTTCAAAATATAAAATTTCCTCATGGGGAAGAATGTAATACGCATCATTCAACATTCCTGTCACCTTAGAGGTCACGGATCTCCCGGCATAATGGTGGAGGAACTCTACCAATCCGTTGAGGTTGTCGGGGTGAAAAACGATACACGGGAGCAATCCCTGGTGCAATCCTTCTTGTACAAGGTACATATCAGCGTTTGCATATAACTCAATCCCCAGTTCCTGCACTCTTGCAGCAACGTCTTCTCGAATCCTATCCTCACAAACTAATCCGATTTTCATAACTACTCCTTTACCTATGGCGTCTTTTTTTAAAGAAGAACAATAGAAGACCTATAAACACACCGACGACCCATCCACCAAAATACTTTCCTATACTCGTATAAAACGTGTTCGTTCCCCGGACAGGCATATGTCCACGCATCACCCAGTGGTCGGTTGTGAAATGATTCATCTTCGCCAATGTCTGACCTGTATAATCGGTCATCATGGACATACCGTTTACCGTTTGGGTAACGGTGTTTGCCCCATTTTCAATGCCTCGGAAATTCCCCACGATCGTATGATAGGGAGAGATTTCTTCCCAATCTGCAGAAGGGATGAATAAGTGGTCGATGTCTTTTTCCCCCACTTGGTTGACTACGGACGGAAAGTCTTTATCCCAGCAGATGATTCCCGTTAAACGGCCATAAGGCGTATCAACAGCATGGATCTCCTCGCCCTTCGTTACCGTCTGTTCAATAAAATTTCCGCCATATTTATAGTGCTCTAATACAATCTCTCCGTTCGGATCCAAGACATACAGGACATTCTCATTCTTTTTGTCGGCCTCTGTAAACACATACGGAACCGTAATGATGTACACATCATACTGTTCAGCTATGCCTTGCAAACGTCTTAAGTAAGAGGTTCGCTGAGATTCATCCATCACGGCGGTTCCTTCTGAATGGTGAATGATTTTCGCACCCGCTTCCGCTTCTTCCGTGGTGCGCTTCATGAGGATTTCTAGTTGTTTTTCAGTTTTCTCGGTAAAATCATTCAAATCTTTATTTCTCAAATTGAAGATTTCCAAAACTTCTGTATTGTTCCGGTCCAACGTATGAATGCCTGACACGAGAACCGTTTCATGACCCGCTGAATCATTGATTCTTAAGCTGCCCCATACGATGGTGAGTAAAAGAATCATGATCGTTGCCAAAGCGACTCTTTTTTTGTGTACTTTCGGCCGATCAAGGATCAGCCAGTACACGATGGCAGCCACCCATGTAATGACAAATGTGATCCCCGTCACTCCAATGAGCGAGGCCACCTGCGCCATTGGCAGGAATTGAGCCTGCGAATACCCAAGAACACCAAACGTACCAAACGGGTTCAAATACACATTTACATAGTCTAATAGTGCGTAAGAGCTCGGGAAAATCAAGGTAACCAGAAAAGATGGCGTGACCCGGTAACAAAGTTTCTGCAAAACGAATGGCACAGCATACAAAGCCCCCGCCAGTGCAGGTATATAACCAAACAGGGGAATCTCCAATTCCGGAAGCATATGATGAAAACTCAACTGATTCCCAAGGGCCATGATCAACGTCAGCAGAATCCATGCCCACCGCCCCCGAAGATCCTTTACGGCAACCATTAAAGCGACCGGAAACACCCAGGCAGCTATGGCAATCAGATATTTCCCGTTACTTAACATCATAAGCACTGTCCCTAATAATAATAAACTAAAAATGTAGCTTTTCTTCAATTTCATTCCCTCCTTCTCACTGATACTCTTATTCTAGGAGTCCAGGGCGGAAGAGGGATCTGTTTATGAATAGAAGGGACAAAAAGAGTGATCAAAGGTACAGATAGTAAAGTGAGAGGGGCAGGGTCCCGCTGTTTTCATGACCACTGAGCTTTACATTTATAGACCCAGGAAAAAAGCATAAGCCTTCATGAAGACTTATGCTTAAACTCACGAACCTCTCAAGAGTCCTCTTCTTGCCCTTTTAGTAAAGATGGAGGCGCAGACTTGATGTGCAGATCTCTTTGAGGAAAAGGAATTTCAATCCCGTTTTCATTCAGTTGTTCATAAATGGAGAAGTTCAGCTCACTTTTCATCCGGATGACTTCTTTCGGATCGGAAATCCAGAGAAACAATTCAAAGTCCAAAGACGAATCACCGAAGCCCTTAAAATTCACGTAAGGCGCTGGTGACTCAAGGACGAAGGAGTGCTCCTGTCTCGCTAATTCGGCAACCACAAGAAGGATTCTTTTCACCTTTTGCACATCTGTTCCATAGGCGACCCCGATGGGAATCGTCAAACGAAGCCTCGGATCCGAAAACGAACGGTTCACTACTTTTTCTTCTAAAAAATAAGAATTCGGGATGATGATGTGCTCATTCTCAAGCGTACGGACGACCGTCGCCCGCATGCTGATTTTTTCAACATCACCGATGACATCATCAATAAGTACTCGATCCCCGACTTTTATCGGTCGTTCAAAGAGGAGGATCAATCCGGATATGAAGTTAGAGGCGATGTTCTGCATTCCGAAACCGATCCCCACTCCTAAAACCCCGGCAAAAACAGTCAGGGCACTCAAATCGATGCCGACTGTCGTCAAACTGACCAATACCGCGACGACCATAATGACATAATGGACAATCCGCTCCATCGTGAACTGAATCCCCTTATCCAAATGATGACGCTCAAAGAAAAATGGCAGCAGATGTTCATTCAGAACTTTTGACAGCCTGTAGGCAAAAGTAATGATCAGTACAGCAATAATGATCAGAAATAATGTAATCTCTACTTGGCCGATCGTGAATAGCGGAAATAAAAGCCAGGCGGAATCAGAGAAATAGAAAATCACGAATAAAAGCAGGCCATTGAACACAACCCAATTGATTAAAGAAAAGGCTGCTCTCTGGATACTTCCCCTGTCCCGGAATACCCGGTTGATCAATAAGCTCAATCCCAAACGGATCAAGAATAGAAACAATAAGAACCCCAGCACGATAAGAATATCTGACCAGGGCCAGTCGTTTACCTGGTTGATTGACATAAGTACTCACTCCATACAAGTCTATAATCCTTTTATTCCCTCACAGGATATATTAAACAAAAAGATAGAAAACTCCTCCCCTGTTCATTGTTGATAGACTCCAACTCGCCCTTCACTTGCATGTCTATTCTATTGTCCCTTTAAACTTCTCCGGCTTTTTCACATAGCTTTCGATGATATACCCGCAGCTTGTGCAGATGATGTATTCCACTTCAGAACCAAAAGACATGGCTTTATTAACGGGAAGCATGACAGCATATCCGTTCTGCTTTCCTCTCCCTAATTCCCTTCCCCCACATTTTGGGCATTCGTCTATATTCGATGGATGTTTCATCCTGTCCCCTCCTCCTGCGGTAATGCAAACGTTCTTGGAATCTTTTACACCGAACGCAGCTTTTTTGAGTTTTCTATTTTCTTCCTTTATAAGAAAAGTATATAATACTACACAGGCTGTACCAAACAACCCACTCCTTTCTCGGAATATTCGTGTGAAGATAAACCATATAACTTCACATACGGGGAAAATTCTTTACATACATAGGTGATTCCATTGATTTTAAAAGAATTAATATCCAACTTAGCCCTTTTGATCGCATCATTATTCATTTATACCCAAACGACCCAGGCCGCTCCCCTCAGCCGGTCTTCCACATTCCGGAACAAAATGGTTTCAGGGATTCTGGCGGGAGTCTTGAGCAATGTCCTTATGCAGTACAGCATGCGCTTCGACAGCACCATTGTTGACTTACGTCATATCCCGGTCATTCTCGTCGCTTATTACGGAGGGACCTTCCCTGGGATTGCCGCCATGTGCCTCGTCGTCGTCGGCCGTTTTCTTATCGGATTCAATACATCATCACTGCTTGCTCTATTAATGATCACTTCCATTACACTCATTACATTGACCATTACGAGACTGAATTTGACGAAGCGCATCAAGATTCTGCTCACGTTAACCGCTTCGAATGTCATTTTCACAGGCATGGTCGTCTATCTATTACAGAACACAACCACCTTATTGGTTCTGATCCCTTCTTTTTGGATTATCTCTTATACGGCAGGATTCGTCTCTTTCTATGTCGTGGAATTTGTTCGTAGAAGCCAAAATCTATTGAATAAATACAAAGCAGAAGCAGCCACGGATGGTTTGACCGGATTGAACAACGTCCGCAAATTCGACCAATCTTTCAACGAGATCGCTTCGCAGGCGGTACATAAGGAAGAAAAACTATCACTCTTGTACATCGATATCGATCATTTTAAAAAAGTGAATGATACCTATGGTCACAAAGAAGGCGATCAAGTGTTGATAGAACTGAGCCGGATTCTGAAAAACACCGTTCGATCCTTCGATATTGTCAGTCGGAACGGTGGAGAAGAGTTCACAGTCATTCTTCTGGATTGTCCGATAGACCGGGCCAATGAAATCAGTGAAAGAATTAGAGAAAAGGTCGAAAACCATTCTTTCCTCTTAACTACAGGCCAAATGATTCACATAACAGTATCCATCGGACTCGCCTGCTACAATGAAACGACCAGTAAGCCGAAATTGTTGATCAAAGAGGCCGACCATGCTCTTTATGATGCTAAACAAACCGGCAGAAATAAGGTGTGCATCGCACCCAGCCATCAGTGGGCGAGTCACCGAGCGTAACTTTACACAGTTACGCTCTTTTTTATGTCTCATTTTTGTAAGCAGACGTTAAAGGACTTTATATAGAATTGCGATATTCTGAAACGAGCTTCCTGCTTCCACCAAATAAAATAGATGCAGCCACATATATTTAACATATGCAAGGAACACGGAAGAAAGGGTGAGTCATTTGGAGAAAAAGAAGCGGCCGAACATCCTTGTTTTGATGGTCGACCAGGAAAGGTATCCATCTGTGTACGAAACAAAGGAATTGAGGGAATGGCGGAAAGAAAATTTAGTGACCCAGAACCTATTACGTAAAAATGGGATGGAGTTTTTGAGTCATTATGCCGGAAGTACCGCCTGTTCTCCCAGTCGGGCTACACTTTACACCGGCCAATACCCTTCGCTTCACGGGGTAACGCAGACCACCGGGGTAGCGAAAGGACCGTTCGATCCGGATGTTTTCTGGCTCGACCCAAACACGGTACCGACCATTGGTGATTATTTCCTTGCGGCTGGTTATCAGACGTATTGGAAAGGAAAATGGCACGCCTCAGATGAGGACATCTTAGTACCCGGGACCAAAAATGCCTTTCCAAGCTATAACCCGAACACAGGAGTACCGAATGAACAAAAGGAGAAAATGTACGAGGATGCAGACCGGTTGGGCCGCTTCGGATTTTCCGGATGGATCGGACCTGAACCCCACGGATCGAACCCGCGTAACTCCGGCTCTTCGGCAGCTCTCGGGACCAGTGGGCGTGATGAGGTTTATGCTACGGAAACCATCGAGCTGATTCGGGATCTTGAGAAACAGTCCAGTGAGAAAGAATCGCCATGGTTCATCATGTGTTCTTTCGTCAATCCTCATGACATCGCACTCTACGGGGTTCTGACTGCTCTTTCACCAGCATTCCAATTCCATATCGACCCAACCCTACCCCAGATCCCGCCCGCACCGACCCATCAAGAATCGCTTTCCACGAAACCCGATGCTCAGGAAAGTTATCGGATCACGTATCCACAAGCATTACAGCCGATCATCGACCAGCCCTTTTATCGCAAGCTCTACTACAGTCTGCAGAAGCAGGCGGACGAAGAAATGCACAGAGTCTTTCGAGCTCTTCAGAAATCTTGCTTTTATGAAGATACCATTGTCATTTTCACATCAGATCACGGAGAGTTGCTTGGAGCTCATGGCGGTCTTCATCAAAAATGGTATAACATGTATGAAGAATCGATTCACGTCCCGCTTATCATCCATAGCCAGAAACTTTTCTCCCAAACAGAGCAAACAGACATGTTAACGAGCCATGTCGATCTTCTACCTACAATGCTTGGCCTTGCAGGGGTGGATGCAGGTCAACTCCGGGAGAAACTGAGCCGCTCCCACACTGAAGCCCAACCCCTCGTCGGAAGAGATTTGACCCCTCTCATCAAAGGAAGGTCTCATTTTTTCAGAGCCAACGAACCTCTCTATTTTATGAGTGATGATGACATTACCAAAGGGTTGAATCAGACGACTGCAGCCGGGGTCCCTTATGAATCGGTTGTGCAGCCGAATCACATTGAAGCCGTCATTACAAAAATGAAAACCGGGAAGAATCACGAGGAAGAAACGTGGAAGTTCGCCCGCTATTACGACAACCCCCAATTCTGGAGTGACCCTGGGTGTAGTGATACGTTTCAGAAGAAAGGCAAGGCCATGGAGGTAGAAGATGATATCCAATGCTCCTGCTGTGTGACCACAACAAAAACGGAACCCTTTCCGTCTCAATATGAACTCTATAACCTTACGACAGACCCGCTCGAGGAAAAGAATTATGCCGACCCTCAATACGCGACGCCAGAGTCAAGAGTTGTGGAAGGATTATTGTTGAACACCTTGGAGCAGCAGTGCAACCAGAAAAGATTGGAGCCTTCCAGCGGCGAAGTGCCTGGAATGCCCTCATGCAATTGCCAGGAAAATTAGAGAGGTCCCACGATCAAAAAGAGGATGAACGCGGCTTACGTTCATCCTCTTTTTCCTCATCTATAATATCTTATAAGACCATTCGCATCTCAATATCACGATCTTTCTTCCCGACTTTCTTAAACCCTATTTTTTCATAAACACGAATGGCTGCTTTATTTTGTTCATCCACCTCTAACCGTACCTCATTCATGTCCTGGTCATAGTGATGAATACCAAAAGCTATGCCCTGCTTCACATAGGTTGCACCTAAACCATTTCCAATCAAATCTGGCCGCAAGGCTAATCCGATCTCCATGATGCCTCCGTTCACATGGTATTCAAACAGACCAACAACGGCGTCGTCGAGAAAAGCGGCATATCCCTCACATCCACCTTGACCTCGTAATTCTCCTGTTTGCTTATAGGAATCAAAATAAGGCTTCATCATCACTTTTTCGACAAAGCCATCGTAATTCCATGTATCAATCTGCCTCACATCTTCCATCTTGATCGGCCTGAATTCAAATTCCATTAGACCCACTCCTTCACAAATTCCACTTTTTCATATCTAGACACTTATATCCTTGTGAGATCGAGCGCGTTACCATTCATAAACGACTCGTAATCAACTTCTTTTCCCCTGTCTTTCTTTTCAGCATGATAGATAAAGGACCTGAATCCAATTATTTCAAACCCCTTACCAATACTCAAGAGGCACAGAAAAAGCGCACCCCTGTGCAGGACTGCGCTTTTCAACTTTCTCTCTATCCTTATGAACGTTAGCTTTCTTAAACGTAAACACTGGCACATGTTCCAGCTACTGGTTCATAATAGCAATGATTTTTATATCTCCCTGTAAATTGCTGTCCGTACCATGTCGGAGGGCATGTGGCATT
Organism: Halobacillus sp. 12SKB; assembly: GCF_052941655.1. Classification (NCBI taxonomy): domain Bacteria; kingdom Bacillati; phylum Bacillota; class Bacilli; order Caryophanales; family Bacillaceae; genus Halobacillus; species Halobacillus sp. 12SKB. The sequence goes on from NZ_JBRFWR010000001.1 coordinate 3,697,732, forward strand.
TGGATTGAAATACCATAACGCATACTTTGCCGGGTGCTGCCTCCAGAACCTCAGATTCTTTTCTGCTAGTCTTTTCTCTGTAGATCTCGCCCGGTTATAAAAAAGATTCCCTTTCTGTACGGCTTCAAAAGAATAATTTCCTCCCTGGACCTGATAGATGACATCCCGGATGGTCCTCACATCTGTGAAATCCAGGCAGGATGCTGCGGCACGGTTTACAATAACGTTTCCGACATACAGCATCCCTTGTTTCCCTTCCCCTACAGCTTCTGCCCGCATCATCCGAGCCATCAAAGCTACATCTGAATCCGTATATTTCACTCTCGCCATTTTACTCACCCCACCCTATTGTATGAAAAAAAGCTGGGTTGATGTCATCATTTAGGAATGAACCAACTCAAACAGGAATTCGACCAGCTAATACACTTGTGCGTTCGGGCTTCTTTCCTCTCCTCCGAGTCCATCCCTCTCAAGAGAACCTTTCTTTACTCGCTTCAAAGTCGCTACAATAAGAAAACTCACAATCACTAATAACAGCCATGAACTCACTTTTCCTAAATGCACAAGACTCCACGCATCCGCCTGATTCGGGTATTCCCACGCGCTGAAATAAGTCGCGATATTTTCTGCGATCCAGATAAAGAAGCCGATCAGAACGAACGAAAGCGCGAGCGGCATCCGGTATCGTGTGCCGTTGACCTCGTAGCGGACCCACGCGTTCCAAAAAACGAGAATGACGAGCGCTGATAACCACCAGCGGATGTCGATCCAAAAATGGTGGGTGAAAAAATTCAAATAGATGGCAGATGCCAGAGGAACGACGAGCCAGGAAGATGGCCAACGCACGAGCTCCACCTCAAGCCTTCTCCAGGCCTGGCAGAGATAACTCGCCACACTCGCATACATGAACCCGCTGTATAAGGGGACGCCGAAAACTTTTGAATATCCTTCTCCCGGATAAGACCAGGAACCCATATGAACCTTGAACAGTTCCAGTGCAAGTCCGATGATGTGAAACAATGATATGACTTTTAGTTCATCCCGTGTTTCAAGCCCTGACCGCACCATCCACCACTGCATCAACAGGCAGATGATCAGCAGCCAGTCATACCTCGGCAAAAAAGGCAGCGGCACCCATTTGGTGATTGCCAATGAAGCGAAAATAACGACAGGAAACAAACAGGACCAGGCCTGCTGCCAACCAAAATGTAAGAGTTGTTTCACTGCTCGCATCCGATCCCTCCTACTCTTCGTCTTCCTGATATTCCAAGATGTCCCCGGGCTGACAGTCAAGCGCTTTACAAATTGCCTCCAAGGTTGAAAATCGGACGGCCTTCGCCTTGCCATTTTTTAATATAGAGAGGTTCGCCATCGTAATTCCGACCTTCTCCGAAAGCTCGGTTACGCTCATTTTCCTTTTCGCAAGCATTACATCAATGTTGATAATAATCGCCATGTTGATCACCTCAGACCGTTAGATCATTTTCAGATTTGATGGTTATCGCTTCCTGCAAAAGTCTCTCCAGGACAGCAGCAAAAACAGCAATGACTGTAGAAGCGAAGATGATGACCATCCCGATCATAATCAGACCCGGAGCATCATCAATTTCAGCGACTGTATAGATCACCGGCAACAGGATAACGTAAAGGACGCTGATGGTAATAGCACAAAATTTGACCACCCTCAGTGCTTTGACCGATAAATCTGAGAATGCCTGATTCCTGTCGATATAGTTCAGAAGCTTAAACGCTTGATAAAGCGCCATGTAAAAAGGGACAGCGGTTACATACATATAAATGAAAACGACCGGTTCAATGATTGGAAAATCAGACAGCAGCACGCCTGTATAATCTGCAAACTTAGGAACAAAAAATATACATAACGCAAGAACCGGCAGCCCAATCAAGATGACCGCCACCTTCAAAAAGAGAGTCGATCCACGTTTCATAAAAGCACCTCATTTCCTAATATCTTTTTCAATCATACCTCCACATTTATCGTTTTTCAATAAAAATATATCTTTTATAAATACTTAATTATCGAATTAGGTGCGTTTAACCTATTAAAAAAAGCGCAGATCTCCTCGTTTTAGGAGATCTGCGCTTTTCTTTATAATCTTGTTGGACAGCTCAATCGATTTCTTGGTGCGATTAGCTGGCTCTTTTGCGCGGTTCGCAACCCTTTTGGCGCAGTTCGACGCCCCTTTGGCGCGATTCGACGCCTCTTTGGCGCGATTCACTGCCTCTTTGGCGAAATCCAACGCCTCTTTGGCGCGATTCACTGCCCCTTTGGCGCGATACGACACCTCTTTGGTGCGATTTGCACCTTAACCTCGGACCGCTAAACTTTTCTCATACTCCTCAACAGCTTCTTCAAAGACAGCCAGTCCCCGATCAATCTCCTCACGAGAAACCACCAATGGAGGAATCATCCGGATGACTTCCTGGTGCTTTCCACAAAGATAAAACAACACCCCTTTTTCAAGGGACAAATCAAGGACACGCATCATCCCTGTCCCATCTGGTTGTCCGGTCACAGGATCTACAATTTCAATACCAATCATAAGTCCGACACCGCGGATATCGCCGATGACCCGGTGTTTTTCCCTCAATGCCTTCAGACGATCCACGGCGTAAGCACCCAGCGTTCTTGTGTTTTGCAGCAGGTTCTCATCTTCTATGACGTCAAGCGTGGCTAGTGCTGCTGAGCAGGCGAGCGGGTTCCCGCCGAACGTCGTTCCATGCGTTCCCATCGGCCACTGGCTCATCAATTCTTTTGAAGCCACCGTAGCACTGAGCGGCATCCCTGATGCAATGCCTTTGGCGATCGCCATGATGTCCGGGGTCACCCCGAACGTTTGAGCAGCAAACCATTCTCCCGTACGTCCGAACCCGGTCTGCACTTCATCAAAAATCAACAGGATCCCGTGCTGGTCACAAATGTCGCGTACCTTTTGCAGCCACTCTTTCGGAGGAATGATGTATCCTCCTTCCCCAAGAACCGGCTCAACGATCATACACGCCACCTCTTCCGGGGTCACTTGATGGTCGAACAGCATTTCAACATCCTTTTCCAGTTGATCCACACAATAGACGGCAGGATCTTCCCCTTCCGGACAGTTCTTCGGATCAGCATAAGGAACCTGGTATGTCAGACCATTCGGCTGTAAAAATCTGCGATACTTGCTTTTGGAAGTACTGACACCGAGAGCACCTAACGAACGACCATGAAAACAGCCGGTAAAAGAAACGACATAAGGGCGTTTCGTTACATATTTCGCAAGCTTCAGCGCACCTTCAATCGCTTCTGTGCCACTGTTGGCAAAAAAGAAACAGTCCAGGTTCCCAGGTAGGATTCCCTGCAGCCGATCCGCGACGCGCAGAATCGAATCATACATGATGACGCCGGAAGGCCCGTGCATGAGCTGGTCCACCCCTTCCTTGATCGCCTCAACGACTTTTGGGTGCCGGTGCCCGGTATTGGCTACGGCAATGCCTGAGGTGAAATCCAAATACTCTTTTCCATCGGCCCCATAGTAATAGCAGCCTTCTTCTTTTACGACCGGTAAATTAGGATGATCTTTCGCCATGCTGGGTGCGAGTAAGTCTGGTAAACGTGTGTACAATTGATCGAATGTCGGTTTCATTTTTCCATCCCCTTCTATACCTTTGGTTCATACATGTGATTTAAAATATGAAATGGGCAATCACCACAATAATCGGCAGAGTAATGACAGTCCTCTGCAGGAAAATGATGGCCAGTTCTAAAACGGAAATCGGTATTTTCGATTTGACGAGCAGTACGCCAATCTCGGACATGTAAATCAACTGCGTCAGCGATACAGCGGCGATGACAAAACGTGTCAATTCACTTTCAATTCCGGAACCGATGACAGCCGGCAGGAACATATCCGCGAACCCGACGAGCATGGCGGGAGCCGCTTGTGCAGCTTCAGGAATTCCCATCCATTGGAGGAGAGGAACGATCGGCATCGACAAATAGGTGAAAAATGGTGTGAATTCCGCAATGATCAAGGCTACGGTTCCGAGTGCCATCACTAGTGGGATCAAAGCGAAATAAATATCAAGAACCGTTTGTGCTCCTTGTTTCCCGACTTCTTTCAAGCTCTTTACTTGTGAGGCTTTGTGGAGCGCTTTTTCCACTCCCCATTGAAAATTGGAAACTCCCTCAGGGGTTTCTTCAGAAATTCTCATGCCTGTTCCTTCATAATAAGTGTCCGCCTTTCTCGATAAAGGCGGAATGCGGGGACAGATAAACGCCGCTACCAATCCTGCGACAACGACAGTCAGATAGAAAGGAACAAAATATTCTTCCAGTCCGATAAAACTGATCACGACCAAACTGAAAGCAATCGAATTAATGGAAAAGTTTGTAGCAATGATCGAGGCTTCCCGCTTCGTATAGTAACCCTCTTCGTATTGCTGAGTGGTAATGAGGACACCAACGGTCCCCGCTCCCATCCAGGATGCGAGCGCATCGATGGAAGACCGGCCAGGCAGCTTGAACACCGGTCTCATCACCCGGCGGAGCATGGTACCGATGAAATCCATCAAACCGAACTGCATGAGTAACGGCATCAATACTCCGGCAAATAAGAACCAGGCAGCCAGTACAGGGACGAGGGCATAGAGCATTGTTCCTCCTGTCACTTCAGACGTTATGACCGCTGGCCCGATGGCAAAAAGCGTCATAAGCGCAAAGACAGCTCCCAGGATTCTTGTCACCAGCCAGAAAGGATGAATATAAAAAAGCTGTTTCATAAATGGACGGTTCATGATCACAGAAGGCTGAAATGCTTTTGCAAAAATCGGTACAATGGCGGAAACAACTAAAATAGCAGTCATCAACCCTGGTAGAACGGGCTCTAAGTATGCCTGTACCGTTTCTGCAAGTACACCGACACCGATCGTGATTTTCCCTCCGTAGGGAATTGGGAATAAAAATAAAAACACGCCCAATAACGAAGGAATGATGAACCAAAGGAAATTCCTCTTGGTTCGATAGCTGTCCGGTTTTGACTCCGTATAGCCCTTCTCAAAGTCGTCCGTCTGTTTCACTTCCATGTATTCCACTCCTTATAAAAGTAATAAAAAAGGCAAAGGAAATTTTTCATCCCTCACCCTTTGTATCGCAAGAATCATGCCAACCTTTCATTTTATTCTGTATTTTTTGAGTTTTCTGACTACCGTTGGTTGACTGATCCCTAAAGCCTCCGCCATCTTCGTGGTCGTCCTGAATTTTTCTTTTGCTCGTTCAAGTCTTTCTTTTTCCACTCGATTTAGAGTTTCAGCTAATGGCTCATCAAAATTATTCATTTTTGAATAAGCCTCTCCCCTTTTACGATATCCTTCGGGTAGATCGACCGGGTAGATCACTGGATTCGGGGAAGTCACCACTAAGCGCTCTAATAAATTGATGAGCTCTCTTACATTGCCACGCCACTCGTATGTATTCAAATCGTGCATGACTTCTCTACTCAATACCCGCTTCCGTTTGTAACGGGCAGCGAAATGATCTAAAAAGGTATGGATGAGTGGGGTGATGTCATCTTTCCGTTCTCTTAAAGGAGGAATCGTGATCGGTACGACATTCAACCGAAAATAAAGGTCCTCCCGAAACTCCTTATGGTCGACCGCTTGATCCAATTCCTTGTTCGTTGCACTGATCAATCGGAAGTCGGATTGAATTTCTTTGCGCCCTCCGACAGGATAAAATGATTTTTTCTGAATCAGTTTCAAAACCTTCACTTGATTCTGTAAGGAAAGCTCTCCGATTTCATCCAAGAACATCGTCCCGTTATGGGCTAGTTCCGCGAATCCCTTTTTCCCGCCTTTGGTCGCTCCTGTGAAAGATCCCCCTTCGTAACCGAAAAGTTCAGCTTCAAACAAAGCGTCAGGAATCGCCCCGCAATTGACTTCTATAAAAGGTCCGTCCGCTCGACTGCTCTTTTCGTGAATCCTTCTTGCGAGCTCCGTTTTCCCGACCCCGGATTCACCGAGAAGAAGGACATTCGCATCCACTCCTGCCACCTGATTTGCGGTCGCAAGAACTTTGCGCATCTCTTCACTTTTGCCGATAAACGTTTCTTCCTTCTCTTGTTTCAGGCGGTTCAACTCGTCGCGGACACGTTCCATCTCCATCGTCATTTCTTCCATACCTGCTTTGATTTCCATGAGTTCTGTCACATCATGAGAATAACTGACCACTCGAACGAGTTCCCCCTCATCATCAAAAACGGGCAAACCTGTCACGAGCAGCTTTTTTCCATCGGCAACGGTTTGGACAAACGTCACCCTTTCCAGAGATTCCATCACCATAGGCGTAGCCAGGGGCGTAAATAATCCCTCTTTTTCCAAGTCATAAACCGATCTCCCGAGCAGCTCATCAGCATGGACGTCATAGACTTTTCCTGTCGCTTCACTCACTTTGACAATCGTCCCATCTGTATTGGTGACAAGAATATCTTCCTGCAGTGAATGCAAAAGTGTTTTATATTCGGACCATTCTTCCATGAAATCCCCCACATTATTCATGATTGAATACTTTCTACAATTCTTGTCAAAACCTCTTCATGATCAACGAAATTATTACTCATTTCTGAATATTTACACTTTATTATACCATAACCTTTAAGCTTAGTTGAGGAACGATAAGATTATACAATTTCAGAAATAGCTTCATAAAAGGGTGAAATAGGAGACTGGAAATTTACTAATCATTCTTTTCTCTCTTTTTTTCAACAATCTTCCAATGTACACGTTTACACTTGTTTACAGTTCCTCAGATAAGGTAAAAGAATAAATGTTTATAGAACGAACTGCATCCATATGTAGCAGAAGATTAAAAAAGGAGTGCATGACAGATGAGTCCATCCATCCCTGAAATTCAACTGAACGACGGTCTTACGATTCCTGCCTTAGGATTCGGCACCTATCGCCTGAACGGAAACCACGGAGCTTCCGCCATTCAAAGTGCCATAGATACAGGCTACCGTTTAATCGATACTGCCTATAATTATGAAAATGAGGCGACGGTCGGAGAAGGAATCCGCCGCAGCAGCATCCCTAGAAATGAACTAAGAATTACTTCCAAACTCCCTGGCCGGTACCACGAATACGACAAAGCCGTCACGGCCATCCAGGAATCCCTGTTCCGCGCGCAGCTTGACTATTATGATCTTTACTTAATCCACTGGCCGAATCCCAAAGAAGATGGATATGTAGAAGCCTGGCAGGCATTGATCGACGCTCAGAAATGGGGACTGATCCGCTCGATCGGGGTATGTAATTTCCTCCCCGAACATTTGGACCGTCTGGAACAGGAAACAGGCATCAAACCGAGCATGAATCAGGTGGAGCTCCATCCGTTTTTCAACCAGGAGGAACAAAGAGCTTATCACCAGGAAAAGCAGATCCAAACCCAATCCTGGAGTCCATTGGCGCGCGTCCAAAACATCCTCGACAATGAGGTGATCCAATCGGTAGCCGATCATTACGACAAAACGATTGCTCAAGTCATTCTCCGCTGGCATTACCAGCTCGGTTCTGTCGCTATTCCAAAATCTTCTTCCCCTCATCGTCAAAAAGAGAATTTATCGATTTTCGACTTTTCCCTGACCCAAGAAGATATGAATCAGATCCATCAATTAACTCAACCCGATGGCAGAATGAATGACCAGGACCCTGCCACTTATCAGGAATTTTAATACATGAACGAAAAAGCAGGCCCCGATTGGAGGCCTGTTTTTTTAGGATGCCATAACCTGGAATGGCTGAAATCCCGTGAGTTTGGATGATGAAAACAACGCGGATGTTCATTTTGATTCGTGACTGTAAAAGTGAACAAAGAAAACTCAACAATAGGATGGAACAAAAACTTTGACTTTCCTATGCAAATCATGAATGATGGTTCCTGTGGAGGAAATGAATAGAGGTTCTATCGTTCATATATTATACAAATATATAAAAAGGATTTTTGTCATAGGAAATAGAACTTAATATAATAGAGAGCGCTTCATCAATCAGGTTCTAAGGGGGAGCAATATGCCGCCAGTAAACGAAGTTTTCGATCAACTGTCCTTAGGTGTGATGGCGATTGATTTAGACTATCGAATTACCCAGCTTAATATACAAGGTGCCAGTCTATTGCAGGTAGAAAGAGAAAATGTTGTAGGGAAAAGTGTATATGACCTCTTTCCTAATGCTCCTGAAGAAGTCCGCTATGTGGAGCGGACCGTACGGACATCTGAGGAATTCACGTTTGAGGCCATTCCTTACCTTTGGGGCAATTACAATTTGTATTTATCGATCCGCACCAAGGTATTGAGCGAAAACGGAATTGTGTACGGCGCGATGGTCGAATACAGTGATGTGACCAGTTACTATGAAAAAGAACAGCGGATGCGGAAATGGATGGAAGATATGTCCGTGAACGTGATCCCGTTATCCGAAGGGATTGCTCTTCTACCCTTGCAGCCGATCATGGAGCAAATCGAATTCCAATACATTCTGGATAGAGGCTTACATAATGTGACCCACATGAAAGCCCACGAGGTGATCATCGATTGTTCCACCATCAGCACAGTGGATATTGTGTTCTTTGAAAAACTGTCCAAACTCATCCAATCCCTTTCTTTGATGGGAATCCGGGTGACGATTTCCGGGATGAAACCCACGCTGTCCAAAATGTGGGTATCCTCCGATCTTCCATCTTTGAAGGTGAAGTTTTTTACTAATTTACAGGTAGCTTTAAAAGAGTTATACAATAAGTAAAATCCTTAAATTGATGTTTTCCTCTACCGATGATTGAGGATCACAGATAAAAACAACAGGAATGAACGGACATCCATTCCTGTTTTGTTGTTTGTCTTCTTCCCCATTTCTTTCTTCAAAGTCACTCCCTGAAAGTTTCCTTTTGCTGAACCCCTTTGATTCACTCGCAGGAAAACTCATAAGACGGAGGTGAGCCACATGTTCTTTCGGATCTTCCACAAAGCTGACCGCAAAGTGAAAATCGCCCTGCTTTCAGGGTCGTTGATCGTCTTGATCGCTGGACTCATTTCCCTCATCATCTAAAAAAAGAAACCTATGAATCGTGTCAATCTTCCACCATTCAGAGGTTCGTATCATGATTGATGAGCCACGCTCTACTAAAATTAATTTCCCCTTTTTCAATACAGGACTGTTTCCAATCAAGCTCACACTTCACATTCACACAAACAGGTTTTACTTAAGCAAAGCGCCCATCTTCCGGGCGTTTTCTTTTAGTTGGTTTCATCTGTTTACTGAACCGATCCATGAGCCATATGTTCTCATTCTTCCTTATTTGGCACATTCCACTTATCTTCCATGTTTTAACAATTAAGAAGCGGGTATCAAAAGAATGTGCGCACATAAAACCATTACAAAAAGGAGTTTTACAACTATGGCTAATCGTTACAAAACAGGAGAAAAAGCACCAGAAAACGGAACATACAAATTCGACGGTCTAGTAAATGATGGAAACGAAAACGAAGTAACAGAAGATGAAAAACATATCGAATTGAGCAGCGGGGATCAGTTTCCTCCGATCCGTTCCAATAAAGAAGCCGCTTATTGGACTAAATCCAATTGATAGATAAACATAAAAATTCCTGAGTGACAGGCTCAGGAATTTTTTATTTCCTATCATCTTCTGAGATTACCAATCACAAAAGGAGGAGGGCTCCGCAAAAAATCCCTTCTCCTTTTTTCATTTATCCTTTACTAGTGTGAGTGATCACTGGTTTTAAAAGTCTCGTCTATTACTATAAAGGGACGGTGAATATGATTGATATCCATAACATCAAGCAAGGGGCAGGCTGTCGAGTGACGTTCAATAGGCAAGCGGTAATTTGTGATGGTTCACACTCATAAAGGTGTCATACACCTGTCGAGCCAAACCTTTTCCATGTTCTTCAGGGACCGACACACTCCATACGGCTGGATGAGTGTCGATGGGATGGATCTCTTCCAAAGGCATCCACTCTTTTTCATTCAACCAATCGGTCTGCTTCCTTTTTCCTTCCTCATGAGTAAAAATCAAATGAATGGCCGCTTTTTGACCCTCCGTTTGAATGGATTGTATTCCCAGCTGCTCTTTGGATTGATCAAGGCATGTGATTACCTGGTCAAGATCATCTTCTTTAATGACGACAATACATTCCTCTGGTTGTGAATGAACAGGTGTGGTTCCAATTACGTCCGTATCCTTCAACCACCCCAACAATTTTTCTTTTTTCAACCGCCATCCCGAAAGACGGAGGTGACAGAGGTTGTTTTGATACGTAACCCCGGTGACAGAAGTCCGAGAAGGATCATTGGATATCCAGGTCCCTGGCTTTTCACAGAAGCTGGAACGAATAACAAGCGGCACTTGATATTCTTTTGCATGGGCGACCGCCCGCGGATGAATCACTCCTGCTCCCATTTCAGCCATGGTTAGAAGGCTGTCGTAATCCATGGAGGCATACTTACCTGCATTCGGGATCATGCGTGGGTCTGCCGCATACACCCCATCAACATCGGTGCAGATGTCACAACGCTCCGCGTCTAAGGCAGCAGCCAAGGCAGCGGCTGTCGTATCGGAGCCGCCTCGGCCCAGTGTGCAGATTTCCCCGTTCGCCGCTGCACCTTGAAATCCAGCGACAATGACAACCTTTCCCTGTTGCAACATTTTCTTAATGGCACAGGAATCAATGGACGTAATCCTGGCATTCCCGTGGAGGTGTTCCACTTCAATCCCGGCCTGCTCGCCTGTCATCGCAATGGATGCCTGTCCTTTCTCCTGTAGGGCAAGGGCCATCAGGGCACATGACACTTGTTCTCCTGTAGCTAAAAGCAAATCCTTCTCTCTCCCGTTTGTACAAGAAGAGACTTCACGAGAGAGTTGCACCAGTCGATTGGTCGAATCCCCCATGGCTGAGACAACGACGACCAATTGGTTTCCATTCTTCTGTTCGCCAATAATGCGACCGGCTGCCTGTTTGATTCGTTCGGTTGTTTGTAGTGAAGTTCCTCCATACTTTTGGACAATGATTGCCACGGTCCATCCCTCTTTTCGTCAGGTATCACACCATCTGTTCTTTAAAAGCAGCCAGTGCATTGGTTACTTTGCCAAATTCCGATGCATGCGGGCGGTCATCGCCATCCGCATATCCATAATCGACCATACGATTGCGGTTCAGGCAAAGCTTCGTCATTTCCGGTTTAAAGAAATCAAACAGCTCAAACCGATCCTTCAGTTCAGGGAACCTGCGCTGGTAGTCGTGAATCGAGCCTGCAAGCAGCTGCCAAAAAATTTCTTCCGACATCAGCTGATGATTTTCTAAGATATGGCTCAAGTACCGAAGATGGCAGATGAAAAGTCCAGTAAAGATAAACTGCGTCAAACCTTCGGGTGGTTCAGTTCGCAGTACGGCTTTCATTTCTTCCGTAACGTGCTGAAGCTCAGGAAACGGCTGGTCGGTCACGTTCACGTCATCGACAAAGTCTTTGACGGCAAGACGATGCGGTTCATGATCTTTCAGCACGAGAATCGTATTCTGCCCGTGCGGTGAAAAGACCGTCCCATATTTGTATAAGTAATGAAGCAAAGGATCCATGACCACTTTATAAAACTTCTTCATCCATTCTTCCGGATTCAGTCCAGAAGACTCGATCAACGATTGGATGAAAGGTTTGCCGTGATGATCTTCGTGAACCAGCGCTGCAAGTGTGATGGCCTGCTCGCCATCTTCCAGATACGTGTAGATGCTTTCTCGCCAAATCGTCCCCAGCATTTCAAGGTATTGATACGGAGCGTCCTTAACCGCCGTGTAATGGTTATGATCGACATTGATGCTTGCGTTTTCCCCTGGCAGAATCACCCGGCACTCGTTCTTCAAGAAGTCGTCCTGTTCATAAAGCCCTTTGATCCATTCCGTGACTTTCGGTGCGATCACAGTCCGCTCGGAAGGCAGGCCGCGATATACGAGAGTATTGAGGATACTCATCGGAAGCTTCACATGATGTTTCTCTTTGGAACTTCTATTAACAAATGTACGGACTGACTGTTGCGGAAGATACGCGTCGATGCCATCTCCCACCGCAATGATTTCCTTTTTTGCGATTTCTTCCGGGAAGTTTTGGATCAGCTGATTTTTCCACTGCCACTCATGGACCGGGAAAAAGTAATAGTCTTCCGGATCACGGTTGTGTGTCCTCACCTCGGAAAAGAAGCGTTCCCGCTCTTGTTCACTCCATTCCTCATTCAGGAGTTTTTCATAGCTGAAGTCCTGAATAGACTGGAAGGTTGCTCTTTTTTTATGTGCAGCAATCCAGGAGAGCTTCACTTCCTGTTGATGCTCGGGAGCAAAACGCAGGTAGTCATCATAACCGAAGCCGATCCTACCTTTGTTGTAAGTGATCCACGGATGCCCCTTCATATATCCTTCCAGTTCAGCGTAGTCAAGAGAGATCAACTCATCAGACGACACATCTGTCTTTTCCATCAGATGAACATCTGCGATCAAAGTGGCGTTCATTTCTTTGATTAAATGGCCGATGGTCTCTGCGGACATACCGATGATTTCCTTTAAGTCAACCAACAGTTCGATGGCATTGTCCGCTTCTTCTTCCACCCCTCCCTCGACCTTTTTCAAATCGTCAGAAGAGACATCAAAACTGTCGAACAGACGTTTTTCAGCTGCAAACCTGTACGATTTTTGGGCGGAGACGGACAGTTCATAGGCCCTCGTTTTCCCCTCTGCACGTAAAACTTCCGGCTGAATCATATCTTCATACATATATTCCGCGAACATTTTCGCCATCAACTGCTGATTCGCCTTCTTCCAATTCTGCCTGTTCAAATGTTCATGAATATCCTTTTGAAATAACAAATCGATCCCCTCTTTCTTATGATTGATGATGTGCAGCCAAGGTCTTTTTCGTTCCGAAGGTTTGGAAGACGTTGTTTTCCTGTATGGAATAGACCTCCCGCTCTGCGATACGGTTGATGATCACGGCATTTCGATGCGCGCCAAGTCCAAGGTCAGGGGCGCCGACGCCATGGGTATGGAGTTCGCCATTCTGGATGAAAATGTGCCCATCCGCCTCAAGGTTTGTAGCCAGGTCATAGCCCTTATTCACAGTAAACCTGCCCTGATCATCCCAGGTGATGCCGTCCTTTAACTTTGAGAAAAAGCCGGGCACACGAGGCTGATACCCCGTCCCTAAAATGACCACATCCGCTTCCATTTCCACAGGATCTTCTGTGACTTTCTGGTGACCACTTAAGCTCAAGTGGTCTCCTTCTGGTTGAATGGAAGTCACTTCCGTCATTGCTTGAAGATGGATCGATGGATCGGTATTGCCGACCGTCCGTTCATAAAGATGATCATAAATAGCAGCGATCGTTTCTGCACTGATCCCTTTGTAGAGAAGGTCCTGCTTATGTAACAGCTGGTCTTTCTTCGATTGAGGCAGCTCATAGAAGAAATCGATATAATCGGGAGAGAAATACTCAAGCCCTAGCTTTGAGTACTCCATCGGAAAGAACCCTTGCGACCTTGTGTACCACTGAAGCGAACCGCCTGTTTCCTCCTGGTGTTTTGCCACATCAAGGAAAACTTCCGCCGCGCTCTGTCCCGATCCAATGACGGCTACAGACCTGGATAAATCACACGATGGTTTTCTCTTCAAATATTCGGACGTATGAAAAACGGATGCACCCAGTGCGTCCTGCAGCGCCTCCGGTACCCGCGGCTCCGTACCGATGCCCATCACGATGTTTTTAGCGGTGTACGTTTGTTCCTCACCTGTAGTGGAATTCAAAGCTCTAACTTGATAGAGCGTTTTTCCAGCGATTTCTACAGTGGTCACCCTGGTGACTTCCTTGCCAAACCGAAGGCTGTCCAACCGGTCACTGACCCAGCGGCAGTAGTGGTTGTATTCCTTCCTCGGGATATGGAACTTCTCCAAAAAGTAAAAATTGTACAAACGGTTATGTTCCTGCAGATAATTTAAAAAACTGTGCGCATTCGTGACGTCCGCCATGCTGACAAGGTCCGCGAAAAAAGGTACCTGCAGCGTCGTCCCTTCCATTAACAGATGAGGGTGCCACTGGAACTCTTCTTCTTTTTCAAGAAAGAGGGCCGACACATCGTCGACCGTATCCAAGAGGGCGGCCATACCTAAGTTGAACGGCCCAAGCCCGATGCCGACCACATCAAAGATCTGCTTTTCTGTATTCATCGTTCCACCTCGATTCAAATGTATCTCGTTCACAAAACATGAGCAGCGCCTTTTTATCCGGTAGACTTATGGGAGTGATCGGCGTGAAACCGCACGTTTCGAAAATATGGATCATCTTGTCGTTCCGAATATCCGGTTCTGCCACGACTTTCGTTGTTGCTTCCTGCTGAAATTGAAAACGTACCATCGCTCTTAAAAGGGGCAGGGCAAAGCCTGAACCGAGGTAATCCTTTTCCCCGATCAACAGATGGATGCCCTGATCGTAAGCTTTTGGCGAGTATGAGTTTTCTAAGACATCCCCTTTGACCCAGTAGGCCTCCCAATAGCTCATCACTTCCCCGTCGATCATGCCGAGATAAAGCGTCTGATGAGTGTCACGCAGGGCTTTCCGGTAATGTTTTTCAAAGCGTTCAAACGGAAGATTCAACTGCCAGAAGGGGTGCACATGGTCTTCATTCATCCACTTGTGCACCAATGCCACATCTTCCATTTGAGCTTTCCGAAACGCAATCGTGCGCTGGACCGTTTCATCATAAACCTCAAAATCATTGTTCATGGATGACTCCCACCTTTGCAGCAAGCGGATTATCAACCGCAGTATAGACCGACTGCGCTTCCATCGGACCGACCAGTTCGTCCATATCGTACAAACGTGTCAGCAGATTAGCCTTACAAGGGAGCTTGCTTTCTTCCAGGAGACTACGGACAAACGGAGATAAATGATGGTTCATCAAACGGGTACGAAGAAGATCCATCAATTTCTCTTCATCAATCAATCGACTGACACCGAATCCGTTGATCAGCCCGTATAAATGGTTGAAAACGAAATAATAGCGAAGCCGTTCATCTGCGACATCATCCTCACAGATGGTATCGCTTTTACTGTTCAATGAAGGAAGCAGCTCCACCAATTGATCCGCTTTGGACCGGCTGAAGTAATAACCCTGGTTATCCCTGTAGTAAAACTCGGAAGGATACCCTTTTTCCAAACGAACCAGGGAATTCTGCTGGTGGGCTTCAAGGGCGATCCCGTACGTGTGATGCAGCCAAAGGATAGGATCCAGGCTGATCGACAAATACTTGTCAAACCAGTCGAGACTAACATCCTCCACCGCACGCCCTTCTCTTTCCGCCAGACCATGAATGATCGCAGAAAGTCTGGACTGCTCTCCGAAGGCATGATCCTGGACAAGTCCTGCAATTAGACTCACCGTATCGCTATCTTCGTAAAAAGGATTTTCCCTTAAGGAAACTTCAAACCCTGACGTTTCTTTGGATAAAAGAAGATTGATCACAGCAGGATCTTTCATCATATGGAAATTCGGATGGTGATGCTTCAGTTGCTCCCCAAGCTCTGTGTCAAGCAACCGGGACACTTCCACCCCTCTGGCTAGTTCCTTCGGCTGGTTCGCCCTCAGGGAGTTCGTGATTTTCACCGGCACAGAGAATTTGTACATAAACCGGGAAGATTCATTGTACAGCGTCCGGAACGATGAGGTAGCTGTAAACCGGACACCTGCCGGCCCAAGATAGCTAAGCCCTCCTGAAGCAAGCAAACGTTGAACTTCTGAATCTTCCATTACAACAGGGACCTGAAGGGGATGGACAGGGATTAAACAGCGTCCCTTGTTCCACTCCTTCACAAGCCGTTCCGAACCTTCTGTATCTTTTACATCTTCATAGATGCAGGCAGATGCGGAACGATCCAAACTGGACTCTTCTTCAATAAGATCAGGATTCACACTGAAATAGTGGAGCTGAAATCTACCTTTATATTCAGGCGAATACTTCAGATCCTCAGCATCAGTCAGACCTTGTTTACTTTTCGGAGTTGGATGCAGCAAATGCCCGAACAGCAGCGACTGCTCCGTCTCGATGAATGTAAAATCTTCAGCCATAAGCTGGTGACGATCCTCGAACCGTGCGGCTACATAATCCTTCATTTTCTTACAGCTGAGAATCACACGCAGGATGAGTTCATCTTCTGACCATTCCTGTCGGTTCCCAATCAGCCATTCCTTCACAAGAAGGGTCGCGAGTGTAACATAGTCCAGGGTATGCGATTCCTCGCCTCCTTCTGATTGATAGGTGAACGGAAAGTCAAACAGATGCCTCCCTGTTAACGACCAATACTTCACAGGTACATGGATGACCAAATCCTGTCTGACCAAAGGGATGCGCACTAAATCGCCTTCACCAGCCTTCATCCACTCATAGTTGCCCGTTTCTCTTAAGTAGCAATTAAGAAAACTTTGCATCGTAGCCTTTTCGGCAATTTCTTTTGCTTTATTCAATGAGGTGTCCCTCCTAATATCTGTTTCGCTGTATGTTCAATGTCATGAATCACGGCCCACACATCTTCTTCCGTCGTTCGTGGATTCAAGATCGTAAATTTCAAGTATGTTTCTCCTCTGACCGATGTTTTCGCAATCACAGCCGTTCCTTCATGAAAAAGCTTTTGCTGTATTTTCCGGTTCAAACCGCACACATTCCGGCTTCCTTCCGGTTGGTACTGAAACACGACAGTGGAAAGTTCAGGAGAAGGATTTTCAACATAGAAAGCTTCACGCCCACCCAATTCTCCGGCAGCAAAACGCGCCACTTCCATGGTCCTGTCCACCATCCTCCCTAATAAGCGCGTGCCGAGCACTTTCATTGTCATAAGAACTTTCAGCGCATCAAACCTGCGTGTCGTCTGGATGCTTTTATTCACAAGGTTCACGATGCCTTCTTCTTCATCTTCTAAAGGATTCAAGTAATCGGCGTGATGAGATAACAGTCTCAGGTGCTTCCGGTCTTTAACGGCAAACATCCCACAGCTGATCGGCTGATACAGCCATTTATGGAAATCGAGCGTTACCGAATCCGCCCGGTTTAGGCCAGCAAGCTTATCTCCATGTTCCTCACTAAGCAGAAGTCCTGCCCCGTAGGCAGCATCCACATGAAGCCAGAGTCCTTTTTCTTTACAAAAATCCGCAAGGCTCTCGATAGAATCGATGCTCCCAAAGTCCGTCGTGCCGCATGTGCTGACAACCGCATAAGGAAGAAGCCCCTCCTGTTCCAGTTGTCCAACCGTACGTCTGACCTTCTCCGCATCCATCTGATGGTCCTCGTTGACGGGAACCGGGACGACTGCCTGTTCACCAAGACCCAGCTGAGACACTGATTTTTTCACAGAAAAATGAGCTTCTTCAGAACAGAGCACCCTCATCTTTTGGAACGATTCCGGCAGTCCGTCTTTTTGAACGACGTGATTCCATTCCGACAGGCAGAAAGCATCGCGTGCGAGCAGCATTCCCATATAGTTGGACTGTGTCCCTCCACTTGTGAAGACCCCGTCTCCCCGTTCTGATAACCCAATAAGCCGGCACCAATAACGGGTCAGTTCTTCTTCGACATAGGTCGCTGCCGGGCTCTGATCCCATGAATCCATCGATTGGTTCAGCGCTCCGATAATCAGTTCCGCCAGTACGCCGGGCAAAACCGGAGGGCAGTGTAAATGAGCCATACTCTTTTGGTGGGAAACGTGAAGGCTGTTTTTTATGACAGGGCCTTTGATTTCCTGTAGGACTTCATGCAGCGACTGCGGTTCTTCTGAAAGATCCATCACCGTATGAAGCTCCTGCTGGATGTCCTGAACGGTCTTCCCTTCCAATGGTCGATCGATGTCTTGAAAAACTTCCGTTAGTGCATCAATGACAAGTTCGACATGGTTCCGAAAATACTCTACGCCTTCTTCGCCATGCTGAAGGAAAAACGAATCGAATGCGGCAGCTGCTGATTTATTCGTTGTCGTGATCATGTTCTTCACTCCGTAACGGCAGCAGCTACGGCTTCGTGGAAGATAGATAAAATCGAATCGACCTGCTCTTCTGTAATGATGAGTGGTGGCAGGAAGCGGAGCACGGATCCATGACGGCCGCCACTTTCAAGAATCAACCCACGGTCAAAACAGGCTTTTTGAATCTTGTTCGTCAAATCTGGATCCGCTGGATAACTGCCGCTCAGTCCAGGTTTGCCTGTAGGATCAACGATTTCCACACCAAGCATCAAGCCGCGGCCGCGAACATCCCCAAGCTGCGGGTAAGGCTTCTGCAGTTCTGTTAACGACCTGAAGATCTTTTCGCCCATGGCTTTTGCATGCGTAGAAAGCTGGTGTTCCTTAATATATTTAAGGGTCGCTGTTCCTGCAGCCATCGCCATTTGGTTGCCCCGGAAGGTTCCGATATGAGCACCAGGTTCCCATGCATCCAGATCACGATCATACACGACAACCGAGAGTGGAAGACTGCCGCCAATCGCTTTCGACAGCACAAAAGCATCCGGTACAATGTCTGCATGTTCAAAAGAGAAGAGTTCTCCTGTGCGGCCGATTCCTGTTTGGACTTCATCAATGATCAGCGGAATCCCACGTTCTTTCGTAATCCGGCGCATTTCCTGCAGCCACTCAATCGGTGCTGGTATGGATCCCCCTTCTCCTTGTACGGTTTCAAAAATCATGGCTGCCGGAGGAAGGATCCCACTCTCCGGGTCGTCGAGCAATTGTTCAATGTAAGCGGCGCTCAGCTCAGCCCCTTCTTTTCCTCCCTTTCCAAATGGACAACGGTAATCATAAGGGTATGGAAGGAAGTGTGTATCCGGCATCAATCCCTGTACACGTTTCTTTGGTCCAAGGTTTCCACTGATCGCCATCGTTCCATGGGTCGCACCATGATACCCGCCCTGAAAGGTAAGAATGCTTTGTCTCCCTGTCGCGGTTTTGGCAAGTTTCAATGCCGCTTCAATCGCATCACCGCCTGTTGGCCCACAAAATTGAACCTTCGCACGGTCGCGAAACCCTTCTGGAAGACTTGAGAAGAGCTCATCGACAAATTGTTCTTTCACTTCTGTCGTAAGATCGAGCGTATGTAATGGCAATTTATCGTGAAGCACTTTTTCCATCGCTTCAATGACGACCGGGTGGTTATGTCCTAAAGCCAATGTGCCGGCACCGGCCAGGCAGTCGATGTAACGATTGCCCTCCACATCTGTGATATAGACCCCATCCGCTTCCTGGATCGCTAACGGAAACCGTCGAGGATACGACCTTGCATTCGACTCTCGTTGATTTTGTTGATTCAATAATTCCTGATTGGATTTCTTTATATTGACACTCATTTGATCCCACTCCTTTTCGTTTTGCTCTATGGCCTACAGCTATACTATTTGATAATGATTATCAATGTCAATACTAATTGAAAACTATTATCATTCTCAGTTATGTACTCACCCTTTGGTATAGAGCGGTTTTTATCCAGGAAACGAGTCGATTATTTTTCTGATAATTAAGGAAATCGTCACGAATGGATACAGGCGTTTTTAACTATTCCCTCCTCCATTACTAGTATTTTCTTCACCTGTGTTAAATTAGGTAAAAAAAGTCCACCTCCTCGAAAGAAGGTGGAAAATATTATAGATGCAGCATCTCTCTCAGTGTCCTTGTAATATCCTCGAGGGCTTCTGCAGAACGATCGACGACACCCGCCATATTGATGAAACTGTGGACGAGATCTTCAAAATGGAGATGATTTACGGACACGCCTGAGGTTTCGAGCCGCTCAGCATAAGTAAACGCCTCTTCCCTGAGAGGGTCGTACTCTGCGGTCACCAACAAAGTCGAAGGTAACTCAGCTTTGTTTTGGAGCCGGAGTGGTGAAACAAACACATCCCGCCCATCTTTCTCCTCTTTCAAATAGTGCCGGAAGAACCATTTCATTTTTTCATTCGTCAGGTTGTATGTATAGTTCGCCTTATACGATGCCGTATCGAAGTTATGATCCAACACAGGGGTAATGAGAAATTGATGAGAAATCTCAATTTCCTCATCATCCATAAAATAAACCGCCGAAGCAGCAGCCAGGTTACCGCCAGAGCTCTCCCCTCCAACAGCCAGTCCTGTGAGGTCTATGTTCAAGCGATGAGCCTCATTGGAGACCCATTTAACTGCATCTAAAGCATCGTGAAAAGCTGCAGGATATTTATGTTCAGGCGCAAGGCGGTAATCCACAGAGATCACAACGGTTTGCGCATGACACGAAAAATAACGAGAGATATTGTCTGAACTGGCGATATTTCCGAATACCCAGCCACCTCCGTGAAAATAAACGAGCACAGGAAATGGCCCTTCACCTTCAGGGGTATAGATTCTAACCGGAACTTCATTCCCTGATCTGCCCTGAAAAGAAGAATCAAACACGGACACACCGTCGACAGGCAGCTCTTTAAAATATTCTCTAGCCACTTCGTAGTAATCTCTCGACTGTGCGGGTGTTAATTGATCGAGTGTGGGATGTTCAAGCTCTACCATCCGATTTCCAATGGTATTAAGTAAACGGAGTACTTGTGGATCGACTTTCATACCACCAGCTCACTTTTGGACGTACCCATCCTGGTCAACATCTCAATATCGACGTCATTGTCCCGAAGTGATTTTTCAAACGCTTCTTTTGCTCCCACAATTAAGGCTGCTTGCTTCCCATGAAGATCAATATGACCGAGATTTTCTCCACCTACCTGCTTCAAAATCGGAATCACAATCCGGTTCCGGCGGTCGGGTTCTCCAATGATTCTTTTTGCTTGGTAATGATCAAACAAAAAATAGATCATCGCACGAACAAGCGACAAACCATCCTCCTTATTCAACAAATGACGGGGTCCAATCAACAGATGCATACCTAAATCGCCTTGTTGATCGTCGTAATAGTCTTGGATCGGATCCTTATCAATCGCATACGCAATCAGATAGCAGACAGGCTTCCCATTGTACGTACCTATGTAACCGTCCTTATGTTTTGCTTCTACAGACTTTCGAACCCAGGAACGAATCTCCCCCATTGGTAGGTCCAGCTTCCAAAATGGAGCAATGTGCTTCTGATGCATCCAGTCATGCAGCAGTTCGACGTCTTTTTCTTCATCCAGGGGACGGAAAGAAAAAGCTGATTCCTCTGTCCCGTCCTTCATCGTGAATTGCGCGATAGGATTACTATCATTCATTCTATCTCCTCCTCATTAACAAATGATAACGATTTTCATTATCATTTGTTAATGATTATAGAAAAGACAACCGCCAAAGGTCAACGGATCTTTTGACCTATACCCACCTTGGGCAAGGAAAAGAACGGCACCTCCCCACCTTCCAATAAATAGAAAATGATGGCTTGCAGAAGTAAAAAGATTGTAAAAGATACTCCATCCACTTAACGAATGAACATAAGCAGAGTAGAATGTGAGGTAGACCGAGCTCCACGGAGACGAATCTGTTGGGAGGGAAATGATGAAAATACAAACGGTTTACGACCGTCTTAACAATGAAAAGATTGTTGGAATGTATTACAAATTCTTAACCGAAATATTCAATGGAACACTTTCAGATGTCATGTTCAACGAAGTAGACTTATTAGAAACCATTGCCGCAGATCGAGGGTTTTCCCTTTCCTATTATAGATTCAGAGAACATTTAAATAGACCTTCCCAGTTGATCATACTCATAAGATTCAACTGATTCCCAAACGATTCATTGTACCAGCACAAGTCCATTCCATACATGCTTACCTATTCATTTTCAAGCCATTTTGAGGGATTCCCAAGTCCTTGTATTTCGCCTCCTCTTAGCGGCCATCACGCCTCCTGTATATCCCAAACACGAATTCAGAATATTATGTTACATTGAATTTGTGTTAAAAATACAGGAGGGATTCGATGAACTGGAAACACACAGTAGCTACATTTGTTTTAGGTACCAGCCTGGTGACTGGCGGAACCATGGCTCACGCAGAGGTTGGAAATAATGGAAACGGAAAAGCAGAAAATCCTGTTTTCATGAAAGAAAACCAGCAGGGGAAGAAAGTCAAGTCTGAAAAGGGAATGAAAGAGTTCTTCAAGCACAATGAAAAACTCTCCCAGCTGAACCCAGGCAGTGACTTGAAATTGTTGAAATCCGAAACGGATGATCTTGGAATGACGCACTATACATACCAACGATTGGTCGGTCAGGTTCCTGTGGCAAATGCCAAGGTTGTCGTTCACACAGATCAAGATGGACATGTGACGGCAGTGAATGGGGAACTGCACCAAGATGCTCCAAAGAAAATAAAACAAACGAAAGAAATTAAAAAGAAGGAAGCGCTGGATTTGGCTTGGGATGAAATTGATGTCTCCCGTGAAGAAGCAGACCATGTCCAGAAGAGTTTAAAAGGAGAAGACTTCCAAACGTTGACAGAGAACTCCGATCTCGTTGTTCACTATGAGGATGGCACGTACACACTTGCCTATCACGTTGAACTGCAGTTCTCCAAACCATACCCTGCCAACTGGCAGGTCTATATCAACGCTGAAAATGGAGAGGTCATTAAATCTATGAACCTTGTTCATGAAGCGACAGGCACAGGCACGGGTGTTTTAGGAGATACAAAATCTTTGAATACTTATTTCTATAACAATACGTATTATCTTTTCGATACATCAAAGCCGATGAGTGGCGTCATTGAAACCTTTGATAACTATGGTGGCGAGTATTCCAGCCTGCCTGGATCTTATGTTACAGACTCCGGGAACACCTTTTACAGTGAACGTCAAAAGGCTGCAGTAGATGCTCATTATTATGCAGGAGAAGTCTTTGATTATTACTATGATCAATTCGGTCGTGTGAGTTATGACGACCAGGGAGCAGACATCCGTTCTACCGTCCATTATGGCAGCAATTACAACAATGCAGCTTGGACTGGGAATCAAATGATTTATGGAGATGGTGATGGTTCCACATTCACTTACCTATCTGGCGCAGATGATGTGGTTGCTCACGAATTGACACACGCCGTAACCGATACGACAGCCGAATTGGTTTATGAAAATCAATCCGGTGCACTAAACGAGTCCTTCTCTGACGTGTTTGGATATTTCGTAGATTCAGAGGATTGGTTGATGGGTGAAGATGTTTACACACCAGGACAGCCGGGAGATGCCCTGCGCTCCATGTCCAACCCGAACGCGTACGATCAGCCTGATCATATGAATGAATACCAGAACCTGCCGAACACAGAAGCCGGCGACTGGGGCGGCGTCCACATCAACAGTGGAATCCCGAACAAAGCCGCTTACTATACGATCAACAGTTTAGGCATTGCACAATCCGAGCAGATCTATTACCGCGCGTTGACTGTTTACTTGACTCCGAACAGCAATTTCACAAATGCTAGAGAAGCATTGGAACAGTCTGCTTTGGACCTTTACGGTACATCGGCAGCGAATGCAGTATCTCAAGCATGGGATAATGTAGGGGTTTATTAAAAAAGTTCGTGCAGGAAGACAAATGAACAAGAATACTCACAGCCAAGCGCGTCTAAGGAATCCCTTAGACGCGCTTTCTTTTACTAGTAATCAAAGATGAACGGCACAAACACTTCATACTAAACCGTCAACGGTTGGCAATCACTTTCCTAATCACTCTCATCTGCCCTCTATGATTGATTTCATCTTCCAACACATGAAACCAGATGAAATAGTTGTTCGAAGAATGATGATCCCATATCCTCTCTTCAAATAACCAATCATCCGGCCGTTGTGAAAGTTCTTCAAGCGTCCGTCCCCTCACTTCTTCAAGTTTAGAAAGGTAGTATTCCAACGGGTGTCCTTTGATGTCCTCTCTTCCTTTTTCTCCAAGGCTGTAAGCAGCCCCCCATTCCAGCATCTCCTGCTCGCTCGGCGTTCGACCGTCAAAAACTTCGATTTGGAACCCTTTCTCCACCGCTGCGATATGTAACAATAACGCGCCTATACTGTTGCCGTCCTGACTAGGTATAAAATCCAGTTCCGCAGTGGTCAGTCCTTCTACAGCTTGTCGTGTTGTTTTTCTAGCATAGTTCATTTGGGACACCAGCAGACCTATTTGCGGGGAGTATCCCTTCAGCGGCTCTACTTTCACTTTCACATCAAACACCTCTAATCCTTAAAACTAACAATCATCGATTCTCTATTTTCATCTCTTTATTAGCCGTGACCTCATTCCCGAAATAAGTAGCAACGATCGGTTCAGTGCTAGCCGTCATTGGTGGCAGGGAATCAGAAGCGAATACTTCAATTCCCGGCAATCGAAAACAAGATTTACAAAATAAACTTCATCCCGTTCGGCAGGTGACAAGCTGACTTTCACCCGAATCACTCATTTCCCGAGCAATACCTCCACTTGACGTTGAAGGCGGTCAAATGGAGAGTTTTGATCCAATTGAATATACAGGCTCTTCAAAAAAGCTTTGGCGTTGTTTCGGAATACTAAATACTGCTCCATAGTGGCACTGTTTTTATGCTCGTTCCAATCGAAGGAGAGCTCTTTCATTTGATCCTCCAATAGTGTCATATCCAATCCACGGTTCAACATTTCCATGATCGGCGTCAAGATCCGATCCTCTTCCCCATGAATATAGGCATGATCATAGATAAGGACCTTCGACCATAAAGCACGGAAAAGCTCAGGATATGCGTCCCTGTCCGTTTTTTCGTTTCTGATAAGTTCATCAACGGCATCAGCCGCATGGGCCATGCTGTGAGCCCAGCCTTTCACTTTGACATATCCCCTATAGTCTTCCTCTAACGAGAGGTAACGCAGAAACGCTTCTTTCACCTCGACCACTTTCGTTCCGCTCAAAAAGCCATTTTCTTTATCCCGATACAGTAGCAGAGCCATCAGTAATGAAGTAAAAGCTCTGGTGAACACAGTGTCTGTCCCTTTTTCTCCAATCCCTTTGAAAAGCAGATCCTGCAGACACAGATCCATCATTTCTTCCATCAGCTCCGCTTTCAGCTGATTCTTTTCTACAATCAACTGAGCGAAGATAGAGAAAATCAAATCATCCCGAAGCTCAGCATCCAGCGAGCCGATGTGAGCCATCATCGAGGAGATGACCTCCTGTTCATGAACCTCGGTCCATGGAGTCTCTCCCGCTTTCACTCCCGATAAAACCCTCTTCAATTGCTCTTCATCCATAGGTGCAGCTTTTACATGGATCATCAAACGTCCCCTTTTCTGACTAGGTACTCTTATGAATCATAAAAAAGTCATATGAGGTTTAGCCTCTTTGTAATAGTCGAGCCGATCTTTCCTAGTCCCTGTATGAAATTCGAACTTGTGACCATCCGAATCTGTAAAATAGATGGATCGTTTATCCCTCTCGTCACGCTCCCGCCCCGGAAGAATATTCACCCCGAGGCTTTTCAATTCGTCATAGGCGTCATCAAAGTCACTTTCTTTGATCGTAAAAGCGGTATGCGTATAAGAAGATGCCCCGTCATGTCTGGGTATATCCTTCTCTTCATTTAATGCGAGCCATATCCCCTTCAGATCGAAGTAGGCGGTCGTCTTTCCTCTGACCAATAACTCGGCGCCAAAAACTTTTTCATAGAAAGTGATGGATGTATCTAAGTCGGATACCGAGAACAGAAAGTGATTGAGGCCTTGGATTTCCATTGCAGCACCTCCTACAAATTTTTTTTTGGGCAAGTTACCATAGATAACAGGAAAGGAAAATCTCCGTTCTCATACTTTCGAAAGGATAACCTTTCTGTTTCCACCCACTCACATGATGGATTCATAGATTTCCAGAAGGTTACCATCGGGGTCCCTGAAGTGCGCGACCTTGATGCCCCAATCCTTCTGCTCCACGGGTTCGGTAATAAACGTCACTTTATCCTTCCACTCCTGATACGACTCGATTACGTCATCCACTTTTAAAATGAGTGCCGCTCTGTCGTCTCTCGTGCCCCTCTCTGTATAAACATCTCCAAGTGCTTCCACCATCTGCTTACGTTGAAAGACGCCAAGCGTCACCCCTTGGAATGCAAAATCGGCATAGTTGGAGTTCTCATCTCCCCAAGTCACTTCAAAGCCGAGCGTGTCCCGGTAAAAGTAAAAACACTTTTGGTAGTCATCCACCAGTAATCGTACATGAGTCAATTCCATATCCATCATCCTTTCTTCATGTTTTCGGTTTGATAAAAAAGGTAATAACAGGAAGTAAACCTTTAAGGGAGCTGATTCAATGACTCGAACTCAACAAATCATTCTTGGCCTCGCCCTCGGTTTCGCTCTTTTCTTAGGTTTTTTACTGGGTTTGTCTGTTTCTAATCAATGGATCGTCGTCATTCTCATCGCTCTGGGATGTGGATTCATTACCCGTTTCGTGATGCAGTGGTTTTTCAAAAGGGGGAATCATGGATAAGGAGGGATGGCTATGTGGGGAAGATTGACATGGGGATTCATCACCGCTTTAGGATACTTGATCATTTCATTGATTTTCGGCTATTTTATTGTTGGAGAACCCAACCTAAGCCTTATCTTAGGACTGACTTCATGGGGTTTCATTTCCGGGGTTGCTTACCTGAATCCTCCGCCAAAGAAATGGCGGGAAAGTTAATTTTCCCTCTCCATGGACATCCTCCCTCATTATAGTTTAATAGTATATGATTTCCAATTGAACGTCCATGGCACTCCTGAGTCCTGAATCTCTCATGCTGCAGATATCCCCTCCCAAACTCTCTCCTCCGAAAGAAGTTTCTATTGATAAGATGCATCCCTCTCTTTATGATGGTACATAACCCGTAAGATTCGTATATAAAGGAGTACATAACCATGGACATCCGCCATTTGCAATACTTCATTGAGGTCGCGCGTTTTCAAAGTTTTACGAAAGCAGCTGAACATTTATTCATCTCACAGCCAACCATCAGTAAAATGATCAAGAACCTGGAAGAGGATCTTGGTGTGGAATTGTTCGAACGTACACGAAAAAAAGTCATCCTTACCGATGCCGGGCGGCTGATCCTTATGCAGGCGAAAACCATTGATAAAGCATTCGAAAACCTCAATACTCAGCTCAATGATTTGCTGGGGTTGAAAAAAGGCCATATACGAGTAGGGCTGCCCCCGATTATGGACGCCGAACAGATCATCAACATTATCGGAGGCTTTCATGCCAGGCACCCGCACATTACCTATCAACTCGTAGAGGATGGCGCAAAAAGAATCGAAGAGAATATCCTTCAGGAGGAACTGGATGTCGGCATTACCGTGCTGCCTACACAGGAGGATAAATTTGACCACTTCTTCCTTTTAAGTGAAGAGCTTGAGGTCATCCTCCCTCATGCCCACCCGCTGGCTGGCCGAAAGCAGGTTCGGCTGGAGGAGCTCAAAGACGATTCATTCATCCTCTTCAGTAAAGACTTCGTGTTAAATGACCGGATCACTTCCTCCTGTAAGGAAGCCGGATTTATACCAAAAGTCATTTCCGAAAGCTCGCAGTGGGATTTTATCGGCAAAATGATCGCTTCCAATCTGGGCATTTCCATCCTGCCTAAAAGCGTCGCCCGTCTGCTTACTCAAGATGTAAAGCGACTCAAGGTCATCCAGCCAACCATTGCATGGGAACTCGCCATTATATGGCCGAAAACCCAGTACATATCGTATGCCACGAAAGAATGGCTCACTTATACGCAGGATCGATTGAGTATAGAATAAAGGCGGACCAGCTTCCTAATGAAGCTGGTCTTTTTCATGCATGAAATCAATCTTTGAAAACACTTCCATTGATAAAAGCTATACAACTCATGACGATTTGCTATTTCACTTATAAAGACATCGCTCGTACACTGAAACTATCAACGAACACAAAGACATATCTTGATGTAGAAAACAAACAAAACAGGAGGCAGACTCATGGAAGCGAAACGTACCAAAGAAAGTCTAGTCATCAATACGGACCAAGTGATGATCAACGATTTAAACAATTACAACACCTTGTTCGGCGGGGTGCTCATGAAAAAATTGGACAATAATGCCACCATATCCGCGAGGCGCCATGCACGGGTGAAAGAATGCGTCACCGCATCGACCGATTCCATCGACTTCCTCCATCCGATCCATCAAACCGATTCGGTTTGTGTAGAATCATTTGTCTCCTATACCGGAAACAAATCGATGGAGATCTTCTGCAAAGTCATTGCTGAAGACATGATTACCGGTCACCGTCGCATGGCCGCCACGGCATTCTTAACTTTCGTTGCACTCGATGAAAATAAAAAAGCCATCACAGTTCCAAGAGTGATTCCAGAGACGGAGGAAGAGAAATTCCTCTATCAATCTGGTGAAGATCGTGCCAAAACAAGACGAATACGCCGGGAGCACAGCGCCCAGCTCACGAAGATTATCGGCCTTGAAAAACCATGGGAAGAAGGAGCGGATCAACATGTTGAAGTTAGCCAGCTTGGATGAATTGTACGAAGCTAAAAAAGGGTTGGAAGAAGTCAGCCGCCGCTACCCCGACGTCTATGAAACGTTAACTCATGTGGTCAGCTTCACACGCCAGCTCCAAATTAAATATGGCTACATGGGGGCCATGTTGATGGAAGAAGAATTGACCACCACGTATCCATCCTTCATCAAAGGGTCGATCCTCTCTGTTTATAAGAAAGAAGTGGACAAACTGAAAAAACACGCAGATTTCCCTGTCGTCAAAAACGTGTTAAACCAACACAGAGAAGTGGGAGATGCGAAACTCTTCCTATTAATACTGGGAGCTAAACCGGAGCTGTTAAAAGGGTCCACATTTATTAAATAAGCATTGCGGATATCTTTTGCCTCTTAAGCCTCGTTCAGCTTAAACAGCAACTGGACGGGGCTTAGGCCATTGGTAGCATAAAACTGCACAACCTTAGTTAAGTGGATACCGTTTGTTATGTACGATAAGATGCACTCTTCGCATTGACTTCCCCTAATTCAATGCGGTTTCCATCCGGATCAAGTAAAACCGCGATCGTCCCCCAATCAAATACACGCCGCTCTTCTAAAAAACGGATGCCGCGTTCCTTTAGGTGATGGACTTCTTTACTGAGATCTTTCACATCGAAACGAAGGACGGTCGGATTATGGATCCTCTTTTTCTCCCCTGGTTGAGCCACCCCTCCCTTTTCGACCATCAGATAACCGGTCTGCAGTTCGAAACAGACGAGCGTGTCCTGACTCCTTCTTACAGGTAATTGTAAAAGTCTCTGATAGAATCTCACACACGGTTCAAAACGCTCCACAAACAAAATCAACCCGAATTCATCAACCTCCATCCTATTAAACTCCCTTTCATCACTAACGTTTGAAACCTGCTCTAAGGACACTCTTTTATGTCGTAAATAATGTGCCTTGAATGGCACGAATGTAGCGTTCAGCTGAATTCCGAACCACTTCATCCGCCCTTGTTTTTACGATGTTGTGAAAAGCATTATAAAGGCGTTCGAAAGCAAGACCATCGACTTTCTCTGCTATTTCCGAAACTTTTGCTGCCGGGAGGGGAATCAAGTTCGGATAGCTGTACATGAAGCTCACCCATTGGTTATCTGCAACAACCTGGATGATATCTCCACTCATCAGCAATCCTTCCGCCCCATTTTCGATGTGCAGGACCGCTCCCCCTTTAAAGTGTCCACCTAAACG
Source organism: Halobacillus sp. 12SKB (assembly GCF_052941655.1). Taxonomy (NCBI): domain Bacteria; kingdom Bacillati; phylum Bacillota; class Bacilli; order Caryophanales; family Bacillaceae; genus Halobacillus; species Halobacillus sp. 12SKB. Next base: position 3,727,511 of record NZ_JBRFWR010000001.1, read on the forward strand.
ATGAAGAGAAAGATTTTCTGAGAGTTTCATAGATTCCCCGTTCCAGAAATGAATGTACTGGCTTTCATCCATGACCCATTCCTCGTCATCCGCATGAAGGTACACGGGAGCATCAAACGTTTCTGCCCAATCGGTCATCCTTGAATAGTAGTGCGGATGAGAAATGGCGATCGCATCAATGCCGCCAAGATTGCGAATGACATTCACCGTCTCTTGATCAAGGTAAGTGATGCAGTCCCAAAGCACATTCCGTCCATCTTTTTGGATGAGGTAGGCCGTTTGACCAATCCCTACTTTTGGAGTGGTGGTAATGCTGTACAGTCCTTTTTCCTCTTCTCTAATGATGTTTTGATAACGTTTTGTCTGAACCAGGTCTTCATGTGTGGTCCATGTCTGTCCCTCCGGGTTTACATACTGCCTTTCTTCGCTGCATATCTCACATCGATCTGGTACTTCTTCACTTTCTGAATACTGAACGCCGCAAGTCTCGCAAATATACTTCTCCATGAATCTTCCTCCTTGGATTATTCCGCTTTTGTTCTATCTTCAGCTTAGCTGGAAAATGAGAAAGAGAGCACCTGCCATGGATGGAAGAATTTCTACAACTTTCGGAGTATAAAAAAAGAGACTCATCACGAGTCTCTCTTCTCATCTTTATTCTTCTGTTTCCAAATCCGACTCCTGCGTGACGAGCTTTAATGGTACCGGAATCGTATCTTCAACTTCCTCGCCTTGCAGCACATCGGCACCGGCCTGAACGGCAAGCTTGCCAATTTCCTCTGGCTGCTGAGCAACCGTAGCCGAAAGATTTCCATTCTGAATACTAGTGATCGCATCATCGTTCCCGTCAAATCCGACGACCAGAACATCCCGACCTGAACTTTGAATGGCCTGATAGGCTCCGAGCGCCATTTCATCATTGTGAGCGAAAACAGCTTCAATGTCCGGATTTCCCTGAATGATGTTTTCCATCGTATTCAATCCTTCCGTCCGGTCAAAGTTCGCCGTTTGTTTGGCTACAACATCCAGTTTTTCATCGGCAATGTTGTGGAAACCAGCGCCGCGTTCACGTGTCGCGGATGCGCCGGGGACACCTTCAAGTTCAGCTACTTTGGCACCTTCACCAAGCTGCTCAACCAAATACTCTCCTGCCATTTCGCCGCCTTTTTCGTTATCTGAGCTGACCAATGTCGCGACTTCCCCTTTTTCTGCCGAACGGTCAAGCGTCACGACCGGAATGCCTAAGCTGTTGGCGGACTGAACGGCCGTCGAAATAGCCGAAGAATCGGTAGGGTTGATCAGTAATACATCCACACCCTGCTGGATCAAATCTTCCACGTCATTGATTTGTTTAGCTGCATCATTTTGCGCATCTACGATTACGACTTCCATCCCTTGAGCCGCGGCCTCATTTTCTACCCCTTCTTTCATAGAAACGAAGAATGGGTTATTCAACGTAGATACAGACAGGCCGATTTTAATGTCATCCGGATTTTTATCCCCTTTCGGTTTCGCCCATTCCGGTGGCTGCAGCGAGCAGGCACCGAGGAATACCAGGGATAAACTCATCAGTAATACGACTAGCTTTTTCATGTTACCCCTCCTATGCTGCTTTCTTTCGATCAATGAGTACGGCGATGATGATGACGACACCTTTGACCACCATTTGGAAAAAGGACGACACGCCGAGAAGGTTCAAACCGTTGTTCAACGTTCCGATAATCAGAGCACCAATCAATGTGCCGATAATCAAACCACGTCCACCGGAAAGGCTTGTCCCGCCAAGAACAACAGCAGCAATCGCATCAAGTTCATACGATGTACCTGCTGTCGGCTGCGCCGAGTTCAATCGTGATGTAAGAATAGCCCCGGCAAGCGCTGAAAGCAGTCCTGCGAGTGAGTAGACCATCACTTTGATTCGAGAGACTTTGATACCTGAGATAAGGGCAGCCTTCTCGTTTCCTCCGATCGCATACGTTTTACGGCCGAATGGAGTTTTATGCAAAATCACCCACAGGACAGCAAAGGCAAGCAGCATCGTGATTGCTGGGACCGGAATCCCAAGGAAATAACCTCTTCCGAACAATTGGAAAGCATAGCTGTCGCCAAGCCCGGTAATCGGGTTTCCATCCGTATAAACAAGCGTCAGTCCACGGAACATCGTCATCGTTGCAAGTGTCGCGATGAACGGAGCCATTTTCCCTTTGGTAATAAGAAGACCGTTAACCGCTCCCATGAGTGCTCCAAGCAAACATCCAATCAATATCGCTAAAATCGGATCCACACCTGAGACCATCATTCCGGCCATCAAGGCACTGGATAACGCGAGAATCGAGCCGACAGATAAATCGATGCCCCCGGTTAAAATGACAAATGTCATTCCATAAGCAATCAGAGCATTGATCGCGACTTGTCTTAATAGATTCAATAAGTTCAAGGGTTCAAGAAAACTAGGATTAATAATGGAAACTGTCGCCATCAATACAAGTAAACCAACGAATGGTCCTAACTTCTGCATCACGTTTCCTAAATGATTCGTTTTTTTGATTGCATTAATCATTGACTGTACCTCCTGTTGCCAGTGTCATAATTTTTTCCTGATCGGCTTCGTCTTTGGAAAGTTCTCCAGCAATCGTTCCTTCATGGACGACGAGCACACGATCACTCATTCCCAATACTTCCGGCAGCTCAGAAGAAACCATGATGATGGCTACTCCTCTGTCTGTCAGTTCATTCATCAATTGATAAATCTCCCGTTTCGCACCAACATCGACACCCCGGGTCGGCTCATCCAGGATGAGAACTTTCGGACCGATCCCGATCCATTTGGCAATGACAACCTTTTGCTGGTTTCCACCGGATAAGTTCTTTGCTTCTGTTTTGGCAGATTCGGTTTTGATCGTCAGCCTTTTGATCAGCATATCGACAAATTCACGTTCGCGTTTTTCTCCAATGAGGCCTTTGTCTGTGAAACTGTACAAACTCGGAAGCGCGATGTTGTCCTGGATCGGGAAATCAAGAACGAGTCCCTCTTCTTTTCGGTCTTCGGTAATGAAACCGAGGCCGAGCTTGACCGCCTGACTCGGGCTTTTCACCGTTACTTTTTCTCCATTGATGAAAATGTCGCCCTGATACTTGCCATCCAAACCGAAAATGGTGCGCATGATTTCCGTACGCCCTGCACCCATTAACCCTGCCACACCAACGATTTCACCTGAATGGGCACGAAAGCTTACATTCTCGAAGAGGCCTTTCCTCGTAAGATTTTTCACTTCCAACACAGCTTCTCCAGGCTTCGCTTCTCTCGCAGGAAAACGATCGGTCAGTTCACGGCCAACCATCTTTCTTACAACATCATCAAAATTCGTTTCAGGGATCGGTGTGGTATCCACCGTCTGCCCATCACGCATGACCGTAATCGTATCGCAGATCGTGAAGATCTCCTCCATCCGGTGAGAGATGTAAACGATGGATACGCCGGACTCTTTCAAGGAGCGAATGACTTCAAAAAGTTTCTCTATTTCCCTGTCTGTCAAAGCGGCTGTCGGCTCGTCCATGATGATCACTTTGGCATCTGTCATGAGTGCTTTAGCAATCTCGATCATCTGCTGTTCACCAACCGAACACTGGCCCGCTTCTTTATGGAGTGGAATTGAAATGGATAACTTCTCAAACTGCTCATTAGCAATCGCTTTCATTTTATTCGTTTGAATGAGACCAAAATGTGTAACCGGTTCCTTATTGATGAATAAATTCTCCAGCACCGTCATATCCGGCCATACATTCAACTCCTGGTGGATGAAAGCAATTCCGAATTCTTCTGCTTCTTTTGGGTTGGCAAACGTCTTTTCCTTCCCATCAATTTCGATTGTACCTTCGTCCTTCTTATGAAGCCCTGTCAGGATATTCATGAGCGTAGATTTACCTGCACCGTTTTCGCCCATCAGGGCATGAACTTCTCCGTCTTTTATGTGAATATCAACGCCTTCAAGAACTTTATTCTTACCGAAAGCTTTATGAATCTCGTTCATACGGATTTCCATGATTGCTCACCTCTTTAAAAAGTTACTCCAGCGTGAAGGATACAGTTTGCATAGGGGGTGATCTCCCCTGTCCGCACCACCGCTTTGGCCTGTTTCAACTGATCTTTCAGTGCTTCATGAGTGAGAGAATCCATTTCACCAAACCATTCCTTCATCCCTTCATGAACAGAGGGGTTCTGCTCCATTTCCTCTGCAACGGTGACACGTTCGACAACCATTTCTTCTTTCAATACTTCTACGACGTCAAGGAAAGAAGGGACCCCATGCTTTAATGAGAGGTCGATCTTTTTCACTCCGTCCGGCACGGGAAGCCCCGCATCAGCAACAACGATGGTATCAGTGTGTCCGAGATCTGCAAAAACTTTGGATAGATGACTGTTCAAAATGCCGTGTCTTTTCATTCCTTGAGTCCCCTTTCTACTTCTTCCCGTCCAGGCATGCCGCCTTGGGCTCCGAACCCTGTAACGGACAGGGAAGCCGCTCGATTCGCGAAGCGCAGACTTTCTTTCAAGTCCATCCCTTCGGCAATTGCTGTTCCGAAGGCTGCATTGAATGTATCCCCTGCACCCGTGGTGTCTATGGGTTTCACAGGGAAAGACGGAACGAGCACCTCTTCTTTTCCATCAAAATAGCGGACGCCTGCTGCTCCTTCCGTAATGAACAGCTTATTCGGATGTTTCTTTAATGCTGTGGCTGGTTCTTCTCCATGAAAAAGGAGGGCAGCTTCATGTTCATTCGGCGTAAGGTAACTCACTTGTTCCACCACCGTATCAGGGATTTCCCTGGCTGGTGCCGGGTTCAATAGCAAGGGCACACCAAGCTCCTGGCACAGTTGGGCTGTTTCAATCACGGTTTCTTCAGGGACTTCCTGCTGGATCATCACAAGGTCACACGTTTCAATGAAGTCTCTCTTTTCTTTCACATAGGCAGGAGTGACGTGATCGTTGGCTCCTTTGACGACAACGATGCTGTTGTCACCTTCCGCTAAAATAATGTGAGCCGTTCCACTCCTTTCATGTGTAACCGGTTCCACATAATCCGTCTGAACGCCATTCGATTTGAAATTATTTAAGATCGCTTCTCCGTAGGCGTCCTCTCCTACTCGGCCGATCATATACACGTCTGCTCCGAGACGGGCGGCGGCAACAGCCTGGTTCGCCCCTTTGCCTCCAGGTACGGTTTCAAAAGATTCACCAAGAACCGTTTCGCCCGCGCCCGGCCGCCGTTTGGATGTCACAACTAAATCCATGGAAGAGCTGCCGATCACAGCTATTTTAGGTTTTCTCATACGTTTCATTCCTTTCGTGTCGTCTTTCGTTCTACTAATTCCACAGGCATTTGAATGGTCTGTTCAACGCCTGGTTCTTTCTTTATCGTCCGTATCAACAGCTTTGCCGCTTCCCTTCCCATTTCATAGGCGGGCTGACGGATTGTGGAAAGAGTCGGATAGGACAAACGGCTTTGTGGAATATCGTCATAACCGATGATTTGTACATCCTCAGGAATACGCTTTCCTCGTTCCATAGCCTCATGAACGATCGCAATCCCGACAATGTCGTTACTCGCAATAATTCCATCTGTATCTGAAAACTTATCAAACAGTTCTTCTGCCCAACCCTGTGCCTCTTCAAAAGAATAGGAGGTCGTGGACAGTACAGAAAAATCAACATCCGCCTGACTCAGCTCTTCAATCGCTCCTTGGAAGCGGTCCTGGGCGGGCTTGATATTAGCCGGTCCTTTCACCAGCGTAATCCTTTCTGCTCCTTTTTCAATAAGGGTTTTCGCTGCCAGGCGACCACCCTCTCTTCCATCCGCGTAAACCGCTGGATAGTTTTCCGATGCCCGGTCCAGGAGGACGAGTGGCAGATCGAGAGCCTCATAAATTTGATAATCGACATGATTGGTTGCCGTAATGATTCCGACCACATTATTCTGGACGAACGTTTGTATATATTCCAATTCCTTTTGAATATTTTCATCACTATTCCCAAGCAGAAGACGATATCCAGCCTGGCTCAGTTCATCTTCCACACCTCTTGCCAGCTGTGGAAAGAACGGGTTCGTAATATCAGGTAAAAGCAGACCGATCAGACGGGACTCCCTTTTATAAAGAGAACGTGCCACTTCGTTTGGACTGTAGTTCAATTCAGCAATGGCTTCCATCACTTTCTTTCTCGTATCTGCTCCAACATAGCCATTATCGTTTAACACACGTGAAACGGTAGCCACTGAAACGCCTGCTTCACGTGCAACATCTTTGATTGTTACCATACGTTCACCTCTGTGTGTAACCGGTTACAGATAAAGTACCACATCCTTGTAATCGTTTGCAAGAACTTTTTTATGGAGATGGGACATGTTTGATCATAAAACTGATATGATGAAACTCACAACCTATGAAAAGGAGCTCTTACATATGCTACGTGCTATCATTTTTGATATGGATGGAACCTTGTTCCAGACAGAAAAAATCCTTGAAGGATCACTTGTAGAAACGTTTGATCACTTGAGGGATTCTGATGAATGGGAAGGAGAAACACCTCTTCAAAAGTACAAAAAAATCATGGGTGTCCCTCTCCCTACGGTGTGGAAAACCCTGCTCCCCCATCACTCGGAGGAGATCAGACACCAGGCAAACGTGTACTTTTTAGAAAAACTCATCCTCAACATTCAAAAAGGGAAAGGCGCGCTCTACCCTCATGTTGAAGAAACCCTTGAAGCGTTGCAAGAAGAAGGATACTCCCTTTACATAGCCAGCAACGGTTTAATACATTATTTGCAGGCCATCGTCGAATACTATCGTCTGGATCGCTGGGTGACAGAAACGTTCAGTATCGAGCAGATCGACTCGTTGGACAAAGCCGTTTTGGTGGCGTACATCCAGGAAAAATACGACTTTAAACAAGGCGCCGTTGTCGGAGATCGCCTCTCAGATATACAGGCCGCTGAGAAAAATGGTTTAACTTCCATAGGCTGTCGGTTTGACTTTGCTCAAGAAGCTGAACTTGCTGAAGCCGATCATGTCATTGACGACTTTCCTTCACTGAACGAAGTGATACGAGTCATTGAAAAGTTGCACGTTTGACGGATGCATAAAGAAAGCAGCTACCCTTGTCACAGGCAGCTGCTTTCTTTATTGGATATCTGTAAATAGACCGCTCAAGTAATCAAGGTTCTCCTCTGTTCGTGCGTAAAGATACATGTCTCTTTTAAAAGGATTGTCTTGAATCGGTAAAAACACGACGCCCCGATATTCCACTTGTTGAACCATCATCTCCGGAAGGTAAGCAATCCCCATTCCAAGTGATACCAACCCCGCCATAGCGTGATACTGGGATTCTATCACTTCCCCTGTGCATTCATACTCACGCATGACCTGCCGCACTTTTTCAGATAAAGGCCCCTCTGTCGGGATGATTTGAGTTTCCTCTAAACATTCCTCAAGCGTGACGGTCTGTTTTTCTGATAATGGAGAGGTTATGGGGATGGCAGCTATAAAGTGATCGGTGAACAAATAGGAGGACCGCAGCGTCTTATACACAGGTGTGTCCTGGATAATAGCTGCATCAATCTCGCCTTTCTCAAGTAATGGAAGAAGATCTTTACTATCATCTTTGATGACTGTCACATGAAGGTTCCCTCTTACCAGCTTATCGTAATACTTGGGCAGATAATAGGAAGTAAGCACAGGTGTGGAACCAAAACGGATGTGATCTTCATGGGACTGGTATTGTTTCACGGTTTGATGAATACGCCCGATTAACGGCGTCAGCTCCTCCACCATCCCTTTGCCTTTTTCCGTCAGCTCGACACCATAGGAAGCTCTGTTGAAAAGGGAAAACCCAAGCTCTTCTTCCAATTTCCTCATCTGTTTGCTCAGTGCCGGTTGAGAAATATACAAAGCTTCTGCTGCTTTCGTAAAACTCCGTTGTTTGGCGACTTCGATAAAGGCGTTTAATTTCTGCAGCATTCTCTTACCCCTTTTCTGTATTTGTAGGATATCTCTATTATAACCTCAGGTTATGATGGTATGACAATTCGATTGTTCCTACTTCCTCCGATTTCTTTTATCCTGAGAATAGAAGAAAGAAAAAAGGAGGACGGAAGAATGAAAACCTATCTTTTATTAGGAATCTCCATTTTGTTTGAAGCTGCCGGGGCGACGGCGATGAAATATTCGGAAGGCTTTACGAATGTCACGGCCAGCCTTGTCGTCATTTTCTGCTATGCTCTTGCCGTTTCCTTCTATATATTTATTACTAAAAATCATGAGATCGGGATGATCAACGCCTTATGGTCGGGCGGTGGGACGTTGCTTGTCACATTCTTAGGTGTTGGTTTGCTGGGGGAATCGGTGACAATATCCAAACTTCTCGGACTGACGTTGATCCTGGCAGGAATGGTGGGCTTGACAGTACCAGGTAAAGAAAGGAGTGTATAACCATGGGTTATTTGATACTTTCTCTAGTATTTGCGACAATCGGCAACATTTCCGTGAAATTATCATCCGGTTTCAAGCGGGTCATCCCCAGCATCACAGCCTTCGTTTTCATTGGAGCCTGCCTGTATTTTCTCACGCTGAGTGTCCAGACAATCGAAGTCGGCATTGCTTATGCCATTTGGAGCGGAGTCTCCATCATGGCAACCACGATCTTTGGAATTCTACTTTTCAATGAAAAAGCAAGCCGAAGAAAGTTCCTCTTTATCATTCTCATTATGCTTGGCGTGATGATTATTAAATAAAAGGAGAGAAGGGTTCCTGCAAAGGCCTTCTCTCCACTGTGATGGAAGTCACTCTTTTTTTCGTTCAAAAATGCGATCCACTTTTTCTTCCACTCTGTCCAGCTGACTCTTCCTTCTTTTTATAAAAAGGAAGATCGCAACGACCCCTATGATCACACCGATAAAAAAAGCAAAAAACAGAAGTTGTGCGATCATATCCCCTATAACGAAACTTCCTGCATTCTCCACTTCCAAACTCCCCCTTCTATTTCTATCGTTATTCTATGTACTCCAAATCCAGTGTCTCTTCCTTTTCTCCCCATTCAATCGTAACCTGGATTTCGTGATCTTTTCTGGTCACCGCACATCCAGAGCAGTAGTTCCCCATTTGCTGAACCATCCCATCGTTCAACAAAACGTAATCTCCTCCTCCACCGCCTGTAGGACGATCCAGGGTGTAATCGATATGTTCAGGAGCTTCACCTTCTCCTATATACGTGATGTGTACACCAGTCGATTCACGATCTTCCGATTGGACATCCGCTATGTATTCGACCTCCCAATTTTCGGTTTCTTCTTGAAAGTGCAGAGTTTTCTGTCCAAGACAGCCTGTTAAAAGGAAAGCAAAGCTCAGCCATGTGATAACGCCCGTCCTTTTCATAGCGCATCTCTCCTTCATTTATTCTATTGTTTCCTACCTACAACCCTCAGAAGATACGATCAGCCGAGGAAGGTAATTTTCTCACCTGTTTTAAATAACGCGTCATGTTTTCGTCCTCGTCCTCTCGATACGTGTAAGACAACTCACCTGCTACACGATGCGCCAGCGTGCGGAATAAATGACAGGCGGCAAACAGTGCATCCCAGATGTGTTCAGGGTCTAGATCCGCATAAGTCGCTTCATACATCGTCCAATATTTTTCAGGCAGGAGCTTCTTAAAATAATTCCCGGCCTTCCCTGTCGACACCTGAAAATCTGTCTGGATCCCAATATACCAGGAAACCATCTGATCCAAGTCCCTGCGGATGATACACTCCAGCATGAACTGCGCATAAGGAACCTCATCCCGCCACAAGCTTTTCGCTACGTTCTGCTGACACCACCAGAAATTATTGCAGCGCGCGAGATACTCCTGTTCCGTCGGCTTCTGCACATGATAATCTTCATCTGTCGCATCAGGAATCTCAGGCAGACAGTCATCCTTGTCCAACAAAGGAACGGTCAGCTTGTCCTCCCCGTAGTGCTCTTCCATATGCGGGATGGTTTCTATATGTAAATCGATCCGATTGCCATCCGTAAAGAGCATCAAATAACCATAAAAGTCCGCAAAGTCCCCATTTTTCCCCTGATCATTTTTTTCCGGTTCCTGCATCATCAACCGATCACCGAACACATCCACCCAACGCTCATCTTCCAAAAAAGAAGCCGTTTCCGTCACAACATAGACGATGTCGTAATCCTGAAAAAGATCTTTTTCTAAAGTAGGGTTGGTTCGTGATCCATTCATATATACCGCCCGGATTCGTTCATCTTTCTCAGCGACAGTCAAAATCAGATCCATCATTTCCTTTTCTGATCGCATCCTTTGCTCCCTCCTCTTTACAGTCCATCTTTATGATTCAAATAATCTTCGTATCGTTCCTCCCACTCTCGTTTTTTCATTTCTATATATACACTTTTCTTCAGACTCATCCATGATAAAACCGAGAAGAACAAATAAATGAAATATGGATTTTCCTGCTGGATGATTTTTTCTTTCACATCGAACCCTCCCTCATTCAGAGCATACTTTTTTCCACCTTCTCAATAATAAAAGAAAAAGGAGGTGCTGAGATGCGTAAACGACTTCTATGGCTAATGGCTTTAAGCCTTATTCTTTTCTTCCTGATCAGCTGGGGTGTCATGACAAACCACACCTTCCTCATGGCTATGGATGAATGGGGTATGAACGCTAAAGCTGACCCAGCCGAACAAACCACCATTCAAATCGCTCGTTTCTTCTCGATAGCGACCGGCTACAAAATCTGTCTAACTACCGGATTTATCGTTTCTTTTCTATTCATTTATTTGAACAAGTACCGCATCAGTTTTTTCATTTTATCAGGGGAGGCATGCACCAAGCTCATCAGCTTTGGCTTAAAGAATATCCTGGGCCGCGAGCGTCCTCCTGGCACTTCTTTTGTCTCTGTAAGCGGGGAGGCTTTCCCAAGTGCTCATATGATTTACGCCGTCTTCCTAACGGGAGCCCTCTATTTCCTTATCGCCATTTATTTCAAAGGGAAGAGGCTGACTATTCTTTTGTTTAGTGGCTTTCTTGTTGTTGGAATGGTTGGGTGGTCCCGCGTATACCTCGGTGCACATTACATAAGTGATGTGCTCGGTGGCTTTTTCATCGGGGTCGTGTGGCTGCTTGCGGTGTATCTTTTATCGCAAATGAAAATCCCTAATGATGCTCAAAGGGAAGATTCTTGATGATGCATTTTACGATGTCCTCCATGTCCATCCTTCCATCAACGATAAGATCGGCATCAGGTTTAATGGAATGGAGCATTTCTAAATAAGCTTTTCTTCCACCATTCAAATAATGGGTCAACTCTTCCTTTCCTCCCCGCCCTCCCCCATCACGAAGCAAACGCCTTGCCATAGCGATATCCAGAGGTGTATCAATGTAAACCGAATAGTCAATCCATGGCGCCATTTCCTCATGCTTATAAGAAAAGGGGTAATCAAGGATAAGAAAGGACGCACTTTTCATCGATTGGATATCCTTAATCAGAGGGTCCAGATTCCATTGGTTATAATCGGGGCCCTCTTCCACCCACTCGGTGATGTTTTCCGGTGTCCCCTCAAATTCATACCCATCAAAGAAAAGCGCTTCAGCACCATCGAGTCGCTCCCGAAGTTTCTTAGTAATCGTCGTCTTTCCACCACCTGAAACAGCGGCTACTGCAATGACCTTTGGCTCGGTCATTGGTGCTTCTTCCTTATTTTCAATACCAGTCTTCTTTTTACATAGGCAGGCATTGCTACATCCCCCCGTGATAGAATCAAAGTATATTATTCCCATAGAAAATTTTAACACAAAGGAGAATGCTTATGTCGCTGAAGGAACAACTGAAAAAACTGGAGAACCACCACATACAGTTAAGCACCCGCGAATCCACAGAAGAGCTTGATCAGATATTGGCGGAGGACTTCTGGGAAATCGGCAGTTCGGGTGTGCCGTATGATAAAAAATTCTGCCTGGATCAAGGCGTCGTCCTGACTGAGATGACCCTTCATCACTATCAAATCCAGCCCCTATCCGAGGACACGGTGCTCGCCACGTATTATGTCGAGGACCGGACAAGAAGCAGAAACACTCTCCGCAGTTCTATATGGAAAAAGATCGATGAGCGCTGGCAATTGTATTTTCATCAAGGCACCATTACAGACTTACATAAAGATGAATATAGAGAAAGCGTTGGTCTGTGATCATGTCATCACCTTCCAGTCAAAAGTCCTTTTCCAAGCCAAGTACGTTTGTATTCTTTGAGTGATGGGTACAACATAGGAAGAATTTTGAAGGACGGGAGGTTTCTCTATGGGTGCAAAATCCCTTCATTCTGATCCAAAACATACCTTAAAGCGCAGCCTATGGTCCGGAGTCCTGTTCGGAATCGGCCTGGCTGCTTTTATCGATGAAACGATTTTCCACCAACTGCTAAGATGGCACCACTTTTATGATCAATCCACCACCGACATCGGCCTGATATCAGATGGTTTGTTTCACGCGTTCAGCTGGTTCGCAACCATTGGCGGCCTGTTTCTTTTGGCCGACCTGAAAAGGAGGAATGGCTTAACATCGAAGCAATGGTGGGGCGGCGTTCTGCTTGGGGCAGGTTCCTTCCAGTTGTACGACGGGATCATTCAGCATAAACTGATGCGGTTGCACCAGATCCGTTATGTAGAAAATGTGATCCCTTATGATCTGGTGTGGAATCTATCCGCTGTCGTTATGATTGCTGCAGGTCTATTCCTTCTAAAACGCACCAGCAAAAAAGGAGACCCTTCCGATGCATGAGGCGCATGCGGGCGGAAGTGGGCTCCTGTTTGACTTGATTTTGTCGTTCCCTTTCCTCTTAGCCATTGGCTTGTATATAGGAGCAGGCTTCGTCTCTAATCGTTCTCCTCATTTACAAAAATGGCCGACTTGGCGTTATGTGTGCTGGACCATCGGGGTCCTGTGCGCAGGATTGGCTGTCATCGGCCCGCTCGCTGACCAGGCACGCATCGATTTTCGCGCTCATATGATGGGGCACTTACTCTTAGGCATGCTCGCCCCACTCCTGCTCGTCCTCGCCGCACCGATGACCCTTTTGCTAAGAACCCTGCCTGTTTCCGCTGCAAAAAAACTGACCCTTCTTCTGAGAAGTAGTTATGTACGTGTCATCAGTCACCCGGTCACCGCCTCCATTCTCAACATAGGCGGATTATGGGTGCTCTACACCACAGACTTATATCACATGATGCATCAAAGTCTATGGATTCATGTGCTCGTCCATCTGCATGTGTTCCTGGCCGGTTACCTTTTTACAATGGCCATGATTTATACCGACCCTGTCGCTCATCGCTACAGCTATCTTTACCGGGCCATCGTGTTCATCTTCGCTCTTGCCGGCCATGGCATCCTATCGAAATACTTATATGCCTCTCCACCAGAAGGAGTCAGTGAGAACAAGGCAGAGGCTGGGTCCATGCTTATGTATTACGGGGGCGATGCGATCGACGCCGTTCTTATTTTCATTCTCTGTTTGCAGTGGTACAAAGCTGCTCAACCAAAAAAGAGACTGGCAGCTAGTCAATGAAGAGTGCTACCAAGTTTTATCCAATTGTCCCGCATAAAAAGAAATGGCCTTTTCGTACTTTTTCACCCAAAGACTCTCAGCAGTTTTTTCACCGCTAATGGCGACTGTTCCAAGTTGTATAAGACCATCGCGGTGAAAAACTCAATCGCGGGATTATCTGGAAATCTGATTTCGTTGATATATGTTCGTTTTAATTGATATATCTTGATTTTAATTGATATATTTCGAGTTCAATTGATATATCTTAATCCCAGCCGATAAATCTCCACTTTGGCCGATATCCCAACAAAAGACTTAGAGCTTCTGCAAATGATCAATCCAGGCATCCAACCGCCTGCGATCCCCCGGTCCTTCCAACAGCTTATCGTAAATCCGGTACCCTTCCACATCGTGATCACGTAACCAGTTCAGCGACTTTTTCGGACCGAGGTACCAGCGGCCGATCATCTCAAAATAGATTTCAAGACTTTCCTTCACAAGCCAGTGAAAGCGATAGCGTCCCTCCATATCCCCTTTTCTCGAACGGATCTTCATCTTGATCAGCCAATCTTTCAAAAACTGCTTCTCCTTCGGTTGCAAATGCGCCGGTCCCTCATTGAAAATGGAATCGATTTCTGTCATCCATGTCTGGGCAAGGCCATGATCATCCACGAGGACTTCTGCACGATGGACCTTCAAAAAGTCGGCTGGCTTTTTCATATCATCGGTTTTGTGGACCCAAACATCAAGAAGCTTGCCACTGAACGTTTCCACTTTATTCTGCGTATCCAGCTCATCGGAAAAACCAATCAAATCGACATCGCTCTCATTTGTAGCATCACCCGTTTGATAGGAGCCGTACAAAAATACGGTATGACACTTATACTTCTCTCTCATATGTTCGGTTGCTTTTTCTATAAATGCTTCTCTTTCCATCGCTTCATTTCTCCTTTTTCTCTCCAATCAGGATGAACTTCTCAGCCTTACAAACTTCCTTTTCCCGACTTGAACCACAATCCCGTCAGTCACCTGCACCATTTGGTTGGTATCGGTCACTTTCTCCTGATCAATCCGGACACCGCCATTCTTGATCATCCTTCTTCCTTCACTTTTGGAAGGTAAAAGTCCGAGTTCCTTGACGAGATCGACAACGAGCAATTCCCTTTCTCCTTCCCATATCACTTCAGCAATCTCATCCGGCATCGCTTTTTTCTGAAAAACATTGACGAACTGCTCACGGCTTTGGCGGGCCGCTTCTTTTCCATGAAGCATTTCAACAAATGAAGCGGCAAGCGTCATTTTGGCATCCCGCGGGTGAAGCGTCCCTTCATCAAGACTCCGTTTCACTTCGTGCACTTCCTGAATGGATAAGGGAGACACGAGCTCAAAATATTTCATGATCAACGCATCAGGGATCGACATCGTTTTTCCGAAAATGTCCTGCGGCCGTTCATCCACGCCGATATAATTGCCTTTCGACTTCGACATTTTCTCTACACCATCAAGACCCTCAATCAACGGCATCAGCAGGACGACTTGCTTTTCCCTGCCGTAGTGCTCCTGCACCTGGCGGCCAAACAACACGTTGAATTCCTGGTCGGTTCCACCGAGCTCGATGTCTGATTCCAACGCATACGAGTCGTATCCCTGCATGACGGGGTAGAAAAACTCGTGAAGGTGGATCGGTTTATTCGCTTTGTACCGGTTATGAAAGTCATTGCGCTCAAGCATCCTCGCTACTGTCACGGTACTCGCAAGTTTCAACACTTCTGAAAATCCTACTTGAGACAGCCATTTCGAATTATAGTGGAGCTCCACTTTTTCCATATCGATCACTTTGCCGAACTGCTCGAAGTAGGTCTTGGCATTGTGCTTCACTTCCTCATCCGTCAAAGCCGTCCGAGCGGTCGCTTTCCCCGTCGGATCCCCGATTTTCCCTGTGAAATCTCCAATGATCAGCTGAACCGTGTGCCCGAATTCCTGGAACTGTTTCAGCTTATTCAACACAACGGTATGACCAAGGTGGACATCCGGCGCGGTCGGGTCGAGCCCCAACTTCACTTTCAACGGCTGCTCATTTTTAATCGACTTCGCAATCTTCTCTTTGAATTCGTTTTCCGGAATGATCGAGGAGACACCATAAGATAGAACCTCCCATTGTTTTTCCAGTTCTCTTTTTTGCCCATCATTTAATAGTTCCATCATCTTACAGCCCTCCATTTTTCAGAATATAAAAAAGACACGCCCCATCATGGGACGTGTCTTCATCACGCGTTACCACCCAAGTTGAAGACGAATCTCTTCATCCTCCCCTCAAAAAGATAACGGATTTACCGTCTTCCACTACTTACCTGAGTTTTCGTAAAAGAAGCTCCAGAAGGTAATTCATGAAGAGGTGTGTATCGACTCGCAGCAACCGTCGACTCTCTGAAAACAGGGATCTCTTCACTACTGCATTTCTATCATAGCCGTAGATATTAAAGTTAGGATTATGTTACGCGGTAAGGAAGAAGATGTCAACGTTTTTTTCTGAATCTTTTATGTTTTGAACTTTTTTTTGTCTTTAAAATCTTCTTACCCTTCGGTATCCACTTATCATTCCACCGATAGGGACTAAAGACATGTGGAAAGTAACTACTCAAAAAGTCTGAGCTGCATCCTTTGCTCTAGCTATCGCATGTTCTCTAATCTCATCCGCCTGATCCGGATTCGCCGCATGTCCTTCAACAAAAATACCATCGAAGGAAGGGACACCGAAAAACTGCATGACGATGTTCAAATACCGATGCCCCATCTCCATCCCCGCTGCAGGACCTTCCGAATAAATTCCCCCACACGCCTGGATGTGAAAAGCTTTTTTGTCTGTTAATAGACCAACCGGCCCCTGCTCTGTATATTTAAAAGCTTTGCCCGCTACGGCCACCGAGTCAATATAAGCCTTCATCACAGGAGGAAAAGAGAAGTTCCACATCGGGGTGACGAAGACGTATTTGTCTGCCGAGATGAATTGATCACTCAGCTCTCCCAATCGCTCGACTTTCCTTTTTTCTTCTTCAGAGAGTTGATCGCCGGACTGCAGCTTCCCCCACCCGCTGAAGATATCAGCATCAATAGGAGGGATGTCTTCTCTGTACAAGTCGATGTGAATAATCTCATCCCCGTCATTTATTTCTTTGTAAGCGTCGATGAATGCCTTCCCTACCCTCATGCTGAAAGAGGCGGTCTCGTCATGAGGATGTGCGGTAATATATAAAACCTTTGCCATACGTATCCTACCTTTCGATTCAAGATAGTATAGTTTGGATGAAAACGCGCTTTTTTACTATTCAAATACATAAAAAAAGAACCCACCCTGATTAGGATGAATCCTTAATAATAGCTGTTATTCCTGCTCGGAATTTACATCATGGAGATAAGGGTTTGCTGCTATGTTCATTCTTGCTTCATCTGTCATGACAAACACTTCGTCCGGCGTTCCTTCTTGGTTCATAGGTGAACGTCCATCGTAGTGGAATGGGGTGCCTTTCATTCTGCCGCCTCCTTCACTTCTTTTTCATTAGCATCCGCTTACAAAAAGCCAT
Organism: Halobacillus sp. 12SKB; assembly: GCF_052941655.1. Lineage (NCBI taxonomy): Bacteria > Bacillati > Bacillota > Bacilli > Caryophanales > Bacillaceae > Halobacillus > Halobacillus sp. 12SKB. The sequence goes on from NZ_JBRFWR010000001.1 coordinate 3,744,684, forward strand.
TATTCTATCCATTAAAAAAAAGAACTTCTGTGTATCAAAGTTAGTTGATCCAAATATTTAAAAGTGACCCAGTCCGGCAGACGGCCACGCACCAGCTAATTTTCCCTTATATGATACTTCGCTCTCGTAGGAAGAACCCCTTCTTATCACACCAATCAAAATAAAAAAGGGATGACACAGTTACGTCCCATCCCTTTCATCGACTTTCTCATTCATTTATTAAGTTCCACTTTTATCCTTTTCACCTTCGCATCATGGAATGGAAAATGGAATCAAACATCCGATCGGGCAGCACTTTTCTTAAGAACATATAAGGTTTGGCATACTTGCCGGCCGCATAACGTGTTTTCGGCTTTTTCGCTTCGATCGCTTTCTTCACTGTTTCTGCAATCACTATTGGTGAAGAGGATGCTCCCGTCATATTCTCAGTCATGTTAACGAAAGATCGTGTCATGTCTTTGTAGGCAGACGTTCCAGACGTTTTCTGTAAATTCTCGAGCATGATACCGGTCCATTCACTCTCAATACTCCCCGGCTGTATAACGACCACATCAATCCCAAACGGCGCCACCTCAAGCCGGAGACAGTCCGAATATCCTTCGAGTGCATGCTTGGATGCATGATACCAGGCTCCCATTGGTGTAAAAATTTTTCCACCCATGGATGAATTGTTGATGATTTTGCCTGACTGCTGTTTTCTCATATGGGGCAATACAAGTTGAGTCAATCGGCTCAATCCAAATAGATTAACGTCGAACTGGCGCTTCGCTTCCTCTAATGGTACGTCTTCCACAGCTCCATACGATCCATATCCAGCATTGTTGAACAGCACATCAATTTTTCCCTGTTCTTGAATAATCCGGTTCACCCCATCCACCATAGATGATTCATCAGTTACATCCATAGAAAGAATGTGAGCCCCTTGAGACTCGATTTCTTTCATCTTTTCCAAACGTCTTGCAGCTCCATAGACGATGTAGCCTTCTTCCAGCAACAGTTTTGCCGTTTCCATCCCCATCCCTGAAGAAGCCCCTGTAATCAGCACGACACCTTTTTCATCATTCTTCATTTCACATTCCTCCTCCTTCTAATCCCGAAGTGACACATGTATATAGATACACACTTGTGTCACTTATGTAAGCAAATTATAATGAGATTATCATCATAGGGTCAATGGTTTCTGATCAAGTGATACAGATATAAGAAAGTGTGACACTTGTTACAACACGCTCAATGGAGAGGAGAAATAGCAGGATGAATGACAAAAGCATGAACCCTATATCTATGAGGTCGAGGAAATGGATCATCGATGCTTTACTAAGACTTATGGAAGAAAAGCCTTATCACAAAATCACAGTCAAAGAAATTACCGAATCTGCCGAGCTCGTCCGGAAGACGTTCTATCGTAACTTCCAAAGCAAGGAAGAAGTCCTCCAAGAATACATTACAGGGTTGATGAATGAGGTTGAGAAAGAATTCGAAGCGCTTGAAGCCTTAACCCCTTACGCGATGGCTAAGCTTTATTTTGAATTTTGGCAGGAGCATATTGAATTCCTCAACCTGATCCAGAAAAACGACTTGTTTGTCATCCTTCTCAAACAGTTGGACGACTATCTGCCATCCTTGAATGAGAGATACAAAGCGGATATGATGGAAGGCTTTGATGAAACATTCCTGCAGTATTACACGGCATTCAATTCCGCAGGCATATGGCATATGCTCGAAAAATGGATTCATCATGGCGCCGTAGAGACTCCTGAGAAAATGGCTCAGATCTATTCAGATATTACATTGAATAACCCTCATTTGAAGAAGTGAGAACAGTGGTTTGCGTTTGTAACGCATAGGGAGGATGTTGAATTATGAAAAAATGGCTCAAGTATATATCGGTGGGTCTCCTGGGCCTGATCAGCATTGGAGTTCTCTTCTTTTTCATCTGGACTCAACAAACTTACGAACCTTCGGAAGAGATGACACGCCTGGTGGAAGAAGAACCCCACAATAAAGACGGATGGGTCGTACATGAACCCGGCGGTAAAGCTAAAGCAGGGTTCATCTTATATCCTGGAGCAAAGGTGGAACCAGAAGCCTACAGTTATCTGGCTCAGCAACTGGCAAACAGCGGATACGTTACAGGGGTTCCTGATGTAACGTTGAACCTACCTATATTAAGCACGAACAAAGCAAATGAATTGATGGACCGCTATCCTGATGTTGAAGCATGGTATGTGGGAGGCCATTCACTCGGTGGGGTCGCCGCTGCTTCTTTTGTCAAAAAGCATCCGGAGGAAACAGAGGGATTGATTCTTCTTGCTTCCTATCCCACGGAAGGAAGCAGCTTCGCCGATGCCGAAACCCCGATTCTATCGATATATGCAGAAAATGATGGGTTAACGACAGAAGCGAAAATAAAGGAGACAAAGCCACTGCTTTCAACGGACATCACTCTTCATAAAATTGAAAAAGGAAACCATGCCCAATTCGGTATGTATGGTCCACAAAAAGGAGATCTGCCTGCTGAAATCCCAGCGAAAACCCAGCAGGAAATCATCGCTCGAACCATCTATAAGTGGCTGGAAGATCAAATCTGACCCGCGAAAAAGCCCGGGTACCAACAGATGGCCCGGGCTTTCTTCTTTATTTCACACGGATGGACGTACCAATTAGGAGATTTCTTGCATCAATTCCAGGATTCAATTCATAAAGGTCCTGCACAGTCACTCCTTGATGAATACCAGCTATTCCATAAAGCGTATCGTAAGGAGCAATCGTATGATCGTGAGCATTCATATTTTCAGCCGGTGAAACCCGTACTTTCTGACCTGGCTGCAAATTCCATGGGTCGATGCCGGGATTTAATTCGAACAGCTCGGAAAGCGTAAGCCCTTCATGGAGGTTTGCAATGCTGTACAACGTACTTCCCGGTGTAACGGTATGAAATTCTTCATTCGGATAATCATCACTAACCATTTCGTCTGTTTTCACTGTAATTCGAGACCCAGGTTGAATGATATCTGCGTCAATCCCTGGATTCCATAGGAACAAATCATCAACGGTCACATCATCATATTGTTCGGCAAGGCTCCAAAGCGTTTCCCCTTTTTCGAAGGTCACTTGATAAGTTTCCGCAGAAACACCGGCAGTCCCAACCCCAAACGTCATCCCTAAAGCGAGTACAGGTACCAAAAGCTTCTTTTTGTTCATCCTTGGACCCTCCTTAAGGTAAAATGGCTTTCAGTATTTGTGTTTCGGTTTTCTCTGTCATCTAAACGTAATATTTTGAAAAATATCCAGTAATCCCCTAATCCGTGCAGGACAATACAAGAACCTGTAGAAAAGGGTAGAGACCATAGGAAAGCCACGTCATATTGTTGAAGGAGGAAGTCTATGCTGTGGTTGATTTTTGCTGTTCCAGGTCTGTTCATCCTTGTCACGCTTTTTTTCGACCGACGCAGAAATAAAGGAAGCAACCGTTTTGCAAATAAAGGGACTTTCGAGGATATGTATCGCCACTTTTCTGCCAAAGACAGAGCGGGAGACCCTAAACATTCTAAGCCCTTTTAAATCGTAGATGTTCAAAAAGAGATCGTTTCATTTAAAAGCGGGAAACCTAAATCCAAGATTTCCCGCTTCTGATTTTCGAACGGTAGAATAACTAATGATCCATTCCCTCCCTGGCCATTGGCCACTTCAAAATCATCAGGAGAGATAAAATAGCTAAGAATAGAAAAATAAACCGATACAGGATAATCTCCTATCATCCTACCAATGACCGCATAGAAAAAAGGTCACAGCTGAAATGAAGCACCATACCTTCCCGGTTCCAGCCCCAAGGTTTACCTTAATGGATAGACGACCTCTATCTCTTCCTCTTTTCGCAAGGCCTGATGATACCAATAATTATGATCAGCCCCATGAATACACAAAATCCTCTTGTCAGGATATTTTCTTATTGCGTGAACAACCCGTTTGACCATGATCTGGTGCCTGGCGTTCCAGACGATACCCTGGACCTCAGGATTTATGTTATGAATCCATTCATACATCTGTTCTGTAACCTGGTCATAAGAAGTAGAATTCAATGGAATCCGCCCATCATTCCATGTGGCCAGTTGCTTCTTATTCCAATCTTCCCATTCTTTCTCTAACTTTACCCTTTTCGGCTCATCATAGCGATCAAAAGGCTCTTCTTCGAATACATCCTCTTCAAACCAATTGACAGGGACAAAAGGAATGCCCTTTTCTTCACAATAAGGGAAAATCAGAGCAGGATACTCTTCCTGTGTTTCACCAAGGATTCCGTAAGGGTCTCCTTGGTGTATGTAAAGTTCCCAACTGGATGGGTGAACCTCCCCACAAATGACATCCGGCTCGAATTCTTCGATCAACTCTTTGACCAGGGATAATGGATAGTGATATTTTTTCTGCATTTCCTGGTCGTGTGTCATTCCTAAAATGCCTACTACATTCATTCGAATAGCTCCTCTCTCTTAATTACGGGTGGAGCGCCCTTGCCCTCTAATAAAACTGTACCTCAGGCAAAATCCCCATTCTTTTTACGTTCCCCAATCCATGTTTCTATTTCATTAGCGACTAGCTGCGGAGCATCCCGGTAAAGATCATGACCAGCCCCCGGTACACGAATGACATCGAAACACTTTATGTTTTCACTCAATGCTGCAGTAGCAGATTTGCGCATTTCCTCCATATCTTCTGGAGTCGTACCTCGAAGCAAAAGCACAGGAACATCCATTTTTGGTCTTACTTTTTCTACGGGTTCCGCTGCCATTCCCTTAATGACCGATCGAGCGGTGAAAATGGAAGCAGCCAAGCGGATTTCTCCATCGACTTCCTGTACTTGAGCTAACGATGCCTTTTGTAAATCCACCGACCACCGACCCAGCTCTTCTTTTTCAGCAGCTAGAAAAGCTCGTTCATTTTCAAAACGTATGTTTTCATAAAATGACTCGACCATTCGCAGCTCATCATCAAGATCCTCTTCATCTAAAGGTAAATATCCACCATCCAACAGGATCACCCCTTTCACCTTTTCAGGATAAGCGGCAGCATAATAAAACGCCAAGTGTGCTCCCCAAGAATGTCCAGCTAAATAGAAAGAGTCCTGTTCGGTACGTGCATCGATCTCATCAATCATTCGCGTCGGAAAGTAATCTTCTTCCGTTGCTTTCGGCGCTGTACCTCCATGACCTGGAAGATGGAAAGAAACGATATGGTACGCTGACAATTTTGAAGCCAATTCCCCGAATGACAGCCCTGTGCTTCCTAACCCGTGAACAAAGATGACCGTCTCCTTTTCCCTGTCACCCCACTCAAACAAGTTTTTCATACAACCTCTCCTTTTTACGAAAAAATCCAGCCATTCGAGACCATTCCCATGTTCCACAACCAATGAAAAACGATGGGTGGGTATAAACTCTCTGTCTTCCAAACGAGGACGGCATAATAGAATCCTGCTCCTACAAAAAGCAAGCTCATGAGGAGAGAGAATCCGATGGAAAGATGAATCAACCCAAACCCCAGACTGGTGATAATAATGGCGTAAGTGACAGATCCATACTTTTTTAAACTGGCAAATAAAACCCCTCTCCATATCCACTCTTCAAGAAGAGCGTTGACGATGGAAAATAGAAGGCCATACCCGAATAATAATTTCCAATCCGTCTCCGGTTCACCAATTAAAGTTGGAATAAAAACCATTAAAGAGATGAATAGCCCAATCAGCAAAAAGGAAGAGGCTTTGATTGAATGGTATGGAAAATCGAGACGCCTTTTCCAATCTGGCAACTGGAAGGGCAGCTTCACTTCTTTTTTATGTATCTTGAGAGGAAAATAAATGCCAAGAAGGATAAGGATCAGGAGAATCCTTTCTAGTACATGATTCCCCTGGACAGCTTCCCATTGGTTTGTAATCCCCTGCCATAATGCAAAGCCGCTGAGGAAACCGAGGAAAACATCTGCCATTACCCCCTCATCGGGACCCCTTCTTCGTATGAATAGGAAAAGAAGAAATAGAAAGAACGTCATCCACCATAGTTGTTCACTAATGAGGACAATGCCGGTTACAAAAAGCACACCTGTCACACGATCGAACGATCTCATACCACAACCTCATGATTGAAAAGCAAAGACTTCGTATTTTCCTTCAACGATTTCCACCCTTTCCCCTGCATATTTGCTCCGTAACTCGTTCTTTTTCCAGCAGATTTACTATCTTCTTTCCTTATGTACACCAGACAATAATTCGTATAGAAAAAGCCAGCACTCCTGCTGGCTTTTTATAACCTACACCTTCTTCAGAAGGATGTATTCTTATCAATGAAAGCCTCCGAATCCTCCATGATTGCCGTGATTTCTAGAGTGCTGACGAACTTCTTCCGTCCTGGTTTCAGCTTTATCATACCGTTTTTCAACAGAATTACGTTTTTGCTTGTTCATTTCATCACCGTAAAATTTGTTCCTGTTCCATCCGAAAGCATCGCGCAAAAACCCATATAACAGCGGCACAACCAACAAACCGATGAGGCCGAGAAAAGCCCACATGTGCGAAACCCTCCTTTTCTTCTTAATACAAGTACGGAAACCGATCAAGAAAAGTTTCAAATCTTTTCCTTTTTACATAATAGTCGGCCTAAATGGATCTGTCATTTATACCATTCTGGCTTTCACTATCTACAAATCATCCGGATTAATGATCGCAAGGACTTGATGGTCTTCCCACTTCCCATTGATCTTCACATTCTTCTTCGCAACCCCTTCTTTGTGAAATCCGGCTTTCTCAAGCACACGAATGGATGCTTTGTTGCGGGGCATGACCCCTGCTTCTATCCTATGTAATTGAAGATGATCGAAAGCATACGCAACAAGAAGTCTCACAGCCTCTGTCGTATAGCCTTTCCCATTGTAATCCTGATCGAGAAAATAACCGATGTATGCACTTTGTAATGACCCGCGGATGACCTGAAAAAGATTAACCGTCCCGATCAGCTGATCTGTATCCTTTCGGAATATACCGAAAAAGTAACCCTTGTCCCCCTCGCCTTCTTTATGAAGAGTTTCCAATCGGTTATTTTGACCCTCCAGCGTATAAAAGTCATCCGTTCTCACCATCGAGAACTGCTCAAAAAACGACCGATTCTTCTTTTCATACTGCAGCAATTGTTCGGCATCATGACTTATAAGTTCTCGAACATAGATCGCTTCTCCGTTGATCACATTCCGTCACCTCCCCCTGGTCCACCACGAAATCCTTTTTCTCTTGCCACCGCACGTTCCACTTCTTTTTCCTGCTCTGTCTTCCGAATGGGAGGCTGCCCCTTGCGTTTTTCAGACTTTCTCCTGTCCAAGAAAATCATAAAGGCAATGAACAAGACAAGAAACAATCCCCATAAAATGTTCGCAAGCATAACATCCCACCTTTCAAATACTGATTCCAGGAAAAACATCCCTTTTTCTATTATTTCAAAACATATCCATCCCATCAATAATACGACGCCACCTTCCCGGTGGCGTCTGAATCATTGGATATTCTTTTTGTCTTTACTGAGAACATAAACCTCATATTCGTCTTTTCTAATCGGAGCTGTTTTCTCTCCGGTTTGAATGAAGAGGTCAATCTCTTCTCTTATTTCTTCAGCGATTTCCCTTGAGGTTCGATCTGAACGATCAAGGGAAGTTTTAATTTTGATTTGCAGCGGATACGGATGGAAAGAAGAAGCAAAACCTGTGACTGGATATTGTTCCGATTCCATCATTGCCTGGGCAATATCGTTAATAGCTCCTGTCTCTCCCCACCGGATTTCTTGTTCCCTTGCCTTTTTCTCTACTTGACGGATATCAAGTTCTGGATCTTCGTTATATTCTCCCCCCTCTTCCAACAGGATGTCTTCTAAAAGATTTAACCTCGTCTCTGCTTCTGAAACGATGGCATTGATATACAACCCTTGGGTCGGATTCATTTGCACTTGGAGAGGGAACAAGAGCTCAAAATCTTCTTCCTGCAATCGTGTTGATATCTTCTCTTCCAGTTCCTTCGTATTTTTATAGAGCTGTTCCATTTCCTCTTCGGTCACATCCGACTGCTGGACTCTTTCTTCAAAAAGCTTCACAGAGACCGCATAGTCATGAAAGCCGTTATTTTCCAAATGTTCTTCAACGATTGTTTGGATTTCTTCTTTTCCACTACTCATCTCTATCAATTCAACGGTAACTTCCTTGTCATCCCTGCTGACCTGCATGTTCCCAATCTGATATCCTTCTTTTTCAAACGATTGGGTTGTTTCATTGAAAAACGTCTCCATCCTTTCCATCCGATCTTCTTCCTTCTCAATAAACTGACTGATATAAGGAATTTTTGCAACGACATGTTCCATAGCCGGTGTAAACAATAATCCACCTAATAAAAGAAGCACGACAGCAGCAGCCATCCAAAAACGACCAAACGTTCTTTTCTGACGAGCTTGCGGATGTTGCAAACGGTCTAACACCTGCTTCTGTTGCTCTTCTTCAAACTTCATCTGCTGAACCTTTTCAGGATACTTCCATCGGTTATTCAAAGACCTCTCCTCCCTTCAACATTCTCTTCAAACTGCTCCTTGCTCTGTGCAGCCTTGTTTTGACCGTATTCACATTGACACCTAACAACTCAGCGACTTCCTCCACGGATAATTCTTCGTAATAATAAAAGATGATGACCTCTCTTAACTTCACGGAAAGCTTCAGCACTTTTTGAAAGAGAACCTGATTTTCCTCTTCTTTTAATAATTGGTCACTAATACTGTTTGTTTCCTTTCCTTTTTCCATCTTCATCGGTTCAAATGGAATTAGATTTCGGAACGACCAACTTCTGACGTGGTCTTTGCAATGATTGACCGTTATGCGGTACACCCAGGTTTTGTAACTCGATCGATGTTCAAATGTATGTAAATGTTGATAACAGCGGATGAATACATCCTGCGCCAAATCCTCAGCCAGCTGCTGGTCTTTAACATAAGTAAAAGCAATTCTCACGACCATGTCCCCGTAGGATTCCATCAAGTCGACTAGTACTTCTTTATCTGTACTCCGCTCTGTTTGTTCCCCGTTCATAAGCTTCCCCCCTTTGTCATTACCTTTGACGAAATGGTTCATCAAGAGGTTCCATAAAATTCTTATGTGCTCATCTGAAGTCTATTCTTTTTACATGCATCCGGAAATTTCTTACTATGAAATTTATAAGGAGTGATAAGGATGAAAGAACAAGCGTGGACGAAAGAAGACATTCCTTCCCTGAAAGGTCAAATAGTGATTGTAACAGGAGGGAACAGCGGTTTAGGGTATGAATCTGTGAAAGTTCTTTCCAAGCGGGGAGCAACCGTCATTCTCGGCTCAAGGTCGATGGAACGGGGGCAGGAAGCCTTTCTATCCATTCAAAAGGAAAACCCGAATGCAGACATTGATGTCATGGCTCTCGATTTAAGTGATTTGGAATCAGTAAAGGCTTTTGCAGATGCCTTTAAGGAAAAGTACGACAGACTGGATCTTCTTCTGAACAATGCTGGAGTGATGACCACCCCATATGGGAAGACAAAAGATGGTTTTGAACAGCAGCTGGGCATCAATCACCTCGGTCATTTCGCACTGACAGGCCAATTGTTTGAGACATTAAAGAATACGCCAGATGCTAGAATTGTCAATATTTCAAGCAACGCCCATAAATCTGGAAAAATGAATTTCGATAACCTCATGTTTGAAGGTGGAAAAGGATACACACCTATGAAAGCGTATGCCCAGTCTAAGCTTGCCAATCTATTATTCACTCAAGAACTGCAACGAAAAATCACAGAGAATGGTTTAGATATCACCGTATCGGCTGCCCACCCCGGGATAGCAAGCACGAATCTTATGAGGCACATTGAAGATAAATTCCTCTTCAAGATTCTCGGACGTTTGCTTACACCAATGACCCAGGAAGCTTCAGAAGGAGCGCTACCTGGCTTAAGGGCAGCGACTGACCCTGACGTACAAGGAGGGGAATACTTTGGCCCCGGAGGCAGATGGGAAATGAAAGGTGCCCCTGTCGCCGTTTCTCCGATCACGAAATCTTACGATGTTATGGACGCCGATCAATTGTGGAAAGTATCCGAAGAACTTACCGGAGTCACCTATCCTTTCACTAAATAATCATAGATGATCAAAGCTGAAGGGGATATCCTCTTCAGCTTTTTTTAGAAATACAGACTCCCAGTTGAATAACCTTCCTTTATTTGGAATAATAAAAGCTATAAAACCATGGAGAGGAGCATGGCAATGTCCAAGAAAAAGACGTGGGGTCTAGCTTTTATTATCAGTCTCCTATCCATACTTACCATCTATGGACTGGCGATGGACTTCGAATTTTTGAAATATGAAGTTAATGAGCAGAATCAATTAGTTATATATGAAGGCATGAGCGGACCAAATCCAATCATTAACTCTGATGTAAGCAAGGAACAGGAAAGCCTGACTGTTTTAGGTTCCTATATGAGTCAATTCAACCAGTGGTTCCTTGCAGGCATACTAATCGCTCCATTTTTTATTGCCTCTTATTATCTATTGTTCAGTGAGAAGTGGATGGGGGACCACCCGAAGAAAAAGAAGTACCTTTCTTGGACACTTTCGGCGAATGGAGTGGTCATTACCATTGCGGTCTTTGTTTGGATCCACTACATCGAACTCGTGAACGAAGCCTACCATAACGTCTTGTTCTGAATCCTCCTTCTATATTGAAATCACGATGAAGGAACAGAACAACATACGCCCCCTCATTTCAAACCATAGGAACATAAACAAAGATGGAAGTCCTTCACAGACTTCCATCTTTTCTTTTACCCCGTTAAAATATCTTCTTCCGGATGTTTCACAAGATCCGGGGATTGCTTAGCAAAGGCAAACGCGAAGGTCAAAGGCCCCAGTTTTCCGATCAACATGGTCCCAATGATCATCACCTTACCTACTAAACTCAAGTCTCCTGTCAACCCCATGGAAAGTCCGACAGTCCCAAAGGCCGAAACACTCTCAAACAAAATCATTAAGAACGGAGCATCTTCCGTCAAATTCAAAACAAATGTCGTAAAAATGACCACACACATGCCCGCAATGGTTAGAGCCAGAGCTTTGAGAATGATGTGGGGAGAAAGACTACGTTGATAAATGGATGTATGCTGCCTGCTTTTGAAAAAGGAGATCGTCGCAAGCAGAATTGCCAGGGCCGTCGTCAACTTGATCCCGCCAGCCGTGGAGGCACTCCCTCCACCGATAAACATGAGTGTAATCATATAGAACAACGTGGATTCTTCCATCTGCCCGATATCTAAAGTATTAAATCCAGCCGTACGGGGGGTCACCGCCTGAAAATAAGAGGCTTGAATTTTACCCAGCGTCGAAAAATCAGCAATGGTGGCAGGATTATTGAATTCTAATAATAGAATCACTAAAAAACTGATGGTGTTCAGAACCAACGTACCTACAATCATCAACTTGGTTTGTAAGGCCAGACGATTGAACTCTTTCGTCCTCCACAGATCAAAAACCACGGTGAACCCGATGCCGCCGATGATAAATAATAGCGTGATGACAATATTGACAGCCGGATCTATGACATATCCGGATAGACTATCCGACCAAATCGAAAACCCGGCATTATTAAAGGCTGATATGGAATGAAACACACTTGCATAAATGCCTTGAAACCACCCATATTCAGGAACCCACCGGATCGACAAGAAAACGACAGCGATACTTTCTACAATTAATGAGAAGATGAGCAGCCGCTTCGCAAGCTTCACCACACCACCGATGGCCGATTGATTCAACGCCTGTTTAATAAGCAGCCGATGCTTGAGCCCAATCTTCTTACCGACAGCGATATAGATAAAGACGGCAAATGTCATTATGCCAAGGCCTCCCAGTTGAATAAGCATCATGATTACCACTTGTCCAAACATCGTAAAGGCTGTCGCCGTATCCAATACGATCAAGCCGGTTACTGTCATCGCAGAAGTGGATGTAAAGAGTGCATCAATAAAACTGATACCGTTTGTTGTCGCCATAGGAAGCATGAGCAATCCAGCGCCAAATAGAATAAGGACAACAAAAGTCACAATCAAAATTTGAGGTGGAGACCATGAATGACCTTTCATTTTCAGACCGCCATTTCTTCTATAGGATGATACTTATTGTATAGCGGTCCTCGTGTTTTATAAACATATTCTTTCAAATTTTACATTTCACATGTGTTAAAAGTGAATGACATTCTCCCTACACTTTTTATCTCTATGCTCGAACAGGCGAAATGACATGAACCTGTTCATCACTTCCTGTACTACGAAGGATCAGTGGGCTCATTGACCCGTTATAAAAAAGCTGGATCTCCTCTCCTTTTGTAGCTTTTAATGCTTCTAACAAAAAAACGCTGTCGATATAAACATCCATGCCCCCCTCCCCTGAAGCTTTAATTAAAGGAATGTTTTCCTCAATCATGCCCACTTGTGGGGAAAAGGAAGAAATGTTCAGTGTCTTCTCGTTTGTAAGACGGAGTTTAATTTGGTGGTTCCTACTATCTTTCGCAAACAAACCAGCTCTGTCCACACTGTACATCATACGACTCTTCTCTATGACCAGTTCCACCTTAGAAGATTTGGATAAGAGTGCTGCCATATCCGGAAATGCTCCGTCTAGCAACTTTGAAATCAATGTCACTTCGCTCGATTTCACTTTGAATAGTTCATTAGTCATGGATATCATCAAAGGTCCCTGCGTATGCTTAAAAAGCTTCATCAGTTCTCTCAGTGTTTTCATAGGCACCGTACAGGAATAATTATTCTTCTTCCCTTTCGTTAGTCTTTTCTTCACAAAAGTCAATCGATGAGAGTCTGTGGCCACAGCTAGTACATGCCCCTCTGAAAATTCGAAATGAACTCCCGTTAACACAGGGCGACTTCCTTCTTTTGCTACAGCGAAGATGGTTTGGCGCACAAGCTCCACAAAATCCTTACTATTCATTGTGATCGCGTCATCCGATTCAACATCCGGGATGACGGGATACTCTTCAGCTGAGAGGACGGATACAGAAGTTGTCACTTCACCGGATTGAATCAACAATCGGCTTCCATTCTTCCTCATGTGAATAGGACCAGGCATTTTCTTGACTAAATTCTCAAGAAAAACTGCCGGTAATACACAGTCACCTGATTCAATACATTCGAAATCACCTTCTTGGACAGGTATGACTCTCTTAATCATGATTTCTCCATCACTTCCAACCAGGACAAGCTCCCTTTCCCTTACCTCCATCTTTATTCCACTCAGTACAGGAAGCAGTGAATTTTTCCCAATAACAGAAGCTGTTTCAGAGACAGCTCCCTCCAATGTACCCTTATGTATTCGCAATTCCATGGAAAGAACCCCTTTCCTTTCTACCCTTCACATTCGACACGAACGTACGTTTGTCCTTCTTTTATAAAAAAAGAACTCCCTATGTTCATAGACAGCTCTTTTCAGGATTCAACCCTTACCCGACAATCGGTGTGACACGTTTATTCTTTACATCTTCAATGACCTGCTGATGATCTTGAAATATGTAATCAGGAAGATCATCAAGACCAAAGAAACGATTGCTCAGGGATTCTTCATTCTCCTTCACTAAATCCCCTTCATAGGAACGACAAATAAAACATATTTCTACAATCGCGGCCTGGTCTCCATTTCCAAAGACTTTATGTTTTTGAGGCCCAGAGTAGATACCGAATAGTTCCATCTCGTTCAAAATCAAGCCTGTTTCTTCCAAAACTTCCCGCCGCGCTGTATCCTGAACAGACTCATCCAGTTCCATAAAACCGCCAGGCACCCCCCAGCTACCCGAATCCGTTCGCAATTGCAGCAATAATTGGTTCTTATCGTTAAATACAAGCGCTCCTGCTACGACCATCAGCACCTTCTCATGGCCGACCATGGAGCGTAAATGACGAATATAATCCATAGCTTTCACCCTTTTATGAAGATTCTCTTAACCCGCTTTTCCGCACATCGACTTTCTGCATTCGTCCGGCTACACGATACTCATTCGTATTTAAGCGGAAGTAATGACGAGCACCTGTATAAGTGGTATACCAAAGGTTATTAATGATCACCATTTCTTTTGTTTTTTTATCCTTCTGAATCGGATGGAAAGAAGACCCGAACCGTTCATCTTTCCGTTCAATGACTCCAAGCCTGCCTTCTTCATCTAACCACATCGCTAAAATACTATGCATCTTTTCCGCCCCCTTATTTAAATTTGATCGACTGTTCACCGACCAAGTTCATCAACTGTGATGGTTCCTATGTTTATAAGAACCACTTCAAGGGGATGAACCTCAGAAACCTGATCAGAAAAAATCCACCGTCTGCCTGGTTCAACGAGAAGGAGATAACGATCACTTCCATCATCTCCCATAATTTAAGATATGCCCTGTTTATCGGATCGTTGTCTCTGGATGTTAAGCCCGTCGCCGCCATTCTTCACCGGCTTTTTCAACATTATTTGTAAAAAGGCCTGCTTTCTTTTTCTATATACCAAGAATAGCGTTTATTTACAAAATTCACCTCAGGTACTGGAATGATTTCGTCTACGACTTCAGATGGATATAACCCTCTACCTACAGGATTATCCAGGAGCTTTAAAACCCTAAATATTTCCAATTCATGAAACGTTATACCCTCTATATCCGTAAGTATAGAAGAAAGGAAGGGATACCCATGAATTTTCCATCAAAAAAAGATGTCTTTCACACGATCACCATCTGGGGCATCGTCCTGTTTATTGTTTTCATCTATGCCTTTGGAGGGGAGCCCATCGGTTTTCAACTCATTTCTTACCGTGACCCATTAGGTTATGTATTAGGAGGCCTGACTATTGGTGTTTTAGTATGGATCTGGTTCCATACCGGATACAAAGTGAGAAATCAGTATCTTTACATCCACTCCGGACCATTACGAAAACGCATTAAAATCATGGACATCACAAAAATAAAACCAACGAAAAGTCCGATGTCTTCGCCAGCACTGTCTTTAGATAAACTGGAAATCTTCCATGGAAATAATAAATCCACGTTGATTTCTCCTCAGGATGAACAAAGGTTTGTGATGGCCATATCAGAAGAGAACCCTCAATTAGAACTCGATCCGGCCTTGAAAAAATGAAGTCACACTATTCTCTTTCACTTGGATAAGATCCGTCCCGTAATGTTGACTTAGTGGAGAGCAAAAGCTTTCTCGTGATAAACCAGTGAAGGCAAGGGCGCTACCTTTCCCATGGACCGACCGCTTCCTGGAATATTGGTATTGCTGGACGATTGAGCTGTTCATGACTGCACACGTGGGATGCTTCCCAACCATAGGTCTTCCAGCTTCGTATATGTATTCGGACTACATTCTTCATAAACTCTGACCCGGTCCACTTCAAACGCTTGGAAAGGACGAAACTCCTTATCCGCAGCTTCAGCCATATCGATCAGATCTTGTTTTGCCAAACCATAAGTCGTTTTTGCTAGCGTCAAATGAGGGACGAAATGTTCCCACTCAAAATAATCATCCACCTGCTTTGAAGTAGGGTGTGTGATCTGAACCATTTGTTTATGAAAGTCATAGATTTTTTCCGAACACACACTCAAATAAAGCACGTCTTCTCCAAAAAAAGCGGGTACACCTATTTGGACACGAAAGGGATTGGTTCTCCGGCACATTGCTCTCACTTGGTCCAACCATTTCCGATCAGGGGTCAGACCCCCTTGGGCCTTTAACGTGATATGAGGTTCGACAACTACTGTGATCGTATTTCCGCTCCACTTTTTTTGAAAGTGGATGACCTTCTCTTTGAAATCTTCCGGTGGTACCCATCCAATAAAATGCTGCACCTTTCTCTCTCCCTACTCAGGTATGTATTGATATCTAGTCACAAACGATGATCCCATCAACCCTGTGGTAAACAGACTTAAACCTCCCAGTAGATTCAATGAATGATTTTCAAATGGAGAGATAAATGAACTAAAAACCACTAAAGGAACAACAGTGACCATGACAACCAAAAAACGATCGATGAAATAAACCTTTGTCTGCAGCTGCAATTTTCACAAGAAGCCTTAGAAAAGAAAAGGTTCACTGCCAAAATCTGTGCTAAGCGAAAAGGCTGCCCACAACATTCGCATTGCGTCACCACTCCCGCCTCCCTTTCTTCATTACGATGAAGTGACCCCGGAAGTTTCATGAATTGGAAAAAAATATGAGGAAATCCGTGACTTTACTCATCCGCATTCAACCACCAAACCTGCTTTCTTCAACCGTCATTCCTATCCTACTCTCAAATCACCTGAGCTCGTCTCAGCCGATAGTTGGTACTCGCCATCAGCTTTTGTGCCCCGCACTTCATTGTCCTTTTTCACTTCATAGTCAAGACCCGTCCAGTTAATCTCTGCTTCTCCCGAATTCGATATGTAAACGAGTTGACAAGAGGCCGGTTCTTCTTCATAGAAAAAGCGGATATCCCCGCTGGACGTTGAAGCTTTCACATCACCAAGCATTCTCGCTGCCTGGATACGGATCTCCCCAGATGAGGAACCGAACACGCCTGTCCCATAATTAAACTTCTCCCCAAACAATTCCCCGCTGCTTGTATGAATGTCTGACTTCCCGCTTTGCACCCTTTTCAGTAAAACATCGCCGCTGGACGTTTGGATCTGTAAATTCTCTTGAACCACATCTGCCATTGTCACATCACCCGAGCTTGCGGTAAGGGTGGAATGATGGACTGCCAAGCCTTCGATATCGATGTCAGCCGAGGATGTTTCTATCATTAAAGCCCCTATGGTTTCCGCTGGAACTTCTATTAGAAGTTTCATATCTTTCCGCATTTGAATGCCGAACCGCGTTTTTTCTTCCGTCACCTTTACGATCAAATTCTCCCCTTGCTGATCATGAAAAAGGGTGAAGTGCTCCTTATCTTTTTCATAAACGGTACCAGATAAAGTGACTTTCCACTCCTCACGGTCCACTTTCACAACTTCTACATCCACAGACGTCGATTCTACCTGAAGATTCTTGATTTCATCTGTAAACTTCTCCTGAATATGTAGATGATAAGTCTTTCCTCCATTCGATCTCTGGTAGAGAAGCGCTACACCAATGATCGCTATGATTAACACCAACATTAATTCCATAATAAATTTCTCCTTTAGACATGTCTGATTGAGTACCTAACCTGAAAAATTCGACAAAACTTTCCAATTTCCTCCCACCTGCAAGAAAAATCCCTGGTCCATTAAGACCAGGGATTCAACATTTACCATTCTGTTTTCATCTGTTCGCACAACGTCTTCTAACGCATGGACAGACGCTTTTTAACTCTCATCATTCGAACACGGTTATATCTTTGGACGATAATAAAAGGAAGGTTGAACAAGATGGCATAGGCGACCATAATCCAGCCGGCCCACGGTGGGTTGAATAAGAAGAAAAAAGGAGCCGCGAGCATTTGGACCCAGTGGGAGAGCTCCGAGCGATTCGTCTGCTTTTCAAAACGCTCCCATTGGGACGTACTCCGCAAATGAGCCGCTGACTTTTCCCTCCGAAACCACTTTCGCGCTTCAGGGAGCCGGTCTTTCCACTTTTTCACGCCCAGACGTTCATAAACCTTCCCCTGTAATTCCCACCTTTTCACATGATATAATCCAGCGAAGGCATTCACAAAAGCATCCGGGACAACAGAGACGAGACTGCTCACGCCAAGGTGGATGCACAGCCATGCGACTACATTGACGACCATTAAGAAGAACTCCTTTTCTTATCAACAATCGAGCGGCCTTTCCATGTCGTTTCCTTTATGAAAAAGGTTTTCCACAAGGAATAAGCAAAAACGGACACGAAAAAGAAAAAGTGCAGCGGGAATAAAAGCACATCAAACCACCTGAAATTACCGATCTCCTTCCAAGTCCTGAACAAAACAAACACTAGAGTTACATATCCAATAAAGCCCCACCACTCAAGGGAAGTAAGGTTTAACAAAAAAGATATAACGGCGGTAAGCCACACGACATTCGCAAGCGTCATGATGGGAGACGCTGTTTTTGCCCCTGACGAAAAGCTTTTAGCCCAGCCCTCAATCACTTGTTTCAGGTCAGAGTCATACATGCGCATATTCAATACACCACGACCGCTATAGGCTTTCGTTTTTAACCCTTCAGAAGCTGCTATTCTGGTAAATGCCAGGTGTTCGACGATCTCTCCCCGGATGGCCTCATGACCTCCAAGCTTCCAATAAGTATCAACGCCGATCACAAGACACGGGCCGAAACCGCCCTGGGTTCCGATTTTATCCTTACATACAGTAGTTAAACCGGAGGAGGCCATAACGACAAGGTGAAATACTCCGGAGAACTTTTCCCAGAACGAGCGCATCTCATGATAAGGATGAACGGACATGACCGTTTCTTCACCGTCAAAAGCTTTCACCAAACGCTCTGCCCCTCCATCTGAAAACCATGTATCCGCATCAAGGAAAATGAGCGTTTTACCTTTTGCTGCTTTCGCCCCGTTATAGCACGCCCATGACTTGCCCATCCAACCGGGAGGTAAGGGCGGATTGTCTACCACTTTCACGCCAAAACTCTCAGCAGCATCCCGCGTCCCATCTTCTGAATCATCGTCGACGACAATGATTTCCCGTTGTGGATCCTCAGACACTAAAGTCGGCAGCAGACGTCTCAAGTTTTCCGCTTCATTCCGAGCTGGAATGATCAATGTGTACATCTCTGTATTCTTACGTTTTCCTCTAGGAAACGATAATTTGTGCCAAAAAAGGAGCAGGGTTGATAAAACTGCCAGGATCATCACCCACATTCCGGCCACCTCCCTATGTACTTCCATTGTCACCTCAGGAACTCTTGATTATACAAGGACAAGAGCGGGTACAATGGTTATTAAAAAAAGAGGGTTCAATGATGCTTAAATTATGGATGGCACGATTACTGCGACTTTTCCCCAATCAGGCAGAAAGAAACCTGATGGTCCCGTTTCGATATGTACATAAGAAAGTAGACCTGGTCGTCGATACCGGGGTGAAACCGACATCCATCAGCTTGTATTATCCGGCTGCACCTGATGGAAAGCGATTCCCCGTTTATATGAACATGCACGGAGGCGCCTTCATTATGAATGAAAAGAGAATGGACGATCCGTACTGCCGTTTCCTTGCGAATGAAACAGGAAGCGTGGTCGTCAATGTCGACTATGCAAAAGCGCCTGAATATCCTTTTCCAAAACCTGTGGAGCAGTGCTACGAGATTTACCAATGGCTCAAGGCCCATGCAGAAGAACTTCAGCTTGATGCCGATCAAATGATGGTCGGCGGGCAAAGTTCAGGTGGGAACATGGCCGCTGCCCTTTGTCTTCTGTTAAAAGAACGCTCCGAAAGACAGCCGCTTCTGCAAGTGCTGGCCTATCCGATGCTCGACTTCGTCACTCCGCACAGCGATAAGCCCGAACCGGATAAATGGCGGGCGAAGTATCCAGAGGCTGCTCATTTCCTCAACTATTGTTACGTCCCGGAAAAAAATCAAGCGGAACACCCGCTCGCTTCCCCTGTGAAAGCTGAAAAGGTGGAGGGCCTGGCTCAAGCGCTATTCATCATACCCGAATACGATGCTTTTACTATGGAAGGAAAAGCCTACGCGGAAAAGTTGAAACAAGCGGAGGTTGATGTAGACGTCAACATTTTTGAAGGCTGCTGCCACGCGTTCACCCATCAGGGACCGCGGGATCAAGCAGAAGAAGCCTGGCGTATCATCTCAAAAACGATGCGTCAGGTCACAGAATCGTAACAAAACCAGACCGATTATCCTTTGCCACCCCCTGCTTTTTGACTTATAATGACGATTAGTGTCGTATAGAGTTTTATAAAAGCAGGTGATCCATTGTTAGAATATAAAGTGTTAGGCTCCGACCCTTCCAAGGAGTATGTGATCTTCCTCCATGGAATCGGTGGAAGCGTCAACATCTTTTTTCCACAAATGAAAGCTTTTCGAAAATCTTTCAATATCATAGTCGTCAATCTGCCCGGTCACAAAAATTCACCAAGCGTGTCCAGTTACAAAGAGAAATTTTCCTTTGAAACCGTGACCGACGAAGTACTCGGAGTCCTTGATGACGTGGGTGTGGAAAAGGCCCATTTTGTAGGAATTTCCTTAGGTTCCGTCGTCATTCAACATGTCCTGTCCACCTCCCCACACCGAGTCCAAACAGCTGTCTTAGGCGGAGCGATCACACGGATCAATCTTTTGGCAAAGTTTCTTCTTATGCTGGGGACCATGCTTAAAAATGTTACCCCGCACTTGTATCTGTATTCGTTGTGCGCACGCATTTTGATGCCGAGGAAGAACCATACAGAGTCCAGAAATGCCTTTATCCATGAGGCCTCCCAAATGAAAAGGGAAGATTTCCTAGGCTGGTATAACATCGTCTACTCGGTTCCAGACACGTTTACACACGTGAATGAGAACGCTGCGTCCGTCCCAAAATTGTACATCACAGGGGAAGGCGACCACATGTTTAGAGATGATGTGATGAAAGATACAAGGCACATGCCGAACACCTCTTTCCTCCTTTTATCTGAAAGCGGGCATGTCGTGAACCTAGATAAAACCGAGTCGTTCAACAAACTGGCCATTTCGTTCATTCAGTCGGAAGGTCAGATGGATTTGACGGACGTAACGGAAGAAGTCATAAACTCCCATCACTAAAAAAGCGCCGGCATCAAGCCCGGCGCTTTACTTTTATTTGGATTCTAAATGCTTCATCCATCGAATCGAACAGCCCAATATAAAACGATCCTAGGAAGGATGAACTTCGTCATCCATTCCACAATTGTCATATCAGGGTGAACACAATCACGCCCCGCTCTTTTCAGTCGGCATCATCTCTAAATGAAAGTCTTAAGCATTTATTATGTCATCACTCTTTATTATGTAAGACTCTAAACAAAGATCATCGTGAGGTTCTTACGTAGATGATGCAGCAAACCTTCAGACGTTAAAATCCTCCTTCCTATGCTTGATTCCACGTAACAAATAGAGGTATATCTAAGTCACCCCTGGTAGTGAAAGATTTTTAATAGCCCCCTACCTTCTCGTATAATTCATTCACGAAAAAATGCCAGGAAGTGTTATTGACTTACCATAACAATGAATCTACAAAACAAACAGACCCTGGATGGTAAAGCGGGCATCAACGTGAACCTAGGCCATAGGTATTCAAACATTTACTAGGAAGTTCAGTTACTTCAGGCATGGAAAGGATATTTCATACAACCCATTCATATACTCCCTATATGAATGGGGGGGTAATCCATGATTTTTATCATTTTCTTTCTTGCAGCCATCCTTGTGGTGACTGCTGCTATTTACCTTAATCAACTCGGTGACGTCATTAGTAAAAAAAGTTCCATGAGCGGGGCTGTGGTAGGTACCTTCTTAATTGCCGGCGCGACTTCCTTGCCTGAATTGACGACCAGTGTCACTGCCGTTTATATAGACAACCCTGATATTGCGGTAGGAAATATGCTTGGTAGTAACGTATTCAACTTATTAATTCTTGCCTCTATGGATTTGTTTTATCGAAAGCAACGTTTCTTTCAAAGAATCAATCCTAACGCTAACCTGCCCTCTGCATGGACAGGCCTTGCTTTTCTAATTATCCTTTCCCTATCTCTTCTGTTTCCTGTACCTATACAATTGTTTAATATAGGAATGGAAATGTATATCATTGTCCTGATTTATATATTTTCAATGAAGTTCCTTACCAGTAATGATGATGATGATGATGTTGAACACACCCTTCCACCTAAGGATATTCCTCTTTCAACTGCGATTACGGGTTTTATATTAGCCGTAGTGGCGGTTTTTATATCCGGAAGCATCCTTTCCATTGCGGGAGACAAAATGGCGGAAGTAACAGGAATGAATGCTAGTTTTGTAGGCAGTTTTTTAATTGCAGCCTCCACCTCTTTACCTGAATTAGTAAGCGTCCTAGCTGCATTTAAATTAGCGAACTATAATATGGCGATAGGTTCCATACTGGGAAGTAACTTATATAATATAAAGTTACTGGTATTCACTGATTTGATGTATCAAAAAGGACCGATATTAAAATCAATCCAAGGGACCCACCTATATTTGGCTTTACTTGGAATCACTATGACTCTGTTCTTTATTTATACACTGATGAGGACAAAGCAAATGAACCGTTCGTGGAGTTCATGGAATTATATCATGCCATCTTTAGTAGTGATTACTCTATATTTTGTGATTTCTTATCGGATCTTTTTCCTGTAGAACCGTATCTACCTCTCAATCTATATGTTCTTCACATTCAAGAAGGAAGCCTCCAATACACATGACAAAATGTAAAATATAATTGATATTCCGTTCTGTTGTGTACGGCCATATGTAAAGCCTTAAATAAAAATTTAGATGATTTATTCTGGGGGGAATGATCTATGAGTGCTGAAAAGTTAGTGAAGGAAACTAAATCGACCATTGGTGTATCATTATTTGTCAGCTTGGCCCTTTTGACTTCATTCTTCTCGGCTACAAATCTCTCATGCGTCTCAGGTACGTCTATCACCCCAGAGGACACATTCTCATCGATCGGATGGTGGATAACGCTAGGTGTCCTGCTTTTCTCTTTATTCGCTCCATTCATTTTCCGTCATATGATGAAAGAAACCTGACAAAAACCTTTGCGGTGAAAGGCTTCGTCTCCCCAAAAAATCACCACACATTCTATTGGATCTGAAAAAGGGAACCTCATTGAAAGAAGAGGTTCCCTTTTTCATTTATACAGAGTTCTACAAAACAGACCTTCAAATCCATCCCTTTTTCGGTCAATAATCCCCATCGCTTATTTGGTGAAGGGGGAGTCACTAATCGTTCAGATCACCCCACCTCTTCTATAATGCCGCCCTATCATTCCTATGAATATAGGATGTTATTTATTTACAATGACCTACATAAAATAGCTTATCTGTATTTATAGGGGGGCTTCTATGCATAATGTTTTACTGTTCTGCGACCCAGGGATTGATGACTCACTAGCCATCATGTACGCACTCCTAAATCCAAAAACCAATGTAGTTGGAATCGTTTCAGGTTATGGCAACGTGCCCCAAAAACAAGCCACTCAAAATGTATCCTACCTTTTAAAACTGGCGGGAAGAGAAGATATTCCGATTATCGGGGGAGCCAAAAGTCCTCTCAGTGGTGAAGTAGCCGTCTATTATCCAGAAATCCACGGGGAAGAAGGACTAGGGCCCATACGTCCTCCGGATACCGTTGAAGGGGATGTAGTAAATTTCGATGAGATCTTTAAAATCATCGATTCCTACGCAGACAATCTGGTCATCCTGGATGTAGGAAGGTCCACATCTCTTGCAATTGCATTTTTATTAGGGGGCAGAGAGAATTTAAGCAAAGTAAAAGCCATTTATTGTATGGGTGGGGCCTTTTTAGTACCAGGAAACGTAACCCCTGTGGCAGAAGCTAACTTTCATGGGGACGGGATCGCTGCCAACCTCGTTTTAAACAAATTAAATAATATCTATATCACTCCATTGAACGTTACGAACCACGCCATTATTACACCCGAAACCATTCAAAGAATCACCTCTCAATCTTTCAATGCGTTCACCCATCTGATCAAACCGATTTTTGACTACTACACCGCTGCCTATAAAAAATTGGACCCGAGCCTTTCGGGGAGTCCGCTACACGATGTATTTACTGTCTTTGCCTTAGTCAATCCTGAACAAGTCCGATACATCGAACGTCAGGCTTCTGTATCCATTAACTTTGACAATACAAAAGGGGAAAGTATAGCCGACTTCAGGGCGAATTCCAGCGAACAACCGACTGAAAATAGAGATCATATCGCCATATCGTTCAATTACGAGGCATTTGTAAAGGATTTTGTTAATGTGATGACTACTCGATATATATAAAATTGTTGTAAATTTTTGAGTGATACAGCCCTCAGAAATCCTTGGAAAATTACCATCTCCCTATGACTGCTTATACATAGGGACGAGACCCCCGCGCATATCTTCATAAAAAGTGCAAAAAAGGAGAGGCGAAATGATCATTCATGTTGTTGAAGCTGGCGACTCTCTATGGAAAATCGCCCAACGGTACGGGGCCGATATCAATCAGATCATCCTTCTGAACCAGTTGAACAATCCAAACGTGGCCGTGATCGGGCAGGCCCTTGTCATACCTGAGCCTAATAGAGAGTACGTCGTCCAACCTGGAGACAGTCTTTGGAACATTGCCAACCGCTACGGGGTCCGTGTTCAAGACCTGGCCGAGAAGAATAATATTGTGAACCCAGCGCTCATTTTTGTTGGTCAAATGCTCCTCCTTCCTTTTACGAACTATACGATCCAGGCAGGCGACAGCCTTTGGAAAGTCGCCAACCAGTTCGGCGTATCGGTTTCGGAGATTGCTGAAGCGAATGGCATTGAGAACCCAGCGGTCATTTCTGTCGGTATGACGCTTGCTATCCCGTCCCCTCTTCGTCCTGTGAAGGAAATCAACGCCTACATTACGCGGACGAATGCGGAAGGAGCAAGGGAAGTGAACACGCTTGGCAGCCATTTCACCTATCTCTCCCCTTTTACACGCACCATTCAGACAGATGGAAGCCTGACAGATCTGGATGACGCAGCGGTTTTACAGGCGTCCGCAGCTCAAAACATTTCGCCATTGCTGGTGGTCACCAATTTTGTCGGAGGCAGCTTTGATTCGGATCTTGCGGCTACTTTTTTACGAAACCCAGGCATTCAAGATACCTTCATTGATAACCTATTAGAGCAGATGCGTTCCAAAGGATACTCTGGTGTAAACTTCGACTTCGAATATGTGTATCCTGAAGATAAAGAAAACTACAACGCGTTTCTAAGAAAAGTCGTCAGCCGCTTGCGTCCCGAAGGTTTCAGTGTTTCCACCGCCCTTGCACCTAAAGTACGCGCAGATCAGCAGGGACTGCTTTATGAAGCCCATGATTATGAAGCTCAAGGGGAAATTGTTGATTTCGTTGTGCTCATGACGTATGAATGGGGATGGTCAGGAGGAAGGCCATGGGCGATCGCGCCGATTAACAAAGTCCGTGAAGTGCTCGATTACGCCGTGACGGTCATTCCGCGCAATAAAATCCTGATGGGAATGCCTTTGTATGGACGCGAATGGGAAATCCCATGGGTGCAGGGCACTTATGCTCGAACGGTCAACCCTCAGGAAGCAATCCAACTAGCAGCAACATACGGGGTCCCTATTCAGTACAATGAAGAATATCAATCTCCCTTTTTCCGATATACCGATGCAGATGGTCAGCAGCATGAAGTCTGGTTTGAAGACGCAAGAAGTGTGCAGGCCAAATATGATACGATCGAAGATTACGGCCTTAGAGGAGGTAGCTACTGGGTTCTAGGCAGCCCTTTCCCTCAAAATTGGCCGGTTCTTCAGAGCCAATTCAAAGTGAAGAAAATGTAAGGGACCCTCTCTTCTGGAGGCCCTTTTTTTATTCTAGTATTTTTAATTTGAATCCACCCGCTTCGACTTTTCTCTTTCTTCCCTCTACTTCTACAATATAGATGAACGGCTGATCCGTGGGATGGATCTCTCCCACTTTTTGATTTCTCTCTTTGAAAAAGGAGCGGATTTCCCGTTCATCCTCAGGGTCTATTTTTGAGGATTTCCCAACTTCCTTTTCATATGTAAAGTCTTTCTCTAAATCTTCATTCTTTCTACTGTGGTCATAAATGCCCTGCAGCAAATGGATGATTTCTGCAAAACCTAAGAACAGCACCCCCGTGATGAAGCCGCTGATCAAAACAGTCAGCCCATGGCCTCCTGTCCCGAACCTTTGGTTGAGAATAATAGCAAAGAATACTAGCACCCCAAGGCCCATGATTCCAAACGCACAATAGGTCAAAAGCTTGGCGATTCTATTGGATCTCTTCAATGGTCTTTCCCTCCCTTGTCCTTGCATCTCTCCACATCCCACCTTGTGCAGCATCAATCAGGTTTTCTTGATTCATTTCTTTCCTTCCGTGGAAGCACACCCCTTAATGAACAAACATAGTAGAAACAAAAAATCCTAGCGGAATAGTCAACCACAACGTAAAGTTGGTCAGCGCAATATCCATATACGCGACGTCTTCCCATTCTTTCCTTGAAAAATAACGCCATACAAGATAAGCCCCCACTCCCCATATAGGAAGAAGCAGAAAAAAATCCGGTTCCCCAATGACTTCATCCGTCCGCCCCACTACCAACGGTCCGCTTGCAAAATGATAAGCAAGCCATAATGCAGACAATCCGCTCCCCATGATGTTTCCAATAACAAGGAAAAGCTTCAAAACCAACACTCCTGTTTATTAAACTTTTTCAATCTAAAAGTCTATTCCCCTCCCTGTTCTTCATCTAACAGTAATGGAGCGTAACCCTTTATTAAAAGCACGACTATGGATTTATAACTTATGTAAGAGTCTTTCACTCTCATGGACTAATTCAATATAATGAGAACCTATCCTGAACGCTGCACAAGCATACAAAGATATGAATACACCAATCATGACCGGTTTCCATTTTTCAGGGACTTTTACCATCCCTTCCAGTGTTACCTTCCATAATCCAGATAAGCACGCCAACACGACCGAATACACGAGCACTAAAAAAAGCAGAACAACTGCAGCAAACGTCTGCTTACATTCACTTTCTAAAATAAAAAGATCGACCTCTTCTTTTAGGGTGAGACCGTGATTGGGAAACTCAGCGACGATATTACCTCTTCAATTGCAGCTCTCTACCATGCGCTCATCCTCATTAAATAAAACCCCAAGAGGAACCGCATAATCTTCAATTGAAAGATACCTATGAAGCCCTAAGATCACAGGCATCACAAAAAAAGGGGAGAATCGTAACCAGTTTTTTCACACGCCCCCCCCTTTACTCTTTCTTATCTAAAAGCAGTTCTTTGATCTCTTTGAGATGTTCAATTTCTTCATCTTGTCGATCTGTTATACGCTTCGTCATTTTTTCCAACGTCTTCGTAATCGACCATAAGGAAAGAATGATGATGATACTTATGAAAACAGCCACTTGTTCCCCCTCCTTTTCACTTTTTATATGGTGCAGGATGTTATAGGTTCCGTAGAAAAAAGGACCTATTTCCCTTTCAGTGATTATAGTAAAATGTTGACCCTATTAAAAACCAGGAGGATCTTACATACGAAGGTGATTTGGATTATGACAAACTCCCTGTTACCTATTCAGTAAACACAGCAGCCACTTGGAATGGGAAAGAAGCTGCTTGGAGTGGAACGAAGCAGCTCTCCGGCAGACAATTATATCTGGTACCGAAATGTAATGACTGTCGCATCGTAGTCCATAGTAAAATGACGGTTATGCTGAATTGGGAAGGTGAATAGGAAAAACTACTGTTGAGCAAATAAAACGTCTAGAGAGTATATTCCCTAGACGTTTCTTAGGTTTCTACAAATTGAGAATTCCCAGCATCTCTTTATTGCCTGGCCCTTATCTTTTCCTGCTGTTTCCTAACATTCTCTTTATGATAAGGGGAATTCAAATCCTCATCTACCACACTGAACGCATTTTGATCCGGGTCAAAGAAATCAAAATACTTCATATCACCGAACTCATGAATTTCTGTGGTCTCGACTCCAGAGTCATTCAATCTTTTGTGAGCGGCCTCTATATCGGCTACGACAAAATTGAAATAGACATTCTTTTGGTTCTTTTCTATAATGAATTCCGTAGGCTGTGGATTAGAGACTTCAATGAGCCCAAGCTGGGCGGAACCATGCGGAAAGAAAAAACCAGCGCCTCCTTCCCAACCATCAATTTCACGCACATCCAGGTGTTCTTCATACCATTTTTTCGCTTTCTCAAGATTCGTCACAGGGACGAATACACTTCCAACTTGAAACATCCAAACCCCTCCTATTTTTCATTCAACCCTGTAACGTTTTTGAAAGACAAAAAGTTACAAAAGGGAGAAACTTTTTATGAAAATACATAAAGATCTAATTACCAGGTTATATCGATACTGCCTTACGCTTACGAGTGACCCTCATCTGGCGGAAGACCTCGTTCAAGAAACCATTCTAAAACTCTATCAAAAACAAAAGGACGGCTATTGTGCGGATCATTCTTTTTCTTATGTAAAAACAACCGCCAGGCATTTATGGATTGATGAGAAAAGAAAGGAAAAGCCATCCTTTCCTTTTGATGAACTTATTCACCACCCACAGGGAGATTTTATGGAGTATGACAGCCTTATCGAACTCCTGGTAGCGGTTTTACCTCTCAAACAAGCCATGCTTTTAACTTTAAAAGATGTCTTCCACTATTCATCAAAAGAAATCTCCACCATGCTCCGGATGAGTGATGCTTCAGTGAAGACAACTCTCCACCGTACAAGGAAACAATTGACTCGTATAGATCCATTAAAAACCGAAAACCGTGCGACTGGTTCAGCAGTCCAAAAGTTCGCACATGCATTGAAAATACAACATCCGGAGAAGATTTTTTATTACTACCGTTTATTGGAGTCAGCCAATTATCAGATGAAGAGCGACCAAAAAAACTTCTATGTCGTAGATCCATCGGGAAACCTTTTAGAGATTACCAGATCCTGAATCCTGCTGACAGAACAGATGAGGGTCAATTTTCTCTCTCTGCGTGTTCTTTAGATGCTGCCACCTCATATTATTAAATGATCAGTCTTATCTTTCTTTAGGGAGAACCCGGCGGCGTGTCAGGAATAAAAAGATGAGCAGGGAAATCACCAATCCGCTCATGACCAAAACCCCTATGTTTTCATTGAACGTCTCCATGACTGTATGCGCCTTAGGTTCTGGGATGTGCTCTTTTCGCTCTTCTACATAACTTAAGTGCTCGACCGTATTTCCGCCCGCTGCAGACTCCCATCCGTATTCCCCTTTTTCCAACCAGATTTCAATTTGGTCACCCTCATAAATATCCATTTTACTTCCACCTGCCGTAGCGATCCATGAAGGAACGTAGGTGTAATAAATTTCTATAGTATGCTCCTGATTGTGAGAATCGGGTATCTTCCTATACTCCTGAACACTCAGCTGCATTTTTCTTAACTGCCTGGGAGAGTCCTCAGTAGATAAGTCTTTTACGAGTACATCACTTTCTACACTTCCGATGACATGTAAAGGCGCATTCCTCTTTATCTCTTGGACTTCTTCAGGATCCATAGCACCAAAAGCTGTACCAGGCAACAATAAAAAAAACATCATGCAAAGGAATAGGAGTGAATAAAAGGACCGGATTTTCAAAAGTCTCCCACCCTCCCATCAAAAACTTTTGAATCCATTATCCCACTTTCTTTATTTTCTGTAAATTTAACCCACAACCATTAATGTATAAGGGAGTTGTAAAACTAATAGAGAACATATAAAATCCATATATAACTTGATATCCTCACCTGAAGGAGCATCTTTATGTTCAATAACCTAAAAACCAAATTCAACAAATACTTTGACCGTTTAACTCCTTTTCAGGTGATTGTATTGTTCTACGCTACGGCAGTCATCGTTTCCACCATACTCGTAAGCCTTCCATTTTTACATAAGGAAGGTGTCCATTTAAGCTTTATTGACGCTCTCTTTACTGCTGTAAGCGCCGTGAGCGTAACCGGGTTAACTGTCGTATCGACGCTGGATACGTTTAATACCGCCGGATATTTTGTTCTCATGTTTATTCTCCAATTCGGCGGGATCGGCGTCATGACGCTGGGAACGTTCATCTGGCTGATGCTCGGTAAAAAGATCGGCTTGAAAAGGAGACAACTTATTAAAACCGACCAAAACCGCTCTACGTTCGCGGGAATGGTCAATCTGATCAAGCAGATCCTATTGATTATTCTTTTGATTGAACTGGTTGGTGCCATCATTTTAAGTGTTTACTTTACTCAATACTTCCCGACTGCAGGAGAAGCCATTGTACAAGGAATGTTTGCATCGGTCAGTGCCACGACCAATGCAGGGTTTGATATTACCGGCGTATCCCTTGTCCTATTCGAGAATGATTATTTTGTGCAGTTTATCAACATGCTCTTATTAACACTCGGAGCCATAGGGTTTCCGGTGCTCATTGAAATCAAAGATTATCTGACACATAAACAAAAGAATGTCATCCACTTTTCCCTTTTTGCAAAATTGACGTCTGTTACGTTCGGAGTCCTCGTAATTGTTGGGACAGTGCTGATCTATCTTCTGGACAGAAAACACTTTTTCGCAGATAAGTCCTGGCACGAGGCTTTCTTTTTCTCCCTTTTCCAATCCGTCACTACACGGAATGGAGGGCTTGCGACCATGGATGTCGCTGAATTCAGTGTACCGACCTTACTCGTGATCTGCATTCTCATGTTCATCGGTGCGTCACCAAGTAGTGTCGGAGGAGGAATTCGCACAACGACATTCGCAATCAGTGTGTTAACCGTTATCGCCTATGCCCGGGGGAAAAGTCATGTGCGTGTATTCAGGCGTGAAATCGATCCGGATGATATCTTCCGTTCGTTTATCGTCATCAATACAGCCATTGCCATTACAGGCATAGCGGTTATTCTATTGAACTATTTCGAGCCGCAGTTTTCTTTGATGCAGATCTTATTTGAAGCATGTTCCGCATTTGGTACAACCGGACTATCGATGGGAATCACGCCTGATTTGCATACAGCCGGGAAAACCATCATCATTACCCTCATGTTTATCGGAAGGATCGGCATTTTCTCCTTCTTGTTCATCATTCGAGGGAAAGGCATCAAAGACAAATACCATTATCCGAAAGAACCGATGATTATCGGCTAACAGGAGGAAACCACCCATGAAGAAAACATTTGCTGTTGTAGGACTCGGCCGTTTCGGCGGGAGCATTTGCAGGGAACTCAGCCGTGAAGGCATGGAAGTCCTTGCTCTGGACCTTGATGAAAACAAAGTCAATGAATATCGAGAGATCGTTTCCCACGCCGTCATGGCGGATTCCACCGATGAACTCGTTCTCAAAGAGTTGGGGTTCCGGAATATCGATCACGTCATCGTAGCGATCGGAGACAACATCCAGGCAAGCATGCTGACGACGTTAATTTTAAAAGAGATGGGCATACGGATGATCACCGTCAAAGCCCAGAACGATTATCACGAGAAAATACTGAACAAAATCGGGGCCGACCAAGTCGTCCACCCGGAAAGAGATATGGGAAAACGTATCGCTCACCATATCATCTCAGATAACATCCTCGATTATATTGAACTATCCGATGACCACAGTGTTGTCGAGGTGAAAGCAGGAAGGAAGATGAGCGGCAAGACGTTGATCGATTTAGATATCCGCGCTCAGTACGGGTGTAACATCGTAGCGATCAAACGTGGAAAAGATGTCATCGTTTCCCCGATGGCCACCGAACAAGTGAATGCCAGCGATATTCTCATTGTTATTGGAGCGGATAAGGACGTCAACCGCTTCGAAAAAAACCTTGTCGTCGAGGATTAAAAAAGCAGCAGCTGTCAGACAGCTGCTGCTTTTTTTCAGGATTTGAATATGGCCTGATTGACACGAGTGACTACTCCGTAAACCAGCCGGAACATCAACGGAAACATAACGAAACCCATGATGAAACTGAGCCAAAATTCTCCTTCACCGGTTAGTATGGCAGCAGTGAACAAAAAGATTGAAGCAATTATGTACAGACTAACGGCTATCCAATAGTACACAGTCATAACCTTTGATTCCTTGTAAGGGGCACCAAACAAAAACTGGACGATACTTTTCATTAAACATGACCTCCGTGATTACAAACCAAACGTTTCTCGAATCCTTTCTGCAACAACATAAGGTTCAAGTTCTGAATTATTGATCTTGAGGTAGTTCTTCTCTTTTATTTCACCATCTTTTGTATTCATGCGCAAATGGTCCATGGAAGCAATCATCCTCTCTTCCGATGCTTCCACATCTCTTTTGGAAGGTTTATGCTCCAGTCTGTTCGGCGTACGGTTTCTCTTGACCCGTTCTTCCATGTCCGCCTGCAGTTCCACGAAATAAACGTCTCCTCCTTCACCTTCGAAGATATCAATGATCGTTTCAACAAAATCCCAATCTTCCTGCTTATTGAAAGCCCATATAAATGTAAAAATCATGCCGTATTGATCACTCTTCGCATAAGTACGGAAGATTTCTTCTCTGAACGATTGAGATAATCTCCACATCTCATCACCAAAACCAAAAAACGGCTGCAGCAGTTCAATGGTCATGTGATTGTGAAAGAGCTTCAGCCCCGTTAATTTCTCTAACTCCTGCCCAACGGTCATTTTTCCGACAGCTTGAGGTCCAAATAATAAAACAAGTTTAATTCCGATCACCTCTCTTCTTTTTAATCGTCATCATAAATGCCCTTCTTTCGTAAGTCCGTTACTTATCACTCCACTTGAAAAAGCGGGAAGCTAGCACAATGGATACGACCGCAATTCCTAGTAAAATCCCGACTTCGAGACCGAATTCAGAGATTGGAGCCTCATTCCAAGTGCCACGCAGCAACTGAATGACATAATACAACGGCAAAATTTTTGCTACATACTGAAGAATGGTCGGCATCATCTCAAGCGGAAACGTAGCTCCAGAGAGAAAAAGCATCAAGTTTAAAAAAAGCGAACTGATGGCCGCTGCCGACTGCGTGTTTTTAGCCAAAGATGTGACGAACAGGGCAAACGGGAAAAAGGCGAGAATGCTGATGAATAGAGCCAAAAGCGTACTTCCGATATACACAGGAGGCTGAAGGTCGTACATAACCATCCCGAAAACCATAAGCAATAGGGCAGAAATGATGAAAATCACTGTTCCCTGGATCGTATGGGCGGCGAGAATTTTCCACGGTTGAAGCGGGGTTGATTGATACCTGCGGAGAACCCCTGTTTCTCTATAGCTTGCGAGTACGGTACCTAATGTAAAGAACGAAGTGGTCACAATATTGACACCGATCCATGACGGGATGAAGACTTCAGCAAAGGTAAAAGGACCAGCCATGCCGCCACTGAACATCGAGCCGAACAACCAGATCATCACAACAGGAAATAGGAACGTCCAGAAAACACTGAGACGATCACGGAAGAACATTTTCGTTTCCAAGTTTGCGAGCTTTACTACAGTATTCATCCTGTTTTCTCCTTTTCTAAATATTGAACGAACAAGTCATCAAGAGAACCTCGATCAAATTTGAAGTTCTTCAGTTTAATATTTTCATCATGGCAGTAGGAGAAAATTTGGTAGGCGGTATGTTGGAGATCCTCACTGAACACTTTAAAGTTCCCCTCTTCTTTTTCCACACGCACCACATCACCTAGCGTCAACAGGTACTCATAAGACATCTGTTCACTTTCAAAAGCGAGGTAATGGGTCGCGACATCATCCAGAAGAGCATCAGGGTTGTTCAATGCTTTTAGCTCCCCACTATAAATCATCGCAACACGATCACAAAGCTTTTCCGCTTCCTCCATATAATGGGTGGTCACAACAATTGTGCTTCCATTCTCCCTTAAAGTGCGAATCATCCCCCACATTTCACGCCGTGCATGAGGATCAAGGCCCATGCTCGGTTCATCCAG
This sequence comes from Halobacillus sp. 12SKB, assembly GCF_052941655.1. Taxonomy (NCBI): domain Bacteria; kingdom Bacillati; phylum Bacillota; class Bacilli; order Caryophanales; family Bacillaceae; genus Halobacillus; species Halobacillus sp. 12SKB. Next base: position 3,778,447 of record NZ_JBRFWR010000001.1, read on the forward strand.
AAACAACAGTTCAGGCTGGTGCAACGTCGCGAGAGCAAGGGTGACCCGCTGTTTCCAACCACCAGAAAGGTCTTCAAAGTGGACGTTGAGTTTCTCACCGAGGCCGAGCATATCAATCAGTTGATCCTTTTGGGTGTTCCCTTTGTAAAAGCTTGAGAACAAATCCAGCGCTTCTTTCACCTTCATCTTCTTCTGGATGGAGGTCGCCTGGAACTGGACACCAATCCTCCGATTCAATTCACGCAGCTGTTTCTCAGGATTCAGCCCGAGCACCTCCACTTCTCCTGATGTTGGTTTCTGAATCCCTTCCAACATCTCAAGTGTCGTCGTCTTGCCAGCTCCATTAGGCCCGATGATCCCGAAGATTTCCCCTTTACTTACCGTAAACGAAAGGTCTTTAACCGCATCTGTTGTTCCAAACGACTTGGATAAGTTTTCGACCTGGATGACGTGTTCGATGTTGACCGCTCCCATCTATTAAGTTTATATATGTATCTACGCGTAGGTGGCACTAAAGTTTCACAAAAGTTAGTAAAGTGATCCCCCATCCCAAACTCCCGTGAAATCCTATGAGCAACTCATAAAGGGTGGACGGATACGAAATTAGTCTTTGTCTTGTTTAAAATTTTTCTTTATCCCCATGCCTATCGATGTACCAATGAGGCCGCCAATACCGAGTCCGATAAGAAGACTCCAATCGATTTCTCCACCATTCCATAAACTTATAATGAATATGCCTGCAAGAACACCAAACATCCAGCCGATCCAGGATTTGAAGAATTTTTTAATAAGAGTCCCCCCTTCCATCCGTTCTCAAATGTGTTTCGTTTTCATGATCCACTGTTTTTTACGGTTGCTAAAAGAGAAACATCCAACTCTTCACTTTCAATGACAATCGCTGTTAAACCGTTGTCTGTTTTCGTTTCATGCCATTCGTCTTTTTCCCAATAGACGGCGTCCCCACTTTTTACAGGAGTAAACCTTTCCTCTTCCCCTCGGACCATCCCTTCTCCTGCGACCACAAGCAACAACTGTGGAACGACGGCTTGATGGTAACCGATCACTCCACCTTCATCCAGATGCATGCAGCCGATATGGGCGTCTTTCTGAGTCCTGGTTATGCGTGCCATGATGAAATCCGATTGGAACTTTTCAATCTTTCTACCTGTTTCTTTTTTAAAAGAATAAATATTCATGTTTACCTCCTCAGGACATTTGATAAATGAATGGGTTTCCTGAGCACTCATGCAGCAGGCTGTGAAGCAACCGGCATATATCTAGTAAAATAAGCGCCTAATATGAGGAGGAAAATCGTGATCATCCAACTGATGATGCCAAGACCATCCAGCCAGTAAGCCATTAGGTTCAATATAGCAATAGCGAAAAAACAGATGGATGTCAGTGCTGTTTTCCATCCCTTCACTCCTGCCTTCTTTCTTTTATGTATGAATACAGAAACCGATACCAATAGCGCTAGAAGTAAAAAGCTGGAGAGAAGTATTTTCATGAAGATCACCCTTCCTTTTTTAATAGTTTTCCATATAAGCCGTAAACTGAATGGCGAATCCGACAAGAAGAAGAATTCCTACAAGAAGACAACCGATATGGATCACTCTCTGAAATAACGTTTCTTCCTTCACTTTTTTAATCGTCGCAAGCGGCAACAATGTTAAGAGAACGCCAAATAGTAAAGCCAAATCCATCGTTCATCCCCCTTTTATTGGAATAGATGGTGAAACAAACGATCTTTGTCGTCAAAAAACTGCTTCATGATGGTGTAATGGTTCGTTGCTTCAAGCGATGTCTCTTCCATACCATCCTCCGTCAACTCTAAAATTTTCGAAACAGGATAGGCCATCAATAAAGGAGAGTGGGTGGAGATGATAAACTGGGAGCCTTCAAGAACGAGATCATGAATCCTTCGAAGCATCGATAATTGGCGTATTGGAGAAAGTGCAGCTTCCGGCTCATCCAGTATATATAACCCTTCGCCTTGAAAGCGCTCAGTAAACGCCGCAAAAAAGGACTCACCGTGCGACTGCTCATGCAGGGACTTTCCTCCAAATGATTCGATGATTTTCCTACCACCTATTTTTCTGTCCAATTCTTCGATATTTGTGGCGACATTATAAAAGCTCTCTGCACGGAAGAAGAAGGAATCCTTCGGTCGATGGACCCCTTTGACGAGACGTAGGTATTCATCCAAATTGGAGTGCGAGTCATAGCTGGAAAAATTGAAATTGAGTGTCCCGCCCTCAGGGTTAAAACCAAGCGCAATCGCCACTCCTTCAAGCAATGTCGATTTCCCCATCCCGTTTTCACCAATGATATAGGTGACATTCGGATGTAGCTGTACTCCCTTGAAGTTTCGAACCACCGGTAGATTGAGCGGGTAATTCTTGTAGGATTGAATTTGCTCGCGTTTTAGCTCAATGGAACGAATATACTGGGTCTGTTTATTTAATTTTGTCATTCTACCACATCTAAAAATAAGGGTTTCGTCTACCTTTGATAAAAGCATCCAGGAGGGCTATGACTGGTGCAGAAACGAAAAACATAAGGACCATGTTTTCCGTTGGACCTCGAACAGCATGGATGTTTGCCAGGATGATGCCACCATATAGAAAACATTTCATGATCACTGCCCTGTCCTTTTACTTCCTTACTTGTCCTTCCGTCGGCATAACTACTGCAGCCACCAAATAAATGAGCCAGGTCAAACCTCCTGTAAAAAACCCGGATACGACCACGATGATCCTCAAAATACTCACATCTATGTTATACGTTTCACTGAGACCGCCGAGAACCCCTGACAACTGGCTTTCATTCGTGGAACGATATAATTTCTTCATAAATTTCCTCTCCTTCATCATTTATTCGAACAACCAATCAAAAAATGTGATGACGTAGGACATATTGAAAAAATACACCACTTGCATACCTGAAAATACAACCATAATTACCAGCGCCCGCTTCATGGTCTGTTGGGTCAATTGAAGAAAATAACCGATTCCCCAGATCACATAGACCAGCAGAATACTAAGATTTCCACCTATATATGGATCTTCCTCTTCTACGAAGTGAGTACCGAAATAAAGAAGAAATCCCCACGCTAATAAAAGTACGAATAAAATCAGATTAGTCACATGAATCTTTGGACGAATGGTCAACTCTCTTTTCTTCAAGGTTCGCTTATTCCCATCGCAAGAAGAAGAAAGAACATAACAACGAGCACGCCCCCGTTCAATACGAATCCTGCGGTCCCGGCGATGATTTTCTTAGATAGCACCGCACAGACGATCCCTATGAGGGAAAGGGAACTTCCAACGATTACTACCAAAGGCAGATTGACGTTTGGCCCTCGGACCAATAGAAATAAAATTACATTAACGATAACCATCCCCAATGACACCAACATCCACTTGTTCATGATTCGCCTCTCCTTCCCTTACAAAATGTACTTCGTTTTTCCTTTCTGTGTACCATTGATAGGCTGATACCGCCCAGTCTGCCGGAACATTCTCCATTGCCGTATGTCTTACGGGGTTTGCCTGATTAACCGTATTGATTGAAGCAAGTTTCAGCATTTTTTGAATAAACGTTTGCGAAGCTTCCATTTCAATGACTTTGTTTCTTTTAGATACAAAGAGGCTCGTCGTAAATCCACCTGAACGAAGCTGAATGTATTGATCATGGATAGCATAGCTGGAATGATAAAAGCTCAGAGCACGAGAAATCATAATAAAGATGAACAGAAAGACGGAAAGAATCCACCAGGCTGAAGATATCCCGAATGGTTCAGGCTTGACGAAATATAAAAGGCCTGTCGAAATCATCCATAGCCAGCTTGGTTTCAGCATTTTAATCCAAAACGACTGCTTTGGCAGTCGGTTCATTTGTGAGGAAAATTGATAATCAGGTAGTAACTCCTCAACTAAGGAATAGGCCCGTTTGACAGGCAAGAATGGATAAAGCGCGCTAACTTCCGATTCCTCTCCACTTCCTCCCGCACAAACGAATTTCACTACAGCAAGGCCGAGTATCCTTTTCATAAACGATTGCTCAATAAGGATGGCCTGTACTTTGTTTTTTGAGATTGATATATGTTTCTCTTCCACCATTCCCTTCGTAATAAAAATCATGTCTTCATCAGAAGCGATTTCATATTTTCCGTATTTTACAATTGTTCTTCCGATGCCAAACACACCAGAGAGTACTACGAATAGAATGCTAGCTGTCACAAGCACCGTCGGTGACTCAAACAGGAAAGAAAGGAATCCATCCACCTGCTTCTCAAAATGAAAATCATCCAGCTTTGACAATAGTGAACCTATCATTGGAATGAATGCTAAAAAACTGAGAGATGCAAACGAAGCCTTCACGATTTCCTTTTTCGTCGGAGTGAAATGAACCGTCTTCGGGTAACCTCTTTGGATTTGGTCATCCTCAAAATTTCTCATCTGTTCTTCAAGTACGGGAACTTCTGCTTCCTCTGATTTTACTGTTTCCTGCTTAGAAGCTGGAGACAATTTTCTTTGCACACTCTTCTCGATCCACGCCGCTTCTTCCTTTTTCAAAACAGGAAAGCGAATTGAACTTTCCCCTCCCTGCATGCTCGTTTCCAATGTTAGTGAGGTCATACCTGAGACACGATGGAACCACTTCGATTCCTTTTGGACATTCTGGATTTTAGAATAGGGGACCGTTTTTTGTGTGGATGTAAGCCAGCTGTGGGTCATATGTACAGCCGTGGCTTCCAATTGATATGTACGAGAATACCATTTAATAGGCAGGTAAAGCGCCGTCAAAAAGAACAAACCAATAACAACATAACGACCATACTCGAAAAACCATGTTTCTGAACCCGCTTTTACAACAAAGAAAAAGATGAAAAAGAACAGACTGTTTTTGATCAAATTTGCTAATTCATAGACCATCATCAGGGGATGGTTTCGTTTTCTGCTCATATCTCCACCTCTTCTACTTTGGCATACACAGCGATTGAATCTCTTAATTCAAAAGCTTTTGATTTTGGCAAAGCAGGAATTTCATGATCAGATCCCACCGTATTTATTTTGACAGAATAGAGATTGTACCTTTTAAGTAACGGGCCCTGGTGAGTAGAAACCGACTGGATTTTTGTCATAGGAATGATGTGGTGTTGTTCATGAAGAGCTCCAGATTTTAATTGCAAATATTCTTCATTGACGTCATACCGCCAATGCTTATATAACAAAGAGGCTCTATAGAATGCCCAGATGGTTGATCCAACAGAAAGCACAGTGAGAGCGATAAGGACCCATTCAATCCAGTCATACCAGGAATAATATTGGTCGGCGACAAACAGCGTTGCAAGAATCACGAACCCTATAAGATTCCCTATGGTTTCACTAATGATCCATACCTTTACACTGTCCTTCGATAATCGTTGTTTGGGGCCATCCATTAACGCCTGCATTTCCATCTCTCCTCATAAGAATATGATGTAAGAAAGTGTCATTTCTTCCACTATCTTATACGACTGTGCATCCAAACGGTTTCATAAATACACAAAAAACGTTTGAAAACTTAGTCTCGAGTCTTAAATAACTCTGGATTCGATGATAGTTTAATAACACAAATAAAAAAGCCTCTTCCCAGGGAAAGAGACTATTGATCAAATTAGTTTTCTATCGACCGGTCGGCAAAGAGTTCCTCTTTCATCGCATAAATTGCCGCCTGCGTACGGTCATGGACCTGCAGTTTGCTTAATAAATTACTGACGTGCGTCTTAACCGTTTTTTCTGTTATGTACAAGTCACTGGCAATTTCTTTGTTGCTTTTCCCAAGGGTGATTTGGTACAGCACATCTTTCTCCCTGTTCGTCAGCTTGAAATGGACGCCCGGTTCTTTCTTTTCCGCTCCACTGCTCATTTGTTCCAAAAGTAGATTCGTCGCTTTCGGATGCAGAAGTTTTTCCCCTTTAGACGCGGCTCTGATTGTTTTCACAAGTTCATCGGGATCGACATCTTTCAGCTGATAACCGACAGCCCCGGCCTGCAGCGCAGGAATGACATGATCCTGATCCGAATAGCTTGTAAGGACGACCACCTTTGCTTCCGGATGGGCTCGACGTAATTTTTTCGTCGCTTCTACTCCATCCATGACCGGCATCATCAAATCCATCAGCACAACATCCGGCTTCCACTCTTCATACGCGTTTAGCGCCTTTTCCCCATTCTCCACTTCACCGATGACCTCTATATCTTCTTGCGTATTCAGAAAAAATTTCAACCCTCTTAGTACGACGAGATGATCATCTACGAGCATCACTCTAATTTTCATACTCACTCCCCCCTCTCCCTTCGATAAGGTAAAAAGACCTCAATGGTTGTTCCTGCCCCCGGTTCGCTTCTCACAAAAAGTTTCCCACCTAACAGTTCTGCCCGTTCTTTCATGCTGATCAGCCCGAGTGTCCGTCCATCGTCATCCGCTTCTATTTGAAATCCACTCCCATGATCCATCACAGTCATCCCAGTTCCTTCTTCTGTATCAAAAAGGCGGACCGTAATCTCATTCACATTCGCGTGTTTCGAGACATTGTTCATCGCTTCCTGACTGATCCGCCACAACGTTTCTTCCGCCTGGCGTGACCAGTCAGGGAGACGTTCCATATCAAACTGAATACAGAGACCAAGATGCTCACCATATTTCTTCATGGCAGAAATCAACCCTTCTTCAAGTCCGACGGGGCGCAGCTGCCAAATCAATGAACGCATCTCTTTCAAAGACTGCTGGGACATGGACAGCATCTCATCCATCAATTCTCCAAGCGATGAGTCATACTTGGACACGATCTCCTTTGCCCCCTTCGCCGTCAACGATAAGGAGAAAAGCTTCTGATTCACAGAATCATGCAAGTCGCGGGCCAGCCGTTTCCTCTCCTCATGGAGGAGCAATTCCTGCCTTTTTTCTTTTAAAGCGATGCTTTCATAAACCAGTGTTAAATGTCGCCCCAGTGCAAGGAGGAATTCCCGATCACCAGGCTGAAACGAGGTGCTTTCTTGTGGTTCGATCCAAACGTATCCTAATACTTCCTGTTGTCTCTTCAACGGCAGCACAGCAAGGGATTCTTCAACCCTGATTTCATCTGTCAACGTATAAGGAGGCTTCTTGCTCTCTTCATTTTTTATATAACAACCCGTGGAAGACCACCCGAAAATCTGGCAGCCTTCCTTTTCCAAAATCTCTTTTAAATCATAAAAGTCATCCGCAGACCACAGAAATCCGGCAAGCTGGTTCAATTTCTCAAAGCTTTCCGCACGCCTCCGCTCATCTTGGTACAAGCGTGTTCGGCGGATGGCTGTCCCGATTTGGAAGCCGAGCGATTGAAGCAATGTCAATTCTTCCTGTGAAAAATTTTCTTTCCGAGGAGAAGCGACGTTTAACAAACCGAAGGATTCTTCCCCGTCCCCAAGCGGAATGGTGGCATGGTGGGTAATCCCATTCGTCTCCCCCCAGGCATGCTGAATCGCTTCATTCAGCCGTTTACACTCTATGATGTTCACCGGCTGGTTCAGTTTCCCATTGCGATAACGGCTCAAGCAGTGACAATCCCCGCTGCACATCGGCTTGTACTCCTCCCACGATAAAGCTGGAGGAAGTCCATGATGAGCAGCAAGTACATAATCTTCTGGAGTGTCGATGAGAAATACCCATCCCGCATCAAGCTTTGTCAGCTCCAGCAACTTTTCCAACACCGTCTGAAGCATCGTCGTCATGTCATTACACCGGTTAAGCGTTTCAGCTATCACTTTCATAATGTTTAATTCTTCCACCCGTTCATAGCCCCTCATTTTGCACCCCCTTTTTGTCGAATTCTCAAGTGAGTTTGTCGAATCCCCGACTATCCCATCTGGATTCTTAAATAATGATGTCGAATACTTAAATATCTTTGTCGAATTCTCAAATATCGCCCATTCAACTGCTCTTCACATCCACAAAACGATCCGCCATGGATTCCGCCAACAACAAATCGAGCTTCTCTTCCATTTCCGGTCTCAAACGACTCCCTTCAAAGTGTTCCGGGTCAAAAATCAGCTGTCCGGGAACTACCGCTGCGTAGAGTCCACGTCCAACGGTGCGCATTTGGTTCAGCGCATTGATTCCGCCTTTCCCACCTCCGGCAACAGCAAGCAGTAAAGTCGGTTTCCCTTTAAAATGGAACCCGCTTAAAAATTCGAGCGCATTTTTCAACGCGCCACTCATACCATTATGATATTCCGGCGACACCCAGATAAAACCGTCCGCTTCTGCGACAACTCTACGCAGCCACTGGACGGAAGGATGATTTCCCTGCGACTCTTCTCCATTGAATAATGGAAGATTCAGCTTACTTAAGTCGACCAGCGTGCCATTCAATTTATGCTCTAATGCCTGAGCGACAATCTTTGTCCGTCCATTCGTCCTCGGTGTTCCACTAAAAATCACGATACTCATTGTTCATAACCTCCTTACTTCTTAGGTTATGGGAAAAGGCATCGTCTTGAATCCGAGAATGGAAGGAACATTATCTACACCATTGGACTGAAAACATACGTTCGTCTATAAAGGAAGAAAATCATCCGGTTGAACATCTCCGCCTTCTCCTGGAGGAAGCGGACGGCTGTGGATGGAAGGATAAAAGAGATGGAAGAAAGCTGATCTGGACATGGATCTGGTTTCTTCGTCTGTCTGCAAGTAGACGGTTTTCCGGTCCGTCCCATAATAGATGTGGATCATTTCTTCATCTCCAAAGTCCAGGGTTCCAAGTTTCTCCCCTTTCGTCCATCGAACGTCCACAGAGGCCGCCCCATCTATCCCCTCAGTAATCGCCCTAATCTCCTTAATGGATTCGACCTCTATCATTCTTTTCATCTCAGAATCATGAAGAATGATGGTTGAAGGAAGTCGGGTGAATTCTACTTCCCTCGACCCCTCTAAAGCTTCGTCTTTAAGAACATAAGCATCCACAGGCGTGGCACCAAGCAGCACAAGCATAAAGACAAAGGTCAAACGCTTCATCCACTCACCCTTCCTGGAATTTTATACAAAAAACACTTGAACCTTAATGGATTCAAGCGTCTCTCGCTGCTATTTTTTGAATAAGGACATGATTTTACCGAGCGTTCCGCGGGAATGTTTGACGGAATGTTCCAACCGTTCATTGAACTCGCTTTGAGAGCGCCACTCTTTCTTCTGTTCCTCGCGCATCTCCCGGATTTCTTTTTGGAGATACTCCGACTTTTCCTGCTCTTCACGCAGCAGTTCTTCATATTGTTCTTTCTGCTGCTGCATCATTTTATCCATTTTCGTATGCGTCTTTTGTGAAAAATTCCCGACTCCGGAGCTGATCACATGGTGATCCTGTTTTAATCGGGAGACGGTCGTTTTCAGTTCAGCCATATCATTTTTCAACTGAACGTTCATTTCTCTTGAGGCCGCAAGCTCACTGGCTAAGAAACGGAACATCTCTTTCATCTGATCGGAATCCTGCAGCTCCGTTCCGTCATATGTATCTGAAAGAGCGAGTTCCCTTGATTCATAGCCTGCGAGAAGCTCCTTCTGTTCTTCTACGATTTCTTTTATTTTATCTTCTTTTGGCATTTCCGTATCACGGATCTTAATGAGAGCCTCGACATCTGACCTCACAAAAATCCGCCGGTCGCCGTCTTTGAAAAACTCATACCCGTTCTGTTCCAAAAGCTGCCCATACCGTCTGACCGTCGTTGTGGCGATCCCGACTTCTTCAGCTACTTCCTTCGTAGAGAAAGCACGTTCGTTCGGTTGTATATCGTGTCGCATATCGGGCCTCCTTTTCTATCTATATAATGAATAACAAACATCATTACTTCTATTATAGAAGTTTTTCGACTTTCTGCCCATCCACATTCCGTTTTATTTTTTTCCAATTAAATTCCGTGTTTCCTTCTCTTTTACAAAAATTTCTCCATACGGATGTCCGCCCACTTGCTACCGTTCCAATACGTAAAATCCGGGATTCTAGCAATTTCTTTATACCCAAGCTTCCTGTAAAGCTTCTGTGCTTTTTCATTAAATTCAAACACTCCAAGCTCCACCCGGTCGAATCCCTTCTCTTTGATTCGATCCTCCAGGTACCTCATCGCTTCAAATCCGATTCCTTTCCCCCGACCAGCTGCCTCACCAATGGTAATTCCGATCCAGGCTGTATCCTGTTCTTTTTTATGTAGATGACCAGGGTTGATCATGTAATTCATCTCTCCAACGAGTACATCATCCTTGTAAATAAGGAAAATCTCATGATTCTTCAACCGCTGTTTTAAATTTTCTGTTGTGACTTCATACCTTTTCTCCAATGCGTCTTGATCCGGATTCGGCCGGACCATCGGAATGAGCGATGTATCATTTTCCCATCGATCGTATGCCGATGCGATCTGTGACGTTGGCTCAGTCAGCTTTTCAAATGTAACACCCATGACTGCTTCCCCTTTCGCTACAAAAGCTTAAAGATTATATCCGCCAAATTTCCCATGCTATAGTTTTCGGAATGTTTTCTATATATATGGGAGTCTCTATCTAATCATTGTTCTTCTATTAAAACATACCCTAACCCTTTCAAGCATAGATTCATGGGTTTACAATAAGATGGACTTGAACATCAGGAGGTCTAATGTGAGGAAAAAAGAAAGAAGGAACAAGCAAGGATTTTTAAAGGAGGATACTCATTGGGGAGTAGAGAAAGGACTGGTCATTCAATAAATGGGGGCAGACAATCCTGGAGTCCCTTTACAAAAAACATTCCTTTCCCTTTCATCATCTGCCGCTGCTGTTCAGAATACATGACTTGACTATAATCCTCTCCACCACCTTTTTATGGAAGGGGGACAGGGACGAACTCAAACAAATACGCAAAAAACAGTAAAAACGCCACAAAGGAAACGACAAGCTTACGTTTTTTGAATTCAATTATGGCAAAAGCTGCAACGCCTGTCATGGTCAAACCATAGAAAACAAAATCGAACCACCGCTCCTCAATATAGAAAATTTTCACCGTATATAAAAGCCAGTAAAAAACCACGGCATATAGGTACCACTTTGTATGTTTAGACTCTCTTTTCTCATCTGTCATTGATAACCACTCCACAAAGGAAAATCAAAGTTTTCGTTTTTCGTCCTCTATTAGATTGAATCATGATCCATCTGTGTACTTGCGAAAACGCGGCTTGCTGAAATAAGCACCCGTAAGCAAGAATAAGAGTGAAACAAGCACACCTGTTGCAGCCTGATTCATTAATAGAGAAATTGGGATTACGATCGATGCTAATAAAAATAAGGGTTTCATCATTTTTTGTACTCCTTTCCCCTTTCATTACCTCACCCTTTGGAAAGGTAAAAACAGGCATGAAATAAGCTAAGACTGAAGTATTCTTCCCGATCCCTCTTTTTACCTGATAAGTTCAAACCACCTTGAACGTATTTGAATTATTCAAGAATCAAATCATCTAATATTCTATGTAAAAAACCTAAATGGAAGGACGTTCAGCATCCATCGTGTTGGCAAGAAGGATGTAAAGGAAGAATGAGATCGGGAATGTAACAATAAACAACAGACGAATGGCCATAGGATAAAGACCAACATGCTGTGCAATGCCTGCACAGACCCCATGCAAGGATTGGTTCCTCACGGATCGTTTCACTTTTCATTCCCCCTTCATAATTTATAAACTCTCCTCATGCTGAAATTAGGGAACGAACTCTTTCAGCTTCAATAATAACAGCATACTTGAAGACGATTACCATCTAAATCGTAAAAATCAAAGTAATAGTTTTCCGAGTCTCTGTGCTTATCCCCGACGTTCACCTTTTTGTCTTTCAATTCTTCATACGTTTCATCTAAATCCTTCGTGAAAAAGATCGGATAGTTCCGACTCGGCAACTCCCCGTTTTCTTTCTCTTCAATGGTCAAAGGGACCGGATGATCGCCGATGGACAGCACCCGGTACCCTTCCCCTTTAAAAGAAACGGTAAATCCAAGCTTTTCCTCATACCATGTACCGGCTTTTTCTATGTCCTTCACTCCGAGACACATGGTATCGATCTTTTCAATCATACTGAACCTTCCCCCTGCTCATATATTTTCCTCGCATCCGCCTTTTTCTGCGCCTGCCACGTCCGAATCATATTGGGAACCCCGACACTTAAACTGACCAATAAACTCCACATCACGTAACGCCACTCGCCTGAAATTGATGCCACAACAATAAAAAAGGCGAGTTGTCCAACAAGGGCAAACCATGAAGCAATCCAGGCAAACGTCAGGTTTTCTTTCATCCCATCCCCACTCTCTTATGGTAAATGATTCCTTTTACTCATCGTATCACAAAAATAGTCATACAGAACAAAAAAGCCACTGAATCCTTTCAGTGACTTTTCCGGTGTTTACCACCAATAGGAATATGGATAATAATACGGCCACCACCTGCGGATTCCCCAAAATGGGAAGCCGAACAGCCCAAACGGTCCAAAGAATGGAAAAAACAGTCGACTGTCTTCCTGATCAATGCTCCTATTCTGGCCCTGCTGGCCGGTGGGCATGATCAAATTCATCTGATTTTGATCATAGCTGTGCAATAATCCGGTATGTGTCTGCCCATCAGCCATTTCAATCTGTACCATTTGAAAAAGGTTTTGTCTGCAGAAATCATGGATATTTTGAGGCTGGCTTCCACTTCCCTGCGTTTGTGGATTCCCTGTATTGTTCACCCCATCACCCTCCTTTGACTCCTCACATTTTATGCAAAGCGCCCAGGAAGGTGATTAAAAACATGTACTTATAACCTTGAATGTCTGGTGGACCACACGAGGTCAACAGAATAACGAGTAGCGGTATCCGTTGACCGGTATAGCTTGCCCTACAGAAAAAGATTTCTCAAGTACAACACTCCATAAATGACTCCGCCAAGTAGCCCGATAAATAATCCGACCATGATAAATCCATAGGCGAACCCTTTGATCATGGAGATGAAGTCAAGGGCCATGTTTTTTAATGTACGCAAAATAAAACTCATGTGACGACTCCCTCTCTACTGCCACTTCTTAAATGCTTTCCAAAGCTTCTTCCACTTTTGTTCAACAGGTTTCTCTGATTCCGATCGTTGTTTCTGCCATTCGTTATAACTCGCAATTCCGATCAGAACGAGCCCGGCAATCAACAGGTAGACCCACCATGGAACATTGCCCCAGTATGGGCGTGTCTGGTAGATGATGTTGAAAATGAGAACGCCCATCCCGACAAGGAAGTACGATTTGATCCGGAGCTGCATGCCGGCAATCATTGAAACGAGTGATAAGCCTCCGATGATCCAGGCATCCCAAATGGTGTGGCTCTGGATGGCATCAAGGACCAGATAGGCCGAAATCAAAAGCAAGACAGCGAACTGAACGTAGGACATCACCTCAACAGACGCAGACCATATGTTTTTCCTGACAAATGCAAGGACAAGTAAAACCGGCAGGGTCTGAATCTCTGCCATGATTAAATCAGGGATGTATCCACTGTAGGCGGCAGCGATCATCAAGTAAGCGCCATAAATACTGAGTGTCGCACCTGTATAAAAGACGTTCTGAAGGAATTTTTCGGTACATTTATTTCCACCAAGATAAAACCACAAGCTGATAAGTACAACAGGGAGAATGCGTATCCAGACACTTTCATCCCACAAAGTGTACAAGTTCAAATAACCGATATACAAAAGCGCGGTCCACGTATAGGCATCAGCTCGGAATTCAGGGCCGAGCAGCCTTTTTTGCAATATCTTTCCTGCTCCAAGAAGAACGAGAGCCCCTAAGGCAAGGACAAGGATCATATCCATATCGGTCCAGAACACCCGCAGCTTTTCCCATAACCCGAAGGTCAAGATTAATGGAACGAAGCGGACAAGCGGCCATGACCTCTGATGCAGGAAGAAAAGGTTGAGAACGGTGTAGCCGATCACCAGCAGCCATTCTCCCTCCGCCTCAAAACGAACATCACTTATGATGACGAATAGACCTAAAATGGAAAATGGAATGATGTACCACTCTATCCGCTTTTTCCACTGTGGGGTTACAAAGAACCAAAGGACAGCATATAAAAAACTGCTGGCCATAAAGGCGTATTCATAAGGAAACGCATCCCATCCAAGTTCTGTCGGAAGCGTGACAACAAGGAAATACCCAGTTGTCAGGCCCGCATATAACATCGTTTTAGTTCCAGATTCTCTTCCCGCTTTCAAAGCACTGAAGACGTACACCGCTAATGGAATCAACAACAGGGCAGGGTGAACATTTTCCGTCCCCAGCTGATCGAGAAGAATGAGAAGGATTACGAACGGCTGAACGATATGGCCAAGCATATAAAAATGCGGGCGCATCCCTTTCGATTTTTTTGCTCCCCACTCTCCGACAGCAATCAAGATCAAAGGAGCGAAGATCATATACATCAATACGTTAGAAAATGAATCGATACGCAAGGGCTCGGTCAATGATGTATAAAAAGCGAGTGACGCGACGGATACAAAACTCCAGTAATACGTCTTTTTTGAATAGCGGACAAGCAGGTACATCATTCCGATGCCTGCAAGTAACAAGAGCGGCCGGACAACCACCAGGTCCACTCCGTTATCTACAAGCAGAAGGAGCATGGCAGCCACGTAGGTGCCTTGAGCGATATAAAAAGTCGACGTCTCAAATCCGTCTTCTCCGGCCTTTTTCCATAGAAAATGGAGACCCAGGAGAAGTACGCCTGTAAAAGCCAGATGAAATGAAATCGAATACCCTTCACTGTAAGCAGGCACCCATTCGAGAAACTTTTGATAAAAGATGGCAGAAGCACCCACTAAAGCTGATGGAAGCATCCAGACAGCCGTACGGTTCATATCGGCTTGTGCAGCACTCTTTTTTACAAAATAAGAAAGCAGGCTGACGATAAGCAGCATGATGGAACTATACCCGTATTGCAGGTCGTAAAGGGCGAAGTATAAACACCCCGTCAATACAAATAAAGACGTGTAAAGGCTGCTATCCTTCACTACATGCAGCCATTTGATTTTCGTCCATAGGCCCCCATATAAAAGCAGGAGAGCAGCGGTTGTAAATAGGAAGAAGAACCAAGGGCCCGTCTGAATCAAGTCCCACAACTGAGCCGCTGAAACAAAAAAGAACACAGGAGCTAAATAAGTAAAAATCAAATGGTTCGTGACATTTGATAAAACGAGATAATTAATCATAATGACAACATAGGCGAGGAGCAGGAGCCATGAGCTGGTCTGCTCCGTGATCAAGATGCTTTCATAAGTAATATAGATGAAAGCCAAAAACGAGACGACTCCGCTCGTATAACGGAATACTTTTTCAATGAAGGTGTGGTTTCTGAACGCATAAGCAAACCCGATGTAAAGCAGGCCGATAAGCGCATATACAAGGGAATCCACAGCATACAACGGCGTATTCTCGACGAGTTGGTACACGGCATACACGAGCATCACTGAAAAGACAAACTGATATTCTTTCGTTTTATAAACAAAAACCATCGCCATATAGATACTGGCTGTCAGGAGCAGGTTGAAACTGTAAAACACTTCGTTTTCGAAGAAAAACAGCATCAATAAAGTAGAAATGACTAGATTCAACTGGGCGAACAAAGGCACCTCTTTTATGAAGAACTGGAACTGTTTCCTGTCCTTTAAACGGATATAACCGGCAAGCAACCCGGCATTGTACAACATCAATCCCAAGTAGAAAGCATCAAGAGATAACGGAAGTGCGCCAAGAAAGAACCCTGCGGAAAGCGATAGAAACAAGAGCGCAATCCATACATAAAGCCGGGAGCGATGGACAAAGGCATGCCTCACATATAGTGGAAGCGGAACCGCCGTTCCTATCAAACCGAGCAAGTGCCTTCCTTCACCCTTCAGAGATAAGTAGGGGCCAAACAGCTCAAAGTATCCAATCGCGACAATCACAATGGGAATAAGTAAACTTCCGAGTGTCAAGAAGGCGAAAGCTGTCTGTTTGATTTTCAAGAATCTTCCGGTACCATAGCTCAAAGCGAAGAAAAACAGCGAAACAAATGAAATCGAAACAACTTTCGTGGCCGCTCCCATCTGATCCCACTGACTCGTGGCAACGATCAAGCCTGTAATCAACAGGATGGAAACACCTAAAATGAGCGTCCATGTGATGTTCCGTTCGCGGATTTGCTCTGGTGTGCGTTCTTTTTTCTTCTTCACAGGTTTAGGAGTCGGTGCTGGGGTAGTCTCCCGGGTAGGTTCTGGCTGTGCTTCTTGCTTATAGACTTCAGGTTCATGCTTCCGATCTATAGATTCATAGTCTGCCATATACGCCCCTTGCGCCTGTACCAGCCTTTTGTACTCCTGATTGGTTATGTATCCACTTTCCTTCAAATGATTCAATTGTTCCCGGAATACCCTCTGTTTCTCTTCCTTTGATAAGGCAGACATTTCTTTCCCCTCCCCCGATTGAATGTACAGTGTAATTTTACACCTTAACTAATGGATTTTCAACATTTTTCCATGAATTTTCTATCCTTCCCCCAACGAAGCTCATCAATAAAGAAGGTTGCTCACTTCAGGAGCAACCACTACCTTATTTCAACCATATACTTCTTAGGAGCCCATGCCCCATCTAAGACCATGGCTACTTTTTCTGGAGCTTCAGGGACTTCATACGCCCATTCTGATATGATTTTTGGTTGTCCTTTAGCAGATCGCCATTTACCCCATCCACTTCCATCAACAGGCCAACCAGCCATAGTCGCCACTTTTTCAACTTCCCATTGAACCACAACACTTACATTTTTTTGTAATTACATAGTAACACACTTGAACTATTATCCTAGTCTTCCAGTCTATTTGCTTATGATTTCTTCCAAAGTTCGATCAAGAGTCGGATATTGAAAAATGAATCCCTCTTCCTCTAATCTTTGCGGGATGACCCACCTGCTCTTTAATACAAGCTCCGTTTCCGTTCGAATGAGAGCTGAACCAATTTCAAGCATCCACTTCGGTGCAGGAAGCCCGATATACCGGTCTGACTTTTCCCGGAGAAGCCGCATCAGTTCTTCATTGGTGACAGGGTTCGGGGCTGAGCAGTTGAAAACTCCTTCGAGCTTTTGATTCTCTTTCAAAAACAGGCAGATCCTGAACAGGTCTTCCACATGGATCCAGCTGAACATTTGCTTTCCAGAACCTTGAGGACCACCGAGCCCAAATCTCACCAAGTTTTTATAGGGAGTCATCACACCGCCTTCTTCCCCTAACACGATGGCTGTCCGGAGAGCGGCTTTTCTTGTTTCAGGTGTACGGAAAGCGAAGAAGTTTTCTTCCCAATTCATAGCCACATCCACGGAAAAACCCGTCCCGATTTCTCCTTCTTCTTCCGTCATCGGACGATCCTCCGCGTGACGATAGATGGTAGCCGTACTGGAGTTCAGCCAAGAGTCCGGTGGATGATCGCATTTCTGAACTGCTTCTCCAAGAATATTCGTCGTTACGACTCTTGATATCATGATCTCATTCTTGTTCTTAGCGTTATAACGGCAGTTGACCGATTTTCCTGCAAGGTTGATGAGGATGTCCGCGCCATCCATCGCCTCGATGATAAGCTTTTGATCCTCCCAATGAATGTACCCTTTCCTTCGGGAGATGACTTTCACCTCATACCCCAGGTCCTTGAATCTTTTTTGAAAATATTCTCCTATAAAACCGGTTCCTCCAGCCAGGACAACCTTTTTCATAATGCCAGACTCCCTTCTCAACGGTTATTCCTTCTCCTATCCATTCTACGGAGCCCCCGTTTATTTGTACAATTTTCCAATGCAAGTGACCAATCGCTAGAAACCACTGACCTCCCCCTTTCGGCCACATACCTCCAAGTCCATGACAGATCCCCCCTTCCCATCTATACTGACAATAGAAAGACAGACGGGAGGCAGCGGGAGAATGAAATTGATTGTAGATATCAATGAAACGTATGAAGAAACAAAGGTAACGGTGGAATGTAAGGAAGTCGACCCATCCATTAGAAAAATCCTGGATGCTTTGGAGGAAAAGAAACAAGACTTGGTGATCGGAGATCGAGCGGATCGTCAGCACCTGCTCCAGCCCATGGACATCGAATATTTCTACACGGAAAAAGAAATCGTGCATGCCGCTCATCAGGATGGGCCGTACAGATTAAAAGAGAAGCTTTATGAACTGCAGGAGGCGCTGCCTTCCGACCAATTCATCCGTATTTCGAAGTCCGTTCTCGCTAATGTTTATAAAATCAGTCATTTTGAGCCCTCTTTCCATGGCACGCTGGTCGTCCATTTTCATTCCGGCAGCAAAGAGTACGCATCCAGACATTATGTGAAAGAAATCAAAGACACTTTAAAAATGAACAGGAGGAAAGAAAAATGAAAACATTTTTATTCAGGAGTACGGCCGGCATTTTCTTCGGCGCATTTATCGCGATTCTTATGACTTTCGCTGTTATTTGGTTCGGGGATGTGCAAAAACTCTCGGGAGATGCCTTTATACAAAATTCGCTTGGCAGTATGTTCTGTGGTTGGTTCTTCTCTGTAACGCCTTTGTATTTTGAAATCACAACACTCAAACTCTGGCAGCAAACCCTTTTACATTTCCTCACAGTTACGCTGCTCTATTTCATCATCAGCTTCGGCATTGGATGGATTCCTTTTCAACTAACATCCGTCCTCTTATCCATCCTTTCATTTTTCCTCATCTATTTGATCATATGGATCGGCTTCTATCTCTATTTCAGATCCGAATCTAAGAAATTGAATGAGGAATTGAATCATCTCCAATAAAAAAACGCCGACAACCTTGCAAGGTTGTCGGCGTTTTTATCCTCCATCACGAAGACGTCGCGAGTAAGTCCCCATCTTCTTCATAGTGGTCCAGCACAGCATCTACATAATAAATATCTCCATAACAGGCATCATACTGTTCAGCTTCTTCACGGATACAGCTGTATTTCCCTGTATGTTTTAATTCCTCATACTTCTTGGAGGAAAATTCAATGGCTAATTCCTGCGTATATTCTCCCCCATGGTTCATGACAAAATCAATGAACCCTGCACCAAAATTGTACGATTGAAGCGCTAGTTTCACATCTCCATCAGCACGTTCCAATGTCTTTGCGAAATAAGCAACCCCTTGCTCGATGGACTTTTCAGGATTGTCAATACAGCCAACTTCGCCGCAATGGGATTCTGACGCCTGCATCGGGTCGCCCCCACGGCCACCTGATTCCTGCGTCATCAAAGCGAGCAATATATCTTTGTATTCTCTGATCCCTTCCTGCTCCGCGTAGGTTGCAATTTCATTTTCATACTGCAGCACCTGCTGCGGGAGATCCGGTTCTTTTTCTTCAACAGTGGTCCAGCTGCTCATGATTCCATCCCCAAGCTGACTTTTCATGGTTAAGAAAACGAGTCCGAGTAGAAAGACAGGGAGAAGAAAGGCTCCCCATGACCGGCCTCTGTTTCTATCATTCTTCTTTTTCACCCTTCTCCCCCTCTCTTCGACGCTATTCTATTTATATCTTACCATCTCCCGTTTGAAATCACTGAAAAAATGCATCCAATAGAGCCGATTGGGAACTACGTATTTCCTCTTAATCTAGGAATTACACTTTTTCTTACCCCAGGATTGCTAATTGCACGAAAAAAGCCGCCACAACATGTGACAGCTAATTCTTTTCTTCCAAATAGATGAATTCCGGCTCGGGATGACTTAAAAATTCATGATGTGAAATCGTCCACGCATAAGCACCAGCATAATCAAAAATCACAACATCTCCCGCTCTCAGTTCTTCTACATATTCACTTTTCACAAGTACATCATTCGGTGTACATAACTCTCCGGCAATGGTCACTTCCGCATCCTTCATTCCCGGCCGTTCATAGGGAGCGTCCCATTCCTCGGTAGGATAAACGCGGAACGGGTGACTCATTTTCCAGGCAGCCGGGAGCCGGAGGTGATGGGAGCCTCCCCGGATGAGGGCGAAATGATGATCATGGTTAGCCTTTACATCGATGACCTCCGCCACATAAGATCCGGCAGCGGCTGTCATGTACCTTCCAAGTTCAAGCACTAAAGTCAGCCCGTCCATTTGGGATTCTAATTTATCAAGTCCTGAAGTGAACAAGTCCCAATCAAACGCCTCCTCAGGATTCCAATAATTGATGCCGATGCCTCCTCCGACATCGACCGTGTGGATGTCCAATTCAAATCGGTTCCGCCAACTTTTCGCTTTTTCCAAACACATGGATACAAATTGCACATGAGCTTCAGCATTCAAGTTATTGGACATGGCATGAAAGTGAAAACCTTCTACCCTGACATGGTCCATCTGTAGTACCTTCTGTATGATCTGAGGTACCTCCCGTTCATCAACACCGAATTGAGTCGGGACCCCGGACATCATATGATGACTTTCCGGGACATCACGACTCAAATTGACGCGGATGAAGACCGGGGTTACGGTTCCCTTCCCTTTCGATAACCATTCGATACGGTTCAAATCATGGAAACTTTCTACGTTAATGGCTTCCACCCGTGCATCAATCGCTTCCTCTATTTCCGCCTGTTTTTTGGCGGGTGCTCCAAAAAGCACTGGTTTTTCATGAGGTACTTTCTGCAGCTCCCCGCCCGAGGCTACTTCATATCCATCCACAATTGGGGCGAGAGTTCCTAGAATACGTGGATCAGGATTCGCTTTCACCGCATAAAAAAGCCGGCAAAAATCCGGGAGACTGCTTTTTAACGTGTCCACATGCTTTCGTAACCGACCTAAATCATAAACATAGGCACAAATGGGGTCACTATGGACTCGTTTTTTATTTTCTATATACTGATCAATTCTCATGACTACATCCTCACACTTTCTTCATGCTAAAGGGTTGGGTACTTCGGTGTACGCATCCCCTTTACTATTGCTCAGTCTCATTTGGGTCAAGGACTTATGCATGACCGTCGGCTGGAATAGGAATGTTCGATCATCCGCCACTTGGCGCGCCAAATCATCCTCCAGTGCCAAACGAGCCAGTTCTTCCTGTACCACTCTTTTTACTTCCATCCAAAATGTATCTTCTGCTAGTCCGGAATACCGCACCAGCTGACGGATGATTTCTCCCAAATGGTTTTGAAAAACGGTGTAATACAGCTTATTATGCATCGAAGAACGATCATTCGTCACACTGACCGAATCAGCAGCAAACTTTGGAGAGATTCCCTGTTTCCGAAGGCGTTCCGGATAAACCCTTGCTCCGCCCCAGTCCCGGAAATAGAAGCGGGTTAAACGGCCATTCTTAAAGACAGGAACACTGTTCTGCAAATGTCCTTCCAACGCCACTCCATACTTGACCAACATCGTCATATACCCGGGAAGCACTTTTTGTAGATAATGACAGAAAAACTCTCGGGCTGCCTGGGTACGATTAAGGTGATGTTTCGTTTGAAATTCCTGGACAAGCTCATGCAGGATTGTCAAACCACTGATCGGGGACTGGGCGTACAAACTCATTCCAGCAACCGCCACTTCCCCTTCTTCCAGGTGGGGCTGGAGAGATTCACGAATCAACATTGTCAAATTACGACTCTTCAACCGATCCTCAGACCGGAAAGCAGCCCCGCCCCATTCATTTAAGGGGATAAAGGAATGTAACTGTGGTTCTTTTTCTTTGATTTCCTGTATCATTTTTGAAAAAACGGTAGCATTCATCGCTGTCTGTGTAGAGATCGAACGGACGGTCGACGTCATCTGGCTATTTACCGCAAGCTTTAACACAGGTGCGTCTTTTCTTTTAGGAGATACCGTCCGGAACGAAGAAGTCGCCTCTACATTGATAGGTCGTGAAGATAAAAGAATCACTTCTTCATCTTCAATTTCCTTTTGATAAATCTCCGGTATCGCATGGTCGTACTGCCAAGGGTGGACAGGCAAAATTGTGTACAGGCTCTTCTCGTATCCCAGATCCTTTAACTCCTTATACCCCTCCTCAACGCTCTCCGGAAAACTGGATTCAAACGTTGCTCCTGTACTCAATATCAATGACTTCTTCACGGCCACCATACGGATGGGAAACGTCTGATGAAATTCCGGTGAGTATCGGAACGTATCTTCATAGGTCAGTCCGATTTTCGTCTTGGCACCAGGATGAAGATGGTGCCCGTCAACGACAAGTTGTTCGAAAAATAAATGAGCATCCTCCCCTTTTTTCAACACATAACCGATGGATGTTTCCACATTCAGGCGGGCGGCTTCTGTGCGAATGATCTGTTTCCATTCCTCATGAAAAGTTAGAGCGAGCGCAAGGTTTGCGGTTCCATTATTCAACTCCTGGACAAAGGTGTCACGATTTGGGTAGTCTTCTTCTTCAAACAAATGAAACACGAGCTCAGAAGCGGAAGACACTTGACGAACTTGCTGCCCTTCAATCAGCACAGGCACATCCACTTCGACAAAACGGAAAGCCGATTTATTTAAGATCGGGAATAAGATTTTGTTCCTCTGCGTTTCGACCAGTAGATACGCGCGTTCTTTCTCTAATGATAAGTAACTGCTTTCACTCATCGTTCTACGAAAATAAGAAGAGGTACCATCCATTATGGTCGAACCGGAATAAACATCATCAATGTTCTCCCGAATAATAGAATTCGCAAGCTTTAATAAGATCCCTTTTCTTGCTTCAGCCCGGCATTTCCTAAAATGCCCGGCATAAGCGGGATGAGCGTTTTTCAAAAATTGAAATACCTTGTCTTCTTCTTTACGCAAGCCAGGATTCCGCGAATTTATACGCTCAGTTAAGGGCAGGATCATTACGTTTCACCTCTTTTCTTTTAGCAAAAGGATGAGGAATTTCCACATGAAGGTTGTCGGTATATTGATCAGACAAACGCATTTTCACGAGGGCCTTCATCTTCGTGGGCTTTGTAAGAATTTCCTCTTTATCAAGTAATGCTTCTGTAGGGATCTGTTTATCCTCTTTCATATGTTCATACGTTTCGTGGATCACCTGCTCGACCGCCTTCCACAGCTCTTTCTCATTGACCGATGTTCTTCTAGCGAGTGCGACGATCAGTTCTCCTAAATGATTATGGAAAAGGGCATGAGAAAACACATCCAACAACTCAGACCGATCTTTAGTCAGCAGATTCGTACTTGGATCAATCGGCTGTTCGGCGAAATACTGTTCTAAGCGTTCATTCATAATCCGGATGCCACCGTAATCACGGAGTACCGCCTTTTTTGGCTTTCCTTTTTTAAAAATAACGACACAGTTCTGAAGATGTGCTTCCATGCTGATCCCATATTTCGTAATCAATGTAAGCACACCGGGCAGAACCGTCTTTGCATAGTCATAGATGAATTTTTCAGGCGAAGGATAGAGTTCCGCCACTTCTTCCACGATCAACTTTCCTGAAAACGGAGAAGGCGCGAGCAAAGAAGCCGCCGGAACCGCAATTTCGTCCGTCTCCAAATTACGCTCTGGATTTTCACGTAGGATCGCGGCTGCATTTTTTTGCAGGAAATTCTCGTTCTCTTCTTGCGCTGGCTTGTAATGAATACCGACTTCCTCCCCCATGACGGATAATGATCGGGATAGTCTCGGATCATGACTAAAAACCGTTTGTAAGAGTCGCGATAAAGTGGGACCATTTTTTGTCGATGCCGCTGAAACAGTCCGGACCGCGCTTGTCATTTGTACATTGACAGCGGTTTTAATGTGATGCCTGAACCGGTCGTTTAGAGGTGCAAGCGACCGGAAAGAAATCAGTGCGCAGGTCGGGATGGTAATTCCATTAACCGGAAGTAGTAATTTTTTATTCAAATCATCCTTATAATATTTTGTGATGGTATGTTCCCATTGCCATGGATGAATCGGAATTATTTCATAGTCTTCCGCAACTACATCATGATCTTCACAGACTTGTTGAAAGGCTTTGTTTAACTCCGGATACTCTTGCAAAAGGATGGACTTCGTGCTCTCACCGTTTTTGGATGTCATATGATACCGGTCTTTATGAACGAGCAGTGGCAGGACATCCGGCTTCCCTTCCCATTCCGGTGCGTACCGGGCGACATCTTCAGAGGTCACGCCCATTCTCGTTCGGCTGCATGGGTGGATGGTATGCCCTTGAATCACCCACTGCTCGAAAAAGGTCAGTGGGCTCTTGAGTCTAGCTGCATAAGAGAACGCATCTTCCGCCAGGTTTTCGATTTGCCTTCTTCTATGCTCCGCTACAGTAAGTGCCAAGGCCAGGTTCGTCACACTGTTGAGGACTTCCTTATAAAAATCAAATCGATTATTTCCCGGGAAAAGCAGTTCCAAGCATGTTTCGGACTTATCGACCAAGGCTTGATTTCCATCCCGATCCAGAAAACGGATGTCCCCTTCA
Source organism: Halobacillus sp. 12SKB (assembly GCF_052941655.1). Taxonomy (NCBI): domain Bacteria; kingdom Bacillati; phylum Bacillota; class Bacilli; order Caryophanales; family Bacillaceae; genus Halobacillus; species Halobacillus sp. 12SKB. Next base: position 3,802,911 of record NZ_JBRFWR010000001.1, read on the forward strand.
ATATCGATGTGGTGAAATATGTAGAGATTGGAAACAGGTACGTGAAGTTCTCCATCGTTTAATAAAAGGATCAATGTGTTTTCAGAGTTTCTCCATTCGCAGGGAACGATCCGCTCCCGAAAAATCGCTTGTATCAATTGGTGTAAAGTATGGAGATCCGCTTTTTGCATATTTTTTAAAAAGGTGGATTCATACCCCGGTAACTTTTTTTGTATTACATTCATGGCTTCCATTCTGTTCACCTCCGTGGAGGAATGATGTAGTATTGTAAGTCTGCCTATTCCCTAAATCAATGAATAGTAATCGACCCATCTCGTGCCCATGACCTTAGCTTACTCCCAAGTCCATGTCCATTATGCTTCTTAAGTTGTTGTATAGATGGTTTTATTTTATAATTGAAAACAGTTATCAGCAAAAATAAAGCTTACAAACGGGAGACATCGATATGAAACGAGTATTTGAACAAATTCAGAACGATCATCGCATCTTTGTTGGTTCTGAGTACAAGGACCGTTCTCATTACAAAGTCGATGATCTCATACATGATAAAAACGCGATGAGAGCATTACTGGATATACAAAAGCATCAGCTGGATGCCCCGAACATGGCCATTGCCGGTTTGTTGTTTGGAAAAATGTATTCTGTGCTCACGATGGGATTGTTCGAGACGATGATCAAGCATGGTGTCATCATTGATGCAAGCCCCGAAAACATCAGCATTGAACTGAAAGAAAAAAATGCGATGAATTACATGGTTGACGATTCAGCGGTGCACAAAATTGCGGACCTGCCGGAAGAAAAAGTGAAAGAATACGTTCACACTTTCATAACCCAGCACTTGCAGCCATTGTTCCAAACCGTCGCACAAATATCCAAATGCAAGACGACACATATGCGTTCCATCGTCTCTCACAACCTTCACCAACGAAAATGTGCGCTTGTGAAAGATCAGGCTGATGAATGGACAGAGACCGTTTTCCGCTGGTTCACCACTCATGAACTGTTCAAAGAAAACCGGAGGAATCCTCTTCATTTCAAGTTCCGCTTTTATCAGGCGGACAACGGAAAAGAAACCTACGTCAGACGTCACTGCTGCATGAAATATATGCTCCACGATGCTGACAAATCCAAATGCTGTCCCACCTGCCCCCTTATCCCAGATGAAGAACGCGACGACCGCATCAAATAAAGCCCGAGCTAGCCAAAAAGCTCAGGGCTTATTTTTATGGAAATAAATGTATGAACTGGTACACCAAAATATGTAAGACCTGGTCACCCATAAAATGTAAACCCTCCCTCTAAAGAGCGGACTAATTTACCAATCCCTGCATAATTGTAAGGAACTACAGGAAATGGGGGGATGATTGATGTAACGTACGATTGCCTGCGCAGGATTACATAACAAACATTATAGAAACAGAGGCTTTCAATGGGTATGCTTTAAAAGACGGCCATGAATGGCATAATTATCCCGGCAAAATTGTCGTAGAAATCAAAAACGAATAAAACGAAGAGACCCATGGAAGATCTCATCCATGGGCCTCTTTTTCATTTCATTTGAGTAATCATTTTCTCAACTAATACCACAAGGGGATGGTTTTCTGTCAACCCACTAACCTGGCAGAAGGTTTCGGTCATTCCTGAAGTCTGAATTTGTTGCTGCAGTTCTCTTGCTTCTTCATCTAGTTCATTCTTGTAAAGAAGTGTCGCAGCAATGACCTCAGCCAAGTACTGCGGCTGGCCTCCAACGACATTGAAATATTCAACAGCCGGCCTTACAAGACGGTCTTTTGGCCCAAGCTTACGAATAGGAGCACGGCCAACACGGGTAACTTCATCCGACAAGTCCGGGTTTAAGAAGCGGTTGATGATCTGGTCTATATAAGCCTCATGTTGTTCCTTGCCGAACCCATACTTCTCAATCAGTACAGCTCCCGTTTCACTTAGCGCGCCTTCAACCTTTTCCTTGACTCTATGATCTTCCATCGCGTCTTTGATCGTTGAATGTCCATAATAGCTTCCGAGATAGGCCGTCGCTGCGTGCCCTGTATTGACCGTAAACAGCTTACGTTCAATATAAGGGGTCAGGTCATCCACATAGGTGACCCCTTGGACTTCCGGCTGAACTCCTTTGATCGCAGGTGTTTCCACAACCCATTCATAATAAGGTTCAACCTTGACCGTCAACGGATCTTCATTGTGTTGATCAGGCACAATTCTGTCTACGGCTGCATTGGGGAATCCGATCGAATCTTCCAATTGATCCTGCAACGTTTCATCCATGTTATCAAGCACATGCTGCTTCAATGCTTCAGATCCACCAATCATATTTTCACAAGCAATGACGTTCAAAGGTACTGCTTGATCTGTGATGCGCTTTTCTACTCCTTCTGCCAAGAGCTTTGCGATGACAGGAAGAATGTTAGGACCAACAGCGGTCGTGACAAGGTCTGCATGAGCGATCGCTTCCACCACTTCTTGTGGCTGTTTCAAACTATTCAATCCACTGACATTTTTAACCTCAATGGAAGAATCATCCCCAGCCAATTCTACTAGGTACTGATTGCGTTCATTTAATAGATCGATCAACTTCTCATTCACATCGACAAAAACGGTCTCGTAACCAGACTGATCAAGAAGCGCGCCGATGAACCCTCGTCCTATATTCCCTGCTCCGAAATGAACAGCTTTCATCTTACTCCACCTCGCTGAACGTCTGGAGAACTTCTTCTTTCGTTTCTGCTGCAATCAATTTTTCAACATTCTCTTCTTCTGAACAAACGATAGCAATCTGAGAAAGGATTTCTAGATGCTCGTTGCCTTTTCCAGCAATTCCGATAAGGAGCTTAACAATATTTCCATCTCCGAAATCAACGCCTTCTGGTACTGTAACTACAGAAATACCTGTTTCATTGACGGCTTTTTTTGCATCCTCTGTACCATGCGGAATGGCTACGAAGTTCCCCATGAAAGTGGACGTGATTTCTTCACGCTTCAGCATTTCTTCGATGTAAGCTTCATCTACATAGCCTTGTTCGTTCAGAATGCCGCCCACATAGCGGATGGCTTCTTCTTTCGTTGCCAAGCTCTTGTTCAATTCGATGTTTTCTTTTTTCAAAATGTTTGTAGACATTATAAAAACTCCCTTATCCTTTTGATTTTAAAAACGTATAAAGTTGGTTTGCTAAATAATGAAGGATGTTCTCCTCATGTTCTGACTCTAAAATTGACGTACACTCTTCATCTTCTATAATAAGAGAACTAATAAAACTCAACGTCTCTAACCCTTCTTGACTCGGTGCTTCAGGTGCGAGCATTAGCAATATCGTTTTGATGGGCATCTCTTCTCCATCCATCCCCTGCACCTTCAAAGGTTCAGTCAAGATATGAACAGAGAAGGAAGGCTGTTCAATGGAAGAACTACGCGCATGGTAGAGCGCAAGTTTTGTCTCCGGGATTCCGAGACCTCCGACTTTTTCCCGTTCCAACAAATGATCAACAATGGAATTTCCTTCTGTAACGGCTCCGTTTTCTTTTAAATAGTGAACCGCCTGTTCCAATGCCTCCTCCACATGAGCAGCATCTATTCTCGCCACAAGCAGGTGGTCTAGAACCTTTCCGATATTACGGGCATAGCGTTCAGAAGCTCCGATTTTCTCTTGAATGGCCTGGAAAGTCTTTTCATCTCCGCCCTTCTGTTCCAAAACCGGCTTTTTCATTTGTTTCGTCACACGTACCCTTCTGATTGCATGCTCGATTTTGTGAATATCCTTTTTAGGTAAAACAGGACTCACCTGCACGTATGCCTCTACATCGACAAGAGAAATAGTTGAAACGATCAAATCATATTGCGAGATATCCATTCCCTTAAGATCAAACAGAGAATGATGTTCAATCTGCTCAATTTCGTTGAATTTCTTTTGTAGTTTGGCCGCCAGTATTTTGGCTGTCCCGATTCCGCTTGAACAAACGACAAGGACATTGATCCCTGCCACACCTTCCATATTCAGAAGCGCAGATGCAAAATGCATGACGATAAAAGCGGTTTCTTCACGTGGAAAATGTAGTCCAGGGAAGACCTCCTGAAGCGAATGTTCCACTTCTTTGAACAAAACAGGATAATCTTCCTCCATTTGATCGGTAAATGAGTTTTCAATATCCATGTTATGCTGCAAACGGTACACACTAGGTTTCAAATGGACGACAAGGTCATTGAGCAAACGATCATACTCGTTGAAATCCATCCCTACACGCCGAGATACTTTAGCGATCAGCTGCTTCGCTTTAAAAGCTATACTCATACTTGAGTCCTCAAGCAAAGAATCGCGATTGTAACGCGCCTTGGCTCCCATCAAATGCATCGTAATATGGCCGGTTTCCGCTTCTGGTATAGAGAGTTGGAACTCGCCCGCTAATTGGTCTATTAAACCTTCCGCAAAAGAGTACTCTTTCGTAGAACGGAGCTTTTCCAACTGTGCTTCATCGATATGGATCTTTTCCCCTTGCTGCATGCGTTCAATCGCCAAAGCAAGGTGAACGACCAACGCAATGTAGGCACTATCCGCGAGAGGATAAGATAATTCTTTCCGCAACTCATCGAGGTGAAGTTCAATCAGCGCAAGCGTTTCTTTATTTACAATGTCCAGCAGCTGCCCGGATAAAGAATCATCTACTCCCTGATTCCCTTCCTGGATGTTCTGTCTCACCATGGAGAAAAAATCAAGCTCGTTCATATGGGTCATAATTAATTGACTAATAGCTTCTCGTATGCCCGATTCTTCTCCGACCACTTCGACGCCATAGCCCCTTTTTCTAACAAGCTTCAACCGAAAGTCCTTGAGGTGCTCTTCAATCTTATCGAGGTCATGACTGATCGTTGCTACTGTAACACCCAGATCATTCGCAATCGCCACAAGCTTGACAGGTTCACGAGTCTCTAAAAGCTTGGACAGAATCAAAACGTGCCGTTCTTCCGGCGTATAATCTACTGAGGCCTGCTGCCTTAACTCCATTTTCAGCGTTTTCTTCTGATCCACAGGCCCTTTCACCAAAAGGACGCCCCCGGATTCTTTCTCAAGCGACAACTCCCTTTCGGCCAGGAGTTCTTCCATCCCTTTCAAATCCCGATGCACCGTTCTTGTGCTGATACCGAGTTCTTTGGCCAACTGTTTAACCGTCACTTGATCTTCCTGACCAAGCAGGCGGTCTAAGATCTTCCTTTCACGACCTGTCACATACATTCCCGATTCACCTCCTTCAAGGACAATATTTAACAACTATTGTTTCTATACTTTCATAATATGTTGTACCGTAAGGGTTTTCAATGATTAGAAAAGTCATCTTCGTCAAACCATCTGTGACAAAATTTAATAAGCTCTCCTTTATTAATGACTACAGCAACCATTAAGTAGGGTGCTGAACTAGAATGACGTTTAGTGAACGTTTGTATGAGCATGTAAGTTAAACTTATTAGCAGCTTTAAACCTTTTATTAGCACCTTCCGAACATTTATTAGCGACTTTAGGAATTATATTAGCACCTTTTGAGCGTTTATTAGCAACTTCATGACTTTTTTTAGCATCTTCGGAATGGTGCCCCCATCCTTCAAAATCAGTTAAGGAAAGGCCTGATCACCGGATCAGGCCTTTATAATTGTTATTCAGATTTAAGTTCGTTGACGAGTTCATCGTACTTCGGACTATTTAAGAAGTTATCGACAGAGATATGGTGAGCACCTGGTACTCTTTGTACGGCACGTTCCGTCAAATCCTTGTGTGTAATGACAATGTCTACATCATTTGGCAGATCATTGATGGCCATGTTGGTGACATCAATTTGGATGCCGGCTTTCTTGAACTTGTTCTTCAGGAGAGACGCTCCCATCGCACTGGACCCCATCCCCGCATCACAAGCGAAGATGATTTTATCGACATTGCTGCGGTCTACGGAAGGAACGACATCTGTGTTTCTATCTGAAACCTCTTCGTTCGCCTCTTCTTTTTGCTCTTGCTGCTGAGAATTTAACTGTCCGGAAACAGAGCTCTTTTTGCCTTTCATTTCTTCCATTTTAGCTGTAGCTTCGTTCAAATCTTCTTCCTCATCGTTTTTGCTGAATTTTAGAATCAAGGAAGCGACAATGAATGATGCGAGTGTGGCAAGAAGAACACCTGCGATCACACCAAGGTGGTCACCTCTGGCTGTCAGTGGCATAAGCGCTACAATACTTCCTGGAGAAGGAGTCGCCGTCAAACCGACACCGAAAGCGACGAACGTTGTTGTCCCGGTTACACCACCGGCAATGGCTGCTAAAATCAAAGCCGGCTTGGACAAAATGTACGGAAAGTAAATTTCGTGAATACCACCAAAGAAGTGAATGATGGCAGCCCCTGGTGCGGTTTGGCGGGAAATTCCTTTTCCAAAGATGCTGAATGCCAATAGAATTCCTAAGCCAGGACCCGGGTTCGTTTCAAGTAAGAATAGAATCGATTTCCCAATTTCCTGTGTCTGATCCACAGCGATGGGACTCAGAATTCCGTGGTTGATGGCATTGTTTAAGAATAAGATTTTTGCTGGTTCTATGAAGATGTTGACAAGCGGCAATAGTCCCGCATTGACTAATGCTTCAACGGCAGAACCTAAAACATTTGTCAGTCCTGACATAATTGGACCGATAATGTAATAACCGACAATTCCAAGAATCGCTCCAACGATACCGGCTGAGAAGTTGTTGACAAGCATCTCAAATCCAGACTTGACTTTGCCTTCAAAAAGTTTATCCACCCATTTGATGGCTAAACCTCCTAGCGGACCGATTAACATCGCGCCAAGGAACATAGGAATGTCTGCTCCGACAATGACTCCCATCGTAGCTGTCGCACCAACGACCCCTCCGCGAAGTCCGTGGACCAATCGTCCACCTGTAAAACCAATCAATAATGGCAGTAAGTAGGTGATCATCGGACCGACCATTTCTGCTAAATCTTCATTAGGAAAGTATCCATCAGGAATAAATAAAGCCGTTATAATACCCCATGCAATGAAAGCCCCGATGTTCGGCATGATCATTCCGCTTAAAAAGCTTCCGAACCGCTGAACACGAGCTCTTGCACCTGTTTGTTTTTTCTCACTCATGAGATTTCCTCCTCGTCTCGTTTGTTCTCTTTTTTCTGTACTTTCATAATAAAGCGGTTACACCCCTGCGCTCAAGACAATCTAAATGCAGCTTTGTCATACAAGACGTGACAAATCTGAAAAGGACTGATAAAACGGAAGAAACGCCGGTCACAAACAATGACCGACGTCCTTTTCAATCTCTTCTTTTTTTCAAACCTGCTTTTATACCTTTTGCTACCCAATGGTGAATGAAAAGGGCCGCACCGATTCGAATATAACTTTTGAATCCATCCAGAAAAAGAGACATGAGTGATTCATAAACTCCCCATGTTATTAGAACGGTCGATGTAGAGGACATGAAGCCGAGCAAGATGGATTCGTAAGAAAAGTATTCTAAGTAAGTTATCACGGTAAAACCAGTGAACAAAGAAACATTGCCGATCCACTGATTTCCACCTAACAAATGATTGATCAAAGCGAAAATAATCAAGATAAGCGCACAACTAAATAAAATGGCTCGTTGATATGGGCGTTTTTTCATCCAGACTCGGATTCCTTCTCTTTTTTCTTATTCATGAGCTGTTCAATGTAAGGTTCAATACCTGTCCATTTGCTGATCAGCTTCAGCATTACTAAAAAGAAAATCCCTTCCAGGGTCACCCCTTTGACCGTATCCGCAGATAACCACTGATCATAAATGTTGATCGGAACCATATCGATTAATTCGGAAAAAGCAAAAGTTATTCCAAAAGCAAACCCAAGCAGGCCGAAACCCTTCCATATGGGATCCACACCTAAAAACCAGAGCAGGTAAACCATCAAGCCTATGGAGATGATCATGACCTGCTTCCCAAACTGGAGGTGAGTCCCTGTCAAAATGCCACCAATAATCAACATGGCCATAGATAAAAATACCGCTGTAAGTAAATGCTTTTCGTTCTTTCTTAAATGATGGATAAGCTTTTTCATACGTTACCTCCCCGCAAAAATACCGGTCTCCATTTTATCGCTCGACTGTGAGTGAGAACAATGGAATCATTCTCCAACCTTTTACTCATAACTTCTATTGCGATAACGCAAAATAAGACAAACAAGGAGGAAAAGTTATGAATGTTGCGCAACTATTAATCAAATGCTTAGAAAACGAAGGCGTCGAATATATCTTCGGTGTGCCAGGAGAGGAAAACATCGACGTCATGGATGCCATTTTGGACTCTTCCATCGAGTTCATTACGACGCGCCACGAAACAAGTGCCGCCTTTATGGCGGGCACCTATGGAAGGCTGACGGGTAAACCGGGGGTCTGTCTGGCGACGCTCGGGCCGGGCGCGACTAACCTTTTGACTGGCGTGGCCAATGCGAACATGGACCATTGTCCACTCATCGCCATTACGGGGCAGGCCGGACTGAACCGCCAACATAAAATTTCACACCAATATTACGATCTTGTAGACATTTACGCCCCTGTAACCAAGTGGAATGCGCAAATCAAAACAGGCGAAATCGTGCCAGAAGTCGTAAGAAAAGCGTATCAGTTAGCCATGCAGGAAAAACCAGGAGCGACGCATATCGATCTGCCTGAAGATGTAGCAGGCATGGAAGTGTCAGCTGATCCACTACCGATCACCGGTCATTCTCTTCCACAAGCCGATGAAACTGTCATCAAGGAAGCGGCGGACCTCCTATCCAAAGCAGAAAAACCTCTGATTTTAGCAGGAAACGGAATTACTCGGGAACAAGCAGCGAATGAGCTTCAATCATTAGCAGAAAAAGCGAACATCCCTGTCGTCCACTCTTTCATGGGAAAAGGAGCCCTTTCATGGAAACACGAACTTAGTCTTCTCACGGCAGGACTGAGTGGGAAAGATCACATCACCTGTGGTTTTCAAAAAGCCGACCTGATCATCCCGATCGGTTTTGATATGGCCGAAACGCCGCCTCAAAACTGGAACCCGACCGGTGAGACCCCGATTTTGCATATCGATACAGAGGAAGCAGAAATTGACGCGTACTATCCTGTAGCCCTGAACGTAGTCGGAAATATAAAAGAGAACTTAAAGCAACTGACAGAAGCTGTGTCGGCAAAAGAAAGAAATCTTGACTGGGCCACATCCATCCGGAAAAATGTGCTGAAAGATTTTGAAGAATATCAACAGGATGAGGCCTTTCCTCTTAAACCGCAAAAGATCATTGCGGACTTGAGAAATGCTATGGGAGATGAAGACATTGTGATCTCAGATGTCGGCGCACACAAAATGTGGATGGCGCGCATGTACCATACATCCAAGCCGAACACCTGCCTGATATCGAATGGACTCGCCTCCATGGGAGTTGCCGTTCCAGGAGCAATTGCAGCCAAAATGGCGGCTCCGGATCGTAACGTTGTCGCTGTTTGCGGAGACGGTTCTTTTCTGATGACCGGAGCAGAGCTAGAAACGGCAGTAAGATTGAACTTACCCATCATCATTCTTCTATGGAGAGACGATGGATACGGGCTGATCGAATGGCACCAGATGAAAAAATTCGACCGTCCATCCCATATTGAATTCGGAAATCCCGACTTTATCAAACTCGCACAATCTTTTGGAATGGAAGCTTTACGTGTCGACCAAACCCAAGATCTGCAGAAAGCGCTGGACCAAGCGATTTCCATGAATAAACCTGTCTTGATCGACTGCCCTGTCGACTACAGCGAAAACATGAAACTGACGGAAAAACTAAAAAATATCACATGCGAATGAGGTGAAATCATGAAGATCGGATCGATTATCAACGGTGAAGAATTTTGCGAAGATGACCGCGAGACAATGACGGTCAAAAATCCGTATAACACGGAGCTTGTTGCGGATCTGGCTTTAGCTAAAGAAGAAGACTTGAACAAAGCGATCGACATCAGCTACGATACGTTTCATCAGACGATGAAGAAAATGCCCGCTCATAACCGGGCGGATATTCTTTTGAAAGCATCCCAACTTTTAGAGGAGCGCCAGGAGGAATTTGCTGAAGCTATTACTAAAGAAGCCGGGAAACCTTTACAGTTCAGCCAGGGTGAAGTGCAGCGTTCAATCCAAGTCCTCCGCTTTGCGGCAGAAGAAGCCAAGCATATCGAAGGAAAAGTCATTCCGATGGATGCCGCCATCGGTGGAGAAAACCGGGTCGGTTTCACGAAACGGGTGCCACTCGGGGTCGTCGGGGCAATCACGCCCTTTAATTTTCCGTTGAACTTAACATTGCATAAAGTCGCTCCAGCTATTGCAGCCGGCAACACGATCGTATTGAAACCAGCGGAGAAAACGCCGGTATCCGCCTACAAACTCGTGAAGCTTCTCCATGAGGCGGGACTACCAAAAGGGGCGATTCACTTGCTGCTTGGCACTGGAAAAGAAATCGGAGACCCCCTTGTGAAGCATGATAAAATCCACAAGGTCACGTTTACAGGCAGCCTGCCCGTAGGACGCACGATTCGCGAGAATGCAGGGTTTAAGAAAGTGACGCTTGAGCTTGGTTCAAACAGTCCTAATATTCTTTTTGAAGATGCGGACCTCGACTATGCCGTTTCGAGTTTAGTTAAAGGTGCTTTTGCTTTTTCAGGACAAGTGTGTATCTCCGCGCAGAGGATTTACGTGCATCAAAATATCTACGACCGCTTCTTAAAGGCGTTCATTCAAAAGACCGAAGAATTGAAGATCGGAGATCCGATGAGCGAAGAGACGGATTTTGGTCCGATGATCAATGAGGATGAAGCGGAACGTGCCAAGATGTGGATTGATGACGCCGTGGAAAATGGAGCAAAAATTGAAACCGGGGGCAAGCGTAATGGCTCTTTATTGACCCCCACAATCCTGACTGATGTGAAAAGCGATATGAAAATCATTGCTGAAGAAGTATTCGCTCCGATCGTATCAGTCATTCCATTTTCATCTGAAAACCAAGTAGTTAGTCAATCGAACGACTCGATCTATGGTCTCCAAGCAGGAATTTTCACAAGAGACATTGATCGTGCCTTTCGTGTAGCCGATCAGCTGGAAATGGGCGGTGTCTGGATCAATGAAATGTCCACTTACCGACAGGACAACCACCCTTATGGAGGCGTAAAGCAAAGCGGCATTGGCCGAGAAGGTGTCCAATATGCGGTGGAAGACATGACAGAATTGAAGTTTTACGGTATTCGCCTAAATGGATAAACGAAAACAGTCGCCCTGGCAGGACGACTGTTTTTTAATGATTTTCTTTTTCTCCAATCCAACCACGGGCATCCATCGCTTTTACCAAATGCTTGATGCCTACCATATAGGCTGCATCACGCATCCGACACCCCTTTTCCTCTTTCATCTCGATCACCTTCTCAAACCCTGAGAGCATCTTTTCTTCCAGCTGCTTGTTCACTTCGTCCACTTTCCAGTAATAATTCATGTTGTTCTGCACCCATTCAAAATACGAAACCGTCACTCCACCAGCATTACAGAGGATATCAGGGATAACGAAAATCCCTTTTTCTTCAAGAATTTGATCCCCGGCTGGGGTGGTTGGACCATTAGCGGCCTCGGCCAGTATTTTCGCTTGAATCGTCGGGGCCGTCTCTTCAGTGATTTGGTTTTCAACCGCTGCGGGAACGAGAATATCTACGGGGAGACTGAACATTTTCTCGTTTGAGATCGGCTCTGCTTTTTCATAAGAAGAAGCATACTGATCTCCACCGTTCGTATACGCTAGCAAATCAGGGATATCCAATCCGCCTTCTTTGTAAATGCCGCCTTTCGCATCCGTCACAGCTACAATTTTTACACCTAATTCATGCAAGAACTTGGCTGTCATACTTCCTACGTTACCGAACCCTTGAATGGCGGCTGTCGCTTCTCCCATTTCAATTCCGAGGACTTTGCACGCTTCACGAATGGTGAACACTACTCCTCGTCCTGTTGCTTGAAGACGACCGAGAGATCCTCCGAGAACCACTGGTTTTCCTGTCAGCATGCCAGGAATGTTATATCCCCGAAGCTGGTCGAATTCGTCGATCATCCATCCCATGACTTTTGGATTTGTATTGACGTCAGGTGCAGGAATATCCTTTTGAGGACCAATGATCGGGGTGATTTTCTTAATGTAATTGCGACTTAACTGTTCCAACTCACGTTCGGACAGTTGTTCAGGGTCCACAATGATGCCACCTTTACCACCACCAAATGGTAGATCAATGATTGCAGCCTTCAAGGACATCCATATAGAGAGCGCCTTCACTTCATCCAGATTGACATCCGGGTGAAAACGGATCCCGCCCTTAGTGGGTCCAAGGATATCCATATGCTGAGACCGATATCCCGTGTAATTCTCAATTCGTCCATCATCCATTCTTACAGGGATCGAGACTTCAAAGACACGCATCGGCTTCTTCAACAAATGGTAGATGTTCTCATGGAGACCGAGTGTCTCCACCGATTCCTTCAGTAACCCCTTAACGATTTCATAAGGATTATGTCCATGCGTCATAATATCCGATTCCACTTTATCGTACTTTTCCTTACCCATACTCCCACCTCATCCAATTCCATATTTTACTACACCAGGTCATACATTATTTCCCTGTTTTATTCTATTCACCTGACCAGGTCTTGCAATTATTACCAATCCATTACACCTGATTATCATCAGGGTCCCAGGACATTTGATCATCATCTTTATCTGATTCAATGATCACTTCAGTAACCCCTCGCTGACTCAGTATTTTCTTCTCAATACCATCAAGGACTCGATCCACTTGTTCGATCGACATATCCGGATCGAACTCCAGCTTCAGTTCCACATGCAGCTCTTCTCCTTCTTTCATGACCATCAGCTTTTGTATGTCCTGTACTTCAGGATGTTCAAATACGAATTCACCGATTTTCTTTTCCATTTCTTCATCCGCTACCCCTAGTACCCCAGCTGCATTATCTAAGAAGATTCGACCGACCACATAAAACAGCATCAATCCGATGATGACAGAAGCATAGCCTTCAGCTGTATGAAAAGGGGTATAAGTTGCAATTAAGATCGAGATCATCGCAATCAAAGCACCTAATGTAGCAACCATGTCCTCAAGGAAAACCAACTTCGTAGCAGGTTTTGCTTCTCCGATGTTTGCAAAACTTACTTTTACAACCTCCATGCCTTTGACATTTTCCAGTCCGATATCTTTGATAACTTCTTTCATTGCTTTGTACAACACAAAAGACTCAAGAATGGCAGCAATTCCAAGTACAGTCAAGTTCAGCCAAAGCCAGGAACCTGCTTCTGGAGGATGAAGGATGTGATGAATTCCTTCTTTGATCGTTTCGTATGCCAATATGCCAACGATGATGACAGCACCAAGCAATACAAGGTTTACAAGCCGTGCAAACCCATTCGGAAATTTATCGGTCGGTGCTTTTTTACTAAGAGCTGAACCGATAAATACAAAGAATTGGTTGGCCATGTCACCAATGCTGTGCATCATTTCCGCAAACATTGCCACATTACCTGTAATGAAATAGGCAACGCCTTTGATTAACGCAATAATCGCGTTAATGATGCTCGCCCATAAAGCCGGCTTATTGCCTTTTTTCAACAAGACGAATAACTCTTTCATCCCTTACCCCTTTCCACCCCCAGCTTCTCTCCATAGTTTCTCAAGATCGAGCGGAAATCATTCCATAAAATGTCTGACCAGGTCTTACATATTCTTCCGTACCAGGTCATACAGTTTCTTCCAATACAAAACACACAAAAAAAAGCACCCCTGATCGGGATGCTTTTTTTGTATTTCTTTTGGTTTAGAATGAAGCGGCGGCTGATGCAGCTTCTTCCAAGCCATCTTCAATAATCTTTGCTGCTCGATCAGGGAATTGGTTATGACCTTCGACCACGAGTGTAGTGATATCTTCAATACCCCAAAATTGTAGAATGTTTTCAACATAATTCACTGCCATCTCTGCAGACTTCGCCGGACCTTCAGAGTAAACACCACCACGGGCGTTCAAGATGGCTACTTTCTTATCCGGAAGCAATCCTACAGGCCCTTCCTCTGTGTAACGGAATGTCTGACCCGCCTGAGCCAGATAGTCGAAATACGTATGAAGCACAGCTGGAATGGTGAAATTCCATAGCGGGAAAGCAAATACGACTTTGTCTGCTGCAAGGAACTGATCCAAGTAGGCGGTAACCGTATTTGTCGCTTCGATTTCAGATGGAGTGAGTTCCATACCTTTGGAAAGTTTGAACATTCCATTAATTTTGTCATTGTCATAGTAATCCAGGTTTTCCTCAAACAAATCGAGCTCTTCTATTTCGTGATCCGGGTGAACCTTTTTATAGTTATCCAAAAATGTGTGGTAGAGTTTGACGCTCACCGACTGCTCCACCGGTCTGGAATTTGCTTTTACGAAAAGTACTTTTGTCATCGTGTGAACCTCCATTTATATAAAAATTAGTTGTTGTAGCAACCACAGGTTATAAAAATAAGCCTAATGATAGCTGTTCGAACATCGGAATGGCTTTTATGTCCGTAATTCAAGATGTTGCTACACAAACTATTCAACGTGATATATGTTATAAACTTATCGTCTAATTGTCAAACCTCAAGGCTTGTAAAATGGAAACTCCTCCAAATGTAACATTTTTACAAAAAGGGGTTTTCACTCTGACATATCCGGTTATATAGCTTATGTGCGCACAACTAAAACCAATTTCGAAAGGATGTATTTCTAAATGGCTGATCGTTACAAAACAGGCGAACAAGCGCCAGAAGCAGGTACTTACGAATTTGATGGTTTAGTGGATGGTCGTAAAAATAATGATGTGACAGAGGATGAGAAACATATCGAATTGAGCAATGGAGATACGTTCCCACCTCTTCGCTCCAGTAAAGAAGCAGCTTACTGGAAGAAAGCATAATCATACGCACACAACACATAGAAAAGTCCTGGACATCCCCCTGCCCAGGACTTTTCGTCATTTTTTCTTACCATTAATCACCTTTAATGTCGGCGCTTGTTTTTCATCTGGCTGATGTTCAAAGGACGTAATCGTCGCCCCGATTCCAATTGTGAGTGAACCATCTGACTCCACACGGAACAACGTGCCGGGCTCTTTGACGCGGACGGATTGGACATTATGTCTGGCAAACACCTGCTGCAAGTCACCAATCAATTCATCTTTTCCATATGTGAAACCCATTTTGTCACTCCCTAAATGATCCTCTATTACTAGTAGGATATGTAAAAAGAGAGACAAACATGCCCAAGAATTCCAAGAGCTTTCTAAATCCGCCGCATCATTCATAGAGAGACGTTTCATAACGCGCCATATATAACTCAAGCGCGCTTAGATGCGTGGCTTTCGCTCTCTGCTGCGTTCGCTCTTTTACTTCAGGAAACTTTTCTGCTTCTACATAATCCGCAAGAACATCAATGACGTCATCTAATAATTTCGCCTTAAAATAAAGACTCATACGCTCCACCACCTCCATGCCTGCAAGATCTCTCACTTTCCCCTCCCAAACCGGCCACTCTTTACTATAAACCCAAGGCCAGAGCAAGGAAGCATAATCGGCTGCGGTATCTCCGATGGTTAGATCGTCCCAATCAATCATGCAGAACCTATCCTCATTCACTAAAATGTTCTGCTGATTCAGATCATTATGAACGACATCTTCCGCTGGACGTTGAAAAAGATTCGCTTGTTTCACTTCTTTTTCCAGCTGATCCGTCATTTTGTGAAACATCTCAAAGGTCTCCTCTTTTACAAAAGGAAGACTCTCTCTATCAGCATCTATAATTTTCATGTCTTCCCGGAACCGATGAATATAGGTTTGAATCAATGCTTCTGCACAAGTCTTTCCTCCTCTGCTGAGCACACGTTTAAGATTTGGATCACCATGAAGCTTACTTATTTTTAATAAGATTTCATCCTGCCAAGCCTGCCCTTTCCACACATCTCCTTCAAAAAACTCAAACACAAGACCATAGGGGTGACCAGGGATGACGGCTTCATGGATTTCCATCAGCATCTTCGGAGCACGATAATTTTCTGTCAAATACTCGTGAATTCGTGCCCACTGCTTCAGCCTCGCTATATGATCCTTTTTGCAAAACTTCACATGGAAGCACTTCTCCCGATCTGAAATTTGATAGGACCGATTGACAAAACCCCCAGGATTCCATATGTACTGAATGGTGATGTTATCTGAATCCAATCCAAGTCCTGCTTTTAGTGCCCATTCTTTCAAACGGATTGCTCTCTCTTTTTCATTCATAAGCTCTCCCCCCTAAACTACTCATTCTTTATTAAGCCTTCCGCTTCCTTCTGTTGGACAAAGCAAGCGGAGGAAAAATCTGCGTTTTCATCCGACAACTTGTATAAAGCAGCCTCTCTTCACAGCCCCTTACTATAGAACCATTTAACATTATGTCAATTGTCAGATAATTATGAACTTGATATAGTTAGTTAAAACAAGGAGGAGATCCAACTTGAAGATCAATCAAAACAGATTTCAAGAACACATCGAAACCCTAGCCAAAATCGGAAAGATTGGAGAAACCGGCGTCTGCCGTCTCGCACATTCAAAAGAAGACCGGGAAGCTGTCGATGTTGTCCGTCTCTGGATGGAAGAAGCCGGACTGGATACACACATCGATGGATTTGGAAACTTAGTTGGTCGTATCGAAGGAAAAGAAAAAGACAAACCGATCCTCATGTTAGGTTCCCACATTGACTCCCAACCTTATGGAGGGCGCTTTGACGGAACGTTAGGTGCTTTAGGCGCCATTGAAGTTGTACATACGATGAAAGAAGAAGGCATCACCCCTAACCGCTCCATTGAGGTCATCTGTTTTGCTGACGAAGAAGGGTCAAGATTCAATAAAGGCGTTTTCGGCGTCCGGGGGATGATCGGCCAGCTCGAAGAAGGCGAACTCGAACGAAAAGATAAAAATGGGGTGACCCGCTTAGAGGCTTTAAGAGAATTCGGCGTGGAACCAGATTTGAGCCAAAGTCCTATCTATAAACCTGGCGATATTGAAGCATTCCTTGAACTCCATATTGAACAGGGACCCGTACTCGAATCGCAGGACAAACCCGTTGGAATCGTATCGGCCATCTCCGGTCCGATCTGGCTGACGGTGACTCTTGAAGGTTTTGCCGGTCACGCAGGATCCGTGCCAATGAACTTGAGGCAGGATGCATTTTTAGGAGCCTCCATCATTACAAAAGAATTTAATGAACTTGTCTGCAATGAAGGCACGCCAAATACAGTCGGTACCGTCGGCAGTGTCCAGACTTTCCCGAACTCCCGCAACATCATCCCTGAAAAAGTCGAGTTAACAATTGACCTTCGCGACATTGACTTGGATGCCCGCACAAAACTCGAGAAGAAACTGTATGAAATCATTGAACGTACGAGCAAAGAACTGAACCTTGAATACTCGATCAGTGAAGACACACGCAGTGATCCACGCTATTGCGCAGACTGGATCAAAGACATCATGAAAAAAGAAGACGAACAACTTGGTTACGATTCACCAACCTTGATGAGCGGTCCTTTTCACGATGCCTTATTTATGTCCTACATTAGTGATTACGGCATGATTTTCGTCCGTTGTGAAAAAGGGATCAGCCACAACCCGCTGGAGTATGCCGAAATGGAGGATATGCAAAAAGGCGTGGAGCTTCTTTATCATACGGCCTTAAAAATTGCTCAGTCCTAGATGGAGGGAGAAGAAATGAAAGCAACTAAAGTATTCATCAACGGAGAAGCCATCACCGCCGATCAGTCAGGCACCGTTCATGAAGCCCTCGCTGTCAAAGGAGAGCGCATCCTCCAAGTTGGGAAGACGACCGATATCATGGAACGGTGCGACGCTCATACAGAGGTCATTGACTTAAACGGGAAAAGTCTGCTTCCGGGATTCAACGATGCCCATGCCCACCTCGAGTTGTATGGCACCAACCAGATCGGCGTCAACCTGAAGCAGGAGGATTCCATAGAATCTATCATTGAAAAACTTCAAATGCGGGCTGAGGAAACACCCTCTGGAGAATGGGTCCGCGGCTGGGGTTACAACCAGAACACACTGTACGAGGAACGCCATCTGACCAAATGGGATTTGGACAAAGTGTCCACATCCCATCCCATCATTGTCGTAAGAACTTGTGGGCATATTTCATGTGTGAACAGCAAAGCTCTGGGAATGGCAGGTCTCACGTCTCAAACACCAAACCCACCCGGTGGGACCTATCACAGGGATAGTGGCGAGTTTACCGGCCTATTGCTAGAAGCAGCCCATATGGAGATGTTCCAGCTTGCCGATTATTCAGAAGCAGAGGTGATGCTCGGACTGCGAATCGCCTCGGATCATTTTTTACAAAACGGAATAACGAGTGTCCATGATGCAGGGGGGTACGGCAGCAAACACATCCGTTATTTACAAAAGGCTGCTCAAGAAGGAAAGATCAGACAGCGGCTTTATATCATGTATGGTTCCCTCTACGATTCTCCATCCGTTGTCAAAGCAGGTGTGGAGAGCGGGATCATGACAGGCCTCGGAGACGATACGATTAAAGTCGGCCCTGCAAAAGTTTTCATTGATGGAAGCAGCAGCGGTCCGACATGCAAAACCCGTGATCCATATACGAGTAACCCAAATGATTCAGGACTTCTTTATATGGACCAAAACGAGTTGGACCGACATCTTCTACCCGCGCATAACCATGGATGGCAGATCACCGCTCACGCCATGGGGGATGAAGCCGTACATATGCTGCTGACCACAATTGAGCGAGCGCTCAATCATGGTGGGAATAATAACCATCGTCACAGACTGGAGCATGCAGGAATCACTCCTCCTGACCTTGTAGAAAGGATAAAAGCCACCCGTGCTGTCCCCATTCCGAACCCTGCCTTTCTTTACGAATTCGGGGATGGATATATCAACGATTACGGTGACCGAGTCCACCACTTTTTCCCGTTAAAAAGTTACGTGGACCAGAACATTCCGTTTGCCATCGGTTCTGATAGCCCGATTACAACGGTAAATCCACTCATCGGCATCCACGCAGCCGTCAATCGGACAAGCAAACACGGCCACCCTGTCGGTCAAAACCAATCCATTACGGTCGAAGAAGCGATCCGTGCTTATACATGGGCAGGGGCTTATGCCAGTAGTGAGGAAGATTTAAAAGGAACTTTAGAACCTGACAAGTATGCAGATCTTGTGGTTCTCGATCAATCCATTTTGCGTTGTCCTTCCGAGACACTGAAGGACATCCAAGTAGAAATGACGATTCTAAATGGAGATATCGTGTATGAAAAACAAAAGGAGAATGCCCATTGACCAAGCAAAAGTTCATCAAAATTTACTGTCTTTCTTTAGCCATCCCATTTTTACTTCTCGTCTTCCCGTTGTTTTCCATCGCCAACAGGGAAACACCATTCATTATCGGTTTACCATTTTCAGTCTTCTGGGTCATTTTTTGGATCGTTGTTACATTCATCATCGTCTTATTCCTGTACAAAATCGACCCTGACAAAGACGAAAAGGAGGTCCACTAAATGGCACAATGGCAAATTGCAATGATCATGATGATCGGTTATCTCGTCGTCGCTTTATTCATCGGAGTTTTAGCAGGCCGTAACCAGGACAAAAGTTCACTGGAAGAGTTCACTACAGCGAAAGGGAATCTCGGTCTATTCGTCATGTGGTTCCTTATGGGTGGAGCGGTTTTTAGTGCCTTCTCGTTCCTTGGCGCACCAGGATGGGCCTTCTCCCGCGGTGCACCAGCTTTGTACATCATCACCTATACCGCCTTCGCTATCTTACCCTGGTATATCATTGGTCCGAAAATCGGAGCCATCGGTCGCAAACATAACATCTATACGGTCGCCGGATTTTTACAGCTGCGCTACTCCAGTCGTGTGATTGCCATGATCATCGGTATCGTCGCTCTACTGGCTTCCATCCAGTACTTAGCCACACAAATGAAAGGGATGGCCTATATTTTCAACATCATGACAGAAGGACGAATTCCATTCTGGCTTGGTGCATTGCTTTCTTACGGAATTGTCGTCGTTTACGTAGCTACAGGCGGGCTTCGAGCTGCTGCCTGGTCGGATGTGTTTCAAGGGATTCTCATGATCGTCATTTCCTGGACGGTCGGACTCACAATTGTCAATCAGCTTCATGACAGTGTGCCGAACATGTTCCGTAATCTGACCCAGGACAACCCAGGCTTTCTGCAAATCGGTGCCGAAGGTTCAACGATGTCCATGATGGCCTACACCACTACCATACTGGTATCAACCATCGGGTTTCTCATGTGGCCGCACTTGTTTTCAAAATCCTATGCCACCAAAGCCCGCACCATCAAGAAAACCGTGCTCGTCTATCCTATGTTTGCTTTGTTTCTAATCCCGCTCCTATTTGTCGGATTCTCTGCCGTTAACGTCATCCAATCCGATCAAATCGGTTCACCGGATGAAATCCTGCCCTACCTGATCACAACCGTTCTCACATTGCCGGGCTGGGTGTATGGTCTTGTCGGTGCTGGTGCGCTTGCTGCAGCCATGAGTACCGCGGATGCCATCACGCACAGTGCATCCCTTGAATTTACAGATGGCTTGATCCGCAACGTGAAAAGGGATCTTTCATCGAAAAGCACGCTCTTAATCATGAGAATCGGCGTCTTCGTCATCGGTGGACTCGCATATTTCATTACCGTCTTTGGTGGCCAGGGATTGATTGCCCTCCTGCTCGGAGCCTACGGATCAATCGTTCAATTCGCCCCAGGGGTGTACGGTGCCTTATATTCAAAAAAAATCACCGCTCCCGCTGTCATTACAGGGTTAATCTCGGGTACTGTCGTCAACTACTACTTCCAGCTTGTCGCAGACGCTCCACCAATGGATATTAACCCTGGTATCCTCGGTTTGATTGTCAACGTTGGACTTGTCGTCCTGATCAGTGCTTTTTCTCAAGGAAAAGAGATGCCAATGGCAGAAGAATATAGAAAAATAGGTTCGTAATAAAAAGGACTCTGAGTTAAATAAACTCAGAGTCTTTTATTATGATTAGTGAAGGGAACGACGTATGCATATACACGTCATAGACTTCGTCATTACACCTTCACCCTTATCCAGCCAGTCTCTTCAGGAAAGTCTTCACGTGTCAATGGATCCCCTTCTATCCATTGCCTGTAGGCTGTCATCGTACCATCATGTGTAACGACAAAAACACGGTCTTTCCCTTGTTGCTTACACCAACGAATCAGTTCAGAAGCAACGTCCTCGAATTCCTTTTCAGGGATTTCATTGATCCCCTCACCCCATCGGTCACCAGTCAATTGAAAGCCAGGAAACTCAGCTGACACCTGGTCTTTATCCAATGTCCGGTCGCACAGAAGAGTTTTCCACTCCTTCTTCTGTGGAAACATACGGGGACCAACAGCAGGAGACACAACTCTACTGCAAGAAATGCCTTCGCTCCAACGTTCAGCCGTTTGAAGAGTTCTTAATGTCGGACTAACAATCAGTAAATCTTCTGAAGCCAGCGGCCATGTTTTTTGTAATTCTCCTGCCTGACTTTCTCCACGTGTTGTCAGAGCAGGATGGAGGGTATGTAATCGATCATGATTTATCGTATGTTCTCCTTCTCCATGACGAACAAATATAAGTTCCATCATTGTCCTCCCTGTGTTATGTTCTTGCTCCCATCTTTCTTATATAGCTAAGAATCATAAATATAATAAAATACATCCATGCACACCCGACAATAAAAGTGAAAACTACAAGCTCCTCTCCCCTTTCCAGCGGGAGAGGAAATAAGACGCTCCCACTTAACCCAATACCTATGAATGTGTAAAACGAAAAGCTTTGCCACCATTTTTGTGTAGACAATACACGATTGAGGAAAATAGACAAAGGGATTCCTAAAATGAGATAAACAGGGAACGTGAACACAAATACAAGAGCTGAAACATCCCCAGCACCGGAAGATAATACATTTACCACGATTGATACAGTGATCGATGAAAAAAAGGCAGCTAGAATTCCTGTAAATAATTTCATGGTTCATTCAACCCCTGTGCAGACCTTTATTTCCCAAGCAATATTCATCCATAACGTAACACAGTCTATGATTGGTTTCTAACAAAAAAAGGATGGAGCTCCTCCATCCTTTTTTTATTTAAGCACTCCACATTTTTTGGAACACATGCCTCTGAATATCTTCATGCCGTTTCACGGTCAGTATACTAAACAGGACATAAGCAAAGAGACTCAATAGCACGGGCAGTACCACTGTATGCATACCAAACGCTTCAGGCATAAAGCTATGAAATAGAATATAACTTCCTACCCCAGTCAAAATAGAAGCAATGGCTCCACTAGCATTGCCTTTTTTCCAGTACAGACCCATGATGACCGGCCAAATGAAGGCTGCTTCCAACCCGCCGAAAGCAAATAAGTTCAACCAAATCAGTAAATCCGGTGGCTGAACCGCCATAGCAAATACGAGAATTCCAATAACAGCGGTGACGGAAATACTTAGTCTCTTCACCTTCTTCGCACTTGCCTCGGGATTTACATAGTTCAAATATACATCTTTCACCACCGCTGAACTGACAAGCAGGAGGAGAGAATCGACGGTAGACATGATTGCTGCCATCGGAGCAGCAAGCACAATTCCCGCCAGCCAGGCAGGCAGCACCTCCATTGCAATTCGCGGCATGACCGTATCTCCGACTTCAATTCCAGGAAGGACAGGTCTTGCAAAGACACCTGTCAAGTGCATGCCGAGCATGATCACACCGACAACTACCGTTCCAATAATTAAAGCACGGTGCATGCCACGTGAGCTTTTATAGCTCATAGCACGGACAGCAACTTGAGGCAGACCGACAACGCCGACACCGACAAGGATCCAGAAGGAGGATACATACAGCGGCGTAAGGGAACGATCCGCTCCGTACGGTGTAATTAAGTCCGGGTTCTCTGCAGCAAGATCGGAGATGATGTTCCCGACTCCGCCCCCTGCGATAATCGTACCGATCAAGATGACCATCGTACCGAAAAACATGATGACCCCCTGCACAGTATCTGTTATTGCAACAGCACGGAATCCGCCGATAATGACATAAACAAGCACGGAAACAGCAAAAATGAACAAAGCTGCCGTATAGGATAACCCTGTAAAGGATTCAATCAGACGAGCGCCCCCGACCCACTGAGCCGCCATGGCCGAGAATAAGAAAATGATGATACTTGCAGCTGATAGGATGACCACCCACTTACTCTGATAACGTTCCCTCAAGAAATCGACAAGCGTAACCGCACGAATTTTCCTTGCCATGATGGCGAATTTCTTTCCAAGTACCGACAGTACAAAATAACCTGTTGCCAGCTGAGTCATGGAAAGCAATACCCAGCCAAGACCGACGGTGTAAGCAACTCCAGGCCCGCCTACGAAGCTACTTGCACTTCCATAAGTGGCGACCATCGTCATCGCTAAAATAAAACCACCAAGCTGACGACTTCCCAAGAAATATTCCTGCAGGAAATCCGCACTCGACTTTAAGTATTTCGAAGCATAAAAGCCAATAAAAAATATGATGACTAAAAATACTAACAGTGGTATGACAACGCCCCAATTCATTTTTCATCCTCCTCATCCAGCGGTACTTCCTTAAACAAAAATTTGACCGCAAGTATTACGAGAAGGAAGATAAGGATTGTGACGGCGATACAACTATAAAAAAACCAAGCAGGAAAGCCGAGAATGTAGTCATATTCCTCCACAGGTCCCGACCCGAAACCATAGGCAAAGCCATACCAGAGAATGAAGTTCACAACAACCAGTGCAACCCCGATCAGCGCCTCTTTGTTCGCAATTTTGTATCGCGGATCTTCCACTCGCTTATCTTGTTGATTCATAAAGTCTTCCCCCTTAACCATCCAAACATCTACTGATCTATGTATTTAATTTTTGCTATGTTTTCTTCTTTTCCAAGCTTACCGAAAAATCACCCGCCTGTCTGCACCCTTTTTTCACAAAAAACGTGCTACTCCAAACTTTCCAGACATAAAGTATGAATGTTCCATTTTATAATATAAGCTCCCGATTGAGGAAGACTCATTTTCAAGTATGCTTCAGAGGTTCGTTGCCTGGTTGGGCGTCAGAGTTTGCGGGGAATAACTCGCTTTCCTATAGGGGATGGCGGGCTCCCTCGGAGAGCGAGTTATTCCCAGCAGCCCCAATCCACTCAACAAAAGCTTCAAAATCAAGATCTCAACACCCCTCCCATATCCTTTAATAAAAAATAAACGGGACTACGTATGGTTTAGAAAACTTATGCTTGCGTTACGGTCAACATCATGTAAAATGGATATATTCATAGATACAAAGGGAGTGCGCCGAATGAAAAGACACTCAGCCTTGTTCATAGTCATCCTGCTTCTCAGTATTGCATTGCCGTTCACATACGGTGAAGACCATAGCGGCTATTTCAAAGGCGACGTCCAGGAAAGCACTCTACTTGAAACAACGACCTCAAACGATGATCAAACAGACAAAACGTTCGTCATTCCAACTGTTTTCAGTTTTCTGTTGATCGTCCATTTATGTACAAAAATCACTTCAACATCCTTGAGGCCTTTCCGCAAGTTGTTCTTTCTGAACCCTGTATTCTATCAATCCAATTATGTGATCCAATACCTTTGATGTTGCTCAAACCAGCCAACAATCAAAGGAGGTTTCACCTATGTTATGGTTCAGAATGATTATGATCAGTATGTTCTCACTGACAGCTTTGTCCCTTCTGTCTTATCAGGGAACAGAGATCTATCATGCTTTCCTAGAATTTTTCAGTAAAAAATAATTTCAGACCCATACGCCAATCCAGGCGTATGGGTTTTTTATAGCGTAAATTCAAGTTGTATATCTCTAGGTTCACGAAAGAAAATGGTTGCATTCACTTCTTTTGCTGGCTCACATCCCATCTTTTGATAAAACATCTGGGTTTCAATAGAAGGATGAGCACCAATATACAGTTTCTCCGATCCCATTGCTTTAGCCACCTCGCAAGCTTTCTGGAAAAGCACTTTTCCTACCCCATTCCCGCGAAATTTTCGGGTCACATGTATGTACGATAATTCTCGGTACATGGACTTTTCACCAAAAGTAGCCGCTTCAACGACAGCAAAACCATAGACTACTTGCCCCTTCAAAGCTGCTACCACGGCTCCTCCATCTTCTATCACCAGCCGAAAATGGTGGATGATCGTCTGTTTGTTTTCTTCTGTCCAATCCTCTTCAAAAGGGTCGCTTTTTTCATGAAATGTCCCTGATTGGAATACCCATACGCAGTCCGTTTTTTGATATCGATCAAAAGAATCCAGCATGTGACCGTCAATGTCGCGCCATTTCAATCTTATGATGTTCATGATCTTCCTCCGATCCACACGTTAAAAAGGAGGCCCTTTAATGGCGCCCCCGTTATCCTCACTTATAAAGTAAGTTCAATCGTTCTTCCTCTTCTTTTTTATCATGATATTCATAAAAACCTACCCCATTACCCCAAGGATCTTGAAAAGTCCCCCACTTCACGGGAACCTCATCACGCGAATGGATGTCAAAAGGGGCAAGGCTTAATTCTTCAACCAGAAAATCTCTTGTCGCTTCAAGATCGGTAACTCCAATGCGAAAAGGTCCACTGTTTTCGGATGGCGTTCCCTCCGCCAGCTGGAGCCAGAATCCAGGGATGACCTCCCACTCGACAAAACCTTCATGAGGGATGAAATCAGGCTTTTTCCCAAGTAATTTTTCATACCATTGCTGCCCTTCTACAAGATCAGGGACACGGATTTGATTGGTCACTTCGAATAACATGAGCGTTCCTCCTTAGTATTCATTTTTTGGAGTAGTAACGGGAGTTCCGTCAAATGAAAAATAGAATAGCGCGCCAATGACTCTTCCTCTTTATTGTCCTTTTTCCATATCGCTTTCATCCCAATGTTTTCTGCTGCTTGGACATCTTTTTCTAGATGGTCCCCAACATACACACAGGCTTCCAGCGGTTGGTTGATCCGTTCCATCGCTCGTTCAAAAATCGTCGGATCAGGCTTTTTCACCCCTTCAAGCTCTGAGATGAGAATGGTTCTGAAGAAAGATTCAATGCCTAACGCCTGGATATTGTCCATTTGGAAACGTCCTTTTCCATTTGTGATGAGACCCAGATGGTATCGGTCCGCTATTAGTTGTAGCAATACTTCCTGAAGTCCTTGAAAAGGAATACAATGATGCTTGAAAGAGTCCTGATAATCTTGATAGAGCTCTGCCTCCATGCCTTTTTCTATATTCAGTTCATATACAAGGTGTTGATAAACTTGATCCTTAGGCCGATACCCACGCTGATCCAAATCTATAAACCTTGAAGCGAAAGCTACTCTTGAGACAGATTTGAGAGACTCCTCAAAGCGATCGAATTGATCGTTTATAAAACGCTCAACAGAAGCATCGCGGTCCAAAAGCGTCCGGTCCAAGTCGAAAATAACGGCCTGAATCATATTCGATGCCCTTCTTCTCTCGCTTTTCGATAGCCGTAAAAGGAACAGTTCTCCTCAACTTGAAAACCACAAGACTCATAGAATGAGAAATTCTCATCCGACGTATGCGCAAACCAATCCCCATGCGGCAGTTTTTCCATACATAAAGAAATCAGCTTATGGGCGATTCCCTTTCCTCGGTATGGTTCCGAAACGACCAGGTCCATGATTGTTGCCATCATGATCTGGTCAGAAACGACTCGGACCATTCCTACCATCTCTTCCTGATCCCAAACCGTAAACGCCCACGTCGAATTCTCAAAGATGAGAGAGAATTTTTCTTCTTGCCACGAAGGACCTCCTCGTGACCAGCCGACCTCTTCAAACAGCTGCTTTACACGTTTCGCAGGTACTCCCCTTGCGCCTTCACGAATCGTCAACCCTTGAAAGTACTGATACATCCCTTACCCCTCCGGATACGTGTGCTGCAAAAAAGTGACAGATTGAAGGATGAGTTCTTTTAAAACCTCTACATCAATGTCATCCACCTTGTTGATGTACACACACGCTTTCCCGCTCTTGTGTTTCCCGAACTTCTCAAGAAGCTCTTCACGTTCCGGATCACCCGTTGCGAAATACAGGCTGATTTTCGCTTTTCGTGGAGAAAAGCCTACAAGTGGAGCATCCCCTTCATGGCCCGTCTTATATTTGTAATGATAAGAACCGAAGCCAATGATCGACGGACCCCACATTTTAGCTTCATACCCTGTCGTTTCAGTGAAAATATCCAACAACCGGTAGGCGTCTTCCCGCTTTTTCGGGTGGTCCACTTCTTCAATGAATTCAATCACGCTTCGATCGTTCTGCTTTGTTTTCTGTTCATAAGCCATTTCTCCCACTCCTTTCCATCGTGTTTCTTTACTAGTTCCACTCCCTCCCCTCTATTTCCTTTTAAAATCCAAAAGAAAAAGGAGGCTCTTCGACGGAACCCCCCTTCCTTCATCAGCTGACGACCCTTACATTCGGTTTCATCTGTACTATTTTGTCATCCTTTGTTCTTCACCAAAAAAATAAACCTCCTGAATGTGGAGGTTTATCATGATCCATGAAGTTCTTCATAAATTTCTGTCACCCAAAAATGTCGCGGAAAAATGAAAAGCGTCCAATACTCCTGCCATGCCGGCTTTTTGACCTCTTGTTCTTTTACAGGAGTGGTTGTTTTTTTATTCACCTTTTCCATCTGCTCTGTATAAATTCCTTTCCCATCTGAATCAGTTACAGATAGCACCCCTGTTTCATCCATTTCCGTTTTGACAGGGTCTCCTTTTAAATGTGTATAAGATATCTCACGAGGCAGTTGATAATCTTCTTTTACCTCTGGAAATTCTTCCTCAGGTTTTAGGACCGATGTTTGGTAGTGTTCAAATCCATAGTCCAGCAGTTTCTTCGTATCTTCATAGGATAACTCTTTAGTTCGGCTTTTCATTGTGATGACAATCAAATCCATATTCTCCCGGCTCGCACTCGTAGCCAACGTGAAACCAGATTGAGGGACATAACCTGTCTTTCCGCCAGTCACACCTTCATAAGGATCTTCCCTCATTAAACGATGATGCGTGTATAGCGTGGCATCCCACTTCTCTCCATCCCAATCCAGAACCTCTAATCCGTATATTTCATTAAACGTTTGATTTTCTTGTGCATATTGCGTAATTTTCGCCAGATCTTTCGCTGTCGTTCTATGCTCTGAGTCAAATAACC
Organism: Halobacillus sp. 12SKB; assembly: GCF_052941655.1. Lineage (NCBI taxonomy): Bacteria > Bacillati > Bacillota > Bacilli > Caryophanales > Bacillaceae > Halobacillus > Halobacillus sp. 12SKB. Next base: position 3,831,331 of record NZ_JBRFWR010000001.1, read on the forward strand.
CATGAGGATTCTTGAAATCCGTCCGCTCTACCCCGGCTTTTTCCTCAAGGTAAGCATTCAAGTCTTCGGAGAACTGCTCGATACTCCCACTCATATGCTCGGCAATCGCAACACCTGCATCATTTCCGGAGTTCAGAAGCAGCCCCTGGACAAGCTCTTTTAATGTAGCCTGATCTCCCTCTTCAAGAAAAACACTGGACCCCCCTGTTTCATAAGCCTTTTCACTAACCGTCACCGTGTCATTGAGGTTCCCGTTTTCAATCGCATAAATCGCTGTTGCAATCTTCGTCAAGCTGGCCGGGTACATACTCGTCTCAGCATTCTTCTCATATAAAACTTCACCTGTATTCGCCTCAAGGACGATGGCCGCATCGCTATTAATTGATGGAGAATCGGGTTTGGATATGGCCATTGCTATGTTTGAATTTATATAAAACGTGGTATATAGGACTACAATGGTTACTAAAAGTTTCTTCATTTAAATGACTACTCCCTGTACACAGTTATTGATCTAATACATTCGCTCTTTTTAACCATGTATCAGTATATACATAATTGTCGCAATTTGAAGAAAACCCACGAATTCTTAAATAAATTGTAATCCCTTTGTAAACAACTTGGCTATTTCCTGAAAATTTTCCAACAGTTGTTTCTCAAGCATATGGCAAAACTAGTTAAGACTTAACATCTCGAAACGGAGTCTTCCAGAATAGGAATGTTTAGGTAATCAAAAGGAGAGGCTCTATTAGAGCCTCTCCTTTCTATATTTTATAGAGAACGATGAAGAATATCTAAAACTGTTTCACGGTTCATTTCTTTGTAGGTGCCTACCCCTGGTTTAATGAACGTTTTCTCCACAATATCGTTAAATGCTTCATCTGTGATGTCATAATCCTGAAGAGTGCTCGGTGCACCAAGAGAGTTCCAGAAATGACGCAGTGCTTTTGCTCCCTCTCGTGCAACTTCCACATCCGTCTTTCCTGCAGCGTCGATATCAAACACATGGGTTGCCAGCTGCTTCACTCGGCTTGGATCCTCTTCCAATACGTGCTCAAGCCAGTTGGGGAAAAGAATAGCAAGACCTCCACCGTGCGGGATATCATAGATGGCGGATACCGCGTGTTCAATCCGGTGAGTCGCCCAGTCCCCTCCATCTGTTCCATTCATTAAAGTTCCATTGAATGCGGTTGTACTTAAATACATCATTGTTTCCCTATGTTCATAGGATTCCAGATTCTCTATCAATTTCGGTCCGGTTTGTATAGCCGTACGTAAAAGGGACTCTATGAATCCATCGATCATTGGTGTGTTTTCCGTCCGATGGAAGTAGTGTTCCAATGCATGGGACATGCTGTCGACGATTCCATACACCGTCTGATTTTCAGGGACAGAAAATGTGTACGTTGGATCAAGAATTGAAAACGTCGGGTACACATGAGGGGATCCCCATCCAAGTTTGTCCTTTGTTTCCCAGTTTGTAATGACGGAAACAGCATTCATCTCAGACCCTGTGGCTGCAAGCGTCAGCACCGTACCAATCGGCAGAGCTTTTTCAATTGAAACTTCCTGTGTGATTAGATCCCACGCATCTGCTTCACTCGCTGCCCCAGCTGCAATCGCTTTTGTACAATCAATGACGCTTCCGCCTCCAACAGCAAGCAAAAAGTCGATCCCTTCTTTTTTACAGATATCGACACCTTTTCGAACAGTTGTCAATCGAGGATTCGGTTCAACACCGGATAGTTCATGAACGACGGCCTCAAGCTTCTCTAATTGTTGCATAACGTCCTCATACACACCGTTCTTCTTAATGCTTCCCCCACCATAAACGACAAGCACCTTTGCTCCCTGTCCTATTTCGTTAGGGATTTGTTTGATTTGACCCTCGCCAAAGTAGAGTTTTGTAGGGTTATATTGTAAAAAGTTATTCATCGTTCCACCTCACCTTTTTTATAGCTTATCTATTGTAACATTCCCACAATAAAAGCAGTTAACGATGAATATTGATCGTACTTATCAATATTTTTGATTATTCCATTCTCACTTTCAGTACAACTTCGCCCCACATCACTTCCCCAGTCCGTTCAAAACCAAGCGCTTCATAAAGGCGGATGGCTGCGTCATTTTCTGGTTCGGCACTCGTGTAGAAGTCAACAGGTCCATACATTTCTTTAACATGAGCAAGCAATGCGATCATTGATGCTTTTCCGTACCCTTTACCTTGATAATCTTGATCAATCATGAATCGGCTTACTTCCAATCGCTTTGTTTCGGGATCACGGTCGTACATAAGAAAACCAATCATTGTGTCGCCATCATAAATGCAAGTAGGAAAAAACTCTTTTTCAAAAGAAGCTTCAATAATCGAATACCAATTTTCCGCGACAAAGCCTTTTTGGCTTTCATCTACTTTAAGACTGACGCACTCTTCCCAATTTTCTTTTGCTACCGGTTTCAATAATAGATTCATGGTCAGCACCTCCGCTCCCTATTATATAGATAAGGAAGTGGAATAAACAGAATAGTGAGACAAATATTCCTGCCGTTCTGTTTTAAATGAAGGAGACAGGGAATATTCTTCATAACATAAAAGAAGGAGTTTTTTTCTAATGTCACTCTATATCGAAGTGGATCATGACCATCATATTGACGTATTTGTAGAAGATATTGGAGAAGGGCAGCCAATCGTCTTCCTTCATGGATGGCCACTGAACCATGAAATGTTCGAATATCAAATGAACGAACTGCCTCAAAAAGGCTACCGCTTCATAGGCATCGACCTGCGGGGATTCGGTAAATCAGACAAGCCGGCTTTTGGCTATGATTACGATACACTTGCCCACGATGTGAAAACCGTTGTCGAGTATCTTCAACTTGAAAACTTCTATTTAGCTGGATTTTCCATGGGCGGACCGATTGCCATTCGCTATGCGACGAAATTTGCAAACAAAGAATTTACGCAGTTGATCCTGGCAGGTCCGGCCGCTCCAAGTTTCACTCAAGGAGACGGCTACACCCACGGCATGAAGAAAGAAGAAGTGGACGCATTAATTGATTCCCTCCAAAACGACCGCCCAGCTGCATTGATAGACTTCGGTGAAGGATTCTACCATTCGGATATCTCAAAACCTTTTGGAGAATGGTTTCACAGCCTTGCCCTTAAAGCATCGGCTCACGCCACGATCGCTTGCGCAGCATCGTTAAGAGATGAAGATTTACGGGATGAAGTGGGACAAATAGATGTACCTACCCTCTTACTTCACGGCAAACACGATGAGATTTGTGATTATGCATTTTCCGAGATATTGAACCAGAAAATCCCAAACAGCACACTCGTACCGTTTGAAAGCAGCGGCCACGGAATGGTTTATGATGAAAAAGAAAAATTCAATCAGGTGATCCTTGATATATTGAAGCAGTAAAAAAGGAGAGCCCGGCTTCAAATGCCGGCTCTCCTTTTTTACTATGTACACGAAAGCACCTTCTCATCTCTACCAACCTCGATTGTGTAGAAGAGGACCAAAAATCCGAAGATGATAATAAAACTCCCAAAGTCGCTAATATATGTTCAAAAGATGCTAATATACACCCAAATGGTGCTAATAAAAGCCTCAATGTTGCTAATAAGTTCCCGGGGTACTATGGATGATACCGAAAAAGCATCAAAATCACTGATAGATACCCAAAACCAACGGGTCAACGACCGAGTTCCAATAAAAAATGCCAGGAAGAGTTTAAATACTCCTCCTGGCTGTCATCTTAAGCGATGACCACTTTCTTCGGATTGGCTAGCTTCTGGATCAGCGGCAATCGGGATAGATCCATGTTTCCTCCACTCAAGACAACTCCGCATTGCTGTTGTTCGAACGTGTCACACGTACTAAGAAGACCAGCAAGCGCAGTTGCTCCTGCTCCTTCGACCAACGTTTTTTCACGTTCGAGAAGCATCAGCATGGCTTTTGCGATTTCATGTTCTTCCACCGTGATCACTTGATCCACGTATTTTTGGATACACGTGTAAGTGAGTTTACCTCTTTCCTTCACGGCAATTCCGTCAGCAATCGTAGAGACAGATGTCAGTTTTTCAGGTCCTTTTTTGTACAGAGCATTGTACATGGACGGGGCTTTTGCGGACTGGACACCAATGACTTTGATGTCCGGCTTCAGCTGTTTGGCTGCGAACGCAATGCCTGCGATCAGCCCGCCTCCCCCGATCGGAACGAACAGACGGTTTAGATCCGGCTGCTGCTGCAGCATTTCAACGGCGACCGTCGCTTGTCCTGCCATGACATCATAGTCGTCGAACGGATGAAGAAAAGTAGCCCCCGTTCTTTCCTGCTCAAGCAAAGCGGATTGATAAGCTTCCTGGAAAGACTCGCCGGTAAGAACGACTTTCGCTCCGTACCCTTGCGTCGCTTCCACTTTCGCTCTCGGTGTTCCTTCCGGCATGAAGATTTGCGCCTGGATGCCCCGTTTCGCTGCAGCAAGAGCAACGCCTTGGGCATGGTTTCCGGCAGATGCTGCGATGACACCTCTGGACGCTTCGACTTCTGTTAGACAGGCAACCTTATAGGACGCCCCCCGTACTTTGAAAGCACCTGTTTTTTGCTGATTCTCCATCTTCAAGTAGACGTGCTGCCCGGTTTTCTCATTGAAGGTTGTTGATGTTTGCAGCGGGGTGCGGTGCACCACCTCCTGCAATTGTTCCTGTGCATCCATTACTTTAGCTAGCGTTAAGAAATCCCCAACGTCTTCACTCCTTTGTTTTGTTTTTCATACTGGTCGATTTTGTCTTCATACGTCAAAGTGACAGCAATTTCATCCCAGCCGTTCAATAGCATTTCTTTGTGGTAGGACTGGATGTCGAAGGACACTTCAAGGTCACCGTCATCAATGATCTGTTTTTCCAAATCGACCTTCACTTCATACTTCTCTTTCGTCGCCTTTTCCATCAGCTGATCTACAACCGGCTTCGGCAACTGAATCGGAAGGATTCCGTTTTTGAAGCAGTTGTTGTAGAAAATGTCGGCGAAACTCGGGGCGATGACCACTTTAAAGCCATAGTCCTGAATCGCCCATGGTGCGTGTTCCCTGGAGGAACCGCACCCGAAGTTTTCACCGCCGACAAGAACAGAAGCACCGTCATACTTTGGGTCATTCAAAGAGAAATCTTCCCGCAGTGTTCCATCCTCATTAAATCGCCAGTTGTAGAAGAGGAACTGGCCGAACCCCTGGCGTTCAATCCTTTTCAAAAATTGTTTCGGAATGATCTGGTCGGTATCGACATTCGATCGATCCAATGGGTAGACCAGACCACGATGCTGTTTGATCGGTTCCATCTCTTCACCCTCCTACCGTACTGGCGTATTTTCTGACATCGACAAAGTGACCTTCCAACGCAGCCGCTGCGGCCATCTCCGGACTGACGAGATGGGTACGGGCACCATTTCCCTGGCGTCCCTCGAAATTCCGGTTGGAAGTGGAAGCACAGCGTTCCCCAGGTGGGACGATGTCGTCGTTCATGGCGAGGCACATGCTGCAGCCGGCATCGCGCCATTCAAATCCTGCGGTCAAGAAAATTGTATCCAAACCTTCTGCTTCTGCTGCATCTTTTACAGATTTGGAACCAGGAACGACAAGAGCTCTCACGCCTTCATGTACCCGGCCGCCTTGGACGATTTCTGCCGCTTTACGCAAATCGCTCAGCCTGGAGTTTGTGCAGGATCCGATGAATACGTGCTCCACAGGAATCGATTCGATGCTCTGATTCGCCTCAAGTCCCATATATTCGATGGCCCGCTCGATGCCATCCCGATCTTCATCCACCGATTCAGGATCAGGGACACGACCGCCGACAGGAACACATTGAGAGGGGTTCGTTCCCCATGTGACCTGCGGTTCAATTTCATCCGCATGAATCATAAGCGTCTGGTCATATTCGGCACCTTCATCAGAAGCTAAAGCGAGCCACTGTTCAGCTGCTTCGTCAAAATCCTTCCCTTGCGGCACATAGCGTTTGCCACGCATGTAATCAACTGTCGTTGCATCAGGACTGATCAATCCAGCTCTTGCTCCTGCTTCAATGGACATGTTGCAAACCGTCATGCGTTCCTCCATTGAAAGGTTTCTGACCGCTTCACCGGTGTATTCGATCACATGCCCTGTTCCAAAACGGACCCCATACTTCCCAATAATCGCAAGAATTAAATCCTTAGCTGTGACACCTGTGCCAAGCACCCCATCGACGTTGACTTGTAGGGTTTTCGGTGGTGCCTGCCATAAAGATTGGGTGGCAAGCACGTGCTCCACCTCACTGGTACCTATTCCGAAAGCCAGTGCTCCAAAAGCTCCGTGCGTGGAAGTATGGCTATCCCCACAGACAATCGTCTTTCCCGGCTGGGTCAGACCAAGTTCCGGCCCGATCACGTGGACGATCCCCTGATCCGGGTGGTTGATGTCTGCCAGGAGGACGCCGAATTCTTCACAGTTTGCTTTCAATGTTTCCATCTGCTTTTTAGAAACTTCATCTTTGATGACATTCCGATGAATCGTTGGTACATTATGGTCCATCGTCGCATACGTACGATCCGGTCTCCTCACTTTCCTTCCGGCCATCCGCAATCCTTCAAACGCCTGGGGAGAGGTCACCTCATGAATCAGATGCAAGTCGATGTAGAGGAGATTCGGCTTCCCTTCTTCTTCATGGACGACATGCTGATCCCAAATTTTTTCTACAATGGTTTTTGGATGACTCATTCCGTTCCGCTCCCTTCGTGTTTATACGTAACAACGCATGATATTTTCTGTCGTATCATTTGTGCTGATTTGATCGACCACTCTTCGTGCCAATTCACTACCACTGACGACGGTACCTCCGACGAGATCGATGTCAGCTGTGTGATAGCCTTCATTCAACACTTCCTGTACAGCCGCTTCCACCTGTTCTGCTTCTTCTTCCATGCCGAACGAATGCTTCAGCATCATCGCTACAGATAGAATACTAGCGAGAGGATTCGCTTTATTCTCTCCAGCAATATCAGGAGCAGACCCGTGGACCGGCTCATAAAGTCCGACACCTGTTTCATTTAAACTGGCAGATGGAAGCATACCGAGCGAGCCTGTCAGCACAGAAGCTTCATCACTCAAGATGTCACCGAACATATTCTCTGTGACGAGGACATCAAAGTAAGCGGGATTTGTCACAAGTTTCATCGCAGCGGCATCCACAAGCATATGTTCAACCTGTACATTTGGATATTGCGCTTTTTTCTCCTCCACAACTTCCCGCCACATACGGCTCGACTCGAGGACATTTGCTTTATCGACAGATGTCAAATGCTTTCTCCGCACCTGAGCACTTTGGAAAGCCTGTTCAACAATCCTTTCAATCTCCGAACGTTCATATGCCAGCGTATCGACAACGGCTTTTCCATTGTTGCGTCGTTCTCTCGGTTCTCCAAAGTACAACCCACCGGTCAACTCACGGACAATCAACAGATCACTTGCCGCGACGACCTCCTGCTTTAAAGGCGATGCATGGAGCAACTGCTGAAACGCTTTGACAGGACGGAGATTCGCAAACAACCCGAGTTGTTTACGGATCCCGAGCAGCCCTTTTTCCGGCCTCATATTACCGGGAAGCTGATCCCATTTCGGTCCACCGACCGCTCCTAGGAAAATGGCATCTGCTTTCCTTGCTGCTTCGACCGTATCCTCCGGAAGGGGCGTTTCGTGATTATCGATCGCCACTCCTCCGATGTCATGAGTCTCAAAAGTGAAGGTGTGCTGAAAGCGGTCCGCTACCGACTGCAGCACATTTTTAGCGGCTTTTGTCACTTCTGGACCGATCCCGTCTCCTGGCAAAAGTACGATATGTTTTTCCATGTGCATCCCCCTTTAGTTATACTTGCACCCTTTGAAAATTCTCCATTTTGCTTCTATATAATGTGCGGTTTACTGCATTCAAGAAGGCGTGAGCCGATGCTTCCAAGACATCCTGCGCAGAGCCCCGGCCAGATGCTTTGATTCCATCGACGGTCAATTGAACGTGGACTTCTGCTAGAGCGTCGCGCCCTTTACCGATGGAACTCAATTGATAATCCTGAAGATGAACATCGGCATCAATCAAGTCATCCAGTGTGTTGTAGATCGCTTCGACGCTTCCTTCTCCCGTATTGGCCTTCTCGACTTCTTCTCCATCCGGACGGGTCAACAGAACAGTCGCCGTCGGACGGTTGATGCTTCCATATTGAACCTGGAAAGCTTTCAACTCGTATTTAGGCTGATCTTCGTTTTCCGTCTGCGTGTCTGTCAGAATGGCGAAGAGATCATCATCCGTCACTTCTTTCTTCTTGCCTGTCAGTGTCTTAAATGATTCAAAAGCTTCCTTCAGCTTGTTTTCATTAAGATCAAATCCAAGTTCTTCCGCTTTCTGTTTGAACGCATGTCTTCCGGAGTGTTTTCCTAACACCATTCGATTGGAATCGATGCCAACCATCGCTGGGGTGATAATTTCGTAAGTCGTCGATTCCTTCAACATGCCGTCCTGGTGAATTCCGGATTCATGGGCAAAAGCGTTCCGCCCGACAACGGCTTTGTTGCCTGGTACCTGCATCCCTGTCAAGCGACTGACAAGATCACTCGTCCGCTTGATCTCTTTCAGTATAAGACCTGTTTCAAAATCGAAACGATCTTGACGGATTTTCAATGCGACAGCGATTTCTTCCAGCGCTGCGTTTCCAGCGCGCTCTCCGATGCCATTGATTGTCCCTTCAATTTGTCTCGCTCCGTTTTCAATCGCAGCCAGGGAGTTGCTTACGGCCATTCCCAAGTCATCGTGATTATGTGTAGACAAGATTGCTTTGTCGATGTTCGGTACGTTCTCTCTTACATATCGGAAAAGTCGACCGATTTCGTCTGGTGTTGTGAAGCCGACGGTGTCCGGAAGGTTGATGACACTCGCTCCCGCATCGATCACCTTTTCGATAATATGGACGAGAAAGTCTTGATCAGATCTCAGCGCATCTTCTGCTGAAAACTGGACATGTGGAAACCTCTCTTTCGCATAGGTAACCATTTCTACCGCTTTTTCCACCACCTCATCTGGTGTCTTCTTCAGTTTATGAGTCATATGAATTGGGGAAGTAGCGATGAAAACATGCAGCCTCGGCTCCGCTCCGCCTTTCAGTGCTTCCCATGCAATGTCGATGTCACGTTTGTTTGCTCGCGCTAAGCCGGTTACCGAACAACCGCGGACGGTATCAGCGATCTCTTTGACCGCTTCAAAATCGGCTTGAGAGGAAGCGGGAAAACCCGCCTCCATAATATCTACACCTAAACGTTCCAGCTGTTTGGCAATTTCCACTTTTTCCAAACGATCCAAATTGACACCAGCGGATTGTTCTCCGTCTCTCAAGGTTGTATCGAAAACGTTAACGTGAGCCATGTGTGACCACATCCTTTTCTTTGGATTGGGACTTCTTGACGAACGGCATCAGTTCACGGAGCTCTCTACCCACCTTCTCGATTTGATGATTGTTTTCACGGGCATTGATTGCATTGAACTCTGGACGATTCACTTGGTTCTCAAGGATCCAGCCTTTGGCGAACTTCCCTGTCTGGATATCTGTCAACACATCTTTCATGCGGGCTTTCGTACTTTCATCGACAACGCGTGGACCGGATACGAAGTCACCCCACTGAGCAGTATCAGAGATGGAGTAACGCATGCCTTCAAGTCCGCCTTCGTACATCAAGTCAACGATCAATTTGAGCTCGTGCATACATTCGAAGTACGCCACTTCCGGCTGATATCCGGCTTCTGTCAACGTTTCAAAACCAGCTTTCACAAGGCTTGAAAGTCCACCGCAAAGGACGGCCTGTTCACCGAAGAGATCCGTTTCCGTTTCTTCCTGGAAGGATGTTTCAAGGACTCCTGCACGGCCACCGCCGATTCCTTTCGCGTAAGCAAGAGCGATTTCTTTCGCTTCCCCAGTGACGTCTTGCTCGACACCGATCAGTGCCGGTACACCTGCGCCTTCTTCAAACGTACGGCGGACAAGGTGTCCTGGTCCTTTTGGTGCTACAAGGAAAACATCAACATCTGATGGAGGAACAACTTGGTTAAAGTGGACATTGAATCCGTGAGCGAATGCGAGTGCTGCTCCGGATTTCAAATTCGGTTTGATGGACTCTTCATAGACTCTCGGCTGATATTCATCCGGGAGAAGAACCATGACCACATCAGATTCCGCTACAGCATCAGCAACACTTTTCACTTCAAGTCCATCTTGTTCCGCTTTGTCCCATGACTTTCCTTTACGAAGACCGACAACGACGTTATGACCGCTTTCCTTCAAGTTTTGAGCGTGGGCATGACCTTGAGAGCCATAGCCTACAACAGCGACCTTTTTATTTTTTAGTACCTCGTCTTTGATATCGTTGTGATAATATACGTGTGCCATTTTTACATCCATCCTTTCGGGAAATTATTTTAATAGAGAGTAGGATTTGAATTCTGCTACTTGCGGCTGATGACCGCGGGTGAATGCCGTTAAGCCTGTTCTGGCAAGTTCTTTTATGCCATAAGGCCTTAATAGATCGATGAGCGCATCGACTTTATCCGATTTACCTGTCACTTGAACCGTAACGCTCTCTTTACTGACATCAATGATTGATGCACGGAACGGTTCGATGATGCCCTGGATCTCACTGCGGATCTGTGGGTTGCTGATCACTTTCACCATCGCAAGCTCCCGAGCGACAATCGCTTTGTCTGTGATGTCTGATACTTTCAGAACATCGATTTGTTTGTTCAGCTGTTTGGTCAGCTGCTCGAGCTTGCGGTCATCCTCGACTTCCACGACGAACGTCATTTTCGAGACGCCTTCGGTCTCCGTACGTCCGACAGAAATGCTTTCAATGTTGAATTGCCTTTTGGCAAGTAATCCTGTTACCCGGTTCAGCACACCGCTTCGATTATGAACGGTTGCTGTGACGATTCGCTTCATCGTTTCACCCCAATCATTTCATGTAGTCCTTTTCCTGGTGCGATCATCGGATAGACGTTCTCTTTTTGAAGGACACGGCAATCGATGACCGCCGGCTGATCATCCCCCAGTACTCTCGGCAGGACTTCCAAGAGTTCTTCCTGTGTTTCAATCTTATAGCCAGGGACCTGGTAGCTTTCTGCTAGTTTTACAAAGTCCGGCTGGACGTCGATGATCGACTCAGAGTATCTTTCACTGTAAAACTTCTCCTGCCACTGCCTTACCATTCCTAACGCCTGATTGTTGACGATCAGTACTTTGACAGGCAGTCTCCGTTCTTGTAAAACAGACAGCTCCTGAAGCGTCATCTGAAAACCACCGTCACCAACCACAGCGACACATGTGGAATCCATGTCGGCGAGCTGTGCTCCGATTGCTGCCGGGAACCCATAGCCCATCGTGCCAAGTCCGCCTGAGGTGACCCATCGGTTCGGCCGATCAAATTGATAGTATTGGGCCGCCCACATTTGATGCTGTCCGACATCTGTCGTAACGACTGCTTCTCCACTGGTATATTCATAGACTTTCTGCATGAGCCACTGAGGAACGATGAGTTCATCCGGCTGATCATGCCATAGTGGATAATCGATTTTGTTTTGGCTGATCGCATCCATCCACCCTTTATGGTGCAGCCCTTTCACAGTTTTTGCGTTCAAAGCTTCCAGTGCTGCTTTGGCATCCGATACGATCGGAATGTGCGTTGGAATGTTTTTCCCGATTTCAGCAGGATCGATATCGATATGGGCGACTGTCGCGTTTGGTGCGAAATGTTTCAAGTTTCCTGTCAGTCTGTCATCAAAACGAGAACCGATATTGATCAGCAAGTCGCATTCGTAAAGAGCCGTGTTTGCGGAATAAGTTCCATGCATTCCAGCCATTCCAAGGGACAAATCACAGGTACCCGGGTAACTGCCAAGTCCTAAAAGCGTTGTCGTAACCGGCAGTTGGTAATTTTGGATGAATGTTTTTAACTCTTCCGAAGCACCTGCATGAATGACACCGGATCCTGCGAGTACCACCGGTTTTTTCGCTTCCACAAGTGCGTCATGCAACTTACTGATTTGAAGTGGATTCGGTTTGACGGTCGGCTGGTAACCGGGTAAGTGAAAGTCGCTCTTTACTTCCTTTTCGTAAACCGTAGAACTAATGTCTTTCGGAATATCCACAACAACCGGTCCTGGTCTTCCTGTCGTTGCGATATGAAAGGCTTCATTCACAATCCTCGGCAGGTCCTCGATTTCCTGGACTTGATAATTATGCTTGGTAATAGGCGTCGTGATCCCCATGATGTCTGATTCCTGGAAAGCATCGGTTCCGATGACACCTTTGGCAACCTGCCCGGTAAAAATTACGAGGGGAATGGAATCCATCATCGCATCCGCAATACCTGTAACTAAGTTTGTTGCTCCTGGACCAGACGTTCCGATGACGACCCCGGCTTTGCCTGATACCCTCGCATATCCTTCCGCAGCGTGAATCGCTCCCTGTTCATGTCTTGGAAGAATGTGATCAAAACTGCCTTCCGCCCGGTAGATCGCATCATAAATCGGTAAAACTGCGCCACCTGGATATCCGAATAACGTTTTGACACCCTGACCGATTAAAGCTTCCACTAGCAAATCGGCTCCTGTCTTCGTCGCGGTCTGCTGTTCCGCACTTGCCTGTGCCTTCATTTTTTCATCCCTCCTGTGTTGAACGTATCTTTTATGAAAAGCGGATATTGACTATAATGCCTTTCCGCTTTCGAACCTTTCGTCTTTCGAACAAAAAAGAGACCTTCTTCCTCCTCAAATTCCTGCAACACAACAACAGTGCTGTAAGAATGTGAGGGGTGAAAAGGTCTCTCTTTACTTCCACGGTACCACCCTCATTCGTGAAGCTCTCAAAAACAAGCTCCACCTCATGGGATTCATCATGAACCCCTTTTGATAACAGGTGTGGTGAAACACCTGGTCCCGCCTACTAGATGAACGTTCAGCGTGGACACTCAAGGATGATGTCAGAATAAGATGTATTTCCGGGCTTCCAGCAACCCCGGCTCTCTGGGAATACAAGCACTTATTCTTTTATTCCTTTCATCGTGTTCGTGTGATTTACTTTTCAAATGCCTCAAACTCTGTACGGGTTCTCGCTTAACTCACGTTCGCTTGATCTTTGCTGTACACTTTGTATCCGTCTGTTGTCGTTACTTTTCTGAATTCTGAAAGCAGGTGGTTTGTGACAACACCAGGTTTCCCTTCTCCAACTTTACGCTGATCGACTTCTACGACAGCGATCACTTCTGCCGCTGTACCTGTCAAAAATACTTCATCCGCGACGTAGACATCGTGTCTCGTAAACGGCTGCTCCTTGACTTTGTAGCCTTTATCTTCAGCTAAATCGATGATGGCGTTACGGGTGATTCCTTCTAATGCACCTAAATATGTCGGCGGTGTAAGGATGGTTCCATTCTTCACGATAAAGATGTTGTCGGCGGAACCCTCCGTCACATAGCCTTGATCATTCAGCATGAGAGCTTCATCGACGCCTGCCTGATTGGCTTCCATTTTCACGAGGATGTTGTTTAAGTAATTCAACGATTTCACTTGGGGCGGTAACACGTCCGGTCGATTCCTTCTGCTTGAAACAGAGGCAAGGCGGACCCCGCGTTCATATAATTCTTTCGGGAACAAAGCGAGTGCTTCAGCAATGACAACCAAACGAGGATTTGCACAGCTGGCTGGGTCCAGACCCAGGTTACCGGCGCCTCTGGAAACGACGACGCGGATATAAGCAGTTTCCAACTGGTTACGGCGGACCGTTTCAGCAATAATCTCTTCGAGTTCCTCCTTGCTATGTGGAATCTCAAGCATGATTGACTTTGCTGAATCATATAGACGGTTCAAGTGTTCATCGAGCTTAAAGATGTTTCCTTCGTATACACGAATACCTTCGAACACCCCATCTCCATATAAGAAACCGTGATCATAAACGGAAACAACGGCTTCTTCTTTCTTCACGTATTCGCCGCTCATATAAATCCATTGGCTGCTCATTTTCAGCACTCCTTTCTTTTATAGTTTAATGTTTGAAATGATTAAAGAATGATAAAGAAAATGTGGACCCTTCTGGTAAGTGGTGATCTTACATTTTCAGGGTCCCAATCTCAGGTCTTTCCCATGAACCAACCGGACGATTGAAGTCATCGATGTGGTTGATTGAGGACTACTTTAAACCCATTTCGAGGGAAGGTCAACAGGTTTTAAGCAAATTTTCTGAACACTCAAAAGATTCGATGTACAGGTAAAGCGCTTACACCGTTGAGAGGCTTGACATCCCGTTTCTTTTTCTCCTTTCTTTTTTTCTTTTTTATCTCAAATGAGCGTGGATTCACCTTAAAAACATTAGATAAACCATAGGCGATTATTCGCAATGATTCTTCAAGAAAACCACTTTTCTGTACTTGGGAGTTTCAAATAAATAAATGCGGACATTCGCCCTGCCTTCGAAGCCCGTCCCTTCATACTGTGTCGTATAGGATTAAAAAAGGTGGTGAAAGATATGGGCTGGTATGGTGGCTGCGGCGGTTACGGCGGCGGTTATGGCGGTGGATACGGAAGCACTTTCGTATTGATCGTTGTATTGTTCATCCTTTTGATTATTGTAGGAGCTTCTTTCTACAACTAAAAAACCTTTTCGTGTGAACCACCTTTACCCGTTATAAGTGGTTCACACAAAAGCGGATGGTATCATTACAACCTTCCGCTGATCAGGTATGTATAAAAAAAGAACCAGAGGTCATCACCACCTTCTGGTTCATTGTTCGTTATCTTTGCAATTGAAAGAATTTGGGAGAAAAATTGTTTTCTCAATATAGGTTTGGTTATAATAGACGGCGAGACATATTCTCTACAACCTCTACCTGTAGAATGTCTCCCTCTTTCAATACCAGAGCGTACACGCTCTGGCTTTTTTTACGCAAATGCATGTTTATTATATCAATATAATGAACACACTCTTTTTTATGGGCCGGTTTCATCATGTTCTTCATCGCCGCACACCGGCCTGTCTATAAAGTCATTTTAAAATCACTAAAGACTTGTAATGAAAAAATGCATAAAGAAGCGAGTCGCCTATGTAAGATAGCCGGTTCGCTTCTTTTTAGCTGAATGCTTTTCCATTTCGAAATTTCCTGGTATTAATTTTCCAGTGCACACTCTCTTTGATACTCCAAGTTGATGAAAATTTGCTGTAACTCCGGCAAAGTCATCTCAATCGTCCTTTTTCCAAAGGCATCCTCTGTGTAACCTAAATCCCTCAATTGATCGATCAAATGGTATCTTTCTTGATATGAACCTTCGGGGGGATAAACTGACATGAGCATCCAATCAACTCCTGCACAAAGATTATTTTATAAGTTCTTTCTATTCCCATACCCCTTATTCCTCTTTTAAATCACAAAAAATTATCAAAATAATCTGATTTCAACAAAAAATTACATAGATGAACCTCTAAAAAACCAACAAACACCGATTTCTTATAAGTTCTTTGATTTTATTAAATTTTGTTAAGATCTTTTTTTTACAAAAGTTCCTTTTACTCGAAGACTCAGTTTCGAGACTTTTGTTAAGTGGGTGGGGCTGTGGGGAAAGCAATGAATAATAACACAAATAAAAAAACGCCCATGGGATGGACGTTTTTTCTTTATATGTTGCCGAAGAACTTCTCCGCTTTTTCTAAATACGGCTCTTCCTCAGGCATCAGCTCATACTCTTCGACAATCGCATCTACCGGACAAACCGATACACACGCACCGCAGTCTATGCAGATATCAGGGTTGATGTAATACTGGTCTTCCCCTTTTTCAATACAATCGACAGGACAAACGTCTACGCATTCCCCGGCTTGTTCTCCCTGGCACGGTTGTGTAATGACAAATGCCATATGTATCTCTCCCTATTTCCTTATTATTAATAGTGTCTCGAAAAGCAAGGGGTTTTGTCAATCTTTGTACTTTTTATTCTATCATATACCACAGCGTGTGTTTATAGAGAGTACGCCTACTTGGTACGTTTGCCAATGGAAATAGCGGCTAGTAGAATAAAGATAGCAATTGAAAGGTTGGGACAATGATGAAAACGCACGAAATCTGAATGGAGGATTTGGATTTCTGCGTTTTTTATTTTTCCACCCTGTCTCCATTCTATGGTTAGAAAAGGAAGGAGGGATGTCCATGTCCTCATGGATACGACCTTTTCTTGGTCACACCGTGTTGCTGGTTCTATCCATTTTTTTACTTACCGGTTGTACCGAAACCCAGCCAGTAGAAGAAGAGTCTGAAAGTCAAACCCAACAATCACAAAATTCCGAAGCAAGTGCCCCCTTGGAAAAAGAGGAGGAAGCTCTCCCAGAAAAGGATTCAAAGACTTCTGACGAAGGTAAACAGCCAGGAGATGTTGATGCTACGGTTACGAACGTCGTGGACGGAGACACCATCGATATTATGATCGACGGCAGAGAAGAGCGCGTCCGTTTGTTACTTGTCGACACGCCCGAAACCGTTCATCCCGACAAGCCTGTGCAGCCCTTTGGACCTGAGGCAAGTAACTTTGCAAAGGAAAAGTTGTCGGGAAAAGAAATACGTTTCGAATATGACGGCCCGAAGCGTGATCATTATGACCGGCTTCTTGGTTATGTTTGGGTTAACGGAGAGAATTTCAACCAGCATTTACTGGAAAAAGGACTTGCCCGATATGCATACGAATATGATCCACCCTACGCTCTTTCAGCCTCTATGAAAAACGCAGAGACTCGTGCCAAACAACAAGGGAAAGGGATTTGGAGCATGGAGGGTTACGTTACGGATGAGGGGTTCCAGCAAGACAGTTCATCAAAAGAGGAGGAAATACCAGCTCCCTCCCCCTATGAAGGTAGTCTTCCTTATGATCCTCAAGGACCAGACAGGGACTGTGGTGACTTTTCTTCTCAAGAAGAAGCACAAGCCTTTTATGAAGCAGCAGGAGGGCCCGACCAGGACCCACACCGATTAGATGGACATGATCAGGATGGTCTCGTTTGTGAAAGTTTGTAAGTAAATAAAAATGGTCGATCCAAGTGAAGTTTTCTTTCCTCTGTGATCGTTTGAAGAGGGTCTCCTACCCGGAGATCCTCTTCTTTTTATATCCCCCGCCCTTCAATCGTCTTAATTTTTGTAATATTATTGTAATTCATCCATAAACAAGGTAAAATCATGTAAATATAAGGAACTTTTTGATTTAAATGGAGGAATTTACTCCTTTTAAATTAATCCAATTTCATAATAGGGGGTCTTCAAATGAAAAAGTATTCATGGCTGATGTTCGTTCTCCTCTTCACAGTAAGCTTATTCTTGAGTGCTTGTGGTGAAAGCGGGACAAGCGGTTCTGCAGGAGAAGACGGCGGAAGTGATGGTGGCGAAGAAATGACAAACCTTACAATGGGTACAGGTAGCGTCGGAGGCGTTTACTATCCACTTGGAGGAGAAATGGCGAACCTTTTTGCAGACAATATTGACGCTGAGGGATTTGACGTTAGTTCTGTAGAATCTGGAGCTTCTGTTGAAAACATCGCCAAAATTCAATCCGGAGATTTCCAGTTGGGGATTGCCCAGAATACGACAATGATTAATGCTGTCGAAGGAATGGGTGAATTTGAAGGAAAAGATGTCGGAAATGTAGGTGTCATCGGCTCCCTTTATCCAGAGGCGCTTCAAGTAGTCACGCTGGATTCTACAGGAATTGAGTCCATAGAAGATCTTAAAGGTAAAAAAGTAGCGGTCGGACCTCCAGGTGGAGCGACTCGTGAAGCTGCTGAGATGGTTCTTTCCGCTTATGGCATTGAAGAAGGCGACTATGAAGCGTTCGAAGAAGGATTTGGTGACGCGAAGAGTAAACTTCAAAACAATACAATCGATGCCTCTTTCGCAGTTGTAGGGGTTCCATCCTCAACAACGGATGAGCTAGACGCGGCTACAGGAGAAGTAAAATTCCTGAACATTGAAGGGGACGCTTTAGAAGAAGTTGTTGCCAACAGTCAATATGAAGCCTACACGGTCGAACCAGGAACGTATGAGTGGCAGGAAGAGCCTGTTGAAACCATTACTGCAATGGCACTTCTCCTCGGTTCAACAAGCCAGATCAGTGAAGATTTAGCGTATGAAATGACAAAAACACTTTATGAAAATGCTGGTGATATGTCAATCGCTCAAGCGAAGCTGGTCACTCAGGATAGTGCTTTGACAGGTGCACAAGAGCTACCGCTTCACCCTGGAGCAGAAAAGTATTTCAAAGAAGCAGGCATTTTAGAATAATGGCAGCGAATGGAACCGGACATTGTTTTTGTCCGGTTCTTTAAAGCGCTGTTTTATGAAAAAGAATGGAGGTAAGAGGCGTGACAAAAAAAGACAATAAGGAAGTCGACAAGCAGGAAATGATGAAAAAATACGATAAAGAGAGCACATTCCGAACCAACCTAGGAGCCTGGGGTTGGGTGACATTGATTCTTGGCAGCGCACTTACTATTTTCCAGCTATATACGGCTTATCGTGGCGCATATGTTTCACTCATCCAGGGTGCCATCCACCTGGGAGCGGCGCTCTGCTTAGTCTTCCTTCTCTATCCGATTAAATCTTCTTTGACGGGCAAGCGCGGCATCCCATGGTATGATTTTATCTTTGCTGCGATCGCTCTATATGCGAACTTTTATATCATTCAAAATTATGACCGTCTCATCAATGATGCGATTATATTCGGCTTCACCTATATGGATCAATTCGTTGCAACCGCCGGCATCCTTTTGTTACTTGAAGCAACCAGGCGAGTCGTCGGACTTCCAATTGTCATCATAGCTATTGTTGCCCTGCTTTATGGGATGTTCGGAAACTTCATTCCTATCATTGGTCATGCAGGTAATGACTGGCCGACGCTCGCAACAAAGATGTTTTTCAGTTCCAGTGCTATATTTGGTATTCCGATTCAAATATCGTCGACCTATATTTTTCTATTCCTTTTCTTCGGAGTCATTCTCGTCAAAACGAACATTGGACAGTTTTTCAATGATCTTGCCCTTCGTTTAACAGGAAAATATACGGGCGGAACGGCCAAAGCTGCAGTTGCCGCAAGCGGGCTTCAAGGAATGGTAAGCGGGAGCTCTGTCGCCAATACTGTGGGCTCTGGATCGTTCACCATTCCGATGATGAAAAATGCAGGGTTTAAACCTCACTTTGCCGCAGCCTCTGAAGCTTCTGCATCCACCGGCGGGCAGCTTATGCCTCCGATCATGGGCGCCGCAGCATTCATCATGGCATCTTATACAGGAATCCCTTATAACGAAATCATCGTCATTGCGATTGTTCCCGCTCTTTTGTACTTTTCAGGAGTCTTTTTAGGTACACATTTTGAAGCAAGAAAACAAAACATCCGTGGACTTTCAAAAGAAGAACTTCCTAAAACGAATAAACTAATCAAACGACTGGACTTGTTCCTTCCGCTCGTCATCATTATCGGATTCCTCCTTGCAGGACGGACTCCGACGTATGCCGCTTTATTTGCAATCGTGACAGCTTTTGTTATCAGTTTTTTCCGTAAAGAAACACGCATGTCTTTAAAAGGGATCATCAAATTGCTTGAAGAAGGAGCCCGCGTCGCCCTCCCCGTCATTGCTGCCTGTGCGACTGCAGGAATCATTGCCGGGACAGTAACGACGACAGGCCTCGGGCCTAAAATTGCCGGAGGAATTATCGATCTTGCTCAGGGGCAGTTTTTCCTTGTCATGTTCTTCACAATGATTGCCTGTATTATTTTAGGGATGGGGCTCCCTACAACAGCCAACTATGTTGTAACCGCTACGATGGCGGCTCCAGCCTTATTAGCATTTGATGTTCCGGTTATTGCTGTTCACATGTTCGTCTTCTATTTCGGAATTGTCGCAGACATCACCCCTCCGGTTTGTCTCGCTGCTTATGCAGGGGCAGGAATTGCCGGGGCCAATCCGATGAAAGCTGGTGTAACCGCGGTAAAACTGGCAATAGCTGCGTTTATCATCCCGTATGTGTTCGTCACTAACCCGATTTTATTACTGCAGGGGGACGTCAATGCATTCAACTTATCTACCAGTGTCATCACAGCCTTATTAGGAATGGCAGCCATCAGTGCCGCACTGATTGGATTCTTCGCCACGAAAGTCACGTGGGTGGAAAGAATCGCACTCGTCGCTTGTGGACTGATGCTCGTTTATCCGAACCTCGTCATCTCCCTTATTGGATTAGGCGTCTTCGGAGCCATTTCTGTTTTCCAATATGTAAAAAACAAAAAAGAGGATTCCTCAAAGCAGGAAGCTGTCGTGTAAATCAAAGCCAGACCTCTTAATTAAGAGGTCTGGCTTTTTCTTTCCTCTTTATCTTTAAACCATAACCCTCCCAGCTCATTAATGAAAATTGCTGTAACGATCAAAGTCACCCCCACCCACTGTATCAAGGAAACCGATTCAGAAAGGATAATCATGGCTGAAACGATGGCCACTGGAAGTTCAATAGAACTCAAGACATTCGCAAGTCTTCCAGAAATCAACGGAGCGCCCTGAGCAAAAAATAATGGAGGGATGACCGCTCCTACTAAAGCCACTCCTGCACCTATGATCCACAAATCCTCCTCTAATAGAGGAAGTGTGGGGAGGTCCTGAGCAAAAACCACCAACACAAGAAGCAGCGACCCGGTCACCATCAGCGCACTTCTTGCGATCGGGTCGGTTTTTGTCGCGACCTGTCCGCTGAAAAAGACAAAACCTGCATAAGAAAAGCCGGAGAGCAGTCCAAGCAAAAGTCCTGCGATTGGAAGATTAAAAAAGCTTCCACCTATCACACCAGAGGCGCATACTACCCCGAGAAGAGTCACAACTAAAGAAAGGAAATTGATCCTTGTAGGAATAACTCTCGTAAATATCCATTCGTAAATCATCCCAATCCAGACGAATTGAAATAAGAGTATAATGGCAATCGATGCTGGTAAATACTGCATCGCACCATAGTAAAAGATACTGGTCAAACCAACGGATGTGCCGGTCAACATGATTTTGAAAAAATCTTTTCTGCTCATTCCTCTCAAAGAAATCCTTTTGAAGAAGCTGATCAACCATAAAAATACAACGGCGATCCCCATTTGTACTATGTTCAGCTCCCCGAGCGTGTACCCTAAAGAAAAACCTGTCTTCACAAAAATCGGTGTGAATCCAAAGCTCGCAGCCCCGAAGAGAACGAGAGTAATCCCTTTCCCTTTCATACATCCCCTCCTCCTTTCCTTAGGGATTCTCATTTCATACCTTCATTCATCTACCATTCGTAATCATTAAAAAAGGCCCCTCTCTAAAAGAGCGGCCAAGTTTATGTTTTTGAATTATACGATCCTCTTAATCAATCTTCCTATCGTACGTGGAATGAATAAGAGAATATCTACGATAGTATGGATCAACGAGCGAATCATTTTCATGTTCATTCCTCCTTTATTTGATATATAAATACATACCTCAAAGAAAGAAGGATAAAACTCTGCAGCGTTATTTAGGGTAAAATGTCCCAAAACCAATCGAACATCCTGACATAAATAGATAAACAGTCGCCATCATCCTGCCCTACATCTGATGAGAGCCCTGCAGTAACAGAACGATTGGAAAAAAATAAGCGCCGGAATGATTTGAAGAGTCTGTGTACTCCCTTTATTCTACATTGATGATGTAGAAATAAGCGGAAATGCCATAGATGTGAAAAGTGATTTCTGGGAAAAACGGTTCTATTAATATTTCTTTCAAGATGCAGACAAGCAGCCCCTCTTGTCTGCATTTACTTTTACCCTTTCCTCACCATCTGTTATATCAATTAGTTCATGATATTTAATTGTTTTCTTTTTCCCGGAAACGGTTAAGTATGGGTATAGCCGAAAGGAGAGTGGAACATTGACAAAGCACAACAAACTAGTTCGAGATCACATCCCTAACTTATTAAGAGATTCGGGAAAAAACATCCGTACTCGAACCCTTAATAAAGAGGAGTATGATGATTCATTGAAACACAAATTGAAAGATGAAGTCGAAGAATATTTCAATATGGATGAAAATAAAGATTCCCTGACGAAACTTGCAGACCTTCTGGAAGTCATTCACGCTTTATCTTATACCCACGGGGCCACTATCGAAGAACTTGAACATATTCGTCAACACCGCAGAAAAGAGCGAGGAGCATTCTTTAACCGTACGATGCTTCTGGATATTGAAGATGAGTGACCACCTGAAAGGGAAAGCCTCATTCGCTTTCCCCTCTTCCTATTAATCAATCGGATCTTCCGCTTTTCCATAACGAATGACATCATAGATCGCCATCCCATCACTCGGCTTACCGTCAGCATTTCGATAAGGAAACAGTGAAAAGAAGATGAAATACACAGAGAAATAGGAATACTGATAGAAAAATAAATCCACAGGAAGGACTTCCTGGGTGATCAATACATTCAACATCAGGATGATACCCAAATTAAATAGACTTCCGGCAAGATAGATCGACACATGCGCCCAAGTCTTGTTATAAGAAAGCTTTTCATACTGACACCAGCCCTCCATAAAGTACATACGCCTCACTTCCAAAGGCCCCACATGGAAAAGCAGTTTCCCTGTGCCTATACAGTAGCGTATTTTGCCCCCAAAAATACGGGCGACAACGACATGGCCCGTTTCGTGAACCAGTGTGACGAGAGGCAGAATCAGAAAAAAATTTATGATGAACATAGGAATGTCATTCAATGTAAACATAAGCGTTCCCCCGTTAGAGTGTGAATTAAAGTTCTGAAAAAACACCTTCCCTTTTTCGTAAAAAGATAACGTAAACGCTGAAAATTGCTTCCATAGACTTAGAGAGGTGACCTTTGACTGGTAGAGCTCGGTTCATCGTCATACGCTCATGAAAGTATAGAAGTCCGCCCCCTCACTTGCGCAATATATACATTTACCTTCTGGATATTTCATCCTCATTCAAGAAAAACCTCGGGTGCTTCCCCTTCAAATGTTTGTAAAATTTCAACATTCCTCATACTGTTGTTTAACATCTCAATTTCGAGTATGATAGAAATAGCGATTTTTTTTAAAGAGGAGCGTATTTATGAAACGATCCATTTACGGATTGACGTTTGACCAACTGACTGATTGGCTTATAGATCATGGTGAGAAAAAGTTCCGCTCCAAGCAAATATGGGACTGGCTCTACCAAAAGCGTGTGACAGACTTTTCACAGATGAAAAACGTGAATCAATCATGCATCGATGTTCTCAAAGAACATTTTACGATTGAGACACTTTCTGAAGAAATAAAACAAGAATCAAAGGACGGGACCGTCAAGTTTCTATTTAAATTGGATGATGGGAACGTCATAGAGACGGTTCTCATGCGCTTCAATTACGGGTTGTCCGTGTGTGTAACGACACAGGTCGGCTGCAACATTGGTTGTTCCTTCTGTGCCAGTGGAATTCTGCGTAAGAGCCGTGACCTTTCCAGCGGTGAAATTGTCGAGCAGATCATGCAAGTCCAACAACACCTGGATAAACAAGGAAACGACGAACGTGTAAGCCACATTGTAGTCATGGGAATTGGAGAACCGTTCGATAACTACGACAACTTGATCGACTTCCTAAAAGTTGTAAACGATCAAAAAGGGCTGTCCATCGGAGCGCGTCACATTACCGTTTCCACAAGTGGAATTGCGCCGAAAATGTATGAGTTCGCTGATGAAGGCATCCAGATTAACCTGGCTCTTTCCATTCACGCACCAAATAATGAACTGCGTACTCAAATCATGAAAATCAACCGAGCCTATCCGCTCGAAAAATTGATGCCTGCCATTGATTACTATCTTGAAAAGACGAACAGGCGGATCACCTTCGAGTACATTCTACTCAAGGACGTCAATGACCATAAGAAAGAAGCGGAAGAGCTTGCGGCTTTGTTGAAGGATAAACGACACTTATCCTACGTCAACTTGATCCCTTATAATCCTGTCGCTGACCACCCTTATGAGCGAAGTGAAAAAGAAGCGATTCTTACGTTCTATCAAACCTTGATGGACCGTGGAATTAAATGCGGAGTTCGTACGGAGCACGGTACCGACATCGATGCCGCCTGCGGACAGTTGCGCAGTAAGCAGATTGAAAAAGAAAAAGCACGCAAAAAGAAAAAGATGCAAACAAACTAAAAAGCATGAGGCTACTGCCTCATGCTTTTTTTTTCAGATAGCTTCTTCTAATGGCTGCTATATCCCCTTCCACCTCTTGATCTCAACCCTGTCTCCTTACCACTGCTGAAATTATCTTTATATAAAAGAAAAAATTGGTTTTATATGTATAAATATAGGAAATAGAAGAATATACAAAAATATCCAAAGGGTGATGGGAATCTATATAAAAGGAGTTTTTCATCGATGAAAAAATTCTTAACGATTCTGTTTGCTCTGACTTTAACCTTTGGCAGTGCTGGAGTTATAAGTGCAGACAGTCATGACGGGGACAAAGATTGCAGTGACTTTGATTCTACAGCAGAAGCTGAGCAGTATTGGGAAGAAAATGGATATGATGAAAACAACGATCCAGATAGATTGGATCGAGATAAAGATGGTGTACCATGTGAAAGTTTAGGAAACAGCTCTTCAGAAGATGGATCTGGTGATTCAGAAGCCACAGATGAAGAAGCTATGGATGATTCTGAAGAAAATGGAACACAAGAAGAGTCATCTGACGAAGAAGGCGGAGAGCTTCCAGAAACCGCAACGCCGTATGCTACATATGCGTTACTCGGGATGGGGCTGTTTTTGTTAAGTGGCGGACTGTTGTTTGTACGCAGGGAAAATTAAGTAACCCTACCCATCCCCCTCTTCAGCGAACCTTATATGGTTCGCTCTTTTTTTGGAATCCTCTTCTACTATTAAGAGTAAAACAGGTCTATCCATTTATAGGATAGACCTGTCATCATTTCTGCGCTAATCCATGCATAATAAAGTCAATCGTATCATCGATTTCCTTATCGTCATCCCAGTTTAAATCAGGTGCAATGATAAAACGGGTGACCAGAAACCCTACTACAGATGAGATAATCATACGTATGATGGAGGTATTCGGCATTTCTACAAGTTTTTCTTTTTCTTTTAATTGATTCAGTGCCCCCTCGAATTTCGGGAATATTTCTTCAAGGAAGACTTCTTGAAATTTTTCCTTAAGCTCAGGGTGAAAGGCCATTTCCTGAATCACAATGCGCAAAAGAGGAGCGTTCTCTTTGGCAAATTCAAATCTATTTTTCAAAAGAGTCCGCAATAAACTTTCAAACCCCTCCGGAGGCTCCTCAAAAACTTTTTTGGCGAAATGAGAAGCAAAAAAAGGCAAAGTGAACTGCGTCATAAATGGGGTCACGATGGAGATCAAGAGCTCTTTCTTCGTTTTATAATGACGGAAAATCGTCCCTTCAGCTACATTCGCTTTTGCTGCAATTTCGCTGGTGGAAGAAGAAGCGTACCCTTTTTCAGCAAAGATCTCTACAGCAGCTTTTAATATTTGTTCCTGTTTCGGTGTCAACTTTCGATCTTTTTCTGTAGTCTGTTCTAACGTTTCCACCATTTTTTTAAAGTCAGTCATTCTTCCATCCTCCTAAGGCGTCCATTCTACCATTATAAACGCCGATGCTTCTTCAATGCGAATATATTCAATGTCGTGAACACAGCCGTAAACCCTAGTAAAATATACACGTCCATTTGGATTTCCGCAAAAGAAGCGTCCCGCAGCATAATTCCTCTCAATGCTTCTGCACCATACGTTAAAGGCATCATCTCTCCAATGACCTGTACCCATGTTCCTAGTCCCTCTGTCGGGAATAAACCGGAGAAGAACACCTGAGGAACAATGATCAAAGGAATGAACTGAATCATCTGGAATTCATTCTTAGCAAATGCAGATACCAATGTACCGAGGCTTAAAGCCGCTAGAGCAAGTAAAATGGTAACAATGAGCACGTAAAAGAAATTCCCTTCCATAAACACCCCCAGAATGTAAATGGAAAAGGATGCAATGACGAGTGACTGGAGGATTGTGAACATTCCAAATCCTGCAAGATAACCAAATACGATTTCAGATCGTTTGATTGGGGTTGCCAACAATCGTTCCAGTGTGCCCTGTGTACGTTCTCTTAAAAAAGAAACTCCGCCTACAATAAATACAAAGAAAAAAACGAAAAAACCAATGAGTACAGGTCCTACGTAATCAAATAACCCGAGATCCTCTGACCCATGGTAGTACTCAACGTCCATTGCACTTTGCTGATTCGCCCTTAAAGATTGCAATTCTTTTTGGATGGCCCCTACAGTGTTTGGATCACTGCCCTCCAAAAGCAGGGATATTTCCTGATTCTCCAAATACAAGACAGCATCCAGCTCCCCCTCATCCAGCTGTTCTTCCGCTTCAGAAGAAGACAGTGTTTCAACTACAAGGGTCTCAGACGATATTTTCTTAAGCATGGATTCCGGAACGTCGACGGCTCCTAATTTAAGGGTGGATTCATCATGATCCAGTACCATCCACATGAGCGACAATACAAGGAGTGGGGCAACCACCATCAGGGCAACACTTCGTTTATCCCGCCTGAACTGGAGAAGGATTCTTTTCATGACATGGAAAGTATTCATTGTGTTTCACCTCCGTAATGTAAAAACACGTCTTCCATAGATGATACATTCACCTTGTCCTTCAACATTTCCGGAGTATCCATGGCAATGATTCTTCCTTTTCGGAGCAGAGCGAGACGATCACACTTCTCCGCCTCATCCATCACATGCGTGGTAACAATGATCGTAACACCTTTGTTTTTCAAATCATTAAGTTCATTCCAAATCGACTGCCGCAAAACCGGGTCGATGCCAACTGTAGGCTCATCAAGGATGATCATTTCCGGTTCATGGACAAGAGCTGCAGCCAAGGACAACCGCCTTTTCATACCTCCAGAAAAGGTTTCAACGGGTTGATCTTTAGAAGAGGATAAGTTAACCATTTCAAGTACTTCTCTGATTCTTTTCCTTCTCTTCTTTCTCGATAGGTTATAAATAGAGGCGAAAAAGTCTAGATTCTCCCATGCGGTCAACTCTTGATACAGTGCATCTGATTGGGCCATGAACCCAAATTTTTTCATCTGCGAAAGATGCTGCAAATCGGCCCCATTAAGGGATATGGTTCCTTCTGAAGGTTGTAGAATTCCTGCCATCAGCTTTACAAGGGTCGTTTTCCCTGCTCCTGAAGGGCCCAACAATCCAAAAATCTCACCTTTCTGTATGGAAAGATCCACCTGATCAATGATGGTGACTCTACCATAACGATGAATGACACTCTTCATTTCAACCATAGAATTCATTTTAAACCTCCTCAAAGTGAGTGATTACTCACTTTTATTATACACCGCTTTGTGAACATGTAAAGGAAGTAATCATTTTCAGATCGTCTCTCAGTCTTTTCGAACGAGTGTTTCCAGTCGTGTAGTTATCCTATCTCTAGAGACGGTTTATTCTGTTCATTCAATATTTAATATTTGATATCTATTCGTATTTCCAACTGCTATAATATTCTCAATCACCAAGGGAATGTCTGTTCGTAAATAATGAAAGGGGTAAAACGTTGAAAAAACATGAAGATCGCGACTCCCTCTATTATCTGATTTCAGCAATAACGATCGCTTCGTTTTTCGGAGTCATTTTTTTGGCAGGATGGCTTTCAGGTGCGGACTGGAGGGCCTATTCCATTGAATTCAGTTGGAGTATGTTGAATACCGATACGCTTAAAGACATCTTCACAAACTGATTTCAGGTTCTATTTTGGAAGCTTGTTCGATACAATACATCGATCATCTTTTGGAGGAGAAGTTTATGGAAGAATGGATCATTTGGATGATGGAACAGTTTGGGTATCTGGGGGTTTATGCATTGATGGCGATTGAAAACCTCTTTCCCCCTATTCCATCTGAAATTGTTCTGCCGCTTAGTGGGTTTATGACGGTAAGCACGGATTTAACAATCACAGGTGTCATCCTTTATGCGACTTCGGGTTCTTTGACCGGATCTCTTCTATTGTATGGAATCGGGATGTCCATCAGCAGAGACAAACTGGAAGAGTGGGTGGAACGTCATGGAAAATATCTGCGCCTTACGAAAGCAGATGTGAACAAAGCTTTCCATTGGTTTGAGTCATATGGGTATTGGGCCATCTTTTTTTGCCGCATGCTTCCTCTTGTCAGAAGTTTCATTTCCATACCTGCAGGAATGGCCCGTTTCTCCATCGTTCCTTTTCTTTTTCTTACCTTTTCGGGAAGTTTAATTTGGAATACCGCCCTGATCTACACAGGTGCCATCCTCGGAGATTCCTGGCGCGATATTCTGCACTATATGAAAGTGTACTCCCTATGGACGTATGTCATTATCGCCGTTGTTGCTTTCCTTACCATCTGGTGGATGCGTAAAGCGAAAGGTATTCGTTTATGGAGATGATAGAGTTCCTCAAAGTCGTGATTCTTGGCATGTTTGAAGGTTTGACAGAGTTTGCACCCGTTTCTTCAACCGGGCACATGATACTTGTTGATGAAATGTGGCTGAGGACGGACTTGTTCCTAGGAGACTATGTTGCAAATACGTTTAAAGTGTTCATTCAGCTGGGATCTATTCTGGCCGTCATTGTCATTTTCCGGGATCGGTTTAGAGAACTATTGCTATCTTCACAGAAAAGTGAACGTGCCCGATTAAAATGGACTCATATCCTCACAGGGCTTCTGCCTGCCGCCCTTTTAGGGTTCCTTTTTGAAGATTTCATAGATGAGCATTTGTTCACTCTCGAAACCGTTTTAATCGGATTGGGAGCAGGAGCTGTGTTTATGATAGCGGCTGATTTGCATCAACCTAAAGAATGGAAGAAAAGTGTTGACCAAATCAGTCATAGACAAGCTTTCTCGATCGGTATGTTTCAATGTTTATCCTTATGGCCTGGTTTTTCCCGTTCTGGTGCTACGATCTCTGCAGGGGTTTTAATGGGACTGAGTCACAGAGCTTCAGCAGATTTCACTTTTATCATGGCTGTTCCAATCATGCTGGGGGCAAGTAGCCTCTCCATAATAAATAACCTGACCTATTTCCAATGGACGGCTGTTCCTTATTTTGCAGTCGGCTTCCTAAGCGCTTTTCTTTTTGCTCTTTTATCGATCCGTTTCTTTCTGAAACTGATCAATCATGTGAAATTAATTCCATTCGCCATCTACCGTTTCCTATTAATCGTAGTCATCTGTTTTTTATATTTTTAAGTCAAAAAAGGACTAAGCTAATATTGCTCAGTCCTTTCCGCCATCTTCTTTTTTCTCCAAAAAATACTTAACTCCTGCAACGGTACCGATTCCAAGCAGAGCATACTTCAACCCTTCCACCGTTGATGATGGAGAAATGCCTTGCTGCCAATAAGAAAAAGCCACTCCTAGAACGACAGCAATGATGGGGATGTATCGATTTGGCACACGCTTGGTCTGCCTCATCGCATACAACAATACAGCAAGTCCTGCATATGGGGTGAAGTCAATCATGAAATCCATGGATATATCTCCTTTTATAATGAGAATTCGAGCTTATTCCATGTTATTCATGATGGAGAAGTTTAAGTACTTCTGCCCAACAAATAAGGTCTCGCTTCAATAAGGAACGAGACCTGATCTCTTTTTAAGAAATAAATGATTTTGGACCAATGGCTTTCTCAACTTCTATATAATCCAGCCCGTGAGCGTCTGCAACTTCACAGTAAGTCACACTTCCATTCACAACATTGATCCCCTTCAGTAAGGCGGCGTTTTCCATGCATGCTTTTTGGAAGCCTTTGTTAGCAATCTGAACAGCATAAGGAATCGTAACATTCGTCAGTGCAAGTGTTGATGTTTGCGGAACAGCTCCAGGCATGTTGCCTACCGCATAGTGGACAACCCCATATTTTACATAGGTCGGATCATCATGTGTTGTGACGTGGTCGACTGTTTCGACGATGCCGCCCTGATCGACTGCAACATCTACAATGACACTCCCCCGACTCATTGACTTCACCATCTCTTCGGTCACAAGTTTTGGAGCTTTTGCCCCTGGGATCAAAACCGCACCGATGACCAAGTCAGACTCCCTTACAGCTTCACTCAAATTCAGTGGATTCGAAATGAGCGTATTAATGGAGGAACCGAATATATCATCCAGCTGCCTGAGCCGATCTGGACTGAGGTCGATTATCGTCACATCTGCTCCTAAACCGATGGCGATTTTTGCTGCGTTCGTCCCTACAACGCCGCCTCCGATGATCGCCACTTTCCCACGCTTCACCCCCGGCACTCCGCCAAGTAAAATGCCTTTGCCGCCATGGGTACGCTCAAGATATTGCGCACCTTTTTGTGTAGCCATCCTACCAGCCACTTCACTCATGGGTGTAAGCAAAGGGAGAGATCCATTTTCCGCTTGAACCGTTTCATAAGCAATAGCGACCACTTTTTTCTCTGCCAGTGCTTTTGTCAATTCTTCATCTGCAGCAAGGTGCAAGTACGTGAATAAAATTAATCCCTCATAAAAGTAACCGTACTCCTCGGCCAAAGGCTCTTTGACTTTCAAGACCATTTGCTGGGCCCATGCCTCCGCAGCAGCACCTACTATTTTCACTCCGACTTCTTCATATTGCTGATCAGAAAATCCAGAACGTTCCCCGGCCTTCGACTCTAAAAAGACTTCATGTCCTTCATTGATTAGATTGACCGCACCAGCAGGAGTGATCGCCACGCGGTTTTCATTATTCTTAATCTCTTTCGGTATCCCTATCTGCATTCCAGGTAACCTCCCATCACGGTCATATCGACTGAATCGCCTCTACCACGGTATCAAGCAAGAAAGTCAAATCCTCTTCTTCAATAGACAAAGGCGGGGACAATGTAATGACATTATTGAAGCCAGCTACTGTCATCCCGTTTTTGCCAATCAGTATCCCTTTGTTTTTACAAAAGGCGATGATCTGATTAACTTTCTCCACAGCTAATGGGTCCTTCGTTTCTTTACTTTCCACCATCTCGATACCGATGAGCAAACCCTTCCCTCTTACATTGCCCACATGGTTATGGTTTTGAAGACGCGTGTTCAAATCATTTCTTGCTGCCTCACCTAATTCACGCGAACGGTCAAACAAGTTTTCTCTTTCCATAATTTCAATATTCTTGAGGGCAACCGCACATGCTGCTGGATGACCACCGAAGGTATTGATGTGACGGAAGAAGTCATACGTGTCGTCTCCACAAAAAGCTTCGTACACTTCCCGTTTGACTGCTGTTGCTGAAAGAGGAAGATAAGCACTCGTAATCCCTTTCGCCATCGTAATGATATCAGGCTTTACTCCATAGTTCATAAAACCGAACGGCTTACCTGTGCGTCCAAAACCACAAATCACCTCATCCACGATCATAAGGGCTCCGTGTTTTTCACAAATCGCTTGAACCTCTTTCATATACTGCTCAGGCGGTACGATCACACCACCACCTGTAATAATCGGCTCCATGATCACTCCAGCAATCGACTCACTATATTCCCATGTCATCACATCATCAATTTCCTTTGCTCCCCATTGATCTTTTTCACTATGTTCATTCCGATACTCATCAGGGGGGGCGACATGTAAAAAACCGGGGCCAAGTGGTTCATACTTATATTTCCTCTGTGCTTGGCCCGTGGCAGCTAACGCGCTTGTGGAATTTCCATGATAAGCTCGATACCTTGAAATGAACTTCGTGCGGTAATGGTCTCCTTTCTGCTGATGATATTGACGTACCATTTTAAACGCCGCTTCATTCGCTTCCGATCCACTGTTTGAGAAAAAAACAACATAGTCATCCCCAAGTAACTGATTGATTTTTTCTCCTAATTGAATTGCTGCTTCATGGCTTTGAGTAAGCGGCATATAGGATAGATCCTTGATCTGTTCATAAGCTGCTTTCGCAAGCTCTTCCCTTCCATATCCCACGTTCACACACCATAATCCTGACATCGCATCCAAGAACCGGTTACCGTCTATATCGGTGATCCAGGAACCTTTCGCACTTTTCGCCACCATTGTTGCTACAGGGTTATAAGGTTTCATGGAGTGCCATACGTACTTCTCGTCTTTTGAAAGCAATTCACTTTTTACATCAGCTTTAGTCAACGGAGATTCCTCCTCAATGATCTTTTGTTAGAATTATCTTAATTATCTAACATTTGAGTCACGCTTTCATTAGACATTATGTCAAACAGTCATCTCCCCACTTTCACATAATGACAAGAGCCCTATTCAACGATCTGGCAGGATATTTGAGGACTCAGTTTCGAGACTTTTATTGAGTGGGTGGGGGTACGGGGAATGACTCGCTTTCCGCGGGAGCGCGGTGAGCCTCCTCGGACTGCGTCCTGTGGGGTCTCACCCTGCACTTTTTTCCCGCAGAAGTCTCGTCATTCCCCTACGTCCCTTAACAAAGTAAGGTTCTCGAAACCACTAATAAAAAAATAAGCTTGTATGGTTATGAGAAGTTAATGATATAAACTCTACCCCAATTGACGTTTAGGATACGCAAATGCTTGATACAACACACTATATGCCCGCCTATGGGAGAAGAATTGGAACCTTACTTATGAATACAGGTGTTCTAATCATCCACTTCCCTCAACCATATAAGCTGCCCCTTTTAGAAGTGGTTTCGAGACACTTATAAGGTAAAGGGGCGGAGGGAAACGGTGAGACTCCTACCTTAAGTGTGGAGGCGCCTCGATCAGCGGCGTATGGACTGGACTGAGCTGGCGGAGATAAAGGAAACACGGAGAGCGTAGCGATTCGATGTTGACTTATCGTACAGAAGCGAGGGAAGTCTCACTAGCCGCTAGGCGCCGCAACCGGATAACCAAAAGGACGTATGGGAAAGGTGAGACAGTCTTCAACTAAAGGAAGCTTTAGTAGGAAAAGGGGTATAAAAAACACTTATTCAGAAGAAAAGAATAAGTGTTAAGGATGGTGGTTAGGTTACGGCTCTTTGATATTCATGAGCGAGAAGCGCAAATTCGATGACCTGCCGCTTTTCACATTCCATAAAGTCAGGTCCCAGCAGTTTTTCTAACTTCTCAAGGCGATGATATAACGTTTGACGCACTACAAAAACTTTGGAAGCGGTTTCTTTTTTGGATCCGTTGCACGCCAAATAGACCCTTAATGTCTCAAGGAGGTTGGTGTTATTTTTTTCGTCATACTTGATAATCGGTTCTAGGTACTCTTCGACCAATCCATCAAGATTACTGTGCTGATGGACGAGTGAAATCAATCGGTACATGTGTAAGTCATCGTAAAAAAATTTGGACTGACTTTCTGGAAGCTTCTCCTGTAAAGTTAAGGTCTCCTGGGCGGTTTGAAAACTTTCATGCAACTTGGATAGTTCCTTGACGTATTTACCACCTGCAATTTGAAAAGATGAAATACTCGAATCATTCAGTAGACTGATTTTCTGCAGCCTTACAACCCCGCGTTTGATCCTTTCCTTCCAATCTTCTTCTTCTTTTCTGTTCAAAAGAATAAAAGTAAGCTGATGTCGCTTCTCTACAGGAAAAACATAATACCCGTTCTGGTCAAAAATATTGTGGATGAGCATATTCATATAAGTGACGTCAGGATTGGATTTTTGTCTGTCCACCATATTTAACTTAATGGTAAGTACAATGGCGCCTTTTACGGTTTTGTCCAGTTTGTAAATGGCAAGTCTGTCACGAATCTCTTCTTCTTCATGCTCTCCCTGCAACCACTCTGTCAGCCATTCCGTTTCTTTTGCTTTTCTTTTCTCTTCCGTATAAAGTTCTCTTAACAAGTATTGCGCCAGGGCAGTCCCCGTTCGGTCCAATAATAAAGATTCGAATTCACCGAACTCTCTACGATTGGACAATAAGTAAATATTCGCAAATTCCCGGTCAAATACTTGGACCGGCTGTTTTAAAACTCTTCTCGACCCGGTATTCGGCCGGCTCAGCTCCATCAATACTTGCTCGCGTTCTTTCTCTCTCAAGGCTGGGATCGTAACGACCGTATGATCCTTGGCAATGTAGACGAGCTGGCAATTCACATATTGCTGCAAATTTTTTAGGATCTCAAAATAGTTATCAATCGATAACAATCGTTTATTCAGCCGCTGCGAATAATCTTCTAAATTCGTAATAAACTCGTATTGCTGATTGATGAGATCCGCATGTATATCTTGGGTAATTTCCACAAAAGAAACTTCTTCCCGGAATAAGATGATCGGAAAATTGTTAGCTTCCGCATAATCGATCGCTTCCTGGCTTATGTAATCAACGAAACTCCCGATCTCGATACAAATCCCGGCTACTTCTTTTTCAATTAATTGTTTTAACAAGTGGATAAAAAGCTCATGGTCATCCTTCCAGCCAAAACCTGTCGAAAGGACAAGCTCTCCACCTTTTAAGTTCTTTCTCACTTCGATCATCTCATAAACGTGAACCCATTTGACCAGCCGGTCGACGCCTTTCCCACCAGCAATTACTTCTGCAGAAGCGAAGTGGTCCCTTTTCAGGATGTTTTCAATCGACATGTGTTCGTTCATTGAATGACCCCTCTTTTAAAGTACAACAATTTTTCAGAAAAATCTAATAGATTGTGAGATTTTCTTACAAAAAAGTTTAATAGTCCTAGTGAATCTAACACGTACCCTACTCTTCAATGATATTCAACAAACTGGCAGAATTGTGTAAGACTCAGTTTCGAGACTGTTGTTGAGTGGATAGGGCTGCGGGGAATAGCTCGCTTTCCGCGGGAGCGCGGTGAGCCTCCTCGGACTGCGTCCTGTGGGGTCTCACCCTGCACTTTTTCCCGCAGGAGTCTCGCCATTCCCCTCCGCCCTTTGCGATATAAGTGTCTTGAAACCACTTCTGAGAAATCAGCTTGTATGTTTGTGAGAAGTGGAATCCACAGACTGGGTAAAAGAACTTCCAAAACCGCTGCTCTCTAGTTAAAAAGATCTCTGAATGCTTGTTTAACAAGTATATACGCTTGCGGATCTCTTAGGTATGAAAAACATAAGTGGCTTCGAGACACTTATAAAGTTAAGGGGCGGAGGGAAACGGTGAGACTCCTATGGGACGTGTGGGACAGGTGAGACCCCGGAAGGCGGAGCCTGAGGAGGCTCACCGCCCGCCCCATGGAAAGCGAACCTTTTCCCGGAGCCCCTAGAACCACACAATCGCCTCGAAACCGAGTCTTCCACAAACGGGAGCTTATACGGAAGATGTAGATGAAATAGAAGAAAGAGGATTGGCAGGGAGCCAATCCTCTTTCTTCTATTTCACACTCTGTTTTTTTTGTTGCTGGACGAGAATGGTAGAGAAATACTTCCTCGTATCCGGGTGCAGGATGTGCAGCCGTTCCTTCTCACTTTTATCAGATTCGTTTCCTTTATATTGAAACTCGACGAATGCCCCACTTAAATTTTCAGTGACTCCACTAATGACATAGCCCTGTTCCAATAAAAAGTCGATCTTTTCGCGTTCTGCTTCAAACTCGCGATGGTCAGACATTTGAATTCCTCCTTGTTATGCATCCATTTTTTGTGTGGATCCTTCTGTTCCTGTCTTACGCCCCAGCTTTTCTTCTACGAATTTTTCTCCGATTACCCAGTCACGACCGACGGTAATGCCAAGGTATTCATCGTCACTTGGGTTATCGATTTCGGCCTGGGGATGCTTTTTGAAATACCAATGCTTGGCTAATAAGTAATAACATAACGCGCCAACACCAAACCCGACGAAGAAAGAATAGGTAGAGAATGTGTAGGCGAAGGCACTTCCAATGACCCATGAAATGATGCCTGCCCAGTTGACCCCTCCGTCGTAACGGAATTGCCCGCCTTGTTTATACAAATCGTGGACGTTCATTCTCCGCTTTCTCAATAAATAGTAATCCGCAAAAATGATGCCTACGATAACGGAGAGAATGGCTGCGGCAATCAATAATACCGGAATCAATAAATTGAAAATACTCCAGGGCTGAATGACTGTTCCTACAAGACCCGCAATAAAAACGCCGGCCCAGAATGGCAGCTTCGGTCCGCCGACATTTGAAAAGATGGTAGCCGCAGGTACGATGTTTGCTGATACGTTTGTTGACCACTGGGCAAGAACGATCATCAATAAAAGGATCCCTAAAACAAGTCCACTGGCTGATTCCTGTAAAGCGACGACAGGGTCAAAGTTGGAGACAGCAATGTAAGAGACGGCACCAAGAACCACGATGAATGTTTGTGTCAAAGGCAGTGCTACAAGGCTTCCTACGAGAGCCCCTTTGTTTCTTTTCACCCAATTACGTTCCAGTTTCGGTGCTTTTATAAAACGGGAGATGGAAGCTATATCAGCTGCGAGCGTTGACCAATATCCCATATTCCCAACAACGACGACCACAAAAGCTGTAAAAGCTGCTCCTCCGGTTACAGGGCTTTCCACCCAGCTCCATATGTCTTTCCCCTGTTCAGAAGCTGTTCCTGCAAGCGTAAAATACATCCATACTCCAATCAAAATGATGATCGGGGCAGCCAGATCGGCGAACTTTTCTACCGCTTTGATTCCTAATGCCGTGTTGAATAATTGGAATAAAGCAAAAAGAATATAACAAACAAACCAATTATCAAAACCGAATAAGATGTTTAAAATTCCGTTGATAGCTGTTGAACCGAAGAACGTATTAATCCCGAACCACATGGATGCAGCCACTCCACGCACGATAGATGGGAAATGGGTACCTATCGTACCAAAAGGGGCTCTCATGTAAACAGGGAAAGATATCCCGTGTTCAATTCCAATATCAGCCGTGACTGATATGGCAAGACCGATTAGAATCGTTCCCAACAATGTGCCAAGAACGACCCAGATCAAGGATATCTCCTGAACACCCGCTCCCCCTATAGCGAAAGCTGCCAGTACGACAGCCATTCCGACCCACATGAATGAAAAACCAAGGGTGCTGATTTTTTTCTCATTGTGGGGGATGGGCATTAAATCTGGTGACATTAAATGATTGGTTTTTTTGTCCATACTTTTGGACTCCTCCTACCTATACCTGTTTTTTAAAAGGCTGCCTGGCTTTCTATGAAGCGAGGCAGCCTACATTCATATGGCATACGGACAGGTTACTTTTGATAAAGTTCTTCTTTGGAGGATGTCAGTTCCCCGTAACGGGAACGTTTCAAATAATTTCCTTTTCCGAGTTTACCGACAAATTCTTTGTTCTTAATGACATAGTCACCACGGGAGAGGACACTGACCGGCTGCCCTGTCACTTTCATCCCTTCAAAAGGATTGTAATCGGCAGCCATGTGACTCGTTTCTACAGAAATCGTCCGTTCTACAGTCGGGTCGAAGATGACGATATCCGCATCTGCGCCGACCGAGATCGTTCCTTTCTGAGGAAACAAGCCGAATGTCTTCGCAATTTTCGTAGATGTAATATCTACGAATTCATTCAGTGTAATTCTTCCTTTCTTCACCCCTTCAGAGAAAAGAATACTGACGCGATCTTCGATGATTGGACCACCATTCGGAATCTTCGTGAAGTCGCCTTTACCTAAGTCTTTTTGACCTTTAAAGTCAAAGGAGCACTGGTCTGAACCAAGCGTTTGCAGATCTCCTGTCTTAAGTGCGGTCCATAACACTTCCTGGTGGTGCTTTTCACGAAGTGGTGGAGACCACACATATTTCGCACCTTCGAAGTCTGGCTTTTCTAAGTAACTTTGATCGAGAACCAAGTATTGCGGACAGGTTTCCCCTGTGACGTTGTACCCCTTTTTACGAGCTTTTGCAATCGCTTCGACCGCTTGTTCACAAGTCACGTGGACGACATACAGCTGAGAATCAGCAAGTCCCGTCAATTCTGCTGCACGCCCCGTCGCTTCACCCTCTACTTCCGGAGGCCGCGTCAACGCATGGTAGATCGGATCTGTTTGTCCAGCTTCCAATGCTTTATTGACTAGATGATCGATCACATCACCATTCTCTGCGTGAACCATGACTAATGCGCCCAGTTTTTTCGCTTGTTCTAATGTACGGAAAAGGGTGCCGTCATCTGCCTGGAACACATTTTTATAGGCCATGAACACCTTAAATGAGGTAATCCCTTCGTCCTCAATGACACTTGGTAGCTGCTCAAGAACATCATCGTTCATTTCACCAATCATTAGGTGAAAGCTGTAGTCGATGACTGATTTATCCTTAGATTTCGCGTGCCACTGATCGATCGAATTCTGTAGCGGCTTTCCTTTGTCTGTCAGACAGAAGTCGATGACTGTGGTCGTTCCACCGTGCGCTGCCGCAATTGTACCTGTTTCAAAATCATCCTTACTGACTGTTCCACCAAAAGGCATTTCAAGGTGCGTGTGCGGGTCTATCCCACCAGGGAATATGTAGTTTCCTTCCGCATCTACGACTTCAGCTGCTGAATCGGTCAAATCTTGACCGATCAGGGCAATTTTCTCGTTTTCGATAAGAATATCCGCTTTGTACGTATCTGCAGCCGTCACAATCGTTCCGTTTTTGATAATTTTCTTCATCTTATCCCTCCATACCATTTATTTGATTAAATTCACATCACAAGAAGAGGCGGCACCAATCGCTGCTTGTCTTTCATTCCATGTCATCGGCGGCTTTCCATTCGCATACTCAACCATGTCAATCGCGCCATCAACTGGGCATACGATGCTGCAGAGGTTACACCCTACACAGTCTTCTTCACGTACTTTCAAAATGTCGTTCCCATCGGCATCCTTCAACATGTCGATACACTGGTGAGAAGTATCTTCACAGGCGATATGACACTTATTACAGTTGATACACACATCATTATTGATTTGAGCAACAACCTGGTGATTGAGGTCCAAATTACCCCAGTCGCTATACTTCTCGACAGACTTCCCAACAAGATCCATTACAGAATCAATGCCTTTTTCATCGAGATAATTGTCGAGGCCATCGACCATATCCTCAATGATGCTGAATCCGTGATGCATCGCAGCTGTACAGACCTGGACCCCTGTTGCGCCCATCAGCATGAACTCGACCGCTTCTCTCCAGCTCGATACTCCGCCCATTCCGGAAATCGGAACATTGATTTTCGGATGACGGGCACATTCAGCCACCATGTTCAATGCAATTGGCTTAACAGCAGGACCACAGTATCCACCGTGGGCTCCTTTTCCAGCTACGTTAGGAATGGTATCCCATGAATCGATATCAACCCCAGCTAGACTGTTGATCGTGTTAATCATACTGACTGCATCCGCGCCACCATTAACAGCTGCTTCTGCTGTGAAGGTAATATCGGTAATATTTGGTGTGAGTTTTACGATGACAGGCGTTTGCGCGACTTCTTTCGCCCACATCGTCTGCTTCTCAACAAGCTCCGGGACCTGGCCGGAGGCTGCCCCCATGCCGCGTTCCGCCATCCCGTGTGGACACCCGAAGTTCAACTCCAACCCATCCACCCCGACATCTTCGACACGCTTGACAATTTCATGCCATTTTTCCTGAGTCGGTTCAACCATTAACGAAGCGATAATCGCATGGTCTGGAAACCTTTTTTTCGTTTCATAGATTTCTTTCAAGTTCACTTCCAATGGACGGTCTGTGATCAGCTCAATGTTATTGAAGCCGGCCACTTGTTTTCCATTAAATCCTACGGCCGCAAAACGGGAGGATACATTCAAGATTGGTTCACCCAATGTTTTCCAAACGGCGCCACCCCATCCCGCTTCAAATGCGCGCTGGACCTGGTAGCCCGAGTTTGTTGGAGGTGCAGATGCGAGCCAGTATGGATTCGGAGACTTGATTCCTGCTAAATTCAAACTTAAGTCAGCCATGTATGTTCCTCCTTGTTGAAAGATTTGTAGGCGTTCGTCGGTTCAGGTGCCAGTTGTTTGTGGATCGCCATCGCCGCCTCTTTTCCTTGCTGTGCAGCTGTCACGACCATCGCCTCTCCCTGACCTTTGGCAAAAATGACATCTCCCGCTGAAAACACTTTCGGGTTCGATGTCTGCAATGTATCTGGATCTACTGTGACCACGCCACCTTCATGATCCAGCCCAAACCCTTCAATAAGATCGGTATAACGACTTTGTCCAATCGCTTTAATGACAGCGTCTACTTCCATAACAAATTCAGAGTTTTCAACAGGCGATGGTCGGCGTCGTCCATCTGCATCCGGATCACCGAGGGCCATCTTCACGCATTTCAAATGAGTGACTTTCCCGTTTTCATCACCAATGATTTCAACAGGTTGTGTGAGCCAGTTGAATTCTACATCATCCTGCTTCGCGAAGTCATATTCAAACTCATAAGCGGTCATTTCATTCCTTGTCCGGCGATAGACGATCTTTACATCGCCAGCACCTTTTCTAGCGGCACAGGTCGCTGCATCGATTGCTGTGTTACCAGCGCCGACAACGACGACATTTTTCCCAAGGAGCTCGTCGGTGATCGGTCCGGATTTCGTACTTTTCACAAAATCAATCGCGTCATGCACTCCGTCCAGATCCTCTCCATTAATGCCGAGCATCGGAACATTCCCCATTCCGATCGTCAAAACAATCGAATCATAATTATTAGTCAACTCGTCAAAAGAAACATCAGTGCCTACACGCGTCTTGGTTCGGATTTCAACATCCAGTTTCTCGACTTGATCGACTTCCCAACGGGATATATCCTGTGGGAGACGGAAAGATACGATCCCGTACGTATCAAGACCACCCGCTTCAGCTTCGGCTTCAAATATTGTTACGTCATAACCGAACCTGGCGAGTTCCCTAGCTGCGGATAACCCGGCAGGCCCTCCACCGACAACCGCAACTTTTTTCCCGTTTTTCTTGCCAGGCTTGAACAATAATTGTTCGTTTTTGATGGCCCAGTCTGTGGCAAATCGTTGCAGATCTCCAATTAAGATCGGTTCCGTGGAATGGTTTAAAACACAGGCACCTTCGCATAACTCTTCCGTCGGACAAACACGGGCGCAAGTTGCACCGACAGGGTTGGACGACATGATCGTCGTCGCAGAACCTTTCAAGTTCCCTGATGCGATTTTCTTAATGAATTTCGGAATATCGATGCCTGTGGGGCAAGCCTGGATACAAGGAGCATCGTAACAATACAAACAGCGGTTCGATTCTTCCATCGCTTCCTGAGCATTCAGCCCGTCATGGACTTCCTCGAAGTTCACCTTCAAATTTTCTAATGAAATTCCTTTGCTCTTTAACTGGGTCAAGGTGTTTCCCTCCTTTAATGAAAGAGAGGCTCTTGGATAGGCCTCTTAATAAAAAAGTTCCACATAGAGAAAATGGTTCATTTTCTTTTGCTCTATGCAGAACTTCTACTTTGTGTCTGATGGATAAGGTTTAAGGGAGAAGCTCAACCATGTTTTCATAAGTTTCGGGACGGCGGTCTCTGTAGAACTGCCATGTGTCACGTACTTCACGGATAAACTTCTTGTCCATTTCTGCAACGAGGACTTCGTCTTGATCACGGCTGGCGGTTTCAACGAAGTTCCCACGAGGGTCGACAAGATAAGATTGACCATAAAATTCACCCATGTTCCAAGGCCCTTCATAACCGACACGGTTGATAGCGCCAAGGTAATACCCATTCGCTACGGCATGAGCAGGCTGCTCAAGTTTCCATAGATACTCAGAAAGTCCAGCTACAGTGGCTGATGGGTTGAACACCACTTCTGCGCCGTTCAATCCTAGTAATCTAGCACCCTCAGGGAAGTGGCGGTCATAGCAGATATAAACACCGACTTTGGCAAAGGCCGTATCAAATACTGGATAGCCTAGATTTCCTGGCTTGAAGTAATATTTCTCCCAAAATCCGTGCCCTTTGTCCCCTACAGCTACTTGCGGAATATGGTGTTTGCGGTATTTTCCTAGATAAGAGCCATCTGCATCGATGACAGCCGCTGTATTGTAGTACGTCGAAATTCCCTCTTTTTCATAGATAGGCAGAACAATGACGACGCCTAACTCCTTCGCAAGCTCCTGGAAACGTATCGTCGTTGGACCATTTGGAATTTCTTCTGCGGAATCGTACCACTTCGGGTTTTGCTCCGAGCAAAAATATGGACCATAGAAGATTTCCTGAAGGCAGATGATCTGTGCCCCTTTTTCCGCTGCTTCTTTTACAAGTTTGATATGCTTTTCTATGGAATGTTGTTTATGAACCTCTACAGGCTCACTTCCATCCACATCATGTGATGCCTGGATCAAACCAATTTGGACTTTATCAGACACTATAATTCCTCCTTATGTAATCCTTTTTTGTTGTACGGTCACACCGAAACCAACATCCCCAAGAATATGATTTCCTTCTCTTCGTTCACCTCCTGTTATTGAATTTTCTTTATTTACTGAATTTTTAAATAACTATTCTTACTTTACATTAAAAATTGAAAAATTCCATTATACATAATGTTAAATGTTGCATTTAGTGTTTAGATTTTTTGTAAGATTGGCAGGGATTTTGTGGATCCAATGGTGGGAAGTGTGCGCGAAATGTGTAAATTCCGCGCACTCATAAAATTAATACCAGCGTTGGGTCAGCATTTTACGCTTCGTATAGAAGTTCAGTCCATCCTTACCATTGGCATGGAGATCGCCATAGAAGGACTTCTTATTTCCAGAGAACGGGAAGAACGCCATTGGGGCAGGAACGTTGACGTTGACACCAAGCATTCCGGCATCCATCTCTTCTCTGAACTGTTGAACGGCTTTTCCGCTTGATGTGTAAATAACAGCACCATTGGCGAATTCAGATTTGTTGGCCGTTTCGATCGCTTCGTCAAGTGAATCGGCACGAACAATACTAAGAACAGGAGCAAAAATCTCATCTTTCCAGATCTTCATTTCATCGGTGACGTAATCAAAAATCGTCGCACCAAGGAAATAACCGGACTCATTCTCTCGAAGTTCTACTCGACCATCACGTACGAGCTTCGCATTATCCTGTTCCCCGGCTTCGATATAGCCGAGAACACGCTCGCGGTGGGAGTCACGAATCAATGGTCCGAGATTGGTTTCCTGATCTAAACCATTTCCTACATTTAACTGGTCAGCGGCTTCTTTTAATTTGGCGACAAGGTCGTCAGCTACATCACCTACCGCTACAACAACAGAACAAGCCATGCAACGCTCTCCTGCGCTTCCGAAAGCCGCATTGATGATACCTTCTACCGACTTGTCTAAGTTACAGTCAGGGAGAACGATGGAGTGGTTCTTTGCTCCAGCAAGTGCTTGAACTCTCTTGCCGTGGTTAGCGGCCGTTTTGTACACATATTCCGCAACAGGCTGAGATCCAACGAATGAGATGGCGTCAACTTCGTCATGCTCAAGTAATCCGTTTACAACATCATGGGCACCATTAACAACGTTGAGTACACCCTTCGGAAGACCCGCTTCATGAATCAACTCGACGAGCATCTTCGCAAGGATTGGAGTACGTTCGGACGGTTTCAATACAAATGTATTGCCACAAACGATCGCGAGCGGGAACATCCATAACGGCACCATCATTGGGAAGTTGAATGGTGTAATTCCACCGACGACCCCTACCGGATAGCGGTACATTCCAGAGTCGATTCCTTCCGCAATATCTGGAAGAACGTCGCCCATCATAAGACTTGGTGCACCAGCTGCGAATTCCACACATTCAATGCCGCGCTGCACTTCACCTGTCGCATCTTTCATCGTTTTTCCATTTTCCTGTGTGAGTGCCTTTGCTAACTCCTCACGATTTTCTACGAGCAACTGGTGATACTTAAACATCACTCTTGCCCGTTTCGGCACCGGCACTTTTTTCCACGTTTTGTATGCTTCTCTAGCTGATTGGACCGCTTTATCTACATCCTCTTTTGATGAAATGGGAACTTGGGCAATGATCTCTCCTGTCGCAGGATTGGGTACGTCCTCCACTTGCCCGCTTACCGACGAAACCCACTCGCCGCCAATGAAGTTCTTGATCGTTACCTGATTCTTTTTTGAGAAAGTTGTCTCCATTTTTTCACCTCTACTCGTAGATTCTGTTCCTTTACACCCTTCAAATATATTATAAATTCAGAAAATTTCTACATCAATGGACGAAGTGTCAAATCAAAAACCTCCCATTTTGACACAATGACCTTTTGCCGAGGGATATCTAATATTTGGATAATACTGGATGACCTGGGCATCCTAATATTGGGTGACCAGGTCATCCAGTATTTTACATATAGGAGGGTTCTGATGAGCAATCAAAAGAAGGAAATTCAGCCGAAGCAGCACCAGGAACGGCAGCCGGGTTTTGAACATAAAATGAATCCGCTCCCGGAATATGTGGATCCAAATTATAAAGGAAGTGAAAAGTTAAAGGGAAAAGTGGCTGTAATCACTGGAGGAGACAGTGGTATTGGG
Organism: Halobacillus sp. 12SKB; assembly: GCF_052941655.1. Lineage (NCBI taxonomy): Bacteria > Bacillati > Bacillota > Bacilli > Caryophanales > Bacillaceae > Halobacillus > Halobacillus sp. 12SKB. The sequence continues at coordinate 3,875,943 of NZ_JBRFWR010000001.1, forward strand.
CGTGCAGTCAGCTTGTACTTCGCTAAGGAAGGTGCCGACATTGCTGTCTTATTCCTCAACGAACAGGAAGATGCTGAGAAGACGAAACAGTTGATCGAAGCGGAAGGTCGAACATGCCGCCTATATAATGGAGAGATCGGAAGTCCAGCATTCTGTGAAGAAACCGTCCAGCGCATCAAAGCAGACTTCGGAAAGATTGATGTGCTCGTAAACAATGCAGCGATGCAATTCCCGCAAAAAGACCTCTTGGCTGTTACGAATCAGCAGCTTGAGAAGACCTTTCGGGTGAATTTCTTTTCTTATGTATATATGGCTAAAGCGATTATCCCTCACCTGCAAAAAGGAAGCACCATCATTAACACCTCTTCGGTTACCGCTTATGAGGGGAATGAGCAATTGATCGACTATTCTTCAACCAAAGGAGCCATTACCACGTTCACACGTTCTCTCGCCAAGTCCTTAGTAAGTAAAGGCATCCGTGTGAACGGCGTTGCCCCTGGACCCATTTGGACACCATTGATCCCTGCAAGTTTTGATAAACAAAAAGTGGCGGAATTCGGTTCTACGAATCCCATGGGGCGTCCGGGACAGCCGTATGAGCTCGCTCCTGCATATGTCTATTTAGCAAGCAAAGATTCCAGCTACGTGACAGGTCAAATGATCCACGTGAATGGTGGAATACCTGTGAACGGGTAACACATGATGAACAACAAAAATAAGCGGCCCCTCCACCTTAAGAAGATGAAGGGCCGCTTATTTCTACTATTTTATTGTCCGTCGAACGTAAATGGTTATTTCCATTCTACTTCTATTTTTTCTCCTTCTGCCAACGCGTTCCCTTCCTCATCCAAAACATCACTGGTCTCAATCGTCACAGTCTCTAATTCTTCCCAATCCTGTTCGAGGACGAATCCCATTTGCCCTACTCTTGTTTCGCCTGGCTCGTACTCTCCTTTCAGTTTTTCCAAATAAAAATCGTCATTGAACCCCAACTTCTCCGCCGTATTCGTCTTCAAGACTTCCACAGGCGCTAAGTTCACTTTCTGATCTCCCGTATTTTTTATAGCAACAGTAAACTTAATATAATTAAAATTTGTTTCATTATGAGTATAGGCGTGGAAATAATCCACTAAGTCAGGCGAAGGAGAATAATTGAGCACTTTCACGTCCTTTACCGCCATTTGGACCGGTCCAACTTCGCTATACTTCTCCATCTCCTTCATAGCTTTAAGAGTTAACTGACCATCCATATCTTCTATCTGGTCCCCTGCTTCCTTTAAATCCTGATCATCAGGCGCTTGGGGGTTGTTTTTATATTTTGTTTGTTCTGGGATTTCAAATAATGGAGGTTGATTCTCCGACTCATTCCCTTCTCCAGCCACTTGGTTGGAACACCCCGTGAGAATAATGGAAATGGTTAAACTCAATAATAGCAGCAAACGTTTCAACGTTTATCTCTCCTTTTCTAAAAAAGCCTCCCTAAGGAAGGGAAGCTTTTTCTTTTATTTATGTGCCTGCTTTTTCATCTTTCCATTCTCCATCAAGTTCATGACCTTTTGTCCAACCTCATGGTTATCATGCAGTCCTGCGAATTGTTGAGACTGAGGCCCATAACCGTAAACAATTACATCTTCACCTGTGTGGCCGCCTGTTGTCCAACCGGTACCGGAACGAATATCGAAAATGTGCTCAATCGCATTATCAATCTCCGTGACTGATCCATTTTCTGCTGCATCTTTGACGGATTGAACTTCACCGTCTGTTAATTCAAGGTCGATATACTGCTCTAACGTTTCATCAACCCCTGCCCCTTCAGCAATCTCTGAAGCCATAAAGTCAGGTGTACGTTTCGCAGCTTTCAAAGGTTCAGGATTCCACTGATATTCTCCATCCCGTCCCATCGTCATTCCACCTGTAGAGTGGTCGGCTGTCGTAACAACTAAGGTATTCTTATTGTTCTTCGCAAACTCAATGGCTTCTTCATAAGCCGCTTCAAAGTCCTGCATATCGCTCATAGCCGCCACTACATCATTATCATGACCCGCCCAGTCGATCTGACTGCCTTCCACCATCAGGAAGAAACCATCTTTGTCCTTGCTCAGCCTGTCCAAGGCGGAAGAAGTCATTTCCTTTAAGGAAGGAGCATCGGAAGAACGGTCAATCATCTTGTCCATCCCTTTAGGAGCGAATAAACCAACGATTTGTTCATTGGAATCTTCCATTAGTTCCTCACGAGATTCCACGTAGCTGTATCCATCTTTCTGGAAGTCATTGGTCAGGTCGCGGTCCTCCCTTTTGAAATATGAAGTACCTCCCCCAAGCAATACATCAATTTTATGTTCCCCTTTCACTTTTTCATCAAAGTAATCATCAGCGATATCATTGTAATTATGACGGGATTCATCATGGGCACCGAATGAGGCAGGTGTAGCATGATTGACTTGAGATGTCGCTACAAGACCGGTTGCTTTTCCTTTTTCCTTCGCCAACTCTAGAGCAGTTTTCACTTCATTCTTCTCCATGTCCACTGCGATTGCATTGTTGTAGGTTTTAATTCCGGCTGCCATTGAAGTTGCAGCGGCAGCGGAATCTGTAATACTCTCTTCCGGATCCCAGGAATAGGTCTCCTGCATGCCGATTAAATGCTCATCGAACGCCGTGTTTTCCGTATAAGGAGTAGAAGGGTCATCCTTGAAGTAACGGTAAGCGGATGTATAGTTAGGCCCCATCCCATCGCCAATTAGAAAAATAATGTTCTCTACCTTTCCTTTATCATCTTTAGATTTTGCATGAACTTCATCGTTAAAGGTAAAAGCGGATCCTCCAAGAATCAAAGACGTGGATAGAGCCACAGGCAATAATTTTTTCATATACTTTTTGCTGAACAACTTAATTCCTCCTCGTAATATGTCAATGCAGTAAGCATATTACTTGGAGATTATGAGACATTAATTAATAAACTGTAAATCTAGCGTAAATTTACAATTTAAGACAATAGGATCAGGTCGATTGTCGGAAGTTTATTTGTCGCCGAATCATTGGTTAAGCATGATATAATAGTAAAAATCTACTTGATAAAGGGTGTGCACTCATGAACAAAAGCTTTTGTCACTGCTTTAGTAACAAGGAAGAGATCGAACGAGGAATCGCAGAAAAGTGTACATATCTCGCTTTTTGTGTCGTATCTGGAGAGCATGGAGCTGTCGAGTTCAGTTTCCGTACCAGTTATATTGACAGTGATTCGGTAGCGCCCTACAGGAAATTTTTCGACGTAAGTGAGGAATTTGAGGAAGATAACAAAACCTCAAAAAGAATAAGAATCCATAGCAAACAACCACTTGCCCAAAATGATGTGGAACCAACAGAAAAGTCATTCCTACGGTCTTCTGAACGCTTTTACTCCTATAAAATCAGTCTGGATTTACATAAGCTCCAATCTTTCAAAGACAATCCGGACAGATACTTGAGAACCATCCATTCAAAAAAACTGTACGATGAAATGAAGGCTGTATATAAGAACATTTTCAGGTATCCACCTGACGCATTAAAAGATGATCACTGGTTAGTCCTCGTTGATTAACCTCCCCTTCATTATCAGACGATTTTCATGGAAAACAGGAGTACATAATGGACGGTCACACACCAGTCAAAAATGACATAGGCTATTGAGGATATAAAGTAAAGACAGGGGGAAAATGAATGTACTCCAATTTTAATCATGTCCCTTATGGTTATGGCTATTCCTATGGACCAAATCCTTACTACCCTTATTCTCGTTATGCCTATCCTCAATCCTATGAAACATACGCCAACTACTACGGCTATGATGTAAGGCAGACGGTGCGCGGCCAGGCAACCTGGACAGAAGGCGGAGAAGTGACCAAATGTGGAATTCCATGGTCGAATAACCGATACATGACGGCTGCAGTTGGTCAAAATTCACCTTACCAATGCGGGCAGACGATCAAAGTGAAAAACACAGCCAATCAACGGGTGGTTTTAGTCACGGTCGTCGATCAAGTCCCTAACTATCCAGAAAATAAAATCAACCTTCACAAAAAAGCCTTTGAAACGTTAGGTGCAAGTGTAGATCTTGGTGTCATCAATGTAGAAATCACACCGAACCCTCAATTAGAGGAAGAAAAGTGGGGGAAATATCTTTTAGAGATCGCTCAGTCGGCCTATCCGAATTATAATGCCACAGACTATAGTAAAGTAAGCCAAACCCAGCAGAACGGTAACGTAAAAGAAGTTTACAAGTTTGTTATGGAATCCCCTCAGGAAACCATGAGCATTGAAGGAACGGTCATCTATAATCCAGCGACAGACCGAATCATTTCCATTAACTTCAAGGAAGTATCATAACATTCGATATTTTTAAAGAGACAGCACTCATCTGTCTCTTTTCTTTTGAGAAAAACTAGATATATCTATAAATAAAAAAAGAAATGACGCAGCCTCTCCCTGGATGAGAAACTGCGCCATTCCGGCACTTAGTATGGATGATTCCGATTGGGCTCGAACCAACGACCTCCACCCTGTCAAGGTGGCGCTCTCCCAGCTGAGCTACGGAATCCTATGTAGAAATTTGTCGGCTGTTTTGCTGACAAATAATAATATACTACGGAACAAATGAAGTGTCAATAAAATTTTAAGAGTTTTTTAAGTTCATGTAAAAGCTTCTTTTTATCCTTGCCATAATCGGTCATACTAAGAATCATACCCTAAACGAGGAAGTAGGTCTTTCAATGAACAAAGGAAAGGTTTGGATCAATCTCAGAGATAGTTTTTGGTTTCTCCCAACGATATACAGTATCCTATCAATCATTGCAGTAGCGATAACCGCTCTCATCGATCAATGGATCATATCGGAATACAAAAACAACATCCCTTCTCTCTTTTTGACGAAGTCTTCGGTTGCTCAAACATTATACGGCTCAATGGTGACTTCTATCTTAACGATGACAACCATCAGCTTTTCGACCATCATGGTTGTACTGACAACGTACACAACACAATTCTCCCCACGTACCCTTCAGGACTTTATGAAGAGTCGCGTGACTCAACATGTGCTGGGTGTGTTTTCTTTTGGATTTATTTTTTCTCTTATCAACCTGTTTCTATTAGGAAAAGAACCGGGCTTAGGGTTGGTCAGCCCCCTCTTCACGGTAGTCGTCTCAATTATTTGTTTGGCATTTTTCATCCTGTTCATCCACCATTCATCACGGTTCCTAAAAGTGAACAACTTAATTGGTTCAATAAGAAAAAGCACCTCCGCACTCATTGCAAAAACATTTGAAGAAAAAAATTATCTAACAGCGACCGAGTGGGATGACAACGAACTAAAATCATTAGACCAGTCAAAAGCTCAAATCATCCAGGCTGAGAAATCCGGCTACGTTCAAAATGTCCAGTACGGCTCTCTTATTAAGTGGGCAAAAGATCACACACTCATACTTGAGACGAATTTTTTAATGGGAGACTACATCCAAAAAGGAATGCCCCTCTTTTATTATTGGCGAGATACGGACAGTGAACTTAAAAACCCTCAGGAGTGTGCCGCGCTAGTTCTAATTGGGAATGAACGGATTGATACTCAGGATGTCGAATTTTCTGTACAAAAGCTTGTGGAGATTGCAGTCAGAGCCATTTCACCAAGCATGAATGATCCTCATACAGCGACCAACTGTATTAACCGGATTGGGTCATTGCTCATAGAGCTGGCATCTGTGTATGAACCAATCCGATACTACATTGATGCTGATGAGGACCTTCGTCTAATCGCACAGCCAAAATCCTTTGAAGAGTATCTGTATAAGAGCTTTTACCAAATAAAAATTTATGGTTATCATGATATATCCGTTATGAATAGTGTCGTAGAATCTTTGTACAAAATTGCTGCTATGCACGATCAAGCGGTTCAACAAGATGTTTGGGCATTCGGAAAAACAATCATCAATGCTGTAAGAGTTGAGGAATTGGATGAACTCGATTTCAAGAGGTTCAATAACGAGGTAGAAAAGTTAGCACAAGCTTGTAACGAAGATTTCAGCTTACAAAAGTCATAGGGAAAAAAGATCCGTGAACATTTTTATGCTGACGTCACTTCACAGGATAAGATGTTCACAGATTTAAATGAAATAGTACCATAGAAAAAAGAGAGCCTCCATATAGAAGGCTCTCTTTTTAATTAGTGATTCCGATTGGGCTCGAACCAACGACCTCCACCCTGTCAAGGTGGCGCTCTCCCAGCTGAGCTACGGAATCGTATGTAAAGTTCTGCACTTGCTGACAAGAAATAATATACTACGAAATACAATCAATGTCAATAACCTCGCAAAAAATTATATCCCCTAAACCGTTCTGAACGCTCCCCCCCTTAACGATTAAAAAAAAGAACTCAGAAACATCTTGTAATAGAATCTTCGCAATCCTTCCAGTTAGTGATAAAGTCTTATGAATGTAGAAACTATTTTACCTGAAAATGCCACCTATTATCTTTTCCACTTTTTCGACAATTATATGATAAAATAAATAGTGGAACGTTTACATGAAAAATTTAATGGGAAAGCCTAAAAGAACTTTCCATGCTGTGAGGAGGTGGTCGGAATATGGGTAGAGACGGATCCATGACAGAATACACCATTGATAGTCAATACTTAGAGGAGACAATGACACTGAGGGTGTACACCCCGAAAAATTTCTCTCCATTATACAAATACCATTTCTGTATCATGCAGGATGGAAACGATTATTACTCGATGGGACGCGCGGCCACATTGAGTGATAAACTCCATAAAGAAGATAAGATTGAGAATACCATTTTCATCGGCATCCATTATAATGACAAATATGATCGCCAAGACAAATACCATCCAGACGGAAAGAAACAGGGGGAATACGTTAATTTCCTCATTCGTGAAGTTGTCCCTTTCCTTGATGATGAATTGCCTGGGTACTGTATGGGGCGCGGCCGCACGCTTGTCGGTGACTCTTTAGCAGGAACACTTGCATTGATGACAGCGGTTAAATTCCCGAATATCTTCGGTAATGTCATTATGCAGAGCCCTTATGTGGATGAACATGTGAAAGAAGTGGTGCAATCCACCAGAGACTTTTCTTCCTTGACCATTTACCATACCATTGGATTGGAAGAAACAGATGTCGAAACAACAGAAGGGGCAAGAAAGAATTTTCTTGAACCTAACCGCGAACTGCGCGAATTCTTGAATCGCCAGCCTCTTGCCTACACGTATCATGAATTAGAGGGTAATCATACATGGGGCACATGGCAGAAGGATTTTGAACGTGCTTTATTGAAAATGTTTGGTAAGGAATAGCGATATATAGAAGGAAACAGGAGGGTTAGTCCAATGAGATACGGAATAGCAGTTTTTCCATCAAAAAAAGTACAGGATGTGGCGAATTCTTACCGCAAGCGGTATGATCCCCACTATGCGTTGATTCCCCCACATATCACGATGAAAGAAGCATTTGAAGCAGAAGAAGAAGAAATTGAGAATAAAATCATTCCTGAATTGAGCGAAATTGCTAAGAATACGCAGCCTTTTTCCTATGGTGTTTATAAGGTGAGCTCTTTTTCTCCGGTCACAAATACGATTTACTTAAAAATCGAACCGTCCGATGAAATTTTCGAATTGAATGATAAGCTGCATGCAGGTGAACTTCCAGAGGAAAAAGATTTTGCTTTTGTTCCACATATCACAATTGCCCAGAAGCTTTCGGATGAAGAATTCTCTGATGTATATGGCAGCCTCCGCATGCTGAAATTCGACTTGAATGATAAAGTGGATCGCTTCCAGTTGCTTTACCAGCTTGAAAATGGGGCTTGGAGTGTATATGAAACATTCCGCCTTGGCAAAGGGTGACGCTCCTTGGACATCGTGAAAGTTAGAAATAAACAGCAAAAAGACGACGCTTTCTATGTGAGACGCGTCGTCTTTGTAGAGGAACAACATGTTCCCCTCGAAATAGAAATCGATGAATTTGACGATACTGCCATCCATTTTGTTGGATATGTGGGAAACCAGCCGGTCGCTGCTTCACGACTACGCTTTGTTCATGGATTTGGAAAACTTGAACGGATTTGTGTCATGAAGGAATACCGAGGTCGATCCCTCGGTAAACAGATCATTGAATCGATGGAAGAAGTCATTCGTGACTATGCATTTGACAAAGCCAAATTGAATGCCCAAACCCAGGCAGAGGCTTTCTATGAGTCTCTGGGGTATCTTACCATTTCAGATCCCTTCATAGATGCCGGGATCCCTCACGTTACGATGGTAAAAAAATTATAAAACGATGATAAAAGAAACTCCGGAATTCCGGAGTTTTTTCGTTTATCCTAAGGTCCTTTTGTCTAAAATGAAACGTATAGGCTACAGATAAGGGTCGTGAAACGCTATGGAGTACTTACAAATTACTTTGGAAACACTTTTTGGTTTTGCTGCACTTTTTGTTATGACAAAAGTGCTCGGAAAAACACAAATCACCCAAATTACCGCCTTCGACTTCATCTCTGCTCTTGTCCTCGGCGAACTCGTCGGTAATGCTTTATACGATAAAGAAGTCGGAATCCTTGATATCGGTTTCGCCATCTTGTTATGGACTATTCTTATCTTTACCACGGAAGTAATCACCCAAAAGTTTAAAGGGACACGTAAGATATTGGAAGGAAGCCCCTCCCTCGTCATATATAAAGGAAAGATTGATCGTAATCAACTTAAGAAGAATAAGTTGGACCTTAACCAGCTCCAGCATTTGTTACGCTCCAAGGATGTTTTTTCTATCCAGGAAGTTCAATACGCTGTTCTTGAAACAGACGGGACAATCTCTGTCCTTAAGTCCTCCCAGTATCAAAATGTCACACGTAACGACATGAATTTAGCTCCACAGCCCGTCCCTCTCCCTCGTACCATCATCAGTGACGGAGAGATTATTTGGGACAACCTCCAAGAAGCAGGTTTTGATGAGAAGTGGCTGAATGACCAACTGAGAGCACAAAGTTATAATGATCCTGCTGAAGTCATGTACGCCGAACACAAAGAAGGCGAACCGGACTTATTCGTCATTGGTCTGTAATATGAAAGCTCCACGTATTGTTCATAATGCGGTCCTCAACGAGGCCCGCTTTTTTTAATCCGATCAAGTAAGCGGTGACCGCTGTTCTGAACAGCAGCCATTGGGACAAACCCTGAGCTTCAACGTTATAGTGCTCACACATAGCCCTAACGATCACTTCATGCGCAGCTGGACCTTCTTCGGCCAGGTATTGGTGCAGCCACGCGGACAGCTGTTCATGGTAATCCATGTTGTTTTGGATCGTCAAGGATGGAGAAGCTTCAAACTCACCATGCCCGGGTACCGCCCCCCTGCATGGAATTTGAGAAAGGGTGTCCAAACTCTCCAACGCCAAACTGACATCTGTCATAAAGGGAATTTTATGTTTTTTCAGTGTCTCTACACTAAAATAACTGTCAGCCGCAAAGAGAATGCCATTGACTTTCAAAGCTAACTGATGATAACTATGACCAGGAAGATGGTAAGCTTCCGCTCTTAACGAACCAAACCCTATCTCCCCTTCTCCCACGACCTCATCCACCCGTACAGATGGCCCTTCTAAAAATTTGTTATGTAGCTCTGGCAACGGGTCATTTCCTCCGAATAAATAAAGGGGTTCCATAGCTGGATTTCTTAAAATGGCTTCTTCAAACACAGGAGCGACGGTATGGACTTCGTAGTTTTCCTGAACAAACCTTGCCCCTCCATAATGATCCGCATGAGCATGGGTAATAAAAAGGTGCGTCAAAGGAAGCTCTCTTTTCTCGAGTTCCTTGAGCACCTTTTTCACGGATGAAGCATCGATTCCAGCATCGATGAGTACCCCGTTCACCCCTTGATGTACGTATCCAATATTGACCGTACTATGGTAGTAATAACAACATTCATCCAGCTGTTGAAAAGACATATCCACGACTCCTTTAGCTTTTTCATACAGTTTCGCTAAAGTACTGCCCTTTTCCTGTTATATTGGAAAGAATCTTCTCTGTACCGCTTCTCTTAAACGTAGAGTGGACGCTGTTCACAGCATGGGTATTCCTCGTTATTTGAATCGATTTTCTCCGCTGGTCTTCCACACGGTCTTGTTTATGAGGGTGATTGTGCTTCATATTACTATCCAACGCAGCTTTGAATACTTTTTCAAGGACAAAAGGTGAACGTTCATGCTGGGTCGTTCTGATTTGATAATCCTGATACTGATAATGATTCACAGGCAGAATATATCCCATAGCGACGCCTCCTTTGTTTATCTATACCCTTTTTTCCTACTCAAAGAAACTTTCCATCTTTCCCATCTGTTTGGTCAAAAACTTTTCCATGTCCGTCATCCGCTTGGAGAAACGACGATCCCATGCCTGAAAGTCTTTTTCCCACTCATTGAATTTCTTTTCAGGCTGTTTAATGATTCCATTCATTTTCGACGTTTCTACATCAATTTCCTTTAACACTTCAAATAATGATTTTTCCTTTTTATCTGTCATTGTCGATCCACCCATGTATAGATGATGGATTGTAATCCGGCAAGGGCCAGTAACAGGACCAACCACTCTCCGTACGGAACAATAATATAGAAGAAAAGCATAATTAAAGCAGACCACACACCGACACACCACTGACAACTTAACCCTTCTCCGATAAAACCCTTAGGCTCCACCCATTCCTCTTCTATGCCATGCTCGTTTTCGATCACCTTGACGTCAATAAAAGGCCGGCGGATCCATTCCATAATATAATCTCTAACAATGAGACGGGTCAGACGGAAAGTAGCAAGGGCCAGCAATAGGATTTCCATGTAAGTAAACATTCTTCTACCTCTCTCCCATGAAGAAAAAGCCACTACGATCGTTGTAGTGGCTTACTCTTTATTTTCTTAAAACCAACGAAATCCCCCACGGCGATCGGAAGATTCATCATCATGACGGCGGTTTTTAGAACTGCTTTCTTCTCTTGACTCTTCTTCTCTACGGCGTCTCGGTCCACCAAAAAATGGATCGACACGGTCGTCTCGGTCATGACGGTCATCGCGTTGTGGTTCAATGACAACATTGTCCGCTTTAATAACGAGGTCCTTCACGTGGATGACCTTCTTTTTATCAGACATTCCATTCACTCCTTATTCGAATTCACTTCTAATCTATGGTGTTTGCCCCAGTTGGGTATAGTCTCCTGCCCATGAACAACAAAAAAAGTCCGGATTAAGAGAAAAGAGACAAATGCCCACACCGACCCAGACACATTTCATATTCTAGTAAAGACAATACGTCAATGCGTATGGAAAGGGGAAATTAAAAAATGAGCTGTGGAAAAAGATTCGATTCAGGTTCATGTGTGATTGATATCCTTAAAGATATCGTCGATGCTCAGAATGATGTCATGCACGATTGCACGACAAGCTGTGAGCGTTCAATCGCAGACCTTTTAGGTGACACTGGTGGAGGATCCGGCTTCGACACGGTTCCTGTCATCCTTTACTGTAAAGATGGATGCACACCTTTCAAAGGGTACGGTTCAAAACGAAGTGGCGACGATTGCAAAGTGAAGGGAAGCTTCTTCTTCAGAGTTAAATCTGTAGATGACGATGGTTGTGCCATCCTCGAACTTCTTTTTGCTGACCGCTGGCGTGATGATGACGAGGATGATGACGAAGTTGAAGGTTCACGTCGTCATAGAAACTTCGATCCAAAATCACCAGCTGATCAAAGCTGCAAAGACCTCCGCGCTTCAGGAATCTGCATCACAGTAGACTTGAACTGCTTCTGCCACGTTACATGTCTACCGGCAGCAGCAACTCTTTAAGATTTATAAAAAAACCGCGCACGGATGCGCGGTTTTTTTATCATTCACTAAAACCCTAGAAGTCTAATATCTTTAATGTCTTCAAAAACTACCTCCCGCTGAAACGGACGTTGAAAAACTTTCATGTGCACGACACCATCTACATAATCCGTAATGTACCCCCGGTAATTTTCCTCTTCTGTCGTTACTTCACATTTCATTTTCGGCACGTGCGGGGAAAGATTGAAGAAATATAAAACTTTTTCTTCCAGTGTCATATCATGGAAACGTTGTCTTCGATCTCGTGGTGCATCCTTTTCCACCTTTTCTTCTGAATGAACAGCGGAAAGATCCGCATTCCTTTCCTCTCCACCAGCCTCAGGCTCTTCGGATTTGTTCAATTTAGCCAGTTCTTGACGGTGAGGGGAGTTTTGTCTGCGCATCCGTATTTCACGCTCATTCGATGAAGCTTCTGCCGCCGGCTGTTCTGTCTTCTCTTCTGCTTTAGAAGGCCGCTGACTTCGAAAGCTTGTTTGCATGGGGACTTCTGCTGGTTTCAAGCCCTTAGGCTGGACAATATAAAGCATAGGCTGCTTAGCAAGTCGCTTTTCTTCTGCCATCAAGATCTCTCCTTTTCCATTCGGTCATCATTTTATGTATATGCCCAAGTCACAGACCATGTTCACTTTTGTCCTCATTTGACAAAATCTCTCATGATTTTACACAAATTTAACACAACCCGGTGATTCTTTTATCTTACGGTTGTTAAGGTAAGTGTAGACTACCGATTAGGAGTGTTTTCATGAGTCTTGCTCAACAACGAGAGCGCAAGTCAACAGAAGATGTACTCGCTTCTTACATGAATGAGAATAAGCTTTTTATCCATTATCAACCCATCGTCGATATACATAAAGAAAGCGTCATCGGTTTTGAAGCGCTGACAAGATTTCCGCCGAGCACTTATTTCAAAAGCCCTGTGGAACTTTTCCAATTCGCGGATCAGACGAACCGGTTATTTCAACTTGAAAAACATACACGGGAGCTAGCCATCGACTCAATCACCGCCCACTTGAAGAATGAACAGCAATTATGGGTGAATTTAACGCCGAATGTCATTCATGATGATTCTTTCTCACCAGGTTTCACCCATGCCGTCTTAAAAAATACAGAGTTGAACCCGGACCAAATCGTCTTTGAGATCACCGAACACTCCGCCATTTCTGATTTTCAAAGCTTCCGAAAGCTGCTGACACATTATAGGGAACAAGGGTTTAAAGTAGCGATAGATGACGTTGGTGCCGGTTATTCCTCACTGCAGATGATTTCTGAATTAAAACCGGACTATATGAAAATCGATCGGTCATTGATCACCGATATCGATCAATTCCGTGGAAAACAATACATGGTAGAGGCGTTACAGCATATTGGAAAGAAATTAGGAGCAGGAATAATTGCCGAGGGAGTGGAAACTGAAGGCGAGTGTCTTCAATTGATCCAAATGGGGATCTCCCTTATGCAGGGATATTATTTTGCTAAACCTGGTTATCCTCCTCCCCCGTTACCAAAGTCCATATCTGAACACTTGAAACAGCAAAGAAATAACAAAATGTTTCCTTTGAGAATTGATGAGTGGACCACCTTTTCTGAACTGATGACATGGATATCGGCTTATCAAGGAAGCTATGATCACCTCTCCGCGCTGATCCATGGTCCTAATGGAAAAGAAGTAATTCCATTAACAGAAGTGGTGCGATTTGTTACCTTCTATCATACAAAAAAAGAAGCAACCGTATGGACACACCTTCAATCCTGGCTTAATAAATGACAAAACCCCGTTTTTACTTAAAGTAAAAACGGGGTTTTCGTGTTGGAGATTGGATTAGTAAGCGACAATACTGAATCCGGAATCAACATGAATCACTTCTCCGGTCACGCCGCGAGATAGATCACTCATTAGATAATAACCGGTGTCACCGACTTCTTCTTGAGTGACAGGACGCCCCAGTGGCGCACGTTCCTCAATCACTTTAAGGATTTGATTAAAGTCACCGACGCCCTTAGCGGAAAGTGTACGGATTGGCCCAGCGGAGATAGCATTCACTCGAATGTTATGTTTACCAAGATCGTTCGCTAAGTATTTGACACTTGCATCAAGGCTAGCTTTCGCTACACCCATGACGTTATAATTCTTCACGACTTGTTCCCCTCCAAGGTAAGTGAGGGTTACGATACTTCCTCCATCTGTCATCAACGGTTGGGCTGCACGAGCGACCGCTGTTAGAGAATAAGAGCTGATGTTGTGAGCAGTAAGGAAACCATCACGACTTGTGTTTAAGAATTCATCCTTCAATTCTTCACGATTCGCAAATGCGATACAGTGCGCAAGGCCGTGAATCGTGCCTACATCTTTTCCGATTTGTTCGAATGTCTGAATGATCGCTTCATCGTCTGTCACGTCACATTCATAAACCAGTGACTCCTCGCCACCTTCTAGAGTATCGGCAAGATCCTGCACCGACTTCTTGAAGCGCTCCGATGCAACGGTGAAAATCAAACGCGCTCCAGCAGAGTGAAGCGAGCGGGCAATCCCCCAGGCAATGCTTCGTTTGTTCGCCACTCCCATGACGACATACGTACGTCCTTCTAGTGAAAAGTTCATATTGAACACCCTCCTTGAGGTAGTAGGATCTAAATTAGTATTTGTTATTAGTACCTGCTCCTATTTTAAACCATAAACTTTCGAAAAACAAACTTCCCTTTATCCTTTCCCTATTTCCACTCACATAAGCCCACCCTTTATCCAAAATCAAGAAATCGGATGATGTTATTCAATAAACTGGCAGGATTGTGGAAGACTTGATTTCGAGATGTTTGTGTGGATTTAGGGGCTCCGGGAAAAGGTTTGCTTTCCGTGGGCGAGTGATGAGCCTCCTCGAGCTAACGCTCTGCGGGGTCTCATCTACCACGCACTTCCCACAGGAGTCTCACCGTTTCCCTACGCCCCTTTGCCATATGAGGTTCTCGAAATCCCTCTTATATTACCTGCCAAAAACTGTTATAAATCCTGCTTAAACCGCGTTGATATAGGATTCTCAACCATAAAAGCTCCTATTGCTGAAAGGTAGTTTCGAGAATTTCTTCCGGCAAGTGGACGGAGGGGAATGGCGAGACTCCTAACTTAAGTGTGCAGGCGCCTTGATCAGCGGCGTATGGACTGGACGGAGCTGGCGGAGATAAAGGAAACACGAAGAACGGAGTGATTCGATGTTGACTTATCGTACAGAAGCGAGGGAAGTCTCACTAGCCGCTAGGCGCCAGAACCAGATATCGAAGAGGGAAAAAAGTGCAGGGTGAGACCCCACAGGACGCAGTCCGAGGAGGCTCACCGCGCTCCCGCGGAAAGCGAGCTATTCCCCGTAGCCCCCATCCACTCAATAATAGTCTCGAAACTGAGTCTTCCACTAAAGGGAGCTATAGTGGAAGAAGGGAAATAGAAAAACCGCTCCTTCTCGTGATGAGAAGGAGCGGTTTTAGGTTAACACCATTCACAATATTCTAGTTCCATTTTCAGTTCTTCCACGTACTCATGAGAACCTGTGACGATCAGGCGGTCACCCATCTTCAATTCTGTATCCCCGTGAGGCACGATCGAATCTTTGCCACGGAAGATCCTGACCATAATGACATCTCCGGTAAATGGAAATTCGCGAAGGTGGATGCCATTATAGACTGAATTATTCATGTTGATCTGATAAAGCGCACTATCTTGTTTGGTTAAGATATCTACAACATTCGGTGCTTCGATCATCGCTTTAAGGAGCGCTTTAGAAGACAAGAATACGGAGAACACATTGATATTAAGGTCTTTCATTTCCTGAGATAAGTCCGGAGACTCTACTCGGACAATGATCCGCTCAACTCCCTGCTCTTTCGCAAAGCGAGCAATCTCCGCATTTCGTTCTTCGTCACCCGTAGAAGCAACTAACAAGTCCACCTCGAAGACTCCGAGTTCTTTCATCTTCTCAACATCATAGCCATCTAACTCTTTAATATCAAAGCAATTACGACTGATCCGTTCATCAATTTTGTCCATTTTCGTATGGTATAGATGAGTTTCATAGGCATGAATATCCAGTTCTCGTACAACCGGTAAGGTCATGCGGTTGGACCCAATAAAGGATACAACCGTTTTATGGCCTTCGTCTTCAAATCTTCCATAAATCTTTTTGAAGACAATCGGTGCCACAAGACATGTCAGGACAGCCACCAGGATCAGTGCGCCTTCCATTTGGTCATCGATCATTCCTTCCCGCTTCCCAATGGCAGCCGCAGCAATTACAAGGGAGAGTGTGGAAGTAAGGATAAAACCTGAACCAAATACTGTTTTCTTGTCATACCACTTACTCAAGATTAAAGCAGGAACAATCTTCGAAACGAGCAAGGCTATAAATAACAGCGGAATCAATATGAGGACACGGGAATCAGTAAATAGACTCCAAATATCAATTTCCACACCAACCATGACGAAGAAGATAGGAATTAAAAATCCATAACCGAAGCTGTCCAAACGCTTGACCATCTCAGGGTTAGGAGACAGCAGGGACACGAGTGTACCTGCCAAGAATGCACCAAGGATATTTTCTGCTCCTACCGTTTCAGATAAAGCAACAAGAAGAAGGATGAGCGTAAACACCGCACGCGTATCGATCTGGATGGTCCCTTTGGCCATCGTCTCCACGAACGACTGATGACGAAACTTTTTGCCGATGTAATAGAAAAGAACACCTGCTGCAAAAAGCAGAAGCAATAACCATGTGTTTCCACCGCTCTCCCCATAAATGGATACGAAAACAGCAAGCAGAATCATTGTCACAAGATCGGCAATAACAGCAATAAGCAGAATCGTCTGACCGATCGTTGTCTTCATCATTTGTGCATCTTTCAGTGTCGGCACGACTACACCTAATGAAATGGTAGAGATGATCAGTGTCATCAAGAAGGCATTGTCAATAAAACCTGCCAACACGAATAGATAAGAAAGTGCCAGAGATATGACGAAGATGCCTATGAAAACAGTGGTCGCTACCCATACCGGATTCGGGGCACCTGTACCCTGGTTTTCCGGCTTAGCTTTCTTCTTTCTACTTGCAAATATAGAGAAATCAATTTCTAATCCACTGAGGAACATCAAGAAAATGAACCCTAGTGTGGACAGGATCTCTAACCAGCTTCCTTGCTCTACAATATCAAATCCACTTTGACCGATGATTAATCCTACGATGATTTCTGCTACTACAACCGGAATGATATTCAATTTAAAGCGGTGTAGTAAGATGGGAGTTATGAATGCTGCGATAATTACAATAACTAGAGAAGTTACTGATGCACCATGTTCCATACTCGCCCTCCTTCCTTAAATCAATAAATTCATGAAAGCTGTCGCCAGTCCAAAGTAAATTAGAATGGAAATCAAGTCATTCACCGTTGTAATGAATGGTCCTGACGCAACAGCAGGGTCGATCTTCAAGCGATGCATAAGAAGGGGAACGAGAGAGCCAGCCAATGTTGCTACAACCAAGGTCATAAAGATAGACAATCCGACTAATACGCCTAAGAAGAAGTTTTCATGCCATATATACACAATGAGAGTGATTAATACACCGCAGGAGAGTCCAGTAATTAGACCGGTACCTGCTTCTCTCATCATCATTTTCCATTTTCCTTGCTTTTCAATTTCCCCGGTAGCGATACCGCGGACAGCAACGGCTAGTGCCTGCGTTCCTGTATTTCCCGCCATTCCGGCAATCAGCGGAATAAAAATAGCGAGGATGGCTACTTGATCCAAGGTGTCCTCAAAACGCCCAATAAGACTTGCTGTCAGACTGCCCAAAAAGAGGAGAATGACAAGCCAGGGCAAACGCTTTTTGGCTGATGCAAAAGCATTGTCATCAGGACTGTCGACGTCAGAAACGGCAGCAAGCTTAGAATAATCATCACTTGCTTCTTCTTCCATGACGTCCATAATGTCATCGACGGTGATGATTCCAAGGAGATGGTCCTGGAAATCAACGACCGGTAAGGCAAGAAAATCGTAGTCGCGCACCATGCGTGCCACTTCTTCCTGGTCTTCACCGACTGAGACCGATACCACCCGTTCATTCATAACGTCGGATATCAGCCACTCTTCTTCAGATATAATCAAATCCCTCAACGAAATAACACCGACGAGCCGTTTATCTTCATTGATGACATATGTGTAATAAATCGTCTCGGCGTCCGGGGCTTCTGTTCTCAGATGAACCATCGCTTCCTTGATCGTCATACCAGCCTTAACGACAACGAATTCTGTTGTCATTATGGACCCGGCGGTTTTTTCTTCATAATGAAGCAGGTCTTTGATTTCGTCAGCTGCATCATCATCCATGATCGTCAAGAAACTCGCCACTTTATCTTTATCTAATTCGTTTAAAATATCAACGGCATCATCCGTCGACATTTCAGCGAAGACTTGCGCAGCAAAAGCCGGGGCCATTTCAGTAAAGAAGGGTTCAATTTCATCATAATCGATGTGCTCCATGACATCTGCAACCTCTGCCGGAGAGAGGTAGGTGTAGATCTGCATCCGTATTTCTTCATCTAGATCCTCAAAAATCCGGGCCTGGTCATATGGATGCAGTTCGAGAAATTCTGCACGGAACTGGTCGATATGATCATTGAACAAGGCATCTTTAATATTCGTCCAAACTTCTTGGCGCTCCTGGTCATCTAAGTGTTCCATAAGCAACCCTCCCCAGTGTCTATTTCGTTTTTGACCGTTTAATCTTAATGGCGATACAGATGTTTGTCAACGAAAGTTACTCAATTTCCAAACAGCCAAATTCATCACATAAATGTAGTTTAACAGAAGAAATCAATGTTAGGGAATAAACTCCTCGTATGTTTAGTATTTCAAAGGCTTGGGAAAAATATCTCCTATATATAGGACATTGCCAAATCCATTATGGATAAGACACTTTTCGAATGACTAAAGGAGACTGACCATGAACTACGACGTAATTGGGGACATCCACGGCTGCTTTGAGGAGTTAAAACAATTATTCGATGAACTCGGCTACGAATGGAGCGATGGTCTCCCGCAACACCCTGACGGACGAACTCCAGTCTTCGTCGGAGATATTACTGACCGTGGCCCCTCATCCATGGATTGCATAACCTTCGTCTATCGTTTAGTTACTGAAAAGGGAGCCCATTATGTCCCGGGAAATCATTGCAACAAATTGTACCGCTTTTTTCTAGGTAATCCAGTCCAAGAAAAGCATGGACTGGAGACCACCGCTGAGGAATACCGTTCCCTATCTAAAGATGCACAGAAGGAGATCAAACACCAATTCAAGCATTTGTATGAACAATCCCCTCTCCACTTGATTTTAAAAGATGTTCATGCGGTTGTTGCTCATGCTGGAATCCGCGAAGAAGACATCGGACATAAAAGTAAAAAAATCGAGACGTTTGTTCTTTATGGAGACATTACAGGTGAGAAACTGCCGGACGGTCGTCCTGTCAGGCGAGACTGGGCACAGCATTACACAGGGAATCGATGGATCGTTTATGGACATACTCCAGTCCGTGAACCCCGTTTTGTTAACAAAACCGTTAATATAGATACAGGATGCGTGTTCGGAGGAAAGCTGACCGCTTTCCGCCTGCCTGAAGAAGAGATCGTCAGTGTACCATCGAGTATGCCTTTCATAGTAGAAAAGTTCAGATACTAAAAAAGCAGGAGCACTCGAGTGCTCCTGCTTTTTTTATAGACCATCCATTGATCAAATGCTTCTTAAGTCATTTGTTCCCAAAGTTTTGGTGGTTCTGATGTAAAAGTCATCTTTTTCTTCGTCCATGGATGGATAAAATGAAGCCGTTCACAATGCAAGGCTTGACCATCTATACCTGACACTTTGTTCCCGCCATATAACGTGTCTCCGGCTAAAGGGTACCCTCTATGAGCCATATGAACACGAATTTGATGCGTCCGTCCGGTGAGGAGTTTAAAGCGGACCCGGGAGTAATTCTTACCCTGATTAATCAGGTGGTAACGAGTTTTTGAAGGCTTGCCCTTTGGGGATACAACTCTTCGGATGATCGAGTCTTCTGCACGGTCAATCGGCTCATCAATGAGACCTTCCTTATCTTGAAATTTCCCTTCTACCATGGCTACGTACTGTCGTGATATCAGGTCCGGTTTCTTGGTTAGAAGCCTATGACTATAAGAGTGTTTAGCAATCAACAACAATCCAGAAGTATCTCTGTCCAGCCTCGTAACAATATGGGCTGTACATGGATATCCTCTTTTTTCATATTCAAACAGCAAGTAACTGGCGATCGATGGCTCTTTTTGATCAAAAGGAGGAACGACAGGGATTCCTTCCGGCTTGTTGAGGACCATGACATCTTCATCCTCAAATACAATCGGTAATGTCCCCTGATAGGGGAAGATCGCTCCTTTTTCTTCTTTAGGAAAAACGACTACGACTTCATCCCCCGTCTCTAATGGACGCCACATTTCTTCCTGAGTTCCATTAATCATTAACGCTCCGTCCATACGAACCTTCTTTATTAACTGCCGGGAGAACTCACCCGCTTGCAACAAAAAATCACGAATGGAATAACCGGCGTAAGCATCTGTTACCCGCCAACTCTTTTTGACATCACTCTGAGTAGTCATCAGCTACAAAGGAGTCGTGGACACGTTTCCAGAAAGGAAATGGACGGAACCGTGCAAACCGTACTTTTTCTTCGGCCACGCGGCATTGAATGGATTTCACATCTTTATAGGTACGAGTGATGTGATCGATTGTGAAAAGAAAGCTTCGGTCGTGCTTTGGCTTGAACATGCATGTATGATGACTGGGTAAAATTAACGGGGACCCAATCGTACGGAACACACGGTTATTGATCGAAGCCATTTCAGCAATTTGGAAGGCTTCAAGAGAAGGGTGCAGGATCGCTCCTCCCAGTGCTTTATTATAGGCCGTACTTCCGGATGGTGTAGATACGCAGAGTCCGTCGCCACGGAACGTCTCAAAATGGTCGCCTTTAATTTCGATGTCCATAACCACCGAACCTTCTGACGTTTTAATCGTACACTCATTCAGTGCAAGATAACGATCCTCTTCTCCCCCGCTTTTCGGGCGGATGGTAACTTCAAGGAGCGGGTACTCGACCACCTGAAATGGAGTCTTCGCAATTTCTATGATCAGCTTTTCTAATTCTTCCGGCATCCAATCCGCATAAAAACCGAGGTGGCCGGTATGTATTCCAATGAAAGCTGTTTTATCCAATCGGTGAACATAGGTGTGAAAAGCTTCCA
Organism: Halobacillus sp. 12SKB; assembly: GCF_052941655.1. Taxonomy (NCBI): domain Bacteria; kingdom Bacillati; phylum Bacillota; class Bacilli; order Caryophanales; family Bacillaceae; genus Halobacillus; species Halobacillus sp. 12SKB. The sequence goes on from NZ_JBRFWR010000001.1 coordinate 3,897,166, forward strand.
ACAATGTACCATCCCCACCAACAGAAATGGCAAGATCGGGTTCATCTTCATCGTATTCCAACTTAAACTCCGTCAAGTAGTTTTTAATTTTCGAACGGATTTCGTTCGATTTCTGGTCACCTTTTGAAAGGATCGAGAACTTCATCGGTCCACCCACTCCTTTAAGTTTTTCTAGGGTTCTTCTTTTGTTCTTCTTTTCTTAAGAACGCGCGTTGAGCTTCTTGGATCTCGCTTTTTATTTTGGACATCTCTTCATCTAACTGAAAGGCGGCCTCACCGGCACGTTTGAGGCGTGATTTAATTTCTGATGGTATTTTCCCCGAATACTTATAATTTAATGAGTGTTCATTGGTCGCCCAAAAATTCATGGCAAGGGTACGGATTTGAATTTCCGCCAATACTTTCTTCTCTCCATGAATGGTTTCCACAGGATAACGAATAATGACGTGAAAGGATCTATACCCACTATCCTTTTTCCGTGAAACGTAATCTTTCTCTTCTACAATTTCAAAATCATGACGATTCCGAAGCATGTTAACAACCGCATAAATGTCATCAACGAATTGACAGACTACTCTCACACCAGCTATATCCTGTAATTCTTCTTCGATATTTTCAGGATTGATAGCTTTCCGTCTAGCCTTTTCAATAATGCTTGATTTCGGCTTGACCCGTCCGGTTACAAATTCAATAGGAGATTGTTCCTCCTCATATTCAAACTGCCGTCGCATGCCTTTTAATTTTATTTTTAATTCTTCCACTACTTGTGCATAAGGTGCTATAAATATATCCCAATTCATCAAGCAACCACCTTTATGTATCCAATCTTCATAGTAAATATGTGCGTTTTGTTCATCATTCATTGTATCATAAAGTTAGCCTGCAGAATAAGCAGAGCGCCTGACATTATACTAGGATCAGGAGGTCTTAACCATGGCACAGGAAATTGAAATCGAGTTTAAAAACTTATTAACAGAAGATGAGTATGAAAAAGTTTATCATTTTTTACCATTCAAATCAGTTGAACTCATGGAGCAAACCAATTATTATTTTGAAACAGAAGAACTAAACCTTAAACAGCAGGGAGCTGCTTTGAGGATTCGTCAAAAAAATGGGCAATGGACATTGACTCTGAAGCAGCCTCATGCAGAAGGTCTGCTCGAAACTCATGATTCACTCACAGAAGAAGAAGCTAACCTTTGGATTCAAAACAAAATGACAGACAAACCTCACGTGTCTAAACAACTGAATGATCTGGGCATTCCTTCGGAAAATCTCTACTACCTCGGTTCTCTTACAACGAGACGGAAAGAGGTTGAATACAAAGAGGCCACCGTCGTCCTTGACCACAGCCTTTACTATGACAAGGAAGATTACGAGTTGGAAGTAGAGGCCCGCTCCAAAGAGACCGGAAAAAAAGTGATGGAAGAAATTCTGCACGCATGCAATATTCCAATGCGTGAAACAGATAATAAGATCAAGCGTTTCTACGATAGAAAACGACTGCAATCAGAATAGTTGCCGTTCTCTAGCCCTCATTGCTAAAATGATGAACAGACAGGAAGGGATGCTATGCAACAACGAGAAACGTTTTTTGAGGAAATTGGCAAAGAAAAAATCGATGAGCTTGTCGAAGCTTTTTATAAACGTGTAAGTGAGCATCCGGATTTAATTCCAATCTTTCCGGACGATCTTACAGAAACCATACGAAAACAAAAGCAATTCTTAACACAGTTTTTCGGGGGCCCGCCACTCTATGTCGAGGAACATGGCCATCCGATGTTACGGGCAAGACACCTGCCTTTCAAAATTACCCCGACAAGAAGAGACGCATGGTTATCCTGTATGTCCGGTGCCATGAATGAGGTTGATATTCAAGAACCTCATCGTTCTTTCATGTTTGAAAGGCTAACGATGACCGCAAACCATATGATGAATTCACCAGAAGATGAGAAAGGAGAATCGATGTGAGTTGGAAAAGTTTAAACAGTGACAGCGAAAAAACAGGAACAGCGAGTGGTTTTTTCGATTTACTGAAAAGACCGATTGAGATCTATGTTTTCATTGATCCCCTATGCCCTGAATGCTGGTCACTGGAACCCTTCCTCAAAAAGCTCACGATCGAATACGGACGCTTCTTTACTCTCCGGCCGATCATCAGCGGGAAGCTTGCTTCGTTACACCAGAATAAAATTAAAAAGCCGGAAAATTTAAAAGAGGCTTGGGACAAAACCGGTTCACGTACAGGCATGTGCTGTGACGGAGATGTGTGGCTTGAAAACCCCGTATCCTCTCCTTTAGCTACTGCTCTTGCAGTAAAAGCAGCTGAATTGCAGGGAAAAAAAGCTGGTATGCGGTTCTTACGGAAAGTACAGGAATATGTTTTCTTGGAAAAACAGAACATTTCAGATGAGTCAGTTTTAATTGAGTGCGCCGAAAAATCCCGTCTCGATGTATCTGAATTCAAAAAAGATCTCTACGGAGACGCCGCAAGAAGAGCCTTACAGTGTGACTTAAAACTTGCTCATGAGATGGATGTGGATTCCACTCCCACCATTGTCGTGTTCAACGAATCAGAAGAAGATGCCGGCTTAAAAATCACAGGTTTATACACTTACGACGTTTATGTGAAAGTGTTGAAAGAAATGCTGCAAAAAGATCCAAAGCCAGGAATCAAACCAGCTTTGGAGGATTTCTTGCAACACTATCGCTTCGTCGCCAACAAAGAGATTGCCGTCGTATATGACTGGACGGAACAAGAAGCCAAGCGAGAAATGAAAAAGCTTGTGCTCAAGCAAAAAGTACGTGAAGTCCCTGTTAAGCATGGAGCTTTCTGGCAATATATTTGATTAAACTCCCGTAAACGGGAGTTTTTTCAATGGCTAAGTCATGTGCACCCATTCCCCTCCATAAAATGAACCATGGAGGTGTGTGTGGTGATGAAAATGAAGATTTGGGTAGTTCTTCTCTTCGTAATCAGTCTTTTATTCCTTGCTGCTTTCCACTTGTTCGCGCTCATGAATTTATACCCTATTTACATTAGTTCCCCCTTATTGTTCATTGCGATCTACTTAATCGTATCCATACCATCCCACAAAAAGACATTCCGTGGTTTTAAATAATGAAACCCACAGAACCATTTGTTCTGTGGGTTTCTCAGTATTATTTCTTCAGAAGCTGTTCCATTTCGTTTAGTTTTTCTTCAAAAACATCCAACGCAGATAAAATTGGGTCTTTCGATGTCATATCAACACCAGCCTGCTTTAACACCTCAATCGGGTAGTCGCTGCTCCCCGCCTTCAAGAAGTTCTTGTAGCGTTCAACTGCGGGTTCTCCTTCTTCAAGGATCTGTCCAGCTAATGCCTGTGCAGCTGCATAGCCGGTAGAGTACTGATAAACATAGTAGCCCATATAGAAATGCGGGATACGAGCCCATTCAAGACCGATTTTTTCATCAATAACGATGTTATCTCCGAAGTATTTCTTGTTAAGATCATAATAAATTTCCGTCAGTTTTTCAGCCGTCAAAGCTTCACCATTCTGTGCCTGCATATGAATCTCATGTTCAAATTCTGCAAACATTGTCTGGCGGAAAACCGTCCCACGGAATCCTTCCAAAAAGTTGTTCAACAAATAAAGCTTCTCTTTTTCACTGTTTGTTTTCTTAATCATGTAGTCGTTAAGAAGCGCTTCATTACACGTTGAAGCTACCTCCGCCACGAAAATGGAGTAATTACCATAACGGTACGGCTGGTTTTTATGTGTGTAATAACTATGAAGAGAATGACCAAGTTCATGAGCTAAAGTGAATAAATTATTTACATTATCCTGCCAGTTCATAAGGATATATGGATTCGTTCCATAGTGACCTGATGAATAAGCCCCGCTTCGTTTTCCTTTATTCTCCTCAACATCAATCCAGCGATTTTCAAATCCTTCTTTAACTATATTGACGTATTCTTCACCCAACGGCTCCAGACCTTTGGTAACCAAATCCTGTGCTTCTTCGTATGAAATTTCCATCTCTGCATCTTTCACAAGTGGTGTGTACAAGTCATACATGTGAACCTCATCAAGGTCCAGAACTTCTTTACGAAGTTCTGCATAGCGATGCAAGAGAGGAAGTCTTTCGTTTACTGCTTCCAACAGATTATCATAAACCGACTCCGGGATATTATTACTGTCCAGTTTCGCCTGTCGTGCCCGGTCATACTTCCTTACAGACGCGTTGAAGTTGTTCTTCTTCACATGCCCACCCAGTGTTGATGCAAATGTGTTCTTGAAAGATCCAAACGTATCGTACATGGCATCAAACGCAGATTTCCGCACTTCACGATTATCGGACTTCAAAAAATTGATATAGCGCCCGTGGGTGAGGTCGACCTCTTCTCCTTCTTCATTTTTAATGGTCGGAAAAGTGAGATCCGCATTATTTAAAGCGCCAAAGGTTTGTGAAGGATTAGCACCGATCTCAGAGAATCCTGCCAACAGTTTCTCCTCTTTCTCACTCAATACATGAGCTCTTTGTCGTGTGATTTCATCGAGTGTATGTTCATACAGCTCTAAAGGCTCATAAGATTCAATGAAGCTCTTCACTTTACCTTCAGGAAGAGCAAGAATCTCTGGAACGATAAAGCTCATAGCCGAAGCGATTTTTGTATATAAATTCTCGGCCTTTGCATTCATCTCCTGATAATGAGCATTCGTTGTATCCTGGTCATTTCTCATATGTGCGTAAGTGTACAATAGACCGATTTTGTGGGAAATTTTATCTTGAAAGGAAAGAAGCTCATATAGCTGCTCCGCCGATTCCCCAAGTTTACCCTGGTACTTTTGTAATTCAGGAAGCAGCTCCTTTGCTTCTTCTAACTCTTTATACCATTCTTCATCTGTTGCAAACATGGCTTCGAGGTCCCAAGTTTTTTCAACAGGTATTTCTTCTCTTTTTGGTAGCTCTTTCGCAGACGACATCCAACATCCTCCTTCAAAATAATTCGTCACCCTAAAAATTTCTCGATTGAGGTGCAAATCCCTTCTTAAATCTTAATTCTTTGTAAATTTTTCAACTGTTCCAACGTCCTGCGGTCATCTTCCAATGCATCTTCCACTCGTTTATGGAAAGAGACCTGTTTACTCTTGATATAGTTATTCTTCCCTGTTTTTTCTATGATATTTAATTGAGTAAGTAAGTCTAGATATTGTTGGCTTAAATGAGGAACATATCCGTTTAGAGTCGCAGGGGTCTTCAAGAAGGGAAAGTCGAGGAGGGCTCCTAGGGGGAGATGAAAGAAATGATCGAGGAAAAGGCGGGTTTGCCATATATACGGCTTCCCTCCGGCTTGAACTTGCCCGGGAACAGGTAAATAACAAATGCTCGGGATCAGCGAGAAATGATAACCCCTTAAGTAAAGGTACTGACGATATTGCCGTTCTTCAGAGCTTACTTGACTCTGATAAACCGTACGATTTTTATACCATAATCTCTCCAGCTCTTTTAAGAAACGATCATCATCATGGCTGAAAGATACGGAGGAAAATAACCGCGCAAAACTCAAATTAGTTATAGTTGAAGAAAATGTGTTTGCAAAAACCCGGCGACCACCTGTGGATTTCGTATTGGAAAGCACACATATGATGTTTTTTGATGCATGAAAGAAATATAAGTGGTATTGGTCATGCAAATAATAAAGAAAGGAGCGGGTAAAGTCACTGAGAGAATAATGATGGGAGTTTGAGGAATGAAGGTGCTTTGCACCGAGAATCCAGAGAGGAAAGATCCCCGCATGACGGTAGGAGAGCGTTCGTTTATTGATTTCGCGCTTTGAAACAGACGCACACTGATACTCAATCGCGATTTTCTTCCCATTGACGAGTAAGTATAGGTCTGGTCGTTGTCTAATCTCTGGCAAGTATTTCTCAAGATGAACGTCATAGCCTTGATTTTTCAACCATGTAAATAAGCGCCATTTCCCTCGCTCATGTTCGACCGTCTCCCCTCCTTTTATCTCCGTACAATTGCTTTTGGGTAAATGTGAAAAGTGTGGGACCGTACGTGTTCCTGAACGTACACTCAACATTTCATGACAGGCAGGACAAAAATAAGGGGTTTTCCTTGCACACTCTATTTCTGCTTGCGTCAGCTGGTACAAAGATTGTAATTCTCCATTTGTATCCAAAGCATACAACACCTGCTTAATCACCTCCTATCTCTTTTATTCGACACAAGAACTCAATAATCCTGCTTATCTTCCTCTCGGTACAATTATAAAAAAATGACAAAACTTGCTTATGCGAATGTAAGCCTTTCGGAAAGAGACGTTCTTTAGGATGAAAATGTGTCATTTAAGACAAAAAAATAAGCACACGAGGTTGTGTGCTCATCGAATTAATCGATAGGGAAATATTGTTTTACTGATTCCAATGCCTGCTCGTTAAATATCGTTTTTCCATACTCCTCTAACCTGTGAATCGTAAGGGATGACTCATGTCCGTATTCCATAAGTTGACTCAACACATTTTCTTGGTCATCATCACTCATATTTTCATCACTGAATTGAATATATAAATAGTAACGATCTTCATAATGGAATAAGCGCTGCTCCATGGACTCAGCAGGTAATACATAGTGGCTCAGTTGGATCACATCTTCAAAGTCATTGAACTTGAGTGTGAAAGTCAGTGGTTCATCTGACTCCTCCTGATCCTCTTCGTACTCATTCCTTTGATCATAGTCTTCGGAAGAATGGAATTTATCATCAAGCAGTGATTCCAGTTTTTCATCCACTGGAACATCAATTGCCTTACCGTCCTCATTCGGAAGTTCGAGCTTTTGGCCATCCTGGGATACCTGGGCCTTAGTGACAATCACTTCTAATCCTTTGTCCATAGCCTGAACCTGAATCCACAATGGACCATCAGCTTGGAAGTTTTCCTGGTCGTTCACTTCATCCATCATTTCCCAAAAAAGCTGTTCACTGCGTTCTCGGTTATACCAGATTTCTTCTCTGTCAAAACCTCTTTGTTCTACATCTTGATATGTTACGTAAAATTTAACGGTATTTTCATTAATGCGTTCGATTTCCATACGTTTCTCTCCCTTCTTGTCATGTTTTAAGGGGGAAGGGAACACTCACCCTTGCGTCGCTTATAAAACCTTACCCGTTAGGCCAAAGCTTCAACCGTCATGATGTTTAGAGATAAGGGTTGATGTACTTCTATTGTATGACAGCAAAGGCTGTTTGGAAAACAAAATGCTCGATTTCAGCACATAACCATTTGTGTCATGAATAAACATGGAAATAGACCCTCATTCGGTTGATTGACTTTTTATTTTAGCTTATTCCCTTAGGTTTGTCACTACATAGCAGGAGGATTTTTCAATGAACTGGGACTTGCTTGAACCATTACTTATCATTATCAGTATTGACATCATTCTCGGCGGTGATAATGCTGTAGTCATAGCACTTGCCAGCCGCAATTTACCCCCTGATCAAAGAAACAAAGCGATTTTTCTAGGGACAGGCTTAGCCATTGCTGCCAGAGTCCTTTTGACTATGGTTGCTCTTTATCTTCTCCAAATCCCTTTCCTTCAATTAATCGGTGGGTTGCTTCTCTTTTATATTGCCATGAAACTGCTAACTGATACGGAAGAGACCGATCACATTAAAGCAGGGGACAGCCTTGCTGCTGCTGTTAAAACAATTGTGTTTGCAGATATCGTGATGGGTTTCGATAATGTACTTGCCATCGCTGGAGCCTCTCACAACAACATCATTCTCGTCATGATCGGGCTTCTCGTATCTGTCCCTATCATTGTCTGGGGAAGTCGAATCATCCTCGTGCTCATGGACAAGTTTCCACTCCTCATTTATTTCGGAGCTGGGATTTTGACCTATACAGCTGCCGAGATGGTCATGGAAGACCGCTATATCCTCCAGTATATGGAGAATTATCCATTCATCCATCAGTGGTTTGCCGTGGTTATGGTTATTGCAGTCGTTACTCTAGGGTATTTATCCAACAAAAGAAAAGGCACGGCAGTCTAACGAAAAAAGCACCCATTTTCTATGTCAGAATAAGGGAATTAAAAAAGCTGTAATGGTATGTTCACCATCACAGCTTTTTTATTTATTAATTGACTAAGCGTTGAGCTTCTTTCAATTGGAATGTGCGTACACTTCTAGGTAAGAAACGGCGAATTTCATCTTCGTTATAACCTACCTGCAGTCGTTTATCATCCAAGATGATTGGACGACGTAACAATCCAGGGTTCTCCTGAATCAAGTCAAAGAGATCTTGCATCGGCAGCTGATCGAAATCCACCTTCAACTTTTGAAATACCTTTGAGCGTGTAGAGATGATTTCTTCCGTTCCATCCTCCGTCATACGTAGGATTTCCTTGATCTCATCCAACGTAAGAGGCTCAGAAAAGATGTTTCGTTCAGTGTAAGGAATATCGTGCTCTTCCAACCATGCTTTAGCTTTTCGACATGATGTACAACTTGGTGAGGTATAAAGTGTAACCATACAGAAACTTCACTCCTCAATATTTTATGGTAGAACTTTAATTGCTTTTTTATTTGTAATCAATATAATCTAACCATGATTCTACTATAACACACCTGTCAAGTTTCATCTATAAAAACACGAACATATGTTACAGAAAGCAATTATAAATCGTTTCCATCTACTTATACCACGTTATATGTAGGATTAAACATCTTTTTTTATAGAAAGTTAAAAAACACTCTATTTTCAACTACTGGCGTTCCATTGAAAATACCCACCATAATTAACGGTGGGCATACATGATCAATTTTTAGTTTTATCCAGTTCTTTCAAAATGTTTTCAGTATCACGATCTTCATCATGAGTCAGGACTTCATCAACAGGTTGATAGGACTTCCCGTAAAATTCTTTATCCTTATACGTATGAATTTCTGTGTACATCTCTTTCATTTGTTTGTAGATTTGTTCTTCAGAGGCATCTTCTGGAGACCAGTAAAGGATTTCCATCTGATTAAGTTCGTCTGTAACCACAGAACGCCTGGTGTAACCGATGGATTTTGCATGCTTGAATCCTTCACGCTGATAAAAACGGAGCCTTGCTTCGGTATCCGAATCCTCATAGTCGACGGGTTCCACTTCAAGGATGATCGGCTTCCCTTTCGCTTTCATTTTTTCGATGAGTTTATGACCAAGTCCTTGACCACGCGAAGCAGTGGAAACGTATACATAGTCGATAAAAAGAAAAGAATCAAATTCCGCGTACATAAGGACGTGGTTTTCTCCCTCATCTTTGTAGTACACATTACTTTTTTCTTTCAATAATGCTTCCATGTGTTCTTTCGATTTCATTTCCTCTACTGGGAAATACTCGTTCAACTTCTCATACCAATTCATTGATCTACTCCCTTATCATTAGTCATTTTCTATTATACCGAATAATCATTCAGTTGTTAAATGCTATTCTATACACTTTCTTTTGCATTTGTAGCATCAGCTGTGTATAGAATGTGGAAGAATCCTTTAAGATATGCTTTATTTATCCATTTCCTAAAATGTCCTTTAAGAAACATCCTTCACCCTCTCTCACCTTTAAAAGTTCCAGATAAACTCCCTATACTTTAAAACTCAGTTCGAGATGTTCGTGGGTTCGCTGCCTTGGTTGAGCGTCAGGGGTGGTTGGGAAGCTACTCGCTTTCCTGTGGGGGAGTGGCAAGCTTCCTCGGGCTAACGCCCTGCGGGATCTCGCCTATCTCCTTTCTCCCACGGGAGTCTCGCAGCTTCCCGACCACCCCTTTCGATATAGGTAAGAAAGTAACCCCTTACCAAGTTGGATTGTCTTCAACTACCCGAATGTTAGAAGTATAAAGGGATCTGTATCAATCTTCTCGTTCTTTGAATCGGTTTATATAATCCATTATCATTAATGATAAAAGCTGATCTTTTAGAAGTGGTTTCGAGAGTCGCTAGGCGCCGGAACCGGATATCGAAGAGGAAAAAAGTACAGAGTGAGACCCCACAGGACGCAGTGAACGGAAAGTGAGTCATTCCCCACAGCCCCCCAACCAATCAAAAACATATCAAAATCATGTCTCCAACAATCCTTCCATTACTTCTATATAGGAAAAGGTGTGGAATCTTTTTGATCCCACACCTTTTTACTAATCTAAGGGTGTATAGTCTACGCCTTTCGTGTAGTTGTTTCCAGCATTCCATAGGAGGAATTCATTGATTCCGTTCTCGTTTAAAGCACGGATTTGAGCTTCAACCTCGGCTTTTCCGTATTGTTTCGTAGGTCCAGAGTACAACCATGGAGCTTCGAAATCCTGTAACCAAGGACGGGAAGTTGGGGAATTCTCCAACGCTTCCAATACCTCGTTCTCTACTTTAGCGTATTCACTTATTAAACGGTAAGGTTCGGTATCTGGTTTGGAGATTCCAAAATACGGTCCCCAGTGACTTGGATAAATCATAGAAGAAATGACATCAACATTTGATGAGATTTTAGAGAAATTCTGTCCGATGTTCGGTGCTTCTGTAATGGTCGCTGCATAACCAAAGATATCAACAGATACATCAACCCCATAATACTCCAACTCTTTACTGGCATATTCTACGAAGTCCGTAACAGCCTGTACACGTTTTTGGACGTTGTCCATGTCCATATCTCCATATTTCCCTTGGCCGTATTCCAATACATCATCACGGCTTCCAAAGCCTTCCGGGAAGCGCACATAATCGTATTGGATTTCCTCAAAACCCATTTCTGCTGCTATTTTAGCAAGTTCTACATTATATTCCCATACTTCTTCCATAAATGGATTAACGAATGATTCACCTTTTCCATTCTTCCATACTTCCCCGTTTTGGGTGAAAGATAAATCCGGGCGTTTTTCCGCTAGTAAACTGTCCTTAAATACAACCACACGAGCAATTGGATAGATTCCCTTTTCCTCTAGTTCCTCTAACATGGCACGAGGATCATCAATAAATCCCTCGGCAACGTCCGCATATGGAGACCCTTCTTCCGGCTCAAACGTGATGTTCCCGTTATCCTCCTTGATATCAATGACCATGGCGTTCAGTTCTGTATCTTCAACCAGCTTCGTAAGCTCTGCCATCTTCGCTCCACCGGCAGAAGGTCCCGTAACAAAAATACCTCTGACGGCATCTGGGTATTCGAAGGTCAGTCCAGAGTTATATGTAAACCGTGCCGCTGGACTAGGAACGGTCAATTCCTTCAACCCCGATTTTTTTTTTGTAAGCATCGCGACCTCTTTCGTTCCTTCTCCTTCTTCCGCCTTAACGTTATGTAATGACCCCATCATTCCGAAAAAGAGAATTCCCGTGAAAATAATCATCCATAGTTGTCTTTTCCCCATGTGCATCCTACTCCTATCCTAATTTCTTCTAATCTTTATTATAAAAGAGGAAGACCATTTATAACAGAGCTGACTGACAATTTTTCATAATTTTTCCCTATTACACAACCATTTTCCTAAACACAGATAAAAAAAGACTCTGTCACTTCGACAGAGTCTTTTCATCATACTATTATTCTCCCGTACCGTGCTCACGTTGGTACTGCTCGAATTCTTTTGTGGTACAAAGAACAAAGTGTCCAGGACGTACTTCCCGGAACTCTGGTTCTTCACTCGTGTCATGTTTCGTAGGATCATAAGTGAAACGCTCACGAGAACGTTCATAATCCGGATCTGGTAATGGAATGGCAGATAGTAGAGACTGTGTATATGGATGAATTGGGTGCTTATACAATTCATCTGCATCTGCAAGCTCAACCATTTTACCAAAATACATAACGCCAATCCGATCACTGATATATTTGACCATTGATAAATCGTGAGCGATGAACAAATAGGTTAAACCTTTTTCTTCTTGAAGCTTTTTCAAAAGGTTAACTACTTGCGCCTGGATAGAAACATCAAGGGCGGATATCGGCTCATCAGCGATGATAAAGCTTGGATCTACCGCAAGGGCGCGTGCGATACCGATACGTTGTCGCTGACCGCCACTGAACTCGTGCGGATAACGGTTGGCGTGCTCTTTATTTAACCCTACCGTTTCCAACAACTCCTGGACTCTCGCTTTACGAGCTTTCGCATCTTTCGCCAGCCCATGGATGTCCATTCCTTCTGCAATAATATCTTCAACCTTCATACGTGGGTTCAAGGATGCATATGGATCCTGAAAAATCATTTGCATTTCACGGTTAAACTTCTTTAAGTCCTCACGGGATTTTTTTCCGTGTACGTTCTCGCCGTCGAAAATGACCTCTCCTTCTGTCGCATCGTACAAGCGGATGATGGTTCGTCCAGTTGTCGACTTACCACAACCAGATTCGCCAACCAGACCGAATGTTTCTCCTTTGTAGATACTGAAATTCAATCCGTCAACGGCTTTTACTACACTATGACGGCCTGTTTTGAAATGTTGTTTTAAATTTTTAATTTCGACTAGTTTTTCTTGACTCATACTCGTTCACCTTCCGAACTGCTGGATGAATTGGCCATACCTTCCATACGCTTTTTCACCGCTGCTGGTGGTTCAACCTTGGGTGCATGCTCATGAAGCAGCCATGTAGCTGCATAATGCGTATCGCTCACCTTAAACATTGGTGGTTCCTGTTCAAAGTCGATCTTCATCGCATATTTATTACGTGCAGCAAAAGCATCTCCTTTTGGTGGGTCCAACAAATCTGGTGGTGTACCAGGGATAGCAAATAACTCTTCATCTTCACTATCAAGAGAAGGCATAGACCCTAACAGACCCCAAGTGTATGGGTGTTGGGGATTGTAGAAAATATCATCAACTGTACCAATTTCAACAATTTTACCTGCATACATAACCGCCACTCGGTCGGCTACGTTGGCTACAACTCCAAGGTCATGAGTAATGAAGATGGTTGCTGAATCTGTTTTCTTTTGAATATCCTTCATCAACTCCAGGATTTGAGCCTGAATCGTTACATCCAAGGCAGTGGTCGGTTCATCAGCAATTAAAAGCTTTGGATTACATGCCAATGCAATGGCAACAACCACACGTTGCCTCATCCCACCCGAGAATTGGTGCGGGTATTGTTTCATACGATTTTCGGCATCCGGAATACCAACAAGTTCAAGTAATTCCAAGACACGCTTACGTGCATTGGACTTATTCATTTTCTGGTGTTTAATCAGACCTTCCATGATCTGATTCCCGACTTTCATCGTCGGGTTAAGAGAAGTCATTGGATCCTGGAAGATCATCGACATCTCTTTACCACGGATTTTTTGCATTTGTTTCTCGGTCATTTTTGCAAGGTCACGGCCTTCAAAGATGATTTCTCCTTCTTTGATACGACCTGGCGGCTTTGGAATCAAGTGCATGAGAGCTTTGGTTGTAACAGATTTACCCGAACCAGACTCTCCTACAATCGCTAAGGTTTCACCTTTTTTCACATCAAAATTTACGCCACGTACTGCTTTGACTTCACCACTGTAGGTGTCAAAGGAGACGTGCAGGTTTTTAACATCTAGTAGTTTTTCCATATTGTACACCTACCTCCTATTCACGCATCTTCGGATCGAATGCATCACGAAGACCATCAGCTAAGACGTTAAAGGCAATCATGATAAGGGAAATTATAATTGCCGGGAACAAAAGAATGTGCGGATAAATCTGCAAGGATTGGAATCCGGCATTGATCAATGTTCCTAGAGAAGCCATCGGTGTTGGAAGACCAAGTCCGATAAAGCTTAAGAACGCTTCAAAGAATATCGCAGCAGGAATTGAGAACATCGTATTGATGATAATCAATCCTAATGTGTTCGGGATTAAGTGTCTTTGCAGGATACGGCTATCCTTCGCACCTAAAGTACGGGACGCCAGTACGAATTCCTGGTTTTTCAGTTTTAAAATTTGACCTCGGACAATCCTGGCCATCCCTATCCAACCGGCTATTGCGAGGGCAATGGTAATGGATAAGATCCCTGGTTCAAGAATCAGAATCATCAAGATTACGAGAACAAGGTTCGGAATACCGACAAGGATTTCAATGAAGCGCTGCATGTAGTTATCCACACGGCCACCATAATAAGCAGAAATCCCGCCATATGCTACACCAATAACCATATCAATTGCTGCAGCTAAGAAAGCGATATACAGAGATACACGCGTTCCCATCCATGTACGTGTCCATTGGTCACGTCCAAGACCGTCTGTACCAAACCAGAAGTTCTCGTCCATATCTTTCGCACCATAGACATCATAAGTCGCTCTAACTTCTGCCGGCTCACCATTGGAGCCATCGTTTAATACTTCGGTCGTGATAAAATCTTCCTGATTATTAAAGCGCATTAGAGCTTTCTGTTCTGCACCTTCTAATGTGTCGGCGGACTGTACATCAGATAGTGTACCATCCATTCCAAGCCAACCTAGGCCTTCAACCTTAGGCGGCATTTTTGCACGAGAAAGGTCCTGTTCATATTGTCCATAATCATTCATGTATGGGCCAAAGGCAGCCATTAAACCTAAAATAATCAATATAGCAAGGCCAATCATCGCCCCTGCGTTCTTACGTAGACGGATGAAGGAATCCTGCCAGAAAGAAAGGCTCGGCCGCGAAATCTTCTCTATTTCTGTCTCTTTCGTTTCTACGGGCACAAATAAGTCTTTCGAGGGTTTGTGGTTATCCATAGTCGATTACTCTCCTTCCGCCAGTCGAATTCTAGGGTCAATGACTCCATAAAGCAAGTCGATGACCAGGATGATGAATATGAATAGGAAAGCAAGTAAAAGGGTTGTTCCCATAATGATTGGGTAATCATTCATATTGATCGCCTTAACGAACTGCTCACCAATTCCAGGTACGGCAAAAATATTTTCAATTACAAGTGTACCCGTCATCAACGATATAGCTAGCGGTCCCAACACTGTAATCAGTGGAATTAAAGCGTTTCTCAAACCGTGTTTAAATACTACACCGACCTTGTTCACACCTTTGGCACGGGCTGTCACAATATAATCAGACCCCATTACCTCAAGCATTTCTGTTCTCATAAAACGGGCAGCAATTGCAATTGGGAAGATGGCCAACGATACGGTTGGTAGTATGGTATATTCCCAGCCTTCCCACAGGGCAACTGGCAACCAGCCGAACTTAACGCCGATATAGAATTGCAGCAAACCAGCAAATACAAAGGATGGAACCGACTGACCTAAAACGGCAAGGAACGTCGATGTATAGTCCATGATACCATTATGGTAAATGGCGGACACTAACCCTAATAACATTCCTATGATTGTACCTATGAACATAGCTTGGAAACCAAGCTGCATAGAAGGACCAATACGCTCCATGATGATATTTGTTACTTCTCGGTTATCGAACTGGAAAGAAATCCCTAAATCACCTTGGGCTAAGTTGACCATATAGTTAAAATACTGCACTGGAACTGGATCATTCAATCCGTACTTTTCTAAAACTACCGCTTGCTGTTCATCTGATAATTTATCTGCAGCACTTAGGGGAGTACCTGGTAAAAACTTCATCAGAAAGAACGTTAAGGTAGCAATTAAAAACATCGTTATAACCATATAAATTAAACGCTGGGTAATATAACGAGCCATTTCAACACCTCCGAATGTTGTACCTACAAACTTTCTCTTCTTGTTGTTATAATTGACAGAAATTTTACTATAATCTGAATAATTTGATGGCAGGGAAAAAGAGAGCATACGCCAACACGTTGGACATATACTCTCTTCCCCTGTAAAGCAAGCCTATATGTGGTTGGAAATTGCTATTTCAATTATTTACCTTCAATATAAGCATACTTGTAAGTGAAATCAGGTCCCATTGGCTGAGTGATTACATCCTTAACATAAGGCTTCCAAAGTCTAGCTGTAGCACGCTGATAAAGTGGTGCAAGTACAGCATCTTCTTGGATTAGAATCTTTTCAGCTTCTAGGAAGGTTTCGAAACGCTCAACTGGTTCTTGAGCAAGCTCATTATTGGCTTTTTCAATCATACCATCGTACGCTTCAGAAGAATAACCAGTTTTGTTGTTTCCGCCATCTGTGACGAACATGTTCAAGAATGTGTTCGGGTCGATGTAGTCAGGACCCCAACCAGAGTTCTGGATATCATACTCCATGTTCTCGTCACGCTGAAGACGCTCTTTAAATGGTACAGACTGAACTTTTACAGTCAAACCTTCAAGCTGCTCAAGCTGGTCCTTGATGTAAGCATCCATGTTCATAGCCACTTCACTATCGCCACCTAGGTAGCCAAGTTCAACAGTGTCCATGCCAAGCTCTTCTTTAGCAGTAGCCCATAGTTCTTGAGCTTTTTCAACATTCGTTTCAATCAGATCACCGTTAAGCTCACGGAAATCTTCTTCAGTTTCAGGGTGCTTCGTAAAGTTCTGTGGTACGTGACCAGCAGATGGAATAGATCCATTGTTCAAGATAACATCAACCATGGATTGGCGGTCGATTACCATTTGAATCGCTTTACGAGCATTCACGTTACCCAATACTTCATTTTCCTGGTTCATCTTCAAGTAGAACAAAGTAGGTTCTTCTTCAACCACGAACTCATCAGAAGTACGGTATTGGTCTACGAACTCTGCAGAAAGACCAGTACGGTCGATTTCACCAGTGTCATAAAGGTTTACAGCTGTTGATGTTTCTTTAACAACTTTAACGTTAATTTGATCAAGTTTTACATTTTCTGCATCCCAGTAATCTTCGTTCTTTTCAACAGTCCAGCCTTCTCCGTGGTTCCATTCAGTAATCTTGAATGGTCCGTTTGAAAGAAGTGTATCTGCTTCAAGAGCGTAGTCTTCACCATGCTCTTCAACGAAAGCCTGATTTAGCGGTAGGAATGTACCGAAAGTAGTTAGAGATTCGAAGTAAGGAACTGGCTTCTCAAGCTCTACTACTAGTGTATAGTCGCCATCAGCTTTAACACCAAGCTCTTCGACAGGAACTTCACCGTCAACAACAGCTTGTGCATTCTTGATTACGCCACCCATCATGTATGGGCCGTACTCAGAACCTGTATCTGGGTTTACAGCACGTTGCCAAGCGTAAACGAAATCGTTCGCTGTGACAGAATCGCCGTTTGACCAAACAGCGTCTTCACGAAGGTTGAACGTCCATGTAAGACCGTCTTCACTTACTTCGTGGTCTTTAGCAATTCCTGGCTCTGGCTGAGCGTTCTCACCAAGACGATAAAGACCGTCTGTAGTTGAACCTAACCATTGGAATGCTACAGCATCAGTTGCTAGAGATGCATCCATAGTTGGGATCTCTGCAGCGTCTGTAATGTTAAGTACTTGTTCTCCTGAAGCTTCTCCCTCTTCACCGGAAGTGTCTTCAGTTTCTGTTGTTTCCCCGGAGTCAGCATCGTCTGTGGAATTTGACGTATCGTCTGATCCACCAGAACAAGCTGCGAGGAACATGCTAAGTACTAGTGCAAGTACTAGCAATAACCAATTTGTCTTTTTCATGATAGAAAATGACCTCCCCTAAAAATTTTCTAAAAATTTGTCGTGGCGTTTTGTCCACATATCGAATTATACAAGTTTTCTAACTATTTTGCATTACCTTTTTTTTTGAAAACTCTCAGGATTCCCATCATTATTACGTTTCAGTAACACAAAATGAGACTAAATACCTAGTTTATTTTACAATGTTATAGACATAAACTTATTATTTATAAGCTCATATGCATAAAAAAAGATATGGGATTTTGAAACATTGTTATTTATTACGGTTATCCGTTAAAGCGTTTGTATAGACCATGCAATATTTTACCAAAGTTGAATTTTCTGTTTATTTAATGTGTTAACAATTCCTTCATACTTATTAAACGTGCTATAATATAGGTCGAGTTTGTATGAAAGGTGGAAATGATGTGATCATCATAAAAAATAAATGGTTGATTTTCGGTTTGAATATGGCGATCGTTACAATCCTGTTTATCGCTCTTGCCCCTGCTTACGATTTATTCCATTATATTAACCAGCTCTTCTATATCGCATACTTCTATATATTCATTGGTATTATAATGTGGGTCGTGCGTGGTGGATTCTTCGATGGAATCACTTACGGGTTCAGACGTTTTACTAACCGAATGTCTAAACAGAGAGATTACTTGGATGATTGGGAAGAGAAACCCCTCCCCTCTCAAACTGTCCACCAATCTCTGCCCAAGTTCTTCTTGTTCCATGGGACATTGTTAAGCATAAGTTTACTGGCTTTACTTTTTCTTTACTATTCAGGATAAGAGCTTGCATACATTGAATGAATCCGATATAATACTGACTTACTAATATAGTACGAAAAGCAATGAAGAAGGATAAGTACGTAGGATGGATCCTTTACAGAGAGGCTGTGGTCGGTGAAAACAGCTGAGGACACTCTACGGAATTGGGCCTTCGGAGCTTCAATAGACGTAAATCGGCGTTAACGATTCAAGTTGACTTCTATATATTTAGAAGTAATTAGGGTGGCACCGCGGATCATTCGTCCCTTCCATAATGGAAGAGATGAATGATCTTTTTTCGTGCAAAAAAAAATGTTGAGGTGATGATGATGACAAAAACGATTTTCTCAGGCATTCAACCAAGTGGTACGTTAACGCTTGGAAACTACATTGGAGCCATGAAACACTTTACAGATTTGCAGGATGATAACCACTGCTATTTTTGTATTGTCGACGAGCATGCCATTACAGTTCCACAGGATCGGTTGAAATTGAGAGATAACATCCGTTCTCTGGCCGCTCTATACTTAGCTTCAGGAATTGACCCTGAGAAAGCGACTCTATTCATTCAATCGGAAGTACCCGCCCACACCCAGCTGGGTTGGATGTTACAGTGTGTCAGCTACATTGGTGAACTGGAGCGTATGACTCAATTCAAAGACAAATCTGCCGGGGGAAAAGAAGGTGTATCTTCTGGTCTCCTTACCTACCCTCCGCTGATGGCGGCAGATATTCTCCTTTATAAAACGGATATCGTACCTGTCGGTGATGATCAGAAACAGCACCTGGAACTCACAAGAAATTTAGCTCAACGATTCAATAATAAGTTCAATGAAATTTTCACCATTCCTGAAGTGAGCATCCCCAAAGAGGGTGCACGCATCATGTCTCTTCAAGAGCCTACGAAGAAAATGAGCAAATCTGATGAAAATCAAAAAGCGTTCATTTCTATGCTGGATGATGAAAAGAAAATCATGAAGAAGATCAAGAGTGCCGTTACTGATTCTGATGGAATCGTGAAGTACGATAAAGAAAACAAACCTGGTGTTTCCAATCTGTTGACCATTGAATCTGCTTGCAGCGGTGCAAGTATTGAAGAGTTAGAGCAGAAGTATGAAGGAAAAGGATATGGAGATTTCAAAGTAGGGGTCGCAGAGGCGGTCATTGCCGTTCTCAAACCTATCCAGGACCGTTATGAAACATTGATCCATTCCGAGGAATTGGATGAGATCCTAGATGGAGGGGCTAATAAAGCTTCCTATGAAGCCAACAAAATGATTCGTAAAGCGAAGAAAGCCATGGGTCTTGGCCGCGTGAAGAAGAAATAACAGACAAAAAGCCAGAATTGAGTTATCCCTCAATTCTGGCTTTTCATATGTTGAGAAACCCCTTCATTCTCTCCTTGCCATATCGTTTCAAAGAAAGGCTGCCCTTTCACCATCTTTTTGCATAGTTCTTCGTGAGCCATTGACCATCCACTACATGTACCTTCATATAAACGATCCCATGCCTCATCATTTGAGAATTGCTTTATGGTCGGATATTGCGCAGGGTTCCATTCCGTTAACCAATAGCGGATTTCTTCAGGATGATCGGATTGCTTCAACTGATCGAGTGCCATCATCAAAAGCTGCTTTAGTTGTCGTTCTCTCCGCGTCAATCCAGACATTTTCCTAGGGTCTAATGATAAAATATGATGTTCTTTTAAAACTCTTTCTTCTATTAAATAGTGCTCAGGTTCTTTTCCTTGTACCATTTCAAATACAAGACGCTCTTGTCTGGGAATTAAACGGCTCTTCTTAACGGGAAGTGTGTATCCGATTGTATCAAACACCAAAACATCCTTACCATTCGTTACAACTGCTGCATATTCAACGGTGTGACGTTCTTGATTTTTCTTCATATACGTTTTGCGATGGACATCCTGAAGCAGCGATGCTGGTAGATCTTGCAAATCATTTTCAATAAAATTGAATAGTTCATCACTGATTAAAATCAAAGGAATTTGATCAATCAGCTCAATTCCATCCTCTTTGCGCCATTCATGAAAACGACAGACGTTATACCCATTCTCTTCACCTTCAAACCAGTTCACCCACAGATCATGCATGTATAACATTTCGGACCCTCACTTTCACTCGGTGATCTCTTTTGGTTACATTATGACCAATGCTGGCTTTTTTATTCTTTGAATCCATATTTTAGAAAATTAATCTTCCATAAGAATTAAGGCTGTCGTAATGAATATCAACCCGATAGGAAAAAGATAGCACTCTACCCGTGTGCGGATCAGGATAAAGAATTCAATCCAACTCAACCCGGCAGGAACGAGATTCAAATACGTGATCGTTACCGTTCCTCCTGCAACAGCAAAACCGAAACCAGTTAACAGCAGCATCCAGTACCACATAACTTCATCCCCTCCGGCTCGTCCTCCTATTGCTATCTTATGAAAGCGAATGCCTTGTCATGCGGTGAATTCCCTTTAAATCCTAGTCTTTACTTCATTGGCAATAACAGGTACATTTATTAACAGACAGAATTTTATAAACAAGCTTTTTTAGTGGGTTACGTTTGAAAGGGTGATGAAAGTGTCACAGTCGAGATCCTTGCAGAAACGCAGCAAGAGAAGGCGAAAACGCAAGTTATTTATTGGTATGTATGCTCTTATCTTTTTACTAATCATCAGTTACTCTGGGTACGAATACTTAGCAGGTAAGCATCAAGCGATGAGTCAACAGGCTTCCGCTGCCGAAAGTATCGATCAGGTAGAAGCGGTCGAAAGTATTTATAAAGAAGACTTCAAAGGAAGAGATAACGGGGACGGGAAGATGACCGTTCTGTTATTAGGAGTCGATCAACGAGGGTCTGAGATTGCAAGGACGGATACGATCATGATCGCAGAATATGATCCCGCTTCAAAAGAAGCAAAGGTCGCTTCTTTAATGAGGGACCTTTACGTTGATATCCCCGGGCACGGATACAACAAACTGAACGCCGCATTCGCTTTAGGAGGCCCTGAACTTCTCCGCGAGACTATTGAAATGAATTTAGGAATTGAAGCCGAATATTACTCGATCGTGGACTTTCAAGGGTTTACGCAGATTGTAGACACTTTATCACCAGATGGCATGGAAGTGGATATAGAAAAGAATATGCAGTACCGATCTGGAGATGGAACAACAGACATCCAATTACAAGAAGGAACACAGATCCTGAACGGAGAAGAACTTCTTGGTTATGTGAGATACCGCAGTGATGCGCGAGGAGATTTTGCCAGAGTAGAGAGACAGCAGAAGGTTATTCAATTGATGAAGGATGAACTTCTCTCTTTCCAGGGAGTTCTGAAAGCTCCACGTTTGATTGGGAACATTCAGCCTTTTATTGATACGAACCTAGGTGGAAGTAAAATGATCCAGGTTGGTAAAGAACTTTTACTGAATCCTGTGGAATCCATGGATATGATCAGCATCCCTTCCACTGATAATGTATGGGATGAACGGAAGCCTTACCCGATCGGCCTGGTGCTTAACCACGATGAGGAATCTACGAAACAAACGCTTCACCATTTTTTTGAGCAAGAATAAAGAAAACCCGATGTCTGGCTTCCAGACATCGGGCTTTTTTTATTCTTCGTATTTTTGGAAAATAAGACTAGCATTGTGGCCGCCAAATCCGAGCGAGTTACTCATCACAGTATTCACGTCTTGTTTACGTGCTTCATTCGGAACATAATCAAGGTCACACTCCGGATCTGGAGTTTCGTAGTTGATCGTTGGAGGCAGTATTCCATCGTTAATTGCTTTTAAAGAAATGACCGCTTCCACCGCACCTGCTGCACCCAAAAGGTGACCAGTCATAGATTTAGTTGAAGAAATCGCAAATTTATTCGCATGTTCTTGGAATACCGTCTTGGCAGCATGTGTTTCGAACTTATCATTCAGTTCTGTTGATGTTCCGTGAGCGTTCAAGTAATCAATATCTTCCGGTTTCAAACCAGCATCATCGATGGCTTGTCTCATTGCACGCGCCGCACCATCTCCTTCAGGTGCCGGAGAAGTGATGTGATAAGCATCTCCTGTTGAACCATAGCCTTTCAGCTCGCCATAGATTTTCGCCCCACGTTTTTTCGCGGATTCCAGCGTTTCCATGATCAAAATCCCCGCTCCTTCACCCATGACAAAACCATCACGGTTTTTATCAAATGGACGACTTGCTGTTTGAGGATCTTCATTTAGAGATAAGGCACGCGCAGCTGCGAATCCTGCAAAAGACATTTTGTTCATAGGCGCTTCCGTACCACCAGCAATCATGATGTCCGCATCGCCGCGCTGGATCACTTTAAACGCATCTCCAATGGAGTTTGCTCCTGATGAACATGCGGTAACTGTACAAGAGTTGATTCCTTTAGCACCGAGAGCAATGGATACTTGACCTGCAGCCATATCAGGAATCATCATCGGTATGAAAAACGGACTGACGCGGCGGTAGCCTTTTTTCTGGAATGTCTCAAATTGAGACTCGTATGTTCCCATTCCACCAATACCGGATCCAATCCAAACGCCTGTTCTGTGAGCCACATCATCTGTGATTTCAAGGTTCGCATCCTCAACGGCCATATGGGCGGCGACCATCGCATATTGGACAAACGGGTCCATGCGGCGCGCATCTTTCCGGTCTACATAATCAGAAGGGTCGAAGTCTTTCAGCTCAGCTGCCACGTGTACAGGATAATCTTCTTTATTGACCTTAGTGATTTCCCCTACTCCGGACACGCCATTTTTAATATTTTTCCACATTTCTTCTACCGAATTACCGACGGGAGTAACGGCTCCCATTCCGGTAATGACAACACGATGTTTATCCATCATTTTATTCCTCCTTGGTTACTTCCCCCATCGAAGGGCAACGGCTCCCCATGTGAGCCCGCCACCGAATCCGACAAGAACGACTAGATCATTTTCTTTAATCTTACCTGCCTTCACGTCCTCTGACAAAGCGATTGGAATAGACGCTGAAGAAGTGTTCCCATAACGCTTCACCTGCGTAGACATTTTTTCTTCAGGGATTCCTAAGCGTTGCCTTGCCGCTTCCATTATTCTTATGTTCGCCTGGTGTGGCACTAAATAGTCAACATCCTGTTCACTCAGACCAATTTTTTTAACAACATTGACCGAGGACTCAGGCATTTGTCTCACAGCGAACTTGAACACTTCACGACCATTCATGAACAATGTGTCCTCTGGTGTTTGATACAAGTGAGGTCCACCTGCTCCGTCTGCCCCAAGTTCAAAGGATAGAATTCCTTTATCATCACTTACCGGTCCAATGACTGCTGCTCCTGCTCCATCACCAAAAAGGACGCATGTGTTGCGGTCGGTCCAATCTGTAATTTTAGAAAGTTTCTCAACCCCTACGACAAGAACATTCTTGTAAGCATTCGTTTCAATAAATTGCTTAGCTGTGATGACACCATACATGAACCCGGCACAGGCAGCACTCAAGTCCATAGCCGCCACTTTGTTAGCACCAAGCCTATGTTGAAGCATGGCAGCTACAGATGGAAATGGTGTATCCGGTGTAACTGTAGCAACGAGGATCATATCAAGATCTTCTGCTTTCATATCCGCATCTTTCAAAGCTTCTTCTGCTGCACGAAAAGCTAGATCAGAAGTATCCATATCGTCTGCAGCGATCCGACGTTCTTCAATCCCTGTTCGTGTACGAATCCACTCATCACTCGTATCCACCATTTTCTCCAAGTCTTTATTCGTCAGAACTTTTTCAGGCGCATAGTGTCCAATGCCCAAGAATCCTGCATTCATATATTCATCCCCTTAAAGGTAATATCTAATATCAATTCTTATGACTTGGTACTAATTTTAATTCATCTTGGACTAATCTGCAAGTTTTGTATCAGAGGATCCACGAACTCGTACTTCTTTTTATTTTCTGTTGTACCTGCCTACAAAATACATGACGTTCTTTCATAAATTGTAGCAGAGGAGGTGTGCTTGTATGGGCAAAAGAAAGTCATCCCCATTTGATGATTTTTGGGGATTCCGTCAGCAAGAAGAAGAAAACGAAGGGACAAAGAATTCGGAGCCGAAACTCAATGATCTCTTTCAAGAAGCTTCAAAAACATGGAAGTCCGTGTCACCGATGATTAAACCCATGATTGATAAGTTTAAGAAATAAAAATCTTGTTGTATAAACTACAATGCTGCTGTTACTATTCATATGAGTTATTCCGCTATATGGCAGGATTGTGGATTTTCAAGATACTAATATAGCAAAGGGACGGAGGGGAATGGAGCTCCCGCGGAAAGCGAGCTATTCCCCGCAGCCCCCATCTACTCAACAAAAGTCTCGAAACTCAGTCTTCAAATAAAGGGAGATTAAATGAAATGAATCCATATGAAAGACCTCTGAAGCTGGTTGTCTGCTTCAGAGGTCTTTTTCAGGGAGTTCTCCTGTTTCTTTATAAGTTTCTACGACTTCTTCCATTCTACTGCGGAATTTTTCTGGAATACTTGGGCTGTATTCCCCCATTTTTATCGCGCCTTCCTGAAAATCGAACGTAAGCATTTCTCCAGGTAAGTCTCCGTTCATATAACGCTCCATCGCCAGTTTATAAACTTCATCTACCTTTTGGACGGTACTTGTGAGCACCGTATTTTCAGCAACGGAAGATTGGTCCTCTACATACCCGATGGCATAATGTCCATCATTTTGCGCCTGTTCAATGACCGCAACATTAAAAACATCTCCGGCTGGATAAAAAACATCCGCACCCTCTTCTTTCATCGATTCATAATACATGAGGGCCATCTCTGTATTTTCCCAGCTGTTTGTAAGGGAAATGTCGACTTCGGCCTCCGGGTTTTGATGAATCACACCTTCATAAAATCCTTCTACTTCTGGTTGCCATTCAAATGCTCCAATAATTCCAACACGATCCGATTGTGTCATCTCACCGGCTACCATGCCTGCAAAAAATCCCATGGCTTGTGCATCGAAATTGAGGCTTGTTACATTTTCCGCTGAGAATTGGCCATTAAAGTAGACAAAATCCATCTCAGGATAAACCTCATGCAATTCCCTGAAGTGATTTCCATATAAGCTGCTATGACCGAAGATAACGTCAATCCCTTTGGCTGCAAATTCATCAATCGCCTCGGCTGTATGTGTATATGTGCGTATTCCTTCTTTAAAATAAATGTCTACTCCATATTCCTCCTGGATGGCTTGCAATCCTTTGTATCCCTGCTGTCCCCATGCTTTATCATGGATGGTCGTTTCGACAAGCATGCCGACCTTGATATCTTGTTTATAATCTGGAAGACCTTGACATGCTACAAGGAAAAATAATAGAGAGAGGATCATGATGGACTGTAATTTCACATTCAAGCACTCCTAAGTACCTACTTATATCCTCTCCCTATTCTACATTTTTTTCATAACAAAAGTAAATGACCAACATTGAAAGCTTTAGATTCTTTGAAGCAGCTGCTCACACCGCCACAATGCCTCCACTCTTTCTTTAATGGCCCCCTTATCAACCGCTCGTTTTTCCAGGCGGAATGGCTGCTGATCCAGAAAGCTTTTTAGGAAAGTATCCATAAAGTCTCCAATGTAGGTCGCCTGGTGATCCGTGATCCATTGGCGAAGCTCCTCTTTTTCCTGCGCCCCTGTCTTACGGATATCCATCCATTCACCATAGAGAAGAGGTATTTCAATCCAATCTCTTTCCGTATCTCCATGCCTGATCAACAGTCCATCATCGACCAAATCCACTTCCCATTCATCATTTGATTGTTGGACATGATTTTCTTTATCACTTCGTTGAAAAAAATGCTGAAAATTACTGTTTCTGCCTACATACATATATAGTAGATCACTCTTCGAATCCACAATGGGGTCGATACCGATGACTTCGATTCCTTCTTGAAGAAGACTTGACGTCAAATGATATCCAATCCAATGAAAGCAAGGGTTAATAGTCACCATCATAGGCTATCCTCCTCTTCCTCGTCTTCCTACATTTTATTCAATGGAAACCTCAATCATGAAGCGATTTCATATTTCCTTTTCTTGTACTCTCTGATAAGATAAGGATAGATTGTGTAAAAAATGAGGTGAATAATGATGCGGATGATTTGGACAATCATTTGGGCTTTTCTATTGAGCTTCATGTCCGCTTATGTAGTCAGTAACATGGCTGGGAGCAGTTTCGCTTTCTCCCAAGTCATCATTATGACAATTCTTTTCACCCTTGCTGCAGTTGTTCTAGGGGATGGAATCATCAAAGAAGAAGAAGCATAAGCCACACTCAAGCGTTGCTATCCTTCGGGAGGCAACGTTTTTCATTTGGAAAATGATGAAATCCTCCTCTAGCCACAAGGGCAGGGTTCCTTTATAATCGGAGAGTGTGTGAACAAACGCACAATTGTTCTATCAACAGAAATGGGAAATATAGATATAAAAAAAGGAATACAGACGGGCAGGAGGAACAAATAGTATGGAACAACTATGGTTGATTATAAAATATTTATTTTTGGGGATTTTTCAGGGGTTTACTGAACCCATTCCGATTTCATCCAGTGGCCATTTGGTCATTGCACAGGAATTACTAGGGGTTGAACTGGAAGGACTCACCTTTGAAGTGCTAGTGAACTTTGGATCTCTCGTAGCGGTTTTAATCATTTACCGGGAAGATCTCATTCGATTGATTCAAAATGGATTCGGATACTTATTCAATCGCAGCCAACGCGATCAACAACAGAAAGATGATTTTGATTTCATTATCTATTTAATCATAGGAACGATTCCGGCTGGGGTGCTCGGTGTTCTTCTAGGAGATGCTATTGAAGTTTTATCTACCGTTCAAACGGTAGGCATCACATTGATCATCACAGGGATTGCCCTTTGGTTAATTCGTAACCTGAGAGGACGTAAAGGCGACGGACAGTTAACGTGGAAGGATGCCTTGATTGTAGGGATTGGACAAGCAGTCGCTCTGATACCGGGAATAAGCCGCTCAGGAGCAACGATTGTTGCCGCTATGTTTTTAGGAATGAAACAAGAAACCGCTCTGCGTTTCTCATTCTTGTTATTTATCCCTGTCAGTCTCGGCACCATGCTACTATCCATTGAAGATGTCATTCATCATGCAAGTGCTGAGAATGCCTGGTTCGCATATGTCATGGCCTTTGCGGGATCCGTCGTCGCTTCGTATTTCTCCTTAAAATGGTTCATGGGCATCATGGCTCGTGGCAATCTGAAATACTTTGCGTTTTACTGTTTTATCGTAGGTGGACTTGTGGTGCTATTCTTATAATCCCGAAAAAAGCCGGTACAACTCTAATGGTTGTACCGGCTTTTTCACATAGAATGGGTGTCAAGGATTTAACCCCCGCTAACCGGAGGAATGAAAGCGATGGTATCTCCCTCTGTGATGGTTGTATCTTCAGGAGCAAACTCCTCATTGACTGCCATCATACAATTGTTCACTTGGTCGAGCGAATATTCGGAGCGCACTTTTTCTTTTACCTCTCCTAAAGTCATACCAGCTGCAGCCAACCTCACTTCATCCGTTCCAATCGCTTCCTTCAATCCCGCAAAAAATAAGAGTGTATTCAATTGATTTCCTCCTTTAACGGAACCCCCGGCCGGACCTCTTTTTGGTCTCCAATCCACTCTTCACCGTCTTCCCAATGCTCCTTTTTCCAAATGGGGACGATCTCCTTGATTCTTTCAATTGCATAGCGGCTGGCTTCATAAGAGTCATTCCTGTGGGGAGTAGATACAGCAATGATTACAGCAATATCCGTAATTTCAAGACGTCCGATCCGGTGAGCAATGGCTACTTCTGCACTCGGCCATCGATGCTGGATTTCTCTGGAGATCTGTTCCAGCTTTTTTTCCGCCATATCTTTGTATGTCTCATATTGCAAGTAAAGTGTCCGTTTGCCTTTCGTAAATTCTCTTACCGTGCCGATAAATGTATTCACGGCCCCCGCTTCTCTTCTGATTACCCTTTTTGTTACTTCTTCAATCTCAAGAGGTTCTGTCGTAATCCAACAACGTTGCTCCATCAGGCCCCCTCCTTCGCTAAACGATAGACCTCTGGTAAGCGCTTTCTCCACTCTCTGAGCGATATGACAGGAAAAGATATTTGATCAATCATTCGCTCATCCCAGCATATGACTAATTGGATATTCGTCAATTGGCCAAGCAGAGGCAGATCTTCTTCCCTTTTTATAATGACTGCCTTAGGGTAGTCGTCCTGCTTGTATCCTTCCACAGCAATTAGATCAGGAGAAAAATGCTCATAAATCTCCACTAGTTGCGTGAGAGGAAAATCATCTTCGTGAGATAATTCAAGTTGAAATCTCCGAGGGCTGTCCACTCCTGTCAAAAATGCGCCCGATTCATGCAGACGATAACTATCTGTATCAAGATGCATGACCTTCAGCGGCTCCTCATGACCATGGTGCTTGATTGCAGCAACTTTCTCACCACGATCCGTTCCATAGGCAATTAAATCTGAGAGCAATGAGGTCTTTCCAGTGTTTTTATAACCGACAATTTGAAAAACCGGCGTTTCGGCCATTCGTCTTCCCTCCTTGGTAATCACTCGCACACGTTCAATAACAATGGGGCTTGGATGATGTGCACTGGACCGCGAACGGAACAGAAAAGACAACGCTCTTCGCCGGATCTATCTTCCTTTGTTATGTAAAAACCCCTACCGTCGTTCATACGGCAGGGGCATAGCTTCCATAAATCAATCTGGAATTCCAAGAGCTATTTTTGCATAACGGCTCATACGATCTTTGGTCCAAGGTGGATTCCAAACGATATTCACCTTAATTTCATTCAATTCAGGCAAGTCAGCGAGAGATCGTTTGACATCCTGTTCGATATGACCCGCAAGCGGGCAGCCCATCGCCGTTAAAGTCATCGTTACCGTTGTATCGCCATTGTCATCTATATCGACGCCATAGACCAAACCTAAGTTGACGATATCAATGCCGAGCTCAGGGTCAATGACATTCTCAAGGGCACCCATTGCATTTTCTTCAAGTGCAGTTGTACTCACATTAGTTCCCCCTTCACAATTCTTCAAACTCTATTATAAACAAAATTTCAAAGAGAATAAAATATTCCCACTGGTTACAATACTAACTCCAACCAATTGACCATTTCTATGACAGCGAAACGACTGACTTTATGATCACGCCCGACCTCTCTTAGAAAACGAATATTTTCCGGGTTCTTATATTGAGCGATCGCTTCATTATAAAAATCATAGGAATGATCGAATGGAACAACCGGATCCGCATCC
This sequence comes from Halobacillus sp. 12SKB, assembly GCF_052941655.1. Classification (NCBI taxonomy): domain Bacteria; kingdom Bacillati; phylum Bacillota; class Bacilli; order Caryophanales; family Bacillaceae; genus Halobacillus; species Halobacillus sp. 12SKB. The sequence continues at coordinate 3,926,793 of NZ_JBRFWR010000001.1, forward strand.
CCATGCCAGAAAAACAATGGACGTCCATAAAGTTTATCCATTTGCTTAGAAAGGTCAATACCTTCAAGTGAGCTGTATAATTCATCAAGGTCTGCCTCTTTCAAAGGAAGTGAAACGCCGGAGTTTTCCACATCCTGTATGAGCTTACGGGCAAATTCAACTGGCTTTGGCGACCCCATCATAACAGCAGAAGCTTGAATCCACGGATACATCGTCAATGCAGCACTCGTCGTAATGCCTCCCATGGACGTTCCACCGACACCAATGCGGCGATCTTTAATGAGATCCTGGCGATCGAGTTCATCTTTTATATCTTGAAGCTCTTTTAAATTTTGATACACGATATCCCAAAACTTGAAGTTCAGTTCCTGCTTCGGCAGCTCTTCGTCACGTTCTCCATGATGAGCGCTATCAGGAAGAATGACCCGGTACCCCTTTTGAGCAAGGAGATATGCTTGGGGTAAATTATGCTCTTTTGCGGAGGTAAAGCCATGGAAGTAAATGAACACGGGCAATGGCTGATCTTGTTTCGCCGAATCGACAACAGTTAGAGCGGGTACATTTTTATAAGTATTACGGTAGATCCCAATCATTGTTCCTATTTCCTTTCTCCAAAAACTTTACGTTTTGTTTAAGTTGTGTTTATAAATAGTTTATATAATATGTATCGTAACACTGCCATCTTTAATTGGAAAGTGTTAGGTTAACTCAAGGGAAATTCTTTACATTCTACCGTTCTCCCCGATAAACTATACATACAAATGAGGTGAAGATTATGGAACGACATCTGATTGCTTTAGATTTAGATGGTACATTGTTAACCGATGAGAAAGTCATCAGTGAAAAAACAAAAAACACAGTCCTTCAAGCTATGAAGCAAGGTCACATCGTAGTTATAGCGACAGGAAGACCACACAGAGCGAGCATTGATTACTATCATGAACTCAGCCTGGATACACCTATGGTCAATTTCAACGGGGCACTGATTCACCATCCGAAAGACCACCGTTGGGATGCCATACACTCACCCTTAGGCATCCGTACAGCTCACAAAATCATTCACACCTGTCAGGAGCTCGGGGTAAAAAACATTCTTGCTGAAGTAAAAGATGAGGTGTACCTGGATCAATATGATGAGGAAATCATGAGTATTTTCCAAACAAAAAACGATCCCATTACCGTAGGACGCCTTCAATCAAACTTGAAAGAAGACCCGACATCCATTCTCATTCATCCAGAAGAAGAAAAAATTCAAAAACTCCGCGATGAATTGGACGATCACGCTGCTTTGATTGATCACCGTAAGTGGGGCGCACCGTGGCATGTCATCGAAATAGTTCGGGCAGGTATGAACAAAGCCGTCGGCCTGGATAAAATCGCCCGATACTTCCACGTTCCGAATGATCGCATCATTGCCTTCGGAGATGAAGACAATGATTTTGAAATGATTGATTATGCTGGCGTAGGTGTAGCGATGGGAAATGCGATCAATGAATTGAAAGACCTTGCCAACCATATCACCTATTCAAATGAAGAAGATGGAATCGGCGCATTCCTCGATGACTATTTAAAAATAAACAAGCGTGCGATATAAGGTACATTTTTCCTCGCGTAAAAAAAGGCCCTTCTGCCATACTAAGCTTGAACGTGAAAGCGTTCAGGCTTTTTTATGACAGGAGGGTCTTGTCATGGAGCAGCAAAAGAAAACCAATCGTAAACAGGATCGCTGGACAGAAGTTCGAAAATTCGACGAGAGCGAGATGGAGCCGAAAAGGCTTTCAGAAGCGAATCGTAAAGAAATCGAAGCTGACCAGCATACGGTAGGAGGGTTTTAACCATGGAGAAAAACCTTTTTGAAAACGCGCGCGATGCGGTCAACCGTTTCACCCAAAAACGTGGGGGCAAACATGACGCGACTAGCCAACATGATATGGAAGCCGCGAAACAAGCGATTCAGTCTGCCTATAGCCAATGTTCTCAAGAAGAGAAACAACAGCTACAGCAGTTTGAACAAGAAGTGGAAGCTCACCACAACAACTTACGATAACCATCGTAGAGAATCAGGCCGTTTACAAACGGCCTGATTCTTTTTAAATGAAAGCTCCCACCGTGGATGACTTCTGCCATTTTGTTGAAAAACTATGAGTAATAATAGGTGTTTTCATGCAAGTGTGGTTTATGGAGTTATAAACTTGTCTTATCGGGTATATAATGAGTACCCCCTAATGATTTTCTAAATACATCGAAGCGCCCGATTGAGTGCACAATCGGGCGCTTCGATGTATTTATGGACAAATGCTTCTAAACTTTTCAGTACCTGAAGATCGGGATAATTAAACTCCACCTTCGTCCGCAAAACAAAGACAGCTCTCCCCATAATTCATGATGTCGTGCGGTTACATTACGATCCTCCTCTTTCTTATCACCATCAGACCATTCCGGAGTACCATAAAGAGAGGAGGAATAAACATGGGCAGTAAGAACGACCAAACTCTGATCGGCTCTTGGATTGTTGCAGCGGGAACAGTTGCTTCAGCGGTAAATGCGTCGATCAATGCCAATACTGGTGATGACCGTGAAGGTCTTGATCTCATCGGCAATACCCTGCAGGCCACAGGAAACGGCGTTGTTGCGAATGATTCAGACTCTATCCTTTCTGCGTCAGGTAATATCATTCAAGCAACTGGAAACTCAACGATCATATACAGTATTCTAGGCGATCTAAATAGAAGAACAGATCTTAACCTTGTTATAAAAGGAAATTTGTTACAAGCATTGGGAGGGGTTATTGGATTTTCGGAAACTTACGAGGCGGATCCTTCTTTAACTAACATGTACAAATTAAATGGAGAATTATTACAGGCGGTTGGGAATTCTATTCAGGCGATTGCTGCAGGACGTGAATTGAAAGAAATGGATGCCAGCCATTTTGCTGCACTTGGAAGTTGGATACAAGCAATTGGAGCCATTATTGTAGCCCTTGCCATTACTAAACAGGAATGGAGAAGAGCATAAAATACATAAAGGCCGGGAGCATTCCCGGCCTTTTACTCAAATCGGTAATAAGACTTCTTCAATGTGATTGCATATAGGACATGCCCGATCAACCAATACAGGATCGCTGTCCCATCTGTCAAAGCTGGGGTCTCTTTAATGGCCAGTATCGTCAACGGTACATAGGTGGTGGCAGCAACGGCTGTAAGCAAAAGAGCGAGCCCCCAGCGATTGCGATTGGTTTCCTTCAACTTATGCATAAAGGCATAACTATATAGGATACCGATGATCCAGGAAATAATCATGTGGAAAAGCCACTCCATGAAAACAGGCCATTCAATGTCACCAATCACAGGGATAAAATCCACATTCATAAGCAAGGTGTACACTTTCTTCCCTGTTATTTTTTCGACAAACCACATATACAAACCAAGAACAATACCTGATGTTGTTCCTATAAAGATACCCCATCGAATCATAAGCAGCCTCCAAGGTTTTAGTAAGCTTCCTGTTTCCTAAGTTCCCTTAATAGCATCTCTAAAACCTGTCTGAGCTCTCGATAATCCCCTTCGAGCATACGGAAGTAAAGAGCTCTCATAAAGTGTTTGCTGTTATTGATGATGATATCCTCATTTGGGTCCTGCCAGGTGTCCCGGACGTAAAGCAATGTTTCCAGCCACTCGACCCGCTCCGCATGGCTGATCTTACCAAACATTTTCATGACCGCTGTCACCATCCGCTCCTCTTCATCAAAAAGATACGGATGATCAATCAGGAACTGATCTCTGATTACAGGCAGCATAGCGAGAATTTCTTCTTTTGTTATTTCTTCACAGGCAGCGACACTGTAGATCGCGTCAGCCGCATGCGCCATCGCATGGGCCCATCCTTTATCTTTCACATATCCGCGATGATCTTTTTCCTGCTGCATATATTTTTTCAAGTGATCCCACACACGATGGACTTCTTCTTCCTTCAAAAACGGGGCATGTCTGTGCTTTTCCATGATAGGCGGAATGAGCAATACGGAAAAACTGCGTTTAAACACAGCATCCTCTTCTTTTTTTGATGTTCCAATTCGGTAGAATAAATAGTTCTTGTTCAATACAGACTGCAAAATATTCTTTAACTGTTCATTTGAATAATGACCACGTTCAATAAACGTTGTAAATATAGAATGGATCAAATCATCTCGCAATACAGGATGGACAGATCCGATTTTTTGTAGCATCATAGTGGTGAGCTCTTGTAAGTTTTGACCTTCAGGCAGCGTGTAATCATTATCTTTGATCGGTTGTAACACTTCAATCAATCTTGATTCCATCGCACACACCTCCTAAACATTGCTCTCATTGTACCACAGATATAGGGCAATCATATATCCAGGAGGTTCAGAGTTTTGAAGGTTATTATTTTTTGATAAAATAAGAGGAGACGTAACAGAGGAGGACACTATTATGACAATTCAAGTACAGGAAACACCAAACCCTAATGCACGTAAATTTACGACTGAGTCTATGATTTTCCAAGGGGACGGCAGCGTGTCTGTCATGCCTGGTCAAACAAGTGAACATAAAATCATGAATGACTTGATGGAACTGGATGGCGTTGATAACGTTTTTGGCTTCCAAAACTTCATCACAGTCAATAAGCTCCCTCAAGCCGACTGGGAGGAATTGACCCCTAAAGTAATGAGTACACTAGAAGAATACGGTTATTAAAAAAAATCCGCCCTAATGGCGGATTTTTTTATTCTTCCGGCTGGAAGTTTTCTAATGGGATGTAATTCACATTCGTAGGACTTCCATCTTGTGCACTTTCTTCAAACAATGTAAGGGTTAATGTTCCAAACATCGGAAGGTCTTCTTCAGGAATATCAATCTCAAGCTCAAATGTAGACCATGAAGGAGCTCCTTCATCGACTTGGAAGGCTGTTGGTTCTACTTGCACATTATGACCGTCTTCGACACTGTACATGAAGCTTCCTTCAAACACACGTGCCTCTCCTTTCACTACATACGAACCTTTTTCTCCTGTCACAGTAAGATCACGGAAAGCCTGGCCATCTCCATCATGGTGAGAGGTTGGGGTTTCTTTTTCAGAGCTTTCTTCCGCTGACTCTTCGTCCTTTTCTGTGTCCTCTTCAATCGTAAAGCTTTGAGTCACTTGGAAAGGATTTGCTTCCAATGGTTGATCATTGATCGTATTCACAAGAAAAGTCATGGTTGCTTCATAAGTTCCAGGTTTATCAATTCCCGTCCACGTTTCTTTCACATCAAAGACATCCCCTTGAGACAATTCTTCTGTCGTCAATTCCTGGGTGAACATTTTATCAGCAGAGAAGGTATACACACTCTCCCCCGCTTCATTCTTGACCTGTATTTCGTACTTTTGACTGGAAGTAAATCCTAGCGTGACCGGTTCTTCCCCTGCATTTTCTAAGGAAAAGTTAAAGGTCGCCGTGTCTGCTGTCGTATCAATCGTCGCGTCCATGGCTATTTGTTCAATAAGAGCCTGCACGTCCACTTCTGGTTCCTGTTCAGATGGTTCTTCCGTCATCTGGTCCTCCTTTTCTTCTCCACTCGCTTCGTTTTCTGTTTCATTCCCACAAGCTGCTAACGAAAGCAGCATGGTTCCTAACAAAATGACCAAAAACTTTTTCATGACCCCACTCCTCTATTTTTTTCTATTTATTACATGAGTCGTTTGTTTATGGAAAAGGTTTCACTATTGGTCATCTTTTCTGAAGAAACCGAAAATACCAGTGGTTTGCACAATGTTCGTGAATGCTTGAGGATCCACTTCCTGAATAATATGTTGCAAATCGTACAGTTCATATCTAGTGATGACCATGACAAGCATATTCTTATCCTGCTGTGTGAAAGCTCCTCTAGCCGGCAACGTAGTAATCCCACGCACCATATGTCCGTGAATCGCTTTTTCTAAATCGGCTGCTTTCGATGTAATGATCATCGCCGTCAGTTTCTCATGACGTGTATGGACCGCATCAATGACCCGGGTCGTCACATACAATGTCAGCAACGTGTAGAGCGCATTCTCCGGCTCATACAGTAACCCTGCAATAGCAATAATCGCGCTGTTAAGTATAAGAAAATAAATGCCGATCGGGCGGTCTTTCATCCGGGACAGTACCATCGCTACAATATCGAGACCACCGGTGGAGGCACCCCATTTCAAAGTAATTCCAACACCCATTCCACCGATAACTCCACCAAACACAGCATTCAGGATGATATCCTCAGATAACTGCTGGACAGGAATCAATTCAAGAAATAGAGTGGTAAAAGCGACGGATATGGCACTGTAAACAGTAAACCCTTTGCCCACCTTCAGCCATCCAAGAATAGCGACTGGAATGTTAAGTAAGAATAGTAGAATACCTGTACTAACCGGGATTCCGGCAAAATCATTCAAAATACTAGTGAGCAACTGGGCAACCCCCGTAAACCCACTCGCATAAACATTAGCTTCAATCAAGAATAAATTCAGCGAAACCGCATTTAACACGGCGCCGAACAGAACAATCAAGATACGTTTTATTTCAACAGTAAACACAAGCGAACCTCCTAGCCTAAATTCATCTATTCATTTTTATCACCGTAGTAGAGTAAAATCAAGATAATTTTAGTAGAATCATGTAAAGTTTTGTCGAATGGTTTGCATCCGGTATATTTTGACTATCTCACGTTTTGTGCCTAAACTAAAAGTACATCCTATAAAATAGAAGGTGACGCGTATGCATGTACAAGTATTGTGTGATTCTGCAAGTGATTTGAACCAAGAAATGTTCCAGAAACTTTCCATCCAATCCCTTCCACTAAAAGTCATCATTAACGACGAAGAATATGAAGACGGCATTGATATCACTCCAAAAGAAGTGTACGACCGGATGCGGAATGGAGAAGCACCTAAAACGGCCCAAGTATCCCCTCAGGCTTTTCGAGAAACGTTCACTACTTTAGCTGAAAAAGGACAGCCTTTCATTTATTTTGCTTTCTCTTCCGAACTATCAGGTACATACCAAACAGCAAAAATGATTGAACAAGAAGTAAAAGAAGAATATGAGAACGCCCAATTTGATGTCATTGATACAAAAGCCGCTTCGCTTGGCTACGGGCTCATTGTTCTAAGAGCTGCAGAAATGGCAAAGGATGGCGCCTCTTACAATGAAGTGCTTGAACTTGGACAATACCACTCTGCTCACATGGAACACATCTTCACAGTCGATGACCTGGAATACTTACAGCGTGGAGGTCGTGTAAGTCGAACAGCCGCATTTGTAGGAGGATTGTTGAAAATCAAGCCACTCCTGCATATGGAGGATGGAAAACTTATTCCTCTTGAAAAAATCCGCGGTTCGAAAAAAGTATTGAAGCGCATGCTCGAAGTTATGGATGAGCGTGGAGCAGACTTTCAAAACCAACGGATGGCCATCAGCCATGGAGATGATCTGGAACGAGCCGAACAGCTTGCGGAAATGATCAAAGAAACCTATGGAACAAAAGAAATCCACATTGATTATGTGGGAGCAACCATTGGAGCCCACTCCGGGCCCGGCACCATTGCCCTGTTTTTCTTGAATGACACTTATAAATAAACATTCCCAAATACATGTAACCCTACTCCCTTAATTACGACTAATAACTAAAGGCGCTGGGAGGTTGGGGATGCTCTTTCAATGGAGCGTTCCACCTCCTGTCCTGCCTAGTCTAATTTAGGGGGTCTTTTTATGTACAAAAAAAGAAGAATGATCTTACTTATTTTCACCCTCATCATGCTGCTCGCGGCGTGCAGCGGAGAAGACAGCAACGAAGAGATCGCAAGTGAGGAATCGACAAGTGAAAGTACTTTGGACCGTACCAATGACTCGATGGACACAGGTACAGAAGATGCACCGAAAACGGGGCTAACGGATGCACCAGAAGCAGCGGAAAATGAAACAGAGCAAACGGAAGCTCAGCAAGAGAGAATGATGATCTATGAAGCACACATCGATATTGAAACCAAGGATTTTGACAAGTTCCAGGAGAACCTTCAGACCCAAATGAATGAACAAGAAGCTTATATGGTGGAAACCAATGTTCAAAGGACCGAACGCGGAAACAGGCAGGGTCATATTCGGATCCGCGTCCCTCAACCAAATTTTGAGGCCATGCTAAGTGGGTTCAATAATATATCAGATCAAATCAAATCCAGGAATATTAATAGTAGAGACGTAACGAAGAACTATGTGGATCTTGAATCCAGGTTAAAAGCAAAGGAAGAAATCGAAGCAAGGCTTCTAAGTTTTTTGGAAGAAGCTAGTGCAACAGAAGACTTAGTGGAAATATCTCAGGATCTGGAACGCGTCCAATCAGACATTGAATCTCTTAAGGGCGAGATGAACTACTTAGAAAATCAAAGTGACTTTTCCACTATAACCATTTCCTTTACTGAAACCAAAGTCATTGTCGGTGGTGTCGATCAGCAAGACCTGAACACATGGGAGCGGACAAAACAAGCCTTTTTCAACAGCATCAACGGGATAGCAAATATTGCTTCCTGGTTGTTCGTAGCAGCGATAGGTTACTCTCCAGTCCTTGTACCCATTCTAATTGTCTCCGCCTTGTGGATTTGGCGCCGCAAGAAAAGAAAGAGCACATCTGCTGACCAATAACCCCTTTCCACAAGTTGTATGTTTGGGGTTGAAAGACACTAAAGAAGATATAAAGGACGTTGACGTTCTACAGATAAAGCTTGCAAAAATATACTCAAAAAAAAACAGGCCTATATGGGGCCTGTTTTACGTTTTATCCGCTTTGCGATTCTTCAAGCTGATCACGATGACTGCTAGGACAAACAAGGAGAGGACTCCACCTACGAATCCTATAAACAACCAATTGTAGCCACTATTCGGTTCCACAATGAAAACATCGGCTGTTTCACGCTCCATTCCAAGACGGTAGGAGCCATCGCTTTGCTGACGGACAAGCCCATCGTGGAGCAAACCTCTCAATTGGTGGTCATCTTCCAGCCCTTCCAGAGTCATCGTCCGGGTCTCTTTAGCATTATTGATGGCAATAACCATTTCATTTTCCTCATAGGTGCGTTTGAAAACGGCGAGCCCGTCCTCGTTATACACTTCGCGGTAATCCCCTCTGGTGAGGGCCGGGAACTGTTCTCTCATTGAAGTCAGTTTTTCTATCCGCTTTTTCAGTTTTTCATCCCCGGCCTTAAAATTCATCATCGGGAGGTTTTGCGGATCTCCCCCATCATCTAATGGGGTTTCCGTTCCGTAGTACACCACCGGGATACCCGGCACCGTAAATACATGCGTTAAAGCCAGCTGCCACCTTGTGATAGGGTTTTGTCCTTCTTCGACAGCTTCATGTGTAAAACGGGACACGTCATAAAAGTCAAGCTGATGCGGTTGTGTAAGATCTTCTTCTGTTAAAAGGTTATTTAGAGTGTTTCCAGCTTGACTAAAAGCCTCTCTAGTCACTTCTCTAAACGTATGATCTTCTTTAGTTGATGAGTTGTACACAATAAGTGAATCATCCTGTAAGGACGTTTCACTTAAATGCGAACCATTCGTGATGGTCCTGAAACCATCCACCCCTGTTTTTTCTTTCCAATAATCCATTGTTTCTTTGAAGTAAGTGCCTACATCTTTCTGATTCACATCGACTTGAAGCATTTGATCAAACCACGGATGCTCGCTTGAGACTTCTTCCCCTGTCAGCCACTCGGACTTAGTATCATTCTCTGCCCACGGATGGCTTTCAGATACAAATCCTATAGGAAGATCAAAAATCACTTTTATATCACGGGCGTGCGCTTCTTCCACAACTTTTCTCGCTTCTTCCATCGTGCCGAAATGTTCTTCAACATTACGGAAGTCTGAAATATGGAAGCCGTGGTAACTATCCCCCTCATTCTTCATAATCGGGGAAAGTTGGATAGTAGTAAAACCCAATTCTTTTATGTAATCCATTTGATCTACAATCCCAGGTAAATCCCCCCCGTGATAAGCCTGGGGATTTTCCAAATCTGCGCCCTTATTGTTGTTCATGTCTCCGTTCATGAACCGATCGACAACAATATAATAAACGCTTTCATCCTGCCATTGCCTCTCTCCACTTTCCTCAGCCTCCGTCGCGATAGGTAACCCCAGCAAAAACGGGAGGCATGCCAACAGCATTATTGCTCTTTTCATCTTTTGTGTCCCCCTTACAGATGTCATACCTCACTCTAGATTATCCCTTCCAACCTTCCTCCGTCAATCGCCTGCCCGATTATCCATGAAATTGACACAGGTCACCTAAAAAAAAAAACAGACCTATGGAAGGTCTATTTTATAACCGAACGTGTTCATTTAGCATAAACTCCAGATTGTTGGATAAAACAACACCCCTCATTTAGAAAGAGATGCGTTTGTAGGCCTGCATCATATTTTGGTTATGTTGGTCAGAGCCATCAACATTACCACTCTTGAAAACAGGAGGGTTTTCTCCACTTTCTCCGATTCTCTCAATCGTTCTTGTCATGAGCTCATGTAAAATCCCTGCTCCTATTACTGAAGAAACTGGTGAATAGGATTGATCTCCTTTTTGCATGATCGTATCCCCAACCGGAACTTCCATGTCAATGACCTCATCTACAACATCCTCAATCCTGTAGTTACTGTGGTGCCGCGAATATTGACTTTCTTTATAATCCAAAGAGGTCAATCCCACGGTGTACAAACCTTTCTCCCTACAATAAATAGCTGTTTCAATAGGAGCTGGATTTCGTCCGGATGTAGAAATAATGAGGACCGCATCTTTTTTCTGCAAGTCTTCCTTCTCCAAATAGGGCTGAACCACTCCAGATTTTCGTTCACTTTCACTAGCTTGCCTTGCTCCTCGATGCAGCATCAATTCTTCTATCCATATCGGATGCACAGGTACCAGTCCTCCCGCCCTGTAAAAAACGTCCTGAGCAAGTAAGCTGGAGTGGCCACAACCAAATGTATGGACAATCCCTCCTCCTTGAATAATTCGGGAAAGGTTTTCACTAACTTCAGCAAATTTATGAAACTGAGAAGATTCAATGTCCAACAATTTCTGGGATACTTTTGTTAAATAGCTCATCTCGAACTCCTTATCGATCAATATCCGTGATGAATTTATAACGATCCGCACGATAGGTGGATTTAACGACTTCAAACGGAACACTTTGAGCAAGAAAGCTTTTTCGTTCGATATGAAGCACTGGCGAATGAGGAGAAATATTTAAGTGTTCGGCTTCTTCCTCATCGGCAGCACGCGCTTCGATAATCTGGCGTGCCTGGCTGATGGCCATGTCTAAATCGTGCTCTACATAATGATAGATCGATCCATGGACAATATCTTCGGTTAAATTTGGCAGTAATTTTTCAGGCATAAAAGTAGTTTCGATGGCCATAGGTTTATCCTCAGCTATCCTTATCCGCTGAATACAGTACACTTTTTCCTCTTCTTCCAAATTCAGCTTTTCCTGAATATCTCTTGGTGCTGCAATGACATCAAAGGCTAGCAGTTGACTGCTCGATGTCATGCCTCTCTGTTTCATGTCTTCCGTAAAACTCGTCAAACCTTTTAGCGGCTGTTCGAGTTTCTTTTCTGCCACATATGTCCCTTTTCCTTTTTCACGATAAAGGACTCCTGCATTTACCAAATTCGTCACTGCCTGCCTTACGGTCATACGACTGACTTCAAACTGCTCGGAAAGCTCACGCTCGGATGGGATCATTTTACCGACCTCATACTCTTGTTGCTCTATTTTTTCCTTCAAATACTCTTCAATCTGATAATACAGTGGTAACGGAACGTTTTTCTTTAACAAAGGATTCACCCTTTCCGTTGTACTTTCTTATACGCATCCTGATCCACGATTAAAGTAATGTCATCATGGCTTTTCAATGAAGAGGCAGGAAACTGCTCATCAAGCTCCCCCCGAATCAGTTGGAGGATGGCCTCTGCCTTTCGTTCTCCGGAAGCCAAAAGAATGATTTTTCTACTTTTCAATATGGAACGGATGCCCATCGTAATCGCTTTTGTCGGTACATCTTCCATAGATTCAAAGAAACGGGCATTGGCTTCCCGCGTTGAATCGGTCAGGTGCACAATATGGGTCTCACTATCAAACGAAGTGCCTGGTTCATTAAAGCCGATATGTCCATTCTCTCCAATTCCGAGTAGTTGAAGATCAGGTGGACCAATCTGGTCGATCACTTTTTCATAACGCCTGCACTCTTGTTCCAATTCCTCGGTTTTACCAAAAGGAATGTGAGTGTTTTCAAGATCGATATTGATCAATCGAAACAAGTGTTGGTCCATGAAATGTCGGTAGCTCTGAGGATGTTCAGGAGCCAGACCAACGTATTCATCTAAATTGATTGTACTTAATAGAGAATAATCTGCACGTCCCTCGTGATAGCCCTTGATCAACTCCTGGTAGGTACCAAGAGGCGTTCCACCTGTAGCTAATCCTAGCACAGAATCCGGATTTTCTGTGATTTGTTCTTCTATCATTCGGGAAGCTGTCTGACTCATTTCCTTATAATCCTTCGCAACGAGTACATTCATCACGCTCCCCCCTTCCCATCATAACTGATAACTCCGCGGCAGATCGTTGTCACTACACGACCCTCTTCATCTAAAAGGACCAGGTCTGCATCTTTCCCTTTCGCAATGCTTCCTTTTCGGTCATATAGCCCCAGCTCACGAGCTGCATTGGCGGAAGTCATTTTTACTAATTCAGTTAGATCTACTCCAGCAAGGGTGCGCATTTTTCTTGCCGCTTCTTCCAATGTTAATATACTGCCTGCAAGCGTGCCGTCAGAAAGGCGGGCTTCCCCATTATTCACCGTCACGTTCTGTCCCGCAAGGTCATAAGTGCCTGCAGGAAGGCACTTGGCCCTCATCGCATCTGTAATTAGTATCGTTCGATCACTCCCAAGGATCTGATAAGCTAATCGGACCGCTTCTGGATGAATGTGGATGTGATCGACAATCATCTCAACGAGAAGCTCCTGGTTCGTTAATGCTGCTCCAACCAAGCCCGGTTCCCGGTGGTGTAAACCACTCATTTGATTGTATAAATGTGTCACATGGCTCGCGCCTTTCTCAACCGCCTCATTCGCTTCGGCCAAAGTGGCCTCGCTATGTCCCAATGAACAGATGACATCTTGTTTCCTGACCTCTTCAATAAAGGAAAGAGCGCCCTCCAATTCAGGAGCCAAGGTTACGAGTTTGATTTGTTGTTGACTATCTTTCTGCCAATTTTCAAAAAGGGTGAGGCTAGGTTCGGTAATATGCTCCGCAGGCTGAGCCCCCGCTTTTGACGGTGAAATGAAGGGCCCTTCGAGATGAATGCCAAGAACTTCTGCTTGTCCATCTCTTTGCTGCTGTTCCATATACTTTCCTACATTTGTGACGGCTTGAGTAATTCTCTCTCTTGATTGTGTCATGGTTGTGGCAAGAAAACTCGTCGTTCCTTCCTTAGGTAACTGAGCGGCCACCCCGCGCAATGCTTCTTCAGTAGCGTCCATCACATCATGCCCATTCGCACCGTGGATGTGTACGTCAATGAATCCTGGAAGGAGCGTAAGGTTTCTGTCTTTCCCATCAATGACAAAAGCCCCATCTTTAACGACGATACCTTCCTGAATTTCTTCTATTTTCCCATCACTCACTGTCACAGAACCAGAAGGAATCGTCCCGCTTTCCGTTACAACGGTTACATTTAAAATGACCAGATCACTCATTTTCTTTGCCTCCTTCCTCTACTCTTATTACCCCTTTTTGTCCTTTTTCCAAGTATCCTTTTTTCAAAAGTTCCACGGTAGCCCCTTCTGCATTTGTGAAGATGAACGGTGTTACGATCGAAGGAGCATTCGCTTTGACAAATTCAAGATCCACACGCAGCAATGGCGTTCCTTGGTCCACTTTTTGCCCAGATTCAACAAGTGCTTCGAACCCATCTCCATTCAACTTAACCGTATCCAAACCTACGTGAATCAGCATTTCCAGTCCATTCTCGAGCTCAATCCCGATGGCATGTTTTGTCGGGAACACTTGAAGGACCTTCCCGTGCACAGGTGAATGGAAAGTATCACCAGACGGATCAATGGCAAAGCCTGGCCCCATCATCCCTTGGGCAAAAACCTCATCCGGGACTTCAGAGAGAGGAAGTACGTTCCCATTCAACGGCATTTGAAAATCTTCTTCTTTTACTTTTCTAGATGGAACCTTCTCTGATTCTTTTTCTACAGCTGGAAATTTTTCATCCAGTACACCTTGAGGAACGTGATACCCATGTTCCATTTGTTTTTTCATTGCATCCGCGACAAACTCGACAGAAGTACCTACAATCACTTGAAGATTCCTTTTTCCGAGTTTCATGACTCCACGTGCTCCTTGACGCTTCAACTCTTTTTCATTGACTTTCTCACTATCTCTCATTTCAAGGCGGAGACGAGTAGTGCAATAATCTAACGTTTCAATGTTTTCAGCACCACCTAACGCATGGAGATAGTGGGAAGCTTTCGCATCATAATCACTGGTTTCTGTTTCAGTGGATCCCTCTTCCACTTCTTCGTCTTCTCTCCCTGGTGTTTTCAAATCCAGTTTGATAATTAGGAAATAGAAAATCAGGAAGTAAATCGCTCCCATAAACAATCCAATTAAAATCAGAGTGAACGGATTCTGTGCGATGTTGTAGTTCAGTAAATAGTCAATTAATCCTGCTGAAAAACCAAAACCATGTCTAACGTCAAACACAAAAGCAAGGATCATCGACACACCAGTCAGCAAGGAGTGAACGACATATAAAAGTGGAGAAAGAAACATGAAAGAAAATTCAATTGGTTCGGTAACCCCCGTAATAAAGGATGTCAAACCAATGCTCAAAAACATTCCTCCGACCGCTGCTTTTCTCTCTTTTTTTGCCGCCGCATACATAGCTAGACAGGCAGCCGGCAATCCGAACATCATAACAGGGAAAAATCCAGCCAGGAAGTAACCAGCGGAAGGATCGCCATTTAGGAAACGGTTGATTTCCCCGCGCACAACTTCTCCAGCCTCTGTCGTAAATGTACCGAAATCAAACCAGATCAGGGCATTCATTACGTGGTGTAATCCAACCGGAATCAGAAGACGGTTCAGCACGCCATAGACACCAACTCCAAGTTCTCCCCCGTTTAAAATCCAGTTTGCCGTAGAATCAAGAACGGCTTGTGGATACACCCATACATATCCAAATACAAAGGAAAGCACGACCATAACTGCTGAGGTGATGATCGGAACGAAGCGTTTGCCTCCAAAGAAAGAAAGGAAGTCCGGGAATTTCACATCATTGTACTTGTTGTACAACATTCCGGCGATCACACCAGCAATTACGCCGGCAAAAACCCCCATATCCACGTCCTTATTTATAGCTTCTATTCCACCATCCAGGACCAAATAACCGATAGCACCCGCTAAAGCAGCTGCCCCATTCCCATCTTTCGCAAATCCCATCGCAATACCGATAGCAAAGATAAGGGCCAAATTCCCGAGAATCCCGTTACCAGCTGCCGTTATAAACGGAATATTCAACATATCTTCCATCCCTAATCGCACAAGCAAAGCCGCAGCCGGCAATGTAGCGATTGGGAACATTAATGATTTACCTATTCGTTGTAAAAAACTTAGCATTGTCGCTAACCTCCTTCAAATTGAAAACGTTTTACTGAAGTCATCTTACCACCATGATTTCTAGTTGTCTATACCAGTTAATAATGTTTGAATATTCTATATAAAAAACAAATAAGATATTATCCTTACCTACATTTTCTACACATTTCTATGATTTAACCTTATTAAAGAATATGGCAGGATTGTGGAAGACTTGATTTCGAGATGTTTGTGTGGGTTTAGGGGCTCCGGGAAAAGGTTCGCTTTCCGTGGGCGAGTGATGAGCCTCCTCGAGCTAACGCTCTGCGGGGTCTCATCTACCACGCACTTCCCACAGGAGTCTCACCGTTTCCCTCCGCCCCTTTACCATATGAGGTTATCGAAATCCCTCTTATAGTACCCTGCCTAAAACTCTTTTAAATCCTGCATAAACCGCGTTGACATAGGCTTCTCAACCATAAAAGCTCCTATTGCTGGAAGGTAGTTTCGAGAATTTCTTCCGGCAAGTGGGCGGAGGGGAATGGCGAGACTCCTAATATAAGTGTGCAGGCGCCTCGATCAGCGGCGTATGGACTGGACTGAGCTGGCGGAGATAAAGGAAACACGGAGAACGAAGTGATTCGATGTTGACTTATCGTACAGAAGCGAGGGAAGTCTCACTAGCCGCTAGGCGCCGGAACCGGATGTCTAGGAGGAAAAAAGTGCAGGGTGAGACCCCACAGGACGCAGTCCGAGGAGGCTCACCGCGCTCCCGCGGAAAGCGAGCTATTCCCCGCAGCCCCATCCACTCAATAAAAGTCTCGAAACTGAGTCTTCAACAAACGGGAGCAATTGTGGGATTGGAGGAATTGAAAAAACCGCCCTGGCTTGGGCGGTTTAGTTAGAATGTGACTTTGTAGGTTCTGAGCCAGTGGTCAATCTGGCAAAGGTGGGCAATTAACTGTGGACCTGTCATTAGCTGACCGAACCATGGTGTATCAATCGACTTCCCTTCCGAATCATTCAACTTCCGCACTTGATCACGATCAAAAATATCGAAAAGAGGTGCATTCGGATCGGCAAGTGTCTCTTCCATCCACGTACAAACAGCCTTCGTATAGTCAGGATGAAAGGTCTTCGGATACGGGTTCTTTTTCCGGAAGAGTACTTTATCCGGTAGAATTCCACGGAGAGCCTGTCGCAGAAGTCCTTTTTCCTGATCATTATGAAACTTCATGCTCCATGGTACATTCCATACATACTCAACAAGGCGGTGATCACTGAAAGGGACACGCACTTCAAGACTTGCCCCCATACTCATCCTGTCTTTCCGCTCCAGTAAAGTCTGCATAAACCAGTTCATATTCAAGTATGACATTTGCCTGTGCTTCTTACTATCTTCATCTTCACCTGCAAGCAGCGGTGTTTCTGCAACGGTTTCCTGGTATCGCTTCAACATATACCATTCAATATCAATATCCTCTTTCAAGTCTTGACGGACAAGAGTAACCCTCTCATTAAGGGAGCGGATCCATGGAAATCCGTTTCTCTCTTTATCTTCTTTCCGGTAAAACCAAGGATAGCCTCCAAAGATCTCATCCGCACATTCCCCGGATAAGGCGACGGTCACGTGATTTTTAATTTCCTCACAAAACCACAATAATGATGAGTCCACATCCGCCATACCCGGCAGATCGCGAAGTTCTACTGCCCGTTTCAAACGTGAAACAAGATCCTCGGTCCTTGCTTCCATCACAGAGTGTTTAGTTTGATTCTGTGCACTGACAAGATTGATGAACGCTTCATCACGGTCTGGTTGGAACGCATTCTTTTTGAAAAATTTCTCTTGATCTTTATAGTCAATCGAAAACGTTTGCAGCGCGCCTAACTGATCTTGTTTATATTTTTCAGCAGCCACAGCTGTTATGGCACTTGAATCGACGCCTCCTGATAAAAATGTTCCAAGTTTCACATCAGAAACGAGCTGGCGCTGAGACGCATCCATAAATAATTCGCGTACGCGCGCAACGGTCTCATCGAATGAATCTTCATGAGGAGCACTCTTTACGTTCCAATACCTATTGATCTTTAGTTTCCCATTTTCAAAGACAGCTCGGTGACCCGGGCGAATTTCATTGATTTCTTGGAAAATCCCCTCCCCGGGAGTTCTCGATGGTCCCAAAGATAAGAGTTCATGGAGACCATTGCTGTCCACAGCAGATGAGACATGAGGATGGGCTAATATTGCTTTCATTTCAGAGGCAAACATGACCCCGTCACCTCTGTCACTGTAAAAAAGCGGCTTGACCCCCAAGCGGTCACGAGCAAGAAAAAGGCGTTCACGTTTTTTCTCCCAGACACTGAACGCAAAGATGCCATTCATATAGTCGACACATGCCGTTCCCCATTCCATGTAACTGACGAGCACTACTTCAGTATCTGAATGGGATTGAAACGTCCAACCTTTTGCCTTTAGTTGGTCTCGAACATCGTCTGTATTGTAAAGCTCACCGTTATAGCATAAAATGTATTCTTCATCCTTAGCCTTGCGGATCATTGGTTGTTTACCTCCGGCAGGGTCTACAACTATTAAACGTTGGTGACCGAACGCAGCAGGGCCCTCTACCCATTTCTGGTAGTCATCAGGTCCGCGGTGCTGCAATGTGTTTGCCATTCGATCCAATATTGAAGCTTTTTCCTGTGTTTTATGTGATGCATCAATCCATCCGACAATTCCACACATCTAGCCTCACCATCCTTTTTCCATACGAAATGCGCAAGTCACGCTCCAGCGCTGGATTTTTACATAAAAAAACCATCATGACTCACTATATGATGGCAGTGTTTTTCTTATGAAACCCTCCTGCAGTATTAAAGTAAATGGCAGGTTTCTTGAAGACTCAGTTTCGAGACTTTTATTGAGTGGGTGAGGCTGCGGGGAATAGCTCGCTTTCCGCGGGAGCGCGGTGAGCCTCCTCGGACTGCGTCCTGTGGGGTCTCACCCTGCACTTTTTTCCCGCAGGAGTCTCCCCATTCCCCTCCGCCCCTTTGCTATATCAATGTCTCGAAACCACTACTTAAAAAATCACTTGTATGGTTATGAGAAGTGAATGATATAAACTCTACCCCATTGACGTTTAGCGAACACAAATGCTTGATACAACAAACTATATGCCCGCCTAGGGAGAAGAATTGGAACCTTACTTATGAATACAGGTGTTCTAATCAACCACTTCCCTCAATCATTCAAGCTGACCATTTTAGAAGTGGTTTCGAGACACTTATAAGGTAAAGGGGCGGAGGGAAACGGTGAGACTCCTATGGGACGTGTGGGACAGGTGAGACCCCGGAAGGCGGAGCCTGAGGAGGCTCACCGCCCGCCCCATGGAAAGCGAACCTTTTCCCGGAGCCCCTAGAACCACACAAACATCTCGAAACTGAGTCTTCAAGTATAGGGAGCTTTTATGGAAGAGAGAAAAAAGTTACAAAAATGTGTTGACATATAAAATGAGAATGATTATCATTGTAATTGATAATAGTTATCACCGTTATCCCCCCAAATAACGGACGAACATCAGACACAGATACAAAGCCCCCTTTTTTTCGATATTAAAAAGCTGCATGCGACGGTCGCATGCAGCTTTATTTTTATGCTGGCAGAATTCCAGCTGGTAAGAAGCCAAACCCGAGAATGATCGCGATGACCCCGGCGATGGCAAGCTGTGCCCACCAAATGCCTGTTGGTTTCTTCTTCTTGTATTTGACAGCAACCATTTCCATGGAAGCAATAGCCCAAAGACCGACAAGCAGTTTAATAATCACAAGCGGTCCGTATTCGGCGTAACTTGCAAACAGTGAACCACCGGAATAAAGAATGAGCAAATAAAAAAGACGAAGAATCATGTGAGAGATCTTTGCCGCTTTTTCACTGCCTTTACGGCTGAACATGGTTACAAGACCGACAAGTACGAATGCGATGACCCATGATGTAATATGTAAGTGCGCCATATTTTGTTATCCTCCTTTTCATATGAATCTACGGTTATGATACCATGACTGTTCTGCATATTCCTATTATTTTGATGCAGACTTCATTTTCGAAATTATAAGAAAATACAGAGCAAACCTGTTATAATTATGAAAGACTGAAATGAAAATGGAGGGATTGCATGTCTGTAATTAGTAGTCAAAACATTATTGATCAAACCCAGGAATATGGTGCGAAGAACTACCATCCACTTCCGATCGTCATTGCTAAAGCGGAAGGTGTATGGGTGGAGGATCCTGAGGGAAATCGTTATATGGATATGTTAAGCGCTTACTCTGCTGTCAATCAGGGACACCGACACCCGAAAATCATTCAGGCGTTGACCGATCAGGCGAACCGTGTAACTTTGACTTCACGTGCCTTTCACAACGACCAGCTCGGCCCTTGGTATGAGAAGATTTGTAAGCTTACGAATAAAGAGATGGCTCTTCCGATGAACACAGGAGCTGAGGCTGTCGAAACAGCTATCAAAGCTGCGCGACGTTGGGCTTATGATGTTAAAAAAGTGGATGAGGACAAAGCGGAAATCATCGCCTGTACCGGAAACTTCCACGGCCGGACGATGACAGCGGTTTCCCTTTCTTCTGAGAAAGAATACAAGCGCGGTTTTGGACCAATGCTTCCAGGCATTAAACTCGTCCCTTACGGAGATATCGATGCTCTCAAAGAGGCAATTACAGAAAATACAGCCGGCTTCATGCTTGAGCCGATTCAAGGGGAAGCAGGCATCGTCATGCCACCGGAAGGCTTTCTTAAAGAAGCCTATGACGTTTGTAAAGAGAACAATGTCTTGTTCATTGCTGATGAAATTCAGGCAGGTCTCGGACGTAGTGGTAAGATGTTCGCTTGCGATTGGGAAAATGTCAGTCCTGACATGCTCATTCTCGGTAAAGCTCTTGGAGGCGGCGTCTTCCCTATTTCCTGTGTGGTTGCAAACAGGGAAGTCCTTGGTGTCTTCAATCCAGGATCTCACGGTTCCACATTCGGTGGTAACCCACTTGGCTGCGCCGTTTCAGTTGCTTCCCTGGAAGTCATTGAAGAAGAAAAACTGGCGGAACGTTCTCTTGAACTTGGAAACTATATGATGCAGGAACTTAAATCGATCAACAACCCGAAAATTAAAGAGGTACGTGGAAAGGGGCTGTTTATCGGTGTCGAAATGACAGAACCCGCCCGCAAGTACTGTGAAGAATTAAAAGAGAAAGGTCTGCTCTGTAAAGAAACACATGAAAACGTGATACGCTTTGCTCCCCCTCTTGTGATTAAGCAGGATGACCTGGACTGGGCCATCAGCCAAATCAAATCAGTTTTAAGCTAAGTATGAAAAAACGGCAGCCTCAAAGGCTGCCTTTTTCGTTATTTAAGAGAAGCAATCTTCTTTTGTTTCCAGGGGGCAAGAACAATCTCTACCTCCCGCTCTTCCCTCTGCTCCCAAAATGTCCCTGTATTTTCTTCGATGTAATATCTTCCAAGACCAATATCCACTTGATATTGTTGGAGTGAAGGATCAGACCACTGATACTTAGAAGAAAGCACCACCTGATTGCTTTCTGTTTCTGGCCACAGGGTGGAGGCTTCTACAAGCTCATAGATTTCATCTTCATTTTCCTCAAGCAGCAAAAATATTTTTTCGCCTCGATTCAATGTTTCTTCGACCAACCATTTCTCTTCAGGAATTTGTTCAATCGTATAGTCCAGTGTTACATAATCCCCGTAAAAGGGATCCCGCGGGTCCACGGGGGCTGTCTTGAGTGTAATCGTCTGTCCCCAGAGATCCATCGCATAATAAGAGGCGGACATGAGAAGAAGAAACAAGAGTTGTAGAGTGACAAGCCCATAAAACCACCAGCGCTTCTTCATTTCTCATCCCCTCCTTTATGGATGGTGCGCCGTTTTTTCTCGAGGAAGTAACTGAGCACAAACAATAAAACGCCGCCGATCAAGAAGAACAACGAACGATTCATGAAATCCCAGGCGAGTTGAAAGTAAGCGATAAAAGTAGTCAGAAGAAAAGCGACCGTTCCTTTGTTGACCCATCTGGACACTTCCTGCTGATAACCTGAGACCAGCCACAGAAGGGAATAAAGAAACAGGATGAGGAGCGACAGCATATCTCCTGATTCAAAACGAAAGACTGGGACAAACAATAACAAGTCAATCCAGTAGTAGTTGGTCGAACTCATAGCAGACCTTACCACAGAGAAGAAAAACAAAATGGCCCAGGCCAGGAAGAAGTAAAGCGATGATTCCGTCAGTTCCCCGACATATTCGTTTCCGAGGAAAAAAACCTGCAAAACCAACATGGTGAAAACGGATAGAATGCTCAGCGTCTTAAATACACGTACATTTCCTTTTTCGAGTAGGAAATCCTCAACCACATACAGCAGTAAGAAAAACGCAATCAACCAATAGTAGGGCATTCCTTCACTAAAGACGAGAATGACAGCGTGAAGCATATAACTGGCTCCAAATGCAGCTAATTGAGTGACTTTCCTTGAGCTCAAGACGAACCATCCCAACCCAAGAATGAATAAAAGGCCAAGCCATATGTGAAAATGCTGAAAAACAATTCCGCTGTAAATCTGTCCCACCGTCATAATTACAAGTGTGGCATAAAAAAATGAATCGTCTTTAAAAATGAGAAACAACCCAAAGGCCACAAGCGACCATAAGAAAAATGGAAAAGCACTAAAGGACGTGTAGTGATACATTTGACCGACTAAGAAAATACTGGAACCAAAGATCATAAGAGCAATCAGAATGAGGCTGATGCCGACACGTTTGGATTTTTTTCTGTACACCCAGTCTCCACACAAATAAAAGGCCGTAAGTGAAGTGAGAAGGATCACCATTCTCCCAATATCCGTCAAATACGACCAGTTTGATGCGACGAAAGTCAAAAACGCAAGACCTATAAAAAGAGCTGCAAAAGTGAGCAGAATGGGTTTGTTTTGTTTTTTAGGGTAGCGTTCCAGCAATTGCTCACGTTGGACTTCACTGATAATCGCATCGTCTACCCATTTCTTGCTTTCTTTCACGAGGTGATCACGATTCAAGACATCTGCCCCCTTATCTTATGAAGCCGCCTCACTCTTTCGTTTCAGTGGCTGCTTCTTCCCGTACGTTAATGTCCGCCATAACCATTCAAGCGGACCATAACGGAACTTTTTCAACCAAGCCTTGCTTATAAAGACTTGACCCGTAAATATAACCAAAACGATAATCAAGCTTCCGATCGGCGGGACCTCACCATACCATCCAAAACCGACGGAATAAAAAAGGATAAAACTGATCAGCGACTGCAAGATGTAATTCGATAAAGACATCCGGCCGACCCATGTTAAAGGATGAACGATACGGGCACCAATTGATGTCTGGAACAATAGAGTAATAGATGAGACATAAAAAACAGCTGAAGCTGAACCGCCGATACTATCCTGGGCCAGTTGAAACCATTCCGGACTTCCGAATAGATGGGGCCCTGCTTTGAAAATGAGGAACAATATACCCGTCAGCACCCATATATTTTTAATGGATCGCAAATGGTCATTTGGTTTATGAAGCCATCGCTTTCGGCAAAAATACATCCCGAATAAAAACATCGGAATTAAACTTAAAGCGAGAAATGGAAGGTTTCCCCAATGGTTGGCATATACCCAATCCGCTAAGTTTTGACGCCAGATATCAACGAGTGATCCGGTTCCATAGTTCCCCAGAGCTTCTTGAATCGCCGGCCGGTTGACAATGCCCTGCACCTGATCCCTGACCATGTACAGCGAAAAAGTCAGTGGAATAACAAGGAAGGAAAGCATTCCGAACGCCCAGTACAGCAACGCTTTTTCATTAACATTGAAAAAGGCCAACAAAACAAGTCCCAGGACTCCATAAGAAAGCAGAATATCTCCATGCCAGATCAGGAAAGCATGAATGAGACCGAACCCTGTGAGTACAAGGAGACGCCTGAAAATCACACGCTGGTATGAAATTTGTTTTTCAACGAGACGATCCTTCATCATTTGGATGCCAAAGCCGAACATGAAGGAAAACAGCGTATAGAAACTGGCTTGAAAAAAAATATCAATAAAATTCTGCACGGTATGACTAAGAGGCGAAGGCCAATATTCCGCTGCCCCTCCATACAAAAAATATGGAGCATTAAACGCAGGTACATTGACCATGAAGATTCCGAGAATCGCAAGCCCCCTGGCCGCATCGACCCATTCGAGCCGTTCCGATTCGCGGAGAGGTGAACCTTTCCTTTTCATATGTATTCCCCCTATGATAGTTATTTTACTTTTCTTACGTCATTTAGACAATGAAGTTTCATAAACTGAAGAAAGGAGTTTTTCGTTATGCCAGCAAAAGTCGGAGCCGTTAAGGTCATTTCTCTGTCGTCTTCAAGTATTTTTAACATCGGTGACGTCTACAATATGGCCCCGGAAGCGACAGCAAAGACTTTTGCCGGTGGAGGTTCCTTCAATACAGGTGATGGCATCCGAATCAACATCAACCGATCGGATACGTTCATTAATGATTCCGAGTTTATTGATCAACCTATTGTAAATAATGCGTAGGAGGTGTGTCTATGAATCTTACTGTTCATCAATCCATCTACATCCACGTCCTAAGAATTGGCTCGGTAGCTAACTCTTCTGTTCTTCAAATCGGAAGCTCCGGGGTCATCCAATCAAAAGCGGATTTGTATAACACAGGCGGCTATACAGGACCTGCGCCCAAAGCCCAGCCCCAAGACGGAGAGGTCGTCATCCCAGAAGCAGGAGGCGGCACGCTTGTTCCACTTTCCATAACATAGATGTCCCCCTTTCTTCATAAAGATAGGATAGGGGGTGAGCGCACTTGAACCAATATTATTCTTGGCAATCGTGGATCCAGCAAATGATGAACCAGATGGAACAGCAGCAGAAAATGATTGAACAATTACAGAAAAAAATAGAGCAGATCCAATCCATCGAACACCCACCAAAGACAGTCATAGAAAAGATTGAATATAAATTTGATCAGCTGAAAATCGAGACGCTCGAAGGAACCCTGCAAATCGGGCTGACCCCTAATGGATCCGATCTCTCTGAAATTGGAGACTTATATAGCAATCAAGGAAAACAATTGCCACAAACGGATGATCAGGCGCTTCACTTTTTACAGGAATATATGGTGTCCGAAATACCGGTCTGGATGAATCAGTACTGCCGTGATCATGATATACAAGTCAGTGAGAAGCATAAAGAAAGAATGATCGAAGACGTCCGTAAACAGCTACCACAGCGCATGGAATATTACCGTAATCAAGAGCCAGAAGCTCCACCTGAAACGCTCTTCCATCAAATACAAACAGAAATCCAACATTCCATTGCGCAATACTTCGATACACTTCAAGGAGATGATGACCGTTGAATCATGTTGTACACAACTATGGCCTGCACGTAGGGAACATCCGCGTGACAGGCGTTTCTGGTTCATCCGTCTTTTTAATTGGAGATAATAAAACCATCCGCCTGCAATCTTTCTTTGACACCCCTCCTGAATCTTTGATTATAGGTCCTTTTGAAAATGTTGAAGAAGATTCTATTGTGGAGATGGAACCGAATGATTAAGAGAATGGTTTACACTCAGCACGTAGACATTACGTCTGTGCTTATTGCCTCCATAGTCGATATCGGTGACGTTTACCGTGCAGCCCCATCTTCAAAAGTCTTGGCTGTACAAAAAGAGGGTTTAGAGTTCAAGGCTGACATATACGATTTTGAGGACTTCCCCATCTTCTCACAGGAGAGTTCGCCTCCGTTACCACCGATTCAAGTTGATTCTTTTCATTACCATAATCGCCCGATTGAAGTCGATTACGTAAGAGTCGTCGGGGTCTCAACAGCTGCTGTATTTCAAATTGGAGGCATCGATCATATAGACGCCATCAATTACACGAAACACTTCAGATTGTTGCGTGAAGAAGAACAATAACGGCTTAACGTGCATACGTTGTAACTATAATGCTTGAATCGCACCAAAAAGGAGGCGATTGCGATGCCGGCTATTGTCGGACCCATCAGTATTAACAGCGTCGGTGGTGGTGTAGTTAACTTTGGAGATTCGTTCTATCTGTCCCCGAAATCTACAGGCAAAACGAATGCCGGATCGGGAGCTCTGAACACCGGAAACTGGATTATTACAAACAATGGACTCAGCTCTACAAACCCATTTGACCCAGACGTTGCCGATCAAAATATTACAGCAAATGCTTAGAGGTTAATGAAGTGCCCTTGATCGTCAGGGCGCTTTTTTGTTGCCGTTTTGAGTTAAGTCACTTTCCCTCAGCGTTAGCGCACTTTCCTGAGCTCTGTTATTCCGGTTCATGTGTTTAGGAACGTATGCTGCACGACCTCCTTAATCAAAAAAGAAACCGGACACGTGTCCGGTTTCTTCATTTCCTCTTTCTTCGCTTCGATTTTCTAGTCGTTATTTTCTTCTCCGGGTCCTGCTTTTTCACCCATCGTAAATACTTCTGCATATCCGGGTGGTCTTTCAAACGTTCGACACTATGATAAAAAGCGGCCAGTTCTTCATTTGTAAATAATGCATGAATCTGGCGGTGACAGGCACTGCACAGCATCGCCGTCGGTCCTTCCACGCCACCGTATTGTTTCGGGATTAAGTGATGTTCTGTCGTCTTGACCGGTGAGCGGGAACATAAATCACAGGTCTCTCCCATGTGTATCGACCTCCACCATGAAGGATCCTTCAAAGAAATACAAACAACTCTTGCGGACAGGCTGCTTCCAAATCTTTTCAAGAGCCATTTGGTACAAGCTCAATTGTGTGCGGTACCTATCCGCCAATTTCGCTGCTGCATCGTCTGCACCTTCAGGAATCGCATCCGATTTATAATCCAGAATCATCCATCCGTCTTCATATGGAATCATAGCATCTATGACACCCTGAATGAAAACCTGCTCCTCCGTCGTTTCTTCCCAGTCTGCGTAAACTTCATCGGCAGGCAAAGTCAAACTGAATGGAACTTCACGTTCAATCTGATCCGTTTGCAAAACATATTGCCCTATATCGGTTTGGAAAAAGTCCGCAACGGCTTTAGTATCAATCACATCCGCTTCTTCGCGCCGGAGTACTTCCTTGAGAACCAAGTGCTCCACGTACTCCTCCACTTCCTCGCTCGTCCACGGTTTTGTAAAAGGCAGATGTTGCATAACGGTGTGCATCGCTGTTCCGCGTTCCGCTGCAGTCATCTGTTTTTCCTCCTGCATGAAACGAGGGCGCTTAACGATTGGTACACGATAAGGGACGAGCAGCTGGTCGCTTGAGTATTCGTCCTTCGTCTCGCGCTGACGTTTGATTTCAGTCACGGTCTGCTTGGCTCTGGTGTGAGCTGCTTTGACATGAGGGTAAACAAAGTCGAGGCGTTTCACATAGGACTCATCCACCTCATCAGGAACCGCAACCGGTTTCCATTTCTCAACCGCATGCTGCAGCTGTTCATCCCGTTTTTCTTTTACTTCGTCAAGGACACTAAATTCACTTCCATGAGCAATGTGCACCCGCCACTGAGATTCGTCATAGTGAATTTCTTCAGCCGTCATCACTTCCACATCTCCCCTGAGATCGATTGTGTGCTGGTGACGAATTAAGGCGGGACCGACCCAATCAAGGTAAGATTTTGCCTCCAAACGATCGTGTGGTGGGAGCACCCAGTCACGGGCATCCACAAAGTTCTTCCATTTCTCCTGTTTCTTTTCAAAAGAAGCGACATTCCCGACCATGACAAGCTTCTCTTTCGCTCTTGTCAACGCTACGTATAAGACTCTCATTTCCTCCGCTAAAAGTTCGCGGCGTTTGGCTTCTTTCAACGCGTGATAAGCAAGCGTCGGGTACATGAGCCTTTTTTCCGGATTGATATAACGTGAGCCGAACCCATAATCTTTATGCAGTAAGTATCGGTTCTTCAAGTCCATCATATTGAACTGCTTATCCATGGCTCCAAGAATGACGACAGGGAACTCAAGTCCCTTACTTTTGTGAATCGTCATGATCCGGACGACATCTTCCTGCTCACCAAGGGCACGGGCCGATCCAAGATCATCGCCTCTTTCTTCCATCCGTTCAATAAAACGAAGGAAGCGGAACAACCCGCGGAAAGAGGTGGCTTCATAGGAGCGGGCACGATCATACAACGCTCTCAAGTTCGCCTGACGCTGACGCCCTCCCGGCATTCCACCGACAAAGTCGTAGTAGCCCGTCTCACGGAAAATGTCCCAGATGAGTTCAGACAAAGCCCCTTGACGCGCCCGTTCCCGAAAGCTTTTCAACAGTCTCAGGAATTCGTCCACTTTCCGCCCTAGATCATCCTTGACTGTATAAGCCTGCATCGCTTCGTAATAGGTCGCGCGCTTCTTCACGAGACGAATTTTTGCAAGCTCATCTTCATCAAGACCAACAATCGGCGATTTGAGTACAGAGGCGAGCGGGATATCCTGCATCGGGTTATCGATTACTTTGAGGAGGCTGAGCATCACTTTAATTTCAATCGCTTCAAAATAACCGGTAGAGAGCTCTGCATAAATGGGGATGCCCTGCTGCTTCAGTTCGTCCACGATGGTCGAAGCCCATGTCATTGAACGCATCAGGATGACGATATCCCTGTACTGTAATGGACGCTTCGTTCCGGTTTCTTTATCCACAACTTGAAGAGGTTCCCCGTCTTCATACCCCAGCCATTTGCGAATCATTTTTCCGTAAGCGCGAGCTTCGAGCTGGGCTTTTTCTAAATCCTTATAAGCCTCATCCTCTTCACTGTCGCTTTCCTGTGATTCCCTGTCAATAAGGAAAAGCTCCGCATCAGCATCATCAGCTGTTAATTCATCATAAATTTTGTTGCTGTAAATGAGCTCTGCTTCCTTTTCATACTCCATCTCTCCTACTTCTTCATCAAGCACCTGGCGGAAGATATAGTTCGTCGCATCCAGCACTTGTTTACGGCTTCGGAAGTTACGAGCCAGATCAATGCGCTCCCCCTCATTTTCATCATTTCCGTAAAGCTTATATTTGTTTAAAAATAAGGAGGGTTCTGCATGCCTGAACCGGTAGATGCTCTGTTTCACATCTCCCACCATAAATAAGTGGCCGGCACCTTTTCCTTCCGTCAAAAGTCGAAGTAAAGTTTCCTGGACAAGGTTCGTATCTTGATATTCATCAATTAACACTTCTGAAAACTGCTTTTGGAAACTTTCCGCAACCTGAGAAGGCACAAGGTCCACAGGAGTCGCTGTATCATCAAGCAATATATGCAGGCAATAGTGCTCCAAGTCTGAGAAATCAACGATCGCTTTTTCTTTTTTCAACTGCTCATATCGCTCTTTAAAGTCCTTCACGATGACGGCAAGCTGTTCCATGACGGGATGCAGGTCCTGCATATCCTTCAAATAACTTTCCAGTGAACGGGAGAACCATTCATCACGAACCTCATTCCACCGTTTCTTATAACGGTCCCGAACCTTTTTCGCCTTTTCTTTTTTATCTGCATGACAGTCCATTTTCTTTCGAGATAGCGTGGCGAATTTCTGTCCAGCCATAAAACTTTGCATCTCTGACCAGGAATGAGCAAGTGCTCCTTTTGCCTGCTGGATCAACTCAAGGTCCGACTCTGCCGTTTCCGCATAAGCATAAGGGCCATCCGGTTCTCGTGTGAGTTCCAAGACTTGCCGGGCTTCTGTTTCCATCGCTTTCAGCTGACTGAACACTTCCTGTTTCAACAGGTTGAGCCATGGCAGGTCCGCCTCACTCTCAACATCGGCCACGTTGTACATGTCTACCATTTGATCAATCCAGGCATCCGGCCACGGATTTTGCGTCGCGAACGTGTACAAATCAAGCACTAATTTCTCTACATCCAAGTCACTCCGGTCGCTTGAAAACCTTTCAACCACATCGAAAAAGCGCTGCTGCTCTTCACCTTCTTTCCCGTACCAATCCTCAAACAGCTCTTCAAGAACCTCTTGTTGAATCAAGTCCGATTCGACCGTATCGGCAATTCTAAATCCAGGGTCAAGATCAAGCAAGTAAGCATAGCGACGCACCACTTCCATACAGAACGAATGGAGCGTCGAGATGGAAGCGTTTTGCAGCAAGGACAGCTGCTTTTTCAAATGGTGGGAGCCAGGATTTTCTTCTAAAGCTTTCGCCAACGCCTGCCCGACACGGTTCCTCATCTCCTGTGCGGCGGCATTCGTAAATGTCACCACAAGCAGGGAGTCGATATCGACAGGATCATCTTTATGAAGGAGCTTTTGAATAATCCGCTCGACGAGAACCGCTGTCTTCCCCGAACCAGCAGCCGCAGCCACGAGGATGTTGGACCCATGAGAATAGATCGCCCGCTCTTGTTCTTTTGTCCAATTGACCATTACGCATCCTCCTTCCCTTTCGTCAGTCTCTCCAGAACATCTTCATCTTTCATGTCCTGCAGTTTGCGATAGTTATGTTCTTCTAATGTCGGGTCGAACTGACAGACAGATCGGTACGAACAAAATTCACAGGCGACCTGCTGGTTTTTCTGAAACGGATCAAGATCGACAGCTCCGTCCGTTATTCTCGTGCCCGCTTCTGTCATCAACCCGCGGATGTACTGTTTCAGTTGTTCGAAACGCTCCTCATCCGCTGTTTTTGAACTCTTATAAAATCCACCATTCGCTTTCAAAGCGGCAGGGACGATTTGACTGTATCCTTTTTCAAGACCTGTATCCATCATTTGAACGACACGTTCATTTTCCAGAAGCAGCCCTTGCATTTTGAACTTCTTGAAAATCTCTTCTTCAATCTGTTCATCTTTAAGGAGCTGTTTTCCTGTAATCATCGGGTTGTGCACATGGAAATAAAGCACACCTCCAGGGGTTGCATTTTTGCCGAGCCAATGTTCAGCGTTGGTCAGTACAACGTCTAAATAAGCGAGCATCTGCAGCGACAAACCATAAAAAACGTCAACGAGACTCAAGCCCTTGCTGCTTGATTTGTAATCAATAATCCTCAAAAATAAATCTTCTTCTGAAAGAGCTTTGTCAACACGGTCAATACGTCCGCGGAGCATAAGTTCATATCCATTCGGCAAGTTGAAAGACAATGGAGGCAGTTTCGCATCGCCCCCAGTCCCGAAGCCAAGCTCCAGACCGACAGGGGAAAATTGACTACTCCTGGCCTGCTCACTAAGGACGAACGTCGCTCGCGCAATAACCTGCTGCAGCTTCTTCTGAATATATTGATAGCGGTTCGAGCTCTTTAGGATTTGATTTTGTAAGATTGGTGCCAGAGTATTGGTCGCTTTTTCTGCATAGAGGTTCGTCTCCTGACGATTTAGTTGCGAAAAGTCACGTCCTTCAGCCTGAACCCACTCTGTGATTTGCTTGAGCGCTTCGTGGAAGAGCTGACCGATATCAGGGGCATCCAACTTATAAGTTCTTCGTTCTTCAAGCCCGAGGCTGTGCTGAGCGAAATACTGATACGAACAACGATGATACGTTTCCAGTCGCGATACACTCGTTTTCACTTGTTTATCAAACAGCTTCCCTGTCGTCTCTTTTGAAAGAGGTACCGGTTTATTTTTGTAAAAGAGGCTCTGTAATACACGGTTCGTCAATCCATGGGAAGGCTCGTGCTCAATATACCAATTCAGCAGGTCCCACCAGACCGGCTGCATCCTATATCCTTTCAAATAGCGGGCAAACTGCGAGGTGAGTGCCGACCTCGTCTTTTGCGGATTCGTAATGAACCGTTCTGCTTCGTACAAATCATCAGGATCCTGTAAAAGCACATGCTCCTTCGTATTCGGGAACAACTCTTCAATCCGTTGGATGAGGGTTGCCGGAACCTTAGACTTCCCTTCTTCGTTACTGAGCGGATAGCTGACCCACAATTGATCTGCGGGCATAGTCAGAGCCAAGTAAACATAAAAACGATCATCCAGCAACTGGCGATTACTGCCGTCGGCAAGCTGAATGCCATGCTCCGCAAGTAAGGAACGCTCCTGTTCGGAAATCATGCCATCACTTGGCGGCTTCATCGGCCACATCCCATCGGTGACGCCGAGAAGGAACGCCGCTTTAATCCCTGTCATCCTTGAACGGTCGACACTTCCGACAATTACATGGTCCATACTCGGCGGAACGTGGGCGAATGTCAGAGATTCCAAACCACTATCGATGGTACTACGGAAGACTTGGAGCGACATTTTTTCATCACCAGCCATTTCCACCATTTCATCGAGCAATTGCAGGAAATCATCCCATACTTGCGCCTGTTCACGCCCCCGCTCAATTTCCCCTTTTTCATCATAAAACGTACGCCAGGACTCGAGTTGATCTGGAACACGCAAACCTTCCAGCCATAAATAAATGACCCGTGCCCTCTCTTCGATTGTTTTGGCTGCCCTAAGCTCTTCATCAAACGGCTGCAGCGCTTGGCGCACTTGGTCACGGTACGCATTGATCCGGGTTTGTTTCGCTTTTTCTTCATCCGTTTGTGCGGACTGTTCAAATCCACGAAAGCGCTGATAAATCCAGGGCTCATCTGAAAACCATTGACTGCGCGCCCGTATGCCGTACTCCAGTACGTAGTTCTCCAGTTCGTCAATCGCATCTTCATTCAATGGATGCCTGCGGTCTGTCGCTGGAATAAAGCCGGTTTTTAATAATCGAAATACAGCATCATACCGGAAATTCCCTTCCACAACATCAAGACCGGAACGGACGAGTTCAATCATTGGATGGTTGAGCATCGTCCTTTTTTCATCGATGAATACCGGGATATCATAATCATCAAAAAGTGTTTCAATCAGACTATGGTAAACGTCCGGCTCACGCATCAAAATAGCTATATCCTTATAGCGATAGCCTTGATCACGAACGAGATGAAGAATCTCCTGTGCCACCCCTTCGACTTCTGCACGAGGATGAACCGCTTCTGCAATCTGAATCGGTACTTTTCCTTCAAACGGAGCTGCCGGCCTTACATCATAATACTTTTCCAAATGTAGAAAGGCGAGCTTGTCTTTCATACGACCAGAGGTATGGTCAAGCACCTCCGTATCTTCCAGCCTGACCCCCGCTTCCTCAGCCACCTTTTTCAGATCAAGGTACGATTGTTTCGTTTCATGAAAAAGGTCAAGCTCAGGATTCTCTTCTCCTGCCGGTTCTTCTGTCGTCAAGGTAACATGAACCGTCTTCACCTTTCTCAGAAGAGTTTCAATGACCTGATACTCCTGAGGTGTAAAGCTGTGGAACCCGTCGATGTATACTTCTGCTCCTTCTAAAAAAGAAGCCTCAGGAATTTTGCTGGCCAGAAGCTTCAGCTGATCTTCACTATCTATGTATTGATCTTTCAGCGCATCAACAAGACGGTCATAAATATACGTCATATCATCCAGCTTGTCCCTAAGTCCCTGCTCCTGACTTGTGGTGTGAACGAACTGATCAAGCGCGTCCATTTGTGCTTGAAGATCCTCCGGTGTAATGCGGTAACGCTTGAATTCTGTGATCATCCCCTCCAGTTGTTCAATGAACCCCTGCTTCTCCACCGCTTTTTGAAACACACGCCAATCGGACGTCCGTTCCTCAACAATTTTGCGCAGCATCATCTGAACCCCTGTAGACGTGATGAATTTCTTCGTCCCCCCTCCGGTTTCCTGGAGCACTCTCCATGCAAGCCGTGAAAAACTGAAGACTTGGGCACGAATCGAGCCTTCCACTCCCTCTCTTTTTAGAAGGCCGTATTCCTGTTGGAAGGTCATCTGGTCCGGAACGATGTAGATGATCGCCGGTCCTCTTGGGTCATCTTTCAGTTTAGCTTCTATTTCATTTAAGCAACGTGTACTTTTTCCTGCTCCTGAACGACCGAGCAAAAAACGCAGCCCCATACCGACCGCTCCTTTCTTTCTCATTCTGTATTTATTTTATCATTTTTGTACCGTTTATGATGCTTTCCCGCTCTCCCACAATCGCTCCCGTTTGTGGAAGACTCAGTTTCGAGACAATTGAGTGGTTCTGGGGGCTCCGGGAAAAGGTTCGCTTTCCATGGGGCGGGCGGTGAGCCTCCTCAGGCTCCGCCTTCCGGGGTCTCACCTGTCCCACACGTCCCATAGGAGTCTCACCGTTTCCCTCCGCCCCTTTGCCAAGGAAGATTCTCGAAACCACTCCTAAAAGGTCAGCTCGTATGATTATGGGAAGCGGATGACTAGAACACCTCAACAGTACGTTAAAGCTTGCTCCACAGCGCTTCACACCTCTAACAGTTGGAGAGTGGAAGAACCATCCAATTTGGTACAAGGGTTCGTTTCTCCCTTACACTGAATGGGGTGGTTGGGAAGCTGCGAGACTCCCGCGGGAATGGATGGACTGGCAAGACCCCACAGTGCGAAGCACGAGGAGGCTTGCCGTCATCCCCGCAGGAAAGCGAGTAGCTTCCCGACCACCCCTGACGCCTAACATAGCAACGAATCCCGGAAATATCGAAATCATATCTTCCACAATCCTGCCATATAGTTGAATAACGATAGACATAAAAAAACCGCCCTTAAAGGGACGGTTGCGTTTTAGAACTGCACGCCGAGTTGGTTCATAGGCCAGTATCGGACATCCACTTTTCCGACGACTGTATCAGCAGGTACAAAGCCGAAGTATCTACTATCCAGGCTGTCCCGTCTATTATCCCCCATCACGAATAAGTGGCCTTTCGGGACTTTCTGGTGTCCGGTCACCTCTTCCAACGTGAAATCTTCCGTAAAAGGCAGTCCATCATCCGGACGAAGTGGATCGAGGTAACTTTCATCAACACGTTTACCATTGATATACAGCTGATCATCTCGAACAGCAATCTCATCCCCGCCGACTCCTATCACGCGCTTCACATAATCTTCTTCTTCATTTGCGTGAAAGACAATAACCTGCTGCCTTCCGATATCCCGCCAATCATAGACAGCTTTGTTGACCATTAATAAATTTCCGTCATAGAGCGTCGGCTCCATTGATTCGCCGTCTACAATATAGCTTGCGAATAAATAAGAGCGGAACACAAAAGCCAGCAACAGGGCGAATAATACCGTTCTGATCGCTCTTTTATACTTTTTCATTGTTTGCGCCTCCAGGTGTTATGCTACAAACATTTTACCCTTGCTGAGACAAACTTAATCCACACTCTGCGCTTTCTGTTCCGCCTTCATTTGTATTCTCTTTTCGATATACTTTCCAAGGACCCAGAAAAGCAGAATGCAAACGCCGACAACAATGGATTTCACTGGATTCTGCGCAAACGATGCAATGCTTGAACCTACATAGGCAATCGTAAAAATCATGACAGCTTTTCCTAAAAGGACGGCTAGGATAAATTGTTGTCTACTGACATGAGATAACCCGGAAACCACATTAATAATGGATGAAGGTGAAAAGGGAAAGCACATGAGCAAGAACAACGGTCCAAACCCATGCTCCTCCACCCACTTCGTCACTCTCTTCACTTGCTTCTGTCTTGTAATCTTCCTGAACAAACGCTTGTCCCCTAATCGGCGAATAATAAAAAATACGCACAAAGATCCGAAAACAGCCCCTAGCCATGAATAAAGAAACCCTTTGAATAACCCATAAACGACAGCATTGGCTAAAACAAAGGCGACAAGTGGCAAAATCGGCAAGAATGCTTCAATAAGAGGAAATAGGATGCCCGGGATTGGTCCAAACCGTTCCAATCCTTCCAGCTGCCTGATGATGTAATCAAATAATTGGTCATTCTCCGCTAAATGGCGCCATTGGTTGATTTTTTCAAACACTGAATCCATGATGCTGCTCCTTATGTACACTAGCGACCAGTGTATGCTTTTCTTTATTTTATCTGAAATCCCGCTCCATGCCTACCAGTATGTGAGTCATTATCTATCATTTCCCCTTCCTGCCATTTTCAACCTTTTTAAAAACTAGCTTGCATACATTGGACCTTTCCGTGGTATAATACAAACAAGAACACTTGTTCGTATTCGGAGGAGAATGACATGAGGTATCTAAAACAAAACGAATTGGATCTCGCTTCCCGCTATTTGTTTTTATCTATGGCCATCACTGTAATCAGGCAGGATCGGAAACACATGGAACAAGGGAAATTCAAAATTAAGGAGCCGTACATGGAGATGCTCGGTAAAATGGAATTGGAAGCGCGGAAAGAGCGGAGAGAACTTAGAAAGCAAATGGACCAAATGAAGTTGCAGGTCGTTGAATCCGGCAGGAACGATTCCTTTACCTCTTTCCTTTTTTTGGCTCATGGATATGAGGAGAAGCGCAACTATTTCAATCCAGCCATCCGAAAGAAAGTGGAAAATATTTTGTTCGAGCTTATGAGAAGGTCTCAGCGATCCGTTCGGCACGATGATCAGCAACCACAGGTGTCGAATGGAACCGGTCCTCAAGAATGACGCGCAAATGAGCGGTTCGTTGAACTTGATTGGCGAACATACCATCAGAAACAGGAAGATTGACGGACATCCCGTTCGTAAATTGAACAGTCGTTGTTTTGTTGGGCTCTCCACGGTAGGAGCGGATATATTTGTGGGCGATCCAGGAGCAGTCTTTTCGTTTCGGGGAGATAATCGGGAAGAAATAAATGCCCATCGCTTCTGATATGACAATCGGGGGTTTATGTGTGTAACCGGTCAGCTGCTTTGTACCAGCGATCCGACCATCGAGGCTGCTTGCAAAGTAACGGCAGGAACGATCAATTAGATCACTTGGACATTTTGAAATGACAAAGCGCTCATCCGTCTCCAAAACTTCCGTAACAGCTTGTCCATCCTCTGCGTTTTTGGCTATAAGAGCAATGGTCTGCGGATTAATCTCATATTCTTTTCCATGAACATATGTCATCCACTACAACACCTCTTTCTTTTCAAGTGGCGGCAGTCTCCACTTAGGTCGATTCTACCGCTCATATTCTTTAATTTACCAAATCACCCAACAAAAGTCTAAACATTCTTAAAAAATGTTTCATTCCGACGATTCTGCTATACTACAATTACACCTTTTCTTCTTTCTGCCCTTTGTTTCCTCTCTGCTCTTCACCACGACCAAAGTCAGGATTAAGTAATGTGAAGAAATCGAGTTCAGGCTGAACCGGTTGATCTTTCATTTGAAACACCTCTCAAGCAAAATTTCATTTAGGAGGAATACAACATGTGGAGCCGAAAAAAAAACAAGAAGCCGAAACTGGAGAAGAAGGATTTATCCATCCACGATGTCCGAAAAGCCGTCCATGCCTATGCGGATGCCAAACCGAAAGATGTTCCTCTGAGTGTGATCATCAAAGAGGACCTTTCCTTGGATTATGACCTTTTAGCCCCCTACTTAAAAGCTGTACCTATTCAAAACTTCTACATGTCCCGGGAAACCTATGAATTGTTTGAAGAACAGGATCGGGATCTTGCCCTGGATATTGACCTCGTTCAACATGCCGTCGATCAATATATGAAACAGACGCAGGAGCTTCCTATCATTGATGATGACCCATACAAACGGATAAGTTATTATAAGCTCGAAAATCATCATTTGTTACAACGCAGACCAGAACGTGACTTTTATCTCACAAAAGAAGAATTTATGATTACCTACAAAAAGCCTAAATGATCATCGATCAGCCGTTCCTAACGTCATTCCACCATCCACAACGATTTCCGTTCCCGTACAATAGGAACTGTCGTCAGAAGCAAGGAAAGCAATAGCTTTAGCTATTTCCAGGGGCTGCCCAATTCTACCGAGCGGGATAGAATTATAAAAATCCGGTACCCCTTTTCCCTCTGTCGCCATCTCCGTCTCCACGCCGCCTGGGTGAACCATATTGACACGAACTCCGGACGGCCCGAGTTCAATAGCTGCAGCTTTCGACATAGCCACCACAGATGCTTTGGTTGCTGCGTATGCAGATGACTGACTAATCGGAGCGAAAGAAGAGATGGACAAGTTATTCACGATGGAACCCTTCCCCTGTTTAATCATATAAGGAACAACGGCCTGCATTCCGAAAAAT
The DNA here is from genome assembly GCF_052941655.1 of Halobacillus sp. 12SKB. Classification (NCBI taxonomy): domain Bacteria; kingdom Bacillati; phylum Bacillota; class Bacilli; order Caryophanales; family Bacillaceae; genus Halobacillus; species Halobacillus sp. 12SKB. The sequence continues at coordinate 3,964,584 of NZ_JBRFWR010000001.1, forward strand.
ACCCCAAGCTGATTCACTTGGATCAATTGCTGATACTCCTCCGTTTTCATTTCTATAAAAGGCTTTCGGATTAAAAGACCGGCGTTATTCACAAGTACATCCAGCCGCCCGAACTTTTTGACGATCTCAGCTGTTGCAGCTACCCATTCTTCATTCTTCGTTACATCCAACTGTACAGCCAATGCTTCAGAAGATCCGGTCGATGCCACTACCTCTTCTGCAAGGTGGACATTTCGTGCTCCAAACACCACCGATGCTCCAAGAGATAACAAATATTCTGCAATGACCTTTCCCTGTCCACGATTTGCACCAGTCACCAACACAACTTGACCATCTAACTTTCTCATCACCTTTAAGCTCCCTTCCATCCATCATTCCGTTATTTTAAACACAATTACCAAAGCTCATACTTTCAAATCCAAAGCTCTGCCACACACAACTTATTTAAGTAAATGGCAGGATTTTTGCAGACTAAGTTTCGAGACTTTCCAGGGTTCGTTACCTGGATTATGCGCCAGGGGTGGCTGGGAAGGTACTCGCTTTCCTGTGGGGGAGTGGCGAGACTCCTAGCTTAAGTGTGCAGGCGCCTTGATCAGCGGCGTATGGACTGGACTGAGCTGGCGGAGATAAAGGAAACATGAAGAACGGAGTGATTCGATGTTGACTTATCGTACAGAAGCGAGGGAAGTCTCACTAGCCGCTAGGCGCCGGAACCGGATAACCAAAAGGACGTGTGGGACAGGTGAGACCCCGGAAGGCGTAGCCTGAGGAGGCTCACCGCCCGCCCCATGGAAAGTGTTCAAATGCGGAATCGTCCTGGTAGACACGACTGGCATAAGCAGAACAGCAAAGGAATGTGTTTTTCATTCCTTTGCTGTTCTGCTTATGACGCAAGTGTCTGGACGATGGAGCAAGACGAACCTTTTCCCGGAGCCCCTAGAACCACTCAATTGTCTCGAAACTGAGTCTTCAAGGGAGCTTATATTTAAAAGGCCAGGCATAAAAAAAGTGCCCATGCTCGCGTGAGCATGGGCCAAAAGAGACGACTGGTTAACTTTTGAGTGAGGGAATAAATTGTTGGAAAAGTTCTTTTGAGAGGAAAGACTTTTCCGTGACACTCATCAGTAAACAACGTTACTGACCTATTTATGACAACCAAATCATAAATAGTTATGAGATAAATAAGCATCACCGCTTATCTGTTTCTATTGTAATATATCCTAGGTCGAGCTTCACCGAAAAAAAGTTGCGGAGGTCCGCAAACTGGTGCGAATTTTCTAGTAAATGACATAGGACAACTTTAAATTCTAGTTATATTGTACGGATAATCCGATTCACCTCCTCTGCCAGTACCTCTTCTTCTTTTTCAATTTGACGCTGTTGTATTTCAACATCAAGTAGAACAGCATATGTCTTTTTTCTTGTTCCCTACACTTCTTCATAAGAAGATAGCAATTCCTTTTGAACGAACCAATCCACAAGTAAGCCATCAAAAAATATCCGGTGATGGTCAAACCACCAGATATATGAATATGAATTGCCGAGGTCCTCCATTTAATTTGCGAACTTCCGCAAATATCTTAGTGCGGTAGGGATGGCGGTGTCCGCATCATCCACTCGGGATCCGTAGTAACTAACCACCCATCAAAAATCTCGAAACTGAGCCTTCAAGTAAAGGGAACTTTAGGTAGAAAAGGAAGATCTAAAAAGCTCAAAGTCTATTCGACTTTGAGCTTGGATAGGATCCTAAACTTATTTAGAATTCGTAAGTTGTTCCCGTAAATTTTTGCGAAGAATTTTCCCAGTTGTGTTTTTAGGAAGCTCAGACATAAATTCAATACGAGAAGGGACCTTATACTTCGCTAAATGATTTCGGCAATATTCTTTTAGTTGTGTTTCTGTCAAAGTCGGTTTTTTTGATACGACAAAGCTTATGACTGTTTCCCCCAGCTCAGGATCGGGTGTTCCTACAACCGCAACTTCAGTGACATCTTCATGCTGGTACAGTACTTCTTCTACTTCTCTTGGATAGACATTGTATCCTCCAACAAGGATCATATCTTTTTTTCGATCGACGATGTAAAAATATCCGTCTTCATCCTGTCGTGCCATGTCTCCTGTATATAACCACCCATCACGAATCGTGACTGCGGTCTCTTCAGGAAGTTTATAATATCCCTTCATGACGTTCGGACCTTTGACAATTAATTCGCCTACCTCACCAGCAGGCAGCTCTTCACCAAGTTCATCCACCACTTTATTTTCTACATTTTTTATATTTTGACCTATGGATCCTGCTTTTCTTGGTCGATCCAGGGGGTTGAAAGCTGTAACTGGTGAGGCTTCGGAGAGTCCGTAGCCTTCTGAAACACGTACGTTGAACTGTTTTTCGAATGATTCCAATAAAGCGACCGGCAGAGAGGAACCTCCAGAAATGCAGAGGCGCATGTGGCGGAACGTTGGTGCCTGTTCTTTACCTGTCTGTAATAAATAGTTATACATGGTCGGGACGCCGGCAAACACCGTTGCCTGGTGTTCTTCTGCCGTTGCAAATACTTCTTGAGGAGAGAATTTAGGTACGATTAATACGGTTCCACCATTCATGACCGGTGCATTTAAGCAGACCGTCAAGCAGAAAACATGAAACATCGGTAACGTAGCAATCACACGATCCTCCGAGGTGAATTCCAGGTAATCCGCTACATCCGTCGCATTCGAGTATAAGTTCTGATGTGTGAGCATCGCGCCTTTTGGTTTCCCTGTCGTTCCAGAAGTGTATAGAATAACTCCTACATCCTGATCATCGAGTGAAGGGGCCTCATAATCTAAACGACCCTCAGCAACAACGTTTGTAAACGATTTCATTTTTCCGTTCAAAGAAGAAGTCTCCAAATCCACCCCTGTCCCGGTGTCTGCTACAAAATAGTGGCCGACCTCAAGATCATGGTCCATAACTTCAAACTTCTCGATCAATACATCCATCGTGATGACAGCCTTGACGTCTCCATTTTTCAAAATGTAACTCATTTCATCAACAGTGTACGTAGGGTTAATCGGTATGACGGTTGCTCCTGCCCGGAGTGCTCCGTATAGCCCGATCATGAACAAGGGACTGTTCCCACTCACAAGCGCAAGGTGATCTCCTTTTTCATAACCTAGTTCAGACAACTTAGAAGCGAATTTAGTGACTGTGGCATCAAACTCTTGATAACTCACCCGCTGGCCTTGAAATATGTAGGCATCTTTAGCCGGATGACGCTGAGCCGTAAGCGACAGTTGTTCGCTTAGATTCATGTATGCTCCCCCTTAATTATGAATGAATAGTCATTCATTTTATTAATTTTCAATATAATTATAAAATACTGAAAACTTTTTAGCAACATTTGTCGTCATAAGGCACTTGGAGTGGAATATAGAAAAAGGAACGATCCTTAGATAGGACCGTTCCTTTTGTTAATAGACCATATCAAGAAAGTCTTCTTTGCTGATTTTACCAAGGTAGTGAGAAACATCCAAGTCACCTAAAGCTTCAGATATCGCCTGGCGTTCATACTTCGTACCAATTAATGTTTCTTCAATCTCATTGATGTCCCCCACACCAAAGAAATCACCAAATATTCGCGTTCTGAATATGCCCTTTGGCTACATCAAGACGAATGTCATAGCTTCCGGCACCTTCAATTCGCTTCGTATGCTGAATATTGAATTTCGGGGACTTGCCGTAATTCCAATCCCAATTCTTATAGCGTTCTTCTGCAAGCTTGTAAATGTTATCCCAATCTTCTTCCGTCAACTTATATTGAGGAACATCCTTCACATCTTCGACATCGAAAATATAACGGAGAATCAAGTTCTTGAACTCTTCCATCGATATCTTTTCATCAAGGAATTCAGAGATATTCGCCACACGACTACGAATGGATTTTATTCCTTTCGACTTGATTTTCTCTGTTTTCACGTTCAGCGCAGAAACAACGTTTTCAATCTCTGAGTCCAGCATTAATGTACCATGACTGAACATGCGACCCCGGGTGGAGAATTGAGCATTCCCTGAAATTTTTCGTCCATCTTCTGCAACAATATCATTACGACCGGACAATTCTGCGTTTACTCCCAGCTTCTTCAATGCTTCCGTTACCGGTTTGGTGAATTTAGCGAAATCATGAAAACTGTCCCCGTCATCCTTCGTAATGAAACTGAAGTTCAAGTTTCCGAGATCATGATATACCGCACCTCCGCCAGATAGACGACGAACGACATGGATGCCGTTCTCCTCTACATAGCTTGTATTGATTTCTTCCACCGTATTTTGGTTTTTACCAATGATGATGGAAGGTTCGTTGATATAGAACAGTAAGTAAGTGTCGTTGATATCAAGATTTTTTAATGCGTATTCTTCTATGGCCAAGTTAATGCGAGGATCATTGATCCCCTCATGGTCGATAAAAAGCATGCGTTTCATCCTTTCAGTCCGTAATGTCCATGTACCATTGTAATCGTTTAAGGGCGTGGAAACAATTCATTTACTCCATGTAAGCCCTTCATCCGCCAGTTGAATGGTTCCACCGAAGATACCCTCCGCTTCCTGACGCAACTTCGTCAACTGTCCAAAGTGCGGCAGATGACTGAGCCACAAGTTTTTCACATTAGCCTCTTCAGCAATCGTGGCCGCTTCCGTACTCGTCATATGACCAGCTTTCCTCCCGTCCATGCCTTTATAAAAGTTTGTATCTGTAATAAGAAGATCTGCATTTCTTGCAAATGTTGCCCACTCTTTAAAATAGCTTGTATCTGCTGTGTAAACCGCCGTGTCGTCACCATCAGAAATCCGCATACCATAACAAGGTACTGGGTGATTTGTTTTTTGGAATTGGATGGAGAAAGGCCCTACTTCCAGCGTTTTATCGGGATCATAAGCCATTCCCTTGGTATATTGATGTGTTAGTGTTTCAAACTTCTTTTTCTCTTCTCTATGACCATAGATTGGGAGTGTTTCGTTTGTTTCTGCAAGGGTATTCTGAACAAGGCAGGCATATTGAAGAGGCCCAATATCCGCAATATGATCATGGTGATAATGAGAAAGAACGACCGCATCAAGTTCTTCTACCTTCTTAAACTGTTGCAACCTGGATAACACACCACTCCCACAGTCGATAAGCATCGAGAAACCATTTTTTTCAATTAAATAGCCAGAAGTAGCACTACCCGCTGCAGGATAAGCTCCCCAATAACCGATAATTGTCACTTTCATTTTCATCACTCCTAAAACTTTTTGCCTAATTATAGATTGTTTTATAACAGATGGTTGATTTCTGAATATTGTTATAATACAATGGTTTTACATTAAAAATTAATTGGAGGCGATTTACAGATGATGAGTGTCCTTGAGTTCTTCCGTAACCTTCCGAAAAAGCACTGCTCCAACTGTGGGAATGTGATCCAGGAAAAAGCTGACTGCTACGGCAACATTTGCGACGAATGTGACCACCCGGCCCGCTAAGTCTAGTATTCCACAAAAAACATAACAAAGAACATCAGATTTGGAGCAGCTGTAAAAAGCTGCTATTTTTTTTGCCCATTTCTTCCCTCTTCCATAATAGCTCCCTATACTTGAAGACTCAGTTTCGAGACGTTTGTTGAGTGGATGGGGGCTTCGGGGAATAACTCGCTTTCCGCGGGAGCGCGGTGAGCATCCTCGGACTTCGTCCTGTGGGGTCTCACCATGCACTTTTTTCCCGCAGGAGTCTCGCCATTCCCCTCCGCCCACTTGCCGGAAGAAATTCTCGAAGCTACCTTCCAGCAATAGGAGCTTTTATGGTTGAGAAGCCTATGTCAACGCGGTTTATGCAGGATTTAAAAGAGTTTTAGGTAGGTACTATAAGAGGGATTTCGAGAACCTCATATGGTAAAGGGGCGGAGGGAAACGGTGAGACTCCTGTGGGAAGTGCGTGGTAGATGAGACCCCGCAGAGCGTTAGCTCGAGGAGGCACATCACTCGCCCACGGAAAGCGAACCTTTTCCCGGAGCCCCTAAATCCACACAAACATCTCGAAATCAAGTCTTCCACAACCCTGCCATATAGCGAAATAAACCAGCAAAAAAAACTATCCATCCTGTAGACTGTGCTACTGGATGGATAGTTTTTTTCGTTTTGTAGAATTTCTTACAAGGAGCTGATGAGGATAAACATATCTGTTTGGGGCAAGGGCCCCAGGATGTAACAGTTGTTGGATTAACACTTCAACCGTTTTATCAGCCATCTGTTTTACTGGTTGTTCAACCGTTGTCACAGAAGGAACCATCAATAATGAAATCATCTGGTTATCAAAGCCTACAACGGCTAAATCATCAGGAATGATCCAATCGGAAGAGGTAGACGCTTCATAAATTAAACCAGCCGCAACCTCGTCGGATCCAGTAAACACCCCATCTACATGTGGAAGCTCATCTTTAATCGTATGGAAGACCTTCTGACCATCACTAACATCCATGGCCCAGTCGATGGCTAATTCCTCTTGATAAGGGAGTCCGTGTTCAGACAAAGCTTCGATAAAACCTTCTTTCCGTTTTTTTGCCAAGTGGCTTTCCGGGCCACCGCTTACATAGGATATGTGAGTACACCCCTGTTCCAACAAGTGAAGGGTTGCTTCGTATGCCGCTTGCTTGTGGTCCATATGAATCATCGGAATACTGGACTCGTCCATATATTCATTGCAGAAGACAATGGGGCCACATTCTAAAAAGGATTTAACATCCTCCCACTCATTAACAAGTGAAGCCATAATGACACCATCCACTTGCTTCGTCTTTAATAATTGTAGATAATCCATTTCTTTTTTCTTGGAATCATGTGTTTGACAGACGATGACTTGATAACCCCATTCAGAAGCCTTTTCTTCCATCGCCTCTATCAAATTACCGAAAAAAGGGTTTGTCAATCGTGGCAAGAGAACGGCAATCGTCTCCGTTTTTTGACTTCGAAGACGACGGGCGGAAGAATTGGGGACATATCCAAGGTCGTTCATGGCTTGAATGATTCGTTGTCTTTTTTCATCTGTCACGTAAGGCTGATCATTGATGACGCGGGAGACCGTTGTCCTCGATAATCCAGCCAGTTTCGCTACATCTTCAATCGTAGCCATACTTACTCCCCCTTGATGCTTTCTTGAAAACGTTTCCAATTTTAATCATACTAATCATTCGGGTTTCTTGCAAGCCCTTTCATATATTGAAATAGATTTTACTTCCATCTCCAAAACTTGAATTTAATTTTGAATACACATATTAATCTTACACCTTTAATAAAATGAAAATAGGAAAAAATAGGGAGATGGTTCACCTGAGGAAAGTTCTGATCATCGCTGATCCTGGTGTGGATGATGCATTTGCCATTATGTATGCCCTTTTACATCCAGGAATTGATGTTGTTGGTATCGTCGCAGAATATGGGAACGTAAGTCAGGAAATCGCCTTAAAAAACACCGCCTACTTGCTACAATTGGCTAACAAAACTAATATTCCAATTATTAAAGGTGCCGATAAGCCACTGACAGGCACAGAGCCAGAGTTTTTCTTTGATATACATGGAGCCCACGGTCTCGGAGAGATCATCCCAACCGTTCAGACACCTGACCATAATCGTTTTCAGAGAGTTTACGAGCTAATCCATACATATGGGAAAGATTTAACGATAATAAATCTTTCCCGCTTAACTTCACTCGCTCTTACCTATATTCAATCTGAAAGTAATATCGAAAAAGCTGGGGATGTTTATATCATGGGAGGTGCCTTCTTCGTACCTGGTAATCGTACTCCAGTTGCAGAAGCAAATGTATACGGAGACCCTCAAGCCGCTAAAATCGTAGCTGCTCATGGAGAAAATATCACCTTTGTCCCATTGAATATCAGTAACCGCGCCGTCATTCCCCTGGATACGGTAAAGAAAATGGCAGCAGAAAACGATACACCCTTTTCAAAAATCATTTATCCCATCATGGATTACTACAGCACCCAGTATGCATCCATCATTCCTGGAATTGATGGCGCACCCCTTCATGATGTGACTTTATTCTCCTATTTAATGAATCCTAAAGATTATAAGATTGTAGAACGGCAGGTAAGTGTGAATGCCATCGGTCCATCTAAAGGACTCACTTATGCTGACTTCCGCCCTGCTCCTGATTATATAGAAGATTATCCTATGCACAATATTATTATAGACTTCGATCGAGAAGCCTTCATCGAAGACTTTATTAGAATCATGACAGCCAACTAATAATGCATAGAAAAAAGGAAGCATTCCTGAGAATGCTTCCTTTTTAATGATAGAGAAAGTCTATGACATTTTGAACGGCTGCTTCTCCCTGGTCGATGCAATCAGGCAGACCGATCCCTCGGTAAGAACCACCTGCAAGATAAACGCCTGGAAGGTCCTTCTCCATTTGTTCTGTAATCTCACTTACCCTCTGTTTATGCCCCACCGTATATTGAGGCATCGCGTCATACCACCGGGTAACAATAGAGAACTCAGGTTTAGCCGTAATATTCATCGTTTTGTTTAGATCATTCAAGACGATCTCTTCAATCTCTTCGTCCGTTTTACCTACCACTTCCTGGTCGGAGGGTTTCCCAACATAGCACCTCAAAAGAACTTTCCCTTCAGGTGTCGAATGAGGCCACTTTTTATGGGTCCATGTACAAGCGGTAATGCGGAAGTCACTGTTTCTTGAGACGACAAAACCGGTCCCGTCAATATCCTTTTTAATAGCTGAGGCATCGAAGGCCATGGCGACGTTTGCTACAGATGTAGCATTGGTTTCTTTAAACGGTTCTAAGAAGTCATACTGAGACAGCATGCGCTGCACGGCATAATGGGGAGCAGCTAATATAACTGCCTCTGCTTCTCTTACCGTCCCATCACTTAATAAAAGATGATAACCCTTGGCTTTCTTTTCGATATGATCCACCTTCACGCTTTTTTGGACAGTTCCAGGTTCCAGTTTTTCTTCGATTGCCTCCACAAGAGACCCAAGGCCATTTCTTAATGTACGGAACATGCTCGGTTTCTTTTCACCTTTTTTCGGCTTCTTCATCGGATACGTCTGACGCAATCCTTTAATAAGACTACCGTACTTCTGTTCCAGGTCATAAAAGTTCGGAAACGTGGACTGCAAACTCAAACGATCAATATCTCCTGCATAAATACCGGATAAGAGCGGTTCTATTAGATTTTCAACTACTTCATTACCCAGTCTTCTTCGGAAAAACAAGCCGAGGGACTGATCTCCTTCGACCGCTTTTTTCGACTTGACCAAATCTAAAGCAGCTCTTGTCTTTCCTACTGGACTGAATAACCTTGAAAAAAGGAATGGGCGGATTCTCGTCGGGATGCCCATAAAAGAGCCGCTTGGCATTTTATGAAGTTTACCGTTCACCAAAATATAGGACTGACCTGTACCGTTTGGCACAAGTTCCTCCCCGAGACCTACTTCTCTCGCAAGACGACCGGCACTTTCTTTACGGGCGAGAAAAGAGTCCGGGCCACGCTCGATCGTGAAGCCATCTTTTTGTACCGTATCGATTTTTCCACCCAGGTGATCACTGGATTCCAATAATTGAACATCCAGTGGATAGCCTTGCTCCTGTGCTTCTTTTTGTAAGTAGTAAGCAGAGGTTAACCCTGAGATTCCCCCGCCTACGACGACGACACGCTTTTTCTCTTCCATAAAGATCTACTCTTTCACTTTATCCAGGACAACATCAGCAAGTGTCCGGATAAACTTCGGGTGAGTGTTTGGCATTTCTGGGCGGTAGTAGTCTGCTCCGACTTTATCACAGACCACTTTACACTCGTAGTCATTATCATAAAGGACTTCCAAATGATCGGATACAAATCCAACAGGCGCGTACACAAAACTGCGGTATCCCTTTTCATGATAAAGTTCTTCTGTTAAGTCCTGTACATCCGGACCGATCCAGGGGTCTGGTGTGTTGCCTTCACTCTGCCAGCCGATTTCATATTGTGTAATTCCAGTAGCTTCCGAAATCAATTCCGCTGTTCTCTTCAATTGATCCGGATAAGGGTCTCCCCCCTCCAAAATCTGCATCGGTAGACTGTGCGCAGAGACAATCAGGCAGGCTTTCTCCTTTCCGTCCTCCGTCATCTTAGCGTATTCCGCTTCAATGACATCTTTCCAATAATCAATAAAACCAGGCGCGTCATACCAGCTTTCTACGGAACGTATAGAAATGCCGTGCTTTTCTGCTTCCTCTTTGGCACGACCATTATATGATTTCACGCTGTACGTGGAGTAATGAGGAGCAAGCACGATGGAAACGGCTTCTTCTATTCCATCTTCCGCCATCTGGGCCACCGCATCCTCTACAAATGGTTCAATATGCTTCAGTCCAAGATATACTTTAAACTCAACCTCGTCTTGCTTTTCATTCAATGCATCCTTCAAAGCTTCCGCCTGATCATCTGTAATACGGGCAAGTGGAGAAATACCACCGATGGCATCATAACGATCACGGAGATCCTGCAGCATCTCATCCGATGGTTTGCGTCCGCGTCGGATGTGAGTGTAATACCTCTCTAAATCTTCTTCTTTGTAAGGAGTCCCATAGGCCATTACTAATAAACCCATTTGTTTTTTTGCCATGTTCCTTCACCTCTTCATCTTTTTTAAAACGCCATTAAGATTTCCTGGAATAATCATGGATGAGTTGAGTCAGCCGCTTCAATGTTTCTGGTTTGATATCCGGTGTTACACCGTGGCCGAGGTTGAAAATGTGAGCAGGGTGTTGTCTTCCCTCATCAATAATCTTCTTTGTTCTTTCCTCAATGGTATCCCAGTCCGCTAAGAGCATCGATGGATCCAGGTTTCCTTGAAGTGGCTTTGTGATCCCTTCATTTCTTGCTTCTGTGATCGACATACGCCAGTCCAGACCAAGCACATCAACAGGAAGGTCGTCCCATTCATGAATGAGGTGTCTCGCTCCTACGCCGAAAGTAATCAGCGGTACGCCTTCCTCTTTCAGTTCAGAGAAAATCCGCTGCATCACTGGTTTAATAAACGTACGATAATCTTCGACATTCAAAGAACCAACCCAAGAGTCGAAAATCTGAATGGCACTTGCCCCTGCTGCGACTTGTGCTTTAACATACGCAACCACCATGTCTGCCAGTTTGTCCATAAGTGCGAACCATGTCATCGGTTCCCTGTACATAAGCGACTTGGTTTTATTGTAATTTTTTGATGGTCCACCTTCAATCATATAGCTCGCCAGGGTGAAAGGTGCACCACTGAAACCAATCAATGGAACCGTGAGCTGTTCTTTCGTTAATAGACGAATCGTATCCATAACATAAGGCACATCATCTTCAGGGTCGATGGTTCCAAGCTTTTCAATATCCGCCTTTGTTTTTATTGGATTGTGGATGACCGGTCCGATCCCTTTTTTAATTTCCACATCCACGCCTATAGCCGGAAGTGGAGACATAATGTCTTTGTAAAGGATCGCCGCATCAACACCATACTGCTCCACGGGTAGACGTGTCACATAAGCGCAAAGTTCAGGATCGTGGGTGATTTCAAATAATGAGTACTTTTCTTTCAGTTTGCGATATTCCGGCTGCGACCGCCCAGCCTGACGCATGAACCAGACGGGGGTATGGTCAGTCTCTTCCCCCCGGAAAGCTTTTAAAATCGTGTCATTTTCAATTTTGTTCATCTTCAGAACTCCTTTTCACGTTCAACATTTATCCGCTTACAACTATAACGATTTATTGTTCTTCTGTATAGAAAAATGAAACATTTGTCATGATTTTGTGCTATTTTTCACAGGTCCCAGCTCAGGGTTACCGTATTGGAAGGCTGCCCCTTCTTCCCTGTCAATGGATCCACGGGTACGACGTAATAACTCGTCTGATCGAAGATACCAAAAGCACTGACCTTAAACTCACTTTTTCCCGTCACTTCTCCGACCTTAACATCTTCTCCGTTTTCTTCTCTGAAAATACGGTAAACGATACGCTCATCGTCAGGGGCGGACCAACGAATCGTTCCTCTTAATGAAGCAAGTCCGGACAAATTCAGCCTTCCGGTTACATCCGTTAAAATGGGAAGGTCTACAGGTTCAGGCAGGCTTTTCACCCCTTCCGGCTGTTCAAAACTTGCAGCTAGATTTTTTTCCTGATCGATCCTTCTCAATATTTGCTTCATGAGGCGAGTCGGATAAGCACTGCTTCCATCAATCTCTCCAGATTGATCGTAGCCCATCCAAAGCGATCCCGCGTATTCCGGTGTGTATCCGGCAAACCACACGTGCTGATCCTGGTGAGTCCCCGTCTTCCCTGCTAATGCCTTAGGGTACTCACCTGCCTTCGCTGTCCCTTCCTGTACAGTCGTCTGTAGGATTTCTGTTAAATACCAAGCCGTCTGTGCGTTGAATACTTCTGTCTCCTCAGAATCATGTTCGTGGATCACGTTATCGTTTCGATCCAGAATTTTTGAAATGGTATAGTTTTCTTGTCTTTTTCCGTTTTGTGCCAGTGCACCATAAGCTTCTGTTATTTGCAGAGGTGTGTAACCATCAGACAATCCACCGAGAGCAATGGATAACCCATCATCTTTTGTCGGCAGCCCGGCTTTCTCTAAATATTCTTTGGCATATGAGATACCAATTTGATCAAGGAGCCATACGGCTGATACATTCTTAGACTCGATCAAAGCCTGGTACAAGGAGACTTCGCCTTCATATTGGTCATCATAATTATTTGGAGCATAATCATTGGTGCCAAACGTCTGCTTCTCATCAGATAACAGACTGTATGGATCATAATCTCCTGTCATCATGGCAGGACCATAGACGGCAAATGGTTTAATGATGGAGGCAGGAGCCTGCTTTGCCTGGACACGGTTGAAGTCACCGTGTTTAAAATCACGTCCACCCACAACCGCAATGAGCGCACCTGTCGAGTGATTCATAAGAGTGAAAGCTCCTTCGATTGACTCCGGGGAACCTGGGACAAACTCACCATTTTTCATCTCTTCTGCAGCTATTTTCTGGATGCTGGGGTCCATTTCTACAACTAGTCGGTACCCACCACGTTTCAACTCATCACGGGAGATATGGTACTTCTCCGCTGCTTCACGGATGACGAGATCCACATAACTGTTGGACCAGGTTTCACTCGTTTCCTCTCCCTGCTCCACAGCAAGCGTCGAACCTTGCATTTGCTTCATGACTGCTGCATCAATTTTTCCAGTGTCGTACATCCTCGACAGCACAACATTCCTTCTCTGCTTGGCGTCATCCGGGTTATCGAACGGAGAATAAGTATTCGGTGCCTTAGGTAATCCTGCAAGTAAAGCACCTTGAGCAACTGTCAATTCTGAAACCGTTTTTTGAAAATAGTGCTGGGAAGCCGTTTCTATGCCATACGTCCCTTCCCCGAAATAAATGCGGTTCAAATACAATTCTAAAATGTCATCTTTTGAATAGTTGCGCTCCAAGTATAGGGCCGCCATGACTTCTTTCGTTTTTCTCATCCACGTCTTTTCGTTCGAGAGAAAGATGTTTTTGGCCAGCTGCTGAGTAATCGTACTTGCACCTTCCACCTTTTGCATGGCGATGATGTCTTTATAGACCGCTCTCATAATCCCTTTGAAATCAACACCGGAATGTTCTCTGAAGCGGCTGTCTTCTATGCTTATGAACGCATCCTTGACGTGTTCGGGAACTTCTTGAATGGATACGTTCTTCCGGTTTTTCGTATAGATCCGTTCAATAACTTCGCCTTCGGCAGTCTCCACCGTGGTCATCTCATCAAGAATTAAATCCTCTTCGTTTACGACAAAACGCCCTCCGAATAATATGATCAGATAACCAATTCCTGTGATCATTATAAATGCAAGGACGAAAAGGGCCGGCCACTTCAATCGTCCGGACCAGGAAGGTAAGCGTTTTTTCAAATCTTTGATGTTCAAATTACGTGCATCCTTTCTGTTCTATCCTTCAAACTTGCCACCAAGGAACCCTGCTTGCTAAACTGAAGATACCGCAGGAAAGGAGACATCGGCTATGAAAGTATCGATGACCAATGGTACATTGAATTACTTATCCAAACTGAGTCAACAACACCCTGAAACATCTTTATTTTTCATGCAGGATCAAGACAAAACCGTTGCCTATTATGAAGGGGAAGATACGTCCATTTTTGAAGAAGGACGCAACTATGAAACCGTCGATCACGTCGGCAATATGCAATCCACGGGTTATGTTGTGATGAACAACATCCCTGTTAGTGACGAAGGACGTCCCGTTTTTGAGGACCGCTTCAAAAAAAGAGCGGGAAATGTAGAAAATCGTGAAGGCTTTCAAGCCATCCGCATCCTTCGCCCATTAAAAGGCAACACTTACGTTGTCCTTACTCAATGGCGCAGCGAACAAGACTTCGAAGACTGGAAAAACTCCAAGTCCTTTGATGAGGCCCACAAAAAATCAGGTCCTCAGCACCAGAAGAAGCCTTCGTTTATTGATGGCGATGCGTACATTACAAAATATCAAATGATTGAACTCGAAGAGTAGCATAGGAAAAGTGAGCGGAAAACCGCTCACTTTTTTTATTCCTCTTCTTGTTCTGGTTCACTGTCCATGACTTCCTGCTGGAAGAAATCGTCTAAATCCCGAACGGATTGTTCACCTGAAACTCGTGCCTGTTCTTCCCCGTTTTCGAAATGAATAAGGGTAGGTGTTCCTTCAATCCCGTATTTGTTCCACTCTTCTTTAAATTCTAATACGTTCATTTTTTTGACATCCAGGTCGTATTCATTCACGATTGTCATCATTCTTGGAGTTGTACGTTGACAGTGTACACATTTCGGATCGTAAAAATAAACCGTAGTAGGTTCCCCTGACTGAATTTCTTCCTCAAGTTCATCGGGTTGAATCTGATTCTGATAGTTCGGGTCATCCAATTGATCAATCGTTGCCTGATCCAGGTTTTCTTTCCCATATGGGTTATCTGCAGTTTTCTCGGAGTTTTGATAATTCACGACAAATACAAGAACTACAACAAGCACCACTAGGGCACTTGCAAAGATGATCATACCTTTTTTCATACGTCATTCCTTCCTTTCTTTACAACGACAAATAAATGAATAATAAAAATAATGATGAAGGCAGTGCCTGCTAAAAACGGAATGGTCACGAATCCGAAAACATTGATGTATTGACCATTACAAGGAACAAGGCCGCATGTGTCGGCAGCTGAAAGCGACGGGATCTTCTGCAGCATGTAATGGTAAATAGATACGAACATACCGATTCCGCTCATGATGATGCCGGGGAAAGCCACATCCGACTTCTTTTTCCATAAAGCAGTCCCATAAATGAGCACCAGCGGGTACATCAGTATTCTCTGATACCAGCACAACTCGCAGGGTGCATAGCCAAGAACCTCTGAGAAAAACAGGCTTCCGACAGTAGCAACGAGTGATGTTGCCCACAGGAGAAACAGCGCTGTTTCCATACTTTTTTTCATGATTTTGTATCCTTTCTACCTCTCTCTCATGCCATTATACTAGGTATTGTCTCGAAAACAAAGTAGTTTCATAGTCTTCCACATCATTGTCATTTTTATATAAAAGTCTGATTCGTGAAAAAGAAAAAAACCGCCTATAGCGGTTCTCCCTTCACCCTTTGAGCAGTCCATTCCTATGGGCATAAACGGCGGCCTGGGTGCGGTCCTGCACTTCTAGTTTACTTAAGATGTTACTGACATGGGTCTTCACTGTTTTGACCCCTATATAAAGGGCATCACTGATTTCCTGGTTCGTCATCCCTTCCCCCACGCATTTCAATACTTCAAGCTCACGTTTTGTAAGCTCTTCATGCGGTTTTCGATCTTGACGGAAACGGGTCATCATTTTTGTAGCGACTTTCGGCTCAATCACATTTTGACCGAGAGCGGCTTTGCGGATGGCTTCAGCTATCTCAACGGCTGAAGATGTTTTCAGCATATAACTAAAGGCACCTGCTTCAAGCGCCGGAAAAACCTTTTCATCATCGTAATAACTCGTCAATATGATAATTTTACAAGATTCGGTTTTCATGATTTCTTCTGTTGCTTCAATTCCCGTCCCGTTTTCCATAATTAAATCCATGAGAACAACATCTGGTTTTTTCTCTTTTACAAGCGCTGCTCCTTCATACCCGCTGTTTGCTTCTCCAACAATGTCCAAATCCTCTTCCGTACTTAAATAAGCAATGACTCCTTTACGGACGACATCGTGATCATCAATAACTACGACACGAATCATTCTTTTTCCCCCTTTTCATTAACTTTTACCGGAACACGAACATCAATATGTGTCCCTTCCCCTTTCCTCGAACGTAAGGAGTAGGTACCGCCAATTTCTTCACACCGTTCCCGCATCGTTTTCAATCCATATGATGCCTTATTGGCTTTTTTATCCTCTGTATCAAAACCGACGCCGTTATCGGCAATATGTAGGAAGATCTCCTTTTGGTCATGAGTGGCTTCCACTTTCACCTCAGAGGCACTGGCATGTCTCAGTATATTGGAAAGGGCTTCTTGTACGACCCGGAACAACTGCTCTTCTACGGATGTTGGCAGATCTCCCAAATCTTCCATATCGACGTCAAAATCAATTTGACACTTTTGACGTAATTCTTCAATCAGTGTTTTAATCCCCTCCGTTAGAGGTTCCCCTGATAAATGAACAGGCCTTAAGTGAAGAAGGAGCGCCCTCATTTCTGTTTGAGCCTGAAGCGCCATTTGAGTGATTTCCTGAAGCTGTTCCTTTGCTTTTTCCGGCCGACGATCAAAAATCTTTTCTGTCGCCTGCGCCATCATTGTTAAAGCGAATAACTGCTGACTCACGGCATCATGTAAATCACGTGCAAGTCGTTGACGCTCTTCAATCGTTGCTGCTTTATGAGCCGTACGTGCCAGCTCACTTTTTTCATCTGCGAGCTTTACAAGCGACTCCCTCTGCTGCTCCAACTTCTCGCCAAGGACATTCAATTCATCCCCTACAGCAGCAATCTCATCTTTTTCATTAAAATAAATTCTCTTACTGAAGTTTCCGCGTGAAAGCTGGGTAATCATCATGGAAATGTAATCCAGCCTGTGTTTGACATCCCCACTCGACCGAAAACCCGCATAAAGAGACATAATAAACCCAAGCACCACATAAAGCAGAATGAACATTAAAATGGCCCCTGCACTCAGCCAAGCAGGCTGAAACCATACGTAAATAGATAACAAGATACTGAGCAGGATAAACGTGTTTAAAACAAGTCCATAAAGATGTGATCGGATATACATGTAACGGATACTATTCAAGTGCTTTAACATGCTTCCCCACCTCTACACCTGGTCGATTCGAATCGAACCGACTTTAAGATCGACACCAATGGTTAACCGGCGAGTGGCCATCGAATAATCATCGGTTTCATATTCCACACTTCTGTGCATTCCATCAGCTTTCTGTCCGCCGACACGGATATCCCCTGTCTTCACTTTCGCCTCCACCCGGAAAGGCACATGCTTCGGTATCAGCATTTTGACATCTCCGACCCAGCCACGGACGACAATTGGTGTATCACCATCAGGAATGAAGGCACGTGTGAAATC
Organism: Halobacillus sp. 12SKB; assembly: GCF_052941655.1. Taxonomy (NCBI): domain Bacteria; kingdom Bacillati; phylum Bacillota; class Bacilli; order Caryophanales; family Bacillaceae; genus Halobacillus; species Halobacillus sp. 12SKB. The sequence continues at coordinate 3,982,249 of NZ_JBRFWR010000001.1, forward strand.
GAACCGGTAGTCACCAACCCCGTTCCATAAATCCATCGGTTCCACCTTCCAGTTCTCTTCATTGAAAGAATGGTCTCCAATCATCATATGCCTGGACTTCAGCTTGTTTGAAGAAGAACCTTTGGAATCATATTCAATTTTCACTTTAGAGCCGTTTTTCCCTAAAAACATACTAAATCCAAAGTATATGAAAAGAAGAGGCCAAAGCTGCCACACATCACCAAAAGAAAATGCAAAAATCCCTAAACGATCTAATAATAAGAGCGTACTGAAGATGGTGAGGAATGAACCGATGATCCAACTTCCTCCTTTTTTCAATAACGCATCCAACCAAATCTTTAAACCAAAGCCGAATAGAAGGATCGGATAAATATTGCCCCACGTCCAGCTCATTTCCAGGGAAATAATGTTCAAATTCGACAGAAGAAGAACAAATCCAAACCCAACTAATAATAATGCGATGACGATTTTTGAAAATTTATTCTGCATAATACTCACCCTTTTTAACCTTCCGTGAATTACATTCGACAGAAGTCCTTAATTTCCTTTTCTTTTAGTAGTTCTTACAAAAGGTATAGCCTAATCTTACTTGGAAACTGGGGTTTGTAAAACAACCCCGAGAACGGAATTTTCTCCGCCTCAGGACGGAGGTATGTTTAAACGGAAGAGTGATGGGAATATTTAAAACAGAGCATAACAAGAAAGGATGTTGTTGCATGGATCAAAAAATGCAAAATTTAATCGATGGACTCAACGAAGACTTGGCCCATGAGTATGCGGCTTCCATTATGTACACTTATAATGCTGCTGTCGTTACGGGACTTTACCGTTCTGTCCTCAAGCCATTTTTCGAGAGCGAAGTAACGGACGAACAAGGGCACGCTCTTTACCTAGCTGAAAAAATCAGCACTCTGGGCGGAACTCCGACGACAACTCCTGCTGAAGTCAAGCAAATGACTGACGTAAGACCAATGTTAGAAGAAGCACGTGAAGCAGAGCGTCAGACGATCAAGCGGTACGAGGAACGCAAAACACAAGCAGAAGAACTCGGACTAACCGAACTATCTGTGAAGCTGGATGATATGATTGCAGATGAAACCGGTCATATGGAAGAAATCGGTCGTTTACTTCAAGATTCCCGCTTACAAGATTAATTTTTCACCCCCCCTGTCTCAGACTGGGGGTTTTTTATTATCCCTCTGCACGGCATGCATTTGAGAATATTCTGAATGTATATTACAATTTATAAAAATAGTTGCCAAACTTCATCAAAGTGACAAGGAGGAGTAAATATGTGGGAGAACGTCTTCCAAGCCATCGATGACCAATATGAGAAAATGGTTAAAACCCGTCGTCATCTGCATCAATACCCAGAAGTTTCATTTAAAGAAGAAAAGACGGCACAGTTCATCGCCGATACATATGAGAAATTAGGAATCCCTTATGAGACTCAGATTGGGGGAAATGGAGTTCTAGCCAAACTGGAAGGGGGGAAGCCAGGGAAGACGGTTGCGCTGAGAGCAGATTTTGATGCCCTTCCTATTCAGGAGGAAAATGACGTACCTTATAAATCCAAGACTGAAGGGGCCATGCATGCGTGTGGTCATGACGGACATACCGCAGCTTTATTAGGGCTGGCAGAAGCCCTTCTACCTCATAAAGAAGATCTACCAGGAACAATCGTTTTCCTTCATCAGCATGCGGAGGAGTATGCGCCCGGAGGAGCAAAACCGATTGTCGAATCGGGAGCTCTCAGTGACGTAGATGCTGTGTTCGGCACTCATTTATGGGTGAATGCGCCAACAGGAGTCATCCAAACGTCCAAAGGACCTTTTATGGCCGGCGCGGATCGATTCGAAATCAAAGTTCAAGGCAAAGGTGGACATGGGGCCCAACCACATCAAACAAAAGACGCTATCGTCATCGCCTCTCAAGTAGTTTCTTCCTTGCAGCAAATCGTCAGCCGCCGGGTAGATCCATTGAAAACGGCTGTGCTGACCGTAGGAACATTTGAATCAGGAACCACATTTAATGTTATAGCAGATTCAGCAACCTTAACCGGTACAGTGAGAACTTTTGATCCTGAAGTGCAGACTTTGATCATTGAAGAGATGGAAAAAGTCATAAAAGGGACATGTGATGCAAACGACGCCACCTACGAATTCACTTATGAAAAAGGCTACCCGCCTGTCGTGAATCACCCTGAAGAAGCAGACTTAGTATTACAACATGCTCACAAGGCTGACCCTTCTTTACGCACAGAAGAAGTCGAACCGGTCATGGCTGGAGAGGATTTCGCTTACTACTTATTGGAAAAGCCAGGCACCTTTTATTTTACAGGTGCTCAAATTACAGATCATTACTACCCTCATCACCACCCGAAATTCGATTTCGACGAAAAAGCACTTCCGCACGCAGCTAAAACATTATTCCAAACCTTTATTAGCTATCAAGAAAGTTAAAGTAAACGGAGGCGGCTGGACTGAATGGTCGTCTCCCCTAATTTTTCTAATAATCTCCCATTTGCAACATACCCTACCACGGCTCCAAAACCTGGGAGCAATTGAAGAAGTTTCACAAGGTCCAAGGTATCTCTATACTCGATCTGTAACGCCTTCCAGTCCACGTTCTTCTCTTTTATTTCTAAATCATTCCAACCTAACACCTTACGCTTCACTTCCCCGCGGACTTTGTCACTGGAAAAAGCGAGCATGAATACATGGAGCAGGTAAACCCTCTCCTCATAAGAATGAACATTCCATCCATAAACCTGAGCCGCATCAAATAAAAACTTCATCTTTATGCCTAATAACAGCGGGAAATCAGCCGCTCCAAGCCATAAGCCTCCAAAACCCGTTCCAGCCCCTTCCACGGATGCAGTTTTCTTATATTTTTTTACTAAATCACGGACTTGCCTCTCTCGTTCTTCAAAGCTCCAATCCGGATGAACCCTTACAGGGCGGATGTACTCTGAAGATGTTAAAGCAAGCTCAATCATGGAACGAATACTATCCGTTACCACCGTCTGGACACGATCAGGAATCTTTTCATTAATTCTTGACTGCACCTGCTTTGAACTCCTCTGTATAATTGAGGAGCGCTTGTCCAATGATTTACTCCAACGTAAAGCTTCCTCTTTTGCCTTCTCTTCATAAGTCATGTGCCACACCTCCGGTTATTTTATAGGAATAATTTTTTTATTAATATTTACCAGTGCTTATATAGAAGTGGATAGGAAACAGGGAAGACTGCTTAAGTAGTCTTCCCTGTTACGTCAATTTCTTTTTCACGTAGTTTTGTATAAATAGATAACTGAAGATGCTCCCGCCTACCCATACAAGAACAAGACCTATAGGGTTCCATTGGAATATAAACAATAAGCCGAAGAGGAAGGTCTGAAACAACATAATCTGCTGTAACCATTGCAGGATTGCTTTTTCCTTCCATACTTTCTTAACCGGGTAAAGATCCAGCCAGGCAATGGTGCGGTGGTGATTCCACAATGTCATCATTTGAAAAGCACTCAAGTAGAGGAACAGAATGGCAAACGCGACCTTTACCCAAAGATTGGATACAAACCAAATGGCCAGTGCACCAATCACTATGAGTCGGATGTACATACCTAAATAATCGCTGCTTCTTATAAACGTGATTTTATACAAATAAGAAAAGGTCTGGTTTTGCCTGTAAGGAACCCGATCCACAATCGCTCGTACAAGCGTGTTGCGCTTTTTCACTGTATTTTTCAAATGAGGAACATCCACAAACATATTGGCAATTCTATAAAACGTCCTCATCCGCTGCTGATCTTTTTCCACAAGTAAGTCCCAGGCGAGTCCGGCTTTTTGCCTGGAGAGAGAATACGTGTAAAGAACAACACCTACAAGGAGCACGGTCACAATACTCGCATATACCCATTCTCCTTGAGCGAGAAAATAAAAAATGGTAATGTTCAATATCGCTTTGATGACCTGGTCCATGAGTCTTATCCTGGGGTTTCTCTCTTTTAACATCCACCAGTTGGACATCATGTTCCAAATTTTAATGATAAGGACAACACCGATCATCATTAAATAATGCCGGGTACCAAGTTCTGGATACGAGGCAAAATACAACGGACCAAGGGCTGCCGAGATTAGAAAAATGACATAAAGCTGGACAATGTAGCTGTAATATAAGCAGCGGCGGAAGTAGTCACCCAATTGATACTCACCAGGAAGCAGGAAAACCAAATCCGGCTCTTTGAGGAGCGTACGAACCGGGCTGTACCCCGTGATAAACCCAAAAGCAAGCGCTATAATCCATACGGTAGGAAAATCCTCCGGCAAGTCTTGCAACCATTGCCGGTAGTAATAAGCGAGCGCCGAGATAAAGAACAATAATGCAACACCAATGTGTTCATTAAAGATATACTTTAAGTAACGGCTTGTCTCTTTCGTATGTTCAGAGAAACGTTTCTTCCAAAATTCCTTTGCATTAATCATATTGTTCTTCCTTTGTGAGCTGCACGTAGATATCATCAAGAGATGCCCCCGGCTGATTAAAGGACTTCCGCAGCTCCTCAAGCGTCCCTTTTGCTCTAATTTCTCCTTCATGAAGGATGACAAAACGATCACAATACCTCTCTGCAGTAGCAAGGATGTGAGTGGACATCAGAATCCCTGCACCTTTTTCTTTCATATCCTCCATCAACTGCAGGTAGGACTGTATACCAAGGGGATCCAGACCAACGAAAGGTTCATCAACAATATAGAGATCCGGTTCAATTAAGAATGCACACATAATCATAACTTTTTGGCGCATCCCTTTAGAAAAGTGTACAGGGAACCATTTCAGCTTTTTCTCCATACGAAATTCCTTGAGAAGCGGCTCCAACCTCTGTTTGAACACATCTTCCGGCACATTGTAGGCCATAGCGGTTAAGTGTAGATGTTCATATAAGGTCAATTCATCATATAAAATGGGCATTTCAGGGATATAACCAAGCTGCTGTCGATATTCTTCCGGGTTTTCTTCAAATGATGTTCCGTTGATGGAGACTTTTCCCTTTTTCGCCTGCATCATTCCTATGATGTGTTTAATCGTGGTACTCTTCCCTGCACCATTCAAACCGATAAGACCTACAATTTCATTTGGGTTGACATCGAAAGAAATGCCATGCAATACATTTTTATGAGTGTATCCTCCATGGAGATCTTTAATATGTAATAAAGGTTCCATCTTATCCCTCACTTCATTAATTTTCCTGCACAAATTTTATCATACTTTCTCCTCCGTTACACTTTTCACTCGCCGTCTTCATCGAGTTTTCAATCATCGGTATGGTACAATGCTATCAAACGGAAAGGAGTGTTTGCATATGGCAGATGAATGCATTTTCTGCAAAATTATTGCTGGAGAGATCCCTTCAGCGAAAGTGTATGAAGACGATGAGGTGTACGCTTTTCTTGATATCAGTCAAGTTACGAAAGGTCACACGCTCGTTATTCCGAAACAGCATTGCCAAGACATTTACAATACGCATCCAGAAACAGCAGAGAAGCTGTTCTCAAGAGTGCCGAAGATCGCAAATGCAATTAAACAAACCTATGCTCCTGTTGGTTTGAACGTCTTAAACAACAATGAGGAAGCAGCAGGACAGTCTGTTTTCCATCTACATATCCACCTTATTCCGAGATATGGTGAAGGAGATGGATTCGGGGCGAAGTGGGAAGTCCACTCCGATGATTACTCTCCAGAAGATTTACAAGCCATCGCTGGTGAAATCAATCACCACATCCCTGGTTAAATGGATTGATTTCCTAAAGATAAAACTGCTATAATACTAGCATGCAATCGCAAACGGCCATGAGGGCACGTTTGGATGGCAAATTTCAGATGAGATTAGAATAGTTGAGGAGAGATGTTTAAATGAATATTCGCGTTTTAGTCATGTTGTCTTTATTTGTAGGAATTGGTGCTGTTCTTCATGCCGTCGCACCCCCATTCTTTTTTGGAATGCGACCGGATATGATGCTCGCTATGATGTTCCTGGGAATCTTATTGTTTCCTAAACCATCTTATGTCCTGTTATTATCTTTAGCGACAGGTTTCATCTCAGCGATGACAACCACCGTTCCAGGGGGCCAACTGGCCAATATCATTGATAAGCCTTTCACAGCATTTGCATTTTTCGGGCTTGTCCTATTGACTAAAAAAATATCACATCAAAAATTCGTACAGCCTGCTTTAGCAGCCATCGGTACGATGATCAGCGGCTCCATCTTCCTGGGTGTTGTCCTTTATATCATCGGCCTTATGGAAGCGAGCTTCGGCCTCATGTTTGCTACAGTTGTTCTACCGGCAGCTGCATTTAACGTATTGTTCGTAGCTATCATGTATCCGATTGCTCAAAGAATTTTAAGACGAACAAACCTTACTAAAGCAGCTCAGACAGCTTCTTAAAGAGGATATACAGAATAAACCTTGACTTACACCAAAGGCACTACATCGAATGTAGTGCCTTTGCTTTACCTTCTCGTCCGAAGAATATTTTTTATGTTTTTAAGGTTTCATTCATACATATTAAGAGAAAATATAAAATAGAGAGTGATTGAAAGGAGACTGACTGATATGCCGAATGGAAAATCATTAGCGCTGGGATTTTTAGTCGGGGGAGTGGTTGGAGCTGCTTACACATTATTGAATACCCCTTCCTCCGGTCGTGATTTTAGAGAAAATGCCAAACTGAAAAGCGAGAATTTGAAAAATACTGTTCTCAGCTTAAAAGAAGAAGGAATGCAATTGAAAGATCAGATCGCTCAAACTTCTAAAGAAGGGGCAGAGCTGATTAAAGAGCTTTCTGAAGATGTGAAAACATCCATTGAAAGCTGGAAGCGCACCGTCGAACCACATCAAAAAAACATCCAGAAATATCTAGAACAAATCGAAGCAAGCTTAAAAGAACTGGAAGAAAAAGCAAAGGCTGAGCAACCAGATCATACGACACAACCGAGTCATGATGTTATCAACCATCAATAACCTACCGATCCCGCCTCGAGCGGGATTTTTTAATGTTTGTCCCTTTCCCCTATCTATATTCACCCCCATTTCGTTCTATTCCAAAAAGCGCCTTTGATTTAGGTATGGACTATTCGTTATTAAAGTATATGGCAGGATTGTGGAAGACTTGATTTCGAGATGTTTGTGTAGATTTAGGGGCTCCGGGAAAAGGTTCGCTTTCCGTGGGCGAGTGATGAGCCTCCTCGAGCTAACGCTCTGTGGGGTCTCATCTACCACGCACTTCCCACAGGAGTCTCACCGTTTCCCTCCGCCCCTTTACCAAATGAGGTTCTCGAAACCCCTCTTATAGGACCCTGCCTAAAACTCTTTTAAATCCTGCATAAACCGCGTTGACATAGGCTTCTCAACCATAAAAGCTCCTGTTGCTGGAAGGTAGCTTCGAGAATTTCTTCCGGCAAGTGGGCGGAGGGGAATGGCGAGACTCCTGCGGGAAAAAGTGCAGGGTGAGACCCCACAGGACGCAGTCCGAGTTATCATGAACGAAACTAGCCCCTTACTCGTAAAATCGTAGGTTGAGTTGGGTAGACTGTTTACTGTTAAAAACACTACCTAAATCAGAGCTACATTACGGAAGGAGCTAGTTACTATGAAGGATACCATTAAATACGTAGGTTTAGACGTATCAAAAGAAAAAATTGCTGTTGCTATTGCGGAGGAAGGTAGAGAGAATCCGAGGTATTTTGGAGTTATTCCTCACACCCCAGTAGGAATAAGAAACTTAGTGAAAAAACTTGGAGATCCCTCCACCTTGCGTTTCTGCTATGAGGCTGGACCTACTGGATACCCATTGTACAGGCAGTTTCTTGCCTTAGGACTTCATTGTGAGGTTATTGCTCCGTCTCTAATACCTCAAAGGCCAGGGGAACGTATTAAAACCGATCGACGAGATTCCATCCGCCTCGCTCAATTATACCGAGCTGGTGAGTTAACTTCGATTTATGTTCCTACCCACGAAGACGAAGCTCTTCGTGATCTTGTGAGAGCTCGCGAAGATGCGAAAGAAGACGAGTTAAGGGCTAAACACCGTTTGACCAAGTTCTTACTTCGCCATTCCATTCAACCACCTAGCGGAGTAAACGCATGGACAAAGAAATATCGGGAATGGCTAAATGCGCTTAAGCTTGAAAATTCTTTATTACGTTGCGTCTTTCAAGAATATTACCACCATCTTCAAGAAATTGAACAGCGTATTAAACGCTTTGAAGAAGAAATTCATATCCAAGCGGCGGAAGGCATTCATGCACCTACGATTCAAGCTCTCCAATCCTTAAGGGGAATAGCTCAGATTACGGCTGTAAGTCTTGTCGCTGAGATTGGTTCCTTTAAACGCTTTTCAACCGCTAAACATTTCATGGGGTATGTAGGGTTGATTCCGAGCGAATCGTCGAGTGGGGAAAGTCGTAAACAAGGAAGTATCACGAAAACAGGAAATCGTCATGTGAGGCGTTTATTGATTGAGTCTTCTTGGAGTTATCGACACCAACCGGCTGTAAAAGGAGATTTGAAAAAACGACAAAAAGGACAGCCGGCCAATATTCTGTCGATCTCTTGGAAAGCCCAACACAGACTTCACAATAAATACTTTCGTTTATTATCTAGAGGAAAAGAACAGGGGAAAACAATCACCGCCGTAGCCAGAGAATTGGCAGGATTTATTTGGGCTGTGACTCAAGAATTAGATGAAGAAATCTGCCATTAAGCACTGAGATATAAAAAGATGAAACGTAAGTCTCTTACCCATAGATTTATGAGATTAGGGCTCGAAGGCAAAGAAGAACACCGGAAAGGAAAACCCACGTGCCTCCTTTGTGCTATATCTACTCAGATTAACGCACGTTCCGAGTTAGTGGAAACGTCCTTTATACGGAAAGATAAAATGTGAAAACCCACGAATATCAGAATGCTAACCGCAGCTGAGTTTTTGCCTTCGTGCCGTGCCCTCATCGTCTAACGAAAAGGAGGAAAGTATCTTCTTAAGCTTGAAAATAGAGTCTCATCCCTTGGAGTGACAGTCAAGGAAAGCACTTGACAGCCACTCCAAGGGATGAGAAGGAATCAGTAAGCTAAAGAAGGACCCACTGTGTCTTATCAAGACAAAAATCCACCATTGATAAAGAAGCTAAAAACAGCTTCTCTTCTTTAAAGCGTCTTATTTTAATCCAACGATAAATGTAGTAGGGGTATCTTGACAGTTTCGTTCATATCAGGAGGCTCACCGCGCTCCCGCGGAAAGCGAGCTATTCCCCGCAGCCCCATCCACTCAACAAAAGTCTCGAAACTGAGTCTTCCAGAATAGGGAGCTTATTCATAATAAACTTACTAGACCTTCGAGCTAAAAAAAGCGTGTAGAGAGTACTCTCTACACGCTTTTACAAGTTGATTATTCAGCTGCTTCTAAATCTTCAATGGAATCAACATCCATATATTCAGGAACAACTAGACCAATCTTGGCACCTTCAAGGTTTGCTCCAAGGTCTTCAAGATTATCTTTATTTTGCTCGTATTGATCACCATGTGTTCCTGGCAACCAAGCAGCCACCATGCCATCTGCTTCACCAGCGGCCACAGACTCCCACATTGGGCCATTATCAAGCGGTGTAATTGTTACATCAAAGCCTTGTTCTTTCATGACTTCTGCAACGACGTTTGTTGACGCAATCTCAGAATCCCAGTTTACAAGGACAAGTTCGACCTCAGTACCATCCACTTCTTCAGTACCTTTTGTCCAAGCTTCTACTTTATCCTGGTTATTAGAAATCCAATTTTGAGCCGCTTCTTCCGGGCTTGCACCATCAGCAATCTCAAGCATGACTTCTTCCATATCCGCTGCTTCCCAGTTGAACTGATCTAAGATTTTATAAGCGTTCGGCTTCTCATCTTCCAGCCCTTTACGAACCATCGTTTTAATTTGTTCTTCTCCACCAAAAACTTCTTTTGGATCTTCAAGGTATTTCAAATCATACTTCGCGAATTTCCAGTGTGGAGTCCAGCCAGTAACAACAATTGGTTCTTCGTTCTCAATAGCTTCTCCTAGAGCTGTTGCCATTGCACCTGAAGAAGATGTAGCAACTTCCCATCCACTCAGATTTTCGTAATCTTCTGTCGCTTGTTCTGCAGAACTTACGACACCTGCGCCTGCTTCAATTCCGGTGATTTCATAGTCCATTTCTTCTCCGTAATTCATTTCAGAAGCGGCTTCATCACCGTTAGAATCTCCAGTTGTCTCTGTACCTTCTTCGTCTGAAGATCCACAACCTGCTGCGACAAGTGTTAAAGATAGTCCGGCAACCATGCCAAAACGTTTCCAGTTAAACATGTAAATCTCTCCCCTTTTAATGATTTTTATATAGATAAAAGGTACAAGGACCTTTTCTAACCCTATTTACTAGTCACCACGCTGGGTATTCAAGTTTTGTGTAAAACGATCTATGATGATCGCAAGAATTACGATTCCGAGGCCTGCAACGAAACCAGTCCCGACTTCAGCACGCTGAAGTCCGGTAATAACCGTTTGTCCAAGTCCCTTCGCACCAATCATGGATGCAATGACCACCATGGATAATGCAAGCATAACTGTCTGGTTAATCCCAGCCATGATTGTCTTTTTAGCCATTGGCAATTGAACTTTAAATAATTTCTGAGTTCCGGTCGTACCGAATGCATCAGAAGCCTCAATCAATTCATGTGACACCTGTCGAATTCCCAGATTGGTAAAACGAACGGTCGGTGGTGTTGCGAATATGACAGAGGCAAACACCCCTGGCACCATACCGATACTGAAGAAAGCTACAGCCGGGATTAGATAGACGAATGCGGGCATCGTCTGCATGAAATCAAGGACAGGTGTGAGAATTTTCTCTGCCACTTTGCTTTTAGCCATCCAGATTCCAAATGGAACTCCAATAATAACGGAGATCAAACTTGCAAAAATGACAAGCGTAAACGTGTTCATCAATTCTTCCCATAACTCCTGGTTAGCAATAAACCAAAGGCCAATCACTGAAAAAGCTGTTAAGCCCAATTTTTTTCCTGAAGCAAAGAATGCTAAAACACCTACAACAATAATGAACAGCCATATGGGAATGCTCATTAACCAATCTTCTGCTACGATTTCGATAAAGTCTCCAAAGTCTTCCTTTATAAAATCAAATAAGAATTCAAATGTATCTGTTGTCCACTCTGTCGCTGCATCAATCCACTCAGCTACAGGCAGTTTAGGAATCAATCCCATTTAAATTCACCTCACTTCCAGCTAACGCCGCTAGTACGGCTCCTCTTACAATTACCCCTTTTAATTTTCCTTCTTCAATGACAGCTACAGGTACCGGGGAATCATGAATAATATCAAAGATTTCCTGCATTGGTGTATGAGGCTCAACCTTCGGCACATCTGTGCGAAGAATACCATTCAAGTTATCTGAATCCTGTTTTACCGCATTAGAAACATCATCAGCGGTTACATAACCATGAAGATTTCTTTTTGCATCTGTAACATAGATGCTTGAAAGACCTTCCTTACGCATCCGTTCAAGAGCTGTACGAGGACCATGTTTTTGAATATCTACCGTTTCTGGTCGTTTCATAATATTTTCTGCCGTCAACACTTTCGAACGGTCTACATCCTCAACGAACTTCTCAACGTAATCGTTGGCTGGATTCACTAGGATTTCTTCCGGTGTGCCAATTTGCACGATCCGCCCATCCTTCATAAGAGCGATACGGTCACCAATTCTTAACGCCTCATCAAGGTCATGGGTAATGAATAGAATCGTTTTCTTCATGGATTCTTGCAGCTCCAATAATTCGTCCTGCATTTCTTTACGAATCAATGGATCCAGAGCAGAAAAGGCCTCATCCATCAGTAGAACTTCCGGATCGTTCGCAAGGGCACGTGCAAGGCCAACACGCTGCTGCATACCACCGGATAATTGACCAGGAAATTGATGGATGTATCCACCTAGCCCGACCATTTCTAAAGATTTCTTCGCTTTTTCTTTACGCTCATTTTTGTCAATCCCTTGGACTTCAAGGCCGAACTCTGCGTTTTCCAGCACTGTACGGTGTGGGAAAAGACCAAAACGTTGGAATACCATGCTCAATTTTTGGCGGCGGACTTCCCGTAAATCTTTGCTGTCCATCTTAGCCAAATCCTGACCATCAATATATACACTACCTTCTGTTGGTTCAATTAATCGGTTGATTAACCGGACAAGCGTGGATTTACCACTTCCGGACAGCCCCATGATGACAAATATTTCGCCTTCTTCTACATCAAAGGACGCACGGTTAACACCGACTGTGTTGCCGGTTTTTTCAAGGATATCTTCTTTTGATAAACCTTCATCTAAGTATTTGGTAGCCTTTTTGGCATTCTTACCGAAAATTTTCGATAAGTTTTCTACTTGAATAATCGGCATGTCGATCACCTCTTCTGTTTTTATTTATTATGGTACGTTTTGCCGTTATTATTTCCGAACTCAATCAAGCACCTTACATAATGTAACCTATTTGTAATAGAAAGTTCAAACGATAAATACTTTAAATCAAGTACAAAAATTACGTACAGTTGAAACTGTACAAAGTTTAAGGCGTAAATTACTCCTTTTTACTTCTAAATCCTTTATATTTAAGCCCTTTCAGTAATTTTTATAAAAATGGAAATTATAGTAACGTTGTACATAGATTTTTTGCGAAGGAGGATCTTATGGTAGTAAAAGACCACCATTTCCTTGAAGACATGCATACAAAAGTCACACATGAATTTTCTAAAACATTGGAAATGTTTGGACTTACCCCTGCTGATGCACGGTTGTTTGTAACTCTCTATCTGCATCATGGTCCAATGACATTAGATGAAATGAGCGAAGCTTTGGGTAAAAGTAAAACTTCAATGAGTACAGGCGTTAGAGGGTTATTGGATCAAGGTCTGGTCGAACGAGTATGGAAGAAAGGCTTTCGTAAAGACCTGTATCAAGCGAATGAAAACTTATATCGAAATTTCATGTCTTCCTATATAAATAAATGGCAGTTAGCTGCCAGTGGACAAAAAGATACGCTTGAAAATATGGAAAGCGAGTTAAAAGACCGAATACAGGATTATGTCACTCAAGAGCAGATGCAACAAGCGGAACAACTGTACAGACGGATGGAAGATATGGTTCGCTTTCACGAATGGATTGCTGAAGCTTTTAAAGAGTTAAATCCTGATGAAAAACCATCTGATTAACCCCCTCTCCCCTATCATGCAGATCCATTTTTTTCCGATCTGCATGATAATTATTTTTTCAGCACATTATATCTTGATAATTTACGAAAATTTTATATCATTATAAGTGGGTAACTCTTAAAAACTAATAGCCTATTGAGGATAGAATAGTATTAAAAATACCTTAAGAGGGTGAGGTAAATGAAGGACAAAATCTCAAAAAGAGAAGCCATTTTCTACAGTCATAAAATGGCTCAACTTTCCAAAGCACTTTGGAAAGCCATTGAAAAGGACTGGCAGGATTGGATCAAGCCATTCCAATTGAACATCAACGAACATCATATTTTGTGGATTGCTTACCATTTAAAAGGGGCGAGCATTTCTGAGATTTCCAAATATGGTGTCATGCATGTTTCAACCGCCTTCAATTTCTCTAAGAAGATGGAAGAGCGTGGCCTCCTTCAGTTTTCTAAGCGTGAAAACGACAAAAGAAACACGTATGTAGAATTAACAGATGCAGGGATTGAACTTCTTGAAGCAACGCTGAATGAGTATAACCCAGAAGATAATTCTGTACTGAGAGGCGTTATGCCAATGACAGAAATGTATGGAAAACTTCCTGAGTTCTTAGATTTATCTGCTTTGATTAAGGAGATCTATGGAGACGAATATATAGAAATCCTGGAACGTTCACTAGAAAACATTGAAGAAGAAGCATTGGTTCAACAACCGACAGATATTGAGGACTATAAGAAGAAATCAAGATCCTCATAACAAATAGGAGCAAAATAAATAGAACCCTTTCCAATCAATCTTTGTTGGAAAGGGTTCTATTTATTTTGAAGACGAATAAGCTGGTTCGTTAAATTAGGGTAAAGCCCCTGTTGATTGAGTGCCTCCAACGCTTCTTCTATAGGTAGTTTGTAACAAAGCATGCCGGCAAAGTGAAGCATTAAATTAGAATGATCAATCAAACCGTTGGCTACATCTTCTTCGTAACGATCACTCAAAATTTCTAACAATTGCAACGTTTCTTTATATTCTTTTTTTGTTAAGGTTTTTTCAATTACTAATCTCGTAAAAGGATATTTCTTCATCTCTTCAACTTCTAGTAATAAATTCAAGTGGAATGCAAAGGTTTCGCATCTATTTTCCTTCTCCAAAATACTCCCTCCACAACCTGCTGTCACCCTTGTCATACCAAGGTTTATAAGATCTTACAACAAAAGAGAAAAAAGCAAATATTTTTTTTACAGAAAACCTATTGCTTTTTCTCTTCAAACATACTATTATTCGTCTTGTGCCAATCAAACGAAACATAAAACGTACTACTATCATATCGATATTTATAATAAATTCACAGTATTTTTTGTTGTAAGGGAGGGATTCTTATGATGAACTGCTGGAAAACAGTAAACATCAATAAAGAATTCGGTCTGAACCGTGTTTACCTGATGTCTTTTCTTACAGGACTACTTTCATTCCTAATTTTATATCTGCCGTATTCAATGATTCACGGTACGCATGAGATGAATGATCACGGTTTTCTACCGTTGTTGGTTATTTTGTTTTTCTTACCATCCATGCACCGCTTGATGCATATGTTACCGTTAATGCTCAGCTATAAGCGGTTACGAGTAAACTTCAAATTCAGGAAGCGGTTTGTACCGACTTTCACTTATCAGTGCAAAACTCGATTATCAAAGAAGACATCGATCATGATGGCTCTTGCACCAACATTTTTGATTACAGTTCCTGCACTCATCATGGGATATGTCTTCCCTCATTACTTCGCGTACCTTGTACTCTTTGCATCTGTGAATATCGGATTATCTTTCTCTGATTTTCTCTATTTAAATTATTTCGCCAAAGCACCGAAAAAGTGCTTGATCGAGAATGCCAAAGAAGGCTACGATATCCTCATTCATCAGCCAAAAGCATAAAAACAACGTTCAATCTTATGAACGTTGTTTTTTTATACCTTCTTACAGTATATGGCAGGTTTCTTGAAGACTCAGTTTCGAGACTTTGTTGAGTGGATGGGGGCTGCGGGGAATAGCTCGCTTTCCGCGGGAGCGCGGTGAGCCTCCTCGGACTTCGTCCTGTGGGGTCTCACCCTGCACTTTTTTCCCGCAGGAGTCTCGCCATTCCCCTCCGCCCCTTTTACAAGTAAGATTCTCGAAACCACTCCCCGAATAATCAGCTAGTCAATTAAATTGGGAGTATAAGGATAAAATCCCCATGCCCAGGTATTTGGACTCTGAGAGCTTAATACAGAGCGTTTTATGCTTTTCCAATCGGGATAACAGGAGACAATCCAACTTGGTAAAGGGGTTCGTTTCACACACATATCGAACGGGGTGGTTGGGAAGCTGCGAGACTCCCGTGGGAGAAAGGAGATAGGTGAGATCCCGCAAGGCTTTAGCCTGAGGAAGCTCACCACTCCCCCACAGGAAAGCGAGTTGCTTCCCAGCCACCCCTGATTCCCATTTTGGCGAACGAAACCCGAAAGCATCTCGAAACTGAGTCTTCCACAAACGGGAGCTTTAGTTTAAGTGAGGATTTGTCTTTTCGTTTCTGGATCGGACTTTTTTTGTTCTAACATGGAAATCCGACCCGCTTTTTTCTGTTCAATCCACCTAAACTTTGATAGAGTAGTTTCATAGGGAATAAAGGAGGTACCAACATGGCATTTGGATTCAGCTTGTACGCGCTCGTCATTTTATTCGTGTTTAACTCACTCACACATTCCTTATGCACAAAGACGAAAATGTCGAACGAAAAACAAACGCGTGTTTTCCGCACGATCAACGTACTAATTACAATATTACTGATCTCTTCTTATGTGGAAGTGCTTAATACACTCTAAAAACAGGCCGCAGTTGGCCTGTTTTTTCTATGTCTTGTTTGAATTGCTATATTTTCACAACACAGTATAGAACATCGCCTATATAATGTGTTATATTTACTGATAGGCTGTGAGCAATCTCTACGTCACGAAATTCACAATAAGTTTTAGGAGTGTCAGGATTATGAAAAAAATAGCCATCACTGCTGCATTGGCAGCGAGCGTATTCACCTTGTCAGCTTGTTCATCCAATGCAGATGAATCAGAAGCCGTTGTTGAAACCAATGGTGGAGAAGTAACAAAAGAAGAGTTTTATCAGGAATTGAAGTCTCAGTACGGTGAACAAGTGCTTCAGACTCTTGTCATGAAAGAAGTTCTTGCAAATAATTACGAGGTTTCAGATGAAGAAGTCAACAAAGAACTAGAGACGATCAAAGAACAATACGGCGATAATTTTGAAAACATTCTTCAGCAAAATGGCTTCGCCGATGAAGAAGCATTCAAAGAAACGATCCGTATGAGCCTACTTCAAGAAAAAGCGGCTTCTGAAGGAATTGAAATTTCAGAAGAAGAAATGAAAAATTATTATGATCGCATGAAAACAGAGGTTCAAGCGAGCCATATTCTAGTCTCTGATGAAGAAACAGCGAAGGAAGTTAAAGAAAAAATCGATAATGGAGAAGATTTCGGAGAGTTAGCTGCTGAATATTCTTCTGATGGTTCTGCTCAGCAAGGCGGGAAGCTTGGTTGGTTCGGACCAGGAGAAATGGTGGCTGAATTTGAAGATAAAGCCTACGAATTAGAGCCAGGTAAAGTAAGTGAACCTGTACAATCTCAATTCGGCTACCACATCATTAAGGTGACAGACAAGCGTGATAAAGAAGATATCAAGCCATATGATGAAATGAAGGAAGAAATCAAGCGTACATTAACAAGTCAGAAAGTCGATCAAGCTGAGCTTCAGAAGAAGATGGATGAGCTTATGCAGAACTCTGAAATTGATGTAAAACTTGATGAGTTTGAAGGTCTCTTCGATAAAGAGGAAGCTCCAGTGGAAGAAGGTACAACTCCGGAGGGAAATAACTCTGAAGACAGTACTTCTGACGAAAATACAGTAGAATAATAAAGATCAAAAGCCAGGTAAATCATTCACCTGGCTTTTAATCTGACATCATGGCATCTCTTTTTCCCCGCCGTTCTTTCTCTTTCTCCATCCGCTTTAAATAGACTTGCCCTTCCCGTTCGATATACTCTTGCTCGAGGTTGTGCTCCGCTCTCATGGCGCGGATGGCCATATACCCACTTATGAATATAAAGACAACACACAGAAACACCCAAATCGGAAGACCGAATAACATGAATTCATCCTCCCTGCTCCTTTTGTCTCTAGTCTATGAGCGCTTGCGGGCAATTATGATACAAGCTTCCCCCTCACTTCACTGCAAAAGAGTACAAAAAAACTGATGTGGCCAGCATCATACTGTCCACATCAGTCTTTTTACTTTTTATCTTTTTGATCAATTTTCGGTACGTATTGGAATATCTCTCCTGATTCTACCACATGTATGAATCTCATGAGCCAGCGATAGTAATTTTGAGCATATTCCAACCGATCAATATCCTCGGTTATTTTAGCTTGAAGTTCTTCGTCCGTGGTCTTCTCGTGCAGCTCTTGAAGCTCCTGAATGGCTTCATCCGCTTCTTCTATATTCGTCTCTGTATGATGTCTCCAACGGCTCCCAAACAAGGAAGTGAATGATTTATACCAGTCTTCTTCTGACTTGTAAAGGTCTTTACGTACTCCTTTTTTAAAGGAAGGTTCGACCATCTTCATATCTGATAAAGCACGGACGCCTGTTGACATACTTGTCTTACTCATCTCCAAAGCTTCCCGCATGTCATCCAATGTCATGGGTTCCTGCGAAAAGTACAGCACTCCATACAAGCGACCAATGGACGGGGTTACCCCATAAAGGCTCATATTCTTAGCTATGACTTGGATAAATTGTTCAATTGTTTCTTCGTATTTGTTCCAATCTGTATTATTCATTTCTGGCAATGGAAACCCTCCATTTGCTTATTCCTCAGTAATCTTAAAACATTTTATCATTAATGTCCGTACATTGCGACCATATTATTGATTTTCACTTAATCGCAGGACTTGAGGAGATTGAAACACTTCTTCCAAGTCTTCTCGCCAAGTAAAAAGAATGATTTGGTGCTTTTTAGATAATTGCTCGAAAAGTTCGATCATCAGGTGTAATCTCTTTTGGTCAAAATGAACGAAGGCATCATCAACGAGAAACGGCAGGGATAAATCATCCGCCATCGTTTCCCCGAGAGCCAAGCGGAAAGAAATATACAATTGATCTTTTGTGCCTCGTGAAAGTTCCATTGGATAATAAGTGAATCCTTGCTTACTAACGACCTTAATGCGATCATCATCGGGAGATATTTTCACATCAGCATAATTTCCATCCGTCAGTCTATGAAAATAGTCTGTAGCTTTCCTTAAGATGCGTGGTAAATATTTTTCTTTATACGCATGCTTCGTTTTCTCCAAAGCCTTCCAGGCCAGTTGATAAGCTGCCCACTCTTCTGATTGCTTTTGAAGTTCGGCTTTTTCTCTGTGAAGTTTGTGGGTGATGCTTGAGCGTTCATCTGAATGCTCAAGCTGCTGAATGGCACTCTGGTTATCTGCCATGGCTTGCTGATTCTTTTTTTGTTCATCTTCGATCTTTTTCTTTTCGCTTTTAAGTCGCTCGAGACGGGCAGAAAGAACACGTTCTTCAGGCACTTCTGTCCACACATGATAATCATTCTGCTCTCTTTCTGAAAGCATACGCTGAAGCTGACGTTCTAAATCTTGGAGCTGATTTTGTTGCTCCTCACGTTTTTCATTCTGTTTCGCTTTGATGTAATAGTCCTCTTCCTTCTCAACACCGGCTTCTTTAAAAAGCTCTTGTTGCTGCTCCATATAAGTAGAAAGCTTTAGGTTGTTTTCTTTCGCACGTTTATACAAGGATTCCAATTGCTGTTCTGCATGGGAAATTTTCTGCCTTCTTTGACTCTGGTCTTGGACCCATTCTTTCAAACGCTGCCACTGCTGTTCCATATTCTCTTCGTAGAATTCCCACTTTTTCATCTTGTAAAACGCTTCCAGATTTTTTTGGATATCATTCATTATGGAACGTTGCTCATTTTTGTCGTAAAGCATCCGGTTTTGTGTACGTTTCTTTTCTTTCAACTGTGCAAGAAGATGATAAAGTTTTTCCCAGTGTTCCACGTTTAAGTAGGCTAGGAAAGGATAGAGATTACGCTGTTCATCGAGAGTACTTTCCAATCTTCTTTTTCGTTGTTGAAGATGATGAGTCTTCTCCTGCAGCCGAACCTCTTCCTGGTTCAACTGCTTCCACTGATCACGCAGATGATGGTACTCATTCATATGTGCATCATATTTCTGCAGCTGTTTCCTCGCTTGTTCCATTTCTTCTACTGGAATGGACTTCGTCACACTTTGTTCGAATGATTTCATAATTTTTTTGTGACAACTGTAACTGTATAAGGCAAAACCAGCGGCTATCGCCAAGCACAATACGAATAGTCCCATTCCATCTAAAAGCCCCCCCACAGCCAGTGCAAGGATCGCCATTCCGCCTCCTAACAAACGTCTATTCCTTAATCCCGTTAAGTCCTGATCAGACGTTGCTGCCATTTGATAACTCTTCTGCAACTTTTCTTCGTATTCTTTGGCTGTTTCCTCACTAATCCTCTCGTCCTCTATCAAATGTTTACGTTCTTCAATTTTTTGAAACTCCCGGGCGATCTCATCTAATTGTTCCTTAATAAACGATTCTTCCCGTTCTACTTCCTCTTTCTCCTTCTTCAATGCTCGCCATGTCTCTTCAATATAAAATGGCAGGGGATATTCTTCAATTTCATCTGTATCCAAAGGAACATCGATGTGGCTTTTATATTCATCCAGCTGTTCATTTAGTCGGCTGGTCTGTTGTAAGAGGCGTTCATGTTCGTAGAGAGCCTGCTCATACTTTGCATATTCAGATTCTACGAGCCTTCTTCCTTCATCTTCTTGAGATGGATCGTATCCATCTTCCCAATGTTGAATGGAAGCTTCAAGTTCCTCTATATTTGTTTTTAACAGCTTTTGTTCTGATTGAAGTGGCAAAAGGACTTCCTTTACTTGTTGGTATCGCTCCACACCGGCTTCCGGAAAGGAAGTCTTTTCTTGATTGTCTACTTCCGACTTTATTAAATGGTAATCAACAATAATAGATCTAACTTTGAAAACCTGCTCCGTTATGTAGAGTTGATTGATTGTCTCCTTCCATTCCTTCTCCAACGTACTCATGCGTTCGTTCAATGTTTCTTTTGTTTTTTGCAGACGTAAATAGACTTCTTCTTCTTCATCCAATGTCTTTTTCTTCTGCTGCAACTCATCAACCACTTGAAGCTGTTCATTGATAAGTGGCTTTTTTCCTTGCGGTTTGAAACGTTCATCCATTTGTTTTTGCAGCCATTTTTCAGTCTGATAAATTTGATCAGATCCAGTTAACCCGATATTTAACAGGACTTCACCAAGCTCATGACCTGATAAATTCCTTAGCTCCATCAAGGCATCCGCATTAAAGCTATAGGTAGATTCAAATACTCTACGTTCCATTCCATCCAGTAAACTTCGGAGCCAGGATTCATCCTTTTCTTCCCCTGTCTCCAAGTGGCATACCGCTTTTCCGTTCTCATATTCGTGTGTTCTCTCAATCGTCACTCTGCCATACTCCGTTAAAATGACAAGGCGCCCACCCATGCTTCCTCCGGTCTTAGGTGTAAAAGAGAGCCTTTGCTTTGGAGGTAGTCCAAATAATATAAACAAGATAAACTCATAGAGCGTCGATTTTCCTGCTTCATTTTCACCTATGATGAGATGAGGAGATGAATCGGTTAAATCTAAAGAGTAATCCTTCCATTTCCCAAATCCGTATATGTATAAATGGATGATCTTCAAGTCGTCCCCCTCCTCTCATGATTGATCATCCGATCCATTAGTAATGATTTTGCCTGTTCGATTACGTCCTTCGTTTCTTCATTATTCATCGGATGAATATATTTGGACACTTTTCGATGGTTGAACAATGGGGTAAGCCACTGTTCAACTTCTTCTTCATCTAAATGTGAAATGGTCCGCAATAGTTCACCTGTAAAATGAGAACCCCTCATTAACTCCTCCTCATCCCAGGTTATGCGACTTTCAATTTTGACCTCCTCGATCCAGATCCAGTCATCGGAAGCAAAATCTTCATTCTCATTAATGACCTCCACCCAGTCTTGAATATCCTCTTTAGTTCCTGCATATCCCAACAATGTGATCGTCAACATCACAGGGGAACCGGCAGCAACTTTTTCTTTCGCCTTCTCCAACACTTTCTCCAATTCTTGAGGCGATGTGGTTTCAAGCTCATCCACAGTAGTAGAGACGTAGATTATGCTTTGGAGCGGGACAAAATGATAGTTCCATTCTTCTAAGCTGTGCTCGACAAGGTAACACCCTTTATCTCCCTCTTCCTTTCGTGATCTCCCCTGGATGTTTCCAGGATATAGGATAAGTGGATCTTCCGATAAAACCGAACGCTTGTGGATGTGACCTAAAGCCCAATAGTCCAGCTCTTTCTCTTTTAACTCCTGTAGTGTAAAAGGTGCATAAACATCATGGTCTGTATTTGTATCCAAACTTCCGTGAAGCATTCCAATGTGATAGTCCGCCCCCTCTTCTTTGGTAAAGAACGGGACTTTGCGATCTCGCACTTCTCTTGCCTCATAGCTGAATCCATAAATGTGCGCCAATACTTCACCATCCTTTTCAAAAGGGATATGTGCGACATTCTGACTTGGAAAAATATGTACATTCCCTGGCATTTCAATGGGTAGTGTTTTTCCCTCTATATAATCGTGGTTACCATAACTGACGTAAACATGAATATCCTTTTCTTGAAGACGTTCAAACCCACGCCTAAGATGGACTTGGGCTTTAATACTCCGAATTTCCTCATTGTATAAGTCACCAGCAATCAGTAGAAAATCCACCTTATTTTCTATACATGCATGGATGAGACGGTCGAACGCTTCAAACGTGCTGTTTCGCAACCTTTCTAACAACTCACCTGGAAAGTGCCCCTTTGTTTTAAAAAGGCTGTCGATATGTAAATCCGCGCTGTGTATGAATCGAATCGATGATTCCAACATGATCAGCCTCCTTCTCTATTGGTTCTTTCATTTTAACAGAGGTAAAAACCGAATGCACGTTCTCATACAACAAGGGCAGACGGAATATTTGAATACTTTCCCGAACCATTAATCCAAAGCATAGGCTTACATCATTTAACCAAACAAAAAACCCCTTGCGAAAGGGGTTTTTATCTATTTCTCTTTTTTGGAGAGCTGTAAAGCCGTTTTTAAATCCTTTAAGGAAGTGGACTTCCCGTACATCAACACACCACCACGATAGACACGTGCTCCAATCAACGCAAGTAAGAGAATGGACCCGATGAGAATACCAATAGACAAGGCAATTTCCCAAACCGGGATTTCCAACATTCCTACACGTAAGAACATAATTAATGGTGTAAAGAACGGGAAATAAGAACTGATCGTGATGAAGGTGGATTCAGGAATTCCAAGACCAAACATCGCAATGAGGAAACCGGCCACAATCAGCATAATCATAGGTGCCAACAATTGCTGCGCATCCTCCAAACGACTGACGAGCGATCCCAAGGTAGCCGCTAAGGTAGCATAAAGCAAATAGCCAAGTATGAAGAAAACCACTGCATAGATGATTGTACCAGGGTTAATGTCATTGAAACCGAAGAATTCCAGCATCGAACCATCTCCAAGGGTCCTGCTTTGTTGAATACCTAAGTACCCTGCTAAAATAAGAATCGCGAATTGCGTCAAACCTAACAAAGCAATGCCGAAAATTTTCGCAAACATCTGGGAAACAGGGGATACGCTGGAAACTAAAATTTCCATGACGCGGCTTGATTTCTCTGTTGCTACCTCCGTAGAGATCATCTGTCCATACATGATGACAGAAAAATACAGGAAAAAGAGCATCACATAAACAAGTCCGCGAGTCTGGTTGAGTTCCTCTGCCGTTTTTGCACTCTCTTCAAGAGCTACGAGCTCAAAAGTAACAGGAGTATTCATTTGTTGAATAATCGCAGGATCGACATTGGCCTGCTCGGTTACATACTGTACTTTCACTTGTTGAAGTGCCTGTCTGACAGGGTCACTTTCACCAGTATTGGCAATTTTGTTCGCATAATAGGTCGCTTCAGGGAGCCCTTCTTCTCCTTGTTCCAATTCAACGACAGATTGAAAGTCTCCTTCTTCTACCGCTCCTTGGGCTTCCTCTAAACTCCCATCGTATTTCTGAAGGGTAAGATTGTCGTTCATTGAAACGGCCTGATCTAATGACTGAAACCAGCCCTCATTATCCGTCACAACCGCTACTTTCTTTTCTTCATCCACATCGCTGAAAGTCTCTATGATGGATTGCAAATTCGATAAAGCGAAAATGAGTGCGACAGTAACAATCGTAGTAATTAGGAAAGATTTTGATTTAACACGATTTTTATAAGTCTGGGCAACCATGATAAAGAACTTATTCATAAGAAGCACCCACCTTCTCAATAAAAATATCATTCAACGTTGGTTCTTCCAGATCAAATTTGCGTACAAATCCTTTTCCTTGCAGTTCCTCAAAAATACGCTGAGCAATTTCCTCACTCTCAATCTGGAGGACACACCCATCTCCCAATGGCTTATATTTCGTAACTCCCGGGACACTTTCCAAAAATGCAAGATCAAAATCTGCGATGACTTTCACATTCTTTTTCCCGAATGATTTTTTTATTTCCTTCAATTTCCCATGAACCACTGGGGAACCGTGATGGAGAATACACAGACTCTCACACAATTCCTCTACATGCTCCATCCGGTGCGAGGAAAACACAATCGATGTTCCCGATTCTTTCAAATCAATGACGGCTTTCTTCAGCATTTCCACATTAACTGGATCAAGACCTGAAAAAGGCTCATCCAGGATCAGCAATTTTGGTTTATGTAACACAGCTGAGATGAACTGAATCTTTTGCTGATTCCCTTTCGATAATTCTTCAACTTTCTTATTTTTATATTCTGGTACTTTAAACCGCTCAAGCCAGCGTTCAATCTGTTGGACGGCCTCAGACTTCCTCATCCCTCTTAATTTTGCCAAATAGACCAACTGCTCCTGAACCTTAAGCTTCGGATAAAGTCCCCTTTCCTCCGGTAGATATCCGATTAAATGGCTTTGGTCGTAGCCGATATCCCCGCCGTTCCATGATATTTCACCCTTTGTTTGATCCAACAAACCAAGAACCATACGGAAAGTTGTGGTTTTACCTGCTCCGTTCGCACCGAGAAAACCAAAAATCTGCTTTTCTGGTATTTCTAATGATAAATCATCTACCGCTGTAAATGACCCAAACTTTTTCGTCACTTTCTCCAAACGTAATGTCATCATTTCTCCCCCTTTTCACCTTATGTACGTAATTTCTAACTCATTGGTTTCAATAATCCTTCTTCCTTCACAAAAAATATGGCTATTAAAGAATATGGCAGGATTGTGGAAGACTCAGTTTCGAGAGGTGTCCGGGGTTCGTTGCCTTTTTGGGCGTTAGGGGTGGTCGGGAAGCTACTCGCTTTCCTGCGGGGATGACGGCAAGCCTCCTCGTGCTACGCACTGCGGGGTCTCGCCAGCCAATCCATTCCCGCGGGAGTGTCGCAGCTTCCCAACCACCCCTTTCGATGTATTCGTAAAACGAACCCCTTTGCTCAAAGAGACTGCCTTCCACTCTTCCGCTCTTATAAGCATAAGGCCTTCTCTATTTCAGAATCCAAATAAACATAAGGGTGAAGTGTAACGCCCACATTTCCATCGAGCTTGAAAGCTTCTTATTCCAGAAGTGGTTTCGAGACACTTATAAAATTAAGGGGCGGAGGGAAACGGTGAGACTCCTATGGGACGTGTGGGACAGGTGAGACCCCGGAAGGCTTAGCCTGAGGAGGCTCACCGCCCACCCCATGGAAAGTGTTCAAATGCGGAATCGTCCTGGTAGACACGACTAGCATAAGCAGAACAGCAACGGAATGTGTTTTTCATTCCTTTGCTGTTCTGCTTATGACGCGAGTGTCTGGACGATGGAGCAAGACGAACCTTTTCCCGTAGCCCCTAGAATCACACAAACGTCTCGGAACTGTGTCTTCAAGTATAGGGAGCTATTGTGGAAGAATGGAATGGGTGATTTTTTTAATGGAAATTTGCTGTTCAAGCAGGAATATCGACGGTGTATGACAAAAGTAAATAATGAACAGCTATTCATTCAAGGAGGCGCAACAATGAAGACATACTACTTAACTGTATTCGAGAAAGATGGTACCAATGTTCTCGATGAAAACTTCCAGGCAGAAAATGATGACCAGGCAAAAAAAATAGGGACAGAGAAGCTGGAAGAGAAAGGGTACAGCAATCACACCCATCGCTGCGCTGCACCTGAAGGGCACTTGGTTTTGTTCCACAGATAACCCTAAAAACAATGTAAAACCATAAAAAGTCGCGCTTTTAGGCGCGACTTTTTACTATTTACCTTGAAATTCCGGCTTTCGTTTATTTAAGAAGGCTTCAACCCCTTCTCTATGATCAGCGGTTTGAAGTAACCGCCATTGGTTTTCACGTTCTTTCTCCAAGTAGTGAGATAAACGTTCCATTCCATGTTGGTGATATATTTCTTTTGTAGCAATCATGGATTTCAATGGACGACTGCTCCACTCTTCCGCGAGACGTGCTGCTTCTTCTTGGACAGGTCCATTGACGACGATATCCACAAGTTTATGATCATAGGCTTCTTTTGCTCTCATTTGCTGCCCTTCCCAAGCAAAATGTTTAGCCTGATGTGTTCCTAAACGTTCCTGCAGCCAAAAATGACCTCCACCATCCGGAGCTAATCCAATACCTATAAAGTTCATGGATAATTCGGCGTCTGGTTCAGCTATGACATAATCAGCCGATAAAGCAATACTTAACCCTAGACCTACCACAGGCCCATGCAATGCGGATATCACAATCTTCTGCATGGAATAAAAGGTTTTTACAATGGTTTCGATATTATCCATGACTTCATCATAAGTATCTCTGTCAGACACCTCTTTCATCATGCTTAAATCTCCACCTGCGCAGAATCCTTCTCCATCTCCATATAAAAGTACAATTTTTGCCTCTGACCGCCTCACTTCACGAGCTGCCTCAGCGAACTCTGCTAATAGTTCTGCATTCAATGCATTGTATTTTTCTCCTCGGGCAATTTTCAAATGCACCACATTTCCCTTTTCCTCTACAATGAAATGCTTCATGATTATGGTTTTCCTCCTATATATGGAAAAATTCTTCTTGGTTTAGTTTTTCGTCATGGAGCACCCGCTTTCCTGCAAAAGACGACAAAAAATCCAATCCATAAAGAACTGGTAGACATGAAACATAGAAAGCTTATAGTCTGCGCGCTGAATACAGGCCTCCCGAAGTGCCCTTCAGTTAGAAATGGCCACAAAAAAAAGGAGCTGGTTCACCAGCTCCTTTTTATTACTATTTATTGTTGTGGTTCTTCAGGATTGCCGTAAAGCTCTTCAAGAGGCTTAGTAATGATACGGCTGATGTCATTAATGACAGTGTTTAAGCGCTGCTCTTCTTCCATAAGCTTGGAGATTTGAGGGTGTTGTTGTACAAGCTCAACAACTTTACGAGCCTGTTCTACTTCCTCCTCAGAAATTTCCTCTCCTTGCATCTGCTTTTGTTGAAGCGTGATTTGTGTTTGACGGAAATCGTCGAACATTTTTTTAGCAGCTTCGTCGTTCATAACTGCCTCATATGCTTCTTTCAATCCGTTGAATTCCTCACTGTTACGGATTGCTTTTTCTAGATCATACGCGTAATCATATAGATTTGCCATAAAAATAAGAACCTCCTAAATTATCGTTCTGATACTCCTCCCCCACTATAACAAACTCCTATACGTCTGTATAGGAATACACCATTATCCGAAAAATAGCACAATAATGGCCTGTAGCAAGCCGATCATCCCTCCTAGTAAAGCCCCCAGATAGGTAATCATTTTAAATTCTCTTCTTGAAATACCAAGAACCATTTCTTCAAGACGTTCGACTTGGAAAGCTTCGACTTCCTCCTGAACAATTTCAGATAAACGCAGCTGCGTCATCATACTTTCCACCTTGGCCGATAATAAATCACTGATTTGATCAACAGCAGCCGGAACGAAGGTTTTAAGAATTTTCTCTTCATAAGGACTTGTCCATTCCTCCACCGTTTTTGCCATCCACTGATCTACAGGTAATGCCTCTGACACAAGATCACCAAGCTTCGTACCAATTGTTTCACGGCCGATTTGGTCTTCAAACCATGCGACTCGCTTCGTAAGCATTTTATCTTTCTCTGTATGCAGCATCGTTTCCAGCCAATCCTTCATTTCCCGGTCGGATACATATTTAAGAATCAGCGGATAAACACGCTCTGTAAGCCCGTCGGGTCCCATGAAAGATGAAATCATATTACCGAGAAACCCTTGATTATCCAAGTAGTTATCAATTAAGGCGGCTACTTTCTCTTTCCCTTCGGAACTCCGGAAATAAGTTTCTATACTCGCTTGAATATGAGCAGCCGCCTGATCTACTCCGCGGTTTGTCCTTTCTCGTAACGATGGTGTTAACAACTCTTCTATCGTTTTTTCACGATATTCGTCCATGAGTGATTCATAGCGATGTTCCACCCAATGAGAGACATGACTTTGAATGGATGCTGTTGTCACTTCAATATGAAATTTCTCAAGCACATCTTTTAACGTATCTTCTTTTTTTAACAACGTTTGAACTTCATCTATCGCCCATGTAGTCATCTGTGCCTTAAAACTTGAATGAGTGAGCTTTCTACGGATGCCTTCTGGAGTTAATAGATGATTGACAACCATTTTACCTAGCTGTTGGGCTAATTCCTTTTGACGTTTAGGAATAAGGCCCGGGGTAAAAGGCAGACGGTAGCTACCGATATAAATAGATCGATATGGACGAAATAACATTTTTATGGCTAATGAATTGGTAAGCCCTCCGATTAAGGCTCCGATTCCGATCATCATTATAATTAATAAAACAGGATTCATGTTCCAACCTCTTTCTACACATGGTGTACCAAGTATAATCCATATAAAAGCCAAGTGCCAACGGTAAAACCCAAAACAAAAAGGCCTCATGTAGACATGGCCTTCAAGCTTGAATTATTTTAGTCGCCCATAAATAGTGCCGAACCTAGTCGCATGTTCCATCTCATCAGTCATGGCTGTAAATAATGCATGATAAGCGACGGGTGTAGGAACCATAAACAGCATCTCCCTGTACATCTCAGCTGCTTTAAACTCATCTTGTTGGGCTTTGATCACACCATTCTCAAAAGATCGATAATTGATCGTCTTTGGTTCAAATTCATGATATTTTCCTGTCAACTGAAAGTGAAGGTGTTGGAACATTTGATAATGTTTTAACTCATCATCTTCGGCATGCTTAATATAGTCCCTGAATAAACGGTTGCTTGTATCCTCTTTTAACCGGCTGTAAAAATCCTGATCCTTCCATTCTTCTTCAATTGATCTTTGCAGTCTTTGGATAAAGGACTCACGATAGCCCTGCATCTGATCCCCTCCCTTACTAGAAGAATATGAAGGGAAAGGACAAGTTTATGCTCCGTGGTCATTCATTGAATTTCAGAATCCGGGCAAAATGAAAGGAGGAGGTGAACATATGGATAAGCATCATAAAAAAGCAGCACCCGAAGGAAAGGATAAATTCGAACTTGACGTTGATCGGATGATCAATGAAGGGATGGCAGGTGGCACTATTAAACCTGTTTACGGGCATGAGCAAATCGGAGAAGCTCACGAAATTCCTGAGCAAAAAGAGGAAAAATGAAAAGAAAAAGCTGTCTCCTGTTTGCCTTTCATCTGACGCAACAGGAGACAGCTTTCTTCATTAGCGGCTTTTAACAATCATCTGCACAGCTTCGTTAATTAACTCTTCCGCTGATTCGCCTTCCTCATGAGCATCACGAATACAGCCTTCTAAATTTTTTGCAACAATATATCCAATCGCACGGTCCATCGCAGAACGTGCGGCTGACAACTGGGTAATGACATCTTTACAATCTTTATCTTCATCCATCATCTTGAGGACACCACGGACTTGACCTTCAATTCTTTTTAAACGGTTTTTCGTTTCAGGACCGTAAATACTTTTATCCTTCACTTGATCCAATTCCTTCTCCTCCTCTCTTCAGGTGCGAGGTTTTATACCTTCAACGCTTTGCGGATTTTGTCCATTGTATTACTATAATAGTAAATATCCAACCAAAAAGGAAGAGATTCATGTCAGTTGTAGAACAACTTAAACGATTATACCCTTCAATCACTATAAATAAACTGGGGTTTGACAACCATACAGAATATAAATGGTTCCAAACCGAAAATGATGAAATCGTAGGTATTAAAAAAGATGAACTTGATCACCCATCTTCTGAATTACTCTCGATCTTTCTCAAACCTTTAAGCTCAGAAGAATCCACCATGACAGAAAGGGAGAAGCAATGGTCATCATTCCTTTTTAAAAAAGAAGGGACGCAGGAAATGGTGTGGCCGGTATCCTTTCGCTTTGTCCTTTTTTCCATCGAAGATGTGGAAGCAGAGAAATCTATTGTAAAGGAAGCACTTCAATCCCTATTCCCTCAAGAAATGCCTCTCTTATGGACATCGGACCGTGAGGGGATCATCATAGAAGAGATTTCATCTATAGATCAGGAAATTATGGAATTCGAAGGCATGGCAGATGTATTAAGCAGTGATTTTTACACAGATATCCATTTCTTTATTAGTGAATTCACTTCCTCCCCGGAGGATGCCTCAAAAATATTGAAATGGGCCCAGCACGGAGCGAGAATTGCTAAAGAACATAAACTAGGATCCATGATTACCTATAAGGATATTATCCCCTATTTATATATAGACGCACTTCCAGAAGAAGAATGGGAACATATCCGCAGATCCATCTTTAAGGACATCGAAAAGGACAAGGAATTATTACAGACTATCCGGACTTTCCTGGAATCTGGATCTAATACGTCTCTAGCTGCTAAAAAACTGTATATGCACAGAAACAGCTTGCAATATCGAGTGGACAAATTCATTGAAAAAACGGGCCTTGACATTAAACAATTTGAGGGCGCGGTCATTACGTATCTAGCATTATTACACATGGAATACTGACAATCGACAAAGTGCACAAACAACCCTCTCCCATGTTTGTGCACTTTGTCCATTTACCGTTTTCAGAAACTTCGATACACTGTAATCAATCAAGAAAGCGATTTCAATTTTTCTAGGGGGATATAAAAATGGCAGAAATTAAACTGAACAATATTGATAAAGTATATGATAAAAGTGTAAAAGCGGTGGATGATTTCAACTTACACATCAAGGATAAAGAGTTTATCGTATTCGTCGGCCCTTCCGGTTGCGGAAAATCTACGACACTTCGTATGATTGCAGGTCTGGAAGAAATCACAAACGGTGACTTCATGATTGATGAAAAGCGCATGAACGATGTAGCTCCGAAAGACCGTGACATCGCGATGGTATTCCAAAACTACGCTTTGTATCCACACATGAACGTATATGATAACATGGCGTTCGGTTTAAAACTCCGTAAGATGGATAAAAGTGAAATTGAGAAACGTGTAAATAACGCGGCGCAGATCCTTGGCCTTGAGGCTTTACTTGACCGTAAACCGAAAGCGCTATCTGGTGGTCAAAGACAGCGTGTTGCTCTTGGCCGTGCGATTGTACGAGATGCAAAAGTATTCTTGATGGACGAGCCTCTTTCCAACCTTGATGCCAAGCTTCGTGTACAAATGCGTGCTGAGATCCAGAAGCTGCACCAACGTCTTCAAACAACAACCATCTACGTCACGCACGACCAGACAGAGGCGATGACAATGGCTACACGACTTGTGGTTATGAAGGACGGGGTTATTCAACAAGTGGGTGCACCTAAAGATGTGTATGACAAACCTGAAAATGTATTTGTCGGCGGCTTCATCGGTTCTCCAGCCATGAACTTCCTTAATGGAACACTTGCCGATGGACACATTGAACTGGGAGAATTAAAAATCGCTGTTCCTGAAGGTAAAATGAAACCTCTTCGTGAACAAAACTACATCGGTAAAGAAATTATTCTGGGTGTAAGACCGGAAGATATGCATGATGAGCCTGTGTTTATTGATGCAAACCAAGACAAGAAAATCACAGCGGACATTGAAGTAGCAGAACTGATGGGATCTGAGTCCTACTTATATTCCAAGCTGAATGACCAGGACTTCATTGCTCGTGTAGACTCCCGTTCCGATATTAATGGTGGAGATCAGATTACGTTGGCAATCGATATGAACAAAGTTCACTTCTTTGATAAAGACTCTGAATTACGTATACGCTAAAAAAAACGCAGCCTTGTTGGCTGCGTTTTTTTATGTGGCTTGAATATCGTTTAAACCACAATCTTCACAAACAAATAAATGGACACATTCCTCAGTGATGGATGAATTCAGATCACCATCCACGAGGTCTGTATATTTCTGATCAAGATAAGGACTATAATCATCCAGGAAATCCGTGACACGCCCTTGATCTCGCATCGTTCCTTCGCATTTTGGGCAAGGCCTTTCAGAAGCTGCCCACCCATTGCATACACCACATTCCTGCATCGCTCGCCACTTCTTTCAACACGATCTGGAGAATTCAATCTTTTTGCAACGTATGAATGTTTTGAGACATCCAAAAAATAAAGAGGAAGGGCGCACCCTTCCTCCTTCGTCACAAATATTTATTTGTATTGTTGTCCGCCGAACTGTTGCTCAGCCATTTGGACAAGACGCTTAGTGATCTCACCACCTACAGAACCGTTAGCACGAGCTGTAGAGTCAGCACCAAGTTGTACGCCAAATTCTTGTGCGATTTCGTATTTCATTTGGTCTAGAGCTTGTTGTACACCAGGTACAACCAACTCATTTGAACTGTTGTTGTTAGCCATGTGTCTCACCTCCTGTCTTGTGTAATCGTAGTATGGGTCGGTCCGATTGTTTTTATGTCAAAAAAACAGGTGGTAATTATTGGAGAACTTATATTAGGCTAATAAACATGGCTAACAACTTAAGAATTATTTCGCGTTTGGCTTCGTCATCGCTTTAGGATCAACGTATTCCTCAAATTGATCTTCTGTAAGAATCCCTAGCTCAACCGCTGTTTCTTTCAATGTCTGATCTTTTTCAAAGGCTGTTTTTGCGATTTTCGCTGCATTCTCATATCCAATATGCGGATTAAGAGCTGTCACAAGCATCAAGGAATCACGCAGATACTTTTCTATTTGTTCATGATTAGGCTCCAGCCCGCTCACACAACGTTCATCGAAAGAAACGATGCTGTCCGCAAGAAGTTGTGCTGACTGCAAGAAATTATAAGCGATCACCGGTTTGAATACGTTCAGCTCAAAGTTCCCCTGACTAGCTGCAAAGCCGATTGTCGCATCGTTCCCCATAACCTGTGCAGCAACCATCGTAACAGCTTCACTTTGAGTCGGGTTCACTTTACCTGGCATGATGGAACTTCCCGGTTCATTCGCAGGTATCGTTATTTCACCGATCCCACAACGTGGCCCACTCGCAAGCCATCTCACATCATTGGCAATTTTCATAAGATCTGCTGCTAATGCTTTCAATGCGCCATGGGTATGGACGAGTTCGTCATGAGAAGTAAGTGCATGGAATTTATTCGGTGCAGAAATAAATCCTTTTCCTGTGGCCTCATTAATTTGAGACACGACCTGTTCGGAAAAATCTTCATGAGCATTTAATCCCGTACCTACAGCTGTTCCACCAATCGCAAGCTCTTTCACATATTCCGTACTTTCAATAAGCATCTTTTCTGTTTTTTCGAGCATGCGGTGCCAACCACTGATTTCCTGACCGAGTGTTAGTGGAGTAGCATCCTGTAAGTGAGTACGGCCAATCTTAACGATATCGTTAAACGCTTCCATTTTTCCTTGTAATGTATGTTTGAATTGGATCAAGGCTGGAAGGACGACATCCTCGATCTTTCTGACCGATGCAATATGCATCGCTGTCGGATAAGTATCATTAGAACTTTGAGATTTATTTACATCATCATTCGGGTGAAGGCGCGTTTCACTGCCCTTCTCCTCCAGCCATTGTGAACCTACGTAAGCGATCACTTCATTCACATTCATATTGGATTGCGTCCCGCTCCCCGTCTGCCAGACGACAAGAGGGAAATGCTCGTCCAGTTCTCCGGCTACAATGAGGTCCGCTGCATAAGCAATGGCTTCGGCTTTTTCTTCTTCAAGCAACCCAAGTGCTGCATTCGCTTTTGCCGCGCTTTTTTTTAGGATCGCAAAGCCCTCGACCACTTCTTTCGGCATTTTTTCATCGCCGATCGGGAAATTTTGTTTACTTCTCTGTGTTTGAGCTCCCCAAAACTTTTCGCTCGGTACCTTGATTTCTCCTATGGTATCTTTCTCAATGCGATAATCCATGAATATCCTCCCTTTGCTCAAATCATTGCATGCCTTTTCATTGTATCAAGAATCTTTTGAACAATCACCACAAGCCCGTTCTTTTTGACAATTTTCTTCAATTTACAAGTCTGATTATTTACATTTTTCAGATATTTATGTATAATGAATCCATCAAGCAAAGGTACATATCTTCCTTCCTTGCTTGACCTCTCAAGTGGGTAAAAAGTGGTGAAAAAGAGCCTTTGCAAAAAGGCTCTTTTTTTGAATCCACAATTTCACTAAAGCTCCCTATTCTTGAAGACTCAGTTTCGAGACTTTTGTTGAGTGGATGGGGCTGCGGGGAATAGCTCGCTTTCCGCGGGAGCGCGGTGAGCCTCCTCGGACTACGTCCTGTGGGGTCTCACCCTGCACTTTTTTCCCGCAGGAGTCTCGCCATTCCCCTCCGCCCCTTTGCCAAGGAAGATTTTCGAAACCACTACCAAAAGGTCAGCTCATATAATTATGGGAAGTGGGTTATAGAACACCTCCATAACACTTAAAAGCTTAATCCACAGCGGTTTATACCTCTAACAGTTGGTTAGTGAAAGACCCTCCAACTTGGTACATGGGTTCGTTTCTCCCTTACACTGAAAGGGGTGGTTGGGAAGCTGCGAGACTCCCGCGGGAATGGATTGGCTGGCGAGACCCCGCAGTGCGTAGCACGAGAAGGCTTGCCGTCATCCCCGCAGGAAAGCGAGTAGCTTCCCAGCCACCCCTGACGTCTAACAAGGCAACGAACCCCAGGAAGTTTCGAAATCAAGTCTTCCACAATCCTGCCATTTAGTGGAATAAATTTTAATAAAGAATGGAGAATGAAGATGCCTAATATATGGACACACATACTGTTTGTGGATGAGTTGTGTGAGGAGCTCGATAGAAAAGACCTTTTAGAAACTTCCTCAGCCCCTTTACATATGGGAGCCCAAGGCCCTGATCCGTTTTTTTATCATAATTTCCTGCCTTTCCTACCAGATAAAGAGGTAGCAGAAATCGGGATGCTGCTGCATACGGAGAAATGCGGACCCTTTTTGTTGGATATGATTGAACGAGGAATTTCTGAGAAAAACCTACTTCAAGCCTTTATCCTGGGATTTGTAAGCCACCATATCCTTGACCGCCATACTCACCCTTATGTTCACTACCACGCTGGTTATGAGAAAAATAAACACCAGAAACTAGAAGTACTTTTAGACACAATCATGCTCGGTAGCAAGAGGAATTTGGCAACATGGAAAAACCCTGTACATAAAAAAATAAAGATTGGAAAGCAAATCCGACCGATGTCTTCCTTTATGCATTCATTGCTTTCCAAGCATTATCCAGACATTACGACGAAACATAAGAAGAAAGTAATTCAAGAATCTTTTGCCCATATACAAGTGGCTCAAAGAGTGTTATATGACCCTTGGAAATGGAAGAATCAATGGTTCGGTTCACTTGTATCTTCGTTCTCCCATCAACCTATTAGTGAAGAAAAAGATTTTTTGAATGAGAGTCGTAAAGAGTGGTACCATCCCGCAACGAGTGAAAAGCGCACCGAATCTTTTTTGGAGTTATATGAACAGGCTAAGAACGAAGGTATCCTCCTATTTCAGTATATCTTCGAGTATTGGAAAACAGGTTCACCAGACGTTATGGCTCACATTCAAGAAACCGTAGGAAACATTTCGTATGATACTGGAGAACCTCTTGAAAATATGTTGACCAACCAGCTCAGTCAGCCGATTGTGTAAATTACGAACGAATGACGGGTTCATCCTCAGAGCGGGTGTAGGCCTCCGCCTGCTCTACTCCTTTATCTACATCAAGCAAATATAGGAGGATCATACCAACGATAAAGAAGAACACGAGCGATAGAATACCAAGACGGCTCGATCCTGTTAATTGCCCGACGAGTGCAAAAGCAAACGGTCCAAAGATGGCAGCGAATTTTGAAGAAATTCCATAAAAACCAAAAAACTCCGCATGACGGTCTCCTGGAACCATTCTTCCAAAAATGGAACGGCTTAAAGCCTGTGCTCCCCCTTGAACGAAACCTACACATACAGCCAGGATGTAAAAATGAAGAGCCGATGTCATAAAATACCCAAGTGCTACGATGACTAAATAAATAGACAATGATATCATGAGGGCACGTTTCGGAGTTATTTTACCTGCCAGCCAACCAAAGAAAAATGTACAGGGGATTCCGACGAATTGAGTGATGAGTAAAGCGGTAATCAGAGATGTGCTGTCAATTCCAATATCCCTTCCGTAAATCGTGGCCATTTTTATAATTGTCGAGATTCCATCATTATAAAGCCAAAACGCCAATAAAAAGATGAGGAGCTGCTTAAACTGCCTCAATTCTTTCCATGTCCGCCCAAGCCGCTGAAAGCCGATGGACACATAAGACCGCTCTCTTTTATGCTCCGTCTTCTTTTCCTCTACAACGTTTTTCAAGAGTGGTATGGAAAAAACAAACCACCAGATACCAACAGATACGAAAGCAAGCTTTGTTCCGACCAAGGTATTTGGAAGCCCGAACCACTCATACTTCATAATCATAAGCAAGTTGATGGCAAGCAGGACTCCGCCCCCAACATACCCTAAAGTGAATCCTGCTGCAGAAACCCGGTCTATATCTTCCTCTTTAGCCACTTCGGGTAAAAAGGCATCATAGAACACATTCGCACCTGAAAAGCCGATTGTCCCCACGATTAATAATATAGAGGCAAAGATGTAATCCCCTTCTCCGACAAAAGCAAGCAACACGCTGGCGATCATGCCCATATAGGCAAAGAACATCAAAAAACTTTTCTTCGCTGCGGAGTAATCACTGATTGCCCCAAGAATTGGAGCAAGGATTGCAACGATTAAAACGGCAATGGATTGGGAATATCCCCAATAGCTTGCTGCTAGAGATTCTTGAACACCTTTAGCTGCTACATCATAATAGAATACAGGCAGCACAGCAGCCATGATGGTCGTTGCAAAAGCTGAATTTGCAAAATCGTAAAGCATCCAGCTCCAAACGGGCTTCCTTTTCATGGTCATATCCCCCATCTACATTCTTTTTTTAGTCAAGCATAGCAAAAGATTTTCAAATTTCACGTAGTCATAATCAAACTTTACAAATCTTTGAGGTGGTTTAATGAAACTTGCAGTATTCGGTGGGACAGGAAGAGTCGGATCTGAAATTGTACGATTAGCATTGAGTGATGAAGTGGAAGTAAAAGCACTCGTTCGTGATGAAAAACGGGCGATGGAAGTTATTCCTGGTGTGGAGTTCGTGATAGGCGATGCGAAAAATGAAGAGGACATCAAAAAGACCATTGCCAGTTGTGATGCGGTCATCAGTGCCTTGAACACAGATAAAACAGACACGCTATCAAAGAGTTTCCCTTTGATCATTAAAGCGATGAAAAAAGAAGAGATCAAGCGTATCGTCACAATCGGAACGGCAGGCATTCTGAACAGCAGGTTCGAAAAAGGAAAATACCGCTACCAGACCAATGAGTCCAAACGAAAGAAAACTTTTGCAGCTGAAGAACATGTTAAAGTATATGAGGCTTTACAGAAAAGTCAGCTGGATTGGACCATCATCTGCCCAACTTATTTGCCTGATGGAGAAAGATGTGGCAATATCCGATCTGAGCGTGATTTCCTCCCGGAAGGCGGTAAAAAGATTACCGTAGAAGATACAGCATTTTTCGCCTATGAAGAGTTACAAAAGAAAGAATTCATAGCTCACCGCGTTGGAATCTGTTATTAAAAAAAGCCATTTCTCTATTCGTTGAGAAATGGCTTTCTTTCATTCATCCGAAGGGTAAAGGCCAAAAAACTCCTCTAACGTTACGGCCTGTTCATGGACATCTGAAGAAATCTCTTTCCCTACATACCTTAAATGCCAGGGTTCGTACATGTAACCCGTAATTTCCTTGGCACCTTCTCTATAACGGATGATAAACCCGTATTCATGGGCATGGTCGGCAAGCCATTCTCCCTCCGAGGTTTCACCGAAGGATTGCTCCAGTTTAAATGCCACCTGAGCAGAGGTAACATCCATGGCAAGACCTGTTTGATGTTCGCTCGTACCAGGTTGCGCTGAGAATGTATCTGTTTCTTCTTTTCCATAAACTTCAACATTTCTT
Source organism: Halobacillus sp. 12SKB (assembly GCF_052941655.1). Classification (NCBI taxonomy): domain Bacteria; kingdom Bacillati; phylum Bacillota; class Bacilli; order Caryophanales; family Bacillaceae; genus Halobacillus; species Halobacillus sp. 12SKB. The sequence continues at coordinate 4,020,284 of NZ_JBRFWR010000001.1, forward strand.
TCATAAATCCTTTTTTGACGATCATAGGAACGGTAGCCGGAAGCGGCTACTAAATCAATTCCATCCTCTTCAGCAGCTGCAAAAAGCTCTTCTAAAGCACGAGCTGCTTCTTCTCTCATCTGTTTTTTCGGGTGATCTTCTTGGAAATAAAAAGGTACATTTGGGACAGTCAAATCTTCGGGCACATAATCACCCGGCAGTTTTCTGTTTTTGTTGACGACCACCTGTAAACTCTCGGGTTCTCCAACTTCGACTGTACCGTCCTCCAAAACTTTATCTTTTTCCGTTTTAGCAGAGTCCGGATCTTTCGTCCCGTCAGCATTAGCCTGCTCTGTTTCCTCACCAGAAGAGGTTTGATCCACTTCTTTTTGGGAAGAAACGGGAGCATCTTCTTTCGATTCTTGTTCGTCCCCTGTTGATGCGAGCGAACAAGCGGACAAGCTGATACTTAGTAGTGTTAAAATCCATACTTTTTTCAATTGTATTACCTTCCTAGTCTATGATGGTACCCTTACTATAACATTCACAGGAAGATGTTGTATATCTGATCCCTTTCATAAGGCTGTTTTCCTAAAACTCAGTCATTTACTGTTCGATATGTTACAAAAGTGCTTTGTCGAATTCTACTTGGTCATAGAGAATCCCTTCATTAATAACCTAAAACTTCACAAAAAAAACCGCTGCATCAGCAACGGTTCTATCTTATTCCCATGTAAAGGGTTGATATTCAAAACTTAAACGTTCAAATTCTTCGCGGTCATCGTTATCAATGGCCTGGTTGATTTCCTTGTCCAGACGTTCTTTATTAAACTGATAACTTAGTTGGTCTAAAAGCAGACGTGAGGCTAACTGTATTCCAAAGGACAACTCTCTCTTTGCCGTAATCTCTTTCCCTTTGTACTCGGGGTGGCGACGGATAACATAATCAATCTTTTGCTTTCTCATGAGACTACCCCCTTCATGCTTTTTTTCATTATGCAGGATATAATAGAATTTCGCAACAAGTTTTCTGAATATTTAGTATTATGATTCCCATATTTAAAATATTTAAACCTCTCAGCCCTATTGCTAGAGGCATTTATCATGATTTACTATCACAAAAATAGTTACTAAATCCCTAAGAGAGTTCATTGAAGACCTCTATTTTCCCGAAAAAAATAGGATTCGCTCACCTTCCCTTGTCACATTTAGAAGAAAGAATAGCAATGATAGCCTCCATTCCATAATACTCATAAAACAGCCCTCATTCTCCAATCTTCCTATAAATAGGATCGGTCCTCTCCCACTGTTGTTTCATATAGGTTCCTCATAAAAAAAAAAGTATGGAACTCAATAAGGTTCCATACTCTTTCCTCTATTCTTTAATTAATGAATTTACTTGCCACATCCAGTGTACGTTTGACTTGATGACGTACGCCGCCTTCAACTTCTTCTTTCATATTTCCTTCTCCATCTACACTCACGCTCGTACCATATGGGTTTCCTCCAGAAGCAAACACGGCATCATCTGTGTAACCTGGCGCTGCAATGATGGCGCCCCAGTGGAACATCGTAGTATAGAAGTTCAACAGCGTTGCCTCTTGGCCACCGTGCACGTTCTGAGCCGAAGTCATCGCACTGACCACTTTGTTCACAAGTTTCCCTTGGAACCATAATCCACCCGCCTGATCCATAAATTGCTTCACTTGCCCTGGGACGTTACCAAAACGTGTAGGTACACTGAAAATCACAGCGTCAGCCCAGTCAAGATCGTCAATTTTCGCTTCTGGAACAACGTCTTTGGTAGCTAAGTAATGCTCTTTCCATGCAGGATTCTGTTCAATGGCTTCCATAGGAGCTAACTCTGGGACACGTACCAGTTTCACATCTGCCCCTTCTTGTTTAGCTGCATCTTCCGCCCATTGCGCCATTTTGTAGTTCGTACCTGTTGAACTGTAATAAATGATCGCTAATTTTACGTTTGCCACTAAAATCTCTCCTTTTGCGTACTTTTGGAATCCAAGAATGCCTGTTTATTGTTTCCTAAGAAATGATCAGGATTCACAAATAATATATACCCGCACCTATTAAAACTCAAACTCAAGACTCTTAAATTCGAGATATTTTATAAAACCTTTACATTCTCTCCATAATAGTTCAAATAAAGTTGTTTTGCGTGAAGGCAATTAACATGAACATGGAAAGCTTTTTTTCTCTAGACCCACTGAACTTCTATTTGGTAAGCTATATCAAGCCTAATTGATCGATCTGGAGGTAAAAGTCCATGAATGACTATGCAAAATTGAAAAAAGGGGAACGCGGTGCCTGGGTAAGTATTATTGCCTATCTTGTTCTCGCTACTACAAAATTGATTATCGCCTCCGTTGGAAACTCTGAAGCACTCCGAGCGGATGGCCTAAACAATACAACTGATGTCATTGCTTCTGTGGCTGTCTTAGTCGGGCTCAAGATTTCAAGAAAGCCACCAGACGAGGATCACCATTATGGCCATTTTCGAGCTGAAACGATCGCTTCACTTATCGCCGCTTTTATTATGATGACTGTAGGCATAGAAGTCATTATCGGTACGGTTCAGGATATTATTCAGCAAAAAGCCAGTGAACCTTCCATGCTGACAGCCTGGACGGCTTTAGCAGCTGCTGTTGTCATGTATGGTGTTTATCGGTACAACTTGAATCTATCGAAAAAAGTGGACAGCAATGCTTTATATGCGGCTGCTCAGGATAATCGATCAGATGCTTTAGTAAGTGTCGGCGCAAGCATCGGTATCTTTGGTTCTCAGTTCGGAGTTTCCTGGTTGGATCCTCTTGCTGGTTTGATTGTCGGTCTTATCATTTGTAAAACAGCTTGGGATATTTTTGTCGATGCCACTCACAGCCTTACCGATGGTTATGATGAAGAAGGAATTGAACACATCCGCGAAAGCATATCCGATCATCCTGATGTTTGGGCAGTGAAAGATGTCAAAGCACGGATGCAGGGGAATAAAACGCTTGTCGAAGCCACCATTCACGTCAACCCTGATATTACTGTCCAGGAAGGTCACGAAATTACCGATGAAGTAGAGGAACGGTTAGAAAAAGAGAAAAATATCGGTTACGCTCACATCCATATCGAACCCTATGAAGAAGAAAAAGAAACGTAAAAAAGCCTGCCGGTCACCGGCAGGCTTTTTTAACGAATATCATGAGGTTTATGCAAGACGGTCGGTCAAGCTTTTTAACTCACTCCAACCATAAGCCGTTTCTTCATAAGTTCCTTGTCCGATTGTGACTCTTTCTGCTTCTACTGGGTCTGCTCCATATTTTATGTAAAATTGACTGGAAGGGTTATTGGTGAGCACCCATACAAGCAGGGATTGATACCCCGCTTCAAGCATCCCTTTTGAAAAAACCCGGAGCATTTCTTTTCCATACCCTTTTCCCTGATACTCATCCAACAAGTATATGGCATAAATTTCTCCGTCAAATCCATAATTCTTTGTGCGCTCTTTTCCACCAGAAACAAAGCCGACAACTTCACCATGATCGTTCTCAATAACATAGGCAATCTGGCCATTTACAGGAGTTCTGAGAACCGTTTCCCAAAGCGCAATCCGGTGTTCAACCGTCGTATTGCTTAGATCCCTTTCATCAATCAAATCTTTATATGTTGATTTCCAACTCTTCACATGGATTTCTGCTATTGTTTCAGCATCCTCAAAGCGGGCAGCTCTTACTTCAGGCATATGGAGATCGTCCCTTCTTCCTCTAATTAATTCTTATTGTAACAAAAAGATGATGCCAAGAGTGACATCACCTTTTATTTGCGGTTTATCTACATTGGAAACTAGAAATTTGTCGTGTGTCAAAGCCTGTATAAACCCACTGACGACGACGGCGCTGCCAACGATAACCAGCTACAGAAGTGCGGCCGATGAATGTTGGGTAAAACCAGAACGAGCGTCCGTTAACAAGAGTGATCCACGTGTATCGATAGAGGCAGCCATATAATGATCCGGGGTCAACAGCAAAGAGAGAAGCTCCTTGTGAACTAGGCGGCTGATCTGGTGGTGGTGGAAGCTGAATGCCAGGCCCGCCTGGTCCGCCGGGTCCTCCAGGCCCTCCACCAAATGGTGGCTGTCCCTGCCCACCTCCAAAAGGTGGCCCGCCTGGAGGTCCAGGAGGTGGTTGGCCCGGGCCGAACTGCCCCCCCTGATTGGGCGTTGGAAATCCGAAAATCTGCCCGAAAGGAAAACCAAATTGTCGGTGCATAACGATCAATTCCTTTCTCGGAAGTATCCCTATACGATATGCACCTTCTAGGCAGGTGTGATTATAATGTCATCAAGAATACAGAGGTAATGGCTCCAAGTACTACGATAATGATATGGACATTTAACCACGCAAGTAAAATCCCTACCAAACCTGCTATAATACCGACTTGTGGTGCATCGGGCTTTACTGAGATGATTCCTGGAAAAATCAACGCTCCGAGGGCAGCATAAGGAATGGCGTTGAGCCAGCGGTCCACCCATTTTGGAAAAGTGACAAAACCTACGATCAATGCGGGTAAAAGCCTCGGAACAGCTGTAACGACTGCCATCCCGATAATCATCCAAATGATCATTCCGTCACCTCCTCATCCTCAAGGATCCAAATTCCGCTGAATGCTGCAAGAACTGTACCTATAACAATGGCCCAGCCTTGACTCATTCCCCAAGTCTGACAAATAAAATTGATCAACATCGCGAGTACAGCGATGACGACAATTTTGAAATTCTTTTTCACGGATGGAATCAAAAGTCCAATGAACATGGCATATAAGGCTACCCCCATGCTGTAACTTAACTTCGCTGGCATGACATCGCCTAAAACACCACCAAGATAAGACCCTCCCACCCACGATACATACGCGGTCAACATTAAAGAAGCATAAAATAAACCCCCATACTTCTCTTTTGCTTCGTCCTTATACAGAGCAGACATCGTGAAAGTTTCATCCGTCAAACCTAAGGAGAGAGGGAGTTTTGCTTTCAGGGCCATACCTTTCAAGCGGTTGACGAAAGACAAACTCATGACAAAATGCCTGAAATTCAGAACAAATGTAGCAATAATGATTTCAATCATCCCTGTCCCTGCCGCTACCATCCCTACCGCTAGAAATTGAGCAGCACCAGCGAACACAAGCACACTCATTAACGTAAGCTCAAGATTCGTCATACCTGTCCGGCTCGCTAGCACACCATAGGTCAAAGCGATTGGTAGATAGCCCAGCATGATCGGGAAGCCTGCAATCATCCCTTTTTTAATCATATGTACACGAGCAGAAGAAGCCGTTGTACGAATGACTTGTGGTTCCATCCTTCCTCCCCCTGTCCATCCAAATTTCCACTATTATACACAACGAGCAGAATAATTTGAAGCATTGCCTTGTAAAAAAATTCGTTGACATCATACTAATAGTGTTCTATTATAAACACACATTACTTCACTGCTTAAAAGCGTTTAAGCAAAAAAGAATAGATCGTATCATGAATTCCGAAGTAGATGGATCGAGAGCAGCACAACAGAGACCAAGTGGATGGTGTGAACTTGGGCCTCCTTCCATTGAATTACAGAATTCCAGACCAAATGATACACCAACAGAGTGGGTAAAGAAATTTACCAACAAGGGTGGTACCGCGGAGTGAAAGCTTCGTCCCTGTTTGTCCAGGGGCGGGGCTTTCATTTTTTATAAACACCGCCCAAAAAGTACAGAATAATAAACATTGAGGGGGAATTCATATGCTTCACCTGCAGCCAAAAAAGCTACCAGGGATCATCGAATCAACATTACTATTACTCGTGACTATTGGAATGATCAGTTATTTCATTATTGAAGTTCAAACCGTTCCACACATCCCGATCCTGATCGGAATTCTCATTATGATCGCCTATGGCTCCTTGAAAAAAATGAGCTTTAAAGATCTACAGTATGGAATGACTCAAGGAGCGCAGACAGGAATGGGGGCTGTACTTCTATTCTTTGTCATTGGAGTCTTAATTGCGAGCTGGATGGCAAGCGGAACCATTCCTGTATTGATGAATGCAGGCTTTCTTCTAGCTGGAGGCCCATGGTTTTTAGCGATTGTGTTTGCTGTAACAGCTGTTGTCGGTGTAGCCTTAGGCAGCTCATTTACAACAGCAGCGACGGTTGGGGTAGCGCTCATCGGGGTCGCTCAATCGATGGACGTATCTTTAGCCATGACCGCTGGAGCCATTGTATCCGGGGCATTCTTTGGTGATAAAATGTCCCCACTATCCGATACGACCAACCTGGCATCGACTGTTGTTAAAGTTGATTTGTTTGACCACATTAAAAACATGGCCTGGACAACGATACCTGCTTTTGTAATTACCTTTATTCTGTTCATGATTCTATCTCCAGGCGGAAGACCAGACGTTGAGCAACTGAACACCTTCCAAGCCGGTCTTAGTGAAACTGGCTTGATGCACTGGACCTCATGGATTCCATTGGCTTTACTTGTGCTTATGACAGTAACCAAACGCCCGGCCTTCCTATCCCTTGCCATCAGCAGCATTGTAGCGACACTAATCGCCGGCTTACGTGGTGTCATGGAGTGGGGCGCTCTCTTCGGGACATGGTTTGACGGCTTCCAGGGAGATTCCGGGAATGATATAGTCAACGAACTTTTGACACGAGGTGGAATGAACGGCATGCTCTTCACGGTATCACTAGTTATTCTTGCCCTAGCTCTTGGGGGACTGTTCTTTGTTACCGGAATCATCCCTTCGATTTTAACCCGTGTACAGGAGTCGCTGAAATCGGCACGATCCGCTACGCTGTCCACTGCTTTTACAGCGATTGGAATCAACATTGCCATTGGTGAACAATATTTGTCCATCCTGCTTACAGGGGAAGCTTATCAGGACATTTATGAAAAAGCAGGACTTGCAAGGAAGAACTTGTCCAGAACACTAGAAGACGCCGGAACCGTCATCAATCCGCTTGTACCTTGGAGTGTGTGTGGTGTTTTCCTATCCGGTGTTCTCGGTGTACCTGTTCTTGAATACCTGCCATTTGCTTTCTTCTGCCTACTCAGCCCATTGCTCACGATTTTATTTGGAATGACAGGGAAAACCCTAACCCCAAAGCAAGCGAAGGTTCAACCAATTGAAAAAGCGAATTAGTAGAAAAAGGATCGCCTCTCTTCTTAACAAAGGCGGTCTTTTTTTCTGGATGAAATCTGGCACCGGACGCACACCTTTTGATGCCGGGCACCGGAAATGAGTGTCAGGTACCTGGTACGGTCACGGCAGCGTCAACCTCTTAAACCAAGGGACAGTGAATAATTCCCCTTTTCTGACTTACACTAAATAAAAACACTGGGAGATTGAGGTGACGGGCATGGATCAAATGGAACATGAGGATCATTCGAATGAAGAATATCATATGGGGCATGCTGAAGCTGAACAAGTACTGGATGATATCGCCTTTTACCGCACGCTAATTGTCAATGTTATCTTTATTGGTAAAGAGGGAGCCGAAGATTGGGTCCTCATTGATTGTGGAATCGGACATTATTGCAAACGGATTATGGAAGCCGCAGAAAAGAGATATGGACAAACAAAACCGAAAGCCATTATTTTAACGCATGGTCATTTCGATCATGTCGGTTCAGCAAAACAGCTGGCAGAAAAATGGAAGGTTCCTATATACATCCATCCAATGGAGATGGATTATGTCACAGGTAAACGAGATTACCCCGTAGGCGATGCAACCGTCGGGGGTGGGTTATTTTCACTTCTATCGCCTTTCTTCCCGACTCATCAAGCCGATTTAAGTAAATACATCCACCCGCTCCCAAACGATGGCACCATCCCTTTCCTTGAAGAGTGGCGCTTCATTCACACACCTGGACATACACCAGGCCATATCGCTCTGTTTCGGGATAAGGACAAGACGCTCATTGCCGGAGATGCTTTTATTACAGTCAAACAGGAATCCAGTATGGCTGTATTTATTCAACACCAGCACGTTCACGGACCGCCTGCATACTTCACTCATAACTGGGAGGAAGCGGAAAAGTCAGTGAAAGAACTCTCATCTCTTCAGCCATCAGTAGCCATTACCGGCCACGGTCTGCCGATGGAAGGAGAACTTCTTTCCAAACAACTGAACGACCTAGCGGCTAATTTTAAAGAACTGGCTGTTCCTAAACATAAATGGAAGCTTCACTAAACAGCAAGTGAGTACAATCACTTGCTGTTTTCGTGTTTGATAATATCAGAAATTTTCCTAAGACCTTCCAGTAAACGAGGACTTGGACGGCAAAAGAGGGACTCTTCCAGGACATGAATACGGTCTTGCTTTACAGCTTTGAGTTCAGACCACCCCGGTCTTTTCTTAATAAGACCCGGCTTCATTTTTTCTTCTTTCACTCCTACCCACACCATACATATATGATCAGGATCACGTTTTTTAACCTCTTCCCAATCCGTTTGAAAGCTGGCTACTTCTTGATCACTAAAGAGGTTAACTCCACCAGAAAGTTCACTTATTTCATTCAACCAGTTCAATCTGCCCGGTGTGAATACTGGTTTCGGCCACCATTCCCAATACAAAGAAGGCTTTTCTTGCATCTGCTTGGAGAGATGCCTGAACTCTTCCAATTCTTTCAAAAAAGCATCCGCATGGTGATCCCCTATCTTTTCCATTCCAATTGCCTTTCCTACACGACGAATATCTTCAGAAATCTCATATAACGTGTTCGGATTCAATATGATATAGGGCAGTTCGTACTCGTCCAGCCCTTCAATGTTCTTTTCCATTCCAGGCACAGATAAGGATGCTAAAACAAGATCCGGCTTCAATGATGCAACTTTTTCGATATCAATGGATAAGTCAGGACCAAGCTTCGGAAGGTGTTCTACTTCTTCTGGATAATCAGAATAATTATCGACACCAACCAACAGGTGGGTCTGCCCAAGATCAGCGACAATTTCAGTATTGCTGGGACAAATCGACACAATTCTCATTTTTCAACCCCTTTTTTCAGAATCGTCTGATGTTTCATTTTCTTTCATTATAGCTTATATTGAATGTATGGAAAAACGAAGAAAGAAAGGGATGAACCCATTGACGACGATGCTCCTCGATACATCCAAAGGAATAGTAGAGTTTACATATAAAGGGTCCGGCCCTCCTGTTTTGTTATTGAAAGGTGGACACTCCACAAGAGATACAGACTTATCTCACAGCAGTCTGGTTTATGAAGGGTTTTCGTTACTTACGATCTCTCGCCCTGGTTACGACTACACAGAGCTTTCCACAGGTCGTACTCCAGAGGATTTTGCCGATACAATCGTTGAAGTACTCGATCATCTCCAACTAGAAAAAGTGAATGTCATCTCTATATCGGCGGCTGGTCCTACGGGCATTGCTCTAGCTGTTCATCACCCTGCCCGGGTGGACCGTTTGCTGCTTGAAGCCGCACTCCTTACTTCATGGGAAAGTGATGTGAAGAAAAGAGCCTCGCTCCTTTTTGGGCCAGCAGAAAAAATCGTTTGGAGCAGTCTCCGAACCATGCTGAAATTTTTCCCTGATTTAGTGTTGAAACAATTGCTTGCTGATTTGACAACAGAGAACGTTGAAGATTACTTGAACAACCTTACCCCTAACGACCGCCGTTTTATTGTAGATATGCTAGCGAGTTCTCGATCCGGAAGAGGATTTGTCACAGATCTCGAACACGAAACCCCGGATATAAGCAGCATTCAGGTACCTGTTCTTGGTATGTATTCTCAGAAAGATCGCAGTGTACCCTACACGAATGCTCTATTATTGAAGTCTTCCGTACCTGATTGCGAAATTTTTGAAGTCGACTCCGATAGTCATTTGATTTGGATAGGTAAAGACGCACACACCGTTTGGAATAAACGCCTGGAATTTTTGACTAATACTTAAACATTCGGAGGGATCATCATGGATGATGTCAAATGCAAACAAATGTTGGATCGTTTCCTTACGTTTTATGACCAAGCCTCCCAAACACCGCTGCACAAACGCTATGAGTTGTGGACCGATCAATACGCTTTTCCCTACACCCCGCCCGGCTATCAACAAGGGCAGCTAGCTAAAGAAATGATTGACTATGCATGGAATAGATACGAACAAGTCTATGACAAAATTCAATATTTTGATATTGGCCCTTTAGAGGTGAATGGTTATGTAGAGTCCATTAAACAAATTCTCCACTGTACATCGCCCGTAAGAATGACCGTCATATTTTTTGTTGGAACGTTTGAAACAGATCCATTCATTATGGAAAAGAACCAGCATTATACCCTTTGCTTCCCTGTCGAACTATCATCCAGCCGGACACGATTGATTCAAGAGTTGACGCGTGTCGTCCACTGCAGTCAATCCGGACTTGCTCCAAGCCATACACGAACATTAGGGCAGTTGATCTTCCAGGAAGGAATGGCAGCCCACACAACCGAAGAAGTCCTGGAAGAGAGCGGCATGATCGACTTCCCATTATGCTGGGAACAGGAAAAATGCAGTCGCGAACCGAACCGTGTCATGATGAACATCCAACCTCACCTCCACCGTACCGATTATGAAGCCCTTTATTCATTTACAAAAGGCACAGGGGCATCGGGTTTTGAAAAAGAAGCCAATTACACCGGCTATTTGATTGTCCAGCATTTGTTGGAACAAGGACGTCCCCTCTATGATCTTGCACGTATTCAAAATACTGAGGTGGACGCCATTGTAGAGAAATCCTTATTCTCCTTGATGAACCAAGCTTATCTCACACAGCCTCAGGAGTGAACATTCCCAGTAGTTGGGAAAACTTTTTCCTTAGAGGGCTTTCATTCCTTTTGGCCATCTGTTATACTAAGGTTAATTATTCGTTGTTCGATCAGATTCATGCAAGAGAAGATGTTTCGTAAGATGTCGTCTTGATGGAACTTGAAGAGCAAGAATAGTAATACAATGTGGAGTTTTTCCACGCAGGAGGTAACGTACATGGTTGAAGGTACAGTAAAATGGTTTAACGCAGAAAAAGGTTTTGGATTTATCGAAGTAGAAGGTCAAGACGACGTCTTCGTACACTTCTCTGCTATTCAAGAAGAAGGCTTCAAGTCTCTTGAAGAAGGACAAGTTGTAACTTTCGAAATTGAAGAAGGTCAGCGTGGACCACAAGCAGCTAACGTTCAAAAATAAGAACGTATAAAAAACTCCCCTTTCATAGGGGAGTTTTTTTTATTACTCAAATGAAACAACCTTCCTTCACTAAAGCTCCCTTTTCTTGAAGACTCAGTTTCGAGATTTTTGTTGAGTGGATGGGGGCTGCGGGGAATAACTCGCTTTCCGCGGGAGCGCGGTGAGCCTCCTCGGACTGCGTCCTGTGGGGTCTCACCCTGCACTTTTTTCCCGCAGGAGTCTCGCCATTCCCCTCCGCCCCTTTGCTATATATGGGTCTCGAAACCACTTCCCGAATAATCAGCTATTCAGTGTAATGGGAGTAAAAGGATACTCCCAAGCCGAGGTACTTGAACCCTGAAAGCTTGATACAGAGCGTTTCATGCCTACAACAATCGGGATAGCGGGAGACCTTGCAACTTGGTATAGGTGTTCGTTATCCCCTTCATCAAATGGGGTGGTTGGGAAGCTGCGAGACTCCCGTGGGAGAAAGGAGATAGGCGAGATCCCGCAGGACGAAGTCCGAGGAAGCTCGCCACTCCCCCACAGGAAAGCGAGTAGCTTCCCAGCCACCCCTGGCGCACAATCCAGGTAACGAACCCTGGAAAGTCTCGAAACTGAGTCTTCCACAATCCTGCCATATTCTTCAATAAAAAAAGAAGGCTCAATGGAGAGCCTTCTTTTTGCTTATCCTTCGTCCTGTTCAGTAAGAATGAAAGGACCTTCTTTTGTAATGGCTACGGTATGCTCGTATTGGGCGGAAAGTGAGCCGTCGATGGTACGTGCCGTCCAGTTGTTTTCATCCATCTGGCTTCCCCAAGCACCAATGTTAATCATCGGTTCAATCGTTATAACCATCCCTTCTTTCAGTCGCGCTCCTTTTCCAGCCGCACCAAAGTGAGGAATATAAGGATCTTCATGAATAGAATCACCAATTCCATGTCCTGTGAAGTCACGGACTACGGAATAGCCTTCTCCTTCTGCATAGGACTGGATCGCATGGCCGATATCGCCAATACGGTTCCCAGGAACAGCTTGCTCAATCCCTTTATAAAGAGAAGTTTTCGTGACATCCATCAACTTTTGAGCTTTTTCACTAATCTCTCCTACGGCATGTGTCCAAGCTGAATCAGCGAGAAAACCATTCAAGTTAACGACCATATCAATGGTCACGATGTCGCCTTCTTTCAATTTTTCCTGGCGTGGGAAACCGTGACAGATTTCATCATTGATGGAAGCACATGTAGTGAATTCATACCCCTGGTAACCTTTTTGCTCACCCGAGGCTCCACGTTCGGCTAAGTACTTTTCAACGAAATTTTCGATTTCCATAGTCGTTACGCCGGGTTTAATAAACGTGCGCAGTTGTTTATGAACACTCGCAAGAAGCTTTCCGGCTTCGTGCATCTTTTCAATTTCTCTTTGACTTTTACGTTTGATCATTTGCTCAATCCTCTCTTTTTCTATTACGTATGCAAGTATCCTCTAGTATGATAACGAAAAATTGGAGGAACGACTACCCTTTTGAATTCAGTCTACCCTGCGAATTTCCTTTGCAGGGTTTCCAGCTACAAACACATTCGGCGGAACATCTCTCGTCACCACTGCCCCTGAGCCAATTACGACGTTCTCTCCAATGGTCACTCCTGGGTTGATGACTGCACTTCCTCCGATCCATACATCATCACCGATGGTAATTGGTTTGCCCGACTCCAATCCACTTGCCCTTGTTTTTCGATCCATTGGATGAGTGGCCGTGTACAATTGGACATTCGGGCCAATCAGCACTCTTTTTCCGATTCGAATATCACAGACATCCAAAAATACACAGTTGTAATTAGCAAAAAACCCGTCCCCTACATGAATATTGTAACCATAATCACAATAAAATGGGGGTTCGAGTCCCATATCCCCTTCAATCGTACCAAAAAGGTCTTGGATCAGCTGCTTACGATAATGGTCTTCTGTATCTTTCGTCTGGTTCAATTGATACGTCAGTTGCTTAGCACGTGAACGTTCCATCGTCAATTCTTCGTCCCAGGATTTATACAATTGGCCTGCCAGCATCTTTTCCTTTTCAGTCATAAGATCACCTCAGTCATTGAATACGTTCTCTCTTTACTTTACCATAGTTTTTCGCTAGTCTAGGAACAACCGAAGGAGGTCATTGACTATGCAAGTACGCGAATTGAATCAAGCAGACGCTAAAGAATATTACGATTTGAGACTTGAGGCGCTACTCACCAATCCTGATGCGTTTATCACTACATATGAACAGGAAAAACAACGTCCTGATCCAATCAACACCATTGCAGAGAGGCTTGAAGGTGAGACCTCCCGTACGTTTGGGCTATTTGTTGAGGAAACGCTGGCAGGTGTCGTCACCTTAGTGAAAGAAACTCATCCAAAGTTTTCCCACAAAGCTTCCATTGTAGCCATGTACATAACCAAAGACCATAGACGAAAAGGTGGCGCAGAACTTTTGATCAACGAGTTAATTCAATTTGCCCGTGCCATCGAGCTGGAAGTGCTTCACTTGAGCGTAGTTACAGATAATCACCCAGCCCAGGAGTTGTATAAAAAGCTTGGGTTCCATACTTACGGCACAGAGGAAAAAGCCATCAAATTACCAGGTCGCTATTTAGACGAAGATCATATGGTCCTCTTTCTATAATCAATCAGACAATCCCACATAAGCCCCTATTTTTGAAGACTCAGTTTCGAGACGTTTGTTGAGTGGATGGGGGCTTCGGGGAATAACTCGCTTTCCGCGGGAGCGCGGTGAGCCTCCTCGGACTGCGTCCTGTGGGGTCTCACCCTGCACTTTTTCCCCGCAGGAGTCTCGCCATTCCCCTCCGCCCACTTGCCGGAAGAAATTCTCGAAGCTACCTTCCAGCAATAGGAGCTTTTATGGTTGAGAAGCCTATGTCAACGCGGTTTATGCAGGATTTAAAAGAGTTTTAGGCAGGTACTATAAGAGGGATTTCGAGAACCTCATATGGTAAAGGGGCGGAGGGAAACGGTGAGACTCCTGTGGGAAGTGCGTGGTAGATGAGACCCCGCAGAGCGTTAGCTCGAGGAGGCTCATCACTCGCCCACGGAAAGCGAACCTTTTCCCGGAGCCCCTAAATCCAAACAAACATCTCGAAATCAAGTCTTCCACAATCCTTCCATTTTCTTTAATAAGCAGTGGAATTACATAAAAGCACTGGTGTTGGAAATTTGAAACATTCTCCGTTTTCTTTCGTATAGAAAAGAGGAAAGCAACTTAAGTAAAGGGTGAAATTATGATAGAAATCAATCGCATCTCTAAAAGCTTCGCAGGTAAGCAAGCGGTGAAAGACCTTGACCTTTCTGTTCCAGATGGTAAAATCTTCGGCTTCCTCGGTCCGAACGGAGCTGGGAAATCAACAACAATCAAAATGATGACCGGAATTTTACCCATTGATGAAGGCTCGATCATTATGAATGGTATTGATGTGGCGAAAGAACCGATGAAAGCAAAGCATCAATTTGGGTATGTCCCTGACCGTTCAGACATTTTTCTCAGGTTAAAAGGAATCGAATATTTGAATTTTATTGCTGATGTGTTCGAAGTGCCAAAAGATATACGAAAAGAAAAAATCGAACATTTGACGAAAAGCTTCGGGATTTATGAGGCGTTGAATGATCATATACAGACCTACTCCCATGGTATGAGACAGAAGATTGTAGTCAGTGGTGTACTGCTTCATGATCCAGACGTATGGATTCTTGATGAACCGTTAACGGGGCTGGATCCGAAGTCTTCCTACACACTAAAGGAAATGATGCGCGACCACGCCAGAAGAGGGAAAATCGTCTTTTTTTCCACCCACGTTTTAGAAGTAGTAGAACAGCTGTGTGATGAAGTCGCAATCATTAACAATGGTCATGTACAGTTCAAGGGAAATATGGCTGAGATGAGACAGCAATTTAAAGATGATGATAATCTGGAGCAATTGTTCCTGGAGCTGACCCAAAATGAATAAAGCGTGGAAATTGATGCGCGTCATGGTCAAAATGCAGTTGTCCATGGCTAATAAAAGCAACACGGAAAAATTCGGATTTGTCATAATCGGCCTCATGATGATTCCTTTCGGCCTGCTCATATTGTTTTTCATTCAAGGGATCATTGGAAACATGTACGCTGCCCTTGAACCACTAGGGAACGAAGGGGTTATTCTCGGACTATTGTTTGTCATGATGACTTTTATTTTCTGTTTCACGAGTATAGGGACTGTACTCAGTTCTTTTTACTTCGCCGAAGATGTAGAATCATTTATTTCTTTACCTTTCCAGCCATATCAAATATTATTTGGAAAATCTGCTGTTCCATTTCTATCGTTATACGGTTTAAATACGATATTGCTGCTCCCTTCCCTCGTATTTTACGGCTTACATAGTGGGGCCGGAGCTCTATATTACCTACTTGCGATCATCGTCTGGGCTTTGACGCCGATTATTCCTTTCGTTTTGACTGCTATCGTCTTAATGTTTATAATGCGCTTCGCTAACATATCAAGAAATAAAGATCGGACGAAAGTTCTCGTTGGACTCCTTGGGTTTGTCTTTGCTATTGGAATCAATGTACTGCTTCGATTGGATTCAGGTACAGCTAATGTCGCGGAAATGCTGACACAGCAAAACGCTCTCCTTGAGCTTGTTACGAAATTTTTCCCAACTGCTTACTTCAGTAGTATCGCACTTACTGAAATAGGGTCCTGGACTGGACTTTTTTACTTTGTAGTGTTTATCGCCTTATCTCTAGTTGCTATTTTGTTGTTCCTTACAGTCGGACAAAAATTATACTTTAAAGGAGTATTAGGGTTATCCGGCGGGAAGCGCAACAAGTTCGACGAAGAAAAAGTTCAGAAGCATTTAAAGCAACAGTCTCTATTAACGAGCTTATGGCAAAAAGAAATGCGGATCATCTTTCGAACACCGACTTTCTTCACACAAATTGTCGTACAAAGCCTTTTCTTTCCTGTATTTTTGATTGTTATTATGATGTTGGACCCCAACGGCCCACTTACGGGATGGGGCACGCAGCTCAATGTAATAGAAGGGAAGAAAGTGATTCTAGGGATGTTTGGGCTCACAGTTGTCGCACTTGGAATCAACCCGGCCTCCTTTTCTTCCATTTCAAGGGATGGAAAGAGCTGGTTCAACCATTTGTATTTGCCGATTCCATCATCGACAGTCATTTTAAGCAAGTTGCTCGTTTCTTTTTTCATGAATTTACTTTCCATACTGCTTTTAAGTTTGGCCGCATTAATCGTCCTTAAAGTACCTTTTATCATCTGGCTCCTCTGGTTTATCATTTCTTTAATTACAGGCTGGGTCGCAAGCATCGCTGGGCTTATGATCGACTTATACAGTCCTAAGCTGAATTGGACGGATGAGAGAGAAGTATTTAAAGGAAGGTTTATTGGAATTGTTCCTCTAGCCCTGGAAGCTGCGGTCTTCGGGGTCGTCATTCTTATTTTGTGGAATAGCAGCTTGGAAGGGGTTTGGACTGTGAGTATTATGCTGATTCTTATATTATTAATCATCACTGCCATCACCCAATATTTCCTGAATCGTATGGTTCAAAAAAAATACTATAAAATTGTTTAAAACTCTAAAAAAGCTCTGAGTAAAAACTCAGAGCTTTTTTTATATTCCACTATCGTTCAGTTGATGTTTAGCCTCCAAAGAAGAAGTCAAGAATGTTCCCTGCTTTGGAAGCATTCTGATTGTAAAACTCTGAGTACCCGCAGTTTTTACAATAAACAACGGTGAACTTATTGTTTTGTACATCCATCATTTTTGATAGACCAGAACCTGTCATAGATACATCTTTTTTTCCTGCATCTGTACTTCCACATTTGATACAGCCTTGATCATTCATTAGGTAAAATCTCCCTTCCAGGTTATCATAGAAATTATTTCACAATCATTACTGGGCATTTCGCTCTCTTTGCCACTTTATGACTTACACTTCCTAATACCATTTCCTGCAGGGTGTTCAAACCTCTACTTCCAATGACTACAAGATCAAAGTTATTTTCATTTGCATATTTAACGATTGTTGGGCCCGGTTCACCATGTTGTATGTTTATTTGATACGAAGCATTTTTCTCCTGAAGGATGTCTTCAATTGGTTTCAACCTCTGCTGTCGACGCTTTTCTACTAAACCTTGATTCCCTTCGGACAAAACATCTGATTTCGATTGCTCGCCGTCGATCACATAAACGATTGTAATCTCGCCGTCCCCTTGCAAGTTGGCAAGCTCTGCAGCACGTTCGGCCGTCCGTATGGAGTGCTCGGATCCATCTGCTGCTACTAATATTTTCTTATACATCGGAATTCCCCCAGTCCATATTCTTCTATTGTTTTCATTTTACCATTTTCATTAATTATACAGGTGAAAAAACTGCCATTAAATAACACCTAATAAAATAAATTTTGTATAGTTTAGGTCTATATAAGCGAAAAAGAGAGAAAAAAAGAGAGAAATATTCATTAATGCGCTTACATGGGGTTATGTAATATCCCTTAAAGGTGATATAATCTGATCGTTCTTGCCGGATTTCCGTATTGTCACGGACAATACAAAACAAAAATAATAGAAAGAGGTGCGCAATTGAACACAGAAACAATTAAACAACAATGGTTTGGAAACGTAAAAAACGATGTGCTTTCAGGCATAGTTGTCGCTATGGCGCTCATCCCTGAAGCGATCGCTTTCTCTATCATCGCTGGAGTCGACCCCATGGTAGGATTGTACGCTTCCTTCTGTATCGCTGTCGTCATTGCTTTTATGGGTGGGCGTCCAGGTATGATTTCTGCCGCGACCGGAGCTATGGCCGTCCTGATGGTTACTTTGGTCAAGGACCATGGTTTAGAGTATCTACTGGCTGCTACAATTTTGACGGGAATCCTACAGTTTACTTTAGGTGCATTGAAAATTGGTCAGCTTATGAAATTCATTCCTAGGTCTGTCATGATTGGTTTTGTGAATGCCTTAGCCATTCTCATTTTCTCATCACAACTTGTCCATTTTGAAGGGGCAGGGTTAGCTATGTATGCGATGGTAGTTGGTTCATTAGCTATTATTTATATACTACCTAGGTTTACGAAATCCGTTCCATCACCACTTGTGGCTATTGTTGTAATGACAATCATCGCCATCACGACAGGAGCTGGATTGAAAACAGTAGGAGATATGGGTGAATTATCCAGTACGTTACCAATTTTTCTACTGCCAGATATCCCATTGACGTTCGAAACACTACAAATTATTTTCCCTATCTCGCTGGCTCTTGCTTTTGTAGGGTTACTTGAATCATTATTAACTGCACAGATTGTAGATGATATGACAGATACTGTGAGTGATAAAAACAAAGAAGCCAGAGGACAGGGAATGGCAAACGTTGTTTCAGGGTTCTTCGGTGGAATGGCTGGTTGTGCCATGATCGGTCAATCAGTAATTAACGTCTCTTCAGGCGGGCGTGGACGATTATCAACACTCGTAGCAGGAATATTCATGATGATGCTGATTATTGTATTCAATGATCTCCTCGTTCAAATTCCTATGGCCGTCCTTGTTGGAGTCATGATTATGGTATCCATCGGAACGTTTGATTGGAGTTCGCTCACACGCTTCAAAAAGACGCCAATTACAGACAGTATCGTCATGGTAGTAACCGTTGGTACAGTAGTACAAACTCATGACCTGTCTAAAGGTGTCATTGCTGGTGTCATCTTGAGCGCTATTTTCTTCGTTGCTAAGATCTCAAAAGTAAAAGTTGAGGAAGTCTTCGACAAGAATGCAGAAAAAGTGGTTTACCATGTCAGTGGGCAAGTCTTTTTTGCTTCCACAGACAGCTTGATTAAGCATTTCGACTATGATGTTAAAACATCTCATGTAGTCATCGATTTCACCCATGCCCATGTTTGGGATGACTCGGCTGTGGCTGCTATTGATAAACTTGTAACGAAGTATGAAGAACGTAATATAAATGTTGAGATTGTTGGATTGAATAAGGACAGCTCTCAACTTGTCCAACGACTTACAGTCAATGACAAACTAAATGCCTCATAAGAAAAGCGCAAGGCTTAAAGCCTTGCGCTTTTTTCTATCCATTCTTCCCTGAGGATACTGTAGACACAGGAATCCTGCCATTTCCCTTTCACAAGCAAATCCTTCCGAAGCGTTCCTTCTCTAACCATTCCGACCTTTTCAAGAACCTTGATCGATCCGATATTCTCCGGATTTGATGTTGCCACCACTCGTTGAAGTTCACAGTGTTTAAAACAATAGTTGACCATCAATTGAACGGCTTCAGTCGCCAGACCTCTTCCCCAATAATCATGGTGAATGATAAAGCCGATTTCCCCAACACCATCCCAGTCTCTGATATTCATCTCTATATTACCAACTATACGGTCGTTTTCTTTCTCTACTATAGTAAACACGTGGCGGCTTCTATGCCTTTGTTTCCGATCAATAATCACCTGACGGACGAAAAAGAGACTGTCTTCCTCTGTGTTCGGTCCCCACGGCAGGTGTTTTACCGTCTCTTCATTCGATGAATAAGGGTGAAAAGCTGACCAATCTTCAAGAAAGACTTCCCGAAGATAAATACGGTCATTCTCTTCAATCACTTTCACTCCATCACGTCCTATATCCTTTAATTTATATCACTTATAAGATAGGCTTTTAACTTTTTCATCCAAGGACTAGGATCTTCTTTCACCATATACGCGCGTACACCTTTGTGCGTGTGCAGATAAAGCGTTCCATACATGGGCGAAGATTTTCGATATGAAACATCATGGATGGCATGAAGAGGAAATGTTTCCTTTGGTGACACGACCCTTGTTTCAAACAGCTTCAACTTGTCTTCTTTCTCTAAATAAAGCTGCTGATTATTTTCTATGACACGCGTTCTCTCAAATATTGGTTGAGAACATATCAAATTCTATCGCCCTTTCCTTCTCTTTTACTACTCTAAGTATATCGCACTTTTCAAGACCATGTATAGACAATCCACTATGTTCAACAATATGGCAGAATTGCGGAAGACTCCGTTTCGAGATACCTCGGGGTTCGTTGCTTGGGATGAGCGTCAGGGGTGGCCGGGAACCTACTCGCTTTCCTGCGGGGATGACGGCAAGCCATTCCCGCGAGAGTCTCGCAGCTTCCCCCCATTCGAAGAGGGGATAAGCGAACCCCCTTGCTCAAAAGAGGGCTTCCCACCATCCTGGTTTTATGATCATAAATCGCACTATACCAAGGTCTTAAATGCAGAATAGCGGCCTCGGGAGTCAATGATCAAGTGCATAAAAGTGGCTTAATAAAGATGTGTTTTCGAGTTACTTATATAGCAAAGGGCGGAGGGGAATGGCGAGACTCCTGCGGGAAAAAAGTGTATGGTGAGACCCCGCAGAGCGAAGCTTGAGGAGGCTCACCGCACTCCCGCGGAAAGCGAGCTATTCCCCGCAGCCACATCCACTCAACAAAAGTCTCGAAACTGATTCTTCAAGAATAGTGAGCTTTTGTGGAAGGAGTGCATCTGGCTTTCTTTCGAGGATATTTTGTATTAGGATGGTAAAGGTGTTTTTTTTGCACAACCTAAGTACAACTGGAGGAACCATCATGAGCAATCGAAATAAAGGAATCATACTTCTACTCATATCTGCCTTCGGATTCTCTATGATGGCGGCACTCGTCAAGCTGTCTGGAGACGTTCCGACTGTTCAAAAGACTTTATTCCGTAACCTTGTATCAGCGATTATCGCTTTTTGTTTTGTCCTATACAACAAAGAACGATTATTTGGTAAAAAGGAAAACCAGAAGCTGCTGCTCTCACGTTCTGCACTTGGTACGATCGGGATGGTTTTGTTTTTCTATGCCATTGACAATCTCGTACTGTCAGATGCGGATATGCTTAACAAACTCAGCCCGTTTCTGTTAATTATTTTTTCAGCCATCTTCTTGAAAGAGAAAGCACGTCTGTATCAAATCATCGCAATTATTATCGCATTTATTGGTACACTGTTCATTATTAAACCTGCATTTTCAGTCGAATTCATCCCTTATCTTGCAGGGATTTTCTCTGCTGTGTTTGCGGCTGGCGCTTATACTTTGCTTCGTGTTTTGGGAGATAAAGAAAAGTTTTATACCATCGTCTTCTATTTTTCATTTTTCACAACGGTCACCCTGCTCCCTTTCACCATTGCTTTCTATGAACCGATGAGCATGAAACAATGGGTGTACCTACTCTCCGCTGGTGGATTTGCGACGTTAGGACAATTTGGCTTGACCATCGCTTACAAATTCGCACCGGCCCGAGAGATTTCAATCTTTTTCTATTCTACAGTCGTCTATTCAGCACTCATCAGTATCATATTATTTGATCAAGTACCCGATATCTTCAGCATCCTCGGTTACTTCACGATCTTTGGTGCCTCTCTTTATATGTTCTTGAGAAATAACAAAGAGGCCAAGAAAGTCGAGACGGCTCGTTAGCCTGTAAAACAATCGCGAGATTAACAAAAAGACCTTATCATAAAAAAAAGCGACCATGACCGGTCGCTTTTTTTTTTAATCCTTTTTCAGTTTCTTTAGTTGAGACAACGTTTGTTGATACTCAGACTCCATCCCCTCAACATCATCATTCGGCCCAGGCATGCTTAGTCGACTGATGAGTTCCGTCAACCTTGTTTCTAATGCCATCTGGTCGTAGGTTTCGTTATCTGCGACGGGTGGATTCTGTACATACTCTTCCCATTGCTTCCAAGTACCATCAAAAGTTTTCAGCCTCGAATCTTCAATTATCCATAATTGGTCCGCTGTTCTCTCGATAAATGTACGATCATGAGTCACAAAGAGAATCGTTCCTGGGAAATCACAAATCAACCTTTCTAAAGCTTGAATAGCCTCGAGGTCCAGATGGTTTGTCGGTTCATCCAGCAGGAGGAAAGGCGCTCCGCTAGCCATGAGTTTTGCGAGAGACAGCTTCACACGTTCTCCTCCACTTAACTGGGCTATGGTTTTGTTCATATCATCAGCAAAGAATCTTAAGCGAGCAAGGATGATCCGTATTGTAGTTTCGGAAAGTGAACTCCCTGTGCTTGCATAGTCGTACACTTTCTTCTCTAAAGGTAAATCTTCCAAAGTCTGGTGAAAGTACCCGACTTCTACTCCCGGAGAAAGCCATTCCGTTGTTCTTAAAAGATGTTGGATAAAGGTGGATTTTCCTGTTCCGTTTCCACCCATGAAGGCTGTCTTCGACCCATTCTTCAATGATAATTTAGGGCTGGTAAAAAGAAACTTAGATCCCGCCTGGACTTCAGTCTCCTCCACCGTCCCCAATACTTTTTTACTTGATGGGTTCAATTTACTGAACTCCATTTTCACTTGATCCCATTCCATCGGCTTTTCTGTCTTCTCAAGACGATTCAACCTGCGCTCCAAGGTCTTACCGACACGCTCTACCTTCTTTTGGTGGGCCGCCGCTTTGTTTTTCCCCAGCTGCCACTCAGACCTCCCCATTCTTTTAGGTGGTTTTCTCATCCCTTTGGATTGGGACTGCTTCTGACGGATTCTTTCTTCAATCCTTTTCTTTTCCTTTACATACTGTTCATGCTTTTCGTACTTCTGCTTTCGTTCAAGTTCCTTTTGTGCTTCATAAAAATCATAATCCCCGTGGTATTCCGTTATCTCACCTTGCTCAAGTTCCCAGATTTTATTGCAGCACCGGTTGAGCAACATTCGATCGTGGGAAACAAGGATATAGGCACCTTTATGATGGAGAAGATCTTCTTCTAATGATTCGATATGCTCCCAGTCCAGGTTGTTAGTTGGTTCATCAAGAAAAAGCAACGAATGGCCCTTTTCAAGCACTTGTTCGAGACGTGCGAGTGTTTTTTCTCCACCACTCATCGAGGAAGTTTTCCATTCTTCTTCATTCATCTGTTTCAGCCATGCATAGGAAGTGTGCCACTCCACTTGAGGGTCTACATCGAGCTTTCCTAACAAGTACTGCAACAAGAGACTTTTTCCTTCTCCATTCCTTCCTACTAGACCAATACGGTCCCCTTCATGAATCCTCAATTCTTTTATATCAAGAATGTCCCTGTTCCCGATCTGATATTGAATATTGACTGCACGCATGTTTAACATAAATAAACCTCCCTGAATCGTTCCAGAGAGGTTCAAGTCCGCCACCGCTTTTGGGCACACCACGACATACGTGAAGAGTGATGTTAAAGCAATAGAATCCTTCTTTTAAAAAAGGACAGACCAATCCTGTTTCTGGAACGAGTGTTGTTTTCTTATTCTCATACTCGTTTAGCAACAGAATTAGTACTTCATTGCTTTAAACGTCAGTCCCTTCTTTTTTAGTTACGTTTATTATATGATGAAGTGGCTTGGAAATACAAGACAAAAGAATGGAGGAATTCGTATGGGTAAAGTCACTTTATTTATTGCTCAAAGTGCTGATGGTTACATCGCAAGGGAAGATGGCAGCATTGACTGGCTGCGGGATGATACAGAAGAAGACTATGGATATGAAGCATTTTTCCAAACGGTGGATGCCGTATTTTTAGGTAGAAAAACGTATGATCATATCTTTGAATTAGCTGAAGAGTTCCCCTACAAAATGAAGGATGTCTATGTGGTCAGTAACACGCGCGAAGGCCACGACGAATTCGCAACATACCTCCAGCCTGAGCAAATTCTGCCGCTTGTGAACATGCTGAAGAATGAACAGAATAAAAACATCTGGGTCGTCGGAGGAGCAAATCTGATTCATTATTTCATATCCGCAGGCTTGATTGATGAATACCGGATCTTCATTCAACCAACATTGATCGGCAAAGGCATTCCACTATTTCAAAAACATGACCAGGAAGAAGAGTTGCAGCTTACAGAGACAAAAGCATATCAAGACGGTATGCTGGCGATTACTTATGACAGAAAGGAAGAGAGCCATTGATTCCGCAAAATCTAAAAAAGAACCTCACTGTAGCGTATGACCGTCAGTCGAAACAACGGAATCAATCACCTACACAAGATTGGAAAATCGATGAGCGAATGGCTTTCTTGCAAAGATTAAGGGATGAGGAGAAACAATCTTTGCTCGAAATTGGGTCCGGGCCAGGAAAAGACAGTCTATTCTTTTCACGGGAAGGTCTCGACGTTTATGCAACGGATTTATCTGAAGAAATGGTGGAACATTGCCGTGAAAAAGGTTTGAAAGCAGATGTGATGAGCTTTGATGACTTACAGTTTCCGGAAGAATCTTTTGATGCTGTCTGGGCGTTGAATTGTCTGCTTCACGTACCCAAAGAGAATCTCCCTGAAGTTCTCAGAGGTATTCGGAGTGTTCTCAAAAAGGATGGACTCTTTTATTTAGGAGTTTATGGCGGGATCAGCCACGAAGGAATTTGGCAGGGAGACTTTCATGAGCCTAAACGCTTTTTCTCTTTTTATGAAGACAATATTCTTGAATCTCTTCTAAGCACTGAATTCAAGCTCGAAGTATTTCACAAAATCCCATTGGATGAAGTTGAAGATGGCCCCACTCATTTTCAGGGAGTGATTTTAAGAAAGTGAGTGGAGAGTTACGATTCACTCGCCTCCCCCATCTCCACCGCCATCTGAATGGTCGAACTGATGAAATCCAGGCTGCCACGTCGCGTCATCTTTTTTAGTGGAAAGGGTTCGACTACTCGTTGACTGGCCCACAAACCTGAAGATAAGAGCTAAAAAAGCAACAACAAGGATAAACCCGATAATGGTTGAGAACATAAAACTCCTCCTTTCTTATACCTACGATTCGATTTTGAGATAGTTTCAAAATATTCTAAATGCGGATGGACGCAGACCATACTTTTTGGTATAGTTGTGTAATTTACCAATGCACGAAGGAGGAAAACCCATGATTCCTGAGAAATTGAAAAAGGGAGATGAAATTCGAGTGATCTCCCCCGCAAAAAGTTTATCCATTGTAGCACCTGAACAACAGAATCTTGCCGTAGAGCGATTGAATCAGGCGGGATTCAAGGTAACCTTCAGTACATATGCAGCAGAAAGCAGCCCTTTCATCTCCAATCCCGTCGATCACAGAGCAGCAGATATTCACGAAGCTTTTTCTGATCCGAATGTCAAAGCCATTTTGACTACTCTCGGCGGATATGACAGCAACCAATTGTTGAGCTATCTTGATTTTGATCTCATCCAAAAGAATCCAAAAATTTTCTGTGGCTATTCTGATATTACGGCTCTGTCTAACACGATATATCAAAAAACAGGACTGGTGACATACAGTGGTCCTCACTTCTCCACTTTTGGCATGGAAAAAGGAATTCACTACACGTTCGATCATTTTATGAAAGTTTTCACTGAAACAGAACAGCTACACATACGCCCAGCGCTTGAATGGAGTGACGATCACTGGTACTTGGACCAGCACGAACGACAATTTCACACCAACCCTGGCTATGAAGTGCTGCATGAAGGAGTGGCTGAAGGAATTTCCTTAGGGGGGAATCTTTGTACATTGAACTTGTTACAAGGGACGCCATTCATGCCTTCACTCGAGGGTACAATCTTGTTCATTGAAGATGACCTGTTATCAGACCCCGCCACCTTCGACCGTGATTTACAATCGTTGATCCATCAACCTGACTTCGATGGTGTCCGGGGAATAATCATCGGCCGCTTCCAAAAAGAATCAAACATGGATGATGAAACGCTTGTTCAGATTCTAAACTCTAAAAAAGAGCTCGACCAATTACCAGTCATCTATAATGCCAGCTTCGGACATACTACCCCAATTTTCACTTTCCCTATCGGAGGACGGGTAAGAGTAGAAGCTCATAAACAATTTCCAAGAATTGAACTGCTGGAATATTAAAAGGAGCCCGGTTTAACACTGGGCTCCTTCACTCATTTACCTATTAAATCATACAGCTTATACACCTGACCATTTTTGATTTTATCCGGCTTTTCTAAAAGGTTCATTAATACATTGGCCACTTCATCAGGCGAGCGTAATTCCCCTTCTTCTTTCAATTTGCGGAACTTCTCCACATCAGCAAAAGCGTCCTCTGAAGAGGAACGAATTTCGCCTTGCATGTCTGTATCAATAACACCAGGACTATAGGCAAGTATGCTGTGCCCCTTCCCTTGCTGCTCAAGGGCCAGTGTTTCTGTGAAACGATTGATGGCTGCTTTGGAGCTGCTGTATGTACTCCAGCCATGGATGGTCTTCTCTGCTGCACCAGAAGTAATGTTTATGATCCCAAGAGAGAGGTCTCTTTCATTCGCTTCCTTAACGAAACGGTTCACAAGGAGAATGGGCGCGGTCACATTGACTTGCATGTGTTTTTGCACAGCATCTGCTTCCAATTGACCAACCGTTTCAATCGGTTCGATGACCCCGGCATTATTGACAAGGTAAACATAATGCGTATCTTTGTGGAAAACATTTTCGACCATTTGATTAAGCCCTCGATTTAAATCGTCCATGTCACTCAGGTCACAGCTGACATGATGAAAATCCACCCCATTTTCATCTGCCAAGTCTTTCAACTCTTCATTACCTGAGCGGGAAACAGCCACCACATTCACACTCTTTAAAATGAACTGACGTGCAATCGCTTCTCCTAAGCCACGAGAAGCCCCTGTTACAACGGCGTATTGCATACGTATCACCCTTTCTTCCAGTCTCTTTTTTGCTTTCCCTTCTGAACAATTGGCAAACTCTCCATTCAGAAACTTTACATCCCAGAAGCCAAACGATATGATAAACGGAGCACAAGTGGACACATAAAGGAGTCTACCTATGAAATATTTATTTCTGTTTATCATCTATGTGGCAGGACTTGTCGTTTCAAGCCTTGGCCTTGCGCTGATCATACAATCCGGTTTAGGAGTGGGTCCAGGAGACAGCATTGCTGTCGGCCTATCGATGCATTTCCCTGTAACTGTCGGAAGCGTCATGATCGTTGCTTTTGTCATCCTTTTACTTGTCAATGCAAAGTTGGAGCATAAGCGACCCCAATTCGAATCATTAATCCCAATTATCATCCGCGGAAGAACATTGGATATCTTCCTATACGGAATGCTTGAGAATATGGAGTATGAAGCATGGTGGGCTCAATGGGGCATTTTTTCACTCGGCCTCTTAGCCACAGCTGTGGGAATCTCTGTTTATTTACGAACTCCATTTCCCCGGATTCCTCTGGATCACTTCATGATGATTATGAATGAAAAAACAAACCAATCGAAAAGTACGGTGCGGATCTTCTCCGAATCCGGAATGGCTCTTATCGGATTTTTGCTTGGAGCACCGGTCGGTTTTGGAACATTGATTGTCGCCTTGCTATTAGGTCCGCTCATTCAATGGTCGTTCCAGTGGGCCCGGCCGATTGCTGCTCTGTGGACAGAGCCGAAGAAAAAAATGCCTCAAAAAGCGTGATGCTGTCATCACGCTTTTTTTCATTCTTCAAAGGAGAGCTTCGTCACACCTGTCTCTTCAAGCTTACGACCGATTTCTTCCTCAACGGCCAAACGCTTTTCCATTTGTTCTTCTGTCAGCTTCCCGTCCATCGGGCCGTATATTTCCGTCATCTCTTTTTCGGCGAGTTTCTCGACCAACTTATCCCAGAAGCTGAACTCATCATATTCTTCCACGTGCGTATCTAATAGCTTCGATTCATAATCCACATCAAGGTCATGAACACCGATTTGTTCCTGATAGGAAACCTTGTCCTCAAGATTCGCTTCTTTATATTTTGCCAACACAAGTTCGCGGACATCTTCGAACTGTTCATCCAGCTCCAGCTTCGTAGAGTTGACCATCCATGTCCCTAAAAACACCATCTCCACCAGAGTTTCATATTGTTCTTCTGTCATTTCAAGTTTTACATTACCCATAATAGACCGCTCCTTTCCTCTTTTCCTTAGCATTATAGCATATCCCCAGCCCTGTATTTATTATGCCGCCTGATCCTTTTTTCATGGCTAACCTTTTGGTATTCCACACCGAGGGATACCAGGTACGATGGACTTCTTTTCGGTACCTGTCATGGTTTGAAGGATTATAATGACAGGTATGTTGCTCACTACTTCACAAAAACACATAAGTAAAAACCGGCAGCTGTCAAACTACCGGCCTTCCTATTATTCAGTTGCCGTCTGGCTTGTAAAAATAGAATCCTCTTGATTTATTTGAGCATCTGCCTCATAACACTTTTGCAGCTTCCGTGTTACGGAGCCGGGTTGACCATCGCCAATGGTTTGCCCGTCAACTTTCAGAATCGGCATGACTTCTGAGGTACTGCTGGACAAAAACAGTTCATCCGCATAAGCAAGGTCCTCTACTTGGAAGGCTTCTTCAATAAATTCAATATTTTCTCTCTTACAAAAAGCCTCCACCCTCATTCTTACACAGCCATGCAGAATATTCTTCTTTGCAGGGTGGGTGTACACTTTCCCCTGACGTACAAAATAGACGTTGGAAGAGCTGCATTCAGTCACTTCTCCATTTTTGTGGAGGATCGCCTCATAACATCCATGTTCTTTTGCTGTCTGTTTAGCTAATACATTCGGGAGCAAATTTAAACTCTTAATGTAACACCAGTCCCAGCGAACATCTTCCTGAGTAATGGCACTGACGCCATCACGCAAATATGAAGCCGGACGAGGAAGGTCTTTCACATAGGCATATAAGTTGGCTTGAGTTTGATCAGGAAAGGCGTGATCCCTAGGTGCAGAGCCTCTGGTGATTTGCAAGTACACTTTCGCATCTCCAGTGATTCCGTTTTTCTTGAGCAGTTCATCCAGCTGTTCGTACATTTCTTCCTTTTTAAAAGGGACATCGATTTTCACAGCTGCCGCTGAACGGTACAGCCGATCGATGTGTTCATCGATTAAGTAATAGTTTCCGTTATACACACGGATGACTTCATAAATACCGTCACCGAACTGAAGGCCTCGTTCCTCAAACGGGTACTTCAATGTATCCTGTTTTACAAAATCATTCTCTGTCAAAATGTAGTCATAAATCGTCATCATTTTGCCTCCTCAAGTCATCTCTAGGTTTAACGAATAGTTTATCAGAAAAAAGCCGGGGATGGACCCTCAGTTGAAAAACTTTTTAAATGGCACCGTTCGACCTATTCCATTGTTTGAAGCTTGGAAGGTCGATGTGAAATGAGAGTACCCTCATCTGTCCCCATACAAACTCTCTTCATCAGCCCCGGATGATCAAAATTGAAAATGTGGACAGGGAGCTTAAAGTCTCGTGCAAGGATGAGTGCGGACTGATCCATGATCTGGATGTTATGAAGAAGTATATCATCATAATTTAACCTGCCGTACATTTTGGCTCCTTTATGTTTAACAGGGTCCGACGTGTAGACACCGTCCACCCCTTGCTTCGCAACAAGGATGGCATCACAATCCAATTCAATCGCCCTTTGTACCGCAGGATAATCGGTCGTCACAAATGGCTGACCGTTTCCTCCCGCCAGAATGAGGACCATTCCTTTAGCCAGGTGATGCAGCCCCTTCAAACGAATATACGTCTCTGCTACACTTGCCACAGGAATGGAAGTCATGACCCGTACTTCTTTTTTTGATTTTTTCTTCAACACACCTCTTAACATCAGACTGTTAATAATCGTGCCGATCGTCCCTATATTATCGGCCTCCACCCGCTCAATTCCCCATTCTTCAGCAGTTCTACCTCTGAAGATATTACCTCCTCCTACGACAACCGCAACCTCCAATCCACTTTCGAGAAGCGAGATAATTTCGTTTGCGATATGTTCCAGTCGTTGATTGTCAAAGCTGTCCTTGCTGTCCCCTTTCAAGGCACCTCCGCTAATTTTAAGTAAGACACGAGAATATCTCATTGTAAGTCCCCTTTTCTTCCACCATTGTTTATTAGAAAAAAAGAGCCCAGACCTGTGTCTAAGCTCAATACAATACGGACCTTACCTCTAACGCTCATCTATACTATCTTATGCTTTGAAAAGCTTTATTCATTCCACTTCCACCGTGGTTTCCAACCAGGGATGCTCGAAGGGGACGCCTCCCTTGCCATCATCCATCATAGGATAAAAAGCTAAATCAAGCGTATCCAGTTCCTGGTTATATCGGAAGTCATCAAATTGAATATACCGGAACGTCGTAAACGTCCCTTCCGTCGTACCAATGGTGGATCCATTATACGTGGTACCATTGGAATCAACAGCCTTCACTAAGAATTCAATATGACCTTTCTCTCTCAACCAATCTTCTTCATTATTTTTCATCACAGCATTTCTGTCTCCATACCACATGCCAAGATATAGTCCCTTCGCATCGTTACGACTGTATAATTTCGTTAGATGAATCTTTGTCTCTCCGATTTCATGAGTAGAAACTGTGATCGGTTCAGGGTGTTGAGTCGGCTCACTTACCATTGGATATACCTGATGATTTTTTAGTGCATTGACTTCCTTGTTATCCAAATAGAAAAGTACAGCGGCAATCAATACGGCCATCAAGCTGAATACAGCCACGCGGACCTTTTTCATCCATCTCACCTCTTTTGCATTAGGAAGGCAAATCTTACCGTCATTATATCAAATTCCTTTTCTCCAAGTTGTCAAATGGAGGGAGAGGTTTTGTCGATTTCTTACTTATTCAGTCTCAGACATACTCAAATAAAAAAACTGCTCTCTATTATATAAAGAGCAGTCTGCATTCTATAAATATTTCTTCTGAACTTTTTTACCGCCATAGCTGAACACTACATCCCGTCCCTCTACTTTCGTTTCTATGTGAACATTTCGTCCCCACAGCTGATAGACATATGGCAGTGTTTTTTCCAAATACCCGACATCGAGTTCGACGTCTTCAAAATGGTGTTTTAAGTAAAGTTCCCCGCCCTTCACATAATCGCCGTCTTGGACAGTGATATACGGGAATCCTCCGTTTACTCTCATGGTGACAAGTTGATCGCGGACGGCTTCATGATCTTTATCGGTTATTTTATACTTTTGACCTTGTTTTTGGAAAAGGTATAAATCCTCTCTTCGAGCTAGTTCTTTGGTCAAATAATTACGGATGAAGCTTTGATCAGATTCGATTTCGCGAACCTCGAACATTTTTTCTCTTCCTGAACCCGGTTCGACCCCATGCTTGATCATTTCCTCCGTCGGATTGTCATACCGATCTTCAATATCCTCAAAAATCTTCAACCCTAGATAATACGGGTTCAACTGGGTCTTACTTGGCTGCACAACGCTCGCATTGAGTTTGGCGAATTCAATGGACTCATCGCTCGTCAAATCCATTTCCCTTAAAATTCGCGCATGCCAGTAAGAAGCCCACCCTTCGTTCATAATCTTCGTTTCCAACTGCGGCCAAAAATACAACATTTCCTCCCGCATCATCGTCAAGATATCCCGCTGCCAGTCCTCAAGTTCACGGCTGTACTGTTCGATAAAGAGCAACAAATCTTTCTCAGGTCTTGGTGGAAATTTCTTTTTCTTTCTAAACCTTGGCTGCTCTTCAGAAGAGGATTCATCAATCTTCCAAATATCATCATATTCTGTATGAATCGGTTTTTCTTCACTTTCTTCTTCATCCATGGACCAGGCAAGTTTCGGTCTAACCAAAGATGGATCAATGTGCTCCTGAATAGCAAGGACTGCATCAAGGAATGATTCAACCTCATGTTTGCCATATATTTTATCGTAAGTAGCGATTCGCTCCGCCGTCGCGGCCATACTTTCAACCATGTCCCTCTTCGTATTCTGGAACCGGGCATTATTTTTAAAGAAATCACAGTGAGCCAGGACGTGGGCAACAATCAGCTTATTTTGTATCAAACTATTGGAGTTCAGCAAAAAAGCATAACAAGGATTCGAGTTAATGACAAGTTCATAAATCTTGCTTAATCCGAGGTCATATTGCAGCTTCATCTTATAGTATTGCTTTCCAAAGCTCCAGTGGGAAAAGCGTGTCGGCATCCCGTACGCTCCGAATGTATAAATAATATCATCAGGACAGACTTCGTAACGCATTGGATAGAAATCAAGCCCGAAACCTTTAGCGATTTCCGTAATTTCTCTGATCGCATATTCGAGCTTCTTTTGGTCATCTGGTCTCAAAGATGCCCCCTCCTTCGATTTCGCTTATCTTACTATATGAGGGTAAAGCAGCGAACATGAAGGTTCAGTCCATCTTCTTGTCCTCTATACTAGAATTTTAGCCATGACATACTCGTCGATGGGACTCCCGTTGATGATCAGGGACTCTCTCTTCACGCCTTCTTTTTCAAAACCCATGCGTTCATAAAAGTGGACAGCTCTTTCATTATGAACCATAACCGTAAGATCAAGCCTCGTCACTCCTTTTTCTTCTGCCCATTGAAACAAATGATGGAAAAGCTCTTGAGCGACTCCTTGGCCGTAAAAGTCCTTTAATACTCCTGTAATTATGCTTGCTGCATGTAAATTCCTTGGAGCACCTCCACCAAAAACCGTCACATGCCCGTTGACTCTCCCGTTTAATTCGGATAGAAAGATCGTAGAGTTTTCTTCCTTCTCGATTTTTTGAATCAAACCTTCCACTTGTTCGATCGTGGATTCTCTTTCACTTTTGCCATATAATAAGAAATCGGATTCTGACTCCAATTGCCCGATAAGATTTCGATAAGCTGCTGCATCAAAGGCCTCTGCCGTTCTAATCATTTTTCCAATCCCCCTCTTTTCCCATTTTACCAGAACAGATGCTGGATAGATGTCACCCTCTTCCATCCGTTTCACTGAAAAAATAGTTTGACCAGCCGGCTTTTAATCCCAAGGACGCGGAAGGATTTTGAATGACGACCATTCCCCGGAGATCCTGAACAAAAAAAGAGAGCAGTTCGCTCTCTTTTTAGGCTGCCTCCTCCTGAAAGGAAACGTTCTGTTTTTGATTTTTCAATATAAAATAGATGATCGTTAGTACGGAAGCTCCAAAAATGAACCCTGTTAAAATAGAAGCATTTTGCCACATTAAAGTGAAATCCTTCCACTCTGAGATCCAAAGCTTCCAACCACTCATTTTCCTACCTCCTAATAACATATGACTAAATTATTCATTTGGTCATTTTCTCTCAAAAAAGAGGACCATCATTCGGGTGATAATCCTTTGAACACGTAATCATCAAATAAATGAAGGATCTTTTCCTTGGGTAAAGGATCATGTCCTTCTTCCCAATCGATAATTAGTGCCGTGTATAACTTCAACATCACAAAGGCCGTAATTTCCGGGTCACATTCGCGAATATCTCCCTCTGCTACAGCTGTTATTATTTTATCCTTTAGATAATCCAAAATTAAAGCCTCTACATTTTGCAGGGCTTCATACACGAGTTTAACCGTCAATTAGTGGCTCTTACGGTATTGAAGAAGCTCAATAAGTGCTAAGTGTACATTTTCCTTCAGCGATCGCTCGTCATCCATAACAGATTCCGCTTTTCCCTTCATCTCTAACAGAAGCTCTGCGATGATATCCTGAAACAATTCTTCCTTGTTTTGAAAGAAATTATAAATCGTCCCTTTTCCTACATATGCAGCTTTGGCGACATGGTCCATCGTTGTAGCCTTTTAGCCAAAGAAGGAAAAAGATTGACGGGCGGCTTCGCGGATTTCTTCTTTTCTGTCCATATTCATTCTTATCACCTGACCATTTGAACGATTTAGTCACTTATACTCCAGAAATGATTATACGCTTTTTATTAGAGTTTCAACCTTTTTTTGAGGTACACTGAATGAACCAAGCTACAGAAGGGAGTTTTTGTATGAAAAAGAATGTCTTTCACTCCTATGAGCATTTGTCTTCTCATTATGAATTTGACGTTGACCGAAAGCCCTACAATGCTTATCTCGAACGCCCTGCCATGGTAAACCTGCTTCCAGAACTCCAAGGAAAAAAAGTCTTAGATGCTGGTTGTGCAGCAGGATGGTATGCGCGTTACATGGCGGATCACGGGGCAGACGTAACAGCAATTGACCTCAGCCCTTCGATGATTGCCGCAACCCAGCGGAGAACAGGAAATGCCAGGATCAACGCTTTCGTTCACGACCTAATGAATCCTTTGCCAATGAATGACGAATCCTTGGATTTTATTATCAGTTCACTCACTCTCCATTACATAAAAGACTGGAAACCCATTTTTCAGGAATTCTATCGTACATTAAAACCAGGAGGCACCTTCCTTTTCTCTACCCATCATCCGTTCATGGATTATATGAACCATGATGTGGATACTTATTATGCCTGCCAGCAACTTCAGGAAGAATGGACGGTGAACGGAGAAAAAGTTCCGATGACTTTTTACAGGCGTCCGCTTGAGGAGATGATTTCTGCTGTGACCGATCATTTTCATTTCATTCAACTCAGTGAACCAAAACCTACGCCTGAATTTAAGGAGGTTCATCCAGATGGCTTTCAAAAAGTGTCAACAAAGCCGAATTTCATGATTCTAAAAGCGAAAAAGCCAGGACCTCTTTAAAGGGTCCTGACTTTTCTTTATTATGAGCGTTGGTCAGGGAAAATCCGGTCGACCATTTCTCCGAATTCACGGAAAAATCCTGTGACTGGTTCACCATTTTGAGCATCTTCTACATAATTGTTCGTTAAGTCAACAAAATCTGGGTTTGTTGAGATATAAACATTGTTTATGTCCTGATCTGATGCTTTAACCGCTTTTTTGATTTGCTTTTCCATTTCATCAGAGACTTCGTTCTTGTCTCCCTTTGGATTATCAAGCTCTGCCGCTACATAGGCATTGTCACGTGTTTTCAACACATAAACACGGTCTACGCCATCGACATTCTTTTCGATACGATTTGCTGCATCCTTGGCTACTTTGTAATTCGTGTTATGAACCATTCCGCGATCATTGTCATACTGGTTCGCTTTTTGACCATTTTCAGACATGTCATCAGCAGTACGTTCAAAGCTTGTATTTTCCACTCCGTTGTAGTTGCCATTGTCACCAGCTTCTTGTTCTGCCTGGCAGGCCACAAGAGATCCAGCTGCCAACAGACCGATGGCTAATACTTTGATTTTCATGAGATTCAACCTCCTTCCATCCATGTTTACGGTTAGTATGTGTGGTTGGAAGGCAAATATGCGATTGCTAAAAACAGGAATATGTATGATACAAAAGAAATCCTCAGTTGAAAAAGAACTGAGGATTAACTATTCAAAAACGGGATGCTCCACCATATTTGAATGAAAATTAAATAAACGAAAAAAATACCATTAATAAATAATAGGAAAGCAGAAACAAGCTTGTAATGCCCTTCGACTTTTTTATAACCGATTCGAATAAAGATAAAGCCAGTAATAAGAAGGATATATAAACCGATAAACCATATCCACGTGTAAGGTGTTTTAGCATTAAATCCTATTTCATACCCAATTCCATACAATAACCAGGGAACTAAAAAACATACAACGGATATGGGGAGATACCGTTGATCACTTTTTATGTAAAAAAGAGAAAGAATGGCAACAACCAGGGTTATTCCTCCGATGATTTCCGAAATGAGAATCATCACCTGTTGGGTCGCATCAGCTTCTGCTGTTACAAAGCTCAGGAATAATAACAATGCGAATAAGCCGACACACCCCACATTTGCATAAAGAAGATTTTTTTCTGACATCACGAAGACTCCTTCCGTCAAAAGCAAAACTTTTCCATACTATCATAACAAAATTTCCAATGCTTTGCGGAAGAAAAAAGCAAAAATGTGTCGGGATTTCCAGAACTGTGACGAACTCTCTGATTGAGCAAGAACGCTCACGGGGATAATAAGACCACTCCTTTCATAAAGGAAGTGTCATACAATGAGTCACTATGATTACGACAAAGCCCTGCATTTCATGATTTGGGGCCAGTGGGACGACTTGCTTGTCCTTATGGTACGCACAAAGGATGAATTCCTTTCTAAAAAGATCGAGACATTCCTTCACTCGGCTTACTACCCGAGTCAACAAAGTGAAATGCTCAAATCTCACGAAGCGTTGTTAAGCTATATCGATCATGCCCAAGCGACAACACTACAACCCAGTTTTTTCACATAAATAGACAGACCAGGTCATCCAATTTCTGGATGACCTGGTCTTCTTTTATTTTCCATTTATACGCGTGGGTAATCTTGGATAAGTGGGTGCAGGTGCATTTCATCAATAACCATATGTTTAGGCGCGAGCGCCATATAAACAACAGCTTCCGCAATATCATGAACTTTGAGCCATTCCGTTTTTTCAGGATCTCCCTGTGTCCCATTTGCAAAATAAGTATCCACCATTCCTGGATTAATCGTACCTGCCCGGATGCCATCTTTTCTCACTTCTTGAGCGAGCGATCCCATAAACCCTTGAACCGCATATTTTGTAGACGTATAAAGGGCCCCACCTTCTGGAATTGTATATCGAGAAACATCGGAGGCCACCGTAATGATGGTACCGAACTTTT
The DNA here is from genome assembly GCF_052941655.1 of Halobacillus sp. 12SKB. Classification (NCBI taxonomy): domain Bacteria; kingdom Bacillati; phylum Bacillota; class Bacilli; order Caryophanales; family Bacillaceae; genus Halobacillus; species Halobacillus sp. 12SKB. The sequence continues at coordinate 4,057,028 of NZ_JBRFWR010000001.1, forward strand.
GCGATTTCATGATAGGCAGAACAGCTTTGGTTGCGAGAAATACGCCCTGTACGTTGATATCATACGTCCGACGCCATTCCTCTACTGTTACTTCTTCAATTGGTTTGAAGTCTCCAATACCCGCATTATTAACAAGTATGTCTACTTTGCCATACGCCTTCTTGGTTCCTTCCACAACCTGGTCAATTTCGTTTTCATCACTTACATCAGCCGTATACGCCAATACATTGGTGTAGCCTTGCTTTTCTAATTCTTCCTTCGTATGATGAATTTCCTCAGAGCTTCCTATAATTGATAAATAGGCCCCTTTTTCAGCGAGTTGAAAAGCTATTTCTTTTCCAATCCCACGGGAAGCTCCTGTCACAATAGCTACTTGTCTGTCCAACACAAAACATTCCTCCCTTACGTTCGTTCTGGCTTTTCTTCTGTAGCTAATTTAAATCGGAGATCAAATAAATCCCGGCGTCTGTCACGTAGCTGCCGGACAGTTCCTGACTTCCTTTGTCTTCTCAGTATTTCTAAATCAACATCTCCAACAACGACCGTTTCCACATTGGGATTACATTCACCAATGATCCCGTCACGGGCAAATTCAAAATCAGATGGTGTGAAAATGCCTGATTGTGCATATTGAATATCCATATTCTCCACTTGTGTCAGGTTTCCTACTGTACCTGCAATAACGGTATAGACCTGGTTTTCCACTGCACGGGCCTGGGCGCAATAACGGACGCGTAAATAACCTTGTCTATCATCTGTACAAAACGGAACGAAGATGATGTTCGCTCCTTGATCGACCGCATAGCGGGCGAGCTCAGGAAATTGAATATCATAACAAATCTGAATCGCAATTTTGCCACAGTCCGTATCAAAGACTTTGACCGCATCTCCAGGCTGAATTCCCCACCAGGTCCGCTCGTTAGGTGTTACATGAATTTTATATTGTTTTTCTATCGTACCATCACGTCTGAATAAGTATGATATGTTATAAATTTGCTCTTCTTCCTCCACAAAATGAGACCCACCTATGATGTTCACATTGTATTTCACAGCAAGGTGCGTGAACATTTCAATATAGTCTTCGGTGTAGGCACTCAATTTACGCACGGCTTGAGACGGCACTTTTTCTTCTAAGAAGGACATGAGCTGCGTGGTGAAAATTTCGGGAAATACTGCAAAATCAGATCCGTAATCAGCAGCGACGTCCACGTAATATTCACATTGCTTCACGAACTCTTCAAAGGAATCAATATTTTTCATCATATATTGAATGACCATGATTCTTACTGGATGACTCGTCTTGAAATAGCGCTTCGTACGAGCACGATAATCAATATTATTCCATTCCATCAGTGTCGCATACTTTAAAGACTGCTCGTCATCGGGTAGATAATCCGGATTGATCCGCATGACAGTAAAGCCATTCATGATTTGGAAGGTGAGGACAGGATCGTAAATGTTTTGGTTGCGGACTTCCTCCACATATTCACGTGGCGTCATCTCATCTTCATGTTTGTGATAATTAGGTATACGCCCTCCGATGATGATACTCTTCAAATTCAACTCGCGGGCTAATTCTTTCCTTGCTTCATACAAACGCCTTCCTATTTTCATCCCTCTATATTCAGGATGAACCATCACTTCAATTCCATACAAATTGTACCCGTCTGGGTCATGATTCGTTATATACCCTTCATCTGTAATGTCATCCCACGTATGTTTATCATCATATTCATCAAAATTAACAATCAAACTTGAACAACTTCCAATAATTTTTCCATCAAACTCAACAACAAACTGCCCTTCGGCAAAATGCGTCAAGTGGCTCTCCAGATGCTCCCTTTTCCATGGATCCATGTCAGGGAAACAAACTTTTTGTAATCTGAAAATCTGTTCAATATCTTTATCCTGCATGTTTCTAACAATCATTTTCTTTTCATACTGAGTAAGATCAAGCTTTGACATCTTATCTTCCTCTCTTCATCATGATCGTTCAACCATTTTCATCGTACTCAACCTCCATCCTTCTTGTCTAGCTTTTTAAAAAGTTATTCCACTAAATTGCAGGATTGTGGAAGACTCGATTTCGAAATGTTTGTGTGGATTTAGGGGCTACGGGAAAAGGTTCGCTTTCCGTGGGCGAGTGATGAGCCTCCTCGAGCTAACCCTCTGCGGGGTCTCATCTACCACGCACTTCCCACAGGAGTCTCACCGTTTCCCTCCGCCCCTTTGCCATATGAGGTTCTCGAAATCCCCCATTACCTTGCCTAAAACTGTTATAAATCCTGCTTAAACCGCGTTGATATAGGATTCTCAACCATAAAAGCTCCTATTGCTGGAAGATAGTTTCGAGAATTTCTACCAGTAAGTGGGCGGAGGGGAATGGCGAGACTCCTAACTTAAGTGTGCAGGCGCCTCGATCAGCGGCGTATGGACTGGACTGAGCTGACGGAGATAAAGGAAACACGAAGAACGGAGTGATTCGATGTTGACTTATCGTACAGAAGCGAGGGAAGTCTCACTAGCCGCTAGGCGCCGGAACCGGATATCGAAGAGGAAAAAAGTGCATGGTGAGACCCCACAGGACGCAGTCCGAGGAGGCTCACCGCGCTCCCGCGGAAAGCGAGCTATTCCCCGCAGCCCCCATCCACTCAAAATAAGTCTCGAAACTGAGTCTTCAAGAGAAGGGAGCTTTTGTGGAAGATGGAGTTGATCAAGTAAAAGGTGTACAGAAATGAAATGTATGAATTGAATCGGTTCATAACTTCGTGTATGATGGTTTAAGAAGAGGTGTGGACAATGAACGGATTTGAAAGACGAAAAGAACGCAAAAAGCAAAATATCTTGAACGCCTCCCTGAAGTTGTTTTCAGAATATGGGGTGCAGAAAGTCAGCATCCAGGAAATTGCAAAAAAAGCACAAGTTTCTCAAGTCACCATTTATAATTATTTTGGCGGCAAAGATGAACTCTTATTCGAGACGGTCAAAAAATTCATTTACGAACGATTGGACCGTTTTCGAGACGTCGTGCACAATGAGGATATGGACTTCAAAAAAAAGATTCGATTTGTTATTCAAGATAAAAAAGAAAACATCCTCCATATGGACCCGGGGTTTCTACAAACAGTGATGAGAGACCAGCCTGAGTTGCAAGAGATGATTCAAACGTTCACAGAGAAAGACGCGGTTCCTTTACTAATGGAGCTCGTGGAACAAGGAAAGTCGCAAGGGTACGTTCATCCGGACATTTCTTTTCGCTCTATCATGTTCTATATAGAAATGTACTATCAGGCGATGCAGTCGAAGGAAGACCTCTTCGATCATTCTTTACCGGAATTAAGTGAAGAAATCACCCATATGTTTTTCTATGGTTTAATGGGGAATCAGGACGAGCATCTGCATGAAGATAAAGAATAGCGGAAATAAAAAATGCGTAGAGATTTTGTCTCTACGCATTTTTTATCCTTGCTTATCTCAATTTTTTCACATACCAACGAATGAGGTCGTTCCATTTACTTCCGAAAAGCTTCTCTCTCCAATATAGGTCTGCGGTTTGAGAGACGACGTTACTTTTAGCAGGGTATGGGTGTACAACATTTGAGATGCTCTGAAACTTTTTATTGAGTGCCTGAACAGTCCCAACTTCCTGCATCCATTCTCCAGCTCCTTCACCAATCGCATGAGCCCCTACGATTTTCCCACGGCCCGTTGTCAAAACTTTTACAAGTCCCTCTTTTTTCCGCTCTGCCATAAAGCGATCGTTGTCTGCTAATTTTGTTTTAAAGGTTAACAAGTCTTCTCCATACTTTTCTTGCGCTTCTTCTTCTGTCAATCCGAGATGATAAATTTCAGGGTTTGAGTAGACAACCCATGGAATTTTTTCATAAGAAGCTTTTCTGGAAAGACCCAGAACAGCATTAGATACGGCGATTTTCCCTTCCATTCCTGCGACATGAGTGAAAGGCATTGATCCATTACAGTCACCTACTGCGTAAATATGTTTTTTATTGGTTTTTAAAGTTGAATCCACTTGGATCGAACCTTTTTCAGTTACAATACCGGCCTTATCCAGCCCAAGCTCTCCAATATTCGCTTTTCTACCAGCCGCTACAAGTATGTTATCTGCCGTAATGCTGTTTGGAGCATCATCTTTCATATAATGAACCTGAACCTGCTCCCCGCTTTTCTCCACGCGTTCAACCTTTGCACTCGTTAAAATATTCAATTCTTCAGATAATAACCGTTGAGATATGCTTGCGATTTCCTTATCCTCTTTAGATAGAATCCGTTCACTGCCTTCGATCACTGTTACATCCACACCTAAACGACTCATCGCCTGAGCCAGTTCCACTCCGATCACTCCTCCACCAATGACTACCATGGATGAAGGTTTCTGATTCAGTGAAAAAATGGTTTCATTTGTTAAGTAATTCACTTTATCCAAACCATCAATCGGAGGGATTGCAGGAGAGGATCCAGTAGCTATGACAAAACGTTTCGCTGTAATCGTCTCTTCCCCTACCTGCAAAGTATGTTCATTTATGAATGTTCCTTCTGCTTCATAAATATCAATACCAAGATTGATAAAACGATCCTTTGAATCATGCTCTTGAACATCTTGTAAAGCATTTGCGACCCGTTCCATCGCTGACTTAAACAAACGACTATAATCTTCTTGCGTCCATTCATTGTATTGAGCGGCCTCTTTCACCTCTTTAGCCGCTTGAATCAATGCTTTTGAAGGCATGCATCCATAATGGAGACAATCGCCACCAAGTTCGGTTTTCCGTTCAATAAGAGCAACTTTCGCACCAAAACTCGCTGCGCCTGCTGCTACCGTTAAGCCACCTGAACCGCCACCTATGACAGCTATTTGATAATCAAACGTCATAGGGATTCTCTCCTCATGGACTCATAATGTTCGGAGATGGCCTGCATTCGTTTTTTATTGACTCCAAAGTCGGAATATCCCACTCTTGAAGCAGACCTGAAATGCACGACCTCTTCTTTCTGATCAAGATAAAATTCGACATCGTCCTTGAATTTCATCCACTTTGATTCAACCACTCCATGGATGTAATTCTCGTTCTCTGTCTCAATCGTCGTTCTTTGCCTCTCACTTAAAATCTCTTTAATCAAGGACTTTGTAGTCTCCATGTCCTTAGAAAATGTCAGGGATGTCATTTTCTTTTCTTCTTGATCTGTTTGAGTACTGACACAGTTTGGAGAATTCGGGCAGTCAGAAAGTCTCCCGTTCTTAACGCCTATATAAGCTTTACTCATCATTACTCCTCCTTTTCTACACGATACCCTTATACTCCCTGTCTCTTCAACAAAAAAGCACTCCTAACTGTCTAGGAGTGCTTTCCATTCGATGAATTTCCGTTTCCGCGAGAAGGTTTCTCTTTTCCGTTCGAGCCTTTCCCTCTATTTCGGTCATCTTTCTTTTGTTTATGTTTTGAACCGGAATCCTTATCCTTCTGTTTTCCTCTTTCTTTCTCTTTAGGTTTAGGAGAAGGTCGTTCAGTTTTTTCCCGATCTTTATCGTTCACTTTCTTTTCTTCTTTTCGCTCGTTTTTATTTTCTATGTGTTTAATCTTATCCTTTCCTATATGTTTCTTCTTGTTGTCTTTCTTTTCTATGTGCTTTTTCTTGCTGTGTTTATCTTCTATGTGCTGCTTTTTTCCTTGACCAGACTGTTCTTTCTCTTTAACCCACTGACCTGGAGCTTTGTCTTTTCCTTTTTGACCTGTTTGGCCAAATCCACGGTCTTTTAAAACCTGATTTGCTGGCTTCACATCAACAGCAGGTGGAACTAAAGAATTCGTATCAGAATTCGTATCAGAATCAAGCGATTCCCGTTGTTTTTCTTCAGATGAGTCTTCTTTATAAAAGGATTGAATAATTTCTCGATCATCATCTTCAATATGAACAGGCAATTCGGAATCTCCTGTTTGATTCATTTCTTCATTTTTTATTCTGTCTGCAACCATTTCATTAACTGAGGCCTTTTGATTCATAGCTTTTCTTCTTAAATCCTCTGGAACCAAAAAGGTAGCAATGTTTATGTTAGTGGCTTTTCCCATGAGATACGTTTCTATCTCTTCCGTGTAATTTTGATCCACTACTTCTTTTAAATAACTGATACCGATCAGGACTTGGTTTGCATCATTGACATACCCTTTTTCTTGACTCAATTCAATCAATTCAAAGGTCACTTCCGATGCATCTTTCTTTTTCCAATCCTTCAAAGAGGAAACGATCTCTTCAGCCTCTTCATTTTGAGGAGTCATATCTATGACTTGCATCTGATCATTCAATTCAAGTTCAACACTAGGATTAATATCAATATTCATATAAGCAAACGCTTGATTGCTTCCATACCAGGAAAAGACAGGGAATACCATCAGTAAAAAGATAATGGCTACAACAGCTGCACGCGTATAGTGACTGCGCATAACCTGAGTCCATTGATGCAGAACTTTACGCTCATCAACTGTCTTGAATTGGACTTCCATCCCAATATCTGCATGGTTAATCTTCTCAGCTCTATGAAATTTGCCATCACTGGTCATGACAATCATATATTCATTCTGCTGCTCCATGACAATACCTTTTTTCACATACCCACCCCTTTCAGATAATCCTTAAGATATACGTAATCCCCGTTCAGGATGAGAACTAATGCGATGATGAATTTCCGGTTTCGTTCTAAGGTTTTCTTACTAACATCGACACGATCGACCAAGTCTTTAATCGGTAAACGGCCTTTGTCAATGACTTGCGAACATAAAAATTCATCTTCATAAACGAGCCTTGCCACCTGAACAGCGGATTCTCTGGCATCTCTATGTTTAGGAGACGCATCAATCAGCTCATCAAATGAAAGCTTATACTTTTGCAATTGGGCCTGAAATTCCAAAATTTCCTCTTTACGGTGCCAAGCTTCCGTTTCCAATTGAAACTTTTCCTTGGCCGCTGATATTTCTACAGGGTTTTCCATTTGTTCTTCATCATGGAAATCCTCATCCAGCGAAGTGACTTGTACACGTTTTTGTTCATTACGAATGTAATCAATCACTTTCCTTTTAATCACAAGTCTCGCAAAAGAGAGAAATGAACTTCCCTTATCACAAGAATAAGATTGAATGGCCTCATTGAATGCAAGCAAACCAATACTGAACTCATCATCTTTTTTAGGGTCTATATATCTTTTACAAACTTCAGAAACACTTTTGGCGATGAAAGGTTGATACTGTTTCAGCATTTCATTACGTGCATCATCATCTCCCTGTTTGGCTGAAGCTACTTGTTCATCCAGGGAGGAATCTGCTTTTTGAAAAAGACGTTTGATCAACCTTTATCACCTCCAGCCTATTAATATTTTCGATTATGGCTTTTATTTTTTGGGTGTCTTTTTTAAGATTATTTCAATTGTGTTACAAAATCGTATCAACCAATATTTCTGAAGTTTGCCGTAATTGGGTCAGGTAAAAAGGTATTGTCCTTGACCATGACCATTTTACTGAACTACGCCTGGACGGTCTACTTCATTGGGGTTACATTTTATTAAATAACCATTTCAAAAAATAAGACCTAAGACTCTTCCATGGTGTACAAGAAACGATATTAGGTGACAAAGTCTTATTTTTAGGTGAATATACCCACAGGAATGATTGACGACTTGTCCTATGTCATCGGACAAGAAAAAAGGAAACCTAAGGTAGGTTTCCTTTTTGTTTCTGTTCAAAATAATAATCAATAGGTACCGCAAGACCGACCCGACCTTCATTATCATCATGTAGAGTAGCGAAAACCACTCCGATCACTTTCCCTTGATCATTGATGACCGGGCTTCCTGAGTTCCCCCGGTATATCGGGGCATCGAGCATGAGCACTTGTTGATCCCAATCCGACAACTGTTTATAGCCAATCACATTCCCCTCATTGGCAATCCCCGTAAACTTCAGAGGATTCCCGATGAAGTACACGTGTTCACTTGCCTCAAAATCCGCTTCATCCGCAAGTTCTAAATGAGGGAGATTTTTACCTTCAACTTTCAGGACAGCAAGGTCGACTTCAGGATAAGAGGCAAGTACTTCCGCACCAAAAAGCCCATCATCCGGAAATCCAACAGAAATTCTCTTTTCGTCTTCTATGACATGATGGTTAGTGAGGATATAACCATCTTCGGTAAAAGCAAATCCGGTCCCCTTGCTGCGACCAGCCTCCACGACTACCACGGATTCCTTATAAGTCTGCACCTTTTCATCTGTTGAAAGTTTTGCAGAAGTCATGAGGAAATCAATCGCTGGAATAGAAAATGTATTCGGAAGAACCGCTACAATGTTCAACACCATCATGAAAGCGATCAACCAGAATATCCACTTAGGAAAAGGACGTTTTTCTTTTTGCTGTTCTTTCTCCATCCTTTCCCGTTCATATGCATTTCTCTTCTCTTCCTGGACAAGTTCATATAATTCTTCGTCATCTATTTCTTCATACAGATCATCATCGATGATGTCTTTCTTATCGTATTCTTGCTCATGCATGAAACTTGCCTCCATGTCAGCAATTTTGAGACCTATACCGCTTCAATGCCAACAGCTCCTTGCTGCATTTGGTACATACGGTAGTACTCACCCTTGCTATCAATCAATTGCTGGTGGGTCCCTTGTTCCATTATTGTACCATGATTCAAGACAAAAATTTGGTCCGCTTGTTGAATGGTAGATAATCGATGAGCAATCACCAAAGTTGTTCTTCCTTCCTTCAATACCTCCAACGCTTTTTGTATCAGTTGCTCTGTTTCTGTATCGATGTTGGCTGTTGCTTCATCCAAGATTAAAATGGCAGGATCAAAAGCTAATGCTCGAGCAAAGGAAATAAGTTGCCTTTCTCCCATCGACAAAGTATCCCCTTTTTCAGTGACAGGTTCATCGTATTTTTGTGGTAATTTCTCCACAAAGTGATCAGCACCGACAGCTTTCAGAGATTGTATAGCCATTTCCCGGGAAATACGCTCATCATTCATGGTCACATTCGACAATATCGTACCACTAAAGATAAAAGGATCTTGAAGGACAATTCCCATATGGCTGCGTACTTGCTGTTTCGACCATTCGCTCGTCGACTTTCCATTGATCCGGATCGTTCCATGCTGGGGGTCATAGAAACGGAATAAAAGATTCATTAAAGAGCTTTTTCCTGAACCCGTATGGCCAACAAAAGCGGCGGTATCTCCAGGATTCACTTTGAACGAAATATTCTTAAGCACATCATTGCCTCTTTCGTAAGCAAACGTTACCTGATCAAAATGAATATCACCTTTATACCGTTCAATCGGTGTATTTTCGACAGGTTCCCCATGTTCATCAAGGATTTCGAAAACACGACCTGCAGCTACACGGGCTTCTTCGAGCTGAGGCAATTGATTGACCAGATCTGTAACCGGCTGGAACAGTCTGTTCAGATAGTCGACGAAAGCATAAAGTACACCGGCCGTAACGATACCTTCAGGACCTATGGACCCTGCTCCGAAATACCAGATAAAAGCTACGAATGCAAGATTCCTTAGTACATTCACAAGATTAAATGATGTTAGAGCACTTAATCGAATCAATTTCCTCTGGTAAGTAAAGTGGCGCTCATTCAAGCTCTCAAAATCTGCTGACGTCTGTTTTTCCTGCCTAAAAGATTGGATGATTGACATTCCCTGAATCGCTTCATTGATATTCCCGTTCATGTCACTGACCGTGGAACGAACGACATGGTTATACCTTCCTGCGTACCCTTTGAACAGCTTCATCCAAATTAGCAAAATCGGAATTAATAATAAGCTCAAAAGAGCCAGCTTCCAATCCAATAACAGCAAGGCAATGTAAATGCCACCCATATAAAAGAAACTCGTAACAAAGGTCGCCAACACTTTCACATACAACTCACGGATCGACTCTGTATCATTTGTGACACGAGCAACCACCTTACCTGCCGGCTGATTAACAAAGAATTGGATCGGCAGTGTCTGTATGTGTGAAAAGAGGTCATCCCTCATCTTTCTAATAATCCTGTTTGAAGACTTTTGCAACAAAAACGTATGAGAAAACTGAAACACAGATGCAATGAGCAATAACCCTACGTATAAACTGAGGAGCCAATAGATCGACTTCATTTCAGGAAGAAAAAAGCTGTACAATTCCTGTAGCTCTAATTCTTCAGCACCTACCTCATACGTACGGTCTGGCGCTTCAATGGTCAAAATCCCGTCCTTCCACTGGCGACTGCCAGCGATAGGTACTTGTTCTTCCGTGAAGTAATAGCTTCTACCCACTTGCAAAATCGTTCGAGTTTGAAGAACCTCATCCGATTCATCTCTTCGGTCAGAACGTTTATACAGGGCCTCTCTGTACCTAACCGTATGTTCATCCTTTGATTCGACCTGAAACCATTGATTTTCAATTCCAATAATATGCTGATCAATCAGCCTTTTGGCGATAAAGGGACCAGTGAGTTCTAAAGCGACTGCGATGATTAAACAAAATAGACCAATGAATATACGTTTGCGGAACAACCACGCATACTGGAACAACTTTTTTTCAGTCGATTTCTTCATCGCCCCACCTCCCCGTTTTCCAACTGTTGATGCTCATACTGTTGATGATACCATCCGCCATTTTGAAGGAGTTCATCATGTGTCCCCTTCTCGATAACTGCTCCATCGTCGAGGACCAGAATTTGATCGGCATGTGTTACGGCTGAAAGTCGGTGAGCAGCAATGAATGTCGTCTTCCCTTTCCGTTCTCTTCTCAAGTGTTGAAGAATTTCAGCTTCTGTTTTTCCGTCTACCGCTGACATGGCATCATCCAGTAATAGAATTTCAGGGTCCATGATGAACGCTCGAGCGATGGAAACCCTTTGTTTTTGTCCACCAGAAAGCGTAACTCCGCTTTCTCCGACTTTAGTGTCCAGCCCTTTAGGCAATTGTTGAATATCATCTGCAAAATGAGCAAGCTCCAATACACGGTTAATTTCCTGGTCGGAAGCATCCGGTTTACCGAATTGGATATTCTCTCTGATCGTCTTTGAGAACAGCACTTGATCTTGTGGTACATAACCAATCCAGGATCTTGTCTGATCAAGACTAAGGTGCTCTAGAGGAACACCATTGACCTCAAGACGTCCCATAGTCCCAGAATATTCTCGAAGGAGCTGACGGAACAACGTTGTCTTACCTGCTCCTGTTTTTCCAACAATTCCAACGGTCTCCCCTTGCTTCACTGTTAAATCAATGTCATCAAGACTTTTCTTATCTGTCCCTGGATAAAGGAAGGACAGCCCTTTAAACGCAATGAGCTTCGGCTCTTCTATGAAAGCAGGTGATGGAGGATCCTGCACGTCAGGTTCGTAATCAAGCGTCGACTGCACGCGATCCAGGGATGCATTTCCACGTTGTAAAACATTAATCAGTTCTCCTACAGCAAACATCGGCCAGATCAACATCCCTAAATAAACATTAAAAGAAACCATTTCTCCTAAAGTGATTTGGTTTTGAAACACGAGATTCGCTCCGTACCCTAATCCGATGGTATAAGAAAGACCAACCAATATTTTTATCGTCGGTTCAAATAGAGCATCAATCTTCGCTACTTCTATGTTTTTGTCGTAAACTTTCTTGGTCATCCTGTTGAATGACTGCTCATCATTCTTTTCCTGCACAAAAGCTCGAATGACTCGGACACCTCGAATGGACTCTAGGACTTGGTTGTTCATTTCTCCGAAAGATTCCTGCGCTTCGGTAAAACGCTTATGAATCACTTTACCGTACCGCTTCATGACAAGAGCCATTATCGGTAAAGGAATGAGTGCCGCAAAGGTCAATGGCCAGCTTATCGTAAAACCCATGACAGCAATAATCATCATCATAAATACCGTCGAATCCACCAGGGTCAGGATCCCGAAACCCGCCGTCATCGTCAGAGCCTTCAGGTCATTCGTTGCTCTCGCCATAAGGTCTCCTGTACGGTTCTTTCCGAAGAAAGTAGGTGTCATCCGTAGGAAATGATTCATCAACCGGGATCTCATCGTCCTCTCCATCATCATCGCACCACTGAACAGTGTATAATCCCATAAGTAGGAAATAGTATAACTCGCGATGATTATGCCCCCGTAAATGAGTAACAATTCCAATAGACGTTCTCTCGTAAAGGAATTGAATTGTATTTCGTCAATCGCGATCCCCACTAGTTTCGGAGGGATCAGATCAATCATACTTACAACGATCAAAGCTATAATCGCTAATGTGTAACGCTTCCAATAAATCTTAAAAAACCAATCAAGCTTGAACAATACACTAAACATCATTTACCACCCTCTCTTCAAAAACAGTAGCTAACCGCTCTCTTTCCAATCTTCGTTCCATTCTTTCTTCTCCATGTAGTGAACCATTTTGATTCCTCCTCTAAAAAAATCATTGATTTATATAAAAATCAGTTGTGTAACCGATTTCTATCCAAACAAAAAAAGACATACGTCCTTTGACGTATGCTTTCACACATAAAAAAAGGCACGTATCTACGCGACCCTGTTCCTTCTATACGGTTTTCATAAAAGTCAGATAAACAAAAGGCTCTCAGTCACGATCGATATGAAGTTGTCTTTATATTGAAGACGTTGCTTTTTCATCATCGTGACCTCCTTTTTGTATCAATGATTATATATTATATATTTTTCTGAATTTTAAATCAACCATTATTTTCAAATCGCGATTATTTAAGTATATGACAGGTTTCTTGAAGACTCAGTTTCGAGACTTTTATTGAGTGGTGGGGGCTGCGGGGG
>NZ_JBRFWR010000002.1:0-3090 GCF_052941655.1 Halobacillus sp. 12SKB
ACTCACGACGATGTTTTTTTTGGTACCTTTTTTTTCACCGGAAAGGACCCGTAAAGTGATAATGATTATCATCTACATATCACAACGTGCGTGGAGGCCATCAAACCACGTCAAATAATCAATTATGACGCAGGTATCGTATTAATTGATCTGCATCAACTTAACGTAAAAACAACTTCAGACAATACAAATCAGCGACACTGAATACGGGGCAACCTCATGTCAACGAAGAACAGAACCCGCAGAACAACAACCCGCAACATCCGCTTTCCTAACCAAATGATTGAACAAATTAACATCGCTCTTGAGCAAAAAGGGTCCGGGAATTTCTCAGCCTGGGTCATTGAAGCCTGCCGTCGGAGACTAACGTCAGAAAAGAGAGCATATACATCAATTAAAAGTGATGAAGAATGAACATCCCGCGTTCTTCCCTCCGAACAGGACGATATTGTAAATTCACTTAATTACGAGGGCATTGCAGTAATTGAGTTGCAGTTTTACCACTTTCCTGACAGTGACAGACTGCGTGTTGGCTCTGTCACAGACTAAATAGTTTGAATGATTAGCAGTTATGGTGATCAGTCAACCACCAGGGAATAATCCTTCATATTATTATCGTGCTTCACCAACGCTGCCTCAATTGCTCTGAATGCTTCCAGAGACACCTTATGTTCTATACATGCAATTACAACATCAGGGTAACTCATAGAAATGGTGCTATTAAGCATATTTTTTACACGAATCAGATCCACGGAGGGATCATCAGCAGATTGTTCTTTATTCATTTTGTCGCTCCATGCGCTTGCTCTTCATCTAGCGGTTAAAATATTACTTCAAATCTTTCTGTATGAAGATTTGAGCACGTTGGCCTTACATACATCTGTCGGTTGTATTTCCCTCCAGAATGCCAGCAGGACCGCACTTTGTTACGCAACCAATACTATTAAGTGAAAACATTCCTAATATTTGACATAAATCATCAACAAAACACAAGGAGGTCAGACCAGATTGAAACGATAAAAACGATAATGCAAACTACGCGCCCTCGTATCACATGGAAGGTTTTACCAATGGCTCAGGTTGCCATTTTTAAAGAAATATTCGATCAAGTGCGAAAAGATTTAGACTGTGAATTGTTTTATTCTGAACTAAAACGTCACAACGTCTCACATTATATTTACTATCTAGCCACAGATAATATTCACATCGTGTTAGAAAACGATAACACCGTGTTAATAAAAGGACTTAAAAAGGTTGTAAATGTTAAATTCTCAAGAAACACGCATCTTATAGAAACGTCCTATGATAGGTTGAAATCAAGAGAAATCACATTTCAGCAATACAGGGAAAATCTTGCTAAAGCAGGAGTTTTCCGATGGGTTACAAATATCCATGAACATAAAAGATATTACTATACCTTTGATAATTCATTACTATTTACTGAGAGCATTCAGAACACTACACAAATCTTTCCACGCTAAATCATAACGTCCGGTTTCTTCCGTGTCAGCACCGGGGCGTTGGCATAATGCAATACGTGTACGCGCTAAACCCTGTGTGCATCGTTTTAATTATTCCCGGACACTCCCGCAGAGAAGTTCCCCGTCAGGGCTGTGGACATAGTTAATCCGGGAATACAATGACGATTCATCGCACCTGACATACATTAATAAATATTAACAATATGAAATTTCAACTCATTGTTTAGGGTTTGTTTAATTTTCTACACATACGATTCTGCGAACTTCAAAAAGCATCGGGAATAACACCATGAAAAAAATGCTACTCGCTACTGCGCTGGCCCTGCTTATTACAGGATGTGCTCAACAGACGTTTACTGTTCAAAACAAACCGGCAGCAGTAGCACCAAAGGAAACCATCACCCATCATTTCTTCGTTTCTGGAATTGGGCAGAAGAAAACTGTCGATGCAGCCAAAATTTGTGGCGGCGCAGAAAATGTTGTTAAAACAGAAACCCAGCAAACATTCGTAAATGGATTGCTCGGTTTTATTACTTTAGGCATTTATACTCCGCTGGAAGCGCGTGTGTATTGCTCACAATAATTGCATGAGTTGCCCATCGATATGGGCAACTCTATCTGCACTGCTCATTAATATACTTCTGGGTTCCTTCCAGTTGTTTTTGCATAGTGATCAGCCTCTCTCTGAGGGTGAAATAATCCCGTTCAGCGGTGTCTGCCAGTCGGGGGGAGGCTGCATTATCCACGCCGGAGGCGGTGGTGGCTTCACGCACTGACTGACAGACTGCTTTGATGTGCAACCGACGACGACCAGCGGCAACATCATCACGCAGAGCATCATTTTCAGCTTTAGCATCAGCTAACTCCTTCGTGTATTTTGCATCGAGCGCAGCAACATCACGCTGACGCATCTGCATGTCAGTAATTGCCGCGTTCGCCAGCTTCAGTTCTCTGGCATTTTTGTCGCGCTGGGCTTTGTAGGTAATGGCGTTATCACGGTAATGATTAACAGCCCATGACAGGCAGACGATGATGCAGATAACCAGAGCGGAGATAATCGCGGTGACTCTGCTCATACATCAATCTCTCTGACCGTTCCGCCCGCTTCTTTGAATTTTGCAATCAGGCTGTCAGCCTTATGCTCGAACTGACCATAACCAGCGCCCGGCAGTGAAGCCCAGATATTGCTGCAACGGTCGATTGCCTGACGGATATCACCACGATCAATCATAGGTAAAGCGCCACGCTCCTTAATCTGCTGCAATGCCACAGCGTCCTGACTTTTCGGAGAGAAGTCTTTCAGGCCAAGCTGCTTGCGGTAGGCATCCCACCAACGGGAAAGAAGCTGGTAGCGTCCGGCGCCTGTTGATTTGAGTTTTGGGTTTAGCGTGACAAGTTTGCGAGGGTGATCGGAGTAATCAGTAAATAGCTCTCCGCCTACAATGACGTCATAACCATGATTTCTGGTTTTCTGACGTCCGTTATCAGTTCCCTCCGACCACGCCAGCATATCGAGGAACGCCTTACGTTGATTATTGATTTCTTAGGTGCTGTTCGGATTCTATCGTGTTTCCCTATTAACCTTAGCAATACGTAACTGAACGAAGTA